>NZ_JAJONC010000001.1:0-3816059 GCF_024700035.1 Aquincola sp. J276
TGTACGACGTAGACCCATGGGCGTCGGTGCGATGGGCATCGCCTCGGTGCTGTCAGTGGCGGCGCACATGGGCGCCTTCGGCGAGCTGGCGCAGGCCTTCTCGGCGGTGATCGCGATGGTCACGGCCTTCGTCGCCCTCGCCGCTGATCGCCTGGGCCACTGGCGGACGTTACTACCTAACACCCCCCGACGGCGCCAGCTCCCACCGCCGGTGGTGCCGAGACGGCGCATCTTCCGGCTGGTGCCCGAGGGCAACAGCGCCGGGTCGCGGCCGGCGGCGCTAGCCGCCTACGACCTGCAACTCTGCTGCATCTGCGAGCGCGAATACGAGCACCCCGATATGGCACAGTGCCCCGCCTACCAGGGGCCGATCTGCTCGCTGTGCTGCTCGCTCGACGCCCGCTTGCGACGACCTGTGCAAGCCATGTGCGGCTGTCGGCGCAATGGGCGGCGCTGCTGCGCAAACTCATGCCGCGGGCACTGTGGCCTTCGATCGACTCCGGCCTGGGCCACTGCCTGATGGTCATGCTGATGGTGGTGCCGGTGCTGGCGCTATGTTCGGCGCGCTCTATGCACATGAACTGCGGCTGCTGGGCGAGGCCGGCGTGGCGGTGCAGCCGGCGCTGCGGCTGGGCTTCGTCAAGGCCTTCGCGGCGCTGCTGCTGGTCTCGGGCATCGTGGCCTGGTGGCTGGTGCTCACGCACAAGAGCCGGCAGGTGGCGCGGGAGGAATCCAATCGCCAGACGCAGGGCTGCACGAGCAGACGCAGGCCCTGCAGCGCGAAGCCGAATCCCCACCGCCGCACCGACGCCGCGCTGCAGGAGGCCAAGCGCGCGGCCGACGCGGCCAGCCAGGCCAAGAGCCGCTACATCACCACCATCAGCCATGAGCTGCGCACGCCGCTCAAGCAGCATCCTGGGCTATGCGCAGCTGCTGGAGGAGGACGAGGCCTGCCCGGCACCGCAAGCGTGCGGTGAGCGTGATCCGCCGCGGCGGCGACCACCTGCTGAGCCTGATCGAGGGCACGCTGGACATCGCGCGCATCGAGGGCGGCAAGTTCAACCTCAGCCCCGCAGCCGATGCGCTTCCGCGAGATGCGTGCACGAGCTGTCGCGCCTGTTCGAGCTGCAGGCCGCCGGCAAGGGCATCGCCTTCGAGCCGCAGATCGCCGACAGCCTGCCCGACGTGGTGCGCGCCGACGAGAAGCGGCTGCGGCAGATCCTGATCAACGTGCTGGGCAATGCGGTGAAGTTCACCGCGCAGGGCCGCGTGGCCTTCCGCGTGACCTGGGCGCGGGAGCTGGCGCGCTTCGAGATCGAGGACTCCGGCCCCGGCATGAGCGACGCCGAGCTGGAGCGGGTGTTCGAGCCCTTCATGCGCGGCTCGGCCGCGGCATGTCCGCCAGCGGCGGCACCGGCCTGGGCCTGACCATCGCCAAGATGCTGACCGACCTGATGGGCGGCGAGATGACCGTCAAGAGCCAGCTGGGCGCGGGCAGCAAGTTCACCATCCGCCTGTTCCTGCCGGAGATGCGCGCCGCGCTGGCGATACCGGCCATCGTGCAGCAGCGCCGCACCGGCTACGTCGGGCCGCGCCGCAAGGTGCTGGTGGTGGACAACGAGGAGCTGGACCGCGGCTTCCTGGCCAGCGTGCTGGAGCCGCTGGGCTTCGAGGTGGCGCAGGCCGCCTCGGGCGAGGAAGCGCTGGCTCGGGTGGAAGGCCTGGCGCCCGACGTCATCCTGATGGACCTGGCCATGCCCGGCATCGACGGCTGGGAGACCCTGCGCCGGCTGCGCGCGCAGGGCCTGGGCGCAGCGCCGGCGGCCATCGTCTCGGCCAATGCCTTCGACAAGGGGCTGGAGAACGACGTGGGCATCACGCCCGAGGACTTCATGGTCAAGCCGGTGCGGGTGGGCGAGCTGCTGGACTGGCTGGGCCGGCGGCTGCAGCTGCAGTGGATCGACGTGTCGGCGGCCTCTTCGGTGCCGCGGGTGCTGGAGGCCGCGCCGGACGCGCCGCCGCCCGACGACGGTGGCAGCGTGCCCCTGCCGCCGCGTGCGCAGCTGGAGGAACTCGACAAGCTGGTGAGCCTGGGCTACGTGCGCGCGGCATCGTGCGCAAGCTCGACGAGATCGAGGCCGCGCATGCCGGCTCGGCCCGCTTCGTCGCGCGCATGCGTGCGCTGGCGCAAGGTTTCCAGCTGGATGCCATGACACTGCGGTGCGGGAGGGCTTGGCGATGGAAGTTTCTGAGCGGCCGGGTGCCCGGCCCGCGGACGTGTCATGACAGTGCAGACGAGTGCCTTCGACCAGGTCGCCGGCGACGTGGTGCTGATCATCGACGACCAGCCCGACAACCTGTCGATGCTGCACGACGCGCTGGACGAGCGGCTACACCGTGCTGGTGGCCACCATGGCGAAGGCGCGCTGCGGCGCGCGGCGCAGGCGCAGCCCGACATCGTGCTGCTCGACGCGATGATGCCGGGCATGGACGGCTTCAAGGTGGCGCGCCGCCTCAAGGCCGACCCGGCCACAGCGGCCATCCCCATCGTCTTCATGACCGGCCTGACCGAGACCGAGCATGTGCTGGCCCGCCTTTGCCGCCGGCGGGTGGACTACGTCACCAAGCCCATCCGCCCGCGCGAGGTGCTGGCCCGGCTGGCGGCCCATGTGAACAACGCGCGGCAGGCGCACCAGGCCCGCAGTGCGCTCGATGCCTTCGGCCATGCCACGCTGGTGGTGCGCGCGGGCGACGGCCGGCTGGTGTGGCAGACCGCGCTGGCGCGGCAGATGCTGCAGCAATGGTTCGGCGGCGACAGCCTGGACACCGCCGCCGCTGCTGGACTGGGTGCGCCAGCGGTAGCCGCCGGCGCGGTGGGCAGCGCCTCGCAGGCCGGCTCGCTGGTGCAGGGCGCGCGGCGGCTGCACTTCACGCTGCACGAGAGCACCGGCGAGGACGAATGGCTGATCGTGCTGCGCGAGGCCAACGACGCCGCGATGCTGGAAGGCATGATGCTCGCCTTCAAGCTCACCGCACGGGAGGCCGAGGTGCTGTACTGGGTCGTCAAGGGCAAGACCAACCGCGACGTGGGCGATATCCTCGGCGCCAGCGCCGCCACGGTGAAGAAGCACCTGGAACGGGTGTACGAAGCTGGGCGTCGAGACCCGCACCGCCGCCGCCGCGCTGGCCATCCAGCGCGTGCGGCAGCTGAAACGCTGAGGCGGGCATCGGCGCACACACGCATGCGGCTCAAGCACATCGAGGTCTTCAACGCCATCATGCTCACCGGCAGTGCCAGCGCCGCGGCGCGGCTGCTGCACGTGACGCAGCCGGCCATCACCCAGGCGCTGCAGCATGCCGAGCTGCAGCTGGGCTATTCGCTCTTCACCCGCCAGCGCAACCGGCTGGTGCCCACGCACGAGGCGCAGTCGCTGTACCCGGAGGTGCAGCGGCTGATGTCGCAGCTGGAATCGGTGCGGCGCATCGCCACCGCGCTGGGCAGCGGCGAGGACAGCGAGCTGCGCATCCTGATCGTCCCTTCGCTGGCGGTGCATGTGCTGCCGGCGGCGCTCAAGCGCTTCAGGCGCCGGCACCCGAAGCGGCCGGTGTCGATCCAGACGCTGCACACCCGCGAGATCGCCCGCGCCATCGCGCTGCAGGAGGGCGACGTCGGCATCGTCTACGGCAGCCTGGGCCACCCGGCGGTGCATGAGGAGCGGGTGGCCACCGGCCGGCTGGTGTGCGTCACGCCGCAGGGCGAGCGCGCCGACCGCCGCACCACGGTGGCGCTGGAGGACGTGGTGCGCACGCCCTTCATCCGCATCGACGAGCGCGACCCGGTGGGCGCCATGCTGGCCGACCAGTGGAACCGGCTGGGCCACACGCCGGCGCCGGGCATCACGGTGCAGACGCACCACATCGCGATGCTGCTGGCCGAGCAGGGCTTCGGACCGGCCATCATCGATTCCTTCACCGCGCACGACAGCCGCAGCCGCAGCCTGCATGTGCGCACGCTGCTGCCAGGTACCGGTGGAGGTGCGTGCGCTGCTGCCGCAGGGCCTGCGCTCGCCGCAGCCGGTGGCGGATTTCATCGAGGCCTTCGGTGCCGCGGCGGGCGCGGCGGCCTGATTCAGCGGGGCGGTTTCAGGCGCGGTCGGTGGGCTGCACTTCGGCCAGGCTGTCGCAGCCGCTGCCGGCGGCAATCCAGCGCAGGGCCATGTGCCGGGCCACCGGTGCCAGCCAGCGCAGCGGCCGAGGCAGGTGGCGTGCGGTGTGCGACACCATGCCGCAGCGGTAGCGGCCCTGTTGCCACACCAGCGCCCGGCAGCGGCCGGTGCGGCGGCGGCTCACCAGCATGCCGACCGGGCAGGGCTCGGCCGCGCAGCACACGCCGCAGCCGTTGCAGGGCTGGCCGGCGGCGGGCTTGGTCGGTGCATCGCTGCGCAGCATGGACACGCGGGTCATGGTGCGCATCATCGGCCGCCCGTGGCCGGGCCGGCGGGCGGAAAAGCGGGCTGCGCCAGGGCCTGCTCCGGCGGCTGGGCCGACAATGCGGCCCATGAATGCCGACGCCATCGTCCATCTGCTACGCCAGCGCCTGCCCAACCTGATGGCGGTGTACGCCTTCGGCAGCCGCATCAGGGCACCGCCGATGCGGACAGCGACCTCGACCTGGCCGTGCTGGTGCCGGGTTATGCCGAGCCGGTGGCCTTGTGGTCGCTGGCCAGCGAGGTGGCGGACGTGGCGGGCTGCCATGTCGACCTGCTGGACATGCGTGCTGCCTCCACCGTGATGCAGCACCAGGTGCTGACCACGGGCGTGACCTGGTGGCGGCGCGACGACGACGTCATGATGTGGGAGGCGGCCATGCTGAACGAGATGCTGGCGCTGGACGAACGCGCGCGCCGCTGATGGCAGACATCCTTCGTCGGGGCAGCGTCTATGGCCAATGAGGTCCTGCTGAACAAGGCTGCTGCGATCGAGCGCTGCGTGCGCCGTGCGCGGGAGGAATACGAGCGCGGCCCAGACAGCTTCGCCACCGATTTCACCCGCCAGGACGCCGCCATCCTGAACATCCAGCGCGCTTGCGAGGCCGCGCTGGACATGGGGCAGCACCTGGTCCGGCGCGACCAACTTGGCCTGCCGCAGAGTGCGCGTCAGGTCTTCGACCTGCTGGCTCGGGCCGGCCATATCGATGTGGCGCTGGCGGACGCGATGAAGCGCATGGTCGGCTTCCGCAACATCGCGGTGCACGAGTACCGAAGCTTCAGTTGCCGATCACGGTGGCCATCATCCGCGACCACCTCGACGAATTTCTCCGGTACAGCCGGGCGCTGATCCAGCGCGACGAGCCGGCCGCCTGAGCACGGCGCTCAGCCCGTCACCCGGAACGCTGTCGGATCCACCGCCGGCTCGCGGCCCTCCATCAAATCGGCCAGCAGGCTGGCGCTGCCGCAGGACAGGGTAAGGCCCAGCGCGCCATGGCCGGCGTTGACCCACAGCCCGGGCCAGCGGGTGGCGCCCACCTGCGGCCGGCCGCTCGGCGTGGCCGGCCGCAGGCCGGTCCAGGGCTGCGGATCGTCGAAGCTGCAGGCGCCGGGGAAGGTCTCCCGCACCGACTGGCACAGCGCCTCGATGCGCGCTGGCGGCAGCACGCGGCTCATGCCGATCAGCTCGGCAAAGCCCGCCACGCGCAGCCGGTCGCCCAGCCGGGCATGGACGAGCTTTCGGCCGTTGTCGGTGATGCTCACGCGCGGCGCGGCGGCGTCGTCCACGATCGGCAATGAGACGCTGTAGCCCTTGATCGGCTCGATGGGCGGCCGTGCGCCCAGCGGCGAGCAATTGCACCGTGGCCGGGCCGGCCGCCATCACGATGGCGTCGGCCTCGATGCGCTCGCCGCCCGCCAGCTCGGCCGCCACCACGCGGCCGGCGGCATCACGCACCAGCCGCTGCACCGGGCGGCCCAGCCGCAGCGTGGCACCGCTGGCCTGGGCCAGCAGCACGGCCAGCCGGGCGGCGTCGATCACTTCCTCGGTGGCCGTCCACACGCCGAAGGCGATGGGCCCGCCGCCGGTGGCCGCGAGTGCGGGCTCCAACCGCCGCACTTCGTCGGCGCCGACGATGGCCTGCGCGCAGCCCCAGGCACGCTGCCACTCGATCTGCCGCTGCACGTCGGCCAGCGCCTCGGGCTTGCGGTAGATCACCAGCTTGCCGGTCTGCGTATGGCGCGTGGCCTCGGCGCTGCCCGGCAAGGCGGCCAGCCAGCGGTGCAGCGTGCGGCGGCTCTCCTCGGCCAGCGACAGCAGCTGCTCGCTGGTGCGGCGCACGGTGGGCCACTGGCAGGCCGCGACGAACTCGCTCAGCCAGCGGGCATGGCTGAAGCGCGGCTGCGGCCGCCAGCGCAGCGGGCTGTCCGGCAGCAGCAACCACTTGGGCAGGTTCTTCAGTGCGTCGGGCGTGGCCAGCGGCTCCACATAGCTGTAGCTCAGCTGCGCCCCGTTGCCCAGGCTTTCGCCGCGGCCGGGCTGGGCATGGGCGTCCACCAGCGTCACGCGCCAGCCGCGCTCGGCCAGGGCATGGGCGGTGGCCGCGCCCACGATGCCGGCGCCGATGACGCAGGCATGGCGCGGCCCCGCCAGGGCGGTCGGGCTTGTCATCGCAGGGCTCCTCAGGCGGTCATGGCGACGCGCTGGGCCATCGACCAGGCCACGGCCTGGCGGGCCAGCGCGTCGGTGGCGTCGATCACCGGCACCGGTGCCGAGCGTTCGTCCACCACGAGCGGGATCTCGGTGCAGCCCAGCACCAGCGCCTGCGCACCGCGACGCGCCAGGGCCTCGGCCACCGGCTGCAGCAGCGCGCGGGCTTCGGGCAGCCGGCCCGACTTGACCGCGCCGATGCCGGGCATCACGCCCTGCAGCATCTCGGCTGCGGTGGGCATCAGCCACTGCAGGCCGCTGCCCTCGGGCGTGCGGTTGGGATAGAGGCCGGAGGCGATGGTGGCGTCGGTGGCCAGCAGGCCGATGGCGCGCCGCGGCCGATGCGCTGCACGCATTCGGCCAGCGCCGCATCCACCAGGTGCAGCATCGGCAGGCCCAGTGCGGGCGCCAGCGCCTCCCACCACAGGTGGGCGGTGTTGCAGGGCATCACCACCAGGCCGGCACCGGCATCCACCAGGCGGCGCCCGCTGGCCACCATCGCGGCCAGCGGTGAATCGCCCTCGCCGCGGAAGGCGGCGGTGCGGTCGGCCACCTGCGGGATGCTGCTCACCACCACCGGCACATGCTCCTGGTCGGTGGTGGCGGGCGTGGCCTCGATCATCTTGCGCATGAAGTCGATGGTGGCCAGCGGCCCCATGCCGCCCAGCACCCCCACCACGCCCAGGCCTTCGCTCATCACGCGCTCACAGGGCCGGCTTGTCCAACAGGGCCTTGAGGTTGTCGGCCAGCTCCTTGCTCATCGGGGCGGCCAGGTTGATGCCCTTCGGCGGGATCGGCGACTGGAACCACTTCTTGTAGAGCGTCTCGAATTCGCCGCTCTTCATCATGCCGGCCAGGGTGTCGTCCACCAGCTTCTTGAAGGGCGCGTCGTCCTTGCGCACCATGATGGCGTAGGGCTCCACCTGCAGCGCCTCGCCCACCACGGCCAGCTCGGCCGGGTTCTGCGCGCCGGCACGCAGGCCGTACAGCAGGATGTCGTCCATGCCGAAGGCCTCGGCGCGGCCGCTCTGCACCATCAGCGCGGACTCGGCATGGTCCTTGGCGGCCAGCAGCTCGAAGCCCAGGTTCTGCTCGGTATTGAGCCGGCGCAGCAACTGGTAGTTGGTGGTGCCGGTGGTGGACACCACCTTCTTGCCCTTCAGGTCGGCGATGGACTTGATGCCCGAATCCGCCTTCACCAGGAATCGCGTGCCGGTGTAGAAGTAGTTGATGGCGAAGGCCACCTGCTTGCCGCGGTCCGAATTGTTGGTGGTGGAGCCACACTCGATGTCGATGGTGCCGTTGGCCAGCAGCGGAATGCGGTTCTGCGAGGTCACGGCCTGGGTGTTGACCTTCAGGTCGGCACGGCCGGTGGCCTTCTTCACCTCGGCCACCACGCGCTGGCAAATCTCCCAGCCGAAGCCTACCGGCTGCGTGTCGCCGCCGAGGTAGGAGAAGGGGATCGACGACTCGCGGTACGACACCGTCATGGCGCCGCTGGCCTTGATCTTGTCGAGCGTGAGCGGGGTCTGGGCACCGGCGGTGCCGCACAACGCGGCGGCGGTGGCGATGGCAAGGGCCAGGCGGGACGAAGTGCGCATGCGGGAGATCCTTTCGGTGCCGACAGGGGGCGGGTGAACAACGAGCCCCGATGCTAGGGACCCCGTTCCACCTGCGGCATCGTGAATTGCCCGCAGGGCATAAGCCCCGCTTATGGCGCGGCGCGGCGGCGCCGGCTCAGGGCTGTGCGGCGGTGCGGATCTTCTGCAGCCGCGGCGACGGCTGCGTCACCCGTGCGTCGAACGGATGGGCCAGCGCGCCCACCACGCCCAGCACCCGCTTCACATAGGCGCGGGTCTCGTTGTAGGGCGGCACGCCCTGGTAGCGCTCGACCGTGCCTTCGCCAGCGTTGTAGGCGGCGGCCACCAGGCTCACGTCGCCCTCGAAGTAGGCCAGCAGCCAGCGCAGGTACGCCAGCCCGCCGCGGATGTTCTGCTTGGGGTCGAAGGCGTTCTTCACCCGGAAGCGCTCGGCGGTCTCGGGGATCAGCTGCATCAGGCCCATCGCGTTCTTGGGCGACAGCGCCTGCGCATCGAAGTTGGACTCCGCCTTGATGATGGCCAGCGCCAGCCCTGGGTTGACGTCGAACTCGGGCGCCATCTTCATCACCATCTCGACGATGGGCTGGGGCGAGCTGGCCTTTAGGCGCTCGATGGCGGCGGCGGAGGCCGCGGCCGCTTCCGCCGCGGCGGCCACGGCGGGATCGACCATCGGCGGCGGCGGGTCCTTCAGGCACTCGGGCTGCACCGGCGCGGCGCCGCCCAGCAGCCGCAGCTGGTTGGGGGCCTGCGGAATGCCCTGTGCGGCGGCGGCCTCGAACAGCCAGGCGGCCCAGCCGTCCTGGCGCTCCACGCCGCGGCCGTGGGCGTACATCCAGCCGAGGTGGAACTGCGATTCGGCATCGCCCAGCTTGGCGGCGCGGCAGTACAGCGCGGCGGCGAAGCCGGGATCGCGCGGCAGGCCGTTGCCGGTCTCGTGGCGCTGGGCGTCGGCACGCAGCATGGCCACCAGCTCCTCGTCGGCGCCCGGCGCCGCCGCCTGCCCAGACGCGGCCATGGCCTGCGCCGCCGCGGCCGCGACCAGCAGCACGGTGCCGGCCAGCACGCGCAGCGCCGCACCGCGGCCAGCGGCACGGACGGGGAGGCGTGGAATGACGTACTTCACGTGAGGCGGCGGTTTCGGCAGCGGACCCGCGATTGAAGGCCATGCGAACCGGGGCGTCGACCCCGACCTTGAGGGGATTGCCTTCTGCCGCGCACCGCGGCGGTGCATGTGCGAAGCGTCTCAAGCGCCGGCCTGGCCGCGCCGAAGTAACAGGCCACCCTGCCGTCTTCGGGATCGTTGTCATGAATGTCCGACTGCCGCCGCTCGACCTGTTCTGGTCCCAGGCCTGGAACGCCTTCGGCCCCTACCTGGTGCCCACGCTGATCGCGGCGGCCTTGCTGGTGTTGCTGTTGCTGCTGGGCCGCAAGGACGGCGCCGACGGCCATGCGCCGCCGAGCGCCGGCTCGCGCACCGAGGGCATCGCCCGGCGGGCACGCCCGGCGGAGGTGATTCCCCATGCCGCCGCGCCGGCCGCCAGCCGCGCGCCACTCGTGGCGACCCCCGCGCCCCGCGCCGGCAGCCCCGCCCGCACCGGCCCCCGCGCTGCTCGTCGTCGACGATTCCGCCGTGGTGCGCGCCAAGCTGCGCAAGCTGCTGGAAGGCGCCGGCTACCGCGTGGTGCTGGCCCATGACGGACAGCAGGCCTTGGCAGCCTTGCCGGGCGAGTTCTTCTCGCTGCTGATCACCGACCTGGAGATGCCGAACATGGGCGGTCTGGAGCTGATCGCCAGCGTGCAGGGCAGCCTGGAGACCGAGGACCTGCCCATCATCGCCATCACCGGCCATGACGAGCTGCAGGCCCATGTGCGAGACTGCCAGGGCCTCTACGGCCTGTTCCGCAAGCCCTGGAACGACCGCGAGCTGCTGCGCCGGGTGGAGGCGCTGGTGGCCCTGCGGGCCCGGCCGGCGCAGCCCCGCGCAGTGCCCGAGCCGGCCCTGCACTGAAGCCGCCAACCGCGGCGGGCTTCAGCCGGCGTGCCGCACACGCAGCAGGCTGAGCAGTCCCGCCGCGGCCGCGAAGCCGGCCGCCAGGGTTAGCGCAACCACTGCCCCGCGGCCGTCCTGCGCGCCCAGCAGGCTGAAGATGCCAGCCAGCAGCACCGCGCCCAGCGTCTGCCCCGTCAGCCGCGCGGTGCCCAGCATGCCGCTGGCCGCGCCCGAGCGCCGCGGCGGCGCCGAGGTGACGATGGTGTGGTTGTTGGGTGACTGGAACAGCCCGAAGCCCGCGCCGCACAGCAGCATGCGCCAGACGATGTCGGCATCCGACGGGACGGCCGGCAGCGCCGCCAGCAGCCCCAGGCCCAGGGCCATCAGCGCCAGGCCGATGCCGCCCAGCAGCCCGTTGTGGAAGCGGCCGATCAGCCGCCCGGCAATGGGTGCCACCACCACAATGGCCAGCGGCCAGGCGGTGATGAGCAGCCCGGCCGCCAGGTGGCTGCGGCCCAGGCCGTCCAGCAGCAGGAAGGGCAGCGCGATGAAGGCCAGCATCTGCGCCGCGAATGCGCACACCGAGGTGCCGATGGACAGCCTGAACAGCGGGATGCGCAGCAGGTCGATGGGCATCAGCGGCGCCGGCTGGTGCCATTGCCGGCGCAGGTAGAAGGCGCCCAGCAACAGCCCGGCCCCCAGCAGCCCCAGGCCCTGCGCCAGGCTGCCGCCGGCAGCGCCGTGGCGGGCGCCCAGCAGGTCGGCGCCCAGGAACACCAGGCTGAACATCGCGATGTTGAGCAGCACGTCCAGCGGCGCGGGCGCGGCCGGCGCGGGATGTTCCGGCGTGGGCGCCGGGTTGTGCGGCAGCACCCGGTAGCCCAGGAAGATGACCAGCAGCCCCAGCGGGATGTTCAGCACGAACAGCGCCGGCCAGGGCGCCACCGAGAGGATGGCCGCCGCCACCGTCGGCCCGGCCACCGAGGCGCCGGCCACCGTCAGCGAGTTGATGGCCACGCCGCGGCCCAGCATCGCCTTGGGGTAAATCTGCCGCACCAGCGCGGTGTTGACGCTCATGATCCCGGCCGCGCCCATGCCCTGCACCACGCGCGCCAGCGCCAGCGCCCACAGGCTGCCGCTAAGCAGGCAGGCCAGCGATGCGGCGGTGAACACCGCCACGCCGGCGAAGTACACGCGGCGGTAGCCGATGCGGTCGCCCAGCGTGGCCAGCGGCAGCAGCAGCGCCAGCGTGGCCAGCTGGTAGCCGTTGACCACCCACACCGCCTGCGCGGCGGTGGCGTTCAGGTCGCGGGCGATGCCGGGCAGCGCGAGGTTGACGATGGTGCCGTCCAGCACCGCCAGCACCAGCCCCAGGATGATGGCGGCCATGGCATGGGTGCGGGCGGGCGGGGGCAGACCATCCGATACGAGCATGTAACCTGCGTGGCGGCCAGGAAGGCGGCATGGAAAGGGGCACCGATCCTAGCCGCCGCACCATGCCGCTGCCCGCGCACGGGCTTGCCGTTTGCTCAAGCCAGGCTTCGCCGGGCGGCCCCCTCACAATCGACGACACCGGACGCCACGCAGTCCATTCCAGGCCCGGGTCCAGGAGCTTCCATGACCATCGTCACCCACACCACCCAACCATTCGACGGACAGAAACCGGGCACCTCCGGGCTGCGCAAGAAGGTCACCGTCTTCCAGCAGCCGCGTTATCTCGAGAACTTCGTGCAGGCGCTGTTCGACGGCCTGGAGGGGGCGCAGGGCAGCACGCTGGTGCTGGGGGGTGACGGCCGCTTCCACAACCGCCAGGCGGTGCAGGTCATCCTGCGCATGGCGGCGGCCCATGGCTTCGGGCGCGTGCTGCTGGGGCAGGGCGGCATCCTGTCCACGCCCGCGGCCAGCTGCGTGATCCGCGCCCGCGGTGCCTATGGCGGCATCGTGCTGTCGGCCAGCCACAACCCGGGCGGCGCCGATGGCGACTTCGGCATCAAGTACAACGTGGGCAACGGCGGCCCGGCGCCCGAGAAGATCACCGACGGCATCCACGCCCGCACGCAGCAGATCACGCAGTACCGCATCAGCGACGCGGCCGACATCGACATCGACACCCTGGGCGAGCGGCGCATCGAAGGCATGGTGGTGGAGGTCATCGACCCGGTGGCCGACTATGCCGCGCTGATGGCCGAGTGCTTCGACTTCGATGCCATCCGCAAGCTGTTTGCCGGCGGCTTCCGCATGCGCTACGACGCCATGTGGGCGGTGGGCGGCCCCTATGCCAGGGCGCTGATCGAAGGCGTGCTGGGCGCGCCCGCCGGCACGGTGGTGAACGCCGAGCCGAAGGAGGACTTCGGCGGCCTGCATCCCGACCCCAACCCGGTGAATGCCGAGGACCTGATCGCCCACATGGCGGCGGCCGACGCGCCCGACTTCGGCGCTGCGTCGGACGGCGATGCCGACCGCAACATGATCGTGGGCCGCAACTTCCCCGTGGCGCCGTCGGACAGCCTGGCCCTGCTGGCCGCGCATGCCACGGTGGCGCCGCGTTATGCCGAGGGCATCGCCGGCATCGCCCGCTCCATGCCCACCTCGATGGCCGCCGACCGCGTGGCCGCGGCGCTGGGCGTGCCCTGCTACGAGACGCCCACCGGCTGGAAGTTCTTCGGCAACCTGCTGGACGCCGGCAAGGTGACGCTGTGCGGCGAGGAGAGCTACGGCACCGGCTCCGACCACGTGCGCGAGAAGGACGGCCTGTGGGCGGTGCTGTTCTGGCTCAACGTGCTGGCGGCCACCGGCCAGTCGGTGGAGCAGCTGGTGCGGTCGCACTGGGCGCAGTACGGCCGCAACTACTACTCCCGCCACGACTACGAAGGCATCGACACCGCCGCGGCCGACAAGCTGATGAGCGGCCTGCGCGCGCAGCTGCCGCAGTTGGCCGGCCAGGTGCTGGAAGGCCGGCGGGTGAGGCAGGCCGACGACTTCGGCTACGTCGATCCGGTGGACGGCAGCAAGTCGGCCAAGCAGGGCGTGCGCATCCTGTTCGACGATGGCTCGCGGGTGGTGTTCCGCCTGTCGGGCACCGGCACCGAAGGCGCCACGCTGCGGGTGTACCTGGAGCGCTACGAGGCCGACGTGGCCCGGCAGGGCGAGGACACCCAGGCCGCGCTGGCGCCGCTGATCGCAGTGGCGCGCAACGTGGCCCGCATCGCCGAGATCACCGGCCGCAAGACGCCGACGGTGGTCACCTGACCGGTTGGACGCCGGCCTGCAAGCCGGCCTGCGCATCGGCCACCAGCAGCCGGTGGTAGAAGGCCACCAGCTCGGCCAGGTTGCTGGTGGAGATGCGCTCGTTGGTGCCGTGGAAGCGCGGCAGGTCCTCGGCCCGGGCACGCACCGGCGAGAAGCGGTAGACCTGGTCCGCCAGCCCCAGCAGGTGGCGTGAGTCGGTGGCGCCGATCATCAGCCCTGGCGCCACCACCGTGCCCGGAAACAGCTCGCGCACGGTGCGTTCGATCAGCCGGTAGCTCGGTGACTCGACGGGCGAGACCGGCGAGGCTTCCGACTGCATGCCCGGCGCCGTCGCCACCTCCACCGCCGGATTCGCCACCACCTGGCGCGCATGGTCCACCGCCGCGGCCACGGTGTCGCCCGGCAGCAGCCGCACGTTGACGTTGGCGGTGGCCTCGCCCGGCAGCACATTGGCCTTGTTGCCGGCGGCCACCACCGTCAGCGCGCTGGTGCTGCGCAGCATCGCATTGGTGCTGGGGCCCTGCTCCAGCTGGTGGCGCACCAGCGGGCCGAACAGCCACAGGTTGGACAGCACCACCCGCATCGGCGCCGACATCTCCGGCGCGATGCGCGCGAACATCTCCGCCGCCACGCCGCGGATGCCGGCCGGCATCGGCTGCGATTCGATGCGCTGCAGCGCCTGCGCCAGCGTGCCGATGGCCGTGGCCGGCGGCGGCATCGACGCATGCCCGGGCGTGCCATGCGTGGTCAGCTGCAGGTTGACGTAGCCCTTCTCCGCCACGCCCACCAGCGCCAGCGGCGCATCCAGGCCCTTGAGCACGCCGTCGGTGATGAGCAGGCCTTCGTCGATGACGAAGTCCAGCCGCACGCCGCGCGACTTCAGCAGCGCGGCGATCTGCGCGGCACCCCGCTCGCCGCCGGTCTCCTCGTCATGGCCGAAGGCCAGGTACAGCGTGCGGCGCGGGCGGAAGCCCTGGCGTGCCAGCAGCTCCACCGCTTCCATCATCGCCACCAGGTTGCCCTTGTCGTCCCAGGCGCCGCGGCCCCACACGAAGCCGTCGCGGACCGTGCCGGCGAAGGGCTCGGCCTGCCAGTCGCGCTCGGTGTTGGGTGCGATGGGCACCACGTCCTGGTGGGCCATCAGCATCATCGGCCGCGCGCCGGCATCGGTGCCCGTCCAGGTGTAGAGCAGGCTGTAGCCGCCCACGGTCTCCCGGCGCAGCGCGGCGTGGGCCTGCGGATAGCTGGCGGCCAGCCAGTCGTGCAGCTTCAGGAACTCGGCCGCGGCTGCATCGGGCTGGCCGTCGACGGACACGGTGCGCAGCCGCACCGCGGCGGCCAGGCGGCCGGCCACGGCCTGCGCATCCACCGCCACCGGCGCCACGGCCGGCACCGCCACCTGGCGCGAGGGCTGGCGCCAGGTGTTCAGGGCCAGGATCAAGGCCAGCAGCCCGAGGGCCCCGGCCAGCGCGGCGGCGGCTCGGGCCAGCAGGCGGCGTCGCATCGGTGGCGGCTTCAGTGGTCGGCCGCGGCCGCCGAGGCGGCGGTGGCAGGCGTGGGGCCGGTGCGGTCGATGTAGCGGTCGATCAGCGCGAAGAAGCGCTCGTAGAACACCGCGTCGGCGATGGTCTGGCTGGCCACCTTCACCATCGAGTCGTCGCTGGCGGAAAACGGCAGCGACAGCGAGCCGATGGCGCCCACGCCCAGGCTGGCCGAGGTGCTGCTCTTCTTCAGCGTGTAGCGGTCCTGCAGCGCGCTGACGAACACCACCGCCGTCGTGTTGTCGCCGCCCTCGGGGGCGCACACCACCCGCAGGTCGATCTCCACATGCGTCTCGCGCTCGGGCTGGAAGTTCTTGCGGCCGTTGACGAAGTCGTTCTTCGCCTGGCCCACCAGGTAGCCCTGGCTGAGCAGCGCGCGCCGCGCGGCCTCGCAGGCCTGCGCATCGCTGACGTCGAAACGGCGTGCATGCGTGTCGTCCGACTGGAAGGTCTCGTAGGTGGTGTGGCGCTGCTTCTGCGTGGCGGCGCAGCCGCTGGCCAGCAGCGCCACGGCCAGCAGGGCCGCGACCAGGGGGGACGACTGCAACGGACGGACGCGCAATGAGGCGGTGCGGAACATGGGCGAAATGCTAAGCCAAGCCGGAAACGCCGAGGTTGGCGCGGTGTAAAGCACCGCCCGCGCCGCGCGTGGCCTTCAACCGCCCGTGCCCTCCTGCCAGCCGCCGCCCAGCACCCGGTACAGCGTGAGCCGGTTGGCCTGCTCGGCCAGCCGCAGCGTGATCAGCGCCTGCTGCGCGGTGTAGAGCGAACGCTGCGCATCCAGCACTTCCAGGAAGCTGTAGGCACCGCTGCGGAACAGCGCCTGAGACAGCTGCAGCGTGCGGCCGGTGGCCTCGGTGAGCGACTGCTGCGAGGCCAGCCGCTCGGCCAGCGTGCTGCGCTGGGCCAGCGCATCGGCAACCTCGCGGAAGGCCACCTGCAGCGTCTTCTCGTAGGTGGCCAGCTGGATGTCGCGCTGGGCGGTGGCCACGTCCAGGTTGGCCTGGTTGCTGCCGGCATTGAAGATGGGCAGGCTGATCGAGGGCACGAAGCTCCAGGCGCCGTTGCCGCCACCGAACAGCGCCGACAGCTCGCCGCTGGCCACGCCGGCCGCCGCCGTGAGCGTGATACGCGGGAAGAAGGCCGCCCGTGCCGCGCCGATGCTGGCCTGGGTGCCACGCAGCAGGCTCTCGGCGGCCATCACGTCGGGCCGCTGCTGCAGCACGCTGGAGGGCAGCGCGGCCGGCAGCTCCACGAGGGCGGCCACCGGGCGCTCGATGGCGCCGTCGGGCAGCAGCGCCGTCGGCACCGGGCCCGCGGCCAGCAGCTCCAGCGCATTGCGGGACTGCTGCACCTGCGTGGTGAAGGCGGCCACGTCCACCCGGGCGCTGTCCACCGTGGTCTGCGCCTGTGCCAGCGTCAGGCCCGACTGGCCGCCCAGCTCGTAGGCGCGGCGCGTCAGGTCGTAGGCGTCCTGCCGGGCCTTCAGCGTCTGGCGGGCCAGCAGCAGCCGCTGCTGGTCGGCGGCCAGGTTGAGCCAGGCGGTGGCGGTGTCGGCCACCAGCGCGATCTGCGTGGTGCGGCGGTTGTGCTCGGTGGCAAAGAAGGTCTGCAGCGCCGCGTCGCTGAGGTTGCGCACGCGGCCGAAGAAGTCCAGCTCGTAGGCCGAGATGGCCAGCTGCGCGCTGTAGGTGCTGGTGGTGCGCGCCTCGCCGCTCGCTGACACGCTGGCCGGCTGGCGCTGGTTGTTGCCGCTGCCGGTGGCATTGACGGCGGGCAGGCCGGCCGCCTCCTGGATGCGGAACTGCGCGCGCGCCCGCTCGATGTTGAGCGCGGCCACCCGCAGGTCGCGGTTGTTGGCCAGCGCCAGCTCGATGGTGCTGCGCAGCCGCGGCTCGGTGAAGAACTCGCGCCAGGCGAGCGCGGCGGCGGCATCGGCCGCCACGGTCGGCCCCGGCGCATTGGCCTGGTTGGGCGCAGCGGGTGATGTGGGGGCCGATGCGGCAGGCACGTCCTGCGGCGCGCTGGCCGCCGGCACGGTGCCCGGCACCGCGGCCGACCAGTCGGCTGGCAGCGGTGCCGCGGGCCGGCTGTAGGGCGGCGCCAGGTTGGCGCAGCCGCTGGCCAGCAGCGCGGCGGCCAGGGCCGCGGGGAGCAGGGTCAGCCGATTCATGCGTGGCTCCCTTCCAGCTTGGCCGGCGGCGTGGCTTCGGCACGGGCAGCCTTGCGCCTGGCGAAGAAGCTGCGGATGAGCACGAAGAACAGCGGCACGAAGAAGATGCCCAGCGCCGTGCCCACCGCCATGCCGCCCAGCACCGCGGTGCCGATGGACTGGCGGCCTCCCGCGCCGGCGCCGGTGCCGATGGCCAGCGGCAGCACGCCGAAGCCGAAGGCCAGCGAGGTCATCAGGATGGGCCGCAGCCGCAGCCGCACCGCGGCCAGCGTGGCTTCCACCACCGACTTGCCCTGCTCCTGCAGCTGCTTGGCAAATTCCACGATCAGGATCGCGTTCTTGCACGACAGGCCCACCGTGGTGAGCAGGCCCACCTGGAAGTACACGTCGTTGGTCAGCCCGCGGGCGGAGGTGAACAGCAGCGCCCCCAGCACGCCCAGCGGCACCACCAGGATCACCGAGAAAGGCACCGACCAGCTCTCGTACAGCGCCGCCAGGCACAGGAACACGAACAGGATGGACACCGCATACAGCAGCGGCGCCTGCGAGCCCGACAGCCGCTCCTGGAAGGAGGCGCCGGTCCAGTCCAGCGCGATGCCGGGCGGCAGCTCCTTCACCAGGTCCTCGACGATGTTCATCGCGGTGCCCGAGCTCACGCCCACCGCTGCGTCGCCCACCATCTCCTCGGCCGGGCTGCCGTTGTAGCGCTGCAGCTGCGGCGAGCCGAAGCCCCAGCGGTGGCTGGCGAAGGCGCTGAAGGGCACCATGCGGCCCTCGTTGTTGCGCACCGTCCATTGGCGGTAGTCGTCGGGTGCCATGCGGAAGGGTGCATCGCCCTGCATGTACACGCGCTTGACGCGGCCGTTCTCCAGGAAGTCGTTGATGTAGGTGCCGCCCATGGCGCTGGACAGGGTGCTGTTGATGTTGGCGGTGGCCAGGCTCAGCGCGCCGGCCTTGCGGTCGTCGATGTCCACCACGAACTCGGCGGTGTCGTCCAGGCCGTTGGCGCGGGTGCGCGAGAGCTCGCTGCGCTGCGCCGCCAGGTCGACGAACTGCTGGCGTGCGCGCTGCAGCGCCTCGTGCCCCAGGCCGTTGACGTCCTTCAGGAAGAAGTTGAAGCCGGCGTTGGAACCCAGGCCGCGCACCGCCGGCGGCAGCACCACGAAGATCTGCGCATCGCGGATGCGCGACAGGTCGCGCGTGGCCTTGCGGGCGATGGCCGAGGCGCTCTGCTCGGGCTTGGGCCGCTCGCTCCAGTCCTTCAGGCGCAGGAAGGCGCGGGCCGAGGCCTGGTCGCCATCCAGGCCGCTGACCGAGCCGAAGGTGAGCACGTCGGGCTGCTGCGCGAAATAGGCCTCCACCTCGCGCAGCACGGCCTGCGCACGCTCGGCGGTGGCGCCGGGCGGCAGCTTGATCTGCGCCTGCAGGATGCCCTGGTCCTCGTCGGGCAGGAAGGAGGTGGGCAGCCGCGCGAACAGCAGTGCCATGCCGGCGGCGATGGCCAGGTACACCACCAGCATGCGCTTGGGCCGCTTGATGATGCCGCCGATGCCGCGCTGGTAGCTGTCGGCGGTGCGGTCGAAGCCACGGTTGAAGCGCGCAAACAGGCGGTCCAGCAGGCCCAGCGGGCCGCGGCGCGGCGTGCCTTCGCCACCCTCGCCATGCGGATGCGGCTTGAGGAAGGTGGCGCACAGCGCCGGCGTGAGCGTGAGCGCCACCAGCACCGACAGCACCATGGACGACACGATGGTGATGGAGAACTGGCGGTAGATCACGCCGGTGGAGCCGCCGAAGAAGGCCATCGGGATGAACACCGCCGACAGCACCAGCGCAATGCCCACCAGCGCCGGCGTGATCTCTTCCATCGACTTGCGCGTGGCCTCCAGCGCGGGCAGCTTCTCCTCGCGCATCACCCGCTCGACGTTTTCTACCACCACGATGGCGTCGTCCACCAGCAGGCCGATGGCCAGCACCAGGCCGAACATCGTCAGCGTGTTGATCGAGTAGCCGAAGGCCGCCAGCACGCCGAAGGTGCCCAGCAGCACCACCGGCACCGCGATCGCCGGGATCAGCGTGGCCCGCAGGTTCTGCAGGAACACGAACATCACCAGCACCACCAGCAGCATGGCCTCGAACAGCGCCTTGACCACCTCGTCGATGGAAGCGCTGATGAAGGGCGTGGTGTCGTAGTTGAGCACCGGCGTCAGGCCGGGCGGGAAGTTGGGCCGCAGCTCCTCGATCTTGGCCTTGACCGCCTCGGCCACGTCCAGCGCATTGGCGCCGCTGGACAGGATGACGCCCAGGCCGGCGCCCGGCTGGCCATTGAGCCGCGTGGTGATGGTGAGGTTCTCGGCGCCCAGCTCCACCCGGGCCACGTCCTTCATCAGCACCAGCGCGCCGTCGGGGCTGCTCTTGAGCACCACGTTCTGGAACTGCTCCACCGTCTGCAGCTTGCTGCGCGCGGTGATGGTGGCATTGAGCATCTGGCCCGGCGTGGCGGGCAGCGCGCCCAGCTGGCCGGCCGAGACCTGCGCGTTCTGCGCATTGATGGCGGTGGCCACGTCGGACGGCATCAGGCCGTACTTCTCGAGCTTGGCGGGATCGAGCCACAGCCGCATGGCGTAGCCGGTGCCCAGCGTGCGGGCCTCGCCCACGCCGTCGATGCGGCTGACGATGTCCAGCAGGTTGGTGGTGACGTAGTCGCCGATGTCGACGTTCGACATGCTGCCGTCGGCCGAGATGAAGTTGATGATCAGCAGCCAGTCGCTGCCCGCCTTGGTGACGGTCACGCCCTGGCTCTGCACCGCCTGCGGCAGCCGAGACATCGCCTGCTGCAGCTTGTTCTGCACCTGCATCTGCGCCACGTCCGGGTCGGTGCCCGCGTTGAAGGTGAGCGTGGTGCGCGAGGTGCCCGACGAGCTGCTCGTCGACTGCATGTAGGTGAGGTTGTCCAGCCCCTTGAGCTGCTGCTCGATCACCTGCGTGACCGAGTCCTCCACCGTCTTGGCCGAAGCGCCGGTGTAGGTGGCGTTGATCGAGATGCGCGGCGGCGCGATGTCCGGGTACTGCTCCAGCGGCAGCGAGCGGATCGACAGCACGCCGGCCAGCATGATGACGATGGCGATGACCCAGGCGAAGATGGGTCGGTCGATGAAGAAGCGGGCCATGGGGCGGTGCTCCTTCAGCGCGCGGCCGGCAGGGCGGCGGCCGCGGCGGCGCCCGCGCCGGCGCCGACACTTCCGGCGCCCCCGCCCGGCGATGCACCCGAGGCCGCACCGGCCGGCGCCGAGGCCGCGCCCGCGGCCCCCGCTGCGGCGCGCACCGCCACCGCACGCACCGTGTCACCCGGCTTCACCCGCAACGAGCCTTCCACGATCACCCGGTCGCCAGGCTGCAGGCCTTCCAGCACCTGCCAGCGGCTGCCGATCGCGCGGTCCACCTTCACCGGCTTGCGCACCACCTTGTTCTCGGCATCCACCACCAGGGCCGACGCCGTGCCCGTGGCATTGCGCGTGACGGCCTGCTGCGGCACCAGCAGCGCGTTGTCCTGCACGCCTTCCTGCAGTACCGCGCGCACGTACATGCCCGGCATCAGCAGGCCCTGCGGATTGGGCACCACCGCGCGGAGCGTGATGCCGCCGGTGCCGGTGTCCACGTTCACGCCGCTGAAGGCCAGCCGGCCTTCCTGCGCATAGGTGCTGCCGTCTTCCAGCAGCAGCCGGGTGCGGGCCTCGCCATCGGCCGCGCGCTGCAGCCGGCCGGCGGCC
The DNA here is from genome assembly GCF_024700035.1 of Aquincola sp. J276. Classification (NCBI taxonomy): domain Bacteria; kingdom Pseudomonadati; phylum Pseudomonadota; class Betaproteobacteria; order Burkholderiales; family Sphaerotilaceae; genus Aquincola; species Aquincola sp. J276. Next base: position 21,018 of record NZ_JAJONC010000001.1, read on the forward strand.
AGCTCGCGCTTCAGCCGCAGCACCTCGGTGCTGGACTGGGTGACGTCGACATGGATCGGGTCCAGTTGCTGCACCGTGGTCAGCGCGGTGGCCTGGTTGGCCGTGACCAGCGCCCCCGGCGTGACCGAGGACAGCCCCACGCGGCCCGAGATGGGCGCGGTGATGCGGGTGAAGCCCAGGTTGATGCGCGCCGTCTCCAGCGAGGCGCGGGCCACGCCCAGGTCGGCCTGCGCCTGCTGCAGCGAAGCCTGCGACTGCTCGTCGGCCTGCTGGCTGATGGCGTCGATCTTCACCAGCTCGGCATTGCGGCGCGCGGTGGTCTCGGCCACGGCCACCGCCGCCTCGGCCCGGCGCAGGCTGGCCTGCGCACTGTTGAAGGTGGCCTGGAAGCTGGCGGGCTCGATCAGGTAGAGCACCTCGCCGGCCTTGACCATCGAGCCCTCGGTGAACAGCCGCTTCTGCACGATGCCGCCCACCTGCGGCCGGATCTCGGCCACCAGCCGCGGCGTGGTGCGCCCGGGCAGTTCGGTGGTGACGGCCAGGCGCTCGGTCTGCAGCGTGACCACGCCCACTTCCTTGGGGCCGGCCGGCGCGGCGGCGGCCTTCTTGTCCTCGCCCTTGGAGCAGGCGGCCAGGGCCAGGGCGGTGCACAGCAGGGCGGCGGCGGGCCAGCGGCGGGCGGAAAGGGGGCGGGGGCATTTCATGCGGGCCATGCTGTGCTCAGAATGTGGAGGGAAGTTGAAGAGCCGCGCCGGGCGGCGGGCCGGCGGCCCCGGCGCTTGCAGCCGGGCGCCGAACGCGGTGTGATCGGCCCCTGGCCGTAATCAGTCGAATGAAGATCAGCATCACCGCACGGTTGTTCCTCGCCGTGCTCGCCATCGCCGCCTTTGCCGTGCTGGCCATGGGCATGGCCGCGCACTTCAGTTACACGCGCGGCTTCATCGGCTACCTCAACGAGCAGGCGATGCTGCGCATGGAAGCGGCCGTGCCGCGCCTGGCCCGGGCCTACGCGGCCAACGGCAGCTGGGGCTTCGTGCAGGGCAACCGGCCCGAGTGGTTTCGCATCCTGCGGGTGCCGGCGGATGCAGCTTCCGTGCCGGCCGGTGCCGCCCCGTCCGGCGGCCGAGCGCCGCCGCAGGTGTCCGACCTCACCGGCGCGCTGCTGCGCTTCACCCTGCTGGACGACCAGGAACGCTTCGTGGTGGGTTACGGCGCGGTGGACGGCGACTCGGTGCGGCGGGAGATCGTGGTGGGCGGCGAGCGCGTGGGCTGGCTGCTGATGGCGCCGTTCCAGACGGTCAGCGGCGGCGGCGACCAGCGCTTCGAGCGCCACCAGATCCGCGCCAGCTGGGCCATCGGCGCGGTGTGCGTCCTGCTGTCGGCGGTGATCGCGCTGTGGGTGGCGCGGCGGCTGCTGCGCCCGGTGCGCAGCGTGGCGCAGGCCACCCACCGGCTGGCCGCCGGCGAGTACGGCAGCCGCGTGCAGGTGGAGTCGGACGACGAGGTGGGCCAGCTGGCGCGTGACTTCAACACCCTGGCCGACACGCTGGAGCGCAACGAGCGCATGCGCCGTGATTTCCTGGCCGACGTGTCGCACGAGCTGCGCACGCCGCTGGGCGTGCTGCACGGCGAGCTGGAGGCCATCGAGGACGGCGTGCATGCGATGAGCCCGGCCACCGTCAAGTCGCTGCAGGCCGAGGTGGCCACGATGAACAAGCTGGTGAGCGACCTGTACGACCTCTCGCTGGCCGACGTGGGCGCGCTCACCTACCGCAAGGCGCCGGTGGACATCGTGGCGCTGCTGTGCACCACGCTGGACGGCTTCACGGCCCGGCTGGCCGAGGCCGGCCTGACGCTGCGCACCGAGCTGCCCGCCGAGCCGCCGATGGTGCTGGCCGACGAGCGCCGGCTGCAGCAGCTGTTCAACAACCTGATGGAAAACAGCGTGCGCTACACCGACCGCGGCGGCGTGCTGCAGGTGCGGGTGAGCAGCCCGGCCGGTGCGCAGGCGGTGCAGCTGGAGTTCGAGGATTCGGCGCCCGGCGTGCCGGCGCACCGCGTCACCCGGCTGTTCGACCGCTTCTACCGCGTGGAAGGCTCGCGCAACCGGGCCAGCGGCGGCGCCGGCCTGGGCCTGGCCATCTGCCGCAGCATCGTGGCCGCGCATGGCGGGCGCATCGAGGCCGGCGCCTCGCCGCTGGGCGGGCTGGCGATGCGGGTGGTGCTGCCCGCATCGGGCGAGGCGGCGGCATGAACGGTCCGGCCGCCCGCATCCTCGTCGTCGAGGACGAGCCCAAGATGGCCTCGCTCATCGGCGACTACCTGCGCGCCGAGGGCCATGTGCCGGAGTGGATCGCCGATGGCCGCGAGGTGCTGCCGGCCATGGCCGCGCAGCCGGCCGACCTGGTGCTGCTGGACATCATGCTGCCCGGCATGGACGGCCTGGCGGTGTGCCGCGCGCTGCGGGCCACCAGCGACGTGCCCATCGTGATGCTCACCGCCCGGGTGGAGGAGGCCGACCGCCTGCTGGGCCTGGACCTGGGCGCGGACGACTACATCTGCAAGACGCCGTTCAGCCCACGCGAGATCATGGCCCGGGTGCGGGCCATCCTGCGCCGCTCGCGCCGCGGCCTGCCGCCGCCGCCCGGGCCGCTGCACATCGACGAGGCCGCCTGGCGCGCCAGCTACCACAACGTGCCGCTGGAGCTCACGCCGGTGGAGTTCCGGCTGCTGCGCACGCTGGCGGCCACGCCCGGCCGCGTGTTCTCGCGCGACAGCCTGCTGGACCACCTGCACCACGACGGCCGCGCCGTCACCGACCGCGCGGTGGACAGCCATGTGAAGAACCTGCGCCGCAAGCTGGAAGCGGCGGCGCCGGGGCAGGACCCGATCCGCTCCATCTACGGCGTGGGTTACAAGCTGGAGCTGTAGCGGCCCCGCGTCGGCCCGGGATTAGGGCGCCGCGCCCAGTGTGCTTGGCGCTAAGCTGCCCCCGGCTTGACTCGCAGGGACCCGATGCCGCCGCAGGACTCCAGCTTCACGCTCGATCCCGCCGAACTGCAGCAGCGCAAAACCGCCAACGCCCGGCGGGTGCATGCGGCGCAGATCCCGCTCGTGCGGGTGGTGGGCTTCTGCATCCTGTGCCTGATGGCGGTGCTCAACAGCGAGCCCGCGCATCCCGTGGACCGCTGGCTGTGGGGCCTGGTGGCGGCCAACCTGGCCTACAGCCTGCTGAGCTGGGCCGTGCTGTGGCACTTCTATGGCCGCACCGGTCGCTTCGACCTGAGCCTGCTGTTCATGCACCTGGACCTGCCGATGTGGCTGCTGACGCTGCACTGGCTGGAGCAGACGCACCTGTTCTTCGGCTACCTGCTGCTGGTGCGGGTGGCCGACCAGGTGGGCTATGGCTTCCGCCGCGCGCTGTACTTCAGCCACGTGGTGGTGCTGGCCTACCTGGGCTACACCCTGCTGCTGGACCTGCTGGCGCTGCAGCCGCGCTGGGGCGAGCGGCTGACGCTGGCCGCGGTGATGTACCTGGTGGGCGTCTACCTGGCCTTCACCGGGCTGGTGAACGAGCGGCTGCGCCTGCGCACCCGCACCGCGGTGCGCACCGCCCGCCAGCTGGTGGACACGCTGGAGAACCGCAGCGCCGAGCTGCAGGCCCAGGCGCAGGAGCTGCGGCTGGCACGCCGCATGGCCGAGCAGGCCAGCGTGGCCAAGTCGCGTTTCCTGGCGATGATGAGCCACGAGATCCGCACCCCGATGAACGGCGTGCTGGGCGCCACCGAGCTGCTGCTGGGCACGCCGCTGACCCCCGAGCAGCGCAGGTATGCCGAGACCGCGCGCCAATCCGGCCAGGTGCTGCTGGGCATCATCGACAACGTGCTCGACCTCTCGCGCATCGAGGCCGGCCGGCTGGACCTGGCGCAGGACGTGGTGGACCCGCGGCGGCTGGTCGACGAATCGCTGGCAGTGGTGCGGCCGCAGGCCCTGGGAAAGGGCCTGCGGCTGGCGGCGGAGGTGGCGCCGGAGGTGCCGCCTCGGGTGCTGGCCGATGCGCTGCGCCTTCAGCAGGTGCTGCTGAACCTGCTGTCCAACGCGGTGAAGTTCACCGACCGCGGCAGCGTGTCGGTGCGGCTGCGCTGCCACGACGACCCGCGCGGCCGCGGCGGCGCGCTGCTGTCCTTCGAGGTGGCCGACACCGGCATCGGCATCACGCCGCTGCAGCGGGCGCACATCTTCGAGCCCTTCGTGCAGGCCGATTCCTCCACCACGCGGCTGCACGGCGGCAGCGGGCTGGGCCTGTCCATCGTGCGGCAGCTCAGCCGGCTGATGGGCGGCGACATCGAGCTGCACAGCCCGCCCGAGGGCGGCTCACGCTTCGTGTTCAGCGTGCCGGTGGGCGCGGTGTCGGCGCCGGCCGGCGCCCCGGCGGCCGATCCGGCCCTGCCGCCGCTGCGCCCCAGCAGCGTGCTGCTGGCCGAGGACAACGAGGTGAACCAGCTGGTGCTGCGGGAGATGCTGGGCCGGCTGCAATGCCGGGTGGACGTGGTGGCCGATGGCGCCGAGGCCTGCGCCGCGGTGCAGCGCCGGCACTACGACCTGGTGTTCATGGACTGCCACATGCCGGGCACCGACGGCTTCGAGGCCACGCGCTGCATCCGCGCGGCGGAGGCCGCTGCCGGCGCGGCGCGTCGGCTGCCGGTGGTGGCCCTCACCGCGGCCGCCATGCCCGAGGACCAGGCCGCCTGCCGCGCCGCCGGCATGGACGACTTCATGAGCAAGCCGGTGACCATCGCGCAGCTGGCGGCCACGCTGGCGCGCTGGCTACCGAAATAGAGGCCTTCAGCGGCCCTGCAGCCGGAAGCCGGCCACCACGCCGGCCAGCCGCTGCGCCTGCTCCTGCAGGCTGGTGGTGGCGGCGGTGCTCTGCTCCACCAGCGCGGCGTTCTGCTGCGTCATCTGGTCGAGCTGGCTCACCGCGCCATTGACCTGACCGATGCCGTCGCGTTGCTCTGCGGTGGCCACGGTCACCTCGCCGATCATGTCGGTCACGCGCTGGGCGCTGGTGACCACGTCCTCCATGGTGCCGCCGGCTTCCTGCACGAGCCTGGTGCCGTGCTCCACCTTGTCCACCGAGGCGCCGATCAGCGCCTTGATCTCGCGCGCGGCCTCGGCCGAGCGCTGCGCCAGCAGCCGCACCTCGCCGGCCACCACCGCGAAGCCGCGGCCCTGCTCGCCGGCGCGGGCGGCTTCGACAGCGGCATTCAGCGCCAGGATGTTGGTCTGGAAGGCGATGCCGTCGATGGTGCCGGTGATGTCGGCCACCTTGCGCGAGCTGCTGTGGATCTCCTCCATCGTGGACACCACCTGCGACACCACCTGGCCGCCACGGCGGGCGGCATCCACCGCCGAGGCGGCGAGCTGGTTCACCTGCGAGGCCATGTCCGCGCTCTGGTGCACGGTGGCGGTCAGCTCCTCCATCGAGCTGGCGGTCTGCTGCAGGTTGCTGGCCGCCTGCTCGGTGCGGGCGCTCAGGTCGTGGTTGCCGGTGGCGATCTCGGAGCTGGCGGTGGAGATGCTGTCCACCACGCCGCGCACCTGCCCCAGCGCCTGCTGCAGCGCACTGCGCATCGCGTCGATGGCGCGCAGCAGCTGGCCGGTCTCGTCCGAGGCGTAGCGGGCCTGCGGCTGGCCGGTGAGGTCCATCTGGGCGATGGCGCTGGCCCTCTTCTCGGCCTCGCGCAGCGGCCGCGTGATGCTGCCGGCCAGCAGCCAGGCCAGCACCACGCCCAGGCCGGTGGCCAGCACCGCGCAGGCCACCAGCAGGCTGGCGGTGCGCTCGGTGAGCTCGGCACTCTGCGCGGCGGCCTGGTCCAGGTAGCTGCGCTGCAGGTCGGCGATCTGCGTCACGCCGGCCAGGTAGGCCTTGGCGGTGGGCTCGAAGCGCTCATCGAACAGCTTGCTGGCACCGGCCAGGTCACCCGCCTGCTTGAGCTTGCTCACCTCGGCCCGCGCGGCCAGGTAGGCCTTGCGCATCGCACCCACCTCGTCGAACAGCTTGCGCTCCTCGGGCGTGCGCATCGCCTTGTCGATCTGCTCCTGCAGCTTGTTGGTCTCGGCGATGGAGGCGGCGGTGGCGGGGGCGAAGTATTCGATCAGGCCGCTGTCGCTGCTCTTGGCGATGGCCGCGGCGCGCTGCACGCCGGCGGTGGTGTTGCGCAGCCAGTCGGCGGTGGCGCGCTCGGTGCGGGCGTTGTCCGTCACCATCTTGTCCACGTGCTGGCCAATGTGGCGCAGCTTGACCACCGCGAACAGGCTGCTGGCAAAACACAGGCTGAGGATCACGCCCAGCACCACGGCCAGACGTTTGCCAATCGACATGCTGCTCAAGAACATCGGTACTTCCTTGTCGGTTGCAGGCGCGGCGCCGCCTTCGGCGCCACGCAACCTCCCTGTTGTCGGCAGGAAGCCGGCGGAAGTGAGCTTTTCGTCGCGGCGGGCGGCCCGCGCGGCCTTCAGCCGGCGCGGCGGCCCGCCGCGCGCCGGCGGGCCAGGCCGGCCACCGCGGCCAGGCCGGCGGCCATCAGCGCCCAGCTGCCGGGCTCGGGCACCGCGGGGGTGAAGCCCAGCTGCAGGCTGGCCACCCGCTGCAGCGCGGTGGCCTGGCTGGGGCTGAGCCCCAGGTCGCGGGCGGCGATCTCGCCGGCGCCCAGGCTGGCCGGGTCGCGTCCGGTGAGGGTGCCGAAGAGCGTGAGCGCGCTCAGGTAGGAGCCGGCGGTGCTGGCATGGGTGCCGTCGTCCCACCACAGGTCCACCAGGCCGTCGGTGGCGGCATCGGGGGCGTACATGTCGCGGGTGGCCACGCCCTCGGTCACGGCGCGCAGGAAGCTGTCTCCTACCGGCGCCACGCCCGCGAAACCCGGCGCGCCTGCGGCCAGGCCGTAGTAGGCGGCATGCAGGTCGGCGGTCATCGCCTCCAGCGAGGGATAGAAGGACGGCGCGGGCGTGCCGGTGGGCGTGACTACGCCGGTCACCGGATCGGTGACGGTGGTGGAGGGCGCGTTGATCAGGTTGGGCCGGGCCCAGGTCTGGTACAGGTACAGCTGCGTGGCCGCGCTGGCATTGGCATTGGCGGGGATGTTGCGCAGCAGGTTGCAGGTGCCGGCGCTGGCCCCGGTGGCCGCCTGGCAGGCGGCGGTGGTGCCGCCGATCAGGTCGCGCTCGCGGTAGCTGGTGGCCGCGCCGTCGTGCACGTAGCGCTCGATCTGGCGGGCATAGGCCTCGAAGTACGCCGGGTTGGAACTGAGCCCGGGCTGGCGGGGCAGGGCTTCGTCGCTCTGCTCCTGCAGCACCACCTGGTCCCACTGGCGGGAGCCGATGTTGCCGCGCAGGTCCCAGCCGGCCGGGTTGCTGTTGAGGTAGTGGCCGCGCAGGGAGGCGGCATTGCGGGTGGACAGCGCCACCTCGTAGTCCAGCCCCGCCTGCACCGTGAACTGCTTGAACACGCCCGGCACGCCGCCCCAGGGATGCGGCTCGAAGGCATTGCTGCCGGTGGCGTCGGCAGCCCACATCGCGGCGGTGAGGTCGGTCACCTGGCCGGCGTTGTAGCTCATCACCGGGTTGGTGCGGCCGAAGGTGTAGCTGTTGCCGACGAAGAGCACGCGGGTGGTGGCCTGTGCGGCGCCGGCGGCGGCCAGGCCGGCGGCCAGCAGGGCCGCGCAGGCGGCGGCGCGGGATGGGGTGAAGCTCATGCTTGTCTCCGGATCTTGTGGTGTGGATGTCCGGCCCGCAGGCTAAGGCGGGGTGCAAGCAGCGGTCAAATATACCGAGCTGGCCATGCTGATACGCTGTGCATATGGAGCTGCGCCATCTTCGTTATTTCGCCGCCGTGGCCGAGGCCGGCCACATGACCCGGGCCGCCGCCGCGCTGGGCATCCAGCAGCCGCCGCTGAGCCAGCAGATCAAGGCGCTGGAGGCCGAGCTGGGGTTGCAGCTGCTGCGCCGCCATCCCAAGGGCGTGGCGCTGACCGAAGGCGGCCGCGTGCTGCTGGCCGACGCCCAGCGGCTGCTGGCCGACGTGGCGGCGCTGCAGCAGCGCATGGCCTCCATCGCCCGCGGGGAACAGGGCCGGCTGGCGGTGGGCTTCACCAGCTCGGCCGCGGCCCACGGCTTCACGCCGCAGGCGCTGCGTGAATGCCGGCGGCGCTACCCCGGCATCACGCTGGAGATGAGCGAGGACCCGGCCGCCACGCTCACCGACGCGGTGGCCAGCGGCCGGCTGCACTGTGCCTTCCTGCGGGTGCCGGTGGCCCGGCCGCCGGGCCTGCGCTTCCACACGCTGCTGGAAGAGCCGGTGATGGTGGCCCTGCCGGCCGACCATGCGTTGGCCGCGCGGCCGGGCCGGGCCCTGCCGCTGAGCGCGCTGCACGGCGAGCGGCTGGTGCTGGTGCGCCGGCCCGGTGCGCCCGGCCTGTATGCCGACCTGCTGTCGCTGTGCCAGCGCGAAGGCGTGGCGGTGACCGTGGCCGCCGAGGTGGAACGGATGATGAGCAACCTCAACCTGGTGGCCGCGGGGGTGGGCGTGTCGGTGGTGCCGGCGTCGATGCGCGGCGCGCACGGCGATGCCATCGTCTACCGCCCGCTGGCCGATGGCGGCGCGCTGTGCGCACCGCTCACCCTGGTCTGGCGCGAGGGCGACGAGGCCGGTGGCGAAGGCCAGGTGGTGGCCTCCTTCATCGCGCTGGTGCTCGGCCTGGTGCCGGCGGCCACCGCGCCGCGCCGCAGCCGGTCGCGGCGGGCCAAGGCGGTGGGCGCGTGATCCGCCGCCGCTGCTGGCTGGCCGCCCCGCTGCTGCGCTGGCCGCTGCCGGCCTGGCTGGGAGCCGTGGCGGGGCCGTTGGCGGCGGCGGACTGGCCCACCGGGCCGTTGCAGCTGGTGGTGGCCTATCCGCCGGGCGGGGTCAGCGATGCGGCGGCCCGTGCGCTGGCGGAGCGGCTGTCGGCGAGGCTGAACGTGCCGGTGCTGGTGACGCACCGGGCCGGCGCGGGCGGTGCGCTGGCGCTGGCGGCCCTGGCGCGGGCGGCGCCCGATGGCCACACCCTGTGCTTCTCGGCCATCAGCCCGTTGACCACGCCCGACAGCCAGGCCGGCGGCGGCGCGGCGCTGCGGGCGCAGCTGGCGCCGGTGATGAGCGTGATGGCCACGCCGGTGCTGGTGGCCGGCACCACGGCGCTGCCGGGCGAGGGCTTCGAGGCGCTGCTGGCGGCCGCGCGGCGGCCGCAGGGGCTGCGCTGGGCCACCTCGGGACCGCAGACGGTGGGCCACCGGGTGCTGGAGGCGGTGGAGGCCGTGGCCGGCGGGCGCATCACCCATGTGCCGTACAAGGGCGGCGGGCAGCAGCTCACCGATGCGCTGGGCGCTCAGTTCGAGGTGCTGTCCACGAACGTGGGGCCGCTGCAGCTGGGCCACTTGCGCAGCGGCCGGCTGAAGGCGCTGGCCGTGGGCGCGCCGGCGCGGCTGCCGGTGCTGCCCGAGGTGCCCACGCTGGCCGAGCTGGGCGTGCCGCGGGCCAACCTGGTGTCGCTGTTCGGCATCTTCGCCCCCGGCCGCACACCGCCGGCGGTGCTGGGCCGCCTGAACGCCGAGCTGAATGCCGCGCTGCAATCCGCCGATCTGCGCGCGGCCCTGCAGGCCGCCGACAACCTGCCCACCGGTGGCTCCGCCGAAGACTTCGGCCGCCGCATCGAGGAGGAGGCCCGCGCCCGCGGGCAGCCGCAGCGGTAGGCCTACCGTTCCGCGAGGTAGTGCTGCATGGTGACCGCCTCGCCGGGGGCCAGGAAGGAGCGCACGCGCGTTTCCAGGTGGGAGTCGGCCTGCGTGGCACGGGCGCGCTGGTGCAGGTAGTCGGCCCAGGAGGTGACGATGAAGCGTTCCACGTAGCGTGCCGGATCGGACAGGTCGCGATACACCCGCCAGAAGGTGGCGCCGTCGCGGCGGCGCGGGCCGCGCAGCGCGGCCACCGCGTCCAGAAATTCAGGCGCCGCCGCCGGACTGATGCGGTAGCCGATCTCCACCGCCACCGGGCCGGCCTCGGGCGCCGGCTCGTCGGCCAGGATCAGCAGCTCGTCCACCGAGGCCGGCGTCACGTCGGAGCGCTCGCCCATGCGCAGCGGAAAGGGCCGCGCCAGCAACGCGCCGGCCAGCATGCCGCCCGCGGCCAGGCATAGCGTGAACGGCAGGCCGAACAGCCCCGACAGTGCGCCCCACAGCGCCGAGCCGATGGCAAACGAGCCGAGCGCGCTGACGGTGTGCAGCGCCATCGCCCGCGCGCGTACCCACGGCGGTGCGCTGGACTGGGTGGCGGTGTTGAAGGTGGACATCGCCGCCATCCAGCAGGCGCCGCCGATGGCCAGCGCCAGGTACACCACCGGCGGCCAGCGCACCAGCGCCGCCACCAGCATCACCAGGCCGTAGACCACGCAGCCGCCGTTGACGATGGTCTCCAGCCCCAGCCGCTGGCGCAGCGGCCCGATCACCAGGCCGATGGCCACCGCGCCGCCGCCCAGGCAGGCCATCAGCAGGCCGTAGCCCTCCGCGCCCAGGCCCAGCTGGCGCTGCCCGATGATGGGCAGCAGCGCCCACAGCGCCGAGCCGGTGCCGCTGTAGGCCACGGTGCGCACCAGCTGCGCGAACACCGGCTGCGAATGGCGCGCGAAGCGCAGCGCGCTCAGCATGCCGCCCCACAGCCGCTCGGCCGGCAGGCGCGAAGGCGGGTGCGGCGCCGGCGGATGGCGGCGCACGATCACCAGCATCGCCAGCACCGTGAGCACCGCCAGCGCGAAGTTCCAGGAGCCGCCCACCTGGGCGAACACCAGCCCTGCCAGCGCCGGGCCCAGCGCCCGCGCGGCATTGAACGCGATGGACACGCAGGTGATGGCCTGCGGCATCTCCTCGCGCGGGATGGAGTCGTTGATGGTGGAGTTCCAGGCCGGCGACAGCAGCGCGGTGCAGCAGCCGGCCACGAAGATCAGCAGCAGCATGGTGGTGGGCCCGGCCCAGCCGACCAGCAGCAGCACCGCCAGCAAACTGCCGGTGATGGCCTGCGTGACGAGGGCGCCGACGATCAATCGGCGCCGGTCGGTGATATCGGCCAGCACGCCGGCCGGCAGCGCCAGCAGAAACATCGGCAGGAACACCGCGGTTTGCACCAATGCCGCGAGAAACGCGGAGCCGGTCAGCTCCACCATCATCCAGGCCGCCGCCATCGTCTGCATCGCATTGCCGACGAAATACAAACCCCCGGCCAGCCACAAAGCGCGGAAGACGTCGTGGCGCAGCGTGACCCAGATGGAACTGTTGGCGGTGGTCATGTCGGTGGCGATTGCAGGAACCCGGTTTTGTGACGAAAAAGACATACCCTGGCTGCGGGTACGGTGGCTGCTACACCAAATAGAGATAATTGCCATCCACCCACAGGTGGAGTCCAATGTTGAATATTGACGTTAACCACAGCCAGGCCATGACCAAGACGTACGACCAGTTGAAAAAGCAGATCGAAGCGCTGTCGCAGCAAGCCGAAGCCGTGCGGCGCAAGGAAGTGGCCGGCGTGGTGGCCCGCATCAAGGAAGCCATCCAGGCTTATGAGCTGACCGCCGAGGACCTGGGTTTTGGCAGCGGCCGTGCCGGCACCAGCAAGAGCGGCGCAAAGAAGGCGCGGCCGGCCGCAAAAGGTCGCCGCCGTTCGGCCGCCAGTGCCACGCCGCGGTATCGCGATCCGTCGGGCAATGTGTGGGGCGGCCGCGGCCCGCGCCCGAAATGGCTGCGCGAAGCCATTGCGTCTGGACGCAAGCTCGAAGAATTTGCGGTCTGATCGCGTTCAATAGCTGACGCGAAAGCGGTAATTGCGGTAACGCAGTACCGCGGATTTCAGCGCAATCTGCTCCAGGACCAGGCCTGGAGCCAGTTCGTCGTTTTCGCGGAACAACTGTCCGTTGACGATGAGCATGCGGTTGGCCGCGGATTCGGAATACATCGCGCCGCCCATCACCAGCCGCGGTATTGCACGGCGCACGTCGTCGGGCAAGGACTGCAGGTTGTCGTGGATGCGCTCGTCGCCGCGGGATGCGGTGGGCGGGCGCTCGCTTTCCGGTGTGGCGGGCCGAGCCGGTGGCAGCGTCGGTGACACGGCCGTTGGCGGCGGCGTAGCCGGTGCGGCTGGGGCCGGTCGCGGGGCCGGCCGTGCGGCGGGCGCTGGCGATGGCGCAGGTGCGCGTGCGGCCGGTGGCGCGGCGGCGGGTGGCGGCGGCGATGGCACCGGTGACGGTGCGGGCGCCGGGACCCGGGCCGGGGCGGGCGCGGGCGCGGGCGAGGGGATCGGTGTCGGCACGGGCGCCGGCGCCGCGGCCACTGGCCGGTCCGCCACCGGCGGCAGGGTCGGCGAAGCCTGCGGCGCGGGCGGCGGCACCGCCGTGTCCGCCGGCGCCGGCCGTCGCATCGCCTGCCAGCCGAACACCGCCGCGGCGGCCAGCGCCAGGCCGGCCACGGTCCAGGCCAGCGCCGGCCCGCGGGAGGCGGCGGCCGGCGGCGCGGGCGCCAGCGGCACGGGGCGGGCATGCAGGTCGGGCACCGCGCCGCGCTCGCGTTCGCGCTCGGCATCGGCCTTCTTCAGGGCTTCCAGAACCAGCGACATCGTCAACTTCCTTGCGCAAGCCGGGGCTCTTGCACGCCGGTGGCGCGGTTGAGCTGCATGGTGGTCATCGGGCCCAGCACGCCGTCGGCGCGCAGGCCCTGGGCGCGCTGGAAGGTCTGCAGGCGCTCGCGCAGCGCGGCGCCGTCGCGCGGCGTGCCCAGCGCGCGGTCCAGGCGGTCGGCCAGCGCGGCCGACTGGGCCTCGGCGCCGACAGGCTCGGGCGGCAGCCGCCTGGCGTGGCGAACTCGCCGGTCCAGGCCTGCGCCAGCGCACCCAGCGGCACCGCGCGCGACTGGCCCTGCACCTGCAGCTGCGCCTGGCCGGCGCTGATGCCGGTGAGCAGCGCATAGACCTGGCCGCCGCGGCCGTCGGCCAGCGTCAGCAGGCCGGGGCGGTCGAGCAGCCGCACCTGGGCCAGGTTGGCCGGGCCGCGGAAGCACTGCACCTGCAGCCGCGCCCAGTCGGCGCAGGGTTCGGCCGCATCGGCCGGCAGGGCCCAGGCCGGCGCCAGCAGCCGCCAGGCGGCCCGCTCGTCGCGCGGCAGCATGGCCAGCAGCGCGGGCAGGTCGAAGCCGGCGGCGCTGGCCGCCGGGCCGGGGCTGTCGGCAGCAGCCGTCGCCGTGGCGGGCAGGGCGCCCGCCGGTGCACCGGTCGTCACCGAGGAGGCCGCGCTGGCTGCGGCCGCGACCGGCCCGGCGCCCGAGGCCGCCGCCTGGGGCCCCGTCGTGCCCGGCGTGCGTGCGGCAGGCGCGGTGCCGGTCGCGCCGGCCGGCCGTGCCCCGGCCACCGCGGCCGGCTGCTGCTGCCACAGGCCGGCCAGCCGGTCCGGCGCCAGCAGCAGCACGCCCGCCGCCAGGCCGGCGGTGGCGGCGGTGGCGGCCACGGCCAGGCCCCAGCCCATGGTGCGGCGGCTCGGGCGACGGGCGGGCGGCGTCGCCGGCGCGTCGAACACCTCGGCCGCCGCCAGGTCCGCCAGCGCGCGGTCCACCCGCGGCAGGCCGCGGGCATAGGCGCCCAGCAGCGCGCGGTCGCACAGCAGGTTGATGCGCCGCGGCACGCCGCGGGCGCGCAGGTGCACCCGGGCCAGCGCATCGGCATCGAAGGGCAGGGCGCCATGCAGCCCGGCCACGGCCAGCCGATGGGCCACGTACTGCGCTGTCTCGGGCGCGCTCAGCGCATCGAGGTGGAAGCGCGCGATCACCCGCTGCGCCAGCTGCTCCAGCGCCGGGCTGGCCAGCATGGTGCGCAGCTCGGGCTGGCCGATGAGCACGATCTGCAGCAGCTTGCGCTCGCTGGTCTCCAGGTTGGTGAGCAGGCGCAGCTGCTCCAGCACGTCGGCCGACAGGTTCTGCGCCTCGTCGATCACCAGCACGCTGTTGCGCCCCGCCGCATGGGCCTGCAGCAGGAAGCCGTTCAGCACGTCGACGTAGTCCTTCACCGTGGCCGCGGCGCCGGCGGCCGGGGGCGCGATGCGGAACTCGTCGCACACCGTCTTCAGCAGCTCCAGCGCGCTGAGCTTGGGATTGAAGATGTAGGCCACATGGCAGCCCGCCGGAATCTGCTCCAGGAAGGCGCGGCACACGGTGGTCTTGCCGGCGCCGATCTCGCCGGTCAGCAGCACGAAGCCGCCACCGCCGCCCAGCCCGTACAGCAGGTGGGCCAGCGCCTCGCGGTGGCGCTCGCTCATGTAGAGGTAGTGCGGGTCGGGCGCGATGGAGAACGGCGCCTGCTTCAGGCCGAAGAACTTCTCGTACATGGCAGGCTCAGGGGGGGACCGTGCCGCGCCGCGGAAGAGGGCGGCGGCGCCTCGCCGGGGCCGTCGCGCGGCGGCCCCGCATGCCGCTTGGCGGCGAAGCCGCGCTGGCGGAAGAGGGCCGCGCGCGCCAGCAGCAGGCTGGTGATCGGCGCGGTGATGGCCAGCAGGATGGGGATCAGCCAGGCCGACAGCACCGGCCGCTCGTCCAGCGCCGAGAAGTACAGCACCGAGGCCAGCGCCACGCACCAGCTGCCCAGCGTGATGGCCAGCGCCGGCGGGTGCATGCGCTGGAAGAAGTCGGGCAGGCGCAGCAGGCCCACCGCGCCGGCCAGCGCCAGCAGGCCGCTGGCCACCAGCAGGGCGGCCACCAGGACCTCGATCCACCAGGCCATCACTCCACCACCTCGCCGCGCAACAGGAAGCGGGCCAGCCCGATGGAGGTGATGAAGCCCAGCATCGCCACCAGCAGCGCCGCCTCGAAGTACATGCTGCTGTGGTGGCGCAGGCCCAGCACCAGCATCAGCAGCAGCGCGGTGATGGTGAGGTAGTCCAGCGCCAGCACGCGGTCCTGGGCGCTGGGGCCGATGAACAGGCGCACGACGGTGATGACCATGGCCAGCGCGAAGCAGCCGAAGGCGATCAGCATGGCCGTCCACAGCAGCGGAGAGATGGCGGGCGTCATTCGAAGATCTCCTGCAGCGGGCGCTCGTAGCGCTGGTGGATCTCGGCCACCAGCGCCGCCTCGTCGCCCAGGTCGAACACATGCAGCAGCAGTGTGCGGCCGTCGGGCGACAGCTCGCACCACACCGTGCCCGGGATCACCGCCAGGATGACGGCCAGCGCGGCCAGCGCATTGGCGTCTCGCAGCGTGATGGGCACCTGCACGAAACCCGAGCGCGGCCAGCGCTGCGGGCCGCCGAAGGCACCGCGCAGCACCCCGTGCAGCACCCGCAGGTTGGAGGCCACCACATCGCGCGCCACGCGGGCCAGCAGCAGCAGGGCCACGCCCGGTCGGCGCATGCGCACCCGCCCCGGCCGCAGCGAAGCGGTGAGCAGCGGCGCGCCGATGGCCACCACCGCGCCCAGCAACCACTGGCCGGCCGAGCCGCTGTCGGCCAGCAGCAGCCACAGCGCCAGCAGCGCGGCCGACAGCAGCGGCGCAGGCAGCAGGCGGCGCATCACTGCAGCACCCCCACGTCGGCGTCGGTGGGCTGGGGCTTGGGCTGGGTGGTCATCACCGCCTCGATGTACAGCGAAGGCGTCTGCAGGGCCTCGGCGGTGGCGCGGGTGTAGCGCAGCACGGCCTCGGCATGCACCGTGAGCAGCACGCAGGCCAGCAGCAGGCCGGCGATGGGCGCGCATTCGATGATCTTCAGGTGCGGCGCGGGCCGGTGCAGCGGCGTCCAGAAGTAGCGCACGCCGGCGCCGGTGAGCGACCACAGCGACAACAGGCCGGAGACGATCAGCAGCCCCAGCAGCAGCCAGGCCTGGCGCGGCGTGTCGGCCACGCCCAGGCCGCCCAGGCCCTGCGGATGGATCAGCGCCACCAGCATGCTGAACTTGCCCACGAAGCCCGACAGCGGCGGCATGCCCGCCACCAGCAGCGTGCAGGCGATGAAGCTCACGCCCAGGAAGGCCATGGCCGCCGGGATGGCGCGGCCGGTGATGGCCTCGCCGGCATCGTCGAATTCCGACGGCTCCAGGTCCTCCACCGGAAAGGCCAGTCCGCGGGCCTCGGCCTTCTCGGCGCCGGCCTGGATCTGGCGCGAGCGCTCGATCAGCTCGGCCAGCAGGAACAAGGCGGCCAGCGCCAGCGTGGAACTCAGCAGGTAGAACAGCGCGCCCGCGGTGAGCCCCGGCTGCCCGAAGCTGATGGCCGCCATCAAGGTGCCCGAGGACACCACCACCGCCAGCGCGGCCAGCCGGTCGATCTTCTGCGACGCCAGCATGCTGAGCGCGGCCACCGCCAGCGTGGCGATGCCGGCCAGCAGCAGCCAGCGGCCGCCGAAATAGGCCGAATCGCCCGCGCCGGCCGGGAACATCAGCGACCACAGCCGCAGCACGGTGTACAGGCCCACCTTCGTCAGGATGGCGAACAGCGCCCCCACCGGCGCGCTGGCCGCGGTGTAGGCCGGCACCAGCCAGAAGTTGAGCGGCCACATCGCCGCCTTGGTGAGGAAGGCGATGGCCAGGATGGCGGCG
Source organism: Aquincola sp. J276 (assembly GCF_024700035.1). Lineage (NCBI taxonomy): Bacteria > Pseudomonadati > Pseudomonadota > Betaproteobacteria > Burkholderiales > Sphaerotilaceae > Aquincola > Aquincola sp. J276. The sequence goes on from NZ_JAJONC010000001.1 coordinate 37,667, forward strand.
CCCGCATGCAGCAGCCCGCGGTCCTCGGCCGGCAGCACCGCGATGCGCTGCGCCATGTCGGCCATGTTGAGGGTGCCGGTCACGCCGTACAGCATGCTCACGCCCACCAGGAACAACGACGAGGCGGCCAGGTTGATGACGAGGTAGTGCAGCCCGGCGCGCACCCGCCAGCGGCCCGAGCCGTGCAGCAGCAGGCCGTAGCTGGCCGACAGCATCACCTCGAAGAACACGAACAGGTTGAACAGGTCGGCGGTGAGGAACACGCCGTTCAGCCCCATCAGCTGCAGCTGGAAGAGGGGATGGAAGTACACGCCCGCGCGGTCCCAGCGGGCGATGGCGAACACCAGCGATGCCAGCGCCACCACGGCCGTGAGCACCAGCATCAGCACCGACAGCCGGTCGGCCGCCAGCACGATGCCGAAGGGCACGTTCCAGTTGCCCGGCAGGTACACGCCCACGGCGCCGGGCGCGCCGTTGTGCTTGACCCAGTGCAGCAGCATCAGCGCCACTCCCAGGCTGGCGGTGGTGGCCACGAGGTTGATGGCCAGGTGCCAGCGGCGCCGGTGCTGCGCGGCCAGCATCAGCACCGCGGCCAGCATCGGCAGCAGGATGGGGGCGACCATCAACGAAGTCATGAGGTCTGCCCCCGTCCGGCTTGTACGCCGGCCGGCCCGCCGGGGGGCGGCGGTCGGGGATTCTTCGCCGTCGACGTGGTCGGTGCCGTTGAGGCCGCGCGAGGCCAGCAGCACCACCAGCAGCAGCGCCGTCATCGCGAAGCCGATGACGATGGCGGTGAGCACCAGCGCCTGCGGCAGCGGGTCGTCGTAGTGCAGCAGGTCCAGCGGCACGCCGGGGCGGATGATGGGTTCCTTGTCGATGGACAGCCGGCCCATGCCGAAGATGAAGAGGTTGACCGCATACGACAGCAGCGCCATGCCCATCACCACCTGGAAGGTGCGCGGGCGCAGCAGCAGCCACACGCCCGAGGCGGTGAGCACGCCGATGGCGATGGACAGGGTGATCTCCATCAGCTGCTCCGTCCGTCGGCCAGCGGCCCGGTGAGCGGCTCGCGCGCCACGCGGTGGCTGCGCAGCGACTGGTGCGCCAGCGCGATGAGGATCAGCATGGTGGCGCCCACCACCAGCGCGAACACGCCGATGTCGAAGAACAGCGCGCTGGCCACGTGCAGCTCGCCCACCACCGGCAGGTGCAGGTGCGCGGTGTGGGTGGTGAGGAAGGGGTAGCCCAGCGCCAGCGCGCCCATGCCGGTGAGCCAGGCGATGCCCAGTCCGGTGGCGATCCAGCGCTGCGGCCGCAGCCAGAAGTGCGACTCCACCCACTGGGTGCCGGCCACCATGTACTGCAGCACCAGCGCCGATGCCACCACCAGCCCCGCCGCGAAGCCGCCGCCCGGCTGGTTGTGCCCCCGCAGGAACAGATGCACCGCGAACACCATGGCCACCGGCAGCAGCAGCCGCGACAGCACCTTGGGCACCACCATGTAGCCGAAGGCCAGCGGCGATGCCGCGGCCTGCGCCGCGGTGGGCGGCGGCAGCAGGTCGGTGCTCAAGGGCTCGGTGGGCAGGTGGCGCTGCTGCGGCGGCAGCTCCACGCTCTCGGGCGCGGGCCGGAAGCGGCGCAGCAGCGCATACACCGTGAGCGCCACCACGCCCAGCACGCTGATCTCGCCCAGCGTGTCGAAGCCGCGGAAGTCCACCAGCAGCACGTTGACCACGTTGGTGCCGCCGCCCTGCGGCAGCGAGCGCTCCAGGAAGTAGGGCGAGATGCTCTGCGGGAAGGGCCGCGTCATCATCGCGTAGGCCAGCACCGCCATGCCGCTGCCGGCCCCCAGGGCCAGCAGCAGGTCGCGGGTGCGGCGCCAGCCGGGGCCGCGGCCGCGGCGCATCGTGCCCAGGGCCTCGGGCATCAGCCGCTGCGGCAGCCAGCGCAGGCCCAGCAGCAGCAGCACCGTGGTCACGATCTCCACCGCCAGCTGGGTGAGCGCCAGGTCGGGCGCCGAGAACCAGACGAAGGTCAGGCAGGTGATCAGGCCAGCGCCGGACGCGAGGATCAGCGCCACCAGCCGGTGGTACTTGGCCTGCCAGGCCGCGCCTACCGCGCAGGCCGCGCCCACCACCCACATCAGCACGAAGGTGGCCGCGGGCTCCACCAGCGGCCGCCCGCCGGCGGCCAGGCCCAGCGGCTGCAGCGCCATGAAGGCCGCCACCATGGCCGAGAAGAAGAGCCAGCGCATCTGCGGCTGCAGCCGCCGGGTGCCGAAGGCGCGCGACGCCCAGCGCGCAAACCACGACAGCTGCGTCACCGCCCGCTCGAACACCGCCTTGCCATGCAGGCCGCCGGTCATCGGCGTGCGGTGCAGGCGGCCGCGCTCGAACTGGCGCTTGAGCGCGAAGTACAGCAGCGTGCCGCCGGCCAGCGCCACCAGGCTCATCATCATCGGCGCGTTGAAGCCGTGCCAGATGGCCAGGCTGTAGTCCGGCAGCGTGCCGCCCACCACCGGCCGCGCGGCGGTGGCCAGGAAGGCACCCACCGACAGCGCCGGGAACATGCCCACCACCACGCAGGCCAGCACCAGCAGCTCCACCGGCACCCGCATCCAGTGCGGCGGCTCATGCGGCGCACGCGGCAGGTCGGGCGTGAGCGGGCCGAAGAAGATGTCATAGGAAAAGCGCAGCGAATAGGCCACGCTGAAGATGCCGGCCAGCGTGGCGATCACCGGCAGCCCGGTCTCCACCCACGGCAGCGAGCTGATGTAGACCGTCTCGGCGAAGAACATCTCCTTGGACAGGAAGCCGTTGAGCAGCGGCACGCCGGCCATGGCCGCACTGGCCACCATCGCCAGCGTGCCGGTGATGGGCATGGCCTTGAACAGGCCGTTGAGGCGGCCGATGACGCGCGTGCCGGTCTCGTGGTCGATGATGCCGGCGGCCATGAACAGCGAGGCCTTGAAGGTGGCGTGGTTCATGATGTGGAACACCGCCGCCACCGCGGCCAGCGGGCTGTTCAGGCCCAGCAGCAGCGTGATCAGCCCCAGGTGGCTGATCGTGGAATAGGCCAGCAGGCCCTTCAGGTCGCGCTGGAACATCGCGGTGTACGCACCGAACAGCAGCGTGGCCGCACCGGCGCCGCCCACGATCCAGAACCAGGCCTCGGTGTTGGCCAGCACCGGCCACAGCCGGGCCAGCAGGAACACGCCGGCCTTCACCATCGTGGCCGAATGCAGGTAGGCCGAGACCGGCGTGGGCGCGGCCATGGCATGCGGCAGCCAGAACTGGAAGGGCACCTGCGCGCTCTTGGTCAGCGCGCCCAGCAGCACCAGCACCAGCATCGGCAGGTACAGCGGATGGGCCCGCACCACGTCGCCCGAGGCCAGCACCGCATCCAGCTCGTAGCTGCCCACCATCTGGCCCAGCATCAGCACGCCGGCCAGCAGCGCCAGGCCGCCGGCACCGGTGACGGTGAGGGCCATGCGGGCCCCGCGGCGGGCATCGCCGCGGTGGTGCCAGTAGCCGATGAGCAGGAAGGAGAACAGGCTGGTGAGTTCCCAGAACAGCACCAGCTGCACCAGGTTGCCCGACAGCACCACGCCCATCATCGAGCCCATGAAGCCCAGCAGGAACGAGAAGAAGCGCGGCACCGGGTCGGCCGGGTTCATGTAGTAGCGGGCGTACAGCACCACCAGCGTGCCCACGCCCATGACCAGCATGGCGAACATCCAGGCAAAGCCGTCCATGCGCAGCACGATGTCCACGCCCAGGCTGGGCATCCAGCCGATGCGGTGCTCCAGCACGCCGCCATCGGCCACCTGCGGATAGAGCCAGGCCACCTGCAGCGTGCCCGCCAGCGCCACGATGCCGGCCAGCGTGGATTCGGTGTTGCGGGCGTTCGAGGGAAGCAGCGCAGCCACGGCGCTGCCGATGAACGGGAGGAGGACGAGGAGGGTCAGTGCATCAGGCATCGGCCGACCCATTCTAGAAGGCGGTTTTCGGCTGGCAGCCACGGTAGGCAGCGGCCTACAGCAGGTGCCGGCCTGCGCTGCCTGCACCGCCGCGCGGCGGGCGCCACCATGCTGTCCAGAGCGAATCGAGGAGCAGCCCCATGCAAGCACCCACCCCCCGTGCGCAGGACGGCGCACACGACATCGACGACGGCTTCGAGCGCTGGTACCAGGGCGGTGCGCCCGGTGCCGACGATGCGGACGTGGTCGCCGAGCCCGAGGCCCGGCCGCTGCAGCCGGCGCCGCCGCCGCGTGCGCAGCAGCGCGAAGGCTGGCTGGCCGCCATCGGCAGCGTGGCCGCCGTGGGGCTGCTGTGGGGCTTCTATGGCGTGGTGGACGGCGCGGTGGAACGCAGCGAGCTGCGCGCCCAGGCCGCGCCCGCGGCCGCGGTGGCCGCCGCCGATGCGCAGGCGATGGAGCGCGGCGAGGAAGCCGGCGCCGCCATCGACCGGGTGCATGCGATCTACAGCCTGCCGGCCGGCCCGGGTGCGGCGCCTGCCAGCGTGCATTACACCCGCTGGCCCTGAGCCGCCGGGCCCTCGCGGCCCACCGCGCCCAGCTCCACCGCCACCGCGGCACCCAGCAGGAAGATCTGGCTCGACCAGTACACCCACACCAGCAGGGCTGCGAAGGAGCCCGCGGCGCCCAGCGCCGACTGCGTGGCCGTGGTGGCCACGTACAGGCTGATGCCGAAGCGCCCGAGCATGAACAGGCCCGCCGCCACGGCCGCGCCGATCAGCGCATGCCGCTTGGGTAGCCGGGTGGTCGGCAGCCAGCGGATCATGGCCGCGAACAGCAGCGTGATGACGGCCCATGACCACAGGCTTTCCACCAGCGCCAGCAGCGGCGCCAGCAGTGGCCAGCGCACCGACACCCACTTCAACGCCACCAGCGCGGCCGTCTGCACCAGCAGCGCCACCGACAGCAGGAAGCCGCAGCCCAGCACCATGCCGGCGGCCAGCAGCCGCACCCGCAGCAGCCGCCACCAGGCCGCGCCGCTGGGCTTCTCGTTCAGCATGGACTGCAGCGCCGCACGCATCTCCACGAACACCGCGGTGGCGCCCACCAGCGTGGTGCCCAGCGCCAGCCAGGAGCCCCAGGCCGTGTTCTCGGCCGACAGCCGGCCCGAGGCCTGCTCCAGCAGCTGCTGCAGCACCTGCGTCTCGCGCTCGCCGATCAGCCGGGACATGGTGTCGAGCAACGACGCCTGCGCGCCCTGGTCGCCGAGCAGCCACACCATCACGCTGGTGACCACCACCAGCATCGGCGCGATGGAAAAGGCCGCATAGAAGGCCACCGCGCCGCCATGGCTGGCGCCCTTGGCATCGCTGAAACGTTCGAAGGCCGCCAGCGCGATGCGCAGCGGCAGCCATCGGGTGACACGTTCGGTCCAGGTGGTGACGAAGCTCATCCCGACAGTGTCATCCCTTGAGCAGGTAGGCCAGCCGCACGCCCCAACGGGTGTGCGCGGCCACGGTCTTGAGCAGCGCGATCAGCACCGGGCCGAGGAACAGGCCCCACACGCCCCACAGCGCGCCCCAGAACACGATGCCGATGAACACCGCCGCCGGGTTCATCTTGGCCGCGCGGCCCTGCAGCCAGGCCGTCACCAGCATGCCGATGACGGTGGACAGCGCCACCACGAAGGCGGCCATGCCGATCATCGCGGTCCAGGTGCCGTGGGCCAGGAAGGCCTCGGCACCGGCGAGTGCCGTCATCAGCGCCATGCCGATGTACGGCACCATGTGGAGCACGCCGGCCGTCAGGCCCCAGCTGCCGGCGTCCGGCAGGCCGGCAGCCAGGAAGGCGATCCACACCGCCACGCCGGTGAGCACGTTGGTGATCATCAGCACCACGATGTAGCGGCGCACCTGCTGGGCGCACTCCACCATCGCGATCTCCACCCGCCGCCGGGTGCCGGGATGGTCGCCCCAGAGGTCGATCACCCGCAGCCGCATGCGGCGGCCACCGGCCAGCACGAAGAAGGCGGTGAAGAAGATGATGAGCAGGTCGGCCACGAACTCCAGCACCACGCCGGATCCGCTGACCGCGGTTTCCTGCAGCGCGGCGGCGGCGCGGTCGCTGAGCGCGGGCGCCGAGGCCGCATCCGCCGGCGCGCCCGCGGCGGCCGGCGGCGCCACCCGCGTGCGGGCAGGCCGCGGCGCCGAATCCGGCGCGGGCGGCGAAGCGCCCATCACCCGGTTGGCCGCGCGGTCCAGGTCGCGCAGCGCACGGCGTGCGCGGCTGAACAGGGTGTCCTGCGCCGGCTCCATCTCGGCCACCCGCTGCGCGGCCAGCGAGATCATCTCCGGCACCCGCTCGGCCATGCGCACCAGTTGGCCGCCGAAGGCGCCCACCGCTACGCCGATCACCGCCAGGCACACCACCAGCGCGATGCCCGCGGCGGCGGCCTGCGTGCGCAGCAGCCGCCCCAGTGCCGCCACGGCCGGCATCAGCAGCATGGCCAGCAGCAGCCCGGTGACGACCGGGATCATGAAGCGCTGGCCCCACCACAGCACCGCCACCACCGCCAGGGTGGCCAGCACGATGGCCGCCGCGCTGGAACGCGGCCGTGGTGCCGGCGGGCGGGGCGCCGACTGCGGGTCGGCGGAGGCCAGGGCGGGCCAGGGAGGGTCGGCGGACTTCATGGGGTGGCTTCGAACAACAAGGGCCCGATGTCCACCAGGGGAGCATCGGGCCCGTGCGGGCCGCCCATGCGAAGGCTGCCCGGATCAGTCATGCAGGTGCGCCGTCAGATGCGGTCACGCTCGTTGGCAAACCAGTTGTCGGTGGCGCTGCGTTCCCAGCTCGCAACCTGGCGTTCGGCTTCGTCCCGGGCGACGCCGTAGCGTTCCTGGATCTTGCCGGCCAGCTGCTCGCGCCGGCCGTTGACGACGTCGAAGTCGTCATCGGTCAGCTGGCCCCACTGCTCCTTGACCTTGCCCTTGAGCTGCTTCCAGTTGCCTTCGATGCGGTCCCAGTTCATGGCGGGCTCCTGCAGGTCTCGCGGCTGCCTTACGGGCGGACCACGATGGAGTTGCGCACGCCCTTGACGTTCTTCACGCCGCCGGCCAGCGATTCGGCCATGGCCTTCTCGCTCGAGCTCTTGGCGAAGCCGGCCAGCTGCACGGTGCCGTTGAGCGTCTCCACGTTGATGGCGCCGGCGTCGACCTGCTTGCTCTCGATGAACTTGGCCTTCACCGCGGCGGTGATGGCGGCGTCGTCGACATAGGCGCCCGCGGTCTGCTGGTCGCGCACGACGGCGCAGCCGCCCATCACGGTCAGGGCAACGGCGGACACGACGGCGGCGAGGGTGGTACGGACGTTCAGCATGGAGGTTCTCCTTCTCTTTCGGGTGCAGGGTCTGGGTGGTTGTTGCTGTCTGCGGGACTCACTGGTCCAGCAGGTCGGCCATCTCGTCGGCGTGCTCTTCCTCATCACGGAGCACGTCTTCGAGCAGCCTGCGGGTGGTCGGGTCCTTGTCGCCGATGAGGTCGATCATCTGGCGGTAGGTCTCGACCGCGACACGCTCGGCGACGAGATTGGCCCGGACCATGGCCTTGAGGTCCAGGTTCTCGTCGTAGTCGGCATGGCTGCGTTGCAGCAGCGTGGCCGGCGAATAGTCGGGTTCACCACCGAGCTGCACGATGCGCTCGGCAATCTTGTCGCTGTGCGCGGTCTCTTCCTGCGCATGCACCATGAACTCGTCGGCGATGGCCGGCGAGGCCATGCCCTTGGCGGTGAAGTGATGGCGCTTGTAGCGCAGCACGCACACCAGCTCGGTGGCCAGCGCGTCGTTCAGCAGCTTGACGATCTGGTCGCGCCAGGGGCCGTAGCTGGGCGTCACCGCGCCTTCGTCCAGGCTGCGCTTGGCGGCTTCGATGGCTTGCTCGTCCAGCTTCAGCTGGGGCGCGTCGTTCGATTCGTTGTCGTTCATGGGGTCTTGCCTTCTGGGTCGGACGGTTAGAGCTTCTTCTTCACCGCGCCGATGCCCAGCAGTGCCAGGGCCACGACCACGATGAACATCACCAGGAACACCACGAACAGCACCTTGGCGATGCCCGCGGCGCCGGCCGCCACGCCGCTGAAGCCGAGCACGCCGGCCACCAACGAGATGACCGCGAAGATCAGTGCCCACTTCAACATCGTGTGTCCCTCCTGCTGTGCGATGAGGTGACTCTAGGTTTCAGGCCTTGCGCAACGAATCGGAAGGCGGGCCCTCCCGCTGTAGGACGGGGCCGCGTGTGGTGTTACGTTTGAAACGCCTGGCTGCAGGCCAAAAAAAGCGCGCCGAAGCGCGCCTGGAAAAAGTCCATCGCTGGGGTTCCGAAGTGCTGAGGGAGGAGGGAGAGATGCACTTCGAGCGATGGACGTTGGGGTCCTGTCAGGGCGGCGGACCGCCGTTGGCGGGCTTGCCGCCGGTGAACTTCATCAGGGTAGCCATCACCGTGTCCAGCGGCACCGCCGACACCAGCCGCGAGGCCACCTGCGAAGCCAGCCCGGCGAAGAGGGCCGACTTCAGCACCAACCGCCACGGCCGCATGCGCAGCAGCAGCGCGCCGCCCACCACCGCCGCGGCCACGGCCGCGATCGGATGGCGCCGTACCAGCGGGCCGGCCGCATCCCGCGCGGCCGAGCCGAGGATCACGCCGAAGGCATGCACCGGATGGCTCTTCCACCAGTTGGTCACCGCATCCACCACGGCCGCGGCCATGGGATGCTCCTGCAGCTTGGCCATGAGCAGGTCGATGCCCGGCAGGGCCGACGCATCGCCCACCGTGGCGCGACGGCGGCGGCCGGCCGCGGTGCGCTCCATCAGGAAGCCACGCATGCGGGCTCGCGAGATGGACAGGCGTTCGGCCGGCGACAGCACCGGCAGCGGTTCACCCGCGGGCGGCAGCGGCGGCTCCTGGCCCGCGGCCTGCTGGTCGAAAGGATCGGGGGCCAGGCCGCTCATGACGCGCTCACTTCACGCAGCATCGCGGCATCGGCGGCCAGCTGCTCGCGCAGCGTGGCAAAACCGCTGCCCTTGGCCTGGCTGCTCAAGGCAGACCAGCAGCCGATGGCCACCACCGCCGGCACCGCGGGCACCACGACCAGCAGCCACGGCGCGCGCATCGCGGCGTCGGGGGTCACCGCCCACAGCATCAGCGCCATGCCCGCCAGCATCAGCATCACCAGGCCCGAGACGGCGCCCACGGTGCCCAGCACCAGGCTGCGCTTCCAGCGGGCACTGGCGGCCTGCATCTCCTGCGCGATGAGGTCGGCATAGCCTTCGGCATGCTCGGCCAGCAACTCCGGCTGCGAGGTGATGAGGCGGAATATCGCGTGGAACATGGGCGGCTGGAAAAAGGGGGAAGGGAAGGGGCTTGCCGGCTTGCTGCCCCGTACCGCTTCATCGGGGTGCACTCGTGACAGCGCCCGGACCTGCAGCGCACTGCAGGGCCCGGGCGCCCGGGTGGATCAGTCGTCGCGCGAACGGCTCAGCAGCGACACCAGCGCCATCAGCGCCGCACCGGTGGCGGCGGCGATCAGCATGGACTTGACCGGCTCGTCCTTGATGTAGCCGACGGTGTTGTCCGACACGCGCACCGCGCGGTCGCGGATCTGGGCGCTGCGCTCACGCATCGTGTCCAGGCCGCGGCGCGCCAGCGTCTCGGCTTCGCTGGCCAGGCGGTTGATCGCCGGCACCGCGGTATCGCGCAGCTCGTGGATCTTGTCGGAGAGCTGGTCCAGCGACTCGTTGGCCAGGCGCTGGGTGGAACGGATCGCGCTGTCGGCAGACCGGGCGGCCTGGTCGGCAACGTCGTTCGCGCTCTTGGCCGGGGCTGCAGACGTGGTGGAAACCATGGTGGATCCTTTCTTTCGGTTCAGAGGGGAAGAAAAATCAACCGTCGAGACTGCATGCGGTGGCCTGCTAGGTTAACGGCTGACAACGGTGCGTCAACCCTTGCGGATCGCACCCATGATGAAGCTGGCAACGGCCAGGATCACGAACACGAAGAACAGGATCTTGGCGATGCCTGCGGCGCCGGCAGCGATGCCACCGAAGCCAAAGAGCGCTGCCACCAGCGCGATGACGAAGAAGACGACGGCGTAATGCAGCATGGGGCTCTCCTGTTCTCTTGGTGGGGGCTGGGATGGATACAGCGTAAGGCGAGGGCCCGGCGCCGCCCATGAGAGGGCGGGCCGCTGCGCTGTCGGTGGACCTGTTCGCGCGCTGTAGGACAAGGCCCACAGGCGGCGAGGCCTCAGGCGGTCGCGCCCGCCGGCTTCATCGGCAGCAGGGCCAGCACCTGCGTGCCCAGCCCGGGCGTGGAGACGATGCTCAGCTCGCCGCCGGCGGCCTCCACCCGGTAGCGCATGCCCAGCAGGCCATGGGCCGAGCGGGTCTTGCCACCGGTGTCGAAGCCCACGCCGTTGTCGCGCACCGCCACCTGCACCATGCCTTCATGCTCCTCCAGCGTCAGCTCCACGCGGCTGGCCTGCGCATGCTTGGCGATGTTGGTGAAGGCCTCCTGCACCAGCCGGTAGGCGGTGAGCTCGTCGGCGGGCTTGAGCGACACCGGCGACATGCGGTTGAACACCTCGATCTGGCTGCGCTCGCCGAACTCGCGCGCCAGGATCTCCAGCGCGGGCACCAGGCCGAAGTTGCTCAGCGTGGAAGGCCGCAGGTCCTCGATGATGCGGCGCTTGAGCGCGATGCCGCTGTTGAGCGTCTCGCTCAGGTGGGCCAGCCGCTCGGAGGCCTCGGGCGAGTTGCCACCCAGGCGCGACTTGATGCGCGCGGCGTCCAGCTTGGCCGCGGTGAGCAGTGCGCCCAGCTCGTCGTGCAGCTCGCGCGCCAGGCGGCTGCGCTCGTCCTCGCGTGCGGTCTGCAGGTGCTGCGCCAGCTCGGTGAGCTGCCGGGTGCGCTCCACCACCTCGCGCTCCAGCTCGTCGCGCTGGCGGGCCATGGCCTGCTGGCGCTCCTCCTGCTCGGCTTCCAGCGCGCGCGTCTGTCGCAGGTACATGAACAGCGCCAGCAGGCTCACGGCGCTCATCGCACCCACGCCGATGCGGTGCAGCAGCAAGGTGTCGTAGATGCCGCGACGTCCGCTTTCCACGCGACGCGACTCCACGCTCAACAGGTCTTCCGACAGGTTTCTGATCTCGGCCATCTTTTCTCGTCCGATGTCCAGCAGCAGCAGGTTGCGCCAGGCATCGTGTCTCCCTTCGCGGTAGAGCGTCATCACCGTGGCCAGTTCCGACAGCTTGGCATCCAGGGCCTTGTTCATGCGGGTCATCAGACCGGCGTGGTCCGGCATCGCGCCGTAATAGTCGCTCAGGAAGCGCTGCGACGCATGGATTTCATTCAGTGCCGCACGGTAGGGGTCCAGGTACTGCTCGCGCCCGGTCAGCAGGAAGCCGCGCTGGCCGCTCTCGGCATCCACGGTACGTCGCAGCAGCGTCTGCAGGTGCTCGCGCGCACGGGCGGTGCGGCCCAGGTCATCCAGCGTGCCGGTGGCCTGAACATAGGCCGTCTCGGTGATCAGCACCATCGCCATGCCGGCGACCAACGCCAACGGAAAGAGGAAGGGACTGCGCTTGACCCGCGCCAGGATGTTCAGGGCCGCGGCTTGCATCTACACTTGCCTTCGTATATCAGACGTTCGTTGGGGTTGTATCGAGCATGATCAGAATCGCCATCGTGGATGACCATGCCATTGTGCGCTCCGGTCTCAAGCAGTTTTTCTCCGAGCAGGTGGACCTTCGCGTGACGGGCGAAGCCTCCAACGGCCGGGAAGCGCTGGACCTGGTGCGCAAAGGGGAAGTGGATGTGCTGGTCATGGACTTGTCCATGCCTGACCAGAGCGGCGTCGATGCGCTTGCGGCCATCAAGGCCCGTGCGCCCGACCTGCCGGTGCTCATCCTGAGCGGCTTCCCGGAGGAGCACTACGCCACCACGCTGCTCAAGCAGGGTGCCAGCGGCTACCTCAACAAGGAATGCGATCCGGAAGAGATCGTCACCGCCATCCGCACCGTGTACCGCGGCCGCAAGTACATCACCTCGGGCGTGGCGCAGCTGCTGGCCGACGGCCTCTCGGGCGCGGGCGACAAGGCGCCGCACGAGACGCTGTCGGAGCGGGAGTTCCAGGTGTTCCTGCGGCTGGCCAAGGGAGAGACCATCGGCCACATGGCCGACAGCATGTCGCTGAGCGTGAAGACGGTGAGCACCTACCGTTCGCGCGTGATGGAGAAGATGAACCTCTCCTCCAACAGCGACCTGACGTACTACGCCCTGAAGAACGGGCTCATCCAGTAGCCTGCGGCGTAGCAGGGCGGCGGGTGCAAGGCCCGCCGCGAGCGGCCTCAGATGAGGTCGCCGTGGTGCGTGTCGCCGCTGCCGCCGGCAGCCAGGCGCTCGCAATAGTTGATCAACGCATCGATCTCGTTCGACTTGTCGAACACCTTGTCCGCGCCCAGTTCCAGGCACTTGCGCCGCATGTCCGGCGTGGCGTAGTTGCTGAACACGACCAGCTTGCAGCGCCCGCGTGCATTCACGGTGGAACGCAGCACGCCCAGGCCGGAGCCGCCCTTGAGGAAGATGTCGATGATGACCAGGTCGCATTGCTGCGCGTGGTGGCTGAGCCAGTAGACGGCGCTCGATTCGTCCTCGGCGGTGCCTACCACTTCCAGCGGCACCATCTCCTCGAGCGTGGCGATCAGGTTTTCGCGAATGACCGGACTGTCTTCGACGATGTAGGTCTTCAGATTCACCATCGAATGCTGCGGCATCTGGGCACCGCCAGCGACGGCCTGCGGCGGCGTGGCTGGCTTGTTCTTCGCCGGTGGGTGATGGCTACCAATATTCAAAGACACAATCAAAGTCCCGGCGCGCTCGCAAAACTCTAACAGCCACCCGCAAGGCGAAGCGTCAGACGATTCCTACAGGAGCGCACGACCGTAGGAACCAGGCTGGCGAGGCGGGACGTATGGAGCACATTGGGCGCCTGCCAGGCCGTCGCTGCCATCGGCTTCCTGCCCGAGCCCATGTCGGACATCGCCTTGCCCGCGCCGGCCGGTAGGACGTGAACTACGGTGCATCAGGGCGCAGTCCGCTGGGGCCTGCGGCGGGCGGTCCAGATACTTTCGCCAGCCCTGCGGCACCCGCTGCGGGCCTTGAAGGAGAACAAGACATGAACAAGACCTTGATGCTGAAGAGCGTGTGCATGGCCGGCGTGCTGGCCCTGTGTGGCGGCGTGAGCGCGGCCGACAAGATTCCCGCGGCGGAGTACCGCGCCGCCAAGGACCGCATCGAGGCGGACTACAAGGCCGACAAGGCCCGCTGCGACGCGCTGTCCGGCAACGCCGAGGACATCTGCGAGGAAGAGGCCGAGGCCAAGGAAAAGGTGGCCAAGGCCGAGCTGGAATACCGCCGCACCGGCAGCGCCAAGGACGCCGAGAAGCTGGCCCTGGTGAAGGCCGAGGCCGCCTACGAGGTGGCCGAGGAACGCTGCGAGGACAAGGCCGGCAACGACAAGGACGTGTGCCTGAAGGAAGCCAAGGCCGCGCGCACCAGTGCCGAGGCCGATGCCAAGGCCGCGCGGGCCGGCGGCGAAGCCCGCCGCGAGGCCGCCGACGACAAGCGCGAGGCCAACTACGAGGCTGCCGCGGAGAAGTGCGACGCCCTGGCCGGCGATGCCAAGTCGCAGTGCATCGGCAGCGCCAAGGCGCGTTTCGGCAAGAGCTGAGTGACCGCCTCCATGTCTCCCGTGCTGGACAGCGTGGCCGCCGACGAGGCGCGGCTGGCCCGGCTGCTGGACACCTATGGCGTGGTGGCCGGCCGGGCCGATGCCGCCGCCGAAGCCCAGGCCGTCGCCGAGCAGCTGGCGCTGGAGATGCATGCCTATTCGGTGGCGGTGCGGCAGGCGCTGTTCCCGGCGCTGCCGCAGCCTGGCGAACGCCGGCCGGAGGACAGCGACGCGCTGGCCAGCTGCGAATGGCTGGCCGCCCGCGCCGCCGCCAGCGACCTGAGCGGCCCGCAGCGCGACCAGCTGGTGGACCAGCTGCGGCAGGCCACGCTGCAGCTGGCCGCGCACCAGCGGGACCAGCTGTGGCCGCAGCTGCAAGGCGGCGACGGCCCCGCGCTGGCCGCCCAGTACCGCGCCGCCCACGAGGCCGCGCGCGAGACCTGGAAGCGCCTGCGTTCGCGCGGCCAGCCGCCGGAGGACGAGGCCGCCGATCCGGTGGGCACGCCCGTCGGTTGAAGGCGGCCCGGGGCGCGGCGCTTCAGGCGGGCAGCGGCCGCGGGCCGCAGAAGCGCCGCAGCGCCCACAGGCCGCTGGCGGCCGCCGCGGCGCTGAGCACCGCGCCCCAGGCGATGTCGATCACCACGATGTGCAGCGGCCAGCCCTTGAGCGTGGCCAGGTTGGTGAGGTCGTAGGTGGCATAGGCCAGCGCGCCGTACAAGGCGCCCAGCGCCAGCGCGCGCCGCGGGGCTGCTTCCCGCCACGCCGGCAGCACCGCAAACACCACGATGCCCACCGGATAGGCCAGGTAGAACACCGCGGCCGCGCCCCAGCGGGGCTCGGGCAGCAGCAGCTCGCCCAGCGCGGCCGTGTACACCGGCCCCATCACCACGCCCAGCCACACGGCGTCCAGCACCAGCAGGCCGAGCAGGGCGCCCAGGTAGGCGATCAGGAAAACAGGCATTCGCGCGCTCCGGGCCGGCAGCAGCGCCGGCAGCGCGGGTGAGAGTAACGCCTCAGGGCTCCAGTTCCAGCCGCGGCAGCATGTCCATCAGGCGGTCGGCGGCGGCCGCGCCGGCCAGCTGCAGCACGGCGTCGATCTCGGCTTCCTCGTAGGCCAGGCCATAGCTCATCGGATGGCCTTCCAGCCGGCGCGTGCCCACGCGCGTGGCCGCATGCAGGCGGCGGAAGCCGGTGTGGCGCGCATCGGCGGCGATGCGCAGGGCCAGCGCATGCACTTCGGCGGCCGGGCCTTCCAGGTACTGGCAGAAGCGGCCGCCGTCGAAGACGAGCACGCCGGTGATACCGTGGGCGGCGTTCCACACCCGCGCGCGACGGACGATGCCGGCGATGGCCGAGACCTCGACCGCCGGTTCCAGTTCGCTGGTGTAGAGCACTTCGTACAGTGCTGGTGCGGTCACTCTGCCTCTTGTCACACTTCGATGGAGCGGCAGGCTAACCGCCGGGCCTGGCCGCCGCCATGTCAAATGACATCCACCATGCTGATTCCGCAGTTCCAGCGACATACCTACCCCGGCCCGCCCTGCGTGGCATGCCCCCTGCGGCGGATGGAGGCCTTCAAGCCCAACACCGCGGACGAGCTGGCCTTCCTGCAGAGCTTCAAGGAATCGCACCTGGCAGTGGCGGCCGGCCAGCCCATCGTGTGGCAGGGCCAGCCGGCCACGCTGAGCACGCTGTTCTCGGGCTGGGCCTTCCGCTTCAAGTCGCTGTCCGACGGGCGGCGGCAGATCCTCAACTTCATGCTGCCCGGCGACCTGATCGGCCTGCAGGACCAGAGCCACGAGGTCTCGCCGCACGGGGTGGAGGCCATCACCGACGTGGAGCTGTGCCGCTTCGACGCCGACAAGCTGTGGACGCTGTACAGCCGCTTTCCCAAGCTGGCCTACGACATCACCTGGCTGGCCGCGCACGAGGAGAGCCTCGTCGACGAGAACCTGCTGACCGTCGGCCGGCGCAGCGCGGCCGAGCGCATCGCCACGCTGATGCTGCACCTGTACAAGCGGGCGGTGTCGCTGGGCATGGCGCGCGAAGGGCGGGTGCCCTGGCCGATCAACCAGCAGCACATCGCCGATGCGGTGGGCCTGTCGCTGGTGCATACCAACAAGACGCTTCGCCGCCTTTACCGGCAGGGCCTTTTCGCGGTGGACGAGGGCTGGCTGTACCTGCCCGACGTGCATGCGCTGGGCCGGCTGGCCGACTACTACGAGCAGCCGGTGCCGCGCCGGCCGCTGATCTAGCGCCCCGCCGCGGCGGCGGTGCCGCCGGCCGCCTGGGCCACCGCGTCGGCCCAGCGGGCCACGGCGGTGCGCATGGCGGCCACCAGGGCGGCCTCCGAGCCGCCTTCGGCTGCCACCGTGGTGTCGAACACCCGCGGCGGCGGTGCGGCCTCGGTGCCGGCGGCCCGCAGCGTCCACACCACGCGCAGCTGCGCGCGCGCGGGCGTGCCGGCCAGGTCGAAGCGCTGCACATCGGCGCTGAGGCGCCAGTCCGGCTGCGCCACGCCAGCGGCCGGCCAGGCGGTGACGGTGGCGCCGGGCAGGCGTTCGGCCAGCAGCAGGGCCATCGCCCGCGGCAGCTGGGCCTTCACCGGCTCGACCCAGCGCTGCCCGTCCAGCACCGCCAGCCCGCTGCCCTGCGCCACCACCAGCGGCGAGCGGTCGACCGCCTCGGGCACCGAGATGCGGCCGACGCTGATGCTGGGGCCGGCCGCGGCCGCCGGCAGGGCGGTGGCCGCAGCGGCCGAAGCCGCCTCCGGCAGCAGGCTGTGCCAGGCGGGAGGCGGCGAGCTGGCGCAGGCGGACAGCAGCACCGCTGCCGACAGGAGGGTGGCGCGCAGCGGCTTCATCGGGCGGGCTCCAGTTCAGTCTCGCGCTTGCCGCGCAACAGGGATTCGGGCTGGCGCTCCAGGGTGTCGGCCAGCTGTCGGATGGCATCGGCCGCACGGGAGAGGTCCTGCATCGCGCCGCGAACGTCCTGCGGCAGCGGTGCATCCTGGGCCAGCAGGCCGCGCACGTCCTTCACCGCACCGCGCACCTCGTCCAGCGTCTGGCGCACGCTGGGCACCACCTCGCCCTGCAGGCCGCCCATGGTCGTCTCCACGCTGCGGGCTGCGCCTTCGATGCCCACCAGCGCCTTGCTCATGTCGCCGGCCAGCTTCTCGAACGGCACTTCCTCCAGCCGCTTGGCGATGCGGGCCACCTGCGCCTGCAGCTCGCCGAAGGCGTCCTGCACCGTCGGAATCTCGCGCTGGCCTTCGCTCAGGCCGGCCACCTTCTCGCCGCGGTGCTCGGGGAAGAAGTCGATCGCCACGTAGCGCTGGCCGGTCAGCAGGTTGGCGCTGCGCAGCTGCGCACGCAGGCCGCGGTCCACCGAGCGGCCCGACAGCAGCCGCTCGATCGGGAAGCGCGCGCCGTTGCCGTCGTCGGTGCGGCGGGCGGTGGCCTCGCGCGCGGCCACGGTGGCGGCGGTGTCGCGGTAGATGTGCAGCTTCACCGGGAAGGCGAAGCCGCCGCCTTCGCGGTCGAACCGGATGCCCAGCGAGGCCACCTCGCCGATCACGAAGCCCTTGAACTCCACCGGCGCGCCCACCGCCAGGCCGCGCACGCTGTCGGTGAACACCGCGGTGTATTCCAGCACCTGGGCCGCGCCGCGGCGCAGCGCCGCCGCCTGGCCTTCGAACAGGTTGAAGGTGGTGCCCGCCTCGGCCGGCGTGCTGGCGTCCAGTTCGGCCGGCGTCTCGAAGGCCACGCCGCCCACCAGCACCGACAGCAGCGATTCGGTGCGCAGCCGCAGGCCGGTGCTGGCGTCGAAGGACACGTCCACCCCGCTGGCATGCCAGAAGCGCGCATTGCTGCTGACGAAGCGGTCGTAGGGCGCCCGCACGAACACCCGCAGCCGCAGGCCCTGGCCGTCGGGCGAGAGGTCGGCCGACAGCACCTGCCCCACGCGCACCCGGCGGAAGTACACCGCCGAGCCGATCTCCAGCGACCCCAGGCTGCTGGCCTGCAGCACGAATTCCTTGCCGGCCTCGTCCACCGACACCACCGGCTGGGTTTCCAGGCCGGTGAAGTTGCGGCGGGTTTCTTCGCTCTTGCCGCCGTCCACCCCGATGTAGGCACCCGACAGCAGCGTGGTCAGGCCCGACACCTCGCCGCCGGCCACCCGCGCACGCACCACCCAGAAGCGGGTGTCGTCCACCAGCAGCGGCGCGGCATTGCGCTCCATCTGGGCGGTGACCAGCACGCCCTTCAAGTCGGGCGCCAGCCGCACCGCGCTGACCTGGCCCACGTCCACGTTGCGGTACTTGATGCGGGTCTTGCCGGCCTCGATGCCTTCGCCGGTGGCGAATCGGATGGTGATGCTGGGGCCGCGCTGCAGCCATTCGCTGGCGGCCAGCCAGCCCACGGCCAGCACCGCCACCAGCGGCACCAGCCAGATGGCCTGCGCCATCGACCAGCGGCGGCGCGGCGCGGGCACCGCGTCGGGGATGCTGGCGGGCAGCGGCGCGGCCGGCGGGCGGGCCGGCGTGTCGGGGGATTCATCAGGCTGCATCGGGCTGCCGGACCTCGGTTCGTTCGGGGGAAGGGGGAAGGCCCGCGGCGGCGGGAGGCTGCCACAGCAGCCGCGGATCGAAGCTCTGCGTGGCCCACATCGTCAGCCACACCACGGTGCCGAAGGCCACCACGCCCGGCCCGGCCGAGACCTGCGCGGCCGGGCCCAGCTGCACCAGGGCGGCCAGCATGCCCACCACGAACACGTCCAGCATCGACCAGCGGCCCACCGTCTCGATCAGCCGGTACAGCGTGGTGCGGTGGGTGCGGCCGCGCTGCCAGCCCAGGTGCACCGCCAGCACCAGGTAGCTCAGCACGCTGAGCTTGAGCAGCGGCACCATCACGCTGGCCACGAAGACGATGGCCGCCAGCACCCAGGAGCCGGCCTGCGCCAGCGCGGCGATGCCCGACAGGATGGTGTCGCCGCGCTCGCCCACGGCCGAGCGCGTGACCATGATGGGCAGCGTGTTGGACGGCACGTACAGCACCGCGGCGGCCAGCAACAGGGCGGTGGTGGTGGCCACGCTGCGCCGCAGCGGGCCGCGCAGCTGGGCTTCGCAGCGCGGGCAGCGTGCGGGGCGGCCGTCGCCGGCGGTCAGCAGCAGCTGGCAGGCCGGGCACTGGCGCAGCCCGCAGGCCGCCAGCGTGGGGCCTTCGGCGGCCGGCACGGCAGCGGATGCCGGCTGCGCATGCGGGGCCGGCGGAGGGCGGCGCCAGGGCCTCATCGCACCGGCACCTCGCGCGGGTCCAGCAGGGCCCACGCATCCACCGGCGACAGCAGGCGCAGCGCGGCCAGCCGCAGCGCCAGGAAGGCCATCAGCGCCACCAGGCCGGGGCCGACGATCAGCGTGGCCAGCTGCCCCAGCTTGACGAGCGCCACCGCCATGCCCAGCACCAGGATCTCGGTCATGTTCCAGTCGCGCATGCCCTGCCACAGGTGAAGCACCGGCGGCAGCCAGCGCGGCGGCGGGCCGGCCCGGCTGCCCGTGCGGGCGCGCCACCACAGCGCCGCGGCCACCAGCAGCATGGCGCCCATCTCGGTGGCCGGTGCCACCACGGTGGTGATGAACAGCGCCGTCGACAGCGCCAGCCGGCCCTGCTGCCACAGCACCAGGGAGGCGCCGCTGAGCGTGACCGAGCTCTCCAGCCCGCGCAGCGCCAGCGAGACCATCGGCTCGATGTGCGTGGCCACGATGCACACCCAGGCGGCCACCAGCAGCGCCACCACGCCCGACAGCCGCGCCGCGGATTCGGCGCTGCCGCCGTGGTGCAGCGTGTGCAGCGGCGAGCCGCAGCGCCAGCAGGTGGCGGGCTGGCCGGGCTGCATGCGGTTCAGCGCGTCGCACAGTTCGCAGCCGGCCAGCAGGCCGCCCGCGGCATCGCGCGGCGCATCGGTGGCGGCAGGCAGGGCAGGAGAGGACAAGGGACGCGCGACGGTGGTGAACCCGGACCGCGCATGATGCACGGGCCAGCGGCTGGGCAGTGTAGGTGCTGTCCGACGGTGCTTGTGGGCGCGGTACGACCGACCCGCCAGGCGCCGCTTCCCACAATCGGAAGCATGGCTGCCAGCACCCCGACTTCCTCTTCCGCACCGGCCGCAGATGCCGCGCGGGCCCGGCGCAAGCGCCATCCGGTGCTGCGCTGGATCGGCATCGTGCTGGCCGTGCTGCTGGCCTTCGTGCTGGTGTCGGAGCTCCTGGGCTGGCGCTACCTGCGCGGCCCCATCGAGCGTTATGCCAGCGACAGCCTGGGCGTGCCGGTGCGCGTGGGTGCACCCTTCCGGCTGCACCTGCTGCGCCCGCCGCAGGCCAGCGCCGGCAGCTTGTGGGTGGCGGCGGCGCCGGGCAGCCAGGCGCCCTTCCTGGTGGATGCGCAGTCGGTGCTGCTGCGTTGGCGCTGGGGCGACATCAATGCCTTCCGCAAGGGCGAGGCGCTGCGCATCGTCGCGCTGCAGGCCGACCGGCTGGAAGCCCATGTGCTGCGCACCAAGGACGGCCAGGCGAGCTGGCAGTTCAAGACCGACCCGAACGAGCCCAAGACCGAACGCGATCCGCCCAAGGTGGAGCGGGTGCGCCTGCGCGAGGCCGCCATCCATGTGGACGACGCGGTCAGCCAGGTGAAGGTGGAAGCGCACGCGCGCATGAACGAGAGCGCGCCGCGGGCCGGCCAGCCGGCGGCCTCGGCACCGGCCGGCGACGCCGCGGCGCAAGGCGACTTCGGCCTGGTGGCCGATGCGCAGGGCACCTACCGCGGCATGCCCATCAAGGTGGAAGCACGCTCGCCGCAGGTGCTGCCGCTGCTGGACGAGGACCAGCCCGCGCCGCTGCAGGTCAAGGTGGAGGCGCTGATCGGCCGCGCCCGCCTGGCCTATGACGGCGTGGTGCACGACCCGCTGGGCGCACGCGGCATCGAAGGCGAGGTGCGCCTGAGCGGCCCCTCGCTCGGGGCAGTGGGCGAGGCCCTGAACGTCACCCTGCCCACCACGCCGCCCTTCAACCTGCGCGGCACCCTGCGGCATACCGATCCGGTGTGGCATGTGGCGGTGGCCAGCGCCACCATCGGCAAGAGCGCGCTGCGTGGCGAATTCGCCTACGACCCGCAGCCCGGCACGCCCAAGCTCACCGGCACGCTGGCCGGCAGGCGGCTGGACCTGGCCGACCTGGCCCCCGCGGTCGGCGCCGACGGCAAGCCTTCCACGCCGCCGCCCAACACCCGCAACGGCGGACCGCGCGTGATCCCCGACCGCAGCTTCGACCTGCCTTCGCTGAAGGCGATGGATGCCGACGTGCGCGTGGCGCTGGACGAGCTGAACCTCAACACCAGCGCGGTGGAAACGCTGCGCCCGCTGGCCGGCCGCATCGTGCTGGACGGCGGCGTGCTGCGCATCACCGAGCTGCAGGCCACCACCGCCGGCGGCAGCGTCACGGGCTCCACCGGGCTGGACAGCAATGCCAAGCCGCCGCGCTGGGACACCGACCTGCGCCTGCGCGGCGTGGACCTGGCCGGCTGGCTCAAGGGCGCGCGCAAGGACACCTCCGACGTCAACGCCCGCAGCAGCGCCACCAAGCTCAAGCGGGAGCGCGAGGCCGCCCGCAGCGGCGACGAGCCCGTCACCGCCTACATCACCGGCGAGCTGCAGGCCGAGATCAAGCTGCGCGGCCAGGGCAACAGCACCGCGCAGCTGCTGAGCACGCTGGACGGCAGTGCCCGCGCCGTGGTGCGCAACGGCACGCTGTCGCACCTGATCGTGGAAGCGCTGGGCATCGACGTGGCGCAGGCGCTGGGCGTGTTCGTCAAGGGGGATGCCAGCCTGCCGCTGAACTGCGCGGTGGTGGCCATGGATGCGAAGCAGGGCGTGCTCACGCCGAGCGTGGCGGTGCTCGACACCCGCGACAGCACGGTGACCCTGAGCGGCACCATCGACCTGAAGAACGAGCTGCTGGACCTGCGCAGCGAGACCAAGCCCAAGGACTTCAGCTTCGCCACCCTGCGCTCGCCGCTGCTGCTGACCGGCAGCTTCTCCTCGCCCGACGTGGGCGTGGCGCCCGGCCCGATCGCCGCGCGGGTGGCCGCCGGCGCGGCGCTGGCCGCGGTGGCCGGCCCGCTGGCCGCACTGCTGCCGCTGCTGGACCCGGGCAGCGGCGACAAGGAGGACAACTGCCAGGCGCTGGTGCAGCAGTCCGACCCGGCCAAGGCCGCCCCCGCGAAGGCCGCAAAATCGCGGCCATGAACAAGGCGTTCACCAAAGAGACCGACCGCGAGGACGACGACGACGAGCTGGGCGGCCTGCCGCCCCTGCCCGCGGGCAGCAAGAACTACATGACGCCCGCCGGCTACCAGCGCCTGCGGGCAGAGCTGCTGGGCCTGATCGACGACGAGCGGCCGAAGATCGTGGAGATCGTCTCCTGGGCGGCCAAGAACGGCGACCGCTCGGAGAACGGCGACTACCTGTACGGGAAGAAGCGGCTGCGCGAGATCGATCGCCGCATCCGCTTCCTCACCAAGCGGCTGGACGTGGCCGAGGTGGCCGATCCCTCGGCCCACCACGGCAGCGACCAGGTGTTCTTCGGCGCCACCGTCACCTATGCCAACGCCAAGGGCGAGGAACGCACCATCACCATCAAGGGCATCGACGAGGTGGACAACCTGGCCGGCGAGGTGAGCTGGATCTCGCCCATCGCCCGCGCGCTGCTCAAGTCGCGCGAGGGCGACGAGGTCACGCTGATGACGCCCGGCGGGCTGGAGACGCTCGAGGTGGTGGCGGTGACCTACCCGGCCCCCGGCGGAGCAGGCTAGGGCTTGACCCGCGCGACCCGCAGCACGGCGGGCGCGCGCTTGAGCACGCGCAGCACGTCGGCCAGGTGCAGCCGGTCGCGCACCGACAGCGTCAGCCGCATCTCGGCGGTCTGGCCGTCCAGCTGGTCGTCCATGTCGATGTGGGTGATGTCGGCCTCGGCGCTGTTGACCGACTGCGCCACCCGCGCCAGCACGCCCTTGCCGTTTTCCAGCAGTAGGCTGACCACGGTGTCGAACGGCCGGCTCAGCTCCTCGGCCCAGCCCACGCGCAGGAAATGCTCGGGGTCGCGCTCGTGCAGCCGCTTGCCGATGCTGCATTCGGCGGTGTGCACCGTCAGGCCTTCGCCGCGGCCCAGGTAGCCGACGATGGCATCGCCCGGGATCGGCCTGCAGCAGGCCGCCAGCTGCACCGAGGCGCCTTCGGTGCCGTCGATCATCACCATGCCCTGGCTGGGCACGCTGTCGTCCACCGCGTAGCGGCCCATGGACAGCGTGACCGCATCGAGCCGCGCGCCGCGTTCCACCATGTTGTGCGCCAGGCGCTTGGCCACGATGTTGGCGATCTTCTTGCCCAGGCCGATGTCGGTCATCAGCTCGTCGCGGGTGCGGTTGCCGCTCCAGCGGGTGAGCTGCTGCCAGGTGGCGGTGGCGTTGGTATCGGAGGGATCGTAGGAGGGCATCAGCATGCCCTCGGCGCGCAGCGCCTGCGCCAGCAGCTTCTCGCCCAGGGCGCGCGATTCCTCGTGCTCCATGTTCTTCAGGTAGTGGCGGATCTTGCTGCGCGCACGGCCGGTGCGCACGAAGTTCAGCCAGGCCGGGTTGGGCCGCGCGCCGGGCGCCGTCACCACCTCCACCACGTCACCGCTCTTGAGCTCGGTGCGCAGGGCCACCGGCTCGCCGTTGACGCTGGCGGCCACGCAATGGTCGCCCACGTCGGAGTGGATGGCGTAGGCGAAGTCCACCGCGGTGGCGCCGCGCGGCAGCGCCAGGATCTTCGACTTGGGCGTGAAGACGTAGACCGCATCGGGGATGAGGTCGATCTTCACGTGCTCCAGGAACTCGGCCGAGTCGTTGTTCTCGTCCTGGATGTCGAGCAGCGACTTCAGCCACAGCGCGCCCAGGCGCTGCGCTTCCTCGGGCTGGTGCACGTCCTTGGTCTTGTACATCCAGTGCGCCGCGATGCCGCTCTCGGCCACCGCGTGCATCGGCTCGGTGCGGATCTGGAACTCCACCGCCGTGCCCAGCGGGCTCACCAGCGTGGTGTGCAGGCTCTGGTAGCCGTTGGCCTTGGGGATGGCGATGTAGTCCTTGAAGCGGCCCGGCACCGGCTTGTACAGCTGGTGCAGCACACCCAGCGACAGGTAGCAGTCGGAGAGCGTGGGCACCACGATGCGGAAGCCGAACAGGTCGCTCACCTGGGCGAACGACGTGTGCTTCTCGGTCATCTTGCGGTAGATCGAGTACACGGTCTTCTCGCGCCCGGAGACCTGCACCTTCACCTTGGCATGGGCGAAGGCCTTCTCCACCTCGCGCTGCACGCGGTCGACGATGTCGCGCCGGTAGCCGCGCGAGCGCTGCACCGCCTTCATCAGCGCCGCATGCCGCCACGGGTGCAGGAACTGGAACGACAGCTCCTGCAGTTCGCGGTAGGCGCGGTTCAGGCCCAGGCGGTGGGCGATGGGCGCGTAGATCTCCAGCGTCTCGCGGGCGATGCGTGCGCGCTTTTCGGGCGCCATGCCCGTCATCGTGCGCATGTTGTGCAGCCGGTCGGCCAGCTTGACCAGGATCACGCGCACGTCGCGCGCCATCGCCAGCAGCATCTTGCGGAAGCTTTCCGCCTGCGATTCCTCGCGGGTGCTGAAGTGGAGCTTGTCCAGCTTGGTCAGGCCGTCCACCAGGTCGGCGGTGGCGGCACCGAAGTGCTCGATCAGCTGCGGCTTGGTGACGCCGCAGTCTTCGATGGTGTCGTGCAGCAGCGCGGCCATGATGGCCTGCGCATCCAGCTTCCAGTCGGCCACCAGGCCGGCCACCGCGATCGGATGCGTGATGTACGGCTGCCCGGTGGCCCGGAACTGCCCGAGGTGGGCCTCGTCGGCAAACTTGTAGGCCTCGCGAATGACCTTGACGTCGGTCTTGGGCAGGTAGCCCAGCTTGTCCAGCAGGGCTGCGAACGAAGCGGCCTCCTGCGGTTCGGCCGTGCGTTGCGCAGCAGTGCGCGCGGCAACCAGCGCGCTTGGCAACAGTTCGGCGGCGAACGATCGAATCCCCATGGCACCGAATCTAGCAGGACTGTCGGCGCCGCCCGGCCGGCGGTGGCTTTATTCCAGGCCCACCAAAGAAAACGGGCGCCGAGGCGCCCGCTGTGCGTGGTGGCCGAGGCCGATTACACCGGCACCTTGCGCAGCATTTCGAGGCCGATCTCGCCGGCGGCGATCTCGCGCAGGGCGGTGACGCCCGGCTTGTTCTTGCTCTCGATGCGCGGGGTGTGGCCCTGGCTCAGCATGCGTGCCCGGTAGGTGGCGGCCAGCACCAGCTGGAAGCGGTTCGGGATCTTGTTCAGGCAGTCTTCGACGGTGATGCGGGCCATGGCGTAGTCCTGGTGTGTTGTCAGATCAGGTCCAGCGCGGCAAAGACCTGGGATTTGTTACGCCGCTGGGCGGCGTACTTGAGGCGCTGCGAATGAACGACCGTCTTCAGGTCGAAAAGCGCCGTCTCGAAGAGGGCATTGATTATAACGAAGTCGAAGTGGCGGGCCTGGGCCACCTCGGTGCGGGCATTGGCCATGCGCTGGGCGATCACCTCGGGCTGGTCTTCGCCGCGGCGCTGCAGCCGCTGTTGCAGTTCGTTCCAGCTCGGTGGCAGGATGAAGATCAGCACCGCGTGCACGAACAGCTGCTTGATCTGCAGGGCGCCCTGCCAGTCGATCTCCAGCACCACGTCCTCGCCGCGGTTCAGGCGGTCCTCGATCGCCGATCGAGACGTACCGTAGAGGTTGCCATGCACCAGCGCCCATTCGAAGAAGTCGCCGCGGTCGATCATGTCGCGGAAGGTGGCCTCGTCGGTGAACACGTATTCCCGGCCCTGCTGCTCCTGGCCGCGCGGCGCGCGGGTGGTGTGCGAGACCGATACCGCCAGGTGCGAATCGAGCTCGAGCAGCGCCTTCACGAGGCTGGATTTGCCGGCGCCACTGGGGGCGGCGACGACGAAGAGATTGCCAGGCGTTTCCATGGGCGCAGGATGGTAGCAGCGGCGTGTGTCCTCGCCGCCGGCGCGGTGGCGGGGCTGGGCGGCTGCGCCGGGCCGCTGCCCGCGGCGCCCAACAGCCTGGGCATGCAGTTCGTGCGCTTGCCGGCCGGTGAATTCCGCATGGGCAGCGACGAGCCGGCCGAGTCCCTGGCGCGCAGCTATCCGCAGCTGCCGGCCCGGCGCTTCGGCCTGCTGGACGACGAGGCGCCGGTGCATGTGGTGCGCATCACCCGGCCCTTCGAGATGGGACGCCACGAGGTGACGGTGGGCCAGTGGCGGCGTTTCCTGGCGCTGTCGGGCCATGTGCCGGAATCGGTGGCCGACGGCACCGGCGGCTATGGCTACAACGCGGCCTACGACCCGGCCGGCAGCGCGCGCGGCGATGCGTTCGAGGGCCGCTCGCCGCGCTACTCCTGGCGCGACCCCGGCTTTCCGCAGACCGAGGACGACCCGGTGGTCAACATCACCTGGGGCGATGCGATGGCGCTGGCACAGTGGCTCAGCCGCACCGAGCAGCGACGCTACCGCCTGCCCACCGAGGCCGAATGGGAATACGCCTGCCGCGCCGGCAGCCGCGGCCGCTATGGCACCGGCGACGACCCGGCCAACCTGCGGGGCGCGGCCAACCTGTTCGATGCCGACGCGCTGCCGCCATGGCGCGAGCGCTGGCCCGACTGGGTGCCGCAGGCGGCGCCCTGGCACGACGGCTTCGCCTTCACCGCGCCAGTGGGCCGCTTCGCGCCGAATGCCTTCGGCCTGCACGACATGCACGGCAACGTGTGGGAATGGACGGCCGACTGGTACGGCGAGCGTTACTACGCCGAGTCGCCGCGCGACGACCCCACCGGGCCGCCGGACGGCGAGGTGAAGGTGCGCCGCGGCGGCTCCTGGCACAGCTGGCCGTTCTATGCCCGCTGCAGCTACCGCAACTGGAACAGCGTGGCCACGCGCTACACGCTCGTGGGCATGCGCCTGGTGCGCGACGTGGCCGACTGACGGCCCGCGGGCTCAGAACCTGTGAATGAACCGGTCGCGACCGAGCGGCGCGACAGGGCGGCCTGGATGTAGGCGCAAAGCGCAGCCATAGCTCGGGCTATGGCGAGCATTTGCAACGACGAGCCGGGTCGTCAGGGCGCGTCGAGCGGGCGTGAGTGGTTCGTTCACAGGTTCTCAGTGATTCTGCGAGCCGCGGTGAGCCCAGGCGGTGGTGCGCTTCTCGATCACCGAAAACAGCTCGTACATGGCCATCGCCATCACGCCCACGGCCAGCAGGCCGGAAAACGCGAGACCCATCTGCATCGAGCTGCCGGCGCTGATGAGCAGGTAACCGATGCCTTCGTTGCTGGCCGTCATCTCGCTGACGGTGGTGCCCACGAAGGCCAGCGTGATCGCCACCTTGAGCGAGCCGTAGAAGTACGGCATGGAGCGCGGCAGGCCCACCTTCATCAGCACGTCCCAGCGCTTGGCGCCCAGCACCCGCAGCACGTCTTCCAGCTCGGGCTCCAGCGTGGCCAGCCCGGTCGCGATGTTCACCATGATCGGGAAGAACGAGATCAGGAAGGCGGTGAGGATGGCCGGGCCCACGCCGATGCCGAACCACACCACCAGGATGGGCACGAACGCCGCCTTGGGCAGCGCGTTGAAGCCGGTCATCAGCGGGTACATCGCGTCGTACGCCAGCTTGGAGCTGCCCATCAGGAAGCCCAGCAGCACCCCCACCACGATGGCGATGGCAAAGCCCACCACCGTCACCCAGAAGGTGTGCCAGGCGTGGCCGAGGATCACCGTGCGGTGCTCCCACGACTGCTCGGCGATGCGCAGCGGGCTGGGGAAGATGAACTCGCTGACGTTGAAGCCGCTGCACACGATCTGCCACACCAGCACCACCGCCACGGCCAGCAGCGTGGGCGCGGCGCGGTAGAGCAAGCGGTTCTTCTTCATTGCGCCACCTCCGCGCCGGTCTTGCGCATCGCGCCGATGTAGCCGCGCAGCTCATGCACGATGGCGGTGAACTCGGGCGAGTAGGTCACTTCGAGGTCGCGCGGGCGCGGCAGCTCGATCTCGCGCCGCACGACGAAGCGGCCGGGGCTCTTGCTCATCACGTACACCGTGTCGGCCAGGAACACGCTTTCGCGCAGGTCATGCGTCACCAGGATGACGTTGAACTTCTGCGCGGCCTGCAGGTCGCGCAGCGCGCACCACAGCTCCTCGCGCGTGAAGGCATCCAGCGCGCCGAAGGGCTCGTCGAGCAGCAGCATCTTGGGCTCGTGCACCAGGGCGCGGCAGATGGCCGCCCGCTGCTGCATGCCGCCGGAAAGTTGCCAGGGGAACTTGTCCTCGTAGCCGCCCAGGCCCACGCTCCTGAGCAGCGCACGCGCCTTCTCGGTGTACTCGGCCTTCTTGGCGCGGAAGCTGGAGCGATAGGGCTCCACGATCTCCAGCGGCAGCATCACGTTGGACAGCGTGGTGCGCCAGGGCAGCAGGCTGGGCGCCTGGAAGCTCATGCCGGTGATCTTCAGCGGGCCCTTGACCTCCTGACCGCCGATGATCACCGTGCCCTTGGTCGGCCGGCGCAGGCCGGTGGCCAGCTTCATGAAGGTGCTCTTGCCGCAGCCCGAAGGGCCGACGATGGCGATGAACTCGCCCTCGTTGACCTTCAGGTTGATGTCCTCGACGGCGTACTGCCCGGCGGCTTCCAACTCCTCGTTGTAGGCCAGCCAGACCTCGTGAAAATCCACGAAAGCGGTCATGTCGGCGGCCTTACTTCTTGCCCGCTGCGAAGATGTTGCGGTCGGCCGCCGCGGGCAGGTAGTCGCCATTCCACACGGCGGTGGCGTTGACGCGCTGCTTGGTGGCGAAGGCGTCGGACACCTGGCTGGCCATCAGCGTCAGGCGGGCGGGGTCGATGGCGCCGAAGCCTTCGGCGCGCGCATCGGCGGTCAGCACCGTCTGCTCCAGCGCCAGCTTCAGGCGGCGGGTTTCCAGGTCGGCGTTGATGATGCCGTCGCGCTCCTTCACGGTGGCGATGGCGGCCTTGGGGTCGGCGATCACGTCCTTCACGCCCTTGGTGAAGGCGCGCAGGAAGGCCTTCACCTGCTCCGGGTTCTTCTTCAGGAATTCCTCGCTGGCGATGACCACGTTGCCGTACAGCTTCACGCCGTACTGCGGATAGGGCAGCACCACCACGTCCTCGGTCTTCACGCCGCGGGCTTCCAGGTTCAGCAGCGAGGTGAAGGAAAAGCCGGTGATGGCATCGATGTCGCCGCGCACCAGCATGGTTTCGCGCAGGGGCGGGTCCATGGCCGTCCAGGTGACGTTGGCCACCTTGTTGGCCTGGGCGAAGATGGGCCAGGCCCGGCGGCCGGCGTCGAACACCGGAGCGCCCAGCTTCTTGCCGCTGAGGTCTGCGGGGGTCTTGATGCCGCTCTTTTTGAGCGCCAGCACCGCGGCCGGCGTGTTGTTGTAGACCATCATCACCGCCACCGGCTTGTTGGGTGCGGTGGGGTTGTTGGCGTGGAACTCCATCAGCGCGGCCAGGTCGGCGAAGCCCATGTCGTAGGTGCCCGAGGCCACGCGCGTGACGGTGCCGCCCGAGCCGTTGCCGGCGTCGATGGCGACGTTGAGCTTCTCGGCCTTGAAGTAGCCCTTGGCGGCCGGCACCAGGAACAGCGCGGCCGGGCCTTCGAAGCGCCAGTCGAGCTGGAACTTGATGCTGGTTTCCTGCGCGCGGGCCGGGCCCATGGCCATCAACGCGACGGTGGCGGCGGTGGCGCTGAGCAGCAGGCGGCGGCGGGCGCGGGCGAACACGGGAACGACGAAGGACATGGGAAGGAACTCCAAAAAGCGGCTTGCGGGTTGTATACAAGCCGTTTGCAAGTTCCATGCACGCCGCAGCCGGGCGCAGGATGCACCAAAACAATGCGGCGCACCATGCGGGGACTACCTGCCCGCCGCTGGTGCGCCGCGTGTGTTTCCCTGGGGAGGGCGGATCAGCCCAGCAGGTCGAACAGGGTGCGGGCCACCACCTTGGTGGCCTTGCGCAGGTCCTCCAGCACCAGGTGCTCGTCGGCCCGCTTGGCATTGCTCTCCAAAACGGTGCGTGGGCCGGCGCCGTAGATCACGGCGGGGATGCCCCGCTCCACATACAGCCGCACGTCGGTGTACAGCGGGGTGCCGGAAGTGGGGATCTCCTGCCCGAACACCTCGCGCCCGTGTCTCTGGATGGCCTCCACCAGCGGCTGGTTGCCGGGCAGCGGCTTCATCGAGTTGGCCAGCAGCAGCCGCTTGATGTCCACCGTGATGCCGGGCTGGCCCGCCGCGGCCTCGGCGATCACGCGGCGCACCTCGGCTTCCACTTCCACCGGGTTCTCTTCCGGGATCATGCGGCGGTCGAGCTTGAGCACCACCTTGCCCGGCACCACGTTGGTGTTGGTGCCGCCCTCGATGCGGCCGACGTTCAGGTACGGATGGGTGATGCCCTCCACCTTGGACGTCACTTGCCTATACAACTGGTTCTGGGCATACAGCGCGTTCAGGATGGCGACGGCACCCTGCAGCGCATCGACGCCGGTGTCGGGGATGGCCGCATGCGCCATCTTGCCGTGCACCGTCACCTCCATCTGCAGGCAGCCGTTGTGCGCCGTCACCACCTGGTAGCTGAAGCCGGCGGCGATCAGCAGGTCGGGCTTCGTCAGGCCCTGCTGCAGCAGCCAGCCGGGGCCCAGCTCGCCGCCGAATTCCTCGTCGTAGGTGAAATGCAGCTCCACGCCGCCCTTCAGCGGCGCGCCCAGCGATTCCAGCGCACGCACCGCGAAGATGTAGCTGGCGAAGTCGCTCTTGCTCACCGCCGCGGCACGGCCGTACAGCTTGCCGTCCACCACCTCGGCGCCATAGGGCGGGTGGGTCCAGCCTTCACCCGGCGGCACCACGTCGCCGTGGGCATTCAGCGCGATGGTGCGGCCCTCGCCGTACTTGCGGCGCACGATCAGGTTGGTGATCGATTCCAGGCCGTAGTCCTTCACCGCCTCGGCCGGCACGGCATGTTTCTCGGGTGCCCAGCCGAGGCCTTCCAGCAGCGCGGCGGTGCGCTCGGCATGTGGCGCGTTGTTGCCGGGCGGGGTGTCGGTGGGCACCTGCACCAGGGCCTGCAGCGTCTTCACTTCCTCGTCGAAGTGGGCGTCGATCCAGGCGTCGAGTCGTTGGTAGGCGTTCATGCTTGGAGTTCCGTCGCAAGATGGTCGAGCAGGCGCTGGAAGGCCTGCACGCAGAGTTCGGTGTCGTCGTTGGTGATGCTTTCCAGCGGGTTGTGGCTGATGCCGGCATTCAAGCCGCGCAGGAACAGCATGGCCTGCGGCATCACCTCGTGCAGCTTCATCGCGTCATGCCCGGCGCCGCTGGGCATGCGGAAGATCGGCAGCGCCAGCGACTCCACCGCACGCTCCCAGCGCTGCTGCCAGCCGGCATCGCTGGGCGCCGCGGCGGCGCGCATCGTTTCCTCGGCCTTGAACGAGACACCGCGGCGCTCGCAGATGGCCGTGATCTCGGCCAGCACGTCGGCTGCGCATTCGTCGCGCACCTCGTCGGTGGTGGCGCGGATGTCCAGGCTGAACTGGCAACGGCCCGGCACCACGTTGATCGAGCCGGCCGGCACCTGCAGCATGCCCGCGGTGCCCACCAGGTCGGCCACGCTGGACGCGCGCTTTTCCAGGTACAGGATGACCTCGGCCGCGGCCGCGGCGGCATCGCGCCGGCGGTTCATCGGCGTGGTGCCGGCATGGCTGGCCATGCCGGTGATCTCGCACAGCAAGCGCACGCTGCCGTTGATGGAAGTCACGATGCCCAGCGGCAGGCCCAGCTCGTTGAGCACCGGGCCCTGCTCGATGTGCACTTCCACGAAGCCGAGGTAGCGCGCGGGGTCGCGCCGCAGCGCCGGGATGTTCGCCGGGTCCAGCCCGGCCTGGGCCATCGCCTCGCGCATCGTCACGCCGTCGGCGTCCGCCTGGTCCAGCCAGCGGTGGTCGAACTGGCCGATGACGGCGCCGGAGCCGAGGAAGGTGGCCTTGTAGCGCTGGCCTTCTTCCTCCGCAAAGCCGATCACCTCGAAGCCGTAGGGCAGTCGGCGGCCGGCGCGGTGCAGCTCCCGCACGCAGGCCATCGGCACCAGGATGCCCAGGCGGCCGTCGTACTTGCCGCCGTTGCGCACGGTGTCGTAGTGGCTGCCGGTCAGCAGCCGGCGGGCCGACGGATCGGCGCCGTGGTACACGCCCACCACGTTGCCCACCGCATCGATCTGCACCTCGTCGAAGCCGCATTCCAGCATCCACGACTGCAGCTGCCGCGCACAGGCCAGGTGGGCGTCGGTCAGGTAGGTGACGGTGAGCTGGCCCTGCTCGGCATACCCCGGGTCGCTGTGCACGGCCAGCGCCTCGGCCCAGTCCCACACCTGGTTGCCCAGCGTGGGCTCGGCGCCGAACTTGTCGTTCAGGCGGATCTCGGCGATGCGGTGGATGTTGCGCAGCGCCTCGGCCAGCTCGTAGTCGGCGGGGTGGCCCAGCCGGCGCTCGAAGGTGGCGATGATCTCGCTGCGGTGCAGGCCCAGGCCGCGCGGGCCGCGCACCGCCATCACGAACGGGAAGCCGAAGCGTTGGTTGTAGGCCGCATTCAGCTGCTGGATCCTGTCGAACTCGGCCGGCGTGCAATCGGTCAGGCCGGCCTTGCCCTGCTCGTTGGTGGATTCGGCGGTCAGCGTCTTGCTGACCATGGCCTTGCCGGCCAGCTCGGGGTGGGCGCGCACCAGGGCCAGCTGCTGGTCCTGCGTGGCGTCGGTCACCACCTGGGCCAGCGCGAGCTTGAGCTGCGCGAGGCTGGCGAAGCCGCCAGCCGGCTTGCGCTCGAAGGCGGCTTCGGCGATCCAGGGGGAGTGTTCGTACACGCCGTCGAGCAGCGCCACGAATTCGGCCTGCGAGGCCTCGTTGAGGGTGAACAAACTGAGCATCGGTACTTCCTTCAAGGGCAGGGCGCTCAGCGCCAGGCGTGGGCGGTGGCCGGGTCGAACGGGTGCACCTGCTTCCAGTGGCGCGCGATGTCGATGCGGCGGGTGATCCACACCTGCTCGCGGCTGGTCACGTGGTCGAGGAAGCGCTGCAGCGCCGCAATGCGACCGGGCTTGCCCAGCAGCCGGCAGTGCATGCCGATGCTCATCATCTTCGGCCGGTCCAGGCCCTGCGGATCGCCCTCGGCATACAGCGCATCGAAGGTGTCGCGCAGGTAGGTGAAGAAGGCGTCGCCGGTGTTGAAGCCGTTGGCCTGCACGCAGCGCATGTCGTTGGTGTCCAGCGAATACGGCACCACCAGCATCGGCGCCTGGCCGCCGTCGGTCTTCTCCACGTTCAGCCAGAAGGGCAGGTCGTCGCCGTAGTAGTCGCTGTCGTATTCATAGCCGCCGTGGTCCACCACCAGGCGGCGGGTGTTGGGGCTGTCGCGGCCGGTGTACCAGCCCACCGGCCACTGGCCGCCGGTCATCTCGCGCACCACCTGCGTGCCCAGCGCAATGTGGCGGGCCTCGGTCTCGGCCGGCAGGTTCTGGTAGTGGATCCAGCGCAAGCCGTGGTTGGCGATCTCGTAGCCGGCCTGCACGAAGTGCTGCGCCAGCTCGGGGTAGCGCTTCATGGCCATGCCCACGCCGAAGATGGTCAGCGGCAGGCCGCGGCTTTCGAACTCGCGCAGCACCCGCCACACGCCGGCACGCGAGCCGTATTCGTACATTGACTCCATCGTCATGTGCCGGTTCTCGAAGGCCGACGCCGTGACCATTTCCGATAGGAAGGTCTCGGTGGACGGGTCACCGTGCAGCGGATTGTTCTCGCCGCCCTCCTCGTAGTTCAGCACGAAGGACACGGCAATGCGTGCACCGCCCGGCCAGCGGGCATGGGGCACGTCGCGGCCATAGCCCTTCATGTCGCGGGCATAGCCGGCGTAGGTGGATTCGCCGGCGCGGGGATCGTTGGTGTCAGGTGTACTCATGGCACTGCGGGTCAGAGGGTGGGGTCAGGGGCGCAGCGGTGCTGCGTGCGGGCGCAGCACGGCCTGCAGGTCGGACATGCGGGGATGCAACCGCAGGTTGCGCTCCACGTTGCCCAGGTGGGCTTCGGTCAGGCGCACGGCGGCGCGGGCGTCGCGCCGCTCCAGCGCATCGACGATGGCGACGTGTTCCTCGCGCGAGTGTTCGGCCGAGTGCGACGACTGGTACATCAGCGAGATGAGTGAGCTGCGCGACAGCAGGTCGGCCAGCAGCTGGGCCAGCACCTCGTTGCCCAGCATGCGCGCCAGCACCAGGTGGAAGTCGCTCAGCAGCCAGGTGCGGCCGGGCACGTCGGTGCGCTCGATGGCGTCCTGCTCCGCCTGCAGGTGGGCGCGCAGCTCGGCGATCTGCACCGGGGTGATGCGTGCGCACAGCTGCCTGATCATCGCGCCTTCGATCAGCTTGCGGGCCTCGAACACCTGGCGCGCCTCTTCCACGCTGGGCTGGGCCACGAAGGCGCCGCGGGCCGGCTCCAGCGTCACCAGCCGGTCCCGGCTGAGCTGGTTGAGTGCCTGCCGCACCAGCGTGCGCGAGACATTGAACACGTCGGCAATCTGCTGTTCCACCAGCTTGGTGCCGGGCTGCAGCCGCCGCTCGACGATGGCCGCGGTGATGGCATCGACGATGCGCCGGGTGCTGCTGGTCTCGGCGCCATCGGCAGCGGCCGCGGGCGGGCGCGTTTCCTGCACGGCATCGGCCATGGGCACACGGGCGGTGCGCGGCTTGCGCGGCGCCGGTGCGGCCTGGGGCGTTGCGGTGGTGGAGGCAGGACGTGGCATGGCGGTCAGGGGAATCCAGTACTTGAACTGCACGCCAAAGTGTATACAGTTGAGCACACACTTCAAGCGATGAATAACCCGAACCCTGGAAGAAGCAGTCGATGGGCAAGCTGACCACGCACGTACTCGATACCGCCAGCGGCGGCCCGGCCGCCGGCATGGCCGTCACCCTGTATCGGCTGGACGACGGCCTGCCGCTGCAGCTCAAGCGCGTGGTGCTCAACCACGATGGTCGCGCCGATGCACCGCTGCTGGCGGACGACGAATTCGAGACTGGCCGCTACCGGCTGGTGTTCGAGGTGGCCTCGTACTTCGAGGCCATGGGCAGCACGCTGCCCGAGCCGCCCTTCCTGGACCAGGTGCCGCTGGACTTCGGCATCGCCGATGCCGGTGCGCACTACCACGTGCCGCTGCTGGTCAGCCCCTGGAGCTACAGCACCTACCGGGGCAGCTGAAACGCGGCAGCGTCCACTCACACATTCCATCGTCGCAGTGGGCCGGCATCACGCCGAGGCCGCGACAGCACTGAACACGGCTCGCAGCGCCCGCGGTGGCGAGCTTCGGAGACGAGGAGACTCCGGCGATGGAAGCGTATTTGTTCGACTGGCTCAACCTGCTGCTGCGATGGCTGCATGTGATCACCGCGATCGCATGGATCGGCGCCTCGTTCTACTTCGTGATGCTGGACAACAGCCTCACGCCGCCTGAAGACGAAGACCTGCTGGCGCGCGGCGTCAACGGTGAGCTGTGGGCGGTGCACGGCGGCGGCTTCTACAACTCGCAGAAGTACTTCGTCGGCCCGAAGAAGATGCCCAAGGGCAACCTGCACTGGTCGTACTGGGAGTCCTACTCCACCTGGCTGTCGGGCTTCGCGCTGTTCACGGTGATGTACCTGTGGCAGGCGCAGACCTTCCTCGTCGACCCGCGGGTGTTCGAATGGTCGCAGGGCGGCGCCATTGCCGCGGCGCTGGGCTTCCTGGTGGCCGGCTGGATCGTCTACGACCTGATCTGCCGCGTGTTCGGCCGCAACAAGGACGGCAGCATCGGCGGCGACCTGCGGGTGGGCGTGCTCATCTTCATCTACGTGTGCGCGGCCACCTGGCTGGCCTGCCACCTGTTCGCCGGGCGCGCCGCGTTCCTGCTGATGGGCGCGATGCTGGGCACCATCATGAGTGCCAACGTGTTCTTCTGGATCATCCCCGGCCAGCGCAAGGTGGTGGCCGACCTGAAGGCCGGCCGCCAACCCGACCCGATCCACGGCCAGCGCGGCAAGCAGCGCAGCGTGCACAACACCTACTTCACGCTGCCGGTGCTGATCGCGATGATCAGCAACCACTACGGCATGCTGTACCTGCACGAGCACAACTGGATCGTTCTTATCGGCATGATGCTGGTGGGCGCGCTGGTGCGGCAGTTCTTCGTGCTGCGCCACCGCCACAAGGAGCGCTGGGAACTGGTGATCGTGGCCATCGGCCTGCTGGTCGGCCTGGTGTTCTTCGTCGCACCCGAGCGCAGCCCGCTGCCGCCGCCCGGCACTGCACAGCCCGGCACGCCGCCGCTTCAGGGCTTTGCCCGCGTGGAGCAGATCGTGACGCAGCGCTGCGCCATGTGCCACAACGCGGCACTGGCCAGCAAGGGCGTGGCGCTGCACACGGCCGACCTGATCGTGCAGCACGCGGCGCAGATCCACCAACAGGCGGTAGTCAGCAAGCAGATGCCGCTGAACAACGCCACGGGCATCACGGCCGAGGAGCGCGAGCTGCTGGGCAAGTGGTTCGACGCCGGCGCAAAACGCGACTGATGGTGCCCCCAAGCTCGCTGCCGCTCGCTACCCCCCGAGGGGGCGCCCAGTTCCTTCGGGCGGCCGGGCGGGACTGAGTCACCCGTTTTCCACGGGCGGTGCTTTGCCGGCCCGCCTCTCCCTCCGTCATTGAGGAGTACGCGATGAGCGAATCCACACTGGTCCACCCGGTGGACGAGAAGCCGCCCCTGCCGCGCCTGGCCGCGCTGGGCCTGCAGCATGTGCTGGTGATGTATGCGGGCGCCATCGCGGTGCCGTTGATCGTCGGCCGGGCCTTGAAGCTCTCGCCCGACCAGGTGGCGCTGCTGATCTCGGCGGACCTGTTCTGCTGCGGCATCGCCACGCTCATCCAGAGCTGGGGCGTCACGCAGTGGTTCGGCATCCGGCTGCCGGTGATGATGGGCGTGACCTTCGCGGCCGTGGGGCCGATGGTGGCGATGGCCGATTCGACGCCGGGCACCGAGGGTGCACGCGCCATCTTCGGCGCCATCATCGCGGCGGGCGTGATCGGCATCTTCATCGCGCCGCTGGCCAGCCGCATGCTGCGCTTTTTTCCGCCGGTGGTCACCGGCACCATCATCGCGGTGATCGGCATCAGCCTGATGCGGGTGGGCATCGGCTGGGCGATGGGCGGGCCCGCCTTCCTGGCCAAGGTGCCCGACCCGGCCTTCGCTGCCGCGGGCGGCACCGGGCCGGCGCCGATGATCGCCAACCCCAACTACGCGGCGCTCGACAACATGGCCATCGCGTTCTTCGTGCTGGCGGTCATCCTGCTCATCGCCAAATACACCCGGGGCTTCGTGCAGAACATCTCGGTGCTGCTGGGCATCGTGGCGGGCGGCGTGGTGGCCACCGCGCTGGGCAAGATGCACTTCGACAAGGTGGCCGGCGCGCATTGGTTCGACGTGGTGCTGCCCTTCAGCTTCGGCATGCCCACCTTCGACCCGGTGCTGATCGCCACCATGGTGCTGGTGATGATCGTGACCTTCATCGAAAGCACCGGCATGTTCCTGGCGCTGGGCGACCTGACCGGCCGCAAGGTGACGCCGCAGGGCCTGACGGCCGGGCTGCGGGTGGACGGCCTGGGGACGGTGATCGGCGGGGTGTTCAACACCTTCCCTTACACCAGCTTCTCGCAGAACGTGGGCCTGGTGGGCGTGACAGGCGTGCGCAGCCGCTTCGTGTGCGTGGCCGGCGGCATCATCCTGATCGTGCTGGGGCTGATCCCGAAGATGGCCGCGCTGGTCGAATCGCTGCCGCAGTTCGTGCTCGGTGGTGCGGGGCTGGTGATGTTCGGCATGGTGGCCGCGACCGGCATCCGCATCCTGGCCGCGGTGGACTACAAGACCAACCGCAGCAACCTGTACATCGTGGCCGTGTCGATCAGCCTGGGCATGGTGCCGCTGGTGGCCCCGGCCTGGACCCAGCACATGCCGCACGGCCTGCATCCGCTGCTGGAGTCGGGCATCCTGCTGGCCACCTTGAGCGCGGTGCTGCTGAACCTGTTCTTCAACGGGGCGGGGTCGGCGGGTGTGGAGGAGGCGCGGGAGGCGGCGTTGGCGGCGGATGGCGGGCATTGATCTTTGGCGTGGCTGGTTGAGGCCTTAGGTGCTGTTCTTGTTCGGCCGCCACGCGGGGGCGGTGCCCGGCGGGGCTCATGCTGGGGTGGTCGGCCGCTGCGCGGCCGACTTCGCTGCGGTGCTCGCGCCGAGGTCGCGCGGCCCAACTCGCTACGTTCACTGCGTTCACTGCGCTCGGACAACGTCCGCGAGTCAGTTCACGAAGCGCGCTGCGCGCGCCGACCTCGGCGCTGCGCTCCTCGCCACCCCACAAATCGCCCCACCGGGCACCGCCCCCGCGCGGCTCTTCGGGCGGGTGCGGGGAGGTGCCTCGCTCCGGCACCGGCCTCGGTCAAAGCGGCGCCTTGCCCCGGCAGCCTGGCGGCGCGCCTCCACTTGCAAACCGTGGCGTCGATGCACGGCACCTGCGCAAACCGCCCACAACAAGCAAGGAACGGAAGACAACCCATGACCCCCACGCTCCTCATCAAGAACGCCCGCCTCATCGCCACCATGGACGACGCAAGGCGCGAAATCCCTGACGGCGCCATCTTCAGCAGGGACGGCGTCATCGAAGCCGTCGGCCCGAGCCATGAGCTGCCGCAACAGGCCGACCAGGTCATCGACGCCACCGACCAGATCGTCATCCCCGGCCTGGTGAACACGCACCACCACATGTACCAGAGCCTCACCCGCGTGATCGGCCCCGCGCAGGATGCGGAGCTGTTCGGCTGGCTGCAGGAGCTGTATCCCATCTGGGCGGGCCTCACGCCCGACATGGTGCGCACCTCCACACTGACCGCGATGGCCGAGCTGCTGCTGTCGGGCTGCACCACCTCCAGCGACCACCTGTACATCTACCCCAACGGCGTCAACCTCGAGCACAGCATCGAGGCCGCGCAGCAGATCGGCATGCGCTTTCATGCGGCGCGGGGCTCTATGAGCGTGGGCCAGAGCCAGGGCGGGCTGCCGCCCGACAGCGTGGTGGAGGCCGAGCCCGCGATCCTGAAGGAGACGCAGCGGCTGATCGAGCGCTGGCACGATCCGGCGCGGCATTCGATGCTGCGCATCGTGGTGGCACCGTGTTCGCCCTTCAGCGTCAGCCGCGGGCTGATGCGTGATTCGGCGCTGCTGGCGCGGCAGTACGGCGTGAGCCTGCACACCCATCTGGCCGAGAACGACAACGACGTCAGCTACTCGCGCGAGAAGTTCGGCATGACGCCCGCCGAATATGCCGAAGACCTGGGCTGGACCGGCCCCGACGTCTGGCATGCCCACTGCGTCAAGCTCGACGAACCCGGCCTGCAGCTGTTCGCCCGCACCCGCACCGGCGTGGCCCACTGCCCGTGCTCCAACATGCGGCTGGGCTCGGGCATCGCCCCGGTGCGGCGCATGCGCGACGTGGGTGTGCCGGTGGGCCTGGGCGTGGACGGCTCGGCCTCCAACGACGGCGCGCACCTGCTGGGCGAGACCCGCATGGCGATGCTGCTCCAGCGCGTGACCGGCGCGGCGATGACCGCACGCGAGGCGCTGGAGATCGCCACCCGTGGCGGCGCGCAGGTGCTGGGCCGCGACGACATCGGCGCCTTGGCGCCGGGCATGTCGGCCGACTTCGTGAGCTTCGACCTGAACCACGTCGGCCTGGCCGGCGGGCAGGGCGATCCGCTGGCCGCGCTGGTGTTCTGCGGCGCCCCGCAGGTCACGCACAGCGTGGTCGGCGGCCGCCACATCGTGCGCGACGGCCAGCTCACGACGGTGGAGCTGCCGCGGGTGGTCGAGCAGCACAACCGTTTCGCAAAGCTGCTGGCCGCGCAAGCCTGACGCCGCGCCCTACAGCAGCGCCAGCAGCAGCGGTACCAGCAAGGCCGTGGCGATGCCGTTGAGCGCCATCGCCAGCGCCGAGAAGGCGCCGGCCTGCTCATGCACCTGCAGCGCCCGTGCGGTGCCGATGGCATGCGAGGCCACGCCCACCGCGAAGCCGCGCACCGCCGGGTCGGCGATCTTCAGCAGGTTGAACACGCTGCGCGCCATGATGGCGCCCGAGATGCCGGTGACGGCCACCGCCACGGCGGCCAGCGAGGGCAGGCCGCCGATGCGCTCGGCCACGCCCATCGCGATGGGCATGGTGGACGACTTGGGCGCCAGCGAGCGCAGCGTCTCGGGCGTGGCGCCCAGCAGCCAGCCGATGCCCACCGCGCTGGCGATGGCGGTGATGCAGCCGCTGAACAGCGCGATGCCGATCGGCAGGCCCATGCGCTTGAGCCGCTCCAGCTGGTTGTACAGCGGGATGGCCAGCGCCACCGTGGCCGGTCCGATCAGGAAGTGCACGAACTTGGCGCCGTCGAAGTACTGCGGATAGGGCGTGCGCGTGAGCAGCAGCACGGTGACGATGGCCGCCACCGAGATCAGCACCGGATTGACCAGCGGATTGAGCCCGCTCTTGCGGTAGAGCCACAGCGCGCCCAGGTACACCAGCACCGTGAGCGTG
Source organism: Aquincola sp. J276 (assembly GCF_024700035.1). NCBI lineage: Bacteria > Pseudomonadati > Pseudomonadota > Betaproteobacteria > Burkholderiales > Sphaerotilaceae > Aquincola > Aquincola sp. J276. The sequence goes on from NZ_JAJONC010000001.1 coordinate 78,236, forward strand.
AGCCACAGCAGCGGCGATTGCGCGAGGAACACCCAGATCTGGAAGAACTCGGCCTTCACGTGCGCGGCTCCCGTTCTTCGGCCAGGGAGTCGTCGGGCGGGCGGCGGCGCAGCAGCGCCTGCAGCACCAGCGCGGTGACGGCCAGCGTGATCGCTGCGCCGCCGATGCAGGCCACGAAGAAGGGCAGCCACTCCTGCGCCACGCGGTCGAACAGCATCATCACGCCGGCCACGGCGGGGATGAACAGCAGCATCATGTTCTGCAGCAGCACCTCGCCCAGCTTGCGCAGCGGCTCAGGCACGCCGCCGCGCCACACCAGGATGCCGAACAGCAGCAGCATGCCGATCAGCGGGCCGGGCAAGGGCAGCCCCAGCGATTGAACCAGCAGCTCGCCCACGAGCTGCAGCACCAGAAGTACAGCAAAGGCCTGGATCATGGGGGCGAGTTTTGCACCTCCAGCTGCCGCAAGAGCAACCGCGCCCCCGACACGTTGGTCGCACACGGCACGTCGTGCACGTCGCAGGCGCGCACCAGGGCGTTGATGTCGGGCTCGTGCGGCTGGGCGGTCATCGGGTCGCGCAGGAAGATCACCGCATCCACCTCGCCCACCGACAGCCGCGCGCCGATCTGCAGGTCGCCGCCCAGCGGGCCGCTGAGCAGGCGCTCCACCTGAAGGCCGGCTTCGTCCTGCAGCCGCTGGCCGGTGGTGCCGGTGGCGCACAGCGTGCATCGGCGCAGGAAGCCCGCGAACTCCTGCGCCAGCGCCACCATGGCCTGCTTGCGGCCGTCGTGCGCAATGAGGGCGATGCGGGGCGCCATCACGCCTTGCCTCGCACTGCCGGTGTGGCCGCCAGCGGCATGTCCCGCAGCAGCTGCGCCAGCGCGTTGCCGCGCAGCAAGGTGATGGCGTTCTGGTTGGCGAAGCCCACCGCGGCTTCGCTGGGCTCGCCCAGGGCCACGTACAGGCCCGAGCTGGCCTCATGGCGGTCCACCGCCTGCAGCAGCTCGCGCAGCGGCTCGGTGCCCACGCGGGCGGCCTTCCAGCGACGCGCGCTGGCCACCACGGTGCGGCCCTGGCGCTCCAGCAGGAAGTCGGCCTGGCCGCCCTGCAGCCGCTGCACGCTGTAGCCCTCCCGCTGCCAGCCGGCCGCCAGGGCCTCGGCCAGTTCGGGCCAGCCCATGCCGGCCGCCGTCTTCAGCAGCGCCTCGGCCTTGGCCGGGCTCGGCAGGCCCCATTGCCGCCGCGCGGCCATCACCGAGATGATGACGAAGGGCGCGCCGCCCAGCGCACCCACCATGCGCACCGATTCGGGCAGCAGCGCGAACGACACCGCCACGAAGCCCGCGGCCACCAGCAGGCTGATCCACCAGCGTGAACGCAGCAGGATTGCAAAAAGGGAGTTCTCGGCCATGCGCAGTTTCATGGGCGCGGATTGTGATCGCATCGGGTCCGACCGGATGTGGCGGCCCCGTGCGGCGGCGCATCCTCGCGGGGCAGTCAAGGAGACAAACCGATGATCGTTCCCGCTTCCCGCCGCCGCCTGGTGCTGGCCGCCGTGCCCGCCGCCTGCGCCCTGCTGATGCTCAGCGCCTGCGGCAGTTCGTCCGACGACGACGACCAGCCGATGGCGTGTGCCGAGCTGGCCGGCATGACCGTGCCCGCCGCCCGCATCGGCCTGCCCACCAGCGGCGCCACCGTCACCAGCGCCACGGTGGAAGCCGCGGGCGGCACCGCGCCCAAGACCTTCGGCGAATACTGCAAGGTGATGGCCGAGATCGCCCCGGTGGATCCGGCCGCGCCCAAGATCCTGATGCAGCTCAATCTGCCCGCCACCTGGAACGGCAAGGCGCTGATGCTGGGCGGTGGCGGCTACAACGGCACCATCCCCAACGTGGCGGGCAACGTGCCGGCCGGCCCGGCCGACCGGCCCAATCCCATCGGCCTGGGCTATGCGGTGTTCGCCAGCGACAGCGGCCACCAGGCGGCCACCGATCCGGCCAACCCGGGCGTGTTCGCGCTCAACCAGGAGGCGCTGCGCAACTTCTCGTTCGAGGCCCTGAAGAAGACCCGCGATGCCGCGATGTACCTGATCGACAAGCGCTACGGCGACGGCCCGCGCCGCAGCTACTTCGCCGGTGGCTCCACCGGCGGGCGCGAAGCGCTGGCCGTCACGCAGAAGTGGCCGGCCGACTTCGACGGCGCCATCGTGCTCTATCCCGCCTATGCGGCCGCCAGCCTGGACCTGCAGTTCGGCCGCATCACCCGGGCGCTGGCGCAGCCGGGGGCCTATCCCAACCTGGCCAAGCGGCAGGCGCTGTTCGACAGCGCGGTGGCCGCCTGCGACGGCCTGGACGGCGTGGCCGACGGCGTCATCAGCCACCAGGCGGCCTGCAATGCCAGCTACGACCCGGCCACCGCCACGCTCAACGGCCAGCCGCTGCGCTGCCCGGGCGGTGCGGACACCGGCGACAGCTGCCTGTCGGATGCGCAGATCACGGCGATGAAGGTGATCGACACGCCCATCGTCTTCGGCTACCCGGTGGCCAGCGGCGAGACAAGCTACCCCGGCTTCAACACCTGGGGCACCGACTTCGGCCGTCCTGGCACCGGCGTGCAGCAGACCGTCACCTACCTCGGCCTGAACACGCTGCAGCCCACCACGCCGATGCCGCCCTACCTGCCCACCGGCGGCGTGCCGTACCACTCCGGCTTCTGGAGCCAGTGGGCCAAGTACTTCGTCACCCGCGACCCCGGCTTCGACGCGCTGACGCTGGACCCGCAGAACCCCGGCCCCTGGCAGGCCCGCATCAGCGAGCTGACCGGCCTGCAGGACATCAACCAGGCCGACCTGTCGGCCTTCGAGTCCCGCGGCGGCAAGATCCTGATGGCCCACGGCACCTCCGACCAGCTGGTGAGCACCCGCGCCACCCAGGCGTATTACGCCCGGGTGCAGGCCGCCATGGGCGCGGCGCGCACCGCCGGCTTCCTGCGGTACTACGAGATCCCGGGCTACGGCCATGCAGCCAGCACCGTGTTCAACGCCGCCTGGGATTCGCTCACCGCGCTGGACAACTGGGTGGAGCAGGGCATCGCCCCGCCCGCCCAGACGGTGGCCGACACCGTGGGCGTGCCCGGCCGCACGCGGCCGCTGTGCGACTGGCCGGCCTACCCGCGCTACCGCGGCAGCGGCGACGTGAACGCGGCTGCCAGCTTCGTCTGCACCGCACCGTAGGCCCCGGCCGACAGCGCAACGGGCCGTCGGTTGATCCCGCTGGCCCGGCGGCTCCGGTTCAATGCGGCCATGCGCCTGGAAAGCAGGCGCCCGCATCCTGAGGAGACGCCATGCGCGCCGCGATGAACCTGTTCGGTGAACGATCGTTGACGCTGGTGGCCGCGCTGTTCGACAACGGCACCGCAGCCGCACGCGCGGCCGGCAGCCTGCAGCGACAGCAGCGCGGCGAGCGCTGCCCCGTGCTGGTGGTGGAGCCGCATGACCCGCGGCTCGGCCGCAAGCTGGAACCCGAATCCCAGGGCATCTGGCGCACGCTGCTGCGCAGCCACGGCAGGCTGGGCGCCGCCGGGCTGGTGGTGGGTGCCGCCGTCGGTGCGCTGCTGGTGGCCAGCGGCTGGGCCGCGGCCGAGGCCTCGCCCGGCATGACGATCGGCGTTGCCGCGCTGTACGGCCTGTTCGCGGGCCTGTTGCTGGCCGGGCTGCTGACCTTGCGGCCCGACCGGGGCCGCGTCATCAGCAGCGTGCGCGACGCCACCAGCCATGGCCGCTGGGCGGTGGTCGCGCATCCACGCTCGGCCGAGGAAGCCGACGAGGCCCGCGAGGCCCTGGCCCGCGAGGGCGGGGACGTGATCCGCTCGATGTAACGTCGAGGGCCTGATCGCAGGCCGGGTGCTTCAGCCAGCTGCTGCGCACGCCGATAAGGCGTTCGTGGCCCTGCTCATTTCTGGCGCGATGTGTCAGCAGGCGGGGCCGCCGAACCTTCGGCCTTCCCTGCGAGCCCTTCCATGAATCCCTCCGTTGCTGTCCTGGCCCCCGATGTGCGTCATCGCCTGAAAGCGGTGGCCCGGGCGGGCGATCTGGTGATGCTGCTGGTCATGGCCGCCTCTGCCTTGGCGGCGCTGGCCATCGGCCAGTCCTTCGGCCAGCTGGGCCTGGCGCTGGGATGGACGGTGCCGGTCTGCGCGGTGGGCTTGGCGGTGTTCTTCGCGGCACGGGGCAGCCTGCTCTCGCAACTGGTGCTGGTGGGTGCCAACGTGGTGCTGGTGGCGCTGCACATCCAGCTGGGCCGCGGCACGCTGGAGTTCCACTTCGGCGTGTTCGTGCTGCTGGGCATGGTGCTGGTGTACCGGGACTGGCGGCCGGCGGTGCTGGTGGCCGCCCTGTTTGCCGTGCACCACCTGGTCTTCGACCGGCTGCAGGCCATGGGCTGGGCGGTGTACTGCACGCCCCAGCCCGACCTGCTCAAGACCTTGATGCATGCGGTGTACGTGGTGGCGCAGACCGCCATCGAGGTGCTGCTGGCGCTGCGGCTGCGCCGCGCCACCATCGAGGCGGCGGAGCTGTCGGCCCTGGTGCGCCAGCTCGACCGCGGCCATGCCTTGTGCCTGGACGTCACGCCGCTGGCGGTGACGGCGCCCACCGCCGTGATGCTCAAGGCGGCCGTGCAGAAGATGCATGCCGCGATGGGCGACGTGGGCCGGGCCAGCCTGGCCATCGAGCAGGCGGCGGCCGAGATCGCCACCGGCAACATGGACCTGAGCCAGCGCACCGAAGCGCAGGCCGGCAACCTGCAGCAGACGGCTTCTTCCATGGAGCAGCTCACCGGCGCCGTGCGCAACACCGCCGACACCGCGGCCCAGGCCGACGTGCTGGCCCGCGAGGCTTCGGCAGCCGCCGTGCAGGGCGGCGAGCTGGTGGACAAGGTGGTGCAGACCATCGGCCAGATCAGCGACTCGTCGCGCCGCATCGCCGACATCATCGGCACCATCGACGGCATCGCCTTCCAGACCAACATCCTGGCGCTGAACGCGGCGGTGGAAGCCGCGCGGGCCGGCGAGCAGGGCCGCGGCTTCGCGGTGGTGGCGGCCGAGGTGCGCGGCCTGGCCAAGCGCTCGGCCGACGCGGCCAAGGAGATCAAGGTGTTGATCGGCAACTCGGTGGAACGGGTGGAGGCCGGCACCCGCCTGGTGGGCGATGCGGGCAGCAGCATGCGCAACATCGTGGACCAGGCGCGCCGCGTCAGCCAGCTGATCGGCGAGATCTCCGGCGCGGCCAGCCAGCAGACGACCGGCATCACCCAGGTGGGCGGGGCCGTGACGCAGCTGGACGCGGTGACGCAGCAGAACGCCGCGCTGGTGGAGCAGGGCGCCGCCGCCGCCGAGAGCCTGCGCCGCGAGGCCGCGCAGCTTCATGCGGTGGTGGGCCGCTTCGTGCTCACTTCGTGAGCGGCATCTCCCACCATCTGGCCGCAGTGAACTGCTGCTGCAGGAAGTCCACGAAGCTGCGCACCTTGCCCGGCACCAGCCGCGGCGAGGGGAAGACCGCATGCATTTCCTGCGAGGGCAGCGCATGGCCGGTGAGCACCGGCACCAGCTCGCCCGCCTGCACCGACGGCCCGGCCACGTACCAGGGCAGGGCCGCGAAGCCCAGGCCGGCGCGGCAGGCGGCCAGCACGGCCGACAGGTTGTTGGAACGCAGCGGCCCCTTGACCGGCACCACGCTCATGCCGCCATCGGGCAGGCGGAACTGCCAGCGGTCGTCGCCCATCACGCTGCTGTAGACCAGGCAATCCTCCTGGGCCAGGGCGGTCGGCTCGGCCGGCATGCCGCGGCGTTCCAGCAGCGCCGGCGCAGCCAGCACCGCCCACGGATTGATGCCCAGGTAGCGTGCACCCAGCGTGCTATCGGCCAGCCGGCCCATGCGCACCGCCACGTCGATGCCCTGCTCCACCAGGTTCACGTAACGGTCGTCGAAGCTCAGGTCCAGCGTCACACCGGGATGCTGCTGCATGTAGCGCAATGTCAGCGGCACGAGCACCCGCCGGCCGAAGGCCACCGAGCAGCCCACGCGCAGCGTGCCGCCCACGCCGGCCTGCAGCAGGCTGGCGAGGTTGCCCGCTTCCTCCAGCGCCAGGGCGATGTGCTTGCAGCGCTCGTAGTAGGCCTGGCCCACTTCCGTCGGCGTCACGCCGCGGGTGCTGCGGTGGAGCAGCCGCGCGCCCAGCTGCGCTTCCAGCGCGGCCACATGCCGCGTGGCGGTGGGCTGGGTCACGCCGAGGTCGGCGGCGGCCTTGCTGAAGCTGCCGGTCTCCACCACGCGCAGGTACAGCTCGATCCCGGTGATGCGGTCCATGCGGCGCACTGTAAGGGCAGCCGTGTGCGGCTTAGGGATACGCCGCCGCCGTGCCCGAGGCTAGGGTGCGGGACGCACAACACCGGAGGAACCAGCATGCCGACACCCGCATCTCGATCGACCGCGGTCGCGCTGGGCTGCATCGCCGCATTCGGCGTGGCATCGGCCCAGGTGACCATCGTTCCGGGCGGCAGCGCCTCCTTCAGCCTGCCGGGCTCGGTGAGCCTGTACCAGGTGTTCGGCCACAGCGGCTCGGTGTCGGGTGCGGCGTCGGACGCGCCATACGCCAGCTTCACCGCAGGCAGCGGCAAGGTGTTCACCTTCAACTCGGTGACCGGCGGGCTCAACTGCTGCAGCAACGGCGCCGACCTGGCCACGCCCGAGGGCGGCAACTGGCTGGGCCCGGCTTCCAGTATCGGCGGGCTCAACGGCATCTCGAACGCAACCGGCAACACCCAGCTGCCGCTGGTGGCGATGTTCGGCTCCGAAGCCGATCCCTTCGGCCAGGCCGCGCCCGCCGCACTGCCGGCCTGGGACGCGGGCAACCCCGTGAGCCAGGCGCCAGCGCTCTACCAGGTGTTCTTCGTCGGCGACGGCCGCACCGGCCGGGACGACGCCAGCGGCACGCTGCTCACCTTCACCGCGCCGGTCAATGCCACCCGGCTGTACCTCGGCTTCGTGGACGCCTTCAACTTCAACGGCACATCAGGCTATTACGACGACAACCCCGGCGTGGTGAACGCCACGGTGACGCTGGCCGTGCCCGAGCCGCAGACCCATGCGCTGATGGCGCTGGGCCTGCTGGGCCTGGCCCTGGGCGTGGGCCGCAGCCGGGGCCGCCGCCGCATCGGTTGACCGCGCGCCGGTGGCGGCCCGCGCTGCGCCGCGGCCCTGCGCTAGAGTGCCGCGCCATGCCCCCGCCGCCCAGCAGCCACCCGCCCAGCATCGCCGAGCGCATCGTCGGCTCGATCCTCGCGCGCCGGCTCCAGCCGGGCGAACGGCTGGGCGAGCAGGACCTGGCCGAGCAGTTCGACGTCAGCCGCACCCTGGTGCGCGAGGCGCTGATGCAGGTGCAGGCCCGCGGCTTCGTGGAAGTGCGCAGCCGCAAGGGCTGGTACGTGGTGGAGCCCTCCATCGAGGAGGCGCGCGACGCCTTCGCGGCCCGCCGCGCGGTCGAGGCCGGCATCCTGCGCCAGACCGAGGGCCGGCCGCTGCAGTCGGTGCTGGGTCGGCTGCGCCGGCACCTGGCCGACGAGCGCGCCGCGCTGGACGATGCCGACCCCGCCACCCGCGCCTTCCTGCTGGCCGACTTCCATGTGTGCCTGGCCGAATGCCTGGGCCACCGGCTGCTGGCCGACCTGCTGCGCGACCTGACGGCCCGCACCACGCTGGTCTCCACGCTGTACCAGACGCGGCAGGCGGCTGCCGAATCCTGCGCCGACCATGAACGCATCGTCGCCGCGCTGGCCGAAGGCCGCATCGACCTGGCCGAGCGACTGATGGTCGACCACATCGGCCAGGTGGAATCGTCCATCGGCCACCGGGCGGCGCTGCAGGTCTCGGCGCCGTGAAGGCCTAGTCGTACCGGCCACGGCCGCGCCAGCCGCGGCGGTCGTCGCGGTCATGCCGGTCCCAGCGGTCGCGGTGGCCGTGGCCGCGGTCCCAGCGGCCGGGGACCCATTCGCGGCCACTGCCGCGGCGGCTCCAGTAGCCGTCGATCCACACCGCGCCGGGATACGGCGCCACGCCGATGACGGCAGGTGCCGGCGACACCACGGCCACGCCATAGGGATCGTAGGGCGTGACCACCGCGCAGCCGCCGAGCAGCAAGGCCGCCAGCAGCGCGGCGGCCGCGGCCCCGCGGCGGGCCAAGGAAGTGGAGGGCATGCTGTCGTCTCCCGCAAGATGATCGTGTGGCCTTCCAACGCCGGGCGGCGCCCCGGGGCCGACCGGTGGCCCGCATCGCTTTGTTCGGATGTGTGAGGGGCGGCAACCGGGCCCGGCGCACCGGCTGTCCGTCGGCGGTCGGCCGGGTAGGATTCGCGCCCGCCCGATGCCGCCCTCCGCCTGCCTGCCCGATTGCCTGCCGTGAAGCGCCTGCGTTCCCTTGCCCTCGTGCTGACGGTGCTGCTCGCCGTGGCCCTGGTGGCCGCCGCGGCGCTCGGCGCCCATTCGGCCGGCCGGCGGGCCGCGCTGCAGCGACTGGACGACGCGGCCCAGCACCGGCTGGACATGATCGCCAGCACGCTGGAAGCGGAGGTGGCCCGCTTCGACTACCTGCCCTCGCTGCTGGAGATCACGCCCAGCGTGCTGGACCTGCTGGAGCGCCCCGGCGACACCGCGCTGCGCGACGAGGTGAACCGCATGCTGCGCGCCATCAATGCCACCGCCGGCGCGGACATGCTCTACGTGGTGGACCGCCGCGGCATGGCCCTGGCCGGCGCGGACTGGGACCAGCCCGGCACGCCGGTGGGTCACGACCTCTCCTTCCGGCCCTATGTGCGCGCCGCGCTGGCCGAGGGCAAGGGCCGCTTCTACGGCGTGGGCGTCACCAGCCGGCGGCCGGGCTATTACCTGTCCTACGGCCTGACCCGCGGCAAGCGCCTGCTGGGCCTGGCCACCGTCAAGGTGCGGCTGGCCGATGCCGAGCAGGCGTGGCGCCGCCTGCCCGGCCAGGTGCTGGTGGTGGACGAGCACGGCGTGGTGGTGCTGAGCACGCAGGACGTCTGGCGGTTCCGGCCGCTGCAGCCGCTGGCCGCGACGGCCCGTGCCGAGATCGAGCGCAGCCGCCCTTACGGCCAGGCCGCGCTCACGCCGCTGGACTGGCAGCCGCAGGGCGCGGCCGGCCACGCGGCCACGCAGCTGGTGCTGCTGGGCGGCACCCAGTACGTGATGTCGGAGCGCACCATGCCGCGCACCGGCTGGCGCCTGATCGTGCTCGACGAGACCTGGCCGGTGGTGGACCAGGCGCGCACGCTGGCGCTGGCCGCCGGCATGGCCAGCCTGGTGGGCCTGATGGCGCTGCTGATCTTCTGGCTGCGCCGGCGCACGCTGCGCCAGCGCATGGCCAACCAGGCCGCGCTGCAGGTGGTGCTCAAGGCCGCGCGCGACAGCCTGGAAGCCAAGGTGCAGGAGCGCACCGCCGAGCTGCGCGCCACGCAGAGCGAGCTGCTGCATGCCGGCAAGATGGCCGCACTGGGCCAGATGTCGGCCGGCATCGTGCATGAGCTGAACCAGCCGCTGGCCGCGCTGCGCACCATGGCCGACAACGCGGTGGTGCTGCTGGACCGCGGCCAGGCCGACGACCTGCGCTGGAACCTCGGCCGCATCGGCCAGCTGGTGGACCGCGTGGGCCGCTTCACCCAGCAGCTCAAGGGCTTCGCGCACAAGGGGCCGCCGGCGCTGCAGCCGGTGCCGCTGCAGCGGGTGCTGCAGGGCGCGCTGCTGCTGGTGCAGCCGCGGCTGCGCACGCTGGGCATCGAGCTGCAGCAGCGCATCGAGCCGCCCGCGCTCACCGTCATGGCCGAGGAGCCGCGGCTGGAGCAGGTGCTGGTGAACCTGCTGGCCAATGCCGCCGATGCGATGGCCGAGGCGCCGCGCCGGTTGCTGCAGCTGGACGCGGTGATCGACGACGGCCGCTGCCGCCTCACGGTGGTCGACAGCGGCCCGGGCATCGCCGACGACATGCTGCCGCGACTGTTCGAGCCCTTTGCCACCAGCAAGCCGGCCGGTGCCGGCCTGGGCCTGGGGCTGATGATCTCGGCCCACATCGTGCGCGAGTTGGGCGGCACGTTGGAGGGCCGCAACCGGCCCGAAGGCGGCGCCGTCTTCGTGTTGACCCTGCCGCTGCGGCCCGCCGCCGCGGCCTGAACCTGCAGGAGGCTGCTGCCATGAGCGACGACCCCCGGCCGCCCGAGGACACGATCCGCGTGATCCTGGTGGAAGACGACGAGGACGTGCGCATCGGCTGCCGCCAGGCGCTGGAGCTGGCCGGCTTCCCGGTGCAGGCCCATGCCAGCGTGGAAGCCGCACGCGGCGCGCTGCAGCCGGAGCCGGCGGCGCTGCTGCCGGTGGTGGTGCTGTGCGACGTGCGGCTGCCCGGCGCCAGCGGCCTGGACTGGCAGCGCGAGCTGCAGGCGCTGGATGCGGAGCTGCCGGTCATCCTCATCACCGGCCATGGCGACATCGCGATGGCGGTGCAGGCCATGCAGCAGGGCACCTACGACTTCATTGCCAAGCCCTTCGCCTCCGACCACCTGGCCTCGGTGGTGCGGCGCGCGGCCGACAAGCGCCGGCTGGCGCTGCAGGTGCGCGCGCTGCGGCGGCAACTGGAGCAGCGCCAGGGCATCGAGGCGATGCTGCTCGGCCGCTCGGCCGCCATGGAACGGCTGCGCCAGCGGGTGCAGGCCCTGGCCGCCACCTCGGCCGACGTGGTGATCTACGGCGAGACCGGCACCGGCAAGGAGCTGGTGGCCCGCTGCCTGCATGAGCATGGCCCGCGGCGCAAGGCCCACTTCGTGGCGCTGAACTGCGGCGGCCTGCCCGAGAACCTGGCCGAGACCGAGCTGTTCGGCCACGAGGCCGGCGCCTTCACCGGCGCCCAGCGCACCCGGGTGGGCAAGTTCGAGCATGCGCACGGCGGCACGCTGTTCCTCGACGAGATCGAGAGCATGCCGCTGGCGGTGCAGGTCAAGCTGCTGCGCGCACTGCAGGAGCGCAGCATCGAGCGCATCGGCTCCAACAAGCCGATCGCGGTGGACTGCCGGGTGATCGCCGCCAGCAAGGAAGACCTGAAGCTCATGGCCGAGCAGCAGCGCTTCCGCGCCGACCTGTACTACCGCATCGGCGTGGCCTTCATCGAGCTGCCGCCGCTGCGCGAGCGGCGCGAGGACATCCCGCTGCTGTTCGAGCACTTCTCGCTGGCCGCGCAGCAGCGCTTCCAGCGCGCCGCGCCCGCGCTGACGCCGGCGCAGACCGCCACGCTGATGGCCCACGCCTGGCCCGGCAACGTGCGTGAGCTGCGCAACGTGGCCGAACGCCATGTGCTGGGCCTGGCCGGCGACGACCTGCCTTCCACCCACGGCCCCGGCGCGGGCGGCGCCACCGCGACACCGGCCACGGGCGCCAGCCTGCCGCAGCAGCTGGAGCATGTGGAGCGCACCCTGGTGGCCGATGCGCTGCGCCGCCACCAGGGCGATGCGGCGGCCACCGCGCAGTCCCTGGGCATCGGCAAGCAGACGCTGTACGACAAGCTCAAGCGCCTGGGCCTGCGGGCGGAAGCCTTCCGCTGAACCGCCGCTGCCCGGGAACCCGGGCTGGCCGCCGGCGGCCTGCACGAAGGTCCGGGCAGCGACGCCTGTCGGTCGGGAGAAAAGACTGTTGAATCAACGGCTTACCGCATCACCGGACAGCCGTGCCGCTGGTCCCTGGCTTGCTAAAGGCACCCGCCTTCCGCACATTCCAGGAGACAAGCCCATGGACACCCCGGCCACCAAGCAGCCGATCTACCGCTCCCTCTACTTCCAGGTCATCGTGGCCATCGTCATTGGCGTGCTGCTCGGCCATTTCTGGCCGCAGACCGGCGCGGCGATGAAGCCGCTGGGCGACGGCTTCATCAAGCTCATCAAGATGATCATCGCGCCCATCATCTTCTGCACCGTGGTAGTCGGCATCGCCGGCATGGAGGACATGAAGAAGGTGGGCAAGACCGGCGGCCTGGCGCTGCTGTACTTCGAGATCGTCAGCACCGTGGCGCTGGTGGTGGGCCTGGTCATCGTCAACCTGGTGCGTCCCGGCGCCGGCATGAACGTGGACGTCAGCGCGCTGGACACCAAGGCCATCGCCGCCTACACCGAGCCCGGCAAGATGCAGGGCACGGTGGACTTCCTGCTGCACGTCATCCCCAACACCTTCGTGGATGCGTTTGCCAAGGGCGAGATCCTGCAGGTGCTGCTGATCGCGGTGATGTTCGGCTTCGCGCTGCACAAGTTCGGCGGCCGCGGCACGCTGGTGTTCGACTTCATCGAGAAGTTCTCGCACGTGCTGTTCGGCATCGTCGGCATGATCATGAAGGTGGCCCCCATCGGTGCCTTCGGTGCCATGGCCTTCACCATCGGCAAGTACGGCATCGGCTCGCTGGTGTCGCTGGGCCAGCTGATGGCCACCTTCTACGCCACCTGCCTGATCTTCATCTTCGTGGTGCTGGGCGGCATCGCCCGCGCGCACGGCTTCTCCATCTGGAAGTTCATCAAGTACATCAAGGAAGAGCTGCTGATCGTGCTGGGCACCTCGTCGAGCGAATCCGTGCTGCCGCGCATGATGGCCAAGCTGGAGAACCTGGGTGCGCGCAAGTCGGTGGTGGGCCTGGTGGTGCCCACGGGCTATTCGTTCAACCTGGACGGCACCTCCATCTACCTCACCATGGCGGCGGTGTTCATCGCCCAGGCCACCAACACCGACATGACGCTGACGCAGCAGCTCACGCTGCTGGCGGTGCTGCTGCTCACCAGCAAGGGCGCGGCCGGCGTCACCGGCAGCGGCTTCATCGTGCTGGCGGCCACGCTGTCGGCGGTGGGCCATGTGCCGGTGGCGGGGCTGGCGCTCATCCTGGGCATCGACCGCTTCATGTCCGAGGCCCGTGCGCTCACCAACCTGATCGGCAACGGCGTGGCCACGCTGGTGGTGGCCAAGTGGACCGGCGACCTCGACAGCGCCCGGCTGGATGCGCACCTGAACGGCGAAACGCCGCTGGAAGCGGATGCGCCTGAAGCCGTGCTGGACCAGACCGAGGCGCACATGCCAGCCGCCGCGCGTTGACGGGGTCGGCCGGCGGGTCGGATGCCTGGGGCAAATAAGTGCCGTTGCCGCACTGCACGGCCGGGTGCGGCCGAACTACAGTGCAGGCCCCGACCCGATGGCCACCATGCAACAGGACACCGCTGCAGTCAGCCGCAAGGAATACGCCGTCACCCGCGTGGGTGACGTGCAGGTGCCGCAAGGCAATACCAGCCGCGGCGTCAATCGCGAGATCTTCAAGTACCTGCAGGAGGCCGCCCCGGCCGCCGGCTGGAAGACGCTGCTCGACCTGCCCTGCGGGCATGGCCTGTTCGTGCAGACGATCAACCGCCACCTGCCGCTGCAGGCGCACGGTGCCGACATCATGCCCAGCCCGGCGCATCTGGCCCCGCACGAGTACACCCGGTTCGATGCCTCGGCCGCGCTGGCAGGGCCGCTGCCGGAACCGCTGCAAGGCCGCTACGACGTCGTCACCTGCATCAGCGGCATCATGGAGTTCGGCAACACCTCGCAGTTCTTCGACTTCTGCGCGCAGCGGCTGGCGCCCGGGGGCTGCTTCATCGTCACCAACGATTCCATCTTCACCGTGCAGGACAGGCTGCTGTACCTGCTGCTAGGCCGCACCCGGCGCCTGAAGCTGTTCCGGGTGCGCAACCAGAGCGTGTGGCACATCATCCCGATGCCGACGACGGTGGGCATGCTGCATGCGGCGGGCTTCCGCGTCGAGCGCGTGGTGCATGTGCTGGGCAAGCCCAAGGACCTGTGGATGCTGCCGCTGGCGGCGCTGCTGTACCCGCTGCTGCGGCTGTACGTGGGCTGCTCGTCCTTCTTCGAGAAGTCGTCCATCGACCCCGGGCTCAAGGCCGGCATGTACAGCTTCCGGTCGCTGTTCTGCACCAGCTACGTGCTGATCTGCCGCCGACAGCCGGATGCCCCAGGCGCCACCGACACGGCCACGCGCAGTTGAAGTTGGGGGCGCTGACGCACCGCTGTCACGCCACCGTCATGCCGTGCTGGCAGCATGCCGGCTTGCTGCGGCCGGACCTCCGCGTGACGGCCGCGCACCCGCTGCCGATCACCGACCTGGACGTGCACACCTTCCCATGACCCCCGGCACGATGCCTTGAGCCCCCTGACGCAAACGGGCTACGGGGCCGATGAATCCGGCCTCATCTGCGGCTGGCGGCTGGCTCCCGACCGCCGCGCCCAGGAGATCGGCTCGGCCGAGGCGGCCGCCTGGCTGGCGCAGCGGCGCAGCCACGGCGCCCCGGCGGGCGGCGAGTTCCTGTGGCTGCACTTCAACCTCAGCCACACCGGCGCGCAGCCCTGGCTGCAGCACCGGGCGGAGCTGCCCGAGGCCTTCTTCGACGCGCTGAAGGAGGACCTGCACTCCACCCGCATCGAGCGCACCGACCAGCATGCGCTGGTGGCGGTGGTCAACGACGTGCACTTCGCCTTCAGCTTCGAGCCGTCGGACATCTCCACGCTGTGGATCCATGTCGACCACGACCTGGTGGTGACGGCGCGCCGCCAGGCGCTGCGCTCCATCGACGCGCTGCGCACCGCGGCCAAGCGCGGCGACAGCTTTGCGTCGCCCATCGAGCTGCTGGAAAACCTGCTGCGCGCACAAGCCGACGTGCTGGTGCGCATCGTGCGCGACGTGACCGGCCGCGTTGACGACGTGGAGGACGCGCTGCTGGCCAACCGGCTCGACCACCGCCGCGCACGCCTGGGCGCGATGCGGCGGCTGCTGGTGCGGCTGCAGCGGCTGCTGGCGCCGGAGCCGGCCTCGCTGTTCCGGTTGCTGCAGCATCCGCCGGCCTGGATCGACGAGGCCGGCGTGCTGGCGCTGCGCCAGTCCACCGAGGAGTTCTCCGTGGTGCTGCGCGACATGTCGGCGCTGCAGGAGCGCATCAAGCTGCTGCAGGAAGAGGTGGCCGCGCGCGTGAACGAGGACAACCACCGCAGCCTGTTCGTGCTGACGGTGGTGACCGTGCTGGCCCTGCCCATCAACCTCATTGCCGGCCTGCTGGGCATGAACGTGGGCGGCGTGCCGCTGGCCGATTCGCCGCGGGGCTTCTGGGTGGTGGTGGCCATCGTGCTCGGCTTCACCTGCATCGCGGGCTGGGTGGCCTGGCGTTCGCGCCATTCGCGGGCGGAATAGCGCTTATCCGCGGCCTGCGGTTCCGCCGTGCGGCGGCTGCCGGAATCATCGACGCCAGTGCAACAGGAGACGATGCAATGGCCAAGATGAAAGCCGCGATGGCGGCAGTGCTGGTGATGGAGAAGGAAGGCATCTCGCAGGCCTTCGGCGTGCCCGGCGCGGCGATCAATCCGCTGTATGCATGCCTGCGCGAGCGCGGCGCCATCGCCCATGTGCTGGCACGGCACGTGGAAGGCGCCTCGCACATGGCCGAGGGCTACACCCGGGCGCGGGCCGGCAACATCGGCGTGTGCATCGGCACCTCGGGTCCGGCGGGCACCGACATGATCACCGGGCTGTATTCGGCCCAGGCCGACAGCATCCCCATCCTGTGCATCACCGGGCAGGCGCCGCGGGCCCGGCTGTACAAGGAAGACTTCCAGGCGGTCGACATCGAGTCGATCAGCAAGCCGGTGACCAAGTGGAGCGTGACGGTGCGCGAGCCGGCGCAGGTGCCGCGTGCCTTACAGCAGGCCTTCCACCTGATGCGCTCGGGCCGCCCGGGCCCGGTGCTGATCGACCTGCCGTTCGACGTGCAGATGGCCGAGATCGAGTTCGACATCGACACCTACGAGCCGCTGCCGGTCTACAAGCCCGCCGCCTCGCGCAAGCAGGTGGAAAAGGCGCTGCAGATGATGCAGGCCGCGCAGCGCCCGCTGATCGTGGCTGGCGGCGGCATCATCAATGCCGATGCGTCCGACCTGCTGGTGGAGTTCGCCGAACTCACCGGCGTGCCGGTGATCCCCACGCTGATGGGCTGGGGCACCATCCCCGACGACCACCCGCTGATGGCCGGCATGTGCGGCCTGCAGACCAGCCACCGCTACGGCAACGCCACCATGCTGGCGAGCGACTTCGTGCTGGGCATCGGCAACCGCTGGGCCAACCGCCACACCGGCTCCACCGAGGTGTACACGAAGGGCCGCACCTTCGTGCATGTGGACATCGAGCCCACGCAGATCGGCCGGGTGTTTGCGCCCGACCTGGGCATCGTGTCGGACGCCCGGGCCGCGCTGGAGCGCTTCGTGGAGGTGGCGCGCGAGATGAAGGCCGCCGGCACGCTGAGAAGCCGCACGGCCTGGGCCGGCGAATGCCGCGAACGCAAGCGAACGATGCTGCGCAAGACCAACTACGACACCGTGCCGATGAAGCCGCAGCGGGTGTACCAGTGCATGAACAACAACTTCGGCCGCGACACCACCTACGTGTCCACCATCGGCCTGAGCCAGATTGCCGGTGCGCAGTTCCTGCACGTGTACGGCCCGCGGCAGTGGATCAACTGCGGCCAGGCCGGCCCGCTGGGCTGGACGATTCCCGCCGCCCTGGGCGTGCGCGCTGCCGACCCCACCCGCAAGATCGTGGCGCTGTCGGGTGACTACGACTTCCAGTTCATGATCGAGGAGCTGGCCGTGGGTGCGCAGTTCAAGCTGCCCTACATCCACATGGTGGTCAACAACAGCTACCTGGGCCTCATCCGCCAGGCGCAGCGCGGCTTCAGCATGGACTACTGCGTGCAGCTGGGCTTCGAGAACATCAACACGCCCGAGCTGCAGGGCTACGGCGTGGACCACAAGGCGGTGGTGGAAGGCCTGGGCTGCAAGGCCATCCGGGTGCACCGCCAGGAAGAGATCAAGCCCGCCATCGAGCAGGCCGAGCGCTGGATGGCCGAGTTCCAGGTGCCGGTGGTGATCGAGGTGATGCTGGAGCGGGTGACCAACATCTCGATGGGCACCGAGATCGACGCCATCAACGAATTCGAGGAACTGGCGCTGACGCCGGCCGACGCGCCCACCGCCGTGGGGCTGCTGGACTGAGCGCGGCCTTGCCGAGTTGTCTAGACAAGGAGAATCCATGCCGAAGTTCGCGGCCAACCTGACGATGCTGTTCGCCGAACGGCCCTTCCTCGACCGCTTCGAGCCCGCGGCCCGGGCCGGTTTTGATGCGGTGGAGTTCCTGTTCCCGTATGCCTTCGAGACGGCGGAGATCCGCCGCCGGCTCGATGCCAACGGCCTGAAGCTGGTGCTGCACAACCTGCCTGCCGGCAACTGGGACGCCGGCGAGCGCGGCATCGCCTGCCACCCCGATCGGCAGGCCGAGTTCCGCGATGGCGTGATGCGCGCCATCGACGTGGCCACCTCGCTGGGCACGCCGCGGCTCAACTGCCTGGTGGGCAAGGCGCCGGCTGGCGTGGACGCGGCCACGCTGCGCCGCACGCTGGTGGACAACCTGCGCTTTGCAGCGGCCGAGCTGAACAAGGCCGGGTTGAAGCTGCTGGTGGAGCCGATCAACCGCTTCGACATCCCCGGCTTCGTGCTCAACCGCACCGACGACGCGGTGGCGCTGCTGGACGAGGTGGCCGCGGCCAATGCCTACGTGCAGTACGACATCTACCACGCGCAGCGCACGGAGGGCGAGATCGCGGCCACGCTGCAGCAACACCTCTCGCGCATCGACCACATCCAGCTGGCCGACAACCCGGGCCGCAACGAGCCCGGCACCGGCGAGCTGAACTGGAACTTCCTGTTCCGGCACATCGACCGCATCGGCTACACGGGCTACATCGGCTGCGAATACAAGCCGCTGTCCACCACCGAAGCCGGCCTGAACTGGCGCCAGCGCTTCATCTACTGAAAGACACACGCATGAAACTGGGATTCATCGGCCTGGGCATCATGGGCGCACCCATGGCCGGCCACCTGCTGGCCGCCGACCACACGGTGTTCGCCACCACCCATGGCCGCGTGCCCGAGGCGCTGCTGCAGGCCGGCGCCGTGGCCTGCGCCAACGCCACCGACGTGGCGCAGCAGGCCGACATCGTCTTCCTGATGGTGCCCGACACGCCCGACGTGGAGAAGGTGCTGTTCGGCGAAAACGGCGTGGCCGCCGGTCTGTCGAAGGGCAAGACCGTGGTGGACATGAGCAGCATCTCGCCCATGGAGACCAAGGCCTTCGCCAAGCGCATCAACGACCTGGGCTGCGACTACCTGGACGCGCCGGTCTCAGGCGGCGAGGTCGGCGCCAAGGCCGCCAGCCTGACCATCATGGTGGGCGGCGACGAGGCCGTGTTCGCGAAGGTGAAGCCGCTGTTCGAGCTGATGGGCAAGAACATCACCCTGGTCGGCGGCAACGGCGACGGCCAGACCACCAAGGTGGCCAACCAGATCATCGTGGCGCTGAACATCGCGGCGGTGGGCGAAGCGCTGCTGTTCGCCAGCAAGGCCGGGGCCGATCCGGCCAAGGTGCGCCAGGCGCTGATGGGCGGCTTCGCGGCCAGTCGCATCCTGGAAGTGCACGGCGAGCGGATGGTCAAGCGCACGTTCAATCCGGGCTTCCGCATCGGGCTGCACCAGAAGGATCTGAACCTGGCGCTGCAGGGCGCCAAGGCGATTGGCGTGGCGCTGCCGCAGACGGCGGGCGCCGCGCAGCTGATGCAGGTGGCTGCCGCCCAAGGCTGGGACCAGCTGGATCACTCGGCGCTGGTGAAGGCGCTGGAGGTGATGGCCAACCACACCGTGGCGCCGGACGCCTGACGGCCCGCACCGGCCGCCCAGGCGCCTGCGGATGCTACGCATCCGCGCGGTGCGGCCTCGCGGTCAGAATCGCCCCATGAGCAGCACTTCCCGCCCCGACCAAGACCCGCGCGGCTTCCTGCGCGCGCTGTACGACGCCGCCGTGCAGCGTGCCTTGCCGATGCACACCACGCAGGCCCACCTGCCGCCGCCGCCCAGGGGGCGCACGGTGGTCATCGGTGCCGGCAAGGCCGGTGGCGCGATGGCCGAGGCGGTGGATGCGCTGTGGCCGGCCGATGCGCCGCTGTCGGGCCTGGTGGTCACCCGCTACGACCATGTGCCGCCGGCCTACAAGGCCCGGCCCGGCCGCATCGAGGTGGTGGAGGCCGCGCACCCGGTGCCGGACGAGGCGGGCCGCCAGGCGGCCGCGCGCATCCTGCAGCTGGCCCAGGGGCCTGACGGCCGACGACCTGGTGCTGTGCCTGATCTCGGGCGGCGGCTCGGCGCTGCTGTCGCTGCCGGCCGAGGGCATCAGCCTGGAGGAGAAGCAGGCGGTCAACAAGGCGCTGCTGAAGAGCGGCGCCGCCATCGACGAGATGAACTGCGTGCGCAAGCACCTGTCCGCCATCAAGGGCGGCCGTCTGGCCGCGCTGTGCGCTCCGGCCAGGGTGGTCACGCTGCTGATCAGCGACGTGCCGGGCGACGAGCCGGCGGTCATCGCCAGCGGCCCCACGGTGCCCGACCCCAGCACCTGCGCCGATGCGCTGGCCATCCTGCAGCGCTACGGCATCGAGGTGCCGCCGGCGGCCCGGGCTGCGCTGGAAAGCGGCGCTGCCGAGACGCCCAAGCCCGGCGACCCGCGCTTCGACGGGCATGAGGTGCACATGATCGCGACGCCGCAGCAGAGCCTGGAAGCCGCGGCGGCACTGGCACGGCAGGCCGGCATCGAGGCGCACATCCTCAGCGACGAGATGGAAGGCGAATCGCGCGAGGTGGGCAAGGTGCATGCGGCCCTGGCGCGTGCGGTGGCCCGCCATGGCCAGCCGTTCGCACGGCCCTGCGTGATCCTGTCGGGCGGCGAGACGACGGTGACGGTCAAGGCCAAGAGCGGCCGCGGCGGCCGCGCCACCGAGTTCCTGCTGGGCTGCGCCATCGCGCTGCAGGGCCAGCCGGGCGTGTGGGTGCTGGCGGCCGACACCGACGGCATCGACGGCATGGAAGACAACGCCGGCGCTCTGGTGGTACCCGACACCCTGGCCCGCGCCGCGGCGCAGGGCATCAAGCCCGCGGAGCTGCTCGACCGCAACGATGCCTACAGCTTCTTCGAGGCGCTGGGCGACCTGGTGGTGCCGGGGCCCACCTTCACCAATGTCAACGACTTCAGGGCGGTGCTGGTGCTGTAGGGCTGCCGCGCGGCAGGCGGGCTGTTTATACAGATATTTGTCAGTTTATGGTCCTGTCATAAATTGCCAAAGGTTTGTATAAACTGGAGCCATGGACTCTATTCGTAACCCCTTCGCACCCGGCGCCGGAACGCCGCCGCCTGAACTTGCCGGGCGAGACGGTGTACGGGAAGCGCTGCGTGTCGCCTTTGCACGCGCCCGCCTGGGCCGCCCTGCAAAAAGCGCGATGCTGGTTGGCCTGCGCGGCGTGGGCAAGACTGTGCTGCTGGACCGCGTGCGCACCGATGCGGAAGCCGCTGGCGTGCACACGGTGCGGATCGAGGCACCCGAAGGCCGCTCCCTGCCTGCCATCCTGGCGCCGCAATTGCGCCAGGCCTTGCTGCGCCTGAGCGCGGTCGCGCAAGCCAAGGCCTACGCGGTGCGCGGCCTGCGCGCGCTGGCCGGCTTTGCAAGCAAGCTCAAGCTGACCTACAACGACATCGAGGTCGGCTTTGACTATGAGCCGGAGGCAGGCCTGGCAGACAACGGCGACCTGGAGCACGACCTTCAGGCGCTGTTCGAGCAGCTGGGCCATGCGGCCAAGGCTGCCGATACGGCGGTCGCGTTGTTCATCGACGAGTTGCAGTACGTCGAGGAAGACCAGCTCGCGGCGCTGATCACTGCCATGCACCGCGTGGCCCAGCAGCAGTTGCCGGTGGTGCTGGTGGGCGCTGGTCTGCCGCAGCTGCGTGGCCGCATGGGCAACGCCAAGTCGTATGCCGAACGACTGTTCGACTTCCCGGAGATCGGCCCGCTGCCCGAAGAGGCTGCCGAGCGTGCGATTCGTGTGCCGTTGCGCAATGAGCAGGTCGACATCGAGGCGCCGGCGCTGGACTACCTGATCGCGGTGACGCACCGCTACGCCTACTTCCTGCAGCAGTGGGGCTACCACACCTGGGAGCAAGCCGCGTTGTCGCCGTTGACCGTGGACGATGTGCGGCGTGCATCCACCAGCGCCGTTGCTGCGCTGGACGAGAGCTTCTTTCGTGTGCGCTTCGACCGCCTGACGCCGAAGGAAAAGCGCTACCTGCGTGCGATGGCGGAACTGGGGCCCGGGCCCCACCGCTCCGGCGACATCGCGCAGGCCTATCCGGCCAAGGTCACTTCGCTGGCGCCTACCCGCAGCGGATTGATTGCCAAAGGCATGATCTGGAGCCCGAACCACGGCGACACCGCGTTTACCGTGCCGATGTTCGACGAGTTCATGAAACGCATCATGCCGGGGCAGGACTGGCGCGACAGCTGACGCTTCACGCTCCCTTGCAACGGCATCCCACAAGGCCCCCATGCCGAAGAAGACCGC
This sequence comes from Aquincola sp. J276, assembly GCF_024700035.1. NCBI lineage: Bacteria > Pseudomonadati > Pseudomonadota > Betaproteobacteria > Burkholderiales > Sphaerotilaceae > Aquincola > Aquincola sp. J276. The sequence continues at coordinate 99,853 of NZ_JAJONC010000001.1, forward strand.
CCCCTCCGCCAACACCACCCCCGACGGCCGGCTGGCCGAGGACGGCCTGCACCAGGTGCTTGGCTATCAGCTGGCGCAGGCCAGCATTGCCACCACCCGCGTGTTCAACGAGGCCGTGGGCGGCCCGTTCGACCTGCGGCCGGTGGAATACACGGTGCTGGCCCTCATCGAGCGCAACCCGGGTGGCTCGGCCACGCAGTTGGCCAAGGCGCTGGCCGTCACCGCGCCCAACATCACCATGTGGATCGACCGGCTGGAAGCGCGGCAGCTGGTGCAGCGCCTGCCCAGCGAGACCGACAAGCGCGCCCAGCGGCTGCAGCTCACGCCCAAGGCCGCCAAGCTGACCGCGCAGGCCACGGCCCGGCTGCTGGAAGGCGAGCGCAGCGCGCTGGATGCGCTGTCGGCCGCGGAGCGCGCCATCCTGCTGGAGCTGCTGCACAAGGTGGCCTGCTGCCGCGGGCCGGCGGCGCCTGCGGCAGCGGCCGAGTCCAGCGCACGCCGCACGCCAAAAGTTCAAGCGTTGAAATAACGCCTGCAGGAAGCTACGGGAAAGCGCGAAGAGCGCATGCCGAGATAGTTCATAAGATGAAGCAAACGACTTCATCTGGAGACTTGCATGCGTGCCCTATCCCTCGGCTTGTGGCCCGCCGCCGCGGCGGCGCTCGTCAGCGGTTGCGGCGGTGACGGCGGCTCGGCCAGCCTGCCGCGGCTGCCGGCAGCCACGCCGGCACCGCTGGCCGCCTGCACCGATTTGGCCAGCCGGCTCAACCGGCCCGACACCACCATCCAGCGCGCCGAAGCCGTGCCCGCCGGCACGCTGACGGTGGCGGGCCAGCCGGTGCCCGCGCATTGCCGCGTCACCGGCGCGATGAACAGCCGGGTGAGCGCGGTGGACGGCAATGCCTATGCCATCGGCTTCGAGATGCGGCTGCCCGAGGCCTGGAACGGCCGCTTCTTCCACCAGGTCAACGGCGGGCTGGACGGCAGCGTGGCCACCGCCGTGGGCCCGGTGGGTGGCGGCGGGCCGCTGACAAATGCATTGGCGCAGGGCTTTGCCGTCATCAGCTCCGACGCCGGCCATGCGGGCAGCCTGGGCCCCAACTTCGGCATCGACCCGCAGGCGCGGCTGGACTACGGCTACCAGGCCGTGGGCAGCCTCACGCCCATGGCCAAGCGGCTGATCGAGCTGGCCTACGGCAAGCAGCCCGACCGCTCCTACCTGGGCGGCTGCTCCAACGGCGGCCGTCATGCGATGGTGGCGGCCTCACGCCATGCCGATCAGTACGACGGCATCCTGGCCGGCAACCCCGGCTTCCGGCTGCCGCTGGCGGCCATCGCCAACATGGCCGGCGTGCGGGTGTACGGCGCACTGGCCCACACCGCAGGCGATCCGTCCACCGGCTTCACCGTCGCCGAACGCATGTTGGTGAGCAACGCGGTGCTGGCCCGCTGCGACGCGCTGGACGGCGTGGCCGATGGCTTGGTGCAGGACACCACTGCCTGCCAGGCCCGCTTCGACCTGCAGCGCGACGTGCCCACCTGCAGCGGCGCGCGCGACGGCAGCTGCCTGAGCGCCGCGCAGAAGACGGGCATCGCAGGCCTGTTCAGCGGCGCGCGCAGCCCGGCCGGGACGTTGATCTACAGCAGCTTTCCGTACGACGCGGGCCTGGCCACCAGCGGCTGGGCGAGCTGGAAGTACAGCAACTCGGTCACCCGCGACCCGGGCGCCGTGGGCCTGGTGTGGCAGGTGCCGCCCGAGCCGGTGGCCGGCTTCGATCCGCTGGCCTTCGCGCTGACGGCCGACCTCGACGGCCTGCTGGCCAAGGTGAATGCCACCAATGCCACCTACACCGAAAGCGCGATGAGCTTCATGCAGCCGCCGCAGGCCGACGACCTGGGCACGCTGAGGAACCGCGGCGCCAAGATGCTTGTGTACCACGGCACCAGCGACGCCATCTTCTCCAGCGACGACACTACCGCCTGGTACGACGCCCTGAACCGCCGGCATGGCGGCGAGGCGGCCGACTTCGCCCGCTTCTACCGCGTGCCCGGCATGGGCCACTGCTCGGGCGGCCCGGCCACCGACCAGTTCGACCTGCTGGGCCCGCTGGTGGCCTGGGTGGAGCAGGGCCAGGCCCCGGGCGCGGTGACGGCCAGCGCGCGCGGTGCGGGCAATGCAGGCGGGGTGAATGCCGACCTGCCGGCCGGCTGGTCGGCGCAGCGCAGCCGGCCGCTGTGCCCGTATCCGCAGGTGGCGCGCTATGCGGGCAGCGGCGACCTTGAATCGGCCGCCAGCTTCCGTTGCGAATAGCAGGCGGCCCGGGCTTCAGGCTTCCGGCTTGAAGCCCACCCGCTTGACGATCGGGCCCCAGGCCGCGTTCTCGTCGGCCACCGCCTTGGTCAGCTCCGCCGGCGTGCTGGCCGCGGCCTCCAGGCCCAGTTGGGCGAAGGCCTCGATCACTTCGGGCGTGCGCACCGCCGCGGCGATGGCGGCGGCCGCGCGCTGGGTCACCTCGTCGCTGGCCTTGCCGGGCAGGAAGAAGCCGTACCACTCGTTCATCGTCAGCGCCGGCAGGCCTTGCTCGGCATAGGTGGCCACGTCCGGCACCAGCTTCGAGCGCTGCGCGCCCGAGGTGGCCAGCAGCCGCAGCTTGCCGCTCTTGAGGTGCGGCAGGTAGTCGCCCACCGGCGAGCTCATCGCGGCCACCTGGCCGCCCAGCAGGTCCTGCACGCCGGGCGCCGAGCCCTTGTAGGGCACGTGCCGCAGGTCCAGCCCGCTTTCCTTGGCCAGCAGGGCGCCCACGAAGTGCGGCTGCGTGCCGGCACCGGGCGATGCGTAGTTGGCCTGCTCCGGGTTGGCCTTGGCCCAGGCCAGGAAGCCCTTGATGTCGCGCACCGACTCCGGCACCGCGGGCCCCACGCCGAAGCCGAAAGCCAGGTGGCAGGCGGTGCTCACCGGCCGCAGGTCGCGCGGGCCGTAGGCCAGCCGGGTGTACAGGTGCGGATACAAGGTGATCATGGCCGCGGGCGTCAGCAGCAGGGTGCTGCCATCGGGCGCGGCACGGCTGACTTCCTCCACCGCCAGTCGCCCGCCGGCACCGGCCTTGTTGTCGACCAGCACGCTGCGGGCATAAGGCCCGCGCAGCTTCTCGGCCACGCGGCGGGACACCGCATCGGTGGTGCCGCCGGCCGGAAAGCCACACAGCACGCGGGCGTTCTCCAGCACCGGCTGGGCTCCGGCCAGGCGGGGCGCGGCCAGCCACAGCGGGGCGGCCGCGATCAAGGTGCGACGATGGATCATGGGCAAGTCTCCGGTAAGCGCTTAATGCTTCAGCAATTTAAGTACTGTGCCGGCGCTTTCGCTGCGTGTTTTCCCGCGGGGCGGCCGCCGCGGTGCGCAGATCGCACCGTCAGACGCCTGCGGTGCGTGGAGGCTCAGGGTAAACACCTCCCATGCGCGGGCTAATACTTCAATAAATTAACAATATGAATACCGCAGACCTGGTGGCCATCGACACCCACACGCACCTGGAGGTGTCGTGCTGGAACCCCTTCGACAACTATGGCGAGGAGTACGACCGCGCGGCGGACAAGTACTTCCGCTCCAGCCGCCGGCCGACGATGGACGAGACGCTGGCCTACTACCGCGCGCAGAAGACCGGCTTCGTGATGTTCTGCGTCGATGCCGAGTCGCAGACCGGCCGCCGCCGCATCCCCAACGAGGAGATTGCCGAGGCCGCGCAGAAGAACCCGGACATCATGATCGCCTTCGGCAGCGTCGACCCCCACAAGGGCAGGATGGGTGCGCGCGAGGCGCGCCGGCTGGTGGAGGAGCACGGCGTCAAGGGCTTCAAGTTCCACCCGACGCTGCAGGGCTTCGAGCCGGCCGACCGCATGGCCTGGCCCATCTACGAGGTGATCGCCGAGTACAAGCTGCCGGCGATCTTCCACAGCGGGCATTCGGGCATCGGCAGCGGCATGCGCTGCGGCGGCGGCCTGCGGCTGCAGAACAGCAACCCGATGCTGGTGGAGGACGTGGCCATGGCCTTCCCCGACATGCAGATCGTGCTGGCCCACCCGAGCTGGCCCTGGCAGGACGAGGCCATCTCGCTGGCCATGCACAAGCCCAATGTGTGGATCGACCTCTCGGGCTGGAGCCCCAAGTACTTTCCGCCCCAGCTCATCCAGTACGCCAACACGCTGCTGAAGGACCGCATCCTGTTCGGCAGCGACTTTCCGCTCATCACGCCCGAGCGCTGGCTGAAGGACTTCGACGAGGCCGGCTTCAAGCCCGAGGTGAAGCCGCTGATCCTCAAGCAGAACGCGATGCGGCTGCTGAACCTGGTGGAGCAACCCGCATGAGCCTTCAATTCCAACCGGCCGAAGGCCTGCTGGCCCAGCTCGACTTGCTGAAGATCGAGCTGGCCGGCCCGGTGGCCCATGTGCGCCTGAACCGCCCGGCCAAGCGCAACGCGATCAACGATGCGCTGGTGCAGCAGCTGCAGACGGCGATGGTCAACCTGCCCAAGGGCGTGGGCGCTGCGGTGCTCAGCGGCGAGGGCGAGCACTTCTGCGCGGGGCTGGACCTGTCGGAGCTGTCGGAGCGCAGCGTGGCCGAAGGCATCTACCACTCGCGGCTGTGGCACGGCGTGATGGATTCGCTGCAGTTCGGGCGGGTGCCCATCGTGAGCGTGCTGCATGGCGCGGTGGTGGGCGGCGGGCTGGAGATCGCCAGCAGCACCCATATCCGCGTGGCCGAGGCCAGCACCTATTACGGCCTGCCGGAGGGCCAGCGCGGCATCTTCGTGGGCGGCGGCGGCTCGGCGCGTGTGCCGCGGCTGGTGGGCGTGGCCTGCATGGCCGACATGATGCTGACCGGCCGTGTGCTGGATGCACAGGAGGGCCTGCAGCGCGGCCTGTCGCAGTACCTGGTGCCCGAGGGCCAGGGCCTGGCCAAGGCCTTCGAGCTGGCGGGCAAGATCGCGCAGAACGCGCCGCTGTCCAACTTCGCGGTGATGCAGGCGCTGCCGCGCATCGCCGACCTGTCGCAGCCCGACGGCCTGTTCGTCGAATCGCTGATGGCCGCCATCGCGCAGGGCGACGACGCCGCCAAGGAGCGCGTGCGCGCGTTCCTGGACAAGCGGGCCGGCAAGGTGAAGCCGGCGTGAGCCCGATGGACGACGCCATGCCCCGCTACCGGGCCGCCCGCGTGGGCGGCGCCCTGCAGGTGCAGCTGGAGCAGCGTGCCGACGGCAGCCAGCTGCTGCGTTCGCCCGAGCCGCTGCAGCCGTATCCGGCGCGCGTGACCGACCGGCTGGAACATTGGGCGCTCGAAGCGCCCGACCGCACGCTGGTGGCACGGCGCGACCCTTCGGTGCCCGGTGGCGGCGACTGGCTGCGCATCAGCTATGCGCAGATGCTGGCGCAGGCCCGGCGCGTGGCCCAGGCGCTCTGCCGGCGCGGCCTGTCGGCCGAGCGGCCGGTGGCCATCCTGTCGGACAACGACCTGGAGCACCTGGTGCTCACCGTGGGCGCGCTGTGGGCCGGCGTGCCCTATGTGCCGATCTCGGCCGCGTATTCGCTGATGTCGCAGGACCATGCCAAGCTGCGCCACATCATCGGCCGCACCACGCCCGGGCTGGTGTTCGCCAGCGGGCCGGCCTATGCCCAGGCCATCGCCGCGGCGGTGCCGCCCGACGTGGAAGTGGTGCTGACCGACGGCATGCTGGATGGGCGCCCGGTGACGCCGTTCGCAGCCCTGCTGGCCACCGAGCCTGGGCCCGAGTCCGAGGCCGCCCATGCCGCGGTGGGGCCGGACACCATCGCCAAGTTCCTCTTCACCTCGGGCTCCACCAAGCAGCCCAAGGGCGTGGTCAACACCCACCGGATGATGTGCGCCAACCAGCAGATGCTGCGGCAGACGCTGGTGTTCCTGGCCGACGAGCCGCCGGTGCTGGTGGACTGGCTGCCGTGGAACCACACCTTCGGTGGCAACCACAACGTGGGCATCGCGATGTTCAACGGCGGCACGCTGTACATCGACGAAGGCAAGCCCACGCCCAAGGGCATCGCGCAGACGCTGCGCAACCTGCGCGAGATCTCGCCCACCGTGTACTTCAACGTGCCCAAGGGCTTCGAGGAGATTGCCTTCGCGATGGAGCGCGACGACGTGCTGCGTGAATCGCTGTTCCGCCGCGTGCAGGCCTTCATGTATGCCGGCGCAGGCCTCAGCCAGGCGGTGTGGGACCAGCTCGACCGCCTGGGCGAACGCACGGTGGGCGAGCGCATCCCCGTCTTCACCAGCCTGGGCATGACCGAGACCGCGCCGGCCTGCACCTTCGCCGTGCGGGCAGGGCGGGTGCGTGCCGGGCACGTGGGGCTGCCGGTGCCGGGCGTGGAGGTCAAGCTGGTGCCCGAGGGCGCCGGCCCGCAGGGCAAGACCGAGATCCGCTTCCGCGGCCCGCATGTGATGCCGGGCTACTGGCGCGAGCCGGCGCTGTCGGCCGAGGCCTTCGACGAGGAAGGCTTCTACCGCACCGGCGACGCGGTGCGATGGGTGGACCCGGCCGACCCGGAGGCGGGCCTCTTCTTCGACGGCCGCATCGCCGAGGACTTCAAGCTGGACACCGGCACCTTCGTCAGCGTGGGCCCGTTGCGCGCGCGGGTGGTGGCCGAAGGCGCGCCCTGCGTGCAGGACGCGGTGGTCACCGGCATGAACCGCGGCGACATCGGCCTGCTGCTCATTCCGCGGCTGGACGAGTGCCGCACGCTGGCCGGCCTGTCGGCCGACACGCCCGCGCCCGAGGTGCTGCACCACCCGCAGGTGCGCGAGTTCTTCCAGGCGCTGGTCGACCGGCTGTGGCAGGGCGGCACCGGCAGTGCCAACCGCGTGGCGCGTGCCCATGTGCTGGCCGAGCCGCCGTCCATCGACAAGGGCGAGGTGACCGACAAGGGCTCGATCAACCAGCGCGCGGTGCTGCAGCACCGGGCTGCGCTGGTGAAGGCGCTGTACGAAGGCCGCGCCGACGACCCCTGGCTGCTGCTGCCGCGCCAGCGTTGAATCCACCCCTGGAGTTGCACCGATGAAGATCGAAGGACAAGCCGCGCTGGTGACCGGCGCCGGCTCCGGCCTGGGCGCCGAGACCGCGCGTGAACTGGCCCGCCGCGGCGCCCAGGTGGCGCTGCTGGACATCAACCTGGACGCCGCGCGCCGCGTGGCCGACGAGATCACCCAGGCCGGCGGCCAGGCGCTGGCCGTGGCCTGCGACATCACCTCGACGGAGAGCGCCGAAGCCGCATTGCAGGCCGCGGCCAAAGCGCACGGCCCGGCCCGGCTGATGATGAACATCGCCGGCATCGGCACCGCGCGCCGGCTGGTGGGCAAGGACGGCACGCCGATGCCGCTGGAGGCCTTCCGGCGCGTGGTGGAGGTGAACCTGATCGGCACCTTCAACATGACGCGGCTGGCCGCGGCAGCGATGCTGAAGCTGGCGCCGGTGGACGACCCGCACCAGACGCAGGAGCGCGGCGTGATCGTCAACACCGCCTCCGTCGCGGCCTTCGACGGCCAGGTGGGCCAGGAGGCCTATGCGGCCAGCAAGGGCGGCGTGGTGTCGCTCACGCTGCCGCTGGCGCGCGACCTGGCGCAGTTCGGCGTGCGGGTGATGACCATCGCGCCGGGCCTGTTCCACACGCCGCTGATGGACGAGCTGCCGCAGGCGGTGCAGGACTCATTGGCGGCGAGCATCCCGTTCCCGAAGCGGCTGGGCCGGCCCGAGGAGTTCGCGCTGCTGGCGGCGAGCATCGTGGAGAACACGGCGCTGAACGGGGAGGTGATCCGGCTGGATGGGGCGTTGAGGATGGCGGCGCGGTAGGGGCGGCGGCCTTGCAATAACCTGGTCAGCCGACCAGTCATCAAGAGGTGCCCCCTGCACAGCTGGCCCCTACAGGACGCCAAGGCGCGTTTCAGCGAGTTTCTGGAAACCTGCCCCGCCGAAGGTCCGCAGATGATCACCCGGCGGGGCGTGGAAGCTGCGGTGCTGGTGCCCGTCGATGAATGGCGGCGGCTGCAGGCGGCCGCCAAGCCATCGCTGAGGCAGTTGCTGCTGTGCGACGAGGCGCGTGCCGATATGGCGGTGCCCCAGCGTGGGCAGCTGCGGCGGCGTGCGCCGTTGGCCTTCGACTGACCCAGCATGTTCCTGCTGGACCCACCTCGTCTCCGAGCTGCGCAAGCCCAAGCCCCACGGCGCCGTGGTGGCCTGATGGACGCAGCCGCCTTCCGCGCCTGGGCGCGCCCGATGCACCGCAGTCCGACACGCGCAATGAAGACGCAATGATCGCCGCGACCGCACTGGTGCACGGGCTGACTGTGTTGACGCGGAACGTGGCGGACTTCAAGGGGTTTGGGGTCCGGCTGCTGAATCCCTTGAAGGCGGGCGGGCGGACTGCCTGAGACTTTGGTGGTCAGCGGCGCCGCGACGGCCATCGATCAGGCCCAGGCCATGTGCAACGCCTTCATGACTTCACCGGCGAACAGGTGTTCCAACAGGGACTCGCGGTACGACGACAGCAGGCTGTGATCCGTGGAGGACACGCGTCACGCCTCCGCTCCATGACACACCGCCTCCACGTTGTGCCCATCCGGCCCGATGACAAACGCGCCGTAGTAGTTCGGGTGGTAGTGCGCCCGTATCCCCGGCGGCCCGTTGTCGGTGCCGCCGGCCGCCAAGGCCGCGTCGTAGAACGCCCTCACCTGCTCGCGGCTTGAAGCGGTGAACGCCAGGTGCATCGGCCGTTGCGGCTCGCCGCCTTCGCCGAACCAGAACTCGGGCTTGCCTTGCGCGCCGTAGCCGGCCCAGCCGTGGGTTTCGGTGACCAGGCCGATGCCCAGCGGCGCCAGCGCGGCGTCGAAGAAGCGCTTGCTGGCTTCGTAGTCGGAGACGGCGATGCCGATGTGGTCAAGGATCATGTCGCGCCTTTCGCGTGGGGATGATCCAGCGAGTTTTGCACCATCGCCACCAGCGCCAGCGCCGCGGCCGACAGGCCGTCGCCGGGCCGCATGGCCAGCAGCAGGCGGCGCTCGGTGGTCATGCCCTGCAGCCGCGCGATGCGCAGGCCCAGCGCATGCGCATAGGGCAGGGCGCCCTTGCGCGGCAGCACCGCCAGGCCCAGGCCGGCGGCCACCATGCGGCCCATCGCATCGAAGCTGCGCACCTGCGCGCGCAGCCGCAGCGGCTGCTGGATGGCCTCGGCCGCGCTGGCCAGCTGCCGCGTGAGCGAGGTGGTGCGGCCGAAGGCCACCAGGTCGTGCTGCAGCACGTCGGCCAGGGCCACGCTGCCACCGGCCGCGGGCACCAGCGCATGGCCGGGCGGCAGCAGCAGCACCAGCTCGTCCACGTCGCACACCAGGGTGCGCAGGCCTTCGGCGGCGGTGTTGTCGCCGATCACCGCCAGCTCGGCCGCGCCGCGCAGCACGCCGCGCACCGCGTCCTCGCTGATCGCATCCTGCAGGTCCAGCACCACGCCCGGATGCGCCTTGCCGTAGGCCGCCAGCAGCGCCGGCAGGAAGCCACCGAAGGCCGAGGTGTTGGCCCACAGGCGCAGGTGACCGAACAGGCCGGCGCGCACGTCGTCCATCGCCAGTGCCATCTGCTCCAGCCGCGCCACCATCTCCATCGCATGCGGCAGCAGCGTGGCGCCGGCCGAAGTGGGCACCACGCCGCGCTTGCTGCGCTGCAGCAGCGGCGTGCCCAGGTGGCTCTCCAGCTCGGCCACCCGCTTGCTGGCCGCGGCCAGCGACAGGTCCAGCCGCTCGGCGCCGGCGGTGAGGCTGCCGGCCTCCACCGCGGCCACGAACAGGCGCAGGGTGGTCAGGTCGAATCGGTTGAGGTTGAAGCGCATGCGGCACCGATGCTCAACCACCGGTTGAGGCTGTGTCAACCAGATGCCAACCCAAGTCCGCCGGCCGCGGCGAGCATGGCGGCCATCCACAAGCAGTCCGGAGACAACCATGAGCCTGCCCCGCCGCGCCTTCCTCGCCACCACCGCCGCTTCCGCGGCCACGCTGGCCCTGCTGGCCGCCACCACCGCCCCGGCCCACGCGCAGGCCTGGCCCAGCAAGCCGGTGACGCTGGTGGTGCCCAATCCGCCGGGCGGCGTGGTGGACACCTCGGCCCGCCTGCTCAGCGATCCCCTCTCGCGGCTGCTGGGGCAGACGGTGATCGTCGAGAACAAGGGCGGCGCCAGCGGCAACATCGCCTACCAGCAGGTGGCGCTGGCGCCGAAGGACGGCCACATGCTGCTGATCTCGTACTCGGCCTACCACGTGGGCAATCCGTCGATGTTCAGCAAGCTGCCCTGGGCGCAGAAGGACTTCGCGCCGGTGGCGCTGCTCACCGCGGCCACCAACGTGGTGGCGGCGCATCCCTCGGTGCCGGCCAACACGCTGAAGGAATTCATCGCCTATGCCAAGGCCAACCCGGGCAAGCTGAACTACGCCTCGCAGGGCAACGGCTCGCTGTCGCATGTGGGCACCGCGCTGCTGGAGCAGACGGCCGGCTTCGAGATGACCCACGTGCCCTACAAGGGCTCCGGCCCCGCCATCCAGGACGTGCTGGGCGGCCAGGTGCAGGTGTTCATGACCACGCCGCCTTCGGTGATGGGCCATGTGCAGGCGGGCAAGCTGAAGGCCTTCGCGGTGACGGGCAAGACGCGCCATCCCGGCCTGCCCAACGTGCCCACCACCGCCGAGGCGGGCCTGGGCAACTTCGAGCTGGAAGCCTGGGTGGGCCTGTTCGCGCCCGCCGGCACGCCGCCGGCCGTGGTGCAGCAGCTGACCGAGAAGGTCAAGGCCGCCCTGGCCACGCCCGAGGCCAAGGCCATGGCCGACCGCACCGGCATCGAGATCCGCTACCTGGGCCCCGACGCCCTGGCCGCGCTGGTGACGCGCGAGACCGACTACTGGGGCCAGGTGATCAAGGCCCGCAACATCCGTGCGGACTGATCCGGCACCGCAGGAAGGCATGACGATGCAACGCACCCATTTCCGCGTCGGCCAGATCGTGCCGAGCTCCAACACCACGATGGAGACCGAGATCCCGGCGATGCTGCGCGCCCGCGAGGCCCTGCTGCCCGAGCGCTTCAGCTTCCACTCGGCCCGCATGCGCATGAAGCATGTGACCAAGGAGGAACTGGCCCGCATGGACGCCGACAGCGACCGCTGCGCGCTGGAGCTGTCCGATGCACGTGTGGACGTGCTGGGCTACGCCTGCCTGGTGGCCATCATGAGCATGGGCCGCGGCTACCACCGCACGTCGGAAGCGCGGCTGCGCGCTCGCACGCTGGAGAACGAAGGCGCCGCGCCGGTGGTCACCAGCGCCGGTGCACTGGTCGAAGGGCTGCAGGCGTTGGGCGCGAAGAAGATCGCGGTGCTGGCGCCCTACATGAAGCCGCTGACCGCGCTGGTGGTGGACTACCTGGAGCACGAAGGCATCGAGGTGCTGGACGCGCTGTCGCTGGAGATCAGCGACAACCTCGAAGTGGGCGCGCAGGACCCGCGCGCGCCGATCGAGATCAGCCGTCGGCTCAACACCGCCAACTGCGACGCGGTGGTCATCTCCGCCTGCGTGCAGATGCCCTCGCTGGCCTCGGTGCAGCCGGTGGAAGACCGGCTGGGCCTGCCGGTGGTGTCGTCCTCGGTGTGCACCACCTGGCGCATGCTGAAGGCACTGGAGCTGAAGCCCCAGGCGCCGGATGCGGGGTCCCTGCTGTCCGGGCGGTACTAGGAGGCGTCGAACGCGGCGCCGGAGGCTTCGGCCTGCGGCGCATGGCAGGCCACGGCCAGCTTGTTGCCATCGACATCGCGGAAGTAGGCACCGTAGTAGTGGGCGTGGTACTCCGGCCGCGGGCCGGGCGGGCCTTCGCAGGTGCCGCCCTGGGCCAGCGCGGCGGCATGAACGCGGCGCACCTGCTCCCGCGTGGCCGCCAGGAAGGCCACCATCTGCCCGTTGCCGGGGGCGTGCGGCTGGCCGTCGAAGGGCCGGCCGATGATCAGCAGCGGCCGGTCGTGGCCGGGTTGCTGCCAGCCGGCCCAGGGCCGATCGGGCTCCTTGAAACGCAACACCAGGCCCAGCTCGTCGGCGATCGCTTCATAGAAGCCGAAGGCCTGCTCGAAATGGGCGGTGCCCAGGTGGATGTGGGAGAACATGACGGGCTCCGGCGCAGGGCTGCGCATGGCGGGGCTCCATTGTCCGCAGCCGGCGCTGTCGGCCGGCGCCGGCCTACAGCAGCGGCGGATCTCAGAGGTGGCGGCGCAGGGTGTCCAGCGCGTCGCGGCTGCGCCGCTCCACGTCGGCCATCAGCCCCAGGCGCTGCAGCACGGCCTGCTGCGCATCGATGTACCAGCCGAGGGCGAACTCCCGCCGCTGCCAGCGCCCGCTGAGGTACAGCGGCACGCGCTCGCCGCCGTGGGTGAGCAGGGCGATGGAGAACCAGTCCACGGTGTCCTGGTAGCGGCTCAGCAGGTCGGTGATGTCGAGGCCGAAGAACAGCTCCTGCAGCCTGGCCGGGCGCTCTTCCACGCGGTACTCCAGGCCGCGGATGTCGTCGAAGGCCAGCCGGTGCCGGCGGCCGCGGTGCTGCACCTCCAGCCGGCGTTCACGCGGGTAGATGAGGATGGCGCCGGCCGAACCCTCGATGCGCACCAGCGCCGTGCCCTGCAGCACGCGCTTGAACCAGCCCACCGGCTGCGCGCGGAACACCGCCACCCAGAAGGTGTCGGCCAGCACGGCGAAGGCCAGGCCCAGCAGCAGGCCGGCGAGGATGGAAAGCGTCAACAGGCGGACGGAGGTGCAGCGGGTGGCGCGCAGGCTACCAGGGGCGGCCGCACCATTGGCGCTCGCAGGGCACGCCGTCGGCGTCGCCGTCCATCTGCGTGTCGGGGCAATGCCGCAGGAAGTACGTGGCTTCCTCGCACGAGGTCATCTGGGTGCACTGCGTGCGCCCGTCGCAGCGAAAGCGCGATGGCGCGGTGCCAGGCCTTTCAACGCTGGCCGTGGGCACCAGCGAAGGGCCGCTGCGCTGCAGGTTGTGCTGGAACGCTCGCCAGCCGTAGGCGGCCAGGCCCAACAGCAAGGCCGTCACCAGCAGCGCCTGCATCAGCCGGGGCAGGCCACGCCGGCCCTGCGTGACGGAGGCTGGTGCACGCCGCGCCGCGCCCGGCCGCCCGATCGCCTGGCGCCATGCACGCACCGCCTGCGGCTTGCCGTTGGCGCCCGTGCCCGGCTCGTAGGACAGGTGCTCGCCGACGGTCGGTCGCGAACCATCGGCCGGAAAGGCGCTGATGTGCACGAACAGCGCTGCCCCGCCGTGGGTGGGGGGCGATGAAGCCGTAGCCGCGTTCGTCGTTCCAGGACTGCAGCTTGCCGACGTGTTGCATGGGCGATGTGTGTGTGCAGTCGGGACCGGCCGATGCTAGGGGCCCGCCAAACGGCCGGTCAATGCGCCCGGCCATCATTTGCCCTTGCGCGGCCGGCTGATGCAGATCAAGCCGACTTGCCGCCCGCGCACCTAGGCTTGGCCCCCAACAAGTCATGGGCCTCGGCGCACCGCCTGCAGGTGCAGCCGCCCGGCCCAGGGAGCAGGGCCGTGCAGTCATCGCCATCGTCGTCGTCGTCCAGCCTGGCGCCCAGCTCGCCCGAGGACCGGCTCGACATGCTGGTGCGCGCGGCCATCGCCCGCGCCACGGCGTCGCTGTCACCGGCGGCGGTGATGCTGGCGGGGCTGGACTGGGCGCTGCACCTGGCGGTGTCGCCCGGCAAGCGCATGGCACTGGCCCGGCTGGCCTGGGAGCAGGTCGACGAGTTGCTGCACCTGCTGCGCAGCGGCGCGCCCGCGCCGTCGGCGGCACCGGACCGTCGCTTCGCCGCGCCGGCCTGGCAGCAATGGCCGTTCCATCTGTTGCAGCGCAGCTTCCTGATGCAGCAGCAGTGGTGGGCCGCGGCCACGCGCGGTGTGCGCGGGGTCGATCCGCATCATGAGGAGATGGTGGCCTTCATCGCCCGCCAGGGGCTGGACATGCTCTCGCCCGGCAACCAACTGCTCACCAATCCGGTGGTGCTGCAGCGCACGGCCGACGAGGCCGGCGGCAACCTGCTGCGCGGCTGGCTGCATGCCGTGGACGACCTGCGGCGCCTGGCCACCGGCGCACCGCCCGCGGGCACCGAGCGGTTCCGCCCCGGGCACGAGGTGGCCTGCACGCCGGGCCGGGTGGTGATGCGCAATGCACTGTGCGAGCTGATCCAGTACGCACCCGCCACGCCGCGGGTGCATCCGGAGCCGGTGCTCATCGTGCCGGCCTGGATCATGAAGTACTACATCCTCGACCTGTCGCCGCACAACTCGCTCATCAAGCACCTGGTGGACCAGGGCCACACGGTGTTCTGCCTCTCATGGAAGAACCCCGGCGTGGCCGAGCGCGACCTGGGCATGGACGACTACCTGCAGCACGGCATCCACGATGCGCTGGCCGCGGTCAACGCCATCGTGCCCGGCCGGAAGGTGCATACGGCGGGTTATTGCCTGGGCGGCACGCTGCTCGCCATCGCCGCGGCCGCGATGGCACGCGACGGCGACGAGCGGCTGGCCACGCTGAGCCTGTTCGCCGCGCAGACCGACTTCGCCGAGCCTGGCGAGCTGGCCCTGTTCATCGATGAAAGCCAGGTGAGCCTGCTGGAAGCGCAGATGGCGCAGACCGGCTACCTCACCGCCAACCAGATGGCCGGCGCCTTCCAGATGCTGCGTTCCTACGACCTGCTGTGGTCGCGCATCGTCAACGAGTACCTGCTGGGCGACCGTGCGCCGATGAACGACCTGATGGCCTGGAATGCCGACGCCACCCGCATGCCGGCGCGCATGCATGCACAGTACCTGCGCCAGCTCTTCCTGCACGACGACCTGGCCCACGGCCGCTACCTGGCCGGCGGCAAGCCGGTGGCGCTGAGCGACCTGACGCTGCCCGCCTTCGTGATGGGCACGCTGACCGACCACGTCGCGCCCTGGCGCTCGGTCTACAAGCTGCACTACCAGACGGTGTCGGAGATCACCTTCGTGCTCACCAGCGGCGGGCACAACGCCGGCATCGTCAGCCCGCCGGGCCATCCGCACCGCAGCTACCAGCTGCGCTGCCATGCGGCCGGCGCGCCCTATGTGTCGCCCGACGCGTGGGCGGCCGAGGCGCCGCGGCAGGAAGGCTCCTGGTGGCCCGCCTGGCTGCAGTGGCTGCAGCAGCGCAGCGGCGCGCCGGTGGCGCCGCCCGCAATGGGCGCACCGCGCCAGGGCTACCGCACGCTCGGCGATGCCCCGGGCCGCTACGTGCTGCAGATCCCTTCCTGACTGAGGACCGCCCATGACCTCGACGCGCTTGCAGGTGGGCGACACGCTGCAGCTCACCGTCACCGCCCGCAGCGACGACGGCCTGCGCATGACGCTGCAGTGCGAGGCCGCCGCGGCGGCCACCGTCGTGCCGCCATCGCCCACGCTGCCCGCCCTGCGCCCCGGCCCCTCTGGTGCGCAGGGCGTGCAGCGGCTGCTCGACCATGTGCGACCGCTCGGCGCCATCCGCATGGCGGTGGTGCACCCGTGTGATGCGCTGAGCCTGCGCGGCGCGCTGGATGCGCAGGCCGCCGGGCTGATCGAGCCGGTGCTGATCGCGCCGCGGGCGAAGCTGGAAGCGGCACTGCAGGCCGCCGGCCTGCAGCCCGACGACCTGGCCGGCATCGAGGTGATCGACGTGCCGCACAGCCATGCTGCCGCGGCGCGCGGTGCCGAGCTGGCCGCGCAGGGCAGGGCGGAGGCGCTGATGAAGGGCAGCCTGCACACCGATGAGCTCATGGCCGCGGTGGTGCCCGCGGCGGCCGGGCTGCGCACCAAGCGCCGCATCAGCCACTGCTTCCTGATGCAGACGCCGGCCTACCCGCGGCCCTTCATCATCACCGACGCCGCCATCAACATCGCGCCCACGCTGGCCGACAAGGCCGACATCGTGCAGAACGCGATCGCGCTCGCGCATGCCATCGGCGTGCCGCGGCCGCGGGTGGCCCTCCTGGCCGCGGTGGAGACGGTGAATGCCGCCATGCCCGCCACGCTGGATGCCGCCGCACTGTGCAAGATGGCCGACCGCGGCCAGATCACCGGGGGCCTGCTCGACGGCCCGCTGGCCTTCGACAACGCGGTGTCGATGGAGGCCGCGCAGGTCAAGGGCATCGTGTCGCAGGTGGCCGGCCGGGCCGACGTGCTGGTGGTGCCCGACCTGGAGAGCGGCAACATGCTGGCCAAGCAGCTGGAATACCTGGGCGATGCCTCCAGCGCCGGCATCGTGCTGGGCGCGCGGGTGCCCATCGTGCTCACCAGCCGGGCCGATTCACGCGAGTCGCGCATCGCCTCGTGCGCGCTGGCCTCGCTGCTGGCGCATGCCTACCGGCGGGCGCCGCCATGAACGGCGGCCGCCTGATCCTGGTGCTGAACTGCGGCTCCTCCAGCATCAAGTTCGCGCTGTTCGATGCCGGCGCCGGGCCACCGCCGCGCCGCCCCGAATGGAACGGCAAGGTGGACGGCATCGCCGGACCGCAGCCCACCTTCGGCGAGACCGGCAGCGACCCCTCGCCCATCGCGCTGGAGGCCGGGCGGCCCTACCACGCGGCGCTGGAGCACATCCACCATCGGGTGCAGGCGCGGCTGGCCGGCCGGCCCTTGCAGGCGGTGGCGCACCGGGTGGTGCATGGCGGCAGCCGGTATGCGGCGCCGGTGCGGGTGGATGCCGGGGTGCTGGCCGACCTCAAGGGCTACATCCCGCTGGCGCCCTTGCACCAGCCGTTTGCGCTGGATGCCATCGAGATGCTGCTGCAGCGGCTGCCGGGCCTGCCGCAGGTGGCCTGCTTCGACACCGCCTTCCACCACACGCTGCCGCAGGTGGAACAGATGCTGCCGCTGCCGCACGAATATGCGCAGCGCGGCCTGCGGCGCTATGGCTTCCACGGCCTGTCCTACGACTACATGGCCACCGCGCTGGCCGAGCGGCATGGCCAGCGGGCGCGCGGCCGCACCCTGGTGGCCCACCTGGGCAGCGGCGCCAGCCTGTGCGCGATGCAGGACCTGCGCAGCATGGCCACCACCATGGGCTTCTCGGCACTGGACGGGCTGATGATGGGCACCCGCAGCGGCGCGCTCGACCCCGGCGCGCTGCTGTACCTGATGCAGCAGGAGCGGCTGGACGTGGACCAGGTGGGCGCGCTGCTGTACCACCGCGCCGGCCTGCTGGGCGTGTCCGGCCTGAGCAGCGACCCCCGGGTGCTGCTGCAGGCCGAAGCCGGCGGCGGCGAGACCGGCCAGCGCGCCGCCGCCGCCCTGGCGCTGTACGTGCGCCGCATCGTGCGCGAGATCGGCGCGCTGGTGGCGGTGCTGGGCGGGCTGGACCTGCTGGTGTTCACCGCCGGTATCGGCGAGCACAACGCGGTGCTGCGCCTGCGCATTTGCGAAGCGCTGCACTGGCTGGGCCTGCGGCTGGATGCGCATGCCAATGCCGCGCATGCGCCGCTGATCTCGGCCACGGACAGCGCAGTGGCCGTGGCGGTGGAGCCCACCAACGAGGAATGGGTGGCCGCCAGGCTGACGCAAGCCTGTCTGTGTGCACAAAGCCACTCAACTGCGGGTTCCGGGGGTGACCCCCCTTGGGGGGAGGATGGCCGCCATCGGGCCGGGACGAAGACAGTCCACACCGGTCCCGCAGTACAGCCGTTCAACCACCCCATGAAGTACCTCTCCCTCGTCGCCGCCGTCGCCACCACCCTGATGGCCGCCGTGCCGGCCCAGGCCAAGCCGAAGTCCGTCGCCGTGTGCTCCGTCACCGACTTGTCGCCCCAGGCCTCCGCCTGCGCCGGCTTCTTCAGCGGCAACCTGCTGAACAACAAGGCCGACAACGTGCTGGCCCAGAAGACCGCGCTCAACTCGCTGGGCTTCACCTGGAACGGCGACTTCAACGCCGTCGAGAAGATCGAGTTCTCCGGCCAGACGGTGAACTTCGCCACCCTGCTCAACGGCACCACCTACGTGGCCATGCATTTCGGCAATGGCCAGGGCGGCCCGGGCAACGGCACCGCGTTCTACCGCTTCGATGCCGGCACCAACCTGGACACCTTCAACCTGAGCTACAGCGCCGTCTCCAACGCCGTGCTGTATTCCACCGCGCTGCCCCCGGTGCCCGAGCCCGAGACCTACGCGCTGATGCTGGCCGGCCTGGCCGCCGTGGGCTGGGTGGCCCGCCGCCGCGCCCGCTGAAGCGCCACCGCTCCATCGGACCCGGCCCTGCAAGCGCAGGGCTTTTTTTCACCTGGGCGTTGACGCCGCGACCGCCCGGCTTTTCGGCATCACTTCTATCAATTACGACGGCTCGCATGCCGATACAACGTTGCATCCAGACTGATCGGGGCAACTCCATGGGACAGGCTATTCCGGGGCAGTTGATGGTGGTTCGCGCCGCGGCGCGGCGCGCGGCGGCAGACCAGGTGGCAAGGGACGCTGCCGCGCGGCAATGGCCGGTGCGTCACGGCCTGTTCGATGCGCCGGGCGAGCTGGACCACTTCACCCGCCGCGTGGCGCACGACCTGCGCGGGCCGCTGTACGGCATGAGCACCTTGTCCAGCCTGTGCCGCCAGCGGCTGGAGGAGGGTGACGTGCAGCAGGTGCGGCAGTGGGTGTCGATGATCGAGCAGCACAGCCACCGGCTGGGCGACATGGTCAGCTCGATGCTGGAGCTGCTGCAGGTGGGCGCGGCCATGCCCAGCCGCACGCCGGTGGCGCTGGCGGAGCTGGTGGCGGCATTGCGGCAGCAGCAGCCCGCGCCGCCGGAGGTGGTGCTGCGGGTGCAGCCACTGCCCCAGCTGCGGGTGGACCCGGAACTCATCAGCCAGGTGTTCGCCCGGCTGCTGGACAACGCCTTCAAGTTCACCCGCCATGTGCCGCGCCCACGGGTGGACCTGCGCTGCGAGAACCTGGGTGCGCACTGGCGCTTCCAGGTGCGCGACAACGGCTGCGGCTTTCCGCCCGAGCGGGTGGACGAGCTGTTCCATCCCTTCGCCCGGCTGCATGGCGACGACTTCCCCGGCGCCGGCATCGGCCTGGCGGTGGTGCGCCACATCGTCGAGCTGCATGGCGGCCAGGTGTGGGCCGACACCAGCCCCGGCCGCGGCGCCACCTTCTCGTTCACGCTGCCGGCGTGACCGGCGCCGGCGGGCGACGCCGGCAACCCCACTAACATCGGGCCTCTTTCCCATGCGCCGCCGCACGGGCGCTGCTGCCGCAGCCCCGCGGCGCCGCCCGGGCGCCGGGCCGCCAGGCCCTTGCAGGCGCCGCCTTCCGAAGCGTCCCCCGATGAGTCCATGGACCAGCTTGAACTGATGCCACCCGCCGATGGCGGGAACCCCGACGCCATCACGCTTGCGCACTATGCGGAGCGGGCCTATCTCGAATATGCGCTGAGCGTGGTCAAGGGCCGCGCGCTGCCCGACGTGTGCGACGGCCAGAAGCCGGTGCAGCGCCGCATCCTCTATGCGATGGAGCGCATGGGCCTGGCCTTCACCACCGCCACCGGACCGAAGCCGGTGAAGAGCGCGCGGGTGGTGGGCGACGTGCTGGGCCGCTTCCATCCCCATGGCGACACCGCGGCCTATGACGCGCTGGTGCGCATGGCGCAGGACTTCAGCCAGCGTTATCCGCTGATCGACGGCCAGGGCAACTTCGGCAGCCGCGACGGCGACGGCGCCGCGGCCATGCGCTACACCGAGGCCCGGCTGGCGCCCATCACCCGGCTGCTGCTGGACGAGATCGACGAAGGCACGGTCGACTTCATCCCCAACTACGACGGCTCCACCGACGAGCCGCGCCAGCTGCCGGCGCGGCTGCCCTTCGTGCTGCTCAACGGCGCCAGCGGCATCGCCGTGGGCCTGGCCACCGAGGTGCCCAGCCACAACCTGCGCGAGGTGGCCGCGGCCGCGGTGCTGCTGATCAAGCAGGAGCTGGTGAGCGACGACGAGCTGCTGGCCGTGCTGCCGGGCCCGGACTATCCCGGCGGCGGCCAGATCATCAGCAGTGCCACCGACATCCGCGAGGCCTATGCCACCGGCCGCGGCAGCCTGAAGGTGCGCGCCCGCTGGAAGATCGAGGACCTGGCCCGCGGCCAGTGGCAGGTGGTGGTGAACGAACTGCCGCCCGGCACCAGCAGCCAGAAGGTGCTGGAAGAGATCGAGGAGCTGACCAACCCCAAGGTCAAGGCCGGCAAGAAGGCGCTGAGCACCGAGCAGACCCAGCTCAAGACCACGGTGCTGGGCGTGCTGGATGCGGTGCGCGACGAGTCGAGCAAGGACGCGCCGGTGCGGCTGGTGTTCGAGCCCAAGAGCCGCACGGTCGACCAGCAGGAGCTGATCAACGTGCTGCTGGCCCACACCAGCCTGGAGAGCTCCGCGCCGATCAACCTGACGATGGTGGGCGCCGACGGCAAGCCCACGCAGAAGAGCCTGCGGCAGATCCTGCTGGAGTGGATCGGCTTCCGCACCGCCACCGTGGAGCGCCGCACGCGCCACCGGCTGGGCAAGGTGCTCGACCGCATCCATGTGCTGGAAGGCCGGCAGCTGGTGCTGCTCAACATCGACGAGGTGATCCGCATCATTCGCAATGCGGACGAGCCCAAGCCGGCGCTCATCGAGCGCTTTGCGCTGAGCGACCGCCAGGCCGAGGACATCCTCGAGATCCGGCTGCGCCAGCTGGCCCGGCTGGAAGCCATCAAGATCGAGCAGGAGCTGGCCGACAAGCGCACCGAGCAGAAGAAACTGGAAGACATCCTGGCCACGCCGGCCTCGCTCAAGCGCACCGTGGTGCGCGAGATCGAGGCCGATGCCAAGGCCCATGGCGACGAGCGCCGCACGCTGATCCAGGCCGACAAGCGCGCCCAGGCCGAGGTGCGCATCGTCGACGAGCCGGTGACCGTGGTGGTGAGCCTCAAGGGCTGGGTGCGTGCGCTCAAGGGCCACGAGATCGACACCACCACGCTGGCCTTCAAGGCGGGCGATGCGCTGTACGGCACCTTCGCCTGCCGCAGCGTCGATCCGCTGCTGGTGTTCGGCAGCAATGGCCGGGTGTACACGGTGGCGGTGTCGCTGCTGCCGGGTGGCCGTGGTGACGGCGCGCCCATCACCTCGCTGATCGAGCTGGAAGCCGGCACGCAGCCGGCGCACTACATGGCCGGCCCGCTGGAGGCCACGCTGCTGCTGGCCAACACCGGCGGCTACGGACTGCTGGCCAAGATCGGCGACCTGCTGTCGCGCCAGCGCGGCGGCAAGAGCTTCCTCACGCTGGACGACGACGCCAAGGTGCTGCCGCCCATCCCGGTGCTGCCGGCGCACACGCAGGTGGCCACGCTGGCGCTGGACGGCCGGCTGCTGGTGTTCGCGCTCGACGAGCTGAAGCTGCAGCCCGGCGGCGGCAAGGGCCTGACGCTGATGGACGTCGACGCCACCGCGCCGCTGGTCTCGGTGGCCACGCTGGCCACCAGCTGCACCGTGCACGGCCGCGGCCGCGGCGGCAAGGCCAAGGAAGAGGTGCTGCGCAACACGGCGCTCGAAGCCCACGTCGGCAAGCGCGCGCGCAAGGGCCGCAAGGTGGAAGGGCTGCAGAAGGTGATGCGCGTCACCGCCTGACCGCCGCTCAGCCAGGCGGTGGCGCTGCTCGGCCCGGCACCGGGGCCAGCGGCTCCAGCGCCCGGGCCGCCTGCGCCAGCACCAGTGCCGTGACCTGCGCGGCCAGCTCCGGCTCGGCCTGCCAGCGGTGCCAGTACAGCGGCACGCCGATGCCGCGGCCGGGCGCCAGGTCGACCAGCGTGCCGGCCTTCAGCAGCGGCGCGGCCTGCATCGCCGGCACCAGGCCGAAGCCGAAGCCCTGCGCGATCAGCGCCAGCAGCGCCTGCGGCGAAGGCACGTAGTGGCACACCGGCAGCTCGGGCACGAAGCCGAGCAGCTGGCGGAAGAAGTCGGCCTGCAGGGTGTCGCGGCGGTCGAACATCAGCGCCGGCGCCGACAGCAGCGCCGCGGGAACCAGGCCGCCGCCGAAGTGGCGCCGCGCGAAGGCCGGGTGGGCCACGCAGCGATAGGCCATGCGGCCCAGCGGCTCGGCGCTGAAGCCGGTCATCGGCCGCGCCGCGGTGGAGACGCAGCCCACCACCTCGCCTCGGGTCAGGCGGCCGAAGGTGTGGTCCTGGTCGTCGATCACCAGTTCCAGCGCGATGCGCGGATGCGCCAGCAGCGCGGTGAGGGCGCCGCCGAACCAGGTGGCCAGTGAATCGGCGCTCACCGCCACCGCCAGCGGCACCGGCCGGCCGGCGGCCTGCGCCGGCGCCAGCCGCTGCAGCGTGGCTTCCTCCAGCAGCCTGAGCGCCTGCACATGGCGCAGCAGCACCTCGCCGGCGGCGGTGGGCAGCACCGGCCGCTCACGCACCAGCAGCACGGCGGCCATGGACTCCTCCAGCGCGCGGATGCGCTGCGAGACCGCGCCGCGGGTGAGGTTCATGGCCGTGGCGGCACGCTCGAAGCTCTGATGCGCCACCACGCTGGCGAAGGTCTCGAGCTGGTCGCGGTCCCAGGGGCTGGCCATCGGTGGCGGTTCTTCCTGCGGTGGATGAGGTGGGCGCCGGACCCGGGACCGCAGTAGCCGTTGCGCGCGGCGATGTTAAGAGCCGCGCGGCCGCCACTCGGCCACCACCATGCCGGCGACGATCAGCGCAGCCGCCAGCGCCACCTGCGCGCCCAGCGGCTCGTGCAGCAGCCAGAAGGCCAGCAGCGCCGCGAACACCGGCTCCAGGTTGAAGATCATCGCGGCGCGCATCGGGCTGGTGTCGCGCTGGTAGCGGGTCTGCACCGCATAGGGCAGGGCGGTGGACAGCAGCGCGGTGGCCGCCACCAGCAGCAGGAAGCCGGTGTCCTCCCAGGGCGGCGGCGCCGGCGGCTGTTGCCAGCCCAGCGCGGCCGACAGCAGCGCCACCACCAGCAGCTGCAGCACGGTCAGGCTGGCGCTGGGCAGGCGGCCGGCGCTGCCGGCCAGCAGCAGCATGTGCAGCGCCGACACCCACGAGCCCGCGACCACCAGCGCATCGCCGGCGCCCAGGGCATCGAGCCGGCCGCCGGCCATCGCCACCACGCCGGCGGCGCACAGGGCCACCCCGGCCCAGGCCGCCGGCGGCAGCGGCCGGTGCAGCCACACGCGGGTGATGAGCGGGATCCACACCACCGTCAGCCCGGCCAGCAGGCCGGTGTTGGTGGCACTGGTGCGCTGCAGCCCGCTCATCAGCAGCGCAAACACCGCGAACAGCAGCAGCCCCAGCAGCAGTCCGCTGCGCAGCACCGCCGGCCGCCACTGCGCCCGCTCCCGCCAGGCCAGCGGCAGCACCAGCAGCGCGGCCAGCGCGAAGCGCCAGCCCAGCGTGGGCCACACCGGCTGCGAGGCCAGCGCCGACTTCATCAGCACGAAGCCGGCGCCCCAGCCGGCGGCAGCCCCGGCCAGCAGCAGCTCGGCGCGCAGGCGGCTGCGCAGGCCGGGCCGGGCCGGTGCGGGCGCGGACGGGTGCGTGGGCTGCATCAGCGCTGCCGGCAGGCGGCGACGTCCAGCGCCAGCAGGCGGGCGGCCAGCACCGCGTCGTCATGGCGGGTGGGCCGGCCGAAGCTCAGCCGCAGGCTGGCGCCCACCAGCGCCGGCGCCAGCCCCATGGCCGTGAGCACATGCGAGGGCTGCTGGGCGCCGCTGTTGCAGGCGGAGCCGTCGGAGACCGCCAGCCCGCTGAGCGACTGCAGCAGGGCCTGCGGATTGACGTCCGGGAACGACAGGTTCACGCAGTGCGGCAGGGCCTGTTCCAGCGGCGTGTTGTTGATGAAGTCCACGCGGGTGGCCAGCTCGGCCAGGAAGGACTGGCGCAGCCGGGCGGCACGCAGCGGCTCGGTGGGCAGCAGCGACATGGCCAGCTCCACCGCGCGATGCAGCCCGACGATGGCCGGCACGTTGGGCGTGCCGCCGCGCAGGCCGCCTTCCTGGCCGCCGCCTTCGATCAGCGGCTGCAGCAGGCGGTCTTCGCGCAGCTGCCGGCTGGCATAGGCCACGCCAATGCCCTTCGGCCCGTAGATCTTGTGGCCCGAGAACGTCATCAGGTCGATGCCCAGCGCCCGCGGCTGGACCGGCAGCTGCCCGATGGCCTGGGTGGCGTCGCAATGCAGCGGAATGCCCCGGGCATGGGCCACCGAGGCGATGGCGTCGATGGGATGCAGGCTGCCGGTCTCGTTGTTGCCGTACATGGCGCTGACCAGCACCGTGTCGTCCCGCAGGGCGTCCTGGAGGCGGGCCGGGTCGAGGATGCCGCGCCCATCGACCGGCAGCAGGGTCAGGCTGAATCCCTGGCGCTGCAACGTGCGCAGCGGCGCCAGCACCGACTTGTGCTCGGTGACCACCGACACCACGTGGCCGCGGCCACGGCTGCCGGCCAGGCCCTTGATCAGCAGGTTGTTGGCCTCGGTCGCGCCGCTGGTGAACACGATCTCCGCCGCATCCACGCCCAGCGCCTGCGCAATGCCGCGCCGCGCCTTCTCCACCGCGGCTTCGGCCTGCAGGCCGTAGAGGTGCGGGCTCGACGGATTGCCGAAGCGCCCGCCGAAGAACGGCAGCATCGCTTCCAGCACGCTGTCGTCCACGGGCGTGGTCGCCTGGTAATCGAAATACAGGATGTCGTTCATCGCGGCAGGAAATCCCGGCTCAGGTAGGCCCGGGGAAACAGGTGCTCGCACCAGGTGTCGCACACCACCGGCATCAGCAGGTCGCTGGCGCGGTGCGGCGGACGCAGCAGTGAAAAGGCCGCCTCGGCGCCCTTGGAAACCTTGTCGCGGTCGGCCGGCGAACACAGGTCGATCACCACCTTCGACGCCGCCAGGGTATCGGGCGCCATGCGTTCCAGGGTATAGGCGTAGTAGCCGCCCATGATGGCCGGGCATTTGCCCACCCAGCGGTCGCCGCGTTCCTCGAACAGCACGATGGGCGCGCCGAAGCGCGAGTCCAGCTGCCAGCGGTGGCCGGCCTCATGCAGCGGCACGCTGTGCAGCCGCGGCTGTTGCTGCCGCCGGTCGGGTGCCGCCAGCAGCTTGCGCAGGCGCCGCAGCGCCCAGTTGCGCATGTGGCGTTCGGTGGTCAGCGTCACCTGCTGGCCGTGGCGCTCGGCCAACAAGCGGATCTCGGCCAGCATGGCGTGCAGGGCGGCTTCGTCGTGGGGGCCGGTGCCCGGCGTGCACAGGGTGTCGTTGCACTGGGCGCCCAGGTCGTTCACCAGGACGTCGAAACCGATGCGGCGGCTGGGATCCGCAGTGGCCAGCAGCGCGCCGATTTCAAATGCGCGCTGCAGCGACGCGCGGGAAAAGGCATCCACGCCCCTGTCCGCATCGAAATAGCCGCCCTGGATCACGAAATGGGTGCCGGGATATCGCCCCGGTCCCAGTCCATATTCTTGAAGAGTTTCGGGAATGGTCAGCATCGCCGGCCACTCTAGGGCCGGGTACGGCAGCGCGGCGGCCGATTCAGTATTTCTGGCGCACGGTTAGTTTTTCTGCCCCATGGGGGGCAGGCGGCGGCCGGCGAGAAATGCGTGCTCCGCGTCAGTCACGATGTGGTCGAGTTCCGCGAGTTCGGCCACCGCGCACGGCGCTACCTGGTCCAGCTTGCTTGCGTCGCACAGCACCACGCGCCGCACCGCGCCGCGCACCATGGCGCGCTTGATGGCGGCGTCGCCTGGCTGCCAGGCGGTGACGCCGGTGCGCTCATGCAGCGCGCAGGCGCCCAGGAAGGCGATGTCGGCCCGGTGCGCCTGCAGCGTGGCCAGCGCCTGTTCGCCTTCGAACACCCGATGCTCCGGCAGCCAGTGGCCCCCGGCCAGTACCGGCCGCACCTGGGGCGCATCCGCCAGCGTGAGGAACACGTCCAGCGAGTGCGTGACCACGGTGATCGGCCTTGGTGCGTCGTCGGCGCGCAGCTGGTGCGCCAGCGCCAGCATGGTGCTGCCGCCGTCGATGAACAGCGTCTGGTGCGGCTGGACGAGCCCCACTGCGGTGCGCGCCAGGGCCTGCTTGACGCCGGGCATCACCGCCGCGCGTTGCTGCGAGCTCATGACGCCGGTGTTGAGCGCCACCGCGCCCCCATGGGTCTTCTGCACCAGGCCGCGCGCGGCCAGCTGCCGCAGGTCGCGGCGGATGGTGTCGTCGGACACGCCGTACTGCGCCGCCAGCGGCGCAACTTCCACGCGGCCGCGGGTCTTCAGCAGCTCGGCGATGCGCTGCTGGCGCTCCTGGGCGAAGCGGGGCAGGTCGTCGGCGGCGGGCGAGGGCGGCGGCGTGTGCATGATCATGCACGAATGTATTTGATCGTGCATACTCGTGCAAATGACGTCGACCCTCAGTGCCGATCTGCGTTCTGCCCGCCTCGCCACCCGCCTGCAGTTCCTGGCCTTCGGCTTCATTACCGGCAGCTGGGGTGCGCACGTGCCCAGTGCGAAGGCGCACTACGGCCTGTCGGAGGCGCAGCTGTCGGTGGCCCTGCTGGCGGCCGCGCTGGGCGCAGTGGCCTGCCTGCTGAAGGCGGGCGCCATCGTGCAGTGGCTGGGCCCGCGGCGGGTGGTGCAGCTGGCCGGCACCACCGCCTGCGGCGTGCTGGCCTCGGTGCTGCTGCCCTCCAGCGGGCAGGGCGCGCCGCTGGCCATGCTGCCGCTGCTGCTGCTGCTGGGCGTGTTCGGCGCGGCCACCGCGCTGTTCGACGTGGCCATCAATGCCGAAGGGTCGCTCCTGGAAACTCGTGGCGGCCTCAAGGTGATGAGCGGCTTCCACGGCATGTGGAGCCTGGGCGCGATGGGCGGCGCCGGCGTGGGCGGCCTGCTGCTGAAGGCGCAGGTGCCGCCGCTGTGGCAGCTGGCCGGCGCCTGCGCGGTGGCCTGGGCAGTGATCCTGGCGGCGGCGCCGCGCATGCTGGCCGAGCATCCGCCGGCCGAGCACGGCGAAGGCGGCCCGCGCCGCTGGACGGCGCTGCTGGTGCTGCTGGGCCTGCTGGCGGCCGCCGGCCTGGTGGCCGAAGGCGCGATCTACGACTGGAGCGTGCTCTGGATCACCCAGGACCTGCAGCAGACGCAGTCGGTCGGCGCGGCCGGATATGCGGCCTTTGCCGGCGCCATGGCGCTGGCGCGCTTCGGCGGCGACTGGTTGCGCACGCACATCAGCGCGCCGCGGCTGCTGGCCGGCAGCGGGCTGCTGGCGGCGGCGGCCATGAGCCTGGCGTTGCTGTCGCACAGCGCCTGGGTGGCGGTGCCGGCGCTAGCGGTGGTGGGTGCCGGGCTGGCCAATGTGGTGCCCATCCTGTTCATGGCGGCCAGCCGCGCGCCGGGCGTGGCGCCGGCCGCGGGCATCGCTGCGGTGTCGTCGCTGGGTTACCTGGGCTTCGTCGCCGGCCCGCCGCTGATCGGCGGCGTGGCGCATGCCAGCTCGCTCACCGGCGGCATGGCGGTGCTGGTGGTGGCGTCGCTGGTCTTGGCCTGGGGCGCACGCCGCTTGCCACGCTAGGCGCAGGCGCCGCCCGCCACACCGTGGTGCGGGCAGCGTCTTCGGGTTAACCCGGGCGCGGGTACGCATGTTGCAGCGCACCACCGTGCCGCCCGCCGGGCCGGCCCTCCGGAGACCTGCGCATGCCCACCGCCCGCTTCCGCCATCCGTTCTTCCCCGCCGCTGGCCTGTTGGCGGTCTGCGTGGGCATGTGCCTGGTCGCCGCGCCCGCGGCGGCCGGGGAGGGCATGCCGGCCGCCGACGCCGGCGCGCCCATCACCCAGGTGCTGGAACGCTCCCAGGCGCTGCGGCTGGCGGCGCTCACGCCGGTGGCCGCGGGCGATGCGCGGCTGCAGCTGCTGCAGCAGGGCTTCCAGCAGGTGCTGGCCCATGCGCCGGAGGCCCGGGGCCTGCCGGTCACGCTGCAGGTGGTCACCGGCCCGGTGCTGGCCGAGACCTTCCACGGCCGGGTGCTGGTGGTGCATGCCGACCTGGCCGCGCGGCCGGAAGGCGAGCGCCTGTTCGTGCTGGCGCATGAGCTGGGCCATGCGGTGCATGCCGACTGGGCGGCGGTGCGCGCGGTGTACCGCCGGCACATCCCGGCGGAGGTGGTGCAGCAGCGCACCGACCCGGTGGCCGCCCTGCTGGGCCGCGAGATGTCGGCGCTGTCGCACGAGCAGGAGCTGAATGCCGATGCCTATGCGATGCAGGTGCTGGGCCGCATGGGCTACGGCATCGAGGTGGCCATCGCCACCCTGGCGCGCCACGGCGTGCAGCCCGACACGCCCACGCACCCCGGCACCCGCAGGCGGCTGGCCGGGCTGCGCAACGCCGCGCCCTGAATGGCCCGCCGAGGCCTCAGCGCCGCAGCAGCCGCAGCGCCGCCAGCGCGAAGATGGCGTACAGCGCCAGGCTGAAGAACTCGTAGGGCACGCCGGCCAGCTTGACGGCGGCGTCCGCGCAGGAGGCCCGGGCCTGGAACACCTCGGGTGCCAGGCCGTCCAGCCCCAGGCCGCTGACGATGCGGTCGGCCAGCGTCAGGTTGCACGACGCCGTGGCCGCGGCCACGAAGTGCTGCCACAGCGCCGCGGCCACGCCGGCCAGCGACAGCCCCAGCACCAGCAGTGCCGACAGCCCGCGGCCCAGCCCGTTGCGGATCACCAGCCCGATGCCGCAGGCGATGGCGATGGCCACGAAGATCGCCCGCTGCAGCACGCACCACGGGCAGGGCTGCATGTCGAACAGATGCTGCGACACCAGTGCCGCCGCCACCGCGGCCAGCGAGACCAGCGCGATCATGCCCAGCCATGCATCGGCACGGCGGGCGGGCGAAGCCACCTCCCTCACTGGGCCACTTCGGCGATCAGCTCGATCTCGACGCAGGCGCCCATCGGGATCTGCGCCACGCCGAAGGCGCTGCGTGCATGCGCGCCCACCTGGCTGCCGAACACCTCGCCTAGCAGCTCCGAGGCGCCGTTGGTCACAAGGTGCGCCTCGGTGAACTCGGGCGTCACGTTCACCAGGCTCATCAGCTTGACGATGCGGGTCACGCGCGAGAGGTCGCCCACCGCCGCCTGCAGCGTGCCCATCAGGTCGATGGCGATGGCGCGCGCGGCGGCCTTGCCTTCGTCGGTGGTCATGGTGGCGCCCAGCTTGCCCACCCACGGCTTGCCGTCCTTACGCGCGATGTGGCCCGACAGGAACACCAGGTTGCCCGTCTGCACGAAGGGCACGTAGGCGGCGGCCGGCGTGGCCACGGCAGGCAGCGTGATGCCAAGGGATTGCAGGCGGTCGTGGATCGCGGAAGACATGACGGACGGGTCCTTCGGAGCTGGCTGAAACAGGAGCGCGGGATCGTACACCCCGCTTTGGGGGCTTGTGCCTACACTGGCCGCATGGGTGGAGATGCGGCGGGCCTGAAGCTCGCCGGGCTGGTAGTCGCATGGCTCGGCGGCGTGCTGCTGCAAACCACCCAGCCGCAGCTCTGGCCACCACAGGCCTACCTGGCCGGCATGGCGCTCGGACTGGTGCTGCTGGCATCCGCTGCCGCGGTGCCGCGATCGGCGCCCGGCGGCGGTGGCTGGCCCCGCCTGGCCTGCCGGGCCACCGGCCTGCTGCTGCTGGCCTTCGCCTCCACCGGCTGGCGCGCCAGCCAGGTGTTGGCGGAGGCCTTGCCGCAGGCCGCGGTGCAGCGCGACGTGGTGGCTGAAGGCACCGTCACGGGCCTGCCGCGCCGCATGGGCGGCGGCCTGCAATTCGGGTTCGAGGTGGACCGCGCGACGCTGGACGGCGAGCCGGTGGCCGTGCCACGGCGCCTGCTGCTGGGCTGGTATGCCGGCCGCGACGACGCCGACGACGGCGGCCCGGCGCTGCCCGCGTTGGCCACGCGGCTGCAGTCCGGCGAGCGCTGGCGCTTCAGCCTGCGCTTGAAGCCGCCGCACGGGCTGGCCAACCCGCATGGCTTCGACCGCGAGCTGTGGCTGTTCGAGCAGCGCATCCGCGCCACCGGCTCGGTGCGCGAGGCCGGCCCCGCCGCGCCGCAGCGGCTGCAAGCCGCGCCGGTCACCGCGCTGGGCCGGTGGCGCCAGCAGGCCCGGGACGCGGTGCTGCTGCAGGTGCCCGACAGCCGTGCGGCCGGCGTGCTGGCCGCGCTGGCAGTGGGCGACCAGGCGGCCATCGAACCCGCCGACTGGGCCCTGTTCCGCGACACCGGCGTGGCCCACCTGATGAGCATCAGCGGCCTGCACGTCACCATGTTCGCCTGGTTGGCCACCGGCCTTGTCGGGGCCGGCTGGCGCCGCAGCCCCCGCCTGATGCAGCTGGCCGCCACGCCCCATGCGGCCCGCTGGGGCGGCGTGCTGGGCGCGGCGGCGTATGCCGCCTTCGCGGGCTGGGGCGTGCCCGCCCAGCGCACGGTGTGGATGCTGGCCACCGCCGCGCTGCTGGCCAGCGGCCGCCTGCGCTGGCCGCCGCTGCTGGTGCTGCTGGCCGCGGCTGCGGTGGTGTCGGTGGCCGATCCCTGGGCCCTGCTGCAGCCGGGCTTCTGGCTGTCCTTCGTGGCGGTGGGCCTGCTGATGCTGGGCGGTGACGCGCCGGCACGTGCCCATGCCGACCGCGAGTCCGCCAGCGATCCGGCCGCCGCTGCGGACATCGACACCGGGCTCGAGCGCCCGCCACCCACGTCCGCCTGGCGGCGCCTGCTGCAGGCCACCCGCCAGCTGCTGCACACCCAGGCGGTGGCCACGCTGGGGCTGGCGCCGCTCACGCTGGTGTTCTTCCAGCAGCTGTCGCTGGTGGGCTTCGTCGCCAACCTGGTGGCCATTCCGGTGGTCACGCTGCTCATCACGCCGCTGGCCCTGCTGGGCCTGCTGTGGCCGTCGCTGTGGGACGCGGGCGCGGCCGTGCTGCAGCTGCTCACCGCCGGCCTGGGGCACCTGCCGCACGGCCCGGATGGCGTCTTCATCGCCGCCGTGGCCCCGGCCTGGGCGCGGGCGGCGGGCCTGCTGGGTGGCTTGCTGCTGCTGCCGGTGCTGCCCCTGCGGCTGCGCCTGCTGGGCCTGGCGCTGCTGCTGCCACTGCTGTGGCCGGCGGTGCCGCGGCCCGCCGAAGGCCGCTTCGAGGCGCTGGCCGCCGACGTGGGCCAGGGCAGCGCGGTGCTCGTGCGCACGCGGCATCACCTGCTGCTGTACGACACCGGCCCCACCTACGGCCCCGGCGCCGATGCCGGCGGCCGCGTGCTGTTGCCCTTGCTGCGCGCCCGCGGCGAGCGGCGCATCCACCTGCTGGTGCTCAGCCACCGCGACAGCGACCACGTCGGCGGCGCCGCCTCGCTGCGGGCCGCCATGCCGGTAGACCGGCTGCTCAGCTCACTGGATGAAGGCCATGCGCTGCGTGCCGGTCCGCAGCCCCATGCGCGCTGCGCCGCGGGCCAGCGCTGGCAGTGGGACGGCGTGCGCTTCGAGTTGCTGCATCCGCCCCCGCCGCCAGCGCCGTTGCCAGCCCGCCCGAACGCACGCAGCTGCGTGCTGCGCGTGGAGGA
Organism: Aquincola sp. J276; assembly: GCF_024700035.1. Lineage (NCBI taxonomy): Bacteria > Pseudomonadati > Pseudomonadota > Betaproteobacteria > Burkholderiales > Sphaerotilaceae > Aquincola > Aquincola sp. J276. The sequence goes on from NZ_JAJONC010000001.1 coordinate 131,542, forward strand.
CGCGCAAGGCCGCAGCCTGCTGCTGGCCGGCGACATCGAAGCCGCCGAGGAAGCGCAGCTGGCGGCCACGCAGGCCGCCGCGCTGCGCAGCGACGTGCTGCTGGTGCCGCACCACGGCAGCCGCACCTCGTCCACGCCGGCCTTCCTCGATGCGGTGGCGCCTCGGGTGGCGGTGGTGCAGGCCGGCCACCTCAACCGCCATGGCCATCCGCATGACGCGGTGCTGGCGCGCTACACCGCCCGGGGCGTGCAGGTGACGCGCAGCGATACTTGCGGCGCTTGGGCATGGCGTGAGGGCGCCATGACCTGCGAACGCCAGAGTTCTCCGCAGTATTGGCGTCGGTCCACGCCATCGCGTTGATGGCGTGGAAGTTGCAACGCACCCGAAGTCAGATCAAAGGAATCGTTCGTGGCCATTCACGTCGCACTCAACCACGTCACGCGCTACCGCTACGACCGCCGTGTCGGCCTGTCGCCCCAGGTCGTCCGTCTCCGCCCGGCACCGCACTGCCGCACGCCGATCCTGAGCTATTCCCTGCGCGTGGAGCCGGCCCAGCACTTCATCAACTGGCAGCAGGATCCGTTCTCCAACTACCTCGCGCGCCTGGTCTTCCCCGAGAAGACCACCGAGTTCTGCATCACCGTCGATCTCGTGGCCGAGATGGCGGTCTACAACCCGTTCGACTTCTTCCTCGAGCCCGAGGCCGAGAACTTCCCGTTCAAGTACGCCGAAGGCCTGGAGCACGACCTCGCGCCCTACCTGTCGAAGTGCGAGCTGACGCCGCGCTTCCAGGCCCTGGTGGACAGCATCCCGCGCACCGAGCAGCGCACCATCGACTTCCTGGTGGGCATCAACCAGCGCCTGCAGAAGGACATCCGCTACCTGGTGCGCCTGGAGCCCGGCGTGCAGACGCCGGAAGAGACACTGGCCAATGCCAGCGGCTCCTGCCGCGACACCGGCTGGCTGCTGGTGCAGGTGCTGCGCCACATGGGCCTGGCCGCGCGCTTCGTCTCCGGCTACCTGATCCAGCTCAAGCCCGACGTCAAGTCGCTCGACGGCCCCAGCGGCACCGAGGTCGACTTCACCGACCTGCATGCGTGGTGCGAGGTGTTCCTGCCCGGCGCCGGCTGGATCGGCCTCGATCCCACCTCGGGCCTGATGGCCGGCGAAGGCCACATCCCGGTGGCCTGCACGCCCGAGCCCTCCAGCGCCGCGCCGGTGGAAGGCGCGGTGGACGAGAGCGAGGTGACCTTCGAGCACCACATGCAGATCACGCGCATCTACGAGTCGCCGCGCGTGACCATGCCCTACACCGAGGACCAGTGGCAGCAGGTGCTGGCCCTGGGCCACCAGGTGGACGAGCAGCTGATGGCCGACGACGTGCGGCTGACCATGGGCGGCGAGCCCACCTTCGTGTCGGTCGACGACCGCGACGGCGCCGAATGGAACACCGATGCGCTGGGGCCCACCAAGCGCGGCCTGGCGCAGGGCCTGACCCACAAGCTGCGCGACCGCTACGGCGCCGGCGGCTTCCTGCATTTCGGCCAGGGCAAGTGGTATCCCGGCGAACAGCTGCCGCGCTGGGCGCTGTCCATCTGCTGGCGGGCCGACGGCCAGCCCGCCTGGAACGATCCCTCGCTGTTCGCCGACGAACGCGAGCAGCACCACTACACCAGCGAGGACGCCAACCGCTTCGTGCGCACGCTCAGCCGCAAGCTGGGCGTGGAGGACAAGTGGGTGCAGCCCGGCTACGAGGACACCTGGTACTACCTCTGGCGTGAGCGCCGCCTGCCGGTCAACGTCGATCCCTTCGATTCGCGCCTGGGCGACGAGCTGGAGCGGGCCCGCCTGCGCCGCGTGTTCGACCAGGGCCTGGAAAGCGTGGTGGGCTACCTGCTGCCGCTCAAGCCCAACGAGTCGCCGGCCGTGGGCGGCCCGCGCTGGGTCACCGGACCGTGGTTCTTCCGGGACGAGCGCATGTACCTCGTGCCCGGCGATTCGCCGATGGGCTACCGGCTGCCGCTGGATTCGCTGCCCTGGGTGAAGGAAAGCGACTATCCCTTCCTGATCGAGCAGGACCCGTTCGCGCCACGGGCGCCGCTGCCGGCTGCCGCGGCCCTGCGGGCGCAGTACCCGGTGAGCGCGCCCGGCGTCACCGCGGTGGGTGGCATGTCGGCGCCGGTGCAGGGCTACCGGGCCGGGCAGCCCGCGTTCGGCGAAGCCGCCGGCGGTGCGGGCATGGCCAGCCAGGCCGGCGAAGGCCCTGGCGCCGCCGCGCTGCAGGCGCCGGCCGCGGCCGACGCCCGCTATCCGCAACGCTTCGAATCGGCCGGCTGGATCACCCGCACCGGCCTGTGCGTGGAAGTGCGCGACCCGATGCGCGCCAACGGCCCCAAGGCCGAGGCGCTGGCCAAGCACAGGAGCGGCGTGCTCTATGTCTTCATGCCGCCGCTGGCCTCGCTGGAGGACTACCTGGAGCTGCTGGCCGCGGTGGAAGCCACCGCCGCCGAGCTGCGCGTCAAGCTCGTGCTGGAAGGCTACCCGCCGCCGCGCGACCCGCGCCTGAAGCTGCTTCAGGTCACGCCCGACCCCGGCGTGATCGAGGTCAACATCCATCCAGCCAAGGACTGGAACGAGCTGGTCGACCACACCGAGTTCCTGTACCAGGCGGCACACGAGTCGCGCCTGTCGACCGAGAAGTTCATGGTCGATGGCCGCCACACCGGCACCGGCGGCGGCAACCACTTCGTGCTGGGTGGCGCCACGCCGGCCGACAGCCCCTTCCTGCGCCGGCCCGACCTGCTGCCCAGCCTGCTGACCTTCTGGCACAACCATCCGAGCCTGAGCTACCTGTTCTCCGGCATGTTCGTCGGCCCCACCAGCCAGTCGCCGCGCATCGACGAGGCACGCGACGACCAGGTGTACGAGGCCGAGATCGCCATGAAGGAAATCGAGCGGCAGATCGGCCTGTACGGCCAATGCCCGCCGTGGCTGATCGACCGCATGCTGCGCAACGTGCTGATCGACGTCACCGGCAACACCCACCGGTCGGAGTTCTGCATCGACAAGCTCTACTCGCCCGACGGCCCCACCGGCCGCCTGGGCCTGCTGGAGCTGCGCGCCTTCGAGATGCCGCCGCATGCCCGCATGAGCCTGGTGCAGCAGCTGCTGCTGCGCGCGCTGCTGTCGTGGTTCTGGAAGAAGCCCTACAAGGGCAACGGCGCCACGCGGCTCACGCGCTGGGGCACCGGGCTGCACGACCGCTTCCTGCTGCCCACCTTCGTCAAGATGGACTTCGACGACGTGATCGCCGAGCTGAACCATGCCGGCTACGCCTTCGATGCGCAGTGGTTCGCGCCGCACCTGGAGTTCCGCTTCCCGCTGGTGGGCCATGTGGCCACGCAGGGCATCGAGCTCACGCTGCGCAACGCGCTGGAGCCCTGGCACGTGATGGGCGAGGAGGGCGCCATCGGCGGCACGGTGCGCTATGTCGATTCATCGCTGGAGCGGCTGGAGGTCAAGGTCACCGGCCTGAACGACAACCGCCACGTGATCACCGCCAACGGCCAGGCGATCCCGCTGCAGCCCACCGGCCGCATCGGCGAGTTCGTCTGCGGCGTGCGCTACCGCGCCTGGGCGCCGCCTTCGGCGCTGCATCCCACCATCGGCGTGCATGCGCCGCTCACCTTCGACATCGTGGACAACTGGCTCAGCCGATCCATCGGCGGCTGCCGCTATCACGTGGCGCATCCGGGCGGGCGCAATTACGACACCTTCCCGATCAACGCCTACGAGGCCGAGAGCCGGCGGCTGGCGCGCTTCTTCTCCAACGGGCACACGCCCGGCACGATGCAGGTGGTGCCGGTCCAACCCAGCCGGGAATTCCCATTCACGCTCGACCTGCGCCTGGGGTAACGTCGCGGGCTTGTGCCGTGAATTGATAAAAGTGTGAGCCACCAGTTGCCCTCCGATCCCGCCCCGACGCCACCGCTGGGGCTGCTGGCACAGCTGGACCTGCCCGACCCCGACAGCTACGACGAATTGCGTGATGCCGAAGGCCGGCTGCGTCCGGCCTGGCAGCGTTTCTTCCAGTGGCTGCCGGCCCAGGAAACCCCGGCCGACTTCGACCGCCGCCTGGAGCTGATCGCGCAGCAGATCAAGGTGGATGGCGTCACCCACAACATCCACAGCGCGGAGGGCACGGCCGCGCGGCCCTGGTCGCTCGAGCTGATGCCGATGCTGATCGAGCCGTCCGACTGGGCGGCCATCGAGCGCGGCGTGTCGCAGCGGGCCCGCCTGCTCGACACCATGATGGCCGACGTGTACGGCGAGCAGAAGCTGCTGGCCGAGTCGCTGCTGCCGCCGGCGCTGCTGTACCGCCACCCGGGCTACCTGCGGCCGCTGCATGGCGTGCGGCCGCCGGGTGGCCTGCACCTGCACATCGCCGCCTTCGACCTGGCGCGGGATGCGGAAGGCGACTGGTGGGTGATCTCGCAGCGCACGCAGGGCCCGTCGGGCCTGGGCTACGTGCTGCACAACCGGCTCATCATCTCTCGGCTGTTCCCCGAGGCCTTCCGCGAGATGCGGGTGCAGCACATCGCCTCCAGCTACCGCCGGCTGCTGGATACGGTGGAGTCACAGGCGCGGCTGGTGGCCGGCGGCACGCCGCGCGTGGTGCTGCTCACCTCGGGCCCCTACAACGAGACCTACTTCGAGCATGCCTACCTGGCGCGCTACCTGGGCGTGCCGCTGGTCGAAGGCGGCGACCTCACGGTGCGTGCCGACCGGGTGTACCTGCGCACCGTGGCCGGCCTGGAGCCGGTGCACGGCCTGCTGCGCCGGCTGGACGACGACTACTGCGACCCGCTGGAGCTGCGCCCCGATTCCACGCTGGGCATCCCCGGGCTGCTGCAGGCCGTGCGCGCCGGCAACGTGGTGGTGGCCAATGCGCTGGGCAGCGGCTTCCTCGAGTCGCCCGCGGTGCAGGGCTTCCTGCCCGCCATCTCGCGCCGGTTGCTGGGCGAGGAACTGCTGCTGCCGTCGCTGCCTTCCTGGTGGTGCGGCGAGCAAGCCGCCTTCCGCGCGGTGCTGCCCACGCTGGCCGAGCGGGTGGTGCGCCCGGCCTTCCCCGACCCCGGCCGCCGCCGCGCGACCGTGCCCGGCGAGGCAGGCGTGGCCGACTGGGTGCGCCGCATCCAGGGCGACCCCGATGCCTGGATGGCCCAGGGCCGGCTGATGCTGTCGCGCACGCCGATGTGGCGCAGTGGCGCGGCCACGGCCGGCGCGGCCATGCTGCGGGTCTATGCCATCGCCGACACCGAGCGCCGCTGGCATGTGCTGCCCGGCGGCATGACCCGCGTGGCCACCCGCTCGCCCCTGTCGGTGTCGATGCAGCATGGCGGCTCCAGCCTCGACACCTGGGTGATGACCGATGGCCCGGTGGACACCTTCTCGATGCTGCCGCAGCGGCTGCGGGTGGACGACATCGCAACCCGCCGCCGGCCGGTGTCCAGCCGCACCGCCGAGAACCTGTTCTGGCTGGGCCGCTACACCGAGCGCACCGAGCAGGCGGTACGACTGGCGCGGGCGCTGCTGAACATGATCGACGCCGATGGCGATCCGCCGCCGCCGGTGCTGGATGCGCTGTGCACGCTGGCGGTGTTCAACGGCCTGGCGGCCTACGGCACGCCCAGCGCCTCGCGCGCGCCGCAGCTGTTCGAACGCAACGTGCTGGCCGCCCTGGCCTCCGGCGCGCGCAAGCCGGCCGCCGGCCAGCCGCGCGCGCCGGTCACCAGCGTGGCCGGCCACCTCGGCGCGCTGGAATACGCCGCCAGCGCGCTGCGCGACCGCCTGTCGCCCGAGCAGGTGAACCTGGTGCGCCGCATGGCAGAGGAATTCAATGCCACCTTCGCCGGCCTGGACGCCGCGCTGCCCACGGTCTCCCTGGCCATGCCGGCGCTGGACCGGCTCGGCCTGCAACTGGCGGCCGTCACCGGCGCGCAGACCGACCGCATGACCCGCGACCACGGCTGGCGGCTGCTCACCGTCGGCCGCCTGATCGAACGCCTGGTGGGTATGGCCCACACGCTGCACACGCTGCTGGAGCTGGACGCGCTGAAGAGCGCCGCCGGCGTCGACCTGGTGCTGGAGCTGTTCGACAGCACCCTCACCTTCCGCTCGCGCTACCAGCGGCATGAAGACCTGCTGGCCCTCGTCGACCTGCTGGTGCTGGACGATGCCAACCCGCGTGCCTTTGCCGGCACCCTGCGCCGGCTGCGCACCGAGCTGGGCAAGCTGCCCGGCACCGCCAGCATGCTGGATGCGCTGCGCGAGCGGCTGCCGGTCGAGGGCGCCGGCATCACGCTGGACGAGCTGCGCGACCTGGACGACGAAGCCCTGCGGCTGCAGCTTTGCGTGCTCGCCCGCCGGCTGCAGGACGCCGGCGCCCGCTTGTCCGACGACGTCGGCCAGCGCTACTTCGCGCATGCCGAAGGCGGTGACCGGCTGCAGCGCGTGTGATCCCATGGACGCCATGACCCCGACCTCCGCCGCCACCACCCGCGGCGCCGCGCTGCAGGTGGAGCATGTCACCCGCTACCACTACGCCGCGCCGGTGGACCTGGCGCAGCACGAGGCCTTCCTGCGGCCCATCGAGGATGCCTTCCAGTCGGTGGAAGCCTTCGAGATGGGCGTGGAGCCCGAGCCGCTGCACCACAGCACCGGCCGCGACCGCTATGGCAACACCCGCACCTTCTTCACCGTCAGTGGTGCGCACCGCCGGCTGGAGGTGTGGGCCCGCAGCCGCGTGCGTGCCGTGCCTCGGGGGCATGAGGCGCTGCTGCCCGGCACCCGGCCCTGGGAAGAGGTGGCCGCGCGGCTGCGTTATGCCGCTCGGGTGCCGTACGAGCCGGCCGTCGAGTTCGCAGTGGCCTCGCCCTATGTGCCGCGGCTGCCGGCGCTGGCCGACTATGCGGACGCCTCGCTCGTGGCGGGCCGGCCCATCGGCCTGTGCGCGGTCGACCTGATGCACCGCATCCACGCCGACTTCAGCTACCAGACGGCCAGCACCTCCATCGACACGCCGCTGGCCACGGTGCTGGAAGAACGCCGCGGCGTGTGCCAGGACTTCGCGCACCTGATGATCGGCGCGCTGCGCATGCATGGCCTGGCCGCGCGCTACGTCAGCGGCTACCTGCTGACCACGCCGCCCACGCCGGCCGACGAGCAGGCTGATGGCGAGGCCTCGGTGGCCAGCGCGGCCGTGGGCGCGCCGCACTTCATCGGCGCCGATGCCTCGCATGCCTGGGTCTCGGTGTGGTGCCCGATGGAAGAGGGCGGCTTCTGGCTGGAGCTGGACCCGACCAACGACATGCTGCCGGCCACCGATCACGTGCGGCTGGCCTATGGCCGCGACTTCGGCGATGTGACGCCGTTGCGCGGTGTGATTCGAGGTGGCGGCGACCATGCGCTGGAGGTCGGCGTCAAGACGGAACGGGTGGTTTGAAGTGCCCCGAATTGGGGCGGTTTGGGCCTGGAAGTTGCTAAAGGTCCGGTAAAGAGGAGATCCAATGAAAACGGCCTACGACGAAATGCAGGTCAACGCCAGCGAGGTCCGCGAGCACTACCGCACCTATCAGAACTGGCTCAAGCAACAACCCAGCGACGTGATGCGTTCGCGCCGCGAAGAGGCGGAAGTGATCTTCCGCCGCGTGGGCATCACCTTCGCGGTGTATGGCGCCAAGGACGAGGACGGCTCGGGGACCGAGCGGCTGATTCCCTTCGACCTGATCCCGCGCGTGATTCCCAGCGGCGAATGGCGCGAGATGGAGAAGGGCCTGCGCCAGCGCGTCAATGCGCTCAACCGCTTCCTGTACGACGTCTACCACGACCAGGAGATCATCAAGGCCGGCATCGTGCCGCGCGAGCAGGTGATCAACAACGCGCAGTTCCGTCCCGAGATGATGGGCGTCAACCTGCCGGGCAACGTCTATTCGCACATCTCCGGCATCGACATCGTTCGGGCCGGCAATGCCGATGGCAGCGGCACGTATTACGTGCTGGAGGACAACCTGCGCGTACCCAGCGGCGTGAGCTACATGCTCGAGAACCGCAAGATGATGATGCGGCTGTTCCCCGAGCTGTTCAGCCAGCACCGCGTGGCGCCGGTGGCGCACTACCCCGACCTGCTGCTGGAGACGCTGCGCGCGGTATCGCCTTCGGCGGTGAACGAGCCAGTGGTCGTGGTGCTGTCGCCCGGCATGTACAACAGCGCCTACTTCGAGCATGCCTTCCTGGCCCAGCAGATGGGCGTCGAACTGGTGGAAGGCAAGGACCTGTTCGTCGACGACAACTTCGTCTTCATGCGCACCACCCAGGGCCCGAAGCGGGTGGACGTGATCTACCGCCGCGTGGACGACGACTTCCTCGATCCCAAGGCCTTCCGCGCCGACTCCACGCTGGGCTGCGCAGGCCTGCTGGACGTCTACCGCAGCGGCAACATCACCTTGTGCAATGCCATCGGCACCGGCGTGGCGGACGACAAGTCCATCTATCCGTACGTGCCGAAGATGATCGAGTTCTACCTCGGCGAAAAGCCCATCCTGCAGAACGTGCCCACCTACCTGGGCCGCGAGACGGAGGGCCTGAAGTACATGCTGGACCACATGCATGAGCTGGTGGTCAAGGAAGTGCACGGCGCCGGCGGCTACGGCATGTTGATCGGCCCGGCCGCGACGCAGGCCGAGATTGCCGAGTTCCGCAAGGTGGTGCAGGGCAACCCCAGCAACTACATCGCGCAGCCGACGCTGTCGCTATCGAGCTGCCCGACGTTTGTCGAATCGGGCATCGCGCCGCGGCACATCGACCTGCGGCCGTTCGTGCTGTCGGGCAAGACGGTGCAGATGGTGCCAGGCGGGCTCACCCGCGTGGCGCTGAAGGAAGGCTCGCTCGTGGTCAATTCTTCGCAAGGGGGCGGTACGAAGGACACCTGGGTGCTGGAAGCCTGAGAGAAGAGACAGGAGAACAACGATGCTTTCGAGAACCGCCGACCACCTCTACTGGATGGCCCGCTACATGGAGCGTGCGGAAAACACCGCGCGCATGCTGGACGTCAACTACCAGACCTCGCTGCTGCCGCAATCGGCCGAAGAGGCCGAGCAAGGCTGGCGCGGCCTGCTCAGCATCAGCGAGCTGACCTGGGGCTTCCGCGAGAAGTACGAGGACTTCAGCGCCAAGAGCGTCATGGACTTCATGGTGCGCGACGAGTCCAACTTCTCCAGCATCGCCAGCTGCCTGCGCGCGGCGCGCGAGAACGCGCGTGCGGTGCGCGGCGCGCTGACGACCGAGGTGTGGGAGACGCAGAACCAGACCTGGCTCGAGTTCAACCGCATGATCAAGAGCACCGACTTCCACCGCGACCCGAGCGCGCTGTTCGAGTGGGTGAAGTTCCGCTCGCACCTGAGCCGCGGCGTGACGGTGGGCACCATGCTGCAGGACGAGGCGCTGCACTTCCTGCGCATCGGCACCTTCCTGGAACGCTCGGACAACACCGCGCGGCTGCTGGACGTGAAGTTCCAGTCGCTGGCCGGCGACTTCTTCGGCAGCAATGCCAAGGAGGCGCAGGAGGTGGACTTCTATCACTGGAGCGCGGTGCTGCGTTCGGTCTCGGGCTTCGAGGTCTACCGCAAGGTCTACCGCAACGTGATCCGCCCGGAGAAGGTGGCCGAGCTGCTGATCCTGCGCGAGGACATGCCGCGTTCGCTGGTGGCATGCCTGAACGAGGTGGTGTGCAACCTGCAGATGGTGGCCAACGACCAGAGCCGCGAGACCCTGCGCCGCGCCGGCCGCATCCGCGCCGACCTGATGTACGGCCGGATCGACGAGATCCTGGCCACCGGGCTGCATGCCTACCTGACGCAGTTCCTGGACCGCGTGGGTGACCTGGGCGTGGGGATCAGCCGGGACTTCCTGGTTCCGGTTCAATAGCCCCCAAGCTCGCTGCGCTCGCTACCCCCGAGGGGGCCGCCCCGCTGGCGGGCCGGCGGAGCCGGTCCCGCGGCGGGTGGCTTGAGGGGGCGGCTTCGCTGCGCTTGGCGGCTAACGCGCGGCCAGTCTTGCGGCGTTGACTGCCGCGCCCAGGTCGATGACGGCCAGCGCGTAGTAGCTGGACCAGTTGTAGCGGGTCACGGCGTAGAAGTTGGCGGTGCCGGCGACGTAGCTGGGGGCAGCTTCGCCGTTCTGCAGCTCGACCAGGGCCAGCGGGCCGTCGTGGCGCTGGGCGTCTTCGCCGAGCAGGGCGCCCAGGTCGGCCATCTGCGCGGGGGTGAAGGTGGGCGTGATGTCGGGCGCCAGCAGCGTGGCGCGCTGGGTGGTGTCGGCGGGCACGGCCACTTCGTAATGCGTGGGCATGCCACGCTGCCAGCCGTGGTTGGCCAGGTAGTGGGCCACGCTGCCGATGGCGTCCACCGCGCTGCCCTGCAGGTCGATGCGGCCGTCGCCATCGAAGTCCACCGCATGTCGGTTGATGCTGCCGGGCATGAACTGCGGCAGGCCGACGGCACCGGCATAGGAGCCGCGCACCGACTGCGGGTCGCAGCCGGTGCCGCCGGCGCACCAGCGCAGCAGTTCCTCCAGCTCGCCGCGGAAGAAGGGCGTGCGGTCCTTGCGGCCGGTGGGAAAGTCGAAGGCCAGCGTGGCCAGCGCGTCCAGCACGCGGAAGTTGCCGGTCATGCGGCCGTACAGCGTCTCCACGCCGATGATGCCCACCACGATCTGCGCCGGCACACCGTACTCGGCCTCGGCGCGCGCCAGGGCGGCTTCATGCTGCTGCCAGAAGCGCAGGCCGGCGTTGATGCGCGTGGGCTCGACGAAGCGGGCGCGGTAGGCGGCCCAGTTCTTGGCCGTGCCCGCCGGCGGCGGCATGATGAGCCGCGCCACCGACGGCAGGTAACGCGCCTGCGCCAGCTGCTGGCGCACCCAGGCGGCGTCCAGGCCGTGGCGCTGGGCCAGCTCGTCGGCGAATGCCATCACGTCGTCGCGGCGGCCGTAGGTCACCACGTCCGGCGCGTCGTCGGCGCGCGTGGCGGTGGCCTTCCTGCGTTCGGCGGGCTTGGCGGGCGGCTTGGAGGATGGCTTGGCGGCCTGGCGCGCGGCGGACTTGTCCGCCGGCTGGGCGGAAGCCGCCGGCACCTGCAGTGCAAGGGCGAAGAACGTGGCGAGCGCCAGGCCGGCAGCCCGCAGGGTCTCCGGCAGCGGCGCGATGAAGGAGGCCGGCAGGGCGGCCGGCGAGCAAGGCAAGGTCATCGCCGGATTATCCCGGCCGGCGTGCGGCTGCCGCGGCGCGGGCGAAGGCGCGCTGCCAGCCGCGGTCGGGCCGCTGCACCGCGTTACGGCCATAGCGCAGCGCATCCAGTGCGTCCAGCTGCGCGGCCACCGGCTCGCCGCGCGCCCCCAGGCGGGCCCGCACACGCGCAGCCAGCGTGCGCGGCGCCTCGAAGGGGCCGGCGGCAATGCCCAGCGCGGCCAGGCGCTGGCGCATGTCGGCCTGCAGTCGCTCCCAGGGGTCGCGCCGCTGGCGGTCCCACAGCGCCCAGGCGGCACCCAGCAGCGCGGCGCCGCTGCCCAGCCCCACCATCAGCAGCGCCAGGTCCTCCCAGCGCGGGGTGTCGAAGCCCAGGCTCTTCAGCAGGTCGAACTGCTGGGTGCGCGAATAGTTGAGCACCCACTGGTTCCAGCGGTTGTTGATGCGTTCGTAGGTGGCGCGCCATTGCTCCATCAGCACGGGGCTCATGCCGGCCAGGGCGCCGGCCACCAGCCCCGGCGGCGGTCGCAGCGACTGGCTGCGCACCACGCGGTCGGGCGCCACCGCGGCGGTGGGATCCACCCGCACCCAGCCGCGGCCGGCCTGCCAGACCTCGGCCCAGGCATGGGCATGGCTCTGGCGCACCACCAGGTAGCCGTCCTGCGGCAGCGGGTCGGCGCCCTGGTAGCCGGTGACCACCCGCGCGGGCACGTCCAGCGCCCGCATCACCACCACGAAGGCGGTGGCGAAGTGCTCGCAGAAACCCAGCTGGCGGTCGAGCCAGAACTCGTCGATGGCATGGCGGCCCTCCTCGTCGCCATACAGGCCCGGCGCCAGGGTGTAGGTGAAGCCGCCGGTGCGGATGTGGCGCAGCACCGCGTCGGTGAGCTCGGCCGCGCCCGCCTGCGCATAGCGCGGCTGGCGGCGCAGCGCGGCGGCCCATTCCAGGGTGCGGGGGTTGTAGCCGGGTGGCAGCGACAGGTGGTCCTGCAGGCCCAGCGCGGCCTGCTGCGGGCCGTGCTCGTGGTGGGGCCAGGCCTGCACCTCGAAGCGCAGGCGGTCGGTCACCGGGCGGTCGGTCAGCCACTCCAGGTCGGCACGCTGGAAGACCCGCCAGCCCTCGATGCGCGGCGCATGCTCGGCCAGCGCGGGCGTGGCCTCCAGCAGCGGCAACAGCGGCAGCCGGGAGGGCTCCAGCGTCATCTCGTAGCGCAGCGGCTGGCCGCGGGTGCGCAGGTCGGCCCGCAGCAAGCCGGCCGGGCCCATGCTGCTGCGTTCCAGCCGGTGCCATTCACGGCCGTCGAAGCGGCTGAGCACCGGGCCACGCCAGTAGAGCTGCTCGTTCGGCGGCGGCGGCCTCCTCGAAGCGCACACGGAAGGCCACGCTGTCGTCGTTGGCCACCTCGGCCACGCCGCCCAGCATCAGGGTGCCCGACAGGCCGGTACGCCCGCCCGCGTCCTGCGGCAGCGCCCACAACGGACCCATGCGCGGAAACAGCAGGAACAACAGCACCATCACCGGTGCGCCGAACAGCGTGGCCCGCGCGGCCAGGCCGCCGGCCTCGCGCAGCGCCGGCTGGCCCACCGGCATGTGGGCCAGCACCAAGCCGGTGAGCAGGCCCCACACCGCCACCACCATGGCCGCGGCCACCGGCAGCGACTGCGAATACAGGAAGTTGGTCAGCACCAGGAAGAAGCCGAGGAAGAACACCACGAGCGCGTCGCGCCGCGCGCGCAGCTCCAGCGTCTTCAGCGTCATCAGCACCACCAGCAGGGTGACGCCGGCCTCCTTGCCCAGCAGCGTGCGGTAGCTGTTGAGCGTGAGGCCGACCGCCAGCGCCAGCAGCGCGGCCAGCAGCCAGCGGCTGGGCAGCGGCGCGGCGCGCAGCGCCAGCACTGCACGCGCAGTGAGCACGCCGCCCACCAGCAGGCTGCACCACACGGGCAGCCGTGCCAGGTGCGGCAGGATGGTCCAGCCGATGACGGCGAGCAGGAACAGCACGTCGCGGGCATCGCGCGGCAGGCGGCCGGCCAGCGGCCAGCGGGGCAGGCGCAGCGTCGTCATCGGCCGGCTCCGGCGGAGCTGGCGCCGCCGCCGCGCGGCCACAGCGCCAGCGCCTCCAGCGCGCGCAGCCGGGTGGGCGTCGCCCTGGCCGGGGGGCAGCTCCAGCCCGGGCAGCTTCAGGCCATGCAGCACGCCGGCCTGCTCGGCAGCCAGCACCCAGGCCGACAGGCGCGACAGGCGCGCCTCGGTGCCCGGCTGGCCGGCGGCCGATTGCCAGTCCAGCCACAGTTCGCGCGAGGCGGTGCCGCCGTTCTCCCGTGTCACCAGCTCGCCGGTGCGCGCCGCCTTCTTCCACACGATGCGGCGCAGCGCGTCGCCGCGGCGGTAGGCACGCACGCCGTCGAACTCCGCGCCGTTGCGCTCGCGCGAGGTGGGCGCCTCGCCGGCCAGCGGCTGCGGCGTCGGCAGCGGGGCAGGCGGCTGCTCGGGCGCCGGCCAGGCCAGCACGCGCGCGGCCGGCCGCCAGACCGTCCAGGCGCGGAACAGGCCAAAGGGAAACCGGGTTTCAGCGCGCAGCGCAGGGATGCCGTGCGGGCCGCGGTGCGGCGGCACGAAGCGCAGCACTGCCGGTGCCTGGCCCAGCGCAGGCACGTCCACGAACACCTGCTGGCTGCGCTGCGCCGCGGCCTCGAAGCCCACGCCGATGCCATGGCGCCGGCTGCCGGGGCTTTCGATCACCACGTCCAGCCGCGCCGGCTCGCCGGCGAAGCAGGGCGCCACCGGCCGCAGGTGCAGCGTCAGGCCGCGCAGCGTGGCATGGGTGATGTGCAGCGAGGCCAGCCCCGCCCCGGCCAGCAGGAAGGTGAGGATGTAGCCCAGGTTCAGCTGGTAATTGATCGAGGCCAGCAGCATCACCAGCAGCGTGAGCCCGAAGGCCAGGCCGGCCGGCGTGGGCACGATGTAGATGTTGCGCTGGGTGAGCACCCAGCGGTCGGACAGCGGATGCCGGGCCTGCCACCAGGCCTGGAAACGCGCGCGCGGTGCGGCCCACATGGTCAGGCGGATGGCGGGCGGGGCGGCGGGCTGCTCAAGGCAGCGGCACGGCCTCGACCATGGCCCGAACCTGCTCCACGCTGCCGCGGCCGGCACCGGCCACCGGCACCAGCCGGTGCGCGATGGACTGCGCCAGGATGGCCTGCACGTCGTCGGGCGCCACGTGGCCGCGGCCGCCGATCAGCGCATGTGCCTTGGCCGCGCGCAGCACCGCCAGCGCGGCACGGGGCGACAAACCCTCGACGAACCATTCGCCGCTGCGCGTGGCCGCGATCAGCGCCTGCAGGTAGTCCAGCAGCGCCTCCGACGCATGCACCTGCAGCACCGCCTGCTGCGCGGAGAGCAGGTCGGCCGGCTGCATCACCGGCGTCAGGCGGGTGATGGCGGCGCGGCGGTCCTCGCCGGCCAGCAGGGCGCGCTCGCTGGCGCGGTCGGGGTAGCCGAGCGTGATGCGCATGAGGAAGCGGTCGAGCTGGCTCTCGGGCAACGGGTAGGTGCCGAGCTGGTCGGTCGGGTTCTGCGTGGCGATGACGAAGAAGGGCTTGGGCAGCGGCCGGGTGTGGTTCTCCACCGTCACCTGGTGCTCTTCCATCGCCTCCAGCAGCGCGCTCTGCGTCTTGGGGCCGGCGCGGTTGATCTCGTCGGCCAGCAGCACCTGCGCGAACACCGGGCCGGGATGGAAGACGAAGGATTCGCTGGACCGCTCGAACACGCTGACGCCGACGAGGTCGCTGGGCATCAGGTCGGCGGTGAACTGCACCCGCGAGAAATGCAGGCCGAGCGACACCGCCAGCGTGTGCGCCAGCGTGGTCTTGCCCACGCCGGGAACGTCCTCGATCAGCAGGTGCCCGCCGGCCAGGAGGCAGGCCACGCAGTCCTCGATCTGCGGGCGTTTGCCCACGATGATCGTGCTAATCTGGTCCGTGAGTCTTGAAAGCTGCTGCGTGATGTCCAGGGCCATGCATGCACGTTATCCCAAATCGCCAGCACCATTTCCCCGATGACCACCGCGTTTTATAGCCATACGGATTGCAAGGCGCACGAGATGGGCGCCGGCCACCCCGAGTGCCCGCAGCGGCTGGACGCGATCGCCGACCACCTGCGCGCCACCGGCCTGGACCTGGCGCTGGACATGCGCGACGCCCCGGTGGCCAGCCTGGCCGATGTGGAACTGGCCCACAGCGTGGGCTACGTGAGCGAGATCGCCGACCTGGGCCTGCGCCTGCGCGACGACGGCAGCCACCAGGCGCTGGACCCCGACACCAGCGCCGGCCCCGGCACCTGGAACGCGATGCTGCGCGCGGCCGGCGCCGCGGTGGCCGCCACCGACGCGGTGATCGACGGCGAGGTGGACAACGCCTTCTGCTCGGTGCGCCCGCCCGGCCACCACGCCACGCGCAGCCAGGCCATGGGCTTCTGCTTCTTCAACAACGTGTGCGTGGCCGCGCGCCATGCGCTGGACGTGCGCGGCCTGCAGCGCGTGGCCATCATCGACTTCGACGTGCACCACGGCAACGGCACCGAGGACATCGTGGCCGGCGACGAGCGCATCCTGATGTGCAGCTTCTTCCAGCATCCGCTGTATCCGCACAGCGGCGCCGTGCCCAAGGGCACCAACATGGTCAACCTGCCGGTGCCCGCCTACACCAAGGGCATGGAGGTGCGCGAGCTGATCGAGGCCATGTGGCTGCCGCGGCTGGAGCAGTTCAAGCCGCAGATGATCTTCGTCTCCGCCGGCTTCGATGCCCACCGCGAGGACGACCTGGGCCAGATGGGCCTGGTGGAGGCCGACTACGCCTGGATCACCTGGAAGCTGGTGGACCTCGCCGAGCGGCATGCCCGGGGGCGCATCGTGTCCTGCCTGGAAGGTGGCTACAACCTCTCGGCCCTGGGCCGCAGCGTGGCCGCGCACCTGCGGGTGCTGGCCGGCGTGGATGCCGGCCACGGCGGTGGTGGGGTAGGCATTTGAGTTCCGTGCCGCCGGCCGGCTCGCTGGCCGGTCGGCTGGAAGGCCGGCTCGAAGGCTTGTGGCAGCTCGCCTCGCTGGCCGAGCTGGCCATCCTGGCCGCCTGCCTGGGCGGCGCCCTGGGCCTGACGTGGCTGCTGCGCGGCGCCGGCCGCAAGCCGGGCGGCATCTGGTTCGGCGACCGGCTGATCGACGGCGTGCTGTTCCCAGTGCTGGCGCTGGGCGCGGTGCTGCTGGCCCGGCTGCTGATGCCGGCCGAGCTGCCGCAGGCGGTGCTGCGCCTGGCGGTGCCGGTGCTGATGTCGCTGTGCGCCATCCGCATCGGCGTGCGGGTGCTGCGGGTGGCCTTTCCGCAAAGCCATGCGGTGCGCATCGTCGAGCGCTGGCTGTCCTGGCTGGTGTGGCTGTGCCTGGTGCTGTGGCTCACCGGCCTGCTGCCGGTGGTGCTGGACGAGCTGGAGGCCATCACCTGGACGGTGGGCGGCTCGCAGATCAGCCTGCGCAGCGTGATCGAAGGTGCGCTCAGCGCCGTCGTGGTGCTGGTGCTGGTGCTGTGGCTGTCGGCCGCCATCGAAGGCCGCCTGCTGGCCGGCGTGAGCGAGGCGGGTTTCTCGGGCAGCGTGTCGCTGCGCAAGATCGCGGCCAATGCCACGCGGGCGCTGCTGCTGGTGGTGGGTCTGCTGTTCGCGCTGTCGGCCGCGGGCATTCCGTTGACGGCGCTGTCGGTGCTGGGCGGCGCCATCGGCGTGGGCATCGGCCTGGGCCTGCAGAAGCTGGCGGCCAACTACGTCTCGGGCTTCGTGCTGCTGGCCGAGGGCAGCCTGCGCATCGGCGACATGGTGGAGGTGGACGGCTTCGAGGGCCGCATCACCGACATCAGCACCCGCTACACCGTGATCCGCGCGCTCAACGGCCGCGAGTCCATCGTGCCCAACGAGATGATGATCACCCAGCGCGTGGTCAGCATGACGATGAGCGACACCCGCATCAACGGCACGACGGTGGTGCAGGTGGCCTACGACACCGACGTCGACGCGCTGATCCCCAGGCTGGTGGAGGTGGTGGCCGGCATCGACCGCGTGCTCACCGACCCGGCGCCCTGGGTGTCGCTCACCAGCTTCGCCGACAGCGGCATCGAGCTGACCATCGGCTTCTGGATCCGCGACCCGCACAACGGCCTGGGCGGCGTGCGCAGCGCGGTCAACCTGGCGGTGCTGCGCACGCTGAATGCGCTGGACGTGGAGATCCCGTATCCCCAGCAGGTGCACCGCGAGCCGCGGCCGCCGCGCCCGCCGGGCGTGGTGGTGCCCGCGGGCGGTGCGGCGCCGCTTAGCCCCGCGCCTGCGCCTTCGGAGTGACCGGCGCGCCGGCCTGGCCCGCCGCAGCGCCACCGGCCGGCAGCCCGCGCAGGAACAGGTGCAGCGCCCGCACGTCGGTCTCGCTCATCTCCCGCAGCGATTCAAAGGGCATCACCTTCACCGGCGTGCCGTCGGGCCGCCGGCCGGTGCGGAACATCTTCAGCAGTGCATCCGCGTCGGCATAGGCCGCCATGCCGCCGGCGTCCCCGCCGGTGAGGTCGGCGGCGGCCGGCCAGTCCGGCGGGCCGCCGGGCACCTTGCCGCCGGTCAGCCGTGCGCCGTGGCAGCCCAGGCACATGTTGGCCACGTAGGCGCCGTGCTCGCGGGTGACGCCCTCGGGCACCGGCATCGGCGGCGGCAGCGTGTGGTCGATCTTGGCCGCCGCGTCCGGGATGGCGCCGAAGCCGTACAGCACCCGCACCGGCAGCGGCAGCGACACCACCGCGCTGGCGCCGGGCCGGGCCGGCAGCTGCCGCACATAGGCGACCAGCGCCGAGAGGTCGTCGTCGGTCAGGCGGTTGTAGTCCTCGCTGGGCATGATGAGCACCGGCGTGCCGTCGGGCTTGACGCCGTGGCGCAGGGTGCGCGCCCAGTCCTGCGGCCGGTAGCCGGCCACCGCGCTGCCGGCATCGGGCGTGATGTTGGGACCCACCACCTTGAGGCCGCCCGGCTCGTCGAGGAAGGTGCGGCCGGCGCCGTCGGCGCCATGGCAGTCCACGCAGCCGCGCGAGGCATACAGGTAGCGGCCGCGGTCCACCGCCGCCGCATCGCTGCGCCAGGCCGGCGCGGGCTGCGGCGGCACGGCCACCTGCCGCTTCATGCGCTGGCCGGCCATCACATGGCCGGCGGTGGCCGCGGCGGCGGCCAGCAGCACGACGATGCCCAGCCCGGCTGCGCCGCGGCGCAGCCAGCGGCCCCGCGGCGACTTCGCCGCCTTCGCTTGCACGGGAGCCGGGCGCCCGCCCTCGGTCGGCCCCGGGCTCACGCCCGCGACCCCATCGGCAGGCCGCCGCGGCTGGCGGGCAGGCCGAGCGTGGCGGCCAGCTGCACCCAGCGGCCGGGGTCCAGCAACGGGCGCAGCATGTCCATCACCGCGGCGAAGGCCGCCGGCGGCGCCTTGGACTGCATGTCGGCCAGCAACGCGGCCAGCTCGCGCGGAGCCAGGGCCGGGCCCATCCAGCGCAGCGTGTCCATCATCTCGGCCGGCGGGATGCTGGACACCAGGCGGTCGTGCAGCGCATTCAGTTCCTCGTCGTCGTACAGCGACCACAGCGCGGCGTTGTTGGCCGTTTCCTCGATGTGCATGTGCTGCAGGTTCTCGGCCACGAAGAGCGCGAAGTGCCGGTACAGCCGCATGGCCAGCGTGGGGCGCATGCTGGTGTCGGCCACGCGCAGGGTGCGCAGCTCGGCCTCCAGGCCGGCGATGGCGCCCATGTGCTCCAGGTGGTCGTCGGCGGTGCGGCGGGCGCCGGTGGGGCGGCGGGCCTCGATGGCGGTGTGGATGAAGTCGTTCTCGTGGCGCAGGTGGCTGCGCAGCAGGCACAGCAGGTGCTCGGCCTGGCCCAGGGTGCGCAGCATGTCGGCGTGGTCGTCGGTGTCCAGCATGCCCAGGCGGGTCAGCGTGTCGCACATCGCGCGGCGCAGGGCCTTGTGGATGGCGGCATACAGGTCGGTGCGGCGCGGCTGCGGCTGGCGCGGGCGCGCCAGGACAACGTCTTCGAGGATGGGCGGCTTGGCGGCGTGGGGCATGCTCATGGTGGAACCTTCGGACTGCGTGCAGCCGGCACCCTGCCGGCCTGCCATGCAGTGTGCGAAAGGCCCGCCGCGCGCACATCGGCCACAGGAGCCATCCCGGCGCCGGGGCGACGGGCCACACACCTTTGGGGGTGTCGGCCGTGCCGTCGGCGTCAGCGGTCCAGGTGCTGCCGGTACCAGGCCGCCGCCTGCCCGCGCGAGGCCACGCCGAGCTTGTCCAGCAGGTTGGCCACGTGGCGCTTGACGGTGTGCGGGCTCAGGTCGAAGGCGCGGGCGATCAGCTTGTTGCTGTCGCCATGGGCGATGCGCTCCAGCACCTCGCGCTCGCGCGGGCTGAGGCCGTGGCGGTCCAGGGCCGGTTCAGCCGCAGGCAGGCCGCGCGGCGGCTGCGGCTGCCGCGCGGACGGCACCACCGGCTGCAGCGGCCGCGGCGGCTGCGTGGCCGGCAGCAGGATCTGCTCATGTCGCAGGCCGGGGTGGGTCGCCCCGGCCACCGAAGCCGCCGCCAGCATCGCTGCCGATACCGTTCCGGCAGGCATCACCCGCGCCAGCCAGCCCCGCAGCAGCGCCTGGCGCGCCGGCGCCAGCGCGCCGCCCCAGTCGGCGGTGGCCAGCACCGCCAGCGGGCCGCGGGCCAGCAGCACGCCGCCGGGTTCGCCTTCGGTGGCCACGCGCTCGAACACCGGCGCGAGCACCTCGGCCGCCAGCGTGGGCTGGCCGCTCTCCAGCAGCGCCTGCGCCAGGTGCAGCCGGGTTTCGGCGGCCTGGCCCACGAGATCGATCTGCTCCTCGCACACCAGCGCCTCCTGCCAGCGGGCGACGGCCTCGGCGCGACGGCCCTGCAGCCTCGCCAGGTGGCCGCGCAGCGGCAGCTGCAGCCGGGTGCCTTCGAGCGCCGCCGGGCCACCGCCGCGGCTGCGGTCGGCCTGCAGCGCCAGTTCCTGCAGCACGTCGGACAGCAGCGGCAGATCGTCCACCAGCGCGGCGATGCGCGCCGCCTGGAAAAGCAGCTGGGTGCGGCCCCAGCTGCTGGCGCCGGTGGGATTGCCCTCCAGCCAGCCGCGGGCCAGCGCGGCGGCCTCGGCGGCGCGGCCGCGCACCGCATGCAGCAGCGCGCCCAGCACCTGCAGGTGGTGTCGCACGTTGACGGGGTCGCCCACCCAGGCGGCATCGGCCCGGCCGCGCTGCCAGGCTTCCTCCGCCTCGGCCAGCCGGCCCTGCCACAGCAGCCGCCAGCCGTGCTGCACCATGGCGCTGGCGCGCAGCGGCGTCGGCATGTCGCCAGCCACCCGCAGCACGCCGTCGGCATAGCGCTGCAGCGGCCGGGCGGTGCCGGGCAGGCCGTTGAAGCGCGGCAGCGGCATGCACTGGTACCAGCTCTCCAGCCGCGGGTCGTCGGCCAGCAGGTCCATCAGCTCGTCCAGCACCGGCCCCACGCGGTGCAGCGCGCCCACCTCCAGCGCATGCCAGGAGCAGGCCACCAGCACCACGATGCGCACCTCCGGCGTCAGGGCCTCGCGGCGCAGCACCGTCAGCCGCTGGCCGGCCTCGTGCATGCGGCCGAAGGCATTCAGCGCCAGCGCCTGGTAGGCCTGGGCCGCCTGCTGGCCGGGCAGGTCGCCCCGGGCTTCGCAGGCGGATTCGGTCTGGCGCATCGCATCCAGCATCTCGGCGAAATCCCAGCGGGCCCAGGCGGCCAGGCCGCGCATGCGCTGCAGCTCGGGCGAGCCGATGGCCCACCCGGCCGGGAACTGCGCCACCAGCCGGCTGACGCTGGCCACCGCACCTTCGGCGAGCTGGCCGGGGCCCGCGGCCATCAGCACGGCGGCCGCTTCGGGCAGCTGGCCGGCCCGCAGCAGCAGGCCGATGCGGCGCGTGGGATCCGGCTCGGTGGCGGCGGCGCGGGCCAGCAGCGCGGCCACCTCCTGCGGCCGGCCGCGCTGCAGCCGGTGCTCCAGCGCGTCGCGGAACAGGTCGTGCAGCTTGAGGGTGAGCGTGGGCGTGTCGTCGCTGTCGTCGTCCACCTCCAGCACGCTGACGAAGAGGCCGCGGCGCTCGACCTCCTCCAGCAGCGCGGCGGCGGTGGCCTGCGGCAGGCCGGTGACGGCGGCGGTGCGGGCGGCGGTCAGCTCCGGCAGCACCGAGGTGTGCAGCAGGAAGTCGCGAAGCGCGGCGGGCAGCTCCTCCAGCACCTCGGTGGCCATGAACTCGAACACATGGCGGTCAATGGTGGCGCGGTGCAGCGCACCGCCGGGCTCGCGGGCGGCGCTGAGGGCCAGCCGCAGCCCCACCGGCCAGCCGGCGGTGCGCTGCCACAGCCGCTCGGCCAGCGCGGCGTCCAGGCCGGTGGCGGTGGCCAGGGACAGCACCTCGTCGCGGTTGAACTGCAGGTCGGCCTGCTTGAACTCGGCCAGTTCGCCGCGCGCGCGGTGTCGGGCCAGCGCCAGCGGCGGCTCGGTGCGGCTGGACACCACGATGGTCCAGCACGGGCCCAGGCGCTCCAGCAGCAGGTCGATGAATTCGTACACCGCGGGATCGTCCACCCGGTGCATGTCGTCCAGCACCACGATGCCGTGGGGCACCTCGCAGGCGTCCAGCGCCTCCAGCAGCTCGGCGGCGGCCACGTGGCGCTGGCGGGCGTCGCCGGAGGCGGCCAGGGCCACCAGGGCCTCGGGCGCGATGCGCCAGGGCGGGTCGTAGGGCTCCAGCGCGGCCACCAGGCAGCCCAGCAGCCGGTGCAGGTCGTCGCCGTCGTCGGCGGCCACCCAGGCGTGGGCGGTGCCGGGGGGCAGGTGCTCGATCTGGCGGGCCAGCGCGGCCGTCTTGCCGTAGCCGGCGGCGGCGCACAGCAGCACCAGCCGGTGGCAGAAGAGGGCAGGGCCGAGGCGGGCCTGCAGCCCGGCACGCTCGACCCAGGCGCCCACGCGCAGGCGCGGTGGCTGGATCTTGGTGCGGGGGAACGTCATGTCGGGCGGGTACTGCAGGCCGAAGGCGCGATTGTGGCGCGCCCTGGGCGGCAGCGTGATCACCGTCGAGGTATTGCGCAGCGCTGCGGATGAGGCCATGCGCGCATGCTGCCCGCCGCGCGGCCGGCCGTCGCGCAGGATGCGACGAAACGCGTCAAGGCCGGCGTGGAATGCGGCGGGGCGGCCGATGCCGTGGGTTCACGGCACCGGGTGCCTACGCCACCGCCACCGGAATCTTCCCGATCTTGGCCTGCCATTCCTTCGGGCCGGTCTGGTGAACGCTCGTGCCGGTGGAATCCACCGCCACCGTCACCGGCATGTCCTTCACGTCGAACTCGTAGATGGCTTCCATGCCCAGGTCGGCGAAGCCGACCACCTGTGCGCCCTTGATGGCCTTGGCCACCAGGTAGGCCGCGCCGCCCACCGCCATCAGGTAGGCGCTGTTGTGGCGCTTGATGGAGTCGATGGCCACCGGGCCGCGCTCGGCCTTGCCCACCATCGCGATCAGGCCGGTCTTGTCCAGCATCATGTCGGTGAACTTGTCCATGCGGGTGGCGGTGGTCGGGCCGGCCGGGCCCACCACTTCGTCGCGCACCGGGTCCACCGGGCCCACGTAGTAGATGACGCGGTTGGTGAAGTCCACCGGCAGCTTCTCGCCCTTGGCCAGCATGTCCTGGATGCGCTTGTGCGCGGCGTCGCGGCCGGTCAGCAGCTTGCCGCTGAGCAGCAGCGTGTCGCCCGGCTTCCAGCTGGCCACCTCGGCCGGCGTCAGCGTGTTCAGGTCGACCTGCTTGCTCTTGTTGTAGTCGGGCTGCCACTTCACGTCGGGCCACAGGTCCAGGCTGGGCGGCTCCAGGTAGGCCGGGCCGCTGCCGTCGAGCACGAAGTGCGCATGCCGGGTGGCCGCGCAGTTCGGGATCATCGCGATCGGCTTGCTGGCCGCATGCGTGGGGAAGGTCTTGATCTTCACGTCGAGCACGGTGGTCAGGCCGCCCAGGCCCTGCGCGCCGATGCCCAGCGCATTGACCTTCTCGTACAGCTCGATGCGCAGCTCCTCCAGCTTGTTCTGCGGGCCGCGCTGCAGCAGCTCGTACATGTCGATGTCTTCCATCAACGCTTCCTTGGCCATCATCACGGCCTTCTCGGCGGTGCCGCCGACGCCGATGCCCAGCATGCCCGGCGGGCACCAGCCGGCGCCCATGGTGGGCACGGTCTTCAGCACCCAGTCGACGATGTCGTCGCTCGGGTTGAGCATGTACATCTTGCTCTTGTTCTCCGAGCCGCCGCCCTTGGCCGCGACGATCACGTCCACCGTGCTGCCGGGCACCACTTCCATGTGGACCACGGCCGGCGTGTTGTCCTTGGTGTTCTTGCGGGCGAAGATGGGGTCGTCCAGCACCGAGGCGCGCAGCACGTTGTCGGGGTTGAGGTAGCCCTGGCGCACGCCGGCGTTGACCGCGTCGGCGATCGAGCCGCCGAAGCCCTCCCACTTCACGTCCATCCCGATCTTCAGGAAGACGTTGACGATGCCGGTGTCCTGGCAGATGGGCCGGCGGCCTTCGGCGCACATCTTGGAATTGGTCAGGATCTGCGCGATGGCGTCCTTGGCGGCCGGGCTCTGCTCGCGCTCGTAGGCACGGGCCAGGTGGGCGATGTAGTCGGCCGGGTGGTAGTAGCTGATGTACTGCAGCGCGGCGGCTACGCTGTCGATCAGGTCTTGCTGGCGAATCGTCGTGGTCATGATGGCTTGCTTGGCGACTGAGTTCGGGAGGAGCGGGCTGCATCGATTATCGTTTCCCCGGGCGGAACCTTGCGGCGACGCCGTTGCACGAACGGCGCTGTGCCGGAGGACACAAGAACGATGAGCCATTTGTTGGGGCTGGCAGTCGCGCTGCCGTTGCTGTTGGGCATGCCTGCCGCCGCCTGGGTGGGCCGGGCCAATTCGGCGGGCCGCCGGCGCGCCGCGGCATGGATCGCCGGCGGTGTGGCCCTGGCCTCGCTGGCCCTGGTGAGCCTGCTGGCGCCGGCGGTGCTGGCCGGGCAGGTGCTGCTGTGGCAGCAGCCCTGGCTGCCCGAGATCGGCCTCACGCTGGGCTTCCGGCTCGACGGCCTGGCGCTGATGTTCGTCTGGCTCATCACCGGCATCGGCGCGCTGGTGGTGCTGTACGCCGCCTACTACCTGCACGCGGACGACCCTGCAGGCAAGTTCTACGCCCAGTTCCTGCTGTTCATGGCCGCCATGCTGGGCGTGGTGATGGCCGACAACCTGCTGCTGCTGGTGGTGTTCTGGGAGCTCACCAGCATCTCGTCGTTCCTGCTGGTGGGCTACTGGGGCCACCGGGCCGATGCCCGGGCCGGTGCCCGCATGGCGCTGGCCGTCACCGGCGGGGGCGGGCTGGCGCTGCTGGCCGGCATCATCCTGCTGGGGCAGATCGCCGGCACCTACGAGCTCTCGCAGATGCTGGACCGCGGCCAGGAGGTGCGGGCCCATGCGCTCTATCCGGTGGCGCTGGTGCTGGTGCTGCTGGGCTGCTTCACCAAGAGCGCGCAGCTGCCGTTCCACTTCTGGCTGCCCGAGGCCATGGCCGCGCCCACGCCGGTGTCGGCCTACCTGCACTCGGCCACGATGGTCAAGGCGGGCGTGTTCCTGCTGGCGCGGCTGTATCCGGTGATCGGCGGCAGCACGCTGTTCGAGCTCATCGTGGCCGGCGCCGGCCTGGCCACGCTGCTGTTCGCGGCCTACGTGGCCGTGTTCCGCCACGACCTCAAGGGCCTGCTGGCCTACTCCACGATCAGCCACCTGGGGCTGATCACCTTCCTCATCGGCCTGGGCTCGCCGCTGTCGGCGGTGGCCGCGGTGTTCCACATCCTGAACCACGCCACCTTCAAGGCCTCGCTGTTCATGACGGCCGGCATCATCGACCACGAGACCGGCACGCGCGACATGCGGCAGCTGGGCGGCCTGCTGCCCTACCTGCCGTGGACGGCCACGCTGGCGATGGTGGCCGCGGCCTCGATGGCCGGCGTGCCGCTGGCCAACGGCTTCCTGTCCAAGGAGATGTTCTTCGGGGAGGCCCTGACCGTGGGCGGCACCTATGGCTGGCTGGTGCCGGTGGTGGCCACGCTGGCGGGCGTGTGCTCGGTGGCGTATTCGCTGCGCTTCATCCACGACGTGTTCTTCGCCGGGCCGCTGAAGCCGCTGCCCAATCCGCATCCGCATGAGCCGCCGTTCTTCATGAAGGCGCCGGTGGGCCTGCTGGTCGTGGTGTGCCTGGTGGTGGGCGTGCTGCCGGCGGCCACGGTGGGCCCGCTGGTGGCGGTGGCCGCGGCGGCGGTGCTGAATACCGCGCCGCCTGCCTATCACCTGGCGCTGTGGCACGGCTTCAACCTGCCGCTGCTGATGAGCGTGATAGCGCTGGGCGGCGGCGTGCTCATGTACGCCGGGCTCAAGCGGCACTACAACCTGCACCTGCACCATCCCAACGGCTTCACCGGCCGGCTGCTGTTCACCCATGCCTTCGACGGCCTGCTGCGCGCGGCCGGCCGGCTGACCGCCTTCACCGAGAACGGCTCGCTGCAGCGCTACATGGCCTGGATGCTGGGCACGGCGGTGGTGCTGGCGGCCTGGCCGCTGTTCGGCCCCGCCGGCGCGGGCCTGGCGGCGGGCGAGCGCCCGCAGCTGCCGGCCACGCCGCTGGCCTTGCTGATGTGGGGCCTGCTGGTGGCCACCGGGGCGGCCCTGCTGGCGCTGCACCGCCAGCGCTTCATCGCGGTGGTGCTGGTGGGCGCGGTAGGGCTGGTCACGGCGCTGACGTTCGAGGCGCTGTCGGCGCCCGACCTGGCGCTGACGCAGCTGGCCGTGGAGGTGGTGTCCACCGTGCTGCTGCTGATGGGGCTGGCGCTGCTGCCGGCCACCACGCCGCGCGAATCCAGCGTGCTGCGCCGCAGCCGCGATGCATTGCTGGCGGCAGCGGGCGGCGGCGGCATGGCCTGGCTGGCGTGGCTGGTGCTCACGCGCAACCACGATTCCATCTCCTGGTTCTTCGCCGAGCAATCGCTGCCGGCGGGTGGCGGCACCAATGCGGTCAATGTGATCCTGGTCGACTTCCGCGGCTACGACACCTTTGGCGAGATCACGGTGCTGGGCATCGCCGCGGTGGGCGCGCTGGCGCTGCTGGACGGCATGCGCGCACGCCGGCCGAGGGCCGATGACGCCGGCCGCGCCTGGTCCTTTGCACGGCCGCCGCTGATGCTGCAGGTGGTGTCGCGGCTGGTGCTGCTGCTGGCGCTGGTGGTGTCGGCCTACATCTTCTGGCGCGGCCACAACCTGCCGGGCGGCGGCTTCGTGGCCGGCCTGGTCACCGCCGCAGCCCTGCTGCTGCAGTACATGGCGCGCGGCCAGGGCGAGGCCGAAGCGCGGCTGGGCGGCGACGGCGCCCGCCGCTTCACGCGATGGATCGCCGTCGGTCTGGGTATCGCCTTGTGCACCGGTGCCGGTGCCTTCCTCTTCGGCCAGCCCTTCTTCACCAGCGCGCACGGCCACCCCAGCGTGCCGCTGCTGGGCGAGTTGCCGCTGGCCACCGCCGGCCTGTTCGACCTGGGCGTGTACGTCACCGTGGTGGGCGCCACGATGCTGATGCTGTCCTCGCTGGGCAGCGCCTCCAAGCAAGGAGCTTCCGCATGACGATCGAAGCCTTGATGGCCACCGGCATCGGCTGGGTGACGGCCTGCGGCCTGTACCTGATGCTGCGCGGCCGCACCTTCCCGGTGGTGCTGGGCCTGTCGCTGCTGGGCTATGCGGTCAACGTGTTCATCTTCGCCATGGGCCGGCTGGCGGTGGGGCTGCCGCCCATCGTGCGCGAGGGCCAGCCGATGGTGGACCCGCTGCCCCAGGCGCTGGTGCTCACCGCCATCGTCATCGGCTTCGCCACCACGGGCTTCGTCATCGAGATGGCGCTGCGCAGCCGCGATGCCTCCGGCAGCGACCACGTGGACGGCCAGGAGCCGCAGCGATGACGAGCTGGACCGACCACCTGCCGGTGCTGCCGGTGCTGCTGCCCATGGCCACCGCCGTGGCCCTGCTGGCCATGGGCGACGGCGCCGGCGGCCATGGCAACCGGGTGCTGCGGCGCGCACGCTGGCTGTCGCTGCTGTCGGTGCTGGCCGGGCTGGCCATCGCGGTCGCGCTGGCGCTGCGCGCGGCCGACGGCACGCTGCAGGTGTACCGGCTGGGCGCCTGGCCGGCGCCCTTCGGCATCGCGCTGGTGATCGACCGGCTCTCGGCGCTGATGCTGGTGCTGGTGGGCCTGGTGGCGCTGCCGGCGCTTGTCTATGCAAGCGGCGGCTGGGATGCCCACGGCCGGCACTTCCATGCGCTGTTCCAGTTCCAGCTGATGGGCCTGTCGGGCGCCTTCGTCACCGGCGACCTGTTCAACCTGTTCGTGTTCTTCGAGGTGCTGCTGATCGCCTCCTACGTGCTGATGGTGCATGGCCAGGGCCGGGAGCGGCTGCGCTTCGGCGTGCCCTACGTGGTGCTCAACCTGGCGGCCTCGGCGCTGTTCCTGGTGGGCATGGCGCTGGTCTATGCCTTCACCGGCACGCTGAACCTGGCCGACCTGGCGCTGCGCGTGCCGCAGGTGCCGGCGCCGGAGGCGGCGCTGCTGCAGGCCGGGGCGATGCTGCTGCTGGTGGTGTTCGGCTTCAAGGCCGCGCTGCTGCCGCTCCACCTGTGGCTGCCCAACACCTATGCCGCCAGCAGCGCGCCCGTCGCGGCCCTGTTCGCGCTGATGACCAAGGTGGGCGTGTACGCCATCCTGCGGGTGCACGGCGTGGTGTTCGGCGAAGGCGCCGGCGATTCGCAACTGCTGGTGCAGCCCTGGCTGCTGCCGATGGCGCTGGCCACCGGCGCGCTGGGTGTGCTGGGTGCGCTGGCCTCCACCACGCTGGCGCGGCTGGTGGGCTGGCTGAACGTGGCCTCGGTGGGCACCATCGTGGCGGCCATCGGCCTGTTCAGCACCGCGGCCTGGAGCGCGGCGCTGTTCTACCTGGTGCACAGCACTTTGGTGGTGGCGGGGCTGTTCCTGCTGGCCGAACTGGTGGCGGCACAGCGCGGCGCGGCCGGCGGCACGCTGGAGCCGGCCACGCCGGTGGCCCAGCCGGTGCTGCTGGGGCTGCTGCTGCTGCTGGGCGCGGCCTCCGTCGCCGGCCTGCCGCCACTGCCGGGTTTCCTGGGCAAGGTGATGATCCTGCAGGCCGCGCAGGGTCCGGCCGCGCCCTGGGTGTGGGCCGTGGTGCTGGGCGTGGGCTTCCTCACGCTGGTGGGGCTGGCGCGGGCCGGCAGCATCCTGTTCTGGGCGGTGCGCCATGAACCGGCCGAAGGCGGCTTCGCTTCCGCCGGTGCCAGTCCGCGGCTGCTGGCGCCGATGGCCATGCTCTTCGTGGCCACGCTGGCCCTGGTGGTGTGGGCGTCGCCGGTCAAGCGCTATGTGGATGCCGCGGCGCTGCAGATGTCCGACCGCGCCGGCTATGCGCGCGCGGTGCTGGGCAATGAGTCCGCGCAGACGGTGCGGCCCTACCGCACCACGGGAGGTTCCCGATGAACAAGCCCTGGGTTTCGGGCACCGCGCCGGCGCGCCGCTGGCTGGCGCATCCGGTGCTGTCGCTGCTGCTGGCGGGCGTGTGGCTGCTGCTGCAGGGCGGCGTCACCGTGGCCGGCGTGCTGTGGGCGGCCCTCTTCGGCGTGCTGCTGCCCTGGCTGGCCGCGCCCTTCCTCAGCCACGGCACCCGGCTGCATGCCTGGCAGCGCGCCTTCCGGCTCACCGGCGTGGTGCTGTGGGACATCGTGCTGGCCAACCTCACCGTGGCCTGGATCGCGGTGAACCCGGCCTCGCGGCCGCAGCCGGCCTGGCTGCGGGTGCCGCTGGACATCCGGCATCCCACCGGCACGGTGCTGCTGGCGGCCATCATCACCACCACGCCGGGCACCGTGTCCTGCGTCATCGAAGGCGAGGGCGGGCGCGAGGACGATGACGGCACCCGCCGGGCGATCCTGGTGCATGCGCTGGATTGCGCCGATGCCGACGCCATGGTGGCCGACATCAAGGCGCGTTACGAAGCACCGCTGAAGGAGATCTTCGAATGATGGCCTGGGCCCTGAACTTCGCGCTGGGCGCCGTGGTGGTGGCGATGGCGCTGACCGCCTGGCGGCTGCTGGCCGGCCCCACGCCCACCGACCGCGTGCTGGCGGTGGACACGCTCTACGTCAACACCGTGGCGCTGGTGATCCTGCTGGGCCTGCAGCTGCGCAGCGACCTGCTGTTCGAGGCCGCGCTGCTGATCGCGCTGCTGGGCTTCGTCAGCACCGTGGCCATGGCCCGCTTCGTCGCGCGTGGCGACGTCATCGAGTGAGAGGCGCACCGACATGGGCAATACCGAATCGATCGTCCTGAACCCCTTGCTGGAAGGCGCCATCGCCGCGCTGCTCGTGGTGGGGGCGCTGTTCCTGCTGGTGGGGGCCATCGGCCTGGTGCGCTTCCGCGACTTCTACATGCGGCTGCATGCGCCCACCAAGGCCAGCACGCTGGGCGTGGGCGGCGTGCTGCTGGCCAGCATGCTGTGGCATGCGGGGCAGGGCGAATGGTTCCTGCGGGAGCTGCTGATCACGCTCTTCATCTTCATCACCGCGCCGGTGTCGGCGCAGATGATGGCCATGGCCGCGTTGCACCTGCGGCTGGCTTCCACCGCGCCGGTGCCCCAAGACCTCGACCACCACTGATCTGCGCGGCGCAATTACCCGCGGTCGCGGGTTACCTCCAGTTGCCGGTGTCAATGCCTAGCTTCGATAGTCGAACTCCGCATCGTCCGTTGAAGTTCAGGAGACATCGCAATGACCCAGAAAGCCCCGGCTCCGGCACCGCGCCGCCGCTTCCTCAAGAACGCCGCTGCAGGCAGTGCAGCCGTCGGGGCCCTGGCAGCGCCGGCGGTGAGCCAGGCGCAGACCACCACGCTGCGCTTCCAGAGCACCTGGCCGGCCAAGGACATCTTCCATGAGTACGCCCAGGACTTCGCCAAGAAGGTGAACGACATGGCCGGCAGCCGCCTGAAGATCGAGGTGCTGCCCGCCGGCTCGGTGGTGCCGGCCTTCCAGCTGCTGGACGCGGTGAGCAAGGGCACGCTGGATGGCGGCCACGGCGTCATCGCCTACTGGTACGGCAAGAACTCCGCGCTGGCGCTGTGGGGCTCGGGCCCGGGCTTCGGCATGGACGCCAACATGGTGCTGGCCTGGCACTACTACGGCGGCGGCAAGGCGCTGGTGGACGAGATCTACAAGAGCCTGAACCTGGACGTTGTCTCGTACCTGTACGGCCCGATGCCGGTGCAGCCGCTGGGCTGGTTCAAGAAGCCGGTGGCCAAGGTGGAGGACATGAAGGGCCTGAAGTTCCGCACCGTGGGCCTGGCGGTGGACGTGTTCACCGACATGGGCACGGCCGTGAACCCGCTGCCGGGCGGCGAGATCGTGCCCGCGCTGGACCGCGGCCTGATCGATGCGGCCGAGTTCAACAACGCCTCCAGCGACCGCGTGCTGGGCTTCCCCGACGTGGCCAAGAACTGCATGCTGCAGAGCTTCCACCAGAGCGGCGAGCAGTTCGAGATCCTGTTCAACAAGGGCAAGCTCGAGGGCCTGGCGCCCGAGCTGAAGGCCATCATCGACTATGCGGTGCAGGCCTCCAGCGCCGACATGAGCTGGAAGGCCGTGGAGCGCAACTCCAAGGACTACGAGGCGCTCAAGCAGCAGGGCATCAAGTTCTACAAGACGCCCGATGCCGTGCTGCGCGCGCAGCTGGCCTCGTGGGACAAGACGGTGGAGAAGAAGGCCGGCGAGAACCCGATGTTCAAGAAGGTGCTGGATTCGCAGCGTGCCTTTGCGCAGCGCGCCGGCCAGTGGCACAACGACTACACGGTCGACTTCAAGATGGCCTTCAACCACTACTTCGGCCGCGGCAGAAAGACCTGACCCGCGTCAGGAACCACCGGGGCGCCGCTTGCCGGCGCCCTTTGTCTGTTTGCCGGAGTCGTGATGCAGAAGAGCTTGTGGGCGGTGGACCGCTTCTCCACTTTCGTGGGCAAGGCGTTCGCGTGGACGGTGGTCATGCTGATGCTGCTGATCACCTGGGAGGTGTTCTCCCGCTATGCGCTGAACAAGCCGCATGCCTGGGTGCTGGATGCGCAGATCATGCTGTACGGCACCCTGTTCATGACCGCCGGCGCCTACACGCTGAGCAAGAACGGCCATGTGCGCGGCGATGTGCTCTACGGCTTCTTCCAGCCGCGCACCCAGGCCACCATCGACCTGGTGCTCTACATCCTGTTCTTCCTGCCCGGCATCGTCGCGCTCACCTGGGCCGGCTGGACCTTCGCGCAGGAGTCGCTGGCCATCCGCGAGCAGACCTTCTCGGCCGATGCGCTGCCGCTGTACCCGTTCAAGTTCGTCATACCGCTGGCCGGCGCGGTGCTGCTGCTGCAGGGGCTGGTGGAGATCGCCCGCTGCGTGATCTGCCTGCGCACCGGCGCCTGGCCGACACGGGAACACGATGTGGAAGAGGTGGACGTGGACAAGCTGAAGGAGATGGTGCACGTGAGCGACGACGACGTGGAGGCCGCCGGCCGCGCGCATGACCGCAATGCCGGGAGCCGCGCATGAAGCTGCGCAAGGAGCTCTGGTTCGGCTTCGGCCTGATGGCCATCATCGTGGTGCTGGTGCTGGGCATGCTGGTCAGCGTGCCCACCATCACCAACGGCCACATAGGGCTGGTGATGCTGGCGCTGGTGGTGGTGGCGATCATGCTGGGCTTTCCCACGGCGTTCACGCTGATGGGCATGGGCATGCTGTTCACCTGGCTGGCCTACGAGCGGGACGCCAACCGCACGCTGGACCTGATGGTGCAGGCGGCCTACAAGACCATGGCCAACGACGTGCTGATCTCGATCCCGCTGTTCGTCTTCATGGGCTACCTGGTGGAGCGGGCCAACCTGATCGAGAAGCTGTTCAAGAGCCTGCACCTGTCGCTGGCCCGCGTGCCGGGTTCGCTGGCGGTGGCCACGCTGGTCACCTGCGCGGTGTTCGCCACCGCCACCGGCATCGTCGGCGCGGTGGTCACGCTGATGGGGCTGCTGGCGCTGCCGCAGATGCTGCGGGCCGGCTACAGCGTGCCGATGTCGGCCGGCGCCATCACGGCCGGCGGCTGCCTGGGCATCCTCATTCCGCCTTCGGTGCTGCTCATCGTCTATGGCGCCACCGCCGGCGTGTCGGTGGTGCAGCTGTATGCCGGCGCGCTGCTGCCCGGCATCATGCTGGCGGGGCTGTACATCCTTTACGTGATCATCCTGGCCAAGATCAAGCCCAGCCTGGCGCCGCCGCTGTCGGCCGCCGACCGGGTGGTGCCGCTGCCAGCGCCGCTGGTGGCCCTGGGCGCCCGCGGCGGCATGCATGCGCTGCCGGCGCTGGTCGGTGCCCTCAAGGGCCGCCGCAATGCCGACGTGCCCGCCGGCTACCTGCTGCGCCAGCTGTTCGTCGCGCTGATGCCGGCGGTGCTGTTCGCGGTGGTGGCCATCAGCAGCTACCAGGCCGTCACGCGGGTGGCACCGGCCGAAGCCGACAACGGGCTGCAGCAGATCGGCGCGGGCGACGGCAGCTCGTCCAGCGAAGGCGGCCTGGCCGAGCCGCCGAGCGAGGGCGGGCTGGCTGAGCCGCCCAGCGAAGGCGGGCTGGCGGAGCCGCCGTCCGAAGGCGGCTTGGCCGAGCCGACCTCGCCCGAAGCGGCGGCCGTGGCCTCCGCGCCGCCGCTGCCGGCGCCGCCCGAGGCGTCCGCCGTCGGCGGCGCCGCGCCGCCCGATGCGGCGGCCGAGGCCACCACCCGGCCCGCGCCCACCAGCTTCTGGGTCACCCTGGCCATCGCCAGCGTGGCGATGCTGGTGTTCTATGCGCTGCTGAGCTTCGCGCGGCTGGAAATCTTCAAGATGCTGCTGGCCAGCTTCTTCCCGCTCATGGTGCTGATCCTGGCGGTGCTGGGCTCCATCGTGATGGGCCTGGCCACGCCCACCGAGGCGGCCGCGGTGGGCGCCTTCGGCGGCATGCTGCTGGCGGCGGCCTACGGCCGGCTGAACATGACGGTGATCAAGGAGTCGGTCTTCCTCACCGCCAAGACCTCGGCCATGGTGTGCTGGCTGTTCGTCGGCTCGGCCATCTTCTCGGCGGCCTTCGCGCTGCTGGGGGGGCAGGAACTGGTGGAGCAGTGGGTGCTGGGCATGAACCTCACCAAGACCCAGTTCCTGGTGCTCAGCCAGGTCATCATCTTCGTACTGGGCTGGCCGCTGGAATGGACCGAGATCATCGTGATCTTCATGCCGATCTTCGTGCCGCTGCTGGACAACTTTGGCGTCGATCCGCTGTTCTTCGGCCTGCTCGTGGCGCTGAACCTGCAGACCGCCTTCCTGAGCCCGCCGGTGGCGATGTCGGCCTTCTACCTCAAGGGCGTGGCGCCCAAGCATGTGACGCTGAACCAGATCTTCTCCGGGATGATCCCGTTCATGGGCATCCAGGTGCTGGCCATCATCCTGCTGTACCAGTTCCCGGCGATCGGGTTGTGGCTGCCGCAGGTGCTGTACGGGCGTTAGGCGGCGATGGTCAGGCGGCGGGGCGGCGTGGGCGCCAGAGGAACCACACCGCCAGGAAGCCCAGCACCGAGGCGGCCACCGCCATGACCGCGAGGCCGACGACCAGTGGGGCGCCGGCGCCCTGCACGGTGTCCCAGGCGGCGGCCAGCCAGCCCTGGTGGGCGGCCGCGGCCTCCACCTGGCGGCTGACGGCGTCGGCCGCGGCTTCGTCGTCCGGCGCGCCCAGCACCGCCTGCCCGATGCGGTGCGCCAGCCAGTACAGGGGCGCGAAGGTGAGCGGATTGGTCACGAAGGTGGCGCCGGCGGCCACCCCCAGGTGGGCCCGCAGCCAGACGGCGAACACTGCCGCCGCCAGGAACTGCGCGAAGGGCAGCAGCAGGCCGAAGAACAGCCCGATGGCCACGGCGCGGGCCACGCAGCCACGCTCCAGGTGCCACAGCCGGTCATCGTGCAGGTGGTGGGCCACCGGCTGCAGCCAGCGGGACTGCAGGATGTCTTCTCGCGTGGGAAGCCAGCGCATGGTGGATGGTGCCGAAGCGGCCTTCAGTGATCGCGCGGTGCGTGGGAGGGGGTCATGATCCGGTCGGCCAGCGCGATGGCCAGCGCCGAGAACAGGAAGGCGATGTGGATGATGGTCTGCCACATCAACACCTTGTCGGTGTAGTTGGCGGCGTTGATGAAGGTCTTCAAGAGGTGGATGGAGCTGATGCCGATGATGGCGGTGGCCAGCTTCACCTTCAGCACCGAGGCGTTGACGTGGTTCAGCCATTCGGGCTGGTCGGGGTGGCCCTCCAGCCGCAGGCGCGACACGAAGGTCTCGTAGCCGCCGACGATCACCATGATGAGCAGGTTGGAGATCATCACCACGTCGATCAAAGCCAGCACCACCAGCATGATCACCGTCTCGTTCAGCGAGGTGACGGGCACGTCGGTCTTGTAGCCGATGCTGGAGATGAGCTTGTCCAGCGCGGCCCGGTCGCCGAACACGGCTTCGATCAGGTGCACCAGCTCCACCCAGAAGTGGAACACGTAGACGCACTGCGCCAGGATCAGGCCCAGGTACAGCGGCAGCTGCAGCCAGCGGCTGGCGAAGATCAGGTTCGGCAGCGGACGCATGCGAACGGCGGTCGGATCGGGCAACTGGGCCATGGGGGAATGCGGGCAGGCGATGTGTAACGAAGGCGGGAGTTTATGCGGCGCCCCGCCGGCTTGATCCGGCGCAAGCCCGGGCATTCCAGGACGGCGGCGCCGCGCTTAGAGTAAGCCGTTCGTCAGGCGCAGCGGCCACAGTGCGCCCGAAGCGGTCGAGACGCACTACGGAGACAAACGATGAGTGAAAACCAGGAATCCAAGCTGTACGAGCCCAGCGCCGCTGCGCGCGAAGGCGCGCATGTGTCGGGCATGGCGGCCTACCAGCGCCTCGTCGACGAGGCCGAGGCCGACCATGCGGCCTACTGGGCGCGTCTGGCGCGCGAATTCATCACCTGGAAGCAGCCCTTCACCCAGGCGCTGGACGACGCCAATGCGCCGTTCTTCAAGTGGTTCCAGGACGGCACCCTCAATGCCTCCTACAACTGCCTGGACCGCCACATCGAGGCCGGCAAGGGCGACAAGACCGCGCTGATCTTCGAGGCCGATGGCGGCGAGGTCACGCGCACCAGCTACAAGGAGCTGCTGTCCCGCACCTGCCGCATCGCCAACGGCCTGAAGAGCCTGGGCGTGAAGAAGGGCGACCGCGTCGTCATCTACATCTCGATGTCGGTGGACGGCGTGGCCGCGATGCAGGCCTGCGCACGCATCGGCGCCACGCATTCGGTGGTGTTCGGCGGCTTCTCGGCGCAAAGCCTGCGCGACCGCATCGAGGACACCGGCGCGGTGGCCGTCATCACCGCCGACCAGCAGGTGCGCGGCGGCAAGCACCTGCCGCTGAAGGCCATCGTCGACGAGGCGCTGGCGCTCGGCGGCTGCGACAGCGTGAAGAACGTGCTGGTGGTGCGCCGCACCGGCGCCGAGCTGCCGATGACCGCCGGCCGCGACCTGTGGATGCATGAGCTCACCGCGCAGCAGGCCGATGCCTGCGAGCCCGAATGGGTCGAGGCCGAGCATCCGCTGTTCCTGCTCTACACCTCCGGCTCCACCGGCAAGCCCAAGGGCGTGCAGCACTCCACCGGCGGCTACCTGCTGCATGCGGCGCTCACCACGAAGTGGACCTTCGACCTGAAGGACGACGACATCTTCTGGTGCACCGCCGACATCGGCTGGGTGACCGGCCACAGCTACATCACCTACGGCCCGCTGGCGCTCGGCGGCACGGAGGTGGTGTTCGAGGGCGTGCCCACCTACCCCGACGCCGGCCGCTTCTGGAAGATGATCCAGGACCACAAGGTCACCATCTTCTACACCGCGCCCACGGCCATCCGCAGCCTGATCAAGGCGGCCGAGGGCAACGAGGCGGTGCACCCCAGGCGCTACGACCTGAGCAGCCTGCGCATCCTGGGCTCGGTGGGCGAGCCGATCAACCCGGCGGCCTGGGAGTGGTACCACGCGAACATCGGCGGCGGCCGCTGCCCGATCGTGGACACCTTCTGGCAGACCGAGACCGGCGGCCACATGATCACGCCGCTGCCGGGCGCCACGCCGCTGGTGCCGGGTTCCTGCACGCTGCCGTTCCCGGGCATCACCGCGGCCATCGTCGACGAGACCGGCAACGACGTGCCCAACGGGCAGGGCGGCATCCTGGTGGTGAAGAAGCCGTGGCCCAGCATGATCCGCACGATCTGGGGCGACCCCGAGCGCTTCAAGAAGAGCTACTACCCGCCGGAGCTCAAGGGCTACTACCTGGCCGGCGACGGCGCCATCCGCGACGCCCACACCGGCTACTTCACCATCACCGGCCGCATCGACGACGTGCTGAACGTGTCGGGCCATCGCATGGGCACCATGGAGATCGAATCGGCCCTGGTGAGCTGCACCGAGCTGGTGGCTGAAGCCGCGGTGGTGGGCCGCCCCGACGACACCACCGGCGAGGCCATCTGCGCCTTCGTGGTGCTCAAGCGGCCGCGCCCCACGGGCGAGGAGGCGAAGAAGATCGCCGCCGAGTTGCGCAACTGGGTGGGCCGCGAGATCGGCCCGATCGCCAAGCCCAAGGACATCCGCTTCGGCGACAACCTGCCCAAGACCCGCAGCGGCAAGATCATGCGCCGCCTGCTGCGCTCCATCGCCAAGGGCGAAGCCATCACCCAGGACACTTCGACCCTGGAGAACCCGGCGATCCTGGATCAGTTGTCGGAGACGAACTGAGCCGGGGCGGCGCGCCAGCGCCGCAGCGCCGACAGGCGCGGGCCGGGTTCCGGGGCCTGCTCATATCGCGAAGCGATGTGGGCGGGCACCACAACCCGGCGATCCTGGATCAGTTGTCGGAGACGAACTGAGCCGAGGCAGCGCGCTACACGGACTTCTTCGGGTAGCGCGCGAACACCTTCGCGCCGCCCTGCCGGTCGATCAGCAGCACGTCGTAGGGATCCACCCGCGGTCCCATCTCCATGCCGGGCGATCCCACCGGCATGCCCGGCACCGCCAGGCCCAGCGCGGCCGGGCGCTTGAGCAGCAGCTGCTGGATCTCGGCCGCGGGCACATGGCCTTCGATCACGTAGCCTTCCACCGTCGCGCTGTGGCAGCCGCCGAACTTCGACGGCATGCCCAGCCTGCTGCGCGCGGCCGCGGTATCGGTCACTTCCGTCACCTTCACCTGGAAGCCGGCCTTCTCCAGGTGCTGCACCCAGGCGCCGCAGCAGCCGCAGTTCGGGTCCTTGAACACCTGCACCGACGGCATGCCGGCCTTGGCCCACGCGGCTGGCAGCACGGCGGCGCCGGCCAGTGCACTGAGAACGTCGCGACGCTTCATGGTGTTTCCTTTCGACACGGTGGGCGGAAAGCAAAAAGGGCCCGACAGGGCCCTTGTGCATGCCTGAGTGATGCGGCCGGCTTACTTGACCGACAGCACCCAGGTGGCCAGCTGCTTGGCCTCGGCTTCATTGACCTGCGGATTGGCGGGCATCGGCACCGCGCCCCACACCCCGGCGCCACCCTTCTGGATCTTGGTGGCCAGGGCGTCCACGGCCTTCTTGTCGCCGGCGTACTTGGCGGCCACGTCCTTGTACGCGGGGCCCACCAGCTTCTTGTCGGTGGCATGGCAGGCCATGCAGTTCTTCTTCTGCGCCAGCTCCGCGCTGGCAAAGGCGGGAGACACCGCGCCCACCACAAGGGCGGCGGCGAACAGGGCGGAGATGCGAGCGTTCATGGGTTCCTTTCGACAGGCGATGGCTGTGGTCGTGCGGTACATTGACTCGAACGGGATTCTAGGGCGCCGCGTTGACGGCAAGGAGCGGTAACGATGTGGTTCATCGCGCTGGGCGTGCTGCTCATCGGCCTGAAGCTGGCCGAGTTGGGGCCCGTGGCCACGCTGTCCTGGTGGTGGGTGCTGAGCCCGTTTGCCGCTGCTGCACTGTGGTGGGCCTGGGCCGACAAGTTCGGCTACACCCAGCGCAAGGCCATGGACCGCATGGAGCAGAAGAAGCAGACCCGGCGCCAGCGGCAGCTCGAAGACCTCGGCCTGGACACGCGGCGCAAGCCGCGCAGAAGCACCGCGCCGGGCTTGCGCCCGGCGGTTCACGCTGCTTACTCGAAGCGGTCCAGCACCGCGCCGTGGCTGGCGCTGGCGGCGTTCTTCGCGAACTTGGCCAGCACGCCGCGGGTGTAGCGCGGTGCCGGCTGCTTCCAGGCGGCGCGGCGGCGCGCCAGTTCGTCGGCCGGCACGTTCAGCTCGAGCTTCAGCGCATGGGCGTCGATGGTGATGGAGTCGCCTTCTTTCACCAACGCGATGGTGCCGCCTTCATAGGCCTCGGGCGCCACGTGGCCCACCACCATGCCCCAGGTGCCGCCCGAAAAGCGGCCGTCGGTGATCAGGCCCACGCTTTCGCCCAGGCCCTGGCCGATCAGCGCGCCGGTGGGCGCCAGCATCTCCGGCATGCCCGGGCCGCCCTTGGGGCCCAGGTAGCGCAGCACCATTACGTCGCCCGCGACGATCTGGTTGGCCATGATGGCGGCCAGCGCCGACTGCTCGTCGTCGAACACGCGGGCCGGGCCGGTGATCACCGGGTTCTTCAGGCCGGTGATCTTGGCCACGCAGCCCTCGGGCGACAGGTTGCCCTTGAGGATGGCGAGGTGGCCTTCGCTGTACAGCGGATTGCTCACCTGCCGGATCACCTTGTTGTCGGCCGTCAGCGCCGGCACGTCGGCCAGGTTCTCGGCCACGGTCTTGCCGGTGATGGTCATGCAGTCGCCGTGCAGCAGGCCGTGGTCCAGCAGTTCCTTCATCACCTGCGGGATGCCGCCGGCATGGTGCAGGTCGATCGCCAGGTACTGGCCGCTGGGCTTGAGGTCGCACAGCACCGGCACCTTGCGGCGCACGCGCTCGAAGTCGTCGATCGTCCAGTCCACCTCGGCCGCATGGGCGATGGCCAGGAAGTGCAGCACCGCGTTGGTGGAGCCGCCGGTGGCCATGATGACCGCCACCGCGTTCTCGATGGCCTGCTTGGTGACGATGTCGCGCGGCTTCAGGTCCTTCTTCACCGCTTCCACCAGCGTGGCCGCGGCACGGCGCGTGGTCTCGACGATCTCGTCCTGCACGTTGGCCTGGGTGCTGGCGTACGGCAGGCTCATGCCCAGGGCCTCGAAGGAGGAGCTCATCGTGTTGGCCGTGTACATGCCGCCGCAGGAGCCGCTGCCCGGGATGGCGCGCTTCTCGATCTCGCAGAAGTCTTCCTCGGCCATCTTGCCGGCGCTGAACTGGCCCACCGCCTCGAACACGCTGACGATGTTGAGGTCCTGCCCCTTGTAACGGCCCGGCAGGATGGTGCCGCCGTACACGTAGATGGCCGGCACGTTGGCGCGCAGCATGCCCATCATGCCGCCGGGCATGTTCTTGTCGCAGCCGCCGATCACCAGCACGCCGTCCATCCACTGGCCGCCGACGCAGGTCTCCACGCAGTCGGAGATCACCTCGCGGCTGACGAGGCTGTACTTCATGCCCTCGGTGCCCATGGCCATGCCGTCGCTGATGGTGGGCGTGCCGAAGATCTGCGGATTGGCGCCCGCCGCCTTCAGGCCTTCCACCGCCGCATCGGCCAGGCGCTGCAGGCCCGAGTTGCAGGGCGTGATCGTGGAGTGCCCGTTGGCCACGCCGATCATCGGCTTGGAGAAGTCGCTCTCCTGGTAGCCGAGGGCGTAGTACATCGAGCGGTTGGGCGCGCGTGCGACGCCTTCGGTGATGTTCTTGGAGCGGCGGTTGAAGCTCATCGGTGTGTCTCCTGGCGGAAGGCGGGGTCGCGCAGTATCCGCAGCGGCTTTGCAAGCGTCCAATATATTTGTCGCCTGCGATTGATTCACCGGGGGAATCGAACTTGATCGACCTGCGCCCGCTGCGCCAGTTCGTGGCCGTGGCCGAGGAGCTGCACTTCGGCCGCGCCGCACGCCGCCTGCACATGACGCAGCCGCCGCTGACGCAGGCGGTGCAGGCGTTGGAGCGGGAGCTGGAGGTGGCCCTGTTCCTGCGCACCAAGCGCTCGGTGGCCTTGACGCCGGCGGGCGAGGCCCTGCTCGACCAGGCGCGGCGCCTGCTGCGCGCGGCCGATGCGCTGCCGGCCGTGGTGCGCGCTGCCGCGGCCGGTCGCTCCGGCCTGCTGCGGCTGGCCTTCGTGTCCAGCATCGCCTACGGCCCGTTGCCCGAGTGGCTGCGCGGCTTTCGCCAGGCGCATCCGGAGGTGGACGTGCAGCTGCGCGAGGCCACGCTCGACGTGCAGCTGGCCGCCTTCGCTGCCGAGGAGATCGACGCCGGCTTCGTGCTGCATGCGCCCGATGCCGCGCCGCCCGGCTTCGGCGCCCGCACGGTGCTCACCGAGCCGATGCAGCTGGTGCTGCCGGCCGCGCATCCGCTGGCGGCGCGGCGCACGCTGCGTTTCGCCGATGCGGCGGCCGAGCCGCTGGTCATCTTTCCGCGACAGATCACGCCTTCGTTGTTCGATGCCGTGGTGGCGGCCTACCGCGGCGCCGGCTTCACGCCGCGCATCGCGCAGGAAGCGATCCAGATGCAGACCATCGTCAACCTCGTCAGTGGCGGCATGGGCTTGGCCTGGGTGCCGCAAAGCCTGAGCCAGCTGCAGCGCCCTGGCGTGGTGTACCGGGCGGTGCAGGGCGTGCGGCTGCAAGCGCAGACCAGCCTGCTGTGGCCGGAGCCGGCGCCCCCCGTGGTGCAACGCTTCGTCGACCACGTGATGGGCGATGCGCCGGCGCAGCGACAATCGCCGCCCCTTCCCTGGAGTTGAACCGGATGCTCGTCCACCCGCAATTCGATCCGATCGCGCTGCAGCTCGGCCCGCTGGCCATCCACTGGTACGGCCTGACCTACCTGGTGGCCTTCGGCCTGTTCCTGTGGCTGGCCACGCTGCGCACCCGCCAGCTGCAGTACGCCCGACTCGGCTGGACGCGCCGCGACGTGGAGGACCTGCTGTTCTTCGGCGTGGTGGGCGTGATCGTCGGCGGCCGGCTGGGCTATTCGCTGTTCTACAAGCCGGGCTACTACCTGCAGCATCCGCTGGAGATGCTGATGCTGTGGAAGGGCGGCATGTCCTTCCACGGCGGGCTGCTGGGCGTGCTGGTGGCCATGGCCTTCTTCGCCTGGCGGCGCAAGCGGCCCTTCTTCGAGGTGACGGACCTGATCGCGCCCTGCGTGCCGCTGGGGCTGGCCTCCGGGCGCATCGGCAACTTCATCAACGGCGAGCTGTGGGGCCGCGCGGCCGACCCCTCGCTGCCGTGGGCGATGGTGTTCCCGCAGTCGGGCACTGACATCCCGCGCCATCCGTCGCAGCTCTACCAGTTCAGCCTGGAAGGCGTACTGCTGTTCATCCTGCTGTGGGTGTATGCACGGCGGCCGCATGCCACGGGCCGGGTGTCCGGTGCCTTCCTCATCGGCTACGGCAGCTTCCGCTTCATCGCCGAATACTTCCGCGAGCCGGACAGCTTCCTCGGGCTGCTGGCCTTGAACATGAGCATGGGCCAGTGGCTGTGCGTGCCGATGGTCGTCGCCGGCATCGTGCTGTGGCTGCGCGCCGGCAGGAGCAAGAACGCATGAGACAGATCTTCCTCGACACCGAAACCACCGGCCTCAGCCCCGAGAGCGGCGACCGCATCATCGAGATCGGCTGCGTGGAGATGGTCAGCCGCCGGCTGACCGGCCACAACAAGCACTTCTACCTGAACCCCGAGCGCAAGAACTCGGAAGACGCCGTCAAGATCCACGGCCTGACCGACGAATTCCTGGCCGACAAGCCGCTGTTCTCGGCCATCGCCGACGAGCTGATGGAGTACCTGGCCGGCGCCGAGATCGTGATCCACAACGCGGCCTTCGACGTCGGCTTCCTCAACGAGGAACTGCGCCGGCTGGGCCGGCCGCGCTTCACGCAGCAGGTGGGCCGGGTGACCGATTCGCTGCTGATGGCCCGCGACATGTTCCCGGGCAAGAGCAACTCGCTCGACAGCCTGTGCAAGCGGCTGGAGGTGGACAACAGCAACCGCACGCTGCACGGCGCGCTGCTGGACGCCGGGCTGCTGGCCGAGGTCTACATCCGCATGACGCGCGGCCAGGAAAGCCTGGTGATCGACGTGGGCAGCGAAGGCAGCGGCGCGCTGGCGGCCGCGCCGATCGACTTCTCGGTGTTCGAGCTGGTGGTGCTCGAGCCCAGCGCCGAGGAACTGACGGCCCATGAAGCGCTGCTGGGCGAGCTGGACAAGGCCAGCGGCGGAAAAACTTTGTGGAGGCAGTTGGCAAGCGCTTGAGTTGTGGCATACTGCGAGGCTTGCCGGAACACGAGAAGAACAACAAACGCCGCAGATTTCCGGGCGGTTAGCTCAGCGGTAGAGCACTGCCTTCACACGGCAGGGGTCGCAGGTTCGAACCCTGCACCGCCCACCAGATTCCTTGCCGCAGGATCTACGACCAACGCCACCCACCGGGTGGCGTTGTCGTATGTAGCGCGGCCTCGGCCATGCCCGGCGCAGGAACCTGCTTTGCCGCATCGCCTCCAACTGGCCAGTGCGCAACCCGCGCACCCATTGGAAGGATTGCCGTGCCTGCCTGCCCGCCCCAGTCACCCTCGATGCCAGGCCGTCGCCGCTTGTTGGCCCATGGCCTGGGCTGGCCGCTGGCTGTGTGGACCGGGGCCGGTATCGGTGGCGCGGCCACCGCTGCGACGCCACCGGGCGGGCTGCTGATGCGGCCCGTGCCCTCCAGCGGCGAAATGCTGCCGGCAGTGGGCCTGGGCACCTGGATCACCTTCAACGTCGGCAACGATGCCGCGGCGCGGGATGCCTGCGCGGAGGTGGTGCGGGCCTTCTTCGCCGATGGCGGGCGGCTGATCGACAGCTCGCCGATGTACGGCTCGTCGCAGCCCACCATCGGCCATGCGCTCGCGCGGGTGGGGCCGCAGCCGCGGTTGTTCTCGGCCGAGAAGGTGTGGGTGGGCGATGCCGAACGCGGTGCCGCGCAAATCGAGGCATCGCGCCGCTTCTGGGGCGTGCCGCGCTTCGACCTGATGCAGGTGCACAACCTGCTGGGCTGGCAGGCGCACCTGCCGCGGCTGGCGGAGATGAAGGCC
The DNA here is from genome assembly GCF_024700035.1 of Aquincola sp. J276. Classification (NCBI taxonomy): domain Bacteria; kingdom Pseudomonadati; phylum Pseudomonadota; class Betaproteobacteria; order Burkholderiales; family Sphaerotilaceae; genus Aquincola; species Aquincola sp. J276. The sequence goes on from NZ_JAJONC010000001.1 coordinate 175,328, forward strand.
GCGGGCCGGCTGCGCTACATCGGCATCACCACCTCCGAAGGCCGGCGCCATGCCGAGCTGGAACAGTTGATGCGCACCCAGTCGCTGGATTTCGTGCAGTTCAGCTACAACCTGCTGGACCGCGAGGCGGAGCAGCGGCTGCTGCCGCTGGCGCGTGACCGCGGCATCGCGGTGCTGGTGAACCGGCCGTTTCGCCAGGGTGCGCTGCTGGACGACCTGCGGCGCCACCGGCTGCCTGGCTGGGCCGGCGACCTCGGCTGCACGAGCTGGGCGCAGGTGGCGCTGAAGTTCGTGCTGTCGCATCCGGCCGTCACCTGCGCCATACCGGCCACCAGCCAGGTGGCGCATGTGCGGGAGAACCTGGCCGCCGCGCTCGGCCCGCTGCCCGACGCGGCGCTGCGCCGGCGCATGGCGGCCGACGTGCAGGCGTTGTGATGTCCGAATGGTGGAGCTACCGGCCGTCGGACTTCCTGATGTTCGCGCCGCGCACCTACTGGCGGCTGTTCGAGCTGTTGAACCAGGCGGCCTGGCCGCTGGCGCTGCTGTTCATGGCAGCCGGCCTGGTGCTGCTGGTGGCCGCGGCCCGCGGCGTGGCCCGTGGCATGGCGGCCGCGCCGCTGCTGCTGCGCGGCGGGGCGCTGTGGCTGGCGCTGGCCTGGGTGCATGCCGGCTGGGCCTTCGTGCTGCAGCGTTATGCGCCGGTCAACTGGGCGGCCGTGCCGATGGCAGCCGGCTTCGCCTGGCAGGCGATGGCCTGGCTGCTGTTGGCCGCGGCCGGCGCCCGTGCGCTGGCGGTGCCCCCCGGTGCGGTGCAGCTGCCGGCGCCGCTGCACCGTCGGCGCGTCGGCGGCGTGCTGCTGATGGCCGCGGCGCTGCTGCTGCATCCCCTGCTGGCCTGGGCGTCGGGCCGGCCGCCGGAGCAGGCGGAACTGTTCGGCCTGGCGCCGGACCCGACGGCAATCGCCAGCCTGGGCTGGCTGCTGTGGTGCGGGCCGCTGCGCCATGCGCTGCTGGCGCTGGCTTCGTGGGCGGTGCCGGTCGCGTGGTGCCTGGTGTCGGCTGCCACGCTGTGGACGCTGGGCTCGGCGCAGGCGCTGGTGCCGGCGGCGGCGCTTGGGCTGGCGGCGTGGCTGCTACGGCGCGGCCGGGCTGCCAGGAGGCAGATACCGGCCGACGCAGCAGGCCTCTGAACTGCGGCGCAGCGCGCCATGCACCAGCCTGGCCCGCTGCGCCGGGCATGGAACCTGCATCGGCTGGCGGGCGGTGTAAAGACGCACCGCCTGCGGCGCCCCTTCGTCGCGCCTGCCGTACCTGCCGCGGCAGCGCCGGCGCCCACACCCCACCTGCCTTCCTGCCTGCGGCCCGTGCCCCGGGCGCGCCGCGGCATGGCAGGCCTGCCTTGCCTGCCTGAACGGAGAACCGACCATGCATGCCCCGATGAACACCGCAGCGCCCGTGATCCACCCCGTGCACCTGGTGGGCGCCGGCCCGGGTGACCCCGAACTGCTGACGCTGAAGGCGGTGCGCGTGCTGCGCGAAGCCACCGTCATCCTGGTGGACGACCTGGTGAGCGAACAGGTGCTGGCCACCGTGCTGCAGGACATGGCCCGGCCGCCGCGGCTGGTGCACGTGGGCAAGCGTGGCGGCTGCGCTTCCACGCCGCAGCACTTCATTTGCAAGCTGCTGGTGCGCGAGGCCCTGGCGGGCGAGAAGGTGGTGCGACTGAAGGGTGGGGACCCGCTGGTGTTCGGCCGCGCCGGCGAGGAGATGGCTGCGCTGCAGGCGGCCGGCGTGCCGGTGCAGGTGGTCAACGGCATCACCTCCGGCCTGGCGGCGGTGAATGCGCTGGGCACCGGCTGGACCGACCGCGATGCCGGCGCGCAGGGCGTGCTGCTGGTCACCGGCCATGCCCAGGCCGGCAGCGCGGGGCCGGACTGGCAGGCCATTGCCGGCGCGGCGGCCAGCGGCATCACGCTGGTGGTCTACATGGGCGTGGCGCATGCAGCGCAGATCGTGCAGGCCCTGCGCCAACAGCTGCCCGGCGACCTGCCGGCGGCGGCGGTGCAGCATGCCAGCACCGCGGCCCAGCGCAGCAGCGTGGCCACGCTGGACACCCTGGTGGACGCGCTGGCCCGCGACGCCATCGGCAGCCCGGCGGTGCTGGTGATTGGCCGTGTGCTGGCGCCAGCACTGGCCGCGCTGCGCGAGGCGGCGCCGCCGTCGCACCAGCGGGCCGCGCGGGCCTGACAGCCGGACGACCGCCCGGCCGGCCGCTCAGCGTGCCGGCTGCCCGCCCAGCGTGGCGGCCGGGCGCCGCGCTGCCGCGGCCTGCTGCGTCACCAGCCAGATGCCCACGCACACCAGCGCCAAGGCCGCCGCGTACTTCCACTGCAGGACCTGCTCGCCCAGGAACAGCGCCGACAGCGCGGTGCCGAACACCGGCACCATGAAGTTGAAGGCGGTCACCAGGCTCACCCGGTTGTGCTTGAGCAGCAGGCTCCACACCGAGAACGCCGCCGCCGACAACAGCGCCAGGTACGCCAGCAGCAGCGAGGAACCTGGCGTGAAGCCGTGCAGCGACCCGCCGCCGGCCTCGCCCACCGCCAGCAGCACCGCGCCGCCAATGGCCAGCTGCCAGCCGGTCATCACCACCGGGTCGGTGCCCTGCGAAATGCGCCGGCCGTAGATGCTGGAAGCGGCCAGCACCAGGGCGGCGGCCACGATGCAGCCTTCGCCCAGCAGGCTGAACTCGAAGTCCAGCGGGCCACGCCCCAGGTTCACCACCATCACGCCCACGAAGCCGATGGCACAGCCCAGCAGCTTGCGTGGCGAGAGTCGGTCGTCCGCATGCAGCCAGTGCGCCAGCATCACGCTGAAGAAGGTGCCGGTGGCATTCAGGATGGATGCCTTGACCCCGGTGGTGTGGGCCAGGCCGACATAGAAGAACAGGTACTGCAACGCGGTCTGCGTGACGCCGAGCAGCGCCAGCCGGCCCCAGGCGCGGGCGCCGGCCGGTGCCAGCCGGCGGCCCAGCGCGGCAGCGGCGGCCAGCAGCAGCGCGCCCGCCGCCAGGAAGCGCCAGCCGGCGAACAGCAGCTGGGTGAACAGGTCGCCGGCGGCGATGCCGAACAGCGCGTAGCCACTCTTGATGGCGGGATAGGAACTGCCCCACAGCAGGCAGCAGAGCAGGGCGAGCGCCACCACGTTGCGGGAGCGCGAGAAGAAGGCGTGGGCTGTCACTGCAAGGCCGGTACCGGGAAAGGGCGTGCATTGTGGTGCGTGATGCCCGGCCACGCAGAATGGGGGACATGCAGCATCCCACCCCCTCCAGCCGCCTGGCTGGCATCGATTTCATGGCCGACGCGCACGAGGTGGCCCGCCAGCTGATCGGCACCGTGCTGCTGGTGGACGGCGTCGGCGGGCTCATCGCCGAGACCGAGGCCTACGACCGCGAGGACCCGGCCTCCCACAGCCACGGCGGGCCGCGGCCGCGCAATGCGGCGATGTTCGGCCCGCCGGCGCATGCCTATGTCTACCGTTCCTACGGCATCCACTGGTGCGTCAACTTCGTCTGCCGCGAGGCCGGGCATGGCGCCGGCGTGCTGATCCGCGCGCTGCAGCCGCTGCAGGGACTGGACCGCATGCGCCAGCGCCGCGGGCTGGACGACGAGCGCCTGCTGTGCGCCGGCCCCGGCCGGGTGGCGCAGGCGCTGGGCATCACGCGCGAGCTGGATGGCCGGCCGCTGTCGGCACCGCCCTTCGAGCTGCTGCCGGCCGACACGGCGCATGAGGTGGCGGTAGGCGTGCGCATCGGCATCAGCAAGGCGGTGGACGTGCCCTGGCGCTTTGGCCTGGCGCACTCGCGGTACCTGAGCAAGCCGTTCCGCTGAGGCGGCTACATCGCCGCGCCAGAATCGCGCCCCATGTCCGACCGACCCCCGCCCGCCGCGCTGCTGCACAGCAGCTTCTACCGCTTCACGCCGCTGGCCGACGCGGCCGCCGCCGCGCAGGCGGTGCGCCTGCTGGCGCAGCACCTCACCGGCGCCGTCACGCTGGCGCCGGAAGGCCTCAGCGGCGCAGTGGCCGGCCCGGCCGAGGCGGTGCGTGCCTTCGAGCAGGCACTGTGCGCCGCGCCCGCCTTCGGCGGCGCGTTGCGGGGCCTGGCCTTTCGGCACAGTCACGGCCGCACCGCGCCCTATGCCCGGCTGAAGGTGGTGCTGCGGCCCGAGCTGGTGGCGCTGAACCTGCCCGGCGCCGAGAGCCTGCCGCCGCCGGACGAGGCCGACGGCAGCCATCTCACGCCCGCCGAATGGCGCCGCCTGCTGCAGGACGGCGATGCGGTGCTGCTGGACAACCGCAACCACTTCGAGGTGCGGCTGGGCCGCTTCCGCGGCGCCGTCGATCCGCAGGTGCGCAACTTCCGCGACCTGGTGGCCCATGTGCAGGCCCATGCACCCGCCTGGCGGGCCGCGGGCCGGCCGGTGGCCATGTACTGCACCGGCGGCATCCGCTGCGACAAGACCGCGCCGTGGCTGCGCAGCCTGGGGCTGACCGTGCTGCAGCTGCGCGGCGGCATCCTCGGCTACTTCGAGGCGCTGCCCGATGCGCACCGCGAGTGGCAGGGCGAGTGCTTCGTCTTCGACAACCGCACCGCGCTGGACACCCGGCTGCAGCAGACCGCCACCGGCCCGGCGCAGGTGTTCGATGCGAGCCAGCCCGACGAAGCCTGGCGGCTGCAGCGCGCGCTGCGCCTGGCCGCGGCCGGCGGCGCATGACCCGGCCGCGCGTGGCCTGGGCGCCGCCGATGCGCGACGGCGTGAGCCCCAGCCGGGTGGCGGTCAGCGGCGGGCCCTGGCCCGGCGTGCTGGCCTTCCTGCAGGCGCGGCTGCCGGCGGTGGCCGACTGGCCGCAGCGCCTGGCGCGCGGCGACGTGCTGGACCTGCAGGGCCGGCCGCTGCAGCCCGGCGATGCCTGCCGGCCCGGCGCGGTGTACTGGTACTGGCGCAGCCTGCCGCCGGAGCCGCGGGTGCCCTTCGAGATCGAACTGCTGCACCAGGACGACGACCTGGTGGCGGTGGACAAGCCGCACTTCCTGCCGGTGGCGCCCAGCGGCCGCTGGCTGCAGGAAACCGTGCTGGTGCGGTTGAAGCGCCTGCTGGGCATCGACACCCTGGTGCCGATGCACCGGCTGGACCGCGAGACCGCCGGCGTGCTGCTGTTCACCGTGCGGCCCGGGGTGCGGGATGCCTACCAGGCCGTGCTGCGAGAGCGCCGCGCGCACAAGGTGTACGAGGCGATCGCGCCGTGGCGGCCCGGGCTGCAGCTGCCCTGCGAGGTGGCCAGCCGGCTGCAGGAGCGGCCCGGCGACGCCTTCATGCAGATGGAGGAGGTGCCCGGCGAGTCCAATGCCCGCAGCCGCGTGGAACTGGTCACCCGGCTGGGCGCGCCGCCGCCCGGTGCGGCCGAGCCCGGCGTGGCCGAGATCGCGCTGTACCGGCTGCAGCCGCACACCGGCCGACGCCACCAGCTGCGGGTGCACATGGCCGCGCTGGGCCTGCCGCTGCTGGGCGACCGCATCTACCCGCGGCTGTGGCCGGCGGAGACCGCCGACGCGCCGCCCGACTACCGCTGGCCGCTGCAGCTGCTGGCACGCGAGATCCGCTTCACCGATCCGCTGAGCGGTCGCGAACGCTGCTTCACCAGCCGCCGCCAGCTGGCCGTGTCCGCCGGCGGTTGCGCAGAATCGCCGACATGAGCGCCCACCCACCGAACCCCCTCCTGCTGCAGGCCCGCGGCCTCGGCTTCGCCTTCGAGCCCGGCGGCCCACCGCTGCTGCATGGGCTGGACCTCGTGCTGCGCCCCGGCCTCACGCTGGTGCAGGGCGACGAAGGCACCGGCAAGAGCACGCTGCTGCGGCTGCTGGCCGGCCGCCTCGCGCCCACGGCCGGCGTGCTGCAGCGCCATGCCGACACGCTGTATGCCGACGATGCGCAGGACCCGGCCGACGACGCGCTGCCTGCGCAGCAATGGCTGGCGCTGCGCCGCGCCCGCCATGCGGGCTGGCAGGCGGCCACCGAGCAGGCGCTGCTGGATGGGTTCGCGCTGCAGGAGCATCTGCACAAGCGGCTGGACATGCTGTCCACCGGCAGCCGGCGCAAGGTCGGCCTGGTGGCCGCAGCCGCCAGCGGCGCGGCGCTCACCTTGCTGGACACGCCGTTCGCCGCCCTGGACGCACCCTCCAGCCGGGTGCTGGGCCAGGTGCTGGCCAAGGCCGCCGCAGGCCACGAGCGCGCCTGGGTGGTGGCCGACTACGGCGTGCCGCCGCTGCTGTCCGGCGTGGCGCTGGCCGGGCTGATCCAGCTGGGCGATCCCGGCGACGGCACCGGCGGCTGAAGCGGGCCTGCCGCCGCCGGCCGGCCCCGCGCCGGCAGCGCCGCCACCAGCGCCAGCGGCGACATGCACAGCTGCCGCCGCGCCTCGCGCACCGCATCGGCCAGCACCAGCTGCCGGCCCTCCGCCTGCAGCGCGGCAAAGCGGGTGGCGCCCAGGGCCTGCGTCGTGGCCGCCACCAGTGGCGCCACGCAGGTGCGCACCGCCGGCTGGCGCTGCTGGCGCGTCACCTCGATGCCGGCCTGCGCGGCGCCGTGGAAGCGCGCGGCATCGTCCCAGTCGCCGGTGGCAGCGCACAGGCCGGCGAAGGCGTCCAGCGTCATCTGCGCGATGCCCTCGTGGCCGATGTCCGTCGCCACGTCGATGGCCTCGGCCAGCGTCTCGCGCGCCCGCGGCGCATCGCCCTGCAGCACCGCCACCCAGGCCACGTTCACCAGGTTGATGGCCACCTCCGCCGGCGTCTGCCGTTCCCGCGAGCGCGCCAGTGCCTGCTCGAAAAGCGGACCGGCCCGTGCCGGCGCGGCATCGGCCAGGTGCACCACGCCGCGGGCGCGCAGCGCGGTGTCCAGCAGCCGCGCGTCCTGCGCCTGGCCCGCCAACGCCAGCGCCGCGGCGGCATGGCCGTGGGCTTCGTCGGTGCGGCCCAGCCCCAGGCAGGCGAAGCCCAGGCTCATCATGGCGCTGGCTTGCAGCGGGGCATCGTCCAGCGTGCGGGCCATGGCCAGCGCGCGCGCCAGCAGCGGCAGCGCCTCGTCGTGGCGGCCGAGGAAGTAGGCCGCTTCGCCGGCGGCCACCAGGGCCCGCGCGTGCACCGTGCCGGCCGGCGCATGGCTGGCCCGGGCCACCGCCTGGCAGGCCAGGCGGTAGCCGGTGCCCAGCAGGCCGCGCATCCGCCAGTAGCCGCGCAGCGCGGCGGTGAGCACCAGCCCGGGGTGGGCGCCGTCCACCACGCTGTCGCACCAGGCATGCGCCAGCAGGATGTTCTCCCGCTCCAGGTCCAGCTGCAGCAGCCAGTCGCGCTGGCCGGGGCCCTGCATGCGGTGGTGGCCGGCCTCCACCAGGGCCACGTAGTGCGCCAGGTGGCGGCTGCGGGCGGCGGCCTCCTCGCCGGCGTCGCGCAGGCGGTCCCGCGCGAAGACGCGCACCGTCTCCAGGAAGCCGTAGCGGGTCTCGCCGCCGGGGCCGGCCTGCACCGTCACCAGCGACTGGTCCACCAGCCGCGACATCGCCTCCAGCATGTCCAGCTCGCCGTCGCCGGGCTCGCCCGCCAGCGCGGCGGCGGTGTGCAGCGTCCAGCGACCCGCCACCACCGCCAGCGCGCGGAAGCGCCGCTGCAGCACCGGGTCCATCTGGTCGTAGCTCCACTGGATGGTGGCGCGCAGCGTCTGGTGGCGCGGCAGGTCGGTCAGCAGGCGGAAGCGGTCGTCCAGGCGGGCGCGGATCTCCTGCACGCTGAGCACCTTGCGCCGCGCGGCGGCCAGCTCCAGCGCCAGCGGGATGCCGTCCAGCCGGCGGCAGATGTCCACCACCGCGGCCAGCTCGTCGGCATCGGGCGCGTAGCCGGGGTCGGCCCACTGCAGCCGGTCGATGAACAGCCGCACCGCGTCGAAGCCGGTGGCCACGCCCCGCTCGCCCGGGCCCGGCACTTCCAGCGGCGCCAGCGCATACACCCGCTCCAGCGGATGGCACAGCGCCACGCGGCTGGTGGCCAGGATCTGCAGCCGCGGGCAGCGCGACAGCAGCTGGTCCGCCATCTCCGCCACCGCGGCCACCATGTGCTCGCAGTTGTCCAGCACCAGCAGCATCTGGCGCTGGCCGATGGCGCCGGCCACCGCGTCGATCATCGGCGTGCCCGGCTGCTCGTACACCCGCAGCGCGGCGCCGATGGCCAGCGGCACGCCACCCGCCTCGTGCAGCGGCGCCAGGTCGATGAACCACACGCCGTCGGGCGTGGCGGGCGCCAGCCGGCGTGCCAGCGCCAGGGCCAGCCGCGTCTTGCCGCAGCCGCCGATGGCCACGATGCACAGCAGCCGGCTGTCCGCCATCAGCCGCAGGCAATGCGACAGCTCCTTCTGGCGGCCGATGAAGGGGCTGCGCTCGGGCGGCAGGCTGGCCACCGGCGCGGCCGCGGCCGGCGTGTCCGGCTGCGGCGTGGCCTCGTCGGTCGGGGCGGGCCGCAGCGGCAGCGTGAGCTGGTAGCCGCGGCCGGCCACGGTGGCGATGGCATCGCGCCCCAGCAGCCGCCGCAGCTTGCTCACCTGCACCTGCAGGTTGTTCTCCTCGACCACCAGGCCGGGCCACACGGTGTCCAGCAGCTCGTCCTTGGACAGCATGCGGCCGCGGCCGGCCACCAGCGCGGCCAGCAGGTCGAAGGCCCGCGAGCCCAGCGGCAGCGGCCGGCCGTCGTCCAGCAGCAGGCGTTCCTGCAGGCGCAGTTCGAAGCGCCCCAGCAGATGGCGGGAGGCGGGCCGTTCGGCGGCGGGCATGTTCATGCGGCGGCGCGGCTCCTTCCGCGCAACTGCTGTGGGGGTCAGTCCGAACTGCTCGTCGTGCCATCGTAGCCGCCGTGGCGGCGGCGCTGCCAGTAGCGATGGCAGGCGTGACGGGTCTCGTCGCGGTACAGCGCCAGGCGCTGGCGCTGGTAGGCGTCGAAGGCGTCGGCCAGGCGCGCGGCATAGGCGGGCAGGGCCTGGGCATCGCCGTCGCGCAGCGCGATCAAGGCCTGCGCGGCATGCAGCCCGCTTTGCAGCGCCACCGTCAGCCCGTGGGCGGACAGCGGGTCGAAGCCCATGGCCGCATCGCCCACCGCCAGCCAGCCGCTGCCGCAGAAGCGGTCGAGCCGGCTGCTGTCGGCGGCCAGCAGCCGGGCGGGCTGCAGGGCCAGATGGCGGGCATCCACGCCATGGGCGATCAGCCGGTCCAGCGTGCGTGGCGCGGCGGCCAGGCGCTGCAGCCAGCCGGCATGGCCCTGGGCCGGCGGCGGGCGCAGGTCGGCATCGGTGAAGCAGGCCAGGCTCCAGCGGCCGCAGGGCGCCGGAGCGCTGTACCACCAGCCGTCGGCGGTGGCTTCCACCAGGCTCATGCCGTCGCCGGGCGCGTGGGCGGCCGGCGCGCTGGCCAGCCAGGCCAGCTGGCGGTCGCCGCGCAGCCGGCGTGCGCCCTGGCGGCGGGCGAAGTGGCTGCTGCGGCCGCTGGCATCCACTATGGCCTGCACCGGGGGCGCGGCCTCGGTGCCGTCGGGCGGTTCCCACTGCAGGCCCAGCGCCAGCGCCCGCTCGCGCAGCCGGCCGTCGAAGCGGCCGCGGTCCACCTGCCAGGCGCTGCCCTGCGGATGGCTGATGAAGTCCAGGTGGCGCAGGCCGCCGGGGCCCCAGTCGCAGGCATGGGCGTGGCAGGGCAGGTGGCCGTCGGCGGCGAAGGCCCCGGCCACGCCCAGCCGCGCCAGCAGCGCATGGCCGCCGGGCGAGAGGCTGTCGGCCCGCGGTGGCAGCGCGGATGCGGTGGCGGGGCGTCGCGGCGGCCTGCAGCGCACCGCCACGCCGCCCTGCAGCAGGCCGATGGCGGTGGCCAGGGCGGCAGGGCCGTCGCCGATGATGCGCACGGTGAACGGCAGCTGCCGTCCAGGCGGCCGGACTGTGCTCATCGCTCCTGCGTCGGGTCGTGGGCGGCCAGGGAGTGCACCGCGGTGGCGGCGGCGGGGCCGATGCGGCGGCCGGTTTCCACCCGCAGGGTGGGCGGCCACAGGGGCAGGTCGGTGGGGGCGGGCTGCTCCAGCACGATGCCCACCTGCGACCAGGCCTCGATGAACACCGCCCGCGGATTGGGCTGGCCGATCAGCGCGGGCGGCTGGCCCTTGCTGGCGTACACGATGCCGCGCAGCCATTTCTCGCGGCGCGCGGCCGACAGCGCCTGCAGCCGCTGGTCCAGCGGCTGCGCGGTGTCCATCACCACCGCGTACTGGGCCTGCGTGAGCACGTCGTTGGGCACCCGGGCCGGCCAGAAGGTGGGCAGGTATTCGCCCGCCCAGGGCTTGTAGGCCGACAGGCAGCTGGCGGTGTCGGTCTGCCAGGGGCAGGCCATCCAGCGGGTGATGCCGCCGGGCACGCAGCCATCCAGCGGGCCGCCGGCGGCCAACGCGCTGCTGGCGGTGAGCACGTCGCCGAAATCGGGCTCGGGCCCTCGGCGGCGGCGCAGCCGGAAGGGCTGGCCGTGCTGCTCGTACATCAGCGCCACCCGCATCGGCCAGGTGAACTCGGCGCCGGGATGGAACGGGCCGCCGGTGGTTTCCTCCAACGCGGCGCGGTCCAGCGCCTGCGCCTGTTCGGCCGGCTTCATCTGGTCGAACGGCAGGTCGGGCGGCGGCGCGGGCACATGCCGGAAGTCACCGTCGGCCCACTGGCGCAGCAGCGCGTATTGCAGCGGCGTGATGGACATCCAGTTCATCGGGTCGGTGATCGGCGGGTTCAGCACCACCGCGTCGCCGTACACCGCCGGCCAGGCGTCGGCCTGCAGCCGCGGCGCGCCGGGCTCGCGGAAGCTGTGGAACACCGCGCGCCGCAGCGGCTGGCAGGCGGGCGCGGGATCGCACAGCCGGGCCCGCAGCCCGGGGCTGCGGAAGTCCTGCGGCGTGCCCCAGCCGAACTGCAGCGCGAAGCCGGCATTCACCCATTCGGTGTCGGCCAGGCGGCGCAGCAGCGGATGGATGTCCTGCCAGTAGTCGGGCTGGCCGGGCGGGCACATGCGGCGGCTGCGCACCGCCAGGTCGCGCAGCAGGTCCCAGCCGGTGACCAGCGCCTGCACGCCCGGCGCGTAGTCCGGCGGCGCCACCACCACCCAGGCGCCGATGGCCTCGTGCGTCACGCCGCCCAGCGTGACGCGCGCATTCACCGGGCCGTCGCAGATGTCGTCGTGCCAGCCGTCGTTGTTGGCGAAGCCCTGCGGCGGCTGGCCGTCGTAGGACGATGAATGGCCGCGCCCGCCCAGGAACAGCAGCCGGCCGGCCTCGTCGGTGCGCAGCTCGCCCAGGTACACCTTGCGGCCCATGAAGCAGCCGCTGTCGAAGGTGTGGCGCGGGTCGCCGCCCTCGCGGTGGGTGTCGGTGCCGCTGATGTGGCGCGCGCCGGGCTCGATGCGCAGGCCCGCGCGGTCCGCGCCCGCCAGCCGGCGGTTGCGGCGCAGGCTGGCCACCGGCGACGTGCCGGGCAGGTCGCCGCGGCTGGCGGGGATGTCCAGCGCCTGGTCGAAGTTGAACCAGTCGGCCTTGAGGTTGGCCACCTCCACCGTCCATTCGATGCGGGCCTCCTGCGCGGTGATCTCGCGCACCACGCGGCCGGCGTCGTCCAGCCCGTAGAGGCGGAAGCGCGCGGCCCGGCGCAGGATGCGGCCCTGCGCGTCGCGGTAGTTGCCGGCCGGCGTGCGCGGCTGGCCGGGCGCCTCCGGCCCCAGGAACCAGCCCTGCGGGCTGTTGCCCACGCGGGCGATGCCGATGGCCGGGTGGATGGCCACCGAGGTGATCTGGTCTTGGTGGGGCATGGGCGGTCTCCGTGGTCGCTGTCGCGCGGGTTGTCCCATGCGGCGGCGGCGCCGGGCAAGATGCTGAAGATGTCCTGAACTGCGGATTCAGCACGATTCAGGAGGGCCGCCGCCATCAACAGCGGGATGGACGCCCGGCAGGGGCATGGTGTACTGCGGGCGACAGCATTTCCTGCGATCCACGGGCCGCTGCCCTGACACCGTTCCAGCAGTACTGATGGGCCTTCCAGCCGCCAACGCCAGCCGCCGGCGCCAGCCGGACTACCTCTTCTCCCGCCTGCTGCTGATCGTGGCCGCCGCCGCCATTCCGCTGGTGGCCCTGCAGGCGGTGAGCATCCTCGACGCCCGCCGGCAGGCGGAGCGCCGCGCCGCCACCGTGCTGCGCGAGCAGGTGCACGACGTGGCCGAGCACATGCGCAACCACCTGCTCACCGCGGAGCACCTGCTGAGCTTCCTGGCCACGCGGCGCAGCATCCGCACGCTGCAGCCGGAGGCCTGCGAGGACCTGGTGCAGGGTGCCACCGGCCAGGGCGTGGCCTACACCAACATCGGCTTCTTCCGCGCCGACGGCACCCATGTGTGCTCGGCCGAGCCGCATGTGCCGCGCCGCTCCTTCGCCGACCTGGCCTGGTTCAGCGCCGGCCTGGCGGCCGATCACTTCCTGCTGAGCGAGCCGCGCCGCGGGCCGGTCAGCGGCCGCATGGTCATGTACCTCACGCTGCCGGTGCGCGACGAACAGGGCCGCAAGACCGGACTGGTGGTGGCGGTGATCGACATGCAGGCGGTGAACGCGTCGCTGCAGGGCGACCTGCGCGGCGCCGGCGGCATCGTGGCGGTGCTGAAGGACCGCCGCATCATGCTCACGCGCCTGCCCGACCCCGAGCGCTGGATGGGCGCGGCGCTGCCCACCGCGCTGCTGGGCGCCACCAAGGTGGCCGACGCCCGCATGATGATCGCCACCGGGCTGGACGGCCAGCGCCGCGCCTATGCCGCCGCGCCCATCGGCAAGCACGGGCTGGACGCGCTGGCCGGCATGCCGGTGGCCGACGTGTACGCGCCGGTGAATGCCGAGCTGCTGCGCGCGGTGGCGCTGGCGCTGGTGGTCATCGGCCTGGGCCTGGCGGCGGCCTGGCTGGCGGCTCGCCGGCTCACCGCCGCGCTGCACAGCATCGCCGACACCGCGCGCCGGCTGCATGCCGGCCACACCGACGTGCGCGCCGATGCCGGCCTGCCCGGGCAGTTCGGCGAGGTGGCGGTGGAGTTCAACCGGCTGATCGAGCGCAACGACCAGCGCGCCGCGCAGCTGCAGCAGTCGGAGCGGCATGCGGTGCAGCTGCGCCGCTTCCACGAGACGCTGTCGGCCACCGGCCAGGCGATCGCGCGGCAGATGCCGCCGCAGGCGCTGTACGAGGAGGTGTGCCGCGCCTGCATCGCCACCGGCCTGGCCGAGCAGGCCTGGGTCTCTCGGCCCGAGGCGGGCGGACTGCGGGTGGTGGCCCACAGCCGCGCCGGCAGCGCGCCGCGGCGCTCGGACGAGGCCGTGCTCTGGGGCAACCGCGACCTGGCGCTGGCCGAGCAGGCGCTGGCCAGCGGCCGGCCCGCCATCGACGCGCCGGCCGACGAGGCGCCGATGGCCGCCGTGCCCATCGAGGTGGAGCAGGAGCGGCTGGCCGTGCTCACGCTGTGCGCCGCACCGGGCGTGGCCTTCGACGACGAGCTGGTGGGCCTGCTGGACGAGCTGGCGCGCGAGCTGTCCTTCGGCCTCACGCTGGACCGCCACAAGGCGGCGCACCAGGCGCTGGCCGCCGCCGAGGCCGCCAACCGCGCGAAGACGCAGTTCCTCTCCCACGTCAGCCATGAGCTGCGCACGCCGCTCAATGCGGTGCTCGGCTTCGCCCAGCTGCAGCATGCGCGGGCCCAGGCGCGGCAGGACGCCGAGGCGCAGCAGCAGCTGGGCCATGTGATGGCCGCGGCGCGGCAGCTCAAGGTGCTGATCGACGACCTGATGGACGTCACCCGCATCGAGGCCGGCGAGCTGACGGTGGAGATGACCGACGTGGACGTGGCCGCCCAGCTGGCCAGCGTGGTGCAGCTCAACCAGCCGCTGGCCCGCCGCCACCAGGTGACGCTGCAGCTGGAGCCCGCCGCCGGCCTGCCGCTGACGATGCGGACCGACCCGGTGCGGCTGCGCCAGGTGCTGATGAACCTGGTGTCCAACGCCATCAAGTACAACCGCCCGGGCGGCCATGTGCGGCTGCAGGCCCGCTGCGACGGCCGCCGCATGGAGCTGCGCGTGGCGGACGACGGCTTCGGCATGTCGCAGGCGCAGCTCGACGGCCTGTACCAGGCCTTCAACCGGCTGGGGCGCGAGCGCTCGGCCATCGAGGGCACCGGCATCGGCCTGTTCATCACCCGCCGGCTGGTGGAGCTGCTGGGCGGCGAGCTGTCCTTCGACAGCCGCGAGGGCCTGGGCACCACGGTGACCGTCTCGCTGCCCTGGCAGCCGCCGCGGGGGGAGGCGGTGCCCAGCGCCTTCGCGCCGCTGGATGCACCCGAGGGCGCCGACGCGCTGACCGGCACCGTGCTCTACATCGAGGACAACCCGGTCAACGCCCTGCTGGTGGAAACCTACTTCCAGCAGCATTCCCAGGTGCAGGTGGTGGTGTGCGCAAGCGGCCAGGAAGGCCTGCGCCGGGCCGCCGAGCTGCAGCCCGACCTGGTGCTGCTGGACATGCAGCTGCCCGACATGCATGGCCTGGAGGTGCTGCGGCGGCTGGGCGCCGACCCGCGCACCGCGCAACTGCCGGTCATCGCGCTGTCGGCCAGCGCCATGCCGCAGGAGGTGGAGGCCGCCACCCGCGCCGGTGCGCAGGCCTACTGGACCAAGCCGATCGACTTCGCCAAGCTGCGCGCGGGCGTGGCGGCGGTGCTGGGCCGCTGAGCGCCGGGCGGCCGGCGCTACACGCCGACGGCGCGGTTGCGGCCCTGGTGCTTGGCCGCGTAGAGCGCCCGGTCCACCAGCGCGATGGCCTGTTCATGCCGCACCGGCCGGCCATGCGGCGGCAGCGGGAAGCTGCCGTGGCCGATGGAGGCGCTCAGCTGCAGCGGCTGGCCGCCGGCCACCACCGGCTTGCCCGCCACCGCGGCCAGCAGCTGCTGCGCCAGCCGCTGCACCGCGGCCGCATCGGCGCCCGGGCGCACCAGCAGGAATTCCTCGCCACCCCAGCGCACCACCAGGTCGGCGGGCCCGGCCGCGGCCTGCAGCCGGCGCGCCACCTCCACCAGCACCTCGTCGCCGGCCGCATGGCCCTGCACGTCGTTGATGCGCTTGAAGTGGTCGATGTCCACCAGCAGCAGCCCGCCGTGGAAGCTGCCGTCGGGCGCGGCCAGCCGCGCCATCGCGGCCTGGAAATGCCGGCGGTTGGACAGCTGCGTGAGCGGGTCGCGCTCGCTCTGCGCCTGCAGCCGCACCTGGCTGGCGGCCAGCTCCCGGTGCGTGCTGCGCACCCGCCGGTACAGCAGCAGCGCGGCCGCGGTGGCGGCCAGCATCACCGCGGCCAGCAGCCAGCCGATGCGCTGCTGCAGCGCGCGGTTGGCCAGCGCCTCGGTCTTCAGCGCGTTGTCGCGGGCCAGCAGGTCGATGTCGCGCTGGCGGGCCTCGGCGTCGTTGCGGGCCTGCAGCTCCTTCAGCGCGGCGCTGCGGTTGATGCGCATCAGCTCGGCGCTCAGCGCCCGCTCGCGGTGGAAGAGGTCGATGGCCGCGCGCGCGTCGCCGGCGGCGGCCAGGGCCTCGCCGAACTCGCGCAGCGTCTCGGCCTGGCGGCCGTTGTCGCCGCCGGCCTCCCACAGCGCGATCAGCCGGGCCAGGTCTTCCTTGCCTTCGGCCAGCCGGCCGAGGCCGATCTTGGCCAGCCCGGCGTTGTTCACCGCCGCCCGCTCGGCGCGCAGGTCGTGGCGCTGGCGGATGATGAGCAGGGCCTTCTCGGCCGCGGCCAGCGCATCGGCCGGGCGCTGGGCATGGACGTAGGCATCGCTCAGGTTGGTGAGCATGCGGGCTTCCAGCCGCGGCGCGTCGGCGCGGGCGGCCATCAGCTGGGCCTGCTGGTGGTGGTGCAGCGCATGCCGCTGGTCGCCGCGGATGCCGGCCAGCCGCGCCTCGATGTCGCTCAGGCGGGCCAGCTCGCCCATGTCGTCCAGCGGCAGCACCAGGCGCCGGGCGCGAGCGATCAGGCGGCGGGCCTCCTCGCCGTCGCCGGCCTCCTCGGCCAGCACCGCCAGTGCGCCCAGGCTGGTGGCCTGGCGGCGGGCGTCGCCGCCGGCCTCGGCCAGCGCCAGCGCGGCGCGGGCATGGGCGGCCTGCGTGGCGGCCACGCCCTGGCCCACCGCGCGCCGCTGCACGATCTGGCGGGCGCTCCAGGCGGCGCGGTAGTCGCAGTGCAGCGGCCGCTCGGTGTGGGGCGGGCAGTCGGCCTCGAACACCTGCAGCGCCGCCTGCGCCAGCGCCGCCGCCATCGCCGACTGGCCGCCGTTTTCCGCCACCTGCGCCCGCACGAGGTTGGAGCCGGCCAGCGCGCGGCCGGCCTGTTCCCGCGGGGCCGGCTGCTGCGCCAGCTCCAGCAGCAGCTCGGCCGTGGCTTCGGCATCGCGGCTGCGGCCGGCCTGGGCCTGGATGCTGCCCAGCGCCTGCAGCACCAGCCGCAGCGCCTCGGGCGTGGAGGCCTGCCGGCGCAGCTGCTGCAGCCCGGCCAGCGCGGCGTCGGGATGCTCATAGCCGCTGCGCTGCAGCTGGTCCACCTGGGCTTCGAAGGCGGCGGGCGTGGCGGCGGCAGGCGCCGCCCCCAGCGCGGCCAGCACCAGCGCCAGCAGCCGACGCCGCAGGGCCACGGTCAAGGGCCTGACGGGTGCACCCTCCCGCTGCGCGGGATCCCACCGGGCGGCGGCGCTCACGCCGCCTGCTCCACCGATGGCTCGCCGCCGTCGCCGCGCAGCAGCGTCAGCGCCACGCGGCCGTCGTCGGCCGCGGCTTCCAGCGCGCCGGTGATCGCCTCCAGCGAGGCGTCGTTGGCCGCCTGCCGCAGCCGCACGCCGTAGGCGCGGTTGCGGCCGCGGGTCTTGGCCAGGTACATGGCGGTGTCCACCAGGTTGACTGCCCGTTCCCAGGGCACCGCCAGCGCGCCGGGGCCGATGGGGAAGGTGGCGAAGCCGATGGAGGCGGTGACGGCGATGGTCTGGCGCTCCACCTGCACCGGCGTGGCCTGCAGCGCGCCCAGCATGCGGCGCGCCAGCGCGTCGATGCGCTCGGGCGACAGCGCCTGCACCACCACCAGGAATTCCTCGCCGCCCCAGCGCACGATCAGGTCGTCCTCGCGCAGCGTGGCGCGCAGGCGCTGCGCCACCTCCACCAGCGCGGCGTCGCCGGCGGCATGGCCGTGGCGGTCGTTGATGCGCTTGAAGTGGTCGACGTCGATCAGGTAGAGCGTGCCGCTGAGGGTGCCGTCGGCCGCGCGCTGCTGCATCGCGGCCTGGAAGCCGCGGCGGTTGGCCAGGCCGGTGAGCGGGTCGCGCTCGCCATGCTGGCGCAGCACCTGGTTGCTGCGGGCCAGCAGCCGGTTGGCCTGCCGCACCCGCCGTTGCAGCGCCACCAGCACGCCGAAGGAAGCCACCAGCGCCGCCGCCAGCAGCCACCACAGCCGCTGCTGCAGGTCGCGCCGGTGCAGCTGCTCGGCCTTGATGTCCTGCTCCCGCTGCAGCAGCGCCAGCGAGCGGCTGCGCTGCTCGGCGTCGTACTGCTCCTGCATCGCCAGGATGGCCTTCTGCTGGTCGACCCGCAGCACGCCCGCGGCCAGCTTGCGGTGGCGGTGGTAGGCGGCCACCGCGCCGCGCAGGTCGCCGGCCTTTTCCAGGTAGGTGCCCAGCTCCAGGTAGGTGGAGGCGGCGCCACCCCAGGCGCCGCGCTGCTCGTCGATGGCGATGGCCTGCGCCACGAAGCGCTTGCCCGGGGCCAGCTGCTGCATCGCGATGTGGGCGAAGCCGATGTTGGCCAGCGACACCAGCTCGGTGTCCGGGTCGCGCAGCTCGCGTGCCAGCGGCAGCGCACGCTGGGCATGGCCGAGGGCGGTCCTGTAGTCGCCCTTCTTCAGGTAGAAGTCGGCACTGTTGGCCAGGTAGCGGGCCTCGTCGCGCTTGGCGCCAGCGCGCCGCGCATGGCTGATGGCCAGCTCGAAGCTGCGGCGGTCGCCCTCGCGGTCGCCCAGGCCGTCGAGCACGATGCCGGCGGTGTTGTGGGCCCGGCCCAGGGCCACCGCATCGCCGGCGGCGGTGGCCACGGCCAAGGCCTCGTCGCTGAGGGTGCGGGCCCGTTCCAGCTGGCTGGCGCCGAAGTAGCTGTAGGCCAGCGCGCTGCGGGCCTCGGCCCGGCGCCAGGGCGTGCCGATGCGGTCGGCCAGTGCCAGCGCCTCGTGGTTCAGCCGCACCGCGGCTTCCAGCTGGCCGGCGCGGTCCTTGATGAAGCCGTGCGCGGCCACGAAACGGTAGCGCTCGAGGTCGGGCACGCCGGCCGGCAGCGCCTGCAGCCCCTGCTGCAGCAGCTGGTCGGCGCGCTGCAGGTCGTGGCCGCCGTGGGCGGCCAGGCTGGCGCGGATGAGCAGCGCAGCCGCCGCGGCGCGGGCAGCGCGCGCGGGGCCGGCGGATTCGGGCCAGGCGTCGAGCTGGACGGCGCTGCGCTCGGCGGCGTCGCCCTGCGCGGCTTCGGCCCACATCAGGCCCTGCACCGTCAGCAGCGCCAGCCGCAGGTCGCTGAAGGCGGGGCTGGCGTCCAGCAAGGCCTGCAGCTGCTGCGAGGCCGGCGCCGGCTGGGCGCGGCCCAGGGTCTCCAGCGCCAGCAGGCGGTCCGGCAGCTCGGCGCCAGGCGCGGCCTGCACGGCAGGGCCGGGCGCCGGCGCGACAGGCTGGGCCGGCAGCGCGCCGGGCAGCAGCAGCGCCGCGGCAAGGACGGCGCCGGCACGGCGCGGCGGACGGTGCTTCACGGCTGCTGCGCGTGGTCGCGGGGGATGGACGCCGCGGCCGGCAGGGGGGCGGGCCGGTGCTGCTTCAGCCCTTCGATGACCTGGGCGGCGGCCACCTCGGGCGAGGCGTCGCCCTCGGCCTCGTCGCGGTGCTCGTCGGCGATGGCCTGGATGGTGTCCTCGATCTCGAAGAAGGCGTCCAGCACCACCGGGTCGAAGGTCTTGCCGCGCAGCTCGCGCATCATCTGCGTGGCGCGCGCATGGCTGAACGGCTCCTTGTAGCAGCGGCGGCTGATCAACGCGTCGTAGATGTCGGCCACCGCCATGATGCGGCCGGCCAGCGGGATGTCCTGCCCCGCCAGGCCCAGCGGGTAGCCGCTGCCGTCCCACTTCTCGTGGTGGGTGGCGGCGATGTCGCCGGCGATGGTGAGGAAGTTGTCGCCCTCGATGCGCTGCGCGGTGCTGAAGATGATCTTGCGGCCGAACTCGGCATGCTGCTTCATCTGCTCCATCTCCTCGGGCGTGAGGCGGCCGGGCTTGAGCAGGATGTGGTCGGGCACGCCCACCTTGCCGATGTCGTGCAGCGGCGCCGAGATGAACAGCAGCTCGATGTACTCGTCGGTCAGCAGCGCGGTGTGGTGGCCGGTGGCCCGCAGATGCAGCGCCACGGCCCGCACGTAGTGCTGGGTGCGCTTGATGTGGGCGCCGGTCTCGGGGTCGCGGGTCTCGGCCACCGAGGCCATCGATTCGATGGTGACCTGGCGTGCGTTCTCCAGCTGCCGCCGCCAGGCCAGCGCACGCCGGCGCTCCAGCGCATAGCGGGTGATGAAGAACACCATGAAGAGCAGGCCCGCCGACAGGCAGGGCGCGGCCATCGGCAGCAGCAGCCCGCTGCGCAGGTACAGCGCCACCGCCAGCCCCAGCGCCGCCGCCGGCACCACCGCGCTGGCGGCCACCAGGGTGGGGATGCGGATGGCGAGCACGAAGATGGCGGTCATCAGCAGCCCGGTGGCCAGGCAGGCCGCCAGCGCCACCGCCGCGCCCCACGGCGGCGTGTGCACGAAGCGGCCCTGCAGCAGGTTCTCGGCCATGAGCGCATGGATGCGCAAACCGGGGAAGGCCGGGTGCATCGCGGTGGTGTGCACGTCCTTCAGGCCCACGGCGGAGGTACCGACGAACACCACCTTGCCGCGCAGCGCCTCGGCCGGCACCTGGCCGGCCAGCAGCGCCACCGCCGACACCGCGGGATAGCTGGCCGGCCCGCCGTCGAAGCGCAGCGTGGCATAGCCGGCCGCATCCATCGGCAGCTGCCGCGTGCCCACCTGCAGCGCCAAGCCGTCGGGCGTGGCCAGCACCTGCACCGCGCGCAGGCCCTGGGCCCGCATCACCGCGGCCAGCGACAGGCTCACCTGCGGCCGGCCGCCATGGCCGATGAGCAGCGGCAGCCGGCGCAGCACGCCGTCGTCGTCCAGCTTCTGGTTCACGAAGCCGCTGCTGCGGGTGCGCCGCGCGACCGGTGCGGTGTTCTCCAGCACGCCGGTGGCTTCCTGCAGCGCCAGCAGGTCGGTGCGGCCACCCACCTGCAGCGGCTGGGCATCGGCCGGCTGCGCGCCGGGCGTGGCATGGTCGAAGTAGAAGTAGCGGGCACCCACCACACCGGCCCGCGCCATCTGCTGGCCCAGGTAGCCGTCGTTGTCCAGCAGGCCGGGCGGCACGCCGCCGATGGCCACGTCGATGCCGAAGTCCTGCTTGAAGGTCTGCTGCAGCGTCAGCAGCGAGCTGCGGTCCGGCTCGGGGAACAGGATGTCCATGGCGATGGCCGCGGGCGCCGCCTGGTGGATGCGCTCGATCAGCGAGGCCACCCGGTAGCGCGGCCAGGGCCACTGGCCCACCGCGGCCAGGCTCACGTCGTCGATGTCCACCACCACCACCTGCTGCGCGGTGGCACCCGAGGCGGTGCGGCGCATCAGCTCGTCCTGCAGCCCGTGTTCCAGCCGCGCCAGCCAGGCCGGCTGCAGCAGCCCGGCCAGCCCGATGGCCAGCGGCAGCAGCAGGCCGATGACCAGCATCAGCGCCGCATGCCGCGGCGACACCTTGTGGCCCAGCGCCGGGCCGGTGCGGTGCGTGGCGGGCATGGCCGTCAGAGCACCATGACTTCGGCGCGGCGGTTGCGCGGCTCGGGCACGCCGGGCGCGGCCGGCACCAGCGGTTCGGCATCGCCGAAGGACTGCACCTCGATGCGGTCCAGCGATGCATCGCTCTTGCGCAGCCAGTCGGCCACGGCGCGGGCACGCTCGGCCGACAGCCGCAGGTTGCGTTCCTTGCTGCCGGTGCTGTCGGCATGGCCAAAGACGCTGATCTCGGTGGGCTTGCGCTCGCGCACCGCGGCCAGCAGCGCCGGCAGCTGGGCCTTGGCGGCCTCGGTGAGCACCGTCTTGTCCAGCACGAAGGTGAGCACGAAGGTCACCGGCCGCGGCGGCTGGGCCTTCAGCAGGTCGCCATGGGCGGCGGTGACGGCGGCTTCCTGCTGCGGCTGCGCCGCGCCGGGGGCGGAGGCCGAGCCCACCGCGGTGGCCGCGGCATAGGCCTGGTCGATGCGCTGGGTGCCGGCGGCATTGCTCAGCAGCACCGCGCCCACGCGGCCGTCCTCGTCGGGCATCAGGGTGACGGTGGTGCGCGGCTGCGGCGGCGCAGGCGGCGTGGCGCAGCCGGCCAGCAGCAGCACGGCCGCGGCCAGGGCGGCGGCGGCCTTCATTGCGCTTCCACGATGAAGCGGGTGCCGCGCACGCCCACGGTGGCGGTGGGCGTGCCCACCTTCACCGCCTCGGGCGCCAGCTTGCCGATCTTGCCGCTGGTGTAGATGGCCTTGCCGCGGGCCAGGTAGACGTCGAAGTCGTAGCGCGCATCCTTGGGCTCGAAGGCGTAGTCGCGCAGCTCCAGCTCGCTGGCCGGGCCCAGGGTGACGGCGGTGCCGTCCTTGAACATGATGCCGGCCGAGGCGCCGGGGCCCGACACCAGGCGGTCGGCCACCTGCAGCGTCATGCCGGGCGTGGCGGCCACGTTGCCGGCCGGGCGCAGCACCGTCACCTCGCCGGTGACGTTCTTGAACAGCGCGACATGCGCCTCGTTGGCCACGGCGGTGCCGCCGGCCAGCATGAGCAGGGCGGCCAGGGCGGCCAAATTGTTGCGGTACATCCGAACCTTTACTGCTGGCGGCCGGGGTCGGCCGGGTCGTGGACGCCCCGCCGCACCGGGTCGTGACCGGCACGGGAGTGCATGGATTCGCCCATATCGGCCACCACGCGCGCGGCATTGAGCTGCGGTTTGTAACGAATTCGCTCAAGGTGGGGATCCGGCGCGGTCTGCAAGGCGTGCAGGCATCACGGTCAACTTCGCGCGTGCCGCGTCGATATAGGTCGGTCGTCGTCCACTTGCCACCTTGAAGGTCATGGGTCTTGTTGCAGTCCGGCGCTGGTCCATCCAGCGCAAGCTCATGGCCAGCATGCTGCTGTGCCTGTTGTGCTTCATCGTCATCTCGATGGCCACCGGCATGTGGCTCACCCGCGGCGCATTCGAGGACCGCGTGGTGCAGCAGGAGCTGCCGGCGGTGCTTGGCCGCGTGCGCGCCGACATCCAGCGCCAGATCAGCGAACCGCTGACCGCCTCGCTCGACATGGCGGACAACCATTTCCTGCTGCAGTGGGAACGGGCCGGCCAGCCCGAGGACGGCCTGGCGGCCTTCCAGGCCTATGCGGCGCGGCTGAAGGCCAAGCACAAGGCCTCGGCGGTGTACTGGGTGTCGCAGGCCAATGGCCGCTACCTCTCGGAAGCCGGCCTGCAGCGGGTGCTGGGCGCCGACGAGGCCTGGTTCGGCCGCTTCCTCACCAGCGGCCGGCCCTACATGCTGGACCTGGACCGCGACAAGTCCAGCAACGAGTACATGCTGTTCATCAATGCCCGCTTCGACGCGGGCCCGGGCCATGCCGGGCTGGCCGGCCTGGGCCTGTCGGTCAACACCATGGCCGACAGGATCCGCGGCTACCGCATCGGCGAGACCGGCTCGGTGATGCTGGTGCGGCCCAACGGCACCATCGTCGTCCACCGCGACGCGACCCTGGCCGACGGCCGCCATGCCCTGGCCGACCTGCCCGGCTTCCATGCCGGCGCGGTGGCCACGCTGCTGCAGGACGGCGAGGAGTTCCGCCACACGGTGCAGCCGGCCGAGGGCGGCGACCGGGTGCTGGCCGCCAGCTTCGTGCCCGAGCTCAACCTCTACGTGGTGGCCACGGTGCCGCGGGCGGAGCTGCTGGCCGCGGCCACCCGTGCCGCCTGGACCGGCCCGTTGATTGCCGGCGGCGTGGGCGGCGTGCTGGCGCTGCTGCTGATCGTGTGGGTGTCGCGTGCCATCGCGGCGCCGGTGCGCCGCGCCGCCGCGCTGCTGGCCGACATCGCCGAGGGCGACGGCGACCTGAGCCGCCGCATGGCGGTGGAGACCGAGGACGAGATCGGCCAGCTGGCGCGCGCCTTCAACCGCTTCGTCGGGTCGCTGCAGGCCATGGTGCAGCAGGTGCGCATGGCCTCCGATGCCATCGCCACCGCCAGTGCCGAGGTGGCCACCGGCCACCTCGACCTGAGCAGCCGCACCGAGCAGGCCAGCAGCTCGCTGCAGCAGACGGCCGCGGCCATGTGCCAGATCACCGAGCAGGTGCGCAGCCATGCCGACAGCACCCGCGAGGCGGATGCGCTGGCCCGCTCGGCACAGGCGGCGTCCGGCCGCGGCGGCCAGGCCATCGCGCAGGTGGAGCGCTCGATGGAAGGCATCGATGCCTCGTCTCGCCGCATCGGCGACATCATCGGCGTGATCGACGGCATCGCCTTCCAGACCAACCTGCTGGCGCTGAACGCGGCGGTGGAAGCGGCCCGCGCGGGGGAGCAGGGTCGCGGCTTCGCGGTGGTGGCCGGCGAGGTGCGGGCCCTGGCCCAGCGCAGCGCGCAGGCCGCGAAGGAAGTGCGCGGCCTGGTGGCCGAGTCGATGACGCAGGCGCAGGACGGCACGCAGCAGGTGCGCACCGCCGCCGAGTCCACCCGCGAGCTGCTGGCCCTGGTGGGCCGCGTGGCCGGCGTGATCGAAGGCATCGGCGGCAGCACCCGGCAGCAGAGCCAGGGCATCGAGGAGGTGAACGGCGCGGTCGCGCAGCTGGACGTGATGACGCAGCAGAACGCCGCGCTGGTGGAGCAGGGCTCGGCCGCAGCGGAGAGCCTGCGCGAGCAGGCGACGCGGCTGGCCGGCGCGGTGGGCCGCTTCAAGCTGCAGTGATGCAGCAGCAGCCCGGCGCGCTTCAGCCGGCCGGCGGGCCGATGGAGTCGCCGGGCTCGAACACCGGCTGCAGCAGCCGCCGCGGCTCGGCCAGCGTGCCGCCCTGCACCAGGGTAAGCAGCATCTCGGCCAGCGTCTCCCCCGCGCCGTAGGCGGTGGGCTGGCCGATGGCGGCGATGCGCCGGCCCACCAGCAGGGTGTCGTCGGGCACGCCGTCGTACACGATGGCCGAGACCTCGCGGCCGATGGCGATGCCGCCATCCAGCAGGCAGCGCACCGCGCCCACGCCGCACAGGTTGTTGTCGGCGATCAGCGCCGTGGGCCGCGGATGCACCGCCAGCAGTGCCTGCGCCGCCGCATAGCCGGTGCGGCGCGACAGGCCGCCGGCCACCACCTGCGCCGGGTCGACCAACACGCCGGCCATCTGCATCGCGCGCTGGAAGCCGGAGTAGCGCTGCAGCGCGAAGCTCAGCTCCAGCGGCGCATGCAGGTAGCCGATGCGGGTGTGGCCCGCGGCCAGCAGCTGCTGCACCGCCAGCACCATGCCGGCCTCGTTGTCGAAGTCGAACCAGGCGAAGCCGTCGCTGCGGGCGGTGCGGCCATAGGCCACGAAGGGCATGCCGGCCTGCAGCAGGTAGTCGATGCGCGGGTCCTGCACGCGGGTGCGGGCCACGATCACGCCGTCCACCCGGCCGCCGCTGACCAGCCGCTCGTAGGTGCGCAGCTCGGAGTGCTCGCGGGCGGAGGCCAGCAGCAGGTCCATCTGCGCGGCTTCCAGCCGGTCGGACAGGCCTTCGATCACCTCCAGGAAGCGCGGGTCGCCCAGGTCGCCCGCGTCCAGCGGATACACCAGCCCCACCGCATCGGCCTGGCCGCGGGCCAGCCGGCGCGCGGTGCGGTTGGGCTGGTAACCCAGTTCACGCGCCATGCGCTCGACCCGTTCGCGGGTCTTGGCACTGACATCGTCGTAGCCGTTCAGCGCGCGGCTGACGGTGGTGGCTGACAAGCCCAGCCGGGCCGACAACTGCTTCAGATCGATCGGCACGGGGGTGGCGGCTCCGTCGAGTGGGGGTGCCAGGATTGTCGCAAACCCCCCGCGGGCGCTGCCTCAGGCGGCCTTGCCGTTCTCGTCGAACAGGTAGCAGCTGCCGGGCTCCGGGCGCAGCACCACCTGCTGGCCGGCGGCCAGGCTGCTGCCGTTCTCGGCCAGCTTGACCGTGGCCACCGACTCGGTGCCGGCCACGCGGGCATGCACCACCTGCACGTCGCCCAGGCGCTCCACCAGCACCACCTCGGCGGCGATGCCGGCGCCCTGGCTGGCCACGCCCAGCGATTCGGGGCGCACGCCCACGGTCATGCGGCGCGACTTGCCCTGGTAACGGGCGGCGTCGTTGCGGCCGAAGCTGAAGCCGGCCCGGTCGCTCAGCTTGACCTGCAGTTCCACGCCGTCGGCCGACTGCACGTCGCAGGGCAGCAGGTTCATCTTCGGCGAGCCGAGGAAGGCTGCCACGAAGGTGTTGGCCGGCTGCTGGTACAGCTCCATCGGCGGGCCCACCTGCTCGATGTGGCCGCCGTTGAACACCGCGATGCGGTTGCCCAGCGTCATGGCCTCGGTCTGGTCGTGGGTGACGTAGATCATCGTGGTGCCCAGTTCCTTGTGCAGCTTGGCCAGCTCCACCCGCATCTGCACCCGCAGGCCGGCGTCCAGGTTGGACAGCGGCTCGTCGAACAGGAATACGCCGGGCTTGCGCACGATGGCGCGGCCGATCGCCACGCGCTGGCGCTGGCCGCCCGACAGGGCCTTGGGCCGGCGGTCCAGCAGGTGGGTGATCTGCAGCACCTCGGCGGCGCGGCCCACCGCGGCATTCACTTCCTCGCGGGTGGCGCCGTTGATCTTCAGGCCGAAGCCCATGTTCTCGCCCACCGTCATGTGCGGGTAGAGCGCATAGCTCTGGAACACCATCGCCACCTTGCGCTCGACCGGCGGCAGGTCGTTCGCCAGGCGGTCGCCGATGCGCAGCTCGCCGGCGGTGATGTCCTCCAGCCCCGCGATCATGCGCATCATCGTGCTCTTGCCGCAGCCCGAGGGACCGACGAACACCATGAATTCGCCGTCGGCGATCTCCAGGTCGATGCCCTTGATGATGTGCACGCCACCGGCGTAGGTCTTGTGGATTTTCTTGAGAGAGACGCTGGCCATGTTGTCGCCTTGTTAGCCCTTGACGCCGCTGGAGATCGCGCTGCGCACGAACCAGCGTTGGAAGATCAGGAAGACCAGCAGCGTCGGCAGGGTGGCCATGGCGGCGAATGCCATGACGTCGCCCCACTGGCGCGGGAACTGGCCGAAGAAGGTCTGCATCGCGAGCGGCAGCGTCGCGTAGGTCTCGCCGCGCACGACCATGATGGGCCACAGCAGGTCGCCCCAGCGGGCGAGGAACTGCAGCACCGCCACGGTGGCGATGACCGGCTTGGACAGCGGCAGCACGATGCTCCAGTAGATGCGCAGGCGGCCCGCGCCGTCCATCAGCGCGGCCTCCTCCAGGTCCTTGGGCAGCGCGATGAAGAACTGGTAGAAGAGGTACACCGAGAAGGCGTTGGCGATGAACGGGATGATCTGCACCCGGTAGCTGTCCAGCCAGCCCACCTCGCCGGTGAACCACGGCAGCTGGTTGGCCAGCAGCAGCAGCGGCACCGCGATGGCCTCGAACGGGATGATGATCAGCGCCACCACGATGGACAGCAGCACCTCGCGCCCGAAGAAGCGGAAGCGCGCCAGCGCATAGGCCAGCATGCTGTTGACCAGGATGCCGAGCACCACCGTCACGCTGACGGTGAACAGCGAGTTGAAGAAGGCCCGCACGAACGACGAGCCGTTGAACACCTCGATGAAGTTGCCCAGCGACAGCTCGCCCTGCGGCAGGAAGGCGGCCAGGCTGTTCATGTCGCGCAGCAGCTGCGCCTCGTCGGTCTTGAAGGCCGACACGAACATGAACAGCAGCGGGAAGATGAAGAACGCGCACAGCACGGCATGCAGCGCGTACTGCGCCAGCTTGGCCACGAGGTTCTGGCGCGATTGCGAAGGAGCCATGGTGCTCATGCGCCTGCCCTTTCTTCCTTGACGAGTGCGCGCTGCAGCAGCGACAGCGCCAGCACGATGACGAAGAACACCACGGCGAGGGCCGAGGCGTAGCCGATCTTTCCGTTCTTGAAACCCTCGGTCACCATCAGCATCACCACGGTGCGGAAGGAATCGACGGGCGCGGCGGTGCCGCTGCTGGCGATGATCTGCACCTGCGTGAACAGCTGGAAGGCGTAGATCGTGGTCGTCACCACCACGAAGATGGTGGTGTTCTTCAGCAGCGGCAGCGTGATGTAGAGGAACTGCTTGAACGGCGTTGCGCCGTCGAGCTTGGCGGCCTCGTACAGGTCCTCGGGGATGGACTGCAGGCCGGCGAGGAACACCAGCATCTGGAAGCCCACGCCCTGCCAGATGGACAGTGCGATGACCGCGTACATCACCAGCTCGGGGTCGCGCAGCCAGTCGTACGGGCCCAGCGCGCCGAAACTGATGGCCGAGACGAAGCGGTTGATGACGCCGCCGTCCGGGTTGTACATCAGCGACCACACCACGGCCACCACGGCCATGGTGGTGGCCACCGGCATGAAGTACACGGTGCGGAAGATGCGCGAGCCCTTCAGCGGCTTGTTCACCATCACCGCCAGCAGCAGCGCGAAGGCCGACTGCAGCGGCGCGACGATGGCCACGAACATGAAGTTGTTGCCCAGGGCGGCCCAGAAGGAATCGTCCTCGAACAGCCGCACGTAGTTGCGCAGGCCGACGAAGTCGGTGCCCAGCTCCTCGTTGGTCACCAGCCGCTGGTCGGTGAACGACAGCACGAAGGCCATCAGGAAGGGCAGCCCCAGGAACAGGAACAGCATCAGGACACCTGGCCCCGCGAACAGCCAGGCGCCGGGTGTGGCCGGACTCGGCTTGGGTTGAGGTATCTGGATCGCGGTGCTCATGGTGTCTGTGTCTCCTCGCTCAGCGGTTCGGGTAGCCCTTGTTGTCCTCGATCGTCTGGTCGATCTTCCTGGCGGCCTTGTCGAGCTCCTTCTGCACGTCGGCACCGCCGAAGATGTTGTTCATCGCCTCGGCGAAGGCGCTGGAGATGGCCGGGTAGGCCGGCGTCTCCGGGCGCACGATGGCCACGCCCTTGTTCAGCTGGTCCACGTACAGCCGCAGCGCACCGCCGGCCGCGTAGTTCTTGCTGGCGGCCTGGGCCTCGGTGGTGCCAGGCACGGCGCCGTTGCCATCGGTCACGCGCAGGATCTCGTTCTTGCTCATCAGGTGCGCCAGCACCTTGGCCGCGGCATCGGGGGCCTTGCAGTCGGCCGAGATGCCGAAGTTCCACGAGCCGGCGCCGGTCGCGGCCTTGGCGCCCAGCTTTGGCATGGGCAGCAGGATCAGGTCGTCGCCCAGGGCCTTCTTGTAGTCGGCGTAGACCCAGTGGCCCACCCAGGACAGGGCCGACTTGCCGGCCGCGAAGTCGCCGTCGTTCTTGGCCGCGGGGTTGACGTAGCCGGCCTTGATCCAGCCCTGCACCGTCTGCATCGCCTTGACCGAGGCCGGGCCGTTGAGCACGCCCTTGGCGGTTTTGTAGGTCTTGCGGTCGATCAGGTCGCCGCCGAAGCTCTGCAGGATGGGCGAGAAGCCGTACGACACCCATTCACCGATGCCGTAGTTGAACTTCATGTCCAGCGGGAAGGGCACGCCGGCGGCCTTGAGCTTCTTCAGCGCGTCCTCGAACTCGGCCAGCGTCCAGGCGTCGTCCACGCCCTTGGGGATGCGGATGCCGGCGGCGGTCAGGGTCTTCTTGTTGGCCCAGATGGCCAGGCCGGAGTCGAACTGGCCGACGCTGTAGAGCTTGCCGTTGTAGGTGCCCTGGCGCACCAGGGTGGGCAGCATCTGCGCCTTCAGGTCCTTGACGCCGGGGAAGTTGTCCAGCGGGACGATCTTCTTCGTCCAGGCGTAGTTGTAGACGTTGGGGCCGTCGAAATCGAGCACGCAGGGCAGCTTCTTGGCCAGCGCGGCGGCGTTCACCTGGTCGCTGTAGCTGCCTTCGGGCAAGGCCACCAGGTCGACCTTGATGTCCTTCTGCGCATCGTTGAAGGCCTTGACCGAGGCCACGTAGGCATCGCGCTCGGGGCCCGGGCCGGCATGCACCCACATGCTGACCGAGGTCTGCGCGTGGGCGGCGCCGGCGGCCGCGGCGGCGGCGAGGAAGGCGATGTGGATGCTGCGGGCGAGGGGGCTGCGACGCGGGATGTTCATGGTGTCTCCAGGCCTGGTTCGGAAGGAAAAGTAGAGGCGGTGATGCGCCGGGGGCCCTGAGAGGCCCCCGGCGCGGTCAGTGAGGGCGGTGCGGGGTCAGAACCAGGTCTCGACCTGGACGCCGTAGCCGACGCCGCTGCGCTTGTCGGCGAAGGCGTCGACGGCGGTACCGCAGTCACGGCCGGTGCAGGCCACCGAGCCGGCGGCGGCGGCCGCGTCGTTCCACTTGGCGTAGGTGGCGTAGAAGCGGATGGCCGGGCGGGCCCAGATGCTCTTGCCCATCGAGAACTGCGTGCCCAGCGTCACCTTGGCCAGCTTGCGGGTGTCCTCGCCGGTCACCTTCACCTGCTGGTAGCCCACTTCGGACATCAGGCTCCACACGTTGTTGATGTGGTACTGCGGGCGGGCGCCGATCCAGAAGTCCTTGGTCTTGTCGCCGCCGTCCGGGCTGGCGTGGCGGTAGCCGGCCGTCACCGTGGCGGTGTAGGGCGTGTTCTTGGGCTCGATCACCCAGTGGTTGAACAGCAGCCACTCCGTGCGCTCGGCCGGCGATGCGGCGAAGCCGAAGCCCTTGAGCGCCGCGGCGTTCTTGGCGTACTGGAAGCCGGTGTCATGGAAACCGCCCAGGCCCAGGAAGTCCTTCTGGCGATGGCTGACGGTGAAGCCGAAGCCGTTCTTGCCCTTGTTGCTGACGGTCTTGGTCTCGCGGACCAGCACGTTCACGGCGGGCGTGTTCGGGTTGTTGTCGATGTCGATCAGCTGGAAGCTGTCGTTGGTGTACGTCGAGCTGCCGCTGCGGTTGCCGTTGACGATGAGGTTCACACCCGCCATCAGCTGGCCGCCCGGGTTGGTGTCGATCTCCTCGAAGCGCAGGTCATGGGAGGTGGCCGTGCGCGAGCCGCCGTCGATGATCTGCGGGTTGTAGGCGGTGTTGGTCTTGTCGATGCCGTAGCCGTCGAAGTCGCCGGCGCGCAGGTAGGCGTACGAGAATTTGCCCAGGCTCGTCTTGATGCCGTCAATGCCGAAGCCGGCCGCCGCCGCCGGCTCCCAGTAGGTGTAGTCCAGCATGTGGATGTCGGGGTTCTTGTAGAACCGCTTGCCGGCCCCTAGCGTGGCGCCCTTCAGCGGCGCCCAGCCGGTGGAGGCGCCGATGTCCACCGCCTCGACGAAGGCTTCCCGGAAGGCGGGTGTGGTCTGCTCCCAGTTGGCCAGCTGCTGGGTGCCGTAGGCGGTGGTGAACTTGGTCTTGAAGGTGGTGCCATCCACCTCGCCCAGCTTGGCGCCGAAGGACAGCGCGGCATAGGTGTCGCACTCGTTGCCCAGGCGGAACCAGACGATGGAGCCCGGCATGCGGAAGCAGACTTCCTTGCCGTCCTCGCTGCTGGAACCGGCGCCGCTGCGCAGGTAGCCGGTGAAGTCGACGGGGGCGGCCGAGGCCGGGACGCCGATGCCCGCGGCGGCTGCGGCGGCGAGGGCGAAAATCACTTGTCTCATTTGTGGTGGCTCTGTCATTGACATGCCGCTGCGGGCATGGAACGCAGGTAGGGTTGGACTTTGCGGGCCTGCCAAAGCGGTTTGGACTGTAGTCAAACCGCTTTGGCGCCGCTTCCGCGTTTACCCGAACCGGGCAATCCGGCACACAGTGTAAAGTTCCAAAGCGCTTCGGACCTCTTGCGCTCTGCCACCAAATGATTCTTATGACACTGCGCCCGCCGCGGTGTCCATCCCCATGCTCACACTCCAGAACCAGTCCCAGCTGGCGCTCACGCACGTGCGCAGCGCGCTGGCACGGCGCCTCGGCCAGCTGCCGCGCGGCCGCGCCTGGGAGGCCTTCGCGGCCCGCCTCGATGCCCACTTTCCGCGCCTGTTCGCCGAGCTGGCCGGCCTCTACGGCCAGCGGCCGGACTTCGTGCCCTTCCTGGAGGACCTGGTGCTCACCGCCTGGCAGGGCTGGCAGGCCCGGCCGGCCGAGCTGCGTGCGCAGGATGCACAGCGCGAGGCCGATGCCGACTGGTTCCAGCGGCAGACGATGCTGGGCGGCGTGTGCTACGTGGACCTGTTCTGCGGCAACCTGCAGGGCGTCATCGACCAGATCCCGTACTTCCAGGAACTGGGGCTGACCTACCTGCACCTGATGCCGCCCTTCAAGTGCCCGCCCGAGCACAACGACGGCGGTTATGCCGTCAGCAGCTACCGCGACGTGAACCCGGCGCTGGGCACCATCGACGACCTGCGCGAGCTGGCCGTGGCGCTGCGCAAGGCGGGCATCAGCCTGGTGCTGGACTTCATCTTCAACCACACCGCCGACGACCATGAATGGGCGCAAGGCGCGGTGCGGGGCGATCCGGCGCGCAAGGACTTCTACTACCTGTTCGACGACCGCAGCCAGCCCGATGCGTACGAGAAGACCGTGCGCGAGATCTTCCCGGACGAGCATCCCGGCGCCTTCAGCCAGCTGCCCGACGGCCGCTGGGTGTGGACCACCTTCCACAGCTACCAGTGGGACCTGAACTACGGCAACCCGGCCGTGTTCACCGCCATGGCCGGCGAGATGCTGGCCATCGCCAACCTGGGCGCCGACATCCTGCGCATGGATGCGGTGGCCTTCATCTGGAAGCGCCTGGGCACGGCCTGCGAGAACCTGCCCGAGGCCCATGCGTTGATCCGCGCCTTCAATGCGCTGTGCCGCATCGCCGCGCCGGGGCTGCTGTTCAAGAGCGAGGCCATCGTGCATCCCGACGACGTGATGAAGTACATCTCGCCGCAGGAGTGCCAGCTCTCGTACAACCCGCTGCAGATGGCCCTGCTGTGGAACACGCTGGCCACGCGCGAGGTGAACCTGCTGCAGCAGGCGCTGGAGGAGCGCCACACGCTGCCCGCCGGCACCGCCTGGGTGAACTACGTGCGCAGCCATGACGACATCGGCTGGACCTTCGCCGACGAGGACGCCATCCGCTTCGGCATCCACGGCTTCGACCACCGGCAGTTCCTCAACCGGTTCTACGTCAACCGCTTCCCGGGCAGCTTCGCACGCGGCGTGCCCTTCCAGGACAACCCCGCCACCGGCGACTGCCGCATCAGCGGCACCTGTGCCTCACTGGCGGGCGTGGAGCAGGGCGACCTGCATGCGGTGCAGCGCGTGCTGCTGCTGCACAGCGTGGTGCTGAGCACCGGCGGCATTCCGCTGATCTACCTGGGCGACGAGGTGGGCACGCCCAACGACCACCGCTACCTCGAAGACCCGGCCAAGGCCGGCGACAGCCGCTGGGTGCACCGGCCCGAGCGGGTGGATGCGCTGTATGCCCAGCGCGAGGACACCGGCACTGTGGCCGGCCGCATCCACCAGGGCCTGCTGCGCATGGTGCGGGTGCGGGCCGCGCACGCGGCCTTCGCCGGCAATGCGCTCACCGGCTTCGGCACCGGCAACGGCAGCGTGCTGGGCTACCAGCGCGGCCTGCCGGCGCAGCCGGTGCTGTGCCTGGCCAACTTCAGCGAGCATCCCCAGCACTGCCCGGCCATCGTGTTCTCGGCCCTGCCCGAGGCCGCCACCGACCTGCTGCAGGGCCAGCGCCATCCGCTGCGCGGCGGCATCACGCTCAAGCCGTACGAGGTGCTGTGGCTGGACCTGGCGGGCGCGGCCGCCGCCGGCTGAGCCCGGCCAGGGCCAGGACGCCGAACGCCATCAGCGCCCAGGTGCCCGGCTCGGGCACCGCGGCGGCGATGAGCACCACCCGGCCGTCCAGGCCCATCGCATAGAGGTTGCCCAGGCCGTCCTCGCCGAAGGAGGTGAGCTGGTTGGGGCCGAAGGGCCGGCCCAGTTCGTCGGTGCGGTCGATCACCTCCGTCACCACGCCGCCGGATTCACGCAGCGTGAAGATGCGGCCGGAGACGAAGTCGCCGTAGAAGTAGGCGCCGTCCAGGCCCTGCTCGAAGCTGCCGCGGTACACGTAGCCGCCGATGATCGAGCCGTCGCCGTTGGCGCGGCCATAGTCGAACAGCGGGCCTACCGCGCCGGCGGGCGGCGCGTCGGGCACGCCGGGGTTGTCGCCGCTGCCCTCCAGCGCGCGCCAGCCGTAGTTGCGGCCGCCGGGGGTGCCGGCGCGCTCCAGGTTGATCTCCTCCCGCGTCGACTGGCCCACGTCGGCGATCCAGAAGTCGCCGTTGGCCCGGTCGAAGCTGTTGCGGTAGGGGTTGCGCAGGCCGGAGGCCCAAATCTCGTCATTGCCCGGCGTGCTGCCGGCATAGGGGTTGTCGGCCGGCACGGTATAGCTGCCGTCGGCCTGCGGCGTGATGCGCAGGATCTTGCCCAGGTTGTCGTTGAGGTTCTGCGCCCGGTTCTCGGGATCGTTGCCGCTGCCGCCGTCGCCGGTGGCGATGTAGAGGTTGTTCGCATCCCCGGGGCGAAAGCCGATCCAGCCCGCCTTGTGGTTGGTGCGGTCGGCCGGCTGGGCGATGGAGATCAGCGTCTTGCCGGAGCCGGGATCGGCCGCCGGCGCGGTGGCGGAGGGCGCGGTGTACATCGCCACCACCGTGGCCTTGGTGCTGCGGTCGATGTAGTCCACGTAGAAGCGGCCGTTGCTGGCGAAGCCGGGGTCGAAGGCCAGGCCCAGCAGCCCGCCTTCGCCGGCCGCGTCCACCTGGCTGCGCAGGTCGAGGAGGGTGCTGGTGCCACCGCCGGACAGCGTCTTGATAAGGCCCGCCTTCTCCACCACGAACAGGCGCGTGTCGCCGCTGGGTGCGGTGAGGAACACCGGTGCCTCCAGCCCGCCGGCCACCGGCGTGGCGGTCAGGGCCCAGGCGGGCAGGGCGGCCAGCACCAGTCCGGCAGCACCGGCGGCCACACGGGCAAGACAGAGCACCGACGACTTCATGGCGCCTCCCGCAAAGTTGTGGGGCGCATGCTGCACCGCCTGCGGCAACGCCGGCATCGGGTTCACCCGCGTGAAGGCCGGCAGAGGCCGGTGCAAACGTATCAGGCGGTGACGTGCCGCTTCGGTCCCGCCACCACCAGCAGGCCCACGGCGGCCGCCACCAGCGGCAGCACCAGCAGGTTGATGGTGGTCCAGCCGGCGGTGGTGAGCAGGTGGCCGGAGCCGAAGGAGGCGGCGGCCACGGTGCCGAAGACGATGAAGTCGTTCAAGGCCTGTGCCTTGGGCCGCTCGGCCGGGCGGCAGCAGTCCACCACCATGGCGGTGGCACCGATGAAGCCGAAGTTCCAGCCCAGGCCCAGCAGCACCAGCGCGCCCCAGAAGTGCAGCAGCTGCAGCCCGGCCAGCGCCAGCAGGCCGGCCAGGGCGATGAGCAGCAGACCGGCCGCGGTGACGGCCGGCTTGCCGAAGCGGGCCATCAGCCGGCCGGTGAAGAAGCTGGGCGCAAACATGGCCAGCACATGCCACTGGATGCCCAGCGCCGCCTCGCCCACGCTGTGGCCGCAGCCCACCATGGCGATGGGCGTGGCGGTCATCACCAGGCTCATCAGCGCATAGCTCACCACGCCGGCCACCACCGCCACGATGAAGGCAGGCTGCCCTGCGATGACGCGCAGCGGGCGCGCCGGGCCGCCGGCCATGTCCTCGGCCGTGCCATCGCCCGCTGTGGTGCCCGCTGTGTTGCCCGCCGGATGGGCCGGTGGAGGCGCACGCAGCCGCCACAGCAGCGGCAGCGCCAGCAGCGCCAGCGCCCCCTGGCCGACGAAGCTGCCGGCGAAGGGCGCGGCGGGCAGCGCGTCGCGCGTCCAGATCACCAGCTGCGGGCCGATGACCGCCGCCACCAGGCCGCCCACCATCACGCGCGAGATGGCCAGCGGCCGCCAGGCCGGCGGTGCGGCATCGGCCGCGGCGAAGCGGTA
This sequence comes from Aquincola sp. J276, assembly GCF_024700035.1. NCBI lineage: Bacteria > Pseudomonadati > Pseudomonadota > Betaproteobacteria > Burkholderiales > Sphaerotilaceae > Aquincola > Aquincola sp. J276. The sequence goes on from NZ_JAJONC010000001.1 coordinate 210,751, forward strand.
GCTCTGCACGCAGGCGCCGTAGAAGCCGGCCAGCCCCAGCGCGGCGCAGAAGAGCCAGAAGCTGGACTGCGTCACCGCCCACGCCGCCAGCAGGCCGGTGCTGCCGCCCACGGCCGCGCCCAGCAGGTAGGCCGCGCGGCGGCCATGCCGCCGCATCAGCCAGGCCGCGGGCAGGGTGGCCAAGGCCACGCCCAGCGTGTACAGGCTGACCGGCAGCGTGGCCAGCGAAGGTTGGGCGGCCAGCTGCTGGCCGACCAGCCCGCCCACCGAGATGATCACCGGCGCCGCAGCGCCGCCCACGGCCTGCGCGGCCACCAGCAGCCGCACGTTGCGGCGCGCCAGCATGTCGGCCGTGCTCAAGGTGCCTGCATCCCCGGCGCGGGCCGCATCGGAATCTTCAGGTAGCGCATGCCGTTGGACTCGGCCGGCGGCCAGTGGCCGGCGCGCAGGTTGACCTGGATGGACGGCAGCAGCAGCACCGGCGCCGGCAGCATGGCATCGCGCGCCTGTCGCGCGGCGACGAAGGCTTCCTCGGTGATGCCGTCATGCACATGCACGTTGGCGCGGCGCTGCCCGGCCACGGTGGTTTCCCAGGCATGGGTGTCGCGGCCGGGGGCCTTGTAGTCGTGGCACATGAAGAGGCGGGTGTCGTCGGGCAGGGCCAGCAGGCGCCGGATCGAACGGTACAGCGTTCTTGCGCTGCCGCCAGGGAAATCGGCTCGGGCACTGCCGTAGTCGGGCATGAACAGGGTGTCGCCGACGAACACCGCGTCGGGCTGGCCGTTGCCGCCGTGCACCCGGTAGGCCACGCAGGCCGGCGTGTGGCCGGGCGTGTGCATCACCTCCACCCGCAGGCCGCCGATGTGCAGGCATTCGCCGTCGGTGAACAGGTGGTCGAACTCACTCCCGTCGCACGAGACGTCGGTGAGGTTGAACACCGGGCGGAACAGCCGCTGCACCTCGCGGATGTGTTGGCCGATGCCCACCCGCGCGCCGGTCTGCTGCTGGATCCATGGCGCGGCCGAGAGGTGGTCGGCATGGGCATGGGTCTCCAGCACCCAGGCGATGGCGAAGCCGGCCTCGCGCGCGGCGGCCAGCACCGCGTCGGCCGAGGCCGTGTGCAGCTTGCCGCTGCGGTGGTCGTAGTCCAGCACCGGGTCGATCACCGCGGCCTGCCCGCTGGCGATGTCCGCCACCAGGTAGGTGACGGTGCTGGTGCCCTCGTGGAAGAAGGACTGGATGTGGGCAGGGGGCGTGTTCACGCTTGCGATGTTATTAAGTACAAGCTAAATTAGCAACGACTGAAGTAAGAAGGCCATGACCTTGAGCAAAGCGGATCGCAAGTTCATGAAGGAAGGTGCGGGTCAGGCGGCCGCGATGTTGCGGCTGCTGGGCCATGAGCAGCGCCTGCTGGTGTTGTGCCTGCTGCTGCAGCACGGCGAGATGACGGTGGGTGCCCTGCTGGAGCAGGTGGACCTGAGCGCGTCGGCCCTGTCGCAGCACCTGGCGCGCATGCGCGACGAAGGCCTGGTGGCCTACCGGCGCGAGGCGCAGACGCTGTACTACCGCATCGAGCATCCGCATGTGCAGGCCCTGATCAAGACCCTGAAGAAGCTGTATTGCCCGTGACCTGAAGTACCCCACCCCAAGAGGGAGCTTGACCATGAAAGCCAACGTCGGCGGCATCGACCGCATCCTGCGCATCACCCTCGGCCTGGCGCTCATCGCGCTGGCCGCCACCGGCACCGTCGGTGCCTGGGGCTATGTGGGCATCGTGCCGGTGCTCACCGGGCTGTTCCGCTTCTGCCCGGTGTATCCACTGCTGGGCTTCAGCAGCTGTCCGCTGTCCGATCGGAAGTGAGCAGCGGGCTGCGCACGCGGCCGCAGCCGCTGGCCTGCTCGTAGGCGTGGCCCAGTTGCAGCACCGCCAGGTCGGCCCGCGCCGGGCCCATCAGCTGCAGGCCGATGGGCAGGCGGTGCGGCCCGCCGAAGCCGGCCGGCACCGCCAGCACCGGCAGGCCGGCCATGGTGCCGCCGACCACCACCTCCATCCAGCGGTGGTAGGTGTCCATCTCGCGGCCGTCGATGCGCTGCGGCCAGTGCAGCTGCGCATCGAAGGGAAACACCTGGGCTGAGGGCAGCACCAGGAAATCGAACTGCTGGAACAGGCCGCGCAGCGCCTGGTACCAGGCGCTGCGGACCACCGAGGCCTGGTACACCTCAGCCGCAGTGAGCCGCAGGCCGTTTTCCACCTCCCAGACCGCCTCGGGCTTCATCAGCGCGCGCTTGGCCGGATCGGCCAGCCAGGCCGCCTGGGCACCGGCCACCAGCGCGCCGCGCAGCGTGAGCCAGGCGCGCCACAGCCGTTCCATGTCGAAGGGGGCGGCACGGCCTCCACCTTGCAGCCCAGTGCCTGCAAGTGCCGCAGCGCCTGGGTGCAGGTGTCGAGCACGCCGGGCTCGGTGGCCAGGTGGCCGCCAAGGTCGCCCAACCAGCCGATGCGCGTGCCTTCGAAGCTGCGGTCCAGCGATGCGGTGAAGCAGGCCGGGTCGTCCTGCAGCGACAGCGGCGCGCGGTCGTCGAAGCCGGCCTGCACCGACAGCAGCATCGCCACGTCGCCCACGCTGCGGCCCATCGGGCCTTCGGTGCCCAGCTGCGACAGGAACAGCTCGGGCGCCGGACCGCGCGGCACGCGACCGAACGAGGGCCGGAAGCCGAACACGTGGTTCCAGCCGGCCGGGTTGCGCAGCGAGCCCATCATGTCGCTGCCGTCGGCCACGGGCAGCATGTGCAGGGCCAGGGCGACCGCCGCGCCGCCGCTGCTGCCACCGGCACTGAATCGCGGGTCGAAGGCATTGCGGGTGGTGCCGAACACGCGGTTGTAGGTGTGCGAACCCAGGCCCATCTCGGGCGTGTTGGTCTTGCCGATGAACACCGCGCCGGCGCGGCGCATGCGCTCCACCACGATGGCATCGGTGCGGGGCACGTGGTCTTGCAGGATGAGGCTGCCATGGGTGCTGCGGATGCCGGCGGTATCCGCCAGGTCCTTGGGCGCCTGCGGAAAGCCGTGCAGCCAGCCCATGCACTCGCCTCGAGCCAGCTGCGCATCGCGCTCGTCGGCCCGGGCCAGCAGCTGCTCGGCCGGCTGCAGCGACACGATGGCATTGGCCTGCGGATTGAAGCGCTCCACCTGCGCCAGGCAGGCCGCCATCACCTCGCGGCACGACACCTCGCGTGCGCGGATCGCCTGCGCCAGGCGAACCGCCGTCCAGCCGCAGAGCTCGTCGAACCGGCTCACGGCCGGGTGCCCTGGCGCATCGCGGCCACGGTGTCGCGGATCAGGTGGCCGGCGATGGAAAAGCGCGGCGGGATGCCGGGCAGGGCATCGATGGGAAACCAGGCCGCATGCTCGATCTCGTCGGCCTGCGGCACGATCTCCCCGCCGTCCCATTCGGCGGTGAAGGCCAGCATCAGGCTGTGCGGGAAGGGCCAGCTCTGGCTGCCGAAGTAGCGCAGCTGCTTCACCCGCACGCCCACTTCCTCGGCCACCTCGCGCGCCACGCATTCCTCCAGGGTTTCACCGGGCTCCACGAAGCCGGCCAGCGCGCTGTACATGCCCGGCGGAAAGTGTGGCGCGCGGCCGAGCAGCAGCTCGCCTTCGCGCCACACCAGGGCCATCATCGCCGGGCTGATGCGCGGATAGGCCGCATGCCGGCAGGCCGGGCAGACCCGCGAGCGCTCGCCGGGATGCCGCTCGGTGGGCGTGCCGCACACGCCGCAAAAGCGGTGCGCGCGGTCCCATTCCAGCACCTGCGCGGCGCGGCCAGCCAGCGCCAGCAGCGGGGCGTCGAACTGCATCATGGCCGCGCGCAGCGGCACCGCGCGCCAGCCGGGCGGCGCCGCGGGCAGCGTCAGCGTCCACACGTCGTAGCCGTCGAGCTGGCCCAGGTAGTGGCGCGACTCGTCGGCCGCGGCTGCAAACAGCGCGGGCGCGGTGGCACCGAAGGCCTGGTCCTCGGCTTCGGGGATCAGCAGCTGCTTGTCGACGAAGACGAAGTGCCAGCCCAGCGGCGTCGGCTGCTGCGGAGAACGGTGGTCGGGCGTGAAATGCATGGTCTTGGGGGGCTGCAGGTTGGCTTGGCCTGCATGCAGATTAGCGCAGCGGCGCCGCCCACCACCCCGGCAGCAGCCGCTTCACCTCCGGCCGCGCGAAGCGGTCGTCGATCAGGTGGATCACGCCTTCGTCGCTGGGCGTGCGGATCACGCGGCCGGCGGCCTGCACCACCTTCTGCAGGCCCGGGTAGAGGTAGGTGTAGTCGTAGCCCTGCGCCTTGCCGAAGCGCGCGGCCATGCGTTCGCGCATGCGCTCGTTGGTCTCGTTGAGCGGCGGCAGGCCCAGCGTGGCGATGAAGGCGCCGATCAGCCGGCTGCCGGGCAAGTCGATGCCCTCGCCGAACTGGCCGCCCAGCACCGCGAAGCCCACGCCGGCGCCGCCTTCCTCGAAGCGGGCCAGGAAGCCATCGCGTTCCGCCGCCGCCATGCCGCGGGCCTGCAGCCAGTGCGGCACTTCCGGATGCCGCTCGGCCAGCAGCGCGGCGGCGCGCTGCAGGTAGTCGAAGCTGCTGAAGAAGGCCAGGTAGTTGCCCGGGCGCTGCGCATACTGCCGGCCAATCAGCTCGGCGATGGGTCCCAGCGAGGCATCGCGGTGCTGCCAGCGGGTGGAGATGTGCCGCGCCACTTGTATGGACAACTGACGCGCCTCGAAGGGCGACTCCACGTCCACCGCCACCGTGTCCGCGGGCAGGCCTAGCAGGTCGGTGTAGAAGTTGGTGGGCGTGAGCGTGGCCGAGAACAGCGTGCTGGTGTGCGCGGCCGCGAAGCGCGGCGCCAGGAAGGGCGCGGGCACCAGGTTGCGCACGCACAGCACCGAGCCGGGCTTGGCCAGCGCGCTGCCGCCGCCGGTGCTGCGGGTGACGTCGAACAGCGAATGGTCGCCGAAGCTCTCCAGCAGCCGGGCGAAGTGCGTGGCGTCGAAGAAGAAGTTGAGCAGCGCGCTGGCGATGCCTTCGGGCTGCTCGGCCAGCTGCTCGGCGATGGCGGCGATGGCCTGCTGCAGCGCGGTGGCGATGTCGTCCGGCACCTGCGCCAGCGCGCTGTAGTCGGCCGGCTGCGCCGCGGCCAGGGCGGCCCAGGCCTTGTGCAGCTTGTTCAACGCCCGCTTGGGCAGGCCGGTGGCCTCACGCCGCACGGCCTGCAGCGTGGCCTGGTCCAGCTCGGCGGTGTACATGCTGCGGGCGCGGTCGACCAGGTTGTGCGCCTCGTCCACCAGCAGGCCCACGCGCCAGCCTTGCTGGGCGGTGAGCGCATGCAGCAGGGCGCTGCCGTCGAAGAAGTGGTTGTAGTCGGCCACCACCACGTCGGCCCAGCGCACCAGCTCCTGCGCCAGGTAGTAGGGGCACACCGCATGGGCCGCGGCCACCGCGCGCAGTGCCTCGCGCGGCAACGGGCCGGGGGCCTGCACCGCGGCGGCACGGGCGGCGGGCAGTCGGTCGTAGAAGCCACGGGCCAGCGGGCAGCTGTCGCCATGGCAGGCCTTGTCGGGATGCTCGCAGGCCTTGTCGCGGGCGGTGATCTCGATCACCCGCAGCGGCCCGGCGCCGTCCGCGCGGGCCATCATGGACAGCGAATCCAGCGCCAGCTGCCGGCCCGAGCCCTTGGCGGTGAGGAAGAACAGCTTGTCGATGCGCTGGCCCGGCGCGGCCTTGAGCAGCGGGAACAGCGTGCCCACCGTCTTGCCGATGCCGGTGGGTGCCTGCGCCAGCAGGCAGCGGCCGCGCACCGCGGCGCGGTAGACGTTCTCGGCCAGCATGCGCTGGCCGCGGCGGAAGCCGCCATGCGGAAAGGCCAGCGCCTGCAGCGCCGCATCGCGCGCACCGCGGTGGGCCTGCTCCTGTGCGGCCCAGTCGGCAAAGCGCTGCACCTGCAGCGCGAGAAAGGCCTCCAGCGCGTCGGCGCCATGCACCTCCACCAGCGTGGTCTCGGTCTGCTTGTCGACGTGGAAGTACACCAGCGCCAGCTCGATCTGCGCCAGGCCCTGCTGGCGGCACAGCAGCGCGCCGTAGACCTTGAGCTGCGCCCAGTGCAGCGCGCGGTGGTTGGCCGGGATGGCATCGAACTCGCCGCGGTAGGTCTTGACCTCCTCCAGCCGGCCGCGCGTGGCATCGAAGCCGTCGGCCCGGCCGCGCAGCCGCAGCGGCCCGACGTCGGCCGACAGGCTCAGCTCGGCCTGGTAACCGGCGCCCCGCCGCGCGGCCACGGTGGCGTGGCCCTCCATGCCTTCGGCCGCGGTGGGCGAGGGCGTGAAGCGCAGGTCGAGGTCGCCCTCCTTGGCGGTGAACTCGCACATCGCGCACGGCGGTGGGGTAGGGGGCAGGAGCGGCGGGTGCGGGCGGCGCGTCGGAGTCGGGAATGCGGGACGCCATGCGGCGATGTTAGGCGCTGGCCTCGTCGGCCTCCGGCGCGGTGCGCACGACACCCAGCTTGAGGCCCAGCATGCCGAAGACGCGGTTCATCGTCTGCACCGTGCCTTCGCTGCGCTCCTGCTCGATGTCCTGCAGGGTGCGGTAGGCCACGCCGGAGAGCTTGGCCATCTCGGCCGTGGTCAGGCGCATGGTCTTCTTCAGGTGCCGCAGGGCCTGGGCCAGCGACCATTCCGGATGCGCCAGCACATCGTCGATCGCCCGTTGGCGCAGGGCGAGCTGCTCGGGCAGGGGCAGGGTGTTGTAGCGCTTGTCCATGGCCTTATGCCTACTCCAGCTGCGACAGGCGCTCGGCCTGCGCGAGGAGGCCCGGCCGCAGCAGTTGCAGCAGCTCGGCGTCCAGACCCATGGCTTGGCCGTCGGCGGCGATGTCGGCCAGCGCGGGCGCCATGGCGCGCAGGCCGGCGGCCAGCGTCGGCCGGTCCAGCACCGGCGCCGGGACCGCCGGGCGCCGGCCGCGCCCCTTGGGCCGGGCCGTGGCCAGCGCGCACACACGGTCGAGCACCCGGCCCCAGTCGGGCTGGCCGCCGTCGTTGTCCTCCCAGCGGATGCGCCGCGCGATGCCGTCGGGGTGCAGCAGCATCGGCGCGAAGTCGTACAGCGGCGTGAGCGCGATGTGGCCTGCAAAGTCGCGCTGCACCGCGGTGTTGCGGGCGTGGTTGTCCTTGTTGCCCAGCGCCAGGTTGGCCACGTCGCGCTTCAGGTACTCGAGCACTTCTGCTTGAGGGTCGCTGCAGTGACGCAGCAGCGCGGCGCACACCTGGTCGTGGCTGGGTACCGCGTCGAAGCCGGGCAGGCCCGTCAGCGTGGCGATGCTTTCCTGTGCCAGGCGGGTGACGCGGCCATCGGCTACCCGGCGGTCGAAGCGTGGAATGAACAGCGCGCGCTGGTGCAGCATCAGCGGCGCATGCACCCGCAGCCCCAGGCGGCGCGCGATGTCCATATAAGGCGCCTCATGCTCCAGGATGCGCGCGAGCTGCCGGTCGGTGCCTCGGCCGAACTTGACGATGTAGTGCTGCACCGCCAGTTCGTCGGGCAGCGTGTGGTCCAGATAAAGCAGGCCGTCCCCGGCCCGGGTGAGCAGCACTTTCGGCCATTCACCCTGCACGCCCGACGAACCCGCGACGAACAGGCCGTGCGAAGCCAGGTACTCCGAGAACCCGTCGCCGCGCTCGGCCACCTGCTCATCGGTGAAGCCGAGGTGGGGGGCCGGTCTGCTGCGCCAGCCATGCGGCCGCTTCCTTCACCCGGAGATGACCGATGGGGTTGCCCGCCCCCACCAGCAGCAGCCGCCAGTCGGCGGGCGTGCCGGCGGTGGCCGGCTGGCCGATGCGCCGCAGCAGCTCCTGGCGACCGAAGCCCTGCGGCAGCATGTCGATCAGGAACACCGGCCAGTGCGGCGCTTGCAGCGGCTCCAGGCCGACCGGCCAGCGCGCGCAGGCGGCATGGGCGTCGGCCGCGCCGGTGTGCTCGAAGGCCCAGTCCACCGCATAGCCGGAATAGGTCTTCGCGCGCCAGCCCTCTGCCTCGGCACCTTGCAAGCCAACGCTGCCGACGTTGCGCCAGGCGCCGTCGATGTGGAGTTGCAGCGTGCAGGCAGCAGTCATTTGCACGAAATTCTAGGGGATTCAGCAGCCAGTGCGGGGTTGATTTAGCTATTTTTCCGTGCTTAAACCACCGGCAACGCCACCACCACCCGCGCCCCGCGCGGCACCATGCCCTCCATCCACACCTGCCCGCCCTGGCGCTCGACGATCTCCTTGACGATGGACAGGCCCAGGCCGCAGCCCTCGCCGTCCTCGGCCACGCGCATGAAGCGCTCGAACACCCGCTCGCGGGCCTCGGGCGGCACGCCGGGGCCGTTGTCCTCCACCTCCAGGCGGGCGCGGTCGGCCTGCTGGCGCACGCGCAGCGTCACCTCGGCGCCGCGGCCGGCGTAGCGCAGGGCGTTGTCGATCAGGTTCAGCACCGCCTCGCGCAGCAGCAGCGCATTGGCATGCACCCGCAGCGGCGGCAGCCCGTCGCCGGTGTCCACGCCCAGGTCGATGCCGGCGCGCAGCGCCCGCGGCACCTGCTCGGCCACCAGCTCCTGCGCGAAGCGGCGCAGGTCGAGCTCGGTGCGGTCCTGGGCGATGCTGGCCTCGGGCTCGGCCCGCGCCAGCGTCAGCAGCTGGTTGACCAGGTGGGCGCTGCGCGCCGCACTCGCCTGCACCCGCTGCAGCCGGGCCTGCATCTCGGGATCGGTGGCGCTGTGCAGGGCCAGCTCGGTCTGGCTCTTCAGGCCGGCCAGCGGCGTGCGCAGCTGGTGCGCCGCATCGGCGATGAAGCGCTTCTGCACCGCCACGCTGGCGCGCACCTCGGCCAGCAGCTGGTTGAGCGCGCCGGCCAGCGCATGCAGCTCCAGCGGTGCTTCCTGCAGCCGGATGGGCGCCAGGTCGTTGGGCGCGCGGCCTTCCACCTCGCGGCGCAGCCGGGTCAGTGGCGCCAGGCCGGCGCGGATGCCGGCCCACACGATCATGGTCATCAGCCCGATCAGGCCCGACAGCGGCAGCAGCGTGTCGAACAGGATGCTGCGGGCCAGGTCTTCGCGGTTGGCGCTGCTGCGGGCCACCTGCACCAGCATGGTCTGTGGCGGCGCGTCGATGCCGCCATAGCTCAGGTACAGCGCGGCCACCCGCACCCGCACCTCGGGCGCGAAGGGCGCCTGCGAGATGCGCATGCTGCCGTCGTAGAAAGTGGGCGTGTTCAGCGGCGGATGCGCCACCGGCGGGGGCGGCGGCACCTGGTTGTTGCCGAGGATGAACTGTCCGGGCGGCGTGCTCACGGTGTACATGAGCTTGTCGGTGGGATCGGCCTCCAGCACGTCCTGCGCGGCCCGCGGGAAGTCGATCAGCAGCCCGTTGTCCAGCGGCTTGAGCTGGCGCGCCAGCGCGCGCGTGGCCTGCAGCAGGCTGGCATCCACCGCGCGGTTGGCATAACCGGCGGCCAGCCGGTAGGTGGCGGCGCCGCCGGCCATCCACAGCACCAGCTGCGGCAGCACCAGCCACAGCAGCAGCTGCCGGCTCAGGGATCGCTGGCTGCGCATGGCGGGCGCTTCAGCGCGCCTCGGCTTCCAGCAGGTAGCCCAGGCCGCGGATGGTGCGGATCACCAGGCCCGAGCCCTCGAACTTGCGGCGCAGCCGGTGGATGTACACCTCGGTGGAATTGCCGCCGGCCGGCTCGCCGCCGTCGGTGCCCCAGGCCTGCGCGATCTGCTCCTTGGTCACCACGCGGTCGCGGTGCGTCACCAGCAGGTCCAGCAGCGTCCATTCGCGCGGGCTGAGTTCCAGCAGGCTGCCGTCGATGCTGGCGCGCCGCGCCTCGCGCGCGAAGCTCAGCCGCCCCACCTCCAGCTCGCCGGCGGCCGCGGCCGGCTGCGTGCGGCGCAGCAGGGCGCGCAGCCGGGCTTCCAGCTCGGGGAAGTCGAAGGGCTTGGTGATGTAGTCGTCGGCGCCGGCGTTCAGGCCGGCCACGCGGCTGTCCAGGCCGTCCATCGCGGTGAGCACCACCACGGGCAGCGTCGGCTTGGCCGCGCGCACATGCTTGAGCACCGTCAGGCCGTCCATCATCGGCAGGCCCAGGTCGAGGATCGCGAGGTCGAAGGGCTGCTTCAGCAGCAGGTATTCGGCCACCGGCCCGTTGGGCGCGTGCTCCACCGTGAAGCCGGCGCGCTGCAGCTGCGCCACCAGCGCATCGGCCAGCAGGGCATCGTCTTCGGCAAGCAGCAGGTTCATGGCTGGGAGCTTAACGCGGCGTTAAGGCTGCGGCCATGCGGGCCCGCCCGGGGTGGGCGTTGGCGACGCACCCCGCGTTAATGAATCGTTAAGGGTTCCCCCGAATGACGATGTTGGCAAGGCAACGTTAATCTTTCGTTCATCCGGAGTTCAGCTTCGGACGCTGCATCCCTGTTCAACCCAACAAAGCACACCGCCATGAGACAAGACACCGCCTCCACCGCGTTCGCCCCCCGCCTGCTGGCCCTGGCCGCCGCGCTCACGCTGGCCACGGCCGCCCGCGCCGGCGACCTGGAAGTGCTGCACTACTGGACCAGCGGCGGCGAGGCCAAGGCCGCCTCGGCGCTGAAGGCCACGATGCAGCAGAAGGGCCACACCTGGAAGGACTTCGCGGTGGCCGGCGGCGGTGGCGATGCGGCGATGACGGTGCTGAAGTCGCGCGTGGTCTCGGGCAATGCCCCGGCCGCGGCGCAGATCAAGGGCCCATCCATCCAGGAATGGGCGCGCGAAGGCGTGCTGGCCAACGTCGACGACGTGGCCAAGGCCGAGAAGTGGGACGAGCTGCTGCCCAAGGCCGTGTCCGACGTGATGAAGTACAAGGGCAACTACGTGGCCGTGCCGGTCAACGTGCACCGCGTCAACTGGCTGTGGGCCAACCCCGAGGCGCTGAAGAAGGCCAATGCCAAGCTGCCCACCAACTGGGACGAGTTCTTCACCACCGCCGAGGCGCTGAAGAAGGCCGGCATCATCCCCGTCGCCCACGGCGGCCAGGCCTGGCAGGACTTCACCACCTTCGAGAGCGTGGCCCTGGGCATCGGCGGCACCGACTTCTACAAGAAGGCCTTCGTGCAGCTGGACGCGGCCACGCTGGGCGGCGCCACCATGGAGAAGGTGCTCACCACCTTCAAGAAGATCAAGGACTACACCGACAAGAACGCCAACGGCCGCGACTGGAACCTGGCCACCGCCATGGTCATCAAGGGCGAGGCCGGCATGCAGCTGATGGGCGACTGGGCCAAGGGCGAGTTCGTGGCCGCCGGCAAGGTGCCGGGCAAGGACTTCCTGTGCGCCGCCGCTCCCGGCACCGGCAGCGCCTACACCTTCAACATCGACTCGTTCGCGATGTTCAAGGTCAAGGGCGACACCAAGGCCCAGAAGGACCTGGCCGCGGCCATCATGTCCACCGACTTCCAGGAACAGTTCAGCCTGAACAAGGGTTCCATCCCGGTGCGGCTGAACATGAACATGGCCAAGTTCGACGACTGCGCCAAGCTCTCCAGCAAGGACTTCGTCGACACCGCCAAGACCGGCGCGCTGGTGCCCTCCATCGCCCACGGCATGGCGGTGCCGCCGGCGGTGGAAGGCGCGATGAAGGACGTGGTGAGCCAGTTCTGGAACAGCGACCGCATGACCGCCAAGGACGCGATGGCCAAGCTGGCCTCGGCCGCCAAGACCAAGTAAGCGCGCCGCCGCGCCGCCCCTTCCGGGAATCCCCATGTCCGCACCGTCCCAGCTGCGCACGCCGTGGCTGCCCAGGCTCGTCGTCGCGCCGAGCTTCCTGCTCGGCTTCCTGTTCATCTACGGGCTCATCGCGTGGAACGGCTACCTCTCGGTGTCCGAATCGCGCCTGCTGCCCAACTACGAGTTCGCCGGCCTGCAGCAGTACGTGGCCCTGTTCGAAAGCGAACGCTTCCGCGTCGCGCTGACCAACATGGCCATCTTCGGCACGCTGTTCGTGGCCGGGGCGATGGCGCTGGGGTTGCTGCTGGCGATCCTGCTGGACCAGAAGGTGCGCGCGGAAGGGGCGCTGCGCACCATCTACCTGTACCCGATGGCGATCTCGTTCATCGTCACCGGCACGGCCTGGAAGTGGATGCTCAACCCGGGCCTGGGGCTGGAAAGCGTGGTGCGGCAATGGGGCTTCACCAGCTTCACCTTCGACTGGCTGGTGAACCCGGACAAGGCCATCTACTGCGTGGCCATCGCCGGCATCTGGCAGAGCGCCGGCTTCGTGATGGCGCTGTTCCTGGCCGGGCTGCGCGGCATCGACGACTCCATCATCAAGGCCGCGCAGGTGGACGGCGCCAGCCTGCCGCGCATCTACTGGCGCATCGTGGTGCCCAGCCTGCGGCCGGTGTTCTTCAGCACGCTGATGGTGGTGAGCCACCTGGCCATCAAGAGCTTCGACCTGGTGATGGCGCTCACTGCCGGCGGCCCCGGCTATGCCACCGACCTGCCGGCCACCTTCATGTATGCAATGGCCTTCACCCGCGGCCAGATCGGCCTGGGCGCGGCCAGCGCCACGGTGATGCTGGCCACCGTGGCCGCCATCGTGGTGCCCTATCTCTACAGCGAACTGAGGAGGCCGAAATGAAGGCCGCGACCGTCCACCGCATCCTGCTGTGGGGCATGCTGGTGCTGTTTGCGCTGTACTTCCTCACGCCGATGTACGTGATGGTGAGCACCTCGCTGAAGGACATGGACCAGGTGCGCGACGGCAGCCTGCTGTCCCTGCCCACGCGGCCCACCACCGAGGCCTGGGCCAAGGCCTGGAGCGGCGCCTGCACCGGCACCGACTGCAACGGGCTGAAGCCCTTCTTCCTCAACTCGCTGCTGCTGGTGGTGCCCGCGGTGCTGGTGTCCAGCGCCATTGGCGCGGTCAACGGCTACGTGCTGGCCAAGTGGCGCTTTCCGGGCAGCGAGACGATGTTCGCCTTCCTGCTGTTCGGCGTGTTCATGCCGATGCAGGTGGTGCTGCTGCCGATGAGCCAGGTGCTGGGTTGGCTGGGCATCGCCAGCAGCCTGTGGGGGCTGATCCTGATCCACGTGCTGGCGGGCATCCCTTCCACCACGCTGTTCTTCCGCAACTACTACGTGGGCCTGCCGGATGAACTGGTGAAGGCGGCGATGCTGGACGGCGCGTCGTTCTGGCAGATCTTCTTCCGCATCGTGCTGCCGCTGTCCACGCCGATCGTGGTGGTCACGCTGATCTGGCAGTTCACCAACATCTGGAACGACTTCCTCTACGGCGTGGTGTTTTCCGGCGCCGACAGCAAGCCCATCACCGTCGGCCTGAACAACCTGGCCAACACCAGCAGCTCGGTCAAGGAATACAACGTGGACATGGCGGCCGCCCTCATCGCGGCGCTGCCCACGCTCTTCGTCTACGTGGTGGCGGGCAAGTACTTCGTGCGCGGGCTGACGGCCGGCGCGGTGAAAGGTTGATGAACATGGGTGCGCTTTCGATCCGCCAGGTCCGCAAGACCTTCAACAACACGGTGCACATCCTCAAGGGCATCGACATCGAGATCGACCCGGGCGAGTTCCTGATCCTGGTCGGCCCCTCGGGCTGCGGCAAGAGCACGCTGCTGTCGATGATCGCGGGGCTGGACACGCCCACGTCCGGCAGCATCCACATCGGCGAGCGCGACGTGACGCACCTGCCGAGCAAGGACCGCGACATCGCGATGGTGTTCCAGAGCTATGCGCTGTACCCGAACATGAACGTGGCGCAGAACATCGCCTTCGGCCTGGAGATCCGCAAGGTGCCCAAGCCGCAGCGCGAAGAAACCGTGCAGCGCGTGGCCAAGATGCTGCAGCTGGGCCACCTGCTGGACCGCAAGCCGGGCCAGTTGTCGGGCGGCCAGCGGCAGCGCGTGGCCATGGGCCGGGCGCTGGCCCGCGACCCCAAGCTGTTCCTGTTCGACGAGCCGCTGAGCAACCTGGACGCCAAGCTGCGCGTGGAGATGCGCGCCGAGATCAAGCTGCTGCACCAGCGCACCAGGACCACCACGGTGTACGTGACGCACGACCAGGTGGAGGCGATGACGCTGGGCGACCGCATCGCGGTGATGAAGGACGGCGTGGTGCAACAGTTCGGCACGCCGGAGGACATCTACGAGCGGCCGGCCACGCGCTTCGTGGCCGAGTTCATCGGCTCGCCGGCCATGAACATGCTGCAGGCCCGCCAGGCGGGCGGCAGCGTGGTGGCACACGGCATCGAGCTGGCCACGCACGAGGCACAGCGGGTGGCGCTGGCGGGCGCTGGCGGCGAGCTGATCTACGGCCTGCGCCCCGAGAACATTGCGCTGGCCGACAGCGGCCTGCCCGGCACGCTTTCGCTCATCGAACCCACCGGCCCCGAGACCTACGCCACGGTGGACACCGCGGCCGGCCCGCTCACCATCCGCGTGCCGGGCAACCTGCGCGCGCACGTGGGCGACGCGGTGCACCTGCGCTGGGACGCGGCGCATGCGCATCTGTTCGATGCCGCGACGGAGTTGCGGGTGGCGTAGCCGGTCGGTGCGATAAGCGTTGGTTGTATACAACGACGGGCCAGCAGGCCAGGGCGGCGGGCAGAGAATCCGCGACCCCGCTCCGGGGGAAGAAGTCAAAACATCATGAACAAGACAGCCATCGCCATCGTCTCCCTCGCCGCCGCCGTGTGCGCCGGCACTGCCTCGGCCCAGGCCTACCTCGGTGCCGGCATCAGCGCTGCCCGCATCAACGTCGACTGCGACGGCGCCGACCGCTGCGACCGCAGCGACACCGGCGGCAAGCTGTACGGCGGCTGGCGCTTCGGCAACGGCCTGGCAGCCGAGCTGGGCTACATCTCCTTCGGCAAGGCCACGGCGTCCGACGCCGGCCTGTCGGGCGACGTGAAGGTCAGCGGCTTCACCGTGGCCGCCGCCTACCGTGCGCCCATCGCCACCGACTGGGCCCTGACCGGCCGCCTGGGCATCGCTTCGCTGAAGACCAAGGTCTCGGCCTCGGCCGGCAGCCTGAGCGGCTCGGACGACGAGCGCCACACCAGCCCCTACCTCGGCCTGGCCGTGGACTACGCCTTCACGCCCATGCTGAAGCTCGAGCTGTCGGCCGACTTCAGCCGCGCCAAGTACGACAGCGAGAAGGCCGCCGTGCGCAGCCTCGGCCTGGGCCTGCGCTACGACTTCTGAGGTCGGCGCAAGCGACCCCATCGAAGCGGCCTGCGGGCCGCTTTTTTCATGGCTGGCGCGGCGGTGGCGTGTCCACGCTTCATCGGCCAGGCGCAACCGGCTCCGGCTGCGGCCTGAGCGGGCTACCTGCCTCATCCACGGCCGGCGCATCGGCGGCCTGCCGCACATGCGCCTGCACCCAGTCCACGATGCGCGAGGCCGCATCGCGGCGGCAGGCGGGCTGGCCCTGGCCCAGGAAGCCGTGGCCTTCGTTGGGGTAGAGCACCATCTCGGCCGGCGTGTCGCCGGCGCGCAGCAGGCTCACGAACAGCTCCTCCGACTGGCACTTGGGGCAGCGCTCGTCCTCCTTGCCCTGCAGGAACAGCGTCGGCGTCCTGGAGCGCTCCACATGCTGGATCGGCGACAGCCGGCGCGCGGTCTCGCGGTTGAAGCGGGGCGCCGAATCCACGTACAGCGGGTCGGCGTAATAACCGCCGTCGGAGGTGCCGTAGTGCGTTTCGATGTTGCCCACCGGGGCCATCACCACCGCCGCCTGGAAGCGCTGCGTGTGGCCGGTGGCCCAGCAGCTCAGGTAGCCGCCATACGACTTGCCCGACACCGCCACCCGTCCATCGCACAGGCCCTGCGCCTGCAGCTGGTCGATGGCGGCCAGGTGCTGCGGCAGGTCCAGCTCGCCCCAGTGGCCGGACAGGCGCCGGCAGAACTCGGTGCCGAAGCTGGCCGAGCCCACCGCGTTCAGCGCCAGCACCGCCCAGCCGCGCGAGCACAGCACCTGCCAGAACACGTTGGTCTCGAAGTCCAGCAGCGCATAGCTGGCCGGGCCGCCGTGCATGTCGTTCAGCAAGGGCATCGGGCCCTGAGCGCCGGCCGCATGCAGCAGCCAGCCTTCGATGGTCTCGATGCCGCCTTCGCCGTCGGGCACGTCGAACCGCAGGGGCTTGGCCTCGATGGGCGTGCGCTGCGACCACCAGGGATTGAGGCTGCTGATGCAGCGCTCGTCGCCTTCGTCGGCGCCCGGCGTGCGGGTCCACAGCTCGTTGGGCAGGCTGGGATGGTCCACCGTGTACACCAGCCGGTCCGGCAGGCAGGCCAGGGCGCCGAGCTGCCGGTCGCCGGCGGCCAGCACCTTCAGCCCGCCGTCGGCCACATCCACCGCCACCACCGCATGGCGGCCGCGGTGGGCGCGCAGCAGCACGATCCCGTCGCCATCGACCGACCAGTGCAGCGACTCCGGGTCGGCCACCTCCAGCAGGTCCAGCGCCAGGCCGCGCACCTGGCCGGTGGCGGCATCGGCCAGCCACAGCCGGGTCTGCGCATCGCCTTCGTCCACCGCGCCGGAGAAGGCGATGCGGCGTGCGTCCGGCGACCACATCGGCTGCATCACCGTGGCATGTCCATGCGACAGCTGCCGGTGACCCTGGCCGTCGATGCCGCAGGTCCACAGGTCGTAGCGGTGCGCGAAGCGGCCTTCGCGGTTGCGCGCATAGGCCACGTGCAGGCCGTCGGGCGAGACGTCGAAGCCCAGCACGTCGAAGGCGCCGTGGGTCAGCTGCCGTTGCCGGCCGGAGTCCAGGTCGACGGTGAACAGGTGGATCTGCCGCTGCAGCAGGTAGCCCACGCCATCCTGCTTGTAGGGCAGGCGCCAGACCACCTCGGGTGCGGCGGCGCTGCGTGCGGGCGCGGGCGCGTCCGAAGGGCGGCCGCGTAGGTCGGGATCCACCGCCACCGCGGCGGTGACCAGCAGCGAGCGGCCGTCGGGCATCCAGCGCAGCTGCGTCACGCTCTGCGAGAACTGGCCCACCTGGCGCAGTGAGCCACCTTCGGCGTCCATCACGAAGAGCTGCGGTGAGCCACCGCCGCGGGTGGACAGGAAGGCGATCTGCCGGCCGTCGGGCGACCAGCGCGGAGCGGTGTCCTCGCCTTGGCCGTCGGACAGCAGCCGGCCTTCGCCGCAGCCGTCGAACGCAAAGATGCGGATCTGCGAGCCGTGGCTGTCTTCCTGGCGCTGCACGAAGCGCACCGCGCACAGCGCGGCAGGCGCCGCCGGTACCGCATGCAGGGAAGAGACCTTGCGGTGAAGGTCCAGATCGTCGATCTCGAATGGTGTGCGCACGCCGTTCCTCCTGGTGTTGACAGGCCGGGCAGGGCAAGCCGCGCGCCGCTGCAGCTTTGTGCAAGAGCCCGCCAGGATCGGGCAGGTGCCGGGGCGGGGCGCTTCCTAGGATGAAGCCCTCAGCAACCGGCGCCCAGCGCGCCACCGACGGGAGTTCATCGACATGAGCAAGGTGTGGTTCATCACGGGCGCGGGCCGCGGCATCGGCGCCCACATCGCCAACGCAGCCCTGGCCGCCGGTCACCGGGTGGTGGCCACCGGCCGCAACCTGGAACAGCTGCAGCAGGCCTACGCCGGCCACGGCGAGCGGGTGCTGTGCCTGCGGCTGGATGCCACGCAGGAGGCGGACGCCGTCGCCGCGGTGGCGCAGGCCACCGAGCGCTTCGGCCGCATTGACGTGCTGGTCAACAACGCCGGCTACGGCCAGCTGGGCCTGTTCGAGGAAGTGGGCGCCGAGGACGTCGAACGCCAGTTCCAGACCAACGTCTTCGGCCTGATGCACGTCACCCGCGCGGTGCTGCCGGTGATGCGCCGCCAGCGCCAGGGCCATGTGTTCAACCTGTCGTCCATCGGCGGCTTCATGGGCTTCGACGGCGCCTCCATCTACTGCGCAGCCAAGTTCGCGGTGGAGGGCTTCTCCGAATCGCTGGCCCCGGAAGTGGCGCCCTTCGGCATCCGCGTGACCGTGGTGGAACCGGGCTTCTTCCGCACCGATTTCCTGGATGCCAAGTCGGTGCGCTATGGCTCGCGCCGCATCGAGGACTACGCCGGCGCTTCCGGCCAGAACCGCTCCACCTACGAGGCCTACAACCACCAGCAGCCGGGCGACCCGGCGCGCCTGGGCCGGGTGATGGTGACGCTGGCCGACATGTTCGAGCCGCCGCTGCACTTCGTGGCCGGCAGCGACGCGGTGGCCTTCGCCGAAGGTGCCTTCGAGCGGCGCCGCGTGGAGCTGCAGGCCCATGCGGCGCTGTCGGTGACGACGGACGGGCAGTTCTGAGTCGCGTGGCGCGCCGGCTCGTCAACTGCAGCAGCCCGGCCGCGGCTGCTGCCACCGTGCGGCGCGCTTCGGTGCTGCGTTGCCGGCACCTCAACGCAACGCGGCCAGCATGCGGGCCAGCCGCTGCGCATGCCGCTGCAGCGCGGCGCCCACCTCGGCCCGCCGGCCTGCGTCCAGCCGGGCCGACACCGCGGCCACGCTGATCGCCGCCACCGGATGCTCGGCCGGCAGCGCCACGCCCACGGCGGCGGTGCCGGCGAACACCGGGCTGTCGAGGAAGGCGTAGCCGCGGGCCCGGCCTTCCTCCACCGCGGCGCGCACCTGCGCCGCATCCAGCGACGACAGCTTGGCATAACGCGAGGCATTGGCGTCGATGACGTCCTGCGCCTCGTCCGGCGGCAGCTGGCACAGGATGGCCAGGCCGCCGGCGCCCACGCCCAGCGGCCGGCGGATGCCCACGTCCAGCGTCAGCGCCTTGATCGGATAGTCGCCCAGCGCGCGGGCGGTGCACACCGCCTCCAGCCCGCGGCGCTCGCTCAGGTACACGGTGTCCTGCGTCTCGTCGGCGATCTCGGCCAGCACCGGCTCGCAGTGCGCGGCCAGCTGCAGCCGCGGGTAGGCCAGCATGCCCAGCTCATGCAGCAGCGGCCCCAGGAAGTACTTGCGCGTGACCGGATGCCGCTCCAGCAGGCCTTCCACCTCCAGCCGCTGCAGCATACGGAAGCAGGTGGAAGTGGGCAGCCCGGTGGCGGTGGCCACGTCGCCCAGCCGCATGCCGCCGCGCCCGCGGGGAGGCCACGGCCCGCAGCAGGCCCACCACGCGCTCGATGCTCTGGGTGCCGTGGCGCGGCTCGGCCGATGGGGTGTGCTGTGTCATGGTTCGGGCCGTGCTGAAGAACGTTTCCACGATGCGGCAGAACCTGGGGTTCCACCCGAACGCCGCGGTGGGGCTTCCATCCTTCAATGGTAGGACAGGCCCACCGCAGGAGTTTCCACAACGTGACAACCAACCCCACGCGCGTGCCGCAGACCATGACCGAGAAGATCCTCGCCCGCTGCAGTGGCCGGGCCTCGGTGCAGCCCGGCGACGAGATCGAGGCCCGGCCCGATTTCGTCATCAGCTACGACTTCCCCGGCTACACCGACGTGTTCTTCAAGGAAGCGCGGGAGGAGTTCGGCGTGCAGCAGGTGGCCACGCCCGAGCGCTACGTCCTGTTCATCGACCACATGATTCCCGCGGCCGCGCCCAAGGAAGAGGAACTGCACCGCGGCACCCGTGCCTGGGGCGCGGCGCAGGGCGTGCCGGTGCATGAGCGCAAGGGCATCGGCCACCAGGTGTCGGCCGAGCTGGGCTATGCCACGCCGGGCGCCTTCATCGTGCACTTCGACGGCCATGTGAGCCAGCTGGGTGCCTTCGGTGCCTATGCCTTCGGCGCGCGCAAGGGCGTGCTGGAGGCCTATGTGTCCGAGACCATCGCGCTGCGCGTGCCGCCCACGGTGAAGATCGTGCTCACCGGCAGCTTGCAGCCCGGCGTGATGGCACGCGACGTGTTCCACCACCTGGTGCGGGTGATGGGTCCTTCGTCCTGCGCCTTCAAGGCGGTGGAGCTGTGCGGCCCGGTGATCGACGCGATGAGCATGGAAGGCCGCCAGACGATTTGCGGCCAGGCGATGTTCCTTGGCGCCACCACCATGCTGGTGGCGCCCGATGCCCGCACGATGGACTGGCTGCAGGGCCGCCAGCGGCTGCAGGTGCCGCCGGTGCAGCCGGACGAGGATGCGGTCTACGAGCAGGTGGTCAGCATCGACGTGTCGGCGCTGCAGCCCATCGTGGTGGTGCCGCCCAGCCCGGCCAACACCCGCGACCTGTCGGCCCACCTGGGGCTGGCGGTGCATTCGGGCTACCTCGGCTCCTGCGCCAGCGGCCGGCTGGAAGACCTGCGCATCGCGGCGGAGGTGCTGCGCGGCCGGCAGGTGAAGCCCGGCTTCCAGCTGCACGTGGTGCCCACCTCGCAGGCCATCATGGCGCAGGCCGCCAGGGAAGGGCTGATCGAGACGCTGGTGGAAGCGGGTGCGTTCATCAGCTCGCCCACCTGCGACTACTGCTACGGCCGCATCGCCACCATGGCCGATGGCCAGCGCGCGGTGTCCACCGGCACGCTCAACACGCCGGGCCGCATGGGCAGCGTGGATTCCGAGATCTACCTGTGCAATGCCGCGGTGGTGGCCGCTTCCGCGGTGGAAGGCTGCATCGCCGACCCGCGGCCCTACCTGGAGGCCACCGCATGACAGTCCTGCCCAACCTGCGCGGCCGCGTGGCCTGGGTGTTTGCCGACGACGACTACGACATCGACCTCATCGTGGGCGTGCGCAACATCAAGATCACCGACCTGAACGAACTGGCCGGCCTGGTGCTGGCCGACCAGGCGCCCGGCTTCGCCGCCACGGTGCAGCGCGGCGACCTGCTGGTGGGCGGCCGCAACTTCGGCTACGGCCATCCGCACTATCCGGCGATGCGGGCGATGCGCCACCTGGGCATTGCCGGCGTGGTGGCCGAGTCGTTCTCGCCCGGCTTCTTCCGCGGCGAGATCAGCATGGGGTTCCCGCTGGTCACCTGCCCCGGCATCCTGGGCATGGCGCAACGTGGCGACCTGCTGGAAGTGGACTGGGCCGCGCAACAGGTGCGGCTGCCCGCCCAGGGCCGCTCGCTGCCGCTGCAGCCGCTGGGCGCGGCCGAGCAGGGCACGCTGGAAGCCGGCGGCCTGATTCCCTACCTCAAGGCGCGGCTGGCCCGCGCGCAAGCCCGAACAGGAGACATCGCATGAGCCTGACCAACCGCCAGGAACTTCGCCGCCGCGTGCAGGGCGGCCCCACCTTCTGGTTTGCCGGCGCGCAGGATGCGCTGTCGGCCCTGCTGGTCGACCAGTCCGGCTTCGACGGCGTGTTCTCCACCGGCTTCGGCATCTCGGCCTCGCTGCTGGGCCAGCCCGACATGGAGCTCTACACGCTGAGCGAGAACGTGCAGGTGGTGGACCACATGGCCAACGTGGTGCGCAAGCCCATCTTCGCCGACGCCGACACCGGCTATGGCAACGTGCTGAACGTCGGCCGCACCGTGCGTGCGTTCGAGAAGGCCGGCGTGGCCGCGCTGTCCATCGAAGACCAGGTCAGCCCCAAGCGCTGCCCCCGCGGCGGCCGCCCAGTCGCTGGTGGTGCCCGTCGTCGATGCGGTGGCGCGGGTGCGTGCCGCGGTGGATGCGCGGCAGGACCCCGACCTGCTGATCGTCGCCCGCACCGACGTGGCCGACCCCCAGGAAGCGCTGGACCGCGCCGCGCTGCTGGCCGAAGCCGGGGCCGACCTGATCCAGCCCATCTCACGCACCTTCAGCCGTTACGAGGACCTGGTGCGGCTGCGCGAGGTGTGCGGCCGGCCGCTGTCGCTGCAGCTGATGGAAGGCACCTGGATGGCCAGGCTGGACCGGGCGCAGATCGAATCGGTGGCGGCCTTCGCCACCTATCCCATCGTCACGCTGCTGAGCGTGGTGCATGCGATGCAGGCCAACCTGGCGGCGCTGTCCGCGCAGCGCGGCGTGCCGATGGGCGAGCTGCCCTGCGGCCGCACCACGATGGCCGACTTCAAGCACACCATCGGCTGGCATGTGCTGGAGCAGCGCCAGGCGGTGTACGAGCGGCCCGCAGAGACCGCCGCCTGACCGCGGTGCGGCGCGCCCGCCGGCCGCCCGCCATCCCTTCCGCAAGCCCCGAGGAGACTCCATGCACGTCATCCGCCGCCGCGCCGTCGCCGCCGGCCTCATCGGCTCCGCCCTGCTGGCCGCGCTGCCTGCCGCGGTGCGGGCCCAGGCCGCCTTCCCCAGCAAGCCGCTGCGCATCATCGTGCCCTATCCGCCGGGCGGCGCCACCGACGTGGCGGCCCGGCTGCTGGCGCCGCGGTTGCAGGAGGAGCTGAAGCAGAACGTGGTGGTGGAGAACAAGCCCGGTGCCAGCGGCAACCTGGGCATGGTCTCGCTGCTGCAGAGCCCGGCCGACGGCCACACGCTGGCCATGAGCCTGACCGGCATGCTGTCCATCAATCCGGTGACCTTCAGCAAGGCCGGCTTCACCGCGGCCGATTTCGTGCCGGTGGCCCGGGTGTCGCTGGCGCCGCTGGTGCTGGTGGTGCCGGCGGATTCGTCCTTCAAGACCGTGGGCGACCTGGTGACGGCCGGCAAGTCGGCCGGCAAGGGCGGGCTGCCCTACGGCTCGGCCGGCGCGGGCGGGCTGTCGCACCTGGCCTCCGAGATGCTCAATGCCCATGCGGACGGCCACTACACCCACGTGCCCTACAAGGGCGGTGCGCCGCTGGTGCAGGCGCTGATGTCGGGCGAGGTGAAGTGGGGCCTGCTGGGCACGGCCGATGCGCGCGGCTTCATCCAGTCGGGCAAGCTCAAGGCGCTGGGCCAGCTGCGCGCCAGCCGCTCCGAGCTGTGGCCCGACGTGCCCACGGTGACCGAGCAGGGCTACCCCGGCGGGGTCGACTTCGACGTGTGGTTCGGCCTGGTGGCGCCCGCGAAGACGCCGCCGGCCGCGGTGCAGCTGATCAACCAGAAGGTGGCTCAGATCGTCACCGAGCCCGAGTTCCGCAAGCGGCTGAACGAGATCGGCGGCGTGGCCCCGCTGACGGGCAACACCGCCGCCGCCTTCAACGAGGTGCTGCAGCGGGAGGTGACGGTGCTGTCCAAGGCGGCGAAGGACCTGGGCCTGCAGCTGGACTGAGGCCTGCCGCCGCGGCCGCCTCAGTCCGCCGCGAAGCAGTAGAACCGGCCCACGCCGCCGGTGCGGATCAGCGCCTCCGTGCTGCAGCCGGCGGTCTGGTGCGAGAAGTTCCAGCTGGTGGCCCAGTTCTCGGGCAGCGGGCCGATGCGGTCGTGGTGGCCGACGATGGCCGAGCCGTCGGTGCTGCTCGTCCAGGCCTTGCAGGTGGTGTCGGTCTGCGGCGCGAAGGCGGTGCCGTCGGCGCGCGAGCCGGTGAGCATGTCGTGCTCGTTGGGGTTGTCGCCGCGGCCCTTGACCACGTTGCCGCGCTCGTCCAGCGCGGTGGCCTTGCTCAGGTGGTTGCCGTTGTGCAGGTGCGCCAGGTCGCGGGCGATCAGCTCGCCCTTGGCGTTGTGCCAGGGGCCCTTGCCGATGCGGTCGCGCGCATGCACCGACGGCACGCCGGTGGGATTGCCGCCCCCGGGAACTGCCCGGGCGTGCTGAGGTAGGCGCGCCAGGTGCGGCTGCCGGCGCCGGCGGCGCCGGCCAGCTTCTGGCAATGCGCGTCGGCGCCGGCGAGGCCGCCGAGGTCGGCTCCCTTGCCGCTGCCGACGCTGGTGACGAAGAACGTCATCGGTCCGCTGGACGGGCCGGTGGCGCAGGCGGTGAGGGCGGCCAGGGCGGCCAGGGACAGTGCGCGGTTCAGGCTCAAGACATCTCCTCCATGGGTCTGCATGCGGTGCCGATTACGCACCGCCTGCGCACCGCATGGTCTGAGGGACAACCCTTCCGCGCGGCGCCTTGCGCTGCGGGGCGGCGCATGGCCGGGGAGGCGGGCGGTGTCACGGTGGCGCCACGCCCGGGTCGGGCAGGCGGGGCAGGGCGCCGGGCGGCGCCGGTCCGCGCCGGGGCGCATCGCCCACCGCATATCCCCCCACCCACGAGACATCGCCCGAGGCGGAATCGGCCACCCGCATCCAGACGAAGCGGCAGGCACTGCAGCGGTACTGGAACATCACGCCGCTGGACAGGCCGCCCGGCTGCTTGCGCGCGCCGGTGGGCCGCAGGCCGGTGTGGCCCTCGGCGGGCGGCGAGCGCAGCAGTTGCTCGCAGGCATCGCACATCCAGCTGCGCGGGGCGGGCTGCAGCGCCTGCGCGTCAGCGGCGGGCATGCACCGGTCCGGCGGGGCGGTGGAGGAAGGAAAGCGCACGATCATGGTCGTCATCCTCTCGCAGGCATCGTGCCACCGACACGACCGGCGCGCGTGAGGACTCACCCGCAGGCCGGCTGCCCGCCAGGGCGTGGAACATCGCCTGCCTTCGGATGCGGCGCTCTCCGACGCGCAGCGGCCGGGCGGCGGGCCACAGTGGCGGCATCGCCGAACCAGGAGCGCACCATGGGCCGTACCGTCATTTCCGCTGAAGACCTGCGCGAGCTCATCCGCGAGGAAGCCGCCCGCCACGAGGCCTGTGCCGGCGTGCACTTCTCCGGCGTGGAGCCGCAGGAGCCCGATGCCTCCGGCTGCAACTGGACCCTGGCCGGCGTGCGCGGCAGCGGCGACTCCGCCGCCACCGCCACCTGCGTGCAAGCCCTGACCGCGGCCATCGAAGGCCTGCAGTCCCGGTACAACCTGCCATTGACGCGCTGACGCGCACGCGGTCCTTGGCGACCAGACCATCGTGGGGAGAGCCGACATGGCGACCAGACTGATCACCACCCTGTGGTTCGACCACGGCCAGGCGCGGCAGGCCGCCGAGTTCTACACCCGCACCTTCCCCGACAGCCACATCGGCCGCGCGATGGTGGCACCGGGCGACTTCCCCCGGCGGCGGACAGGCGGGCGCCGAGCTGACGGTGGAGTTCACCCTGATGGGCAGCCACTACCTGGGCCTGAACGGCGGCCCGGTCTTCCGGCCCAACGAAGCCGTCTCCTTCATGGTGGAGACCGAGGACCAGGAAGAGACCGACCGCTACTGGAACGCGATCGTGGGCCACGGTGGGCAGGAAAGCGAATGCGGCTGGTGCAAGGACCGCTGGGGCTTTTCCTGGCAGATCACGCCGCGCCAGCTGAACGACGGCATGGCCGATCCCGACCCCGCGGTACGCAAGCGGGTGTTCGACGCGATGATGACCATGCGCAAGATCGACATCGCCCGCATCGAGGCGGCGCGGCAGGGGCTGTAGCCACGAAAGGAAAGGGCGCCGGGCTTCGTCAGCCGTACCAGGCTCTTGTCCTCGGCCCGGGATCGGTTGTCGGAGTCCATGCCGCCAAACCATTCGACTACCCACTGAAGACGTGTTGGGTCCCGCCCGTCGGCGAGCCGGGCCGCCAGGGCTGCGTGCCGGTCAGCCGCTCGGCAACTGCAGCCCGTGCGAGGCCGCGTCGATGTCGGCCTGCAGCCTGGCATGTGCGTGCGCAGGCAGCTCGGCGCCACGCGCTGCCGTGCGCACCGCGTCGAGCTGCCGCCGCAGCGCGTCCCGCCGCCGCGCATCACGCGCGAACAGGCCGATGCGCGCCTGCATGCGGGCAAGCTCGGCATACACCTCGGCATGCGACCCCATGTGGCGCAGCAGCGGACTGAAGGCGCCTTCCAGCAAGGCGCCGAATGCCGGTGCCGGAAGCACCAGGCGCAGCCGGCCCTCCACCCGCCGTGCCGGCTCCGGCATGGGCCGCGATGCCAGCAGCGCCATGAGGTGGCCCAGCCGGTGGATGCAGGCGATCGCGGTGCTGGGATCGTGCACGCTGGGCGACAGTGCCTTCAGCGCCACGTCCACCAGTTGCTGGAGGCCATGAGCCACGTCCTGGTGCACGGTGCGTTCGGGCTGCAGCGTGAAGCAGCCGCACAGCATGTCGGCATCGGGCGGCGCGCCACCGAACACCTGGCACAGCGGCTCCTCACGCAGCACGAACTCGCCGACGGCCGGCACCACCTGGATGACCGCATCACACCGCGTGGCGGCGGCCAGCAGCGCATCGCCGTCGATCGACACCAGATAGCCGCTCGCAGGTGCGCGCACGGTCTGGCAAGGGCCGGACGGCAGTGCAGGCGCCGCGGCGGTGTCATCACCGCGGGTGGGCTCACCCACGTCGGCCGGGAACAGGCGATCGATCGCGGCCTCCGTCTCCTTGCTGATGCGACCGACGATGGAAGAGACCTGGATGGCCGACGCCACATGGTGGATGAAGTAGATGAGCAGTGCCACCGCAAACAGCGCCAGCATCACGCCGCCCAGCACCGCCAGCGAAGGCACGAAGTCGCCCTCGTCGCTGCCGCGGATCGTGCGCAGCACGATCAGGCAGTAGCTGAACACCGACACGAAGGCGCCCAGTACCACCTGCGTCGGCCGGTCCGACATGAAGTTGCGCAGCACCCGCGGCGAGTACTGGCTGGCCGCCAGCGACAGCGACACGATGGTGATGGAGAACACCACACCGGCCACCGTGATCATCGAGGTGGCGATGGCGCTGAGCATGCCGCGCGCGCCTTCCGCACCGGCACCGAACAGGCGCGGCCAATCTTCAGCGAGATGGGAGCCGGCCAGTGCTTGCGACTCGATGAGCAGCAGCGCCAGTGCGATGCTGCCGCACACCATCACGGCGGGAATGAACCACAGGCTGCCGAGCACCGACAGCCACACAGTGCGCAATCGGTTCATCCGGAAGCTCAGCGGATCAGCGGTCGACGCAGTCCACCCAGATCGACTCGATGTCCTTGAAGCGGCCCGTGGCGCCCCGAAGGTCGCTTATCTGTTCGCCCGGCTCCAGCAACGACGCGCGTTCCCAATAGCCCTCTTGCGTGAAGGTGCCTACGCGTGCCGTTGTGCCCACCATCACGCTGTCCCAATCACGCCAAGGCTTCCCGGTGCGGTCCATGTCCTTCAAGCCGACCGGTCCAAGCAAAACCAGTTGCTCGCCACGGTACTCCGTGCCATCGAAGAAGGTAACCCAGCAGCCGTTCCCAGCCGCCGCCGACGGTGGCACTGCGGGCCGCTCGGCCGGCAGTACCTGAACCGAAGGCGCCTGCGCCATGGCAACCCCACAAACCAGCAGGGCGAGTCCTGCCGACACGTGCTTGATCTTCATGAGTGCACCCCTTTAGGTGTGTGGTCAAGCTTCCTGGAACGCGACTTCGCGCTTGCCCCGGACGGCGGGCAACGCGACCAGCGCCACCAGGATGGCCGCGGCAATCAGCAGGCCCGCAGACAGCGGACGCTCGGCGAACGTGCCCCAGTCGCCGCGCGACAGCAGCAGCGCGCGGCGCAAGTTCTCCTCCATCATCGGCCCCAGGATGAAGCCCAGCAGCAACGGCGCGGGCTCGCACTGCAGCAGGTAGAACACATAACCCAGCACCGCGAACAGCGCCACCATGTACACGTCGAAGGTGTTGTTGTTGACCGAGTAAACGCCGATGCAGCAGAACACGCCGATGGCCGGGAACAGGAAGCGGTAGGGCACCGTCAGCAGCCGGATCCAGATGCCGATCAGCGGCAGGTTGAGGATCACCAGCATCAGGTTGCCGATCCACATCGACGCGATCAGGCCCCAGAACAGGTCGGGGTTGCTGGTCATCACTTGCGGGCCGGGCTGGATGCCCTTGATGGTCATCGCGCCCACCATCAGCGCCATCACCGCGTTGGGCGGAATGCCCAGCGTCAGCATCGGGATGAAGGAGGTCTGCGCGCCGGCGTTGTTGGCACTCTCGGGCCCGGCCACGCCCTGGATGGCGCCCTTGCCGAAGCGCTCGGGCGTGTTGGAGATCTTCTTCTCCAGCGTATAGGAGGCGAACGACGACAGCAGCGAGCCGCCGCCCGGCAGCACGCCCAGCAGCGAGCCCAGCGCGGTGCCGCGCAGCACCGCGGGCGCGGCCAGCTTGAAGTCCTCCTTCGTCAACCACAGTCCCTTCACCTCCTTGGTAAAGACCTCGCGCTGCTCGGCCGGCCGGCTGAGGTTGGCCACGATCTCCGCGAAGCCGAACAGGCCCATGGCCAGCGCCACCACGTTCACGCCGTCGGTGAGCTCGGGGATGTCGAAGCTGTAGCGCGGCACGCCCGAGATCACGTCGGTGTTGATCTGCCCGATCAACAGCCCCAACAGGATCATCGCGATGGCCTTGAGCAGCGAGCCCGAGGCCAGCACCACCGCGCCCACCAGGCCCAGCACCATCAGCGCGAAGTACTCCGCCGGGCCGAACTTGAAGGCCAGTTCGGTCAGCGGCGGCGCGAAGGCCGCGATCACCAGCGTGGCCACTGTTCCCGCAAAGAATGAGCCCAGGCCGGCGGTGGCCAGCGCCGCGCCCGCCCTGCCTTGGCGCGCCATCTGGTAGCCGTCGAGCGCGGTCACCACGGAAGCCGATTCACCCGGCACGTTGATCAGGATGGCCGTGGTGGAACCGCCGTACTGCGAGCCGTAGTAGATGCCGGCCAGCATTACCAGCGCGGGCGTGGCGTCCAGCGCATAGATGGATGGCAGCAGCATCGCGATGGTGGTCACCGAGCCCAGCCCGGGCAGCACGCCGATCAGGGTGCCCAGCAGACAGCCGACGAAGGCATACAGCAGGTTCTGCATCGTCAGGGCGGTCTGCAGCCCCAGCGCGAGGTTGTCGAGCATGTCCATGGGGCCTCCTTCAGCCGATGAAAGAGGGCCACACCGGCAGCGTCAGCGCCAGGCCCTTGATGAACACGAGCCACGAGCCCAGCGTCAGCACTACGCTGCCGATGGCCACATCGCGCCACGAGAACTGGTCGCCCGCGGCGCTGATGATGGCGATGAGGATGGGCAGCGCCAGCACCATGCCCAGCGTGGGCAGCGTCAGGGCGAACGACAGGATGGCCAGCACCACGATGGGCAGCGGCCGCCTGGACAGGCGGCCGAACTGCTGCTCCGGCGCCTGCCGGGTGGCCAGCCC
This sequence comes from Aquincola sp. J276, assembly GCF_024700035.1. NCBI lineage: Bacteria > Pseudomonadati > Pseudomonadota > Betaproteobacteria > Burkholderiales > Sphaerotilaceae > Aquincola > Aquincola sp. J276. Next base: position 239,790 of record NZ_JAJONC010000001.1, read on the forward strand.
GCGCACCAGGATTACCGCGCCCATCAGGGCGAGCAGGATGCCCAGCCCGAACGGGAAGTAACCTGGTCCAGGCCTGGCCGCCGATCCAAACGAGTACGAAGCGGCACCCACGGCAAAACAGATTCCGGCCACCGTGAACATCACGCCGGCCAGCAGGTCCTTCGTCAACTTGATCTGCATGGGGATTCCCTAGGCCGCAGCCGACAGTACATTTGCGCAAATGTATTTGCCATGGCCTTGCCGGCCAATACGTACTTTCACAGGGAACTTGTCGGGGCCTAGAGTTCGCTCAGTGGGCGACGGCTGCTGCGGTCGTCGGTGGACAGTTCCTGCAGCAGGCGGTCCAGGTCCTTGCTGAGTCGGCGCAGGCTGGCCGGATCCATGCGCCGTAGCGCGTCCGGCAGCACGCCGGAGAATGGCCCAGGCGCCTTGCGCAGCAGTTTTGCGCCGGCCGGTAGCAGCTCCAGCTGCACCGCGCGGCGGTCGCTGCCGCCGCGGTTGGCGGCAATTAGCTCACGCTCGATCAAGCCCTTGACAAGGTTGCTCGCGGTGGACTGGTGGATGTCCAGCGCCCGGGCCAGGTCGCCCACGCCGATGCCGGGGCGGTCGCGCACATGATTCAGGGCCCACAGCTGCGCCCCGCCCAGACCCACCTTCTTCTCGACCTGCGCGAAGTGGCTGCGGACCGCACCGAACACCTGCCGGAACTGTCGCAGCACCTGTCCCGCGGGATCGTCTTGTGTGCTGCCCTGCGCCGGGGCAGCCGGCCGCGGGCCGATCTTGCGTGTTGCCATGCGGACGATGATAGGGGTAGCCTGCGGGCACCTGGTGCCGGCGCAGGCCGCCACTGGTCACAGGTCCAGCACGTTGTTCTGAGGGTTTTCCACCGAGCCGTCGAGGATGCGGGCCACCGACACGTCGCGGCCATGGTAGGCACGGTTGGCGTCGCGGTCCAGCATCACGTCGGTGACGCCCACCGACACGCCGGCGTACGCGCCCTGGGTGCCCGACCACACCACCACGTCCTGCACCTTGCCGGCCGAGGCCTAAGTGCGCTGGGAGTACGGACCGATGGACAGACCGGCATCGGCGCTGAGCGAGAAGTTGCGGTCCGAGCGGAAGCGTTCGACCGCGCGGTCGCTCATGAGCAGCAATGCCATCGACCCGGCGGACGCGCCGGCCTGCGCGCCCAGGATCAGAGCACCACGTCCGTAGTCCGGCAGGATGAACACGCCCTTGGCGGTGCCGAGCAGCGCGGTCAGCCCGGGGTCGGCCTTCATGCGCTGCACCACCTGCACCACCTCCGACAGCTCGCGGCCCACCCGCGCATGCTCGTCCACCATGCGCTTGGCGAAGCGCTTGACTGCCGGATCGGTGGGACGATCCATGGCCAGCCGCCCGGCCGCCACCTCGGTGGCATTGGCGCGCGATGCCTGGCCACGAATGGGACTCAACGAGGCCTGCCCCGGTTGGGAATGCGGTTTGCAGCCGGGCAGGCGCATACCACCGCCTGGAGCCACCATGAAGTACTCCCGCTTCGCAGCAATGATCGTCACGTCCACCGTCGTCATGCTGGTGCTTATGTACCTCAACACCTATGCGCTGGCGCATGTGTATTTCAGCGAGACGCGGTTCTTCATGGCCCTGCTGATGGGGGCCACGATGGCCATCGTGATGCTGGCGTTCATGTGGGGCATGTACCCGCATCGCAGCGTCAATGCGGCCATCCTGGTCAGCAGCGTGCTGCTGGCCGCGGCCAGCTTGTGGCTGGTCCGCAGCCAAGCCACGGTGGACCAGGTGTCGTGGATGAAGGCGATGATTCCGCACCACTCCATCGCCATCCTCACCAGCGAGCGCGCGCACCTGGAAGACCCGCGGGTGCGCAAGCTGGCCATCGGCATCATCGAAACCCAGCGGCGTGAGATTGCCGAGATGCAGGCGCTGATCGACGAGCTGCAGCTCCGCCGCTGACGCCCGCATGCACTGGCCCCGGTGCTGCGCCATCACCGCGTGCCCCGGTCGGCCGGAGACGACGCCACGGGCGAGTTCTGCAGGTTGCGCCGCCTCTCGCTCACCCAGTTGCGGCCGCCGAGAGCGTCAATGCGGCTTTCGTCGAAGCCGCGCACGTTGCGCATGGTCTCGCGGCTGACGTCCAGAGGTCGCCGTGTTCATGTCGACCAGCAGGTCGATGATCTGGCCAATGTGCTTGCTGGCCCGCACGGCGCGGTAGCCCTGCGAGGCACCTTGCCGGCATGGCCAGAGTGGCGGCCAGCAACGGCCATGCCACCACCCGCAATGCGTTGGATGGGTTGATGGATCTTCATGCCAAGCTCCATACGAAGTGTTGAATATCCCCGCGTGGGAGAAGGCGTATGGATGCCGGTTCCAGACTGCGGTCCGCATGGACCTAGGACTTGCCTGACGCCCGCTGCCGAAGCTGTTGGTTCACCTCGGCCGACAGCAAGATGGCCAAGCCGGCCGCGAAGAGCCACAGCATCAGCAGGATGACTGCGCCGATGCTGCCGTACGTGGCGCCGTAGCTGCCGAAGTACTTCGTGTACCAGGCAAAGCCCACCGACGCACACACCAGCAGCGCCACTCCGGTGATGCTGCCTGCGGTCAGCAGTTGGAAACGCTGGCGGCGGTTGGGCGCAAGGTGTTCGACCAAGGCAAAGGCCAGCAGCAGGCCTGCCAGGATCACGACCCAGCGGAAGGCAAGAAACAGCCAGCCCATTGCCCATGCCCCGCCCAGCCGGACCACCAGCCAGTCCTGCAGTCGGTCGCCCAGCACGATCAGCGAGAATCCGCCGATCACCAGCACCCCGAACAGCAGGCTCAGCCCCAGCGCGGTGAGCCGACCGCGCAGAAAGCCCCGGCTCTCGCGCACGCCATAGGTGCGGTTGAGCTGCCGCATCACCGCATACATGCCGGTGGACGTGATCCATAGCGAGCCGGCCAGTCCGGCCGACAACAAGCCGCCGCGCTGTTCGGTGGTGATCTCCTGCACCACATCGGAGAAGAGGTCGGCCGCATGGCCCGGCAACGCCTGGCGCAGCAGCTGCATCAGGGCCTGGTCCACCTGCTCGATCGGCAGGTAGGGGATCACGGCCATCACCACGATCATGGCCGGGAGGATGGCTAGCGTCATGTAGAACGCCAACGCGGCGGCGCCGTTGAGCACGTCGTCATGGCGTACCTTGGCCCACAGCGAGCGCATGAAGCCGACGGACGCGGCACCGCGCAAGGTTCTCATGTCCATCGGCGTGCCTGCCGGGTTGCACGGCACCGTGCTTGCAGCTTCGGCGCATGTTCTTCGACAAATGGCACGGCCTGCTGCGCACCGTCATCGCGGGTGGCGCCGCCTATGTATTCCTCGTGCTGCTGCTGCGCGGCTCGGGCAAGCGCACGCTGTCCAAGCTCAATGCGTTCGACCTCATCATCACCGTGGCCCTGAGCTCCACCCTGGCCACCAGCGTGATGTCCAAGGACGTGGCGCTGGCCGAGGGCATGACGGCGCTGGTACTGCTGGTGGGTCTGCAGTGGCTCATCACCGGGCTGTCCGTGCGCTCGGCCCGGCTCTCGCAGCCGGTGAAGTCTGAGCCCAGGCTGCTGGTTCACCAGGGTCGCTTGCTGCCCGCGGCGATGAAGCATGAGCGTGTGACGGAAGACGAGGTCCATGCGGCGCTGCGCACGCAACGAATAGGCCGGGTGTGCGACGCGGCCGGCGTGGTGATGGAAACCGATGGAAGCCTGAGCATGATCCTCGGAGGCGAGGGGGGCTGGCCCCATCGATGCGCTGCCCCTGTGGACTCGTGACCAACGTGCATCTGTCGCAACCATATTGCGGCAAATGTGTCCGACCCCAGGCTCTTACGCGGTGCACGAAGTTCAGCCGGGTGCCCCGCCGATCCGCGGGGCAGCATCGGCCGCGATGGACAGAGCAGCTGAGGCGCGAGCTCAGCTTTTACCCGTACATGATCATCGCCAGATGGACGACCCGTGATTGATGACATGGATCGGTCGCTGGCTGAATGCAACGGCGTCGAACTGTGGCCACTGCAATGGCGCAGCGGCTCGGTGCCGTGCCGCGGCCCGCACACCGAACACCGCACGGTCCGCCTTGGGAATCTTGAGCTGCGCTTGGTCGCGAACGACGGGTTGCTGGAGAGAGGCCCGTCGGCGTCCCCAAGCACCCCCGGTGCTGGCTGGCATCGCAACGGCTCCGCGCGTGCTGCAAGCCATCCCGGCCTGCCCAGCCTTCGTGCGGCGCAGCAGTGATGAAGGCCGCCTCCGGCTCAGCGGTTGCTGCCCTGTCCGGCCGATGCTGCCTCGTCAGTGGCGGCCGCGGCGGAGGCTGCAGGAGCGGCGGAAGCAGCGGAAGCAGCGGAAGCAGCGGAAGCCACCCCGGAGGCCACAGGCGCCGCGTTGGAAGCGGCATCTGCCGAGGGCTGCCTCGACGGCGTCATGCGCCACAACGTATTCGAAAGGTCGTCCGCCACCAGCAGCGCGCCGCGGGGGTCCACCGTCACGCCCACGGGGCGGCCGCGCGTCTTGCCGTCGTCCCCGAAGAACCCGGTGACCACATCCACCGGATCGCCGGCCGGGCGGCCATCCCGGAAGGGAATGAAGATCACGCGGTAGCCGCTGGGCGGATCGCGGTTCCAGCTGCCGTGCTCGCCCACGAACAAGCCTTGCGCAAACTGCTGGCCCATGGCGGGCGTCGAGAAGGCGAGGCCCAGCGTGGCCACGTGGGAGCCCAGGCCGTAGTCGGGCCGGATCGCCGCGGCCACCTTGGCCGGATCCTGCGGTCGGACCCGGGTATCGACGTTCTGGCCCCAGTAGCTGTACGGCCAGCCGTAGAACCCGTTCTCCTTCACCGACGTCACGTAGTCCGGCACCAGGTTGGGCCCGATCTCGTCGCGCTCGTTGACCGCCACCCACAGCTGGCCCGATCCAGGCTGGACGGTCAGCGCCGTGGGGTTGCGCAGGCCGGTGGCATAAGGGCGATGGGCGCCGGTCTCCGCGTCGATCTGCCAGACCATCGCCCTGTCCACCTCGGCCGGCATGCCGCGCTCGGTGATGTTGCTGTTGGAGCCGATGCCCACGTACAGGAAGCGCCCGTCGGCGCTGGCGGTCAGCGCCTTGGTCCAGTGGTGGTTGATGGCCGACGGCAGGTCGGCCACCTTGACCGGCGGGCCGCCGGCCGTGAACTGTCCGGGCTGGTAGTCGAAGCGGACGAGTGCGTCCTGGTTGGCCACGAAGAGCCGGTTGCCCACCAGCGCCAGCCCGTAAGGTGCGTTCAGGTCCTTGGCGAAGACCGTCCGCGATTCATAGACGCCATCGCCATCCGCATCACGCAGCAGCGTCAGGCGGTTGCCGCCTTTGACCGACGTCGTGCCGCGGGCCTTGATGACGCCGGCAATCATGTCCTTCGGTGTCAGCGCGGGGGCGCCACCCCCCCGTCCTTCGGCCACCAGGATGTCGCCATTGGGCAGCACCAGCGTCTGCCGCGGGATCTGCAGGTCGGTGGCGATGGCCGTGATGGTGTATCCCTCGGGCACCTGCGGGCGGCGATCTCCCCACAGGGCCGGCTCGGCAATCTTCATCGAGGGCAGCAGGCCGCGCTGCGGCTCGGGCAGCCTGGGCTCGGCGCCATACACCGGCGGCTCCGCACTGCCGGAGCAGGCAGCCAGGAACACGAGCGGAAGGAGCGCCGCGACGCCGCGCTTGACGGGGGTCATGCGCGCACCCCGCTTCGCTCGAAGCTGAGACTGAGCCAGCTGGCCACCGCCACCAGGGCGAAGACGATCACCGCGAGCACCAGGCCCTCTGGCAAGGTAGCGCCGGCGTCCTTGGCATGCACCAGCGAATTGACGAAGCCGATGATCCAGCCCGCCAGCAGCAGCGCGCCGGCCAGCACCGGGCGGCGCCGCCTGCGATGGGCGCTGACCATCGACAGCACCGACCAGAGCAGCGCCAGGCCGCTGAGCAGCAATGCGCCCGCGTTCAGCCAGGAAGCGAAGTTCTTCCACTGCACCTGGTCGCTGTTGGCATAGGCGATGTCGCTCATCAGCACGCCGAGGAACATGGGCACGCTGCCGGCCAGCAGCAGCACATGGAGCGGATGCAGGGGCCGGTGTACGGCCGCGCTTGTATCGAAGGTTGCGGTGGTCATGCAACCCTGGGGCAATGCGCGTGCCTCATGCTGCGCCAGGTTGCAAAGCACGGCGTGCGCGTGGCGTTCGTCGCGGCCCGGCGGGTGGCGCGTCAGCGCGGACACCCTTGGCGGAAGCGGTGAGATTCGAACTCACGGGCCCTTGCGAGCCGCCGGTTTTCAAGACCGGTGCAATCGACCACTCTGCCACGCTTCCTTGGTCGCCCTGGCGGCATTCTCGCTCAAGCGGGCATCACCCCGGCACGGCCGCCTGCGCGCACTGCACCTGATGCACTTCATGCCGCCCGCCGTCCACCCGCATCGCGGTGAGGGCGCCGCCCCAGACGCAGCCCGAATCCAGGCACAGCAGATCCGGGCGCTGGGTGAAGCCCAGGGTGGACCAGTGGCCGAAGGCCACCTTCACGCCGGCCGTGGCGCGGCCGGGCACGTCGAACCAGGGATGGTGGCCGTCCGGGGCGGCGCCGGCGCCGTCCTTGGTCTTGAAGTCCAGCGTGCCATCGTCGGTGCAGAAACGGATGCGCGTGAGCACGTTCACCACGAAGCGCAGCCGGTCGTGGCCGGCCAGGTCCTCGTGCCAGCGGCGCGGCTCGTTGCCGTACATCGCCGCCAGGAAGGCGGCCAGGTCGGGGCCGCGCAGCATGGCTTCCACCTCGCCGGCCAGCGCCAGCGTGGTGGCGGCGTCCCACTGCGGTACCACGCCGGCATGCACGCACAGCCAACCGCTGTCCATCAGCGCGAGAGGGCGCTGGCGCAGCCACTCGATCCATTGCGCGCGCTTCGGGTCGGCCAGGATGTCGCCCAGCGTGTCGCTGCGGTGCAGCGGCCGGATGCCGTGCGCCACCGCCAGCAGGTGCAGGTCGTGGTTGCCCAGCAGCGCCTCGGCCGAACTGCCCAGCGCATGCAGCCGGCGCAGCGTGTCCAGCGATCGGGGCCCGCGGTTGACGATGTCGCCCAGCACCGTGAGGTGGTCGCGCGAGGGGGAGAAGGCGATCTCGTCGAGCAGCTGCTCGAGCGCGTCGCAGCAGCCTTGCAGGTCGCCGATGAGGTAGTGCATGGGGTGATTCTGCTACGCTGGGCTGCCCTGCTACCCGGTGCCGCTGCGTCTGCGCACAGCGGCATTTTCTTGAATGGACATCGCGTTACTCGTCTGCCTCATCCTGATCAACGGGCTGTTCGCCATGTCGGAGATGGCCCTGGCCTCCAGCCGCAAGGCCCGGCTGCAGGTGATGGTGGAGGGCAACGAACCCGGCGCCCGCACGGCGATGGTGCTGCACGACGATCCCACGCGCTTCCTGTCCACGGTGCAGATCGGCATCACCTCCATTGGCGTGCTCAACGGCATCGTGGGTGAATCGGCCTTCGCCGGCCCGCTGGCGGAGTGGATGCTGCAGCGCTTCGACATGCCCGAGCGCGTGGCCGGCATCACCGCCACCGCGCTGGTGGTGATGGTGATCACCTTTGCCACCATCATCTTCGGCGAACTGGTGCCCAAGCGGCTGGGGCAGATGTTCCCCGAGCGCATCGCGCGCCTGGTGTCGCGGCCGATGCTGTGGCTGGCCATCGCCACCCGGCCCTTCGTGGCGCTGCTGTCCTTCAGCACCGAAGGCATGCTGCGGCTGCTGGGCATCAAGGCCGGGCCCAGCCGCAGCGTGACCGAGGAGGAGATCGCCGCCAGCTTGAAGAGGGCCTGGACGCCGGCATCATCGAGCACCAGGAGCACCAGATGGTGCGCAACGTGTTCCGGCTGGACGACCGCCAGGTGGGCTCGATGATGATCCCGCGCAACGAGATCGAATGGCTGGACGTCAATGCGCCGATGGAGCACACGCTGGCGCAGATGGCCAGCGGCGGCCACACCCGCTACCCGGTGTGCCGCGGCGGCATGCAGGACGTGATCGGCGTGGTGTCGGCGCAGAGCCTGCTGCCGGCACTGGCGCGTGGCCAGTCGGCCACGCTCACCGAGCACCTGGCGCCGCCGGTCTTCGTGCCGGAGACGCTGTCGGGCATGGAACTGCTGGAGCACTTCCGCGCCTCGGGCGCGGAGCTGGTGTTCGTGGTGGACGAATACGGCGAGGTGCAGGGCGTGATCACCGTGCGCGACGTGCTGGAGGCCATCACCGGCGAGTTCGGCGCGCCCACCGACGAGGACGCCTGGGCCGTGCCGCGCGACGACGGCACCTGGCTGCTGGACGGCCTGATTCCCGTGCCCGAGCTGAAGGACCGCCTGCACCTGAAGGAGCTGCCCGAGGAGGACCGGGGCCGCTACAACACGCTGGCTGGCATGATCATGCTGCTGCTGGGCCGGCTGCCCCGCACCGCCGACAAGGTGGAGTGGAACGGCTGGCTGTTCGAGGTGGTCGACCTCGATGGCAAGCGTGTCGACAAGGTGCTGGTGAGCCGCCTGCCCCCATCTGAAGAAGAGACCGAAGAATGATCCATCCTGCCCTGCACAAGAACCCGGTTGCGCTGGACCGCGACCAGCACCGCACGCTGCGCGTGCGCCAGGACTACGCCGATGTCTCGCACACCGCGGCGCTGAACTCCATGTTCCTCACCGCGGTGGAGTTTGCGGACGCCTGCAAGGAATACCCCATCGTCTTCGTGCGCGCCGGCACCGACCCGCAGACGCAGAAGCCCGACATCGCGCCGGTGGCCGTGTTCGGCCTCACGCCGGACGAGAACCTGTTCGCCGACGGCACCCGGTGGCAGGCCGACTACGTGCCCGCGGTGCTGCGGGCCTATCCCTTCGCGATGGCGCAGCTCAACGAGCAGAACTACGCCATGTGCATCGCCCGCGAATGGCCCGGCTTCTCCGAGACCGAGGGCACGCCGCTGTTCGAGGCCGACGGCAAGCCCACGGTCTACCTGACGGAGATGCAGCAGTTCCTGGAGAAGCTGGAGCTGGAGGTGCAGCGCACCCGGCTGGTGGGCCAGAAGCTGGTGGAGCTGGAGCTGCTGCGCGACATGCGCTTCGACGCCACGCTGCCCGACGGCAACAAGCTCACCGTCGACGGCTTCCTGGCCATCGACGAAGCCAAGTTCGCCGCGCTGCCCGACGACAAGGTGCTGGACCTGCACCGCAGCGGCATCCTGGGCCTGATCAATGCGCACCAGCTCTCGCTGGGCAACATGACGCGGCTGATCCAGCGCCGCGGCCGCCGCACCGCCAACGCCTGATCCCGGCGCGCCCTGTGCGCTGTGCGCACGGCGCGGCCGCGGCGGAGGCTAGCATCGGCCGCGCACAAGGGCCGCAGGGGCGGCCGCAGGAGCAGCAGGCATGTCGGGTTCCGCCTTCGAAGGCTTTTTGTCCACGCCGCAGATGCTGGCCGTGTTCGGCGAGGCGTCGGTCATCCAGTCGATGATGGACTTCGAGGCCGCGCTGGCACGGGCCGAGGCCGCGGTGGGCCTGATCCCGCAGGCCGCGGCGACCGCGATCGCCGGCGTGTGCCGGGCCGAGCTGTACGACGTGCCGGCCCTGGTGGCCGCCAGCGGCCGCGCCGGCAGCCTGGCCATCCCGCTGGTCAAGCGCCTGACCGACACGGTGGCGCTCTTCGATGCCCAGGCCGCCCAGGTGGTGCACTGGGGAGGCACCAGCCAGGACGTGATCGACACCGGCATGGTGCTGCTCACCCGCCGTGCGCTGGCGCTGATCGACGACGACCTCTCTGCGCTGAATGCCGCGCTGCTGGCGCTGGCCGCGCAGCATGCGGGCACCCCGGTGATGGGCCGCACGTTGATGCAGCCGGCCTCGGTGGTGAGCTTCGGCTTCAAGGTGCTGGAATGGGCCGCACCGCTGGTGCGCTGCCAGCAACGGCTGCATGCGCAGGCCGCGCGTGCGCTGCAGCTGCAGTTCGGCGGCGCCGTGGGCACGCTGGCCACGCTGGGCGAACACGGCCCCGCGGTGGCGCAGCACATGGCCACCCAGCTGGGCCTGCCGCCGTGGCAGGGCGCCTGGCACACCCAGCGCGACGACTGGGTGGCGCTCGGCTGCGAGCTGGGCGTGCTGGTGGGTGCGCTGGGCAAGTTCGCGCGCGATCTTTCGCTGATGAGCCAGGGCGAGATCGGCGAGCTGGCCGAGCCCACCGGCGCCGGCCGCGGCGGCTCCACCGCCTTGCCGCACAAGCGCAATCCGGTGGCCAGCATGGTGGCGCTGGCCGCCGCCCAGCGCACGCCGCACCGCGTGGCCGCCTTGCTCGGCGCCATGGGGCAGGAGCATGAGCGCGGCCTGGGCAACTGGCAGGCGGAGCTGGCCGAATGGGCGGGCCTGTTCATCAGCGCGCATGGCGCGGTGCATGCGCTGGCCGAAGCCGCCGCCGGCCTGCAGGTGCATCCGCAGCGCATGCGGGGCCACATCGAGGCGCTGCAGGGCCTGGTGAGCGCCGAGGCCTGCACCACGCGGCTGGCCGGCGCCATCGGCAAGCCGGAGGCACAACGATTGCTGGAGCAGCTCTCGCAGCAGGTGATGGCCGAGGGCCGCCACCTGCGCGAGCTGGTGCAGCAGGCCGTACAGGCCGATGCCCGGCTGCGCGAGGCAGTGCCCGCCGCGGAGATCGACCGCCTGTTCGATCCCGACCACGCGGCGCAGCCGGCCGCCCGGCGCACGCAGGAACAGCTGGCCCGGCTGCAGCCGCTGGCCGCGCAGCTCGCGGCCGCCCGACCCTTTGCCGATGCGGCATCCCCCACCGACCCTACACAGCAGGAACAAGCATGAGTGCTCGCCAGGATGATTTCGACCGCGGCCTGAAGAACCGCCGCGCGGTGCTGGGCGACGCCTGGGTGGACAAGTCCACTGCTGGCGCCACCGCGTTCAATGCCGAGTTCCAGGACCTGATCACCCGCTTCGCCTGGAACGACATCTGGGGCCGCCCGGGCCTGGACCACACCACGCGCCGGCTGCTGGTGCTGGGCATGACCATGGGCCTGGCCCGCTGGGAGGAGTTCGAGCTGCACTGCGGCGCCGCCATCCGCGGCGGCGTGCCGCTGGAGACGATCAAGGAAACGCTGATGCAGGGCGCCATCTACTGCGGCGTGCCGGCGGCCAACACCGCCTTCAAGATCACCATGGACATCCTGAAGAAGGAAGGCCTGCTGCCCGAGCCCGCGCCGCTGACCACCGGCCCGCGGGTGCAGCTGCACCACACCTTCAGCCAGCCGCAGCTGCGCGGTGGCGCTGCAGGGCACCGAGACCGGCCTGCCCATCGTGCTCAGCCATGCGCTGGGCCTGGACCTGCACATGTGGGACGACCTGGCCGCCGAGCTGGGCAGGAGCCACCCGGTGCTGCGCTACGACCACCGCGGCCATGGCGGCTCGGCGGTGCCCGATGCCGCCTTCAGCCTGGACGACATGGTGGACGACGCCGCCCGCGTCATCCGCGAATGGGGCCGCGGGCCGGTGCTGTTCGTGGGCCTGTCGATGGGCGCGATGGTGGCCCAGGGCCTGGCCATCCGCCATCCGGAGCTGGTCAAAGGCCTGGTGCTGGCCAACACCACCGCGCAATATCCCGACACCGCCAAGACCGCCTGGGTGCAGCGCATCGAGGCGGTGAAGGCCGGCGGCATGGCCGCGGTGGCCGACATGGTGGTGCAGCGCTACCTGCATGAAGACCACCGGCAGGCGCATCCGGCGCAGGCCGAGGCCCTGCTCGGCACGCTGCTGCGCACCTCGGCCACCGGTTATGCGGCCGCCTGCACCGCGGTGATGGCGGTGGACTGGCTGGGCCAGCTGGACCAGGTGGCCGTGCCCACGCTGGTGATCGCCGGTGCCCGCGATGCCGGCGCCACGCCCGAGATGGCGCAGGCCATCGCCGAGCGCGTCCCGGGCGCCGCGCTGGAGGTGCTGCCGCAGGCCAGCCACCTCAGCGTGCAGGAAGTGCCGGCCGAGTTCACGCGGCTGCTGCAGGCCTTCATCGAGCGCGTGCGCAAAGAGGCTTGATGGCACATTCCGCAGCGGTCGACGACGGCAGCAGCGTGGAGGTGGCCACGCTGGCCAACGGCGTGCGCGTGCTGGCGCTGCGGCTGCCGCATGCGCCCACGGCCAGCGTCAGCATCTTCGTGCGCACCGGCAGCCTGCACGAGAGCCGTCGCATCAACGGCATCAGCCACGTGGAGGAGCACATGGCCTTCAAGGGCACCCACACCCGGGACTGCCAGCAGATCAACCTCGATGCCGAGCTGCTGGGCGCCGAGGTGAACGCCCATACCGACAAGGACCACACCGCTTACCACATGCGCGGCCTGGCCGCCGACGCGCCGCGCTTCGTCTCCATGCTGGGCGACATCGTGCGCAACGGCACCTACCCGGAGGCCGAGCTGGCGCGCGAGCGCAGCGTGATCCTGCAGGAGCTGTCCGAGGACGACGACGACCCGGTGAGCACCGCCTACAAGCTGTTCGACCACCACTGCTTCGGCAGCCATCCGATGGCGCTGCCGGTCATCGGCGCGCGCCGCGTGATCGAGACGCTGAGCCGCGACGACCTGCTGGGCTACGTCGGCCGCCAGTACACCGGCGCCAACATGGTGGTGGCCGCCGCGGGCGACGTGCGGCTGGAGGAGCTGGCCGCAGCGGCCGAGGCCGCCTTCGGCAGCCTGCCGGCCGGCACGCCCAACCTGGTGGCCCCGCCGCGGCACATCGGCGGCCTGGGCGCGCGCCGGCAGAGCGGCGCCAGCCAGACGCACGTGGTGCTGGGCTTTCCCATCCCCGCGCTGGCCGAGCCGCACCATGCGGCGGTGCTGGCCGCGGCGGTGTTCGGCGAGGGCATGAGCTCGCCGCTGATGGACGAGATCCGCGAGCGGCGCGGCATCGCGTACTACTGCTCCTGCTCGGCCGACGTGTACGAGCACTGTGGCCAGTTCATCGTGGAAGCGTCGATGGCGCCGGAGCGGGTCGACGAGTACCTGGAAGCCGTCACCACGCTGCTGGCCGCGCATGCGCAGCAGGTGCAGGCGCTGTCGCTTCAGCGCGCGCGCAAGCAGCTGACGGTGCGCGAGTTGCTGGATGCCGAGCGGCCGCAGCGCCGGCTGGAGCGGGCGGCGCTGGACCTGCTGTCGCTCGGCCGGGTGCGCGACCCGCGGGAGCGGGCAGATGCGCTGGACGCAGCCTCCGCCGCCGACGTGAGCGGCGCCTTCGCCACCCTGCTGCGGCAGCCGGTGGCGCTGGCCATGGCCGGGCGGGTGAAGCCCGGCGCCATCGACCGCGCGCGCGAGGCGCTGGCCGCCCGGCAGATCGGCGGGCTGTAGCGCGCCGCGGGCCCTCAGGCGCCGGTGGGCGCCAGGAAGTGGTGCGGGCCCGAGCTGCAGTTGTCCACCGCCTGCCGGATGTGCGGCGCAATGGCGGGATCGTCGGGCGCATACAGGCCGCAGCGCCGCAGGTTGGCCAGCAGGCCGGCGCGCGGCGGCGTGCGTTCCAGCAGCACCCGAGCCGCGCAGGGCGTGCGCTGGTGGTTGGCGGAGATGCCCACCTTCACACCCATCAGCGTGTTGAGCGAGCGGGCGTAGTCGGGGTAGAGGATGGTCTGCGTCAGCTCGATGCGCAGGCCGCATTCGTAGTCGGTGAGGATGATGCGGTCGCCCAGCATCATCGCGATGCCCTGGTAGCGGTAATGGCGGCGGCAGCGCCCGCCCGGGGCGCCCACGCGCTCCAGCCGCTTGTAGACCACTGCGCCGTCCTGCAGCTCGAACACGATCAGCGTGCGCAGCAGATGGCCCGGCGTGGACATCGACTGGTACACCTCGAAGAAGCTGCCCACCAGTTGCCGCCCGCGCGGATCGGCCTCCTGCAGCAGCCGGTCCAGGTGGGCCTGCAGCCGGCGGCTGGCCTCCGGCCGCGCGGCGCTGCGCACGCCCATCAGCGCGGCGAATTCGTCCGCCGGCATCAGCAGCTCGTGCACCTCCACGCCGAAGTGGTCGCCGATCTTGCGCAGCAGCGCCGGCCGCGGCTGCGAGCTGCCGCTGAGGTACTTGTTGAGCTGGCTGCGGTTGAGGTCCAGCGCCCGCGCCACGTCGCTGATCGAGGGCTTGAAGCTGCACAGCAGCCGCAGGTTGGCCGCCAGGCCGGGATGCGTGGCGGGTACGGCGATGGTGGGCAGGCGGGGCATGGCGGGGCGGGAAGGGCAGGGGCGTGCGGGGCGTGACGGCGGAAGTCTAGGGGCGGGTGGCGCTTTCCGGCGCAGCGGTGGCAGCAAACAGCGCCAGTCGGCGGCGGATGGAGAAATGGTCAGCCCGGCGTCCTGGCGGGACCATGACGAGGCTCAAACGAGCCCCGTTTCCACCCACCGGAACACACCATGAAGAAACTGCTTGCCCTGCTGCCGATGCTGTCCTTCAGCGCCTTGCTCACCGCCGTGCAGCCTGCCCTGGCGCAGGCCCCGGCCGCCAACCCGGCCCTGCCCAACATCAAGATCCTGGCCACTGGCGGCACCATCGCCGGCGCCGGCGTGTCCAGCACCCAGTACGCCGGCTACCAGGCCGCCGTCACGCCGGTGGACAAGCTGCTGGCCGCGGTGCCGGAGCTGAGCAAGGTGGCCAACGTCAGCGGCGAGCAGATCGCGCAGGTGGCCAGCCACAACATGACCGGCGACATCCTGCTGAAGCTGGCCCAGCGCGTGAACGTGCTGCTGGCCAGCAAGGACGTGGACGGCGTGGTCATCACCCACGGCACCAACACGCTGGAGGAATCGGCCTACTTCCTGAACCTGGTGGTCAAGAGCAGCAAGCCGGTGGTGATGGTGGGCGCGATGCGGCCGGGCACCTCGATGAGCGCCGACGGCCCGATGAACATCTTCCGCAGCGTGATCACCGCCGGCAGCAAGGACGCGCACGGCCGCGGCGTGATGGTGGTGATGAACGACCAGATCATCGGCGCACGCGATCTGCACAAGACCGACACCATGACGGTGGACACCTTCAAGGCACCGGTGTTCGGCTACCTGGGCTTCGTGGTGGACGGCAAGACCCACTTCTACAAGCCGGCCGCGCGCAAGCACACCACCGCCACCGAGTTCGACGTCTCGGGCCTGACCTCGCTGCCCAAGGTGGACATCGTGCTCGGCTACGAGGACGACTCCCGCACCGCCATCGACGCGCTGGTGGCCGCCGGCGCCAAGGGCATCGTGCATGCCGGCGCCGGCACCGCCTCGGTCAGCGCGGCGGTGCAGCCGGGCATCCTGGATGCGGTGGCCAGGAAGGTGGCGGTGGTGCGCTCTCCGCGTGCGTCGCTGGGCATCATCACCCGCAACATGGAGTTCGACGACGACAAGTTCGGCACCATCTCCGGCGACACGCTGAACCCGCCCAAGGCGCGCATCCTGCTGATGCTGGCGCTGACGAAGACCAGCGATCCGAAGGAAATCCAGCGCATGTTCGACATGTACTGACCGCCTCGTGCCCGGCGCGGCGGCGCAAATTTTCGCCGCCGCGCTCACGGCGCGATGCTGCTGTGCAGCACGGATACTGGGTGGGCCACCCGTACCGCCCATGCGTCCTGTTCCGTCCGCTGCCGCGGTGCCCCGGCTGCAACTGCTCGGCGGTTTCGAGTTGCTGGACGCTGTTGGGCACCCGGTCATCCTGCCCTACGACAAGGCCCGCGCGCTGCTGGCGCTGCTGTGCCTGCAGCGCACCCCGCTGGAGCGCGAGGCCACGGCCACCATGCCTGTGGCCCGACTCGCAGCCCGCCCAGGCGCTGGCCAACCTGCGCCGCGCCCTGTTCGACCTCAAGCGCAGCCTGGCGCCCCTGTGGGCGCCCGCCATCGGCACCGTGCTGCCCGCCGACCGCCGGCGCATCGCCCTGGCCACCGGCCTGCCCTGGCAGATCGACTGCCTGGCCTTCGAGCAGGCCGAAGCCGCCGCCCGGGCCAGCGACGGCCCGCGCCGCCTGGCGGCCCTGCGGCAGGCCGTGTCGCTGTACCGCGGCCCCTTGCTGCATGGCGTGCACCTGGACGACGCCCCGGGCTTCGACGCCTGGTTGACGCCCCGCCGGCAGGCCCTGCATCACCAGGCGCTGGAGTACCTGGTGGCACTGGCCGCCTGGCTGCTGCGGCAGGGCGAGCTGTCGAGCGCGCTGGACTGCGCGCAGCGCGCCCTGGCGCTGGACCCCTGGTGCGAGCCGGCGCTGCGCTGCGCGATGCAGGCCCTGTCTGCGCAACAGCCCGCCCAGGCGCTGGCGCTGCACCGGCAGTTCAGCCAGCGGCTGCGTGAGGAGCTCGGCGCCGATCCGCAGCCCGAGACCCAGGCCCTGGCCGCGGCGCTGCGCCAGCCCGCAGCGCTGGCCCTGGCGCCGCCGGCCCCGTCACCGGCGCAGCGCCGCCGCGTGGTGGCGCTGGTGTGCGAATGGGAGGTGGCGGGACCCACCACCGGCAGCCCCGCAGCGGCGGATGCCGAGGCGCTCGCTGCCCGCCTGCTGGGGCTGCAGGCGCGGGCCCAGGCCCTGCTGCAGGCCCACGGCGGCTGCGTGCTGCATGCCCAGGCCGGGGAGCTGCTGGCCTTCTTCGGTCATCCGGCGGCCACCGACCAGGCACCCCGCCTTGCGCTGGACGGCGCCCTGGCGCTGATGGTGCTGGGCGCCGCCGATGGCCTGCTGCTGCCGCGCCTGGGCCTGCATGTAGGCTGGGTGCATGCGCCGCCGGGGCAGGCCAGCCCGGACGTGATGGGCACGCTGTCGCGCGAGGCCCGGCGCCTGGCCGTGGCGGCGCGGGCCGGCACCGCCCTGGTCAGCCCCGCGCTGCAGGCACAGAGCCAGCGCTACCACCGCTTTGCCACCGCGGCGCACGGCGGCCTGCTGCTGGCGGGCCCGCGCCGCCGACCGGCTGCGGCCGATGCGCTGCCGCCGCTGGTGGGTCGGCAGGCCGAGCTGGACGGCCTGCTGGCGCACTGGACGGCGGCGCAGACGCAGTACCGCGCGGTCTGGCTGCAGGGCGAGCCCGGCCTGGGCAAGACGCGCCTGCTGCAGGCGCTGGAGCACCAGGTGGCGGTGGCTGGCCCGCGCCCGGCCGCGCCGGTGCTGCGCCTGCAATGCCGGCCCGAGATGCGCCACAGCCCCTGGCATGCGGCCGTGGACGCGTTGCGGCGCCGCCTGGGCAGCCGCCGCACCGAGGCGCAGGCCCGGGCCGCGCTGCAACGGTTGCTCCAGCGCGCCGGGCTGGAGCCCGGCGAGGGCGCCGCGCCGCTGGCCCAGTGGCTGTGGCCCGGCGAGCGCATGGGCGGCGATGCTCTGCAGCCGCCGGGCGCGGCCGAGCAGCGCAGCCTGCATCGGCTGTGGCTCGCGCTGTACCAGGGCCTGCTGTGCGGCCGGCCGCATCTCCTGGTCATCGAGGACCTGCACTGGGCCGATGCCTCCCTGTGCTCCATGCTCGCGCTGTGGCTGTCGCAGCCGCCCGCCCGGCGCGGCCCCGGCCTGCTGGTGCTCAGCTCCCGACGGCCGCCGTCGACGGAGCTGGCGCTGGGCGTCCAGGTGCTGGCGCTGGGCCCGTTGTGCGACGACGGCATGGCGCAGCTCATCGACGCCTTGCCCGATGCGCCCGAAGGCGCCGCAGCCCGCCGGCAGGTGCTCTCGCGGGCGCAAGGCGTGCCGCTGTTCGCGCAGGAGCTGGCCCGCTCGCTGTGCCAGGCACCGCACGAACGTGTGCCGGCCACGCTGTGGGACCTGCTGGCCGAGCAGCTCGAGCGCCTGCCGCCCGCGCAGCGTCGCCTGGTGCAGTGCGCGGCGGTGCTGGGCAGCCGCTGGGACGAGCCGCTGCTGTGGGCGGTGGCCGACGAGGGCCGGGCGCAGGCAGATGGGTCGGCTGCGCTGCAGGCGCTGGCCGACGGCGGCCTCATCCAGCCGGCGCCAGCACCGCACTGGCACTTCCGCCATGCGTTGCTGCGCGATGCGGCCTATGAATCGCTGGGCACGATGCAGCGGCAGGCGCTGCATGCCCGCGCGGCCGATGCACTGCAGCGGCTGTTCCCGCGCCGCGTGGCCGACGAGCCGGCGCTGCTGGCCTGGCACCTGCATGCCAGCGGCGATGCGGCGGCGGCGCACTACTGGTGGCAGGCCGGCTGCCGCGCGGCCAGCCAGTCGGCGCATGCCGAGGCGCGCCACCTGCTCACGCTGGGCCTGCAGGCCTTGGCGGCAGACGATGCGCCGCCGGCGCTGCGGCAGCGCCTGCTGGCGCCGCTGCATCTGCAGCTGGGCACCAGCCTGCTGGCCTTGCAGGGCTACGGCAGCCGCGCCGCGCGGCGCTGTTTCGAGCAGGCGCTGGCCAGCCTGCCGCCGGACGGTGCGCAGCCCCAGCGCTTCCAGGCCCTGTGGGGCCTGTGGCTGGGCAGCCGCAGCGGGCCGGACGAGCCCATCCCCGCGCTGCGGCTGGCGGACGAACTGGCCGCCGAGGCCGACCGCGCGCGTGACGAGGCCGCCGCCTTGCAGGCCGCCTATGCCCGCGGCAACAACCTGCTGTTCCTGGGCCGGCTGGCCGAGGCTGACTCGGTGCTGCAGGCTGCGGCCGAGGCCGGCGAGCACCTGCCCGCCGAGCCGCTGCTGCTGCGCTTCGGCGAGCATGGCGGCATCGCTGCCCGCGCGCTGCGGGCGTGGACGCTGGCGCTGCAGGGCCGCGCCGCGGCCGCCCAGGCCGAGGCTGCCCGCGCGGTGGCCGCGGCCCGGCGGCTCGACCACGCGCAGACGCTGGCCTTCGCCCTGGCCATGGCCGCCGTGGCCCACCGCCACCTGGGCCAGCCCGGCCCGGCGCGGCCGCTGTGCGAGGCGCTGCTGGCCGTGGCGCAGCGCCACGACTGTGGCGCGTCAATCTGGATGAGAGCAGCGCGACAATCAGGATGAGAACCGTGTCGCGGTCGTTGGATGATGCACGAGTTTGTTTGTCGCGCAATGCTTTCAGGGTGTTGGCGGTGTCGCGCTGGGCTTCGGTACGCCGACGTTTTTGGGCGTTGCAAAGCTGGCAGGACGGCCCGCCCCGACTTGCTTGCGCTCGATGGCGGTGCGACGACGGTAGCTCTCGACGTTCATCTCGAAGATGGTCGAGTGATGGACCAAGCGGTCGACGGCGGCCAGCGTCATGGCGGGGTCCTGGAACACCTTGCCCCATTCCCCGAACGGCTGGTTGGCGGTGATGATCATCGAGCGCCGCTCATAGCGGGTGCTGATCAGCTCGAAGAGTGCGGACGTCTCGGCTTGGTCTTTGGTGACGTAGGCCAGGTCGTCGAGGATCAAGACGTCGAAGTTATCGAGCCTGGTCAGGGCTGCCTCGAGTGCGAGTTCGCGGCGAGCCACCTGCAGGCGTTGCACCAGATCCGAGGTCCTTGCGAACAACACTCGCCAGCCCTTCTCTACGAGGGCCAGGCCGATCGCCGACGACAGATGGGACTTCCCGCCGCCGGGCGGTCCGAGCAGCAGGACGTTGGCGCCATTGCGTAGCCACTCATCGCCCGCGCACAGCGCGGCCACCTGGGCCCGCGAGATCATCGGCACGGTGTGGAAGTCGAAGTTGTCGAGCGTCTTGCCGGGCAGCAGCTTGGCTTCGGCCAGATGCCGTTCAATGCGTCGCCTGTCGCGTTCGGCAAGCTCGTTCTCGGCCAGTGCGGTGAGGAACCGGGCTGCGGGCCATCCCTCCTTGTCGGATCGTTCAGCGAAGCTCGACCAGATCTGCTTGGTGGCGGGCAGGCGCAGCTCCGACAGCAGCAGCGTCAGGCGGGCGGCGTCGAAGTGCTCGGTCATGCGATCACCTGCGCGTCCGAGGTTGCCAGGATGTCGTAAGAACTCAGCGCTGCGAGCCGCACCGACACCTCCGGCAAGCTTGCCGGGTCAGGTGCGAAGCGCGCTGTCAGCGCAGCAAGGTCCGGCGCGCGCCGGTGTGCGAGATCGTCGTCGAGCAAGTCGGCCAGCTGCAGCTCGCACGAGCGGTCGTGGGCCAAGCTCAGCAAGGCGACCATCGTCTTGCAGGCCAGGCGCTCGGACATCGTCTCGTGCAGGAACTCGAACATCCGGCGGTAGGCCTGCCGAGGGAACAACTGATCGCGGTAGACCACGCCGAGCAGCGCCATCGGCTTGCGCCGCAGCGCGTGGATGACGTGGTGGTAATCGACGACGTGGCCGTGCTTGCCGTTGGCGCCGGCACGCCCGCGTGGCAGCGTCATGAGCGACGTGGCGCCCAACAAGAGCTCCAGGCGGTCGTCGTGCAGCCGCACGCGCAGCCGGTGGCCGATCAGGCGCGACGGCACGGTGTAGAACACCTTGCGCAGGGTGAAGCCGCCCGACGAGGTCACATAGACGAAGGTCTCCTCGTAGTCGCACGTCCGATCTGGTGGCAGCGGCTGCAGCAGGGCCCGCTCGGCATCGATGCGCTTGCCATTGCGTGCATTCTTGCGGCTGACGATCTCGTCGATGAAGGCGCGGTACGCGGCGAGGTCCGTGAACTCGGTGCTGCCCCGCAACAGCAACGCGTCGTGCACCGCACGCTTCAAATGCCCGTGCGCGCTCTCGATGCTGCCGTTCTCGTGAGCGACGCCTCGGTTGTTGCGGGTCGGCTCCATCAGGTAGTGGGCGCACAGCGCGTCATAGCGCGAGGTCAGGTCATCTCGGGCCGCCGCGTCGAGGTTACGGAACGCGGCGGACAGGCTGTCGCTGCGGTGCTCCCGCGGCGCACCACCAAGTGACCAAAGCGCGTTCTGAAGGCCCTCGGCAAGTGCCACGTAGCTCTCGCCCCCGAGGATGACATGCGCATGCTCAAACCCGGAGCACGCCAGCCGGAAGTGGTACAGCCGATGGTCGAGCATGGCGCCTGCCACCGTCACGCCGAGATCGGCCATGTCGGTGAAGTCGGACAGGCCCATGCGGCCGGCCTCGTGGACTTGGCGGAACACCACCTCGCGCTCACCGCCGTTGACCGCTCGCCACGCCCGGATGCGGCGTTCGAGCGTGCGTCGGACGCCGGCTTCAAGTTCGGGGTGGCGTCGTCGCAGCTCGTCGAACACAGCGACCGGTCGGATGGCCGGAGCGGCCCGGAGCAGCGGCACCACTTCGGCATCGAAGATGTCGACCAAGGGATCTGGGCGCCGGCGGCTGCGGGGGGGACTTCTTCGCGGACGGCAGCCGTGGGTCCCCTTGCAGGCGATACGCACTGGCAACGCTGATCCCGGCTTGCGCCGCGGCGGCTGCAAGCGGCTTGGTGAGTCTGAGCTTCATGAACAACCTCATCTGCTGATCGTGGATGTGACTACCAGGCACGGCCGGACTCCCAGGACGAGAGCCCGCTTCGTACCTCACTTCCGCGATCACCGGCGTAGCACCACTAGGAGCCTCGCCGCCGGCAGTGCCGGGAGCCAACCGGGCTACGCCCGTCCGGCTCCCGGCACTGCCAAACTTCTCAGGTTGATTGACGCGCAGTTCTTACGTTGATTGACGCGGGACAGCCACGACCTGGCGCTGTGGCAGGCGGTGGGCGCGCTGCTGCAGGGCTGGTGTCGCACGCAGGAAGGCGATGCCGGCGGCCTGCAGCCGGTCGCCCAAGCGGTGGCCGCCTCGGCGGTGGTGCAGCCCAGCGTGCAGCCGACCTTCCTGTCCTTCCTGGCCGAGGCGCAACTGCGGCTGGGCCTGCACGCGCAGGCGCTGGCCACGCTCGAAGAAGCGCTGGCGCTGGCCCGCGAGCGCCAGGCCGACTACCTGCTGCCCGAGCTGCAGGCGATGCGGGCGCAGGTGCTGAGGGCAGCGCCGGCCGAGGCTCGGGCGCCGGGGTTCAGGCCGGGCTGCGGGGCCTGAGGCGGCTGCGCCCGGCTCAGCCGGGCTGCCAGCCCAGCCGGCGCGACAGGCCGTCGGCCACGCGCTTGAGTTCCGTCGCCAGCGGGCCGTCCCAGTCGCTGTCGAAGGTGGCACTGGGGCCGATCGCGGTGATGCTGAGCACCACCGCGCCCCGGCCGTCGAACACCGGCGCCGCCAGGGCGCTCACGCCCGGCAGCGACAAGTCCACCGCGCGTGCCAGGCCGCGCCGCCGCACCTCGTCCAGCTGCGCCTCGAAACCCGGCGCCGGCGCTTCCTCCGCCAGGAGCGGCGCCACTTCCGCCCGCGGATGGAAGGCGGCGAACAACCAGCCCGACGCGGTACCGCGCACGCTCATCACCGTGCCGTGGCGCATCGCCACGTGCACGGGTGAGGGCGCCTCGGCCACGCGCACGATCGTCGGCCCGCGGTTGCCCCACACCGCCAGCGCCACCGTGTGGCCAGTGGACTGCGCCAGCTCGTCGGCCAGCGGCGTGGCCAGCCGGACCGGGTCGTACTGCTGCAGGCTGATCAGCCCCAGCTGCAGCGCCAGCGGGCCCAGGCCGTAGCGGCCGCTGCCCGGCTCCTGCTCCACCAACCCGAGCTTGCCGAAGCTCACCAGGTACGGGTGCGCCTTGGCCGGTGCCATGCCGGCCTCGCGCGCCAGGTCCTTCAGCGGCATCGGCCGGCCGTGATGGGCCAGCGCCAGCAGCAGCTGGCCGCCCACCTCGATGCTCTGGATGCCCCGCGGCCCGCGTCCCTCGTCGGCGTCGTCCATGCTCGTGTTTCTACTTATGCGAATGAGTTAGACATTATCTAACGGATTGACTACAGTCAAATCAGTTAGACATCGTTGAACTCGTTAACCAAGGTCAAACCATGAGCAAAGCCTTCGCCTCGCAAGCCGATCTCGAAGAAAAGCAGGTGAGCTTCACCCAGCTGTCCGACAACGCCTATGCGTACACGGCCGAAGGCGACCCGAACACCGGCGTGATCATTGGCGACGACGCGGTGATGGTGCTCGACACCCAGGCCACGCCGGTGATGGCGCAAGACGTGATCCGCCGCATCCGCGAGGTGACCGACAAGCCGATCAAGTACGTGCTGATGACGCACTACCACGCGGTGCGGGTGTTGGGCGCCAGCGCCTACGGTGCCGAGCACATCATCGCGAGCCAGGACACACGCGACCTCATCGTCGAGCGCGGCGAGCAGGACAAGGCCAGCGAGATCGGCCGCTTCCCGCGCCTGTTCCGCAACGTGGAGAGCGTGCCGGCTGGCCTCACCTGGCCCACCATCACCTTCAGCGGCAGGATGACGCTGTGGCTGGGCAGCCTGGAAGTGCAGCTGCTGCAGCTGGGCCGCGGCCATACCAAGGGCGACACCGTGGCCTGGCTGCCGCAGCAGAAGATCCTGTTCAGCGGCGACCTGGTCGAGTTCGATGCCACGCCCTATGCCGGCGACGCCTACTTCAAGGACTGGCCGCAGACGCTGGACAACCTGGCCGCGCTGCAGCCGCAGAAGCTGGTGCCCGGCCGCGGCGCCGCGCTCACCACGCCGGAGGCGGTGCAGCAGGGCCTGGCCGGCACGCGCCACTTCATCGCCGACGTGTGGGCCAACGTGCAGGCCGGCGTGGCCGCGGGCCAGGACCTGAACACCGTCTACAAGCAGACCTACGCGGCGCTCAAGCCCAAGTACGGCCATTGGGTGATCTTCGACCACTGCATGCCCTTCGACGTCACCCGCTGCTACGACGAGGCCACGCAGTACCCCGACCCGCGCATCTGGACCGCCGAGCGCGACACCCAGATGTGGAAGACGCTGGAAGGCTGAGCACCGCACGACCACGAGGACAAGGCCATGGACTTCCAGACCCTGCAGTTCCCGTATCGGCGGCATGCCGACCAGGACGCCGCCGAGCCGGCGCGCCATCCGGTGGTGGTGGTGGGTGCCGGGCCAGTGGGCCTGGCCCTGGCCATCGACCTGGCGCAGCGCAACGTGCCGGTCGTGGTGCTGGACAACGACCACCAGCTGTCCGTCGGCTCGCGTGCCATCTGCTTTGCCAAGCGCACGCTGGAGATCTTCGACCGCCTGGGCTGCGGCCAGCCGATGGTGGACAAGGGCGTGTCCTGGAACGTCGGCCGCGTGTTCCTGCGCGACGAGCCGGTGTACGCCTTCAACCTGCTGCCCGAGGCCGGCCATGAGCGCCCGGCCTTCATCAACCTGCAGCAGTACTACGTCGAGGGCTACCTGGCCGAGCGCGCCGCGCAGCTGCCGCTGATCGACCTGCGCTGGGACAACGCGGTGAGCGCCATCGAGCAGCAGGCCGACCATGCGCTGCTGACGGTGGACACGCCGGATGGCCCCTACCGCCTGCGTGCCGACTGGGTGGCCGCCTGCGACGGCAGCCGCTCCACCGTGCGCGAGCTGATCGGCCAGAGCAGCACCGGCCGGGTCTTCAAGGACCGCTTCCTGATCGCCGACGTGAAGATCACCGGCCGCCAGC
Source organism: Aquincola sp. J276 (assembly GCF_024700035.1). Taxonomy (NCBI): domain Bacteria; kingdom Pseudomonadati; phylum Pseudomonadota; class Betaproteobacteria; order Burkholderiales; family Sphaerotilaceae; genus Aquincola; species Aquincola sp. J276. The sequence goes on from NZ_JAJONC010000001.1 coordinate 264,207, forward strand.
AGCCGCCCGAGCGCTGGTTCTGGTTCGACCCGCCGTTCCACCCCGGGCAGAGCGTGCTGCTGCACCGCCAGCCGGACGACGTCTGGCGCATCGACTTCCAGCTCGGCTGGGAGGCCGACCCCGACGAGGCGAAGAAGCCCGAGAACATCGTGCCGCTGGTGCGCAGGCTGCTGGGGCCGGACGTGCCCTTCACGCTGGAGTGGGCCAGCGTCTACACCTTCGGCTGCCGGCGCATGGGCAGCTTCTGCCACGGGCGGGTGCTGTTCGCGGGCGATGCGGCGCACGGCGTGTCGCCCTTCGGCGCCCGCGGCGCCAACTCCGGCGTGCAGGACGCCGAGAACCTGGCCTGGAAGCTGGCCGCGGTGCTGCAGGGCGAGGCGGGCGAGGGCGCCGATGCGCTGATCGCCAGCTATGGCGCCGAGCGTGAATACGCGGCCGACGAGAACATCCTCCACTCCACCCGCGCCACCGACTTCATCACGCCCAAGAGCGCGGTGAGCCGGCTGTTCCGCGATGCGGTGCTGCAGCTGGCGCGCACGCAGCCGTTTGCGCGCAAGCTGGTCAACAGCGGGCGGCTGTCGGTGCCGGCCACGCTGGACGGCTCATCGCTGAACACGCCGGACGTGGACACCTTCGCCGGCGCGATGCGGCCCGGCGCCGTGGCCGCCGATGCGCCGCTGCCCGAGGGTCGCTGGCTGCTGCGCGGGCTGGGCAGCGGCTTCACGTTGCTGGTGTTCGGCAGCGTGCCCGGCTGGGCGCGCGACTTGCCAGATCTGGGCCTGCTGGCCGTGCCGGCGGGCGAAGCCACCGCGCTGGCCTGGCAGCGTTACGACGCCACGCCGGGCAGCGCCTACCTCATCCGCCCCGACCAGCACGTGTGCGCCCGCTGGCGCGCGCCCACCGCCGCCGCCGTGCTGGCCGCGCGCGCCCGCGCGCTGGGCCGCATGGTGGACCCGCAGACCGAAAGGAGCGCCGCATGAACACCGCTGCCCTGATCACCGAACCGCACCTGGACGCGCCCGACGACTTCTACGAGGCGCTGATCGAGATCCACCGCGACCTGCCCGAGGCCGAGAGCCATGCGCTCAATGCCCGGCTGGTGCTGCTGCTGGCCAACCACATCGGATCGATGGCGGTGCTGAAGCAGGCGCTGGCCGTGGCGCGCCAGGGCGCAGTGACCGCAATTGATTCCGCGAGGCACATCCATGAGTGAACAAGCATCGCCGCTGCGCTACCTCAGCGGCTTCGGCAACCAGTTCGCCACCGAGGCGGTGGCCGGCGCGCTGCCGCAGGGCCGCAACAGCCCGCAGCAGGTGGCCCTGGGCCTGTATGCCGAGTTGATCTCCGGCAGCGCCTTCACCGCGCCGCGCCACGAGAACCGCCGCAGCTGGGTCTACCGGCGCCAGCCGTCGGTGGTCACCGGTGGCTTCGAGCCGCTGCCGCATGCCTACTGGAAGACCGGCGCGAAGGAGGGCGTGGACGCACCGCCCAACCCGATGCGCTGGCATCCGGTGGCGATTCCGGGCGATGACCAGCCCACCGACTTCATCGACGGCATCCGCACCGTGGCCGTCAACGGCGATGCCGATGCGCAGAGCGGCATGGCCGCGCACCTGGTGCTCATCAACCGCTCGATGGAGCGGCGTGCGCTGGTCAATGCCGATGGCGAGATGCTGCTGGTGCCGCAGCAGGGCGCCATCCGCGTGACGACCGAGATGGGCGTGCTGGAGGCAGCGCCCGGCCAGATCGTGCTGGTGCCGCGCGGCATCGTGTTCAAGGTGGCGGTGGACGGGCCTTCGCGCCTGTACGTGGCGGAGAACTACGGCGCCCCGTTCCGCCTGCCGGAGCTGGGCCCCATCGGCAGCAACGGCCTGGCCAATCCGCGCGACTTCCAGGCGCCGGTCGCGGCCTACGAGACCGAGCCCGGCGGCTATGAAGTGGTGCGCAAGTACGCGGGCAAGCTGTGGCGCACCCGGCAGACGCACACGCCGTTCAACGTGGTGGCCTGGCACGGCAACCTGGCGCCGCTGCGCTACGACACGGCGCATTTCATGGTCATCGGCTCCATCAGCTTCGACCATCCCGATCCTTCGATCTTCACCGTGCTCACCAGCCCCAGCGACACGCCGGGCACCGCCAATTGCGATTTCGTGATCTTCCCGCCGCGCTGGATGGTGGCCGAGGACACCTTCCGCCCGCCCTGGTACCACCGCAACCTGATGAGCGAGTTCATGGGGCTGGTGTACGGCCAGTACGACGCCAAGCCCGAAGGCTTCAAGCCCGGCGGCATGAGCCTGCACAACTGCATGGTGCCGCACGGCCCCGATGCCGAGGCCTTCGAGAAGGCCAGCAACGCGCCGCTGCAGCCGCACAAGCTGGACCACACGCTGGCCTTCATGTTCGAGAGCCGCTGGCGCTTCGTGCCCACCGAGTTCGCAATGAACGGCGGCGCGCTCGATCCCCACTATCCGCAATGCTGGTCGGCCCTGGACGACCGCTTCACCGACACCGCTGCATGACCGACTTCAACGCTTCCACCGACCCCACGCTCGATCCCGCGCTGCAGAGTTGGGTGGCTTCGGCCAACGAGCCCGGCACCGACTTCCCGCTGCAGAACCTGCCCTACGGCGCCTTCCGCCGCGCGGGCACGGACGAGCCGCTGCGCATCGGCGTGGCCATCGGCGACCAGGTGCTGGACCTGAAGCTCGCCGCCGCGCAAGCGGGCTGGCCGGCCGACGTGGCCGCCTTGCTGGCGCCGCTGGCCGCCGGCGACCTGAATGCACTGATGGCGCAGGGTGCCCCCGCCCGCCGCACGATGCGCGCGGCCCTGAGCGCCGCATTGCGCGACGGCAGCCCGCAGCAGGCCGCGCTGCAAGCTGCGCTGGTGCCGCAGGCGCAGGCCGAGATGGCCGTGCCCTGCCGCATCGGCGACTACACCGACTTCTACGCCGGCATCCACCACGCCACCGCGGTGGGCAAGCTGTTCCGGCCCGACAACCCGCTGCTGCCCAACTACAAGTGGGTGCCCATCGGCTACCACGGCCGGGTGTCGAGCATCCGCGTCAGCGGCCAGCAGTTCCGTCGTCCCAAAGGACAGACGCCCGGCGCGGACGGCGTGCCGGTGTACGGGCCGGCCAAGCGGTTGGACTATGAGCTGGAGATGGGTGTGTTCGTCGGCGCCGGCAATGCGTTGGGCGAGCCGCTGACGATGGCGCAGGCCGAGACCGAATGGTTCGGCATGGTGCTGCTGAACGACTGGTCGGCGCGCGACATCCAGGCCTGGGAATACCAGCCGCTGGGCCCGTTCCTGTCCAAGAGCTTCGCCAGCACGCTGTCGCCGTGGATCGTCACGCAGGAAGCGCTGGCGCCATTCCGCCGGCCGTTCACCCGGCCCGAGGGCGACCCGGCGCCGCTGCCTCACCTCGACTCGCCGGCCAACCGCGAACGCGGCGCGCTGGCCATCACCATCGAGGTCTGGCTGCAGACGGCGGGCATGGGCGCGCCCGAGCGCTTGAGCCAGGGCAGCGTGGGCGACGCCTACTGGACGGTGGCGCAGCTGCTGGCCCACCACAGCAGCAACGGCTGCAACCTGCAGCCCGGCGACCTGCTGGGCAGCGGCACGCTGTCGGGCCCGAAGCCCGACCAGGCCGGCTCGCTGCTGGAACTCACGCAGGGCGGCAAGCAGCCGATCACGCTGGCCTCGGGCGAGCAACGCACCTTCCTGCAGGACGGCGACACGGTGATCCTGAAGGCCTGGGCGGAAGCCCCTGGCGCACGCCGCATCGGCTTCGGCGAATGCCGGGGCACGGTGCTGGCGGCGGGGTAGCCGGCACCGCGAGGGCGGGGCCGCCGTGCGGCTACACACGTTCTTCGTGTGGCCTCGCGGCCATCGCCGCCAGGGCATCCGCCAGGTGGAGTGCGCCCTTGCCGGACCTCCATGAAAAAGGGGCCTCGGCACGCGCCGAGGCCCCTTTTCCTGCAATGTCGTTGCCCGAACCGCGCAACGCCTGCTTTTCCTCCCGGTAAACCGGACGGGGCCGTCGTCAACCCCGAAGCGGTGCATGGTGCATCGCACCATGAATTCTGTCCTCCCCGCAACCGTGGGGTGTCACCTTGCTGCCCCTACCATTGGTTGCAAACCACCACCATGAGCACACCACCATGCCGGAAGCCGAAGCGCTGCAGGGACCGCAGACCCTCATCGGCATCATCGGCACCGGCAGCATGGGGGCCGGCATCGCGCAGGTGGCGGCGCTGGCCGGGCATGCGGTTCGGCTCTTCGATGCCCAGCCCGGCGCCGTGCAGGCGGCGTTGCAGCGCATCGGCAACGAACTGGCGCACGGCGTGCAGCGCGGCCGGCTGGAGCCGGCTCAGCGCGCCGCCGTGCTGGACCGGCTGCAGCCGGTCGACTCCATCGCCGGCATCGAGGGCTGCGGCCTGGTGATCGAGGCCGTGGCCGAGCGGCTGGAGGTCAAGCAGGCGCTGTTCCGCCAGCTGGAGCAACTGCTGCCGGCGCACACCGTGCTGGCCACCAACACCTCGTCGATCTCGGTGACCGCCGTGGCCCAGGGCCTGCAGCATCGCGGCCGCGTGGTGGGCTGGCACTTCTTCAACCCGGCCACCCGCATGCGGCTGGTGGAAGTGGTGCGGGGCCTGGACACCGACCATGCCGTGGCCGACGCCATCAGCCAGCTGAGCCGGGCCTGGGGCAAGACGCCGGTGGATGCGCCCAACACGCCGGGCTTCATCGTCAACCGCGTGGCGCGGCCCTATTACGGCGAGAGCCTGCGGCTGCTGGCCGAGCAGCTGGCCCCGGCGCCGGTGATCGACCGGCTGCTGCGCGAGGCCGGCGGCTTTCCGATGGGGCCGTTCGAGCTGATCGACCTGGTGGGCGTGGACATCAACCTGGCGGTCAGCGAATCCATCTTCGCCGCCACGCAGTTCGACACCCGTTATGCGCCGCACCTGCTGCAGCAGGAGCTGGTGCGTGCCGGCCGGCTGGGCCGCAAGAGCGGCCGCGGCTTCTACGACTACCAGCTGGACGCGGCCACGCCGCTGGCCGCGCCGGTGGAGCCGGCGCCGCTGCTGCCGGCGCTGCGTGCCTCGGCCCAGCCGGGCCTGCTGGGGCCGCTGGTGGAGCGGCTGCGCGCCGGCGGACTGGTGGTGGTGGCCGATGGCTCGCTGCCGGCCGAAAGCCTGGCCATCGACGAGGTGACGGTGGCGCTGACCGACGGCCGCACCGCCACGCAGCGCGGCGAAGGGCAGCCGCTGCTGCTGCTGGACCTGGCGCGCGACTTCGCGTCAACACGGGTGCTGGGGGCCACCGCCAGTGCAGGCCACCACGACCGGCTGCCCACGCTGGCCGTCGCGCTGCGGCCGGCCGGCATCGAGCTGCTGGCGCTGGACGACGTGGCCGGCCTGGGCGTGATGCGCGTGGCGGCCTGCCTGGTGAACGAGGCCGCCGACCTCTGCACCTGGACCGGCACGCTGCCGGCCGACATCGACATTGCCATGGTGCTGGGCGCCGGTCATCCGCAAGGCCCGATGGCCTGGGGCGAGCTGCTGGGCGCCCCGCGGGTGATCAAGGTGCTGGAACACCTGCAGGCGCACTACGGCGACAGCCGCTATCGGCGCTCGCCCCGGCTGTGGCGGATGGTGGCACCGCACAGCTGAAGGCCACGCGCGCCGGTGCATCGGCGGCAGCGGTGGCCATGCGGTCGGCCGCGCTGGCCAGCAGCACGGCCATCACCGTGCAGGCCAGCGGCACCGTGGCGGCCAGCCACACCGCCACCGGCCAGCGCAGACATCCGCGCAGCAACGGCCAAGCCAGCCACGGTCGCGCGTGCATCACCAGGATCTTCAAGACGGTCTCCTCATCACTTCCTTGCCTGCGGGCCGAGTGTGTCGGCCGCGTGGCGCGAATGCGTCATCCAGATGACGGACAGCACGCATGCGCCTCGGGTTTGTCCCCACGCGATTGTGCTTCCGCGGTGGCCGGGGCCTCCCTAAAATTCACCGACCGGTCGGTATATCAATTTCCATGTCCATGGCCCTCGAACCCACGTCATCCACCGCCGCCGATGCACCGCAGCGCAGCGCGCAGCAGACCGCCGAGCATGTGCGTGACGCCATGTGGCGCAACGACCGGGCTTCGCAGGCGCTGGGCATGCAGGTGGTGGCCGTGGGCCCTGGCAGCGCCACGCTGACCATGGCGGTGCGCGAGGACATGCTCAACGGCCACGACATCTGCCATGGCGGCCTGATGACCACGCTGTGCGATTCGGCCTTCGCCTTTGCCTGCAATGCGTACAACGAGCTGACCGTGGCCTCCGGCTTCTCCATCGACATCATGGCGCCGGCGCGCCAGGGCGACGTGCTCACCGCGCGCTGCACCGAGCAATCGAAGTCCGGCCGCACCGGCGTGTACGACGTGGAGCTGAGCAACCAGCGCGGGGAACGGCTGGCGCTGTTCCGCGGCCGCTCCTACACCGTGCGCGGCAAGCCGGCCGTGGCCGGTTGAAGCGCCGCGCCAACCTTCATCGCCAACAGCAGTCGGCCGCGTGGCGCGCGGCCACAGGAGTGCCACCATGCCCGTGAAGATGCCCGCCCCCGGTGACCTGGAGCCTATCGAGACCGCCAGCGCCGACGAGCTGCAGGCGCTGCAGCTGCAGCGGCTGAAGGCCACGCTGCAGCACGCCTACGACAACGTGCCGCACTACAAGGCGGCCTTCGATGCCCAGGGCGTGCATCCGTCGGACTGCCGCTCGCTGGCCGACCTGGCGAAGTTCCCGTTCACCACCAAGAAGGACCTGCGCGACAACTACCCCTTCGGCCTGTTCGCGGTGCCGCGGGAGCAAGTCGTGCGGGTGCATGCCTCCTCGGGCACCACCGGCAAGCCCACGGTGGTGGGCTATACGCAGCAGGACATCGACACCTGGGCCGACCTGGTGGCGCGCAGCATCCGCGCCGCCGGCGGCCGGCGCGGCGACATGGTGCACATCGCCTACGGCTACGGCCTGTTCACCGGCGGGCTGGGTGCGCACTACGGCGCCGAGCGCCTGGGCTGCACCGTGGTGCCGATGAGCGGCGGCCAGACCGAGAAGCAGGTGCAGCTGATCACCGACTTCAAGCCCGACATCATCATGGTGACGCCCAGCTACATGCAGGTGATCGTCGAGGAGATGAAGCGCCAGGGCCTGGACCCGGCGGCCAGTTCGCTGAAAGTGGGCATCTTCGGCGCCGAGCCCTGGACCGAGGCGATGCGCCGCGACATCGAGGCCAGCGCCGGCCTGTCGGCGGTCGACATCTACGGCCTGTCGGAGGTGATGGGCCCCGGCGTGGCCAGCGAATGCATCGAGACGCAGGACGGCCCGGTGATCTGGGAAGACCACTTCTATCCCGAGATCATCGATCCCGAGACCGGCGAGGTGCTGCCCGACGGCAGCGAGGGCGAGCTGGTGTTCACCACGCTCACCAAGCAGGCGCTGCCGGTGATCCGCTACCGCACCCGCGACCTGACGCGGCTGCTGCCACCCACCGCGCGCAGCATGCGGCGCATGGGCAAGATCGTCGGCCGCAGCGACGACATGCTGATCATCCGTGGCGTGAACCTGTTTCCCACGCAGGTGGAAGAGCTCGTGCTGGCACATGGCCAGCTGGGCGGCCAATACCAGCTGGTCGTCACCCGCGAAGGCACGCTGGACGAAGTGGAAGTGCGCTGCGAGATGCTGCCCGAGGCCGATGCCTCCGAGGCCAATTGCCAGGCCGTGGCGCGGCAGCTGCAGCAGCGCATCAAGACGCTGATCGGCGTGAGCACCCGGGTGAACGTGGGGCTGCCCGGTTCCATCGAGCGCACGCTGGTGGGCAAGGCCCGCCGCGTGATCGACCGCCGCGGCCGCTGAGCGCGCCGGCACCTGTCTAGACAAGCTGCCCGCATGGCCCGCACCCGAGCTGCCACCTACGACGACCAGCGCGAGCACATCCTCGCGCAGGCGGCGGCGCTGTTCGCCCACCAGGGCTACCCCGGCACCAGCATGAACCAGGTGGCCGCGGCCTGCGGCGTGTCCAAGGCCACGCTGTACCACTACATGCGCGACAAGGCCGAGCTGCTGGCGCAGATCGCGCAGAGCCACGTGGGCCGGCTGGAGGCGCTGGTGGCCGAGGTGGGCGCCATGCCGCTGCCGGCCGAGCAGCGGCTGCGGCTGCTGATCAGCCGCTTCGTGCGCGAATACGCCGATGCCCAGCACCACCACCGGGTGCTGACGGAGGACGTGAAGTTCCTCGATCCGCAAGCTCACCAGCAGGTGCTGGACGGGCAGCGGCGCGTGGTCAATGCCTTCGCCCGCACGCTGGTGGAGGTGCGGCCGGCATTGGCGGCGCAGCAGCTGGATAAGCCGCTGACGATGCTGCTGTTCGGCATGATCAATTGGATGTTCACCTGGCTCAAGCCGGATGGCGCCCTCAATCACGAAGCGATGGCCCCGCTGGTGGCCGACCTGTTCTTCGGCGGCCTGCATGCGGTGAATACACCGCAGCCGGCGCCGCGCGTTCCGCGTTCCCCCATCCATCCCAAGGAGACAGCCCGATGAAATTCTTCAAGCACACGCTGATCGCCGCCGCGCTGGCCACCGCCGGCCTGGCCGCGCAGGCCGACATCACCGTCGGCGTCACCGTCTCGGCCACCGGCCCGGCCGCGTCGCTGGGCATCCCCGAGAAGAACACCATCGAGCTGATGCCCAAGCAGATCGGCGGCCAGAAGGTGAACTACATCGTGCTGGACGATGCCTCGGACACCACCACCGCGGTGACCAATGCCCGCAAGCTGATCACCGAGCACAAGGTGGACGTGCTGCTGGGCTCCACCGTCACGCCCAACTCGCTGGCGATGATCGACGTGGCCGCCGAGAGCAGCACGCCGATGATCTCGATGGCCGCCTCGGCCCGCATCGTCGAGCCGCTGAGCGACCCGAAGCGCAAGTGGGTGTTCAAGACGCCGCAGAACGACATCATGATGGCCGTGGCCATCGCCCAGCACTATGGCCGCCAATGGCGTGAAGACGGTGGGCTTCATCGGCTTTGCCGATGCCTATGGCGAAGGCTGGCTGCAGGAGTTCCAGAAGGCCGTGGGCATCAAGCAGCTCAACATCGTGGCCACCGAGCGCTACAACCGCAGCGACACCTCGGTCACCGGCCAGGTGCTGAAGCTGGTATCGGCACGGCCCGACGCCATCCTGATCGCCGGCTCGGGCACGCCGGCCGCGCTGCCGCAGAAGGCGCTGAAGGAGCGTGGCTATGCGGGCAAGATCTACCAGACCCATGGCGTGGCCAACAACGACTTCCTGCGCGTGGGCGGCAAGGACGTGGAAGGCACGCTGCTGCCCGCCGGCCCGATGCTGGTGGCCGCCCAGCTGCCGGCCGGCCATCCGGTGAAGAAGAGCGCCACCGAATACGTCACCGCCTACGAGGCCAAGTTCGGCAAGGGCTCGGTGTCCACCTTCGGCGGCCATGCCTGGGATGCCGGCCTGCTGATGCAGGCCGCCGCCACCGAGGCGCTGAAGAAGGCCCAGCCCGGCACGCCGGCCTTCCGCGCCGCGCTGCGCGATGCGCTGGAACAGGTGAAGGACCTGCCCGGCGCGCACGGCGTGTTCAACATGTCGGCCACCGACCATGCCGGCCTGGACCAGCGCGGCCGCGTGATGGTGACCATCTCCAATGGCACCTGGAAGTACCTGAGCGAGTGACCGAGTAAATGGACTTCCAGATCGCCCTGATGCTGGGCCAGGACGGCATCGTCAACGGTGCCATCTATGCGTTGCTGGCCCTCACGCTGGTGCTGGTGTTCTCGGTCACCCGCGTGATCTTCATTCCGCAGGGCGAGCTGGTGGCCTTCGGTGCGCTGTCGATGGCCGCGCTGCAGCTGGGCAAGACGCCGCCCACGCTGTGGCTGGGCGTCGGTCTGGGGCTGTTCGTGCTGGCCGTGGAGGCCTGGCGTGCCTCGCGCGGGCGCCAGGTGGAGTGGGGCAGCACGCTGTTGTGGGCGGTGGTGATGCCGGCCATCGCCGCGGCCTGGGTGCTGCTGGCCCGGCCCACCGGCCTGGCCGCGCAGACCGTGCTCACGCTGCTCATCGTCACGCCGCTGGGCCCGCTGCTGTACCGCGTGGCCTACCGGCCGCTGGCCCATGCCACGGTGCTGATGCTGCTCATCGTCTCGGTGGCGCTGCACGGCGTGCTGGTGGGCCTGGGCCTGCTGTTCTTCGGTGCCGAGGGCTCGCGCACGCCGGCCTTCTCCGACCTTCGCATGGACCTGGGCGGCATTCCGCTCACCGGCCAGTCGCTGGTGGTGGTGGGCGTGGCCGCGCTGCTGATGCTGGCGATGTTCCTGTTCTTCGAGCGCAGCATCGTCGGCAAGGCGCTGCGCGCCACCGCGATCAACCGCACCGGCGCGCGGCTGATGGGCATTCCCACCGAGCTGGCCGGCGATCTCAGCTTCGCCCTGGCCGCGCTCATCGGCGCCATCTCGGGCCTGCTGATCGCGCCGATCACTACGGTGTATTACGACACCGGCTTCCTGATCGGCCTCAAGGGCTTCGTGGCCGCCATCATCGGCGCGCTGGCCAGCTACCCGCTGGCGGTGGTGGGCGCCCTGCTGGTGGGGCTGCTGGAGTCGTTCTCGTCCTTCTGGGCGAGTGCCTTCAAGGAGGTCATCGTCTTCACGCTGATCATTCCGGTGCTGTGGTGGCGTTCGCTGCGCACGCGCCATGTCGAGGAGGACGAGTGATGCGTCGTCTGCTGCCGCTTGCCTTCGTCGCGCTGCTGGCGCTGGGCCTGGCGTTGCTGCCCGAGTTCCAGATCACGCTGGTCAACAACATCGGCCTGTATGCGCTGGTAGCCATCGGCCTGGTGATGATGACCGGCGTGGCCGGCATGACCTCCTTCGGCCAGGCCGCCTTCGTCGGCCTTGCGGCCTACAGCACCGGCTGGCTGGGCACCGCCGGCGCGCAGATGCTGGGCATGCCCGGCTCGCCGCTGCTGCCCTGGCTGGGCCTGCTGCTCGGCCTGGCGGTGGCCGGCGCGGTGGCCTGGGTGCTGGGCGCCGTCACGCTGCGGCTGTCGGGCCACTACCTGCCGCTGGGCACCATCGCCTGGGGCCTGAGCCTGTACTTCCTGTTCGGCAACCTGGAATTCCTGGGCGGCCACACCGGCATGGGCGGCATCCCGCCGATCGAGATCGGCGGCCTGTCCCTGATCGCGCCGCGGCCGCTGGGCGTGCTGATCTGGGCGGTGGTGCTGCTGGCGATGTGGGCCCTGTCCAACCTGCTGGACAGCCGCGAGGGCCGCGCCATCCGCTCCTTGAAGAGCGGCCGCGTGATGGCCGAGTCCATGGGCATCGACACCGGCCGCTACCGGCTGCGGGTGTTCGTGCTGGCGGCGATGCTGGCGGCGCTGTCGGGCTGGCTCTATGCGCACCAGCAGCGCTTCGTCAACCCCACGCCGTTCAATCTCAACATCGGCATCGAATACCTGTTCATGGCCGTGGTGGGCGGTGCCGGCCACCTGTGGGGCGCGGTGCTTGGCGCGGCCCTCATCACGCTCATGAAGGAGCAGCTGCAGGACTGGCTGCCGCGCCTGCTGGGCGCCAGCGGCCAGTTCGAGGTGGTGGCCTTCGGCCTGCTGATGCTGCTGGTGCTGCAGCGGTATGCCGACGGCCTGTGGCCGATGCTGTCCGCGCTCACCGCGCGGCTGCTGCCGGGCATGAAGGCCCGGCCGACGGCCACGGCGCAGGCTGCGGCGCATGCCGCGCTGCCGCAGCCCACGCTGCCGCCGCGCGGGCAGACGCTGCTGGCCGCGCGCGAAGTCACCAAGCGCTTCGGCGGCCTGGTGGCCAACCACAAGGTGGCGCTGGACGTCCGCGCCGGCGAGGTGCATGCGCTCATCGGCCCCAACGGTGCCGGCAAGAGCACCTTCTTCAACATGATCTCGGGCGTGGACGATCCCACCGAAGGCGAGGTCCGCCTGATGGACCAGCCGATGGTGGGCCAGCCCTCGCGCGCCTTCGCTGCCCGCGGCATGGGCCGCACCTTCCAGCATGTGCGGCTGCTGAAGGAGCGCAGCGTGCTGGACAACGTGGCCCTCGGGGCCCACCGGCGCGGCCACAAGGGCTGGTTCGCCGCCATGCTGCGGCTGGACCGTGCGGAGGAAGCCGCGCTGCTGGCCGAGGCCCGCCGCCAGATCGAGCGCTGCGGCCTGGGTGCCTATGTGGACGAGGCCGCCGGCTCGCTGCCGCTGGGTGCGCAGCGCATCGTGGAGATCGCCCGCGCGCTGGCCGGCGCCCCCTGCGTGCTGCTGCTGGACGAACCGGCCGCCGGCCTGCGCCACAAGGAGAAGCACCAGCTGGCCGAGCTGCTGTCGCAGCTGCGCCAGGAAGGCCTGGGCATCCTGATCGTCGAACATGACATGGAGTTCGTGATGAACCTCGCCGACCGCATCACCGTGCTCGACTTCGGGCAGGTGATCTCGCACGGCACGCCCGCGCAGGTGCAGCGCGACCCGAAGGTGCTGGAGGCCTACCTCGGCGGCGCCGACGACCTGGCCGGCGCGGCGCTGGCCGAGAAGGCGGTGGCATGAGCGCGGGTCAGGCATTGCTCCAGCTGCGCAGCTTCTGCGTTTCCTACGGCCCGGTCGAGGCGCTGCACCAGGTCAACCTGGAAGTGCGCGAAGGCGAGATCGTCACCGTCATCGGCCCCAACGGCGCCGGCAAGACCACGCTGCTGAGCGCCGCCATGGGCCTGCTGCCTTCACAGGGCGAGCTGCAGTTCAGTGGCGAGCGCATCGCCCGGCCCACGGTGGAAGCCATGGTGGCCCGCGGCGTAGGCCTGGTGCCCGAGAAGCGCGAGCTGTTCGGCGAGATGAGCGTGGAGGACAACCTGCTGCTGGGCGGCTTTGCCCAGTGGCGCCGCGGCCAGCGCGACCAGGCCGCGCGCATGCAGGAGGTGTTCGCGATCTTCCCGCGGCTGAAGGAGCGGCGGGCGCAGCTGGCAGCCACGCTGTCCGGCGGCGAGCGGCAGATGCTGGCCATCGGCCGTGCGCTGATGGCGCGCCCCAGGCTGCTGATGCTGGACGAGCCCTCGCTCGGCCTGGCGCCGCTGATCGTGCGCGAGGTGCTGCTGGTGGTGGCCCGGCTGCGCACCATGGGCGTGTCGGTGCTGCTGGTGGAGCAGAACGCACGGGCCGCGCTGCAGGTGGCCGACCGCGCCTATGTGCTGGAGATGGGCGCGGTGGCCATCGAGGGCGAGGCCCGCACGCTGGCCCACGATCCGCGCATCGTCGAGGCCTACCTGGGCCTGGGCGGTGCCGCTCGCGCGGCCTGACGGAAGCGCATCCGCCACGGCTTGGCCGATGATGCCGGCATGAAGGACGACATCGAACAGGTTCAGGCGGTGGTGATCGGGGCCGGCGTGGTCGGGCTCGCGGTGGCGCGAACGCTGGCACGTGCCGGTCACGAGGTGGTGGTGCTGGAGGCGCTGGACGCGATCGGCACCGTCACCAGTGCCCGCAACAGCGAGGTGATCCATGCCGGGCTGTACTACCCGCCCGGCTCGCTCAAGGCCCGATGGTGCGTGGAGGGCCGCGAGCAGCTCTATGCCTACTGCGCCGAGCGCGGCATCGCCCACCGCCGCTGCGGCAAGCTGGTGGTGGCCACGCAGCCCGGCCAGCAGGCCTACCTGCACAAGCTGCTGCAGCAGGCCCAGGCCAATGGCGTGCACGACGCGCTGCTGATCGACGGCGATGCCGCCCGCCGCCTGGAGCCGGCGCTGCAGGCCACCGCCGCGCTGCATTCGCCTTCCACCGGCATCGTCGACAGCCACGGCTTCATGCTGGCGCTGCAGGGCGAGGCGGAGGACCACGGCGCGATGCTGGCCTTCGAAAGCCCGGTGCGCGGCGGCCGCGTGGTGCCGCAGGGCATCGAGCTCGACGTGGGCGGTGCCCAGCCGATGCGGCTGCGCGCGCGCATCGTGGTCAACGGCGCCGGCCTGGCCGCACCGGCGGTGGCCGCGCGCATCGAAGGACTGCCGCAGGCGCTGGTGCCCGCGGCGCACTACTGCAAGGGCAGCTATTTCTCGCTGGCCGGCAAGGCGCCGTTCTCGCGCCTGATCTACCCGGTGCCCGAGGCTGCCGGCCTGGGGGTGCACCTCACGCTGGACCTGGGCGGCCAGGCGCGCTTCGGCCCCGACACCGAATGGCTGAGCGACGACGCGCCGATCGACTACCGCGTCGACCCGCGCCGCGCCGATGGCTTCTATGCCGAGATCCGCCGCTACTGGCCGGCGCTGCCCGACGGCGCGCTGCAGCCGGCCTACAGCGGCGTGCGGCCCAAGATCCAGGCCGATGGCGAGCCGGCGCGCGACTTCGAGCTGCAGGGCCCGGCGCAGCATGGCGTGCCGGGGCTGGTGAACCTGTTCGGCATCGAGTCGCCGGGCCTGACTTCCGCGCTGGCCATCGGTCAGGCGGTGCACCGCGCGCTGGCGGACTGAGCGCCCGCAGGGTTTACGCCGAGAGCCGGCCATGCAGGCGCGGCATAACGTGCAGCGTCCGACCAACCTCAAACGCCGCAGGAGACACACGCATGGCCAAGATGCCTTTCGACCAGGAAGCGCTGATCCAGACCTTCGCCGAGGCCGGTGCCCAGCAGGGCGAGCAGGCCCGCAAGGCGGTGTTCGACGCCACGCTGAAGGCCTTGCAGGGCCGCGAGCTGACGCTGCAGAACATCCGCAGCACGCTCAAGGGCATTGCCCAGGCGGTGAGCGCGGGCGCGGCCAAGAACATGGTGCCCGACGTGGATGTGGAGAACCTGCTGTCCGATGCGGTGCAAGGCATGGACGACGCGCTGCTCAAGGCCGTGGATGCCAACCGGGTGGCGCTGCAGCAGTTCGTCGACCAGGGCGTGACGCTGCAGGACAGCAACATGAAGAAGGCCGTCGAGACGCTGGAAAAGCTCGAGGACACGATGTTCAAGGCCATTGCCAAGTCGGTGGATGGCGCCGGCGAGCAACTGGCCGCGCCGTGGGCCCAGGTGCTGGGCAAGCTGCAGGCGGGCGGCACCCACACCGGCGCCCAGGCCGCGCAGACGGTGCAGGGCCTGGCCGAGCAGATGCAGACCGCGCTGCGCGACAGCCGCGCGGCCAGCGTCAAGGCCGCGCAGGCCTTCGCCCAGAGTTATGCGGCCATGGTCAGCGGCGTGCTGATCGGCATGTCCGATGCGCTCAAGCAGACGGCGGCGGCCGCGCCCGCCAAGAAGACGAAGCCCCGCTGAACGGGGGCCGCAAACGACAACGCCGCCCGCGGTGAGACGGGCGGCGTTGCGGTCCGGCAGGCGGCGTGCAGTCCGGCGCGCTGCGCCGGGGCCGCCGTGCGGGGATCAGGTGTTGTTACTGCCGGTGTCGGGCGTGTCGGCGGCCGGCGCGGCGGCGGTGGCCGGAGCAGCGTTCGGCGACACGCCGGCTTCCGCTTCCTTGCACGACGGAGCGCAGACGAACTGGGTCTTGCCCAGGAAGCGGCGCGACTTCAGCGAAGAGCGCGTGCGGTGCTTGCCGCACAGGAAACACGACATCGTCGCCGCGCTGAACACGCCGGTGGAGGCGAAGGGCGATCCAGATGCCTTGCTGCGATAACGCAGCCCGTTGGCGTCGATGGTGGTCTTAACTGCGTCTTTGGCCATGTGCTTGTGAGGGGGCGAGAGGAACGAGGGGCCGGATCAGGACCGTGAGGCCGAAGCGGGCGATTTCCAGGGCACCGGAGTGACAAGAGGGCGGCGGCTGGCGGACAGAACGTGCTGAAGGACTTGCTGGTGTCGGCCGGCAAGTCCTTTAGGAGTTGCAATTATGCCACGCCTCGTCGGTGGGCGTCGGGCGTGCCAATCGTTTGCGCCCGCGCTACGCTGGACGTCCTTCACCGCTACGAAAGACCCGCATGAGCAACCATGTCTACAAGCTGCTGGAACTCACCGGATCGTCCACCGTCGGCATCGAGGATGCCTGCCAGACGGCCATCGCCAAGGCGGCCGAATCGGTGCGCAACATCCGCTGGTTCGAGGTGACCGAGACCCGCGGCCATGTCGAGGAAGGCCGCATCGCCCACTGGCAGGTGACGCTGAAGGTGGGCTTCACCCTGGAGTGATCAGGCCAGGCACCAGGCCACGGCGCGGCTGATCAGCCCGCCGGCCAGCACCCAGGCCGAGGAAGCCGCCACCGCCGCACCGGCCAGCCGCACCGGCCAGCCTCGGGCGAGCGCGCCTGCGCCGGCCACGGCCTGGCCGCCTCCGGCGCCGCCGGCCAGCCGCAGCCACAGCGCGGGCGCCAGCCACAGCACCGGCCCCGCGCCCAGCCAGAAGGCGGCCATTACCGAGGCGCCTCGCAGCGGGCCATTGGCCAGGGCAGCCAGCAGCAGCGCGCTCTGCAGCATGCCGCAGGGCAAGGCCACCCAGGCGACGCCGATGCCGGCCTTGCGCACCGGCCCGCGCATGCGCTGCCAGCCGTCCGGCGTGCGCCCCGACAGGCGGCCCCAGAAGGCCGGCAGGCGGCCGGTGGCCAGGAGCCACAGGCCCCACACCAGCAGCGCCGCATGCAGGGCGCTCCACAGCGGCTGCAGCATTGGCGCCATCTGCGCCCAGCGCCCCAGCGCGCCCATGCTGGCCGCCACCACCGCGCCCGCGGCGGCATAGCCCGCCAGGCGTCCGGCATGCAGCGCCACCGCATCGCCGCGGCCGCCGCGGCTGAGGGCGGCGCAGGCGCTGCCGCACATCAGGCCGCAGTGCGGCGAGCTGGCGAAGCCCAGCGCCAGTGCGCCGGCGATGAGGGCGCCGCTGCTCATCAGATCACCCGCGAGAAGCGCTCCCGCTGGCGGTCGGACTGCAGGTGGCGGTCGAACACCATGGCGATGGCGCGCACCACGTACCAGCCGGCGGGCGTGATCTGGATGGCGTCCGGGCCCAGCTCCACCAGGCCGGCTTCGGCCAGCGGTTGCAGCCGGGAGATTTCCTCGCGGAAGTGCTGCGGCACCGAGATCAGGTGCGAAAGTTCGATGGACTCGAACTCCAGCCGGCCCTGGCACATCAGCGCCATGATCACGGCGCGGCGCAGCAGGTCGTCGCGGCTGAGCGCCAGGCCGCGCTCCACCGCGAAGCGTCCCTGCGCCAGCGCGTCGTACCAGCCCTGCAGGTCCTTCGCGTTCTGGCTGTAGGAAGCGCCGATGCGGCTGATGGCCGAGGGCCCGAGGCCGATCAGGTCGCAGTCCGGCTGCGTGCTGTAGCCCTGGAAGTTGCGGTGCAGCCGGCCCTGCCGCTTGGCGATGGCCAGCGGGTCGGTGGGCCGGGCGAAGTGGTCCATGCCGATGTACACGTAGCCTGCGTCCAGGAACTGCGCCACCGCGCCTTCCAGCATCAGCACCCGGTCGGCGGCCGGTGGCAGCTCGGCGGCATGGATGCGCCGCTGCGGCTTGAAGCGTGCAGGCAGGTGGGCATAGGCATAGAGCGCGATGCGGTCGGGCTGGAGTTCGATCACCTGCGCGATGGTGGTGGCCACGCTGAGCTGGGTCTGCTGCGGCAGGCCGTAGATCAGGTCGACGTTGATGGAATTGAAGCCCAGCGCGCGGGCCGACTGCATCAGGCCGCGCACCATCTCCAGCGGCTGCACCCGGTGCACCGCCTGCTGCACGCGGGCGTCGAAGTCCTGCACGCCGAAGCTCAGCCGGTTGAAGCCCATGCCGCGCAGTGCGGCCAGGCGCTGCGCGTCCACGGTGCGCGGGTCGATCTCGATGGACAGCTCCGCCCCCGGCACGATGCGGAAGTGCGCGCGCAGCAGGTCCATCAGCTGCGCCAGTTCCTCGTCGTTCAGGAAGGTGGGCGAGCCACCGCCCAGGTGCACCTGCGAGACCGCCTGGCCGCGCCCCAGCGCATCCGAATGCAGCGCCACCTCGGCGGCCAGGGCCTGCAGAAAGGGCACTGCGCGCTCATGCCGGCGGGTGATGACCTTGTTGCAGGCGCAGTAATAGCAGACCGATTCGCAGAACGGCACGTGCACGTAGATCGACAGCGGCTGGCCCCCGCCCACGCTGGCTTCCGAGCGCAGCCGCAGCGCATTGGCATGGGCATCAGCGCCGAAAGCTTCAATAAAGCGATCAGCCGTAGGATAGGAGGTGTACCGTGGCCCCGGCACGTCGAATCGGCGCAGCAACTCGGTGTCCAGGGGGCGGTGCGAAGAGTGGTACCGATCGCGTTCATCGCATTCAACTTTGCCGGAGGACCGGCCTGGCGTGCTTGATGTGGCGCAACTGCCTGCGAGGGCGGGCGCGCAACAATCCTTGACTGAGCTCAACCAGGACGGCTAAGCAGTGAATAGCCCCACACCTACCATTCGCATCGAGCCACTCAAGGTGGCTTGCTCCAGTTGCAACCTGCGTGAGCTGTGTCTGCCGCTGGGCCTTTCTCAACCCGACCTGGAGCGCCTGGACACCCTGGTGGATGCGCGCCGCAACGTGCCGCGTGGCGCGGCGCTGTTCCGCACCGGCGATGCCTTCCATTCGCTCTACGCGGTGCGCACCGGCTTCTTCAAGACCTGCGTGTCGGCCGAGGACGGCCGCGACCAGGTCACCGGCTTCCAGATGGCCGGCGAGCTGCTGGGGCTGGACGGCATCAGCACCGACCGCCACAACTGCGATGCTGTGGCGCTGGAGGACTCGCAGGTGTGCGTGATCCCGTTCAGCGAGCTGGAGAACCTGTCGCGCGAGTTCACCGACCTGCAGCGGCAGTTCCACAAGATCATGAGCCGCGAGATCGTTCGCGACCACGGCGTGATGCTGCTGCTGGGCAGCATGCGGGCCGAGGAGCGGCTGGCCGCCTTCCTGCTCAACCTCACGCAGCGGCTGCAGTCGCGCGGCTTCTCGGCCTCGGCCCTGGTGCTGCGCATGACGCGCGAGGAGATCGGCAGCTACCTGGGCCTGAAGCTGGAGACAGTCAGCCGCACCTTCTCCAAGTTCCAGGAGGAAGGGCTGCTGGAGGTCAAGCAGCGCCATATCCGCATCGCCGATCAGGAAGGCCTGCGCAAGCTGGTCAACGCGTCGACCTGCTGAGCACCGGCTCGCCCAGCAGCTGGGTGATGGCGCCGGCGGTGGCGATCACCGCCCAGAAGATCAGGAAGGTGACGGTGTAGACCGCGCTGTGGCTCCAGCCGATCGGCTCGTGGCCGAACCAGGTGAGCGAGGCGGGGTCGACCACCGCGAACACCAGCATCTCCAGCACGCCGGCCATCACGAAGGCCGGCCAGCCGATCAGCACGGCGCGCAGCGCGAAGCTCACGGCCGGGCCTCGGGCTCGGCGGGCGCCTGCCGCGGCGCCGGGGCCGGTGCCGGCGTGTCCACCGTGAGCTGCGTGACGGCGCGCGGAATGGCCGAAGGCGCCACCACCGGGTCGGCGCCGCGCACCGCGATCACCGCGGTGGCGATGCCGGCCACCACCACCGCGGCGGGGCCGCCCACCACGAGCCATACGGCGGGCACGCGCCACCAGGGCATCACGGGTTGCACATCGAGCGATTTCATGACGGGTCCTCGGGCGCCTGTTTCAGCGCGGAACGACGAAGGTGGACTTCTCGGTGACGTCGGCCGGCAGGCTGCCTGGCTCGGACACCACCTGGAAGCGGAGAGGATGCGCGCCGCTGCCCAGCGACTGCGCGGCCTGCGGCGGCAGCTGCACCTGCAGCACGAACCAGCGGGCCTCGGCGGGCTGCAGCACCAGTGGCGCATGCTCGGCCAGCTGCGCGCCTTCGATGCCGCTGACCGCCAGCCGGTAGCGCTGCACCTCGCTGCTGGCGTTCATCAGCTGCAGCCGGTAGACGTTCTCGATGCGGCCTTCGTCGACGATGCGCGCCAGCGAGGCACGGTCGCGCACCACGTCCACCTTCAGTGGCGAGCGCTGCATCAGGCTGACGATGAACGCGCCGGAGATCAGCAGCAGCACCGCGCCATACACCAGCACCCGCGGCCGCGCGATGCGGCGCAGCAGCTGGCCGGGCGCCTGCACGTCCAGCGCCATCGCGTTCTGGGTGGCATAGCGGATCAGTCCGCGCGGCTGGTGCATCTTGTCCATCACGCCGTTGCAGGCGTCGATGCAGGCGGTGCAGGCGATGCATTCGTACTGCAGGCCGTTGCGGATGTCGATGCCGGTGGGGCATACCTGCACGCACAGGCCGCAGTCGATGCAGTCGCCCACGCCCAGGCTGGCCTTGTCGGCATCGCGGCCGCGCTTGCCACGCGGCTCGCCGCGCTTCTCGTCGTAGCTGACGATCAGCGTGTCATGGTCGAACATCGCGCTCTGGAAGCGGGCATAGGGGCACATGTACTTGCACACCTGCTCGCGCATGAAGCCGGCGTTGCCATAGGTGGCGAAGCCGTAGAACAGCACCCAGAACCACTCCCACGGCCCGAAGGTCAGCGTGAAGGCCTCGGCCCACAGCGTGCGGATGGGCGTGAAGTAGCCGACGAAGGTGAAGCCCGTCCACAGCGCGATGGCCAGCCAGATGGCGTGCTTGCCGCCCTTGCGCCACAGCTTCTCGACGTTCCAGCGGCCGGCATCGAGCTTCATGCGGGCGCCGCGCTCGCCCTCCAGCCGGTGCTCCACCCACAGGAAGATCTCGGTGTAGACCGTCTGCGGACAGGCATAGCCGCACCACAGCCGCCCGCCCACCGCGGTGAAGAAGAACAGCGCATAGGCGCTGAGGATCAGCAGCCCGGTGAGGTAGATGAAGTCCTGCGGATACAGGATCAGGTCGAAGATGTAGAAGCGCCGCGCCGCCAGGTCGAACAGCACCGCCGGGCGGCCCTCCCAGCGCAGCCAGGGCAGGCCGTAGAACAGGATCTGCGTGAACCACACCATGGCCCAGCGCCATGACGCGAACCAGCCCTTGACCGAACGCGGATAGACCTTCTTCTGGGACTCGTACAGCCACACGACACGCGTGGGCTTGGGCTGGGCGGACATGACGGATCAGGGCGCCTTGGCCACCGTGGCAGGCTGCGAGAGGTTCCACACGTAGGCGGCCAGCACGTTGATCTGCTCCGGGCTCAGCCGCGTGCCATGGGCCGGCATCACGTTGGTCTTGCCGTTGGTGATCATCGCGATGATGGCCGCCTCGCCATAGCCGTGCAGCCAGATGCGGTCGCTGAGGTTGGGCGCACCCAGCGCCGGGTTGCCCTGGCCACGCGGGCCGTGGCAGGCCGCGCAGGCGCTGAACTTGTCCTTGCCCAGGTGGGCGGCGATGGCGTCGTGCGGCGCGCCCGACAGGCTCAGCACGTACTGGGCGACGTTGCGCACGTCCTGCGAGCCGCCCACCGCCGCGGCCATCGGCGGCATCATGCCCTGGCGGCCCTGGGTGATGGTCTCGACGATCTTCTCGTGCGAGCCGCCCCACAGCCAGTCGCGGTCCGTCAGGTTGGGGAAGCCCTTGCTGCCGCGGGCATCCGCACCGTGGCAGGTGGCGCAGTTGTTGGCGAACAGCCGCTCGCCGATGCCCATGGCCTGCTCGTTGCGCGCCAGTTCCTCCACCGGCTTGCCGGTGAAGGCCGCATACACCGGGGCCGCGGCCTCGCGGGCCTTGGCCTTCTCGGCATCCAGCTGGCCGGCGCTGGACCAGCCCAGCGTGCCCTGGTGGCTGCCCAGGCCCGGATAGGTGGTCAGGTAGATGGCGGCGAACAGCACCGTGATGATGAACAGCCACATCCACCAGCGCGGCAGCGGGTTGTTCAGCTCCACCAGGTTGTCGTCCCACACGTGGCCGGTGGTGTTGTCGTCGGCCATCACGCGGCGGCGTGCCGCGATGAACAGCAGGGCCAGGCAAAACACCAGGCTGACGATGGTGGCGCCTGCGACGAAGAGCGCCCAGCCGCTGTTGATGAAGTCGCTCATGAGCTCCTTCCTTCCTTGTGCATGTCGTCGTTGAAGGGCAGCAGCGCGGCTTCGTCCAGCGCGGCGCGGCGGGTGGGCAGCCACACCCATACGGCCAGTGCGATGAACAGCACCAGGCCGCACAGCGTCACGGCGCTGCGAAGAACATTGATGTCCATGGTGGTGTGCCTTCCGTCTACTTGGCGTGGGTGCCCATGACCTGCAGGTAGGCCACCAGCGCATCCAGCTCGGTCTTGCCCTTGACGGCCTCGGCCGCGCCGGCGATGTCGGCGTCGCTGTAGGGCACGCCCAGCGTGCGCAGCGTGGCCAGGTGCTTGGGCAGCGAGGCGGCGTCCACCGCGGTGCGCTCCAGCCAGGGGTAGGCCGGCATGTTCGATTCGGGCACCAGGTCGCGCGGGTTGATCAGGTGCACCCGATGCCATTCGTCGCTGTACTTGCTGCCGACGCGGGCCAGGTCGGGGCCGGTGCGCTTGCTGCCCCACTGGAAGGGGTGGTCGTAGACGAACTCGCCGGCCTTGGAGGGCTGGCCATAGCGCAGCGTCTCGGCCAGCAGCGGCCGGATCATCTGCGAATGGCAGTTGTAGCAACCCTCGCGGGTGTAGACGTCGCGGCCGGCGAGCTGCAGCGCGGTGTAGGGCTGGAGGCCTTCCGCCGGCTGCGTGGTGCTGCGCTGGAAGAACAGCGGCACGATCTCGACCAGCCCGCCGACGGCCACCGTCAGCAGGATCAGCACGATCATCAGGAAGTTGCTGGTCTCGATGCGCTGGTGGCCGCGTGCCTGGGTGTCATTGCTCATGTTGTGTTGCTCCTTCACGCGCGCACGAGTTGCGGCGCATAGGCCACGCTGCGGCGGCCGCCACGCACGGTCATCACCACGTTCCAGGCCATCAGCACCATGCCGCCCAGGTACAGCAGGCCGCCCAGCAGGCGCACCACGTAGAAGGGGAAGGTGGCCTTGACGCTCTCGACGAAGGTGTAGACGAGGGTGCCGTCAGGATTCACCGCGCGCCACATCAGGCCCTGCATCACGCCGGCGATCCACATCGCGGCGATGTAGAGCACGATGCCCAGCGTGGCCGTCCAGAAGTGCAGCTCGATGGCCTTGACGCTGAACATCTCGGTGCGGCCGTAGAGCCGCGGGATCAGGTGGTACAGCGAGCCCATGGAGATCAGGCCCACCCAGCCCAGCGCGCCGGAGTGCACGTGGCCGATCGTCCAGTCGGTGTAGTGCGACAGCGCATTGACCGTCTTGATGGACATCATCGGGCCCTCGAAGGTGCTCATGCCGTAGAACGACAGGGCCACGATCAGGAACTTGAGGATGGGGTCGTCGCGCAGCTTGTGCCAGGCACCGCTGAGCGTCATCACGCCGTTGATCATGCCGCCCCAGCTGGGCGCCAGCAGCACCAGCGAGAACACCATGCCCACCGACTGCGCCCAGTCGGGCAGCGCGGTGTAGTGCAGGTGGTGCGGGCCCGCCCACATGTAGGTGAAGATCAGGGCCCAGAAGTGCACGATGGACAGCCGGTAGCTGTACACCGGCCGCTCGGCCTGCTTGGGAATGTAGTAGTACATCATCCCGAGGAAGCCGGCCGTGAGGAAGAAGCCGACCGCGTTATGGCCGTACCACCACTGCACCATCGCGTCCTGCACGCCGGCATAGGCCGAGTAGCTCTTCATCATGCCGGCCGGCAGCGCCGCGCTGTTGACGATGTGCAGCAGCGCCACGGCGATGATGAAGGCGCCAAAGAACCAGTTGGCCACGTAGATGTGGCGCACCTTGCGGATGCCGATGGTGCCGAAGAACACGATGGCATAGCTGACCCACACCACGGCGATCAGGATGTCGATCGGCCACTCCAGCTCGGCGTATTCCTTGCCCTGCGTGAAGCCCATGGGCAGCGAGATGGCCGCGGCCAGGATCACCAGCTGCCAGCCCCAGAAGGTGAACTTGGCCAGCCAGGGCAGGAACAGCGGCGTCTGGCAGGTGCGCTGCACCACGTGGTAGCTGGTGGCGAAAAGCGCGCAGCCACCGAAGGCGAAGATCACCGCATTGGTGTGCAGCGGGCGCAGGCGGCCGTAGCTGAGCCAGGGGATGCCGAAGTTGAGTTCGGGCCAGGTGAGCTGCGCGGCGATGAACACGCCCACCGCCATGCCCACCACGCCCCACAGGACTGCCGCGAGCGAGAAGCCACGCACGGCGTCGTCGGTGTAGGCCACCGCGTTTGAAGAGACTGGATTGGCAGCCATCGGCCGCCTCCTTTCCGAGCTTGTGAGAGGACAGCCCGGATTGTTGGGACAAGGCCTTCAAGCGGCCTTGATGCGGATCAATCGCCGCCAGTGCCGTGGGAACCGGGTGTGGTTTCCACGCCTTCTTGCAGGATGTCCTCGCATGCGCGCTGCAGGTCGTCGAACTGGCCGCCGAACAGCGCCCAGGCGAAGGCACCCATGATGGCCAGGACCAGCAGGGCCGACATCGGGATGAGCAGGTACAGGATGTCCATGGTGCGATGCGTGGGAACTTGTCTAGACGAGTCAGCGGGCCAGCCGCAGCGAGTTGCCGATCACCAGCAGCGAGCTGAGCGCCATGCCCAGGCCCGAGGCCCAGGGCGGCATCAGGCCCACCACCGCCAGCGGCACGCAGGCCGCGTTGTACAGGCCAGCCCACAGCATGTTCTGCCGCACCACCCGCATCGTGTGCTGCGCCAGGCGGCGGGCGTCGGCCACATCGGCCAGGCGGTTGGAGACCACCACCGCATCGGCATGGCTGCGGGCCACCAGCGCACCTTCGCCCATCGCAAAGGAGACGTCGGCCTGGGCCAGCACCGGTGCATCGTTCAGGCCATCGCCCAGCATGGCCACGCGCTGGTCCTGCTGCTGCGCCTGGCGCAGCGCGGCCAGCTTGTCTTCGGGCTGCAGGCCGCGCTGCTGCGTGCCGGCCGCGGAGGCTGCCACCTGCAGGCCCAGCCGGGCCGCCATGGCGGCGGCCCGCTCGGGCGAATCACCGGACAGCAGCGTCAGCGTCACGCCGTCGGCCTGCAGCTGGCGCAGCGCCGGCTCCACGCCGGCGCGCAGGCGTTCGGCGAACCGAAGGCGCAGCAGCGGCTGGCCCTGGCAACCCAGCCACACCTCGGGGTCGGGCGAGGGCGCGGCATCGGCAGCGCCGACGAAGGCGGCCGATCCCAGCCGCCATTCGCGGCCCTCGTCGTCCTGTGCCTGCAGGCCCTGGCCCGGCCGCTCCTGCACCGCCTGCCAGGCGAAGGCCTCCGGTCCGCGGCCCTCCGCGGCCAGGGCGGCCGACAGCGGATGGCTGGACCAGCCCGCCAGCGAGGCGGCCCGTGCCCGCAGCTCGGATGCGCTGCCCCAGGCGGGCGCCCCGGGCTGCGGTTGTGCTTCGCTGCAGCGCAGGCTGCCTTCGGTCAGGGTGCCGGTCTTGTCGAGGAACAGGTGGCGCACCTGGGCCAGCGTCTCCAGCGCATCCAGCCGGCGCAGCAGCACGCCGCGGCGGGCGAGCGTGCCCGCGGCAGCCAGCAGGGCCGAAGGCGCGGCCAGCGACAGCGCGCAGGGGCAGGTGACCACCAGCACCGACACCGCCACCCACACCGCGCGTGAAGGATCGATGAACCACCAGGCCAGCGCCGAACCTGCGGCCAGCAGCATGACCACCGCCAGGAAGGGGCCAGCCCAGCGGTCGGCGCTGCGGGCCAGCGAGGGCCGCTGCGACAGGGCCTGCCGCATCAGCGCGACGATGGCCTCGTGGCGTGTGTCGGCGCCCACACGCTCCACCCGCATCTCCACCGGCGCCTGCAGGTTCAGGCTGCCGGCCACCACCGCATCGCCCGCCTGCTTGGGCACGGGGCGGGATTCACCGCTGAGCAGGGCCTCGTCGGCCTGCGTGCTGCCGCGGGTGAGCACGCCGTCGGCCGCGAAGGCCTGGCCGGCCGGCACGCGCAGCACGTCGCCCGGGGCCACGCGCTGGGCGCTCACCGTCTCGGTGCTGCCGTCGGCGCGCATCCGCAGCACGGCGGTGGGCAACTGGCCGATGGAGGCTTCCAGCGACTCGGCCGCGCGGTGGCGGGCCGCCATCTCCAGCCAGCGGCCCCCAGCAGGAAGGCGACGAACATGGTGATGGAGTCGAAGTACACGTCGTGGCCGAAGAGGCCGCCGGGATCGAAGGCGGCGCCGCTGCTGGCCACGAAGCCCACCGCCACGCCGATGGCCACCGGCGCATCCAAGCCGATGCGGCCCTGCCGCGCGGCACGCCAGGCACCGGTGAAGAAGGGCGCGGCCGAGAACCACAGCACCGGCAGCGTCAGCAGCCAGCTGGCCCAGTCCAGCAGCTGCTTGAGGTCGGGCGCCAGTTCGCCGGCCTCGGCGAAGTAGGCGGGCGCGGCCATCATCATGATCTGCATGGAGCAGAAGGCCGCGACGAACAAGCGCCAGGTGGCGCTGCGCCGCTCGGCCAGACGCTGCGCGCGGGCGCCAGCGGCGGTGTCGGGGGCGGCGCCATAACCGGCACGCTGCACCGCGGCCACCAGGGCCGAGGCGCTGGTGGCGGCCACGTCCCAGCGCACGCTGGCACGCTGGGCGGCGCCATTGACGCTGGCCCACAGCACGCCGGGCACCTGGCGCAAGGCGTTTTCGATGATGCCGGCGCAGCTGCCGCAGTGCAGGCCGCTCAAGCACAAGGCGCTCTCGGCCACCCGGCGCCCGTCCGCGTCGGCGGAGAACGAGGTGAACGCCCGCAGCTCGAGCGGGTCGTCCAGGGTGGCGAGAAGGGGCGGCGCCGCGAAGCCGGGCGCCGCTGCCGCAGCGGCTTCGGTCATGGCCGGGAATGTAGGCGGCGGGCCGCGGGGGCGGCATGACCTGGATCAAGCCGGGGCGGTCTGGGTGGGACTGGGCCCTGTTCGGCTTCTTGTTCGGGAGATCGGGCTTGTGGATGGGCTCCATCTGCCTGATTGGCGCGGGAGGGCTTATGGATGGTCTCCATGCGCCTGTGCGCCGCGGGCGGGCGGGGCGCTGGCCTCCGGGACTGTCCCCCGGCCCCAGCCTAGGGCTGGGACCTCCTCCTCTTATGTCCCTGCGCCCAGCACCCCACCCTCCCGCGTGGGGCTCGCTGCCGCCTAGGCTGCACACACCTCGCAGGCGCCTCGGTCTACAGGCGCCCCGCCGTTCAACGGCATTTCAGCGCGAGCAGCCGCCCGGGTCGGGGCCGGCGGGGTGCTTGCCGCAGGGACATCAAGGAGGAGGCTTGGGCCGCAGGCCCAAGCCGGGGGACAGTCCCGGAGGTAAGTACCCCGCTGGCCCAGCGTGCAAGCACATCAAGCCCGGCCCAAACAAGCGCCCAGCAAGCAGGAGACGATCAGCCTTCGCCGCCCTCAGCCCCCGAAGTCAGCAACAGAATGCTCCCTTCCGAGCCCGCACCCAGCAGCCCGACGCCGGTGTAGATGCCCAGCTTCTGCCGCGTGTCCTGGATGTCCAGGTTGCGCATCGTCAGCTGGCCAATGCGGTCGGCCGGGGTGAAGGCGCCTTCCACCTTTTCCATGCTCAGCCGCTCGGGCTGGTAGGTCAGGTTCTCGCTCACGGTGTCCATGATCGAGTAGTCGTTGCCGCGGCGCAGTTCCAGCGTCACTTCGCCGGTGATGGCGCGGGCCACCCAGCGCTGGGCCGATTCGCGCAGCATCAGGCATTGCGGGTCGAACCAGCGGCCCTGGTACAGCAGGCGGCCCAGCTTGCGGCCGTTCATGCGGTACTGCTCGATGGTGTCCTCGTTGTGGATGCCGGTCACCAGCCGCTCGTACGCGATGTGCAGCAGCGCCATGCCCGGGGCTTCGTAGATGCCGCGGCTCTTGGCTTCGATGATGCGGTTCTCGATCTGGTCGCACATGCCCAGGCCGTGGCGGCCGCCGATGCGGTTGGCTTCCTCGAACAGCGCCACCGCGCTCGGGAAGGTCATGCCGTTCAGCGCCACCGGCACGCCCTGCTCGAAGCGCACCGACACCGTCTCGGCCTTGACCACCACGTCGTCGCGCCAGAAGGCCACGCCCATGATCGGCTTGACGATGTGCATGCCGGCGTTCAGGAACTCCAGGTCCTTGGCCTCGTGCGTGGCGCCCAGCATGTTGCTGTCGGTGGAGTAGGCCTTCTCGACCGACATCTTGTAGTCGAAGCCGTTGGCGATGAGGTATTCGCTCATCTCCTTGCGGCCGCCCAGCTCGTCGATGAAGGTCTGGTCCAGCCAGGGCTTGTAGATGCGCAGCGCCGGGTTGGCCAGCAGGCCGTAGCGGTAGAAGCGCTCGATGTCGTTGCCCTTGTAGGTGCTGCCGTCGCCCCAGATGTTGACGCCGTCGTCGCGCATCGCCACCACCAGCGCGGTGCCGGTCACGGCGCGGCCCAGCGGGGTGGTGTTGAAGTAGGTGGCGCCGCCGGTGGAGATGTGGAAGGCGCCGCACTGGATGGCGGCGATGCCTTCGGCCACCAGCTGCGGGCGGCAGTCGATCAGGCGGGCGATGTCGGCGCCATAGGCCAGCGCCTTGCGCGGAATCTCGTCGTAGTCGCTCTCGTCGGGCTGGCCCAGGTTGGCGGTGTAGGCGCAGGGGATGGCGCCCTTGGCGCGCATCCAGTGCACCGCGGCGCTGGTGTCCAGGCCGCCGGAGAAAGCGATGCCGACGCGCTCGCCGGCGGGGAGGTTTTGCAGGATGGTCGCGGCCACGGTGGTCTTTCGGGAGAAGGTGGGCAATGCTCGGAAAACCCGCAAGTCTAGGCGGAGTCTCCCGGGTCGCCGCGGCGACAGCCGTCCCGGCAGGCATCCGGTCTACTGCGCAGGAGCACAGCCCTACAGTCCACCCCATGGCCTCCATACCCGTCGACATCATCGAAGAAGGCACCGGCCCCGACACCATCGTGATGGTGCACGGCTGGCCCGACACGCATCACCTGTGGGACCCGCAGGTCGCCGCCTTCAAGGCGCACTACCGCTGCGTGCGCTTCACGCTGCCGGGCTTCGACATCACGCGGCCGATCGACCGCGCCTACAGCCTGGACGAAGTGATCGACACCTTGCGCGCCGTGATCGACCAGGTGAGCCCCGGCCGCCCGGTGATCCTGCTGGTGCACGACTGGGGCTGCTTCTTCGGCTACCAGTACCTGATGCGCCATCCCGACCGCGTCAAGCGCCTCGTCGGCGTGGACATCGGCGATGCCGGCTCGCACCACAACCTGAAGGAGATGGGCGCCAAGGGCAAGCTGGGCGCGGTGGCCTACCAGCTCACGCTGGCCACCGCCTGGAAGCTGCGCGGCAGCGTGGGCGATGCCATCGCGCGGCGCACCGCGAAGCTGTTCCGGGCGCCGGCGCCGCAGGAGCGCATCGGCGCGCAGATGGGCTACCCGTATGCGGTGCAGTGGTTCAAGGAGGCGGGCGGCTTCGGCCGGCCGCGGGCCTTCGTGCCGCCGTGCCCGATGCTGTTCTTCTACGGCCAGCGCAAGCCGTTCATGTTCCACTCCCGCGCCTGGGCGGAAAAGCTGGCCGCGCAGCCGGGCAACCGCGTGGTGGGCCTGCCCACCGGCCACTGGGTGATGGTGGGCCGGCCGGCCGAGTTCAACGCAGCGGTGTTGGACTGGCTGGCCTCCGGCGCGGCGGCGCCTGCCGCGACGGCGGCGGGGCCGATGCCCGAAGCAGCCGCGCCTCGATCGTGAGGTGCAGTACCGTGGCCACCGCCAGCGGCACCAGGTAGTACATGCCGCGGTAGATCAGCAGCGCTGCCAGCAGCTCGCCGGCCGGCATGCGGTCGGACAACAGCGCCACGAACACCGCCTCCAGCACGCCCAGGCCGGCCGGCACATGGGTCACCACGCCGGCGATGGCGGCGATGAGCAGCACGCCCAGCACGGTGGGGTAGCTGATGCGCTGGTCCAGCAGGGTCCACACCATGGCCCCCATCAGCATCCAGTTGGTGCAGGACATCAGCACCTGCAGGAGCGCCATGCGGCCGGTGGGCAGCGGCAGCTCATGCCCGCGCAGCACCAGCAGCCGGCGCTTGGACAGGAAGCAGGCCGCCAGGTAGCCCAGGCCGGCCAGCACCAGCAGGCCGCCCAGCACCTGCAGCGTGGGCTCGGCAATGCGCCAGTTGGGCGGGATCTCCAGCAGGCCGGAAGCGAAGATGGCGCCGGCCAGCAGCAGGTAACCCAACCAGTTGGTGAGCATGCTCACGCCCAGGATGCGGCCGATGCTCGCGTTGTCCAGCCCCAGCCGCGAGTAGAGGCGGAAGCGGAAGCCCACGCCGCCCACCAGCGAGCCCATGTTCAGGTTGAACGCGTAGCTGATGAAGGTGGTGAGCATCACCGTGGCGGTGGGCAGCGTGTGGCCGGTGTAGCGCCGGCCCAGCAGGTCGAAGCTGCTGTACAGCAGGTGGCTGCAGGCGCCCAGCAGCGCGGCCAGCAGCAGGCCTTCCACCGGATGGCTGGCCGCCGCCTCCCACACCTCGCTCCAGTCGATGGTGCGCGCCTGGCGCACGATGAGCCACAGCACCGCGCCGAAGAACAGCAGCGTGACGATGCGCTTGGCCCACGGCCACCAGGCGCGGGCGGTCAGGCCGGTTGCTTCGGGGGATGCCACGGCTGCGGCCTCCTGCGTCACAGCCGCAGCGGTGCCACCGCGGGCCGGGTGAGCTGGGGCAGCCGCGGCGCCCAGCGCGGGAACTTGCGGATGAAGTGGAAGACCAGGTAGCTGCGCACCATCGACCACAGGCTGGGCTGTTCGATCTGCGCCGCGTCCACTTCCTTGCAGGCGTTGTCCATCAGGTGCTTCAGCCGGCCATGCAGCACCTGGTTGAAGTTGCGGTCGCGGATGACGACGTTGGCTTCCAGGTTCAGCGACAGGCTCAGCGGATCCAGGTTGCTGGAACCCACGGTGGACCATTCCTCATCCACCAGCGCCACCTTGCCGTGCAGCGGCCGCTCGCAGTATTCGAAGATGCGCACGCCGGCCTTCAGCAGGTTGGCGTACAGCGTCTCCGCGGCGGCCTTGGCGATGGGCATGTCGGGCTCGCCCTGCAGGATTAGCACCACCTCCACGCCGCGGCGGGCGGCATTGCGCAGCTCGCGGATGAAGCGGTAGCCGGGGAAGAAGTACGCATTGGCGATGACCACCCGCTGCCGCGCCGAGCGGATGGCCGCGCGGTAGTGGCGCTCGATGTCGGTGGTGTGGTCGCGGTTGTCGCGGGTGATGAACATCGCCATCGCATCGCCCACCGCCTCCAGCGCCTTCTCGGCCTCGGGCTTGGCGCGGCGCAGCCAGCGGCGGCTGGGCTGCACCACGCGCGCGGCCGCGCGGGCAAAGGCATGGATGTGGCCGACGATGGGGCCTTCCACCTCCACCGCATAGTCCTGCTTGGCCTCGGGGCCGTAGTCAGCCAGGTGGTCGGCGGAATAGTTGATGCCGCCGACGAAGGCCCGCGCACCGTCCACCACCACGATCTTGCGGTGCATGCGGCGCAGCATGTTGGGCCGCCAGCCAAGGATGGAGGGCGCCGGGTCGAAGGAGCGCAGCACCACGCCGGCCTCGCGCAGCGGGTCGGTGAAGCTGGGGCCCAGGTCGGGCGAGCCGAAGCCGTCCACCAGCAGGTACACCTGCGCGCCATTGCGCGCGGCGCTCAGCAGCGCCTCGTGCAGGCCGCGGCCCACCTTGTCGTCGAACAGGATGAAGGTCTCGACATACACCTCCTGCCGGGCGGCGGCGATGGCCTCGAACACCCGGGGAAAGAACGCCTCGCCGTTCTCCAGCAGCGAGAAGCGGTTGCCCGCCACCCAACGCGAGCTCATACCGCGATCTCCGCCGCCAGCGGCGCATGGTCCGACAGGTGGTTCCAGGGTTTCTTGGGCAGCACGATGGGCGCATGCACGCGCGCATTGCGCACGTAGATGCGGTCCAGCTGCAGCATCGGGAAGGCGGCCGGAAAGCTGCGGGCCGAGGCCCCGGTGGCGTGCTGGTACACCTCGCGCAGGCCAGCGCGGGCCAGGATGTTGTGGGCACGCACGCGCCAGTCGTTGAAGTCGCCGGCCACCACCACCGGTGCATCGTCCGGGATGTGCTTGTGCATCATCTGGCACAGCAGCTGCAGCTGCTTGACGCGGTGGCGCTCCTGCAGGCCCAGGTGCACGCAGATGGCATGCAGCGGCCGGCCGTCGGGCAGCTTCAGCACGCAGTGCAGCAGGCCGCGCTTTTCCGGCCCGGCGATGGAGACGTCCAGGTTCTCGTAGTGCGCGATCGGGTACTTGGACAGCACCGCATTGCCGTGGTGGCCATGCGGATAGACCGCGTTGCGGCCATAGGCGAACTCGGGCCAGATCTCGTCGGCCAGGAATTCGTAGTGCGGCGCATCCGGCCAGCCGGCCCAGCGGGTGGAGTGCCGGGTGTGGGTGCCCAGCACTTCCTGCAGGAACACCACGTCGGCGGACACCTGCCGCACCGCCTCGCGCAGTTCATGCAGGATGAACCGGCGGTTGAAGAAGGTGAAACCCTTGTGCGTGTTCACCGTCAGCACCCGCACGTTCACGGCTTCGGGCGCGGCGGTGGAAGGGGTATCGGTGGGGCGTGCTTCTGCAAGGGCGCTCATCATCCCCAAGTTGTACCCAAGGGCCCCGGCGGCCGATGTAGGAAGACGCCCCGCCTGTGCGTGGCCGTTCTGCCGAAAGGCGCCGGGTGCGCCGCGCCTGCCTTCAGCGGGAGGCGGTACGCACCCAGGCCATGCGCTGGGGGCCGGCGCCGCCGTCGAACAGCGTGTCCAGCGGCCGCGTCTCGGGCAGCACGTACACGACGCTGCGGCTGCGGCCCAGGTGCGGCGCGATCACCTCGCGGTAGAAGGCCACCGGCACCACCACGCAGCCCAGCGAGATGCGCCGGTCGCGCAGCCGGGGCGAGGCCAGGCGCTGCTCCCGCGCCTGCCGCGCCGGGCCGGGGCGCAGGCGGTGGATGGCGAAGGCGGCGTCGTAGTCCAGCCAGACGATGTCCTCGCCCTGGGCGTTGCGGCCGGGCTCGGCCTCAAAGCGGCCGGCGGGCGTGGTGCGTTCCTGGGGCGCCACCGCGCCGATCTGGGCCCGTTCGCCCACACCGGGCGTGCTGTCGTCGCCGGGTGCGAGGCCCAGCAGCACGGGCGTGCGCGCGATCTCGCGGCCCTGGCCGTCGAACACGCTGAGCACCGCTTCGCGCTTGTCGACGATGGCGAATGGCATCCCGCGGTGGTCGCCGGCCTGCACGATGCGGCTCCAGGCCTGGGCGGTGTCATGGCTGGCCGACTGCGCGGCGGGGGTGAAGCAGGAGGCCGCCAGTGCGATCAGCACGGCGGCCAGGCAGGGGGTGGCTCGGGGCGCACGGCAACGGGGCGGCAACGGCATCTGGCCTTCCGGTGGGGTACTGCGAAGCGGCGCCACGAAGGCGCCGGCGCGCATGGTACCCAGCCAAAAGCAAGGCCCAAGCCACCAAAAGGCTGCGGTTTACCCGGTGGTTCTGCCCAGTGCGGCGTGGCGGCTGCGCACGTCGTAGGAGTGGAAGACGGCCTGCACCGGCCGGGTTTCGGGCAGCACGTACACCACCGCCTGCATGCGGCGGAACAGCGGCTCGATGTGGGCGTCGAAGAAGGCCGCCGGCACGTTGATGCAGCCGTAGGAGATGCGGTTGTCCTCCGGCGTGGGGCTGGCCAGCCGCTCCAGGCGGCGTTCGGCGGCCACCAGCGGCCGTACGCGGTGCATGGAGACGGCGGCGTCATAGTCCACCCAGACGACGTCTTCGCCGGAGGTGTTGCTGCCGCGCTCGCCGATGAAACGGCCGGCCGGCGTGGTGCGTTCCTCGGGCTTGACCAGCGGGATCGGCCGGTCGCCGATGCCCGGCACCGAATCGTCGCCCACGGCCAGCCCCAGCAGCACCGGCGAAGCGCCGCTCAGCCGGCCCTGGGCGTCGAAGACGTAGACACGGGCCTGCTGCTTGTCGACCACCACGAAGGGCTTGCCGCCGTGGTCGTTGGCATCCACCGTCCAGTCGGCCACATGGCGGGCGGAAGGCGACGGCTGCTCGGCGCCGAAATCCGCCAGGCGTGGCGCGGCAACGGGCGCGGGCGCGGCGGACAGGGCGGCGGTGGGACCCGGTGCACCGGCTTGGGGCATCCGGGTGGCCAGGCCCAGCGGCGGCAGGGTGAGCACGCCGATGGCGGCCGCGATCAGCAGGCCTCTGCGCACGCCGAAGGCCCACTCGCTGGCGGGAGGCGGGTTGCGGTCGGGGCGGCTGGACATCATGGGGCGGATGTGGAGGCAGGGAGTACCGGCGTTGAGCCGGCCCTCCCTGCAAGCCCGGCGCAGGCGCGCGGGCGGTTTGACGAGCAGCGCGGATGCGCTTAGTTGCGGTCGGCGCGGGCCGGACGCTGGTTCATCGTGCCGCTGGTGCTGCTGTCCATGCTGCTGCCGGTGGCGCCCGAGGTGGAGCCGGTGGCACCGGAGGTGCTGCCGCTGTTCATGCCGCCCGACGTCGTGCCGGTGGCGCCGACGCCGCCGTTCGTCGTCTGGTTGCTGTTGTTCTCTTGCGTGCCGGTGCCACGCGGATTGGTGTTGCTGTTCATCGTGCCGGCGTCGGTGCGGGCGCTGGGGGCGGCGGTGGAGCCGCTGGTGCTGCCCTGGCTCATCGTGGAGCCGGTGCTGCCCGAGGTCGTGTTGTTGGGCTGCACGCCGTTCTGGCTGCCGCTGCTCAGCTGGCTGTTGGTGGTGCCCGGCGTGGAGGTGGCGGAACCCTGTGCAACGGCCAGGCCGAAAGAGCCTGCCAGCGCGGTGGCGGCGATGATCGCGGTGATCGACTTCTTGGTGCTCATGTCCGTACTCCTAGTGGTAGAGGTGGAGGCCTGTTCGACTGGCCTGAGTGCACTCTAGGAGGGTTGGCGGGGCGGGTCCGTCGGCCGCCTGCGCCGCGCGCTGTAGGACATCGGCCCCGGCCGGCTGGGGTGGCCGGCGAGGGCAGTTTACCGATGGATACGCGGCGTATCCGGGGGCGTCAATGGCGGCGCGACAGGCGTGACACCAGCTGCGCCACCTGCGTCTCGGCGGCCACGGCCTGATCGAGTGGCGAACGGCACAGCCCCGAGTGTTCGTAGTGCATGTTCTCGTACAGCTCGGCGGTGGCCGGGTGGGCGCCCAGCACGGCATTCAAGGCCTCGTCGGGCAGGCCGGGCTCGTCCAGCAGGCCATTCAGCCGCTGCACCAGTTGCTGGTATTGGTCGGGCGATGCGGAGCCCGGGCTGCGCTCCAGCCGTTCCAGCAGGCGGGCCAGGGCGATGAGGGTTTCCAGGCGCGCCCGCAGATCGGCCGGGCGGGCGGAAGAAGACGGTTGGGGCAGGGGAGCAGCCATGGAACGGGTTCCTTGCGGTGTGCGTGCGATGAGGAGCAACTGCGGCCGCGTCGGCCCAATTCAAGCCAAGGCTGCGGCCGTCTTCAGTCGGCGCCGCTTTCGGCGGCGATCTGCCGCAGCGCCTGCAGATACACCTCCGGCGGCTGGCCGCCCTGCAGCAGGTGGCGGTGATTGACTACCACCGAGGGCACCGCGCGAATGCCCTGCGCCTGCCAGTAGTGCTCGGCCTCGCGCACCTCGTCGGCGTATTCGCCGCTGGCCAGCACCTCGCGCGCGGCTTCCGGGTCCAGCCCCGCCACGGCGGCCGCCTCGATCAGCACCGCCGGGTCCGACGGGTTCCTGCCATCGGTGAAGTAGGCCTGCAGCAGCGCGCGCTTGAGCGCATGCTGCAGCGAGGCATCGGGCTGCAGCCCGGCCCAGTGCAGCAACCGGTGCGCATCGAAGGTGTTGTAGATGCGGGTGCGCGCACCCATGGTGAAGGTGAAGCCGACCTGCTCGCCGCGGCTGCGGATCGTCTCGCGGTTGGCCGCGTTCTGCGCCGGCGTGGTGCCGTACTTGCGGCTCAGGTGCTCGTCGATGTCCTCGCCTTCGGCCACCATGTCCGGGTTCAGCTCGAAGGGCTGGAAATGCAGCTCCACCGCGATCTCGCCCTCCAGTTCGGCCAGCGCCGTCTCCAGCGCGGTGAGCCCGATGGCGCACCAGGGGCAGGAGACGTCGGAAACGAAATCGATCTTCATGGCGGGTGGTGCGAAGGGCTGTGGAAGGCCGCTATTGCATCACCGTTGCGCAAGACCACTATCCTTGCGCGCCATGCGACTCCTGCTGGTGGAAGACGACCGGATGATCGGCAGCACGCTGCGCCAGGCGCTGCGGCTGGAAGGCCATGCGGTCGATTGGGTGTACGACGCCAAGGCCGCGCTGGCCACGCTGGGCAGCGAGGCCTTTGCGCTGGTGCTGCTGGACCTGGGCCTGCCCGAGCCCGAGCGCCTGGGCAGCGGCCTGGACGTGCTGCGCCAGATGCGCGCCCGCGGCGACCTGACGCCGGTGATCGTGCTCACCGCGCGCGATGCGCTGGAGGACCGCGTGGCCGGGCTGGACGCCGGCGCCGACGACTACCTGGTCAAGCCCTTCGAGCTGGACGAGCTGGCCGCCCGCATGCGCGCCGTGCTGCGCCGCCATGCCGGCCGCGCCGCGCCGTTGCTGCAGCATGAAGGCATCACGCTGGACCCGGCGACGCGGCAGGTGACGCGCGACGGCACGCCGGTGCTGCTGTCGGCGCGCGAATTCGCGCTGCTGGAGGCGCTGATGGCACGGCCCGGCGCCATCCTGTCGCGCCAGCAGCTGGAGGACAAGCTCTACGGCTGGGGCGAGGAAGTGGAGAGCAACACCGTCTCGGTCTACATCCACCAGCTGCGGCGCAAGCTGGGCGCCGACGTGATCCGCACCATGCGCGGGCTGGGCTACTACCTCGGCCGGCGTGGCGAGGCCGCGGCCAGCGCCGACGCCGACGCATGAGCTCGCTGCGGCTGCGGTTGCTGGTCTACCTGCTGGGGGCGCTGCTGCTGGCGGTGGCGGTGCTGGGCGGCGCCACCTACCGCAATGCGCTGCGCGAGACCGAGGCGCTCTTCGACTACCAGCTCAAGCAGATGGCGCTATCGCTGCGCGACCAGGGCGAGATCGCCCCCGGCAGCGCCGACGCGGACCTGGACTTCGTGGTGCAGATCTGGTCGGTGGACGGCCGCGCCATCTATGCGTCCCGTGCGCATGCGGCGCTGCCCACCCGCGCGGTGCTGGGATTTGCCGACGTGCAGGCCGGCGGCCAGACCTGGCGCACCTACAGCGTGGCCACCTTCAGCCGGGTGATCCAGGTGGCCCAGCCGCGGCAGATCCGCGAGCGCCTGGCTGCCGATGCCGCCTGGCGGGCGGTGCTGCCGCTGCTGCTGGTGGCGCCACTGCTGGGCATCGGCGTGTGGTGGGGCGTGCAGCGCTCGCTGGCGCCGCTGCAGCGTGTTTCGCGCGAGGTGAAGCTGCGCGACGCCGAATCACTGGCACCACTGCCCGACGACGGCCTGCCCGACGAGGTGGCGCCGCTGGTGGGCAGCCTCAACGCGCTGCTGCAGCGGCTGGGCGCGGCCTTCGACACCCAGCGGGCCTTTGTAGCCGACGCGGCGCATGAGCTGCGCTCGCCGCTCACCGCGCTCAAGCTGCAGGTGCAGCTGCTGGGCCGGGTGCAGGACGAAGCCGCCCGCGCCGAGGCCATCGCCGCGCTGGGCGCCGGCGTGGACCGTGCCACGCGGCTGGTGGAACAGCTGCTCACCCTGGCCCGCAACGAGCCCGGCAGCCGCCAGCCGGCCTTGCAGCCGGTGGACCTGGGCGCCGTGGTGCAGCATGCCCTGGCCGACAGCGCCACGCTGGCCCTGGCCCGCGGCAGCACCCTGTCGCTGGAGGCCGCGCCCGGCCTGGTGGTGCAGGGGATGCCGCCGGCCTGACGGCCCTGGCCCGCAACCTGGCCGACAACGCGCTGCGCCACAGCCCGCCGGGCGCCCGGGTGCAGGTGGCCGTGCAGCGCGAGGGCGATGCCGCGGTGCTGACGGTGGACGACGACGGCCCCGGCATGTCCGAGGCCGACCGCGCCCAGGCCTTCGACCGCTTCTGGCGCCGCGAAGCCGCCCACGACGGCCCCGAGGCGGCCGGCGGCAGCGGCCTGGGCCTGGCCATCGTCAAGGGCGTGGCCGACCGGCATGGCGCCGCACTGTCGCTGGGTGCCTCGCCCCTCGGCGGGCTGCGTGTGCGTTGTGCATTGCCGCTGGCATCGTGACCCGCACGCCTTTGTCGGGCCGCCTGTGCTTAGCGCGCCCTGCAATCACGCCAGGCTCTTAATCTTCACTTCACCGACGGCTAATCTTCGGCTCACCCCCGCCATCCATCATTGCCTGCAAGCGGAATGAACCGCATCTGGAGAGCATGCAATGACCCGAATC
The DNA here is from genome assembly GCF_024700035.1 of Aquincola sp. J276. NCBI lineage: Bacteria > Pseudomonadati > Pseudomonadota > Betaproteobacteria > Burkholderiales > Sphaerotilaceae > Aquincola > Aquincola sp. J276. Next base: position 302,524 of record NZ_JAJONC010000001.1, read on the forward strand.
AAACCCCTCGTCGGTGCCCTGGCCGCAGCCGGAGTGCTGGCCGGCGCCAGTGCCGGCGCCTTCGGCTTCAAGCTGCCCTGGAACAAGGACGACGCCGCCGCGCAGCAGCCGCCGGCCGTCGTCACCGCGCAGGCCACGCCGGCCGCCGCCGCCGTGGCGCCGGCCGCGCCGGTGGCCCCCACCAGCGCGCCCAACTTCCGCGCCATCGTGCAGCAGGCCGGGCCGGCCGTCGTCGGCGTCACCGTGGAGGGCACGCGCAAGACCAGCGCGGAGGAAGACCCGATGGCGCAGTTCTTCCGCGGCTTCCCCGGCTTCCAGCAGCGCGGCGGCCCGCGCGGCGGCGAGGTGCCGTTCCGCGGTGCGGGCTCGGGCTTCATCGTCAGCAGCGACGGCCTGGTGCTCACCAATGCGCACGTGGTGGAGGGCGCCAAGGAAGTGACCGTCAAGCTGCAGGACCGCCGCGAGTACCGCGCCAAGGTGCTGGGCAGCGACAAGGCCACCGACGTGGCGGTGCTGCGCCTGGAAGCCAAGGGCCTGCCCACCGTGCGCCTGGGCGACCCGAAGCAGCTGCAGGTGGGCGACCCGGTGCTGGCCATCGGCTCGCCCTACGGCTTCGAGCAGACGGCCACGCAGGGCATCGTCAGCGCCAAGGGCCGCTCGCTGCCGGGGGATGCCTTCGTGCCCTTCATCCAGACCGATGCCGCGGTGAACCCGGGCAACTCCGGCGGCCCGCTGTTCGATGGCGCCGGCAACGTGGTGGGCATCAATGCGCAGATCTATTCGCAGACCGGCGGCTACCAGGGCCTGGCCTTTGCCATCCCGATCGACGTGGCCTTGAAGGTCAAGGACCAGATCGTGGCCACCGGCAGCGCACAGCATGCGCGGCTGGGCGTGGTGATCCAGGACCTGTCCGCGCCGCTGGCCGAGTCCTTCGGCCTGCCGCGGCCCGATGGCGCACTCGTCGCCCAGGTGGCGCCGGGCAGCCCGGCCGCCGCTGCGGGGCTGAAGGCCGGCGACGTCATCACGCAGGTCAACGGCGAGGCCATCGAGCGCTCGGGCACGCTGTCCAGCCGCATCGGCCTGTCGTCGCCGGGGGACAAGGTCAAGCTGCAGGTGTGGCGCGACAAGGCTGCGCGTGAGGTGGAAGTGAAGCTGGCCCGCGCCGAGGACCCGGAGCGCCAGGCCGCCAATGCCCAGGGCGAGGTGGAGCCCGGCAAGCTGGGCCTGGCCCTGCGCCCGCTGAGCCCGCAGGAGCGGCAGCAGAGCGGCCTGCAGGAAGGCCTGGTGGTGGAGCAAGCCGCAGGTCCGCGGCGCGGGCGGGCGTGTCCAGCGGTGACGTGCTGCTGGCCATCAACGGCCAGCCGGTGCAGTCGGTCGAGCAACTGCAGGGCGTGCTGAAGAACAAGCCCCGCAGCGTGGCGCTGCTGATCGAGCGCCAGGGCGAGCGCATCTTCGTGCCGGTGCAGCTGGGCTGAGGACGCGCGTGGCCGGTGGGGCCTGAGGCCTTCCCGGCGGTGCTCAGGCCGCGGCCTGGGCGCCGGCCATGCGCTTCATCAGCCGCCCCGGCGTGGCCGGCCATCCCACGCGGCCGAACCAGGCACCGCCGGCGGTGGTCACGGCATTGATCAGGCCGTACACCACCAGCGCCACGCCCTGCGCCAGGAACACGCCGGCCAGCCCCTGGCCCCAACGCAGCGCCAGCCAGCCACCGGCGCCGGCCACCGTCAGCCGCGCCAGGTTGCCGGCCACCGGCCAGCCCAGCCGCCCCGCGCCCTGCGAGGCGAAGTACAGCACCAGCCCCAGCCCGAAGAAGCCATACAGCGGACCCACGGTGCGCAGGTACAGCGCGCCGGCTTCCAGCATCGCGGGGTCGGTGTCGAACAGGCGCAGCCAGGCATGCGGCCACACCGCGGCGGCGATGCCGATGGTCTCGGTGATGAGCACCGCCAGGCCCGCGCCAACCCAGGTGGCCCGAAGCGCCCGTTCGCGCTGGCCGGCGCCGATGCAGGTGCCCACCATGGCCACCAGTGGCCCGCCCAGGCCGAACACCAGCGGCACCAGCAGGTATTCCAGCCGCGAGGCGGTGCCGTAGCCGGCGATCGCCGCCGCACCGAAGCCGCCCACCAGCGCGGTGGCGATGCCGATCGCCAGGTTGGTGGCGATGGTGGAGATCGCGCCCGCGATGCCCACGCCCAGGATGGCGCGGAACAGCGGCCAGCGCAGCGGCACGCCGCGCCACACCGGCCGCAGCAGGCTGCGCGGCGAGCGCAGGTAGGCCAGCAGCGCCACGCTGCCCAGCGCGTAGTACAGCAGCAGCGCGATGGCGCCACCCGCGATGCCCAGCGCCGGCAGCGGGCCCCAGCCGAAGATCAGCGCGGGCGACAGCGGCACCAGCAGCAGCGCCCCCACCGAGGTGACGGTGGCCGGCACCGCCATGTTGCCGGTGCCGCGGATCACCGCCGCCAGCGCATTGAACAGCCACACCAGCACCGCCCCGGCGAACACGCAGTTCGAGTACAGCAGCGCCGCCTCCAGCGAGGCGCCGCGGCCGCCCATCTGCGCGTACAGCGCCCGGCCGCCCAGCAGGGCCGCAGCCATGAACACCAGCCCGAAGGCCAGCGCGATCAGCACCGCATGCAGCACCAGCGCATTGGCGTCCTCGCGCCGCCGCGCGCCCAGGGCGCGGGCGATGGCCGAGGCGATGCCGCCGCCCATCGCGCCGGAGGACATCATCTGCATCAGCATCACCACCGGGAACACCAGCGCCACGCCGGCCAGCGCATCGGTGCCCAGCTGGCCGATGAAGTAGGTCTCGATCAGGCCCACCGCCGCCTGCGCGAACATCACCAGCACGTTGGGCGCGCCAAGACGCAGCAGCGTGGGCGCGATGGGGCCCTCCAGCAACAGCCGCGTCCGCGGGTCCAGCGCGGGGCGGGCGGGCGATGCATCGGAAGGCGTGGCGGCAGTGGCTGTTTTCATATGACGACCATCATTCGATGGCGCAGCCTAGCACGCGCGGCGAAGACGTGCCTGCGGCGGCCCCACCAGCGGCCGGGGACGCGCCACCGCATACGATGGGCGCATCCTGATCCCACCGCTGTGCCTGCCGCACACGCCACCGACATGAGCCTGCTGGATACCATCGAACTGCAATCGGGCGACGCGCCCGGCGCTTCCATCATCGTGCTGCACGGCCTGGGTGCCGACGGCAACGACTTCGTGCCCATCGCGCAGGAGCTCGACCTGGGCGAGGTCGGCGACGTGCGCTTCGTCTTCCCGCATGCGCCCACCATGCCGGTGACGATCAACGGCGGCTACGTCATGCGCGCCTGGTACGACATCCTCGGCGCCGACCTGGTGCGCCGCGAGGACGAAGCCGGCCTGCGCCAGTCGCAGCAGCAGGTGGCCGCGCTGATCGACCGCGAGCGCGAGCGCGGCGTGCCGGCGCACCGCATCGTGCTGGCCGGCTTCTCGCAAGGCTGCGCGATGTCCTTGATGACCGGGCTGCGCTATCCCGAGCGGCTGGGCGGCATCGCCGGCCTGTCCGGCTACCTGCCGCTGGCCGACCGCCTGGCCGCCGAGGCCCACGATGCCAACCGGCTGGTGCCCATCTTCCAGGCCCATGGCCGCAGCGACGGCGTCATCCCCATCGCCCGCGCCATCGCCACGCGCGATGCGTTGAAGGCCGCCGGCTACGACGTCGAATGGCACGAGTACCCGATGCAGCATTCGGTCTGCCCGGAGGAGATCACGCACCTGGGCGCCTGGCTGCGCAAGGTGCTGGCTCGCTAGAATCGCGGGCTCAATTGATAACGCTGCAGCGAGGAACGCCCGACATGTACCAGGAAGACAAGGACGACACCACACGCGTGGGCCTGTGGATCACCTTCGGCGTGGTGGCGCTGGTGGTCATCAGCGTCATCGCATCGATGGTGGTGCGCCAGCTGCGCATGAACAACGCGGCGCCGCAGACGGACGTCGCGGTGGTCGAGGAAGTGGTGCTGATCGAAGGCCCCATCACTGGCGAGCTGACCGGCGTGCTGTACTTCGAGACCGCCCAGGCCACGCTGCCGGCCAATGCCGCCGCCGAGCTGAGCAAGGTGATGGAAGCGCTGGCCGCCGCGCCCGCGCGCAAGGTGGTGCTGTCCGGTTTCCACGATGCCACCGGCGACGCCGCGCGGAATGCCGAACTCGCCAAGCAGCGCGCCCTGGCCGCGCGCACGGCGCTCACCAGCGCTGGCGTGCCTGGCGACCGCATCGGGCTGCGCAAGCCCGAAGTGACCGTCGGCGGCGGCAACGAGCAGGAAGCCCGTCGCGTGGAACTGCGCCTGGTCGACTGACGGCAAAGCCCGCACGACAACGAAGAAGGCCGGGCAATGCCCGGCCTTTTTCCTGCGCGCCGCGCCGCGGCGTCAGCCGCCGATGCGGCCCAGCAGCAGGTACTCCATCAGCGCCTTCTGCACATGCATGCGGTTCTCGGCCTCGTCCCACACCACCGACTGCGGACCGTCGATCACGTCGGCCGCCACCTCCTCGCCACGGTGCGCGGGCAGGCAGTGCATGAACAGGGCATCGGGCTGGGCCGCGGCCATCATGTCGCGGTCCACGCACCAGTCGGCAAAGGCCTTGCGGCGGGCCTCGTTCTCGGCCTCGTAGCCCATGCTGGTCCACACGTCGGTGGTCACCAGGTGCGCGCCCGCACAGGCTTCCTTCGGATCGGCGAACACGCGGTAGCAGTCCGCATTGCGGATGCCGGCCACCGCGGGGTCGATCTCGTAGCCGCCGGGCGTGCTCACATGCACCGTGAAGCCCAGGATCTCGGCCGCCTGCAGCCAGGTGTTGGCCATGTTGTTGCCGTCGCCCACCCAGGCCACCACCTTGCCCTGGATGGAGCCGCGGTGCTCGATGTAGGTGAAGATGTCCGCCAGGATCTGGCAGGGGTGGTATTCGTTGGTCAGGCCGTTGATCACCGGCACCCGCGAATGCGCCGCGAAGCGCTCGAGCTTGCTCTGCTCGTAGGTGCGGATCATCACGATGTCGACCATGCGGCTGATGACACGCGCGCTGTCCTCGATCGGCTCGGCGCGGCCCAGCTGGCTGTCGCCGGTGGTCAGGTGCACCACCGAGCCGCCCATCTGGTACATGCCCGCCTCGAAGCTCACGCGGGTGCGGGTGCTGGCCTTCTCGAAGATCATCGCCAGCGTGCGGTCCACCAGCGGCTGGTACTTCTCGTAGTTCTTGAAGCGCTGCTTGATGATGAGTGCGCGCTCGAACAGGTAGCCGTATTCCTCGGCCCGGAGGTCCTTGAACTGCAGGTAGTGCTTCATCAGCCGCGCCCCGGGTTTCATGGCTTGCCGCCGGCCGAGGAACTGCTTGATCAGCGGGCACAGGATGGCCACGATCTGCGCGGCTTCCTCGGCGCTGAGGATCAGCGCGGGCACCAGCCGGATCACGCGGTCGGCCGTCACGCTCAGCAGCAGGCCGTTCTCGCAGGCGATGCCCAGCAGCTCGCCGCAGGGGCGGTCGAGCTCGATGCCCAGCATCAGGCCCTGGCCGCGGATCTCGACAAAGCCTTCCACGCCTTCCAGCTCGCGTTCCAGCCCGGCGCGCAGCAGGCCGCCGACACGCGCGGCGTTCTCCAGCAGGCCTTCTTCTTCCATGATGCGCAGCGTCTCCACGCCCGCACGCATTGCCAACGGGTTGCCGCCGAAGGTGGTGCCGTGGTTGCCGGGGCCGAACACCTTGGCCGCCTTCGGGCCGGCCACCACCGCGCCGATCGGCACGCCGGAGCCCAGGCCCTTGGCCAGCGGCATCACGTCGGGCTGGATGCCGGCCCACTGGTGCGCAAACCACTTGCCGGTGCGGCCGATGCCGCACTGCACCTCATCCAGCATGAGCAGCCAGTCCTGCTCGTCGCACAGGCGGCGCAGTGACTTCAGGTAGTCGGTGCGCGTGGGGTTGATGCCGCCTTCGCCCTGGATGGTCTCGAGGAACACCGCCACCACGTTCGGGTTGGTGCGGGCCACTTCCTCCACCGCAGCCAGGTCGTTCAGCGGCACGCGCACGAAGCCTTCCACCAGCGGGCCGAAGCCGGCCTGCACCTTCACATTGCCGGTGGCCGACAACGTGGCGATCGAGCGGCCATGGAAGGCCTTCTCGTAGACGATGATCTCGGGGCGCTCGATGCCCTTGTCGTGGCCGTACTTGCGCGCGATCTTCAGCGCGGCCTCGTTGGCCTCCAGGCCGGTGGAGCAGAAGAACGCGTTCGTCAGCCCCGACAGCGCGGTGAGCCTGGCGGCCAGCGTCTCCTGCAGCGGCACGTGGTAGTAGTTGGAGGAATGGATCAGCTTGCCGATCTGTTCCTGCAGCGCCGGCACCAGCTTCGGGTGCGCATGGCCCAGCGTGTTGACGGCGATGCCGCCCAGGCCGTCCAGGTACTTGCGGCCCTGCGTGTCCCACACCCAGCAGCCTCGGCCGTGCGACAGCGCGATCGGCAGGCGGCCGTAGGTGTGCATCACGTGCGGCTCGGTCGGCAGGGCGGTGTCAGCAGCGGTCATGGATGGCTCCGGCGGGGCAAGGGCCCGTCTGAAATGCAAGAGGGGCCGGATTCTAAGGGCGTGCGCATGACGGCACGGCCTTCGCCGCCACGGCCGCCGCGGTCGTGCTGCGCCGCAGCAGCCTCAGGGCACAATATCCGTCGACCCTGCGTTTTTGCCCTGCATGAAGCCACTCACTCCTCCCCCCGAAACCGCGCGAGTTCGTCGTCCAGGGTCTGACCAAGGAAGGTCGCACCTTCCGCCCCAGCGATTGGGCCGAGCGGTTGGCGGGTGCGATGTCGTGCTTCCGCCCGGGCGGCAACGTCGGCGGGCCCGGCGCGCGCATCGGCTATTCGCCGTACTGCGTGCCCACGTCGGTGGGCCATGTGAAGGCGGTGCTGATCAGCGAGGCGCTGAAGGAGATCGAGCCGATGGCCTGGGACTTCGTGATGAACTTTGCCCGCGACAACAACCTGCAGGTGGCCGAGGTGTGCGTGCTGCCGGACGTACCGGCCCCGCCGCGTTGAAAGCCCAGGCGCCGGACAAGAAGCCGCGCACCAACGCAAAAAGGGCCTGCTGAGCAGGCCCTTTTTCATCACCCGGCTGCCGGCTGTCAGGCCGAAGCGGTCGCGGCCGACAGGGCCTTGACCTTGGCCGACAGGCGGCTCTTGTGGCGTGCAGCCTTGTTCTTGTGGAAGATGCCCTTGTCAGCGACCGAGTCGATGACGCTCTGGGCGACGGCGAACAGTTCGGTGGCCTTGGCCTTGTCGCCAGCGACGACGGCCTTCTGCACGTTCTTGACGACGGTGCGGAACTTCGAGCGCAGCGAGGTGTTAGCAGCGTTCAGCTTCACGTCCTGGCGCGCGCGCTTGCGGCCGGAGGCGAGGCGGACGGTCTTCTTCTTGGCTTTGGAAGAGGTTGCCATAGGATATTCGGGTTGCCGGGTGATGCGGAGCCAGCGAGTATAGCACGCCCTCGGCCGGCGTCATAATCGCGCGCCGCCCGGCCTGGCCAGAGGGGGCGTACCCGCGATCCCGCGTCCCTGTCCCGTCCCCATGCGGCTGTCCGCCGCCCGCCCAGTGAACCTCTTCAAGGCCGCCTCCACCGTTTCCCTGCTCACGCTGGCATCGCGCATCACCGGACTGGTCCGTGACCAGCTGATGGCCAGCGCCTTCGGCGCCAGCGCCTGGACGGACGCCTTCAACGTCGCCTTCCGCATTCCGAACCTGCTGCGCCGGCTGTTTGCCGAAGGCGCGTTCTCGCAGGCCTTCGTGCCGATCCTGGCCGCCACGCGTGAGCGCGACGGCGATGCTGCCACCCACCAGCTGATCGACGCGGTGGCCACCATGCTGTTCTGGGTGCTGGTGCTGACGGTGGTGGTGGGCATGGTCACGGCGCCGTTGCTGGTGCTGGCCATCGGCTCCGGCCTGGCCCGCTTCGACGACGCGGTGGACCTCACCCGCTGGATGTTCCCCTATATCGGCTTCATGTCGCTGGTGGCGCTGGCCGGCGGCATCCTCAACACCTGGCGGCGCTTCACGGTGCCGGCACTGACGCCCGTGCTGCTGAACGTGGCCTGGATCGTCGCCGCGCTGTGGCTGGCGCCGGCTTTCGAGCGCTGGGGCATCGAGCCCATCTATGCCATCGCCGTGGGCGTGCTGGCGGGGGGGCGCCATGCAGTTGGCGGTGCAGGTGCCGGCGCTGGCGCGCATCGGCGCGCTGCCGCGCATCGGGCTGCTGCCCGGCGCGGTGAAGGCGGCCTGGCACCACCCGGGCGTCGGCCGCGTGCTCAAGCAGATGGCGCCGGCGCTGGTGGGCGTATCGGTGGCGCAGTTGTCGCTGCTGATCAATACGCAGATCGCGTCGCGCGTGGGCGTGGGCGCGGTGTCCTGGCTGTTCTATGCCGACCGGCTGATGGAATTCCCGACCGGGCTGCTGGGCGTGGCGCTGGGCGTGGTGCTGCTGCCGCAGCTGTCGGCGGCGCAGGCGCGCGGGGACACCCAGCGCTATTCCGGCCTGCTGGACTGGGGGTTGCGCCTGATGCTGGTGCTGGCGCTGCCCTGTGCGGTGGCGCTGCTGGTGTTTCCGAAGGCGCTGGTGTCGGTGCTGTTCCACTACGGTCAGTTCAATCCGAACGATGTGGAACAGACGGTGCGCGCGCTGATGGGTTATGGCGTCGGCCTGATGGGCCTGGTGGCGGTGAAGGTGCTGGCCCCGGGCTTCTACGCACGGCAGGACATCCGCACGCCGGTGCGCATCGCAGTGGTGGTGCTGGTGGTCACGCAGCTGCTGAACCTGCTGTTCGTGCCCTGGTTCGGCCATGCCGGCCTGGCGTTGTCGATCGGACTTGGCGCGCTGGTCAATGCCGCGTGGCTGCTGTTCGGGCTGCTGAAGCTGCAGGTGTACCTGCCGCGGCCGGGCTGGGGCCTGTTCGCGCTGCGCATCGGGGCGGCGACGCTGGCGCTGGGGGCGGCTCTTTGGGTGGCCGCCGAGCGCATCGACTGGATCGGTTTGCAACAGCAACCGGGTGTGCGTGCGGCTTGGATGGCCGCGGTGCTGGCCGGGGTGGCGGCGCTGTATTTCGGCGTGCTGGCCCTGCTGGGCATGCGGCCTCGGCACTTCGCCCGACATGGCTGAAGCCATCGCCTACACTGGGTTCATGACCGGTTCGCTGCGCTTCGAGGCCCCGTCGCCTCTCACGTATTTCGCATCGCTGGTGGCCGAGGACGAGAGCCTCTCGTTGCTCGAAGCCGCGGTGTCGATCGCGCAGGACGAGTATCCGCAGCTCGACCCGCAGGCCGTGCTCGCCGAGATCGATGGCCTGGCCTGGCAGCTCAAGCGCCGCATTCCGGCCGATGCCGCCACCCTGCAGAAGCTGCGCCTGCTCAACCGCTACTTCTTCCATGAGCTGGGCTTCGGCGGCAACGTCAACGACTACTACGACCCGGCCAACAGCTACCTGCACAAGGTGCTGGAAAGCCGCCGTGGCATTCCCATCAGCCTGGCCATCCTGTACATCGAGATTGCCAGCCAGATCGGGCTGACGGCCCGCGGCATCTCGTTCCCGGGGCACTTCCTGGTCAAGCTGCGCATGTCGCAGGGCGAGGTGGTGATCGATCCGTTCAACGGCCAGTCGCTGTCGCGCGAGGACCTGGACGAACGGCTGGCGCCGTACCGCCGACAGCAGGGGTTGGAGGGCGACTTCGAGGTGCCGCTGGGCCTGTTCCTGCAGTCCACGCCGGCGCGTGACGTGCTGGCGCGCATGCTGGGCAACCTCAAGGAGATCCACCGCAGCGCCAACGACTGGCCGCGCCTGTTCGCGGTGATCGAGCGCCTGGTGGTGCTGCTGCCGCAGCAGTGGGAGCAGCGGCGCGACCGGGCCCTGTGCCTGGAAGAGCTGGGCCGCCCCGATGAGGCGGCCGAGGACCTGGCGATCTACCTGCAGCACCGGCCCGATGCCGAGGACGCCGCCGCGCTGCGCCGGCGCATGACGCAGCTGCGCCGCGCGGGCCGTCCGCCGCTGCACTGAGCGCCTGGCGGATGTGCAGGAAGGGCGGCGGCCCGCCTTCCTTACAATCCGCCGTTTCGCGCGCGGCACTGCGCCGGGCGACGCAGACCAGATGAGACAGTTGCCGCTGGCTTTCGGGCCGCGACCCCCGCAAACCTTCGAGAGCTACCTGGCCCGTGCCAACGCGCCGGCGGTGGCGCACCTGCAATCGCTGCAATCGCCTGCCGCACCGGTGTACCTCTGGGGCCCGCCGGGCAGCGGCAAGACTCACCTGCTGCATGCGCTCATCCTGGCGGCGCAGGACCGAGGCGAGCGCGCCGGCTGGTTCAATGCCGCGTCGCCGCTGCCGTTCGAATTCGACGACACTTGGTCGCTGATCGTGATCGACGAGGCCGATGCGCTGGAGGCGGCCCGCCAGCACGGCGCGTTCACCTTGTTCATCGAGGCCATGAGCCACGGCGTGCAGCTGGTGGCCGCCGGCCGCCTGCCGCCGGTGGACCTGCCGGTGCGCGACGATCTGCGCACCCGCCTGGGCTGGGGCCATGTGTTCGCGCTGCAGCCGCTGGCCGAGGCCGAGGCCCGCGCCGCGCTGCGCCGCGAGGCCGACCGCCGCGGCATTTTTCTCTCCGACGACGTGATGGACTACGTGCTGAGCCGCTTCTCGCGCGACATGAAAGACCTGATGGGCCTGCTGGACCGACTCGACGACTTCGCGCTGGCGCAGCAGCGCGCCATCACCGTGCCGCTGCTCAAGCTGATGCTCAGCGAGGAAGGCGCCGCCGCATGAACCTCACCCTGTTCGACCTGGACGGCACGCTGCTGCCCATCGATTCCGACCACGCCTTCGGCGAGTTCATGGTGCGCACCGGCTGGGCCGACGGCGCCGCCTTCCAGGCCGAGAACGACCGCTTCTTCGCCGACTACCTGGCCGGCCGGCTGGACCTGCAGGCCTATGTGCGCTTTTCCACCGCGCCCTGGCGCGACCGTCCGTTCGACGAGATCGAGGCCGGCCGCGTGCGCTTCTTCGACGAAGCCATCCGCCCGGTGCTGCATCCGCAGGCGCATGCGCTGGTCCGGGGCCATGCGCAGGCAGGCGACCTGCTGGCCATCGTCACCGCCACCAACGAGTTCGTCACCCAGCCCATCGCGCGCGCCTTCGAGGTGCCCACGCTGATCGCGGTGGAGCTGGAGCGTGATGCGCAGGGCCGCGCCACCGGCGGCATCCGCGGCATCCCGTCCTACCGCGAAGGCAAGGTGCCGCGGGTGGAGGCCTGGCTGGCCGGGCAGGGGCCGCGGCCGCGGCGACTTCGACCGCATCACGGTGTACAGCGATTCGACCAACGACCTGCCGCTGCTCGAATGGGCGACCGAGCCCGTCGCCACCAACCCGAGCGCTGCGCTCGAAGCCATCGCGCGGGAGCGCGGCTGGCGCATCCTGAGACTTTTCGAATGATCAAGACCTTCATCGACAGGCTGCTGGGCAAGACCTCCTCCGCCAAGGCCGGCAAGGCCGCGGCCGGCAAGGTGCCGCTGGGCAAGCGCGTGGAGGTGCCCGCGAGCGAGCACCGCATCAACCCTGAACTGCTGGACGAACGCGCCGTGCGCGTGGTGCGCACGCTGAAGGACGGCGGCTTCGAGGCCTACATCGTCGGCGGCGCGGTGCGCGACCTGCTGGTCAACCGCCGGCCCAAGGACTTCGACGTGGCCACCAATGCCACGCCGGAGGAGGTGAAGGCACTGTTCCGCCGCGCCTTCATCATCGGCCGGCGCTTTCGCATCGTGCACGTGATCTTCGGCCGCGGACGCGAGCACGAGGTGGTGGAGGTGTCCACCTTCCGCGCCTACCTGGACAACAGCGCCGCCGAAGCGGTGGCCGGCAACGAGAAGACGTCGAAGTCGGAGCTGGCTGGCAAGAGCCATGCGGTGGATGCCGCCGGCCGGGTGCTGCGCGACAACGTCTGGGGTCCGCAGATCGAGGACGCCGCCCGCCGCGACTTCACCGTCAACGCGATGTACTACGACCCGGTGACCGAGATCGTGGTGGACTACCACGGCGGCCTGAAGGACATCGAGCGCAAGGTGCTGCGCATGATCGGCGACCCGGTGACGCGCTATCGCGAAGACCCGGTGCGCATCGTGCGGGTGGTGCGCTTCGCGGCCAAGCTGGGCTTCCAGATCGAGCCCAAGACCCGCGCGCCCATCGGCGAGATGGCCGCGCTGCTGGACAACATCCCGGTCTCGCGCCTGTTCGACGAGACCATCAAGCTGCTGCAGACCGGCCATGCCGTGGCCAGCGTGGAAGAGCTGCGCAAGCAGGGCCTGGGCAGCCGCTTCCCGATGCTGGACGTGCTGATCGGGCCCGGCGCCGACAAGCCCGAGCATGCGGCGCGCCGCAAGTTCGTGGAACTGGCGCTGGCCGACACCGACCGCCGCGTGTCGGAAGACCGTCCGGTGGCGCCCAGCTTCCTGCTGGCCTGCCTGCTCTGGCACGAAGTGCTGGCCGGCTGGCACCGTGGCCGCGAGGCGGGCGAGGCGCCGTTCCCGGCACTGATGCAGGCGGTGGACGCGGTGTTCGACGCCCGCGTGGGCGACATCTCCGGCCGCGGCAAGCTGGGCACCGACATGCGCGAGATCTGGGGCATGCAGCCGCGCTTCGAGCGCCGCACCGGCAACGCGCCGTTCTCGCTGGTGGAGCAGCCGCGCTTTCGCGCCGGCTACGACTTCCTGCGGCTGCGCGCCGATGCCGGCGAGGTGGATCCGGCGCTGGCCGAATGGTGGGAGGACTTCTCGCTGGGGACGCCGGAGGAGCGTGATGCGCTGCTGGCCGCCGCACGTGAACAGCAGAGCAAGGTGCGCCGGGCGCCGGCCTCCGGCGCGGCCAAGCCGCCGCGCAGCCGCAAGTCGGCACCCGCGGGCGAGGAGGCGCTGGCCACGGACGCCGCCGACAGCCCGGAGGACGAAGACGAACTGCCCGCGATGGAGGCCGAAGGCGCCCCCGCGCGCAAGCGCCGCCGCCGCCGCCGCAAGCCGGCCGGTGCCGCCGTGGCGGGCGAGGCCGGTGCTTCCGGCGACGCCGCCGCGCCCGCGGGCGACAACGCCTGAGCCGGATGTCGATGACCGGCGGCGTCCCATCGGCCGACGACCGCGTGTTCGTCGGCCTGGGGGCCAACCTGGGTGATGCCCGCGCCACGCTGCAGTCTGCGCTGGCCGGGCTGGCCGCGCTGCCCGGCATCGTGCTGGTGCGGGCCTCCGGCTTCTACCGCACCGCGCCGGTCGACGCCGATGGTCCCGACTACCTGAATGCCGTGGCCGAGCTGCGCAGCACGCTGGCGCCGGAGGCGCTGCTGGATGCATTGCAGGCCATCGAGCAGCGGCACGGCCGCCAGCGCCCCTACCGTAACGCGCCGCGCACGCTGGACCTGGACCTGCTGCTGGTGGGCCAGCATGCGCAGCACGACGATCGACTGACGCTGCCGCATCCCCGGCTGCATGAGCGGGCCTTCGTGCTCGCGCCGCTGCAGGAGCTGGCGCCGGGCCTGGAGATTGCTGGCCTGGGCACGGTCGGCGCCTTGCTGGCAAGCTGCACCGGCCAGCCGATCGAGCGGCTGCCCTAGCGGCCCCCCACCCGTTCTCCCAGGATTCCACACGATGTTTGCGAGCTTGTCGCAGCTGCCGCTGTCGGTGCAGACCTTCGGCCTGCTGGTGCTGTCCAACGTATTCATGACCTATGCCTGGTACGGGCACCTGAAGAGCCTGGCCGACCGGCCGTGGTGGATCGCGGCGCTCATCAGCTGGGGCATCGCGCTGTTCGAGTACCTGCTGCAGGTGCCGGCCAACCGCATCGGCTACCAGGGCGGCTACACGCTGGCACAGCTCAAGATCGCGCAGGAGGTCATCACCCTGTCGGTCTTCGTGCCGTTCGCGGTGGTGGTGATGGGCCAGCCGCTGAAGCTGGACTACCTGTGGGCCGGGCTGTGCCTGGTCGGCGCGGTGTACTTCATCTTCCGGGGCTGAAGGCAGCCCGCGCGGCGATGCTGGACGCGTTGCGGCACATCGCCATCGAAGGCCCCATCGGGGCGGGCAAGAGCACGCTGGCCCGGCTGCTGGCCGAGCGGCTGGGCGCGCAGCTGCTGCTGGAGCGGCCGCATGACAACCCGTTCCTCGAGCGCTTCTACGCCGATGCGCCCAGGTACGCGATGCAGACGCAGCTCTTCTTCCTGTTCCAGCGCATCGAGCAGTACCGCGAGCTGGCCCAACCGGGCATGTTCACGCCGCGCATCGTCAGCGACTTCATGTTCGCGAAGGACGCGCTGTTCGCGCGGCTCACGCTGTCGGACGACGAATACCGGCTGTACCTGCAGATCCACCAGGCCATGGCGCCGCAAATGCCGCGGCCTGACCTCGTGATCTGGCTGCAGGCCGATGCCGACACGCTGCTGGGCCGCATCGCGCGGCGCGGCCTGCCGATGGAGCAGGGCATCGATGCGGCCTACCTGCAGTCGCTGGCCGCGGCCTACGGCGCCTGGTTCGAGCGCGAGCCCCTGCTGCCGGTGCTGGCCATCGACACCACCCGCTTCAATCCACTGGAGCGGCCGCAGGACCTGGATCGGCTGCTGCAGCGCCTGCGGCAGTTCCAGGGGCCGCGCGAGGCCATGTAGCTACACTGCGCGCCCTGTGTCCATGTGACCGTGGCGTGACTGTCTTGTGACAACCGCGGCCCGCGTCCCGATCCCCGAGGAACCGACCGATGCTGTTCGGCAAGCTGCTGCCCCGCGAGGGCAATTTTTTCGAACTCTTCAATGAACACGGCAAGCAGATCGCCGAAGGCGCACGTGCCTTCACGCGCCTGATCGAGCACTACGCCGACTTCACGCTGCGCGAGCAGTACGCCGCGGAGGTGAATGCCGCCGAGCGCAGCGCCGACCGCATCACCGCCGAGGTGAACCGCCTGCTGCACAAGACCTTCATCACCCCCATCGACCGGGAGCAAATCCACGGCCTGATCAATGCGATGGACGACGTGCTGGACCTGCTGCAGGACGCCACCGAGACCATGCAGCTGTACGACGTGCGCGCGATGACCGAGGAGGTGCTGCGCCTGGGCGACCTCAGCGCCAAGTGCTGCGACCGCGTGGCGCACGTGGTCACGCTGCTGCCCAAGCTGTCGGACCACACGGTGGTGGAGGCTGCGCTCAAGACCTGCGAGGAGATCGACAAGCTGGAGTCGGATGCCGACCGCGTGATGCGCGCGGCGATGAGCAAGCTGTTCCGCGAGGAGCCGGACGTGCGCGAGCTGATCAAGCTCAAGGCCATCTACGAGCAGCTCGAATCGATCACCGACCGCTGCGAGGACGTGGCCAATCTCGTCGAGGGCATCGTCCTCGAGAACTCGTGAGACCGGCTGCGCGATGGATGCGGTCCAGGTAAGTTTCGGCGTGGTGGTGCTGCTGGTGGTGCTGGCAGTGGCCTTCGATTTCATGAACGGCTTCCACGATGCGGCGAACTCCATCGCCACCGTGGTGTCCACCGGCGTGCTCAAGCCGCAGCAGGCGGTGGTGTTCGCGGCCACCTTCAACGTGATCGCGGTGTTCGTCTTCCACCTCAGCGTGGCGGCCACGGTGGGCAAGGGCATCGTGCAGCCGGGCATCGTCGACCACTATGTGGTGTTCGGGGCGCTGGTGGGCGCCATCGCCTGGAACGTCATCACCTGGTGGTACGGCATTCCTTCCAGCAGCAGCCATGCGTTGATCGGCGGCATCGTTGGCGCGGTCATCGCCAAGTCGGGCGTGGGTGCGCTGGAGTCGGGCGGCGTGCTGAAGACGGTCGCCTTCATCTTCGTCTCGCCGCTGCTGGGCTACCTGCTGGGTTCGCTGATGATGGTGGCGGTGGCCTGGGCGTGCCGGCGCAGCTCGCCGCTGCGGGTGGACAACTGGTTCCGGCGGCTGCAGCTGGTGTCGGCCGGGCTGTACAGCCTGGGCCACGGCGGCAACGATGCGCAGAAGACCATCGGCATCATCTGGATGCTGCTGATCGCCACCGGCTATGCCAGCGCCACGGACGCGATGCCGCCCACCTGGGTCATCTGGACCTGCTATATCGCCATCGGCCTGGGCACGATGTTCGGCGGCTGGCGCATCGTCAAGACCATGGGCCAGAAGATCACCAAGCTGAAGCCGGTGGGCGGCTTCTGCGCCGAGACTGGCGGCGCGATGACGCTGTTCTTCGCCACCGCGCTGGGCGTGCCGGTGTCCACCACCCACACCATCACCGGCGCCATCGTCGGCGTGGGCTCGGTGCGCCGCGCATCCGCGGTGCGCTGGGGCGTGGCCGGCAACATCGTCTGGGCCTGGATCTTCACCATTCCCGCGTCCGCCTTCATCGCCGCCGTCTTCTACTGGCTGGGCCTGCAGGTGCTGTGACGCAACGACCCGGCGCCGACCGGGTGCCCCCGCGGCCGACGCCCGGCCGCTCCGAAGGCGGCCGCGCAACCCGCTTGGCGGGTGGTCCGGCGCCGCAGGCGCCGGACCGGGTGCCCCCGCGGCCGGCGCCCGGCCGCTCCGAAGGCGGCCGCGCAACCCGCTTGGCGGTGGACCGGCGCTGCAGGCGCCGGACCGGGTGCCCTCGCGGCCGATGCCCGGCCGCTCCGAAGGCGGCCGCGCAACCCGCTTGGCGGGTGGACCGGCGCCGCAGGCGCCGGACCGGGTGCCCCCGCGGCCGACGCCCGGCCGCTCCGAAGGCGGCCGGGCAACCCGCTTGGCGGGTGGACCGGCGCCGCAGGCGCCGGACCGGGTGCCAACATCTACTGGCTGATCTTCTTCGCCTCTTCCACCTGGTATTCGAAGTAGCGCTGGCCGCTGAACGCGATGGTGGCCATCAGCACGCCGGCGCCGATCAGTAGGGCCGCCACCGCGCCCAGCACCGGCGCCCAGCGGGTGGGATGCACCGGCTGGCCCGGGTTGTGGCGGGCATCCCAGCGCTCGTCCGGCGTCAGTCCGTAAAGGATGGCGGTCAGCATTGCCTGCGCCACCATCAGTCCCAGCAGCGGAATGAGCACCCAGCTGACGTGATCGTCCAGCCCGTACTCCTGCACCCGCTGCAGGCCGTGCACACCCAGCAGCGTGGGCACGCAGTAGAACCAGCCCCAGCGGTCGCGCCAGCCATGGAGGTAGAAGCGGTGCAGCCCCAGGCTGCCCAGCAACAGGGCCAGCCAGGTGGCCAGCGTCTTCGACTTGTAGCTGACCATCGCCGGCTTAATCGTCGGAGTCGGTGGGCGGCGTGGCATCGCCCCCGCCCAGCGCGCGCTGCATCAGCACCACATCCAGCCAGCGGCCGAACTTCCAGCCCGAGGCCTTGAACACACCGGTGTGCTCGAAGCCGCAGCTGCGGTGCACCCCGATCGAGCCCGCATTGGCCGAATCGCCGATCACCGCCAGCATCTGCCGCGCGCCGCGGGCCTCGCACTGGGCCATCAGCTCCACCAGCAGCAACTTGCCCACGCCCTGTCCCCGCGCCTGCTCGTGCAGGTAGATCGAGTCCTCGAGGCAGAAGCGGTAGGCGCGGCGGGGCCGGAAGAAGTTGGCATAGGCATAACCCAGTACCTGGCCGTCGCGCTCGGCCACCAGCCAGGGCAGGCCATTGCCCAGCACCGCCTCGCGCCGCTTGGCCATCTCGGCTTCGTCGGGTGCTTCCAGCTCGAAGGTGCCGGTACCGTGCAGCACCGCATGTTGGTAGATGGCCGTGATGGCCGGCAGGTCATGCGCCGTGCTGGCACGGATCAACAGATTGGTCATGCGCAACAGTTTATAATGCGCGGTTTCGGCGCTGGCCGGTGGTTGTCGGGTGCAAGCCCGCTGGCTGCTTTTGGCGTATCTACAGAACCGAACCGTGGTGCCCGGCTTGCAGTCTTCGCAAGCGGCGCCTTTCAACGATTGCCAGACCTGGTGGTGTCTCCCCGGTGAGGCGGTCGATTCGCAGGAATCTCCGAGGAAACACAATGGTTGTCATCCGTCTGGCCCGTGGCGGCTCAAAGAAGCGCCCGTTCTACAACATCGTCGTCGCCGACTCGCGTGAGCGCCGTGACGGCCGCTTCATCGAGCGCGTGGGCTTCTACAACCCCGTGGCTTCCGGCGCCGCCGAGTCGCTGCGCGTCGCGCACGACCGCGTGACGTACTGGAAGGGCGTCGGCGCCCAGCTGTCGCCCACCGTCGAGCGCCTGGTCGGCAACGCAAAGACCGCCGCTTGAGTCCGGGATACCGGCCGATGGACACCACCGCCCACGCGCCCGGCGATCCCGCCTGGCCCGACGATGCGGTGGAGGTCGGCCGGATCCTGGGGCCCTGGGGGGTCAAGGGCGCGCTGAAGGTGCTGCCCTATGCGTCCGATCCCAAGGCCTTGTTCTCCTCGCGGCGCTGGTTCATCGAACCGGGTCACCGGCTCTTGAAGATCACCGGCGCCCGCGAGCAGGGCGACGCCGTCGTCGCCACCGCCCAGGAAGTGCCCGACCGCAATGCCGCCGAGGCACTCAAGGGCGCGCAGGTGTTCGTCTCGCGCAGCAGCTTTCCCACGCCCGACGACGACGAGTACTACTGGGTCGACCTGATCGGCCTGGAAGTGGTCAATCGCGAAGGCGTGCAGCTGGGCGTGGTGTCCGACCTGCTCAGCACCGGCCCGCACAGTGTGTTGAAGGTGCGGCCGGCCGGCGTGCCGGACGACACGGAAGCCGAAGCTTCCGAGCGCCTCATCCCCTTCGTCGACGCCTATGTCGACCAGGTCGACCTGCCCGCCCGCCGCATCACCGTCGACTGGGGCCTGGACTACTGAGCCGCCGAACGCCATGCGCTTCGACGTGCTCACGCTGTTTCCCGAACTGTTCGCCCCGCAGCTGTCGCTGGGCGTGACCCGTCGCGCGTATGAATCCGGCCTGGTGGACGTGCGCCTGTGGCCGCTGCGCGAGTACGGGGAAGGGACCTACCGCCGCATCGACGACCGGCCCTTCGGTGGCGGCCCCGGCATGGTGATGCTGGCCGACCCGCTGGCGCGTGCGCTGGCCGATGTTCGGCAGCAGCGCGGCGATGCGGTGCCGCTGATCCACTTTTCGCCCACCGGCCGGCCGATCACGCAGGCACTGGTGCGCGAGATGGCTGCCGGGCCCGGCGCCGTGCTGCTGTGCGGCCGCTACGAGGGCATCGACCAGCGTTTTCTCGACCGCCATCCGCATGTCGAGCTGAGCCTGGGGGACTTCGTCCTGTCCGGCGGAGAGCTGCCGGCGATGGCATTGCTGGATGCCATTGCCCGCCTGCAGCCCGGCGTGCTGAACGACGCGGCCTCGCACCAGCAGGACAGCTTTTCCGAGGACGGCCTGCTCGATTGCCCGCACTACAGCCGCCCCGAGAGCTGGCTGCACGACGGCGAGGAGGTGCCGGTGCCGGCGGTGCTGCTGTCGGGCCACCATGCGCACATCGCACGCTGGCGGCGCGAGCGTTCGCTGGAGCTCACCGCGCGCCGGCGACCGGAGCTGATCGCGGCCGCACGGGCCGCAGGACGGCTGTCGAAGGCCGACGAGCATTACCTGTCGAGTCTCAGCATATAATCGCAGGCTTTTCACCGATCCTCTACCGGGCGCGGTGCTGGCAGCTCCACCCTCGTGGGCCCGGCACCGCACACGAACACCACGCGCCGGCAAGATCACCTGGAGAATTTCGTGAACCTGATCCAAACCCTCGAGCAAGAAGAAATTGCTCGCCTGAACAAGACCATTCCGGCCTTTGCGCCGGGCGACACGGTGATCGTCAGCGTCAACGTGGTCGAAGGCACCCGCAAGCGTGTGCAGGCCTATGAAGGCGTGGTCATCGCCAAGCGCAACCGCGGCCTGAACAGCAGCTTCATCGTGCGCAAGATCTCCAGTGGCGAAGGCGTGGAGCGTACGTTCCAGCTGTACAGCCCGCTGATCTCCAGCATCGAAGTCAAGCGCCGCGGCGACGTGCGCCGCGCCAAGCTGTACTACCTCCGCCAGCGCTCCGGCAAGTCGGCACGGATCAAGGAAAAGCTGTCCTGATCGTCGCCGCGGTCCTCACCGCCTCGCAAAGCCGCCTCCGGGCGGCTTTGTCGTTTGCAGCCTATGCTCGCCGACGCCATGCCCCGACCGATCATCCGAGACCCCCGGGCCGTGCCCATCGTCGCCATCGACGACGCACTGCCGCCCATCGACCCGGCCTTGCTCACCGCTTCAGCGCTGCGCGAACGCTTCGCCGAGGCCCGCGGCTGGACGCCCGAGTTCACGGGTGACGGCGGCCAGTCCGAGCGCGCGCCGGCCGCTGCTTCGGTGCTGGTGCCGCTGGTGGACCGGCCGCAGGGCCTGTCGGTGCTGCTGACGCAGCGCACCGCGCACCTGCGCGACCATGCGGGCCAGGTGAGCTTTCCGGGCGGCCGCGCCGAGCCCACCGACGCCGACGCCGTCGACACCGCGCTGCGGGAGGCGCAGGAGGAGGTGGGCCTGCAGCGCCAGCATGTGGAGGTGATGGGCCTGCTGCATCCCTACAGCACCGTCACCAACTTCGTGGTCACGCCGGTGGTGGGCCTGGTGCGGCCCGGGTTCGAGCTGACGCTGGATCCGTTCGAGGTGGCCGAGGCCTTCGAGGTGCCGCTGGCCTTCCTGATGACGCCGGCCAACCACCGCCGGCACCGCTTCGAATACGAGGGCCACGAACGCCACTTCCTGTCGATGCACTGGGAAGGACCGGCCGCCGATGGCCGGCAGCAGGCTTTTTTCATCTGGGGCGCAACAGCCTCCATGCTGCGCAACCTCTATCGCTTTCTGGCAGCGTAGTTGTCGTCGCTATCATCGCCGGCGATGAGTTTCTTCGCCGTCCTTTTTGCGCTGCTGATCGAACAGCTCAAGCCGCTGCCGCGTGACAACTGGGTGCACGATTCGCTGATCTCATGGGTCGGCTGGAGCGGTCGCAACTTCGACGCGGGCAAGGCCCATCACGCCTGGGTGGTGTGGGGCGTGACCGTGATCGCGCCCGCCCTGGTGGCCTGGGGCCTGCATGCCGCCATCGCCCACTACAGCCTGCTGCTGGCACTGGCCTTCAACGTGGCCACGCTGTATCTCACGCTGGGCTTCCGGCAGTTCAGCCACTACTTCACCGACATCCGCGACGCACTGGACCGCGGCCAGGAGAACGAGGCGCGGCGCCTGCTGGCCGAGTGGCGCCACCTGGACGCCAGCGAGCTGCCGCGCACAGAGCTGATGCGCCACGTGATCGAGCATTCGCTGCTGGCCGCGCACCGGCATGTGCTGGGCGTGTTCTTCTGCTTCATCGTGCTCTCGGCCTTCGGCCTGGGGCCGGCGGGGGCGGTGCTGTACCGCATGGCCGAATTCGCCAGCCGCTACTGGGCCTACAAGCAGCGTGCGCTGCAAGCGCCGTCGAACGACCGGCTGCGCGAGATCTCGCAGCGCATGTTCTCGCTGATCGACCATGTGCCGGCGCGACTGACGGCCTTCGGCTTCGCGGTGGTCGGCAACTTCGAGGAAGCCATCAACGTGTGGCGGCGCGACGCCGGCCTGTGGCTGCATGTCAACGAAGGCATCATCCTGTCGGCCGCCGCCGGGGCGTTGAACGTGCAGCTGGGTGGCGGCTGGGCGCCGGGCATCACGCCGGACCGCTCCAAGACCTTCGAGAGCGGCGTCGACCCGGAGGCGGTACGTGCGCAGGGCACCACGCCCGGCCTGCCGCCGCAGCTGGGCCACCTGCACAGCCTGGTGGGCCTGGTGTGGCGATCGGTGGTGCTGTGGATGCTGCTGGTGGCGCTGCTGTCTCTGGCCAACGTGCTGGGCTGAAGCCTGCTGCGGTCAGCGGTGGCTGCTGCGCGAGAGCTCGTCGAACAGCTCGCCGTAGATGCGCCAGCGTGAGGGGCTGATCTCGCCGCGCTCGACCGCCGCCCGCACGCCGCAGCCCGGCTCCTGGCGATGGGTGCAGTTGTAGAAGCGGCATTCGCTCAGGTGCGCCGCCAGGTCGGGCATGAGCCGCGGCAGGCGCTGCACGTCGATCTGCTGCAGGCCGAATTCCTGGAAGCCCGGCGAGTCGATCAGCGCCGTGCCGGCGTCACGGTCCACCCAGTACCAGCGCGTGGTGGTGGTGGTGTGGCGGCCTGAATTCAGCGCGGTGGAGATCTCGCCCACCTGCGCCGCGGCCTCGGGCACCATGAGGTTGATCAGCGTGCTCTTGCCGGTGCCGCTGGGGCCCAGCACCAGCGTCGTGCGGCCGGCCAGCAGCGGCGCGAAGAGGGCGCGGGCGCCTTCGGCGTCGTGCTTGATGGAGCTGTCGTGCACCTCCACGCCCATGGCCCGGTAGGGCGCCAGGCGCTCACGGGCCAGCGCCGCCTGCGGCAGGTCGGCCTTGTTGAGCACCACGCACACGTCGATCTCCGCCGCCTCGGCGGCGATGAGCGCGCGCGTGAGCTGCGACTCGCTGAACATCGGATCACCCGCCACCAGCACGATGATGCGGTCGAGGTTGGCGGCGAAGCTCTTGGTCTTCCACTCGTCCTGCCGGAACAGCAGGTTGCGCCGCGGCTCGATCTTCTCGATCACGCCTTCGTCGTCGCCCCCGGAGCCAGTGGGCATCCAGCGCACGCGGTCGCCCACCACGCAGTCGCTTTTCTTGCCGCGCGGATGGCAGGTCAGCCGCCGGCCTTCCGGCGTCTCGACGATGAAGTGGCGGCCGTGGGCGGCGACGATGAGGCCGGTGTCGTGCTCGGCGCGCCGGGAAGCGGCCGTCATGCGCCGTGCAGCCGCAGTGCGGCCAGCCGCTCGGTGGCGGGCGGATGCGAATAGTAGAAGCGCACGTAGACCGGATCGGGCGTCAGCGTGGAGGCGTTGTCCTCATGCAGCTTGAGCAGCGCACTCGCCAGGTCGCGGCCGTTTGCCTGTGCACAGGCGTAGGCGTCGGCCTCGAACTCGTGCTTGCGCGAGCTGCGCGCCGTCAGCGGCGCCAGCAGGAAGGTGAAGGGCGGCAGCGCCAGCAGGAACAACAGCAGCGCCAGCGCATCGTTGGGCGCGCCGAGGTTGGGCTGCACGCCCAGGCCGGTATAGAACCAGGCCTGCTGCGACAGCCAGCCCAGCAGCGCCAAGCCGGCCAGGCTGAGGCCGAACATCACCGCCATGCGCTTTTGCACATGCCGGTGCTTGAAGTGGCCGAGCTCATGTGCCAGCACCGCTTCCACCTCGCCGGGCGACAGCTTGGACAGCAGCGTGTCGAAGAACACCACCCGCTTGGCCGCGCCCAGGCCGGTGAAGTAGGCATTGGCATGGGCGGAGCGGCGGCTGCCATCCATCACGTACAGGCCCTTGGCGGCGAAGCCGCAGCGCTGCATCAGCGACTGCACGCGCGCCTTCAGCGATTCGTCGGGCAGCGGCTCGAACTTGTTGAACAGGGGCGCGATCAGCGTGGGATACAGCACCAGCAGCAGCAGCTGGAAGCCCGTCCAGGCGGCCCAGGCCCACAGCCACCACAGGCTGCCGGTGGCGCCCATGATCCACAGGATGAGGGCCGCCAGCGGCAGGCCGATGACCGCTGCCACCGCCAGGCCCTTGAGCATGTCGCCCAGCACCATGCGCCAGGTCATGCGGTTGAAGCCGAAGCGTTGCTCGATGCGGAAGGTGTTGTACAGGTCGAAGGGCAGGTCCAGCGCGCCAGCGACCAGCGCGAAGGCCACCAGCAGGCTGAGCTGGTAGGCCATGTCGCCCCAGCGCGGCTGCACCGCTTCCAGCAGCCAGCCGTTGAGCGCATCCAGCCCGCCCAGCAGCGTCCAGCCCAGCAGCACCAGCGTGGAAAAAGCCGTGGACAGCAGGCCGAAGCGGCCCTTGGCCAGCGTGTAGTCGGCCGCGCGCTGGTGGGCGGTCAGGGTCACCGTGCTGGCGAAATCGGCGGGCACCTCGTCGCGGTGTGCCGCCACGTGGCGCATCTGGCGCGATGCGAGCCAGAACTTGACGCCCATCGACGCCAGCAGCGCGGCGGCGAAGAGCAGAGACAGCAGGAGGGCTTGCATGGCCGAAGTGTAGGGCTGCGACAATCGACCGCTTTCCCAGACCCGCCGTGCCATGACCGACACCACGACTCCCAGCCTCGCCAAGAGCGACCAGAACCTGATCTGGATCGACCTCGAGATGACCGGTCTCTTCCCCAACACCGACCGCATCATCGAGATCG
This sequence comes from Aquincola sp. J276, assembly GCF_024700035.1. Classification (NCBI taxonomy): domain Bacteria; kingdom Pseudomonadati; phylum Pseudomonadota; class Betaproteobacteria; order Burkholderiales; family Sphaerotilaceae; genus Aquincola; species Aquincola sp. J276. The sequence goes on from NZ_JAJONC010000001.1 coordinate 326,778, forward strand.
CGGTGGTGGTCACCGATCCGCAGCTGCAGGTGCGCATCGAAGGCCCGGTGTTCGCCATCCACCAGAGCGACGCCACGCTGGACGCGATGGACGCCTGGAACAAGGGCACGCACGGCCGCAGCGGCCTGACCGAGCGGGTCAAGGCCTCCACCGTGAACGAGGCGCATGCCGAGGCCGAGGTCATCGCCTGGCTTGCGCAGTACCTGCCCGCCGGCAAGAGCCCGATGTGCGGCAACTCCATCTGCCAGGACCGCCGCTTCCTGGCCAACTACATGCCGGCGCTGGAAGCCTTCTTCCACTACCGCAACCTGGACGTCAGCACGCTGAAGGAACTGGCCAAGCGCTGGAAGCCCGGCATCCTCGGCGGCTTCAAGAAGGCGCAGGCGCACACCGCCCTGGCCGACATCCACGAGTCCATAGACGAGCTGGCGTACTACCGCAATCACCTGCTTTCCGTCGACCCGGCGTGAAATTGCAGCGGGGTGCTTGGTAAAAACCCGGATTCACAGTAGAATCCGCGCTTCGGCTGGTGGTTGCTGCCAGCCGTTTCGTTCATCCCCACTGACTCTGTGGCCGGGCAATCAGCCCGGAAGCCCCTCTCGGGGCGCGGGTCGGCGGCGATGCCGTCGCTTGGGCCCGTTTGTCACTGTGCGGCACTCACTCAGAGTTGCCCGTCGAGCGTTCCTGTTGCTGCGACCTGACCCGGCTGCACCGTCCGTGCAGCCCGCGCAAGCTTTGTGCTGCGCGCCGAGAGAAGAGAAAGAGTTCCATGTTCACTGAAGCCAACATCCCCGCAGCCGACATCCCCGCGGGCGACGGCGAGACCAACGGTTTCGCCACCCTGGGCCTGCACGCCGCCCTGGTGCGCGCCGTGGCCGATTCCGGCTACACCACCCCGACCGAAGTGCAGGGCCGCGCGATTCCGCCGGCGCTGGCCGGCCAGGACCTGCGCGTGTCCTCCAGCACCGGCAGCGGCAAGACCGCGTCCTTCGTGCTGCCGGCGCTGACCCGCGTGCTGGCCGCCCGCGGCGACGGCAAGCGCCGCGAGAAGGGCGTGGTCCACGGCCCGCGCATCCTCGTGCTGACGCCGACCCGTGAACTGGCGATGCAGGTCTCCAAGGCCGCTTCCACCTACGGCACCCACGTGCAGGGCCTGCGCGTGGCCACCATCGTCGGCGGCGTGCCTTACGGCGCCCAGCTGAAGGCGCTGCGCGGCCCGCTGGACGTGCTGATCGCCACCCCTGGCCGCCTGATGGACCACATGGCCAGCGGCAAGGCCATCCTGGCGAACGTCGAGATGCTGGTGCTGGACGAAGCCGACCGCATGCTGGACATGGGCTTCATCGACGACATCCGCCACATCGCCGAATCGCTGCCGCAAGAGCGCCAGACGGTGATGTACAGCGCCACCTTCGCCGGCCACGTCGGCCGCCTGGCCGCCGAACTGCTGCGCGACGATGCGCAGACGATCGACGTCGCCTCGCACACCGACACGCACGAGAACATCGAGCAGCGCCTGCACTGGGCCGACAACGGCCAGCACAAGAATGCGCTGCTGGACCAGATCCTGTCGGAGCGCGACATGGAGCAGGCCGTGGTGTTCACCAGCACCCAGCGTGATGCCGACTGGCTGGCCGACCGCCTGGCCGACATGGGCCACCATGTCGCCTCGCTGCACGGCGGCATGCCGCAAGGCCGCCGCACCCGCGTGCTGCAGGGCCTGCGCAACAAGCAGCTGCGCGTGCTGGTCGCCACCGACGTGGCCGCCCGCGGCATCGACGTGCCGACGATCAGCCACGTGATCAACTACGGCCTGCCGATGAAGGCCGAGGACTACGTGCACCGCATCGGCCGTACCGGCCGTGCCGGCCGCAATGGCCTGGCGATCACGCTGGCCGAGGCGCCGGACGCCGGCATGATCCGCCGCATCCAGCAGTTCACCACCCAGCAGATCCCGGTGGCGACCATTGCCGGCCTGGAGCCGCAGAAGCCCGCCCCGCGCCTGTTCACGCAGCGCCGTGAAGGTGGCTTCGGTGGTGGCGCCGGTGGCGACCGCCCGCGTGGCCGTCCGTTCAACAAGGGCGGCTTCCGCTCGGGTGGCGGCGACCGTCCGGCCTTCGGCGGCCCGCGCAACGGCGGCGGTTTCAAGTCGTCGCCGCGCCAGCGTTGATCGCGCTCCGGCCATGAAGAAAGGGCTCGCAATGCGAGCCCTTTTTCTTTGGCGGGGCCGGTGCGTCAGACGCCCAGCAGCTCCACCTCGAACACCAGGGTGGCGTTCGGCGGAATGACGCCGCCGGCACCGCGGGCGCCATAGCCCAGGTCGGCGGGGATCGTCAGCACGCGCGTGCCGCCGACCTTCATGCCCTGCACGCCTTCGTCCCAGCCGCGGATGACCATGCCCTGGCCCAGGCCGAACTGGAACGGGTCGTTGCGGTCTTTGCTGGAATCGAACTTGCGGCCGCGCTGGTTGGGGGCGGCAGCGTCATGCAGCCAGCCGGTGTAGTGCACGGTGACATGCTGGCCGGCGCGGGCTTCGTCGCCGGTGCCCGGCACGGTGTCTTCGTACTGCAGGCCGGAGGAGGTGGTGACCATGATCGGAGCGTCCTTCTTGTGTTGTCAGCCCCACATCATGCCAGCCCGTGGATGCGCGCCCAGGCCGCGGTGGCTTCGGCCAGCCAGGCGTCACGGTGGGCGGCGGCCAGCGGTGGCAGGCCCAGCGCCTGGCCGGCCTGCCGCAGCGCCTGCAGCACCTCCCCGGGCGCGCCCAGCGCCAGCGGCGCGGCCCCGTTCTGCTTGGACAGCTTGTGCCCGTCCGGCGCCAGCACCAGCGGCGTGTGCAGGTAGCGCGGCGTGGGCAGGCCCAGCAGCCGCTGCAGGTGGATCTGGCGCGGCGTGTTGTCGGCCAGGTCCTCGCCGCGCACCACGTCGCTGATGCGCTGCGCCGCGTCGTCCACCACCACCGCCAGCTGGTAGGCCCACAGGCCGTCGGCCCGGCGCACGATGAAGTCGCCCACCTCGTGCGTGAGGTCCTGGTGCGCGTCGCCCAGGCGGCGGTCATGCCAGCCGATGTGCAGCGGCTGCGCCTCGGTACCGCACCGCACCCGCCAGGCGCGGGCCGGCTTGCCGTTCAGGCCCTGGCGGCAGGTACCGGGGTACACCAGCTCGCCGAAGCGCTCGGGCGGATGGCCGGCCGCCGCCAGCGCGGCTTCGATCTGCTTGCGGGTGCAGCCGCAGGGATACACCGCACCGGCCGCCTGCAGCGCCTGCAAGGCGGCTGCATAGGCGTCGCCGCGCCGGGATTGCCACCAGGGCGCTTCGTCGGCCACCAGGCCCAGGCGCTGCAGCTGGTCGAGGATGGCGTGGTCGGCGCCGGCCACGCAGCGGGGCGTGTCCACGTCCTCGATGCGCACCAGCCACGCGCCGCGGTGCGCGCGGGCGTCCAGCCAGCTGGCCAGCGCGGCCACCAGCGACCCGGCATGCAGCAGGCCGGTGGGCGAGGGCGCGAAGCGGCCGCGGTAGGCCGCTGCGGCGCCGGGGCCGGCGGCCACCGTCAGTCCACCCGTTGCGGCAGGCCCATGTGCCGCTCCAGCAGCGCCAGGCGGGTGGCCGGGCTTTCCAGTTGCTCCAGCCACCAGGCCAGCGCCAGGCCCTGCGGCGCCTTCCTGGGCTGCGGCGCGGCGGTGGTGCGCCAGGCGTAGCCCAGCAGCACCTGGCTGCGCTCGCGCTGCACCGGCTTGATGACCAGCCGGCCGGCGTTCACATGCTCGCGGATCAAGGGCTCGGGCAGGAAGCCGCAGCCCAGGCAGCGGATCTGCGCCTCGATCTTGGCCTGGGTGCTGGCCACGGTGAACACGTCCTGCCCGGGCAGCAGGTTCACCGTCAGCGGGGACAGGCGGTGCGCCGAGTCGGCCACGGCGACCGCGCGGTGGCGGATCAGCTCGGTATCGCTGATCGGTCCTTCCACTGCCGCCAGCGGATGGTGCGGCGCCACGGTGAACACGAAGTCCATGCCACCCAGCGGCTTCATCGCGATGCCCTGCGGCGGCGCCACCCCGGTGCCCACCCCGATCGCGAGGTCGGCCTGGCCCGAAACCAGCGCTTCCCAGGTGCCCGCCAGCACCTCGGTGCGCAGCCGCAGCCGCGTGCCCGGCCCGCCCTGGCCGTCGTCGGGGCGCATCGCAAAGAAGGATTCGCACAATTCGAACATGGTGAGGCGGGAGATCACGCCATCCACCGCAATGGTGAGGGAGGACTCCCAGCCGGTGGCCACGCGCTTGACCCGGTTGGCCACCGCGTCCATCTCGGCCAGCAAGCGGCGGCCCTCGTTGAGGAGTTCCTCGCCCGCGGCGGTCAGCCGGGCCTGGCCTGAACGGCGGTCGAACAACAGCACGTCCAGCGCGTCTTCCAGCTGGCGCACACTGTAGGTCAGCGCCGAAGGCACCTTGCCCAGCTCCCGCGCGGCGGCCGCAAAACTGCCGAGCCGGCCGATGGTGTCCATCATCGTCAGGGCATCGGGCGTGAGAGCGCTGCGGCGGTCGGGCATGCCTTCATCTTATTTGAATGGACGCTTCAAGCAAGGCCGGCTGGAGCGGCGGGCCGCGACTCCTACATTGGATTCACACAAGGAGTCCGCACCATGATCACCCTGCGCAAGAGCGAAGACCGGGGCTATGCCGACCACGGCTGGCTCAAGAGCCACCACAGCTTCTCGTTCGCCGACTACCACGACCCGGCGCACATGGGCTGGGGCAACCTGCGGGTGATCAACGAGGATCGCGTGGCGCCCGGGACCGGCTTCGGCACCCACGGCCACCGGGACATGGAGATCGTCAGCTACGTGCTGGACGGCGCGCTCGCGCACCAGGACAGCATGGGCAACGGCACCGCCAGCGGCGCCCACAGTGGCGTGATCCGGCCCGGCGACGTGCAGCGCATGACCGCGGGCACCGGCGTGCGCCACAGCGAGTTCAACCACTCGAAGGACGGCACGACGCACTTCCTGCAGATCTGGCTGCTGCCCGAGCGTCGCAACCTGCCGCCTGGCTATGAGCAGAAGCACTTCGACGCCGACAGCAAACGCGGCCGACTGCGGCTGCTGGCGGCGCCCGGCGGTGAAGACGGCGCGGTGACGCTGAATGCCGACGCACGCATCTACGCCGGGCTGTTCGATGCGGGCGAGCGGGCGCAGCTGGCGCTGGACCCGGCGCGCCTGGCCTATGTGCACCTGGCCCGTGGCCAGCTGGAGGTGAACGGCCTGACGCTGCAGGCCGGCGACGCGGCGCAGCTGCAAGGCGAGTCGCTGCTGACGCTGGCCAACGGCCGCGATGCCGAGGTGCTGGTGTTCGCGCTGGCTCCTTGAAACCGTGCGCTTTCCCCCTGTCGCCGGCGCAGTGGGCCAAGCAGTGAGGCAAACGCCCCACACCTCCGCCGGCAAGGGTTTGACCTAGGGTTTACACTAGGTCTAAGGGTTAGCACTTAGACCGACCCTCTTGCTGAGTCGAAAGAGAGATAGTAATGACCAAGATCATCGAAATGCTGCATGACCTCATGCGCCCCGAACCCGCCGCCCTGGACGAAGCCTATCTGGCCGAGTCGGTCGACATCTACGACCTGGAGCGCCGCATGCGCGAGCTGGACGACCGCCGCATGAACCCGCAGTGGGGCGGCCTGATGTCGCACGGCACGGCCTGAGTTTCCCGCTTCAAGCGCCCAGGAAGGCCCGCGCTGCATCCAGCGCACTGGGCAAGTCTTCTTCCTGCGGCAGGTGGCCGGCTTCCGGCAGGCGCACCAGCACGGCGTTCGGGATGGACGCGGTGACCCGAGCGGCCCGATCGCCCGGCATCCAGCGGTTCTGCTGGCCCCACATCACCTGCACCGGCATCGGCGTTGGCAGTTGGCGGGTCGCATTCTGCGCCGGACTGCCGTTGCCACCCGCGGCGGCTGCGCCCTGGGCATGGGCCTCGGCCTGCACCTGCAGCAGCTGCTCATGCAGCGCGCGGCGGTTGCCCTCGCGCAGCAGCAGCTCGAAATGGCGGTCGACCTGCTCGGCGCTGAGCCGATCGGGCCGCGCCACCAGGGCCGTCAGGTGCGCCTGCACCAGCGCCCGGGGCAGCAGCGATTCCGCCAACCAGTACAGCACCGGCAGCCGCGCTACCAGGAACAGCGGCGGCGTCCGCCGCGCCAGGATCGGACCGCTGCCCGGATTGAGCAGCAGCAGCCGTTCCACACGGCTGGGTGCTTGAGCCGCCAGCTCCAGTGCCACCTCGCCACCGCGCCCGTGGCCGACCAGCTGCACCTGCCGCAGCTGCAGCCGGTCCATCAGCGCCAGGACGAAGCGCGCCTGGGTGGACAGGCGGTAGTCGGCCTCGGGCTGCGGGCCAGTGAGGCCGGCGCCTGGCAGGTCGACGCTGACGACCCGCCGCTGGCGCGCCAGCCGCGGCGCCCAGGCGGACCAGGTGTGCAGGCTGTTGCCGAGGTCGTGCAGCATCAGCACCGGCAGCGGATCCTGCGGATGGCCTTCGTCGCGCAGGTGCACCACCTGGCCGGCCAGTTCGATGAACTGCGAGGGCGGCGGCGCCCAGCGCGCGACCAGGGATTCGGGCGCGCGGTCGGGCGCGCGGGACAGGGACACCGCCAGCGCCGTGCAGATCAGCAGCCCGCCCAGCAGTCGCAGCGCCCAGCTGCCGGCGGCCGATGGCGAATCGGCCGGGCCCCGCTTCACGGTGTGGCGTCGGGCGCCGCCTGGGGCGCCAGGGTGGCGTCGAGCAGCTCACGCTCGTCGAACACGAAGCAGCCGCCCCGCCAGTGCGGCGCGCCGTCGGTCTCCTCGAAGTACTTGAGGATGCCGCCTTCAAGCTGGTAGACGTGCTCGATGCCGGCTTCCTGCATCGCCAGCGCGGCCTTCTCGCAGCGGATGCCGCCGGTGCAGTAGCTCACCACCGTCTTGCCGGCCAGCTCGGGTGCATGCGTGGCCAGGGCCTTCGGAAAGTCGCTGAAGCGGCGCAGCTGCCAGTCGATGGCGTGCTCGAAGGCGCCGGCCTTCACCTCGAAGGCATTGCGGGTGTCCAGCATCACCACCGGGCGGCCTTCGTCGTCGGTACCGCGGTCCAGCCAGCGGGCCAGGGTCTTGGCCGGCACCGAGGGCGCACGCCGCGCCTCCGGCCGGATGGCCGGCTGGTTCATGCGGATGATCTCGCGCTTGACCTTCACCAGCAGCCGGCGGAAGGGCGTCTTGTCGCTGAAGCTTTCCTTGTGCGCCAGGTCGGCAAAGCGCGGGTCGGCGCGCAGCTGTGCCAGCCAGGCGCGCAGGCCGTCGATGGGGCCGGCGACGAACAGGTTGATGCCTTCCTCGGCCAGCAGCACGGTGCCCTTGAGGCCCAGGGAGGCGGCGGCTTCATGCAGGCGGTTGCGCAGGGCAGGCAGGTCGTCGAGGGTGACGAACTTGTAGGCCGAGGCATTCAGGACGGAAGGTGTGGAAGGCTGCACGGCGGGCATTCTAGGAGGGGCGCTGCCTACAATCCCGCGATGCCTTTTGTCCACCTCCGCATCCACACCGAATACTCCGTCGTTGACGGCACCCTGCGCATCGACGAGGCGGCCCAGGGCGCCCGCGCCGACGGCCAGGTGGCCCTGGGCATCAGCGACCTGTCCAACCTGTTCGGCACGGTCAAGTTCTATTCGGCCTGCCGCAAGGCGGGTGTCAAGCCGCTGATCGGCGTGGACGTGTGGATGGAGCCCGAAGGCGGGGAGAAGCAGCCGAGCCGGCTGCTGCTGATCGCGCAGGACTCGCAGGGCTACCTGAACATCAACCAGCTGCTGTCACGCGCCTGGACGGGCAACACCCAGCGGGCGCAGGCCTGGGTGAAGTGGAGCTGGCTGGCCGAGCTGAACGGCGGGCTCGTCGCGCTGTCCGGCGGCGATGCCGGCGCCGTCGGCCAGGCGCTGCTGGCGGGCGACGAGGCCCGCGCCGCCGCCATCGCCGAGCGGCTGGCCGCCACCTTCCCCGGCCGTTTCTACATCGAGCTGCAGCGCGCCGGCCTGCCGCTGCACGAGCCGCATGTGCGGGTGGCCGTGCCGCTGGCCGCGCGGCTGAAGCTGCCGGTGGTGGCCACGCATCCGGTGCAGTTCGCCGCGCCGGACGACTTCGAGGCACACGAGGCCCGGGTGTGCATCGCCGAGGGCGAGACGCTGGCCAACCCGCGGCGCGTCAAGCGCTTCAGCCGAGAGCAGTACTTCAAGTCGCAGGCCGAGATGGAGGCGCTGTTTGCCGACATCCCCAGCGCGGTGGCCAACACCGTGCGCATCGCCCAGCGCTGCAACCTGAGCCTGGTGCTGGGCAAGCCGCGGCTGCCCGACTTCCCGACGCCCGGCGGCATCCCGATCGAGCAGCACTTCCGCGCGGCGTCGCTGGAAGGCCTGGAGCACCGGCTGCGCCAGCTCTACCCCGACGAAGCCAGGCGCCAGGCCGAGCGGCCGCGCTACGTGGAGCGGCTGGACTTCGAGATCGACGTGATCCTGAAGATGGGCTTCCCGGGCTACTTCCTGATCGTGTCGGACTTCATCACCTGGGCCAAGAACAACGGCTGCCCGGTGGGCCCGGGCCGCGGCTCGGGCGCCGGCTCGCTGGTGGCCTATGCGCTGTCGATCACCGACCTCGACCCGCTGCGCTACAACCTGCTGTTCGAGCGCTTCCTGAACCCGGAACGGGTCTCGATGCCCGACTTCGACATCGACTTCTGCCAGGGCAACCGCGACCGGGTGATCGACTACGTCAAGCAGAAGTACGGGCTGGACGCGGTGAGCCAGATCGCCACCTTCGGCACCATGGCCGCCAAGGCCGCGCTGCGCGACGTGGGCCGGGTGCTGGGCATGGGCTACGGCCACGTCGATTCCATCGCCAAGCTGATCCCGGCGCCGCCGGGCAAGACGGTGACGCTGGCCAAGGTGCCCGAGAACCCCGACGGCGGCGTGATCTACGCCCGCAAGGAAGCACCCGAGCTGGAACAGCGCGAAGCCGCCGAGGAAGAAGTGGCCGCGCTGCTCGACCTGGCCGCCCGCGTGGAAGGCATGGTGCGCAACATCGGCATGCATGCCGGCGGCGTGCTGATCGCCCCAGGCAAGATCACCGACTTCTGCCCGCTGTACCAGCAGCCGGGCAGCGATTCGGCCGTCAGCCAGTACGACAAGGACGACGTCGAATCCATCGGCCTGGTGAAGTTCGACTTCCTGGGCCTAGCCACGCTCACCATCCTGGAGACGGCCAAGGAGTTCATCGTGCGCCGGCATCCGGCGAAGAAGGACTTCGCGTACGAGACGATTCCGCTGGACGATGCGCGCGCCTACAAGCTGTTTTCCGACGGCCTGACCGAGTCGGTGTTCCAGTTCGAATCGCCCGGCATGCAGCGCATGCTGCGCGACGCGCGGCCCAGCGTGTTCGAGGACATCATCGCGCTGGTGGCGCTGTACCGGCCGGGTCCGATGGACCTGATTCCCAGCTTCTGCGCCCGCAAGCACGGCCGCGAGGAGGTGGTGTACCCGCACAAGCTGCTGGAAGGCGTGCTCGCCGAGACGTACGGCGTGATGATCTACCAGGAGCAGGTGATGCAGTCGGCCCAGGTGCTGGGCGGCTACTCGCTCGGCGGCGCCGACCTGCTGCGCCGGGCCATGGGCAAGAAGAAGCCCGAGGAGATGGCCAAGCACCGCGAGATCTTCCGCGAGGGCGCGGCGGCCAAGGGCATCGACGGCAAGACGGCCGACGAGGTCTTCGACCTGATGGAGAAGTTCGCGGGCTATGGCTTCAACAAGAGCCATGCCGCCGCCTATGCGCTGCTGGCCTACCACACGGCCTGGCTGAAGGTGCATTTCACGGCCGAGTTCTTCGCGGCCAACATGTGCATCGAGACCGACGACACCGACAAGCTGAAGGTGTTGCTCAACGACGCGCAGACCAACTTCGACATCCGCTTCGAGCCGCCCGACGTCAACAGCGGCACCTATCGTTTCGAGCCGATCGACGACAAGACCGTGCGCTACGGCCTGGGTGCGATCAAGGGCACCGGCCAGGGCGCGATCGAGGCCATCGTGGCCGCACGCGCGCAGGGTGGGCCGTTCCGCAGCCTGTTCGACTTCTGCGCCCGGGTGGACCGCCAGCGCATCAACAAGCGCGTGGTGGAAGCGCTGATCAAGGCCGGCGCCTTCGACAAGCTGCATGCCGACCGCGCCAGCGCTCTGGCCAGCGTGAGCCTGGCACTCGACTGGGCCGACACCCAGGCCGCGCATGCCGACCAGGGCGGCCTGTTCGACTTCGACGACTCCCACGGCAGCAGCACGCAGGAGCCGCCGCTGGTGGCCGCCGAGCCCTGGAGCGTGAAGGAGCGTCTGACGCTGGAGAAGACGGCCATCGGCTTCTACCTCTCGGGCCACATGTTCGACCAGAGCGAGGCCGAGGTGCGCCAGTTCGTGCGCCGCGAGATCGCCGACCTGGGCGACAGCCGCGACCCGCAGGTGGTGGCCGGCATCGTCGGCGACCTGCGCATCGTCAACGGCAACCGCGGCCGCGTGGCCATCTTCAAGCTGGACGACAAGAGCGGCTTCATCGAGGCGGTGGCCGACGAGAAGACGCTGGACGCGAACAAGGAACTGCTGCGCGACGACGAACTGCTGGTGATCCAGGGCCGGGTGCAGCCCGACCGCTTCAGCGGCGGCCTGCGGCTGAACGTGCAGCAGGTCTGGGACCTGCCCACCGCGCGCTGCCGCTTCGGCCGTTACCTGCAGGTGAAGCTGGGCAGCGCGGGCCTGGACGCGCTGCAGCCGCTGGCCGCGCTGGTGCAGGAGTTTCCGGCGCGCCGCCTCGTCACCGAGGAAGGCGAGCGGCTGCAGGGCCTGCCGGTGCGGCTCGCGCTGCAGCGCGAGCAGGCGGTGGGCGTGGTCGACCTGGGCGACGCAGGCAGGTTCTTCCCCAGCGACGCGGCGCTCGAGCGCTGGCTGCGCAGCGTGCCCGGCGGCGCCACCGTGGTGTACGACGCGGAAACCACCTGATCAGGCGCCGGCCCCCGCCGCGGGCACGGCAGTGGCCGCAGGCCGGGGTGCCCTGCGCTGTCTCATCTTCAAGAAGGAAGTCTCCATGAACAAGCTCTCTGCCGGCCTGGCGCTGGCGGCTGCCGGCCTGCTGGCCGCGGCGTCCGCGGGTGCGGCCGACGTCGGCGTGTCCGTCACCATCAGCGAGCCGGGTGTCTATGGCCGCATCGACATCGGCCGCTTCCCGCAGCCCCAGGTGGTGCTGGCGGAGCCGGTGTGGGTGCAGCCGGTGCAGCGCGGCTACCGGCCGCCGCCGGTGTACATGTGGGTGCCGCCGGGCCACCAGAAGAACTGGGCCAAGCACTGCGGCCGCTACAACGCCTGCGGCGTGCCGGTGTACTTCGTGCGGGACGACTGGTACCACCAGCATGTCGACCGGCGCGACGGGCCGCACGGCCAGCCCGGCGGCCGCGACGACGACCGTGGCCCCGGCAAGCACCATGACAAGGGCCCCGGCAAGGGCCACGGTCATGGAAACGACAGGAAACGGCCATGGCAAGGGCCATGGCCGCGACTGAAGCCACCGGCGCGCCGGCGGTGCGAGCTACTTCTTGTCGGTCACCAGCTTGGCGGCCGCGGTGGCCCCGGGCGGCGCGAATACCGCGCCGTTGACCGTCAGGCCTTCGGCCGACAGCTTGCCGGCCTTGGCCGGGCCGATGCCCTGCACCCGGTCGATGAGGTCGTTCCAGTCCTTGAAGGGCGCCGTCTTGCGGGCCTCCAGCACGCGCGAGGACATGGCGGGCCCGATGCCCTTGACCGTTTCCAGCTGCGCCTGGTCGGCCTTGTTGACGTCGACCGCCGCCCAGGCGGAGACACACATCACGGCAGCCGCCAGCGCGGCAGCCAGGGACTTGAGGGGAGCGAACATGGGCAGATCCTTTGCGAAGGGTTGAGGGCCGCGACGCACTGCCGGCCCTCTTGCGTGTTCGTGCGCCGCAAGGCTGCCGTGAATCCCGCAGCAGGGTGCACCCGCAAGAGTCCGCGCGGCCGCCAGATCCATCACGCCGGCGGCCCATCGCCCGCTTGACAGGCCGGCAGCAGCTACAGTGCGCCGGCCATGCCGCCCCTGCAGATCTGCTTCGTCTCCGACCATCCGCGCCGCCGCTTCTTCCGGCAGGACGCCTCCTTCATCTACCGCTGCGAGAACCTGGGCCTGGCCCTGCGTGCGATGGGCCACGAGGTGCGGCTGCTGCACCTGAACGAATTGCTGCTGCGCCCCGGCCGACCCGACGTGGCGGTGTTCCTGCGGCCCTCGCGGTCCTGGCGCCTGCGGCTGGCGCTGGCGATGCTGCGCCGCCGCGGCTGCCGCGTGGTGGCCGATACCGACGACCTGAACTTCGACCCCGCGGCGGCCGCCTACCGGCCTTCGGTGCTGGCCGGCAGCGCCAGCCTGCGCAAGACGGAGGGCAAGTTCGCCAGGGCGCTGGCGGCCCTGGCCCTGTTCGACCGTGTGACCGTCTCCACCGACGAGCTGCAGCGCCGCTTGCGGCCGCTGCTGCCCGACATGCCCTGCACGGTGGTGCCGAACGCGGTGCACCGCAGCTGGCGCGCGCTGCAGCTGCCGCGGGCCAGCCGCCGCGTGCTGACCTACTTCAGCGGCACCAGCACCCACGACCGCGACTTCGCACTGGTGGCGCCGGCGCTGCAGCAGCTGCTCGACGAGATGCCCGACCTGGAAGTGCGCGTGGTGGGCCGGCTGGACACGCCGCTGCAGCACCCGCGCCTGCAGCGCGTGGCCAAGCTGTCGTTCGGCGACTATCCGGCGGCCGTGGCCGCCAGCTGGCTGAACATCGCGCCGCTGGAGGACACGCCGTTCACCCGCGGCAAGTCGGCGCTCAAGACCATCGAGGCCGGCTTCTTCGACGTGCCGACGGTGGCCACGCCGCTGGGCGACGTGCTGCGGCTGCAAGTGCCCGGCGTGCTGTTCGCCACGACGCAGGCCGAGTGGCTGCAGCAGCTGCGCCATGCGCTGCAGCCCGCCGAACGCGCGCGCCTGAGCGAGGGCCTGGCGCAGCGGCTGCGGCCGTTGAGCGATGTCGACCTGTTCGCGGCGCAGTGGCTGCGCTTCGTCAGCCGCTGATCAGCCCAGCACCTTCACGCCGACCTGCTCGAAGGTGCGCTGCATGTCGCGCCGTTCCTGGTCGGACTTGAAGCGCACCTTGTCCCAGCCGATGGCCACCACCTCGGTGTCGGCGCCGTAGACCTGGCGCGCGAACAGCAGGGCGGTGGAGCGCACGCCCACCACGGCGCTGAAATGCTGGCGCGACATCCACAGCTCCAGCGGCTCGTCCAGCACCAGCACCTCGTCGCCCGGGGCCGACAGCTCGCGGTTGGGGTCCTTGGGATGGCCCTTGTAGAGCACTTCCTCGATGCCGCGGTCCCGCAGCCACTGTCGCACCGCGGCCGACAGCACCGGCAGGTCGGCCTCGGCCAGCAGGCCCGCGCCCACCAGCGGCTGGCCGATCACCAGCGCGCGGCGGCGCAGGCCGGCCTTGGCGATCGGCGATACCGGGCCGGCGATGGGCGCCAGCGTCACCACCTTGGCAGCCGGGTATTCATGCGGCATGCCGGGCAGCACGTAGATGCGGTCGCAGAAGGGCGCGTCGGAGCCGATGCGGTCGCCCGCGAACGGCGTGAAGCGCAGCTCCGGCGCTGCCAGCCGGCGCAGCCGCCGCAGGTGCTGCAGCAGCCGCTTGCCGCGCGACAGCGGATAGCGCCGCACGCTGATCAGGCCGTCGGGCAGGATGCGCGCGCGCATCTGGCGCGCGCCGGTGGCCCGTGGCAGCGCATGCAGGAAGTAGTTGATCGCCTCGGTGTCGAACACCGCGCTGTGCAGGTGCAGCGTGTCGGCCCGGCCCACCGCATCCGCTACCAGGCGGATGTTCTCGCGCAGCCGGCGGTGGCGACCGAAGGGGCCGGGCAGCGGCTTCAGCCGCGGCCAGGGCAGGTAGACGGCGGCGTCCCAGTCCTCCTGCCGCACGATGGGGCCGACGCCCGGCTGGTACCACACCAGCACCTGGCGGTGGCCCGCCTCATGCGTGCGCGCGATCTGCCGCGCCGCCAGGTACTGCAGCGGCGAGGCGACGAAATAGACGGCGACGGTGCCCATGCCGCTTCAAGCCGGGCGCCGGCCGCGGCGGGCCAGCACCTCGCGGTAGACGGCCAGGTTGCCTTCCACCATCGAGCGGGTGGAAAAGCCGTCCAGCACCCATTGCCGGGCCGCCTGGCCGTAGTGCCGCCGCAGCGCCTCGTCGGCCAGCAGCTTGAGCATCGCGGCGGCCAGCGCCGGCGCATCGCCCGGCTGCACCAGCTCGCCGTTGAGGCCGGGCTGCACGATCTCGGGGATGCCGCCGGCGCGCGTGGCCACGATCGGCACGCCGCAGGAAGCGGCCTGCAGCAGCGACACGCCCAGGCCTTCGGTGGCCGCGGGATGCACCACCAGGTCCAGGCTGGGCATCACCCGGTGCAGGTCGTCGCGGAAGCCGCCGAACAGCACGCTGGCCTGCAAACCGCGCTCGGCCACCAGCTGCTTCATCGGCTCGACCTGCGGCCCCTGGCCCAGGAAGACGACCTTGGTGCGCGGCTGCGCGGCCAGCACCGCCGGCATGGCATCCACCAGCACCCGGTGGCCCTTGCGCGGGATGAACTGCGCGATCAGCGCCACCGCCAGGTCGCCGGGCTGCAGGCCGAACTGGGCATCGAACCAGGCGCGGTCCGCGTCGCGCGGCTCGTTCGGCCGGTAGCGCTCGGTGTCCACCGCCGAATGCACGCACACCACCTGCTCGGGCGGCACGCCTTCGCTCAGCAGCACCTTGCGGATGCCGTGCGAGATGGCCACCACCTTGTCGTACAGCGGGTACTTGTGGCGCACGACGAAGGGACGCTCGCGGTTGTCCACGCGCCGGCTGTGAACCACCGGCACGCCCTCGCTGCGGGCAGCCAGCGCGCCCCACACGTCGGTGCCGAAACGGGCATGCAGATGAACGATGTCGGGCCGCACCTGGCGGATCAGCCGGCGCAGCCGCCACCAGGTGAAAACGTCCACGTCGCCCTTCATCACCGTCTCGTGCACCGTCGCGCCGTGCTGCGCCGCGGCCGGCCCGATGGCCGCGCCGATGCGGCAGGCGAGGTGGTTCTCGTAGCCGCGCTGCTGCAGGCCCTGCATCAGCAGCACCGCCTGCAGCGCGCCGCCGTAGAGGTGGCGGCCGGATTCGACGTGCAGGACTTTCATGCGGGCTGGGCGAGCAGGTGCTGCGCAGTGGAGAACACGTGGTCGACGGTGTGCGCGCGCATGCAGTCGAAGCGGCCGCCGCAGGTGGGTTTGCGCTTGCAGGGCGAGCAGGGCAGCGGCTCGTAGAGGATGGCGGTGCGCGGCGCATCGGCGTCGCGGTAGGGCCGCGTGGAGCCGAACAGCGCGATCGTCGGGATGCGGAAGGCGCTGCCGGCATGCGTGAGGCCGGTGTCCACGCCGATGAGCAGCGCGGCATGCGAGATGAGCGCCACGCTCTCGTCCAGCTTGAGCTGGCCGGCCAGGTCGATCGCCGACGGCGCCGCCGACGCGATGCGCGCGGCCGCGGGCCGGTCGGCCGGGCCGCCCAGCAGCACCGGCGTGATGCCATGCATCGCCAGCCGCTCGGCCAGCGCGGACCAGCGGTCCTCGAACCAGTGCTTCTGCGGCCGCGTGGTGAAGGGGCACAGCACGGCGAAGGGCGGCAGCACCTTGCGCGCGGCCAGCGCATCCAGCGCACGCCGGTGGGTGGCTTCGGTGAATCGCAGGTCGAGCCGGAAGGCCTCGTCCGGCGCACCCATGTGGCGGGCCAGCGCGCGGTATTCGGCGCCGATGCGCGGATCGCCGGCCTTGGGCGGATCGAGCCGCTCGGTCGCCAGCCACTGCGCGCCTTCGCGCGCCAGCAGGCCCACCCGCCGCGGTGCGCCGCTCATCCAGGCCCACAGCCCGCTCTTGAGCAGGCCCTGCGCATCCAGGGCCACGGTGAAGCGCCGTTCGCGCAAGGCGCGGCGGAAGCTGCGCAGCTCGCGCCACAGCGCGCCGTACTGCCTGTCGCGCCACAGCTGCTGCCACTGCTGGCGCGGCCAGACGATCACCTCGTCGAGCAGCGGATGCTGGCGCAGCAGCGGCGCGGCGGGTGATTCGGTCAGCCAGGCGATGTGCGCATCGGGGTGCTGCGAGCGCAGCGCCGGGATCAGGCCCGAGGCCATCATCACGTCGCCCAGCGCCGACAACCGCACGATGAGGATGCGCTGCGCCGCTGTGTTGGCTGCCCGTTCGCTCACGGCGCGCGGGCGGCGGTGGCGTCCGCCAGCAGGTCGGCGGTGGCCGCGGCGAGGTCGGCATGCACGCTGTCGGCCAGCGCCAGGTCGGCCGGCGTCAGCGCGTGGCCCGAGCGCACCAGCATCACCCGGCCGACACCGGCGGCGCGGCCGGCTTCGGCGTCGGAGCCCTTGTCGCCCACCAGCACCGAATCGGCCAGCGACAGGTCCAGCGCGCGAGCCGCTTGCAGCAGCATGCCCGGCGCCGGCTTGCGGCAGTCGCAATCGACGGCCAGTGCCGGCACCGTGCCCTTGGGATGGTGCGGGCAGTGGTACACCGCGGCCAGCGGCACGCCTTGTCCAAGCAGGTGCTCGCGCAGCGTGGCGGTGAGCTGCTGGTACTGCGCCTCGGTGTACATCCCGCGCGCCAGGCCCGACTGGTTGGTGATCACCACCAGCGCATAACCCGCCTCGTGCAGCCGGCGCATCGCGTCCACGCTGCCGGGCACGAACTCGAAGTCTTCCCAGGTGTGCACATAGCCGTGCTCGACGTTGATCACGCCGTCGCGGTCGAGGAAGGCGGCGCGCTTCATGCCGCGCCGCCGCCTGCGGCCATGCGCTTGACCAGGCGGGTGGTGCTGTAGCCATCCACGAAAGGGATGGCCAGCGAGCGACCGCCCCAGCCGCGCACCAGCGCGGTTTCGGCCAACGTGTCCATGTCGTAGTCGCCGCCCTTGACGTAGACGTCGGGCCGCACGCGGGCCAGCAGCGCCACCGGCGTGGGCTCGTCGAAGAAGGTGACCAGCGCCACCGAGCCCAGCCCGGCGATGACCAGCGCGCGGTCCAGCTCGGTGTTGATCGGCCGCTCCGGGCCCTTGCCCAGGCCGCGGGCCGAACGGTCGGTGTTCAGCGCCACGATCAGCGACGCACCCAGCTGCGATGCCTGGTGCAGGTACTGCACATGGCCGCGGTGCAGCAGGTCGAACACGCCGTTGGTGAACACCCAGGGCCGCGGCAGCGTGGCCAGGCGCGCGGGCAGCTCGTCGGGCAGGCAGAGCTTGCTGTCGGGTGACGGGTTCATGCGGTGGTGCGGGCAAACAGCTCGTCGAAGGTGACACCGGCGGTGCCGAACTTGCCCACCACGATGCTGCCGGCGCGGTTGGCATGCGGCACGGCCTCGCGCAGCGTCATGCCGTCGGCCACCAGGGCGGCCAGCGTGGCGATCACCGTGTCCCCCGCACCCGTCACGTCAAACACCTCGCGCGCCAGCGCCGGCACATGCAGCGCGCCCTGGGCATCGAAGAGCGTCATGCCTTCTTCCGAACGGGTGAGCAGCACCGCTTGCAGCTTCAGCCGCTCGCGCAGCGCCTGGACGCGTTCGGTCAGCATGGCCTCGTCGCTCCAGCGGCCGATCACCTGCGCCAGCTCCGAGCGGTTGGGCGTGATGACGGTGGCGCCGGCGTAGCGGTCGAAGTCGGTGCCCTTGGGATCAACCAGCACCGGCCGGCCGGCCGCGCGGGCGATCTCGATCATGCGCGGGATGTGGGCCAGGCCGCCCTTGGCGTAGTCGCTGAACAGCACCGCATCATGGCGCTGCACCTCGCGCTCCACCGCGCCCAGCAGCTGCGACAGCACCTCGTGGCTGGGCTGGCTTTCGAAGTCGATACGCAGCAGCTGCTGCGAGCGGCCGATCACCCTGAGCTTGACGATGGTCTGCAGCGTGGCGTCGTGGCCCAGCACATGGGCCACGCGGCGTTCGTCCAGCAGCTTCTGCAGCCGCTGGGCCGCGTCGTCGGTGCCCACCACCGTCAGCAGCGTGGCCGGCACGCCCAGCATCTGCACGTTGTAGGCGACGTTGGCCGCACCGCCCAGGCGCTCTTCCTCGCGGCGGATGCGCACCACCGGCACCGGCGCCTCGGGCGAGATGCGCTCCACGTCGCCGAACCAGTAGCGGTCCAGCATCACGTCGCCCACCACCATCACGCGGCGGCGGGCCAGCGCATCGCGCGAGACGCTTTTCTTGAGCGGAATCGGAAAACTCACGCGATCCCCAGCTTGTCTTCGATCAGCCCGCACAGCGTGTGGATCACCAGGATGTGCACTTCCTGGATGCGCGCCGTCACGTCGCTGGGCGCCACGATGGCGAGGTCGCTCTCGGCCAGCAGCGGCCCGCCGTCGCGGCCGAGCAGGCCCACCACCTTGGCGCCGGCCTCGCGCGCGGCGGCGGCGGCCTTCAGCACGTTGGGCGAGCGGCCGGAGGTGCTGATGCCGATGAAGCAGTCGCCCGGCCGCGCCAGCGCCTGCACCTGGCGGGCGAAGACGTCGTCGAATCCATAGTCGTTGCCGATGCAGGTGAGCGCCGAGCTGTCGGTGGACAGCGCGATCGCCGCCAGCGGCCGGCGGTCCTTGATGAAGCGGCCGGTGAGCTCCGAGGCCAGGTGCTGCGCATCGGCCGCCGAGCCACCATTGCCGCACACCAGCAGCTTGTTGCCGGCCTGCAGCACGGCCGCCAGCAGCGCGCCCACGCGCTCCACGTCGGCTTCCAGCGCGGGCAGGCGGCGCATCACGTCGAGATGCTGTTCGACGTTGTCGAGAAAGAGGGAAGACATCAGGCGTCGGTGCTCACTGGTCGTCCAGCCGCTGCGGCGGGAAGCTGTCCCAGCTCAGGCAGGCCGGGCATTGCCAAAAATAGTGCTGCGCCTCGAAACCACAAGCGGCGCAGCGGTAGCGGTGCATGGGCTTGGCCGCCTGCTCCACCGCCTGCCGCAGCCCGGCGCGCGCGGCGTCGCCCCAGGGCGCGGGCGGCAGCTGCATCAGCGCGGTGGCCGCGGCAATCGACGGATGCTGGCCCAGGTGCTGCGCCATGCGCTGCACGGCATCGGCCTCATGCCCCGGGGGATCCAGCAACGCCAGTGCCTGCAGCAGCTCGATGCCGGGATGCCGCTCGTACAGGCCCAGCAGCACCGTGCGCGCGGTGTCGGCCTGGCCGCTGGCCAGGGCGCTGCGGGCCCAGTCGCGGGCGATCAGGCTGAAGGTGGCCGGATGCCGCGCGCGCAGGTCGTTCCATACCTGCACCGCCTCGGCATGGCGGCCCAGGCGCGCCAGGCGCTGGCCGGCCAGCACATAGGGCCGCGCGGCCGTGGGCGAGGCGGTCATGGCACGCTGCAGGCAGGCTTCGGCTTCCTCGGGCTGGCTGCGTTCGTCGGCCTCGATGGCCAGCTCGCACCAGTAGTGCGCGATGCGCGAGGCGAAGGAGCCGGTCCCGCCTTTTTCCAGCTTGGCGGCGACGTCGGCCGCCGCACGCCAGTCGCGCGAGCGCTCATGCAGCGACAGCAGGGCCAGCCGGGCCTCGGTGTCAAAGGGCGTGCCTTCGAGTGCGCGATAGGCCTCCTCGGCGCGGTCGAACAGCCCGGCCTTCATGAAGTCCTGGGCCAGCGCGTACTGGGCGCGCTCGCGGTCGGCCTGCGGCAGGTCGCCACGGTTCAGCAGGTGCTGGTGCACCCGCACCGCGCGCTCGAACTCGCCGCGGCGGCGGAACAGGTTGCCCAGCGCGAAGTGCAGCTCCGAGGTGTCGGGGTCGTTCTGCACCGCTTCGATGAAAGCATCGATGGCCTTGTCGTGCTGCTCGTTCAGCAGCAGGTTCAGGCCCTTGAAGTAGGCCTTGGGCGACTCCTGCTGCTCACGCTTCCATTGGCGCAGGTCGAAGCGCGAGGCCGCCCAGCCCAGTGCAAACATCACCGGCAGGCCGAGCAGCAACCACTGCAGGTCAAAGTCCATCGCGCGGGGGATGCTCGGGCAGGAAGTCGGAAGGCGGGGGCACGCTGGCCGGCACGGCGGCCGGCGCGGGTGCCAGAGGCTCGGGGCTCACGCGGCGGGCCACGCGGCGGTGGCGCCACCAGCTGGGCACCATCGCCAGCACGCCAATGGCACAGCCGGCGGCAAAGGCGATCAGCACGATGATGACCATCGGTGCGCGCCATTCCACACCGAAGAACCAACGCACCGCGGCCTCCTGCTGGTTGTTCAGCGCAAAGGCGAAGAGGGCGAAGAAGACAAAGGCTCGGATGAGCCAGACGAGAAAGCGCATGGCCGGCGGATTCTAGCCACGCGTTCCAGGGGCGCCGGCGGGGTGCACGGCCGTGTGTTGCACAAAGAAAAACACGGCCCGAAGGCCGTGTGGTGTGCTTGCGCGAGCCGCGTTCAGCGCGTGAGCGCCGGCTCGTCGTCGGGCGCGTCCGCCGCCGTCGAGGCCAGCGGCACGTTGGCGTCCACCGCTTCGCGCAGCGCCTTGCCCGGCTTGAAGTGCGGCACCAGCTTCTCGGGGATCACCACCTGCTCGCCGCTGCGCGGGTTGCGGCCCACGCGGGGCGGCCGGCGGTTGATCGAGAAGCTGCCAAAGCCGCGGATCTCGATGCGGTGACCGCGCGCCAGCGCATCGGACATCGCATCGAGCATGGTCTTCACCGCGAACTCGGTGTCGCGTTGCGTCAGCTGGCCGAAGCGTTCGGCCAGCGCGGCAACGAGGTCGGACCGGGTCATGCGCGAAAAACCAGGCGGCCGTCAGGCATCAACCGTTGTTCTGGTTGTCCAGCTTGGCGCGCAGCAGGGCGCCCAGGCTGGTGGTGCCGGCCGATTCACGCTCGCTGGTCTGCGACAGGCGCTGCATGGCTTCCTGCTGGTCGGCAGAGTCCTTGGCCTTGATCGACAGCTGGATCGAACGCAGCTTGCGGTCGATGTTGATGATCATGGCGTTGACTTCGTCGCCTTCCTTCAGCACGTTGCGCGCGTCTTCCACACGGTCGCGGCTGATCTCGGAAGCACGCAGGTAGCCGGTCACGTCGTCGGTCAGCTGGATCTCGGCGCCGCGGGCGTCCACCGTCTTCACCTTGCCGGTGACCAGGGCGCCCCGGTCGTTCAGCGTGGTGAAGGTGGCGAACGGGTCACCGTCCAGCTGCTTGATGCCCAGCGAGATGCGCTCGCGCTCGACGTCCACGGCCAGCACGATGGCTTCGACTTCCTGGCCCTTCTTGAAGTTGCGCACGGCCGCTTCGCCCGGCTCGTGCCAGGACAGGTCGGACAGGTGCACCAGGCCGTCGATGCCCTGGGCCAGGCCCACGAACACGCCGAAGTCGGTGATCGACTTGACCGGGCCCTTGACGCGGTCGCCACGCTTCACGTTGGAAGAGAACTCTTCCCACGGGTTGGCCTTGCACTGCTTCATGCCCAGGCTGATGCGGCGCTTGTCTTCGTCGATCTCGAGGACCATGACTTCGACTTCGTCGCCCAGCGACACCAGCTTGCTCGGGCTGACGTTCTTGTTGGTCCAGTCCATTTCCGAGACGTGCACCAGGCCTTCGATGCCCGGCTCGATCTCGACGAACGCACCGTAGTCGGCGATGTTGGTCACCTTGCCGAACAGGCGGGTGCCCGTCGGGTAGCGGCGGGCCACGCCCATCCACGGGTCGTCGCCCAGCTGCTTGATGCCCAGCGAGACGCGGTTCTTCTCGGCGTCGAACTTCAGGACCTTGGCCTGGAGCTCTTGGCCCACCGTCACCACTTCGCTCGGGTGACGCACACGGCGCCAGGCCATGTCGGTGATGTGCAGCAGGCCGTCGATGCCGCCCAGGTCCACGAACGCACCGTATTCGGTGATGTTCTTGACCACGCCGTTGACGATGGCGCCTTCGCGCAGCGTTTCCATCAGCTTGGCGCGTTCCTCGCCCATCGAGGCTTCGACCACGGCGCGGCGCGACAACACGACGTTATTGCGCTTGCGGTCGAGCTTGATGACCTTGAACTCCATGGTCTTGCCCTCGAACGGGCTCATGTCCTTGACCGGACGCGTGTCGAGCAGCGAGCCGGGCAGGAAGGCGCGGATGCCGTTGACCAGCACGGTCAGGCCGCCCTTGACCTTGCCGTTCACGGTGCCGGTCACGAAGTCGCCGGATTCCAGCGAGTTCTCGAGCGACAGCCACGAGGCCAGGCGCTTGGCCTTGTCGCGCGACAGGATGGTGTCGCCGTAGCCGTTTTCGAGGGAGTCGATCGCGACGGACACGAAGTCGCCGACTTCGACCTCGACCTCGCCCTGGTCGTTCTTGAATTCTTCGATGGGAACGTAGGACTCGCTCTTGAGGCCTGCGTTGACCACCACGAAGCTGTGCTCGATGCGGACGACTTCCGCGGAGATCACCTCGCCGGCGCGCATGTCGCGCTTCTGGAGGCTTTCCTCGAACATGGCGGCAAAGGATTCGCCGCCGGTGGTGGCAGATTGCATTTCAGACATGGAGTTTCCTGGGAGCCGGCCGAGGAGGGGAGAGATCGAAAGCGATCTGCAAGGGGGCCGGCAGAGAGTGCAACGGAGGTTGCGGTTACGTTGAACAAACCGCCACCCGGCGCAGCCTGTGCGCTGCTGGGGTGGGTGGCGGCACCCGAAAAGCCTGCCGGTTATGCGCCGAAAGGCCGGCGCCGTTCCCACCAATCCAGCACCTGGGCCACGGATTCATCCACGGTCTGGGCTGAGTTGTCGAGCAGCAGCGCATCTTCGGCGGGCTGCAGCGGTGCGATGGCACGGGTACGGTCCCGGGCGTCGCGTGCTTCCAAGTCTGCGCGAAGGTCGTCGATATTAGACGATAAACCCTTGGAAATCAACTGCTTATGCCGCCGCTCGGCCCGTGTGGCGGCGCTGGCGGTGAGAAACACCTTCAGCAACGCATCGGGAAAGATCACCGTGCCCATGTCGCGGCCGTCGGCCACCAGGCCCGGCGCCCGGCGGAAGGACACCTGCAGCGCATACAGCGCCGAGCGCACGTCGCCCAGCGCGGAGATCTTCGACGCCCGGCTGCCCACGTCCTCCCGGCGAAGCTCGTCGCTCACTTCCTCGCCATCGAGGAACAGCCGCGGGCCGTCGAAGCGCAGGTTCAGCCGGGCGATCACCGCGGCGATGCCCGGGCCGTCGCTGTCGGCCACGCCCTGGCGCAGCGAGGCCAGCGCCGCCACGCGGTACAGCGAGCCCGAATCGAGGAAGTGGTAGCCCAGCGACGCCGCCAGCGTGCTGGCCAGCGTGCCCTTGCCGGAGGCGGTGGGTCCGTCGATGGTGATCACCGGCACCTGCTCGCGCGGGGCATGGGCCAGCTCGAACAGCGCCTCGAAGTAGTCGGGGAATGTCTTGCCGACGCACTTCGGATCGAGGATGCGCATCGGCAGGCCGTTGAAGGCCGCCAGCGACAGGCACATCGCCATCCGATGGTCGTCGTAGGTGTGGATGGCCGCGGGACGCCACAGCACTGGCGGCCGCACCTCCAGGAAGTCGTCGCCTTCGACCACCTCGGCGCCCACCTTGCGCAGTTCGTTGGCCATCGCGGCAATGCGGTCGGTCTCCTTCACGCGCCAGCTGGCGATGTTGGTCAGCCGCGTCGGGCCGTCGGCATACAGCGCCATGACCGCCAGCGTCATCGCGGCGTCGGGGATGTGGTTGCAGTCCAGCGTGATGGCGCGCAGCGGCCAGGCGCCGCGCCGCACCTCGATGCGGTTGGCCTCCATGCGCACGTCGGCGCCCATGGCCTGCGCGGCTTCAACGAAGCGCACGTCACCCTGGATGGAGGCACTGCCCACGCCATCGATGCACACCGGCGCGTCCACTGCGGCGATGGCACCCAGCGCGACGAAATACGAGGCAGACGACGCATCGCCTTCCACATGCACCGCGCCCGGCGAGCGGTAGCGGCTGCCGGCGGGGAGGGTGAAACGCTGCCAGCCGTCACGCTGCACCTGGATGCCGAAGCGCGCCAGCAGGTTCAGCGTGATCTCGACATAGGGCTTGGAGATCAGCTCGCCGTCGACCTCGATGACGATGTCGCGGCCCGGCGTGGAATCGGTGGCGCCGCTGGCCAGCGGCAGCGCCAGCAGCAGCGCGGTGAGGAACTGGCTCGAGACGTCGCCGCGCACCCGCACCGCGGTGGCGGTGCGCAGGGTGCCCTTGGCGGTGCCGGCCAGCAGCAGCGGCGGGTAGCCGTCGGTGCCCAGGTAGCGGATGTCGCAGCCGAGTTGCCGCAGCGCATCCACCAGGTCGCCGATGGGCCGCTCATGCATGCGGGCGACGCCGCTCAGCTCGAACTGCCCGCCCTGCGTGGCGGCCAGCACCGCCAGCGCGGCGGCCAGCGGACGCATGGCGGTGCCGGCATTGCCCAGAAACAGCGCAGCCTGGTGCACTGGCAGCTGGCCGCCGATGCCGGTCACGCGCAGGGTGGCGCCTTCCTGCTCGATGCCGCAGCCCAGGGTGCGCAGCGCGTCGATCATCACCCGCGTGTCGTCGGAATCCAGCAGATCGTGCACCAGCGTGCTGCCTTCGGCCAGGCCGGCCAGCAACAGCACGCGGTTGGAGATGCTCTTGGAGCCAGGCAGACGGATGGATCCGGACGCCTTGGCGAGCGGGGGCAGGTCGAGGAAGGGGATGGCGAACACGAACGCGGCGGCTTGGAGGCGGTAGGGCGTGGAGGAGGGGAGCGCTCAGCGCGCCGGCGGCAGGGCCACCGGGGCGGCGGGGCGCGGGCTGTTCATCTGCCAGGCGGCGCGGCCTTCGGAGGCGCTGCGGATCAGGTCTTCCAGCGCCTCGGCATTGCCGGAGCGGATCACATGCTCCAGCGCATCCAGCGCATGGCGGAAGCGCATCGACTGCTTCAGCGTCTCTTCCCGGTTGGCCAGCAGGATATCGCGCCAGATCGTCGGATCGCTGGCGGCGATGCGGGTGAAATCCCGGAAGCCCGGCCCGGCCAGCGACAGGAAATCGTCGCCGCCCGGCTGCTTGGCCACTGCGCTGAAGTACGCGAAGGCCAGCAGGTGCGGCAGGTGGCTGACGGCGGCGAAGGCGGCGTCATGGTTCTCGGGCGACATGCGCAGCACCTGCGCCCCGATGGCGGCCCAGACGTCGGTGGCCTTCTGCACCAGGGCCGCGTCGGTCTGCGGCAGCGGCGTGAGGATGACCTGGCGGCCGACGTAGAGGTCGGCGTCGGCATGGGCGATGCCGGCCTTTTCCTTGCCGGCGATGGGATGCGCCGGCACGAAGCCGCCGATGCGCTCCTTCAGTGCGCGGCGCGCGGCATCCACAACGTCGCGCTTGGTGGAGCCCACGTCCATGAAGAGCACGCCCGGCTCGACGAGGTGGCGGATGGCCTTGAAGGTGGCTTCCGTGGCCGACACGGGCACGGCCAGCAGCACGATGTCGGCGCCGGCCACCGCCAGCAGTGCCGACTCGGCGGCCACGTCGATGGCGCCGGCCCGGCGGGCCCGCTCGGTGGTGGAGGGCGACTTGCTGTAGCCCACCACATGCTTCACCAGCCCGGCGCGCTTCAATGCCAGCGCGAACGAGCCGCCCATGAGGCCGCAGCCGATCAGGCCGAGTTGCTGGAACATGGTCAGTGGCTGTCGAGCGGGTAGGTGCCCAGCACCTTGAAGAAGTCGCATACCTCGCGCAGCTCACGCATGGCCGCGGCCACCGGCGGATCCTCCGGATGGCCTTGCAGGTCGACGTAGAAGTAGTACTCCCACTGGCCCGAGCGGGCCGGGCGCGACTCGAAGCGGGTCATCGACACGCCGTGGCGCTTCAGCGGCACCAGCATGTCGTGCACGGCGCCGGGCCGGTTGACCACCGACACCACCAGGCTGGTGCAGTCGTGCCCCGAGCGGCTGGGCTGCGGATGGCGGTCGGGGTGGGTGACCACCGCGAAGCGGGTGCGGTTGTGGGGATCGTCCTGGATGGCGCGGCCCACCACATGCAGGCCGTATTCGCTGGCGGCGCGCTCGCTGGCGATGCCGGCCAGCTTCGGGTCGGTGCCGGCCAGGCGCGCGCCCTCGGCATTGCTGGCCACCGGCCGGCGTTCCACATGCGGCAGGTGGTTGCTGAGCCAGCCGTGGCACTGCGCCAGCGCCTGCGGGTGGGCACACACCGCCTCGATGCCTTCCAGCGAATCGACGCTGCGCAGCAGGTTCTGCCGCACCATCAGGCTGGTCTCGCCGATGATGAACAGCGGCGTGGTGAGGAACAGGTCCAGCGAGCGCGTGACCACGCCCTCGTTCGAGTTCTCCACCGGCACCACGCCGAAATCGGCCGCGCCCGAGGTGGTGACATGGAACACCTCGTCGGCATTGGCACACGGCACCCGCACGATGGAAGCGCCGAAGTAACCCAGCGCCGCTTCCTCGCTGAAGGTGCCGGCCGGGCCGAGGTAGGCCACGCGCATCGGCGTTTCCAGCGAGCGGCAGGCCGACATGATCTCGCGCCAGATCGGGGCCACGCTGTCCGAGCGCAGCGGGCCGGCGTTGATGCGCTTGAGGCCGTCGATCACCTGCGCCTCACGCTCGGGGCGAAAGACCACCGAGCCTTCCTTCTTCTTGATCTCGCCCACCGCCAGCGCCAGCGCGGCGCGGCGGTTCAGCAGCGCCAGCAGGTCGCGGTCCAGCGTGTCGATCTGGTGGCGCAGCGCCAGCAGCTCCGGCGGCGTGGAAGAGGAGGGTTCGGCCATGTCGAGCGGGATGGAAGGTTTACTTGGCGCCGCTGGCCTTGCCGGCGGCGGGCCGGGAAGCCTCGGTGGCGGGCGCGCTGATGCCCAGCGTGCTGCGCACCTTGGACTGCAGCGCCTGCAGCTTGGGGTCCAGCGCGGGTGCCGCTTCCACGATGAGCTTCTGCGCGAAGGCGTTCTGGATCTCCGGCGCCACCTGCTGGTACTTCTTGTTCACCGGCGACTCCAGCCAGGCCAGCAGCGCCTTCAGCTCCTCCTCGGTGAACTTCTCTTCCATCTGCGCGCCCAGGGTGCTGGGCGCCAGCTTCATCGCGCGGTCGCGCAGCACCGGCACCGCCTCGTCGACGAACTTGCGCACGTCGGCCTCGATCTGCTTGCCGGTGGCTTCGCGCTTGTCGGCCGGCAGCTGCTGCAGGGCGTTACCCGCGGCCTGCATCATCTGCAGCGCGGGGCGCTCGGCGATGCTCTTGGCGATGTTCTCGATGGCGGGTTGCTGGGCCGCGAGGATCTTGTCCACCAGCTGTTTCTTGGTCTGCGCGTGCGCGCCGACCGCGGCGACCACCAGGGCCGCCATCAGCAGGGTCTTCTTCATCAGGTGTTCTCCTCAGGGGCGGCGGCATCGCCTTCGCCCGGGGTTTCGATGTTGGCGTCGTTCTCGACGATGCGTTGCAGGCCCGACAGCTTGGTGCCGTCGTCCAGCGCGATCAGCGTGACGCCTTGCGTGGCGCGGCCGAGCTCACGAATCTCGGAGACCCGGGTGCGCACCAGCACACCCTTGTCAGTGATCAGCATGATCTCGTCCTCGGGGCGCACGAGGGTGGCTGCGACCACCTTGCCGTTGCGCTCGCTCTGTTGGATGGCGATCATGCCCTTGGTTCCCCGGCCGTGCCGGGTGTACTCGACGATCGAGGTGCGCTTGCCAAAACCGTTCTCGGTGGCGGTCAGCACGCTCTGCAGTTCGTCCTCGGCCACCAGCATGGCGATCAGGTTTTGCCCCGGCTCCAGCGCCATGCCGCGCACGCCGCGGGCCTGGCGGCCCATCGGGCGCACGTCGTCCTCGTCGAATCGCACGGCCTTGCCGGCGTCGGAGAACAGCATCACGTCGTGCTTGCCGTCGGTCAGCGCGGCGCCGATCAAATGGTCGCCTTCGTCGAGGTCGACCGCGATGATGCCGGCCTTGCGCGGGTTGCTGAATTCGTCCAGCGCCGTCTTCTTCACCGTGCCCAGCGCGGTGGCCATGAAGATGTAGTTGTCGGCCGGGAAGGTGCGGAACTCGCCGGTCAGCGGCAGCACCACGGTGATCTTCTCGCCAGGCTGAAGCGGGAACATGTTGACGATCGGCTTGCCGCGGCTGGCGCGACCGCCTTGCGGCACCTCCCATACCTTCAGCCAGTACACGCGACCGCGGTCGCTGAAGCACAGGATCCAGTCGTGCGTGTTGGCGATGAAGAGCTGGTCGACCCAGTCGTCTTCCTTCGTGGTGGTGGCCTGCTTGCCGCGGCCGCCGCGTCGCTGCGCGCGGTATTCGCCGAGCGGCTGGCTCTTGATGTAGCCGCTGTGGCTGAGCGTCACCACCATGTCGGTGGGCGTGATCAGGTCCTCGGTGCCCAGCTCCTGCGCGTTGTGCTCGATCACGCTGCGGCGGGTGCCTACCTTGGTCTGGCCGAACTCCTGCTTCAGCGCGGTGAGTTCCTCGCTGATGAGGAAGGTCACGCGCTCCGGCTTGGACAGGATGTCCAGCAGGTCGGCGATCTGCGCCATCACGTCCTTGTACTCGCCGACGATCTTGTCCTGCTCCAGCCCGGTCAGGCGCTGCAGGCGCATCTGCAGGATTTCTTGGGCCTGGTCGTCGGACAGGCGGTACAGGCCGTCGTCCTGCATGCCGTAGTCGGCGGGCAGGCCCTCGGGGCGATAGGCGGCGCGGCCGCCGGGGGTGTCACTCTCGGCGCGGGCCAGCATCTCGCGCACCAGCGACGAGTCCCAGCTCTTGCTCATCAGCGCCGCCTTGGCCACCGGCGGCGTTGGCGAGTTCTTGATCGTCTCGATGAACTCGTCGATGTTGGCCAGCGCCACGGCCAGGCCTTCCAGCACGTGGCCGCGCTCGCGTGCCTTGCGCAGCGCGAACACCGTGCGGCGCGTCACCACTTCGCGGCGGTGCTCCAGGAAGTACTCGATCAGCTGCTTCAGGTTGAGCAGGCGCGGCTGGCCGTCCACCAGCGCCACCATGTTCATGCCGAAGCTGTCCTGCAGCTGCGTCTGCTTGTACAGATTGTTCAGCACCACCTCGGGCACTTCGCCGCGCTTGAGCTCGATCACCACCCGCATGCCGGACTTGTCGCTCTCGTCCTGGATGTGGCTGATGCCATCGATCTTCTTGTCGTGGACCAGCTCGGCGATGCGCTCGAGCAGGGTCTTCTTGTTCACCTGGTACGGAATCTCGTCGACGATGATCGACTGGCGCTGGCCGCGGTCGATGTCCTCGAAGTGGCACTTGGCGCGCATCACCACCTTGCCGCGGCCGGTGCGGTAGCCCTCGCGCACACCCGTCAAGCCGTAGATGATGCCGGCGGTGGGGAAGTCGGGCGCCGGGATGATCGACATCAGTTCGTCGATCGTGGCATCCGGGCTGCGCAGCAGGTGCAGGCAGGCGTCCACCACCTCGTTCAGGTTGTGCGGCGGGATGTTGGTGGCCATGCCCACCGCGATGCCGCCCGAGCCGTTGACCAGCAGGTTCGGCAGCCGCGTGGGCAGCACCAGCGGCTCCTTCTCCGAGCCGTCGTAGTTGGGTCCGAAATCGACGGTTTCCTTGTCGATGTCGGCCAGCAGTTCATGGGCGATCTTCGACAGCCGGATTTCGGTGTAACGCATCGCCGCGGCGTTGTCGCCGTCGATCGAGCCGAAGTTGCCCTGGCCGTCCACCAGCATGTGGCGCATGGAAAAGTCCTGCGCCATCCGCACGATGGTGTCGTAGACCGACTGGTCGCCGTGCGGGTGGTACTTACCGATCACGTCGCCGACGATACGGGCCGATTTCTTGTAGGGCCGGTTCCAGTCGTTGTTCAGCTCGTGCATCGCGAACAGCACGCGCCGGTGCACCGGCTTCAGGCCGTCGCGTGCGTCGGGCAGGGCGCGCCCGACGATCACGCTCATCGCATAGTCGAGGTAAGAACGCCGCATCTCCTCTTCGAGGCTGATGGGCAGGGTTTCCTTGGCGAACTGGGTCATGGGGGCGGCAAACGCGGGCGGCGCGGGTGCGCCGTGACCTGTGGGATGAGACGCGGGATTCTAAGCGGCAGTGCTTTGTCGCTCGAAAGCAACACAGGCGTTACCTCCCGGCCGGGCAGTTGCCAAAATGGGGCCAGCCGAGCGCCGTATGGCACAATCCTTCGCGTCGGTGGTGGCGCTTGACAAACAAGGCGCTTGCCAAGTTATACGCTTCCGAATTTGGACGTTACGCAGCACAACTGCGGCTTTCCTTGAGAGGAGAATCAATGAAGAAACTGAACACCGTGGCGGTGCTGTTCGCATCGGTCGCGCTCGCCGCTCCGCTGTCGACGGCCTTCGCCCAAGCGCAGACGAACGACAATTGGCGCAATGCCGACGGTACCGTCTGGAAGAACGGCACCAACGAACTGTGCTGGCGCGATGCCAACTGGACCCCCGCCACGGCGGATCCCAGCTGCGACGGCGCGCTGAAGCCGGCCGCTCCGGCTCCGGCTCCGGCTCCGCAGGCTGCCCCGGCACCCGCTCCGGCTCCCGCCCCGGCACCGGTCCGCCCGGCTCCGGTCAGCGAAAAGGTCACCTACGCCGCCGACGCCTTCTTCGACTTTGACAAGTCGGTCCTGAAGCCGGAAGCCCGCGCCAAGCTGGACGACCTGGTCAGCAAGACCGGCGGCATCAACCTGGAAGTCATCATCGCCGTGGGTCACACCGACTCCGTCGGCAGCGATGCCTACAACCAGCGTCTGTCGGTGCGTCGCGCCGAAGCCGTGAAGACCTACCTGGTCTCCAAGGGCGTCGAGAAGAACCGCGTCTACACCGAAGGCAAGGGCGAAAAGCAGCCCGTCGCCGATAACAAGACCGCCGATGGCCGCGCGAAGAATCGCCGCGTGGAAATCGAAGTGGTTGGCACGCGCAATAAGTAATCGGTTCTCCGGTTCTTAAACAAACCCCGCTCCGGCGGGGTTTGTCATTTGTGCGGCAAGTATCTCCAGTTGGGTCGCGGTAGGATGTAAATCATGATGAATGCCGATCCTCAAGAACTGGCCAAATTCAGCGAGCTGGCCCATCGCTGGTGGGATCCCGAGAGCGAATTCAGGCCGCTGCACCAGATCAATCCACTGCGGCTGGGTTGGATCGAACAGTCCGTTCCGGTGGCCGGCAAGAGGGTGCTGGACGTCGGCTGCGGCGGCGGCATCCTGGCGGAGTCGATGGCCCAGCGCGGCGCCAAGGTGCTCGGCATCGACCTGGCGGACAAGCCGCTGAAGGTGGCCCAGCTGCATGCGATGGAGTCAGGCGTCGACGGCGTGGAGTACCGCCAGGTGGCCGCCGAGGCGTTGGCGGCGGAGCAGCCCGCCAGCTTCGACGTGGTGACCTGCATGGAGATGCTGGAACATGTGCCCGATCCGTCGTCGGTGGTGCGTGCCTGCGCCACCTTGGTGAAGCCGGGCGGCTCGGTCTTCTTCTCCACCATCAACCGCAATGCCAAGGCCTTCCTGTTTGCCATCGTGGGCGCCGAGCATGTGCTGCAGTTGCTGCCCAAGGGCACGCATGAATATGCCAAGTTCATCCGCCCCAGCGAGCTGGCGCGCTGGTGTCGCGAGTCGGGGCTGCTGCTGGGCGAGACCAAGGGCATGGAATACAACCCGCTGACGCGCCGCTACTGGCTGTCGGCCGACACCAGCGTGAACTACCTGGTGGCGTGCCGGAAGCCGCTGGCATGAGCGTCCGCGCCATCCACACGGTGCTGTTCGACCTGGACGGCACGCTGATCGACAGCGCGCCCGACCTGGCCGGTGCCGTCAACAGCCTGCGGGAACGCAAGGGCCTCGCGCCGGTGCCCTATGCACGCCTGCGGCCCATGGTGGGCACCGGTGCGCGCGGCATGATCGGCGCCGCCTTCGGCCTCCAACCGGGCGACGAGGGCTTCGACGCGCTGCGCGACGAGTTCCTGGCGCTGTACGAGCGCAACCTGCTGCAGCACACCCGGGTGTTCGAGCAGATGGTGCCGGTGCTGGACGCCCTGGATGTGGCGGGCCTGCGCTGGGGCATCGTCACCAACAAGGCCGAGCGCTTCACGCTGCCTGTGGTGCAGGGCCTGGGCCTGGACGTGCGTGCGGGCGCGGTGGTGTGCGGCGACACTACGCCGCATGCCAAGCCGCATCCCGCGCCCTTGCTGGAGGCGGCGCGGCGCATCGGCGCCGATCCGTCCGCATGTGTTTACGTCGGCGACGACCTGCGCGACGTGCAGGCCGGCCGCGCCGCCGGCATGGCCACGTTGGCCGCGGCCTGGGGATACCTCGGCCAGGGCGACGCGATCGGCAGCTGGGGTGCGGATGGCTTGATCGATATGCCCGGCGAGCTCTTGAAATGGCTGGACCTGGCTTAAACTACGCAGTCCTGGGGCCGACCTGGTTTCGACGTGGGTACGGATCCGGCGCAGGGCATGCCGAGCACCAGTTCGCTCGTAAAACCACTGGAAACAAAGTAACTGCGAACGACGAACGTTTCGCCCTCGCCGCTTAACACCGGTGAGCCTCTCAACGGTTGGCCGATGGGCCGGGCTGAAGGTCGCAAGATCCTAGGCTGAGAGGTCATTCACATTGGCTGGTTCTGGGCCGGGTCACTCGGTTCAGGACGAGATTAAGTGACTGGCGTGAAAGGTAGCGTGCTGCTGCGCGACCTGAGCGTGAGACTCCAAATCAGTCAGCTACGCATGTAGAACTGTCCGGTGATGGTTCGCGGACGGGGGTTCGATTCCCCCCGGCTCCACCAAACCACGATCAAGGCTCCGTCGGTGACGACGGGGCCTTTTTCTTTTCCATCCGCAACTGTACTTTCGTCTGAATCTGGACTAGATTCACCGTCATGTACAAATCTGGATGGGCATTGTGACCGCGCTCCCTGCCTCGCAATCCGCCGCGCCCGACATCACCGAGCAGCAAATGGCCGCCGCAGGCTTGCGGGCCTTCGAGCGCATTGCCGCCTTGTGGGGCTTGTCGGTGGACGAGCAGTTGGTGTTGCTGGGCAGCCCCGGCCGGTCCACGCTGTTTGCCTGGCGCAAGCAGCCGGACAAGGCCCACCTGTCGCGCGATACCCTGGAGCGGCTGTCCAACCTGCTGGGCATCTACAAGGCGCTGCAGATCCTGCTGCCCGACACCGCGGCGGCCGACGCCTGGGTGCGCCAGCCCAACACGGCCACGCCGTTCGGCGGCCGCAGCGCGCTCGACCGCATGCTGGCGGGCAACCTGAGCGACCTGACCGCGGTGCGCCAGTACCTGGACGCGGTGCGCGGAGGCGGATGGTCGTGACTGCAGTACGCCGCATCCGCTGGGCGCAGGCCTGCCGGATCGTGCCCACCCGCCATCCCTCGGTGTACCTGTTCGACCGCGTGGCCGGTCCCGATGATTTCGATGCGCTGTATGCGCTGGAATCGATGACCAATGACCGCGTGCGCGACGAAGTGGGGCAGATCCACCTGGTGCCGCCGCAGGACCGCATCTTCGGTCCCGGCACCGGGCCGATCATGGCCGCCTTCACCCACCTCAATCCGCTGGGCAGCCGGTTTTCCGACGGCAGCTTCGGCGTGTTCTATGCGGCTGCCGACCGTGCCACCGCGGTGGCCGAGACGCGCTACCACCATGGCCGCTTCCTTGCGGCCACCGCGCAGGGGCCGATGCACCTGCCGATGCGGCTGTACAAGGTGAGCATCGACGCCCGCCTGCACGACCTGCGGCCTGACGACGCGGCGCCCGAAGCCGTCTACCACCCGGATGACTACCGCGCTGCCCAGGCCCTGGGCCGGCAGCTGCACGACCAGGGCTCGGCCGGCGTGGCCTACCGCAGCGTGCGCCATCCCGGCGGGCAGTGCGTGGGCCTGTTCAAACCCACCGGCGCACGCGGCTGCGTGCATGCGGCCGTGCTGCTGTATGCCTGGGACGGCAAGGCCTTCACCGACGTGTACGAAAAGGTGGAATGAACACGCAGCGCCTGGCCTGGCTGGATGCGCTGCGCGGCGCGGCCATCGTGTGGATGATGGGCTTCCACCTCAGCTTCGACCTGCACCAGTTCCGGCTGATCCCGGCGCAGGACTTCTACGATGACCCGTTCTGGACGCTGCAACGCACCGCCATCGTCAGCCTGTTCCTGCTGTGTGCCGGCGCGGGCCAGGCAGTGGCGCTGCGGCAGGGCCAGGTTCCGGGCCGCTTCTGGCGGCGCTGGCTGCAGGTGGCGGCTTGCGCGGTGCTGGTCTCGGTCGGCTCCGCCTGGATGTTTCCGCGCAGCTGGATCAGCTTCGGCGTGCTGCATGGCATTGCGCTGATGCTGCTGGTGCTGCGCGCCACGCTGCGGCCCCGCTGGCTGTCCGCGCCGTGGCTGCCTGCGCTGCTGTTGGCGGCCGGCGCACTGGCGGTGCTGGCACCGCTGGTGATCCAGCATCCGTTCTTCGACAACCGCTGGACCAACTGGGTGGGCCTGGTGACCCGCAAGCCGGCCACCGAGGACTATGTGCCGCTGCTGCCCTGGCTGGGCGTGATGCTGTGGGGCGTGGCGGCCATGCTGTGGTGGCTGCGGCGGCCACAGGCGCCTGTGCAGCGGCCGCTGTCCGGCTGGGCCCGGCCGCTGGTGTGGCTGGGGCGCCGGCCGCTCACCGTGTACATGCTGCACCAGCCGGTCTTCATCGGCCTGCTGACGCTCCTGCAGCGGGCTTGATGCAGGGCAAAGGCGTCGCGGGCCGCCTGCGCATACTCGTTGCGTCAACCGCAGGAGTACGCGATGAAGATCCTGATCGCCGCCGATGGCAGCCCCTACACCAAGCGCATGCTGGCCTACGTGGCGGCGCATGACGAATGGCTGGGCCCGCAGCACGAATACACCGTGCTGCACGTGGAGCCCACCTTGCCTCACAATGCCGCCCACATGCTGGGCCGCGAGGTGTGCGAGCGCTACTACCGCGACCAGGCCGCCGAGGTGCTGGACCCGGTGCGCAAGTTCTTCGAGCAGCAATCGCTGAAGGCCAGCTTCCTGTCCAAGATCGGGCCCTCGGCCGCGACGATTGCCGAAGCGGCCGACCACGGCAGGTTCGACATCCTGATGATGGGCTCGCATGGCCACGGCGCACTGGCCAGCATGGTGTTGGGCTCCGTCACGGCCAAGGTGCTGGGGCTGTGCAAGGTGCCGGTGCTGATCGTGCGCTGACCGCGCGCAGGGTGCCCGCCGCCGCGGGTCGTACCATGCGGGCATGAGTTCCAAGGTCCTGTTCGGCTTCCATGCCGTCACCGTGCGCTTGAAGACGGCTCCGTCGTCCATCAGCGAGATCCACGTCGATTCCACCCGCCGCGACGCCCGCATGCGGCAGTTCGTCGAGCGCGCCAAGGAGGCCGGCGCCAAGCTGGTGGACAGCGACGACGAGCGCCTGTCGCGCATCGGCGGCACCACCCGCCACCAGGGCGTGGTGGCCAAGGTGAGCCCGCTGGTGCAGCAGCACAGCCTGGACGACGTGCTGGACCAGGTGCCCGGCGATCCGCTGGTGCTGGTGCTGGATGGCGTGACCGACCCGCACAACCTGGGCGCCTGCCTGCGCGTGGCCGATGGCGCCGGTGCCCATGCGGTGGTGGCCCCGCGCGACCATGCCGTGGGCCTCAATGCCACGGTGGCCAAGGTGGCCAGCGGCGCCGCCGAGACCGTGCCCTACCTGATGGTGACCAACCTGGCCCGCACCCTCAACGAGCTGAAGGACCGCGGGCTGCGGATCATCGGCACCAGCGACGATGCCGAGCGCACGGTGTACGACGTGGACCTCACCGGCCCGGTGGCGCTGGTGCTGGGCGCCGAGGGGCCCGGCATGCGGCAGCTTACGCGCAAGACCTGCGACGAGCTGGTGCGCATCCCGATGCGCGGCGCGGTGGAGAGCCTGAACGTCTCCGTCGCCTCCGGCGTGTGCCTGTACGAAGCCCTGCGCCAGCGCGGCGGGGCGGGCGGCTCCGGTGCCTGAAGCCGCCGTGCGCGTGCTGCGCGAGCGCATCGCCCGCGCGTCCCGCGTGTGCGTGCTCACCGGCGCGGGCATGAGTGCCGAGAGCGGCATTCCCACGTTCCGCGATGCGCAGACCGGCCTGTGGGCCCGCTTCGATCCGATGCAGCTGGCCAGCGAACCGGGCTTCCGGGCCGATCCGCAGCTGGTGTGGGACTGGTACCAGCAGCGGCGCGAAGGCGTGCGCCGCGCGCAGCCGCATGCAGGCCACCAGGCACTCGCGGCCTTTGCGCAGCGCCGGCCGGGCGTGCTCACGGTGGTGACCCAGAACGTGGACGACCTGCACCAGCGCGCCGGCCTGGACGGCGTGCTGCGGCTGCACGGCGACCTGCTGCAGGACCGCTGGCTGGCCCCCAGCCGCCACATGCCGCCCTGCGACCTGCGGCAGGCGCTGCCCGGTCATCCGCCGCGTTGCGCGCAATGCGGCAACCTGGTGCGGCCGGGCGTGGTGTGGTTCGGCGAAGCACTGCCGGCCGATGTCCTGGCCGACGCCGAGGACGCCGCCCGCGGCTGCACGGTGATGCTGGTGGTGGGCACCTCCGGCGCAGTGTGGCCGGCGGCCGGGCTGGCCGGCATCGCCCGCCGCGCGGGCGCCTGGGTCGCCATCGTCAACCCGGCCGCCACCGAGATCGACGGCGATGCCGACGAGCACCTGGCCGGCACCGCCGCCGGGCTGCTGCCGCGCCTGCTGGCGGCCTGAGGAACGCCTGAACGGCGGTTGATGGACGCTGGAAGGCCGATGGACGGCCGAAGAAGCGCCGCCTTATTCCAGCGCACCCACCTCGCGCAGGCCGCCGTCGGCTTGCCGCTTGAGCACGATCATCTCGCCCGACGAGGTGCTGCGCCCCGTGAGGGCCTGGATGTTGACCTGGTGCGTCACCGCCAGCAGCACGCCGGGGCCGCGCCAATCGGCGATCACGCGGCGTGCGGCGGCGGTGACGTCGTCGCTGCTGGTTTCGGAGCGAAAGGTGCTGCCGAAGGCGGGATCGGCCACGACCGGACCCAGGTCCAGCAGCCGGGCCGTCTCCAGGCAGCGGCACCACGGCGAGCTGAGCAGCTTGCCCACCTTCACACCCGCCGCACGCAGCCGCTGGCCGGCCGCGCGGGCATCGGCGCGGCCCTCGTCGTTCAGGTTGCGCTGGGTGCTGCAGTCGCCGAGCTTGAAGCCGGCCGGGTCGCCCACGCCCGGCGCCCGTGCATGCCGCATCAGCACCACCGTGCCCGGCTCCCGCAGTGCGGCCAGCGCGGCCTGCGGATCGGCATGGGCTGGCAGGGCAGCCAGGGCGCCGGCGGCAGCCAGCAGCAGGACGAGGACGCGGCGGTGTGGAAGGCGGTGCGGCATGCGCGCGAGGGTAGGGCCTGCCGCATGGCCGCACTTCCGCCTCGGGTTTGGCGGCAGGCCGGGCTGGCGCCTTGGCACGAAGCTCGCTAAAACCCCGGCATGCCCGTCATCCAGATCGCCCATCCCCTGGTGCGCCACAAGATTGGCCTGCTGCGCGAGGCCGGCATCACCACCAAGGACTTTCGCGCCCTCACGCAGGAGCTGGCCCGGCTGCTGGCCTACGAGGCCACGGCCGACTTCCCGCTGTGCAAGGTCACGCTGCCCTGCTGGAGCGGCCCGGTGGAGGTGGAGCAGATCCAGGGCCGCAAGGTGACGGTGGTGCCCATCCTGCGCGCCGGCCTGGGCATGCTGGACGGCGTGCTGGACATCGTGCCCGGCGCCAAGGTGAGCGTGGTGGGCCTGTCGCGCAACCACGAGACGCTGCAGCCCGAGCGCTACTTCGAGAAGTTCGTCGGCCACCTGGAGCAGCGCACCGCGCTCATCATCGACCCGATGCTGGCCACCGCCGGCTCGATGATCGCCACCGCGCAGCTGCTGAAGGACCGTGGCTGCACCGACGTGCGGGCGCTGGTGCTAGTGGCCGCGCCCGAGGGCATTGCCGCGCTGCAGGCTGCGCACCCCGACGTGCGCTGCTGGACGGCCGCCATCGACAGCCACCTGGACGCCAACGGCTACATCATTCCCGGCCTGGGCGACGCCGGCGACAAGCTCTTCGGCACCAAGTTCGAAGACACCGTGTGAACCCGCGCTGACGCCAGCACGCCCGGTGGCAAGATGGGCCGGTGCCCACTGCCCGGAGAGTGCCCATGCGCATCCTGCTGCCCGTCGACGGTTCCGCGCGTTCGCTCGATGCCATCCACCATGGCCTGCGCCTGGCGCGCGATGGTCTGCAGGCCAGCTTCCTGCTGCTGAACGTGCAGGAACCCACCCACCTGTACGAAGTGCTGATGCTGCGCGATGCCGATGCCCGCGCCGCCGCCGCGCGCGAGGCGGGCGAGAGCGCGCTGCAGTCGGCGCAGGCGCTGCTGGACGCGGCCGGCCTGGCCTACGAAGTGGAGATCACCACCGGCGATCCGGCGCAGCAGATCGTGGAGGTGGCCGAGCGCGAGCAATGCGACGCCATCGTGATGGGCACCTTCGGCCACGGCGCGTTGAGCGAGGCGCTGCTGGGCTCGGTCTCGCAGGAGGTGCTGCAGCATGCCGGCGTGCCGGTGACCATCGTTCGCCATGCGCCGCCGGCCGAGGCACCACCGGCCACCGGCCCGGACGAACTGCCCGACGAAGGCTGATGCCGGGCGAGGCGCTATCCTGCCGGGCTCCGTGAACCAGCCGACCCTGGAGCCGTTTTTCCATGACACGTGTTTTCAACTTCAGCGCCGGCCCGGCCGCGCTTCCTGAACCGGTGCTGCGCGAGGCCGCGGCCGAGATGCTGGACTGGCACGGCTCGGGCATGTCCGTCATGGAGATGAGCCACCGCGGCAAGGAGTTCATCGGCATCCTGGCCGAGACCAAGGCGCTGCTGGTCGAGCTGCTGAACATCCCGTCGAACTACAAGGTGCTGTTCATGCAGGGCGGCGCCCTGGGCCAGAACGCCATCCTGCCGATGAACCTGCTGCGTGGGCGCCAAAGCGCCGACTACGTGCACACCGGCGAGTGGTCGAAGAAGTCGATCGAGGAAGCCGGCAAGTACTGCACTGCGCGCGTGGCCGCCACCGCCGAAGGCAGCCGCTTCACGCACGTGCCGAAGCAGGACAGCTGGCGGCTCGACCCCGATGCCGCCTACGTGCACATCTGCAGCAACGAGACCATCGGCGGCGTGGAATACCACTGGACGCCCGACACCGGCGACGTGCCGCTGGTGGCCGACATGTCCAGCAACTTCCTGAGCAAGCCGGTGGACGTGAGCCGCTACGGCCTGATCTATGGCGGCGCGCAGAAGAACATCGGCCCGGCCGGCCTCACGCTGGTGATCGTGCGCGACGACCTGCTGGGCGGCGCGCTGCCCATCACCCCGCAGGTGTTCGACTACAAGCACCTGGCCGACAACGATTCGATGATCAACACGCCGCCCTCCTACGCGATCTACATCGCCGGGCTGGTGTTCAAGTGGATCAAGGCGCAGGGCGGGCTGGAAGGCATGGCCCGCCTCAACCAGGCCAAGGCCAGCCTGCTGTACGGCGCGATCGATGCCAGCGGCTTCTACACCAGCCCGGTGGCGCGCGAGGACCGCTCGCTGATGAACGTGCCCTTCCGCCTGTCCGACCCGTCGCTCGACGCCGCGTTCCTGAAGGGCGCCGAGGCGCGCGGCATGGTGCAGCTCAAGGGCCACCGCGTGGTGGGCGGCATGCGCGCGTCCATCT
Source organism: Aquincola sp. J276 (assembly GCF_024700035.1). Taxonomy (NCBI): domain Bacteria; kingdom Pseudomonadati; phylum Pseudomonadota; class Betaproteobacteria; order Burkholderiales; family Sphaerotilaceae; genus Aquincola; species Aquincola sp. J276. Next base: position 366,585 of record NZ_JAJONC010000001.1, read on the forward strand.
ACAACGCGGTGCCGCTGGAGGCGGTGCAGGCGCTGGTGGACTACATGAAGGAGTTCGAGGCTGAAAAGGGCTGAGCACGGTGCCCCCAAGCTCGCTGCGCTCGCTGCCCCCCAGGGGGCGCATTCAGCCTTGGGGCGGCCCGGCGGCTGAACGTGGCGCCCCCAAGCTCGCTGCGCTCGCTGCCCCCGAGGGGCGCATTCAGCCTTGGGGCGGCCCGGCGGCTGAACGTGGAGCCCCCAAGCTCGCTGCGCTCGCTGCCCCCAGGGGGCGCATTCAGCCTTGGGGCGACCCGGCGGCTGAATGCTATGTCTTGAACTGCAGCAGCCGCGCGATGTCCCGCGAGGCCTGCAGCAGCAGCGGCAGGAAGCGTTCGACCATCACCGCCGGCGGCGTGCGGTTGGCCTGGCCGCTGATGTTCAGCGCGGCGATGGTGCGGCCGGTGCGGTCGACGATGGGTGCGGCCAGCGAGACCAGGCCTTCCTCCAGTTCCTGGTTCACCAGGCACCAGCCCTGCCGCCGGGTTTCCTCCACCAGCGCCACCAGGGCTTCCAGCTCCACCACGGTGCGCGAGGTCCAGGGCAGCCGCTCGCGCGAGGCGAGCCGGGCCCGCGCTTCCTCGGGCGGCAGGCCAGCCAGCAGCACCCGGCCCATCGAGGTGCAGAAAGCCGGCAGCCGGCTGCCGATGCCCAGGTTGATGCGCATGATCTTGTGCGTGGGCACCCGCAGCACGTACACCAGTTCGGCGCCGTCCAGCACCGCGGCCGAGCAGCTCTCCTTCACCTCGGCCACCAGGGTTTCCATCACCGGCTCGGCCAGGTTCCACAGCGGCAGCGACGACAGGTAGGCAAAGCCCAGGTCCAGGATCTTGGGCGTGAGGCGGAACTGCCGGCCCTGCGCCTCCACGTAGCCCAGGCCTTCCAGCGTGAGCAGGATGCGGCGCGCGCCGGCGCGGGTGAGGCCGGTGCGGGTGGCCACCTCCGTCAGCGTCTGCGTCGGGGCCTCGGCGCTGAAGGATCGGATGACCGCCAGCCCGCGGGCGAACGACTGCACATAGGTGTCGCCGGGCTTCGGGCGCTCGGCGGCATCGGCCTGGGCAGCAGGGGCGGGGGAGGGCGGCAGGTCGGGCATCGAAGGGGCGGGCGGGCGGCTCGCCGCGGGCGTTGCGGGCGGCGCATTATCGGCAGCGCCGCTTCGTTACCATCGCGCCCGTTTCAACCACCTCATGCCAGAGACAGGAGCCACCATCATGGCCATGGACGTCGTCGACTACGAGATCAAGGGCGCCGAAATGCAGTACGTCGAGGTCGAGCTCGACCCCGGCGAAGCTGCCATCGGCGAAGCCGGCAGCATGATGTTCATGGATGCCGGCATCGGCATGGACACGGTGTTCGGCGACGGCTCCAAGAGCCAGGGCGGCTTCTTCGGCAAGCTGCTGGGCGCGGGCAAGCGGCTGGTCACCGGCGAATCGCTGTTCACGACCATCTACACCAACGAGGCCAACGTCAAGCGCCGCATCGCCTTCGCTTCGCCGTACCCCGGCAAGATCATGGCAATGGACCTGAGCCGCCTGGGCGGCACGCTGATCTGCCAGAAGGACGCCTTCCTGTGCGCTGCGCGTGGCGTGTCGCTGGGCATCGCGCTGCAGCAGAAGCTGTCGGTCGGCTTCTTCGGGGGTGAAGGCTTCATCATGCAGAAGCTGGAAGGCGACGGCCTGGCCTTCGTGCACGCCGGCGGCACCGTGGTCAAGCGCGAGCTGCAGCCCGGCGAAACCCTGCTGGTGGACACCGGCTGCGTGGTGGCCTACACGCCCAACGTCAGCTTCGAGATCCAGTACGTGGGCAAGATCAAGACGGCGCTGTTCGGCGGCGAGGGCCTGTTCTTCGCCAAGCTCACCGGCCCCGGCACCATCTGGCTGCAGAGCCTGCCGCTGTCGCGCCTGGCCTCGCGCATCTTCGCCGCGGCACCGCAGCGCGGCGGCGCGCGGGAAGAAGGTTCGGTGCTGGGCGGCGTGGACGCCGGCGGCCTGCTGGGTGGCATCCTCGGCGGCGGGGACGACGAGTAGACGGCGGGTGCCCGGCAGGGCGCTCCGCCTACACTAGCGGGTTGCATAACGGCAGCCCGTTTCCGGGTGGTGCGTCTTGAAAGTCATTCCTTCGGCCCGGCCGCTGTGCCGGCGAACGTTCCTGGCGGCGGGTGCCGCGGCCGGCCTGGCCAGCGCCGGGGTGCTGCCCGGTGCGGCCATCGCCCAGCCGGCCACCCCGCCGGCCAAGGCGGGTCCCATCTTCGTGCTGAACTCGCTGGACGCCAGCGTCAGCGTGATCGATCCGGCCAGCTTCACCGAGATCCGGCGCCTGCCCACCGGCAAGGAGCCGCACCACCTGTACCTGACGCCCGATGAGAAGTCCGTCATCGTGGCCAATGCGCTGAGCGACTCGCTCACCTTCATCGATCCCGTCAGCGGCCTGGTGCAGCGGGTGGTGACCGACATCATCGATCCCTACCACCTGCGCTTCTCGCCGGACATGAAGTGGTTCGTCACTGCCGCCAACCGGCTGAACCACATCGACCTGTACCGCTGGCAGCCGGCCGACGCCGCGCAACCGCTGGCGCTGGTCAAGCGCGTGGCCGCCAGCCGCACGCCCAGCCACCTGGCCATCGACAGCCGCAGCAGCGTCATCTATTCGTCGATGCAGGACAGCGACGAGCTGATGGCCATCGACATCCACACCCAGGCGCCGCGCTGGAAGGTGCCCATCGGCAAGATGCCGGCGGATGTGTTCCTCACCGCCGACGACCGCACGCTGCTGGTGGCGCTGACCGGCGACCAGTTCGTCGAGGCCTATGACGTCACCGGCGCGCAGCCGCGGCTGGTCAAGCGCATCAAGACGGCGGCCGGCGCCCATGCCTTCCGCGCCCGCGGCGACCGGCGGCATGTGTTCGTCAGCAACCGGGTGGCCAACACCATCAGCCTGCTGGACACCCAGTCGCTGAGCGTGGTGGAGCACTATCCCGCGCCCGGCGGCCCGGACTGCATGGAGATGCTCAACGACGGCCGCACGCTCATGGTGACCTCGCGCTGGGCGCGCAAGCTCACCTTCATCGACATCACCCGGCGCGAGGTGGTGCGGCAGGTGCCCGTGGGCAAGTCGCCGCACGGGGTGTGGACGCTGGCCCATGCGAGCCGCATCTAGCCGCAGCGGCCTGCGCCTCCTGGCCGCCGCGGCGGCGTTGGCCGCTGCGGGCACGGCGGCCGCTGCCGGCTGCGCCAAACCGGTCTACCTCACGTTCGACACCGGCCACATGGGCGTGGCGCCGCTGGTGGCCGAGGTGCTGGCCCGCCACGGCGTGAAGGCCACCTTCTTCCTGGCCAACGAGCGCACCCGCACCGACGGCAGCAGCCTGGACGACGAATGGGCGCCCTGGTGGAAGGCGCGCGCCGCCGAGGGCCATGCCTTCGGCTCCCATACCTGGGACCACCTGGTGTGGCAGGCCGACACCGCCGCCGGCCTGCGCCTGCGGCCCACCGCCGGGCCGGATGCCGGCAAGACGCTGACGCTCACGCCCGCGCAGTACTGCGCCGAGCTGCGCCGGCCTGCCGAGCGCTTCCAGGCGATGACCGGCCAGGCGATGCTGCCGCTGTTCCGCGCGCCGGCCGGCCGCACCTCGCCGGCGCTGCTGGCCGCGGCCAAGGCCTGCGGCTTCACCCACGTCGGCTGGTCGCCGGCCGGCTTCCTGGGCGACGAGCTGCCCAGCGACAAGTACCCCAACGACAAGCTGCTGTCCCAGGCGCTGCAGAAGGTGCGGCCGGGCGACATCCTGCTGGCGCACCTGGGCATCTGGTCGCGCCAGGACCCTTGGGCGCCGGCCGTGCTGGAGCCGCTGGTCACCGGCCTGCAGGCCCGCGGCCTGTGCTTCGCCACGTTGCGCGAGCATCCGCTGTATGCCGCCGCGGCCGCGCCGCGTTGACCTGTCCATGACCGCTCTCGATTCCCTCATCGACGTCTTCGGCACCGCGCAGCAGTGGCTGTTCGAGCAGGCGGTGCAGCCGGCGCTGTACACGCTGGGCATGGGCAACCTGCTGGAAGACGCCTTCGACGCCACCGGCTGGCTGCTGGCCGGGCTGCTGCAGATCGTGGTGATGCTCACCGTCTTCCGCGCGCTGGAGCGCTGGCGGCCCGCCGAGCCGCTGACCGACCGCGCCGCCGTGCGCACCGACGTGCTGTACACGCTGATCCACCGCCTGGGCCTGTTCCGGCTGGCCCTCTTCTTCACGCTGGTGCCGCTGTGGAACGACGGCATCGGCTGGCTGCGGCTGCAGGGCCTGCCTACCTTTCACCTGGACAACCTGTGGCCCGGCGTCACCGACGTGGCCTGGGTGTCCTTGCTGATGTACCTGCTGCTGTTCGACCTGGTGGGCTATGCGCTGCACCGGGCGCAGCACCAGTTCAGCTGGTGGTGGCAGCTGCATGCGGTGCACCACAGCCAGCGCCAGATGACCCTGTGGAGCGACAACCGCAACCACCTGCTGGACGACCTCATCCACGACAGCGTGTTCGTGCTGGTGGGTCTGGCAGTCGGCATCGCGCCGGGACAGTTCGTGGCGGTGGTGGTAATCACGCAGCTGCTGGAAAGCCTGTCGCATGCCAACGTGCGGCTGGGTTTCGGCCGCTGGGGCGACCGGCTGCTGGTCAGCCCGCGCTTTCACCGGGTGCACCACGCCATCGGCATCGGCCATGAATCGAACGGCGCGGGCACGCTGGGTGGCCACAACTTCGCGGTGCTGTTCCCGCTGTGGGACGTGTTGTTCGGCACCGCCGAGTTCGACCGGCCGGTGGAGCCCACCGGCATCCGCGACCAGCTGCCCGACCAGGGCGGCCGGGACTACGGCCGCGGCTTCTGGGCCCAGCAGTGGCTGGGCCTCAAGCGCCTGGCCGGCAGGGGATGATGGGCGGCATGAAAGAACTCATCGATGCCTTCTGGCGCGCCAGCGCCTACTGCCTGCACCCGCGCGTGATCGCGATGTCGCTGCTGCCGCTGCTGGTGGCCGGCGGCCTCACGCTGGCCGCCGGCTGGTTCTTCTATGAAGCGGCCATCGACGGCGTGCGCGCCACGATGGAGAGCTGGCTGCTCACCTCGGCCTTCCTGCAGTGGCTGGACTCCATGGGCGCGCAGGGCTTTCGCGCAGTGCTCGCGCCGCTGATCGTGGTGGCGCTGGCGGTGCCGGTCATCGTGCTGGTGTCGCTGGTGCTGGTGGCCATGATGATGACGCCGGCGCTGGTGTCCCTGGTGGCCCGCCGCCGCTTCCCGATGCTGGAGCGCCGGCATGGCGCGGGCCTGGCCAGCTCGGTGGCCTATTCGCTGGGCTACACGCTGCTGGCCTTCATCGTGCTGGCGGCCAGCGTGCCGCTGTGGCTCATCCCGCCGCTGGTGCTGGTGATCCCGCCGCTGGTGTGGGGCTGGCTCACCTACCGCGTGATGGCCTTCGATGCGCTGGCCGACCATGCCAGCGCCGAGGAGCGCCAGCTGCTGCTGCGCCAGCACCGCTGGCCGTTGATGGGCATCGGCGTGGTGTGCGGCTACCTGGGCGCCGCGCCTTCGCTGCTGTGGGCGGTGAGCGCCATGACGCTGGTGCTGGCGCCCATCCTCATCGTGGCCTCGGTCTGGCTGTACACGCTGGTGTTCGCCTTCTCGTCGCTCTGGTTCACCCATTACGGCCTGGCGGCGCTGCAGCGCCTGCGCATGCAGGCCGGCCCCACCGTCATCACCCCCGCGCCCCTGGAGCAGCTGCCATGAATTTCGGCCTCATCATCGTCGGCGACGAGATCCTCTCGGGCAAGCGGCAGGACAAGCACCTGGCCAAGGTCATCGAGCTGCTGTCCGCCCGCGGCCTGTCGCTGGCCTGGGCCCGCTACGTGGGCGACGACCGCGAGCGCATGACCGCCACCCTGCGCGACGCCTTCGCCAGCGGCGACGTGGTCTTCAGCTGCGGCGGCATCGGCGCCACGCCCGACGACCACAGCCGCCAGGCCGCCGCCGCGGCCCTGGGCGTGCCGCTGGTGCTGCACCCCGAGGCCAAGGCGCTGATCCAGGAGCGCATGCGCGACGTGGCGGCCGAGCAGGGCACCCCCTACGAACCCGACCGGCCCGACAACCTGCACCGGCTCAACATGGGCGTGTTCCCCGAGGGCGCGGCCATCATCCCCAACCCGTACAACAAGATCCCGGGCTTCAGCGTGGGCGAGGTGCACTTTGTGCCCGGCTTCCCGGTGATGGCGCATCCGATGATCGAGTGGCTGCTGGACGGCCGCTATGCCGCGCTGCATGGCAGCCACCGGCAGGTGGAGCAGTCGGTCATCGTGTTCGGCGGACTGGAAGCCACGCTGACGCCGCTGATGGAGACCGTGGAGCGCGACCACCCCGGGATCAAGGTGTTCAGCCTGCCCAGCGTCGACCATCCCCAGTACGGCCGCCACATCGAGCTGGGCGTCAAGGGTGCCGCCGCCGGCGTCCCGGCCGCCTATGCGCAACTGCTGGGCAGCCTGCAAGCGATGCAGCTTTCGCTTGGCCCGGAAATGGTGCGTTGACGCCGCAGCACGGCAGCCCAAGTCGGTGCGCTCGGCTGCACCAAGATGGGGTTTCCATGCCCCGGAACCGGTAAGATTCCGCGGGCACACTTTCTGCTAATTTCCGATGCGCCTTTTTGGGGCTTGGCAGCCAGCGTTCCTGGGCCGCCTGCAATTCCCCGATCTGCCGTTTCTTACCCCTAAAACCACCCCAGACCAGCGCCCGCTAGGAGATTCCTGATGGCAAAGACTGTCGCCGACGTGATGACCATGGTGAAGGAAAACGAAGTCAAGTTCGTTGACTTCCGCTTCACCGACACCCGCGGCAAGGAACAGCACGTTACGGTTCCCATCTCGCACTTCGACGAAGACAAGTTCACTTCCGGCCATGCCTTCGACGGTTCGTCGATCGCCGGCTGGAAGGGCATCGAGGCATCGGACATGCTGCTGATGCCGGACCCGAACACCGCCAACATCGACCCGTTCTTCGAAGAGCCGACGGTCATCCTCACCTGCGACGTGCTGGAGCCGGCCGACGGCAAGGCCTATGAACGCGACCCGCGTTCGCTGGCCAAGCGCGCCGAGGCCTACCTGAAGTCGTCGGGCCTGGGCGACACCGCCTTCTTCGGCCCCGAACCCGAGTTCTTCGTGTTCGACAGCGTGCGCTGGCAGGTCGACATGTCGGGCTGCTTCGTGAAGATCGAGTCCGAGGAAGGCGCCTGGAGCACCGGCAAGGACTACGAGCACGGCAACTCCGGCTACCGCCCCACCGTCAAGGGCGGCTACTTCCCCACGCCGCCGGTTGATTCGGGCCAGGACCTGCGCTCGGAAATGAGCCTGATCCTCGAATCGCTGGGCATCCCCGTCGAAGTGCACCACCACGAGGTGGCCAACGCCGGCCAGATGGAACTCGGCACCAAGTTCAGCACCCTGCTGCAGCGCGCCGACTGGTGCCAGCTGCAGAAGTACGTGATGCAGAACGTGGCGCGCAGCTACGGCAAGACGCTGACCTTCATGCCCAAGCCCATCGTGGGCGACAACGGCTCGGGCATGCACGTGCACCAGTCGGTCTGGAAGGACGGCAAGAACCTGTTCGCCGGCGACGGCTACGCCGGCCTGAGCGAATTCGCGCTGTACTACATCGGCGGCATCATCAAGCACGGCCGCGCGCTGAACGCGATCACCAACCCGACCACCAACAGCTACAAGCGCCTGGTGCCGGGCTTCGAAGCCCCGGTGAAGCTGGCCTACTCGGCCAAGAACCGCTCGGCCTCGATCCGTATCCCGTTCGTGGCCAACCCGAAGGGCCGCCGCATCGAGGCGCGCTTCCCCGATCCCATGGCCAACCCGTACCTGGCCTTCTCGGCGCTGCTCATGGCCGGCCTGGACGGTGTGGAAAACAAGATCCATCCGGGCGAAGCCGCCTCGAAGGACCTGTACCACCTGCCGCCGGAAGAGGACAAGCTGATCCCGACCGTGTGCCACAGCCTGGACCAGGCGCTGGAATACCTGGACAAGGACCGCGAGTTCCTGACCAAGGGTGGCGTGTTCACCGATTCGTACATCGATGCGTACATCGACCTGAAGATGCAGGAAGTGCAGCGTTTCCGCATGACCACGCACCCGGTCGAGTTCGACATGTACTACAGCCTGTAAGCCCCCCGGGCTTGCCTCGAAGGGACGGCCTCGGCCGTCCCTTTTTCGTTAAAGGAATGGCAATGCCGCTGCAGCACAATCATCGATCCGACCCTTGGAGAGACTCTGCATGACGGTTCGTCGATGGCTGCTGGTGGTGTTGCTGGCGAATGCAGGAAGTGCGTGGGCGCAGGCCACCACGGTCTACCGCTGCCCCGGCCCGCCGGTGCTCTACACCGACCAGCTGACCCCGCGCGAGGCCCAGGACCGCGGCTGCCGCACCATCGAGAGCGCACCGGTCACCGTCATGCAGAACAGCAAGCCTCGGCCGGTGGCGTCGCCCAATCCACCCGGCGGCTCGCCCGCCGCGCCGGCGGCGCGTGGCAGCGAAGGCCGCATCGACCCCGGCGAGCAGCGCGCCCGCGATGCCGATGCGCGCCGCATCCTCGAAGCCGAACTCCGCAAGGAACAGGACCGCCTGGCCACCATGAAGCAGGAATTCAACAACGGCCAGCCCGAGCGGCAAGGCAACGAACGCAACTACCAGCGCTACCTCGACCGCGTGGAGGAAATGCGCAGCGCCATCCAGCGCAAGGAGGGCGACGTGGAAGCCATCCGCCGCGAGCTGTCGCGCCTGCCCTCATGAAGCAGCCGTCTCATCCGTCGAACCACTTCGACACCTTCGACCTGCTGGCCACGATGATCGCCGTGGCCCGGCCCACCGGCGAATGCCTGTTCGCCAATGCGAGCTTCGAGCAGGTGATGGGCCTGTCGCGGCGCACGCTGCAACGCGGCTCGCTGCTGGATTGTTTCGTCGAGCCGCAGCAGCTGCGCGACACGCTGCTGGCGGTGGCCCGCAACGACTACGCCACCGGCCGCTTCGAGGCCGCACTGCGCCGCCAGCCCAACGTGCACCTGGAGCCGATGCCGGTGCATGTGATCGTCAACCAGATCGACGGCGAGACCGAGCGCGTGCTGGTGGAAGTGATCGAGATCGAGCAGCAGACCCGCCACGACCGCGAGGAGCGCACGCTGGGGCAGGTGAAGGCCAACAAGGAGCTGATCCGCAACCTGGCGCACGAGATCAAGAACCCGCTGGGCGGCATCCGCGGCGCGGCGCAGCTGCTGGAGATGGAGCTCGAATCGAAGGAGTTGACCGAGTACACGCAGGTGATCGTGCAGGAAGCCGACCGGCTGCAGGCGCTGGTGGACCGGCTGCTGGCGCCGCACCGTCGCCCGCACGTGGTGAGCGACGTCAACATCCACGAGGTGTGCGAGCGGGTGCGGGCGCTGATCACCGCGGAGTTTCCGCGCGGGCTGACGATCGAGCGCGACTACGACATCTCGATCCCCGAGTTCCGCGGCGACCGCGAACAGCTGATCCAGGCGGTGCTGAACATCGCGCACAACGCGGCGCAGGCGCTGCACGAGCGCATCTTCGTGGGCGACGCCTGCATCTGGCTGCGCACCCGCATCGCGCGGCAGATCACCATCGGCAAGAACCGCTTCCGGCTGGCACTTGAATTGCATATCGAGGACAACGGCCCGGGAGTACCGGAGTCCATCAGCGATCGCATCTTCTACCCCTTGGTATCGGGGCGCGATGGCGGGTCGGGCTTGGGGCTCACGCTGGCGCAGACCTTCGTGCAGCAGCACCAGGGCACGATCGAATGCGACAGCGTTCCGGGGCGGACGGTGTTCAAGATCGTGATCCCGCTGCCGTGATCACACCGCTCTAGAAAGCAACTCCGCGCGCATGAAACCCATCTGGATCGTCGACGACGACCAATCCATCCGCTTCGTACTCGAGAAGGCCCTGGCCCGCGAGCAGTTCGCGGTCCGCAGCTTCTCCAACCCGCGCGATGTGCTGAGTGCGCTGGACGAGGAAGCACCCCAGGTGCTGGTGAGCGACATCCGCATGCCGGGTGGCTCGGGCATCGAGCTGCTGAGCAAGGTGAAGGCGCGCCATCCCGGCCTGCCCGTCATCATCATGACGGCCTACTCCGACCTGGACAGCGCGGTGTCGGCCTTCCAGGGTGGCGCGTTCGAGTACCTTCCCAAGCCCTTCGATGTGCCCAAGGCGGTGGAGCTGATCCGCCGCGCGGTGGACGAGAGCATGCGCGAGTCGGTGATCGACGAGCGCCAGGCCGAAATGCCCGAGATGCTGGGCCAGGCCCCGGCGATGCAGGACGTTTTCCGCGCCATCGGCCGGCTGAGCCAGAGCAACGTCACGGTGATGATCACCGGCGAGAGCGGCTCGGGCAAGGAGCTGGTGGCCCGCGCTCTGCACAAGCACAGCCCGCGCGGCAACGGCCCGTTCGTGGCCATCAACACCGCCGCCATCCCCAAGGACCTGCTGGAGAGCGAGCTCTTCGGCCATGAGCGCGGTGCCTTCACCGGCGCCCAGACCATGCGCCGCGGCCGCTTCGAGCAGGCCGACGGCGGCACGCTGTTCCTCGACGAGATCGGCGACATGCCGTTCGACCTGCAGACCCGGCTGCTGCGGGTGCTGAGCGACGGGCAGTTCTACCGCGTGGGCGGCCACCAGCCGCTCAAGAGCAACGTGCGGGTGATCGCCGCCACCCACCAGAACCTGGAGGAACGCGTCAAGCAGGGCGTGTTCCGCGAAGACCTGTTCCACCGACTCAACGTGATCCGGCTGCGGCTGCCCGCGCTGCGCGAGCGCCGCGAGGACGTGCCGGCGCTGACCCGCTTCTTCCTGCAGAAGAGCGCGAAGGAACTGGGCGTGGAGGCCAAGCGCATCACCGATGCCGCGCTGGAACGGCTGATGGGCTTCGACTTCCCCGGCAACGTGCGCCAGCTGGAAAACGTGTGCCACTGGCTCACGGTGATGGCGCCGGCCCAGGTGGTGGAAGCCAAGGACCTGCCGCCGGAGCTGCTGGCGGTGTCGCCTTCCATCCCGATGATAGTGCCGCCGCCGTCCGATGCCGCCGCGCCTGCGGCCAGCCACTTCGAGCCGGTGGTGTCGGCCGGTGGCGTACCGGCCAGCCCGTTGCATGAGCCGGTGGGCCAGGGCGGCGCGCCGCCGACGGGTACGCCCGCCGGCTATCCGCCGCTGTCGTCCGACCCGGCGGGCATGGCCGGCGGCCTGGGTGGGCTGGGCAGCGCAGGCGGGCTGGGTGGCCTGGGTGGCCTAGGCATTGCGGGCAGCGGGGGGCATGCGGCCACCGGCATGCCGCCGGCCGGCGGGCCACGCCCCTGGCTGGCCGACCTGGAGCGCGAAGCGCGGCAGCTGCTGGAAGCCGGCTCGCCCGAGGTGTGGGACATGCTCACGCGCCAGTTCGAGGGCCAGCTCATCCACACCGCGCTCGACATCACCCGCGGCCGCCGCATCGAGGCGGCGCACAAGCTCGGCATCGGCCGCAACACCATCACCCGCAAGATCCAGGAACTGGGCCTGGACGACTGACGCGCCCCGCGCGGGCGCTTCATGGATTCAAGCCGGGCGGTGCGCCGGCCGATACCCCAACGGTCTCTAGCCGTTGTAAAGGTTCGCCGTGTCGCTGTTGAACCGCCTGCGCTTGTCCCACAAGCTGTGGGCCGCCATCCTGTGCCTGCAGTTGCTGCTGGTGACGGCCGGCGGCCTGGGCCTGATGCGTTCATTCGCCATGGCGCGCGATGCCGCCGGCGCCGAAGCCGCGCTGGCCCGCCTGGCCGAGCGCGCGGTGCAATGGAAGGCCGCCGCCGAGGCCGCTGCCATCCGCAGCATCGCCGGCGCCATCGGCGCCGACCCTGCGGTGGCCGCCTGGTTCAAGGACGCGGTGGCTGCCGATCCCCAGCGCATCGCGGCGCTGCGCGACGAAGTGCTGGCCCTGGCCACCTCGCCGGAGGACCAGGCCATCAGCGACCGCGTGCGCGCCCTGGGCAGCACGCTGGACGCGGTGAACGAACGCATCCGCCAGGCGATGACCGCGGGCGATCCGTCGGCGGTGGAAGAGCTGGTCAAGCAGCAGTACGAGCCCGCCACCAAGGCCTATGTGGCCGGCATTGACGAATTCGCCGCCTGGCAGGTGCAGCGCGCCCAGCAGGCCCGGCTCGATGCCGAAGCCGGGCGCGCGACGCTGGCCTGGGAACTGGCCGCCGGTGCGCTGGCGGTGCTGGTGATGTCGGGCGTGGCCGGTGCGCTGCTGGTGCGCTCCATCCAGCGGCCGCTGGACCAGGCGGTGCAGGCGGCCGACGCCATTGCGCAGGGCGACCTCACCCGCCGCATCGATACCACGCGCGGCGATGAATTTGGCGCATTGATGCGCGCGCTGCATCACATGAACGGTGCGCTCTCCACCATGGTGGGCAGCGTGCGGGCTTCCACCGAAGGCCTGCAGCAGGCCTCGGCCGAGATCGCCAGCGGCAATGCCGACCTCTCCAACCGCACCGAGCAGGCGGCCAGCAGCCTGCAGGAAACCGCGAGCGCGATGGAGCAGCTGACGGGCACCGTGCGCCAGAGCGCCGATGCCGCCACCACCGCCAACCAGCTGGCCCATTCGGCGGCCGAGGTGGCCCAGCGCGGCGGCACCGTGGTGGGCCAGGTGGTGGCCACGATGGACGAGATCCAGGCCAGTGCGCGCCGCATCGCCGACATCATCGGCACCATCGATGGCATCGCCTTCCAGACCAACATCCTGGCGCTGAACGCCGCAGTGGAAGCGGCGCGGGCCGGCGAGCAGGGCCGCGGCTTTGCGGTGGTGGCTTCCGAGGTACGCAGCCTGGCGCAGCGCTCCGGCGAGGCCGCACGCGAGATCCGCGGGCTGATCGGCAGCAGCGTGGAGCGGGTGGACACCGGCAGCCGCCTGGTGGGCGACGCCGGCCGCACGATGCAGGAGATCGTGGCCAGCGTGCAGCGCGTGGCCGACATCGTGGGCGAGATCACCGCCTCGGCCAGCGAGCAGAGCCAGGGCATCGGCGAAGTTGGCCAGGCCGTTAGCCAGCTCGACCACATGACCCAGCAGAACGCGGCGCTGGTGGAGCAATCCGCCGCCGCCGCCGAAAGCCTCAAGGCGCAGGCGGTGAGCCTGTCCGGCGCCGTGGCCCGTTTCCGCGTGGTGGCCGGCTGATCGCCCGACCCCGCATCCCGTTCCTTTGGAATCCGCAGTGGAGTGATGACCCGATGAAGTTCGAGAACCTGCGCCTGTCAGGCAAGTTGTGGGGCGTGATGGTGGCGCTGCAGGTGGTGATGGTGGGCGGCGCCGGCGTGGCGCTGCAGCAGGCCACCGCCATCAGCGACCAGGCCCTGGCCGACCAGGCGAGCAGCCATGCGCTGGTGGAGCAGGCCACGCTCTGGAAAGGCCTGACCGAGACCGCCGTGGCCCGCAGCATGGCCGCCGTGGTGAGCACCGACCCCGCGGTGGGCGAGCTGTTCAAGGAGAACGTGGCCAAGGACGCGCCCTTCATCACCAAGCTGCGCGAGCAGCTGATGAAGAAGGCGCAGACGCCCGAGGACAAGAAGCTGGCCCCGGTGATCGCCGCCAACGGCAAGGCCGTGCTGGCCACCAGCGCCAAGGCCAAGGAAGCCGGCGCCAGCGGCGACCGCGCGAAGATGGACAGCATCCTCAAGGGCGAGTACCAGCCCGCGGTGGCGGCCTACCTGGCCAGCATCGACGAGTTCGGCCAGCTGCAGCGCCGCAAGGCCGAGCAGGCCGCGGCCGACGCCACCAGCGCGCGCAGCCGCGTCATCACCATCGCCGCCGGCCTGGGCCTGCTGGTGCTGGTGCTGGGCGCAGCCGCCACGGCCATGCTGGTGCGCTCCATCCAGCGTCCGCTGGACGAGGCGGTGCAGACAGCCAATGCCATCGCCGAAGGCGACCTGACCCGCCGCATCGACACCAGCCGCGGCGACGAGATCGGCGCGCTGATGCGGGCGTTGCGCCACATGAACGATGCGCTGGCCGGCATGGTGGGCAGCGTGCGCCAGTCCACCGACAGCATCCACCATGCGTCGTCGGAGATCGCCACCGGCAATGCCGACCTGTCGATGCGCACCGAGCAGACGGCCAGCAACCTGCAGCAGACGGCCAGCAGCATGGAGCAGCTGACGGGCACGGTGCGCCAGAGTGCCGATGCCGCCAGCACCGCCAACCAGCTGGCGCATTCGGCGGCCCAGGTGGCCCAGCGCGGCGGCGACGTGGTGACCCAGGTGGTGGCCACGATGGGCGACATCCAGACCAGCTCGCAGAAGATCGCCGACATCATCGGCACCATCGACGGCATCGCCTTCCAGACCAACATCCTGGCGCTGAATGCGGCGGTGGAAGCTGCCCGCGCGGGCGAACAGGGCCGCGGCTTCGCGGTGGTCGCCGGCGAGGTGCGCAGCCTGGCCCAGCGCAGCGCCGAAGCCGCCAAGGAGATCAAGAGCCTGATCGGCGCCAGCGTGGACCGCGTGGAATCGGGCACCCGCCTGGTAGGCGATGCCGGCCGCACGATGAACGAGATCGTGGCCAGCGTGCAGCGCGTGAGCGACATCATCGGCGAGATCACCGCCTCGGCCGCCGAGCAGAGCATGGGCATCGGCGAGGTGAACACCGCCGTCACCCAGCTGGACCAGATGACGCAGCAGAACGCGGCGCTGGTCGAGCAGTCGGCCGCCGCGGCCGAAAGCCTGAAGTCGCAGGCCGAGCAGCTGGCCGGCGCGGTGTCGCGCTTCCGCATCGCGGCCTGAGCAGGGCCCCCAGGCGCGCGGCGCTGTGCCGCGAACTCAGGCGGCCGGCAGGCCCAGCTCCACCACCACCGGTGCGTGGTCGCTGGGCCGTTCGTTCTTGCGCGGCAGCTTGTCGATGGTGCAGGCGGTGACGCGAGGCTTGAGTGCCGGGCTCACCAGGATGTGGTCGATGCGCAGGCCCTGGTTCTTGCGGAAGGCCAGGCCGCGGTAGTCCCACCAGCTCCAGCTCTTGGGCGGCTGGTCGAACAGCCGGAAGGCATCGACCAGGCCCATGTCCAGCAGGGCGCGGAAGTGCGCCCGCTCTTCCGGCGTGCAGTGGATCTGCCCGGCCCAGGCCAGCGGATCGTGCACGTCGCAGTTTTCCGGCGCGATGTTGAAGTCGCCCATCAGCACCAGTTGCGGATGGGCCGCCAGCTCGCTGGCCAGCCACGCGCGCAGGCCGTCGAGCCAGCGCATCTTGTAGGCGAACTTGTCGCTGGCCGGCGCCTGCCCGTTCGGGAAGTAGGCGCCGATCACCCGCACCCCGGCCACCGTGCCGGCGATGACGCGGGCCTGCTCGTCCTCCACGCCCACGATGTTCCTGGCGATGGCGTCGGCCGGCGTGCGCGACAGCAGCGCCACGCCGTTGTAGGTCTTCTGGCCGAACCACTGTGGGTGGTAACCCGCGGCGCTCAGCGCCTCATGCGGGAACTTGTCGTCGGTCAGCTTGGTTTCCTGCAGCACCATGGCATCGGGCTGGTGCAGGGCCAGCCAGTCCAGCAGCTGCGGCAGCCGCACGGCAAGGGAGTTCACGTTCCAGGTGGCGAGTTTCAAAGCAGTCCTAAACTGTTGATTTTTAACGATTCGTGGTTGAGGGTTGCACTGTGGTACCCCCAGTGGTACCCCCAGTTGTTCAGTCTTAGATCGGCCTCGGAGATTGGTCATCGTGGGGTGTTGCGGGCATCCTACAAGCGGCTGGGCGTGCGAGGCTATGTGACGCCTGCTCGGCGCGCCGATCGGGCATCGGCTTGTTCGATGGACCGCGAGAGGCGGGGCACATGTCAGTCGCTTCCTTTCTTGCAGGCACGCGCTGTCATGCCGCTGCGCAGCCCGCACCCGTAGCTGGCGTGACAGGGCAACCTCTCATCGCTAGCATCGGCCGTCGCCGCCGCGGGCGCATCGCCAAGGTAGTTCACGTGACGCCGCCGCACCGTCTTCCCGCCCCCGATGGCCTGCAGCTGCGGCTGCTTGGCACGCCCTTGGTGGTGATGCCGGGTTCGCCGGCACCGCAGCGCCGGGCGCTGACAGCGCAAGAAGCCGTGCTGTTGGCCTGGTTGGTCCTCAAGGGCCCGGTGCAGCGGCCACGCATGGCCTCGCTGCTGTGGCCCGAGGCCGATGCCCCGACCGCGGCCAATAACCTTCGGCAGCGCCTGCATGGACTGCGGCGCTTTCCGGCGCTGGTGCTCGCGGGGCCGCAAGCCGGGTGGCTTTGTTTGCCCGAAGCGGTCGCGCACGACCTGGCCGACCCCCGAGACGGGCTGCGCGAGGACCCGGCGGCGGTCGGCGTCGATTTGCTGGGTTCCTTCGACTACGGCAAGACGCCGCAACTGGCGACATGGGTGACGGCGGAACGGGACCGGTGGCGGCAGACGGTGGTCGACGGCCTGTTGCAGTGGGCCGTTCACGCCGAGCACGCCGGGGATGCAGCGAACGCTGCACGGTGGGCCGCACGCGCCTTGGAACTGTCCCCAACCTCTGCGGCGGCCACGCGTGTGTTGATGCGCGTCCATCACCAACAGGGCGAACGCGAGGCGGCGCTGGCGGCTTTCGAACGCTGCGGCGAGGCCCTCCGTGCGGTGGGTGGTGCACCGGACGCCGACACCCTGGCGCTGGCGCGGCTCGTCGGGCGCAGTCGGCCGGTGCAGGCGCAAGAGACGCCGCAGCTGCTGCCGCTGGCACTGCGCCATCCCCCGCGCACGGTGGGCCGGGCGGCGCTGCAGCGCACGGCGATGGCAGCCTGGAATATCGCCGGCTGTGTCCTGCTGACGGGGCCACCTGGAATCGGGAAGAGCCGTGTGCTTGACGACCTGACACGGGCGACCTCAGCGGCGCTGTCGCTGCGACCGGGGCAGGATGAGCAAGCCGTCCCCTACGGCGTGTTGACGTCCTTGGTGTCGTCCCTCATGCAGCGCTGTGCCCCGACGCTGGCGGCGCGGCACGAGCGCCTGTGCGCCTTCATCGCTGCTGCGTCGCCCAGTGCGCTGCCCGGGGGAGTACACGCCCACGGCGATGGGGACGCTCATGCGCGCTTTCTTGGCGGACGTGGCGGGCAGCACCCCGCTGACGCTGGTCATCGATGACCTGCAGCACGCCGATCCTCGCAGCCTGGAGGTGTTGACCCTGCTCTGGCCGCGCACGGGCCCCGTGCAACCGCCCACCGTTCGTTGGTTGTTGGGCATGCGCGACTCGCCCGTGCCTGCTGCCGTGGACGGCTGGCTGAAGGCGTTGGATCCCGCACTGGAGCCGGTGGTGCCGGTGCCGCCCATCGGGTCCGGCGACGTGGCTGAGCTGTTGTCGGGCCTGTGTGTCGCGCCCATCGACTTCGCGAGCTGGGGTGCCCGGCTGCAACAGCACTGTGGTGGACATCCGCTGTATTTGCTGCAGGTACTGCGCGAGTTGGCGCACCGGGGCGAAACCCTGACGCCGCAAGCGCCGGACGATCTGCCGCTGCCAGCGGAAGCACTGGCGGGGGTGGCACGGCGGCTTGAATGCAGCGACGCCGTCACGTACCGGCTGGCGCACCTCGCCGCGTTGATGGATGGCGACCTCGACGCGCGCCTGCTGCAACGCCTGCTCGGGTGCGAGACGGCGACATTGGCCTCCGCCTGGCGGGCGCTGCAGGCCATGCAGGTGCTGGGGGACCGCCGTTTCAGCCACGAACTGGTGCGCCAGGCGGTGCTGAGCACCATCCCGACGCCGATCAAGCCGCTGCTGCACCAGGAGCTGGCGAGCGCGATGCCGGCGGACCCGGCTGCCCGCCGTGCCCCTCATTGGGAGGCCGCCGGTGATCCCGCATGCGCCGCGTCCGACTGGCTCCGGGCGGCAGATTCGGCCCATGCCCACGGCTTGGTGGCCGACGCCTGCATCCAGTTGGGCCATGCGCACCGGCTGTACGCCGCGGCCGGACAAGCCGGCAATGCGCTGCAAGCCGGCTGGCGCCGTGGGCACCTGATGCTGCTCAGCTCGGCGGCCGAGGCGCGGGCGATGGCCGACCAGTTGATGGTGGATGCCGAGGGGGCCGGCGTGTTGGCACAGGCGCGGGCCCTCGAGCTTCGGGCCTGCGCCAAAGCGGAGCAGCACGATTCCAGCGCGGTCGACGATGCACGGGCGGCCGGTCGACTGGCGCGGGCCGCGGGTGACACCCCGCTGCATGCCCGCGCTGCGCTCGCCCAGGCGCAGGCATGGGCGGCCTTGGGGCGGCATCGACGATCGGCGCGGCTGCTGCGGGCGCTGGACGCCAAGCGGCCCCTGCTCGACGACCACACGCTGCAGCAGGCGGACGAGCTGGGCGGCGTGGTGCGGGCTCATCTGGGGCACCGCCGTGCGGCGGTGGCTGCGCACCGGGCGCTGCTGGCGCGTGCCCTGGCGACCCACCGGCCGGCGGCGGCAGCCGCTGCGGCCGGCAACCTGGGCGTGCAACTGGGGTACCTCAACGACGTGCAGGCCGCGCAGACGATGTACCGTCAGGCGCTCGAGCTGTCGCGCCGTGCGGGCGTGGAACGCGGCTTCCTGTTGATCGATGAAACCGGCCTGGCCGGCTGCCTGATCGACGAGGGGCGCTATGAGGAAGCGCTGGCGATGCTGGAGCGCGGCGCGCTGGAGCTGCGCGAAGATGGCTTTGCTGGCTGGGCGCTGAATGCGGACAACGACCGTGCCACGCTGCTGCTGCTGCTGGGCCGGCCCGACGCTGCACGCGAGCTGCTGCACGAGTTGCCCGCCGATGCGCCGCCGTGGGCCCTGGCGGGTCGGCACTTTGCCCGCGCACGCTTGGCGCGTTGGAGCGGCGCCAGTGGCCTGGCCGCGATTCGACAGGCGCGGGTGCTGCTGACCCAAGGCGGCGCCATCGGTACACCGTATGTGGCAGCCAAGGTCGCGCTGGAGGAAGCGCGTCATCAGTCACCCGCCGCAGCAGCCCGCCAGGCGGTCGAGACCCGGCGTTGGGCCAACGACCACGAACACGTGGCCTTGTCGGTGTACGCACGGCTGGTGGAATTGGAAGCCTGGCTGGCGTTGGGCCGGGCAGATGAGGCGGTCGGTGCGGCCGACGAGCTGCACGCTGCATGCCCCGCCGACCGACCGATCTTCAGCGTGTACCGGCCCGAGCTGTGGTGCCTGCTGTGCAGCGCCTGGAAAGGGGTGGGCCGGCAAGCCGACGCGGAGGCTTTGGCCGCCGCAGGCGCGCGGTGGCTACGCAAAACCGCCGGTGCCCGGGTGCCGCCTGCGATGCGCCATAGCTTCCTGGGCAACAACCCGTTCAACCGTCGCCTGCTCGGCCCCGGCGGGTAAACCCGCAGCGGTGTCGCGCCGGCCATAACGGCTTCATAACGCACGGCCTCTTAGGCTGGCACATGCCCAACCAGGAGGACATTCCATGAAGACGCTGATCCGAACCCTTGTTGCCGCGGCGGCGGTCGCGCTGTACCTGCCCACCAGCGGCGCGGCGACGTTTGGCTGGGAGCCGGCGAATCAGACGGTGCTGCTGGGCGATCAGGCATCGGTCACCCTGTTCATGGACTTCGCTGAGGGCGAAGCCACGCTGGGCGGCGGCCTGGACATCGACATCAGCGGCCCGCTGGCTTTTGCGAGCTTCACGCCGTCGGCCTATTTCCTGAGCGCGACCGATGCGGCGTTTTCCGGTCACGGCAGCACACGCGCCGATGCGGACTACGAGGTGCACTTCGGCCAATTCGCCGGCTTGAGCGGGCGGCGCGACCTCGGCGTGCTGACCGTGGACACGTTGGCAATCGGCACCGGCCGCATCGAGCTGGCCACCAACAGCTTCTGGGGTGGCTTCTACCGCGCCGACAACGGCAACCCGATGAACCCCACCTTGCTCGGCGCCACCGTCAACGTAGTGCCCGAGCCGGCCACCGTTTCGCTGCTGCTGGCCGGTGTGGGTCTGGTCGGCGTCGCCGCCCGCCGCCGCCGCCGCTGAACGCCGCCGGGCCCGCGCACGCGCGGGCCGACCCCTGCCGCTGCCCGCGCTGGCGTCGGCACCCGGAACCTGTCGTGGAGACGTCATGAAGCACCTCCTGCGTTCGCTCGCCGGCCGCGCCGCGCTGTGTTGCCTGTTGCTGTGGGCGCCATGGAGCCACGCGCTGCAACTGGCCATCACGGTCAACCCGGATCGCATCCGACCCAACGAGGCGCTGCGCATCGAGATCACGGCCAGCAACGACAGTGGCGTGGCGGTGAGCGGTCTGTCGCTGCAGATGACCACGCCGACCGCGGGGGTCGACGGTTTTTACGCCGAATATGCCAGCGGCAATGCGCAGTGCAGCAACGGCTATTGCAACCCCGGGGAGACGGTGAACTGGATCCTGGGGCTGCTGCCGCCGGGCCACAGCAGCACCTTCAGCGTGGTGACGCAGGTGGCCGCCAACGCAGCCGCCGGAGCCTCGTTAAGTTTTCCGGCCAGCCTGCTGGTCAACGGCCAAGTGGCTCTGAGTCGTACTGCGGCGGTGACGGTGGGCACCATCCCCGCACTGACGCTGGTGGTGGGCGCTGATGCGCTCGACGTCGTGCCCGGCGCGCCGGTGACCTACGCATTGGACTATGGCAACCGCAGTGGGGCCAGCATCACCGGCACCAGCTTGTCGTTCCCCCTGCCCCCTGGGGCCAGCCTGGTGTCCGCCACCGGCGGCGGCACACAATCGGGCAACCGGGTGCAGTGGTCGCTGGCCACGCTGGCGGCAGGGCAGTCCGGGCAGCAGCGGGTGGTGGTGAACACCGCCGCGGCGCAGCCGTCGGGCACCCTGCTGTCCGTCGACGCGGCGGAGATCGCCGGCTTTTCCGCCTTGGTGGGTGACGAACGGACACGTGCCACGCTGGTGTCTCGGGTGCAGACCGTGCCGGTGCTGCAACTGCGGCAAACGATGGGGGCCCATCCGACGCGGGCAGGGGAACTGCTGCGTGGCGCTTACACCGTGACCAACCGCAGCAACCAGCCGGTGCAGGGTGTGGTGTTGACCTTGCGGTACCCTCCTGAGGGGCTGGAGGGCATGTACACCGAGTACGCCACCGGCGGGCTGCAGTGCAGCAACGGCTACTGCAACCCGGCCGAGCTGGCGAGCTGGTCGCTCGGAACCTTGGCGCCGGGGGCGTCCCAGACATTACTGACAGTGGCGGAGACCGTCGGTAGCTTCGCCGCCGGCCGGCCCATCGTGTTTGACGCGGTGCTGCGCGGCGACGGCGTGCCGCTGGCCGGCGCGCGCGACGTCGTGATGCTGGACGTGGACGCCGCGCAGCAACTGGAACTGCATGCCGACCGTGACGTGGTGGCCCCGGGTGAACACCTCACCTACACGTTGACGTACGGCAACCGCGGCGCCGCCAGCCTGACCGGCAGCAGCCTGAGCCTGCCCCTGCCCGCGGGCGTGTCGCTGGTGTCGGCCACCGGCAACCCCACCGTGGCGGGCAATCTGCTGACCTGGAACCTGGCCACCGTGCCAGCCGGTGCTGTCGCGAAGCAGCTGGTTGTGACCAAGGTGGCGCCGACGCTGGCCGCCGGCACACTACTGATGGTGGACGGCGCCCGCTGGGTGGGCACCAGCGCCACCACCGGCGTGGACATTGCGCACGCGGCCAACTACACGCGGGTGCACCCGGCGCCGGCCCTTGGCGTGGCCATCGCGTCCCTGCACGACCCGGTGCGCCCCGGGGAGGCACTGCGCACCGCTGTCACCGTGAGCAACCGCAGTGGCGACGCCTTGTTCGGCACCACGCTGAGGCTGCGGGTGCCGGTCGCCGGTCATGACGGCTTCTACGACAGTGCCGCCACCGAGGTGGTGTGCAGCAATGGCTACTGCAACCCGGCGGAGCTGAGCACTTGGAACCTGGGCACGTTGCCACCCGGCGGTTCGGTCACGCGCTTGTTCGTGGCCAACGCCAGCGGCAACTTCGGGGCAGGGCGGGCCCTCGTCTTCGAATCAGAGGTGCAGGCCGATGGTGTGCCAGTCATGCTCGGCCGCCACACCGTGGCCGCCGACCCGGACCATGCGCTCACCTTGTCGGTCAGCGCCGACCGCGACAGCGTGGCGCCTGGCGAGCTGCTCGAGTACACCATCATATGGGCCAATCGCGCCACCTCGACGGTCAACGGCAGCACGCTCAGCCTGCGGCTGCCCGACGGCGCGGCGCTGGTGTCCAGCAGCGGGGCGACGGTCGAGGGACGGCTGTTGCGTTGGACCCTGGGTGGCGTGCTGGCCGGCACCGGCGGCAAGCACCTGGTGCGGGTGCGTGTGGGCAGCCGCCCGTCTGCGGACGGCCTGCTGCGGCTGGACACGGTCAGCCTTAGCGGTACCAGTGCGTTCACCGGCGTGGAGACGGCACGCGCCGCA
Source organism: Aquincola sp. J276 (assembly GCF_024700035.1). Classification (NCBI taxonomy): domain Bacteria; kingdom Pseudomonadati; phylum Pseudomonadota; class Betaproteobacteria; order Burkholderiales; family Sphaerotilaceae; genus Aquincola; species Aquincola sp. J276. The sequence goes on from NZ_JAJONC010000001.1 coordinate 389,054, forward strand.
CGCCATGTGCGGTTGCAAGCCGACAACCCATTGCGGCTGCGGTGGGAAAGCCTGCCGACGCAAGCGGTGCAGGGCGGGCAGGTTTTCAGTTCGCGGTTGCGCGTCACCAATGCCGGCAGCGATCCGCGCAACAACGTGCTGCTGCGCTGGCGCACTCCGGTGGAAGGGGTAGAGGGCTTTTACACCAGCACCGTGCCCAACACTGCCTGCAGCAACAGCTACTGCAACCCGGCGGAATGGATCGGCTTTGCGCTGGGCACCCTGGCACCCGGCGCCAGCACCGTCATCACGCTGCCGCTGACTGTGGCGGGCAACTTCGCCAACGGACGGCTTATCGTGCACGAAGGGCTGCTGCAGGATGACGAGGGTCACCAGGCCCTTGCCACCGCGGCGGTCATGAGCGGCGTCCCCGGCAGTTTTACGGCAGCGCCTGGGCTGGTGGAATATGCCACCGACAGCGACGCGGACGGGGTGACCGACGCCAACGACAACTGTCTGCTGGTCGCCAATGCGGATCAGCGCGACACCGACGGCGACGGTTACGGCGATGCCTGTGACGCCGACTTTGACAACAACGGCGTGGTGAACTTTGCCGACCTGGCGTTGTTCAAAAGCCGCTTTGGCGGCACCGAGCGGCTGTTCGACCTGGACGGCAATGGCGTGGTGAACTTTGCCGACTTGGCCCGAGTCAAGGTCCGCTTTGGAGGGGCGCCGGGGCCGTCGGCGTACCGTTGATAGGTGGTGGGCTCTCTGCCAAGAGGAGTGCAACAGTTCGGCAGGACGGGGAAGGCAAAGGCAATACACAGCGCTGAGCGATTGGCCGTGCTGAGAAGATGTGAGGTTCTAAGCGCGTTCAGACCGGACGTTGATCAGCGTGCGCTTTCGGCCATAAGCAGCCGCCCACCGTCTGCCACCACAACGTCAGCTTGCGTGTGCAAAGCGGTCGACGATGTCTCCAGTCTGCGTTTGATGCCACCTGCTGTGAGTGTTAGCTCGTGAGGCCGCGGAGCGCGACGATCAGCATCACCATTGCCGCGCACATCGTTGCGTTGCCGAGGTTGATGAAAACCGCGCGCCCCATGCGCTGGCCGTTCTGCTCGTAAAGCCAGGCCGCCATCGTCACGTTGGCTCCCAGCCAGGTCAACCAGGTCCAGAGCGAGTGCTGGCTGGAGTCGCCGCTGCCGTAGATCGCCCACATCGTCGGTAGGTAGGACAGCATGCGAACGGCGTTGAAGAGCGTGAAGCCCCAGGTGAGTGCCGCCAGGTAGGCGCGCCGGGCGCGCTGCGGGTCTGCAGGTGCAGGCTGCACCCGCATGGCGAGGCGCAGGCCCGGGCTCTTGAGGATGGTGGTCATCGTCGACACCCCGGATTCAACGGCTGCGGCCGAACACGGCCAGGCGCATGGCGTCAACCGTCTGCAGGCGTTGGCGCAGCAGCGCCACAGTGGCGTCGAGGTCCAGCGGGGTGGCTTCGATCGAGGCATCGCGATAGCGCTGCAGCATGTCGGCAGTGGCCACTGTCTCCCGGAACCAGGCGTTCAGTTGCAGGGCCAGTGGCGCCAACGAAGCCGGACCGAACAGGAACAGGCCGCCATAGAACACCTGGTCGGCCGTTCCGAGTTCCCAAATCGTCGGCGGCTCGCCGGGCAGTGCTAGGCGCTCGTCGGTCAACGTCGCAACGGCCATCAGCCGCCCGGCGCGCAGTTGCGGCAACAGCGCCGGCGTCGGAGCGACGACGAAATGGATGCGGCCTGCAATCAGGTCGGGCATCCAAGGCTCTCGGTAGGGAACATGTTGAGCGTCGATGCCCAGCGCCTTGCACAGCCGTGCGCTCAGCAGGTGCGCGGTCGAGCCCTCTCCGGTGCTGGCGTAGTTCAGGGGTTCGCGCCGGGAGCGGTCCGCCAGGGCCCGCAGGCTCCGCGCAGAACTCTCGCTCGAAACCGCCACCACCCAGGTGTCGCGATTGACCGCGGCGACCGGGACGAAATCGGTAAACGGGTCGAGCGCACGGCGATTGCTGTTGAGGTGCGAATAGGCCACATGGTCCAGCCCGCCGAGCAGCAGCGCCCCGCTCTCAGGGGCTGCACGCAGCACGGCATCGGCCGCAAGTGCGCCGGCAGCGCCCGGCACGTTGAGCACCACGCCGGCCACACCGGCCCTGCGGGCCAACGGGTCGATCAGCCAGCGTGCGATCACATCAGGTTGCGACCCAGGCGGGGCTGGCACCACGATTTGCAGACCCTTGAGCGTGACTGCGGCCGATGCGGCCGACGCGGCGGTGAGTGCGCAGGCTGAGGCCAGTGTGGCCTGCAAGAAGGTGCGGCGAGAGATGCGATCGGATTTCATGATGGCTCCACGGTTCGGGGTGCGATGTCAGGCATCTTCAAGAAAGGCCGAAAGCAGCGCAATGCTCATGCGGGCTAATGCTTTATGAGCAAAATGCTGATGAACGCAGATGCTGCACCGGGGAGAAGGAATGGCTGTCCACAAACTTCGAGGGCTGGAGTACCTCGTCGCCGTGGTCGACGCCGGCGGCTTCAACGCTGCGGGTCGGCAACTCGGCGTGGCCGCACCGTCGGTCCACCGCCTGGTGCAGGCGCTGGAGGCCGAGTTGGGCATGCTATTGATCGATCGCTCGGCGAAGCCGTTGCGGCCGACGCCGTACGCCGTGGCATACATCGACCGCGCGCGCACTTTGCTAACGGAGCTGCGCGAGCTTGATGCAAGCCTCCATGACGAATCGTCGTCGCCGAAAGGGACCATCACCTTGGCCGCGCACAGCGTGGTGCTGGAGTTCGTGCTGCCCGCGATGCTGCAGCGCTTTCATGCGCGCTACCCGGACATCCGGCTCGAGATCATCGAGGCGGGCGCCAGCCGCGATTTGTCCAAGCTGGGCACCGATGGGCTGATGCAGTTCGGCTGGCCACCGGAGCAGGACGCCATCCTGCGCACGCTGGCAGAGACGCGGTGGCTGGTTGTCGCGGCGCCAGCGTACTGGGCCAAGCATGGCGCCCCGAAACACCCTTCAGACCTGGCCAGTCACCACTGCGGGCTCTTCCGGACGCCGTTCGGCGAAGTGATCCGTCAATGGGCGTTCGAGAAAGGCGGTGAGCGCGTCGTCGTGGATGTGGATGGTTGGCTGGTCAGCGACAACCGCCGAGTTCTGGATGCACCTCTGTATGGCGGGCAGTTCGTTGCGCGCGTCAACGACCTGAGCGCTTCCCCGGGCATCGAGGACGGCAGCTTGCAGCCGGTGCTGCTGGACTGGGCTGGGCTCAACGCACCGCCGCTGAGCATGATCGTGAAGCGCTCGATGGCGCGGCAGCCGCGGATGCGCGCCTGGATGGACTTCGTCGCCGAGCAGGCCAGGCAGTTGACGCTCATGCGAAAGCCCGCCGGACTTCCACCGGTACAGCCCGCGCAGCGCCCAGATTGGTGGCGAAAGCGGGTGTCGTCAGGGGCGCGACGCTCGTCTGGCTGACCTACGGTGTTACTGACCGCTTCCCGATGCGTTCCGGCCGTCCAAGTGGATAGGGCGGATGTCAGAAATGGGTCGGAACGGTGCCTTGACCGTCCGCTTCGCGGACACGGCTGTGGCTCGCCGAGGGGTAGGGCAGGCCTGCAGTCAGCTTGAAAGGGTGCGTTCGACGGGGGCGATAGCCCGCCGCCGTGCGGCGACAGTCCGCTGCCAGGTTTGCCACGGACCGGCAGCGCCGCCTTGCCCCCGGGGCAGGCGTCCGCAAAGCGGACGTTGATGGCGCGCTTTCGGCCAAGAGGGTATGTTCGGGACGGTGGGCCGCAAGTCGGCTCAACACTGCTTGCTGCCATTCAATGGTCCGGGGAATGTCCGCAGGCGCTGATGACAGACTTTCAACAACCTTCGGACGCCGGGCGAGTGCAACTGGACCCTGCCACTCATCGCTGGCAAAGCTCGCGCTGCGTCAGGTTGACTGTGGCATGGCTCGGAATGCCCGCCTTGATCTCGTCCAGCATTGCCACCGCCGAGCAGATCTGTCCGGGGGTGCAGAAGCCGCACTGGAAGCCGTCATGCTTGACGAACGCGGCCTGCATGGGGTGCAGGCTCCGGGGCGTTCCAAGGCCCTCGATCGTCGTGATCTTGTGGCCCTGCTGCATCACAGCCAGCGTCAGGCACGAGTTCACACGACGGCCGTCGACGGTCACCGTGCACGCGCCACACTGGCCCTGGTCGCAGCCCTTCTTGCTGCCTGTCAGGTGCAGGTGCTCGCGCAGGGCGTCCAGCAGGGTGGTGCGCGTGTCCAGCGTCAGCGAATGGACCTGACCGTTCACCTCGAGCGAGACCTTCGACATCGACACCGGGCTTGCGGCCGGCTGCGCGACCGCGTCGGGGCCGCCGCCGAGGCCGCTGAGGCCGCTACGGCCATGAGCAACTCACGGCGGGTCAGCGGCAGGTGGGTAGGTCCATCTCTCATGACTTTTTCCTTTGACTGTGAAGGCGTGACCGTTCCAGTCCGCGGCGGTCTGGCAATCCAGGGATTCCATCGGCAACGCCAGTTTGTCTATCTGCAACGCACATTCATCAGCCGCCAAGCAAGATGCCGGACCGCAATCGGAGCGACCGTGCGCCATGGTCCAACCGCCGCCGGCTCACGGCACCGTGAACGTGATGCGCTGGCTGCCCGGGCCCAATGCACTGGCGAGGCCGGAGCTCTCCCGGATGCGTCCGATCCGCGTGTAGCTGTAGCTCGACTCGAATGTCTCGTAGAACACGACCAGCGTGTCGCTGCCGTACAGCATCAGATCGCCGGCCCGGATCGTGCCGGGCCGCACTGCGGCGGTGGGCAGCTGGCGCGCCAACCGGGCGTGTTTTTCGTTGCCGTTCAGATCGGGCATCTCCAGCGTTGCCGGCAGCAAGGCCATGAAGGCGCGTGCGGTGGGGCTGTCTTCCAGCGTCACGGCGAAGCGATGCGTTCCGAAGTTCATCCACATGGCAGGCTCCTGCGATGCACTGGTGGGCGTGGGTGTACGTCCGTCCGCTGGGGCGTTGTCGGCGCGAGCGGCAGCCGGCGCCAGCACCACGCCAAGTGCAGCAGCAGCCGCGACGGCGCAGCGTTTCAGTTGGATCGGGCGGCCTGCGCACTCGCATCTCATGACGCCGGAATTTCTGTTGAGGGCACCGCTGTCCGCACGGACTCAGTACCTGCGACTGGCTGTTCAAAGGCCCGGTTCTTGGCGTCGATGCGCCTGATTACGCGCGCTGGAATCCCGCCGACGACGGTGTCGTCGAGGACGTCGCTCGTCACGACGGCATTCGCAGCCACCACCGCGTTCTCGCCGATGGTCACGCCGGGCATCACCGACGCCCCGGCGCCGATCCACGCGCCATTGCCGATGACGATCGGGGCGCACCAGGTAGAACGCCGCGTCGTCGGATCGAGCGGATGGTTGATGGTGACGAGGTTCACCTTGGGACCGATCAGCACGTCGTCGCCGATCGTGATGCCGCCGCGGTCCATGAACTCACAGGCGTGGTTAATAAATACGTTGCTGCCAACGCGGATGTTCTTGCCGAAGTCGGTATAAAACGGCGGCAGCAGCCAGAACGATTCATCCACGGCCGCTCCCGTCAGGCGGCTGAACAGGGCGCGCACCTCGGCCGGATCGCGATAGGCGGTGTTCATCTCGGCGATGAGGCGCTGCGCCTCGGTGATCAACGCAGCAATCTTCGGGTATTCAGGGTCGGTCAGCGAGATGAGCTCGCCAGCCCGTTCCCGCTGGAAGATGTCGGGGCTCGGCATGATTCAAAGTTCCTGCGCCGTCGGACGAAACACGATGTCGTTCACGTCCATGTCATCCGGCTGGCTGATCGCGAAGGCCAGAACCCGGGCGTAGCTGTCCGCCGAGATTGCTACCCGGCCCACGTAGTCCTGGTTTGCAGCCTGCACATCCTTCTCGTTGATATGGTCCAGCAGCTCCGTCTTGACCGCACCAGGAGAAATGAGGGTGGTGCGGATGTTGTAGGGCTTCATCTCCTGCCGCAGACCTTCGGAGAGTGCGCGGACGGCGTACTTGGTCGCGGAGTACACGGCGGATGCCGGGAACACCTTGTATGCGGCTACGGACGCTGTGTTGATGATCTGGCCGGACCGCCGTGCTGTCATGTGGGGCAGCACCGCGGCGATGCCGTGGAGCACACCCTTCAGATTCACATCGATCATGTGGTCCCACTCCTGGACCTTGAGTCGCTCCAGGGGTGACAGCGGCATCACGCCGGCGTTGTTGACGAGGACGTCGATGCGGCCGAAATGCTCGACAGTGGTGTTGGCCAGTCGCTGCATGTCTTCCTGGTTTGTCACGTCTGCCGTGACGGCAAGCGCCTTTCCGCCCGCTTGCGCGATCTCGCTCACGAGCGCCGCAATCCGGTCGCGTCGGCGCGCCGCGACAACGACACGCGCGCCTTCGGCGGCCAGGTGACGCGCTGCGGCGTGGCCCATGCCGCTGCTGGCCCCGGTGATGATGACGACCTTCGCCTCAATGCCTGTTGTCATGTCAGTTCCTGTGCTTGCTGATGTGGGTGCCTCGGGTGCTGCGCGTCAGGGACGGTGCAACGCAGCCGGATGGTTCGCCCGTGACTGAGTCTCTCCGGTCATTTCGAGGGACCGCCACGGTGTGCTTCAATCGCCGTCCGCATGCGCTTGGCCGCTTCCGTGTGACCTGCTTCTGCCAGCGCGTCAGCCGATTGGCGCAGTTGTGCAGCAGTCAAACCGACGTTCATGCTGACGACGATGTGCGACTGCAGCTGCGACTCCACGCCCGGCATGGCCGCCAGCGCCCCGACGGTGGCCAGCTCGCGGCTATGCCAGTCCAGGTTGTCGCGCGCGAAGATGTCGCCGAACAGGTGCCGCTTCAGGAAGTCGTCGATCGCAGGCGCGAACTCAAAAAGGGTTCCTCGCACCGGCGCGCCGAGCAGCTCTGTCTGGTTTGCCGTCCCGAGCGCCAACAGTGCAGGGCCGTCTGGGACCGGGTTCGGCTCGCGCCCTGCCGCATCCTGGACGCCGCGTTGCTTGCGGGCCTCGAGCACCTTCATCAGCTCGTTGAGCGCATTTAGGCTGCGCGGGAATCCGGTGTAGGCGTAAAGCTGGACGAGGATCTCCTTCACTTCGTTGACGGAGAGCCCGGCGTCAAGCCCGCGGTTCAACGCCGCGTCGAGCCGCGCCATGTCGCCGACCGCCATTGCCCCGGCGATCGGGGCGATGCTCTGCTGCTTCGTCGCCAAGGTGCCTGCAGAAGAGGTCGTCGGTCGTTCTTCTGCGGCCGCCGGCTTCTCGAATGGGACCAGCGCGAGCGCGAGCGCCGCCACGAGGAAGACGCGGACGGTTCGCCGCTTAGCGTGCGTTGTATTGCTCATCGCTGACCTTCTCCATCCAGGTGACTGCCTTCCCATCCGGCTCGGTACCGGTCACATGCAAGTGCGTCATCGCAGTGGTCGGACCTGCGCCGTGCCAGTGCTTGACGCCCGGCGGGCACCACACGACGTCGCCGGGCCGAAGAACCTGCATGGGCTTGCCCCACTCCTGCGTCAGTCCCACGCCCGACAGCACCCAGAGGCGCTGTCCTCGTGGGTGGGTGTGCCACGCCGAGCGCGCGCCCGGCTCGAAGGTCACCACCCCGCCGGCGGCGTTGATGTCCGCGTTGGCGGCCCATACGGGATCGACGCGAACGCGCCCGGTGAAGAATTCGGTCGGCCCTGGTTGCGAGGGCTGCGATCCGGCTCGAACGATCTCCTGGGCCCCCGGCGGCGCACTTGGTTGAGCAGCTGCTGTGGCTGCGAAAACGATGCCGAAGACGGTAGCCAGGGCCGTGCGGGTGCCGGCCACTGAAAACTCGATACTCATCGGACAACCCTCTGCGTGAAGGAGCATGGTTCAGGGATCGACATCGGGGCAGACGGAGTGCCGATGGACGTCGCTACGAATGACACGCAGTCTCACGAACCAGGGAGTCCTTGACTAGATGATGGATGCTTATCTGGCCTATAAGGCGACCTAATCAATTCGCTGTCGAGACACGATGCCCAGACGCAACCTCAACGACCTGCTCGCCTTCGTGACCGTGGCGCGCGAAGGCAGCTTCACCCGCGCTGCAGCGACGCTGGGCGTCACGCAATCCGCCCTCAGCCAGGCGATCCGCGGGCTTGAGGAGCGGTTGCACATCCGCCTCCTCACCCGCACGACGCGCAGCGTTGCGCCGACGGTTGCCGGCGAGCGGCTGGCGCAGGCGATCGGCAATCGCTTCGACGAGATCGAGGCCGAGCTCGACGCGCTCACGGCGCTGCGCGACAAGCCGGCCGGCACCGTGCGCATCACCTGCGGAGACAACGTGCTGCGCACCGTGCTGCTGCCGAAGCTCACGCCGCTGCTGCGCGAGTACCCGGACATCACGCTCGAGTTCGACGTCAGCTACGGCTTCCGCGACATTGTGGCCGACCGCTTTGACGCCGGGGTGCGCCTGGGCACCACCATCGACAAGGACATGATCGCGGTGCCGATCGGCCCTCCGCTGCGCATGGCGGTGGTGGCCTCGCCGGGATACTTCGAGCGCCATCCGAAGCCGAAGACCCCGCACGATCTGACGGCCCACCGCTGCATCAACCAGCGCATGCCGACCTCCGGTGGCCTCTACGTCTGGGACTTCGCGCGGCGCGGCAAGCAACTCAACGTGCGTGTCGACGGCCCGCTGATCTTCAACACCACGCCGCCGCAGGTCGACGCGACGCTGGCCGGCCTGGGCATAACACTGCTGCCGGAAGACGAACTGGGCGTCCACCTGAGAGATGGCAGCCTGGTGCGTGTGCTGGAGGACTGGTGCCCGCCGTTCGCGGGCTACCAACTGTACTACCCGAGCCGACGCCAGCCGTCGCCGGCGTTCAGCCTCGTCGTGACTGCACTGCGCATCTGACCGCATCGGACCTGATGCTTCACGATCGAATTTCCCGGCTGCCAGCAGGATCCTGACCCAGCACCTGTGGTTCACGTAGCAATCCTTGCATGCGCACTGGGCGCGACGCTGCGTTGACGAATCGCTGCTTGCGGGCAAGCTGATCGGTTTACCGAAATTCCGGTATGGGTCGAAACGGTGCGTTGACCGTCCGTTTCGCGGACACGGCTCTCGCTCGCCGAGGGGAGGGCAGGCCTGCAGTCAGCTTGAAAGGGTGCGATCGACGGGGCCGATAGGCCTACGCCGTGCTGCGACAGTCCGCTGGCAGGATTGCCACGGACCGGCAGCGCCGCCTCGCCCTCAGGGCGGTGTCCGCGAAGCGGACTTTGAGGGCGCGCTTTCGGCCAAAAGGTGACTTACCGGCGGCTAGCCGAACGTCGGCTCAAGACTGGTTGCGGCCGGTCATAAATCGAAGGTGACTGTCGGCGAGTGCCGATACCTGACCTTGGCCAGATCCATGGGCGAATGTCAGCTGTGCCTCGGAACGCGCAGTTCGGCGCCGGAGGGGCGGGCGGGCGAGTCAACGGCATGACCAAGATGCTCTGCCAACCACTGCTGCCGCTCGCTGCGAACTGGGACTTTCGACCCAACGCGGTCTACCGAGGCTCGGGACATCAGACGTCGCAGCATCGACGTTCGGCGCTTGCGAGCGGCGATTTACTTGTTGATGCTTCGATGGCGCTAGCGGCCCGTCGTTAAGCGATGCAGCCCCAGCGTCGATGGCAAGATGCTCAGCTTCAGCGACCGGGCGCTGCTGTCCGCAGCACGCGTGACCCAGCTACCCCAAAGTAGAGTCGGACGTGCAACCCAAGTTTTACAGAAGTTCCCCAGGTTTCCCGTAGCCTGCGCCCTCAGGCTCAACCCCAGGTCTTGACTTTCGCGCCTGCGAAATTAGGCTAAAGTCGATTCAGAGCTCAGAAAGCAATCATGTCATGCACGGTGCAGACCGGGTCGGCGTGCGAGAAATAGCCGGGTTGCTGATGAGCCGAACTTCTCCGACTGAAAATCCGCGTCGACATATCGACGCCCACCATCTGCTTGGTGGACTAGATGTTGATGCAGGCAATTTGTTGGGTGCACGATTGCATTTTGGTGAGGCGCTCACCATTGCACGCAGCACGGCTGACAAAGTCCACGAGGCGATCCAGCTACACAACATGGGAAATTTGCAGCGCCTGCTAGGGAACTATATTCTAGCGTCCAGTTTGCTTCGTGACGGGCTGAATATGAGTCTAGAGCTGGAGCTCAAGAAGGTTGCGGTTCATGTCATCTGCTTGCTGGCGCGCATCGATATTGATGTAGGGAACGCATCAGCATCACTACCAGACATTGAGCGGGGATTTGTATTGGCGCAAAGCTTGCGCAACAACGATATCCACGCAAGCCTGCTGATCGTTATAGCGCAGGCGAAGCTTGCGCTCGGCCTTATCAACTGTGCGGAAGCGTCCTTCCAAAATGCGGCAGCACTTGTCGATGGCTCGCATCATTCACATGAGCAGGTTGAGGCACTCTGTGGTCTGGCTACTATTGCCGTAACTAGGGGCGACCACTCTCAGGCACTCGCGCATGTAGGTCTTATTTCGGCCAAAGTAGCGAACGTAGGTGCGGCCGAGCAAATGGAAGCAAACTTAGTATGCTATGAAACACTCATGCAAACTGGCGCCGAGTTCGAGGCGGTGGGTCACCTGAAAAGGGCTAAAGACATTCTTGATAAAATGCAGCGTCCCCTAAGCGCGATGTTTCGCGCGGTGCCGCGAAATCGGACGATTCTGGATGAGTGGGGGAAATTTCGTGCATCGGTTATGCACGGGACTGCTATTCGAGGACCGGTGGGTTAGCGCGTTGGAGCTGAGTGAGCGAACTCACCTTCGAGTCAAAACGGTGGCTGGCCCCGTTTCTGCGCAGAAACGGCGGTCAACGCAGAGGAGGCCTGCAGGCTGCACGCAGCGTGAAGGGAGCGTTGAACGCAGACAATATCCAAGCGCTGGACATTGAATGTCCGCTGCCCGCATTACCATGGACGAGCAGCACCGCCTTGCTCGCGAGAGGAGTCCGCAAAGCAAACGTTGATGGCGCGCTTCCGGCCACGAGCGTTTAGCCGCGAGGATTGGCACTTGGCACCTTATTCGGAGATTGTTGACCCCAATTCAGAGGTTCCACAGAATACCCTCAGATCCTCTGACTCACCAAAGCGACTTACTTCATCAAGACGGCCAATAGAATGCCTAGGCCTACGAGGGAAACCAAAAACAGCGCGACCAGCCCCCAGGGCAAGTGTTCTCCCGCCGGTCGAGGTATCGCGAATTCCTGAACCGAATGCTCGGCGATCTGCGAGGTGAGGTGAGGAAGCCAGCGGTCTTCCATGTGGCCCCGTTCGAAGTATTCGCTATGTTGGAAGTCGAAACGCTCCTGTTCCAGACGCGGATGCTGCGCGGTGAAGCCTTTTATACCCGAGCGCCCGGTACCCGGCACAAACCAGGCGACGACCTGCGTCCAAACATCTTCGGTGCCGAACTCATTGCGCACTGCTTGGACCTGCCCGCGCTCAAGAATGCGGTCCCAAGGGAAGCTCATGGGAAGTATCGAGCCGCACAGTAGTACTTTGTCGAACCGAAGGTATGGGTAGCGCAATAGCGCGTTGCCAAGAATGTAGGTGCCGAAGCTATGCGCCACGATGGACGGCAATTTCGCGCGGCCTTCGACGAGGGCGTCGCGAAATTCGCGCTGGTAGGTTTCCCGGAACCACCGGACCTTAGCGATGCGAGACCAAGGTGACAAAAAGCGGAACACTGAAAAATACCCGAAGTTCCACCGATCCACCAGCGGCCTCAGCCCACTGCGGGCGGCGACTTCTGAGAAGGCCCGCTGCCAGGCAGCCTGAGTCCGGATGCCGTGCAACGCCACGACGGAGCAATCCTGCCGAGCGGGCCCGATGCGGCCCGGTGCGAATGCGCGCAACTGGTCGTGGAGTTCCTCAACGCTGGCGATGCGGGCCTTTGGGTCACGCGCGAGGCCGCGAGTGAGCACCTTGGTTAGGCGTTGGGGGAAGGCCGCTAGTGCCTGGGCATCGGGGCACCAATCGACGGGCACCGGGAAGGGCATTTTGGTGCGGGTCACCAACTCGTAAAGGACGGCCGCGACGGCGTACACATCCGTGCGTTGGTCCACGCGGCCCAGCACTTGCTCAGGCGCAGCGTAAGTCAGGTCGCCGACGAATATGCCCGTGCGCGTGAACGTGTCCACCTCAGGGTTGGCATGCCTGGCGATACCGGAGTCGAGCAGGACCACGCGCAGATCGCTACCGCAGACAAGGATATTGCGTGGCTTGATCTCCCTATGAACTATGCCTTCGGCATGGATAACAGCCAGAGCGTTGCACACCTGCAGCATGATGCACACGATCTGCGAGAGGTTCAGCTGCCGATGGCTGATGAATTCCTCCAAATTGATTCCGTCGATGGCCTCATACAGAATCAGGCTCACGCCGTCCTCGCGATCCAACTGGACGTCGAGCACAGGCACGATATTCGGGTGCTTGAGGTTTAGCCATATGCGGCTGCCGCGCACCAGTCGCTCGCGCGCATCGGCGTCGACGGTGCGGACCACCTTCACGCCGATGAGTTCCCCTCGCACTGGATCCCAGGCTTTGTAGATGATTCCGGAGTGACCCCGTGCGATTCGTTCGTGTAGCACGTAGCCTCCAACCGTCTTGCCGGACAGATCGCGTCGGGGGTCGATTGGCGGCGTGCCGGACGAGGCGGTTTGGTCGCGCCAGGGCGTCTTCGGCGGTGGCCTTGGGGGCGGGGGTGGGGGTGGAGAGCCGGAGGCCGCCGGAGGCGCGGCCGGAACTGCATTGTCTGGCGAGGCCCGAGCCGTCCCCCCAAATGACGCGTCGCCGGAATGCGCCGCCTCGGCTGGCGCCGAAGAACTGTCGGCAACGGGCGAGGGCAATGCGAAGGAGGTCGCCGTCGGGTTGAAGACGTCCGACGGGATGGCAACGGTGTACTTGCCCAGCAGCGTGCTGATGTCTTTCATCGACTGCGGGCGATCGTTCGGATCGACGGACAGGCAGGCGTCGATCATACTTGTTACCGGGGCGGAAATGTTGACTCTCGACTCATTCCAAGCAGGTGCAACGCCATTAACGATAGCCGCGGCCAATTCGAAGAGTGTGCGCCCCGTGTAAGGTTTTCTGCCGGTTACGCATTCGAAGGCCAGGACGCCGAAGGAAAAGATATCGGTCTTAGTCGAGGCTGGATCGCCCCGGATCGCCTCAGGCGACATATAGGCAGGGGTGCCCAGCGCACTGCCAGTGAGCGTCAGGTCGCTTCTAGCACCCAACGCTCTCGCGATACCAAAGTCAATCAGTTTGACGGTGCCGTCGTGCAGTACCAGCACATTGCTGGGCTTGACATCACGATGCACGATGCCAGCGAGGTGGGCAAACTGCAAGGCATCGGCTAGCTGCTTCAGCACGCCGACCGCGACGGCGAAGTCTAGGCCATTGGAGTAGCGGGCGATGATGCGCTCAAGATCCTGACCGACCAAGAGTTCCTGGACCACGTAGGGTTCGCCTTCCTCGGTGGCCCCAACATCGTAGACAGCTCCGATGTTGCGATGATTGAGCGCGGCCACTAGGCGCGCCTCCTGTACAAAGCGCAGCTGGTTTTCGGCGTTTTGAGATGCCAGCAGTTTGATGGCCACAGGCCGGTCCAAGGCCAGGTCCTGACCTTGATAGACCGCGCCCATTGCTCCCTCACCGATCAGCTTCTCGGCCAGATAGCGGCCGATAGGCAGCGGCAAATCTTTGGCCATAAGCGTTCCTAGGTGTTGCAACGCTGGCAATGTTACGCCGCCTGTACGTGCTCGCCGGATCGGCGCTATGCGTTCCAAAAATGGCGTTCACGTGGAGTTCGTGCACCGGCTCGGACTAGCACAACACGTTTGTTGCGAACGGCCAGACTCTCGCGCTGGCAACGGTTGTAGTGGATCGTGTCGCTGCACTGGCGGGGAAACTGCTGTTCGAGGCCGAGTCATGTGGCGGTAACCGCGCCTTAGAATCTCGAAGCGGAACGACTGTTCAGGCGTCCATTTTCCGCAATTATTCGGTCCGCAACGGGTCGGGTCCGTCTGCTCACGAACGGCTGCTCTCCAGAAGCCCGCCGTCGATGACTGCTCTGCGGCGGTGATCTTGGGGAGGCGTCCGTCGAGGCTCGACCCAAAGGCCACGCCGTCCGAGTGGAACTCGTCACCCCGCAGCCGCCATTCGCCGGATTCAAGGACGACGAACTCCACGGCGGGTGCCGCCACACTGTTCCAGCGCTTTGGGTCGGCGCTGGTTGGTTCGACAGAACGTTGTTCGCCCACGTCGTCAAGGCGTCCTTGTTTGCGGGCTTCGAAGATCGGGGCAGCGCACGGCTCCTACTTCGGAAGGATGCGGCCCGATCCCCCATGGCAATACCATCGGCGCATCACTTCTTTCGGGAGCCGCGCATGGCCGCTGTTAGTGCTGTCATCATCGTCCCATCGCAAGGCGAACACGCGTCGATGTTCAAGGGCGTCGCCAAGGCCGCCGACCGCAAGATCTACGGTGGTCGCGCCGTCGTCGTGACGACCAGCGTCACCCTCGCCACCGATACCGCGGCCGCCACGGTCAATTTCCAGACCGCCTCGGGCAAGTCGTTCTCGTGGGCCGACCAGCACGACCTCAAGTCGGTGGTGACGATTAGCCACGGCTTTTCGGGCGACGGCCCCAACCTCGCCTACGGCCTCGGCGACGAGCGCTACCAAGCCTGGGGCATCGACGATGGCACCGGCGAACTTGAGGCGGCGGCCAAGGAGTTCTGGGGCATCAAGGTCGGGAAGGCGCTCAAGAAGGGCGGCAAGATCGTGCTCGTCGGCTGCTTCATGGGCAAGGGTGAATACGCGCGCAACGTCGCCAGGGCGGCCGGCGTCAGTTGCTTCGCCGCCACCGGCCTGTTCGCCGCCGCCAACGAGGAGACGACCCTCAAGCACCTGAAAGCGATCGAGGGCGGCCGCGCGATGAAGCCGATGGTCGAGGCCAAGCCGTGAAATGGAGCGCCGCGGTGCTGGCGCTGGCTGGCGTTGTGGCCGCCGCGCTGCCGGCGCACGCTGCAACTTGCTGGCGCGACTACCCGCTGCCGACCACCGCGGTCGATTACGAGCGCACACTTGGCGGCGGCACGCTCGTGCCCGCGCGCGTCATGGTCGATCGCGCAACGGTAGCAATCGGCGCCAGCGAAGCAAGAATCGAGCGCGTGTTCGGCGCGTCGGGCGCCGTGGCCGAGGACTGGCGACCGCGCAGCGCCGAGCAGCATTGCGCCGACCTCATCGCGCTGCTGCGGGCGCACCCCGACTCGATGCACCTGTACACCTATGGCGCGCTGGCGATGCGCGGCCTGGCTGGCGACTTCCGGGTCGTCGAGTGGCCTCTACCGGGCGGTGCGGGGCGGCTGCGGGCATACTTCCATCGACCTGACGCGGCTGCACCGGCAAGCGCGTATCTGTTGCACCTGGTGCTCGACGCCGGCGGCGCTGTGCACCGCAAACCCGGGCGCCGCTTGGTGCTGGTACGAAAGGGCACGCCGGCGATCGAGTGGGACGTTTACGCGAACCACGTCGCTTTCACGCGCCCGCACCAGCGGCGCTGAAGACTTCGGCCCCGCGCAGGTCTCGGGTTCGGTGCCAGACGTGGGCGCGGTGTGCGGGTCGCGTGGCACGGGCGCAGCGCGACCTGCGACTCGCGGCTCGGGCGCTCAAGGGCGTCTTCGACGTCGACATGCAGCACCCCCGAACCGTGGCACCCGGGGAACTCAAGACATCGCGGCCATCCAGACCGCCGCGGGACCGTCGCAGGCACTGCTGACCTCAAGGGTGTTTCAAACTGCTATGCGCTGCTACGAACTGGACGTGCAGTTGCCGGAGATGGACGGGCTGGAGGCCTTGCGCCGCATAACGGCCAAGCGGACCGCCGGCGAGCGCCCGCGCGTCATGGCCATGACGCCCACCGCAGTGTTGGGTGGCCGTCGAGCAGTGCCTGAATGGGTCGGCGCGCGCCGCCTCAGATGTGCAAAAGAACAACCCGTCGCCAAGTGGCTACCTCGACGGCCCCAGCCACCAACGGCACATTGAGGTGCTACAGAGCCGCCGTCCGCCGACGCCCGTTGATGGCCGTGTCCCGGTTGACACGAACGTCAGCTTTCTGGAACTGAAACGCGGTGGACCCTGATCGCCTTCACCGGCGGGTTCGGAGAAGGACGAACGGCAGCAGTGGGTCGATAGTGAGCATCCGCGAACGTCCGGTCTCGCAGGCGACGTCCGAGGTGCGCCGGCCCTCCGCCGGGGCCCCGTCAGCCTGAGCACCGCGCGTCTGCCTATGGGTCTTGGTCTGCCTGGCTCGCATATTCGCTGTGCCAACACGTTCAGCCGGCTGCGCCGGGGTCCTGACAACCGCGGCCCTTGCCCGTGCCCGGGGATCGCGGGCTCTGTTGCCTTCTCGCTGCGCGGGAACGCCGCCCGCTTGTCGTCCTGACCGGCTGCACCGGCCAGCACGCCACCCCGGCCACCCGCCACGCCCGAAGCCGGGCCGCGGACGGTGATGTGATCACCCCGGCTCGTCCGTCGCGCCAGTCGCTGCGTTGCACTGCGCTTGGTGGCACGCCGGCCGCGGCGCCGCCGGGGCTCAAGGTGTGGGGCGGGTCGCTCCCGCATGCAGCCGCTGCGCCAGGCAAGCTGTCACATCGGCTGCAGGCGCTCGGACCCTCTGTGCGATGCAGCCCTCGCGCCGATCGGCCCACCGGGTCCCCCCACAAGTCCCCCCGATCCTGCAGCGAGGGGGGACTTGTGGGGGGATCTCAATACGGTGGGCCGGGTGACCGGCGCACCGCTTCGGCTGCTGGAAGCCCTTCGCCCATCCCCCCACCCCTTCCCGCCGGGAAGGGGCCGTGCCCACCCCCGCCCGCCCGTGGGCGGGAGCGAGGAAGGTCCGAATGAAGGGATCAGCTTCTGACAACCACCCAGCCCGGGTGACCAGCGATGCCTTCATGCGAAGGAGCCCACCATGTCCCCCGTCCAGATCACCCAGCGCCATGCCCACCTCGCCGGCCCGGTGCAGCTCGACCACCTCCCGACCTCCGACGGCCCCCGGGCCCGCGCCACCCTGACCGCGCTCAGCCGGCGCCGGCGTGGCAAGGACAAGCAGGACCCACCGGTGGCCATCCGCTGGACGGTGTGGGGTGCCCTCGCCGAACACGCCGCCAAGTACCTCGGTCGCGGCAGCCACGTCAACGTGGTCGGCCACCTGCACAACCACCGCTACGTCGCCACCGACGGCCACACCGTGCACACCTTTGTCTTCACCGCCGAGGAGATCGACTTCCTCGACAGCAAGGCCGAAGCCGAGGCCCGGCGCGAACGCCAGGCGTTTGTCGCCGAGATGGACCAGGCCTAGGCCACCCGCTGAAGGAGACCACCATGCACACCCTCCACGCCACCCCGACCCTGACCACCCGCTTTGCCTACGGCACCCGCGTGCTGCGCCAGGACAGCGGACTGGCCGAACACCAGATGCGGCAGGTCGCCCCGTCCATCTTCGCCACCGGCAAACACGCCAGCCGGTCCGAGCGATACAGCTACATCCCCACCATCGAGGTGCTGCGCGGCCTGCAGAAGGAAAACTTCCGGCCGGTGATGGTCGCCCAGGGCGCCAGCCGTGTGGAAGGCAAGGCCGACTACACCAAGCACCTGATCCGCCTGCGCCATGGCGAGCCGAATCAGCGCGACGAAGCGCAGGAGATCATCCTCATTAACAGTCATGACGGCGTCAGCGCGTACCAGATGCTGGCCGGGTTGTTCCGACGAGTTTGTGCCAACGGCCTGGTGGTCGGCGACGTGGTGGAGGACTTGCGCGTCCCACACAAGGGCCAGGTGCAGGACCGGGTCATCGAAGGCGCCTTCCGTGTACTGGACCAGTTCCAGGCGGTGGACGAGCACACCGACGCCATGAAGGCGCTGCCGCTGCAACCGGCCGAGGAACGGGCGTTCGCCACGGCTGCCCTGGCGCTGCGTTTTGGCGAAAACACGGTGGCCGACTTCGGGGGTCACACGGCCGCGCCGGTCACCGCTGAACAACTCATCGAAGCCCGCCGGCCCGAGGACCTGGGCCACAGCCTGTGGCACACCTTCCAGCGGGTGCAGGAAAACGTCATCCGCGGCGGACAGAGCGGAAGGGGACCCAAGGGCCGCCGGCTGCACACCCGGCCGGTCAATAGCATCGACCGCAACGTCAGCCTCAACCGGGCGCTGTGGCTGCTGGCCGAGGAGATGCGCAAGCTGAAGGCCTGACCACCGACACGGCGCGATGAATTTCCATTAGAAATCATCGCGCCGCTGGCCGCCGCTCGTTGCAGCATCGCATGGTCTGTGTCCGCGCGAGGAGCGTCCATGAAGACCTTGGTGCTCGCCAATCAGAAGGGCGGGGTCGGCAAGTCCGCGGTCGCGACCTTGATGGCCTACTACCTGCGCCACCGCGGTCTGCGGGTGATCGCCGTGGACCTTGACCACCAAGGCAACCTCTCCAAGCCGCTGCGCCTGGCCGGCTGGTCAGCACCCGAGGCAGGACATGCCGGGCACCTGCTCACCGGCCCGCTGCCTGTCTTGCCGCCGTCCGGCGCAGTGCTGGTGCCAGCGCACGACTCGCTACTGGGCTTTGAACGGCAGCCGACCCTGCATACGCCGTTTGCACGACAGTTCCGCCAGTTCCTGACGCGGGTGGATGGTGACTTTGACGTCTGCGTTGTCGACACCAACCCAAACCCCGACATCCGTGTCATCGTCGCACTGGCCAGCGCCGACTGCGTGTTGTCGCCGATCCAGCTCAACCAGGAAGCGCTGGACGGCGTCATCAGCCTGCTCAACCACGAGCGGATCGGCGTGCGAAAGATCAAGGCGGTGCTCAACCCCAAGCTGCAGCTTGTCGGTTTGCTGCCCACGCTCGTGGAGCCGACCCCGTTCCAGAAGGAGAACTTCCTGCAGGTGATCAACCACTACTTCCCGCTGATGATTCCACTGAGCCCGGCCGCCGGCGATTTCGCGCGCATCCCGAAGCGCTCGTGCATCGCCGAGGCCCAGGCGGAGGGGCAGCGGCTGTGGGAGATGAAAAAGACCGCGGCGCGGGACGCCTGGGTCGAGATCGAACCCAGCCTGCGGCGCATCGCGGAGATCGTCGTCCCGACGCTCAAGAGCCCGAGCGATGGCGCTCGACCTGAGTGACCTGGCAGCGCTCGATGCGCCCGTGCCGTCCACCGGCGCGCCGTTGCTGCTGCCCGTCAACGACATCGACGAGGACCCCGAGCAGCCGCGCATCGAGTTCGACGACGAAGCCTTGCAGGCGCTGGCGCAGACGATCCAGCAGCGCGGGGTGCGGCAGCCGGTCTCCGTACGGCCCAATGCGGAGCGGGCAGGGCGCTGGTGGCTCAACTTCGGCGCGCGCCGGCTGCGCGCGGCGCGGCTGGCCGGGCAGGCATCAATTCCGGCGTTCGTGGACGCGACCGTCGACCGGTACGACCAGGTGCTGGAGAACGAGCAGCGCGAAGGGCTGACCCCGCTGGAGCTGGCGCTCTTCATCGCCAAGCGGCTGCGGCTGGGCGAAAGCCAGGCCGAGATCGGCCGCCGCCTCGGCAAGACGCGCCAGTGGGTGCAGACGGCCACCGCACTGATCGACCCGCCGGACTGGCTGCTGCAGCTCTACCGGTCGGGCCAGTGCCGGGGCTTCAACGAGCTGCAGGAGCTCAAACGGCTGCATGAGGCGCACGGTGAGGTGGTGACCCGTTGGGCCGCTGCGCAGACGAACGTGACGAGGGACCGCCTGGCCACTCTGCGGACGGAGTTGACGGCAGCCTGCAGTCCTGCACTGCTGCCGACGGGGCCTGTGCTGGCCGATGCATCGGTCCAGGCCGCACCAGATTGCATCGCCCCAACGTCAGGATTGCAGCCGCCTCGCCTCGCGTCGCCCGTCGAAACGGTGAAGGCGGGCGCCCGTTCGCATTCGACGCGTGTCACCCCAACCGTGCGGGTCGCCCTGGACGGCCAGGTCTTCGAACTGCTGGTGCATTCGGTGCCAGACGAGCCAGGGTGCATGCACGTGCGGGCGGGTGCCGACGGCGAGGTGAGGGTGGTCGCCGTCACGCGGCTGACCCTGCTGGGCTTCTGAGCGCTGAATGTCCATCGGATGGACATCGCGATGTCGACTCAGTCGCGACGGCCCGTGCGAGTGCTGACGAACAGTCCAATGGCCACCAGTGCAGACACGACCCCGACGGTGATCTCGACGAGCAGGCTCATGGCTGCTACTTGATGGGCGGCATCGGAGCAGCATCCTCCACACCGGCGGTCGAGCCGCTGACGCGCCGATGAACACGCAGTGATCCGAGCGCCAGGAGGCCGAGCAACGACAGTGCTCCGGTCCCGACCTCCGGCACCGGTGCCAAGTGGGCCACGATGCGCACCGAGTCAAACCGCGCGAAGGCCGTACCGTACTCCGCCGCCGTGCCGTCCGGACCCTCCTGGTAAAACGCGTTGGCGCCCAGCGAGGCGCTGAAGGTAGTCTGGAAGGGGTGCCAGACGTCGCTGGCCACAAAGGTATCGCCGTTCTGCACCGGGATGCCCGGCACGGCGATTGGTGCCTGACCGTTGCCCACCTGGCCGCGCGCGCCGGTGACGGTGAATTCCACCCCCACCAGTTGGTAGCCCGCCTTGGGGGCAAAGACCAGTCGCTCGAAGGTGAAAGACGCGGTTGCTTCGTGGAAGCCTTGGAAGCCGCTGCCACCGACCTGCGCCGACATGTTAGGCGTGAAGGAGAACCCCACGCGCGTCCCACCGTCGGTGTCGACGGGCGTGAGCTCCGGAAAGTCGCCCGGGGCGTAGCCGTTGACCGATCCGTCCGTGCCGTTGAACTGCGTCTCGCTCGAGAAGTTGAGCGTGCCCTGGTCAAACACCACCGTGGCGGTGCTGAACTCGATCTCACACGGGCTGGAGCCGGTGGGTGCGCAGCTGAACGCGTGCGCTGAGCCAGCGAGAAGGCCGGCCGCCAGGCAAATCCACGGGTGCAACGTCACGGTCCACCTCCGGGGTGCGGCTGCAGCGTTGCCGCTGTCATGGTGCAACGCCTGTCGTGCAGTGTGGTCTGCCCTGCAGGCGCGTCCCACCTTCAAGGAAGGGGTTGAAGTTCGCAGTTACTTCGACATGTCGACGCGGTACGTTGCATCGCGCGAGAAGCGGCGCTGGATCAGCCCCGCGGCCATCGACGCCAGGCCGCACCCATGAGGAAGGCGACGCCGGCTGACCACAGCAGGGTGGTGCTCGGCTCCGGCACCACGGCAGCCAGTGTGAATTGGCCCTCGGCGCGAGGGTCCCCCACGCCGTCAATCGAGTAGTTCGCACCAACAAAGGCGCCCACGTGGTACACGCCGGGCGCCAGATCCAGACGTTGCTCGAAGCTGTACAGCGGCGGGCCATCTGGTTGTTCAATGGAACTCTGACCCCAGACCATCTGGCCGTTGGCCCTCGACAGCCCGAACTGGAAGTCGTTGCCAAACTGGCTGGGCATGCTGCTCAACGCCAGGCGCACCGAGGTGGGCGCGGTGACGGTGAACGTCGCGGAGAAGCCGGAGCTGGTGCTGCCACCACCGGTGATCACGTCGCCCGAGCCGACCAGCTGCACGTAGATGTCGCCGAAGCCGTAGAACGAGATTTCATCCGTGGTCATGGACGACCGTTGCACCGCCCGGCCTCCGGCGTAGCCGACCGTGCCCAGCGGGCCGCCGTCCAGCCCGACCTCGCGGTTCATGGCGGAGAAGTCGTCGCGTGGCATCGTGAACATGTCACTTGCAGCGCCCGAGCCGCCGGGCTCGCCACCGGCGTTTTCAATGGTGACGGACGCGCCGATGGCGATGTAGCGCTGCTGGTGGGTGATGTTGAACGGTCCGGCCACGGCGCTGCCGGCTGCCAGTGCCAGCGCGATGAAAGTCAAAGCTGGGTTTCGCATGATGGCCTCCCGGTGCGCCAACCGTAGGCGGTGTACTGCCGTACGCCACGTGGGCGAACCCCAGTGCGAGTCCCAGACGCTGCGACACCCGGAGGCACGCCGGCAGGTCAGCGGAGTGGAGGAAGCTTGCGCCGTGGAGACGCTAGGTGCCGTTGCAAGATGCAGCGGCGGCTATCCGATGGACAGCGGGTCTGCCGAAGGCGACCGCAGCCGGCGCGATGGATGATGTCAACCCGATCGACATGGATGAGCGCTGGCGTCGTCCTTGCCCTTCGCCTGCGACATCTGTCGGCCCGCCGGACGGGCACCAAAGGCCGCAGAACGGACGACGAGCGGGCGCGCTGTCAATCGGATTGACGTTTGGGTGACGGGGCGGTTTGTTGAGCGCTGTACTTCTCGACAGGGCGGTGTCAATCCGATTGACACGGGGTCTGTCGAGGGCCACCGCAACCTATGCGGTCAATGTTGTCCATCCGATTGACGTGCATGCGCGCTGGCTTCGCACCGGTTGTTCACCTGCGACGACTGTCTGCCGCAGACGGGGCAGTCGACCCAAGTCGTTGATGAGGCGCCGACCGTTCTCGCTGTCAATCGGATTGACGTTCAAATGATGGCGCAGATGGTTGGACACTGTGCTTCTGGACAACGCGGTGTCAATCCGATTGACGTCCTGCAGTCCAGCCGTCGACGTTCGGCTGCGACGAGATACGGCTTCAGCAAGCGCCTGACCACGGACGTTAGCAAGGCATCCAGTGCCTCTCGATCGAGGCGAGCGCCGCCAAGTCGAGGCAGTGACCTGCACACGCTAGACGATGAATTTTGGCTGGAAGTCATCGGTCGACTTGGATCGACCTCGACCAATACTGAAGACATCGGTTAGTGCAGGATAGGCGCGGTGGCGCCGTTTGTCGGACAAGCTGGCGCTTGTCTTGAAGGAGGCTCGGATGGGCACCTCATCTCGGGACCGCATCACGGTCGATCTGCAGGGCTTGAAAGGCGCGTTGATGGCGCGCGCCGAGGCCGACCGCGTCATGCCGTCGCAGTTTGTACGACAGGTGCTTGCTGCTTCGCTGGGGACGCAGGACGCTCTAGATGCCCAGGCCAGACAGCCCGCTGTACAGCTCAAGTCGAAGCGCCTGTGCTTACGCATGCATCCTGACGAGGCGAAGGCGGTGCTGTCGTCGGCTGCGCTTGCTGGTCAACGGCCCGGTCGCTGGTTGGCACGAGTGGCCGCTGGCCGCGCTGTCGGAGCGACTGCGGAGCAGCTCGACGCTCAGCGCACGGCATTCGTAGCCGTGACGGCTGAACTGGCGGCGTTACGCAGAGCCCTGCAGCGACTGAGCTTGCACGGCCGCATCGAGCCGACGTCTCCGGAATCAGAGGTCCTCAGGCAAGGTCTCAGCGACTTGCGAGCGCTCCTCGTCTCTGCAGCATCGCTGGTGATGGACAGCCCGCCGGAGGATCACGCGCCGATGCAGCGCATGCACGGCCGCCGCGTCGCTCGGAGCGCGCCATGATGCTATCCACCGATGCCGCCTTGCTGCACTGGGGCGAGCGGCTGTTCTATCCGAGCAATCGATGGGTGCCCAACGCAGCGCCCCGCCTGCGCGGCTCGTCTGCTCAACGGGCTGCTGCCCTGCGCGAGCGCATCGCCGCGCTGGTGCAGCGCCGTGCCCCTCAAGTGATGGTGAAGGTCACCGGAGGCGGCCGAGGCATGCGCGCCATCACGGCGCATTTCCACTACATCAGCAAACACGGTCGGCTGTCAATCGAGGATGAACGCAGCGACTTGGTGGAGGGTCGGGAAGAGCTCGACCTGCTGGTGGACGAGTGGCGCTGGGGTGGTAGCCCGATCGAGGAACACACTAAGCGGCGCGAGGCCTACAACATCATGCTGTCCATGCCGCGTGGCACCGACCCGTCCATCGTGCAGCGCGCGGCGCGCGAATTCGCACAGGCAGAGCTTGCAGATCACAAGTACGTCATGGTGTTGCACGACCACCAAGCGAATCCTCACGTGCACCTTAGCGTGAGGGCAGAGTCAAATCATGGACACCGGCTGAATCCTCGCAAGGCCGATCTGCAGCGTTGGCGGGAGACGTTTGCGGAGAAGTTGCGCGGCTGGGGCATCGAGGCGGAAGCCACACCTGCTGCAACGCGCGGCGTGCAAGGCCGCAATGAGGCGTTATGGCGGCGACAGGCCCAGGACCAGCAACGGCTGCGGCGGGATGTAATTCGACGCCCGATCGCCATTGCTCCTTCCCACGTCTCAGCTCGTGAAGCTTGGGCGCGTATCGGGCAAGTGCTTGTCCGGTCAGAAAATTCGCTCGATCGCAACCTCGCACGTGATATTGCTAACTTTATGCAAGGAAGGCCTCGCTTCGCCGTTCCTCAACTCTCGCCGCAGCGTTCCGTTGAGAAGGGCCTGCGGGATCGCAAATCAGAGTACCGACGTTGATGCGTCATGTGCTTAGGCTATGAAAAAATGAGATGCATCTAAAACTGCTTGAGACTATCCACAAGTGAAGATAGCGCGGGTTATCACTCCATAGCAGCCTGGCGGTGCCGCAGGGATCGGCGTCTAGTAATCAACAGCGGCCTGGGCCGCCCACCTCGGAGCGTTTCAGGCGAGGAAATGCCGCCTGACTTACGTGACCCCGGCGATCACGGTGGGGTCGTCCGGTCAGGTCGGTAGGCAGGGCGTGGCGATGGGCGATAGGCCCGAGCGGTGTCACCGAACCGACCGGCGGTGGCGTAGTGCCTACCCGAGCCGCCGTAAGCCGTCGCCCTGGTGAAGGTCTTGTCCGCGATCGTGGTGCCGACTCCGCGCTCATGACCTTCTTGCTCGGCGGCTTCGTGTACGCCAGTGCTCCCCTGATTGGGAGGAGGTGCAGCAGTGCCTTCGCGTGCATCCCGAGCTGACTCGCCGCGTGAGGAGGCGCGGGATATCTCGCTCGCCACGATGCCGTTCGTCTACTGCGCCGGCGGGAAAGATGGTGCAGCGACGCGACGGGTTACGGTGACGCGAGCTGGCCGGTATACCAGTACCGTCCGCGCGATACGGCGCGAGTGGCGATGGACGGTGATGGACCCGCCGCCGCCGTCCGCCCCAGCCATCAGTTCCGGTGGTTGCGCCACGCGCTGCCAACGACGACATGCAAAGGCGGCATGCGAGCAAAAGGGGAGGTTTGCAGATCAACTGGGCCTCGGTCGACGTGATGGCCGCCGACAGGTGGCAACAGTTTTTGTCCCCGGTCTGGCGGGCGGACACGGCGGCGAGCGGCTTGAAGTGCGCGGCACCCCAGCAGGCCAGGTACTTCGGCGCCAGCCTGCCGAGCCTGCGGGTGCTCCCTCCGCGCGGTCTGATGCGCGTCTGTGCTAACTTGTCAACTGACGCCGGTGTCAGCGACATTACTAGGACCATGTCGTGCTTGATACGACGGCGATTCCGTTGGCTCAAACAGCAGTCGAGTTGGCTGGTACCTTGGCATTTGCGGTTTCCGGCATCCTTGTCGCGGCGCGGCGGCAGCTTGATCCAGTAGGTGTCGTCGTAGCAGCCAGCTTGACTGCCTTTGGCGGCGGGACGCTGAGGGACGTCCTGTTGGATCGTCGCCCGTTCTCCTGGGTCGAACACCCAAGCTGGCTGTGGGCAGTGCTAGCGCTCTGCGTGGGCGCTATGCTCTTCATGCGCAGCCGGCATTTTTTGCTTGCTGAGCGCTCCATCCATGGCCCGATGCACTGGGCATGGGCCTCTTCGCTTCGGTGGGAACTCAGTTGGCTTGGGACAGTGGTTTACCGGCACTGGTGGCGACGTTGCTGGGCGTCATCACTGCGGTGTTCGGCGGCGTACTCCGAGATGTCGTCTGCAATGAGATTCCGGTCGCTTTCAGCGACCACCGTCCGTACGCCCTCTGCGCTTTCATCGGAGGCTGGACGCTTCTCGGAGCCCAAGCCATCGACGTCCCGGCTTGGCTCTGTTTGCTCTGTGGCACTGCCTGCGCCAGTGGCCTGCGCACGGCGGCAATTGTGACCGGTTACACGTTGCCCACGTGGCGCACGGAATGAGCAATGAACCAACCGGACAGGCGCGCTTCCGGCTGTCCCAAGCCGATTCGGCTTGAGCTTTGGCGCCGGCCATTGGGCTTGCGAGCGTCGATCTCCCATCCCGGCAAGGTCCGCAGACAGTCGACCGAGACCACGCCCGGACACCGCGAGCGTGTGCGGGTGGCTCAAGAAGTTACCACGCCGTCCCAGGCGACGCAGCCGTGGTCGTCCGGTCATCTGTCTGGGCAGTCACACTGCAAGGGTGCCGCCGCGCCACGCAAGCCATGTGATTGGATCGTTAATCGTTTTTTCAGCAAGCGCACTACTGCCTACAGTCTTAGCTTGCAGCCACGACTTCATGCAAGCCGGAGTGCGTCCCGTCGCTGAGCTCGCGAAGGATCCTCGGGGTCTGTGATGTCACTGACTCAGTGCTCCGAACGGTAGACCGCTCGATGCGGTTCGTTGTCAGGTTGCACACCCGCGCCAACGCCGAACGCTGTGTTCTCAGCGGTATCGCTGACCAGGCCGGTCGTGGCGTTTGCTGCCCTCCGACTGGTGACGGGCCGCTAGGAACTCCGCAAGACCTGGGCGGTTGCATGACCGCAGTAGAGAGAATGTCAGCCGTTGAACCGCATGCCGGCGTTGATCCTTTGGCAAGTGCTACCGCCCAAGCTCCGGAGCGACGTTGGTTAACACTGCCGCACTTGCGCGCGACTGCTTCGACGGCACGACCAGCACGTCGGCCTGCGCATCGCGCAAAACTCGCGGTGGATGTCGCCCACCAGGAATCGGCACACGGCGTTGCTGCCGCTGTGGCCGGCCACCAGAAGATCGGTTCGCCACGCTTGAAGCAAGCGCAGCGTCATTGGCGCCGCAGGCCCGCGGGTGACCGTATGCTCTACCCGATCACACGCGATGCCGACACGTTGCGCCAGACGGCGCAGACGTGCCTGCGTCCCCAAGACCTCGCGGTGACGGTAAGCCTGCACGATGTGCAGGGGCACGCCGACTTCGCGCATCGCCGAATCCTGGCCGGAGAAGCGCAGGGCATGCGCAAGCTGCAGCTGGGCGCGTGGACTGAGGTCGGCCGCCAGGCGAGCTGCTTCTTCACATGCTTGCGAGAAGTTGGTGGCGATTGTGACGCGCCGATAAGGCCGTGCGGCGGTCAAGCGAACGGCAAGCACGGGGCCCACACTGGCCCGCACTACCTGTTCGCTGATGCGACTGCGCACCAGGTCCTTGAAGCGCCAGTAGCTGCGCCGCCCGACCACCAGCAGGTCGTGATTGCCTGCCTGGATTACCAGGTGCTCGACGATCGAGCCGCTAACCAGCTCTGTCCGGACGACCACGTCGTCTCGTGCGCCGATCTGGCGGGCGAGCCAGCGCAGCTGAACGCGGGCCGATTCGAGCGCGGGTTCTGGGCACTGATTGGACGCCACGTGCAGGATGTGGAGCACTGCACCGTGCTCGGCGGCCAGGAAGGCGGCGCGGCGCACCGCGTTGTTGCCCAGCGGGGACAGGTCGGTGGCTGCCAGGATTGATTGCAAGCGGGACATTTAAACTCCTTATGAACACAGCATCGACGTGCGACGGCCTGCCGCCGATAGGCAGCATGGACGCTCCATTGATGAAACCGGCTTTGGCCTTGACTAGAGCGCCAGCTCGCCGTGGGCCTCTGGCTGGTACTCGATGACTGCCAGCTTCGCGTGGCGCGCTTGTCCGTCGGGCAGTGACCAGCTCGCGACGTCTCCCACGCGCAGCCCCAGCAGGCTGGTACCCACGGGCGATAGCACCGAAACCCGGTGCACGGCGGCGTCGGCGTCGGCTGGGTAGGTGAGCGTGAGGTGCGTGCACGCGCCGGTCTGCACGTCGGTCAACAGCACACGTGAGTTCATGGTCACCACATGTGCTGGCAAACGTTCCAAAGGAACCACTTGCGCGTCGGCCAGAACAGCGCGCAGCGCGTCCCAAGTGGAGCCGCCCCCACTTTGCCGCTGTAGCAGGTGAGTCAGTCGGAGGTGGTCGAGTTCAGTGAGCATTCGCTCATCGACGAGAGTAGGCATACGGCACTCCAGATTGTGGCCATCGATCGCGATGAGCACATGGCTGCGCGGGGCTGGGGGCCCGGCGATCTGGTGTTGCGCGTGATGAAGGAGGGGTGATCGCCGGGCCTAGGAATCTGCTGCCGGCTGGGTACCGGTGAAACGCAGGACCTGGCCTCGACCACACACTCTCCTGCTGCTTGCCAAGGATGGCAAGCAGCAATGTGCCGACAGTCGCGGCGGTGGAGTGCAAAGCGATCATGGCGTCAATTCTATAGATCCAACCACTCGGCCGGGCCAATGCCACCACGGGCCATGCCAGTACTTCAGTGCCGCCGCGGGTCCATGTCCCGTCGTTTGGCAGCCGCCGAACGAGGCATGCCGCACATTGATCGGGCTGGTGCAATGGCGAAGTCAAACGCCGATTTCAGAGATCGCGCACGCAGGTGGTTGGCAGATGCCGTTTGGGCGATCCGGGGCGTACAACGCTTCACTGTTAGGGCGCGACAAGTCGCCGCCACGAGCGCCTGCAATGCGTCACCCCGACGTTGGTTGGTGCTGCCCACGGCGCCCGTGAGTCGCTGGGGTGCCGCTGTCGACACCCAACCGTCGTGCCAGCCGTGCCAGATTCCCGCGGTCGAGGCCGAGCTCGCGCGCCGCGGGCGCCCACCGGTGGCCGTGCCGTTGCAGGGCCTGGCCAATCAGCTGGCGCTGGTAGGCATCTACCGCTTCTCGCAGCGGCGTGGTCGACTCCAGGTGTGCCACGCCGACTTCTTCCCTTGCTGCCGGCATACCAGCAGGCACCGTCGCCGGCAGTTCCAGGTCGGCCGCAGACAGGCTCAGAATGCGAGGCACCGCGCCACTCGCCGCATGCGCCCGGCCCAAAGCGCGCAGCACACTGCGACCAACCAGGTGTTCCAGCTCGCGCACATTGCCGGGCCAGTGGTGTGCCAGCAGTGCTGCCTGCGCGGAAGCCTCGAGCCGCAGACCACCCAGCCCGAGCCGCGCGCGGTTCTGCTCCAGAAAATGGCCGCAGAGCTGCAGCACGTCGCGCCCGCGTTCTCGCAGTGGCGGCACCTGCAGCGGGTACACGCTCAGCCGGTGATAGAAGTCGGCCCGCATCCGACCGGCCTTCACTTCCTGCGCCAGGTTCCGGTTGCTGGCAGCAATCACTCGTACGTCCACATGACGCTCGCGGTCGCTTCCCAGACGCTGCAACTGCCCGCTCTGCAGCACCCGCAGCAGCTTGGCCTGTACCTGCCGTGACAACTCGCCCACCTCGTCGAGAAACAGCGTGCCGCCGTGCGCTAGCTCGAACTTGCCGGCGCGGTCGGCGGTGGCGCCAGTGAAGGCGCCTTTGACATGGCCAAAGAGTTCGCTCTCCACCAGCGTGTCGGGCAGCGCCGCGCAGTTGATGCTGACCATCGGCTGGTCGGCGCGTGGAGAGGCCGCATGCAGCGCCTGCGCCACCAGCTCCTTGCCTACGCCGGTTTCGCCCTGGATCAGTACACACAGATCGCTGCCGCCCACCAGCGTGATTTCCTTCAACAGCGCCCGGTGCGCCGCGCTCTGCCCGATCAGCCGACTGCTGGCAGGCTGCGCAGCCAACCGGTAGCGCTCCATGCAAGTGGTCAGTTGACCGATGCGCTCGCCCGCAGCCACGGTAGCTGCTGCCAAACTGGCCAGCGTGCTCAGGACCTTCAGGTCGACCTTCGAGAAGCGCTGTGGTTGCAACGCATCCAGCGTCAACAGGCCCCACGGCCGGCCGCTTCCATCGGCCAGGTGCAGCGCGCAGCCCAGACAGTCGTGCACGGGCAGGTGACCTGCCACGCCTTCCACCAGGCCGTCGTACGGATCGGGCAGGCCGCAGTCGGCAGCAAAACGCACTGGGCCGGGCGCTTCCAGCAGCGCTCTGAGCCGCGGATGGTCGGCCACGCGGAAGCGGCGGCCCAGCGTGTCGGTGCTCAGGCCATCCACCGCCATCGGCCGCAACTGATCGCCCTCCAGTCGCAAGAGTGCGGCTGCGTCACAAGGCATTACGCTGCGCAGCCCTGTGAGCAGGCGACGAAAGCGCTCATCCTCAGGCAGATCGGCGGTCAAGTCGGTGACCAGGGGCACGATCGCGTCAAGAAGCTGGGTGGGCGTCATTTTGACTCACGCTGTCGATTTGACGTCATTCTAAAGCGATCTGTTTGACAGCATGTGCTGCTAAGTCATTGATTTGCGGCGGACGACGCCCTGGCCCGTCCTTTGCATTGAACAGCGCACTACTAATCCTTAAGTCACCCCAATGCTCAGCGAAGCCCACCGTAATGTAGTCCTCGCCACCGTGCCGTTGCTTGAAAACGGCGGCGAAGCGCTGACGACCCATTTCTACCGCTTGATGCTGGCCGAGCATCCCGAGGTGCGTCCGTTGTTCAACGCCGCGCACCAGGCCAGTGGCGCGCAGCCGCGCGCGCTGGCTAATGGCGTGCTGATGTATGCCAAGAACATCAACCGGCTTGAAGCGCTGGGTCCGCTGGCCGCGCAGATCGTCAACAAGCACGTCGCGCTGCAGGTGCTGCCGGAGCACTATCCAATCGTTGGCGGCTGTCTGCTGCGTGCCATCCGAGAGGTGCTGGGCGCCGATGTGGCCACCGACGAGGTGATCGCTGCCTGGGCCGCAGCCTATGGACAACTTGCCGACTTGCTGATCGGCGAGGAAGCGCAGCAGTACAACACGCTTGCGGCAATGCCCGGCGGCTGGCGTGGCGCCCGTCGCTTCACCGTGGCGAGGAAGGTGCGCGAGAGCGACGAGATTACCTCGTTCCACTTGGTGCCAACCGATGGCGGCGAGGTGGTCGCACACCAGCCAGGCCAGTACATCGGCCTGCGCCTGATCATCGCCGGCCAAGAGGTGCGGCGCAACTATTCGCTGTCGGCTGCGGCGAACGGATTTAGCTACCGGATCAGCGTCAAGCGTGAGCCGGGTGGTGTGGTGTCGAATTTCCTGCACGAGCAGATCCACGCAGGCAGCACGCTGGAGCTTTTCCCGCCGGCCGGCCACTTCACCTTGGCGGCGGGAGGCCGACCGCTGCTGCTGATCAGCGGCGGCGTGGGTATCACGCCGGCAATGGCGATGGTGGAAGCGGCACTGGCGGGCGAGCAGCCCGAGCGACCGGTGCATTTCGTCCACTGCGCGCGGCATGAAGGCGTGCATGCTTTCCGCGAAGCGGTGGATGCGATGGCCGAGCGGCACCCACAGCTCAAGCGGTTTTATCTCTATGACGAGGCCACGCCGGGCGAGCACGCGGAAGGCCGTGCCCTCGGCCGTATCACGACGGAGCGGCTGGCCAGCTGGCTTCCCGCCGAGCCGGCCGGAGTCGATGCCTACTTCCTGGGGCCGCAACCTTTCATGCGGCAGGTGAAGCGGTCCCTGACTGCGCTGGGCGTGCCCGAAGCGCAGCTTCGTTATGAATTCTTTGGGCCCGCTGGGTCGCTGGACTGAGGCGTACGGCGTGTGGTCGCAGCTCTTCGAGCTCACATGCGACTAACCGCCTTCTCCCACAAAGAGGGTTTTGACATCGTTGTGGGTAGCCAAGGTTTGGCTCGCGAGGTAAGAAGGCAGCTTCGTGACAAGGCGGGCAAGGTATCTTGGTGTTGTGCATGCCACAGCTCGAAGGCCTCCACCAGACTCATCAGCGACCTAGCGTCAGAAGCCAATGCGCCGTGGAGCGGTTGCCTTCGCGGCATACTCTTCCTGCAGCTCATGGAGCCACGCATCGGCACCCAGTCGAAGGGCATCGACGCGCTTGCGCGAGTTCGCGAAGTGACCCAGCGTCAGCTGGGCAAGCCCTGCGAGGATGCGAGTTTGATTGACGGACGTGGGCTGGCCGGTCAGTTCGGCGAACAACGCAAGCCGTTGTTCCCCTGCCAGCGGACGGAAGTTCACGCGAAACATGAAACGCCGTGCCATCGCCGCGTCGAACGCGTCCGGGTGGTTCGTGCTGCGCGATATCTCGGACCGCACTTCTGCGTTCGCTGAGAATGCCGGCATCGGGGAGGAGGTCGGGGCTTGTGAGCGCAATGTGATGCCACCCTGGCGTCCGGGGATGCCGCGCGGAGCGCCTCCGGTGCGGCGAAAGAGCCGCGAGGTGGGGTTGGAAGGCAGGCGCCAGGTGCACACCCAGCTCGTCGCAGGAGTGGCGCGGGTGGCTGTTAGGCAAACGCCGAACGCAGCGCAGCAGGCGGGGCAGACAATGGGCCACAGTCGGCCGGATTGCTTCAAGCTCGGCCATGCTATTTCGCAATGCTCACGCCATTGCGTGCGCCTTTAGTTCAGGCCAGGGACGCCGGGCCACGCAAAAATCCGGTGCTCTTGTGTGCCCCAAGGATCACGCTGCACCCCCAAAGCGATCGCCGACTATGCCGTGTCGCCGATAGAACTGAGGCTGGCAGAGTCCTTCAGACCTGCTGCAAGGACTGCCCAGCGTGGCTCGACCCGTGGATCGCAGAATCAAACCTCTGCTGTCTCGACTCATGACCACCATGTTCAATTACTGTCCCCACACTCAGATCCCGATTGCCACTACCGCTCACGCTGTGGAGGGCTGCAAGGCGCCCGTCAAACGCGCCGCCCGAATTAAGCGCTTGGCCGGCACACCGGCAAGGCAAAAAAGCAAGCAAAATGTTTGCAGGACTTAGTGCAACGCGCAGGCGACGGACGGCTCTGCGCGCCGCGGCTTCATGACCAGCGGCGAGCTCGCGGAGCTAGTCGGTGCGTCGTCTGAGGCGACTGCTGCAGGCTGCCTGTGCCCACAGGGCAAACAGACTAGCCACTCACTAAGGAGGCGCACACTGGGGTCGCAAGCCCGTGATTGTGAACCGGGCCGCGCTGCGCAAGTGCTCACAGGATGGTTGCCAACGTAGGCGCTGATCGGCGCCACGTTAGGGCGGCGATGTCGGACGTGCTCTGTATTGCCGTCCGCCAGACTCAGCGAATTCATGGCAGTCGATTGGATTCTCGAGAGGCCGGTACCGCGTCTATTAGCTTGCGCGTCAGCGCAGGGCGGCAGACGCGCCTTGCGCCCGCTTGGCTAGTCGGCTGAGGGTACCGATGCAATGCGTTGACTTAAACGCTGGGAGGACGCAGGGAATCCCGTATTTCCCGCAGCAACTTGACGTCCTCCGGCTCTGCAGCGGGCTGTTCCGCAACCGCAGGTTCGGACCTTCTAAGTCTGTTGATCTGCTTGATCATGATGAAGATCACGAGCGCCAGGATCAGGAAGTTCAGCGCGACGGTGAGGAAGTTGCCGTAGGCCAACAAGGGTACGCCGGCTTTGGTCAGCGCCTCGTAGGTCATCGGCCCCGAGTAGCCGGCAGGCGGAGTCGACAGCGGCAAGAAGTAGTTTGAGAAGTCCAGGCCACCGATGACCCGCCCCACCACGGGCATGATGATGTCCTTGACGAGTGAGTCAACGATCTTGCCGAAGGCGGCGCCGATGATCACGCCAACGGCGAGATCGACGACGTTGCCTTTCACGGCAAACGCCTTGAATTCGCTTACGAAACTCATCACGAGGCTCCCGGTCGAATGATCACGCAGTATGGCTGCCACTGCCGCACCAGCCTAATCGATTTTGCGCGAGCTTGCGAGCTGACAAGTTGAGCACTTGTCCAGCTTGCCGCCTTGGGCGGCTGCGATCGGCGCTAGATCCGCCCTGGGAACGGACCGCTTTTACTTGCGTCTTGCTGGTGGTGTCAACGCCCGCGTTCGTTCGATGCACGCGCAACCTCTGTCACGATCCCTCGTCCGCGTCAGCGCCTCAGGCTGAACCGCCAGCACGATCAGGCCATTGTTGGCGCAAGCCGCCTCCAGCCATCCGGCGACGTCGGAGGCCGCGCCAGAAGCTTGTTGAAAACGCATGACGCGAGAGAGCCGCGCAGTGGCGTGCTGTCAGGGCCAATGGCATTGCACTCGATGCCTGCGAAGTAAGCACGGCCCTACGACCCTCTTGACGGACGCGGCTGCTTTTGGTCAGACGTCAAGGACGTGACGCAGCAGCCCGAAGCCTACCCGCCACTTCGTTCCGTCCCCCGGGTCGATGCTGGCCGTGCGGTCGTTGATGCGCACGATGGTGCCCACCACCGTCTGCAGGTACTTTTACTCGAAGGCCACCTTCTCACCACGGCGGAAGTCGTTACGGGTGGGCTTGAGCGGTGCCGGCGGCGGCGCTGCCGCAGCGGCTTGCGCACGGGCGGTTGGGTTGGGCGCCGGCGGCTCGATGGCCGCATAAGGCAGCTTCCATTCCCGGCGCTCGTGCAGGTCCTGCACGGTCACCTGCGTGTCCTTCATGGCCAGCACCTTGCCTTCAAGAAGGCTGCCGTCGCGCCAGTCCACGAAGCGCACCGTCTGGCCCAGGTGCATGTTCACGCGCACGGCGATGATGCGCCGCGGATCGGCCAGCAGGCGCTCGATCAGCGCGCTGAGCTGGAACAGCTGCAGGCTGCTGGCACGGTTCAGGACATCGATGAGTTGACGATCTACACCGGGGTGACTCATGCGGCACGCAGTAAAACGGCTGCGGGCACGACGGCCCGCCCGATGTTCCAAGGCAGCAGCTCGTCGATGCGATTGATCGGATGGTCTGCGATGCGGCCCAGCACCTCGCGCAGGTACCCCTCGGGGTCGAGCCCGTTGAGCTTGGCCTTCTCCACCAGACTGTAGATCGCCGCAGCACGGCGCCCGCCGGCGTTTGAACTCATGAACAGATAGTTGCCGCGTCCGAGGGCCACGCCGCGCAGCGCACGTTCTGCCGCGTTGTTGTCGATCTCGATGCGCCCGTCGTCCCGGTAGCGGGTCAACGCCTGCCACCGGGTCAGGCTGTAGCTGATGGCGCGCGCCAGATCGGACTTGGCCGAGACGCGGCCCACCAGGCCGCTGAGCCAGGCGTGCATCTCGTCGAGCAGCGGGCCCGCCCGCGCCTGGCGCTGGCTGCGCCGGATGTCGGGCGGCTGCCCGCGGATGTCCTTCTCCACCGCATACAGCGCGGCGATGCGCCGCAGTGCCTGGGCCGCGATGCCGTCCTCGGCCTTGCCCGTGCTCAGGTACAGGTCCCACCAGGGCCGGCGCGCATGCGCCCAGCAAGCCGCCTCGGTGATCCGGCCGGTGTCGTACAGCTTGCCCCAGCCGCCATAGGCGTCGGCCTGCAGAACGCCGCTGTAGCGGCGCAAGTGGGCTTGAGGGTGCTCGCCCTTGCGGTCGGGTGTGTACTGGTACCACGCCGCAGGCGGCTCGTCGGCGCCGGCCGGCCGGTCGTCGCGCACGTAGACCCACAGCCGACCGGTCCGGGTCCGGCCCAGGCCGGGCGCCAGCACCGGCACGCACGTGTCGTCGGCGTGGACCTTGGCGGCGGCCAACGTGTAGCGGCCCAGCGCGGCCACCAGTGGGTCCAGCAACTGGTCGGCTTGGTCCACCCAGCCGGCCAGGGTGGAGCGATCGATGTGCACGCCGCTGCGTGCGCAGATGCCGCTCAGGCGGTACAGCGGGATGTGGTCGCAGTACTTCGACACCATCACATGGGCCAGCAGGCCCGGGCCGGCCATGCCGCGCGCGATCGGGCGGCTCGGCGCTGCGGCCTGGAAGTTGGCCTGGCAGTTCACGCAGGCCAGCTTGGGCCGCACATGCCGGATCACCTTGAAGTGCGCCGGCACGTACTCGAGCTGCTCGGGCACGTCCTGGCCGATCTGGCGCAGGCGGCCACCGCAGGACGCGCAGCCACAAGGGTGGCCGGCACTGTCGTGATGGGCAGCTGTGGCCTCGGGGCGGTGCACCTGCGCTTGGCGCGGCAGGTGTGCCGGCAGGCTGCGGTCGATCGCCGGGGCGTTGGCTGCGGCAGGCTGAGCTGTCGCGGCCACGGGCTGGGCCTGCAGGACCACCTCGCTGCCGATCAGCGTGGCCTGCGCGGCCAGTTGTTCACTCGAGGTGCCGAACTCGGCACTCACACGGCGCAGCAGCTGCAGCTTGAGCTTGTCGACCATCAGCTTGAGCAGCGCCAGCTCGCTGTCGCGCGCCTCGATCACGCGCAGCAGGCCTTTGACGGTGTGGGGCTGAGCAGCAGGCATTGGCACGCTGGCTACTGTGCAGGATGTGCTGGCGCAGGGGGGCGCTGTTGAACGTAAGCAAATTGATACGACGAACGTCAGCAAAGGCTTACAGATGCGAAGCGGTATCGCGTTATGCTGGTCGCATGACCAACGTCAACCAGCAAGAAGGCGGTGACGAGGGGTCACCGAGCCCGGGGACGTCCTCGCACTTTGAACCGCAGTGTGGCAGCTGCAATCTGCGCGAGATTTGCCTGCCGGTAGGCCTTCCTGAGGAAGAGCTGGCGCAGCTGGACCGTGTCGTGTCGCAGCGGCGCAAGGTGCCACAAGGACAGTGCTTGTTTCGCAGTGGGGACCGCTTCGCCGCGCTCTATGCGGTCCGCAGTGGCTTCTTCAAGGCATCCACCCACCTGATCGAGACACGCGAGCAGATCAGCGGGTTCTCGATGGCCGGTGAGCTGCTGGGGCTAGATGGCATCAGCACGGGAAATCACCAGCTGGACGTCACCGCGCTGGAGGACTCCGAGGTCTGCGTGATCCCGTACGACCAGCTTGAGGCCGTCTCGCGAGACGCGCCCGGCTTGCAGCGCCAGGTGCACCGGGTCATGAGCCGGGAAATCGTGCGGGAACAAGGCGTGATGATGCTGCTCGGTGGCATGCGTGCTGAAGAGCGCATTGCGGCCTTCTTGCTGAACCTGGCGCGCCGCCTCCAGGCCCGCGGTTACTCTGGCCGAACCATGGTCCTGCGTATGACGCGCGAGGAGACCGGCAATTACCTGGGCATGACCATCGAGACGGTCAGCCGGACGCTGTCTAAGATGCAGGCGGCCGGCCTTGTACGGCTGGATAAGCGCGAGGTGGAGATCTTGGAACCTGACCGGCTTGTCGCATTGCTGCAGCGGTAGCGGGTCAGCCGCATCTCACAAGCGCACGGGCTGCCGGACGATGTTCGCTCCCGACCGAGAGGCGTCAACTGCATGCTTCTTCACTTTCTAGCGAGACCGTGATGAGCACTACTACGTCTCTGGTCGCGGAGCGCGCCGCAACGCTCGTGGTGGGCGTGTTCGATGACGCTTCTGCTGCTGACCACCTGGCCGAACAACTTCGGCTGCAACCAGGGCTGCACACGGTGGTAGTCCACCCGGGCGACGCTAAGGTCGGGCGCAAGCTTGAGCCGGAGGACCGGGGTATCTGGCGTACGCTGTTGCATACCCATGCGTGGTTCATGCCCGCCGGCGCGCTGACCGGTACTGCAGTTGCTGGCGCGCTGGTGCTGACGGGTTGGCCAGCGGCTGCCGCCTCGCCGGCGTTTGCGGTGCTGTTCATCGCCATGATGGGCGCTTTCTTTGGCGGGATGCTCGCTGGACTGTTTACGCTGAGACCGGACCGCGGCATGGTGATCCGCAAGGTGCAGTCAGCGCTGGTCCGTGGAGGCCATGCGGTGATCGTGCATCCGCTCAACGAAGTTCGCGCTCGTGCGGCGGCTGCAGCCATCGAGCGGGCAGGAGCCACGGCCATCAGGTCGCTATGAGTCCGGTTCCCAAAAAGCCGAGTTGGGGTGAGCGCCCAGCTGGACACGCACGTGGAATGTCCACCCTGGCTCAGCGCTGATGCACATCCTCATTGCCGACGACCATCTCGATACCGCTGTCTCCCTGGCCGAGCTGCTTGACGTCGCCCATGTAGGGACGCTGACGACGGCGATTGCCTCAAACGGCGTCGTCGCGCTTGAGCTGGCTGCCCGGACGCGACCCGATGTCGCCATGCTGGACATCGAAATGCCTGGAATGGACGGTTTGATGGCCGCCCACCGTTTGCGGCAGCTGTACGGCCGCCGGATCGAGTTGATCGCCGTGTCGGGTCGTAGGGCTCACATCACGGCGGCGCGCCACAGCGGCGATTTCGACCACGCGATCGCCAAGCCCATCGATGTGCAACGACTGCTGCACGTCGTCGAAACCGTCGACGCTACTTTTCTATATCCGGGTGAAATCGGACCGCGATGAAGTCGGCGTGTCACCACATGGCGCTTTTCGGCGCGTCCGGGCTCAGGCGGCGCAACTGCGCGGCCACCTCCGCGATCATCAATGGTTTGGCGATGAACGTGTCCATGCCGGCGGTCAGGCACGCGTGCGCATTGTCCGGCGTCGCGTCGGCGCTGGCACCGAGGATGGGGAAGGGGGCCAACTGGCCCGAGCGTTGAAGCGCGCGGATGTGACGTGTCGCTTCGATGCCGTTCATGACGGGCATGTTCACGTCCATCAGCACGGCAGAGGGGGGCGCTTGCAAGCAAGCCTCGATGGCTTGTTGGCCATCATCGGCCTGAGACACGGCATAGCCCATGGCCTCGGCCATGGCGCCCATGACGGCTTGATTAACGGGGTTGTCGTCGACGATCAACAGGCGACGGCCTCCTGCCTCGTCAGCCAGCGGCACGGGCAGCGAGGTCAAGTCGAAGTTGGGCTCCTGCGCAGCGGTCAGGACGGCCAAGTCGTGCGGGCTGAAGGGCAGCGCCTGTAAGCGGTAGCCAGAGTCCAGCTGTTCCAATGCCGGGTGCCCCAAAGGAACCGCCAGCACCCGGGGCACGTCAGCAGCGACCGGAAGTCGCAGCCAATCCACCACGTCTGCATCCAGCGACGGTCGCCGTGCGTGAGCGAGCAGCAGACTCGGCTGCTCGTGGTTCAGCCGATCGAAAGCCGCCGCGAGCGAGGTTTCAGGCTCGAACAGCACCACTTCCCAGCCGAGCCGCTGCAGCCTGCGCTTGAAGACGCCGGATCTGGGGTTTTCTGGCAGGCGGACCCATGCCACCGCACCGTTGGCCGATGGCAGCCGAGGCAACGCTTCGCCGGTCCAGGTGAAAGGCAGGGTGGCATCCAGCACGAAGCCCTCCGCAGGGTCGTGAACCAAGACCAGGGGTGCACCTGCGACCGGACAGTTTCCTTTAGCAACCACCAACGTACCCTTGGACAGCCCGGAGGGCGACAGGCCCAGATTCTCCAGCGCCGATACCAGCCGTTGCCCGCTGAGCAGCGCGCCGGCGCCGGTGATCCGGACGGTCGGCAGGCCCTTGTCGCTGACCGAACCCAGGATCGCCAGCAGTCCCGCATCGATGAGCCCCAATGCCCCTTGCAAGAGCCGGTGCAACGAGCGCTCCCGCTACGTCAACGTCGCCCTGAACAAGCAGCGACGGGACGTCGACGTCGAATGTGAAAGCAAGCCCCCGCTCCGCGATCCGCGGCACGACGAGACGTGCGCTTCGGGTGAGGCACTCGGCGAAGTCAAACATCAAAACGCTTTTGGAGGCTGCTGCAACGCGCGCTTATAACGAGGAACCGCTCGGTTGGCGATCCCCTGGTCATTATTGGGCGCATGGTCCGGCGGTACCGGCGTAACGCAATGACCTACGACAACAAACTCCTGGGAAGCGCGGCATCGCGCGAGACAACCCTACTTGCGGCGGAACTTGTCAAAGTTGGACCTCAGAGCGTGACCGATCACGTGCCAACCGGCGGCGACTTGGCGGGCCCGCTGGCTGCAAGCGAACGGCCCGGACCGTCAGCGGTGGTGGCCAGCAGCTGCCGCACCAGCCTGCAGGTCGGCCTGCAGTCGGGCGGCGCCTTCGGGCCGCAGAGCCAGCGTGCTCTCGTCCATATAGAGCTTGCGCTTGATCTCCAGCTGGATGCTGTGCCGCTGCTGACCGGCCGCCCATTGCGCCTCCCCAGCTCCACGCCCTTGCAGGGACGCTTCTAGTCCACGCTGAAGCCCCGCGCGCCGAGGAAGCCGTACACAGGGTGCGACAGCGCCGGGCTGGCGGTGCGCCCGTTGCGGTGGCCTACCACGAAGTCGGCATGCGCCACGCCGGGATACAGCGTGGCATGGGTGGCCGCCACCGCCGGCATCGAGTGGCAGTTGATGTGGATGCACCAGCCGTGGCGGGCATGGGCGGCGTCCACTTCCGCCGCGACGGCCGCGTGGTACGGCTTCCAGCAGCGCTCAATGCGCTGCTGCACCTCGGCCACCGTCAGCAGGCGGTGGTAGATGGCCTCGCCTTCGTCCGTCACCTTCCAGACCAGGCCCCGCCCAGCCGCACCTTCTGCAGCACCGCCGGGTCGTCGGTCAGCGGGCCGGGCCATAGGCCGTCCAGCAGGCCGGTGTCCAGCGCGGTCAGGTCGCGGTTGGCATCGAGGTAGATGCGCGGAAACTGCGCCTCCACCAAGCCTACGCCCGGCGCGGGCGCAAACGCATGCAGCTTTTCGACATGCGTGTTGACCGGCGCCGCGGTAGGGGATGTGAACCAGGCTGGTGGCGGTGCTGCTCTTGAACAGCTCGCCCCACATGTGGCCGATGGTCCCGTTGCCCGGCGTGGCGTACGAGACCTTGCCGGTGATTGGCCTTGAGGAAACGCACCGGTGCGGCGAAGTCGGCCACCGGCAGCTTGGCCGGGTTGACTACCAGAACCCTCGGCGCCTTGACGATCTCAGTCACGCCCACAAAGCCCTTGGCCGGGTCGTAGGGCTGCTTGGCATACACGGCCGGGTTCGACGCCATGGGTGGACACGGTGGCCACGCCGACAGTGCCGCCGTCGGCTGGCGCGCGGGCTACCTCAGCCATGCCCACCGAGCCGCCTGCGCCGGCCTTGTTCTCTACCACCACCGTCTGGCCGAGCAGCCGATGCAGCGACTCTGATGTCGGTGGCGCCGCCTGGCGGAAACGGCACCACGATGCGCAGCGGCTGGTCTGTGCGAAGCTCATTCCAGGAATGACAGTGGTGGACAGCAGTGCAGTGAGTACGGGGCGTCGTCGCATCCGGTTTACTCCTTGTGTTCGGGCCATGTTAGAGGGACGTCCCGGTTTTGACAGCTGATGCTCTGGCCTGAAATCCATCCATCCCGGAATACACATCTCAGCCTCCGCCATGTTCCTGCGCCGCCTTCATCCGCCCTTGCACTTGCTGCGCGCCTCCAGCACCGTGGTGCGCTATGGCGGCATCTCGCGTGCGGCCGAAATCCTGCATCTGACGCAGAGCGCCGTCACCAAGCA
Organism: Aquincola sp. J276; assembly: GCF_024700035.1. Lineage (NCBI taxonomy): Bacteria > Pseudomonadati > Pseudomonadota > Betaproteobacteria > Burkholderiales > Sphaerotilaceae > Aquincola > Aquincola sp. J276. The sequence goes on from NZ_JAJONC010000001.1 coordinate 430,301, forward strand.
AGTGCAGGAACTGGAGCGCTGGGTGGGCGTGCCGCTGTTCCAGCGCAGCCGCCAGCGCCTGACGCCTACTCCCGCCGGCGAGCGCTACGAGCGCGCGGTGGCCGGACTGCTGGCGAGGCTGGAGGCCGCCACGCTAGAACTTCTCACCGACAGTGACGGCGGCGGTGCGCTTCAGATCTCGGTGTTGCCCACATTCATGGCCAAGTGGCAATACCGCGGCTGCCCTAGTTGCGGTTACAGCATCCGCAAGTCACGCTGAACTTCGTGCCGCACCGGCACGACTACGACTTCTCCGACCCGACGTTGGACTGCTCTATCCTGTTCGGCGAGGGACATTGGCCTGGCGCGCGGGCGCACTACTTGGCGGGCCGCGACGTGGCGTTCATCGCGCCGCGCCGGGGGTTCGGCGGCATCGATGTCCGCACGCCGGCCGATGTGGCCGGCTGCACCCGGCTGCGCCATGTGGCGGTGCCCACCGGCTGGCGGCAGTGGTCCGAGGCGCATCAGGTGCCGGGCCTGGAGCCGCTGGCCGGCCCGCGCTTCGACGAGTTCCAGACCATGATCCGCGCGGTGGCGGTGGCGGTGGCGGTGGGCCTGGGCGTGGCTTTAGTGCCGCGCTGCCTGGTGGGCGACAAGATCGCCGCCGGCACGGTGGAGGAGCCGCTGGACGGCGGCGGCTACAGCTGCAGCATGGGCTACTGGCTGTGCTATCCCGAGGCCCGCAAGCAATTGGGCAAGCTGGTGCGCTTCAGGAACTGGCTGCTGAGCCAAGCGGAGTGACGCGCCATGTCATCGGCCGACTCTTCTAGCTCCGGTCCTCGCCAATGACGACGCATGCCGACGACCAGGCCGTGGAGAATGCCAACTGGTGGCCCGCGGTCGTCGGGACGACGTCGACGTGGGATCGTGCGAACACGGGCGGGCTCGTGCCTCCTAAAGGGGGAGGGGCAACGCGTCCAGGGCAGTGAGTTTCCCCCAAGATCGACGACTCCTCACCGCACAGCATGGCTTGTTGAGGGCGGTCGAAACGGTCGGCACCACACCGCGCCAGTGCCATCTAGGCCGCAACGGGTAAGTTCATCGCGCGGTGCGGCGCAGGGCGAGCGACCTCGATGCCGATGTCATCTGCGACCATCACGCCGTACTGGGGCGCGATCCCCTTTCCTTGCGCGTATCCGCTTTCAAGACGTACCAAGCCCGTGCTGCTGCCGCAGGCTGTGCACGCTCGAGCATGCAATCCTTTCTCGGCCTGTACGAGCGTACGCCACGGAAGGGAGATGGCGGACATGGCGATCAAGCGTCCATTTCGGAGAACTTCACCACGAGTTCGCGCCTGATCCAGCGTTCCGCGCCGGCTGTTCGCTTGGATCAGCGGCCTGCATTCACTGTCGTGGGCTCAAGCCTTTCAAGGGTCGAGCCTCCTTGGAGGTCGGGGCGGCTCAGAGTGTCAGATTCCCGGTGGGCGAGCGCTCTGAGCGATGCACGACGCGACGCGCAGCCATTTCTTCGCCCATGTTGGCTAAGTCGTTGGGGCCGAGGTGCGACTGGAATGCGCGGGCTGCGGGAAACGCCCACGCTTCTTCGAGCGTCAGATGCTCATTGTGCAGTAGTACAAAACCTTCTACAGCGGCTGCAAGTGTTGCAAGCTGTCGGGTTGCTCCAGGCACGACCGCTTCTAACAGAGGTGCAAGCCCGCGCCAGCCGTTTTCCATCTTGCGGTGATCGCTCAAGATCCGCTCGGCGACTTCCGTCAACTTCGCGTCCCCTGACGCGCGCAAGAGCGGAACGACGTGCAGTTCTTCATCCTTATGATGCTGCGGTGCAGCCAGTGTGAAGTAGCGGAGCACGTCTGTCGCAGCCTGCCGGGCTAGCTCGTCAATTTCATGGTCTGACAAGTATGTGGTCAGCCGCACCAGGAGCTGACACGACCGACGTGTCCGCTCATGACAAGCACCGAGCATTTCGAAGGGCTGGTCAAAACTCACAGCTGAAGCTTCAAAGCCAGGTACAACTGCAGGCATCGTCATGCATCAGTCAATCGGTGGGTGTGGCCGACGGTCCGGCACCTCTAAGGTGTGCTGTCCGCGCACCAGTCTACCGACAGGCCGCGGTGGCGAAGGGCGGCCGCCTGCTCAGCAAGGTCGCTAGTATGGCCGCATCCTGCACCGACCACAGTCCTGTCTGGCATCGAGTCTGCTATCCCAAACAAAAAAGGCCACGCAAGCTGCGTGGCCCTCAGCCTCTGCCGTTTCGTTCAGCGGCCGTCGCGGTCTGAGTCGCCCGGCACGGCACTTTCAACGCGGTCACTCAACCGCTCCCAAGCGTCGCGGGATGCGTGCTTGGCATGTTCCCATTCAAGCTTGGAGCTGCCCCGCGTGGTGCCCCAGTCCTTGCTCAGCTCGTGTTCAACGTCATCGAAGCTGCGCTCGGGGTAGCGCTCGTACGCGTTGACGCCGTGCGAGTAGGCAGGGCCGTAGTCGTCATAGGTCGAACCCGGGGTGACGTATGGCCGGGACGAATAGTTGTCCCGCCAGTATTCGTTCTCCACTGCGGGGTCTGCCTTCGCTGCCTTGCCAGCAAGCGCTCCGGCCACCGCGCCGACTGCGGCGCCGACTACGGCTCCCACCGGGCCGGTCATGCCGCCAATCGCGGCACCCGCGGCAATGCCGCCGGTCACGCCACCCGCTACGCCGCCCACCACTGCGCTGGTGCCGGTTGCCTTGCTGTCCTTGCTGTCTGCGCTCACGGTCGTTCTCCTGTGTTGTGGTGGACGCAGCGTAGGTCGGAAGCACGCCGGTCCGGTCGTCTGAACTCCGCGCTTCCGAGTCGGAGCGTGAGTACAGTTTCTGTCGGCGAGCGCCTACCCAGCCCGGGGGATTGTGAATGGGGCTGCTCGGCGTCGACACTCACCTCCTGCGACTTTTGACTGGCCGGCGTCGTCGGTCATCTGATTCCTTACAATATCCATGCGAATCCTAATCGCCGATGACCACCAGGACGCCGCTTTGTCACTCGCTGACTTGCTCGGCACCCTGATGAATGAGCAGGTGACCACGACCGTGGCGTTCGACGGCACGCAAGCTGTCGAGGCCGCTGAAGCTCGCCGTCCTGACGTCGCTCTGTTGGACATCGGTATGCCTAAGATGGACGGACTGATGGCTGCGCACCGCGTACGCCAACTCTATGGTCGCCAGGTGGTCATCGCAGCCATGTCCGGGCAACAGGAGCATGTGCTTGCCGCGCTGGAGAGTGGAGATTTTGACTACGCGTTTCGCAAGCCACTTAGCGCCGAGCAGCTATCCCAGCTTATGAAGGCGACCGCTGCAGCACTAGAAAATCGGGCGCGGTGCAGTAGATAACAGCAAGCAGTATTCGTTTTGCCGTCCGCAGGCGTATCACGCAGCGCCGAGCGTCGCAAGTCAGATGCTGTGTATTGAGCCAGTAAGGTGTGCTAGCCGCGTAGCAGGGTGAAGTGCTGCAGTAGACGATGCGCCGGCATCTGGGCCAGCCCACCGCCCGTGGCAGGCTGCTGTCCCGCCCCTCGTTTGACAACACAGGGGATGGGCACACATGTTCAGCCCCCTACCTGTTCGCTCAGAGATTCTGCATCCGAACCATGGCCCCGGCCATCGCTACCCATAGGCATAGCGCGCAAACCCGCTGATACTGACTCGCAGTGGGCGGCTCAGCTCTTTGGCAAGGTGTTGGTGCGCAAGCTCAATGCGCTCGGCGCAGCATCGGCATACTCCCTTTGGCATGCAACATGCCCGGTGGGGGGCGACTTGTGTTTGAAGAATATGCACATTCTCATCGCCGACGACTACTCTGACACCGCAACGTCCCTGGCCGAACTGCTCGAGGCGCTGGCGCAAGATGAGACCACGACCGCGGTAGCGTCTGACGGCGCGCAGGTGCTGCAGTCGGCTCAGCTGTGCCGTCCTGACGTAGCCGTGCTGGACATGTCGATGCCGGGTATGGGTGGACTTGAGGTAGGTCAACACCTTCGGCGCCTGTACGGTCGCCGAGTCGTCCTCGTGGCGATGACAGGCCAGCACGAGAAGGCGCTTGCGGCCCGTTCAAGCGGTGATTTCGACCATGTTTTCCTGAGACCGGTCGATATCGAACAGCTGCTATGCATTACTGCGACCTCCCGCCCAGAACGACCGTGATACGCCGCTCGCTTTGGGGCGCAGCCCGCGCTCGCGGCTAGCGCTCGGGCGGGGCGTCTTGAATCTTCCATAGAAATTCCACCATCGCAGGCCCGCCCACCGGTCGTCCATCGGCGTCCCTCGCGGGCCGGAAAGGACAATCGGTGAACGAGTCGATGGCAGCTTGGTCCAGCGTTTTGTGAAGGTCCGAAGGGCCAGCAGACCGGACCACGGTCGCTTTCAGCACCTTGCCGGTTTCCGAGACATCTAGCAGGAGCCTCGTCGTCCCCTCCACGTCTGCCCTGAGCGCGTCGGCGGGGTAGCGAGGGGCCGAACAGAGACGGGCGTTCTGGCGCGGCCCAGCGGGCGACGGCGCTTCGACCAATATCCGAGGAGAGGGAGGGGCAGTGCACGCCAGTAGGCCCCACATCGACAACGCAAGACAGGTGGAGCTGCGCGCGGTGCGGGTCAAACCAAGCATAGAAGACCTCTGCATTGATAATTCACCCGTCGACGTGCTCATTGGCACAGGTTGCCATCGCGCTCGCCACTGAGCAAGAGCAGCCTTAGGCACTTGAAGCCGCCCGGGACGTGCGGATGGGGTCAGTCTTGTTCTGCAGGCGTTGCGCTGTCTCCACCGGCCGTTGGCGTTTCCCCTTACCTGCGGTGGTTGGACCGCCGAGCGGCCTGTGGCTTGCCCGTGTGATTGACCGGTCCACAACTCCGCTGACATGACCGAGTTGAGCATAGACAACAGTGCCCGCGCGGTGTTCGACCGCACCGCGTGGGAGCAGACTTCTCTCGGTCCCCCTGAGACGTGGCCGACGGCCTTGCGAACTGCGGTCTCCATCATCCTCGAGAGCCGCCTGCCGATGTGCGTCGCATGGGGTTCGGACTGGATACAAATTTACAACGACGGCTACGCCAACATCCTTGGGCTGAAACACCCGGCGGCGATGGGAGCAAGCGCCCGGATGACCTGGGAGCAAATTTGGGCCACCGTGGGCCCGATGTGGGCCCGGGTCATGACCGGGGAGGCAGGAGGATTCGACGGATTGCTGCTGACCGTCGACCGATACGGCTACGCGGAAGAATGTGTCTTCAACTTCTCGTACAGCCCGCTGCGCTGCGACGATGGCCAAGTTCGCGGCGTCGTCGTCAGCTGCGTTGAAACAACCGACCGCGAGCGCTTTGAGCAACGCCTGCAATGGAAGGCGCAGCGGATGCGGGAGCTGGGCGCGCAGGCCGAGGCCAGGGAGCAGCAGCTGCAGGCGGTGTTGGATTCGGTCCCGGCCGCAGTCATCACCGTGGACTCGAGATTCCGCATCACCCTGTTCAACAAAGCGGCCGAACTTCTGTTCCGGGTGTCGGCCGCACAGGTGTTGGGGCGCAGTGTGGACGACCTCTTGCCGCAGAGGTACCGTCCGGGGCATGCCGAGAAAATGGCGCGCTTTGCATCGGCCTCGGGCGGCTCACAGCTCGTAGGCGTCGAGCGCGAGTTGGTGGGGCGTCGATGGGACGGCGAAGAGTTTCCATTGAAGGCTGCCATCTCGCGGGTTGGCACGGGCAGCGCCGCGCTGCTCACCGTCATTTTGCGAGACGTCAGCGAAGCGCACGAGCTGCGGCGTGAGCGGCTAGCACGTGCTGCAGCGGAGAAGGCCAACCAAGCGAAGTCCGAGTTCCTGTCGCATCTTAGCCACGAGCTGCGCACGCCGCTGAATGCTGTCATCGGATTCGCCCAACTGCTTGCGCACCCAGGCGCTGCAGAACAGCCCGATAGGGTTGTCAGGTATGCAGCACTCATCCGGGACGCTGGACAGCACCAGCTTGGAATGATTGAGCAGCTGTTGGACTCAAGCCAGATTGAGGAACACCGTCTGACCCTGGCGCTGGGACCGGTGCGACTGAGCCAAGCAGTGCAAAGCAGCGTGTGCATGGTGCAAGAGCGAGCACACGCACGCAGCGTCAGCATTCGACAGCTGGTCTGCGTCGGGGAGGACGAGCTGGTCGTCTACGCAGACTTGCTGCGCGTACGTCAGGTCCTCCTCAACCTGCTGGCTAACGCAGTCAAGTATAACCGGCGCGGTTGCGAGGTGACGCTGCAAGCTTGGCAGGACGGCTATGGGTTTGTCATTCTCGCGGTGCACGACACCGGATGGGGCATCGCGTCCGAGCTGATGCACCGGCTGTTCACCCCCTTCGAGCGGCTGCACGCAGACCGCTCCGGTGTTGAAGGCGCGGGCATCGGGCTGGCACGTTCTCGCAAGCTCGCGCGATTGATGGGCGGTGAGCTGCGAGCCGTCAGTACGGCGGGAGTCGGCAGTACGTTCGAATTTGCGCTGCCAGCATGGCCGGCGCACCAAAACGCGCAAGATTAGGATGGGTCGCGCTGCTAACGCTTAGATGAAGCGACGCTGTGCCTGCTTACATGTGAGCGAGGCGCAGGCCTCTTGTCAGAAGCCGCTTGATGTGTCAATGTCAAAAGCTTGAGGTTCCCCTTGTGTCTAGGGGCACGGCGACCAAGGCCAACCGGTCTGGAGACCGCTGGCGCGTGTTCCCGAAAGGCCACCGGGATGTTGGACTTTGCCGAATGTTTCAGCCGCAGCGCGCGTCGAGTAGTGCAGCGCGTGGCGGCGCGAGGCCTCGCTTTCACGTTTGATGTTGATGACGCGGTACATGCCGTCCACGGTGAACCAGTAATTGCAGAGCGCTCGCTTCATCGGCTTCTGCTCGGCGCGCTCGACTTCATTGATGCCGGGGTGCTTGCCATCAGCGCCGCGTTAGATGACAAGGGTTTTCCGGCCGTCCGGTTGACCGGTGCTGGAGTACTTGTGCGGGGGGAACGCCTAGTCACTGCACTGCGCGCACTGGCGTTTACCGCAGTCGGTTTGGTCGAAAGCGAGCGGTTCTCGGCTAGCGGAAAATGCCCGGTGGCTGGTGCCGCATTAAGCCTCGACTTCGAAGCGAAAGAGGGATTTGTCCTAGCCGCCACGTTGCCCTTTGCGGCAGCTGAGGAACCAGCACCGTACGTTCCTTCGGCGCACGGAGCGCTTGCATGGGTCTTCCTGCCCGACAATCCGATGCCGAGCGTGTTCATGCACCGGCTTGAGCGGCTGGGCTGGAAGGTCGTTGCCTTCGATGCCGGCACCGCGGTTGAAGAAGCAAAGAGCAGGCTGCGTGACGAGCGACCTGCGCTCCTGCTGGCGCAAGTTCTGCATGCGTCAACAAACCTTGAAGTCCTGCGCTGGCTCAGCCTTCCCCTCAGCGCCACAGTGCCCCGGGTTCTTGGCGTTCCGATTGGCCACGTGGCGCTAGAGTACAGTCAGGAGGGTTTGCAAGTGCAGGCGCTCCCCTTCAGTCCTCGCGACCTCGCCTTACTCACCGCTTCATATAAGTCCGGAACGGACGCGGTGGGGCCGCTACCTGGGTGGTGGCCCGAGACTGCACAACCTCTGCTCATGATTGTCGATGACAATCCCTTCAATCAAGCCGTTATGGGCGCGATGGCGACGGCTATGGGCTACGCCGCGCTTCAGGCTGACAACGGTCAGTGCGCGATCGACCTCTGCCTGGCCAATCCGCCTTCGGCCGTCCTGATGGACGTCAACATGCCCGTGCTGGACGGCATCGAGGCCACATTGAAGATTCGAGCCATGCAGCGCGCGGGAGGTATGGCACCGTTTCCCATCCTGGGCGCAAGTGCTGACGCCACTTCAAACAATGAGGCGGCGTGCTTGGCTGCCGGGATGGATACGTTCATGGCCAAGCCGCTCATGGTCGCCGAGCTCGCTGCGCAGCTACGACGCCTTAGTCTTGACGCACCACGGAGCTCGGCGGGCACCTATTAAGACGTGTGCGAAGTGGAGTAGAAGCAGGTTGGTAGGAACTTCTAAGCACGCCCTACATATATTGCTATCTAGCTTCTCGCTTCTCGCTGCACGACGCACTTCAAGAGCAACGTCACGGCTTTAGGCCTCCATGCCAATTTGTGCCAGCCCTGCGCCTCACGCGGATCGACGCGCACTTCAAGCCTGATTTCGGGCGTCTCGGAAAGCTTGCACGGCCTCAGGATTAACGAGAGTACTCAAATCGCCTGCATCCTCGCCAAGTCAGGCGGAACGGACCACACGCCGCATCGGCCTTTTGGTTGCAGGTACGCGGCAGGTCGGTCACGAACACCACGGCGTGAGCGTCCAGCCGTTCCATATTGAACAGCGCTGATGCACCCGTGACGATGGTGCCCACCAATACGAACAGGTGGGCACCTATGCAATCCAGATCCCAGCGACGCGTACACAACGCCGCGTTCAAGGCGCAGGTTTTGTCCGCGTGCCAGCAGCCCGGCGCTTCCGTGGCGGCCATCGCGCTGGCGCACGGACTCAACGTCAACCTGCTGCGCAAGTGGCTGGTAGGTCACGGCATCAAGCGCACGGGTTGGCCGCGTCCCGGACGGTGACCCGCAAGCCGCCGGCCGCCGTCGTGCCGGCGGCTGCGCCGCTGCAATTCATCCCCCTTGAGGTGGCGCCTGCGGTTGCGGTTGCGGCTGATGCGGCGCCCGCCGAAGCCGCAGCGGCCAGTCTCCCGGACATCCCTATCGAGCTCAGCCGTGGGGTGACGCAGCTTTGCGCGCGCTGGCCGTCAGCCCAGGCCGCAGCGTGCACCGCTTCGCTGCGCGAGCTGGCGGCCGTGGCCCTCAAAGAATGATTTGCACATGATCAGGATCGACGCTCTATGGCTGTGCAGCCAGCCCCAGGACATGCGCGCCGGCGCCGACCGGTTGCTGACGGCCGTCGTCAACACACTCGGCGAGGCCCGCGCCCACCACGGCTACCTGTTCGCCAACGCACGGGCCAGCCGCATCAAGCTGCTCGTGCATGACGGCTTCGGCGTGTGGTGCGCCACGCGCCGGCTGCATGCCGGGCGCTTCGTCTGGCATGCCGGCGAGCCGGGCTCGGCGGCCCCGGCCTTGCAGCTCAGCGCCCAGCAATTCGAGGTCCTGAACCCTCGGACTGCCCTGGCAGCGCCTGGGTGAGCTGGCCACGATCCGCCGCGCCTGAGCGTCTGTGTTGAGCTGCTCGGCGGTTGACAGCGCAATCGCCAATGGGCGGCCGATGCGCGATGCGGCACCATGCTGCGCATGCCCAATGCAGTTGCCTGCGCCATTGATCTGACGAGCCTGCCGGCCGAGGTAGCTGCGCTGATCGAGCGGTTGCAACAGCAGGCGAAGGCCGACGCGCAGGAACTGGGCCGCCGTGGCGGTGAGCTCACCTTGGCGCAAGCCAAGATCGACAAGCTCAACTTCAAGCTTGCTCAGATGCGCCGCTGGCAGTTCGACGCCAAGACCGAGGCCATGACCGCCGCGCAGCGCCTGCTGTTCGCCGAAGCCCTGGCCGAGGACGAGGCCAGCCTGCGCGCGAAGTTGGCCGAACTGCAGCGCTGCCTGCCTGAGGCCCCCCAAGACGCCCAAGGCACCGCCGCGTAAGCCGCGGCGCCAGGCGCCGCCCGCACACCTAGAGCGTGTCGAGCACCGCCACGAGCCCGAGGACCCCCACTGCCCCAACGCCGACTGCCGCCAGCCCATGCTGCGCATCGGCGAGGACGTCAGCGAGAAGTTGGACATCATTCCAGCCAAGTTCTTCGTGCACCGTCACATCTACGGCAAGTGGACCTGCCGGTGCTGCCAGCAGTTGCACCAGGAGCCGGCCGAGCCCGACGTCGTTGACGGCGGCATCCCGGCGGCCGGCCTGGTGGCGCACACGCTGATCAGCCGCTTCGTCGACCAGCTGCCTTACTGCCGACAAGAGCCGATCAACGCGCGCTCGGGGGTGCACACGCCGCGCCCCACACTGGCCAGTTGGGGTGGTGCAGGCGGTGGGAGCCTGGAGCCGCTGTATGAGCTGCACCGAGCCTTCATCCTGGACTGCCGGGTGCAGCATGCCAAAGAGACGCCGGTGCCGCTGCTGGACCCGGGCGCCGGCAAGACGAAGAAGGCGTATGTGTGGGCCTGGGCGCGCAGCCATCACGACCCACACCCGGGCGTGATCTTCGAGTTCTGCCTGGGTCGAGGATCGCAGTACCCGCTGGCCTTCCTCGGCAGTAACGGACCACTGGGACGGGGGCCCGTCTGGCAGGGCACGCTCATCACGGACCAGTACGGGGGCTACAACGCCGTGCTGAACGCCAAGCGCTACCCGCAGCGCAAGTCGGCGGCATGTGCCGCGCATGGCCGTCGTCGCTTCGAGGAGCTCAGCCGGGGCGGCATAGCGCCAGCGCCGTCGCGACCGAGGCCATGCAGCGCTGAGCTCGAATCTACCGCGCCGAAGCGGCCTTCAGTGAGATGAGCCACGAGGAACGCCTGCAGGCACGCCAGGCGGTGAGCCGGCCGTTGTGGGAGGAATTCGAGGTGTGGCTGAAGCTGCAGCGCACGCAGGTGCTGGACGGCAGCAAGATCGCCGAGGCGATCGACTACAGCCTCGACGCCTGGAATGCGCTCACGCTGCACCTGGACGACGGGGCCGTGGTCATCGACAACAACCTCATCGAGCCGCAGATCAAGCCCTGGAAGCTCGGGGCGAAGAACTGGCTGTTCGCCGGCAGCGCGTTGCCGGGCCAGCGTGCGGCGGTGGTGATGAGGCGGGTGCAGTCGGGCAAGCTCAACGGCCTGGATCCGTGGGCCTACCTGCGCGATGTGCTGACGCGGATCCACACGCACCCGAGCCAGCGCCTGGAAGAACTGCTGCCGCACCGTTGGCGGCCGGCCTGACGATGGGAAGGATCACGACCTCTGTAATTGCGCAGGCCCACCTCGGTGTCAAGCGGATGAGCCTGGCGCAGAAGGTGGCGCTGACCGACGAGATCTTTAAGGAGCAGCCCACCTTGCTCGCCTCGATCCTGGTGTTACCACGCATGGGCGTGACCATGGAGCAGTTGGATGTGGCGATATACGTCCTGCTGGTCACCTTCCACGCGATGAAGCGCAGCGGTCACCAGTGGCCCGTCGTTACAGAGGACATCCAAGAGGGATGCCTGCAACGCCTGACAGCCCGTGCGCGCTTCAACGAGGGGCTGCCGCTTGAGTTGGCCGCCCAGATCGTCCAGCAGTTCTGTGACGAGCATGCCGAGCGCTTCCTGCTTGCGTTCGTCTACGGCTATCTCCGTGACCACGACCTCTGGGCTGTGCGTACCGAGGCTGAGAAGTACATGGTGCTTGCCGCGCTCAACCTCGTGGAGTGCATCGCCTTCGTCGGATCCGCCAAAGCGGCTAGATAGCCCCGCCTCCGGACCGTGTCAAGGTGGCGTCGCCAGACGCTCATAGTCAAACCGCGGCTTTCCAAGTCGATGGAGGCGGCGCTATGTGGCTTGACCTGCGAAACTACCGATGACAACTCTCGGTACTGGACTGCCTGGTCTCCTTCGTTCCACAAGGCTCAGCTATGACGGTCGCTCACTGGTCCATTCTTGTCACGATCACGCTTGCCTTGGTGGGATACGTTGCGTCGTATTCCAGCAGCCTGCTACATGCTCGGAGAAAGGAGCGGCTCGAACTGGTCACGAAACAGTTGAACGACTTCTATGGGCCGCTATATCTATCGACGCGGTCCAGTGCGATTGCATACGCTGCCTATGTGAAGAAGCAGAGCGCTGGACCGTCCCCTGCAAACGCGATGCTGGCGGAACCCCAGGCTCTACGTGAGTGGCGGTCGCGGGTCAAGGAAGTCCTCATGCCAATGAACCTCCTTCAAGAGACCATTATTCTCAACAGCGCGCACCTCATAAGGGAGCCCCAGGTTCCTGGTTGTTTGCTTCAACTCATGGCTCATATCGCTGCGTGGAAAGCCGTCCTGAAGAAGTGGCAGATGGACGACTTTTCAGATCAATTTTCGTTGATTCCTTACCCGCGGGGCGTCGAGGAGTATGTGGCTGCCGGCTTCAAGGAACTCAAGGCTGAGCAACTCCGGTTGATGGGCCGATGAGGTGAGTGAAACGGCCGCATGCATTTCGTAGGACGTGGTGCATCCAAAAGTGCTTTATGCGATGACCTACTATTCCTTCCTGTTTCACTGATGCACAACACACGGGCGCCGTGAAACACCTAGAACGGCGGCCGGAACCGTACGCAGATGCTTTAGACTGCGTGGGCCGCTAAGGAGTACTCGATGCGCACTCGACGTTCATCACTTATGTGCCTGGTGGGCTTGTGCATCGTCCCGGCGTTGTCCGGTGCGTTCACGCTGTCGGAGACCCAATGGGAGGTGCGCAGCGTTGAGACCCGCGACTGGCCACCAGAGGGCTCGTCGTCATCCTTCCAGCGCTTGGCCAATGCTGGCCAGCCGGGTGGTGCATTGCTGTACAACGCAGTGCTGCGCGCACCGGGGCAGGCCGTGGTTACCAGCTCGGCCATTGCAATCACCAAGGATCTGGTGTATTCACCGGCACACGACGGCCGCATTGGAACACTCGACTACAGCCAGTCGCTGAACGTCGACGCCAGCGACATTGGTTTGGTGAGTGCCACGAGTGCGTTCCTGGTGTCACAAGTGGTGGACGGCCTACAAGCAGTGTATGCGCACGCAGTGCCGGTGAACCCGGTGTTCGGTCAGTGGCAGACGGTGACTGCGAGCGGCCTGGTGGCGGCCGACTTTGTGCGGGTGAACCTGTCCACCGGCCAGTTGCTGCACGGCGAGCACCCAACGTTTGACGCCACGTTGCCCACTACCTTTGGCATCGGCGTTGGCGCAGTGCTGGACAATCAAGGCACAGGTTTTAGCCGTGCGCGCGTGCAGGTCCGCATCGACAACCTGCTGGTGTCGGTGACCCCGGTGCCCGAACCCTCCAGCGTGTGGATGTGCTTGGCCGGACTCGCTTTGTTGTTGGCAAAGCTGGCTCACAAGCATCGCGTATCACACACGTAGCGGAGTGGCGCGGCTCTGACGCACTTGCCCCGCAACTGCTCCCTGCGGGGGGTGCCTCAAGCGACTCACTGGTTCACGTTGACGGGGCCGGCTCCACGGTTGCTGGCCGGGTCCGGTCGAATCTCACGGCAGGGCGGTCGAAAGCTTGACTTGCTTCCCACCGGCGTCTGCCGCGTTGCGTGTGTGTCTGTTGCCGTAGCACTGGTCGTCCGGCCCTCTTCAAGGCCGCTAACACGTGGGTGGCAACGAGCGTGTCATGTCCGAGGGCTTAACACCAACGTGGACTGGTTTTCTTGATCGCGCCGCCTGCTCCTCGCTCGGAGATGCCAACCACCAAGTGCCGCTCCGGTCAGCAGCATCCCCCAGGCTCCGGGCTCGGGGACAGCACTCGGAATGCCGACCAGGATGTACGAGGCCGCAAAAGCAGGGTCGATGGTGAAGATGGGGTCGGCAAACGCCGTCGCGGAGGAGGGACCATCCGTCGTCAACGCGATGGCGGTGGCCGAGAGCGAAACATTGATGTCGAGGTTGGCGCTGAGAAGCACCACTTCGTCGACCGACCACGCCTGACGGCCGTGGGTGTTGCCGGTGCTCGTGGCGGTTGCCATCAAGTTGGCCAGCGGCGAGTTGTACGTGCGTTCGAGCGTGAACGTGCTGGTCGCCTGGTGGTCCAGTCCGGTCCCGCTTGCATAACCGGACGCCTGAACGCGCACGGGTACGTTGACGTTTGCGGGCCCCACCACCTGGAAGGAGTAAGAGACGACGGCCGTCGCGCCAGCGCGCAGTCGCTGCGAGCTCGATTCCGCCAGGACGCTGCCGCCTTGCTCGGAGCGGGTCACAGCGCGCGCGAACGAGCCGTCCATGTCGCCGGCAACATAGGAGGCGGGCCCCGTGGTCACTGCACCAGCCGACTCGGTCACTGTATTGGCGCTGCCCCAATACTGGGCGGCATGAGCGCCGTCGGTCACCACGAGGGCGGCAGGCAGGGCTGCCAGGAGCTTCTTCGCCAGGTCAGCGGCCCCTCTTCGAGATGGAGACGGCGTTGTTCGGAGACGACTCATGCGGTGAACCCCTGAAAGTACCTGTTCGGTGTTTTGCTCGTCTGGTGGATGGAGCCTCGGACGAACTTGGACAAGGCACGTGGATCGGTCGGCGCCCGCGTCGTCATGCATGTCAGAACGCATCCACGATGTCAACCTTGCCACCCGGTGCTCGCACGCACCAGTAGCGCTGGCGCTGTGACATGTTCAGCAGCCGCACACCTCCGTTGATGCCGAACACATGACCATAGGCAAACGCCGAGACGCCCGTGCGTGTGAGGTGCGTGCTGCTGTGAAAAGGCTCCGACGTGATGCCGATGAACGGATGACCAGCCGGCAAACCGGTGGCAGCGGCCGTGGGGTTCGGATCCCAGAGGGTGCCAAGCTCCGTCCCGCTGGGTAGGCGCCAACCACCGCGTCCGCCGGTGGTGGCCAAGCGGCACAGCACCTGGGCGCTCACATTGTCTTCCACCGCAGCCAGCGGCTGGCGTTGCCACACCAGACCGGTCTCACGGTCCAACACGGCCTCGGCATTCCAGTTCGACAGCACGATGAAGCGCGAGGCGGCTGGCAACTGCTGGTCCCAGGATGGCGAGGCGTAGTAGGGACCGGGCGCCACGGTTTGCGCTTGCGTGCCAACGACTGTGCCGGAGAGCAGGATGCCTGCTGCGATGGAGGCGATGCGGGCGAGGATCATGCCGGTGTCCTTCCAGAGACGAGGTGATGACGCTGTCGGCGCACCAGGGTGATAACAAGCGGAACCAGGGCGAACAGTGCCAGGAACAACGATGCGGGCTCCGGCACTGCCGTGGAAGGCGGTCCGTCCACCACGCGCACGCCGGGGTCGGTGCCTTCCTGCCCGGGCGACCAGGCAAACAGCAAGTAAGCGAGCGATCCACTGCCGTCCTGCGGTTGCTCGAAGAAACCCGAGACGTCGTGCAGCAGGCCTGGCGATGCAACGCCGCTGGAGAGGATTTGAGACACCGCGTCGCCTGACAGTGCTTGGTAGGCATTTTGGAAGAGGCCGCCGAGGTCGGCCGGTGCGGCCACAGTGAAGTCATACCTCAGGTCGAACGTCCATGTGTCCAACCCGGTGGCAACGGTGAAGTTCACCGGAACCAGGAAGTAGCCGGACGGAAGACCGCTGTTGAGACTGGACAACGGGTCTACCAAGCCGGCTGGCACAAGGATGCTTGGCGGCCTGGTGCTGATGATGGCTGCGGGTGCCTGCGTGCTGCATATCACCAATGCCGCGCAGGCAGATAACCGTTTGAACGGCAAACTCTTATGCATCGGGTGTTTCCTCGACAGAGCGTTTGCTCTTCGCGTCGGGAGTCTGGGGCGTAATCGCCATGGGCGCGCTTGCTAACTTAGGGGGAAACTACAGCCGGCAAGTCGGGATCAGCAGCGAGGTGGCGCCGCAGATGAGTGCATTGCAGTCACACACCGGCGCGGCTCGGGTCATGCGCTGGTCGCTTTTTTCATGAAGCCAAGCCACCGAGGTGAGGTCGACGCCAAACCGGATGCACCACGTCCACTAAGAATGCTGACTGGCATCGCCGCTCTGGTAAATCGCCCAGGTAGTGGGCACGGAGGCCAGCATCCGCACGGAGTTGAACAGCGTAAAGGTCCAGATCAGCATGCGCAGATGCAAGGTGCGGATCGCCAGTACCGCCGGCGTCAAAATGACTCCGGCGGACGCACATGGATGTCCGTGGTTTGCCAAGCTTGCAGTTCGCTGCGGCACGGAGGAAGAGATTGCACCCGTACATTCGGACTTCTGATGCAAGGCGAGCTCGCTGTCCCTGATGGGTTCTGCTAGTCGGTGCCCAATCGCTTACACGCACTCGAAGTGCCTCGTCCGGCGCGGGCTGTGCCAACCACGGTCTGACCTGTCGTGCCATCAAACTTGCTGTTTGCCTGAGCAATCGGCGGTTGGATGCTCCTTTGCTATCCGTGTGGTCGATGCCGCGTCACACAGCGGCATATCCCGGCTTGAACTCGCGGCCGTGCGCCAGCCAGCGCCCAAACGGTTCTCGCAGTCTTGTTCGCCAGCGCGACCGCCGCGACGTCCTTGTTGCGCTGCGTCGTGAGCTTGACGAGCCAGCTGTCGGCATCAGCGCGCTGGGTAGCCCGGTAGATAAGGGATCGCGCCCCGTGGATGAGCATCGTGCGGAGGTAGGCATCACCTCGCTTGCTCATGCCCAGCAGCGTCGGCTTGCCACCGCTTGAGTGCTGCCGGGGCACTACGCCCAGCCAAGCTGCGAACTGTCGCCCATTTTCGAAGTTCCTCGCGTCGCCAACGCTGGCCACGAGCACCGTGGCGGTGAGCGGCCCAATGCCCGGCACCTTCTCCAGACGCTGGCTTGCTTCGTTGGCCCGGTGCCACGCCTTGATCTGCGCTTCGATCTCGTCGACCTGCTGCTGCAACGCCTTCAGGTGATCGAGCAGCCGGTGGATGAGCCGGCGGAAGGAGCCATGCAGCTCGTTGTTCGGATCTTCGATCAACGACGGTACGCGCTGGACGATGTAAGCGATACCTTGCGGCACCACCAAGCCGTACCCGCCGAGCAGGATCTGGTTGGCCTGCGCGGTGCGTGCCTTGACGAAGCCCTGGCGAACGCGGTGTAGTGAGAGCACCGACTGCTGCTCAACGTTCTTGACCGGCACGAAACGCATTGACGGCCGGCTGACGGCCTCGCAGATTGCCTCGGCATCGGCCGCGTCGTTTTTATTGCTCTTGACGTAGGGCTTGACGAACTGGGGCGCCATTAACCTGACCGTGTGGCCCAGTGCTTGCAGCTTGCGGGCCCAGTGGTGAGCACTGGCACAAGCCTCAATACCGATCAGGCAGGAAGGCAGGCTCGCAAAGAAGGGAGCAACCTGGTCGCGCTTGAGCTGCTTGCGCAGCTCCGCCTTGCCGCGCACGTTGACTCCGTGAACCCGGAACACGCTCTTGGCCAGATCGAGGCCGATCGTCGTAACCTCCATGCTGGACGTTCCTCCCGATCGAGTGGTTGCTGACACATCCGCTGTGGCACTTCGATGCCGTCTATGGGTGGGGCCATCCCTCCCATTGCTTAAGATCAAGCCGCCGTGGCGTGCGCCGAATCCCTCTGCGGATAGCGCCGACCCGCTCGCTGCACGGTCGCTGCAAACTATCTTGCATCGTTACCAGGGGCTTGAGGCAGCCCCGTGTTCCAAAGGCTTGTCAGGCAGCATGAGCATGCGCGGGATGCGTTGCTTGCGTACGCTCAGGTTTCTTTTACGGACCGGGACCGCACGCTCGCCCCATCCAGTGCGGAGCGTCGAACTTGCCACCGTGTACGCTGTCGGCATTTTCGATGGCCGCCGTCGGACTGTGCTCACGCAGTCGACACCGACCAGTGTGCGTTGGCGCCCGTCTCGCGGATGCCTCACCAGGGCGCACGAGACAGTCGGCGCGCGGTTTAGTTGCCAGTAGGGGCGGCGATTACCACACCCGCGCCCAGGTCGGTGCCGGTCATCGGGTTTGATTGTGGATCGGACATCGTGCGTGCCGCCATCTGTTCGACGACTTGGTCTTCGGCAGCGGTCAACTGAACACTGAACCGGCCATCACCGCCGTCCACTGCCGACTGGTCCGCGCGGTCGCTGACGTAGGTGAAGTTCTCGTCGCTGTTCCACGGTCCGCGCAGGTCGCCCACGCCTTGCGACATGTTGTAGTAGATGCCGTCGAAAGGCTTGACCGGCGGCTGCTTGCCCGGCGGGAAGTTGGGCTGGATGGAGTACAGCGCCTTCTCGAAGCTCTTCTGGTGCGCCACTTCGCGCGTCATCAGGAAGCCCAGCGCCTCCTTCACGCCCGGGTCGTCGGTCAGCGCGATCAGGCGCTCATAGACGATCTTGGCGCGCGATTCGGCCGCGATGTTGGACCGCAGGTCGGCCGTGGGCTCGCCGATGGTGTCGATGTAGGCCGAGGTCCAGGGCACGCCGGCCGAGTTGGTCAGCGGGGGGCCGCCGCCGTACAGCACCTGCGTGATGTGCGAGTCGTTGCCGGCGCCGGTGATGGCGCGGTAGATCTCGCCCTCTTCCTCCACCGCCTCGGCCAGCCGGCCCTTGGCGCCCTTGTTGAGCATGCCGACGATGGTGCCGATGACCTCGAGGTGGCTCAGCTCCTCGGTGGCGATGTCGATCAGCATGTCCTTGCGGCCCGGGTCGTCCTCTCCCAGGTACTGCGTGAAGTAGCGGCAGGCCGCGGCCAGCTCGCCCTGCGGGCCGCCGAACTGTTCCAGCATGAGGTTGGCCAGGCCCGGGTTGCTTTCGCTGACGCGGACGGTGTATTGGAGTCGCTTGTTGTGAACGAACATGGCAGTCCTTTCAATGGGTGACCAAGCAGGGGCAAGGCAGATGCCGTGCACTCGTTCGCCAGGCCCAGGGCTTGCTTGATATTGGTGCGGCACTGGTGTGACTTCGGGCGCGGCTTATCGGGCGTCCTTAGTTGGCCCAGCGCGCAGGCTTCAGGGCGTCTGCGTGTGCAGCAGCGTCTGCGCAACGTCGCCGTGCAAGAACAGATCTCATATGCGGCAGAGAACGCCAGCCTGCGTGCCAGTAGGACTGATCCACCACCGTCACCAGCCCGCCAGCATGGCGCTGTTTGCGGGGCACCGACAATGTGATCATCAGCCCGCCGGACGCGCGGTCGCCAGATTCACAGCACCTGCGCTGTTGCTAGCGGAAGGCCGTGCCCCCTCGGCTTGCAGCACGGGCACGGCCACGCGGGCCACCAGCTCGCCTTGCTCGTCATGCAGGACGATGGCCAGCGTGGCCGTGCGCCGCACGTGCCATGGCGGGCGCAACCCGCGTCGATGACGGGCTTGATGGTCCGTTGTGGGCCGTCTGACCACAGCGGCCCGACCTGGCCAGCGTCGTGTTGACACTGTCGCTGCGTGTCTGGGCAGGGCGGCCAGGTCTTGGCGGCACAGCCGCGCATGGCCAGCAGGTCGGCCCGAGGGCCACGCGGCGGTTGTCCGCGGCCACGCGGGCCGCGGCGGCCAGCCGCAGTGGGGCCCTTGGGCAAGGGAAGGCGTCGGGCAGCAGGGCGGCCGCATGGGCGCGAAAGAGCGGCGAGACCCGCAGCGGCAGTGCCGGACCAGTTCGAACACCTTCGTCGCGGACGGCGGTCAGCAAGGATGGGCTGGCAGCGCTGCTGAGATTTGATAACAACGCGGCGGTGGTGCTGCGCACCATGCAGTCGCAGCTATGTCGACCCTGGCCAAGCAGGATGACTTGCAGACGGGCACGACCGACGTAAGACATCCCAACATTGATCGCAGTTCTCTGCGACTGCTTGATCACCTGAGTCGAGTGGGCGAAGCGCCTGGACCGAGCGGTGTACGTGGCAGCACGGGGATGTCAGCTGCCGGTCGTAACAACGAAGCGATGGAGCAACTTGCTACGGACTGCGGACGACCGCTGCGCACGGTGGAGGTGGCTGAGGGGCGGTGTCGCAAGTCGCAGACCTGCTCGGCGGCCGTCATCCAGGGGTCGGCGGGTCTGAGAAAACGACACTGAGGAACGCCTCCATATCCAGCGGCTTGATAAAGGCCTCGTCGAAAAGCGGCGACGACCGAGCGGCCTGGACTTTTGCCGAGTTGCCCGACACGGCGATGATCACCATCGCACGTGCGCCGTGCAGTGCGCGAATGACGGAGGCGGCCTCCATGCCGTCCAGCAGGGGCATTTCCAGGTCCAACAGCACCTTGTCAAACGCTTCGTGACTCGCAGCGTGCACTGCCCGCAGACCGTCATGAACGACGACGGTGTCGACCGGCCCTGGCGCTGTCAAGTGAAGGACCGTCGCGAGGACCTCGGCTGTGTCAGGATGGTCATCAGCGATCAGGATCCGCAGAGGCGATGTCAGGGTGGGATCGGTCATGCCCGCGAGTGGCAAGGGGGAGGCCGCCCTGCAGTGCGCCTGAGCGAATTCAGGGCATTCCGCGTCGCCTGGCGAGCCCCAGCCTCATAATGTGACAGTTCTTCGTGGAGGTAAGGCGATTGTCTCGAACGGTCACTCGGAAACGGAAACGGAAACGGAAACGGAAACGGAAGCGAAAGCAGAAGCGGAGCAGCTTGCGATCGCTCGCGATCTGGTGGCGGTGCAGCGCATCGGCGCGGTGCCGACGATCTTGCGCATCCTGTGTGAAACCACCGGCATGGGCTTCGCCGCTGTGGCACGGGTGTCGGACCAGACGTGGACGGCGTGCGCGGTGGAAGACCACATTGGCTTTGGATTGCTACCCGGCGCGCAGCTGGAGCTGGCGACCACCCTCTGCGTGGAGTCACGCGCGGCGCGTGCACCGATCGTGATCGACAACGTGGCGGAAAGTGAGCGCTACCGCGAGCACCACACGCCCCGCCTGTACGGCTTGCAGAGCTACGTGTCCGTCCCGATTCTGTTAAGCAACGGGGACTACTTCGGCAATTTGTACTGCATCGACCCACAACCAGCGCAGCTCGACCGACCTGGTGTGCTGGCCTTGTTCTCGGCTTATGCGGAGCTGATCGGCCGACAACTGGACCTGGAAGGTGAGCGCCTGCGCGCCACCGAGGCGTTGGTGCAGGAGCGCGGTCAGTCCGCGCTGCTCGAGCAGTTTGTTGCGGTGCTCGGCCACGACCTGCGCAACCCGCTGGGTGCGATCATGGCCTGCGTTCAGCTGCTCGCGCGGCGGGCGCCCGGTGTCGACTCAATGGATCTGAGCAAGCGCATCCTGTCCAGCGGTGAGCGCATGAGCCGGCTGATCCAAGATGTGCTGGACTTCACCCGCATTCGAATTGGTGGAGGGTTGCCGATACAGCCCGGTTGGGAGCGCCAGCTGGAGGCTGCGTTACACGAGGTTGTCGCCGAACTCGCCGTGCAGCATCCTGATCGAGCCGTCGAAAAGCGTCTGCAGATCCGCAGTTCGGTATGGTGTGACACCGCCCGCCTGCAGCAGCTGTTGTCCAACCTGCTGGCCAACGCGTTGACCCATGGCGCCGCCGGCAGTCCGGTGGTCGTGCAGGCCGCCTTGACGGGCGGAGAACTGGTGATTCAAGTGAGCAATGGGGGTGAGCCCATCCCAGCCGATCACCTGGTGCACATCTTTCAGCCGTATTACCGCCCGCCATCAAGCCGTCAGGGCGGTGGGCTGGGCCTGGGTCTGCACATCTGCGCTCAAATCGTGGCCGCGCACGGTGGGCAACTTGACGCCACATCGGACGCGGTGCGCGGCACCGACTTCACGGCTCGGTTGCCGGTGACACAGCCTGTGGCTTCCGCTGGCGCCGGCAGCCCCTGAAGACTGCGTGCGCGAGGTGGGTTGCACCATACCGCATGCTGCTCCGCAGGGATGCATCGCCTGGCCTCGCATTAGCCGCTGCTCGCGATGATGTCGGCCACACGTGTGATCAGCGCATCGATGTCAAACGGTTTGGTCATGACCTGCATGCCGGCTTCGAGCTGGCCGCTCCAGGCGGCAGCATTCTCGGCATAACCCGTCAGGAACAGCACCTTGAGCCCCGGTCGTGCGATCCGGGCCATGTCCGCCAGTTGGCGACCGTTCATGCCACCCGGAAGGCCCACGTCACTCAGCAGCAGGTCCAAAGGTTGATCCGATTGCAGAATGCGCATCGCGGCCACGCCATCCGCCGCAGCGCTGACGGCATACCCTGCTTCCTCCAGCACCTCGACCAGCAGGTGCCTGATCTCGGATTCATCCTCGACCACAAGGAGGCGCTCGTTTGATCGGCCCGTGCCGCCCCAGGCGTGTGTGGGGCTGACTTCGGTGCCCAGTGCACCGGTGTAGCGCGGCAGGTACAGGCACATCGTGGTGCCCTGGCCGACGCTCGAGTCGATGCGCACTTGTCCACCCGACTGGCCCAGGAACCCGTAGACCATGGACAGGCCCAACCCGGTGCCTTGTCCCAACGGTTTGGTCGTGAAGAACGGGTCAAAAACACGCGGGATGATTTCAGGTGACATGCCACACCCTGTGTCGGTCACGCGCAGCGCTACATATTCGCCAGCCAGCAACTCGTGCTGCACCGCGGCTGCCTGATCCAGCGTCTCGTTGCGGGTCGAGATGGTGAGCGTTCCGCCGGCAGCAGCCATCGCGTCGCGGGCATTGATGCACAGGTTCAGCAGAGAATTTTCCATCTGCGACGTGTCGACCTTGATGGGCCACAGTCCCTCATGCAGCACGACGTCGATGTGGATGGCCGGGCCCACCGTGCCGCGGATCAGCTCTTCCATGCCAACCACCAGCCGGTTCAGGTCGGTCGGCTTCGCGTCCAGTGCTTGCTGCCGCGAGAAGGCGAGCAAGCGCTGGGTCAATGTGGCGGCCCGGCGCACGGAGTCCATACCGGCCTCCACGCGGCGCAGCAAATCCTCGGTCCGGCCTTGCTTCAGGCGCAGACGCAACAACTGCAGGTCGCCACTCAGGCTGGCCAGCAGGTTGTTGAAGTCGTGAGCCAAACCACCTGTGAGCTGGCCGACCGCTTCCATCTTCTGTGCTTGACGCAACTGGCTTTCCAGGATTGCTCGGACCCGTTCGGCTTCTCGCTCGCTGCTCACGTCCCGCCCGACGGCGTGAAACTGCAGATCGCTCTGGTCGGGCACGATCGACCAGTCCAAGATGCGCCAACTGCCGTCGCGGTGTTGCAAGCGACACGAGTGGCGCTGAGGCGTGCTGCTGTGTCGGCAGTGCTCGATACTGGCCCGGAAAGCGTCAAGGTCACCCGGGTGCACAAAATCAAACAGCGACCTTGCTCGGGACACGTGCGCCTCGTGCCCCAGCGTCTGCGTCCACGAAGGACTCAAGCGCAGCAGTGAACCGTCGTCTCGAGCGTGCACGATCACGTCTACGCTCGTGTCCCACAGCCGATCGCGTTCCCTTGTGCGCTCTTCGATGCGGCGTTCCAGGCTGTCCGCCAGCTGGCGCAGGCTGCGTTCGGCGCGGCGACGCTCAACATGCAGGCGCGCGTGTTCACCCACGTTGCGGATGAAAGCCACTTCGGCCGGCGTCCATTCACGGGGCTGGTCGCTGAGCACGAAAAACATGGCGACGTAGGCGCCGCCTTCCAGGATCGGCACGTTCACGACAGAGCGCGCGTTGAGCGCTGCA
Organism: Aquincola sp. J276; assembly: GCF_024700035.1. Classification (NCBI taxonomy): domain Bacteria; kingdom Pseudomonadati; phylum Pseudomonadota; class Betaproteobacteria; order Burkholderiales; family Sphaerotilaceae; genus Aquincola; species Aquincola sp. J276. The sequence goes on from NZ_JAJONC010000001.1 coordinate 453,538, forward strand.
AAGGCCGCGGCCTTGTGCTCGGTGCGCGGGTCGACCGTGACGTCGGTGATCACCACCTCGTCGCCCCGGCGCAGGACGTCGATGTAGTCCCCGAAGTCCGACAGGACATGTGTACCGGCCACACTCCCGGCATCCCGGGCCGTCCAGTCGATTTCGATGTCCATGGCCACACCATCGGCGCGCATGGTGCCAAAGCCAACGACGGACGCGTTCAGTGTCGTACCGACCACACCAGCACAGCGCCGCGCGATGGCGTCCGGATCCACAATGTCCCGCAGCTGGCTCACCAACTGCCCTACGACTCGGCGAAAGCCAGCGTCGTCCAGCTGCCGCCGGACATCGGATGCACGCACGAAGGACCGCAGGCGGTGCGGGCTGTCGCTGAGATCACGCGCCCGGTGGAAGGCTGCGACGATGTGTCCTTGCGGATCGCGCAACGGGTGGTACTCGATTTCCCACTGCGGGATGCCCAGCTCGGGCCTGCCAAACTCCTCGACGACCGTGAACGACTCGCCGGCCAAGGCCCGTGCCATCAGGTTGCGCATGACCGGGCGCTGTGACTCGATGAAGAGCTCGGGAAACACGTCGCCCAGTTGTGTATGGAACCCGTTTACGCGGAAGAACTCGTCGTTGTGAGCTTGGTTGAAGGCAATGAGCCGAAGGTCATGGTCGAACACGCAGATTGGCTCGCGATCGAGGAGGCCGATCTGCATCCAGAGGTGTTCCTGGTCAACTTGCATGCACTGCTCTTGGCACTATTCTTGAGGCTGACTGCGGCGAGCGTGGTGCTCCCAGACTTTTGGTCACATGGTAGAGATTGGCACGCGTTAGGAGCGCCTGAACGCGGGCAACGGCCGCAGAGCTGCCGGCAACGGGTGACAAGGCCGCAGGCCCCCAAGCTGCGCCGTGCTGCCCTCAATATGCTTGGCCATGACCGCCACGGAGTATGGCGCCGATGGAGGCGCAGTGAGCTGCGGAACCTTCGAGCCCAACGGGACCATTGCTACAACCTCCGGTGGTGGTGCGTCTTTCTACTTGGCTGCGGGGGTGCCTTCGTCAGCGCCGCAGTCGCCGAAGACCTCCCTGCCACCTCTTGGCTGATTCTTTGGCTTGGTTGGCATGATCGGTGGGCGATGACAGGACACGAGGAAGCTCCGGTCGACCTGCAAACCAGGCCAACGCAGGACAAACCTGCCGGCGAGTGCCTGCCGAGGGGCCAGGATGTCCATGGTGTACCACTGGCGATTGTCAATCAGATGTCCTGTCGGCCTGCTTGGTTCGTGGCCTCCGGGGCTATCTTGACGAGTCAGCGGTTTGCCCTGGCGCCTCGTTAGGACACTGCTCTGCGTGATCGGGTCGCGCCACCGGTTCGTTCGTCTCGTGGGTGAGATGGCCAGGCAGGAGCGAAGGCTCAGGTCGCCTTGACCACAAGGCAGGCCGGCGCCGCCGAGACCCGGAGAGCGAACGACGATCTATCCCGGGACATCGTCGAAGCTGCCGGGGTCCTGAGAAGCCTGGGCGGCACTTCTTCGGACGTCGCACCAGGCGCGCAGGGTCACTCACCGTGCGGCGTTCAAGCGCCGTCAGAACAATTCCACGCGTCCAGGAGTTGCTCAGCCCGACGGAGGCTGTGGATGCACTCGTTGAGGAGGCGTTTGTGTTCGTTCACCGTCGCCGCGTCCACTGCATGCCAGTGCAGCCGCCGCGCCCTGAAAGCCGCTAGAAGCTGCGCCGCTACTTGATGGTCATGACGTGACTCACACAAATAATTGCTGACTACCTGCGCTGCCGTCGTCACGCTCGGTGCGTTGTTCACTGCGTCCAACCATGCCTTCGCGTCCATCGCTGCGCACCAATGAGCTGATTCGTGATTATCACCGCGTCGGGTCCGTAGCAGGTCAAGAACGCAACTGGCTCGACGCAGCAAGCACGCAGATCCAACAAGGTGCTGGGCTGGCCCCCTTTGCGGCCTCCAGTGGATGATGCGACAGGGCCTTGCAGGCACAGCTGATGGCCAGTTGCAGCGACGTCATGGATGACCTGCAGCTTGTATTAACCACCGCTGTTCAGGCTCCCAGGAATGCTGGACTGGGATGCGCTTAACCACTATTGCGTTGACCGAGCGGGTCCTAGGCAAGGAGCTGGCTCGCCTGGCGCCGGCGCGCCTGGAGCAGGTGCGTTTCGCGGTGCAAGAGGTCGCAGAAGGCGGCGATGCCCGGCCACGCTATCCCACGATGCTCCAGCGGCTGCGCGCCTGCAAACCGAGGCCGAGGCAGCCAAGCAGCGCGAGCGCCGGGGGGCGCTGGTTTGGATCCGCCAAGCGATCGTCGACTACGACCTGTCGCCGTCTGAGCTGGGCCTGCGCTGGGGCAACCCTGCGCTAGCTAGGAGCTCGTGTGGCTTGGGCCGCAATGCACAGCATGGCACTGTCAGCCACCGCCAGTAACGCTGCCGAGCATCGGCGTCACGTGATCGCGCGGCAAACGCCTTCGCTGCTGCGCGGGGCTGCGTGACCATCGCTCGACTCACACGCGAAGCACGCGGCTGCAGCTGCGCGCACAACGCCGAGGCGGCCTGAGCACCGCCATGTGCAACTTTCCCCCGCTCGGTCGAAGCCGGCGCCCGTGCGCATGCGGCAAGTTCAAGCTCGGCACGTCCATGCCGAAAACACATCGCAGCGCTCATTTCTCACTGGTTGGGCGCTCTCACCGGGTTGGTTGGAGTGCCGTAGATGTTGTGGATGCGTGCGTTGCAGAAGGCCACGGCTACCTTGAAGTTCAAGGTGGTGGCGGTGAGCGTGTTCAGTGGCGTGTTGAGCACCTTGGGCGTCATGCACCTGACGCTGGGCATCGCCTCCGACGAGTTGGCCAGTCAAGTCCTCACCCACGAAGGTGACTATGCCGAGTCGACGGCAGCAATGCTGGGCGACAAACTGCAAATGCTGCAGAGCGCCCTCAAGGCGGTGCAGGAACGCTCGCCCATCGACGCCTGGACGTCGTCCAATGCGATGCGGCGCTACTTGCTGGACAAGCCCGCGTTGACGCCGCTGTTCGACGCGATCACGGCACTGGATGTCTCGGGCGAAGTCCTGATCCGCATCGAGCATGGGATGCCGAGTGGACCGGCGCCAAACCAAGGCGGATCGGTGCTGTTTCAGCGAGCGATGACGACGGACCAGCCAACCGTATCCGATGCCACGGTGGGCAGGCTCTCTCAGGCACCCGTCGTCCTCTTAGCCCAACCGGCGGTGACCGAAAACGGTGCGCACGTGGGGTTGTTGGTGGGCTCGCTTCGGCTGCGCTCCACGAGCCTGTTCGCAGCGGCGAACCGCCGCAGCACGAGTGGCACGCGAGAGGTCGTCGTCGACCGGAAGGGGAAGATCCTGTCCCATCCTGACATCGACCAGGTGTTGCGCGCGGCTGTGGAGGTGCCGGGACTCGAGGCGCCTGTCAAGGCCTGGCTGGACCTCGGCGCGCCGATTGACACGCAGGCGATGTCATTCCCGGGCGATAAGTACCTTGTCTCGCTGGCCGGCATTCCGGGCTCCGACTGGGCGGTGATCCGCGCCACTGATCAAGCCGTTGCCCAAGCACCGGTGGCAGCGGCGCGTGCGCGTGGCTGGAAACTGGCCCTGGCGGCCGGCGGCGGTTCGGCACTGCTGGCTGGCTTGCTGGCGTTTTACGTTGCCCAACCGCTGGAGCAACTGCGCCAGCGGGTCGAGCGCCTGCGCTCGGCACCAGATGGCGACGAGCCCTGGCCGCGCCATGGCGGTGAAGTCGGCCAATTGACCACGGCCTTCCTGGACTTGCAGGTCGATCGCGCCCAGCGCGAAGCCAAGGTGGCGCAGTTGATGGCCCAGCTGCAGGTGGTCATGGAACATGCGAAGGTCGGACTGGCCTGGGTGCAGGGTGGCGAGTTCCGGCTGGCGAATGCCGAGCTGCACCGTGTGTTGAGTGCACCCGCCGACTCCTTGCCCGGCCTGTCCATGCGGCTGGTGCATCCCAGCGACGACGAGTACGAATCATTTAAGACCGAGTCCGCCAACGCGCTCACGGCGCAGGGCGATTACGAGGGAGAGATCGAGCTGGTCAAGCACGATGGCAGCCGGTTCTGGTGTGCCATCGAAGCGCGCGCCATTCGGCGTGGTGACCGCAGCGCGGGCGCGATCTGGACCTTTCGCGACGTCACCGAACGGCGTCAGCGCGACGATGCGCTGTCCTTCGAGGCTTCACACGACAAGCTCACCGGCTTGCACAACCGTGCCGCTTTCGAAGCCGAGCTGTCTCAAGCCTGCACGACACCGCATGTCGGCGTGGCCGCCCTGTTCATCGACCTGGATCGCTTCAAGCAGGTCAACGATACGGGTGGTCATGCCGCGGGTGACCGGATGCTGCAGCACGTCGCCGAACTGCTGCTGCGGTCCGTGCGACGCGATGACCTGGTAGCACGGCTGGGAGGCGATGAGTTCGCCGTGCTCTTGAGGAACTGCACCAGTGAATCCGCGGTCCGGGTCGCTGACAAGATGCGGCTCGCCATCGAGCGCCATGTCATGCCGTGGGACTGTCATCGGTTCACCATCGGTGCCAGCATCGGGGTGGTGCGGACAGACGACGGGCAAGCCACGGTCGAGGCGGTGCTGAGTTCGGCCGACGCTGCCTGTTATGCGGCAAAACGGGCAGGGCGCAACCGGATTGCTGTGGCAAGCGAGGTCACCACCACGACAGCGGCTGTCACGGTGCTTTGATTGTTTAGGCACCCGTCGCCAAGCGGGAGAGAACGCTCGCCGTGCAATCGCTTGAGCCATAGATGTGATGGACGGTCCTTCCACCCGGATCAGACCACGTTCCACCGAACCGCTACGTCAGAAGGCGTCGGAACTGGAAAAGTAGGGCGTCGTCGCACATTCGATGACACGCAAGTGAGCCCATCGTGAGTGCCAGCCATAGCCACTTGCGGCCGCTCAAGCGCACGACGCTACGGATGGCGCAGGGGCGATCTCAAATTGGATGGGTACTTGTGTCGATGGCTGTCCCGACGCGCCCGATGCGCGCGAGATTTGCGACGGTAGAGGGGCCGCACTGCAGGCAGCCGCCGCGAGCCAACTTACACAGGGGCGCTGCCCGACGGCAGTGCGCTGGAGCCGTTGCTAGGCGAGACCGGACGCCGTCCATCAGGCGCGTGTCGGGAAGTTTAAAAGGCGTCGCACGGAGGGGAGCACCCGCCGCGGTGCGTTCGGCAGCGCTGCCGGCGCGCTGGTGGGCTGAGCGGCCTGCGCCGGCAACGGGGCATGGCAACTGGGCAGGGTTGCACCAACAAGCTGACGACGTCGGTGCAGGCGGGCATCAAAAATTAAGGCCATGGTGGTCGCCGGTGGTGGTGGAGGCGCCAGCGTGCGCGACGCCCGCCGGGGTGATCACGGCCCAAGTCGGGGCCAGCGCCATGACCGAGGGGACATCACAGCGAAAAGCGCCGGTGGAAGGCCATGTCAACCGGCTGCGGGTGGGTGAATTGCCGCCATTCAACGTTGCGCACCTCGGTCAGCGCTGGCCCGTTGGCCAGCCAGCGGCGCATGGTGAGCAGTTGCTCCACCGAGTCATGCAACTCCAGCTCCACCGAGCCGCCCCCGCGGTTGCGCACCCAGCCCGCCAGCCCGATCTGGTGCGCCGTCTGCACACAGGCGTCACAGTAGCCAGTGCCTTGCAGATGCCTCCGCACGCGGGCACACCGGTGCTCCGTGGGGTCGTCCATCACCGCAATCGGACGCACAGGCGTGGCGAGGTTCATCATCGTGCCGACAGACCGTCTACAGCGTAGTCTGCCCGTCCGGTGAGGGCTGCATCCCCGCGTCCGGTGGGGGCGGAGGTGACCGAGTGGTGGCAATGGTGGCGGTGCGCGTGCGGGTAAGGCCGGCATGACCGAGTCCCGTGGCGATCAGCAACAGGCGTTGGCGGGCCGTGCCCGGTGCAGGTGAGCCGCACCGTGCTCACCGGCTGGCAGCCGCTGCGCATCGCCGTGCCCATCATCGCGTCGACGCTCGCCACCGGCACGCGGCAGTGGTACATGCCGTCTTGCTCCAGCCGGTGGTCACCGGCTACGTCAGCATGGTGCCGATGGCCGGGGGCAATGGCGCCTGGTTGTCCATCGTGCGCAAGGTCCCGGCCCACGTGGCCGCGCTTAGCCCGGTGCTGGTGCCGGTGCTGGTGGTGGCGCTGGTGACCTGCGCGCTGTTGGACGGCGATCCGCTTGGCCGTAACAAATGCTTGGCCATGGTGCTGTGCGTGTCCGGCGTGGCCGTGAACCTGCGGCCGCGGTGACGGCGCACCGAGTAGGCGGCAGTCATTTCACGGTTAGCAGGAAGTTCAGCGGGAAGTCCATGCGGCAGGGTATCCCGGCGCAAAGCGCCGGCTTGAACGGCGTGTGCATCACCACGCGCGACACGAAGTCGACCAGCACCGGATCGGCCTTGCCATAGGCCTTGACCTCGTCGACGCCGCCACTGCCGTTGACGGTGGCGACCAAGAACAGGTCGCCCTCGGCCAGCACCCGCTGCTGGCCCTTGCGCACCGCTTCCATCACCGGGTACAGGCCCGCGCGTGGAAACGGCGGCTCATCCGCGGCCGGCATGTCGTCATACCAGGCACGGATCAGCGCCTTCTCGGCCGGGCTCAGCTGCTCATAGGTGCGGTTCAGCGGCACGATGGCCCGTCCGTCCACGGCGATGTAGCCGGCGCGCATGACGCCGCCGGGATGCCTGATCACATGGACTGGTGCCGGCTCCGGGCTGGCACAACCCAGGGCGGCGAGGCCGGCGAGGGTGGCGCACAAGGCCAGGCAGCCACCGGAGCGACGAAGCAGCGACAAGTCAGGGCCCATACGATCTCCCGTGTGTTCGCAGGATGCTGCCACGCCCCGGTGCTGATCAGGCGGCTTGTTGAACGCAATCTTGTCAGGCAGCGGGCGCGGTGGCATCCGCATGCCCGCTGGCAGCGCGAGCCCGTCGGCGGCTGGCGCTCACCAGGGCCAGCAGGCCGAGCCCCGGCAGCAGCAGCAGGGCGGCGCCCGGTTCCGGCACCGGTGCCAGGGTCTCCAGTCCCATGACAATGGAGTCCGTCTCGCCCGTGCCAAAACCGAGGTCGAAGACGGTTTCGGTCTGCGCAGCGGCGAGCTGCGGTGCAAGCTCGCTCATACGTTCCAGCACCAGGGTCTGCCCGGAAGCCACCACGCCCGAGAAGCCGATGGCGGACCAGGTGAACGGCAAGGGAAGCAGCGACGAGTTGGTCACCTCATACCGGTAGCGATAGGCCCCGGATTGCGCATGGACCTCGCTGTTGAAGCTGATGACCTGCGCTTCCTGGCCGGTGTTGACACCCACGCGCCAGATCGAGCCGCCGACCTCCTGCAAGGGCTTTTCGGCGGCCATCGCCGGCAGTCGCCCGGTGCCCCCGAAGATCCCGGCGAAGGCGTGGTAAGTGGCGCCGGGACACACGAACGACACCCCGCACGGAAGAGAGCCGCCGCCAATGCTGCCGGTGAAGTCGGCCGTGCCCGACTCCACCACGATGGCCTGCAGGCCCGACTTCCGGATCTCGGTCGCTTCCACCACGCCGTTGCCAAAATCCTCGACGTAGAAGCCGAAGAAGTTGGCGCTCGACGCCTGCACCAGGGTGCGTCCGTTCTTGTCCCGCCAGTCCAGCTTGATGAAGGCATCGATGGGCGTCGAGGTGACCGAATAAGTTAGGTTGCACCGGATGAAGCCGCAATCGGCTTCGGAGCGGAGCACAACATCCTTGCGGCCGATAGGAAAGCTGACGCTGTAGCTGTGCTCGATCGGCTCTGGATCCGCGGCATACGCGGTCGAGGATAGCAACCCCGCCAATGCGGCAAGCATACGGATGAGGCGGGGCTTCTTGATCGGGCGTTGGCGCATGGAGACGTCCCCCTGGCTGAACTGCTGGCCTTCCCGGCGGGCTGGCCTGGGGCAAGGTATAGGCGCTTTGGCTTCACGCCGCACCCCTAGGTTCTTGCAACGCCAGCGCGGCAGAGACCGACGCGCCTGTACGGCCAGCGTTGGGAATGACAGGTCGCGCATATGGGCGCAGCAGCGAGCATTCGTCGTCCCGCCTCCCTAGTCCATTGGCTTGAGCGGCTCGATAGGGTGAATGCCTGTGGTAAGCGGTGAGCGCGGCCTCACCGCCTCTTTGACGGGCGACGTTTGACACGAGAGGGGCGCCCTGCTCACCGGGTGAGGTCCTCTCGCGTTCTCCCCTGCAGATACCAGTGGAGAGCCCGACCTCTGTGATGCCCGCTGGCTACGACGTCGAGGTGCGCGATTTGAGCCGACCGCTGGCTGTGCTGGCCGGGATCCGCCACCGCATGCCGCGGGCGTTTACACAGTCGCGCTGCAGCTGTAGGCGGCGGCGCATCCGCGCGTTGGCGGATCGGGCGAGGTCGCGCGTTCAACCGCCGGCGGGCTGCCCACCGCCGTCCGTGCGCGCTTCGATCGCCTTGATCACCGCCACCATGTCCAGCGCGCCATGGCCCTGGGCCATAGTCTCCTGGAAGAGGGCATGGGCCTGGTCCAGCAACGGGCTGGCCACTTGGGTGGCGCGGGCCTGTTCGGCCACCAGCCGGCTGTTCATCAGCACGTCGCGGATGGAAGCCTGCACCGCGAAATCCTGCGCCACCAGCTTGGGCAGCTTGACCTGCGACACGCTGCTGGCCATCGGGCCGGCGTCCAGCACCGCGCGCAACAGTGCAGTGTTCAGCCCGTGGCGCTCGGCGAAGTGGAAGGCCTCGCACAGTCCGGTGACCATCGTGATGAGGAACAGGTTGACTGACAGCTTCATCAAGAGCGCCGAGGGCACCGGGCCGCAACGGAACACGTGCCGGCACACCGGTGCCAACAGTGGGTGCACCTGCGCCATGTCGGCCGGCTCGCCAGCCAACATGCCCACCAGCTGCCCGGCCTCGGCGGGCTTGCGCGACCCGGACACCGGCGCCTCGACAAAACGGCCGCCGGCGGCGTGCACATCGTCGGCCAGCGCTTGCGAGAACGCCGCCGAGGTGGTGCCCATGTTCACCAGCAGCCTGCCGCGCAGCATCGCCGCGAAGCTTGGCGAACCACGTTGCAGCACTTGGTCCAGTGCCGCTTCATCGGCCAACATCGCGATGACCACCGGGGCCGCTGCAAACACCGCCTGTGGCGTGGGCAGCGGGACCGCGCCGGCTTCGCGCAGCGCTCGCAACGGGCCGGGCGAGCGGTTCCACACCGCCAGTCGTCGCCCGCCGGCCGTCATGTGACGCGCTAGGTTGAGCGCCATGGGTTCGCCCATCACACCCAGGCCAATGAAGCCGAGTTCCGCTGCACTGTCGGTCATGCTTGCCCCCTAAATCGGGCATGCAGCATAGCGCCGACGGGCGGCCGATGCGGCCTCAGCCCCGGCCGCGGCGGCACGCCGCAAAGCTGACCAGCGCGGCGCCCGGGCGGCATTCGAGCAGAGCTGCCGGACTCGGGCACCGCGGCCGCCTTCCCGTTCGCCCGCATGCGCGGAAGGGACAGTTCTTCCCGAGGCATGCTGGAAACGGCGCCCCGCAAACCGACATTGGGCTGCCCAGCTACTGCGGCGGGCAGCACGGGATCACGACTTTGATGGCCGCCGACCGAGGCGGCTAGGACGCCGAAGGCGGCACGCAGTGCCAGACCTGCATGTGCTCGAACTTTCCGCCGCCCTCCGAGTGCAACTGCATCCCGTGCAGCACCATGCCGCCGGCGTCCATCGAGATAATCTACGGGTCGAACAGCGGGAGCAGCAGGGATTGTCGTACCGTGCCAGGCACGCCAAACAAGTCCAACTTCTTCAGCGGGCGCCGGGCATTTGTCTCCGGCATCACCGTCAACTCCAACGCCCCAACCACTGGCTAGGGCCATTCGCCCCGCCGCAAGCGCCGGCCGGCCAACCGCAGCTGTGTCACAGCCCACTTCATCACAGTCCTTGGATCGCAGTCGACACTGTACCCATACAGTCCTCGCCTGCGTAGGATGCCCGGGATGTGCAATCGCTACCACCCAGCGCGCGCGGAGGAGATGACCTTCTACCGCGAGGTCTTCGGCGTCGAGGAGCCGCCTCGTGGCCACATTGGCGACCCCCTGTTTCCGCGTGACATCGGCCCGTTCGGCCAAGGCGTCTTCCTCCGCACGGCGCCCGACAGCGGACAACTGCAGGAGGTGCTCGGCCAGTGGGGCCTCATCGGCTGGTTCGCCAAGTCAGCCGTGCCCCCTCGCAAGCCGGGCCGCGGCGGGCCGATCCTGACGAACAACGCCCGGATGGAGACCATCGGGGAGAAGCCGACTTTCCGCGATCCATGGAAGCGTGGCCAGCGGTGCATCATTCCCGCGTGGTCGTATGTCGAGCCCAACTGGGAGAGCGGCCGAAATCAGTGGTGGCGCTTCCGCCGCGCCGATGGCCAGCCGTGGGGCATGGCAGGGCTGTGGAACACCTGGACGGACAAGCAAACCGGCGAGGTCGTCGAAAGCTACACCATGGTGACACTCAACGCGGACCACCACCCGCTGCTGAATCGTATGCACCGGCCCGACCCCACCCGCCCGACGACGATGCAGGACAAGCGGGCCGTGGTGCCCCTGCATCCGGCGGCCTTTGACGCGTGGCTGCGCGGGACCGTCGACGAGGCCACAGCCGCATTGGCGCTGCCCCATATCGATGACTATGACGCCGGCCCGGACCAGCCCTCGCTGCTCACCGGTGGCATTGAGAAGCAGGACCCTGACCAGCTGACGCTGCTCTAGTGCGCTTGCGGCGTGTTGGAACCTCGCCGAGACAGGCCCGGTGCGCGACATGCGCTTCCCGGACGACGGGCCCGAGCTGCTCACACTGGCGGGCGCCGGCAGATCCGAACAGCCCGCAGGGAAGACGCGTCACGGCAGGTGCGACGTGCGCTCTTTGATGACGGAGGGATGGGACATGGAGGATCCCATGGTAGGTGGCTGCTCGTCAGGCCCCGGCCGTGCGCGTCTTTGAAGGCGCACAGTCGCCACGCATGCCGGGCGCGATCCGGGGTGTGCCAACTTACAGCGCCGCGTCTTTCACTTTCTTGAGTGCACGCAGGCGCAGCTTTGTCGTCGCTGGCTTCGCAGCAAACGTCTGCTCCTGTTTGGTGAAGGGGTTGATGCCCACGCGCTTCTTCTTGGCGGGCACGGCAACGGCCGTCACCTTGAGCAAACCCGGCAACGTGAATTCGCCCAGTCCCTTTTTGTGCAGCGACGCCAGCATCGTGGCTTCAAGTCCGGCCAACACGGCTTTGACCTGCTTGGCATCAACGCCGGTCGTCTGCGCCAGGTGCGCCAGCAGGGAAGTCTTGTTGAAGGCAGAGGTGATGGGCTTCAGAGCCGCGCCGCTCGATTTCTTGGCAGCAACGGCCTTCTTGGCGGTGACGGTCTTGGCGGGCGTGGACTTCTTGGCAGTGACCATGAGGTAGTTTTTTCCTGAAAGTTGACGCGACGGTGTGTCAGGAGCGATTCTAGGCAAGCGCCACGCCTGAATGCCTGATGGCGCAGGTTTGTACTCACCAATTCGAAAAAAGCGCTTTGATAGCCATGACCAGTTTCCAATTTGTTAACGGCAGAAACCAATCGAGGTATTCCGTGATGCGGCATACTCCGATCTTCCTGATCCAATGAGACCGCCAATGGCAAAGAAGTCACTCGCCGATCTGCAGGCGCAAATTGAAAAGCTGCAAGCCGAAGCCAACCAACTTCGCGAACAGGAAAAAGCCGGTGTGGTGACCCGCATTCGTGAAGCGATCGCGGCCTACGAACTGACCGAGCGGGATCTGTTTGGCACCGCGTCGCGCGCGGCCGCACCGAAGGGCGGTCGTCCGTCAAAGGCCCGTGCAGCAGCCTATGCCGATGGCACAGGCAATGTGTGGGGCGGTCGTGGTCCGCGTCCACGCTGGCTGCGCGAAGCGCTGCAACAAGGCAAGTCCCTGCAGGACTTCGCCACGGGTGGCAGTGGTTCGAGCGCTGCGGCCAACAGCGCTTCCGCGCCCGCCGCATCGGACGCCAGCGGCGAAATTGCCCCACCGGCCGCTGGCCGCGGTCGCTCGCCGGCCAGCAAGAAGGGCCGTGCGGCCAAAGGCAAGGGCGCTGCGGGCAAGCGGCCGGTGAAGTACCGTGATGAGTCGGGCAACACCTGGAGTGGCCGCGGCCTGCAGCCCAACTGGCTCAAGCGGGCGCTGGCGAACGGCAGCGCCCTGGAGTCCTTCCGCGTGGAAGGCTGATCCGGGTCCTCACGTGCGTGTCGGCCAGTGCGACACGCGCGGCACGAGGGCCGCAGCTGTTCGATGTTGCCGACCTCCTCAGCCCGGACAGCGCAGCTCGATCGGCTGCCGTGGCTGCGGCATACCGAAGCCCTCTGCCCCAACTTGGCCTGTCACTCCTCTATCCCTGTGCCCAACCCGTTTGAGATCCCTGAAGTTCACAGTGCACCGAGCGCGGCGCGTCTGGCAGCCGAAGCCTTTTTCTCACAACGTCCAGCGGGGCAGCCTGACCCCGCACCTGTAGTCACCGTTGTCAAGGGCAGGGCGGAGCAGCCGGTGCTGCCTGACACCGCGCAGGCGCCGCCAGAGGACGCTGCTCGACCACCTCGTGTGTTTCGACTGCTAGCGCCTGCGTCAACCGAGGCGAGCTCGCAGACGGCGCTTGAGTCGGCGGCCGCAGGCGCGCAGGAACTTGCCGAATCGGAGACCGGTACCGCGGAGGTGCAAACCGCCGCTGGCCGCAAGCTTCGGCGGCGTTCGAGGCGGCAGCTGCACGGCGAAGTCACCATCACGCGTCCCAACGACACAGGCCCAGTCCCGACACCGGCGCCGGATGTGTTGGCCGAGCGGGTTTCGAGCGAAGCGCCGGCGCGCTTGGAGGTGGTGGGCGCGCAAGACCCGCGCTTGCTGGTGCCACAGGCCCCAGAAGGCGGCGACAGCTGGCCACGCTATCCCGCGCTGGTCAGGCGGCTTCGTGCGCTGCGAGCCGAGGCCGAGGAAGCCCGGCAGCGCGAGCGTCGTGAGGCCCTGGCCTGGATCGTCAAAGCGATCGCCGATTACGATTTGTCGCCGTCTGAACTGGGTTTGCGCTGAGGCAACTGGCGTCGCGCTAGAGCGGACGGTGACTGTTTGGTCGGCCACTGAGCGTCGCCAGCACCGATAGCCACCGCGGCTATCGGTGGCCTGCACCGCCATGGCTTGCACGCGTCCGACGCCAACCCGAGTCCACTCGCCGCCTTGGGCGTACCGCTCAAGGTGACTGGTCAGGCTCTTGTCCGCGCGCTACGGTTTCGCGATGACCAGCTTCCGGTACACACCGCCATGCCCTCCTGTGCAGGAAGGCGACGCCGGGAGCTTCGTCGCCCGTGCGCGTTGGTTCATGGACTACGGTGGCCCGGCGCGTGGTGACGCCGAGCCGGACCTGCGCCGGGCGATGGCACTTGACCCGAGCCTGTGGGAGCCGTGGTGGATGCTGGCGGAATTGGTGTCCGACGATCCGGACTTGCGGCTGCACCGTTATGACGAGGCGATCCGCCGCGGCGGCGGCGCAGGCGTTGAATTGCGCCGCGCTCACCACCTTTTTAGGCTCGACCGGTTCACGGAGGCCGAGCAGGCGTTCTCCAGGATCCTCGACGAGGACACGTCCGACAGCTTTGGTTTGGCCCTTGCGAGGCGCGATCGAGCCATCGCCCGGGTGCAGATCGGCGACTACGCCGGCGCGGTGAGCGACATGTCAAGGCCGGGTCTCGGTCCGGTGCCGTCTCACGTCCGGGAGTGGTTGGGCCGTTTGCAGTGGATTGCCGGTGACTTGGCCGGCGCGTACCAGACTTTCACGGCGGGAAAGACGGACAAGCCCGAGTTCTTCCGGATCTGGGCTCACCTGTGCCAAGTCGCTCACGGCTTGCGCCACTCGGCGATGCCATCCCTTGGACCTGCCGAGAAGGCGCCTGTTGTGCTCAGCGGCGCGTGTGTCTGCATGGGACCGGGCGGACTGTACTATTGCGACACCGGCCCGCCGCAGCCCGCCGTGTCAATCTGGGACGTGCTGACCGACCTCTTCCTCGACCGCATCACACCCGACGACGTGTGGGTGGTGAGTCGGTCTGCACTCGCAGCGTCCAAGGTTTGGCTGTCACCCGAATCCGAGGATGCGTGGCTGAAGTATGGCGACTATCGACCGAGCTATGTGTGGCGCAGTGAGCTGCTGTTTTTCATTGGCATGTGGTATCTGTCCAAGGACGACCATGAGCGAGCACGGCAGGCGCTAAACGAAGCTGCCCAAGACGACAGGTCCTGCTCGCTAGAGAGGATTGCAGCGCGCGAGCAGCTGCGGCGCATCTCGGAGTCTGCGGCATCTGAGGCTGTGCCGTTTCGTCCGCTGGAGCCGGCGCCACCGCCACCGCCGCATCCTCACCTGCAGAAGTTTGTCGAGCTCGACCTGAGCCTTCCCGAGTTGTGGCCCACCCGCGGCGGGCCGACCTTGAAGTTCGACGCACACGACCTTGGCGACAAGGGGCTGGCCACCTTGGTCGCGAGCCGCAACCTGCGCTATGTTGTCCGCCTGCTGCTCCAGGGCAATGGCATCACCGCCGCGGGTATGGCGGCGTTTCGCCGCAGTTCGTTCGTCGTCAACATTGCAGAGCTGGACCTGTCGGGTAACGCGATCGGTGATGAAGGGGTGCGTCAGCTGCTGGCCAGCGTTGCGCTGCTGGCCTTGGAGTCGCTGGACCTGTCCGACACCGGCTTGACTGATGCCGGGGCGCTATTGTTGTTGGACCAGGAGCACCTCCAGCTGCAACACCTCATCCTGGGCAACACGCCGCTGGACATGCCCGTGTGGCTCCGGCTGGCCGAACGGTATGGGGCGGCCTTGTATGCCCGCGGCATCTTCCGCACGCCCTATGAGCCGCCGTTCAACCCCAACCTCCTGGTGTGCTTCTCGAGCAAGATGAGCGAGCAGTCCTTATCGGGCCCAAGCGGCGGCGGTCCTTGCGAGCTGACCTTTCTGATGCGCGACCATGTCGAGAACCGTTGGAAGTGGGCTGCGGCAGGCCGATCCAAGGAGATGCAACCGTACTTTCTCGATGAGGTTCGGAGCGTCCGCGATTTCGAGAAGGATCTTGCTGGCTGGAGCGCCAAGGTGTACCCGCTTGAAGGCTATGGCGGCTTCACGCTGATCCGACAAGGGTGCCGTCCCCTCTCGCTCAAGTGCCCCGCCTGCGCCTCAACCTACGTTTGGCCGAGGATCGAGGTGGAGCCGGGCGAGGGGCGAGAGGCAGATCGCTTCAAATGCCCAAAAGGCCACGTCTTGTAATGGTTCCGGCACCTGCAAGCACTTAATCGACAACGGACCGCGTGCCGCCACCCGCGGTGACGCTCAAAACGCGGGCGAGCAAGTTGCTCAGGACCAGGCCGCGACAGAGGCCTTGTTCACCTGGGCGTAGGTGCGCAGTCGAGCGGCGGGGCCCGGTGTCGCGCCCCGCAGCGTCGTTGGATCAAACTGCGGGACGCCATCACGGTTGCGTCTGACACAGCCAGAGGGACTCGGCTGGGTGGCGTTTGCAGCGCTCCTGGTCCTGCATGACGATCACCTGGGCGAGCAAGTCGGCCAAAGCGAGCAGTCGAAGAGGGTCATGGGTCACTGGCAGTGCGATGGAGTGATTGCAAAACGCGTGTGCAGGGCAACGACTTCCGCTATGAGTAAGCCACCCCGGAAGCGGATGGGGTCTGCAACGTCAGTGGCCCAAGCAGACCCTTGCCAACGGCGCGGCGCTGGAGTTATTCCGAGTCTGGGGCTTTGGGCCCGTTCAGGCCCGTGTCGGAAAGTTCGACACCCGCCGGACGGCGGGAAGCACCCGCCGCGGCGCGGTCAGCCGACCCGGCAGGGGGCTGGTGGGCTGACAGACCTGCGCTGCCGGCAACGAAGCTTGGCAACTGGGGCAGGTGCGCACCAACGAACTGACGACGTCGGTGCAGGCGGGGCAACGAATCAAGGCCATGGTGGTCGCCGGTGGTTGTCGAGGCGCCAGCATCGGCCACGCTGGCCGCGCTCACCACCGCCCAAGTAGGGGCTCGCGCCGCGTCCGAGGGGTCGTCACAGCGACAAGCGCCGGTGGAAAGCGATGGCCACCGGCCCCGGGTGGGTGAGCTGCCGCCATTCGATGTTGCGCACTTCGGCCAGCGCCGGTCCATGGGCAAGCCATAGCCGCATGGCGAGCAGTTGCTCCACCGAGCCGTGCAAGGCCACCTCCACCGAGCCGTCCTTGCGGTTGCGCGCCCAGCCCGTCAGTCCGATTCGACGCGCCGCCTGCACACACGCGTCGCAGTAGCCTGTTCCGTGCAGATGCCCCCGCACGCGGGCACACCAGTGCTCCGTGGGGTCGTCCAGCACCGGGGTGGGACGCAGAGGCGCAGCCAAGCTCATCATCGTGCCGACGGGACGTCTACCGCGCAGTCTGCCCGTCCGGTGAGCGCCTGCAGCCCCTCGTCCGGTGGGGGCGGCGGTGATGGCGTGGTGTGCGACATGAAGGTGGCGTTCCGGCGCGCCGGCCAGGCCGGCATGACCGAATCCCGCGGCGACCAGCACCAAGCGGCGGCGGGCCGTGCGACCGCCTCGTTCCCGTCGTCCGACACCATAAACAGCGGCGTGGGTGCGTCGTCCGTGTCGGTGAGCACCGCGGCCGGCAATGAGGCGCCGGTGAGTTGGTAACGCAGCGGCTTGCTGAAACACCGTCCCGCCTGCACCAGCGCCTGCAGCAGCTGCGCCTCGAAGCCATCGTCCGCCGGCAGCCAGGTGGCGGTGGTCAACATCAGGCAGACCTCCACCAAGGTGGGCCGGCCGACGTCGGACAACAGGGCCGTGGCCAGCAGCACCAGGTGAAGATCCTGCTCGGCGCCCCAGGTCGTCAGCTCCGCCTCGAAGTGCCGCGCCAGGCGCCGCATCAAGGTCGCATCCAGCCAGCAGGTCACGTCCGGCAGGTGCTTGAGCACCGCGTGGTGCCCATAACGTGCCGGCACGAGCTCTTTGAGCTCGGCCAGCACCAACAGCAGCGGCTGCGGCTGGCCCGGCCGGGGCAGGGCGCACGCCCACTGCTGGCGCCGCCGCTGGGCCAGCACCTCACGCTGCGCCACGCTGAAGACCTCCGGCACGTACAAACGAGCCGCCAGCGGCTGCCCGCCGATCGTGGTGCGCCGCGCGGCCCGCAGCAGATGGCGCCGCACCGTGCCCCAAGTGCGCCGGCCCGCAAAGCCCGGATGCCAGCGGTTGAGCTCGGCTTGCTCCCACAGGTAGTGCAGCAGCCCGCGCAGCGTCAGCCGGCTGCCCGGGCTGCGCACGCTGCCGCGTGGCTCGCCGGTTGCTGGCGCGCCAGGACGCCCGGGCCGCTGGCTGAGCGGGAAGTTCACTCGCAAGCTGACCAGGCCGGTGGTGACATCCTCCTGAATCGCGGGCGCCACCTCGCCACGGCCCGACCACTCGACGGGCGGTTCATAGGAAGCACAGTCTGGCGCATGTGCGGGGCCGGTGTCGGGCATGCGCTTGATGAGGTAGGTTGGACCCCAGTGCGCGATGTACATCGGCACGCCCCTGGGCTGGCACAGGCAGCGCGGGCGCAGTCGCTGCGCATAAGCTTCGGCCACGGCGTCCGGGAAGGCTGGGCTTTGAGGCGCCAGCACGACGTCATCGAAGGCATAGCAGGCCGGACGGCTGTCGACGTTGCCGTTGCTGTCCATGGCCTCACCGTGTGGGCGCCGTGCGGTCGCGCGTGCGGCTGCGCTCGGGGGCGCCACCACCGGCCGCTGCGACGGTGCTTCACGGTCGTACACCGCCACCTTGGGCGTCTGGCCGGCCCGCAGGCGCTGCGCCAGCTGTTCGGTCGCTGCGGCCAGCACCGCCTCACGCTGTGCCGGTGGTACCTTCTTGTCGACCAGGATCGCTTCGATGGCGGCAATGACCGCCTTGCGCCCGCCACCACCCCGGCCGCTGCTGCCCTTTTGGGCGTCGGGCGACGTGTTCGCCTCGGGCACCGCTTCGATGCGGTTGCGCTGGCGCGCCTCCCGCTCCTTCGCCAGCACCTCGAGGTCGGCCGGGTTGGGCTCATAGCCCAGCGCCTTGACGCCGCGCACCGACGCCTCCAGCCACACCAGGCGCTTGAACTCCTCGTTGCCGGACACCCTCAAGGCCCGCCAATTGCGCGCCTCGGCGACGTCGATCATCGAACGCGCCACCGATGGGCTGTTGGTGTCGGTCGACAACTTGAAGGTGGATTCGGTGAAGGCCACGCGGGTGGTGTCCCCGCGGAAGCGGTATTCGGTGCGGCCCACCTGCACATCCCCCAGCGTCACGGCGGCGCGCTTGATGACATACCGGTCTTTCAGCGCGGCTTCCAGTTGGGCCAAGCGCGTGCTGCGGTCGGCCGCCTGGTCGATCTCGGACAGCGGGCCGCTGCTGCGGCTAGTAGGCGCCGGCGGGTGTCGATCCGCGGCCGCATGGCCCGGCACAGCAGTCGCGGGCCTGATGTCCTCCTGATGCGCCTTGGCTTGCCCGGTCGTTCCCAGATCTGGGACCTCGTCCCGCGTGGTGGCGACCGCCGGCGACCGAGGGGCTGCCGCCGGTCGCTGCGGCCCGCGCTGCCATTGCCCGTCGACCTTGTCGACTTGGCTGCGTTGGCCGTCCGCATCGATCGCCACAAACCGCCGGCTGCCGAGCTGCTCGGCCTTGGCGACCATGTCCGGCCATCGGGTCGTTGTGTACAGCACCTCGGCGAAGGGATCACGCAGCTCAAAGCGTTCTCCCGCTTGCTCGGGCGCCGTCTGGAAACGCGCCTTGGCAACCGTCGCGCGGTTGGCAGGCTCCACACTGCCGCCGGCGGGGGCAGGACGGGCGGGAGAAGGCACATCGTCCATGGCAAGCTCCTTTGGCTGTACAAAAGATCGGACTTAGGTGCTCAAGGCAACATCGCCCCGGCTGCCAGCGCCTGGGCACTGAGCGCCACAGGCGCCACGCGGTACAGCTCGATCTCCACCCGGCGGTTCAGATCACGCCCGCTGGGGCTGCTGTTGTCGGCCACGGCATCCCCGGACGGCTGGTACGTGGCCCGGATGCGGGACGGCTCGATGCCCGCCGCCACCAGCAGGTCGCGCACGGCGTGCGCACGCTCGCGTGCGATGCGCGCCTCAGCGAAGCTGTCGGTGCTGCCGTCGGTGCGGCCCCGCAGCAGGACCAGCGGCGCTTGCCGTGCGGCTGGCAGCAGCGCTTGCAGCACCTCAGCCGACAAGTTCACCTCGTGGCTGCCGTACGCAAAGCGCACCGTGATGACGGTGTTGCCCAGCGGCGCCGGAGGAGCGCTGGGCACCTGCTGCGCCCACTGCACCAGCCGGTGGGCGTGTTGCGCCACCTGCTCCCGCGACTCGCGCAGTTCGATGCGGCCGTTGTGCAGCGCATGGCGACAGCTTTGCAACGCCACCGCCTCCGGCGTGTTGATGGGACGCCGTGGTGCGTCGTCCGCGGTGGGCAGCGGCGGCGGGCTGCTGCAGGCCGCCAGCGCGGTGGTCACGAGACTCAGGGTCAGGATGCGCATGGCAGGTCTCCTGTAGGGAGCGCGGGGCTCGCACGATCCAGGCGTTCGACCTCGGGTCCACTGGCCAACACACCGTCTTCGTCGGGCTCCGGCTCGATGGCACCGCCTTCAATGGGCTGCGCTGCCTCGACAAAACAATTGAGACACTGGCGTGCCGCGTCATCGGGTGCGCCGTCAAAGCGGTCGGGCAGGGGGCTGAAGTCCATGGCCAGGCGATCGACCGACAAGGTGGCATCGGCGGGCAGGTCCTCCGGCAGCAGCCGCACCCGCCGCTGCACCTTGGCCAGGTGCAGGTCCAGGTCCATCGCCGGCACCACCGGCGGTGGCCGCAATCGGGCCCGGAAGACCGGGTCCTGGTGGTAGCGGATCTTGTCGCCGAGGATGGGCTTGCAGTGTTCGGCCACGATCACCAGCCGTTCGCTGCCGAGCTCCTTGAACTCCTGCGGCAACAGCAAGGCACGCCGCTGGTCACTCTCGTTGCGGCTGACACTGCTGGCGCTGCGCCCGCTGAAGGACCGGCTGCGCCCGTGCGAGGTCGCGCGTTCGGTGAAGGTGCCCAGCATCGCGCTGTACTCGTCCGCGTCACGCTGTTCCCGCGGCGCAAACAGGATCTGCAGCCCGTGGTTGGTCGCAAACGTGCGCGCTTCCTTGTCGCCGTATACCGCGTCGAGCTGCGACATCGCCTGCACGACGGTCAGCAGGCGCAGGCCATAACCCGCCAGGAAGGCAGCCGCGGTGCTGATGATTGGCACGCGCCCCATCGCGGTGAACTCGTCGTTCACCAGCAGGCACTGCACGGTCAAGGACGCATCCTGGCTCGGCAGCTGCTGGGTGTTCAAGCTCACCAGTTGCGAAAAAAACAGGTTCAGCAGCGGCCGGGCATTCAGCAGCCGATTCGGCGGAATGCGCACGTAGACCGACAGCCGCTGACGGCGCAGGTCCTGCAGCCGGAAGTCGTCGCCGCTGGTGGCGGCGTCGACCACCACATCCGCGAAGATGGTCAGTGGTGCATGGAAGGTGGCCACGACGCTGGACAGGGTGTTGTCGGAGTTCGACAGCAGCCGCTGTAGCGCGTCAACACACTCATCCGACAGCGCCGGCAGATCCTTCGTTGGAGACTCACGCCGGCTGCTGATCAGGCCTTGCAGGTGGTCCTTCAGCGGCTGCCCTTGGCCCGAGGACTGCCGCAACATTTCGCCGAGTGTGCGCGGCCACAATGGTGTCTCCAGCAGCAACAAGCCGAGCCCGAGGAACAGGTTGCGCGCCTGGTCGTTAAAAAACGCTTCCGACGACGTCCCGCTACCGTCGTTCGGAAAAAACACCTGCCCAATCGTCAGCAGGTCGATCACGCGGTGCAGCGGCGACGTGCGCACCGCCGACAGCGGGTTCCACCGGTGGCTGCGGCCGGCCTCATCGAACGGCGAAAACGCCCACACCGCCTGCCCGTGTTCCGCGCGGTAGCCCGCCGTCAGGTCGTAGTTCTCCCCCTTGATGTCCAGCACCACCACCGAGTCGGGCCAGTTGAGCAGGTTGGGGATCACCACACCCACGCCCTTGCCGCTGCGGGTGGGCGCCGAGAGCATCACCGACAGCGGGCCGGGCAGGCTGAGGAAACGGCCGCGGTGGCGACCGAGCAGGATGCTGGGGCCCGCGGTCGAGCGCGCGCCGGTGAGGCCGGCCCGACGGACCTCCGCCGGCGTCGCAAATCGCGCCGCGCCGTGCAGCGCGCGCCGCGGCCGGGCCGCCACCACCAGGCCGATGGGCAGCAGCAGGGCCAGTGCGCCCGGCAAGGCGGTGCACAGCAGCAACGGCCGCTGGAATTGCGGCGCGGCGCCATAGGCCTGCCAGTAGTCGAGGATGCTGAACCAGCTGGCCTGGCGCGGGTCGGCGCGGTGCCAGAGCAGGAACAGCCATCCAGCGGTGTACAGGGCGCCCACCACCAGCGCCCCCAGTACACCCACGATGAACACCGCTGCAGCCATCTGCCGGCTGCGTGGCCAGGCGGTCAGCGTCGGGCCGGCGAGGGTGCTCATGGCCGTGCTCCAAGGGGTTCATCGCTCAGCCGCCGTTGAGCCCGGGGCCGGTACAACAGCTCGCTGACATGCCGCCCCTGCGCATCGCGATCGATCTGCACCACAACGTCGATCACCGTGTGCAACAGGCCGTGAATTTCGGGCAGGCTCAAGCTGCCACCGGCGCCGCTCTCGCGGATCATCAGCGCCATCTGCGACAGCGCCAGCGCGCAGCTGCCGGCGTGCACGCTGGTGATGCTGCCCGGGTGCCCCGACGCCGCCAGCCGCACAAAGGAAAAACACTCCTCGCCGCGCACCTCGGCCAGGAACAGCCGGTCGGGTTTCATGCGCAGGCTGGCCTCGAGCAGCGTGCGCGCGGTCACCGCGCTGCCGGGAATATTGCGGCTGTAGAACAGGTGCACCACGTTCGGGTGGTGGTCCAGCGCCAGTTCCGCCGTGTCCTCGATGGTGATCAGGCGCTCGTTGGTCGGCACCTCTTCGATGAGCGCCTTCATGAAAGTGGTCTTGCCACAGCCAGTGCGGCCGCTGACGACGATGGTCTGCCGCGTTTGCACGGCCAGGCGCAGGAAGGCGGCATAACGGCCCGCGGCCTGCAAAGATTGCAGTTCTTGCTCCAGCGGCGACAGCGTGTCGCCGGTGGCGGTGGCCACCCGATCAAACAGGCCCTCGTGGTGCAGTTGATCCAACCGCTTGACGACGGCCGATGGCTTGCGCACGGTGATCGACACCGTGCCACGCGGCACGGCCGGCGGAATGACCACCTGCACCCGCTCGCCGGTGGGCAAGGTGGCGGCCAGCAGCGGCCGCTCGGCATGGATCTGCTGGTCGCAGAAGGTGGCCACCGCCGTCGCCAGTGCGAGGCAGCGGTCGTAGCTCATGGCCGGTGCTTCGACCGTCTGCCAGCCGTGCAGGGTTTCGACCAACAGCTCACCAGGGCGGTTGACACACACCTCCAGCACACCGGGCGCATCGAGTGCCAGACGCAGCGGCTGCAGGAAATTGATCACCGAAGTGGCGTCGCCGCACCAGGCGGCCGGCGCGGCGCAGAGGGGGACAGCCCCTTGCAGGTCCAGCTTGGTGTTCATCGCGCCCCCGGGTGCAGTTCGTAGACCGACGAGAAGTCGACGTCACGCGCAACGTAAATGCCGACCAGCCCACCCTGGTGCTGGCTGAGGAGCGGTGGGATGTTGATGGTGGACTCGAGCACCTTCTCGGCCAGCTGACTGGCGTTGCCGGTGCTCGACTGCAGCACCACCGTGTCCCTGTTGGCGCTGTTCTGGTTCTGCACCACCACCTGCAGCGCATCGTCGATCAGCGAGACCAGCATGGCCGCGCCCAGGCGCTCGGTCCAGCGGTTGTCAACATAGCCTTCGAGGCCAGATTCGCCCAAGGGGCCGGTGGCCGGGGACTCCAGCGCGACCACCACGCCCAGCGGCGTGCGCACCCGGGTCCACAGCACCGGGATGCGCACCGTGCCCGGCCGCACGGCCGCCACGCGGTACTCGCCGTCGAGGTGGCTGCCACGCTCGATCAGCAGCACGCGGCCGTCGTCGCTGTAGACGTTGCGCTGCACCTGGCAGCCCACCAGGCCGGCGGTGGCACTGACCACCCGGGTCTTGAGCGCACAGGTGAAGGCGGTGCCCTTAGGCAGGGTCAGGCTGCGGTGGCCCAACGTGCCGGCAACAACCCGTTCGGTCGAAGAGGCGGGCAGGGTACCGCCGAGCAGCCCGGCGGCGGGCGGGCGACGTCCTTCGGCCTGGGGGCCGACCGGCGGTCCGAGCAGGGGGCCGGTCGGTGTCGAACCGGGCGTGGGCGCCGTCGTTTGCGCGGTGCCCTGTTCGAGGCTGCGCAGCAGACCTTGCAACTGCCGCTGGTAGCCCTCCAGGCGCTCGCTGGTGGCGGCCAGGGCCGCGTTGGGATCGTTGTTGGCGGATACCGAGGGCATTGCGGCCGGCGGGCTGCGCGGAGTCGACGTGGTGCCGGGGCGGCTCGTCAGCAGCAGCACCGGCGCGTCCTCGGGTGCCACGGGCGGCGGCCCGCCAGGGTTGGTGCCTGCCGTGCCGGTGCGGCGCACGGGGATGGGCTCGGCCAGTGGTGCCGTTGGGTCGAGCGCGGGGATGAGCGGTGCGGCGGAAGCGGCTGCCAGCGGGGCGCTTGCCGCGATCTCCGGCACGGTCAGGTCCAGCCGTCGAGGGACCGTGGTGGCGGCCGCAGGTTGCTGCGCCGCTTGCGGCGCATCGGGGGCTTTAGGGGCGCGCAGGCGGCTCAGGCCCTGATGCAGCCAGGCACCGCCGGCCAGCGCCGCGGTGACCAGCAGCAGGCTCAGGGCCAGCAGGCTCTTGCGTGACAGACGCAGCGGCGGCTTAACGCCAACATGTGGGATGCCGGGTTCGCCGGGCAGCGGCTGCATCGTGTGCTGGGCGGCCGCCGGCGCCGGACCGGTCCTTGGCTCCCCTGGCAGGTCGGCGCGTGGAAGGGCATCACTCATCGCCGTCTCCTGTTGAGGTTGCAGGCGCCACGGGCGCATGGAGCGGTTGCGGAGGGTGAACAGGAGCGTCGTGGACCGGGTCGCTGACACGCTCTCCCTTGAGTCGCCGAAGGACGCCCGGCACTGTGGTGCCGCCTGTCGGCGGCATGCCGTCCAGGTCGAAGGCGTCGTTCCAGACGGCCACCACGGCCTGGCCGGCTCTCAGGGTGAGCCGGCGCGCCACGCGGTCCACCACCAGCAGGTCACCTTCCATGCGCACATTGACCAGTGCCTCACGGCCGTCGCCCAGGACCTGGAACACCGCCGGTACCTCGCGGTTGCCCGCAAAGCGCAGGTAGGTGAAGCGTCCGTCGTCGAAGATGAGCGACGGCAGGATGTCCTCGGAGCCCGCGCCTTGCGCAATGGAGTAGGCGGTGTTGCGGATGGCCGGCTGCGCCTGCAGCCGGTCGGCCACCAGAGTCGCCGGGTCGATCTGCATAACCGCGGACAGGGGCGGCAGCGGCCTTGCCGCTGGGGCGACGGCTGACGGCGGCGCGGGCACTGGTGCGCGCACGGTGAGCCGGTACACCGGCAGCTGGCCACGGCCGCCGTCGACGACTTGCAGCTGGAAGTTGTGCACCCGTCGATCGGTGACGACCGCCAGGGTGTTGTCTGCGCGTGCACCAGTTTTTGCCTTGACGAAGACATGGCGGCCACCCGGCTGGGCGGCGATGCACCAGACGGCTTCTGGCTTGCTGCAGTCACCACCCAGGCCCACACCCACCTCGGCGATGGCTTCATCGGGGTCGAGCACGATCAAGGTCACGACGCCACGCTGCACGGGCACACTCAGCACGGCTTGCGGGTCGTAGAACACGTCACGCAGCCGCGGGTCGGCTGTTGCGGGCGGGATCAGGCCGGCCCACAGCGCCGCCAGCAGTGTTGCTCGCAGGGCCGTCATGGCTTGGCTCCAGCTGGGGACGAATTGAGTTCAGGGTCCGATCGGTAGGCCGTCACCACAAAGCCAAACGGGTTCTCCAGGCGGTCACGTTCGTTGGCCAGCACTCTGGGCTGGTACTCGAAGACGACGCTGGCGACGTGGCGCGTGGTGGTCTCCGGCGTCTGGCGGTCGCTGCGGCGGGCCACCTTGTCGTAGGTGACGGTGGCGTCGCCTCGGTTGCCGCGACGGCCGGACGGCGACAAACGCACGCCGATGACCTGGATCCGCCACTCCTCCGCGGCGGCGAGCTTTTTGTGCAGCGCGGCGTCGCCTTCGAACTGCCGGTTGTAGTCGGCGAAGACTCCCGGCACCGCCATGCGCGCGACCTGGTCGAAGTCGCGCTGCAGGAACATCCAGCTGTAGCCTTCGCGGGCGCGCACAAACGTGGCCAGGTTGTGCTTGTCCAGGGCGTCCAGGGCCGGGATGGATTCTTCGGACAGCCGCTGCTGGATGGTGGTTTCGCCGGTGACGCGGTCGACGACGATGGGGATCTCAACGACGCGTCGCAGTGGTCCTTGCATGAACACAGCGGTGATGCCGAGCAGGCCCAACAGGGCCCCCGCCAACGCCACGCGCCAAGCGCGGCGCTCGGAGCGCTCAAGCAGCAGGCCGCGGTCCAGCTCCCAACTTCGGTTGCCAGCAAACACGTCGTCCGCGTCCGATTTTGTGACCGGCAGCTGCGCGGGCCGTGTCCGGGGCTGTGAGCGAAGGCGGCGCATCCGGCGGCATCGCGGCCTCGGAGGGTGCGGCATCGGGCCATGCGGCGGCCCCGCCTGGTGTCAGGACGGCGTTCATGAGGGCCTCTCGATCAGGGCAGGTAGTCGGCGATGCGGCCGGTGCGGCTCAACATCTCGTACTGGCGTTCACGCTCGCGGGAACGCGCAATGCGCTCCTCGCTGTCGGCCAGGCCCTGCAGCATCTGCAGCTGCGACATCTCGTGCGCCAGCAAGGCGTTTTCGGCGCCGATGCGCGCCTGGATCTCCTGGACGGACTTCTGGTCGGTGGTGGCGTTGATCTGGCCCATCAAGGCCTGGATCTGGCCGAGCCGGCCTGCTGCGGCACGCATGGCGTCCTGCACCAGGCCTTTGTGCTGGTAGGGCTGGGCCAGCGCCGACTGGCAGGCCAGGCGAGCGTCGCCGGAGCGGTCGGCACAGTTGTAGACCATGCCGACGTCGCGCAGGGCCTTGGCGGTGGCGCTGAGGCCCGAATAACCCGAGATGTTGACCGCATTGACGACGTGATGGGCCTCGGCCGGAATGTAGTTCTGCAGCGCCGGGTTGTTGAAAACCGCGCCCAGGCCACGGATGCCGTTGAGGCTGTTGATCTGGGCCTGTAGCTGGGTGATCTGCTGCACCTGGTTCTGGATGCCGGTGATGTCGTTGGCCACCTGCTGGATGGTCTGTGCCAGGTTGGCGGCGTCGATGACGGGGATGCCTTGGGCGACGCTCGCACTCGGGGCGAAGCCACCGCCCACCGCCAGGGCACACATTAGGCGGGCAAAGCATCGGCGCAGGTAGGCCATGGCAGTCTCCTGGGTGTCAAGGCGTTCAGGACAGGCCGCGCAGGGCGGCGCGGCGGTAGGCGGGAGTGCGCGGCGCGGCCGCGCTGCTGCTGGCGGCGGAACTCACGGCGGCTGACAGACGCTGCACGTGGCCGAGTACGCCGGCACCCGCTCGGACCGTGCCGCCTTGGCCCGGTGCGGCAGGACCATTGCGCGCGGCGGAAATGGAGCGCAGGCCGGCGATCATCATCGCGTTTTGCACCATCTGCAGGCCTTGCTGCACCGGCGCGCCGCCGGTGAGCGCGGCCGCCAATCCAGGTGCCTGGAAGCAGATGATGGCCATCAGCACCATCACGACGCAGTATTTGAGGCTTTCGGCGACGACGTTGAACGTGGGGCCGTTGAAGCCGCCTTGCGCCTGTACCACCGCGACGATCTGCTGGCCCATGTAGATGCTCAAGCCTAAAGCAAAGAACGTGAACCAATTCAGCACCACGGTGTTCAATGTCATGGATAGCCAGCTGTCGAAGAAGCGGGCTGTTGGGCGCCAAGCGAGTGCTAGCACGAACACGGGTCCAATGGCAATAACAAACGTCATCAACACTTTGGCGAGCGTGACGACGAAGAGTGCGACACACAAGAAAACCAAGTTGCCAATCACCGTCACAGCGGCTGCGAGCAGCAAATCAAGGCGAAGAAGGCTTGCGTCTTCCATCAGCGCCATAACGAGCTCGAGGGCACGCTCGTTAAATTCATCTAGGAGTGCGTAGGGCGTCGTAACCGTGTCTGGGTCCACTGCGGCGGGAAGGAAGATGGTCGATACACCATTGGCCAAGCCGTACGCTACGTTCGATATGGTTTGAACGTAAAGCCCCGTTTGGAGCGCGATGGCGAGAATCAGCCCCGTCTTAGAGCATTGCCAGACAAAGTTTGGCAATGACTCTGCTACTTGGCCGCGCAAGACGGCCCAGCCGTACAGACCGACCCACAGTGTCGTCGCAGTCAAAGCCAACGGGCGAATGGCGTTCGTCAGCGCAACGACTACGCTAAGCAGGTAGCCGTTGAGCACGATGTCCAGCTGATTGCCGACCCAAGCGAACATCTTCCGCTCCCTACTGCACCGCGCTGTATGGCAGCGCCTTCGTGCTCACGCACCTGCTTTGGACGTCGGGTCGTTGGCATTGCATCCACTGCCCGTTGTGTTTAACGATCCAGAGTCGGCTCCGCTTCTCTTTTCCGTAGGTGGATGGTCTGCAGGTCGTCGGGCGGGCGTATGGCTCAGTGCACTCCTGGAGTCCGTCGACCGTCTCGACCATGTGCCATCCCGCTCCCCTACAGCCGGGCCTGGCCGCAGCACAGGGCTTGGCAAGAAGTGCGTTGCCGACTGGCGGCGTCTCAACCCGGCGGCTCCCATCTGGCGCAATGTGTACGGCTTCGTTGCCCTTGACGAACTGGGCCTCAGCGACACCCGCCTGCAAAAGCAGTGCAACAGTACAAGCGAGCGATGTCAGGATCTTCATGCCAGCCTCCGAACGATGCGCAGCCGTCGATCGTGAACCTCCCGCTGCAGCGCGGGAAGCCACTGAAACGGATCGTCACCATGGCTTTCGCGGAGTTTGTCGAGCAGTCCGAGGTGCTCGGTGGTGGCGGACAGCACGGTGACCAGGTTGTCCAATCCCGTCAGGTCCAGCTCGCAGATCGCGCTGGTGGTGCCTTGCTTGAAGAGGAACCGCCGTCCGCCGTGGTGCCCGAGGCTGCGCACGATCTCGAACTCGGCCTGGCTGAGCCCAAAGCCTTCGACGTACTCCTCGCGCACGGCGTCGGTGTTGGCGAGGAACAGCTTGGTCACGCTCTGCTCGACCATCGTGCGGCCGATCGGGTGGCGCAACACGTCTGACGGACTCTGCGTGTCGAAGATGCCCAGCCCGTTGTGCTTGCGGATGGTCTTTTGCTGCTGCTTGGCGAAGTCGCTGAAAACCTCGTGGTCCAGCGCCTTCCAGAACTCCGAGATGACGTAGACCAGCCGCTCGCCCGTGATGCGCTCCTGCATCGCCTGCAGCAGCACCATCATCACCGGTGTGCGCACCTCCGGCAGCTCCAGAAAGTCGGTGGTGTCAAAGCCCACCACCGGGCTGTCCTGCAGCGGCTGCAGCCGGTCGTCGGCTTCGTCGAACACCCAGCCCAGCGCGCCCCCGGCGCACCAGCGGCCGAGGCGGTCGTACAGGCTGTTGGCCCCGGCCTTGGGCAGGTTCTGCCGGACGGAGGACATGCGCCGGAGCGCGGCTGGCAGACTGGCCACCGCCCGCACGGCGTCGGCGATGGCCCGCTCGTCGGCCGGCAGCAGCGGCAGCGCCGGCGTCGCCAGGCAGGTGCGGATCAGCTGCTCCCAGGCCTGCAGCCGCGCCGGGGTGGGTGGCTGCTGCAGCGGGTTCAGCCCGGTCGGCTGGCCCGCCTGCAGCTGCAGGTAACGCCCGCCCAGCGCACGCACCGCGATCTCGCAGCCCCGGTCGAGGTCAAACAGCACCAACCGCGGTGCCGGGGTCCACTTGCGCGTCAGTGTCAGCAGGCACATCTCCAGCGTCGTCTTGCCCACGCCGGTGGAGCCGATGATCAGCGTGTTGCCCGGCAGCGCCTGGTCGGTGCTGTCCTGGCCCGGCGGGCTGGCGTGCAGGTTCAGGTAAAACGGCTGCCCTGACGGCGTGCGCAGCAGCGCCAGCGCCTGGCCCCACGGGTTGCCGTCGCGCTTGCCGCGCGCGAAGTTGTGGCCGCTGGCCAGCGCGGCAAACGCCCGCGACGACAGCTGGGCCGCCCGCGGCCGCCACTGCCAGTTGCCCGGCCACTGGGCAAACCAGGCGGCATCGGCCACCAGGTCCACCGGCGCCATCTGCAGGCTGGACGCCTCGCCCACCGCCCCGATGGCCTGCGCCGCCCGGCGGCCGGCGTCGGCCACGCTGTCGCCGAGTACTACCAGGCTGTAGTGGTACTCGCCCATGCAGAACTGGCCATCGCCCAAGTCGTTCAAGGCGGCGTCCATGTCCGCCACCTGGGTGGCCACCACGTCGTCGCTGGCGATCAGCTGGTCGCGCTGCAGGGTCAGCGCCCGCATTGCCTCTCGCCGCGGCAGGATGGAAAAGCTCTGCGTCTCGATGAACTCGCTGGACTCATAGAGCAGGGCGTTCAGCACCCCCGGCTCCACCGCATCGGCATACTCCTTGATGTCGACCAGCGCGGCGTAGCGCCGCTGGTCGCCGTGGCGCAGCTCCAGCTTGTCGCCGCCAAAGGACAGCCGTGTCACCGGCAGCGCGCGGTACAGCGGCCCCGCCGCCAGCGGGATGGGGCGCCAGTGCCCGTTGACCAGGAGGCCCAGGAACTCGGCGACCTCCGAGTAGAGGCGTCCGCCGTGCTCCCGGCTGCCCAGCCGCTGCGGACCAAAACCCCGCAGCATCCGTTCCACCAGCGCCGAGCGCTCGGCCATCGCGACCAGGGCGTCGGCCTGCTGAGCGGCGATGGTGTCCCGGGTGCGCTGCGGGCTCTGGAACGCCCGGCCGACACGGGAGATGGTCGGCCGGTAGACCAGCGTCAGGTAGAGCTCGTGGCTCATCATGCGCTGCGCACCCAGGCGGTCCTGGTAGGCGCGTGACAGGTCCCGCGCAAAGCCCGGCTCGGCCGGGTCGTCCAGCCGGTCCGACACGGTGCGGTGCAGCCGGTGGGTCCAGACGGCCCAGTGGCCGCCCGCCAGGTTGCGCAGCAGGCTGCACCAGGCTTCATGGCGCTCAGCGATCAGCGGTTCATCGGCGCACTCAAACGGCACGCCCTCCAGCCGCCAGACGCGCAGGTAGTCGCCGCCGCGGGTGATGATGTCGTGGGGCGTCAGCAGGGACGAGAAGGGGATCAGCCGGGCCAGCGGGAGCTCGGCCAGCGCCTGCTGCCAGCAGCGCGGGTGCAGCAGGTGGGAGGCCGGCCGGCGATGGACGCGGTGCTGAGGTGGGCGGCCCGGGCCATCAGCGGCGGTAAGCATCACAGGCTCCCCGGTAGAGGGTGGGCGCATAACTGCGCGACTGCCAGAAACGACGGTTGCGCTGCGGCCAGCGCAGCTTCAGCGCCAGGTAAACCTGCCAGAAGCGCTGGTCGTCCTGCGCGGTGACGAGGCGCATGGCCACCAGGGCCGGCACCCAGGCGACGGCCACGCCGAGTGCGATCCAGCCACTGAGCAGCAGGCCGCCCCACAGCATCAGCAGGAAGCCGGTGCCCAGCACCAGCACCAGCGGCACCAGCGGGATGCCCAGCTTCATCGCCGGGCGGGTGGCACCCTTGTAGATGACCTCGGCCTGCACGGCGTACTCCCGTCAGTTGACGATGTAGGCCGCAAAGGCGCCGGCGCCACCGACCAGGGTGCCGCCGATCAGCACGTTGGCGACGTCGGACAGGCGAGCGCCCTGAAAAATCATCTTGAAGCCGGCCCAGATGATGGCGATGGTCACCACCGCCACCGAGATCGTCACCAGGATGGTGTTGATGTTGACGACGGTGGTGTTGACCTTGTCGAAGCCCTGGGCGCGGGCGGCGCTGACCAGGCACGGCGCCAGGGTGAGGGTGGCCCAGCGGGCGATGTGCAGCAAACGGCTCATGGTGACTCCTTGACAGGGACAGGGGACACAGGACGCACGGCCGAGACGGCAGCCCGCACGCGGTGCACGTAGCCATGGCGGAAGCCGGTGGTAGCGTTGCCGCCGTAGTAACAGGAGAGAGTGCGGTGCAGCGCCGCCTGGTCCGGCGGCACGCCACCCGGCGCAACACGCGCCCGGCACTCGAGCAGCACGGACTGCATCGCGGCCAGGTTGCGGCAGGTATCAAACGCGGAGGCGGGTGTCAGGCCCAGGCGGTCCCAGTTGTGGACGTTGATCTGGCCCAAGCCGACGCTGAAGTTCCAGCCGGCGGCCTGCAGGGCACGGGCGGTGGCCAATGCCTCGGCGTGATGGCGCGGCTGGCGCAGCAGCGCACCACCGACGACACCGATGGCCCAGGGGTTGAAGGCGCTCTCGGTCTGGATGAGCGCCTGCGCGGTGGTGGCGTGCACGTCGGGTGCACACGCCAGCAGCAGCGGGGCAAGCCAGGCGGGGACCATGGGGGGCTCACGGGGCGGTCGGGTCCGGCAGGACCGGCGGGCGGGTGGCCAGCCAGGCGGCGTAGTCGTTGTCGAAGCGGCGGTCCCAGGTGCCCAGCTGGGCCTTGGCACTCGGGCTGAACTCGGTCACGGCCTCGCCGTCCAGGCGCCACCAGGTGCGGGCGAAGGGTTCACCGCGGATGGACACCGACACGGCGCCGGCGTAGTCGCAGTGGTATTGGATGCTGCCCTCGGTGTCGTTGCGGGCGATGTACTGGGGCGGGCAGAAGTCCGGGACACTGGACCAGCGGTGGCTGGCGCTGTTACCGGCGCCGGCCATGGCGCAGGTGGGGAAGGGACGGCCGCGCGCCAGGTCGCGGAACAGCTCGCGGATGGGCGGGACACATTGCGGGATGGCGCGCCAGCTGGGGGCGGCCAGGCAGAGGAGGACAAGGCAGCCGTCGAGGGCGTGCGAGCTCAACGCAGTCAGACACAGCGTAGCCGCCACTACCGGGCCCCGGGCCGCCGTCGAAGTGGCTCGCAGGAGTTGAAGGTCAAGGTTCATGATCTCTCACAAGTTGATGTTAAGAGTCTGAAAACGACTTTGCTGTGGAGTCGCAGACACATCGCTTGTTCAGGCGGCGTTCGTTTCGTTGCCGTACGTGACTGGATATTTGGTGCCCGGTCGCATAGTGTTTGCGCCATACGCTCCACCAACCGACGAGAGCTTATGGTTTGGCTGCTGCTTCCCAGTCGTCCCAAGATGCCCCCACGCCAGTTCAAGGGAAGACGCTGGCTGAGCATTGCGGACGCGATCCTCTGGCCTTTGGTGGTGTGGAGCGTCCTTAGCGGTTTTTCCACCCGCATCGACTACGCCGGCGTGTTGTC
This sequence comes from Aquincola sp. J276, assembly GCF_024700035.1. Lineage (NCBI taxonomy): Bacteria > Pseudomonadati > Pseudomonadota > Betaproteobacteria > Burkholderiales > Sphaerotilaceae > Aquincola > Aquincola sp. J276. The sequence continues at coordinate 486,165 of NZ_JAJONC010000001.1, forward strand.
GATCGCCACGCCGGTGTTGCTGGCAACGTGGGGCTTGCGGCGTCTGAGGACGGCACTCTTCGACCCGCTGTCCTATTCGTTCTCCACCTGGGCGGTGGGCAAGATGCTGGGCTGGTTGGTTCTTGCGTGGCTGCTTGTTAAGGCGAACGTCTAGTGAACCGTCACCTGTGGTTCGATTGGGCGAGGCGCTGGCCGTTGTCGCATCGTCACAGCCTTGTCTGGCGCGCCGACTCCTCGTCCACTCCTCAACATCGCGACTTCTCCATGCAACGGTGCGGTCAGACAGCTGAACCTGGCTGGGGAAGGACTTGCGAGCTACTAACCGGTAGACGGTTGACCGGGTCAGGCCCGTGACCGCGAGAACTCGAGGAAGCCGGAGCAAAATTGCGTCCTGCAAGTGATGCGACGGATCTAGATGCATGTCTATCCCCTCTTGTGAGAACGCGATGGGTGCAATCTAGAACGTGCTCATCCGGTCGGCTGAATGATTTTCGACAGAATTTCATATCTGCCTGAGAGGCAGCGAATCGGTGCGCTAGGCTGATCAGAAAGAATTTGTTACGACTTGCTGAATTCTGGTGGGGATCTCGCTTGCAGCCGTGATCCTGGAACGGCGTATCGTCGCGGACAGTGCGATGGGATGCGCTGACCACACTTGAATGCTGATCTCAGCGTCGCGAGGGGTGCAGATGACTGACTTCTTGGTTGCTTGTCCACGGTGCGGTACTGACAAGGCCGACGCCTTTGAGACGATGACCCGCGATGTAGCGGACTGGACGCGATGCCTCCACTGCAAACGCGACTTCCGTTATCTCATCCTGTTTTGCGAAGAGTGTTGTGAAGAGTCTGCGTTCTCCTGGATCAGCCAGCGGGAAGGCGATCATTGCGCAGGCTTGACCTGTCAGTCTTGCGGACATGCCCTGGGCTCAAAGCATGAGTCAGAAGTGCCAAACTGGTCCGTCGGCTAGAGCAAGCTCGACAACGCGACCGTCTGCGACTTGCCGAGAGCTAGCGACTGCGGACGGCAAACTTCGCTTCGTCGTGGAACTGGTGTCCGGTGTGTTGCGCATGAAGAGAGTTGAGCGATCCGGTGGTCTAGAAGACACCGTGTACATCATGCGTTTCAATAGCATTAGACACTTCGAGTCGGTGCACGCCGCAGACGATACAAGGTTTGAGTATCCTGTCTTGCACGAGCAGCTAGAGAAGACTGTTCGAGAATTAGTCGATGGTCAACATGACATCCCCATGTCACAACATCGATGAACGCCTAGTGCTCGAGTGGCTTAGCCGAGTAAGGGACTGCAAAAGTCCACCAGACGTGCACGACGTGTTTCTTAACGCCGCGACCGGACTAGGCGCTGAACAGGCGGTGTTTGTCAGCTACCTGAGGGACGATCAGTCTCACGAGAGCTACCACTTCCTGCTGGCCGCCGACCCCCGTTGGTGCTTAGAGTACAAAAGGATGGCTCGATTCGCGAGCGACCCTTGGCTGTCGTACGCTGCTAGTCATGCAGAGCCAATCTCAGCCTGTGCTATCCCGGTCCATACTGCAGGCCAGCAGGCCGCCGTAGAGTTGGCAAGGCGCTACGGACTGGTCTCGGTGTGCATCGCTCCGGCTCCTGCCTTTGGAGCAAGCGCTCGTGTCGGCATGCTCGCATTGGGCTCGGCTTCGGTTGGGAAGTTCGACGGGTACGGCTACGAGAAGATCCGCCTGCTGGCACGTGCTCTTTCGCTTGAGTTGCACGACTGGTGGAGCAGGTTTCTTCGTGCAGAACTAATTAATCGACTATCTATCAGTGACTTTGAGATAGAGATGCTTCGCCTGGAGCTCGCAGGCCTTGGAACGAAGACGGCAGCCATCCGGCTTGGACTCAGCGAGGCGACCGTCAACACGCGTTGGCAGCGACTCAATGCGAAGCTTGGCGTGCCTCAGCGGCGCCGCGCGGCTGAAACCGCCAGTCGTTTTGGCATCGTCTAGAAAGAAGGCGTCATGCAAGCATTCGGCTATCTCTTTGTCTTCATGCCGTTCGCGCTACTCGTGATCGGGCAGTTTCTCGATCAACAATGGCTGGCGTTCTTTGTCGTCTTTGGTGTCGGGCCTTTGTCTCGGTTCCTCCTGGGCAACACATCAGAGCGGCCCACTCTATGGTCTGAACGGGTAGCATCCATTCTCGACCTACTGCCGGTAGTCTATGCGGTGTTTGCGGCTGCGGCTCTAACCGTTTCCATAACGGTTATTCAACGGTACGGCGTCGGTTCACAGCCTTTGTTGTTTGGAGCAAGTTTATGGACATGTTGCTTCTTCGCTGTGGTGGTTGCGCATGAACTAATCCATCAGAGAGGTTGGCGGCGGCGCCTTGGCGCGTTTCTAGCAGGTGCTGCGGGCTACCCATGGCTCGCACAGGAACACCTCATGCACCACAGCGTCTCCGGCAATGTGGAACTCGCGGAGTGGCCGCGCTTGAACGAATCCGTTTGGCAGTTTGCAGCGCGGAGGACCCAGCGGGTGGTTCGGTCGGCGCTCCAATACAACGCGATGCAGGCCGCAAGGCGGAATAAGCACGTAGTCTTAGGAGGTCTTGGCGACGGAATAATGGCAACTGTGCTTATGGCCGCCGCTTTTTGTTGGGCCGCTGGTTCCGTAGGCATTCTGCTATATGCGGCTGTGATTGCTGGCGTGCATTTTGGCGTTCAGGCTGTCACTTACTTACAGCATTGGGGACTAGGCGAGGACAGCATTGCCGATGCAGATGCAGGGCAATACGCCTGGGAGGACCGCTGCCGATTTCAAGGCTGGCTGATGCTGAATATGGCGTTGCACCAAACTCATCATCGTGATTCCCGCTTGCCGTTCTACCGCGTCGTTCCAAGGGCCGGCTCTCCGAGGCTACCAGCTGGCTACGTGATCCTGTTGATGGCGTCATTTTTCCCGCCGCTATGGCGGTGGTTGATGCTACCGGCATTGAACGCTTGGAAAGTCGATCCGCTGCGACAGGTTGAGCCTCAGGGCTGGAGGCTGGTTTGCTTGCCTAGGCACTTTCCGGGCGCTTGAACTGGTCATCGGTCAGCTGCGCCAGCGCGCTCGCTGTACTAGCCACCTCGGCCGAATCTGTCGGATCCCATGCAATTTGCACGTTGGAGTCCGATTGTCTGCGGGCAGATCGCGTGTAGCTCGGGTCATAATGAGTGACAAGGACTCTTTCGAAGAGAGCGTCGACATTCGCCTCTCCAGCAAGGAGTTGCCAGCACTTGTACTCTGCGCCGCCGACGAGCGCCTTCAGTGGGGCGAGCTGCTGCACCATTGATGTTGGTTCGTGAACGAAGTTGGGGTAAGACAGTTTGAGTAGGTTCACTCGAGCTCGCACCGAGCTTAAGAGCTCAATCGTTGGCGATGTCACGATTGCTTGATGCAGCGAAGGCGGGATCTGGATGCGGCCGATCTTCTTACTTTCTGCTTCAACCCACACCGGCTTGCTAGGGTCGAGCGCACGGAGTTGCGCAAAAAGCTCGCTGTCGAAGCTCTTCTGTGAAGGCTGGCTCCGATTGGGGAAGGCGCCTATCAGGGAGCCGCGATGAGCCGCCATTCCCTCCAGGTCGAGCGTCTGTTCACCGCGGTCCCGCAGCGCTGCCAAAAGAAGCGTTTTGCCGCAACCAGTGAGACCTGAGATCACTCGGTAGCGAAATGCTGAAGGGCCAACGTCTAGCCCACTGCGGACCCAGGCTCGGTAGGCTTTCCAACCGCCGTGCAGCACGTCCGTCCTGTACCCAATGTTTCGCAATGTATCGGCCCACACGCGGCTCCGCTTGCCTCCGCGAAAGCAGTAGACTAAGAATCTCGCGTCTCTGCCGTAATGTGAGATCCGTGATGCAAGGTGACTTGCGATGTTGCCGAGCGAGTACTGTGCACCCAGCAAATACGCCTTGTGCGGATTAGACGTGTAAAGCGTTCCTACCTCCGCGAACTGTGCATCGTCGACAACTGGGAGATTGACTGAGCCAGGAATGTGATCTTCTTCATATTCGCGGGGAGCCCGGGCGTCTATGACAAGACTGTAATTCTGGAAGTCGTCAACTCTGAAGGAAGGGGATTGGCGCAGACAGTTGCTGCCTACGGCGTCTTCTAGCAAGCGGAGTCCAATGACTGATTTCGCTTCAATCAAGATGCGCTCCTCAAAGTGCCGGGATTGGCTGCACTGAACGGACACGTCACCTTAGCATGAGTCAGCTGCCGGCTGGCGCAAGGGCTCAGCGGTCGAGCAACGACTCACCAGCGGGCCGTCGGCTTTGTTGCGAAGATCATGTCGCTCGGCCGATAGCTGACGGACCGCTTGCGATCGCGCGAACGCATCGCTCGTATCTGGCATCCAAGCAAGTGGTGTGTGAGCGGCCGCGACCGTCCAGTGCACCAAGTCATGCTCGGTGAGCAGGGCTCAGGCCGGACATCTTGGCGTGCACCCGTTGATGGGGTTGTACGGCAACTTAGCGTATAGGCTCCGGGTGGGCCTGAACAGCTCACCGGCGCATGATCAGGATCGACGCCCTTTGGTGGTGTAGCCAGCTGTAGGACATGCGCGCCGGCATTGACCGCTTGTGGTGGCGCCCTTGGCTGTTCCGGGTACGGTCGACCGCGACCTGCCCGAGGATGGCAGATTGGCGCGTAATTGGTCCACGTGATTAGCCCATGTCTGAAGCAAGTCGCGGCGTTCGGCTTGATAGGCGTGTCGGTTGTACGCAGCACGTACTCGGTTGCCGGGCAAGTGGGCCAAGCAGTGTTCGATGACGTCGATGCTCGCGCCGGCCGCGTTGAAGTGCGTGCTAAATGTCGCGCGCATGCCATGCGGTGTCCCGTCACCGCTGAAGCCCAGCCGCTCCATCAGCGCATTGAGAGTTCGATCGGCCATCGGCCGATCGGGATCGAGCCGATTGGGGAACAGGTAGACGCTGTCCTCGGGAACGAGCGCCCGCAGCTCCTGCAGCAGCTTCATGCACTGACGGGAGAGCGGCACCCAGTGGGCGCGGCCGGCCTTCATCCGGTAGGCAGGGATTTCCCACGCCGCTGCATTCAGGTCGATCTCGCTCCACTTGCCGCCGGTGACTTCGGCCTTGCGACAGGCCGTCAATACGACGAGCAGCATCGCGATCCGCGTCTGCTCGTGAAGCGTGTCGATAGCATCCAGCTTGCGCAGGAACTCACTCAGCAAGTCGGGCGACAAGGCAGGGTGGTTCTCCTGGTTGCGCTTGCGGAGCACGCGAACCGGCGGCACAGGGTTGTCGGCGATGAGCCCCGAGTCGATGGCGTACTCGAAGATGCCCCACAGGTAGTTGCGTAGGTTTCGCGCGACCTCTGGAGCTCGTGCCTCTACCTCTTTCAGCGCAGCGGTCAGTTCCAGACGTGTGATCTTCGAGATCGGCCGGTCCTTGAAGCGGGGCGTCAGGTCCTTCTCGATCTCCCGGTTGCGCTGCAACACCGTCGCTGGCCGAAGGACCGCACCCGTCGCGGCATTCCAGTCTGCACACACCGCGCCGAAGTTGCCTTTGACGCGGTGTAGTTCTGCATGAGCGCGGCTCTCGCGTTCATCGCGCCGCGCCTGGACGGGGTGAACGCCCTTCGCTACCAGCTTGCGCGACTCTGCGTGGGCGAGCCGCGCGTCGGCAAGCGTGACCTCGGGGAACGCCCCAAGCGCCTGCAGACCTTCGACGCCGTCCAACCTGAACTTGTAGCGCCAGAGCTTTGAGCCGTTGGGCTGGACGAGGACGAATAGGCCACCCGTGTCGGCCAGCTTGTAGGCACGTTCCGCCGGCTTGGCCGACTTGATCTGAAGCGTTGTCAGCACTGGGGGTATGGGTCGATCCGTACCCCCAACCATACCCCCAGCCGATCGGGATCTCAAGAGATCGGCCGGAACGGCTTGAGAGCAGGTGCGTCGCTAAGTCGTTGTTCCGTATATAGTATTCGGAACAACCTGGGACGTCCTGAAATCGCCCGGATCCCCCATGCACAGTTCATGTGGCGAGTTTCAAGGCCGTCCTAACCGATTGGATTTGAAAGGGGCGCGTGCGCCAGGCGGGTCGAGGCTGCCCCGCCACTTCTTGCGCGTGCACGCTTCAGGTCGGTGCGTCGCGCGGTGTTCTTGGCATCCTACAAGCTGAGCTCCTGCATCCTGACGCAGGCCGCGCTGCGCCGGGCTGACCGTGATGCAAGTTAGGGGGGCTCGAACACGACGGATCCCAGGCCCGGCACGGAGGCCATGAGCTGTGCTACGGTGACTTCGAGCAGGAGGGCACTTGCACCATGAGACAGTTTCATGCACTCGGCCTCACCGTCATCATGGTCGCAACCCCGGGCTTCGCATCGTCGACGCCACAGGATGTCTTTCTCGACAGGGTGTTCGACTATCGCTGGGAAAGGGCAACGGGCTCGGTGAGGGAGCTTCCATTCAGCTTTGCGCCAGCCGCCGATCTCGACATCTCCTCGATCGTGGCTTCGAACGTTGCGATGACCGGACGCTTTGGTGGTGCACTGAGTCGCATGGATGGCGGCGTGAACGGCATCAACGTTCCGGCGACTCTGCTCGTGCAGCTCACGCAGCAGCCCTTTGGAACGCAGCTCCGGCTGAGAGATGAGCAGCGGAAGGTGCTTGGCACGAACCCCGTGGATCTGGAGCTTGGTGTCGCAGGCACCAGGACGTTCACCCCGCGGCTCGGCAGCTATGAACTGCTCACGGTGATGGGCGGCCTGCCGGAGTCCAGCGTCAAGGCAACCGGCGATCTGCGCGTTGCGTTGCGCAACACGCTGTCGGTGCAGGCGCCCGCCTCGCAGACGACCCCGCGCCCGGGTCTGCTGCAGCGCCTGGACAACTGGCGCGATGGCTTGCAGGACCGCCTGTTCTTCTTCAACAGCGACTCGAATGAGCGGCCGACCCTGACGCCAAGCTATTTCGACAGACGGACCGACGCGACCGACCTGCTGCGCAACGATTGGCAGTCGAGCGGCGCCGACCCTCGGCGACCTCGGCATATGGCTGCAAACGGCTTCGCCGGCTTCGATAGCCCACTCGCTGCCGGGCACCTCCGCGCCGATTCGTCTCGAGTTCGACCTCTCGATCCTTGAGCCGAACACGACTTTCCGTGTGCTGCTTGGTGGATTCACTGTCTACCGAACCGAATCCTTTGCAAGCGCCGTGAGCCTGCGGCACATCGATCTCACGCTGCAGCCTGTCGACGCCACCGAGATCACCTTCCTGGTCGATTCGGGCGTCGCAGGGAGTTCCGCCGTCGTCTCGAACATCAGCGTCGGCGACATCCGGCTGGAGCAGGGCGAATGGGCCACGCGAGACCACGGTGCTGCCACTTGGGTCTACTCGGTGACAAGCGCGCAGATCGACACGATCAACGCGCTGACAGCGGTGCCCGAGCCCGCATCGGTCGTCATGATGCTGAGCGGCCTCGCTCTTATCGGGGCAATGGCAGGTCGCCGCGCCACATGGCCGCCGGCCGGCTGGGGTGGCCTGCCAAGCAGCCAGGTCAGACGCGGACGCCCTGATTGAGCCCATGACTTTGGCGGGAGGCGCAGGAGAGCCCTCTTCGCCAGCACGAACCTGGACGGTCAGCTCTGCCAACGTGGCACGGAGCAGTTCGTGCCCGTGGGCATGACCGCCGACACCTGGCGACTGCCAACGTAGGGGTACCGCCGGCACATCCGGCGACATGACACTGGGCGCTGGATCGAGCGCCCGCCGTGGTCACTGGCGGCTGCTCCAGGCGCGGGAGGCGACGGATGCCATCAGGAGCGATCTGCAAGTGGGTGGTGTTTGTGTTGATGGCCGTCTCGACGCTCCCGACGCGTGGGGCACCTGCCGCAAAGACGGCAGCCACACGGCAGGCGGCCGCCGCGAGCGTGCCAGTGCCGGCGGCGGCGGAGGACATCACCCTCGACATCGAAGTGCAGACCTCGCGAGCCAATCCGGTCGTCGGCTCCGACCTCGGCATCACCGCGGTGTTCAAGAACACCTCGAAGCGTGCCAAACCGGCCCCGCGCGTGCGCCTGCCTACACCCTTGCCGAGGTGGCCGACTCCGCCTGGACGCAGATCATGATGGAAATGCGCTACCTGTTCTTCTCGCCCGGGGACTACAAGATCCTCGTGCAGGCCAAGGTGGGCGCCAACAAGCTGCCCACCGAGCCGGGCTACTACACCTTCTCCCAGGTGGCCACCATCAAGGCCGGCGCGCCCCAGTTCGTGATCATTTTCGGGGCCATGATCGGCGGGCTCGCCTGTTGGCTGCTGTTTCCAGGTCAAGACCGAGCCATTCCACGCGATGGCTCCTGGGGGGCGAGCTTGTGGAAGGTCAGCGCGAACGCCTCTGCCATGCTCGGTGTCTTCCTGTATGCCGCCATCATCACCATCCTGATGGCGCGCCTGTCTGAGTCCCAGTTCCTGGTGAAGATCAGCGTCACCGACTTCTGGGGCGCAGTCGTGGTCGGCTTCATCGCCCAGTACGTCGGCAAGGCGGCGCTGGACAAGTACCTGCCGGGCCGTGGCGGCGAAGAGCGCAAGCCTGCTGCGATGGTTCAGCAGATCCTGGACGATTCCCCCGGGACCGCGGCGGCTTCACCCAACCACCGACCCGGCATCCTGAAGCGGATTGCAAGCCACCTGACCCACAAGCAAACCTAGGCGGCCCGGCGGAGCTACCCGGAATCTTCCCGGGTCAGTCCTTTCACGCCGCTGTCAGGGTCACAGCGCACACCTGAAAAGCCTGATGACCAAGCCCAGCCTGTCGAAATCGCATCGACCCGGGTGTCATCCGGGTAGCAGCGTTCCGGTGGACTGGGCGGCGCAGACAGCCGCACGTCGCCAGCTGCTCGGTCGACATCCTTTCTTCCTCGATACCGCACCACGACAGGACCCCACCATGCACTACATGCTTCTGCTCAACGAACCCGCGAGTGAATTCGCCAAGCGCGACGACCCCGCGCAGGCTGGCGCCTACTGGGGCGGCTGGAATGCCTTCATCGGCGCCATGGCGCAGGCCGGCGTCATCGTCAAGGGCGATGGTCTGCACGGGCCGCACACGGCCACGACGGTGCGCATCCGCGATGGCAAGCGCGTGGTCCAGGACGGTCCGTTCGCTGACACCAAGGAGCAACTGGGCGGCTACTTCGTGATCGACGTGCCGGATCTGGACACCGCGCTGGCCTGGGCGGCCCGGGCGCCCTCGGCTTCGACCGCCTCGGTCGAAGTGCGGCCGGTGATGCCGCCCCCGGCGCCCTGAGCATGGACGACCCGCGTCGGGCCGCGGAAAAGGCGGCCCGGGCCTCCTACGGTCGCCTGCTGTCGATCCTGGCGGCGCGCTCGCGCGACATCGCGTCGTCTGAAGATGCACTGGCCGAAGCCTTCCTGGCCGCCTTGCGCAGCTGGCCGTCGGCGGGCGTGCCGCGCAACCCCGAGGCATGGCTGCTCACTGCCGCGCGCAACAGCGCCAGGAACACGGCCCGTCACCGGGCGGTGGTCGACGCGTCGGTGGCGGACCTGCTGCTGCTTCACGACGAAGCCGCACCCGAGCAGCCGGACATCCCCGACGACCGGCTGAAGTTGCTGTTCGTGTGCGCCCACCCGGCCATCGAGGAAGCCGCGCGCACACCGCTGATGCTGCAGACCGTGCTCGGCCTGGATGCGGCACAGATTGCGGCGGCCTTCCTGGTGGCCCCGGCGACCATGGGGCAGCGCCTGGTGCGCGCCAAGGCCAGGATCAAGGACACGGGCCTGCGCTTCGAACTGCCTGCGGCCGAGGACATGTCCTCCCGGCTGTCCGACGTGCTCGACGCCATCTATGCGGCCTACGGCACGGCCTGGGACGCGGTGGCCGGCGCCGACACCGGGCAGCAGGACCTGGCCGATGAAGCGTTGTTCCTGGGCCGGCTGCTGGTCGCCCTGTTGCCCGACGAGCCGGAGGTGCGCGGCCTGCTGGCGCTGCTGCTGCACTGCGAAGCGCGCCGCGCCGCGCGCAGGGGGCCGGACGGCAGCTTCGTGCCCCTGAAGCTGCAGGATACCCGGCTGTGGTCGCACGAGATGATCGTGGAGGCCGAGAACGAACTGATCGCGGCATCCCGCGCCGCGGTGTTCGGCCGCTACCAATGCGAAGCGGCGATCCAGTCGGTGCACGCACAGCGCGCCATCACCGGCCGCACCCGGCATGAGGCGCTGGTCGTCCTGTACGGGCTGCTGGCCGACCGCTGTCCGAGTACCGGGGTGCTGGTGGCGCGCGCTGCAGCCCTGGTGGACGCCGGCGCGCATCGGCAGGCCCTCGATCTGCTGCTCGGCCTGCCGCCGGCCAGCGTCTCCAGGTACCAGCCCTACTGGGTGACGTTGGCGCATGCGCGTGCGGCCGCAGGACAGCGTAGCGAGGCGTCCGAGTCCATGCAGACTGCGATCGGGTTGACGGAGGACGCCGCCGTCCGACGCTTCCTTGCCGACTGGCGCATGACGCCTTGAAGAGCTCTTGCGGACGGCCCGTTCCGTGTGGGTGAAGGGTGGCCGCCGAACGGATCGAAACAGGCGGTCATGCGCGCGATGTGCGCCTCATCGCCCGGGCGGCTCGATGAGCACCCACAGCCGCGCGATGCGGCCGTCGACGATCTCCGCCGTGTCGAAGCCCTGCACCACGGGTGGCTGGCCCGGTTCGCCGCCGGTCCAGCGCAGGGTGGCCATGCCGTGGTGGCCCGCTGCCATGCCTTGGGCGGCGAAGCGGAAGCGGGGCCCGAACTGCTGCAGCAGTTCGCCCGCAATGCGGTGGATGTCGCCACGCCCGTGCACCGGACCGGCGGGCTCGTACATCACGGGCGCTTCGGTGTACAGCGCCGCGATGGCATCTGCGCGCCTCGCATCGTCGCGCTCGTTGAACACACGCTCCAGGTTCGCCTGGAGCAGCGCGTCGACATCGGTGGGTGCTTCTCTGCTCATGTCGATGGCCTCAGGCAAAGCGCACCAGTTCCTGCGCGGCCAGCGGCCCGCCGGGAAACTGGCTCAGGCGGCCACCGCCGGCCAGGCTGCCGAGGTCGATGCCCGCGAAGCCCAGCGCCTGCACCAGCGTGCCCACGGCCTGCTTGGCGGCCGTGTCGTCGCCTGCCAGGAACAGCACACGCTGACCACCACGCTGCGCCGGATCACCTGCCACGAGGGCCGGCTTCAGGTGGTTGAAGGCCTTCACCACCCGGGCGCCCGGCACCAGGCTGGCGAACACCTCGCTGGAGCTGCGACCCTGCAGTTCCACCGGCTTGAACAGCGGTGCCTCGATCGGGTTGTTGGCATCGATGACGATGCGGCCATCGAAGTCGGGCAGGCCCGCCAGGGCGGCCGGCAGCTTCGACCAGTTGACGGCCACCAGCACCATCTGCTGCGCCGCCGCTTCCTCGCGCGTGCCGGCGCGCACGCTGGGGCCGATGGCCTGCACCAGGGCCTGCAGGCTCTGCGGCCCGCGGCTGTTGGACAGCACCGCCGGGATGTCGTGCCGGGCCAGGGCGTGGGCGAAGGCGCTGCCGATCTGGCCGGCGCCGATGATGCCGATGGAGGGCAGGGTGTTGCTCATGTTGAAGCTCCTTGGGTGGGTGGCGATTCAGGCGGTGAAGCCGCCGTCGGCCAGGATGTCGGCGCCGGTGACAAAACCGGCCTGCGGGCTGGCCAGGAAGGCGACCACGTTGGCGATGTCGTTCGGCTGGCCATAGCGGCCGACCGCGATCTGCGGCGTCAGCCGGCGGGCCAGCTCGCCATCGGCCGGGTTCATGTCGGTGCCGGTGGGGCCGGGGTGCACGGTGTTGACCGTGATGCCGCGCGGGCCCAGGTCCCGTGGCGGCGTGGCGGTGTACCCCGGCGACGTGATGGTGGGCGATGCCGAAGGCGTCGTGGTCATTCCCTCGGGCATCGCCAACGAGGTGGCTGCGGAAGCCTACGAGCAGACCATCTACGAAGACTGGGTGGCCGAGCGGCTGGGGCAGGGCGATGGCCTGTTCGGGCTGTATCCGCTGACCGACGATGCACTGCGGCCGCGCTTCCAGGCGTGGAAGGCGGCGCAGGCGGCCCGCTACCCCCACCGCGCCGCGGGCTGACATGCGGCACGTCTCCCGGCACCAGCACCTGGACGGGCGCGGCAGCGCCATGACCGAGTACCGCGTGCACAACCGCGTCGGCGAGAACCCGGTGTGGGACGCCGGCAGCGGCCGCCTGCTGTGGATCGACGTCCGGCGGCAGCAGCTGCTGTCCATCGACCCCCAGTCCGACGAGCCGACGGTGCAGCACTGGCAGCTGGACGAGCCGGTGGGTGCCATGGCGCTGTGCGCCGACGGCCGCGTGCTGCTGGCGCTGCGGCGGCGGCTGGTGCTGCTGGACCGGCGCGACGGCAGCCTGAAGCCGGTGGCCGAGGTGGACACCGAGCCACCGGGCAACCGGTTGAACGACGGCAAGGTATCGCCGGGCGGGGGCTGGTTCGTCTTCGGCTCGATGAACGACGGCAGCCACAAGCTGCCCACCGGCAGCCTCCATGTGCTGGGTGCCGACGGCCGCGTGCGCCGGTTGCGCGGCGGCCTGTGCGTGGCCAATGGCATCGCCTTCAGCCCGGACGGCCTGCAGATCTACTTCTCCGACAGCCATGCCGGGCAGGTGTGGGTCGCGCCCTGGGACGAGGCACGGGGCGACATGGGCGCGCCGCGGCACTTCGTGTTCAGCGGCGAGGCGGAGGGCCGGCCCGACGGCGCCGTGGTCAACCGCCGGGGCGACTACCTGTCGGCCGGCGTGTCCGCCGGGCGGCTCAACCGGTTCTCGGCCGACGGCCTGCGCCTGCCCGCGCTGCACCTGCCTTGCCGCGCGCCGACCATGTGCTGCTATGGCGGACCTTCGCTGCAGTGGTGGTTCGTCACCTCGCTGGTCCGCCCGGAGTGGACCGCCGGACCGCCGCAGGACGATGGGCAGCACGCAGGCAGCTGCGACGGCAGCCTGTTCCGCCTGGTGTCGGACGGTCTGGGCCTGCCGGCCGCCAGCTTCCGCTTCCTTTAGACAAGGCCGCGCCCGGCGCACGCCCAGCCAACGCGCACGTTCGCAAACATTTTATTAACTGGACTATCCATAGTCCGCGACCCTGGAGACAACGATGCAATACAGAGTCCTGGCGCTCGCAGCCCTGGCCGCCCTCACCGGCGGCACCGGCATGCCCGCGCATGCGCAGTCCAACGTCACGATCTACGGCCGCTTCGACCTGGGCGTCACGCGGCAGAACGACGGCACCTCCAGCTTGAGCGGCAGCAACGGCCGCCTGGGCCGCGAGGGCGAGCGCTGGGACGTGCGCCACGGCTCCGAGAGCCGGCTCGGCTTCCAGGGCGTGGAAGACCTGGGCAGCGGGCTGCGCGCGGGCTTCCAGATCGAGCATCGGTTCCGCAGCGACACCGGCGAGGCCGATCCGGTGTTCTGGAAGGCGCGCTCCTATGTGTACCTGGAGAGTGCACAGGTGGGCACGCTGTATCTCGGCCGCGAGTACGTGCCCGCGTTCTGGCCCGCCTTGAAGACCGACCCGTGGCTGTGGGACACGGTGGGCTCGCCCGGTCTCAACCACCAGTTCGCGACCTACCGCATCGACGGCCATGCGCGCGGCAACAACTCGGTGGGCTACAAGACGCCGAAGTGGAACGGCTTCAGCGCCAACGTGGCCGTGGCGGCCGGCGAGGCGGCACGCGACCGCTCCACCGGCGCCAACGTGGAATACGCCAGCGGTCCGCTGTACGCCGGCCTGGGCGTCGACCGCCAGAACGCCGACACGCGGGTGGTGGTGGCCGGTGCGGCCTATGACCTGGGCTGGGTGCGACCGATGTTCACCTACACCGATTCACGCGTGGCCGCCAAGGACGTGGTGAACCTGACCCTGGGCGCCTCCGCGCCGCTGGGCCGGGGCATCCTGCGCGCCGCCATCGCCCGGCTCGACCCGGACGGCGATGACAACAACATCACCAAGCTCGGCCTGGGCTACGAACACCTGCTGAGCAAGCGCACCTCGGTCTATGCCGACCTGGGTTCCGCCAAGCAGCAGGGCCGGCTGGCCGGCGTCGAGCGCACGCGCACCACCGCGGTGGACGTCGGCCTCAAGCATTCCTTCTGAACCCCCGAAGCGGAGACAGACAAGATGACCAAGCAACCTTCCTGGCTGCGCCGCGGCGCCGGCCTGCTGGCCCTGGCCGTGATGCTGCAGATCGCGGCCTGCGGCAACGACGACGATGACGAAGCGGTGGTGAACAACCCGCCGGTCAGCGCCTTCACGCGGTCCATCCTCGAGACCGATCCACCCAGCTATGCGGCGCTGGCGCCGGTCGATGCGGCCGGCTTCGAGCTGGCCGGTCGCATCAAGCCCCGCACGGTGGCGGAACTGCGCGCGCAGGGCCTGGACAGCCGGCTGATGATCGGTGGCGAGACCACCGACCGCAACTTCAGCACCTTCGCCAACTGGAAGGAGTTCCTCAATCCGCTGGGCGCCGGCGTGGTGCGCGTGCAGTCGGGCTGGAACGACGTCGAGAAGGTGATCGCGACGCCGGCGGTGTACGACTTCGCCAAGCTCGACGAGATCGTGGACGGCGCGGTGGCGCAGCAGCTGCGACCGTTCATGTTCCTCGGCTACGGCAACACACGCGATGGCTGCGTGGATTGCGGCGGTGCCGGCCTGGGTGGCGCCTTCCCCAAGGGTGCGGGCAAGGAGCGCTTCCTGCTTTTCGTGGAAGCCACGGTGAGCCGCTACAAGGACCGCGTCGACGACTGGCAGATCTGGAACGAGCCGATGACCGACCTGGAGAGCTACAAGGTGCTCAGCGTGGAGGTGGCGCAGGCCATCAAGCGCATCCAGCCGAAGGCGAAGATCTCCATCGGCTCCTGGTACACGGTGCACTATGTGCTGGGCTGCGTGGAGAACTGCAACGACAGCGCAGCCAACCAGCGCGACCGCGCCTACATCCTGGAGTCGCTGAAGTACTTCAACGACCACAAAGGGCCCACGGTGCCGGCGCAGGACGTGTACGTGTCCTTCCACCCGTATTCCACCAACGTCGACTACGACGCCAAGCCCTGGGACAAGCAGAGCGTGGACAACTTCCTGGCGCTGGTGCGGGGCTACGGCTTCAAGGTGCGCATGGACGAGAACGGCGCGCCTTCCACCCCCTGCCAGACCTACGCCATGTGCAACGGCGGCCGCCTGGCCTGGACCGAGAAGAACCAGGCCAAGTACAACCTGCGCCGCGTGATGGGCGACCTGGCGCGCGACATCGAGACCAGCATGTTCACCATCACCGACCTGCACTACAACGATGCGAAGAACACCAAGGGCCTGCTGACCACCGGCACCTGGGACCCCAACGACGACAGCGTGTTCACCAACGGCGACCAGTCGGTCAAGGGCAAGAAGATCGCCTTCGGTGCCTTCCAGAACGTGACGGCGCTGTTCGACGAGCGCACCACGGCGGTGGCCGACCATGGCTGCACCGTGCCGGCCGGCTACGTGGCACATGCCTGGCTGCAGAAGGACGGCAGCGGCCGCGAGCACACGGTGCTGGGCGTGTGGAGGATGACGCCGCTGCCGGTGGCCGACACCGCCGAGCCGCGGGCCGTGGTGTCCATCAGCTGCAGCAGGCTGGCCTGGCGCGAGACGCAGCGACCGCTCTACATCGATTTGATGGACGGCCGCACCTACCGCATGCCGGCTGCCGCCGTGGGCGCCGCGGCGGGCGGCGGCGTCAAGGTGGAGGTGCCGGTGGCCGACTGGCCGGTGCTGGTCGCCGATCCCGGCTTCGTGGCCCGGTCGCTGCGGTGATGGCCATGCCTGCGCATTCGCCCTTCCTGAACCTGATCGGCGGCGAGTGCATGCTGTGCAGGGTGCGGTGTGGTCTCGGCGCTGGCGCTATGCGGACAGGCGCTGCGTCACCGGCTGCTCGGTCGCGACGATCACGCCGATGAAGGTGGAGGCCTTGTCCACCAGCACGCGCACGCAGTCGGCGGTGGCGGCCGGCTGTCCGCACACGGCCACTTCCAGCTTCATCACGTCCTGCGCCGCATAGGCGTAGTCCACGTGCAGCAGGTCGAGGCCGCGGGCCGCGTACAGGCCGAGGATGCGGCACATCAGGCCGGCATCGCGGTCCATCAGGTAGGTCTGCACCAGGCGCGGTGCGCGGGAGAAGAGGTCTTGGGCGTTCATGCTGTCTTCCGGTGATCCACAAGGCGGGCGCGCGAGGCGCCGGCGGCGGTGCGCGTGGATCGAAGGACAGCGGACGGAAAGAAGCTGGCTGCAACATCGACCCGGCTGACCGGGACGACGCGCACGTGCCCGGTCAGCGCGGAATTCGAATGATCGCGATGAGGACCAGGGGCAGGCGGGCAGGCATGGCGCGAGTCTAAGCCAGCGCAGCGCCATGGATGCGGGTTCGTCGGGCGCAGGGGAATGTTCCGCCGTGGTCGCGCGTATGCCTGGGTGTGCCGGGGCGCATGGGGCGCCTGCAGCACATCCACATTGCAGGAGCGAGCAAGATGAAGACCCGGATCCTCGGCCAGTTGGCCTGTGCCGCGGCGCTGTGTGCCGTGCCCTTCGCCAGCCATGCCCTGAGCGGCATCACCGACACGGCGGGAGACTTCCTGCCCACCTTCGCCGGCAGCATCACCAGCACCGACCTGGACGTGCTGAGCGCCACCGTCACCTACGACGCCGGCAAGGACCTCTTCGAACTCACCAGCACCATGGCCGGCGCGATCGGCTCCACCGACAAGGGCTTCTACGTGTGGGGCGTCAACCGCGGCAGCGGCGTGGCTAACTTCCAGGCCAGCGGCATCACCGGCGTGCGCTTCGACAGCGTGGTGCTGCTGCGTCCCGATGGCACCGGCAGCATCGGCGGCGTGGGCCTGGCGCCCGGCTCGGTGAAGATCGCCGGCAACACCATCACCGGCTACGTCAGCGGCTCGCTGCTGCCTTCCACCGGCTTCAACAAGCTGGACTACACCTGGAACCTGTGGCCGCGCGACGGCGCCTTCACCGGCTTCGCCGCCATCTCGGACTTCGCGCCGGACAACGCCAACTTCACCAGCACCGCCGGTGTGCTGGCCGTGCCGGAGCCCGGCACCACGGCATTGATGCTGGCCGGCCTGGGGGCCGTCGGCCTGCTGGCCCGGCGCCGCCGCCCCGCCTGAGGGCGCAGCGCCTGCCGCTTCGGTCGGCCGCTCAGCCGTCGATGTCCGCCGAGAAGGCCAGTGCCTGCTGCGCCTGCAGTTCCCGGCAGCGCAGCTGCAGGGCGGCGTGGATGGAGGCATAGGCGGTGCTGCCGAGCGCCAGGCGCCGCAGGCCGGGCGTGCGTTCGTCGGCGGCCGCGATCATGGCCGCGACGGTGCGCTGCGCATCGCCGCGCAACGCAAAGCCACCGCTGGTGAAAGCCCGTCGCAGGGCGCCCGCTGGCGTCGGCTCGTAGGCGGGCAGGGGCTCGGCCTGGTCCAGCGCCGAGCCGAATCCGGTGGCGGTGGGACCCGGCTCCACCAGCAGGAAGTCGATGCCCAGGCCCTGCACTTCCTGCGCCACGGATTCCACGAAGCCTTCGATGCCCCACTTCGTCGCGTGGTACAGGCTGAAGCCGGGGTAGGCGATCTGCCCGCCTTCCGACGACACCTGCAGCACCTGGCCGCCGCCTTGCGCACGCAGCAGCGGCAGGCAGGCCCGGATGAGCTGGATCGAACCCAGCAGGTTGGTCGCGATCTGCCGGTCGATCTGCGCGTCGCTCAGTTCCTCGGCCGCTCCGAAGAGGCCGTAGCCGGCATTGCTCACCACCACGTCGATGCGGCCCATGCGCTGGAAGGCCTCGGCCGTCACTGCGCGGATCGCCTGCACGTCGGTCACGTCCAGCGGCAGCACGGCCAGGCGGTCGCCATGCCGGGCTTCGAGCGTCGAGAGCGCGCCTTGCCGGCGCACCGTGGCCACGACGCGGTCGCCGCGGGCCAGCAGGGTGTCGGTCAGTCCGAGGCCGAGGCCGGAGGAGGCGCCGGTGATGAACCAGGTCTTGGGGGTCGTCATGGTGTACTTCCAGGAGGGGTGGGCAGGAGCCTGCATTCTGGAAATCCAGCGCCGCCCGCGGAAGCCAGCCCGGGCGGCATGAGCCCGTGAGGAGAATTCACCAATGGCAAAGGCCACCTTGGCCGACCTGGTCGCCTTCCAGACCGTCGCGGCGCATCGCAGCTTCCGGCAGGCCGCCGATGCGCTCGGCCAGTCGCGCTCCGCCCTCAGCCATGCCATGCGGGGACTGGAGGCGCAGCTGGGCGCACGGCTGCTCAACCGCACCACCCGCAGCGTGGCACCGACGGAGCTGGGCCAGCGGCTGCTGGAGCGCATCGGTCCGCTGCTGCGCGAGCTGGACGATGCGCTGGCACAGGTCTCCCAGGCGCAGGGCCGGGTGCGCGGCACCCTGCGCATCAACACCAGCGAGTCCGCCGCCCGCCTGCTGCTGCAGCAGGTGGTGCCGCGCTTCCTTGCGGCGCATCCGGACGTGGAACTGGACCTGGTGGCCGATGGCCGGCTGGTGGATGTGGTGGAGCAGGGCTTCGACGCCGGCATCCGCCTGGGCGAATCGCTGCCGCAGGACATGGTGGGCGTGCCCATCGGCGGCCCGCTGCGGTTCATCGCGGTGGCCTCGCCGGGCTACCTGGTGGATCGTGCGCCGCCGGCCTTGCCGGAAGACCTGCGCCAGCACCGCTGCATCCGGCAGCGGCTGCCCAGCGGCAAGCGCTACCGCTGGGAGTTCATGCAGCACGGCCAGGAGGTCGCCGTCGACGTGCCCGGCGCCCTCACGCTGGACAACGTGCCGTTGATGGTGGAGGCCGCGCTCCGCGGCCTGGGCATAGCCTACGTGCCCGAGACCGCCGCGCAGGCCGAGCTCGACGCAGGCCGGCTGGTGCGCGTGCTGGACGACTGGTGCCCGCCGGTGCCCGGCCTGTTCCTGTACTTCCCTGCCAACCGCCACATGCCGGCGCCGCTGCGGGCCTTCGTCGATCTGCTGGGCGCGGCGCAGCCGGGGCCGGCCTAGCGGGGCCGGCAGGCCGCCTTCATGGGCTCGACCTGCGCGACGCACTGCGCCTGCGCGCCGAGGTGCTGCCGAGGATGCGCGCCAGCTCGTCCCTGAGCCATGCGCTGGCCTCGTCCAACGGTGCCTCGAACTCCGCCTGGTAGGCGGTGGCCGGGCCCATGAAGTCGGCCAGGCGCGGCAGCCGGGAGATCGCCTGCCAGACGAAGGCGGGCAGGGCCGGGGGCACCTGCTGGCCCAGGTCCTCGCCGAACTGCTTCATCAGCACCCTGGCGCGCTCCTCGTAGCCGCGCTGCTGGTCGGACAGCGCCTTGTAGTGGTCGCGGAACTCGGTCGTCAGCGTCTCCACGAAGTGGTCCATGCGCCGCACCTGGCGGGTGACCTCCGAGCGGGTCGCCTCGTCGATGCCGTCCGTCCTGCGCTCCAGCGCCCGGATCACGTTGCGCAGCTGCACCCGCGCCAGGATCAGGGCGCGCATTTCCTCGCCATAGGTGGCCACCGACTGGTGGGCCGGGATCAGGATGCGGGCGCGCGCGACCTCGTCGAACACGCCCTTGAGGTCTGCCAGCACATGGGTCACGAAGGCAGCCGCATCCTCCTGCCGGCGCTTGAAGGCCGCCACCTCGTCGAGCTGCATCTTCAGCAGGCCACCCAACAGGCCGGCGAACACCAGCGTGATGGCGGCGGTGTACAGCGTCTTGCGCAGCTCGCCGTCGTCGATCGCCATGCCGATGCCAATGGCCAGCGCCGCCGGAATGCCCACCAGCAGGCAGGCGGCGGCGAGCGTGCGCCGCCTTGCCGTGGCCTCGAAGTGCTTGCCGTCCATGCACGTGGTTGTGCGCCTGTTCCTGCGCTCCGTCAATCCGCAGGCCGGCTGCTGAACTGCGGGCGATAGACTGGCCCCAGAACCTCGACGTCGTCCTGCGACCACCGGCCGCCGGCCCGGCGTCGACCAGCTCCACGAAGGAACAGCAGTGCGTTGGAAGAAGATCCTGGTGTCGGTGGCCGCGGCGTGGACCTGGTGCGTTGCCGCGGTGGCCGCACCGCCGACGGACGGCCATGCGGTCATCGTGCATTTCCGCTACGGCAGCACCAACCTGGACGCCTTGTCGAAGGCCGAAAGCCAGCTGGCGGCGGCGATCGAGGCGGCAGGTGTCGGCCAGCTGGACGGCTACGACGTGGCGGTCGATGGCAGCAATGGCCGGTTCTACCTGTACGGCCCGGATGCCGACCGGCTCCTGCGCGCCGTCGAACCCGTGCTTGCGCGATTCGAGTTTGCCAAGGGCGCGACCATCCTGCGCCGGTATGGACCGCCCGAGAAGGGCGTGCGCACGGTGGAGACCAAGCTGCCCTAGGGCGGTTCGCGCCAAGCCCGCACGGCCTCGGCGCGTGCCGCCTTGGCCTGCGCTCAGTAGAACGGCCTGTCCTGCGCGCGTGACTTCAAAAAGGCCTCGCGCTCGATGCCGCTGAAGAGGTCGCACCACAGGCCGTGCGTGGACTCGGTGCCGCCATGCAGGCGATGGCAGCGCTTGGCATAGGCGTCGATCGGCGCCAGCTCGGGCGTCGAGGCCCGCGGCAGGAACTTGGTCAGCTCGGCATACGACCGCTGCCGCTGATCGGCCGATTGCGACATCAGCATCTCCAGGTGCGCGCCCAGGTCCGCCAGCACCGAATACCGGGTCACCGCGGCGCCGTTGCGGTCCACCCACTTGCGCAGCGCGAACAGCGCATCCAGCAGCAGCTGGCGGATCTCCTCCCGGTCGGCGCGGTCCTGCTCGCTGCGTTCGATCGCCTCGGACAGCTTGGCCAGCCGACGTTCGTACTCCGCGTCGGCCTCCTCCAGCTTCAAGGTCATGTTCTCCATTTCCTTGAGGCGCAGCGCGAACCAGGTGGTGCCCACGCTGAGGATGAGCGCCACCGCCGCCACCGCGGTGCCGATGGCCGTCATCGCATTGCCCACGGTGGCACTGGCGTCCGACATGGACACGGGCGAAGCCGGCACCGAGGCCGCCGTGTCCGCGGGCGCCGAGGCTGCCGTGGGCTGCATCAGCCGCTTGACGTCCGGGAACACAGAGGCGGTCACCTGCGCACTCAGGCTCAGCATCACGGCCAGCATGGCCGCGCTGGCCAGCACGCCGCCGGCCACCAGGGCCAGCACCGCCACGCGCCTGGCCCCTCCGCGACGATGCCCGGCCGGCTGGTTCATCGCAGCGCGCGGCCGCTGTCGGCCCTGGCCCGTGCCGCGCGGCGCGAGAGGTTCTTCACCCAGCGGCAGAAGGCCTCGTCGGGCATGTCGGCATCGGCGGAGGCGCCCTTGAGCAGCACGTCCAGCTGGGCGAGCACCTCCTGGTCGATGTGCTTTTCCACCGTGCCGGTGTGGTCGGTGAGCGTGGTCAGCACGGCGATGGGATGCTGCTCGAACGCGCTCAGCCAGGGTGGCCGCTGGCCTGCATAGCGGCGGTTGCGCATCAGGCCGATCAACTGCGCGCCGGCGTCCAGCGGCAGCACCTTCTCGCTGCTGAACTGCGGCGCCAGCTCGCCGAAGTTCCAGCCGCCGTCCTGGCCGTCCTCGCGCCACAGCACGTCGATGAGGAAGGCATCGATGTGGTCGGGATCGTGCAGCGGCTTGTCGCAGCGCCTTTGCAGCTGCTCGCGCAGGCCGGCCAGGTCGCGCACCTCGATCAGGCAAATCCGCTCGATGCGGTCGGTGGTGTAGAGGTAGCGCAGCCAGGTCTGCAGGCGTTCCCGTTCCGACGAGGCGCCTTCGGCCCGTGGCCGCAGGTCGTCGTCGAACCACAGCAGGTTGATGCGTTCGGACATGTCCAACTCCTCCTGTCAGTAGAAGCCCTTGCCGGCCGGGCGCGCGCTGGCCACCGCAGCGGATGAGAAGACGAGCCTGACGTTGTAGCGGGCGGTGCCGCGCTGCACACCCTGGCCGTCGACCTTGAGGGTGGCGCCCATCGGCTTCGGCTCGATCGAGAACTCGATGTCCATCACGTTGCACAGCAGCTTGGCGCCCCACAGGCCCAGGCCGTGGCCATGGCTGTCGGACGTGGCGCGGCGGTCGGAGGCGAGCTGGCGCGCCACCTTGCCCGCCGTGCCCTGGCCGCCCACGGCCAGCAGCTGTTCCTGGCTGTCCTGGTCGCTCTGGTAGGGGCCTTCGTTGACCATCAGCAGCGTGCGCGTGTCGTGGTCCCAGCTCACGGTGAAGCTGTCGCCGGTGGTGTACTTGGCCGCGTTGTGCACCAGGTCGCGCAGCACGATGCGCAGCCACTGGCCGGGCACGTTCAGCTCCAGGTTCTCGGGCACGTCCAGCCGGCGGCTGCGGCGATGCTTGAACTCATGGGCGAAGCGCAGGATGGTCTCCTCCAGCAGCGCATGGATGCGCACCCGCTCCGGCGCCGCGGTGAGCGACACGCCCGGCAGGGCGCTGAGCTCCCGGTACTCGTGCATGACGTTGGACAGCAGCCGCAGGTTCTGCTCCCAGTTGGGCGAGGCGGCCAGCGACAGCGTCTCCCAGGCATCCGCCACGTTGAGCTGCGCCGTGCGCAAGGCCTCGCGGTAGTCGCCGTTGAAGTGGGGCGACATGACCTTGTCCAGCATGTGGCGCACGCCGCGCCCGGGCGCCAGGGCCACCTCCAGGCGCTGGCGCAGGCGGGTCATGTTGTCGCGCACCGCGATCAGCTCGGCGCGGCCGGCATGGATGAGGTAGCGGCGCGCATCCACCTCGGGGTTGTTCAGCACCTCGGCCTGGCGGAACAGGTAGGGCAGGTAGGTCTGCATGTGCGCCACCACCGAGGCCCAGCCGCGGTCCCAGGGCTGCAGTTCGCGCAGCGGGTCGCGCTGGCTGTCGCCCTTGTCATGCAGCGTCACCACGCCCACGGTGCTCCAGCCGGCCGGCTCGGGCAGCATCAGGGCGAAGGACATGATGTCGTGCAGCGCATAGCCGCCTTCGCCGGGCGCGCCGTAGATGCGGGCGCGGGTGCGGTGGGTGGGGTTGAGGGCGTCGGTCGATTGGCTGTCGTAGCAGTCGCGCCCCAGCCGCACGCCGCGCCGGCTGGCGGTGTCGGCGTCGTAGCCGGAGGTGGTGGCGGCCCGGGCATCGAAGTGGCCCTGCACGAAGCGCCCCAGCGGATTGGCCTCGGCGCGTTCGGCACGCGCCACGTCGATGGCCATCGCGGCAAAGGGCCGCGCGACACAGTCCGCTGGCGGCTCGGTCCGCGGGCTGTACTGGAACTCCCGCGCGAACTCCGGCGGGGCGCCGTCGAAGTTGAACAGGCCGTTCCAGTTGTGGCCCACCAGCTGGAAGCGGTTGGGATTGCTCGCGCTCTGCAGCCAGATGTGCGCCACCGGGCACAGGAACACATTGGCCAGGCAGCGGGAGACATCGCGCAGCGGACTCACGGCCGGATTGCCGCCGCGCCGCTGGAATTCATGCAGGCCGCGGCGTGCGAACAGGTAGTTCAGCCGCCGCATGTGCCAGACCTGGTTCTGGTGGTTCATGCAGGCGGCCATCAGGCCGGTGGTGCGGCGCAGCGGCCAGAACAGCCGCGGCTCGAACTGGCCCTTGACCAGGCCCAGCAGCGTGACCACGCCGATCACCCGCCCGTTGACCAGCAGCGGCGCGGCCAGCGCATCGACCGGCCGCGGCTCCGCATAGTTGAGCAGGTAGGTGGGCACGCCCAGGTCGTCGGCGGGCTCGCCGCCGGGCGCCGGCTGCGCTTCCACCGGCACGACACGCTGGCGGGGCGGCGATCCCTTGCGCTGGCCGGTCTCCAGGCCCGGCACCGGCGGCGGATCCTCCTGCCCGCTGGCCGCCACCCGGTAGGCCTGCGCGGCCGAGCGGGCGCGCTGGTTGGCCGGGCAGTCGTTGTCGCTGCGCGGGCCGGGCGACCAGGCCCAGCGGTCCAGCTGCTCCCACACCGCATGCCCCTGGGCGCGGTGCGCGGCATGGCGTGCATAGTCGCCCACCGGCAGCAGCCGCGGCGGCGCCTGCGCATAGTCCAGCCAGTAGATGGCGGCGGCGTCGGCCCGCGTCATGCTCACCAGGTAGCGGCAGATGCGGCCGCCGAAGCCGCGCAGCAGGTGCTCGGCCTCGTCGCGGCGCACCGCGGGCCGGCCGTGGGCATCCTCCCTGGGGAATTCGTCGGCGCCGATGTAGACGTCGCGCGGTGCATGGCGGCTCAGCAGGTTGTTGATGGCGATGACCTGGGAGGACCACATCGAGTTCTGGCGTTCGCGCAGGCGGCTGTAGTAGCGCTCCGGGCGGTCGATGCGGTAGGCATCGAACTCGGCGCCGCGCATGGCCGCGCCGTGCTCGGCATCGATGCGCCGCAGCAGGTCGCCCAGCGCCAGGGCGCGTGCAGCCCCGCCGGCCCGCGTGACCAGGCTGACGCGCACGCGCGGCTTGGTGCGGCGGTCCACCGGGCTGTCGGTGTCCAGGTCCACCAGCAGGGCCGGCACGTCGTTGCCATGGCTCAGCAGCACCTGCTGGCCGCTGCGCATCTCCGGGATGAGCACGTCGTCCCAGCGCGCCAGCCAGGCGCACAGGGCGGCCACCAGTTCCCAGTCGGGCCGGGTCATCGCGTCGGCATCCGCCGCGTCCAGGATGCGCGCATTGCGGAACAGCTCCAGCGTGTGCGCCGTGGTGGCCACGCGCAGGCTGGCCTCCGAAGGCGTGAGGCCGATGCGGGTGCCGAGGGCGTCCTTCAGTTCCTCGCGCAGCGGCACGGTGTGCATGCGGCCGTCGCGGTCGCGGTCGATCTGCACCACATGCTCGACGAAGCGCTCGAAGCGGTCGCAGAAGGCATCGTGGTCCGGCGCCTCGTCGGTGTCCTCGGCGGTCACGAAGTACGGGCCCACCACCGGCAGGCACAGCTGCTCCACGCCATCCGGGCGCATCAGCAGGAAGCTGCGCAGCGTGCGCACCTCCAGGCCGGTCACGTTGAGGGCGCCGGCCAGCACCGCATCCGGCTTGCCGAGCTGGGCCACATGCTTCCAGGTCCACATCAGCACATACAGGGCCCAGTGGTCCTGCATGCGGCACAGCGCATGGGCGGGCAGGGGATTGCCCATCTCGGTCAGCCAGATCTTGCGCTCGACGTAGGGCAGCAGCGCCAGCGCGCCCTGCAGCCAGTGCGGCGGCAGCGAGGGTGGCGGCGGCGCCAGCGCCACGGGCAGCTGCAGGATCCAGTCCCGGGCCAGCGCCAGCACCGCGGGATCGGCCAGGCTGGGATAGTCGGCCGCGCGCATCTCGGGTGCGTCGGCCGCCAGCACGGCGCGGATGCTGGGTTCCTCGAGCACGCCGGCGACCACCCGCGGCAGATGCGCCAGGCGTTCCGGCAGCAGCAGCCGCAGCGGCACGTTGTGCGCGTAGGCGATGGTGTCGATGGCCACCTGCAGGCGGTGGTGGCCGCGGCGCCGGGCTTCCTCGGCCGCCGGCCCGGTGCCTGCCGGCGTGATCCACCGTCCGACGCGCAGGGCCTCCGCCGGGGCGGACCGACCCTCCTCGAGTTGCACAGGAACGACCGTCATGGCGCACTCCTCGCTTGCGCGGCGATTGTAGGAAGTGGCTTCGTTCGCACAAGCCGGGCCGAAAGCCGGTGCTTCACAGGCGGAAGACGAGGATCAGCACGGCGGTGGCACCGCACATGAAGGCATTGCAGGCGCACACGACGGCGGCCCGGTTCATGCGCTGGCCGTTCTGCTCATGCAGCCAGGCGGCCATCGTCAGGTTGGCGCCGAACCAGGTGCCCCAGGTCCAGAGCGAATGCTGGCTGGAGTCGCCGCTGACGAAGATGGCCCAGGCGGTCGGCACGTAGGCCAGCACCCGCACCGAGTTGAACAGCGTGAACAGCCAGGTCAGCAGCCGCAGGTAGACCGTTCTCCTGGTGGATGGCGCACCGGGCAGGGCGGTGGCTTGCGCTGCGGGCAGGCGGGAGATCATGGTCGACTTCCTCTCGGTGCGGACGCGGGCCGCAACCTCGCCGCCCGCCGAGACCAGCATCGGCGCTGGCTGCCCGCTTTTCGCCCTCCATCGGTGGGAGGGAGCTCCCCTCTTTGGTGGCGGGTCGCCTGCCATGGCATGCTTGCCGCGTCGAAGATCCCGCCAGGAGTTTTGCGATGGAGCCATCGACCGACACCTCAGAGTCCCGGTCCCTGACCGGCCGCTGCCTGTGCGGCGGCGTGACCATCACCGTGGCAGGTGCCCACGATCCGCGCGTGGGCGCCTGCCACTGCCGGATGTGCCAGCGCTGGTCGGGCGGGCTGTTCCTGTGCTTCGAGGCGGATGCCGAGGCCGTCACCGTCCACGGCGAGGTCAGGCGCTACCGGTCCTCCTCCTTCGCCGAGCGCGCCTTCTGCCCGCAGTGCGGCTCCCACCTCTGGTTCAACGACGTGGAGGAGGGCGGCGAGCCCCGGCACTACGAGCTGATGCCCGGGCTGTTCGATGCGGCCCGCGGCTGGCCGCTGCGCTCGGAGATCTACGTGGACCGGGCGATGGCCTCGCTGCGGCTGGCAGGCGACCACCGGCGCAAGACCCGGGCCGAATACGAGGCCGACAACCCGTCCGTCGCCGGCGACCTGGACACGGCCTGACCCGGCAGGCCCGACCGCTACACTGGTCCGAACGAAGTTGCAGTTGCCCAGCCCACACGCCATGCAAGAAGTTCGCAGGTGGATCCCTTATTGCGGCGAGGCGCCGTCGCCCGAAGCCTGGCTGGGGCGGTGGAACGACGACCCGCTGCTGTGGTCCGTGCTGGCGCTGCTGGCGGTGGCCTTGTGGTGGCCCGCACGAACAACCTCCGCGCTGCCGACGGCCGCCAGCGCGTCGCGGCGCACCGCGCTGCGCTGGGCCTGGGCCTTCACCGCGCTGCTGTACCTTTCGCCGCTGTGCGCCCTCAGCTCCGCCTTCTTCACCGTGCGGGTGGTGCACCACATGGCGCTGGTGCTGGTGGTGGCGCCGCTGCTGGCCCATGGCCTGGAGCCGGCGCTGCGCCGGCTGCCGGCGCCGCTGTGGCCCTGCACCGCCATCGCGGCGCTGGCCTTCTGGACCTGGCATGTGCCGGCGCCGTATGCGGCGGCACTGTCCTCCCATGCGGTGTATGCGCTGATGCAGCTGTCCATCGCCGGCAGCGCGCTGGCCTTCTGGCTGGCGGTGCGCCGCAGCGGGCCGGCCGAGGCGCTGGCGGCCATCCTGGTGACCACCGTGCTGATGGGCCTGCTGGGTGCGCTGATCACCTTCGCGGCGCGGCCGCTGTACGAGCCGCACATCGCCTCCACGCTGGGCTGGGGCGTCTCACCGCTGGAAGACCAGCAGCTGGCCGGCATCGTGATGTGGGCGCCCGGCAGCATCGCCTACCTGCTGGCCGCGGTGTGGATCGGCTGGCGCTGGATGCGGGTAGAGCGTGACCGCCGGCTGCGCGTGGAGCCGGCATGAACTTGGTCGGCATCATCGAATGGGCGGAGGGCTACAACCGGCGCGGCCTGTATTCGCCCATCGGCGTGGCCTTCCACTGGATCATGGCGGCGATGATGTTCTTCCAGATCGGCCATGGCTGGTACCTGGCCTGGCTGCCCGCCGGCGGCGACAAGTACCTGGGCTACCAGACCCACACGCAGATCGGCCTGACCCTGATGGCGCTGGGCTCGCTTCGATTTTTCTGGAAAAGCCAGATCAAGGGCCCCGAGACGGTGGAGGAGGATTCCTTCGAGGGCCGCGCCAGCCGCCTGCTGCAGAACTGGTTCTATTTCAGCTTCTTCGCGCTGCCCATCAGCGGCTGGGTGATGTGGTCCACGCTGCCCAGCGACCTGCCGCTGCTCATCGCCGGCATCGTGCCGTTTCCCAACCTGCCGTTCGACCAGCTCTCCGAGGCGCTGCAGCTGCGCCTGATGCGCTGGGCGGCCACCGCCCACCTGTGGATCGTCTGGATCACCACGCTGGCCATCCCCGGCCATGCCGGCGCGGCGGTGCTGCACTACGTCATCAAGAAGGACCGGGTGCTGCAGTCGATGCTGGACATCAACGGGCCGGGGATGCCGGGCGTGCTGGGATCGCGGACAGATAAAGGCTCAGCTGCCTGACCTCGGCGGCCTCCAGCTGCTGCGCCGCCTTCAACATTGCATGGTCGCCATCGTTCCGCCGCTTCGATTGCTGCCAGTCCTGCAACTGCTGGGCGAGATAGAACGCGGGCTGCCCGTTCAGCGGCGGTGCCTGCGCGGTGCCCACGCCCTCGGCGCCATGGCAGCTCTGGCAGGCCCGGACATACAGCGCGGCCGTGCCAGCGGCGGCCTGCTCGGTGGTGGCCGGCGGCAGGCCGGCCGGCGGCAGGCCGGCATAGTGGTTGGACACCAGCACCCGCTCGTCGCTGTCGAGGAACTGCGCCACGTCCATCATCAGCGCATGCGGTCGCAGCCCGGCGGCAAAGTCTTCCATCTGCTTTTGCAGGTAGCCCGCCGGCAGGCCGGCCAGACGCGGTGCGTCGAAGCCGTTGCCTTCGCCCCGCGCGCCATGGCAGGTGACGCAGGCGTAGCGCGCGCCGCCCTCGCCGCCGCTCATCGCGATCAGCTCGCCGCCGCGGCCGAAACGATCGTCGCTGGGGGTCATCCGGTCGGTGCAGGCCGACGCGGGCACCAGGAATGCCAGCACGATGGCCAAGCGGGCACATCGACGGCGTTGAACGAGCAGGGGGAATGAGTTGTTGAACATCGGGTCCGGGCCATCTTCCCTGGCGAGCATGCCATGGTCAAGCCGGGCGCTGCTGCTGGCCTGCGCCGCGCTGGCCGGCTGCGACGGCCCGCCCGACCGCACGCCGGCGCTCGGCGATGCCGACGTGCAGCGCGGCCGCCAGCTGGTGGCGCAGCACGGCTGCACCGCCTGCCATGCCTTTCCCGATGTGCCGTGGCCGCGTGGCCGGCTCGGCCCGTCGCTGGAGGGCTTCGGCCGCCAGGGCCTGATCGCCGGGCAGCTGCCCAACCAGCCCGGCGTGCTGATGGCCTTCATACGCAATGCACCCGAGCTGGTGCCGGGCACCGCGATGCCCGCCTTTCCCATGTCCGACCAGGATGCCCGCGATGTCACAGCCTATCTCGTCCAGCTCGCCCCTCGCTGAGGCGCTGAGCGGCTGGCCGCCGCCGGTGCTCGATCCGCACGGCCCGCTGTCCAACAGCGTCACCACGCTGGCCTGGGTGCTGCTGGCCCTGGTGACGCTGATCTTCCTGTTCGTGTGCGCAGCCATGTGGGTGGCGCTGTACGGCAGCCCGGGCCTGCGCGCGCGACTGGGCGGCGAGAAGGTGGTGAAGTGGTTGGGCCTCATCATCCCGTCGGGCATCCTGCTGCTGCTGCTGGCCGGCGGCACCACGCTGGTGGCCGGCATCACCACCATCCAGGGCGACGAGCTGCGCATGCGGGTGTCCGGCAACATCTACTGGTGGCGTGTCTCGTACCTGGATGCGGCCGGCAACGAGGTGATGGCCGATGCCAACGAGCTGCACATCCCCACCGGCCGGCCGGTGGTCATCGACATGGTGTCGGAGGACGTGATCCACAGCTTCTGGGTGCCCAAGCTGGGCGGCAAGATGGACATGATCCCCGGCCGCACCAACCGGCTGAAGCTGCAGGCCGACAAGCCCGGCAGCTATGGCGGCCAGTGCGCCGAGTTCTGCGGCGGCGCGCATTCGCTGATGGGCTTCGTGGTGGTGGCGCATGAGCCGGCCGACTGGCAGCGCTGGATGGAGGCGCGCCGCGCGCCACGGCCGCCGCTGCCCACGGCCGACATCGAGGTGCAGCGCGGCGCGCGCCTGTTCAGCGAGGTGGGCTGCGCGGCCTGCCACCGCGTGGCAGGCACCGATGCACAGGGCATCTCGGGGCCGGACCTCACGCACGTGGGTTCCCGCCAGAGCCTGGGCGCCGGCATCCTGCCCAACAACCGCGGCACGCTGGTGGGCTGGATCGGCGACAGCCAGTCGATCAAGCCCAACAACCGCATGCCGGCCTACCGCTCGCTGCAGCCGGCCGAGCTGCATGCGCTGGCGGCCTACATGGAGTCCTTGCGGTGACGCAGGCCACGGTGCCCGGGTCGGCGGCCGGGCCGTCGGAAACGGGATTCGACACCCGGCTGTACGGGCGCTTTCCCACCGCCGGCGAGCGACCGAAGGAGGAGCTGGAGGCGCTGGAGAAGGTGTGGGCGCCACCGACCGGCATGGCCAAGCTGAGCGACGTCAACAACAACTTCATCGGCTTCATCTTCATCGTCACCGCCTTCGCCTTCTTCATCGGCGCCGGCGTGCTGGCGCTGGTGATGCGGGTGCAGCTGGCCGCGCCGCTGGCCGGCATCGTGCCGCAGGAGACCTACAACCAGCTGTTCACCATGCACGGCTCGGTGATGATGTTCCTGTTCGCGGTGCCAGCCATCGAGGCCATCGCGGTGATGCTGCTGCCGCAGATGCTGGCCGCGCGCGACCTGCCTTTCCCGCGGCTGTCGGCCTATTCGTACTGGACCTATGCCATCGGCGGCACGGTGTTCTTCGGCTCGGTGTTCTTCAGCCTGGCGCCGGCCGACGGCTGGTTCATGTACCCGCCGCTCAGCTCGGGCGTGTACTCCAAGGGCATCAACGCCGACTTCTGGCTGCTGGGCATCGGCTTCATCGAGATCAGTGCCATCGCAGGCGCCATCGAGCTGGTGGTGGGCGTGCTGCGCACCCGCGCACCCGGCATGACGCTGGCCCGCATGCCGGTCTACGCCTGGGCGGTGCTGATCTTCGGCGTGATGATCCTGCTGGCCTTCCCGTCGATGATCCTGGTTACGCTGCTGCTGGAGCTGGAGCGCGCCTTCAACTGGCCGCTGTTCGACGCCACCCGCGGCGGCGATCCGCTGCTGTACCAGCACCTGTTCTGGTTCTTCGGCCACCCGGACGTCTACATCATCTTCATCCCCGCCTCGGCGATGGTCTCCACGATGGTGGTGACCATCGCGCAGAAGCGGCTGGTGGGCCATGAGATCGTGGTGCTGGCGATGATCGCCACCGGCTTCATCAGCTTCGGCGTGTGGGCCCACCACATGTTCACCGTGGGCATGCCGGGGCTGGCGGCCGGCTACTTCTCTGCGGCCTCGATGGCGGTGGCCATTCCGGCGGGCGCGCAGGTGTTTGCCTGGATCGCCACGCTGGCCTCGGGCAAGGTGCAGCGCAACGTGCCCTCGCTGTTCGTGGTGGGCGGCATCCTCATCTTCGTGATGGGCGGCCTCACCGGCGTGATGGTGGGCATGGTGGCCTTCGACGGCCAGGCGCACGACACCTACTTCGTGGTCGCGCATTTCCACTACGTGCTGATCGGCGGCATGCTGTTCCCGCTGTTCGCCGGCTTCTACTACTGGACGCCGATGATCAACGGCCGCCGCCTGTCGGAGAAGGTGGGCCGCTGGGTCTTCTGGCTCATGTTCACCGGCGTGCACGTGTGCTTCCTGCCCATGCACCTGGTCGGGCTGATGGGCATGCCGCGGCGGGTGGACACCTACCTGCCCGGCCGCGCATGGGACCTGCCGAACATGATCTCCACCGTGGGCGCCTTCATCATGGCCGCGGGCGCGCTGCTGTTCATCATCGACGCGGTGCGCTGCTACAGCCGCGGCGCCAAGGAGAACGGCGGCAGCGCCGGCAACGTGTTCAACGGCGGCACGCTGGAATGGCTGCCCGCGGACAACTACTCGGTGCGTTCCATCCCGGTGGTGGGCGACCTGGAGCCGCTGTGGACCTCGCCGCGCATGGCGGCCGACGTGGAAGCCGGCCGCTACTTCCTGCCCGGCACCACCACCGGCGCGCGCGAGACGCTGATCACCAGCACCGTGCAGGCCGAGCCGCAGTACGTGCAGATCATGCCCGGGCCTTCCTGGTGGCCCTTCCTGGCGGCGGTGTTCACCGCCGGCTTCTTCCTGCTGCTGACGGTGAAGGCGCTGGCCCTCAGCGCCGTGTGCGCGGTGCTGGCGGTGGCCGGGCTGATGCGCTGGCTGTGGGACAACGACCGCCATGTGCCGCAGAAGCAGGTGGACGTGGGCGCCGGCATCCTGCTGCCCACCTACGTGGCCGGGCCGCAGTCCCACGGCTGGTGGGCCGCGGTGCTGCTGGACGTGGTGCTGGGCACCATCTTCGTGATGGCGATGTTCTCGTACCTGTACCTGTTCAATGCCCATCCCGACTGGTGGCTCGTGAGCGCGCCGCAGGCCACCCTGGTGCCGGGGCTCGTGCTGCTGGGTGCGGCCGGCGGGCTGGCCTGGCTGGCGCGGCCGGTGATGGCGCGCTTGCGGCGCGGCGCCGGCCTCAGCACGCTGGCGATGATGCTCAGCGCGCTGTGCCTGGTGGCCGCGCTGGCGCTGGACGTGCACGACTGGTGGCAGGCCGGGCTGCGCGGCAGCGCCAGCGGGCAGGGCGCCACGGTGTACGCGATGCTGGCCTGGCATGGCTGCATCGTGGTGTCGGTGGTGCTGTCGGCGCTGTTCTACCTGCTGCGCTGGCTGCGCGGCCTGGCGCCCGGGCCGGCCAACAAGACGCTGGAAGCGCTGCGGCTGCTGTTCCTCTATGCCGCGCTGGAAGGCACGGCCGGCCTGCTGCTGCCGCGCGTGGTGCCGTGGGGTGGTGCATGAGGCGGGATGGCGTGCCGGCGAGCCGGCCCGTGCGGCGGCTGATGCTCACCGCCTTCCTGATCTGGTTCGGCCACTTCATGCTGTGCTGGGCCGCGGTGGAGATCTGGCCCGGCCAGGACCGCGCCAACCACCTGGCCTGGGCCTTCACCGCGCTGGCGCTGCTGGCCATGGGCCGGCATGTCCGCCAGGTGGCCCGCCTGGCGCGGCAGGGCGAGGTGCTGGGCTTTGGCCACCGCTTCGCGCAGGGCGCCATCGCCATCGCCACGGTGGCGGTGCTGTTCACCGCGCTGCCCTCGGTGGTGTTCATGGAATGAGGCGGCTGCGGCCGATCTTGCTGGAGGGTTGAAGCACATGCCGCTGGACGAGCCCCTGAAGTTCCTGCAGGCCGCCGGCGAGATGGCCGAGTGCATCCGTGGCCACGACTGGTCCCGCCATCCGCTGGGCCCGCCGGCGCAGTGGCCACCGGCGCTGCAGCAGGCCCTGCGCTCGATGCTGGCCACGCGGCATCCGGCGCTGGTGCTGTGGGGGCCGGCCAGCTTCTGCTTCTACAACGACGGCTACCGCGACCTGGTCGGGCCGGACAGGCATCCGTCCGCGCTCGGCCTGCCGGGCGCGCAGGCCTGGCCCGAGTCATGGCCGCGCATCGGTGCGCAGGTGCAGACGGTGCTGGCCGGCGGGCCTTCCACCTGGCATGAGAACGAGCCGGTGCCGCTGCTGCGCGACGGGCGGGTGCAGGAGTCCTTCTGGACCTATTCGCACACGCCGCTGTTCGACGACCAGGCGCCGCACGGCGTGGGCGGCGTGCTGGTGCTGTGCGCCAACACCACCGCCGCGGTGCAGTCGCAGCAGCGGCTGGCCGCGGCCAACTCTCACTGGGCGCGGCTGTTCGAGAACGCGCCGGCCTTCATCGCCATCCTCAAGGGCCCGGAGCATGTGTACGAGTTCGTCAACCAGCGCTACATGACCTTCACCGGCCGCAGCCAGTTCGTCGGCCGCAAGCTGGCCGATGCGCTGCCCGAGACGGTGGCCCAGGGTTATGCGCGCATCCTGGACGAGGTGTATGCCACCGGCGTGGCGGCCACCGCGCATGGCTCGGAATTCCGCGCCAGCAGCCCGGATGCGCCGTACCAGCAGCAGTTCTTCGACTTCGTGTTCCAGCCCATCGCCGACGAGCACGGCCGCACCGCCGGCATCATGGTGATGGGCATCGACGTCACCTCGCACAAGCGCGCCGAGGCCGAGCTGGAGCTGAGCGAGGAGCGACTGCGCCTGGCCATCGAGGCGGGCGACATCGGCCTGTGGGACGTGGACCCGCGCAGCCACACGCTGTACTGGCCGCCGCGGGTGCAGCGTCTGTTCGGCATCACCACCGAGCGCCCGGTGACCCTGCACGACTTCCATG
Organism: Aquincola sp. J276; assembly: GCF_024700035.1. Lineage (NCBI taxonomy): Bacteria > Pseudomonadati > Pseudomonadota > Betaproteobacteria > Burkholderiales > Sphaerotilaceae > Aquincola > Aquincola sp. J276. Next base: position 520,277 of record NZ_JAJONC010000001.1, read on the forward strand.
CCGGCCTGCACCCGGACGACCGGCAGGCCACGCTGGAGGCCTTCGACTCCGCGATGGACCCGGCGCGCCGCAGCGTGTACGACGTGGAGTACCGCACCGTGGGCCTGGACGACGGCGTGCTGCGCTGGGTGGCCGCGCGCGGCCGCGGTTTCTTTAACGAGCAGGGCGAGTGCATCCGCGGCATCGGCGTGGCGCTGGACATCACCGAGCGCAAGCGGCGCGAGTCCCAGCTGCACGAGCTGGCGGCGACGCTGCAGCAGCGGGTGTCGCAGTCGCTGGCCGAACGCAAGCTGCTGGCCGACATCGTGGACGGCACCGCGGCCATGGTCCACATCCTGGACATGGACTTCAACTGGCTGGCCGTCAACCCGGCCGGCGCGCGCGAGTTCCGCCGGGCCTACGACGTGGATGCCCGCGTCGGCGACAACATGCTGGCGGTGCTGTCCCACCAGCCCGAGCACCAGCAGGAGGTGCGCACCATGTGGTCGCGTGCGCTGGCGGGCGAGCGCTTCACCGAGATCGCGCCCTTCGGCGACCTGAACCGCCACCGCCGCTACTACGAGGTGCACTTCGATGCGCTGCGCGACGAGCAGGGCCGCCAGATCGGCGCCTACCAGTTCGTGTACGACGTGACCGACCGGCTGCATGAGCAGGAACGGCTGGCGCTGGCCGAATCGGCGGTGCGGCAGAGCCAGAAGATGGATGCGATCGGCCAGCTCACCGGCGGCATCGCGCACGACTTCAACAACCTGCTGCAGGCCATCTCGGCCAACCTGGAGCTGATCCGCCGCGTGGGCCGCGCCGACGAGCGGGTGGTCAACTACGCCGGCAAGGGCATCGAGGTGACCCGGCGCGCCGCGCGGCTGACCTCCCAGCTGCTCACCTTCTCGCGCCGGCAGGCGCTGGAGACCCGGCCGGTGCCGGTGTGCGACGTGCTGCTGCGCATGCACGACCTGCTGCGCACCACCTTCGGGCCGACGGTCGCGCTGTCGGTGGACGTGCCGGCGCAGCCGCTGTGGGTGATGGGCGACCGCACCCAGCTGGAGACGGCGGTGCTCAACCTGGCCATCAATGCGCGCGACGCGATGCGCGAGGGCGGCCGCTTCCAGCTGTCGGTGCGGCCGGTGCAGGAGCCCGGCGCCGGCAGCGGCCTGCCGCCGGGTGCCTACGTGGAGCTGCGCGCGGCGGATACCGGCTGCGGCATGCCGCCGGAGGTGGCGGCCAAGGCCTTCGACCCGTTCTTCACCACCAAGGAGGTGGGCAGCGGCACCGGCCTGGGCCTGAGCCAGGTCTATGGCCTGGCCACCGGCCTGGGCGGCGCCGCGCGGCTGGACAGCGCCCCTGCGCGCGGCACCACCGTCGTGCTCACGCTGCCGGCCTGCGAGCCGCCGTCCGACGATGCGGCCGACGCGCAGGCCGATGCGCCGCCCGTGCGCCGCGCCGCCACCTTGCTGGTGGTGGACGACGAGGAGGCGGTGCGCCAGGTGGTGGCCGAATCGCTGGAAGCCGCGGGCTTTGTGGTGCTGCAGGCCGGCAACGGCCATGAGGCCCTGGCCCTGCTGGACAGCCACGCCGTGGACGCCGCGCTGGTGGACTTCGCGATGCCGGGCATGAGCGGCGCCGTGGTGGCCCGCGAGGCCATGGCCAAGCGGCCGAACCTGCCCGTGTCCTTGATGAGCGGCTATTCCGATTCGTCGGCCATCCAGCAGGCCGTGGGCGCCGGCGTGGGCATGCTGCGCAAGCCCTTCACGCTCGACGAGCTGGAGGCCTGCATCGGCGCGCTGCTGCAGCGCGAGGCGGCCGGCTGATCGCAGCCACCCGAGCGCCGCGCGCAGCGGGACGGGCCGGTGCGCTTCAAGCACTGGGTGCTGAGCCCGGCGGCGTGGCGCCCCTATCATCGGCCGACCCTCCCAGCCCGGGTCCACGACCATGACGATGCATGCCGACGACGATGCCGTGGCCGATGCCGACCTGGTGGCCCGCTGCCGCCGGGGCGACGCCGCCGGGTGGCAGGCCCTGGTGATGCGCTACCAGCGCCTGGTGTACGCGGTGGCCTGCCGCACCGGCCTGGACGAACATGCCGCCGCCGACGTGTTCCAGACCGTGTTCACCCGGCTGCTGCAGGCGCTGCCCACGCTGGCCCAGCCCGACCGGCTGCGCGCCTGGATCGTCACCACCGCCAAGCGTGAATCGCTGCTGCAGTGGCGGCGCGCCCGGCGCGACCTGCCGCTGGTGTCCGCCGCCGATGCGGCGCCGGGCGACATCGTGATCGACGAGCTGCCCGGCGACCTGCCGCTGCCCGAGGCCGAGCTGGACGAGCTGCAGCAGCTGCACCTGCTGCGCCTGGCGCTGGACCGGCTGGACGAGCGCTGTGCCGGCCTGCTGGCCCGGCTCTTCACCGACGACGACCAGCGCGTGCCCTACGAACGCATCGCCGTCGAGCTGGGCATGCCGGTGGGCAGCATCGGGCCCACCCGGGCACGCTGCCTGGCCCGGCTGCGCACCCTGCTGCTGGCGCTGCAGGACGGCGCGCGATGAAGCCGCCCACCGTGTATTTCCGCCGGCCGCGGGGCCTCTGTGGGCCGGCAAGCACATTGCCGGGCCGCCCGGCGCCTTTCCTGGAGTCGTGCCCATGACCGCACCCGCCGACCTGCCCGACGACGAACTGGCCGCACTGGCCGCGCAGGCCCGCGTGCGGCTGCCCGATGCCCCGCCGGCGCTGCTGCAGCAGGCGCTGGCGCTGTGGCCCGCCCGGGCGGCGCCCGCTGCCGCCGCGGTGCAAGCGCCGGCGCCGCTGCTGCAGCGCCTGGCCGCGGTGCTGGGCTTCGACAGCCTGGCCGCGCAGCCGGCGATGGCGATGCGCAGCGCGGCCCCATCGGTGCGGCAGCTGCTGTTCCATGCCGGCGCGCACGACATCGACCTGCGCATCGCGCGGCCGCAGCCGCCGCAGGCCGGCGGTTTCGTGCTCAGCGGGCAGGTGCTGGGGCCGGGCGAGGGCGGCCGCGTGCTGTTGCAGTCGGCCGGTGTCGACGTGGCCAGCGCGGTGCTGGACGAATTCGGCGACTTCCAGTTCGGCCTGCTGCCGCCGGGCCGCTACCAGTTCAGCGTGCAGATCGGCGAGCTGCTGATCGAGCTGCCCGAGCTGGCGCTCGACGACCAGGCCGGCGCGTGAGCGCGGCCCCTGCAGGCGAGGATGCGGCCGGCCAGGCCGCTCTCGCCACGGCCTGGGCGCTCAAGGCCGAGTGTTATGCCGCCTGGAGCAGCGAGCCGCCGCGGGCCCTGGCGGCGGCGGCAGCGCTGCAGCAGCTGCTGGACCAGGCCGGCCCCACGGCCGTGCCGGCCGTGCGCAGCGAGCTGCAGGCACTGTGCGACTGGACGGCGGGCATCGCCTGCCTCATCGATGGGCGCATGGCCGAGGCGCTGCAGGTGCTGGGCCGCGCCGGTGGCGGCTGGCAGGCGCTGGGGCAGCCGTTGCAGGCCGCGCGGGTGCAGGTGCCGCAGATCATGGCGCTGGCGGTGCTGGGCCGCTTTGATGACGCGCAGGCCCTGGCGCTGCAGGCCGAGGCCGCGCTGCATGCCGGCGGCGACGAGCTGGCCGCGGCCAAGGTGCGGCTGAACCAGGGCAGCCTGGCCTTCTCGCGCGACGACCATGCCGGCGCGGTGGCGCACTACCGCGCCGCCGCGGTGCGTTTTGCCCGTGCCGGCGATCCGGAGCATTCGGTGATGGCCGACATCGGCCTGGCCGATGCCATGTCCTACCTGGGTCGCTTCGACGAGGCCGGGCACTTCTACAACCGTGCCCGGCTGCGTGCGCAGGCGCATGGTCAGCAGGTGCTGGCCGCCTCCGCCGCCAACGGCAGCGCCCTGCTGGCGCTGGCCCAGGGCCGCTACCGCGAGGCGCTGGCCGGGCTGGAGGCCACGCGCCGGGACTTCGATGCGCTGGGCCTGGTGCATCGCCGCATCGAGGCCGAAAAAAGCGTGGCCGACGCCTACCTGGAGCTGCGGCTGCTGCCCGAGGCCATCGCGCTGTACACCGGCCTGGCCGAGGCGCTGGCCCTGCAGGACGCGCAGGCCACCTTGCCCTGGGTGCAGGCGCAGCTGGCCCGTGCCTGGGCCGGCGCCGGCCAGCCGGCGGCCGCGCTGCGTTGCCTGGCCGAGGCCGCCGCCGGCTTCGCGGCGCAGGGCAATGCGGCCGGGCAGGCCACCGCGCAGGCCATCGAATCGCAGCTGCGCCTGGCCGCGGGCGATGTGGATGCGGCGGTGGCGGCGGCGCAGCAGGCGGTGCAGGGCTTCGAGGCGGCGGGGCTGGTGGCGCATGCGGCGGCGGCGCGGGTCCAAGCCGCCGCTGCCCGCGGCCGCGCCGGCGATGCCGCCGCCGCGCTGGCCGAATGCCAGGCGCTGCTGGCCGATGCCACGCTGCCGCCGCAGGTGCGTGCCCGGGCCCGTGCCGAATCGGCGCAGGCCCTGCTGGCACTGGGCCGGCGCGCACCGGCGCAGCAGGCGCTGGAAGCCGCCATCGCCGAGCTGGAAGACCTGCGCGCGGTGCTGCCCGGCGAGGACTTCCAGCGCGCCTTCCTGGCCGATGCGCTGCAGCCCTACCTGCAGCGGCTGAGGCTGGCGCTGCAGGAGGCGCAGCCGCCGGACGGCCCCGGCGTGGCCGAGGTGCTGCACTGGCTGGACCGCTTCAAGGCCCGCAGCCTGCTGGAGCGCCTGGGCGGCAGCGCACGGCCGCCGCTGAACGCGGCCGACGACGAGCCGTTGCGCCAGCGGCTGGACTGGCTGTACCGCCGCGAGCAGCGCCTGGTGGAGGACGACGGCGAATCGCCGCAGGCCTTGCGCACCGAGGCCGCCGCGCTGGAGCAGCGGCTGCTGGAAGGCGCGCGCCGGCAGCGCCTGCTGGCCGGGGCCGATGCACCGACCGGGGCTGCCGGCGACACCCAGGCGCCTTACGCCCGACCCGGCCCGCTGGACGTCGCCGCGCTGCAGGCGGCCCTGGGCCCGCAGCGGGTGATGGTGTGCTACGGCATCGTGGACGACGAACTGCTGGCGCTGGTGCTGCGCCACGACGGGCTGCGGCTGCACCGCCGCCTGTGCACCCTGGCGCCGCTGCAGGCAGCCGTGCGCGGCCTGCAGCTGCAGGTGGATGCGCTGCGCGCCGGCCAGGCCTGGGGCCCGGGCCCGATGGCGCAGCTGTGCCAGCGGGCCCAGGGCCGGCTGCAGCAGCTGCATGCGCTGGTGTGGGCGCCGCTGGCGGCGTCGGTGGCGGATTGCCGTCGCCTGCTGGTGGTGCCGCACGGCCCACTGCACGAACTGCCCTTCGCGGCGCTGCACGATGGCACGCAGGCGGTGGTGGACCGCCACGACATCACGCTGGCCGCCAGCGCCGGCGTGGCGCTGCATGCCTTGCAGCGCGCCGCCGCCGCTGCGGGCTCCGTGGCCACCGCGCCCGGCCATTGCGCGCTGCTGCTGGGCGATGCCACCCGGTTGCCGCATGTGGCTCGCGAGCTGCAGGCGGTGACCGACTCGCTCGGCTGGCCGCAGGTGGTGCAGGCGGGCGGGCTCGGCGACACGGCCGCGGCGGTCGCGGTCGGCCAGGCCGAGCTGCTGCACCTGGCCTGCCATGGCCGCTTCCGTGCCGACAGCCCGCTGTTCTCCGCGCTATACCTGGAAGGCGGCGCCCTCACCGCCGACCAGGTGCAGCAGCTGCAGTTGCGCGCGCGGCTGGTGGTGCTCAGCGCCTGCGAGACCGGCCTGGGCGAGCCCGGCGCCACCGACGAGGGCGTGGGCCTGGTGCGGGCCTTCCTGATGGCCGGCGCGCGGCAGGTGCTGGCCAGCCCCTGGGCGGTGGACGACGCGGCCAGTGCCGATTTCATGGCCGCCTTCTACCGCCGCTGGGCGGCCGGCCAGCCGGCCGATGCGGCGCTGGCCGATGCCCAGCGCGCGCTGCGCGCGCAGCGGCCGCACCCGGCGCACTGGGCCGCCTTCCGGCTCTACGGCGTCGCCTGAAACCACCGGTTGGGGAACCACCGCACCGCGGCATGTATCAACCGGCGGGCCGGGCCTTCTGTGGGCGCATCCGGCGGTGGTACGCCGAGAGGAGACACGACATGGTCCGACGAGTCCTGCTGGGCGCTGCCGCCAGCGTGTTGCTGGCTGCCTGCGGTGGTGGCCAAGAGGAAGAGGCCGCGCAGGCGGCCGAGGGTGAGGCCGGCACGGCGCGCATCGCGTCCACCAGCACCACCAGCACCACCAGCACCACCACGGCCGACACTGCCGTGGCCGGCGAGGTGCTGGTCAAGCTGCGCCGCGGCGCCGACCTGCCGGGCGTGCTGTCCACCCACCGGCTGACGCTGGCCGGGCGCTTCGGCGCGCGGCCGATGTTCCGCCTCAAGCTGCCCGCGGGTGCGTCACTCGACACCCGGCTGGCCGCGCTGCGGGCCGACGCACGGGTGCTGATCGCCGAGCCCAACTACCGCGCCAGCGCGCCCGAGGCCCGCAAGGCCGCGGTGTGGGCCATCGGCCGCGAAGGCCAGTACACCGCGCAATGGGCGCCGCAGACCCTCGGCCTGGCGGCCGCCCACCAGCTCAGCCGGGGTGCAGGCGTGCGCGTGGCGGTGCTGGACACCGGGGTGGATCGCAACCATCCGGCGCTGGCCGCGCGGCTGCTACCGGGCCGCGACTTCGTCGACGGCGACTTCGACGCGTCGGAAGGCGGCGGCCCCGGCCGGCCCGCCTGGGGCCACGGCACCCACGTGGCCGGCCTGGTGGCGCTGGCCGCGCCCGCCGCGCGCATCCTGCCGCTGCGGGTGCTGGACCCCGACGGCCGCGGCAACGTGTGGGCCATCGCCGAAGCCCTGCTGCATGCCGCCGACCCCGACGGCGTGGGCGCCACCGACGACGGCGCGCACATCATCAACCTGAGCCTGGGCACCACCCGCCCCACCCGCATGCTGGACGTGGTGGTGGAACTGGTGACCTGCAGCGACGACGACGAGGACGAGGACGACGACGACTGGAGCGATGCCGGCTTTCGCCAGGACCAGGACCGCTGCAACCAGCACCATGGCTCGGTGGTGGTGGCCGCGGCCGGCAATGGCGCCAGCAGCACCGAGCGCCAGTACCCGGCGGCCGAAGGCGCCGAGGGCGCGTTGTCGGTGGCGGCCTCCACCGCCGGCGCGCGCGTGGCGGCCTTCAGCAACCGCGGGCCGTGGATCATGGCCGCGGCCCCCGGCGAAGGCCTGACCAGCACCGTGCCCGGCGGCGGCTACGGCGTGTGGAGTGGCACCTCGATGGCCGCGCCGCTGGCCAGCGGCATCGCCGCGCTGGTGCTGGCGCGCAACCCCGACTGGAAGCCGGTGGACGTGACCAAGCGCCTGGCCGACCGCAGCGCCATGCTGTGCGGCAGCACGCTGCGCCGGGTGGACGCCGCGGGCGCGGTGCGCGACGAAGTGCCGCGCGACATCGCCTGCTGAGATTTTTCCTGAAGAAAACGGGCCGACGACGTATCAAGTGCCTGAGCAAGCGCTCTGTAGGGCGGCACCGGAAACAGCCTGCGGGCACCGGTGCCATCAACCCCCAACCTGGACGGAGCAACCTCATGAAGCACTCGATCATCGTCGGCACCCTGGGCGGCCTGCTGGGCCTTGCCGGCCTTCCGGCCGCGGCGGAGGAATTCCGCTGCACCGGGCGCGTGGGCGCCGTGGCGCTGGACAACATCTACGTGCCCGACAACGCCAGCTGCGTGCTGGACCGCACCCGCGCCAAGGGCAGCATCGTGGTGGGCCACAACGCCCGGTTGCAGGCCACCAGCGTGTCGATCAACGGCAACCTGCAGGCCGAGGGTGCGGCCGACGTGCGGGTGGGCGGTGCTTCCACCTTCGGCGGCTCGGTGCAGATCGTCAAGGGCGGCTCGGCCTCCATCGGCGGCGCGCGCATCAATGGCGACATCCAGTTCGACGAGAACGTGGGTCCGCTGTGGGCCGGCAGCAATGTGGTGGGCGGCGACCTGCAGGCCTTCAAGAACATGGCCGGCGTGACGCTGCTGAACAACCGCATGAACGGCAACCTGCAGTGCAAGGAAAACATCCCGGCGCCCACCGGCAGCGGCAACCGCGCGGCCAGCAAGGAAGACCAGTGCGCCCGGCTGTGAGGCCAGCGCCCACCGGACCCGGATGAGCCGGCCGCGCGGGGCAGGGCAGGGCCTTCACGGCCATGTCATGCCCCGCGCCTAGGCTGCGCAGCGATCAAACGCAGCCTTCATCCGACACCCATGACTTCACGACGCAGCTTCCTGCGCGGCAGTGCCCAGGCGGGCATCGCGGCGGCCTCGCTCGGCGCCTTCCCCGAATCGATCCGGCGCGCCCTGGCCATCCCCGCGCACAACGCCACCGGCACGCTGCAGGACGTGCAGCACGTGGTGATCCTGATGCAGGAGAACCGGGCCTTCGACCACTACTACGGCACGCTGCACGGCGTGCGGGGCTTCGGCGACCGCTTTCCCATTCCGTTGCCCGATGGCCGCAACGTCTGGCAGCAGCGCACCGCCACCGGCCAGGTGCTGATGCCCTTCCACCTGGACGGCACGGCGGGCAATGCCCAGCGCGCCAACGGCACGCCGCACGACTGGAACGACAGCCAGCAGGCCTGGGACCACGGCCGCATGGACCAGTGGCCGCGCTACAAGAACCAGATCTCGATGGGCTACTTCGAGCAGGCCGAGATACCGTTCCAGTTCGCGCTGGCCAATGCCTTCACCATCTGCGACGCGTACCACTGCTCGATGCACACCGGCACCGATGCCAACCGGGCCTTCTTCCTCACCGGCACCAACGGCGCCGTGCCGACCGGCACCGCCTTCGTCACCAACGAATGGGATGCCATCGACGGCCTGCCCGGCGGCGTGGACACCGGCTACACCTGGACCACCTATGCCGAGCGGCTGGAGCAGGCCGGTGTGAGGTGGATCAGCTACCAGAACATGCCTGACGAGTGGGGCGACAACATGCTGGGCGCGTTCCGGCAGTTCAAGCGTGCCAACATCGCCTCGGGCTATCCCGTCTCCAGCGGCGGCTCGCCGGGCCGGCCCTACACCCAGACCGGCCAGGCCGTGCCCTACAAGGCCTACGACCCGGCCACCGACAACGCCGGCAACCCGCTGTACAAGGGCATCGCCAACACGCTGCCCGGCACCCAGCCCGAGAACTACCTGGACGCCTTCCGCCGCGACATCCGGGAGGGCCGGCTGCCGCAGGTCTCCTGGATGAATGCGCCGTCGATCTATTGCGAGCATCCGGGCCCATCCAGCCCGGTGCAGGGCGCCTGGTTCCTGCAGGAGGTGCTGGACGCGCTGACCGCCGTGCCCGAGGTCTGGAGCAAGACGGTGCTGATCGTCAACTTCGACGAGAACGACGGCTACTTCGACCATGTGCCTTCGCCCTCCGCTCCCTCGCCCGATGGCCATGGCGGCCTGGCCGGCAAGACCACGCTGGGCGCGGCCGAGATGGCGGCCGAGTACTTCACCCAGCCCAAGCCGCCCGGCAGCACCCGGCAGCCACCGCCGGACGGCCGTGTCTACGGCCCCGGCCCGCGGGTGCCCATGCTGCTCATCTCGCCCTGGAGCCGCGGTGGCTGGGTCAACTCGCAGGTGTTCGACCACACCTCGGTGCTGCGCTTCCTGGAAGCGCGCTTCGGCGTGATGGAGCCCAACATCAGCCCGTTCCGCCGCGCGGTGTGCGGCGACCTTACCAGCGCCTTCAACTTCGCCACGCCCAACACCGAGGTGCTGCCGGTGCTGCAGGGCCGTGCCACCAAGGCGCAGGCCGATGCACTGCGCCGCCAGCAGGAAAGGCTGGGCCAGATCCGCCCGCCGGCGCAGCAGCAGTTGCCTAGACAAGTGTCCGGCACCCGGCCGTCGCGCGCACTGCCGTATGAGCTGGCCACCCATTGCGACGTGCTGCCACCGGCCACGCGCAGCATCGCCGACGCGCGGGTGCGGCTGGGCTTCTTCAACACCGGCCGGCAGGCGGCCGTGTTCCATGTCTACAACCGCCTCGACCTGGCCGCGGTGCCGCGGCGCTACATGGTGGAGCCGGGCAAGCAGCTGTCCGACACCTGGGTGCCCGCCGCCGGCGGCCTGTACGACCTGTGGGTGCTGGGCCCCGACGGCTACCACCGGCACTTCACCGGCAGCGCATTCCGCGCCGTATCGGCGGCGCAGCCGCGGCCGGAGCTGCAGGTGCGCAGCGATGCCCGCACCGGCGAGCTGGTGCTGATGCTGGCCAATGCGGGCTCGGGCCCGTGCACCTTCACGCTGCGGTCCAACGCCTACCGCAGCCTGGCGGCCACCCATGTGCTGGCCGCGCGCAGCGAACTGTCGCTGCGCCTGCCGGTGGCCGACAGCGGCTGGTGGTACGACTTCAGCGCCACGGTGACCGGCCACCCCGAGTACCTGCGCCGCTTTGCCGGCCGGGTGGAAACCGGCCGCCATACCGTCAGCGATCCGGCGCTGGGCCAGGGCTGACGGCGGCCACACCGCCGCCTGGCGCTCCACGGTCGGGGCGTCCGGCGGGTGGCTGCCGGCCATGGACGTTCGCAGCGCCGGAGCCGCGGTGGCCGGGGGCCGGAATCCCGGCTTGCGTGCGTGCTCGCTCAGGGGCCTGCCAGCAGCTGCCGCAGCCGCAGTGCATTGGCGGCCGCGCCGCCGCCGGCGGTGTTGTCGAAGATGCACCAGGGCTGCGCGTCGGCAGGCCAGGCGCGCAGTTCGTCGGCGCGCTGCTGCAGCCAGGCCTCCTCGTAGCGCGACCAGTAGATGCGCGGCGCGCCATGCCAGCGGTGGTACAGCAGCGCACCGCCGCCATCGCCGCGTGGCCCCAGCCAGCCGCCCGGCACGGCCGCCGCGGGCCAGCGGGCGGGATCGGCCGCCGCGCGCGAGACCCGCAGGCCCGCCAGCGCCGCGTCGGCGCCCGGCGTGAACCAGCTGGCATGCCGCGGCTCGCACACCACCGCACCACGGAACAGGCTGGCCAGCAGCGTGAAGAAGCTGCGCACTGGCCGCGCCTCGTAGGCCAGGGAAGGCGGCAGCTGCACCAGCAGCACCGCCAGCTTGTCCCCCAGGCCGGCGGCTTCGCCCAGGAACTGCTGCAGCGGTGCCCGCGCACGACGCAGCCGGCCTTCATGGGTGATGGCCCGCGGCAGCTTGGCCGAGAAGCGGAAACCCGGCGGCGTCATTGCGGCCCAGCGCGCGTACACCCGGGGCTGGTGCGGCCGGTGGAAGGAGCTGTTGATCTCCGCCACGCCCAGCACCCCGGCATAACGCTGCAGGTGCTGGCCTTCGCCGGGAAACTGCGCCGCGCAGTCGCGCGGGATCGACCAGCCGGCGGTGCCGATCTGCACCGTCATGGCGTGCCGCCCCGCAGCTGCTGCAGCAACTGCCCGGCACCGAACAGCAGCCCGCCGATGAGCCCGCCCACCAGCGTGCCGCTGATGCGGATGCTCTGCAGGTCGGGGCCGATCTGCAGCTCCACCTGCCGGGCCATCTCCTGCGGGTCCCACGTGCGCACGGTGTTGCGGATGTGGCGCACCAGGTGGTCCGCGAAGGCGGGCGCCAGGTCCTGCGTGAGCTGCACCACATGGCCGGCCAGGGATTCGCGCAGCGCCGCGTCCTCGCCCAGCTTGCGGCCCAGCCACAGGCCCATCTGCTGCACCTGCGCGGCCATCACCGACTGCTCGGGCGGCTTGCCGATGTCGTCGCTGATCCAGCCGCGGATGTCCTGCCAGACGCCGCGGGTGAAGGCCAGCAGGTGCGGGTCCTCCAGCACGTAGCGCTTGAGCTGTTCGGCCCGCTCGCGCAGCTCGTCGTCCTCGCGCAGCTGCTGCACCAGGCGCTCGGCCATGCGGTCGAAGGCGACGCGGTAGTCGTGGTCCGGGCGGGCCGACATTTCCTCCAGCAGCTGGCCCAGCACCTTCTGCACCACCGAGGCGGCCTCCTGGCCCAGCCAGTCGCTGGGCAGCACCTTCTCCAGCATCGGATGCTCGGCCTTCATCCAGGCCAGCACGCGGGCCACGATGGCCTCGCGCACCGAGTCCTTCTTCAGGTGCTGCAGCGCCAGGCCCACCACGTCGCTCAGCAGCTGCTGGTGGCGGCCCTGGCGCGTCAGCATCTGCAGCACGTTGCCCAGCGCCTGCGCCAGGTCCAGCTTGCCGATGAAGGACTGCATCGCATCGGACACGAAGCCCTGCACCCGCCGGTCGTCCACCAGCGCCAGGCCATGGCGCACCAGCGTGACCGCATGGGTGCCCAGCCGCTGCGAGTTGGCCGGCACGCTGAACCAGCCGGCCAGCAGCGCCACCGGGTCGGTGCGCTGCATCAGCGCGGCCAACGCCCGGGGGTCCAGGAACTTCTCGTGGATGAAGCGGCCCAGGTTGTCGGCGATGCGGGCCTGGTTGGAAGGAATCACCGCGGTATGGCGGATGGGCAGCCCCAGCGGCCGGCGGAACAGCGCCACCACCGCGAACCAGTCAGCCAGGCCGCCCACCAGCGCGGCCTCGGCGATGGAGCGGCACAGGCCCGCGGCCACCGGATGCCCGAAGGCCAGCGAGGCGGCATAGAAGCCGCCGGGCACCAGCAGCAGCACCGCCAGCGCCTGCCCCTTGGCGCGGCGCAGGCGCTCGGCCGGGGTGGGCAGGGCGCCCGTGCTCATTGCAGCACCTCGCTCGACACTTCCTTCATCCGCCCCATGTTATGGGACGAATGGCGGCCTACTGCAGCGCGGCCGGCTCGCCCGCCACCGCGGAGTGACACAGCCGGAAGGCCTGCGGTGCCATCTGCGTGGCGCCGGCCGCCCCCAGTGCGGCCTGCAGGCCCGGCTGCTGCAGCACCGCGGCGACGGCCGGCGCCTCGTAGCCGGTGACCAGCAGCACCCAGTCGGCGGCCTGGTCGCCCAGGCCGCGGATGCGCTGCTCGGTGGTGGGCGCGATGTCCGGCGGCTCATGGCGCAGCAGGTGCGCGCCCGCCAGGCCGGGCAGCAGCGCCAGCCGGGCACACAGCGGCCCGAAGGCCTCCACCATGCCCGCCTGGGTGACCCCGCCGGTGGCCATGCGCAGCGTGAGCGCATGGCCGCTGACTGCGCTGCCGGCCGAGGCCATCACCCGGCACTGGCTGCGCACCATGTGGCGGTGGTGCGGCATCAGCCGCGTGGACCAGGGCGTGGGCGCATTCAGCCGCGCCAGGTAGGCCGCGCTGGACAGCGTGGTGTGGTCGGCCAGCTCGTACATCACGAAGAAGCCTTCGCCGCCGTCCTCGTGGGCCACCGTGCTGCGCCAGCGCGAGGCCCGCAGGAAGCCGGGGATGCCCAGCCGCTCCGGGAAGTGCTCGTGGCTGTGCCAGTGCTCGAAGTCGGGTCGTGTCTCGGCGGCCATGTCCCACCACATGGCCAATGCCGCCTTGCCCATCAAGCCCATGCCAGGCCGCCTCAGCGCGCCGCGCGCATGCGGGCCAGCTCGGCATTCACCTCGCCGACCACGCCTTCGCCGATCTCGCGGCTGAACTTGTCCATCACCGGCTGCACCTTCTGGCGCCAGCGGGCCATCTCGGCCTCGCTCACCTCGTTGACGGTCATGGTCTTGCGCAGGTTGTCGATGGCCTGGGCCTCCTTCTGCTGGGTGAGCTTGCGTTCCTCGGTCTTGGCCTCCTGCGCAGCCTCGCGGATCACCTTGCGCTCGTCGGCGGACATGCCGTCCCAGGTCTTCTTGCTCATCATGAAGGGCATGCCTGTATAGACATGCCGGGTGATCGACAGGTACTTCTGCACCTCGGCGAACTTGGCCGACTCGATCACCGCCACCGGGTTGTCCTGGCCGTCGATGGCCTTGGACTCCAGCGCGCCGTACACCTCGCCGAAGGTCATGGGCAGCGGGTTGGCGCCCAGCGTGGTGAACAGGTCGATGAAGATCGGCGAGCTGATGACCCGCATCTTCAGGCCCTGCATGTCCTCGGCGCGCACGATGGGGCGCTTGCTGTTGGTCATGTTGCGGAAGCCCAGGTCCCAGATGCCCAGGCCCACCAGCCCGTGCGCCGACAGGCCGTCCAGCAACCGCGTGGCCACCGGGCCGTCGGTGATGGCATAGGCCTCCTTCGCGTCGTTGAACAGGAAGGGCAGGTCGAACACCATGAACTGCTTGTCCAGCGAGGCGACGATGCCGGTGGCCATCGAGGTGAAGTCCAGCGTGCCGCCGCGCACGGCCGACAGGTTCTGCGGGTCGCTGCCCAGCACCGCATTGGGGAAGAGGCTCACCTTCATCTTGCCGCCGCTGCGGGCGGCCACGGCATCGGCGAACTTCTGCGCGCCCTGGCCCAGCGGATGGTCCTTGGCCAGGCTGAAGGCAAAGCGCAGGTTGCGCTCCTTGATGTCCTGTGCCTGCGCCACGCCGCTGGCGGCCGCGAAGGCAAGGCCGGCGATGGCCAGGGTGGTCTTGAGGAGGTGGAGGTTCATGGCTTGTCCCCGTTAGGGAAGTGGGTTGGGTTCTTCATGCGCCGAAGCGCACCGCATAGCCCCAGGCGTCCAGCCCGCCCGGGATGGCGTTGAACGACAGGGTGATGCGGCGGCCGCCCGGGTTGGGCGGCACGGAGTGCAGCAGGTAGCTGGGAAACAGCAGCAGGTCGCCTGGCGCGGTGGACGGGCTGATCCAGCGGTCGGCATTGAAGGGCGTGGGCGCCACCTCGGCGTGCTCGTTGCGGAACACGAACTCGGTGCCGCCCACCGGCTTGTGGAACACGGTGCGCGCCGCGGGCTCCAGCGGCGTGAGGTACACCACGCCGGAGACGAAGCTGTTGGCGTGCTGGTGCATGGCCTGGTGGCCGCCGCCGTCCATCAGGTTCACCCACATCTCCTTGATGGACCAGCCCAGGCGCTGGCCGAACATCAGCGCGCCGATGTCCACGATGCGCGGCGTGATGCGCGCGGCCACCTGCCCCAGCAGCGGGCTGTCGGCCGGGCGCAGCAGGCGGGTGTGGCTGAGCGCGCCGGATGCGGCATTGGGGCTGTCGGCCAGGCCGGCGAAGTGGCGCAGCAGGCCCTGCACCAGCTCGCCCTCCAGCGCGCCGGCCGCGCGCAGCACGGGCGTGGGAAACACGCCGAACACCTCGTCCATCATGCGGGGCCGTTGTTCACAGCACCTGGTCGGGCGACCAGCCGCCGGCCACTGCGCGCTGGCGGATGAAGTCGGAGTCCTTCCGCATCGCCGCGATCATCATGGCCGGGGTGAGGTTGCCGGAAGCGAACTGCGCATGGTCGGCGAAGAAGGCGCTGTTCAGGCTCACCGGGTTGCCGTCCGCGCCGGCTATGCGGTACTCGATCTGCGACTCCACCGCGCCGCTGTATCCACCCAGCCGCAGCAGCGAATAGAAGGTGGCCCAGTTGATGACGCCGCCGCCGGTGCCGGTGGCGCCGGGCGGCTGCACGCGGCCGATGCTCAGGGCGCCGGTTTCCGGGTCCACCGTGGCGGCCAGGTCTTCCACCGCCACGCACTGGATGTGCGGCATGTTGCGGCGCATCTCCAGCTGCCACATCGTGCCGGGCGCGGCGGTGGCGGTGTGGCCGATGGCCAGGTTGATGCCGATGAGCTGGGGCGAAATGCCCTGCATGGCATAGGCGTAGTCGTACACCGTCACGCCGATGTTGGAGGCATGGGTGTGGGCCACGCCGCACAGGCCGCCGTACTGCGCATTGATGGCGGCCAGCCGGCGGTGGTTGAGCCGCACGCCGTCCAGCAGCGTGGTGATCTGCGCGCCGAAGGTGTTGCTGCCGAAGCCCACCGCGCCCGAGTTGTTGAAGCGGTACTTGCGGATGCCGTGCGCACCGGCCACCGACAGGATCTGGTGCACCGACTGGCTGGCGATCCAGGCGGTGTTGGCCGGGTCGGCCGGCGGCGCGAAGTTCACGCCGATGTGGTCGCACAGCGCGCCGGTGCTGCGGATGCCGCTGAGCATGGCCGGCAGGTGCGTGGCCACGTTGGCCGGGTGCACATGGCCATCGTTGCGCACCGTCAGGTCCACCGCCGCATAACCGGCGGCGCGGGCGGCCTCGCCCACCTTCACGCCGGTGCCGTAGGGGTCGGCCACCTGCTGGGCCTGGGTGCCCACCCACTGCAGGTGGCGCGACCACAGCTGCGTGACCAGCCGCTGGCCTGGCGCGGGCTGGGCCTGGGCCGCCGTGGGCAGCACCAGTTCCTTGGCCGCCAGGGCAGCAGCCGCCGCGGTGGCGCCGGTCAGGAAGTCTCTTCGTTCCATGTCTTTCTCCTCCGGTCAAGCGGTGGTGGTGTCGTGGCGGCGGCGGCGCGCCGTGGCAGCCATGGCGGCCAGGCCGCCCAGCATCAGCGCCCAGGTCGATGCCTCGGGCACGGCGGACACGCTGCCCGCGGCCAGCATCACCGCCGAGTCGCCCACGGTGTCCAGGGTGTCGGCAATGCCGATGGACAGGGTGTTGACCTGCCCGGCGTTGACCGCCATCTCCAGGTTCATCACCACCGTCAGGCCGTCCAGCTCGGTGTCCACGGTGTCGAAGAACGCCGGGTTGTCGCGGTACAGGCCACAGTGGCTGCCGGCGCCCACGCAGTGCACGCTGGAGGCCGAGATGGCCAGCCCGGTGCCGGGCACCAGCGCCTGGTTGACGCCATTGACGAAGACGCCGAACACGTCGGTGGGAAAGCCGCTGTCCACCAGGTCGTTGTAGTCCTCCGACGCGAAGACGAAGCTCATCGTCAGCCGCGCATGCTGCGGCACGAAGCTGAAGCTGAGCACCGAGGCATTGAAGGTGGGCTCCGATGTCAGCGCACCGAACAGCGCATGGCCGGCCGCCGTGTTGGCGGTGAGGCCGTTGCCCACGCCGGCGGTGTAGGTGCCGGTCTGGTTGGCGGCATCGCCTTCGAAGGCGGCGCTGCTGCCGATGAAGCGGGCGTCGCCGGTGCTCAGCACCACGCCGCTGTCGATGCCCAGGCCGGTGGCGCCGGTGCCGCCGCCGGTGAAGCGGCCGGAGGCGCTGGCCTGGCCGGTGTAGCTCGCCGAGCCGGCCACCACTGACAGCCGGCTCTCGGCGCCCAGCAAGGTGTCCACCAGGGCCGCGGCAGACGCCGCGGAGCCGTCGGCCAGCGGCGTGACCACCGCTGCCGCGCGGGCAGCGGGCAGGCAGGCTGCCATGGCCAGCAGGGCCGCCACGACAGGGCGCAACAGATGGGTCTGCTTCACGCTGCGCTCCTTGTGGTGCTGCCTGCCGCGATGTGCCGGCGCCGCCCGGCCAGGCCGATGCCGGCCAGGCCCAGCGAGAACATCAGCCAGGTGGAGGCCTCGGGCACCGCGCCCATGATGGCCACCGAGCCGAAGGCGCTCGCATCGCCGGTGCCGCTGCCGATGAAGGCCGCGCTCACCTCGCTGGACAGGGTGAGGTCCAGCAGGCTGGTGCTGCCCACGGCGGGCGTGTACGAGAAGCTCCAGGGGCCCTGCACATGGTCCTCGAACAGCGTGATGCCGCCGTTGCTCAGCGACACGAACAGCGTGGTGGCCGCGGCGCCCGAGCCGGTCTCGAAGCTCAGCGTGGTGAAGTCCAGCGACAGGTTCACCGTGCCGCTGCTGATGAACGAGCCGGTGAAACGTGCGCTGGCCACCGCATGGCTGAGGTCGCCCGCCGACACGTCGGCCGAGGTGGTCAGCAGGCCCGGGCCCGCGAACACGCCGGCCGTGGCCACGCTGGTGCTGCCCACCGAGGCCGCCGAGGCGCTGAGCGCTTGCACGCCCGCCTGCAGGTCGGCCTCGGGCAGGGCGCCCGCGGCCTCGGCGATGGCACTGGCTTCGAACGTCGTGTCGAGGAACGGGATGGCGGCATGCGCGGCACCGCCGAAGGCCAGGCCGGCCAGCAGCGCCGCCTGGGCGCACGGGTGCAGTCGGAGGGAGCGGTTCATGTCGGCCCTCACTTGACGACGCGCACGGTGGCGGTGGAGGTCAGCTTCTTCTGCACGCCCTGGTGCAGCACGTTGGCCGACACGGTGAGCGGCACGGCGCTGCCTTCGGGGATGTTGTTGTCCACCAGCGCCTTGTCGAAGGTGACCACCAGCGTGCGGCCATCGGAGGTGGCCCTGGCGCTCACTGCCGGGAACGTCTGCATCGTCAGCGGCGTCTTCAACTCCACCTGGCCGTCCAGCGTGTGCCCGGCCGGCAGCTTGAAGGTGGCCGTGACCAGCCCCTGCACGCTGGTGAACACGCCGTTGGCCGGCCGCAGGTTCAGCGTGCCCGGGGTGAACTGCAGCGCACCCGGCTGTTCCTGCGCGGCCAGCGTCACCACCACCTTGCCGGTGGGCCGGGGGTCGGTGCAGTCGTTGTAGTAGTACTCGCCCTCGCGGTCGAACTTGTGCTGGGCGGACTGGCCCGGCTGCAGCTTGAAGTTGAAGCGGCCCTCGAAGTACTGGGTGGCGCAATGGGCCTTCAGGTTGCCGCTGCCGGGCACGCCGAAGGTGGCGTCGCCCGGGTTGGTGAAGGTCACCGTGGTGCCCACCGGCACCGTCAGCGTGGAAGGCACCATCGATGCGGTGGTCACGCTGTCCTTGGTGGCCGTGGCGGTGCCGTCGGAGCGTGCGAGATAGATGGTGTTGGCCGGCAGCCCGGTGGCCGGCGTGTTGTTCACCGGCCGGCGCAGGTTGGCGATGGGCACCGGGGCCGGCGCCTCGCTGCTGCCCGACACCACCACCGGATTGGACCGCGGGCCGGTGGTGTAGACGGCCTTGCCGCCGAGCTTGAAGGCCCACACCGCCGCGCCCTGGCCCTGCTGGGCATAGGGCTGGGTGCCGGCCATCGCGGGCATCGCGATGTACTGCTCGCCGCCCACGGTATAGGTCACCACGCCCGAGGCACTGGGCGCGCCGGTCTGGAAGCGCCACAGCTCCTCGCCGGTCTGCGCATCCAGGCCCATCAGCCAGCCGTCCACGCGGTTGATGAACAGCAGGTCGCTGGCCGTGACCAGCGGATGGTTGCCGTGGGCCACGTCGCCGCCCAGGCCGAAGTGCTTGCGCCACACCGGCAGGTTGGTGGAGGCATCCACCGCCACCACGCCGCCGGTCTGGTAGCCGCCGATCTGGCGCAGGCCGTTGCCGCCCTGGAAGGCGCCATGCGCCACCGGGTTGTAGGACATGCCGATGTAGCGCATGTTCAGCTTGGGACTGATCGACACGTTGGACCAGTCGGCCGCGCCGTTCTGGCTGGTCATCGACAGGAACATGCTGTTCTCGTCCCAGTGCGGGTCGTACATGCAGCCTTCGCGCGTGCCCGAGAGGTACTGCGTGTCGTTCTTCAGGTAGTTGTCCGGGTTGAGCACCAGCTTGTACTGCCCTGGCTTCTCCGGATCGGGCTGGGCCTGGTAGCCATTCCAGTTGGGCACCGCGCGGTTGGGCGCGCCGGGGATCTCCGAGCCCAGGTTCTGGTAGACCAGGCACTGTTCCTGGAAGGGCCCGGAAGCCGGGAAGGGCTGCGTGGCGGGCTGGGCCTGGCGGGCATCGGTGGGCACCTGGCGGTACACCACCGGCAGCGCCGGCTTGCCGTTGGTGCGGTCCAGCACGAACTGGTGGCCCGACTTGCTGCCGTAGTAGATGACCTTGCGGGTCTGGCCGCCGATCTGCACGTCGGCCAGGCTGGGCGTGTGCACGTTGTCCATGTCCCAGACGTCGTGCTTGACCGACTGGAAGTGCCACTTGTAGGCACCGGTCTTCATGTCCAGCGCCACCAGCGAGCTGGTGAACAGGTTGTCGCCCGGCCGGTCGCCGCCCCACTGCGCGCCGGTGCAGCTGCGCGGGTTGCCGAAGGTGACGTACAGCATGCCCAGCTGGGTGTCGATGGACGGGTGGATCCACGAGGCGCCGCCGCCGTTGAGGTAGCAGTCGTTGGGCGTGTCGTTCGGCGTGTTGCGGGTGGTCCAGGTGTCGCCCGCGTCGAAGGTGTTGCCGTTGACGTCGGTGAACGAGGTGCCGTGCGGGTACGCGCTGTAGAACACCCACTGCACCGCGCCGTCGCTGGCGCGCACCGCGATCATCGCGCCGCGGCCGTTGTCGTTGGTGCCCTGGTACACCATGCCGTCCTGGTAGATGGTGGCCACCTTGGCGATGCCACCGATGGCGGTGCCGTTGTAGGTGGGGACCACGGCCCATTCCACGGCGCCGGTCTGCTGGTTCAGCGCCACCATGCGCCCGCCTGCGGCGGTGGTGAACACCTTGCCTTCGCCCACGCTCACGCCGCGGTGCTGGCGGTTGCCGCCATAGCCGTTGGCTTCCACCGAAGGCATCCACTTCCACTTCACCGCGCCGGTGGCGGCATTGAGCGCCATCACGCCGCCGCCCGGGGTGTCGAGGTACATCACGCCGTCCACCACCACCGGGGTGGTCTGCTGGCCGACGTCGCTGCTGCCCGGGCCAGGTGCCGGCTGGGTCACCGGCTCCACGTTGGTGTGCACCACCCAGGCCGGGCCCAGGCTCCTGATGTTGCCCTTGTTGATCTGCGTGAGCGACGAGTAGCCCTGGCTGCCCAGGTTGCCATGCACCAGCGGCCAGTTGCTGCCGGCCGGTGCCAGCGAAGGCGAGGGCGCTGGCTGCGCCAGCACGGCGGCAGCGCCGCATGCGGCCATGGCCATCAGCGCCGCCATGGTGATGTGGCTCAACTTCATCATCGGATGTCTCCTCTTGGCAAGGTGGGGTGCGGTGCGCGTCACGGGCGCTTCCGTCGCGGCGGAGGTTGCCAGAGTTCATTCCGGCGGTTCAAATAATCGTGATGGCATTCAATTTCTGAAAGCCGTTCCAAGGAGAAGCCGTGAGCGGAGCCCTCGAGAAGACCATCGCCATCCTCGAATACCTGGCCGCGCGGCCCGAAGGCGCGCCGCTGGCCTCCATTGCCACCGACCTCAACCAGCTGCGCAGCGCCTGCCACCGCACGCTGCAGGAGCTCATCGGCTTCGGCTACGTGCGCGCGCTGCCTCAGCGCGGCAGCTATGCGCTCACCAGCAAGCTGGCTTCGCTGGGCCTGAGCTTCCTCAGCAAGTCGGGCGTGGTGGACATCGCCCAGCCGGTGATCAACCGCCTGGCCGAGAAGACGGAGGAGCTGGTGCGGCTGGCCATCGTGGACGGCGAGCGGCTCACGCTGGTGGCCAAGGCGCAGGGCTCGCGCTCGGGCCTGAGGTACGACCCCGACATGGGCATCGAGCTCAACCTGTCGTGCAGCGCCGCCGGCCATGCCTGGCTGATGACGTTGACCGAGGACCAGGCCATGCAGGCCGTGGCCCGCCAGGGCATGGGCGACCGCGCCCGCTTCGGCCCCAATGCACCGCGCAGCATGCGCGCGCTGAACCTGCTGCTGAAGGAGCACCGCAAGCGCGGCTTCAGCATGGTGAACGAGACCTATGCGCCGGGCATGAATTCGATGGCCGCGCCGGTGCAGCGGCGCGGCGAGCCGGCCACCGGCGTGATCGTGGTGGCCGGGCCGTCGGTGCGGCTGACGCCGGCACGCATGGCGCAGTTCGGCCCCGATCTCATGGACGCTGCCGCCGAGCTGTCGGCTGCCGCCAGCGCCTCGCCGCTCATGCAGGCGGCGCACATCGGCACCTGGGGCAACCGCACCGACGGCAGTGCGCCGGCGGTCACCCGGCGGGTGGTGCGCCGCTGAGGCCGCCGCCGCGCAGGCCGCGCCTGGTTGACACACCCGGTTGCGCCATGCCGGGTTAACCAGCAGCCGCAAACGTTTGCGCAATCGTTTGCGCGCCCTAGACTGAACCGCTTCACGAACCAGAAAAGGAGACTGCCATGCGGCTTGGATGGATCTGGATGCTGTGCGTCGCCCTGCTGGCCGGCTGCGGCGGCGATGGCGGCGATGACGACGTGCACAAGGTGATCATCGACAGCGACTACAACACCATGAGCGACGATGGGCAGCTGGGCGTGATGGCCGCGCAGCTGCAGGCCGAGGGCCGCATCCGGGTGATGGGCATCAGCGTGGTGTCGGGCAACCAGTGGCTGCGCCAGGGCGTGGCCGATGCATTGAAGTCGATGGAGCGGCTGGGTGCCGGCGCCGCCATCCCGGTGTATGCCGGCGAGAACATGCCGCTGGACCATGACTACGCCGCCGTGCAGGCCGAGCAGGCCGCCGGTGCCGGCGGTGACGGCTACCTGGGCGCCTGGAGCACACCCGAGCCGCAGACCGATGCCGACCTCGTGGCTCCGCCCGACGGCTTTGCCACCCGCACCCAGGTGCAGGCCAGGAGCGCGGTGGACTTCATCGTCGACACCGTCAAGGCGCACCCGCACGAGATCACGCTGCTGGCCATCGGCCCGATGACCAACGTGGCCAAGGCGGTGGCGCGCAACCCGGAGATCGTGCCGCTGATCAAGCAGATCATCTACATGGGCGGCGCGGTGCATGTGCCCGGCAACACCACCCGCACGGCGGAGTTCAACTGGTGGTTCGACCCCGATGCCGCGCAGCAGGTGGTGCGCCTGCCCATCCGGCAGGTGGTGATTCCGCTGGACGTGACCGACACCGTGCTGCTCACCAAGCCGGTGTACGACCGCATCGCCCGCGCACCGCAGCCCACGCTCATCACCCGGCTGTTCCAGCAGCTCAACGGCTATGGCTTCAGCGGCGACAGCGGCTTCGAGAACGACCCCACGTACACCCAGAACATCTGGGACACCCTGGTGCTGGCCTACCTGATCGACCCGCGCTTTGCCACCGAGACACGCGAGGAATACGTGGACGTGATCGCGCGCAAGGGCGACCCGGAAAACGGACGCTCGGTGGGCTACGACGTGCCGCCGGCCGGCGTGTCGCTGCAGAAGATGACGGTGGTCACGCGCTTCGACAACAACCGCTTCTTCGACTTCTACGTCGACCTCTTCACCCGCCCGGTGCCGGTGAAGCTGGACTGAGGACGAGGGGCAGGGCGGCTGGGAATACCGGTTGCCCCGAGTCAGGGCGCATCCATCGCCCGCCATGCCCACCGCCTTCGAGACGCTGTACCTCTTCCTGCTGCTGCCGCTGTGGCTGGCGGCCGGCGTGGCCGACCAGCTGTGCCACCGCATCCAGCGGCTGGAGCACAGCGCCGGGCTGCCCGAAGGCCTGCTGCACCTGCTGATGGCGCTGCAGATGGCGGTGCTGGCCGGCGGCGTGCTGCTGCTGCAGCCCAGCGTCGGCAGCCTGGCATTGATGCTGGCCGCCTGCGTGGCCCATGAGGCCACCACCTGGGTGGACCTGGCCTATGCCGAGCCGCGCCGCCGCGTGCCCTGGTACGAGCAGGCGGTGCATGGCTGGCAGCAGCTGCTGCCCTGGGTGGTGTTCGGCAGCTACCTTGCGCTGGAGGAGGCCACCACGCCGGCACTGGGGCGCAGCGTGTGGGGCTTGCAGCTCAAGCAGCCGCTGCTGCCGCTGGCCTGGCTGGCGCCGGCCCTCGCGGGCACGGCCGCGCTGGGGCTGGGACCGGTGGTGGTGGAGGTGTGGCGCTGCTGGCGCGTGCGCCAGCGGCCGCCGCGGCAGGTGCCGATGCCCTGACGGCGGCAGGCGCGGGCCCACGGCCCTTCAGCCCGTGCCGCCCGATTCCCGCATGGCCTGCGCCAGCGCGGCCTGGCCACTGGCCTGCAGGCCCTGGATCGCACCTTCGCGGTCGGCCGGCTGGTGGTGCTGGTTGAGCTTGAACTTGCCTTGCAGCCGGGTCAGGCGCACCTCGATGCCGACGATGTGCTGCATCAGCGTGGCCAGGTAGTCCGCCGGCGCGTCGCCCATCTTCCACGGCGCAGGCTGCGTGGCCTCGTGCTGGCGGGTCAGGCGGGCCACGACGGCGCGCACGAACTTCTCGTCGTCGCGCACATGCAGCGTGCCATGGGCATGCACCGCCTCGTAATTCCAGGTGGGCACGTAGCGGTGCGTCTGCTGCTTGCCGGGGTACCAGCTGGGCGAGATGTAGCCCTGCGCGCCGCGGAACACCACCAGCACCTCGGCGCCCTCCGGCACCTGCCGCCACACCGGATTCGCGCGTGCCACATGGGCCAGCAGCGTGCCCTGCGGCCCCTGCCCGGTATCCAGCAGGAAGGGCAGGTGCTCGGCCTCCAGGCCGTCGCCGCTGCGGTAGGTGAGCATGCCCAGGGCATGCTGCTGGATGAGGCGATGCAGCAGGGCGGCATCCGGCACGGCGAACTGGCTGGGCAGGTACATGGCGCGACTGTGCGCCCGATCCGGATTCATGGAAACATCCAGTTCCACGCCATTCCACTGGACCAGTTGCCCAGATGCGCCACCCACCGCCCGTGCCACCGCCTGCCCCACCGGGCCTCAGCCGCCGGCTGTACGAGGAACTGCGCGCACGCATCCTGGACGGCACCCATGCCGCGGGTGCGCCGCTGCCGTCCACCCGGGCGCTGGCGGCCGAGCGGGGACTGTCGCGCGGCACCGTGTCGCTGGTGTACGAGCAGCTGGCGGCCGATGGCTTCATCACCACCCGCACCGGCGCCGCCAGCCGGGTGGCGCCGGGCGTGGCGCGCGCGGCATCGGCGCTGCGTGCGCCGGCCGCCCGCGGCCCGGCCGGGCGGTTGTCGGCAGTGGCCCGGCGCATTGCCGCGCTGGACATCCGCGACGCCGGCCCCACCGGCACCCGCGAGATCGACTTCGTCTACGGGCCGCTGGCGGGCGCGGACTTTCCCACCCTGGCCTGGATGAAGGCGCTGCGCGCCACCGAGCGGCAGCGCAGCGCGCGGCTGGAATACGAGGACCCGCGCGGCCACCTGGGCCTGCGGCGCGCGCTGCAGGCGCACCTGAGCCACAGCCGCGGCCTGGCCTGCAGCGTGGAGCAGCTGATGATCGTCAACGGCTCGCAGCAGGCGCTGGACCTGTGCGCGCGCTTGCTGGTGGATGCCGGCGATGGCGTGGTGATGGAGAACCCCGGCTACCGCATGGCCCAGCATGCCTTCGCCGCCTGCGGCGCGCGGCTGCTGCATGTGGACGTGGACGAGCACGGCCTGTGCACCGACCAGCTGGCGGCGCTGGGGCCGGCGCAGCTGGCCTTCGTCACGCCCACGCACCAGTTCCCCCTGGGCGGCTTCCTGCCGATGGCGCGCCGCCGGGCGCTGCTGGCCTGGGCCGCGCGCCGGCATGCCTGGATCATCGAGGACGACTACGACAGCGAGTACCGCTACGGCGTGCGACCGGAGGCCACGCTGCAGTCGCTGGACACCCACGGCCGGGTGATCCACGTGGGCACCTTCTCCAAGACGCTGTCGCCGCAGCTGCGGCTGGGCTACATGGTGCTGCCGGATGGGCTGGTGGATGTCTTCACCGCGGCCCGGCGCGTGGCCGACCGCCATGCCCCGACGGGCGTGCAGGCTGCGCTGGCGCGGCTGCTGGCCGACGGCAGCTACCAGCGCCATGTGCGCCGCATGCGGCGCCTGCAGCAGGCCCGTCAGCGTGCGCTGGTGGAGGCCCTGGCCCGGCATTTCGGCGAGGGCGTGCAGGTGCAGGGTGCGGCCAGCGGGCTGCATCTGGTGGCGTGGTTCACCGGCCTGCCGGCCAGCGCCGAGGGCGCGCTGGTGCAGGCCGCGCGCCAGCAGGACGTGCGGGTGTATCCCATCGGCCCGCTGTTCGATGCCACGGCGCCACGCGCCCGGCGGCGGCGGCCGGCGGGGCTGGTGATGGGGTATGCCCTGCTCGACAGGCCGACGATCGAGGAAGGCGTGCAAAGGCTGGCGGCTTGCGTGGCGCGGCTGATGCCATCCCGGTCGGCGGTCCGCCGCCGCCGGTCGACGCCTGCAGCGCAGGGTCGCGAGCTGCGTCGCAAGGCTGATTGAAAGCGGGCCATGCGGCCTACCTGAGCTGCCGCCCCGTGTTGGAAGCAAAGGCACCGTGGTTCGGCAGATGCCCTCCGCCGGCATGCGCTGCCAGCTCGTCCAGCAGGATGTCCAGCGCCCTTCGATCCAGCGCCCGCAGCGCCTCGGCGCAGGCCGGGTCGTCTTCGGGCAGGAAGGACGCGGCGCCGAAGTCGCTGAGCAGGGCGCCGCCCTGGCCGTCGACCAGCAGGTTGTGGGCATACAGGTCGCCGTGCATCAGCCCGCGTCCATGCAGGTGCGCCATGGCCGATGCGGCCGCCTGGCCGATGCGGTCGGCCTGGTCGGCCGGCAACCGCAGGCCCGGGGCATACACGTCGCGGCTGCAGCTGCGCATGCTGGGCGGGCCCGCCAGCGGCGCCCAGTGGGCCGCCAGGCGCGGCAGCACCAGGCCCTGCCGGTGCTGCGGATGGTCGGCCAGCACGCCGTGCACGCCCACCAGTGCCGGATGGTCACCGGCGGCCAGCGTGGCGGCCATCTCGCACTGCGGCAGGCCGTCGCTGGTCACCTCGCCCTTGAACAGCTTCACCGCCACCGGGCGCGCCGCCGTGTTAGCACCAGGCTGCCATTGCGCGGCATGGATCTGGCCCGAGGCGCCTTCGCCCAGCATGTCTTGTAGGGACAACTGCCCCCACGGGATGCGGCGCGCCGGGCTGCGTTCGGCCGCCGCGGCCTGCTCCCGCGCGGCGCTGAAGGGATTGCCCGCATGGGCCAGCCAGGCCAGATGCGGCAGGGCCAACAGCTCGTCGGGCAGCGCGTCCTGCCGCCGCGCGAAGCGATTGGCCGCCAGCCGCAGCAGCTCCAGCCGCTGAAGCCGGCCGATGCCCGCGGGCAGCCGCGCCAGCCGGTTGCCGGCCAGCATCAGCTTCTGCATGCGGTGGCAGTCCGCCAGGGTGGCGGGCAGCTCGCCAATGCGGTTGTCGGTGAGGATCAGCCAGCGCAGCGTGGGCGCCAGCGCAGCGGCCGGCACCTCGGCGATCTGGTTGGCCTTGAAGCCCAGCGTGTCCAGCGCCGGCAGCCGGCCCAGCACCGCCGGCAGCATGGCGAAGCGGTTGCCCGAGGCGAACAGCGTATGCAGGCGGCGGCATTGCGCCAGGCCGTCGGGCAGCGTGTGCAGCGCATTGCCGGAGACATCCAGCACCTCCAGCGTGTCGGCCAGCGACAGCACCTGCGGCGGCAGCTCGGTCAGTCCGCAGTGGCGGAGGTCCAGGTGGGTGGTGCCCTGCAGCTGGCCGGTGAGCAGGCAGGCGAGTTGGGCGGCGGGGGTGTGGTTCGGCATGGTCGGCGCGCATTGTCGGCCTGCCTTGCGGCCGCCTCACAAGTCCTCGTGGAACCCCGCATCCCCTGCCCGCCAGTAGGCGGAGATGCGGGCGGCCTCCTTGGGGTGGCCCTTGTCGCGCAGCAGCAGGTCGCGCACGCGGGCCATCAGGGTGGCCTCGCCGCCGGCCCAGGCGAAGCCTTCGCCCGCGGGCAGCGCCGGCGCCTGCAGCGACTGCAGCAGCGCCTCGGGGCTGTCCAGCCACTGCAGGTCGAGCGCCGCGGCGCTGTGCAGTGCGCGGCGGTCGGCGGCCTCCACCTGCAGCCGCACGATGGCGCGCGTGCCGGCGGGCAGTTCCTCCAGCCGGCGGTGGATGGCGGGCAGGGCGGCGGCGTCGCCGGCCAGCAGGTGCCAGTCGTAGTCGGTGGGCACCACCATGGAGCCGCGCGGCCCGCCGATGGTGGCGGCCATGCCCGGCGCGGCCTGCGCGGCCCAGGCCGCGGCCGGGCCGTGGCCATGCAGCGCGAATTCGATGGTGAGTTCGCGCGCCGCGGTGCTGAAGCGCCGCGGCGTGTAGTCGCGCCGCACCGGCTCCGTGCCCGGCGGGCCGTCGAGCATGAACTTCACATGGTCGTCAAAGCCGGCGGAGGCGAAGTCGGCCAGCGACTCGCCGCCGAAGGTGATGCTGGCGAAATGCGGGCTGATGCGCTGCACCCGCAGCACCTGCAGCTCGCGCCGGCGCAGCTCGTGGCGGATGCGCTGGATGCGGCGCTGCGTGGATGCGGGTGCCTCGGTGGCCGCTGCGTGGTCGATGGACATGGTGGCGTGGATTGGTGGACAATGTCATCGATCATGAAGCGCAAAGTTGAGTTTGTCAACCAATCGGAGGCCGACGAGGTCTTCGATGCCATCCACGGCCTGATGCACCTGGTGCGCGCGCGCCAGTACCGCGTGCTGCGTGATTCGCCCCATGAGATCACCCACCTGGAGGGCAAGGTGCTGGGCTTCTTCGGCCGCCATCCCGGCGCGATGGCCGGCGACCTGGCCGCGCATTCGGGGCGGGACAAGGCGCAGATCGCGCGGCTGCTGGCCGGGCTGAAGGAGCGCGGCCTGCTGCAGGCCGAGGTGGACGAGGCCGACCGCCGCAAGACGCGGCTGCACCTGAGCGACGCCGGCCGCGAGCTGCTGCGCACCACCCAGCGCAGCCTGCGCGAGGTGACGCAGCGCAGCCTGCAGGGCTTCAGCGCGGAAGAGCGGGCGCAGCTGCTGGCGCTGCTGCGCCGGGTGCGGGGCAACCTCGACGAGGCCGAGGCGCAGGACGCGGCCGGCTAGGAGTCTGCGCGGCAGAAGCCGCGCCGCCTCCTAGCCTGCGGCTCTACGCACGGCTCCCCGAGCCCCCTCCGAGAGGGAGCTCCAGCTTGTTCGACCGCTCCCTCCAGCCTCCCTCCGCGAGGGAGGCTCCAGTCAGTCTGACAAGCCGCTTTGCACCTCTCAACCGGCGCCGAGCACCGCCATGCGCCTCAGGTTCAGCGCCATGCACACGAGCTTCCACTCGGCTCGCACCCGGTGCAGCCCCCGCAGGCTGAACTGCCGGAACCCCATCACGTTCTTGATCCAGCCGTTGGGCGGCTCGGCAATCCACTTGCGCTTGCGGTAGGCCGCGCGTCCTTCTTCGGTCTGCAGCCTGGCGGCCATCGCCGCAGTGTGCGGGTACTGCTGGCGTCGACCTGCGCGTGCTCCTTGCCTTAGCGCCCCAGCGCCACGACCACCTTGATCGGCGCGTTCCTCAGGTTGTCTTCGCTGCGGTAGCCCGCATCCGCCATTCCGAGTTCGGGCAACTCGCCCAGGTTCTCGCCCACCGCCTGGATCATCGGCAGCAGCCAGTTCGCGTCCGGTGCCACGTTGTCCAGTTCGGCCGCCACGATGATGTGTGCGATCTCGTCCACCGCCGTCTTTCCTCGGGCACGCCGAACTCGCGCTTGTAGCGCCCACCCTTGGGCTTGCCGTCCGGGCCACGCGGGCGCCGGTCGTCGTCGTCGCTGCGTCCACGTTCGAGGTCGGCCTCGCGTTGGCGTTGCTCCAGCCGCTCCCGGGCCTCCCGGACGGCCGCCAGCCGCGCCTCGCGCCGCTCGATCTCGGCGGGCAAGTCCAGTTCCGGCTCGTTGACCTCGGCCTCGTCTGTGGCCTTGGCGCGCGCCAACAGCGCGTCGATCTGCGCCTGGAGTTCGGCTTCGGCCTGCTTCATGCGCTCGTAGCTCATCGCCTTGTGGCGGCTGGCCTTGGCCTTGAGCTTGGTGCCGTCGATGGCCACCGTGCCCAGCTTGACCAGGCCCATCTTCCGGGCCAGCTTGACCACCTGCACGAACAGATCCGACAACTCTTTCAGGTGAAACGCCCGGAAGTCGCAGATCGTGCGGTGGCGCGAAAAGTTACCCGCCGCCAGCATCCGAAACGCCAGGTCCTCGTGCAGCCGGCGCTCGATCTTGCGCGAGCTGAAAACGCCCGTGGCGTAGGCGTAGACCAGCACCTTGACCATCATCGCCGGGTAAAACGGCTGGTTGCGCGAGCCGCCACCTTCGTAGCGCGCGTAGAACGCCTTGAGCTCCAGCGCGTCGACCGTGTCGTTGATGAAGTGAGCCAGGTGGCCCGCCGGCAGCCAGTCTTGCGGCGCCGCCGGCAGCAGCATCACTTGGTCAGGTTCGTAGGGGCGATAGCTTCCGGCCATGCCCCCTCAACGCATACACCTGGCCAGGCGACATCCGGAAATAGCCGTTTCTGCCGCGCAGACTCCTAGCGGCCGGCCTGCCTGGGATCACTCCCTCACGCGGGTCGTCTTCAAGTCGGCATTGGCCGCGATCTCGGCCTCGGTGAACGGCACGCGCAGCCATTGGCCGGCCGCATAGCGCCGGGTGTAGTCGGCATGGTGCGGCGAGGCCGGGTCGTCCGACAGCGAGAAGGTGAGGAAGGTGTGCGCCTGCACGCCCTCGGGCTTGAAGGCCACGATCTGCATGTAGCTGTTGCCGTTCGGGTCCTCGTCCATCGAGTAGCCACCCTGCTCGATGCGCTTTTCCGAGCAGGCGATGGTGAAGTAGCCGTTGGCGCCGCAGCCGCCGTACAGGCCGATGCGCTGGCCATTGCGGGTGGCGTACAGCACCTCGCTGCGGGGCGCGTCCACCGCGAAGCCGCTCTGCTGCACCCGGTACACCGCGGCCGCGAAGGCCTGGCGCAAGGCGGTGGTGTCGGTGGTGTTGAGCCCGCGCGGCGTGTTCAGCGGATCGGCCGGATTGAAGGGCACGGTGTACAGCTGCGCCGCGGGAATGCGCTGGGCGCGCGTCCAGAACTCGTCCCACACATGCGTGCCGCGTGCATCGGCGGTGCCGCGGCCGTTCCAGGCGGCCAGGGTGCTGCAGGCCAGGGCCACGTCCACGTTGACCGCGGGCGTGATGGCGCCGCCCAGCGGATCGGCCGACAGCGGCAGCGGCGCTGCCGGCGTGCCGCTGCACACGGCGGCCAGGGCCGCGTCCTTGAACAGCTCCGCCGTGAGCACGCGGCTGTCCAGCACCATCTGCTGCAGCACCTCCGGCGTGGCCTTGTTGCCGGCATAACCGTCGGTGCCGGCCAGCCGGCGCTGCACCATCAGGTGGCCCAGCCGCGTGCGCAGCGACTGCGCCTGCGTGCCGGCCGGCCCCAGGATGTCGGGGTAGCCGGTGAGCGGCTCGGCCGGGTTGGCCAGCCAGTAGCTGTCGTTCATGTTGGCCACGTAGTCGCGCCGCAGCAGCGAGGGCATGCGCGAGGCACCGATGGCCCCGGGCTGGCGCGAGTCCGCATCGGTCTGCCAGTCGCAGGCCGCGCGGGAGCCGTCGAAGAACGGCACCCGCGGCAGCGCGCCGGCCACCGCCTGGCCGAACGGCGTGGTGCAGGTGGCCACCTGCTGGGCCGACACATTGGGCATGGCGCCGATGTCGGCATACCAGGCGCGTGGATCGCCGCGGCCCACCGCCACGGTGTTGACCCACGGGATGGCGGCTTCCTCGCGCTGGATCTGCGCGAACGCCTCCAGCGAGCCGGCCTGCGCCCAGCGCATCCAGTTGCGGAAGGTGCGGTGGTTGGCCGCATTGATGTCGCGGATGGCAAAGGCGGTGCTGCCCGACCAGGCCAGCGCCGGATTGAGCGGCGCCAGGTTCACCAGCGGGCCATGCTCGGAGGTGTAGAGGGTGCGGGTGACGTCGCTGACCGTGCCGTCGGCCGCCAGGCTCTGCACCGTGATGCTGCGCGCGGTCATCGGCACGCGCACGCCGTCCTTCAGGTAGGCCGTGGGCTCGCCCGGCACCAGGCTGAGCTGGAAGAAGCCGAAGCGCCGCGCGGTGCTCACGGTGTGGCTCCAGGCCACGTTCTCGTTGAAGCCGATCAGCACCAGCGGCACGCCCAGGAAGGAGGCGCCGCTGACGTTGAGCTTGCCCGGGATGGTGAGCTGCGCCTGGTAGAAGCGGTCGGGGCCGCGCCAGTACCAGTGCGGGTTGCCGAACAGCAGCGGCACCTCGCTGGCATCGGCGCCGAAGCCGTACATGTTGCTGCCCACGCCTTCCTCGCCGCCCACCTGCAGGTCGAGCCGGGCGAAGGCCTGCTCGATGGCGCGGCGCTGGCTGCGGCTCAAGGCGGCCTGCCGGCCGGCGGGTGCGGCGCTGGGCGTGGCCGGCGCGGGTGGCAGCGCATTGGCGATCTGGCCGACGAAGTTGCTGTAGCCGCCGGCGAAGTTGGTGGCATACAGCCGGCGGTAGATGTCGTCGGCGGTGGCAGGCTGCAGCCAGCCGGCGGCGGCACAGGCCGCATGGCCGGTGGCGCTGCCGGCCTTCAGGTCGGCCAGCAGCCGGTTGTAGCCGGCCACGAAGCCGTCGATCAGCGTCACCACGTCGGCCGGCTGCGCGGCCTTGAAGGCGGCCAGCGCCTCGGCCGACAGCACATGGCGGTGAAAGAAGTCGGCGTCCAGGTTGCGCGGCCGGCCGGCGGTGCCGCTGCTGGACAGCAGCGCATCGGGCCCGAACCAGCGCGCGCGCTCGCCGCGGTAGGTGACGAAGCTCTCGGCGATGGTGCAGAGGTTGTCCTGCGCCTGGGCCACGCCGAAGCCATAGCCCAGGCCGCCCCAGTCGTCGGCCTTGATGTGCGGAACGCCCAGGGTGGTGCGGCGGATCTCGGCGCTGTAGCGCGCCGGCGGGTCGTCGTCATCGCTGCTGCCGCAGGCGGCAAGACCCAGCGCGGCGGCCAGCAGCAGCACGGCCGGCACGGCGGCACGGTTCAGGGGCGCAGACTTCTTTCGCATCTTGGTTCCGATCCTCATGGGTGGGCCCGGGGGCGGCCCATGCTATGCGGAACCCGGCGCAGCCGGCCTCGGGAATGCCCCGGGGCAGCTTGCCTAGACAAGTGGCCGCTGCCTAGTGCGGCGGCACGCAGTCCAGCAGCGCATGCACCAGCCGCGTGAAGGAGCCGGCCACGCGCAGCAGCGCCTCCAGCAGCGTGGGCACGGCGCGCGCCAGCGTGTCCGCCAGCGCCAGCACGGCGGCGCCCAGCTCTTGCAGGGCCGGCAGCAGGGGATCGGTCTTCATGGCGCGCATGCTAGCGCGCCCGGAGCGATCAGCGGGCCAGTCCTTCCACCGCATTGAGCAGCGTGCGGGCCTTGAAGGGCCGGGCCAGCAGCAGGCTCACCTGCAGCGCGGCCAGCGGCGCGGCCGCGGGCGGGCCGGCCGGGTCGATCAGGGCCAGCACCGGCAGGCCGGGCGGGCTGGCCTGCGCGCCAGGGCCGCCCGCGCTGCCGGCGCGCAGCTGGGCCAGCAGCCGCAGCGCCCGGCCGTCGGCATCGATGTCCAGCACCAGCGCATCGAAGCGCAGGTCGGCCAGCAGGCGGGCGGCGGCCTCGTGGCTGGCGGCCTCGTGCACCTGGGCGATGCCCAGTTCGCGCGCCACCGTGGCCACGGTGCGCCGCAGCACGAACTGCGCTTCCACCAGCAGCACCTGCGGCAGGGGCGAGGGGTCGGCAGGCGGCTTCATGCGGCCTCCTGGCCGCACAGCGCTTCCACCACCAGCTGGCGCAGGCCGCCCAGGATGCCCAGGTCCAGCGCGGCCAGGCTGCGCGGCTGCCGGTCCAGCAGGCACAGCGTGCCGATGCGTTCGCCGCCCGGCAGCTGCAGCGGCGCGCCGGCATAGAAGCGGATGTGCGGCGGGCCGGTGACCAGCGGGTTGTCGGCGAAGCGCTCGTCCTGCAGCGCGTCCTCCACCACCAGCACCGCGTCCTGCACGATGGCATGGCCGCAGAAGCTGGCGTCGCGAGAGGTCTGGCAGGCGTCCAGGCCCACCTTGGCCTTGAACCACTGGCGGTCTCGGTCCACCAGGCTCACCAGCGCGATGGGCACGTCGAACTCGTCGGCCGCGAAGCGCACGATGCGGTCGAAGCGTTCCTCGGGCGGCGTGTCCAGCACCAGCAGTGCGCGCAGCGCCTGCAGGCGGGCCTCGTCGTCGGGCGGAATGGGGGCGGCGATCATCGGTGGAAGTCCTTCAGTTCAGCAGGAAGGCGAGCTGGGCCAGGTCCAGCACCATGTAGCTCGCGGCGGCGCTGGGGCGGCCGACGCTGATCATCTGCAGCTCCCCCACCGCGGCCATGCGCATGCCGGCGGTGGTGGCGGTGTTGGCCGGCACCCAGCTCACCAGCCGGCCGATGGCCAGCGCGGTGGGGCGCGCACCGGCCGGGGCCAGCACCACCGCCAGCTCGGGCAGCTGCTGCGGCGCACCGGCACCGCCGTAGCGCGGCAGCAGCTGCAGCGGCAGCAGCTGGTCGCGCCAGGCCAGGGTGCTGCCTTCGCCGGCCAGCAGCCGCCGGGCGCTGTCCGGCGGCAGCGGCACGATGGCGGCGATGCCGTCCACCGGCGAGGCATACACGCCGTCGGCCTCGAACACCAGGTAGGCAGGGCTGCCGCGTGCAGCGGTGGTGGCCGCGCCCGCGGCGGCGGCGCCGGGCTGCACCGCCATCGGCAGGCCGTCCAGCAAGGCGGCGACGTCCAGCGGCTGCACCGCGCCCAGGGCGGTCATGCGCGGCGGCAGCAGGCCGGGCGGCAGCCCGGCGTCGTCGGCGGGGGCCGAGGGCGGCAGGGGCAGCAGCTGGCAGGCCTCGTCGATCAGCAGGCCGGCCATGGCCCCGTCCACCGACAGCACCGCCATCCAGCGCGGCAGCGGGCCGGCCGGTGGCGTGGCGCACAGGCGCTGGGCGAGGTCGATCACCGGCAGCTTGCGCTGCGACCACTGGCACAGGCCGCGCACCACGGCGCCGCGGCCGAAGTCGATCTCCAATGCCGGCGCGGGCACCACCTGGCGCAGGTGCTGCACCGGCAGCGCGGCCAGCAGGCCGCCGGCGCTCAGGATGGCATGCGGCACCGGCCGTGCAAGGTCGTCGGGCCCGCCCGCGCCGGCGCCGGCATCGGCGGCCGCCGCGGCGTCGGGTGCATCGCCGTGCAGCCGCGCACGCTCGGCCCACACGCGTGCCAGCCGGGTCAGGCGGCCCACCTCCAGCACGCAGGTGGCCTCGCCGCCCAGCATCACCGCGGACTGGAACAGCTCGTGTTCCTCGTCCTCATGGTGCAGCCGCACCGGGCCGGCGGCAGGGGCCGGGCTCACGCCCAGCACCGCATCGGCGGCCAGGCCGACCAGGGCGCTGCCACAGCGCAGCACCAGCAGCCGGCGGTCGTCGCCGGGCGTGGCCGGTGCGTCGGGCACGTCGGTGGCGATGGGGCACCAGCGCTCCAGCGCCACCACCGGCAGCAGCCCGCCGTCGTGGTGGCACATGCCGGCCAGCGCGCCGCCGCGCCGCGGCACCGGCAGCAGGCCGTCGGCCGGCCACGGCCCGGCCTGCAGCACCTGCTCGGCCGGAATCGCCAGCGCCTGCCGGCACACCCGCACGCGGGCATAGGCGGCCGGGACCGTCGCCGCAAGGGCCCGCGCAGCGGTATCCCTCCCCACGGGAGGAGCGCCGCCTTCCGGCGGCCTGGCGACGACGTTCACGGCGCCGGCTGCTGAACGGCCGCGCGCACCAGGTCGTTGAGCAGGCGGCTCACGTCCTTGGTGGCGCCGGCCTGCTGCTGGGTGGCGGCATGGATGTCGTGCACCGATTGCGTGGTGGCGTCCACCGCGCCGCGGATGCGCGCGAAGGCCTCGTCCACCTCCTCCGACAGCCGGCCGCCCTCGGCCACATGGGCCGAGGTCTGGTGGATCAGCTTGGTGATCTCGCGCGCGGCCTGGGCCGACTTCTCGGCCAGCTTGCGCACCTCGTCGGCCACCACCGAGAAGCCGATGCCATGCTCGCCGGCCCGCGCCGCCTCGATGGC
The DNA here is from genome assembly GCF_024700035.1 of Aquincola sp. J276. Lineage (NCBI taxonomy): Bacteria > Pseudomonadati > Pseudomonadota > Betaproteobacteria > Burkholderiales > Sphaerotilaceae > Aquincola > Aquincola sp. J276. The sequence goes on from NZ_JAJONC010000001.1 coordinate 555,785, forward strand.
GGCGTTGAAAGCCAGCAGGTGGGTCTGGCCGGCGATCTCGCCGATGGTGTCGATGATCTCGTGGATGTTGGTGGCCGACTGCCGGATGTCGGTGATGGCCTCGCGCGAGCGGCCCAGGCGCTGGCTGCCGTCGCCGGCCTCGCGCTGGGTCTGTGCGGCCAGGTCCGCCGCGCGCTGGGCGCCGCGGGCCATGCTGTCGATGGTGGCCGACATGTCGGCCATCACCGCGGTGATGTCGCTGACCTTCTGGCCCACCTCGCGCTCGCGGCGCACCTGGGCGCTGATGTCCATCGCGAACTTCACCACCTTGTACGGCTTGCCGTGCAGGTTGAGGATGGGGTTGTAGGTGGCCTGGATCCACACCTCCGCGCCGTGCTTGCCGGTGCGGCGGTAGCGGCCCGACTTGAACTGGCCTTCGCGCAGGTCGGCCCAGAAGTCGCGGTATTCCTGGCTGCGGATGTACTCGCTGTCGCAGAACATGCCGTGGTGGCGGCCGGCCACCTCCTCCAGCGTGTAGCCCATGGTGCGCAGGAAGTTGGCATTGGCCCGCAGCACGTTGCCCTGCAGGTCGAACTCGATGACGGCCTGCGAGCGGTCGATGGCGTCGAGCTTGCCCTGGGTCTCGGCGCTGCGCTCGGTCTCCTGGGTGATGTCGGTGGCGAACTTCATCACCTTCAGCGGCCGGCCGTCGTCGCCGAAGATCGGGTTGTACGAGGCCTGGATCCACACGCTGGCGCCGCTCTTGGTCACGCGGCGATAGCGGCCGGCATCGAACTCGCCGCGGCCCAGCCGCTGCCAGAACTCCACGTAGGCGGGCGAGCGCGCGTAGTCGGGTTCGCAGAACAGCCGGTGGTGCTGGCCCACCACCTCGTCGGCGCGGTAGCCCAGCAGGGCGAGGAAGTTGTCGTTGGCATGGAGCACCCGGCCGTCGAGGCTGAATTCGATGACCGCCTGCACCCGGTCCAGCGCGGCGAGCTTGCCGCGGACGTCGGCGAGTGAATGGGCGTCGGCGGCCAGGGCGGCGGCCACCGTGGCGGGCAGGGGTGCGGACATGGGTACTTCTCTCGTAATGGACGGCCCCCTGGCTATCGGTGCGCGGCGGCAGGGCTTGAGCCGCCGCGCCGCCGCCGGGCCGGCTCAGCGCGGCCGCAGCAGCTGCCCGGCCACGGCCAGCGCCTGCCGGCCGTAGCCACCGCCGAACACCAGCACGTGGTTGAGCAGGTGGTACAGCTGGTAGACCGGCCGCCGCCGCTCGTGCGCCTGCAGGTCGTCCGGCGTCCAGCCCGCGGCTTCCTGGTAGGCGTGCCAGAAGCCGGCCGGCGGCTGGCCGAAGAGCTGCAGCAGCGCCAGCTCCATGCCGGGGTCGGAAACCGACACCGCCGGGTCGTACAGCACCGGTTCGTCGTCGGCCAGCGCGCCGCAGTTGCCCAGCCACAGGTCGCCGTGCAGCAGCGCCGGGCGCGGCACCGGTCCGCCATCGAAGAGGGGGTCCAGCCGGTCGGCCACCTGCTGCACCGCCAGCACTAGCTCCTCATGGCCTCCAGCGGCCTGCAGCCGTGCATTCAGCGCCAGCAGCCGCTGGCCGCGCAGGAAGTCCAGCCAGCCGGCCAGGCCGCCTTCGCGGCTCCAGCCGTTGGGCTGCGGCGTGGGGCCCAGGCGGTTCTCCCGGTGCCAGCCGAAGCGGCCGCCGCCGGGCGCGGGCGCGGCATGCAGCGCCGCCAGCGCCCGGCCCAGGCGCGGCCCGTAGTCGGCCCGCGGCCGCTGCAGTGGCAGCCACTCCATCACCAGCAGCGCCAGGTCCTGCGGCGCATCGGTGAAGCTGGCCAGCACCCGCGGCACCCGCACGCAGCCACTGCCGGCCAGCGCCTGCAGGCCGTCGGCCTCGGCCTCCAGCGTGGCGGCATGCGGCGGCGGCAGCGTCTTGACGAAGCAGGCACCGGCCGGGCCATCGGCGCGCCAGGTGGAGCAGAAGCCGCTGGCACCCAGTTCCTGGATCCGCCAGGGGCCCGGCCACTGCGCCTGCAGTGCTTGCACCAGGCGTTGGGTCATGGCAGCAGCGCTAGCAAACGGCGGGCCGCCGGGGGTCTGGGGCCATGCGGCTGCCCAGTGCCGCAGCGGGGCGTCCCCGTAGAATCCCTAGGTTCCCGAGCGCGCGGACCTCCCTGCGCCACCCCCGCAGGCACCGCCTGATGAAGTACCGCCCAGAAGGCGGCCGGCGCTCGATCGGCTGGGCTCGCCGCCGCTGCGACCGTGGCGCCGGCGCCTTTCCTCCCTCTGCGCATGCATGTGCCGACCGGCCGTGGCTGCCCCGCAGCCCGCCCGGTGCGGCCGCGCATGGCCGGCCGCGGCTGGCCATGCGCCTTGAAAGGTCCTGATGTCTTCTTCCGCCTCGCGCAATTCGCCGCGCCATGTGGCCGTTGCCTCCCTCGTGGGCACGGCCATCGAGTTCTACGACTACTACATCTATGCCGCCGCCGCGGTGCTGGTGTTCAACACGCAGTTCTTTCCCAAGGGCGATCCGTCGGCCGCCATGCTGCTGTCGCTGTCCACGCTGGCGCTGGCCTTCCTGGCGCGGCCGATCGGCTCGGCGCTGTTCGGCCACTTCGGCGACCGCATCGGCCGCAAGCGCACGCTGGTGGCCTCGCTGCTGACCATGGGCCTGTCCACCGTGGCCATCGGCCTGCTGCCCAGCTACGAGCAGATCGGCCTGGCCGCGCCGTTGCTGCTGTGCCTGTTCCGCATCGGCCAGGGCATCGGCCTGGGCGGCGAATGGGGCGGCGCCGCGCTGGTGGCCACGGAAAACGCACCACCCGGCCAGCGCGGCTGGTTCGGCAGCTTCCCGCAGCTGGGCGCGCCCATCGGCCTGTTCATGGCCAATGGCGTGTTCTTCCTGGTCACCTGGCTGATCGGCGCCGACGCCATGGTGGCCTGGGGCTGGCGCATCCCGTTCGTGCTGTCCATCGTGCTGGTGGGCGTGGGCCTGTACGTGCGGCTGACGCTGCACGAGAGCCAGGTGTTCCAGGACGTGGAGAAGGCCGGCCGCACCGAGCAGGCCCCGGTGAGCGCCGTGTTCCGCCAGCATGGCGGCCGGGTGCTGCAGGGCACGCTGATCATGACGACCACCTACGTGCTGTTCTACCTGATGACGGCCTTCGTGCAGGTGTATTCCAAGAGTCCGGTGAACACCTCCGCCGCGGGCCATGCCACCGGCCTGGGCATCCCGGCCAACACCTTCACCGGCATCCTGCTGGCCGGGGCGGTGGTGTTCGGCGTGTTCTGCCTGGTGGCCGGCAAGCTGGCCGACCGCTTCGGCCGCCGCCGCTGGCTGATGGCGGTCACCGCGGCCATCATGGTGTTCGGGCTGCTGATGCCGCAGTTCCTCTCGCACGGCACGCCGGCCTCGGTGCTGGCCTTCATCCTGGTGGGCATGGCGCTGATGGGTTGCACCTTCGGGCCGATGGCGGCGCTGCTGCCCGAGCTGTTTCCCACCGAGGTGCGCTATTCCGGCGCCTCCATGGCCTACAACCTGGCCTCCATCGTCGGCGCCTCGCTGCCCACGCTGGTGGCCATCGACCTCAACAGGTCGTACGGCCTGTGGGGCGTGGGCCTGTACCTGGCGGGCAACGGCGTGGTGACGATGGCCGCGCTGGCCACCAGCCGCGAGACGGCGCGCGTCGACCTGGCAGGCGTGCGCTGAACGGGGCCCGGCGGCCGATGCGCCGGGCGCTGGTGTTACACCTGGCGCGCGGTATCTGCACGGCGCATGTCGGTGTGGCTTAATCGCTACGGTAGCCCGCCGATATCCGAGCGCGGACCAGGTGTTCGCGGCAGTTCACCGGCCTGATGACGTACCCCACCTACCAACCCGCGCCCGTTCCTCCCGACGAGGCCGCCCGCCTCGCCGCGCTTCATGCCTACCGGGTGCTCGACACCCCGGCGGAAGCCGCCTATGACGATTTCGCAGTGCTGGCGGCGCGCGCGGCGGGCACGCCGGTGGGCCTGGTCTCGCTGGTGGACGGGCAGCGCCAGTGGTTCAAGAGCCGCGTGGGCGTGGACCTGTGTGAAACGCCGCGCAACATCTCCTTCTGCGGCCATGCCATCTGCGCCGAGGGCGTGCTGGTGGTGGAGGACGCCCTGGCCGATCCGCGCTTCGCCGGCAATCCGCTGGTGGTGGGCGGGCCGGGCGTGCGCTTCTATGCCGGCGTGCCGCTGCGCACGCCCGAAGGCCACGCCATCGGCACCCTGTGCGTGATGGACACCCGGCCCGGGCAGCTGCAGCCGGATGCGCTGGACACCCTGGAGCGCCTGGGCCGCCAGCTGATGAACCTGCTGGCCCTGCGCCGCGCGATGGCGCAGCAGCAGCAGGCCGAGTCGGAGCTGCAGCGGCTGGCCCTGGTGACCGAGCACACCCACCACGGCGTGCTGATCACCGGCACCGACAACCGCATCGTCTGGGCCAATGCCGCCTTCGGCCGCCTGACCGGGGTCACGCCCGAGGCCGGCCGCGGCCGCCGGCCCGGCGAGGTGCTGCCCTTCCTGCGCAGCGACCTGCAGGCCCGCGACCACCTGGCCGCCGCCGTGGCCGCGCGCCGGCCGGCGCGGGTGCGCACCAAGAACCAGGCCCTGGGCGCGGCCACCTTGTGGATGGACGTGGACCTGCATCCCTGGCACGACCCGCAGGGCGTGTTCCGCGGCTACCTGGCGGTGGTGTCGGACGTCAGCCACCTGGTGGCCCAGCACGAGCAGGCGCAGGCGCTCTTCGATTCGCTGCCGGTGGGCGTGCTGGTCTACGGGCCGGACCAGCGGGCCACCAGCGGCAACCGCGCGGCCGAGGCCATCCTGTGCGCGCCGCTCACCCGGCTGCTGGGCACCCGCATGCACGAGGCCTTCGGCGACGCGGTGGGCGAGCACGGCCTGCCGCTGCAGCCGCACGAGCGGCCGCTGGCCATGACGCTGGCCGACGGCCGCCCGCGCCACGGCGTGTCCATCGGCCTGCGCCTGGGCGACGGCCAGCGGCGCTGGCTGCGCATCAGCACCGCGCCGCTGCACGATGCCAACGGCAGCGTGTGCGGCGCCATCACCTGCTTCGCCGACGAGACCGGCGAGCGGGCCTCGCGCCAGCTGCTCACGCTGGCCATCGATGCCGCGGCCATCACGCCCTGGACCTGGAACGTGGACACCGACTACGTCGAGCTGGACCGCGGCGCCGCCGTCACCAGCGGACTGCTGCTGGCCGGCCTGGGCAGCGGCCAGCGGGTGCGCACGCCGTTCTGGCCATCGGTGCATCCGCAGGACGAAGCCGGCGTGCGCGCCGCGCTGGCCGCGCACATCGACGACCCGTCGCGGCCCTACCGCTCGGAGTTCCGGCTGCGCGTGGCCAGCGGCGCCGAGCGCTGGTACCTGGCCGCCGGCGCCGCCAGCGACCGCGACGGCCAGGGCCGGGCGTCGCAGCTGTCAGGCGTGATCCTCGACATCACCGAGCGCAAGGCGGCCGAGGCCGCGCTGCACCGCGCCGCCACCACCGACAACCTGACCGGCCTGCCCAACCGCACGGTGCTCAACGACCGGCTGGCGATGGCGCTGCGCAGCGCGCCGCGGCGGGCCGGGCACGGTGCGCTGCTGTTCATCGACCTCGACCATTTCAAGCGCATCAACGACGCCTACGGCCACATGGTGGGCGACCAGGTGCTGCGCGCGGTGGCCCAGCGGCTGGCCGGCCAGCTGCGCGCCGAGGACACGCTGGCCCGCCTGGGCGGCGACGAGCTGGTGGTGCTGCTGCCCTGGCTGGGCGCCGACCTGGCCGCGGCCGCGGCCGGCGCCGAGCGGGTGGGCCGCAAGCTGCTGCAGGTGCTGGCCGAGCCGCTGCAGGTGGAGGGCCTGGCCTTCAGCCTGGCCGCCAGCATCGGCGGCACCTGCTTCCCCAAGGCCGAGGCCGAATCCGCCACCGACCTGGTGCGCGAGGCCGACACCGCCATGTATGCCGCCAAGGCCGCCGGCCGCGGCACCTTGCGGCTGTACGAGGCCCGCATGCGCGACCAGGTGGCCAGCCGCCTGGTGCTGGAGACCGACCTGCGCCAGGCGCTGCAGCACGACGGCCTGAGCCTGGCACTGCAGGGCCAGTGGCGGCCCGACGGCACCCTGGCCGCGTGCGAGGCGCTGCTGCGCTGGACGCATCCGGTCAAGGGCCCCATCAGCCCGGCGGAGTTCATCCCGCTGGCGGAGGAGGGCCCGCTCATCATCGACATCGGCCGCTGGGTGCTGCGTCGCGCCTGCGCGGTGCTGGCCGGCTGGCTGGCGCAGGGCATCGAGCTGCCGATGGCGGTCAACGTGAGCCCGCGGCAGTTCTGCGAGCCGGCCTTCGCCAGCTTCGTGCTGGACACGCTGCGCGAGGCCGGCGTGCCGCCGCGGCTGCTCACGCTGGAGATCACCGAGGGCGTGCTGCTGGAAGGCGATGCGCCGGCACGGCTGCGGCTGCTGGCCGAGGCCGGGCTGCGCATCGCCATCGACGACTTCGGCACCGGCTATTCCAGCCTGATGTACCTCAAGCAGCTGCCGGTGCACGAGCTGAAGATCGACCGCGGCTTCGTGCGCGACCTCACCGAGGACGACGACGACGCGGCCATCGTGCTGGCGATGCTGGCCATCGCCCGCAAGTTCGGCCTGGACACCGTGGCCGAAGGCGTGGAGACCCGCGCCCAGGCCGAATTCCTGCGCGCGCAGGGCTGCACGCTGCAGCAGGGATTCCTCCATGACAGGCCGCGTCCCGTGGCGCTCTTCACCGAAGAGCTGCTGGCCCGCAGCCCGCGACCCACCACCGCAGGAAGTGCATGCGAAACGCCATCGACCACCTGGGCCGCCTGACCGAGCTGCGCGACCGCGACCTGCTCGACCTGAGCCTGTTGCAGTCGATCCGCGACCTGGTGCGGCCCGACGCGCTGGCCATCCATCGCGTGGCCGAGGGCCAGCCTGCGCGCTGGAGCAGCCGGCTGCGGCTGCAGTCGGCCGTCACCGACGGCGCGGTGGCCCATGCCGCCGATGCGGTGCCGCTGGTGGAGTTCGACGACCTGCCGGCGCTGGACGAGCATCTGCTGCGCGCACGCTGCCTGCACACCGGCGAGCGCCAGCGCAGCGCGGGCCCGCCGGCCTGGTCGGGCTTTCCGATGCTGGCCGGCGAGCGGGTGGAGGCGGTGCTGGAGCTGCACACCCGCTATCCGCTCACGCGGCAGGAATCGGCGCTGGTCAGCGGCATCCTGCAGGTGTTCGGCAACTTCCGCGCGCTGCTGGACTACAGCGAGCGCGACACGCTCACCGGCCTGCTCAACCGCAAGAGCTTCGACACCGCCTTCTTCAAGCTGCTGGCCGAAGGCACCGGCGCCGGCCCGGCCGGCCCGGACCGCCGCCGCGGCGATGCCGGCCCGGTGCACTGGCTGGGCGTGATCGACATCGACCACTTCAAGCGCGTGAACGACCGCTTCGGCCACCTGATCGGCGACGAGGTGCTGCTGCTGGTGGCGCGGCTGATGAACACCAGCTTCCGCGCCAGCGACCGCCTCTACCGCTTCGGCGGCGAGGAGTTCGTGGTGCTGCTGCGCGGCGCCACCGAGGCCGAGGCGCTGCAGGCCTTCGACCGCTTCCGCGCGGCGGTGGCCGACTACCCGATGCCGCAGGTGGGCCGCATCACCGTCAGCGCCGGCGTCACCCGGCTGCGCCCCGGCGATACGCCCTCGGCTGCCTTCGAGCGGGCCGACCGCGCCACCTACCACGCCAAGAACCACGGCCGCGACCAGGTGTGGTCGCACGAGGCGCTGGTGCGCGACGGCAACCTGCAGGACGACGACAAGTCGGGCGTGGTGGTGCTCTTCTAGCCGCCGGGCTGTCGAAACGGGCCGGCCTGCTTCGTCGTGGTGATGTGAAGTCAACCACTTGGGACAAGGAGCTGGTGATGCGTGTGATCGTGCTGGTGAAGGCCACGGCTGCTTCCGAGGCGGGCGAGATGCCCTCCACCGAGATGCTGGCCGCCATGGGCCGCTTCAACGAGGAGCTGGTGCAGGCCGGCGTGATGGTGTCCGGCGAGGGCCTGCACCCCAGCGCCCGCGGCAAGCGGGTGCGCTTTTCCGGCAGCCAGCGCCAGGTGATCGACGGCCCCTTCGCCGAGACCAAGGAGCTGGTGGCCGGCTTCTGGATCTGGCAGGTGGCCTCGATGGACGAGGCGCTGGAATGGGCCCGCCGCTGCCCCAATCCGATGCCGGTGGATTCGGAACTGGAGATCCGCCCGGTATTCGAGGCCGAGGACTTCGGCGCCGAGCTGACGCCCGAGCTGCGCGCCCAGGAAGACCGCCTGCGCGCTGAACTGGCCGCCCGCCAGGGCTGAAGCCCGCAGGCATGCGGCCTGCCACCAGCAGCCCTGACGGCGGCGCCAATCCGGTGCCGCACCCTGAAGCGGAAGGATGGGCGATGAACCTGATCAAACTCGGCGGCCTGCTGGGCCTGGCCTATTTCGGCAGCAAGGCGATCGCCGCGCGCGGCGGCCCGCGGGCGGTGCTCGAATCCCTCGGGCAGAGTGCCCGCGACGCGGCGCAATCGCGCGGCCTGCGCCTGGGCACGGCCGGTGGCGCCGGCTACGGCAGCAGCACCGGCCCGGCCACCGGCAATGCCGGCGAGCAGCTGAATGCGGCAAGGCTTTCCAGCCTGTCGGCCGCACCGGGCGGCAGCGGTGACGACCTGTTGCAGTCGTCCTCGCAGAGCGGTCCGGGCCCGCGCTCCACCGGCCTGGGCGACTTCGCCCGCGGCGCCTGAGTCGGAGGCGGCAGCATGACGCAGGTTTCCGAACTGATGACACGCGGCGTCACCACGCTGGGCCCGGGCGACACCCTGGTCAAGGCGGCGCGCACCATGGCCGAGCTGGACGTGGGCGCGGTGCCGATCTGCGATGGCGACACGCTGCTGGGCATCGTCACCGACCGCGACATCGCGGTGCGTGGCGTGGCCGAGGAGCGGCCGCTGCACATCACCCGGCTGGAGGACGTGATGACCGCCGAGCCCGAGGTGTGCCGCGACACCGACGACGTGGACACGGTGGTCGAGCGCATGAAGGAGCAGCAGATCCGCCGCCTGCCGGTGGTGGATGCCGAGGGCCGGCTGGTGGGCATGCTGTCGCTGGGCGACCTCGCGCTGCAGGACCGCGGCGCGGTGACCGGCCAGCTGCTGGCCACCATCTCGGAGCCGGCGGGCATGCCCACCGGCGATCCGATCGCGGCCGAGACCGATCCCGACAGCGGACCGCAGTCCACCGCCAACGCGGTGGGCTGAGCCGCAGGCGCCTCAGGGCGTCTCCATGCCGGCGGCCTGCAGCCGCCACAGCCGCTCGAACAGGCCGCCGCGCTGGCGCAGGCTCTGCGGCGGCCCGTCCTCCACCACGCGGCCGCCGTCGATCACCACCACGCGGTCGAACGAGGCCACGGTGGACAGCCGGTGCGCCACCGCAACCACGGTGCGGCCGCGCATCAGGCGCGCCAGCGCCAGCTGGATCTCGTGCTCCGATTCGCTGTCCAGCGCCGCGGTGGCCTCGTCCAGTAGCAGGATGCTGGCGTCCTTCAGGAAGGCGCGGGCGATGCCCAGGCGCTGGCGCTGCCCGCCCGACAGCCGCACGCCGCGCTCGCCCACCAGGGTGTCGTAGCCCTCGGGCAGGGCCTCGATGAAGTCGTGGCAATGGGCCGCGCGGGCGGCCGCCTGCACCTCGGCGAGCGTGGCGTCGGGCCGGCCGTAGCGGATGTTCTCCAGTACCGAGCGGTGCAGCAGCGCGATGTCCTGCGGCACCATGGCGATGGCCTCGCGCAGGCTGTCCTGCTGCACAGTGGCCACGTCCTGGCCGTCGATCTCCACCGTGCCGCCCTGCACGTCCTCCAGCCGCTGGATCAGCGCCAGCAGCGTGCTCTTGCCGGCGCCGGAGGGGCCGACGATGCCCACCCGCTGGCCGGCGGGAATCGCGAGGTCGAACCGGTGGAACACCGGATGGCCGCCCTGGTCGCTCTCGTAGCCGAAGCACACGCTGGCCAGCCGGATGCTGCCGCCGGCGGGGTGGAACGGCGGCGCGCCGGGCCGGTCGGCCACCTGGTGCGGCCTGGCGATCACGCCCAGCATCTCGCCGATCACCGCGAACTGCTGCGAGGCATCCACCAGCGACAGCGCCAGGTCGCGCGAGCCGTGCAGGATGCGGAAGGTCAGCGCGCTGATCACCACCACGTCGCCCGGCGTGTGGCGGCCCAGGCTCCAGCCGTGGATGGCCCAGGCCAGCATGCCGCCGGCCATCAGCCACAGGCACAGGTCGTGCAGCACGCGCGCCTTCTCCAGGTACATCCAGCTGCGGCGCTGGGCACGGGCCTCGATGCCGAAGGCCTCGCGCAGGCGGCGGTATTCACGCTCGCGCGCGGAGAAAGCCTTCACCGTCCAGATGTTGCTCACCACGTCCACCAGCTCGCCGCCCACCTTGCTGCCCTGCTCGGCGAAGGCCTGGTGCAGCGGCCGGCCGCGGTGGCCCACGCGGGTGATCAGCAGGGCCACCACCGCCACGAAGGCCACCAGCGCGATGGCCATGCGCGGGTCGAGGTGCGAGAGCACCACCATGGCGCCGATGAAGTCCACGCATGGCGGCAGGATGTGCCACACGAAGGTGCCGAACAGCGCGCCACTGGCGCCGGCCGTGGCCGTCACGCGGTTGCCCAGCGCGCCCGACAGGTGCTCGGCGAAGTAGCGCATCGGATGCTGGGCCAGGTGGCGGAACAGGTCGAGCCGGATGTCCACGCCGGTGGCCACCACGGTGCGGCAGCCCAGCCAGCCGCCCAGCCGCCACAGCACGCTTTCCGCCGTGATGAGGGCGATGAACAGGGCCAGCCAGCGCCACACGGCATCGACGTCGCGCACGCCCATCGCATCGACGATGAGCTTCATGCCGTACTGCACGCCGACGGCGCAGCCGGCGGCGGTGGCGACCATCGCCAGCAGCCAGCCGAAATGCCACGGCCGCCGCTTCACATAGCCGAAGAGGAAGGCGAGGGGGGAGGGGGTCACCCGGCGGCATGGCAAGGCACATGCCGGCCGCGATGCCCGCTCGGCGTCAGTCCCCGGGCTTGTCCAGCCCCGCCAGTGCCTGCAGCAGCAGCTCCATCGACAGCGGCTTGTCCAGCTGCGCATCGAAGCCGTCGGCCCAGCCGCCGCCCGGCAGCCGAGTGCGCTGGCCGTAGCCGCTGATGGCCAGCGCCGGCCAGTCGCCGGGCGCGGTCTCGCGCAGCTCGGCCAGCATCGCGCCGGCGGTCATCTCGGTCACGCCCACGTCGGCCAGCAGCAGCTCGAAGCCGGTGCCGGCGGCATGCGACAGCGCCTCGCGGGCGCCAGCGGCGGCGATGACCTGCGCGCCCTCGGCCTCCAGCAGCTCGGCCAGCGCATGCAGCATGGCCGGGTCCTCGTCCACCAGCAGCACGCGGCGGCCGGCCAGCAGGTCGCGCCGCGGCGTGCCCGTGCCGCCGGCGATGCCGTTGCCGAACAGCGGCAGCCGCACGCGGAACAGGGCACCGCGGCCTTCGCCTTCGGAGTGCGCCTCCACCGTGCCGCCATGCAGCTGCGCTAGGTCGCGCACCAGCGCCAGGCCGATGCCCAGGCCGCCGCCGCGGCGGGTGGTGGCCATGCGGTCCTCCTGCTCGAACATGTCGAACAGCAGCGGCAGAAAGTGCGGCGCGATGCCGCGGCCGCTGTCCTGCACCTCCAGCACCGCGCTGCCGCCCTCGGGCCGCAGCCGTACCTCGATGCGGCCGCCCTCGGGCGTGAACTTCAGGGCATTGCTCAGCAGGTTCCAGACGATCTGCTCCACCCGCACCGCATCGGCATACACCGTGGCATCGGTGGCCTGCAGCGTGAGCTGCAGCCGGCGCTCCTGCGCCTCGGGGCGCACCGCCTCGCAGATGTTCTCGACGATGGGCCGCCACTGCACCGGCGTGCGGGTGAGCGAGAGCTTGCCCGTCTGCACCCGCGACAGGTCCAGCAGGTCGTCGATGATCTGCGACTGCGCATGCACGGTGCGGCGGATGGTGTCCACCGTGCGCAGCAGCCGTGGCTGCACCGACACCTCGGGCGAACGGGCCAGCGCCTCGGCGCTGATGAGCACCAGGTTCAGCGGGTTCTTCAGCTCGTGCGACATCACCGCCAGGAACTGGTTGCGCAGGTTGCTGGCGGCTTCCAGCTGCCGGCGCACCTGCTGCTCGGCCTGCAGCAGTTCCTCGCGCTGGCGCTCCAGCCGCTGGCGCTCGGTGAGGTCGCGCGCGATCTTGGCGAAGCCGGCCACGCCGTTCTCGGTCAGCGGCGTGGTGATGCCGCTGCAGTAGAAGCGGCTGCCGTCCTTGCGCAGGTGCCAGCGCTCGTCCAGCGCGCGGCCTTCGGTGGCCGCGGTGTGCAGCTCCTGCTCCGGCTTGCCGGCGGCGCGGTCCTCGGGCACGAACAGGCGCGCGAAGGGCACGCCCAGCATCTCCTGCTCGGTGTAGCCGAACATCAGCTCGGCGCCCTTGTTCCAGCCGGTGACGTTGCCTTGGGCATCCATCGTCAGCACCGCGTAGTCGCGGGTGCTCTCGGCCACCAGGCGCAGCCGCTCGTCGCGGGCTCGCACCTGGTCCTGCGCGCTGCGGCGCTCGGTCACGTCGATGAAGTTCAGCACCGCGCCGTCGATGCGGTTGTCGCTGGTGCGGTAGACCGAGATGCGCATCAGGTACCAGCTGCCGTCGGTGGAGGCCACCTCGCGCTCCTGCAGGCGCAGCGTGGCCAGCACCTCGGCCACGTCGTCGCCCAGGCCTTCGTAGCGCAGGCGGTGGGTGAGGTCGCGCAGCGGCCGGCCGACGTCGGTGGACAGGATGTTGAACAGCTTGGTGGCCAGCGGCGTGATGCCGCGGATGCGCACCTCGCGGTCGACGAAGACGGTGGCCATGCTCATGGAGGCGATGAGGTTGCTCAGGTCGTCGTTGACCTTGGCTGTCTCCTCCACCTTGCGCTTGAGCTCGAAGTTGACGGTGGTCAGCTCCTCGTTGACCGACTGCAGCTCCTCCTTGCTGGTCTCCAGCTCCTCGGTGGCCGAGCGCAGCTCCTCGTTCATCGACTGCAGCTCCTCGTTGGTGGCGCGCAGCGCCTCGCCGGAGATGGCCGATTCGCCGATGGTGCCGTGCAGCTGGGCCTGCAGCGCGCGCAGCGCCTCGTCCAGCACCTGCCAGGTGGGGTCGTGCGCCTCGCCGGGCGCGGCGGCCGGCGCCAGCAGCGTGGCATCGAATTCCTGCAGCCGCACCAGCATCAGGCCGGCCTCGCCCAGCGGCTTGCCCAGCCGCACGCTCATGCACACGGTGATGGGCGACTGCTCGCCCTGGATGGTGACCGGCTGCGCCATCACCCGCTGGCCGTCGCGCCGGGCCAGCAGCATGGCCGCGCGCAGCGGCGCCGCCAGCTCCGGCAGCACCAGGTCCAGCAGGTCGGTGGATGGCACCCCCTCCACATGCCGCAGGAAGCGCGAGGCGCCCAGGCTGGTGTGCAGGACGTGGCCGCGCGCATCCACCACGATGCTGGCCTCGTCCTCCTCCAGCAGCAGCCGCTGGTGCAGCAGCGCCAGCGGCGGCGGCTGCAGCGGCAGCACCTCGGGCTCGCGCTGCAGGCTGCTGCGCGGCATGTCGGTGCCGCGCAGCGGCAGCAGGTCGCGCCGCGCCTGGCGCACGGGATTGGCGCGGTAGATGCGGTGCTTCTTGTCCACCGGCGTGAAGTGCTCCGGCAGGAAGTCGGCCGACTCCGCGCTGCCCAGGAACAGCAGCCCGCCGGGGTTGAGGGCGAAGTGGAAGGCCTCCAGCACCTCGGCCTGCACCTCGCGCTCCAGGTAGATGAGCAGGTTGCGGCAGGTGATGACGTCCACGCGGGAGAAGGGCGGGTCGCGCAGCACGTTGTGGCGGGCGAACAGCACCTGCTCGCGCAGCGCCTTCTTCACCCGGAAGCTGCCCATCTCCATGTCGAAGAACTGGCGCAGCTGGCTGGGGCGCACGTCGGCCACGATGGCCTCGGGATAGATGCCCGCGCGGGCCACCGACAGCGCCCGGTCGTCGATGTCGGAGGCGAAGACCTGCACCGTCTGGCGCGGCAGCTTGTCGGGCGCATGCTCGTTGAGCAGCATGGCCAGTGAATAGGCTTCCTCGCCGGTGGCGCAGCCCACCACCCAGGCGCGCAGCGTGGCGGCTTGCGGCCGCCGGTTGAACAGGGTGGCCACGATCTCCCGTTCGAGCGCCTCGTAGGCGGCCGCGTCGCGGAAGAAGGTGGTCACGCTGATCAGCATGTCCTGCAGCAGCAGGCCGGCTTCCTGCGGATGCGCATCCAGGTACTCGCGGTACGAAGGCAGCGTGGCCTGCCGCGTGACCTGCATGCGGCGTTCCAGCCGGCGCAGCACGGTGCCGCGCTTGTAGTGGCGGAAGTCGTTGGCGGTGCGCTGGGCCAGGATGGCCATGGTGTCCTGCAGCGCCTGCTCGGCCAGGTCGCGCTGCAGGCCGGGGGCCGGCCGCTCGGTGCGCAGGCCGGCCTCGCCGTCGTCGGGCAGCTCGATGCGGCGCGCGGTGTCCCACACCTCCAGCAGCTTGTCGCCGATGCGCGCGGCCGGCAGGATGAAGTCCACATGGCCGCTGGCGATGGCGGCCGCGGGCATGGCGTCGTACTCGGCATCGGAGGGCAGCTGGGCCAGGGCCACGCCGCCTTCGGCCTTGACCTCGCCCAGGCCCAGCGTGCCGTCGTTGCCGGCGCCGGACAGCACCACCGCCATCGCCCGCTCCCGGTGGGCGCGGGCCAGCGTGCGGAAGAAGAGGTCGATGGCCACCGGCCGGCCGCGCGCGCGGCGTTCGTCCACCACCAGGTGGCCGTCGTCCATCGCCAGCTGCAGCGCCGGGGCGATGACGTACACCCGGTCCACCTCGATGCGCGTGGTCTCCGTCACCTGCATCACCGGCATCGGCGTGGCGCGCTGCAGGATCTCGGCGGCATGGCTCTCATGCTCGGCCGACAGGTGCAGCACCACGACGAAGGCCATGCCGGGCTGCGGCGGCAGCGGCTGCAGCAGCCGCACCACCGCGGCGATGCCGCCGGCCGAAGCACCGATGCCGACGACCGGAAAGCGCAGGTCGGACCGTCGGGTCGGCCGCTCCTCGGCGGACGGCGGGGCGGTGGGGCGGGGTACTTCAGGCACGGCGGGGCTCCGGGGTGATGCGGCGGCAGCGGCATCCAACGACCCCGCAAGAGCGGAAATTATGGAGGCCCGTGGCGACCCCGCCAGCCGCTTCGCTCAGCCCGGCTGGCGACCCTGCGGCGGCTGCTGCGCATCCACCTCGCGCTCGGCTTCCAGCCAGTCATGCTCATGATGGCCATGCGACTGGCCGCGGGCCAGGTAGCGCTGGTAGGCCGCCTCGCGCACGCGCTGCTCGCGGCTGGGGCCGGAGGGCGTGCTGCCGTCGGCATCGCCGGCCTGCGTACCGGCAGCGCCGGCGGCATCCACCGGGGTCGCCGGCTTGCGGCTGCGCGACTTGGCTGCGGCGCCGGCCGCGGAGGGGCCGACCCGGACGGGCTTGGCGGCTGCCTCGGCCTTCACCGGCTCGGTGGGCCGGGCGGGCTCGGCAGCCCGCGTGCGCTGGGTCGCCTTCTTCGTCGGTGCTGCCGGCGTGGTCTGTCCGCTGGGCGCAGCGGCGGCCTTCTTGCGGGCCGCCTTGGCAGGTGCTTCAGGGGCGGTGGCCTGCGGGGTGGAAGCAGGGTTTGCTGCGGTCTTGGCGGACGCGGCTCTGGCCATGGGGGTTCCTCGGGTCATGGGGGCGCAACGCCCGGCAATCGGCATGCCGGCGTGCCAGCAGGCTCGGCACGAGGCGGCGCTTAAGCTCGCACGCATGCTCCGACAAGCCACCACCACGCTCCAGTTCGAGACCCGCGGCCGAGGCCTGCTCGACATCACCCGCCCGGTGGCCGACTGGGTGCGCGGCTGCGGCTACGGCCAGGGCCTGCTGACGCTGTTCGTCCGCCACACCTCGGCCAGCCTGCTGGTGCAGGAGAACGCCGACCCGCAGGTGCGGGCCGACCTCGAGCGCTTCTTCGCCCGCCTGGTGCCCGACGGCGACCCGCTGTTCCGCCATGTCGACGAAGGCCCGGACGACATGCCGGCCCATGTGCGCGCGGCCCTCACCGCGGTGCAGCTCAGCGTGCCGCTGCTGGGCGGCCGGCTGGCGCTGGGCACCTGGCAGGGCCTGTACCTCTGGGAGCACCGCAGCCGGCCGCACCGGCGCGAGGTGGTGCTGCACCTGCTGGGCGAATGAGCGGCCGGGCCGCCGCGCCGGGCATGCACCTTGCCGCCCGGGCGGTTCCGCGGACCGCCGCGATCCCGAGCCCGCCACCATGCCGCAGTTCAGCTTCCATGCCTCCCAGGAGCAGTTTCCGCCCGAGCAATTGCTGGCGCTGGCGCAGCAGGCCGAGGCTGCCGGCTTCGATGCGGTCTTCAGCTCCGACCATGCACAGCCCTGGTCGCCTTCCCAGGGCCATTCGGCGCTGAGCTGGGTGTGGCTGGGGGCGGCGCTGCAGGCCACCCGGCGGCTGCGCTTCGGCACCATCACCGTGCCCGGTGGCTGGCGCTACCAGCCGCTGGTGCTGGCGCAGGGCATCGCCACGCTGCAGCGCCTGTACCCGGGCCGCCTGCCCTGGGTGGCGCTGGGCAGCGGCGAGGCGGTCAATGAAGGCCTGGTGGGCCAGGGCTGGCCCGACAAGCCCGAGCGCAACCAGCGGCTGCAGCGCGCGGCCCAGGCCATGCGCCGCCTGCTGGATGGCGAGCGCGTGACCGAGCCCGGCCCGCCCGCGGTGGTGGACGCGCGGCTGTGGTGCCGGCCGCCACAGCGCACGGTGCTGGTGGGCGCGGCCACCAGCGTGGAGACGGCGCGCTGGCTGGGCGGCTGGGCCGAGGGCCTGCTGACCGTGTCGCACGACCTGCAGCAGCTGCGTGCCCTGATCGCCGCCTTCCGCGAACAGGCGGGGCCCGACAAGCCGGTGCATGTGAAGGTGGACCTCAGCTGGGCCGACACCGATGCGCAGGCGCTGGAGCAGGCCTTCGAGCAATGGCGCTTCAACGCCGGCGGCAGCCAGGCCAATGCCGATGCCCGCCAGCCCGAGGACTTCGTCCGGCTCACGGCCCACCTGCGCCCGGAGGACATGCGCGCCAAGGTGATGGTGGCGGCCGACCTGGGCCGGCATGTGGACCATCTGCGGCAGGTGGCCGCGCTGGGCGTGACGTCCATCGACCTGCACCAGGTGGGCGGTGACCAGGCCGCCTTCATCGAGGCCTTCGGCCGCGAAGTGCTGCCCGCACTGCGCGCTTAACATCCTTTCTCCTTCAGTACCGATTGCAGCAGACCATGGCCAAGAAGATCGACCGCAGCCGCATCGAAGCCGGGCGCTTCGACCTTCCGAAGAAGCTCGCCTTCTTGCTGGAAGACAAGGTGGACTTCCACAGCATCGCCGAGCGCGACGGCGAATGGACGGTGGAGATGCCTGCCAGCGCCCTGCAGAAGCTGTTGCGCAGCAAGGCGCAGCTGAAGGCGCTGAAGGCCGAGCACAAGCTGGCCACCGGCGGCCATGCCGAAGCGCTGGCCGCCGTCGAGGCCGAGCATGGCGGCACCCGCGCCGCACTGTCCAAGGCCGAGCAGCGCATCCGTGCGCTGGAGAAGAAGCTGGCCGCGGCGACGGCCACGGCGCCGATGCCCGCGGCCGACGCCAGCGTTGCAAAGGCCGGGAAGCCGGGCAGGGGCACGGGCGGCCGCAAGGCGGTGCCGAGCGTCACCTATCCGCATGCCGATGCAGGGGTCGATGCCCAGGCCGGTGCCCCGCTCCAGGCGCAGGCCGAAGCGCCGGCCGCCGAGCCGCCGCCGGTCGCCCTGGCCACTGCGGTGGACGCCATGCAGGAGCCCACCGCGCCGGCGGGGGAAGACGGCGACAACGATGGCGCGGCGCCGTCCCTCCAGGCCGGCTGAACTCCTCCGCTCCCGGGTATGCCGCTTGCCGTGGCGCGCTGCCGCCGCGTCTTGCGCGGCGTGTGCCGAACCCATCAACCTTCCCGGGAGCTGTATGAAATTCAACGCCATTGCCGTTGCCGCCGTGCTGGCCGCCACCGGCCTGCAGGCCTCCGCCGCCGCGCTCACGTCGCAAACCTTCGACAACCTGTCCTCCACCTTCTCCTTCGGTGCCACGCGCATCACCGGCGAGGACACCGCCTTCAACTTCGTGCTGAACCTGGGCGGCGGCGAAGCCGGCCAGCAGCAGTACACGGTCAAGGGCGACATCAGCGCCACCAACTTCAGCTTCAGCAGCGTGACGCTGAACGGCACGGCCTGGACGCTGTCCCCCAGCGTCGACGGCACCTACCTGGGCCTGGTGCGCGGCACCTTCCGCGGGCCGCTGGAAGTGGAGATCGCGGGCAGCTTCACCGGCCCGTCCGACGGCTACGGCAACCTGCAGGGCTCGCTGGTGCTGGCCCCGGTGCCGGAGCCCGAGACCTATGCCCTGATGCTCGCCGGCCTGGCAGCCGTGGGCTTCGCCGCGCGCCGCCGCCGGCACTGAACCCCGCGCCGGTGCTCCGCGCCGGCAGCGCTCACGCCGCGCACGGTCCCAGCTCGCGCAGCAGGTCCGGCACCTCGCCGGGCAGCTCACGGGCCAGCAGGCCCAGCATGCCCAGCCGGCGCGTGAGCCGGTCGCCCGCATGGGCATGCAGCACCACGCCCCAGGCACAGGCCTGGGCCAGCGGGGCGCCGCGTGCGGCCAGGCCGGCCACCAGGCCGGCCAGCACGTCGCCGGAGCCGGACGTGGCCAGGCCCACGTTGCCGCCATCGTGCTGCCAGGCGCGTTCCTCGCCCGGCGCGGCGATGAAGGTCTGCCGGCCCTTGAGCGCCACCACCGCCTGCCATTGCCGCGCCGCCTGCTGCGCCAGCTGCAGCGGCCGCGCCTGCACCTCGTCCTTGTCGATGCCGGTGAGCGAGGCCATCTCGCCGGCATGCGGCGTCAGTGCCCAGGCCTGGCGCGGCGGCCAGGGCTGGCCTTCGGGCGGCGACTTCACCACGCACATGCCATAGGCATCCAGCACCAGCGCGGTATGGCGGCAGCGCGTCAGCAGCCCGCGTGCGAAGTCCACTGCCGCGCCTTCGTCCTGCACGCCGGGGCCGAACAGCACCGCCCGTGCGCTGGGCAGGATGTCCTCCAGCAGCGCCAGGCCCTTGGCCGCCAGGCCGCCCGCCGCGGTCTCGGGCAGGGCCAGCACCCGGGCTTCGGGCACGGCCAGCGCCACGCCCGCGGCCACGCTGGCGGCGGTGGCGATGGTGAGCTTGCCGGCGCCCGCGCGCATGGCGGCCACGGCCGACAGCACGGCCGCGCCGGGCATCTCCGGCCCGCCGGCGATCACCAGCACCCGGCCGCGCTGTTCCTTGTCGCCATCCTCGTCGGGCAGGGGCAGCGGCCAGGCGCGCAGCGCGGCCTCGTCCAGCAGCAGCGGCGGCGGCAGCGAAGACAAGCGGTCGCTCATGACTTGGGTGCTGCCGGCATGTCGGGCTCGGCCGTCACCGGCTCGCCGGCTTCCACCACCGGCCGCACGAAGTTGGCCTGCTGCAGCGCCAGCTTGCCGCGGCGGCCCAGCGTGCGGTCGAAGGCATACCAGGTGACGGCGCAGTTGGGCACGTCGCCGGCGCGGTCGGTCTCCAGCACCTGGGCCTCGTCCATGCGCTCCAGCAGGTAGCGCAGGCAGTTGACGATCACCTGGTGCGCCACGATCAGCACGCGCTCGCCGCGGTGCTCGCGCGTCACCGTCTCCAGCACGCTGCGCAGCCGGAGGATGACGTCGCACCAGCTCTCGCCGCCGGGTGGGCGGAAGTAGAACTTGCCCACGTGGCTGCGCTGCTCGGCCAGCTGCGGATGCTGCTGCTCGATGCCCAGGCGAGTGAGCCGGTCCAGGATGCCGAACTCCTTCTCGCGCAGCCGTTCGTCCACCCGCACCTGCAGCTCGTCGTCGCCACCGGCCAGGCCCGCGGCCTGCATCACCAGCTCGGTGGTCTGGCGGGCGCGCACGTAGGGCGAGCACAGCACCACGTTGGGCCGTTCGTCGGCCGGCATGCCGCCGAACCATTCGCCCAGCGCCAGCGACTGCCGCTCGCCCAGCGCCGACAGCGGCACGTCCATGTCGCGGGTGGCGATGTCGATCAGCGGCAGGCCGGCGGCCTCGGCCTTGTCGCGCGCCACGTTGCCGGCGCTCTGGCCATGGCGCACCACCCACAGGCGGTCGGGCCATTTCTGTTGCGGATCGAGCGGGCTGGCGGGCATGGGCGAGTGGTGCTGCGCTGCGGTGGAGGTGCAGCGCAGCGGCAAGGCACGTGCCTGTCGGCCGGCTCCACAATCGGCCGATGATCGTGCGACCCCGACCCAGCGCCTGGCGCCTGTTCTTCGTGCTGCGCGGCTCCATCGTGCCGCACATCGCCGGCAAGCTGGCGCTGGTGGCGGCCGTCTCGGTGCTGGCGGTGTGGCTGCAGGGCCGCGATGCGCGGCTGGACGCAGCGCACCTGGCGGCGGTGCCGTTCTCGCTGCTGGGGCTGGCGCTGTCGGTGTTCCTGGGCTTTCGCAACAACGTCTGCTACGACCGCTGGTGGGAGGCGCGCCGGCAGTGGGGCAGCCTGCTGGCGGCCAGCCGTGCGCTGGCCCGCGAGGCACTCGCCGCGCTGCCCGACCAGCCCGCAGTGGCCCAGGCCGTGGTGCGCCGCTGCATCGGCTTCGCCCATGCGCTGGCCGCCCGGCTGCGCGATGACGACGCGGTGGCTGCGGCCGCGCCGTGGCTGTCCGTGGCCGAGCAGCCGGTGCTGGCGGCCGCGCGCAATGCCAACAACCTGGTCGCCGGCCTCATCGCACGCGACCTGGCCGGCGCCCGCGGCGCCGGTGCGCTGGGCGACATCGTCTACCAGGCGCTGATGGCGCACCTGCATGAATGCACCGCGGTGCAGGCCGCTTGCGAGCGGCTCAAGGGCACGCCCACGCCCTTCGCCTATTCGCTGCTGCTGCACCGCACGGCCTGGTTCTTCTGCCTGCTGCTGCCCTTCGGCCTGGCCGCCACGCTGGGCGCACTGACGCCGCTGGTGGTGGTCATCGTGGCCTACACCTTCTTCGGCCTGGATGCGCTGGGCGACGAGCTGGAAGAGCCCTTCGGCCGTGCCGACAACGACCTGCCGCTCAATGCGCTGGTGCGCGGGCTGGAGATCGACCTGCTGGAGCAGCTGGGCGTGCAGCCGCTGCCCGAGCCGTTGCAGCCGCGCGGCTATGTGCTGAACTGAAGTGCGTCACCAGCCGTGGAAGCGGTGCCAGGCCTGCACCGCGCCATCCTCGGCCAGCGCGTGGTACTGCGGGAACTGCGCGCCGGTGGCGCAGGCATGGTTGGGCAGGATGCGCAGCCGGGTGCCGATGGGCAGGGCGGCGGCAACGTCGATGGGGGGCGTTCTGCGTTCCCGGCGCGGCGCTGTGCGAGACGATGCCGTGCTCCTGGTTGGCCGACGACATCCGCCATCCCGGCATCGGCGTGCCATCCAGCGCGCACACCTGGCCGTAGCCGTAGTCCTGTGCCTGGCGCGCGGTGCCGCGGTCGCGGCTCATCGCCATCCAGCCGGCATCCACGATGGCCCAGCCCTTGTCGGCCTGGTGGCCGATGACGGTGGTGAGCACGCTGAGCGCGATCTCGTCGGTACGGCACACGCCCACGTTGTGCATCACCAGGTCGAAGAACACGTACACGCCGGCGCGCAGCTCGGTCACGCCTTCGAGCGATTCGGCGGCCAGCGCCGTGGGCGTGGAGCCCACCGACACCACGGGGCAGGGCAGGCCCGCCGCGCGCAGCCGCTGCGCCGCATGCACGCAGCCGGCCCGCTCCTGCTCGGCCAGGGCGGCCAGGGCCTGTGGCGTGTCCAGCTCGTAGCTGGAGCCGGCATGGGTGAGCACGCCGGCCAGCCGCATGCCGCCTTCATGCAGCAGGCGGCCGACGTCCAGCAGCGCCGCGTCGTCGGGCGTGATGCCGGAGCGGTGGCCGTCGGTGTCGATCTCGATCAGCACGTCGAAGGCATGCGCGTGGGCGCGGCCGAAGTCCACGATGGCCTGTGCACCGATCACGCTGTCGGTGAGGATCTTCAGTGCGCAGCCGCGCTGGCGCAGCGCCAGTGCCTGCGGCAGCCGGTGCGGCGCCATGCCCACCGCATACAGGATGTCGGTCACGCCCTGGGCGAAGAACTGCTCGGCCTCCTTCAGCGTGGACACGGTGATGCCCGAGGCACCGGCCGCCTGCTGGGCCGCGACCACTTCGGCGCACTTGGTGGTCTTGGCATGCGGCCGCAGCAGCACGCCGAGGCGCTCGGCCTGCTGCTGCATGCGGGCGATGTTGTGCTGCATGCGCGGCAGGCAGACGATGGCGGCGGGGGTGTCGAGCGTGTCGAGGGTGTAGGGCATGGCGGGGTGCATGGACTGCTAGGTGACAACTGTAGAGCGGGGCTGTTTGGTGACTTGCCTGGCGCCTTCGCACGGCACCAGTGCATCCGCAGAGCAGAGCCGTGCGGGGGGCGGTGCCCGGTGGGGCGATTTTTGGGGTGGCGAGGAGCGCAGCGCCGAGGTCGGCGCGCGCAGCGCGCTTCGTAGACTGATCCGCGGCCGCTGTCCGAGCGCAGTGAACGTAGTGAACGCAGCGAGTTCGGCCGCGCGACCTCGGCGCGAGCACCGCAGCGAAGTCCGGCCTGCGAGGCCGGACCACCCCAGCATGAGCCCCACCGGGCACCGCCCCCCGCGCGGCGGTCGAACAAGAACAGAACAAGCGGCCTCGCCAGCAGCACCACCTCAAAGGCCCAGACCTCACAACACCACACACCTCGGATCCAGCTGCTTCAGCGCGTACTCCCGCACGTACTGCACATAGGTCTGCACCAGCATCGCCGGCCGGCGCTGGATGGGCGTGAGCACGGTGAAGTCCATGCGGATGGTTGGCTCGAACGGGATGAAGCGGATGCCGTCGCCGCGGTATTCGCTGGCGGTGATGGGGTCGACCAGCGCCACCGCCAGGCCCGATTCGACGAAGCTGCACAGGCCGTGGCTGATCTGCGTCTCGAAGCGCAGGATGCGCTCCACGCCGTGGGCCGCGAACAGCGCGTCCACATGCAGCCGCGTGTCCAGCACCCGCGGGAATGAGGCGAAGTGCTCGCCCTTCAGGTCGGTCGGCTTGACCACGCTGTAGCTGGCCAGCCGGTGGCCCGCCGGCACCGCGCACAGCATGCGCGTGGCCAGCAGCGGCTCGCCGTGGGTGCTGGGCGCGTTCATCGCCAGGATGGCGAAGCCGATGTCGCAGCGCTGGCCCACCACCATGTCGACCACCGTGCGCGACGAATGCGACAGCAGCGAGATCTGGGTCTGCGGCCGCTCCACCAGGAACTGCGCCGTCGCCCGCGGCAGGAACGAGATCGACAGCGCCGGCGCCGCGGCCACCTGCAGCACGCCGCGCTGCTGATGGCGGATCTCTTCGGCCGTGCGGGCGATGCGGTCCACGCCCAGCAGGCTTTGCTGCACTTCCTCATACAGCGTCTGCGCCTCGGGCGTGGGGATCAGCCGGCCGCGCACGCGCTCGAACAGCGCGAAGCCGATGCTCTGCTCCAGGTCGGCAATCAGCCGCGTGGCCGCGGGCTGGCTGATGTGCAGCATCTCCGACGCCTTGGTGACCGTCTGGCACAGCATCACCGCGCGGAAGGCTTCGAGTTGACGGATGCGCATGGTCGTTTAACCCATGTTCTGATGTTATGGACGGGTGAACAAATTGTATTTCACGCATGCCCCATCGCTTCCTAGACTGTGCCTCAGCCCTGCGGAAAAGCGCTTCCCAACACGCCGCGGGTGCCCATAAGCCAAATGCATTGGATTGGTGAAAACCCGAACCAAGCTGGTGCGTGAAGGCCCTTTCAGGTGCACAAGGAGTCCGTATGAAACCGACCCGTCTCATCGTCGCGCTGGCGGCTGCCGCCGCTGCCCAAGCCGCCATCGCCCAACAGCCCACGCTGTACCTCGGGTCCTATGGCGGCTCCACCGAGAAGCTCTTCAAGGAGAAGATCATCCCGGCGTTCGAGGCCAAGCATGGCGTGAAGGTGGTGTACGTGGCCGGCAACTCCACCGACACGCTGGCCAAGCTGCAGGCGCAGAAGGCCAAGCAGGAACTGGACGTGGTGCTGCTGGACGACGGCCCGATGCAGCAAGCGGTGCAGTTCGGCTTCTGCGATGCGGTCAAGCCCGAGGCCTATGCGCCGCTGTATCCGCTGGCCAGGCTCAGCGACAAGTCGGTGGCGGTGGGCGTGGTGGCCACCGGCCTGGCCTACAACGTCGAGGCCTTCAAGAAGGCCGGCCTGGCCAAGCCCGACTCCTGGGAGCTGCTGACCAACAAGCAGTTCAAGCAGAAAGTCGCCATCCCGCCGATCAGCAACACCTACGGCCTGCAGACGCTGATCATGTTCGCCAAGCTGCGCCAGGGCGGCGAGAAGGCGATCGAGCCGGGCTTCAAGGCGATGACCGGCGAGGTGGCGCCCAACGTGCTGGCCTGGGAGCCTTCGCCGGGCAAGATGACCGAGCTGTTCCAGAACGGCGACATCACGCTGGCCGTGTGGGGCAGCGGCCGCGTGCAGGCGCTGAAGGACACCGGCTTCCCGGTGGAGTTCGTCTACCCGAAGGAAGGCGCGCTGGCGCTGATGATCGCCGGCTGCCCAGTGGTGCAGAGCGACGTGCCGCAGCAGTCGCAGGCACTGCTGCAGTACCTGCTGACGCCCGAGGTGCAGGCCCTGCTGGCCGACGGCCAGGGCTGGGGCCCGGTGAACAAGGCCACGCAGCTGGCACCGGCCGTCGCGGGCAAGGTGCCCTACGGCGAGGCACAGGTGGGCAAGCTGATTCCCACCGACTGGACGGTGGTCAACGAGAAGCGCGGCGAGTGGACCAACCGCTGGAACCGCTCGGTCGAGCGCTGAGCGGCCGCTGACGGAAGCCACCGCCATGTCCTACCTCACGCTTGATGGGCTCGCCAAGCACTTTGGCGATTTCACTGCCGTCGATGGCCTCTCGCTGACCATCGAGAAAGGCGAGTTCCTTCGCTGCTGGGCCCTTCGGGCTGCGGCAAGACCACCACGCTGCAGATGGTGGCCGGCTTCGTCGACCCCAGCCGCGGCCGCATCGTGCTCGACGGCCAGGACATCACCGCGCTGCGGCCCGAGAAGCGCGGCATGGGCGTGGTGTTCCAGAGCTATGCCCTGTTCCCGCACATGACGGTGGCGGAGAACGTGGGCTTCGGCCTGGAGATGCGCAAGGTGCCGCGTGCCGAGCGCGACAAGCGTGTGGCCGAGACGCTGGAGCTGGTGCGCCTGGGCGGCCTGGGCGGGCGTCATCCCAAGGCCTTGTCGGGCGGCCAGCGGCAGCGCGTGGCGCTGGCGCGTGCGCTGGCCATCCGGCCTGCGGTGCTGCTGCTGGACGAGCCGATGTCCAACCTCGACGCCAAGCTGCGCGAGGAAATGCACATCGAGCTGCGCGGCATCCAGAGGCACCTGGGCATCACCACCATCCTGGTCACGCACGACCAGGTGGAAGCCATGACGATGAGCGACCGCGTGGCGGTGATGCACGGCGGGCGCATCGTGCAGCTGGGCACGCCCTTCGACGCCTATGAGCGGCCGCAGTCGGCCTTCGCCTCCACCTTCCTGGGCCAGACCAACACCGTGGCCGGCAGCGTGGTGGCCACGCATGAGCGCTGCTGCGAGGTGGCGCTGGGTGCCTCGGCCGGGCCCGATGCACGCCGCATGTTCGTGCCGCACGAGGGCCAGCGTTATGCCGGCCGGGTCGACGTGTACCTGCGGCCGGAGCGCATCCAGGTGGTGCCGGCCGGGCAGGGCATCGACGGCCGCGTGGCCACGCGGGTGTTCCTCGGCAGCCACTGGATGCTGGAGATCGACAGCGCGGTGGGCCGGCTGCGCGTGAGCCAGCCCAACGTGGGCACGGTGCCACCGGGCGAGGGCACGGCCGTGGGCCTGCGCTGGACCGACGACGACGCCCGCCTGCTGCATGCGGAGGCCGCCCATGGCCGCTGAGGTGATGAGCCATCCTTCCGTGCAGGCCGTGGCCCGCAACGAACGGCCGGGCCTGGCGCCCTGGCTGCTGTCGGGGCCGGCGCTGCTGCTGTACATCGGCATGCTGTTGGTGCCGCTGCTGATGACGGCGCTGCTGTCGTTCAATGCCTTCGACGGCACCCGCGGCGTGCTGCCCGAGCACACGCTGGCCAACTATGCCGAGGTGCTGGGCGACGGCTACTACCACGAGATCTTCCTGCGCACCGGCGGCATGGCGCTGGGCGTCACGCTGCTGTGCGTGCTGTTCGGCGTGCCCGAGACCATCATCCTGGCGCGCATGCGCAACCCCTGGCGCTCGATGTTCCTGGTGGTCATCCTCGGGCCGCTGCTCATCTCGGTGGTGGTGCGCACGCTGGGCTGGGCCATCCTGATGGGCAACCAGGGCCTGATCAACCAGGCGCTGATGGCGCTGGGCATCACCGACGAGCCGGTGAAGCTGCTGTTCACGATGAGCGGCGTGGTGATCGCGCTCACCCATGTGCTGATCCCGTTCATGGTGATCTCGGTGTGGGCCGCGCTGCTGAAGCTCGATCCGCAGATCGAGAACGCCGGCCTGTCCCTCGGCGCGCCGCCGATGACGGTGTTCCGCCGCGTGGTGCTGCCGCAGATCCTGCCGGGCGTGCTGTCGGGCTCGATCATCGTCTTCGCGCTGGCGGCCTCGGCCTTCGCCACGCCGGCCATCCTGGGCGGGCGGCGGCTGAAGGTGGTGGCCACCGCGGCGTACGACGAATTCCTGAGCACGTTGAACTGGCCGCTGGGCGCGTCCATCGCGGTGCTGCTGCTCATCGCCAACGTGGCCATCGTGCTGGGCTGCAACCGCTGGATCGAGCGCCGCTATGCGGCCGTGTTCGACCGCTGACCGCGCTGCCAAGGAGAACGATCCATGAGAAAGAACGGCTGGCTCTCGCTGCTGTACCACGCGCTGTTCATCGGCTTCATCCTGGCGCCGCTGCTCATCGTGGTGGCGGTGAGCTTCACCTCCAAGGGCTTCATCTCGCTGCCCACCGAAGGCCTGTCGCTGCGCTGGTTCCGCGCCATCCTGGATGCCAAGGAAATCATCGACGCCTTCTGGCTGTCGCTGTGGCTGGGCCTGGCCAGTGCCACCGTGGCGGTGGCGCTGGCGGTGCCCGCGGCGCTGGCGATGGTGCGCCACCGCTTCCCCGGCCGCGGCGTGTTGATGGGCTTCTTCCTGTCGCCGCTGATGATCCCGCACGTGGTGCTGGGCGTGGCCTTCCTGCGCTTTTTCTCGGCGCTGGGCTTCACCGGCAGCTTCGCCTGGCTGGCGCTCACCCATGTGATCGTGGTGATGCCCTATGCGCTGCGGCTGGTGCTGGCCGCGGCCACCGGCATGGACACCGATGCCGAGCGGGCGGCGCTGTCGCTGGGCGCCAGCCGCTTCACCGCCTTCCGGCGCGTGGTGCTGCCGCTGATCCTGCCCGGCGTGGCCGGCGGCTGGATGCTGGCCTTCATCCAGAGCTTCGACGAGCTGACGATGACCGTCTTCGTCTCCACCCCCGGCACCACCACGCTGCCGGTGGCCATGTACAACCAGATCGCCCACACCATCGATCCGCTGGTGGCCTCGGTGTCCACGGTGCTGATCGTCGGCACGCTGGTGCTGATGCTGCTGCTCGACCGCATCGTCGGCCTGGACCGCGTGCTGGTGGGCAAGGGGAACTAGATGACCGACCTGTCTAGACAAGCCGACGTCATCGTCGTCGGCGGCGGGCTCGTGGGCACCGCGGTGGCCTACGGCCTGGCGCGGCAGAAGGCCAGCGTGCTGGTGCTCGACGAAGGCGACCAGGCCTTCCGCGCCAGCCGCGGCAACTTCGGCCTGGTGTGGGTGCAGGGCAAGGGCTACGGCTTTGCGCCCTATGCCCGCTGGACGATGCGCTCGGCCCGCAGCTGGCCGCAGCTCGCTGCCGAACTGCTGCAGGAAACCGGCGTCGACGTGCAGCTGCGCCAGCCCGGCGGCTACGCCTTCTGCTTCACCGATGAAGAACTGGAAGCGCGCCGCGCCCGCCTGCAGTCCATCCGCGACGACCTGGGCGGCCGGCCCGCCGACTACCCGTTCGAGATGCTGGACACCGCCGCTGTGCGCGAGCGCGTGCCGCACATCGGCCCCGAGGTGGTGGGCGCCAGCTACACGCCGATGGACGGCCATGCCAACCCGCTGAAGCTGCTGCGTGCGCTGCATGCGGCCCTGCAGCAGCGCGGCGTGCGCGTGGTGCCGGGCAGCCCGGTGCAGCAGATCGGCCGCACTGCCGACGTGTTCACGGTGCAGGCCGGCGGCCAGCGCTGGCAGGCGCCGCGCATCGTGCTGGCGGCCGGCCTGGGCAACCGCACGCTGGCCGAGCAGGTGGGCCTGCATGCGCCGGTGCAGCCCAACCGCGGCCAGGTGCTGATCGGCGAGCGAGCAGGGCACTTCCTGGACTTTCCGACGCTGAACGTGCGCCAGACGGACGAGGGCACGATCCAGCTGGGTGACTCGATGGAGGAGGTGGGCTTCGACGACAGCACCACCACCGACGTGCTGGCCGCCATCGCCCGCCGCGGCGTGCGCAGCTTTCCGGTACTGGCCGGGCTGAAGCTGGTGCGGGCCTGGGGCGCGCTGCGGGTGATGAGCCCCGACGGCTTCCCGATCTACCAGCAGTCCGCGGCGCAGCCCGGTGCCTTCGTCACCACCTGCCACAGCGGCGTGACGCTGGCGGCCAACCATGCCCTGGCCATCGCGCCCTGGGTGCTGGGCGGCGCCAAGCCCGAAGAGATCAACCCGTTCGAGGGCAGCCGTTTCCTCGACCCGAACTACCACTTCAGCCATGCCCACTGACGCCAACCGCTCTCCGTTCCAGCCCTTGCCCGGCGCCGCGCCTGTGGCCATGGTGCAGATCCGCTTCGACGACCGGCTGCTGCAGGTGCCGGCCGGCACCACCGTGGCCGCTGCGCTGCTGCAGTCGGGCGTGCAGCGCTTTCGCAGCTCGGCCGTCAGCGGTGCGCCGCGTGCGCCCTACTGCATGATGGGCGTGTGCTTCGAATGCCTGGTCGAGATCGACGGCGAAGCATCCCGCCAGGCCTGCCTGGTCGCGGTGCGCGAAGGCATGCAGGTGCGCACGCAGCAGGGGCTGCGCAGCTTCGGCGAACCGGCCGCTGCAACGGTCGCCATGCCCATGCCCGTGGAGGCCGGCCATGACGCCTGAAGCCGTGGACGTGGTGGTCATCGGCGCCGGGCCCGCCGGCATGTCGGCCGCCATCGCGGCGCGCCAAGCCGGTGCCAGCGTGGTGCTGCTGGACGAGCAGGCCGCGCCCGGCGGACAGATCTACCGCGCCATCACGCAGGTGGATGCCGATGCGCGCCGGCTGGACGTGCTGGGCCCCGACTACGGGGCTGGCCGCCCGCTGGCCGAGGCCTTCGCCCGCAGCGGCGCGCGGCATGAAGCCGGCGTGGCGGTGTGGGAGGTGACGCGGGACCACCAGGTGCATGCGCTGCAGAACGGCGGCGTGCGCAGCTGGCAGGCCCGGCGCGTGGTGCTGGCCACCGGCGCGATGGAGCGGCCGTTTCCCATCCCCGGCTGGACGCTGCCCGGCGTGATGACCGCCGGTGCCGCGCAGATCCTGCTGAAGACCGCGCAGCTGGTGCCCACCACCGGTGGCCTGGTGCTGGCCGGCTGCGGCCCGCTGCTGTACCTGCTGGGCTGGCAGTACCTGCGGGCCGGCGTGGAGATCAGCGCCATCGTCGACACCACCGACCGCGCTGACCACCGCCGTGCGCTGGCCCATGCGGCCGGTGCCTTGCGCGGCTGGCGGGTGCTGGCCAAGGGCCTGAAGCTGATGACGGCGCTGCGCCGCGCGGGCGTGCCCTTCTTCACCGGCGCCACCGGGCTGGCGGTGGAAGGCACCGACCATGCGCAGGCACTGCGCTTCGAGGCCGGCGGCCGCAGCCACCGCATCGAGGCCGCCACCGTGCTGCTGCACCAGGGCGTGGTGCCCAACACCCAGTTCAGCTGGAGCCTGCGCGCCGAGCACCGCTGGGACGAGGCGCAGCTGTGCTGGACGCCGCAGGCCGATGCCTGGGGCGAGCTCAGCGTGCCGGGCATCTTCATCGCGGGGGATGGCGGCGGCATCGGCGGTGCACTGGCGGCGGCCTGCCAGGGCACGCTGGCGGGCCTGGCGGTGGCCGCGCAGCTGGCGCGCATCGACGCCGCCGAGCGCGACCGCCGTGCCGCGCCCGTGCGTGCCGAACTGGCCACCCAGCTCGCCATCCGCCCCTTCCTGGATGCGTTGTACCGGCCCAAGCTGCGGGTGCCGGCCGACGACGTGATCGTCTGCCGCTGCGAGGAAGTGACGGCCGGCGACCTGCGCGCCCATGTGGCGCTGGGCTGCACCGGCCCCAACCAGGCCAAGAGCTTCGGCCGCTGCGGCATGGGGCCGTGCCAGGGCCGCCTGTGCGGCCTGACCGTCACCGAGGTGATTGCCGAGGCCCGCGGCGTGTCGCCGGCCGAGGTGGGCTACTACCGCATCCGCCCGCCGATCAAGCCGATCACGCTGGGCGAGCTGGCGCGCGAGGCGCGATGAGCGCCGCGGCCTCGACCAGCGACGTGCTGGTCATCGGCGGCGGGCTGCAGGGCCTGTCGAGCGCGCTGCACCTGGCGCGCCGCGGCTGCAGCGTGCGGCTGCTCGAGGCCGACTACTGCGGCCGCCATGCCTCGGGCGTGAACGCCGGCGGCGTGCGCACCGTCGACCGCCACCTGGCCGAGGTACCGCTGTCGGTGGCGGCGCGCGCGCTGTGGCACCGCCTGCCCGAGCTGGTCGACGAGCCCGCCGGCTTCGTGCCCAGCGGTCAGCTCAAGCTGGCCGAGACGCCGGACGAGCTGCTGACGCTGCAGGAGCGCGTGGCCACGCTGAACGTGATGGGCTTCACCCATGAACGGCTGATCGGCCCGGCCGAGGTGCGCGAGCTGGTGCCCAGTCTCACGCCGCGCATCACCGGCGCAATCTGGGCGGAGGACGATGGCTACGCTTATCCGTTCGGGGTGGTGACGGCGTTCCGGCGCGCTGCCCAGCGGCGCGGCGTGCAGCTGCATGAAGGCACCCCCGCGCAGCGCATCGAGCGCGTGGGCAGCCTGTGGCAGGTGCACACGCCGCAAGGCCGTTTCGAGGCGCCGCACCTGGTCAACACTGCCGGGGCCTGGGCCGGCGAGATCGCCCGCCAGGCCGGCGAGCCGGTGCCGATCGAGGCCGGCGGCCTGATGCTGATGGTGACCACGCGTGTCGAGCCCTTCGTCAACCCGGTGCTGGGTGCGACGGGCAGGGCGCTGTCGTTCAAGCAGTTCGGCAACGGCACGGTGGTGATCGGCGGCGGCCTGCGCTGCAAGGCCGATGCGGTGGCGCGCCACGGTGAGGTGGACATGCTGCAGCTGGCGCGCAGCGCACACACCGTCACCGACCTGTTTCCGCACCTGCAGGGCCTGTCGATCAACCGCGCCTGGGCCGGCGTGGAGGGTTTCATGCCCGACCAGATTCCCGTCATCGGCCCCAGCCGCACGCAGCCGGGGCTGGTGCATGCCTTCGGCTTCTCGGCCCACGGCTTCGAGCTGAGCCCGATCGTCGGGCAGATCGTGGCCGAGCTGGTGCTCGACGGTGCCAGCACCTTGCCGATCGCACCGTTCGCGATCGACCGTTTTGCTTCATCCACCCCAACCACACGACACTGACATGACCACCGATATCCAGCGCTTCCAGTCCACCCGCCGCCTGTCGCGCGTCGTCGTCCACGGCAACACGGTGTACGTGGCTGGCGTGACCGCCAGCAACACCGAGGGCGACATCGGCGCACAGACCGCGGACGTGCTGGCCAAGATCGACCAGTACCTGGCGAGCGTGGGCAGCAGCCGCTCGCGCCTGCTGCAGGTGCAGATCTGGCTGAAGGACATCGAGCGCGACTTCGCCGGCATGAACGCCGTATGGGAATCCTGGATCCCCGAAGACGCCGTGCCCACCCGCGCCACCTGCGAAGCCAAGCTGGCCTCGCCGAAGCTGCTGGTGGAGATCATCGTCACGGCGGCGGTGTGACGTGCCTGGTGGTGATTTGCTGAACTTGGGCGGTTTGCGCAGGGCCGTGCGGGCAGGCCCGGGGGCTTAGCTTCCGCGGTTCGCGCTTCGCGCGAACTGCCCTGCGCTGCTCGGCGCTCCACATGCGCCCCCGGGCCTGCCCGCACGGCCCTGCGCAAAGGGCCAGCGGGGTGACGTGCTTGGGTACAACTGTGCGGGCGCTCTGCTTCGTGGCTGATGCTCGCTCGCTGCTTTGGCCGCTGCCGCTGCCGCTGCCGTTGCAGCACATGCTGCCATCGCCACTGCCACTGCCACTGCCACTGCCACTGCCACTGCCACTGCCACTGCCACTGCCACTGCCACGCCGTTGCCGTTGCCGTGCTGTCGCTGTCGCCGGGCCGGGGCAAGGCGCAATGCTGTTGCTAGCGCGCACTCGTGGCAAGGCCACCCCGCATCAAATGAGCAGAGCCGTGCGGGGGGCGGTGCCCGGTGGGGCGATTTGTGGGGTGGCGAGGAGCGCAGTGCCGAGGTCGGCGCGCGCAGCGCGCTTCGTTGACTGATCCGCGGACGTTGTTCGAGTGCAGTGAACGCAGTGAACGTAGCGAGTTGGGCCGCGCGACCTCGGCGCGAGCACCGCAGCGCAGTCCGGCCCGCAGGGCCGGACCACCCCAGCATGAGCCCCGCCGGGCACCGCCCCCCGCGCGGCGGCCCAACAAGAAGAGCACCTGCGGCCTCACCACCGGAAAGCACCCAAGCCAGCCCCCACACACCCCGACACCAGAAACACGGGGTGCTTCCCAAGTGCGGGCCCGCTGGCTGCTCCATGGGCGGGCCCATGCCACCGCCCATGAAATCCGATCCGCATCCCGACGAACCCCTGCGCCCCAGCGGCCTGCTGCTGGCGCTGCTGCCCGAGGCGCGACTGCTGGTCTCGCTCATCACCGCGGCCCTGGTGATCGCCGCGCTCTACTACGGCCGCTCGATCCTGATGCCGCTGTTCCTGGCTTTCCTGCTGGGCTTCATGCTCGACCCGCTGGTCGTGCGCCTGAAGCGCTGGGGGCTGCCGCGGGTGTATGCCGTCATCGCGGTGATGGTCGGCGTGCTGGCCGCGCTGGGCCTCGCCACGGTGTTCCTGGGCAACCAGGTCAGCGCCCTCAGCGCCCAGCTGCCCACCTACCAGAGCAACATCCAGCACAAGCTGCGCGAGCTGCGCAAGACGGCCGGGCAGCCCGGCATGTTCGACGGCGCAGTGCGCACCTTCGACGCCGTGCGCCGCGAGGTGGACAAGGCCGCGGCCAACACGCCGCGCACCGGTCCGCCGGTGCAGCGGGTGCATGTGGAGGAACGCCCGCTCACGCCGATGGAGCAGGCCATCGAATGGGCCGAGGTGGGGCTGGCGCCGCTGGCCACCGCCGGCATCGTGCTGGTGTTCGTGGTGCTGGTGCTGCTGGACCGGGTGGACCTGCGCGACCGCCTGCTGCGGCTGTGGGGCGGCAGCCTGCACCGCTCCACCGACGCGATGGACGAGGCTGGCCGGCGCATCAGCCGCTACCTGACGATGCAGCTGGCGGTCAACGTGAGCTATGGCGTGCCGATGGCGCTGGGCCTGTGGGCCATCGGCGTGCCGGGCGCGCTGCTGTGGGGCGCGGTGGCGGCGCTGATGCGCTTCGTGCCCTACGTGGGGCCGATGATCGCCGCGGTGTTCCCGCTGGCGCTGGCCTTCGCGGTCGATCCCGGCTGGGACATGTTCCTGTGGACGGGCACGCTCATCATCGTGCTGGAGGTGGTCAGCAACAACATCGTGGAGCCGCTGCTGTACGGCGCCAGCACCGGGCTGTCGGCCATGTCGCTGATGGTGGCGGCCACCTTCTGGACGGCGCTGTGGGGCCCCATCGGCCTCATCATGAGCACGCCGCTCACCGTGTGCCTGCTGGTGGTGGGCCACCACCTGCCGCGCTTCGCCTTCCTCAACGTGCTGCTGGGCAGCCAGCCCGCGCTGGACCCGCCCACACGGCTGTACCAGCGGCTGCTGGCTGGCGACGTGGAAGAAGCCATCGAGGTGGCCACGCTGCAGGCGCAGGACGGCAACCTGGCCGCCTTCTACGACGACGCCGGCCTGCAGGTGCTGCGCATGGCCACCAGCGACCATGCCAGCGTGGCCACCGCCGAGCACCGCCACCGCGTGGTCACCGGCATGGAGGCGCTGCTGGACGAGCTGGTGGAGCTGCATCCGCCGCCGGCCAGCACCCGGCCGGGCGCGGTGTGCATCGGCGGCAAGTGGGAGGTGGACACGCTGGCCGCCCGCATGCTGGCCCATGCGCTGAGCCTGCAGGGCCGGCCCGCCGAGCACCGGCCCGCCGCCGCGCTGAATGCCGAGACCCTGGCCCGGCTGGACCTGCGCGGCGCGCGCACCGTGTGCATCTCCTACTTCGCGGTGGCGCCGGAAACCTCGGCCCGCCACTTCTGCAAGCGGCTGCGCCGGCTGTACCCGGAGCTGCGCATCGTGCTGGGCCTGTGGAACGCGCCCGAGCTGCTGCGCCAGGGCGAGACGCCGGAATCGCTGGGCGCCGATGCGGTGGTCAGCTCGGTCGGCGAGGCCATGGTGCGCATGTCGCAGTACATGGGCGACGACCTGCCCGAAGGCTTCCTCGAAGCGCCGCTGCCCGCCGACGAACCGGCACGGCTGCAGGCGCTGCAGGCCAGCGGCCTGCTGGACCCGCGCGCCCGCACGCTGCTGGAGGCCGCCTCGCGCCGCGCGGCCGACATCTTCGACGTGCCGATGGCGCTGGTGTCGCTCATCACCGAGGACCGCCAGCAGGTGGGCGGCGCCTTCGGCAGCCTGCCGCTGGTCTCGTCGGCGGAAACGGCCGCCGGCGGCGTGGCACTGGGCGGCGACGACATGGGCATGCAGCGCCGCATGTCCCTGTGCGGCCATGTGGTGGCCGATGGCCACACCCTGGTGGTGCCCGACATCGCGCGCGACCAGCGCTTTGCCAACAACCCCGCGATGCAGGACCGCGGCGTGCGCTTCTATGCCGGCGCGCCGCTGGTGGATGCCGCGGGCTTCAAGGTGGGCACGCTGTGCCTGGTGGACGTGACGCCGCGTGCGCTCACCACCCGCGAGGTGCGGCTGCTGGAATCGATGGCCGCCGACCTGATGGTGCAGCTGCGCAGCAGCGTCGCCCAGTGGGGCGCCGCCGCGCCGCCCGGCGAGAACGACCAGCCGCCCTCGGCCACCGTGGGCCAGCTGCTGCCCAGCACCGGCTGACCGTGGCTTCAGCCGCCGGCGGCCAGCGCCACCGGCCGGTGGGCGCTGCCGCGCCGGGCAGCTGCCAGCGCCGGCCGCTCCACCAGGTGCCACGAGGCCGCCGCCAGCAGCAGCGTCACCAGCGCCGACTGCAGCATGTGGGCCGCCAGCCCCACCTGCGGCTGCAGCACCGAGATCACCTGCTGCACCGGGAAGGCGTAGATGTAGACGCCGAAGGAATAGTCGCCCAGCGCATTGAAGCGGCGCAGCCAGCCGCCCGGCAGGTAGGCCGCGGCCAGCGCCAGGTAGGCCAGCGGCAGCGGATACACGGCGGTGAAGGCCCGCGACTGCAGCAGCGTGCCGGCGGCCAGCACCGCCGCCGCCAGCGCCGCCCAGCGCCAGCGAAGCCGGATGTGGTGCCGCAGCTGGTAGGCCAGCACGCCCAGCGAGAACATCAGCAGCAGCCGGCCGCGCGGTCGTGCGCGCCCTGCAGCGCGGCGCGCAGCATCATGGCGGCCGAGCCGGTGGCCGCACCGGCGAAGGCAAGGGTCATCAGCCGCGCCGCATGCGCCGGATGCCAGCGCCCCAGCACCGCGGTGGCCACGCCCACGAGGGCCAGCAGGCCATAGCAGTGCAGCTCATGCGGCAGCGTCCACAAGGAGCCGTTGACCGCATGCGGATAGGGCGTGTCGCGGAACACGCCGGGCAGGGAGCCGGTGGTGCCGAACAGCACGGTGCAGTTCTTCAGCACGTAGGTCCAGGTGGTGTCGGCGCTGAAGTACGCCGCCGCCGGCAGCGCGCTGAAGGCGCTGAGCACCAGCACCGTCACCGCCACCATCGCCCACATGCCCGGCAGGATGCGCGCCGCCCGCGCCAGGACGAAGCGCCGCAGCGAGCCGGCATACCACCAGCTGGAGGTGACCAGCAGCCCGCTACAGAAGAAGAACAGGTCCACCGCGATGGAGCTGGGGCTCACGCCCAGTGTCTGCCAGGGTTCGCGGTAGCGGTTACCGATGCGTAACACCACGAGCAGGGGGCAGCCCTCGTCAAGGAAGAGGTTGCGCATCGCGGGCTGGGCATGCGTGTTGCCCGACCAGGGCATCAACCGTCAGACCTGGAGCCCCCATGCAGATTCAAGTAGAGACCGACAACCACATCGAAGGCCGCCAGGCGCTCACCGACTACGTGCAGGGCGTGATCCTGGATTCGGTCGACAAGTACGCCGAGTACCTCACCCACGTGGAAGCGCACCTGGGCGACGTGAACAGCGGCGACAAGTCCGGCAGCAACGACATGCGCTGCATGCTGGAGGCGCGGGTGTCGGGCGTGAAGAACATCGCCGTCACCCACCAGGCCGAGAGCCTGCACCTGGCCATCGACGGCGCGGCCGAGAAGCTGGAGCATGCGCTGGCCTCGCAGCTGGGCAAGCTGATGGACAAGCAGCGCCGCGCCGAGGCGCCCGGCCACATCGCCGCCGACATCGTGGAGAAGAACCCCGACGCGATCTGACCGGCGGCAGGCGGGCCGCCGGTCCGGTGCTCAGAGGCCCAGCGCTTTCAGCACCTCGGCCGCCACCAGCGAGGAGGACTGCGGGTTCTGGCCGGTGATCAGCTGGCCGTCCCGCACCACGAACGGCTGCCAGTCGGCCGCGCCCACGAACTGCCCGCCCAGCGCGCGCAGCCGGCTCTCCAGCAGGAAGGGCACCACCTCGGTCAGGCCCACCGCGGCTTCTTCCGAATCGGTGAACGAGTTCACCTTCAGGCCCGCGACGATGGATTGGCCGTCCGGGCGCCTGGCCGTCACCAGGCCGGCCGCGCCGTGGCACACCGAAGCCACCACCTTGTTGCCGGCCCAGGCCTGCTCCACCGCGCGGGTGACGCCCGGGCTGGTGGGCAGGTCCCACATCGTGCCGTGGCCGCCGGGCAGGAACACCGCGTCGAACTGCGTGGCGTCCAGCTCGGCCACCGGGCGCGTGGACTGCACCAGCGCCTGCAGCGGCGCATCGGCCAGGAAGCGTTCCACGATCTCGTCGTTCTCGCCCTTCGGCTTGACGCTGCCGGGGTCGATCGGCGCCGGGCCACCGGCCGGCGAGGCCAGCACCACCTCGGCGCCGGCATCCACCAGCGCGTAGTAGGGCGCCGCCAGTTCCTCGGCCCACAGGCCGGTGGGCTTGCCGGTGTCACCCATGCGGCTGTTGCTGGTGACGATCATCAGGATGCGGGCTTGTGCCATGGGGTGCTCCCTAGGGAAGTGGATCAACAGCCCCAGAATCTAGGCGCTCGATCGGTCGCCATAAAGGCGGTTGCAGGTACTTCATTCATTACGCCGGGGCACAAATGGCACGTTCGTTCGATCCGGTGCAGCTGGGCAGCATCGAGCTGTTCTGCAAGGCGGCGGAACTGGGCAGCTTCACCGCGGCGGCGGAGGCGCTGGGCGTCACGCCGGCGGCGGTCAGCCGCAGCATCGCGCGGCTGGAGCAGCGGCTGGGCGTGCGCCTGTTCGTGCGCACCACCCGCAGCATCCGGCTCACCGAGGACGGCGCGCTGTACCGCGCCGAGTGCCAGCAGGCGCTGGAGCAGATCGCCGAGGCCGAGCGCGCCATCACCGGCCGCCAGACCACGCCCACCGGGCTGCTGCGCATCAGCGTGCCCACCACCTATGCCCACCACAGGCTGCTGCCGCTGCTGCCGGCCTTCGCCCAGGCCTACCCCGGCGTGGCGCTGGAGCTGAACATCGGCAACCGCAACGTCGACCTGGTGGACGATGGCTACGACCTGGTGATCCGCCTGGGCGAGCCGCAGGATTCCCGGCTGATCGCGCGCAAGCTGGAGGACGCCACGCTGGGCCTGTTCGCCGCGCCGGCCTACCTCGCCGTGCGCGGCCATCCGCAGGTGCTGGCCGACCTGGCCGGCCACGACTGCATCCAGTTCATCCTGCCCAGCACCGGCCGGCCGCTGCCCTGGCTGCTGCGCGACGCGCAACACCGCGTGGTGGACCATGCCTTCCAGAGCCGCCAGCGGGTGCACGAGGACGTGCTGGGGGTGGTCACCTGGGCGCGGGCCGGTGGCGGCATCTGCCAGATCTACCACTTCATCGCCGAGGAAGCGGTACGCCGCGGCGAGCTGGTGGAGGTGCTGCCGCAGCTGGCCGGGGCGACGCGGCCGTTTTCGATCCTGTATCCGCAGAACCGGCACTTGTCGGCGCGGGTGCGGGCATTCGTCGATTTCGTGGTGGAGGCGGTCCGCCGGCCTGGTTGAACGGGCAGGGCGTCAGAACACCCCCGCGTCCTCCGCCCCCTGGAGGATGGCCTGCGCCAGCCCGCTCATCGGGCCCTGGATCTCGTCGGAGGCCGGCGCCGAGGCGCGGGCGGTCCAGATGACCGAGCCGCCGGCCACGTCGACGATGCGGGTGCTGGCCGAGTAGGCGGTGCTGCGGCGTTCTCCGCCGCCGTAGCCGCCGATGGGCACGGCCACGCCCACGCCGCCGCCCACATGGCCGCCGCCGAAGCCGAAGCTGCCCAGGCCGATGGAAAACGCCGGACCGCCGCCCCCTGGGCGCCCGCCCAGGCGGACACCGTGGTGGCCAGCACCGCGCGCGCGCCGGCCTGGCGGGCGAGGCCGAGGTACTGCTGGTCGGGCACCGGCTGGCCGGGCGCTGGCGGCTCGATCTGCGGCGCGGTGACCGGCGTGGCGCCATGCGCCACCACGGCGCCGGCCATCTGGTCCTCGCAGATGCGCTTGACGGCCGGGTCCACCGCCTCGCACGCGATGAGCACCCGCGCGCCCTGCAGGCTGCTGGCGGGCCGGTTGGGTGCGGTCCACTGGCCCTCGATGCGCGGCGCGGCGGCGCAGCCGGCCAGCAGCGCAGCGGCGGCGGCGGCGCACAGCGCCAGCATGGCGCGGTGGGGGCCGGGACCGGCCCGGTGGTGGGGAATGTGGTGGGGAAGGCGGTGCATGGCAGATCTCCCGGGCCGCGGCGGAACGGCGGCCATCGTCCTGCCGGGGCAACGGCGGTGCCCGGCGTGCGCCGCGGTTGAACGCCGGCCCCGCACCCCCATGTGGGTGCGATGCCCGCACTCTGGCTCCTGGTCCTGCTTCATGTCTACATCGGCGCGCGCATCGCGCCCGGGCTGCCGGGGGTGGTGGCGCCCGCGTTGCTCGTGGCCTGGTTGGTGGCGTCGGCGGTGCTGATCCCGGTCGGCTTCTTCGGGCGCAAGTCCCGCAGCCGCGCGGCGGCCGACCGCTGGAGCTGGGCCGGCATGCTGGCGCTGGGCAGCTTCTCGATGCTGTTCGTGCTCACCCTGCTGCGCGAGCTGCTGCTGCTGGCCGCGCTGCCGTTCGATCTGCCGCCGCTGGCCGCTCCCAGCGCCATGGCGGTTCCGCTGCTGGCCGTGCTGGCGGTGGTGCTGGGCGTGGTGGGCGCGCGGCGGCGGGCGCCGGTGCGGCAGGTGGACATTCCCATCGAGGGCCTGCCCGCGGGTTTGCACGGCTTTACCGTCGCGCAGATCACCGACGTGCATGTCGGTCCCACCGTCAAGCGGGCCTATGTGCAGCGGATCGTTGATGCCGTCAACCAGTTGCAGGCCGATGCGGTGGCCATCACCGGCGACCTGGTGGACGGCCGGGTGCAGGACCTGCAGCACGACGTGGCGCCGCTGGCCGGCCTGCGCTCGCGCCACGGCAGCTTCTTCGTCACCGGCAACCACGAGTACTACAGCGGCGCGCCCGAATGGATTGCCGCGCTGCGCGGCCTGGGCATCCGGGTGCTGCTGAACGAGCATGTGGTGCTGCAGCACGGCGATGCCCGGCTGGTGATGGCCGGCGTGGCCGACTACACGGCCGGCCACTTCGAGGCCAGCCACCGCAGCGACGCCCGCGCCGCGCTGGCCGGCGCGCCGGCCGATGCCGGCCTGCGGCTGCTGCTGGCCCACCAGCCGCGCAGCGCGGCGGGCGCGGCCGATGCAGGCTTCGACGTGCAGCTGTCGGGGCACACCCATGGCGGGCAGTTCCTGCCCTGGAATTTCTTCGTGCGGCTGCAGCAGCCGTTCACCGCCGGGCTGCACCGGCTGCGCGGGCTGTGGGTATACGTCAGCCGCGGCACCGGATACTGGGGGCCTCCGATGCGGCTCGGTGCGCCTTCGGAGATCACGCGCGTGCGCTTCATCCAACTCAACAGGGAAACCCCATGAAGACCATCGACGAGATGCTGAGCCTCGACCTGCTCACCCCCGAACAGCACCACCAGATCGGCGCCTGGATCGCACGCGCCGACTCGCCCGACGCCATCCTGGAGATGCCCGCTTCGCTGTGGCAGGCGGTGGAGCGGGCCAGCGCGGTGATGGGCATCGACGCCGACCTGCTGCGCCCGCCTTCACTGGACGCGGGCGGGGCCGTCTTCAGCTGAGGACACCCGCGCGGAATGCGCCTGCGCCGTCCAGCGGTGCACCACCGACAGCAGCTGCTGCGCCACCACCGGCTTGGTGAGGAAGTCGTTCATGCCCACCGCCAGGCAGGCGGCGCGGTCCTCCGCGAAGGCATTGGCCGTCAGCGCCACCACCGGGATGGTGGTGTTGTGCGGCCCGGCCGCCCCGTTGCGGATGCGGCGGGTGACCTCCAGCCCGTCCATGTCGGGCATCTGCCAGTCCATCAGCACCAGGTCGAAGCGGTGCTCGCGCAGCAGGCCC
Organism: Aquincola sp. J276; assembly: GCF_024700035.1. NCBI lineage: Bacteria > Pseudomonadati > Pseudomonadota > Betaproteobacteria > Burkholderiales > Sphaerotilaceae > Aquincola > Aquincola sp. J276. The sequence continues at coordinate 596,994 of NZ_JAJONC010000001.1, forward strand.
AGCGCACTGCGGCCGTCGCCGGCAGCCTCCACCCGCAGGCCGGCATTGCTCAGCATGGCCATGACGATCATCTGGTTGGTGGGATCGTCGTCCACCACCAGCAGCCGGCGGCTGCTGCCCGCCTGAAGCGGCAGCAGCGTCTGCGCCGGCGCCGCCGTGGCCGCCGGCGGCAGGCGCTGCGCATCCCGGTGGCGGCCCAGGCGGCTGACCAGCGCGGCCCGCAGCACCGGCTTGAGCACGCTGCGCGGCAGCTGCATGTGCTCCCGCGCCATTTCCACCGCATGCGATTGCGCGTCGTTCATCGCGATCACCCGCTCGGGGTCGATGACGTCGGCACAGTGCTCCAGCAGGCCCCAGGCCTCGGGCGATTCGGCGGCCACCAGCAGCCAGGGCGGCTCGGCGGCCTCGTCCGGCGCCATGGCCGCGCGCAGGTCGGCTGCATCGGCCACCCGGCGGCTGGGGATGCGCATGCGTTGCAGCATGGCCTGCAGGGCCTCGGCGCTGGCGTCGTGCGGCTCGAAGAACACCACCTGCTGCACGGCCGGCCGGGCGGGCGGCTGGGCCACGGCGGCCGCCTGCGGCGGCGCGGCCGGCAGCAGGATGTCGAAGCTGAAGGTGGAGCCCTGGCCCGGCCGGCTGCGCACCGTGATGTCGCCCCCCATCGCCCGCACCAGCTCGCGCGAGATGGTCAGGCCCAGGCCGGTGCCGCCGAAGCGGCGGGTGGTGGCTTCGTCGGCCTGCGCGAAGGGCTGGAAGATGTCGCGCGTGGCGCCCAGGTCCATGCCCACGCCGGTGTCGCTCACCTCGAAGCGCACCCGGTCGCTGCCGCTGCCGCACACCCGCATCACCACGTCGCCGGCGGGTGTGAACTTCACCGCGTTGCCCAGCAGGTTCAGCAGCACCTGGCGCAGCCGCATTGGATCGCCCTGGCGCCAGGCGCCCAGCTGCGGCTCGATCACCACCGCCATGGCCAGCCCGCCGGCGCGTGCGGCCACCGAGGCGGTGGCCACCGCCGCTTCCACGCAGTCCACCAGGTTGAAGGCCTCGTGCGACAGCGTGAGCGCGCCGGATTCGATGCGCGCCACGTCCAGCACGTTCTCGATCAGCGCCAGCAGGTTGGCGCCGCTCTGGCCGATGGTCTCGATCAGGTGCGCGCGGTGCGTGGCGTCGCTGCCCTGCTGCAGCAGCTGCGCCGCGCCCAGCACCGCGTTCAGCGGCGTGCGCAGCTCATGGCTCATGTTGGCCAGGAAGCGGGTCTTGGCCAGCGAGGCGGCCTCGGCCCGTTCCTTCTCCTGCGCCAGTTCCTGCGTGCGGCGGGCCACGCGCTCCTCCAGCGTGCGGTTGGCGTTCTCCAGCGCATCGTCGCGCTGCTGCACCTGGTCCAGCATCTCGTTGAAGGCGCGGATGGCCTGGCCGACCTCGTCCTTGCCGTCGCCGTGGATGCGGCGCGAGTAGTCGCGCTGCTCGGCGATGCGCGAGGCGGTGCGGGCCAGGGCCGTCACCGGCCCGGTGATGCGCCCGGCGATGCGGCGCACCATCGGCAGGCTCACCATCAGCACCAGCAGCTGCACGCCCACCAGCGCGGCCGCGCCGGCCAGCAGCTGGCGCAGGCCCTGCAGCCGGTCCAGCTCCACCACCACGCGGCCCAGCCGGTCGTTGCCGGCCATCACCGGCGCCTGCGCCACCAGGCAGCCGAAGCCCTCGCGCGGGGCGCTGGCGGGCTTCAGGCCGGCGGCGCGGTAGGTGGCGCGCACCGCGTTGCCGGCATCGTGCAGCCAGGCGCCGCGCACGTTGCTGCGCACCCGCAGCACGGCCAGCGTCTCGTTGGCGGCCTGCAGGTCGCCAAAGGCCAGCGGCGCCTCCAGCGCGAAGGCGATGGTGCGGGCCAGTTCCTCGGCCTCCCCGCGCATGCCACGTTCCTGGAACCACACCGCCACCGTCAGCATGGCCAGCAGCGACAGCATCGCGGTCAGCGACGAGGCGGCCACGAACAGGCGCGGCAGCCGCCGGCGCAGCGGCAGGTGGCCCGAGCGGTTCCACCAGGCCTCGACCGGGGCGGGGAGCAGGGGCCGCTTCATTTGCGCAGCACCTCGCGCGCCAGCTTGAGTGCACCGGCGCGCACGGCGATGCCGGCCCGCTGCAGCGCGGCCAGGTTGACGTCGAAGCGCAGCGCGTCGTTGACCACCACCACCTCCACCATGCCGCCGCCGCTGGCGAAGCCGTCGATCTGCGCCATGGTGAGCACCGGTTCCTCCGCCTGCGGCAGGGCCGGCGCGGCGCGGCGCGGCGCGCTGTCGTCGATGTAGAGCAGGTGGCAGCGCTCGGCGCCGGGCCGTGGCGCCAGCAGCACCAGCTGCAGCGGCCGGCCGGCGGCGGCGCCGGCGGCCTGGCGGCGGAAGGCATCGGCCACGGCCGGGCTGTCCTGTGCCACGCACAGCTGCAGCGGCGTGTCGTCGGCGGCGAAGGTGCCGGCCGGCCATTGCACGAAGCGGGCGAAGGTGGTCACCAGCCGGGCCTTGGCCACTGCATCGCTGCCGGCGGCTTGGGCGCGCAGGGCGGCCGGGCTGGCCGCCAGCGCGGCGCACAGCAGTGCGCGGGAGAGGTACTGCGTGGCCATGTCAGAACCGCCGGCCGATCTGCAGCTGCCAGCTGCGGCCGTCCTGCTGCAGCCGGTCCTGCCGATGCTCGGGGCCGGCCGGGTCGTCATAGGCACGGTCCAGCAGGTTGTACAGGGTCACGCTGCCTTCCCACGGGCTGCCGGGCGGCGCCCATCGCAGCCGGCCGTTGAGCCGCAGGTAGGCGCCGACGGTGGCGCCGGCCAGGGTGCGGCGCTCGCCCACATGCACCGCGTTCAACCCCAGGCCCAGGCCGGGCAGAAGCGGCAGCGGTGCGGTGAGCGCCAGCTTGGCCAGCCGGTGCGGTGCGTTGCTCAGGTCGGCGCCGGTCTGTGCATCGTGGGCACGCTGCCAGCTCACGCTGGCACGCAGCTGCATGCCGCGCCGCGAGACCCAGCTGGCCTCCACGTCGGCACCGGCCGCATGCACACCGCCACGGTTGGTGTAGACCAGGCGGCCATCGTCCTCGCTCACCAGCTCGATCACCCGCGACATGCGGGTGCGGTGCACCGCGGCCTGCCACTGCCAGGCTTCCGCCGGGCGCCACAGCACCACCAGCTCGTTGGAGCGCAGCGCCTCCACCCGCAGGGCCTGCGGGCGGCGCTGCACCTCGTCCTCGTAGTAGAGCTCGCTGAAGTTGGGCTCGCGGTAGGCCTGGCCGGTGAGCCACTTGAAGGTCCAGGCCGGCGTGGCCGCCCAGCTGGCGCCCAGCCGGGGGCTGAGGCCGTTGCTGCCGTCGGTGCGGCGGTCGGTGCGCAGGCCCAGCGTCAGCTGCAGGCCGGGGCGCAGCGTCCATTCGTCGTTGGCATACAGGCCCACGCGGTGGGCGGTGCCGCTGAAGGTGGCGGCGCTCGGCTCGCCGGCCTCCAGATTGTCCAGGTCGATGCGCTGGCGGTAGTTGCGCTGGCCTTCCACGCCCAGGGTGATGCGGTGGCCGGCCAGGCCGCTCCAGCGCCAGCGCAGCTCGCCGCCCAGCCAGCGGGCGTCGTTGCGGTTGCGGCTGTAGAAGTCGCCGTCGTCGCCATACAGCGCGGTGGAGTCGAAGCCGTAGCGGGAATGGTTGAGCAGCACGTCCAGCGCCGCCTCGGGGCCCAGGCTGCGGGTGTAGGCGGCACCCAGCGTCACATAGCTGTCGGTCCAGGGCGCCGGCGTGCCGAAGGTGGCGTCGTAGGCGCCGGTGGGCAGCTCCTTGCGCCGCTGCGACACGGCCAGCGACAGGCTCAGGCCGCCCTGCTGCAGCTTGGCAAAGAGCTTGTCGGCGCGCTCGCCGTCCTGCCCCTGCACGCGGCCGCGCGGGTTGTCCTCGGTGGCGTATTCGGCGTAGTGCAGGGTGCCGCCGGCGCGGTGCTCGGTGGCCGCGCCCAGCAGCAGGCGGCCGGCGCCCAGGGTGCCGCCCCAGCTGGCGGTGAGCCGCCGCTGGCGCTCGCTGCCCACCGCCAGGCCGGCCTGCGCGCCGGCCAGCTGCGAGGGCGAGCGGGTGATGACGTTGACCACCCCGGCCACCGCATTGCTGCCGTACAGCGCCGAGCCAGGGCCGGGAATGAACTCCACGCGGTCGATCAGCGAGACGTCGATCGGGAACTCCCGGTCCATCGACGCCGATTCGTACAGCGCGTCGTTGGCCCGCACGCCGTCCACCAGCACCAGCAGGCGCGAGGTGTAGTCGCCCGGGCGGGTGATGCCGCGCAGCCCCACGTAGCTGTAGGCCCGGTCGTAGCGCAGGTGCACGCCGGGCATGCTCTCCAGCACCTCGCCCAGCGTGCGGTAGCCCTGCGCCAGGATCTCGCCGCCGGTGCGCACCACGGCGGCGCCCGGCGCGGTGGCCAGGTCCTCGTCGCGCTTGCTGGCCGCGCCCAGCCGGCTGCTGCCGTACACCGGCTGGGCCAGCACGGCGGCCAGGTCGTCGGTGGTGGGTTCGTCCGCCGGCACGGCGGGCTGGGCGGTGGCGCCCAGCGCGCAGGCCAGGCCCAGGGCGCAGGCGGTTCGGCGGGCAGCCGGGGAGCGGTGGAGGGGGAGGTCGGTCACAGACTGCTTCGCGGCGGGGGGCGGGCACCGGCGCGGTGCACCGGTGTGTGAACTCCGTCATCGGGAGCGGCCACCGGCTCTTGATCGGCCATCCTGTAAGCGTTGTGCGCTTCGTGACGGAATTGGCATGTCGCCGTCAGCGCCGGCGGCGATGCAGGCAACAAGGGCCGCAAAGCCGCGCGATTCGGGGTTTGCGGCCACTCAAGCGGCGCGGCCCGGGGCCGAAACCTCAGCCATGGACACCTGCGACCCCGCCTTCGCCCCCTCCTTCCACGACCACCGGGGCGGCCGCCAGCACCGCTTCATGGAATCGGCCGACATCAATGCGGCCTTCCGGGAGGTGTTCCGGCCGCTGCGCAGCAACATCCGACGCGGCCTGAGCGTGATGGGGCAGGTGTACGGCATCGAGATGGACACCTGCATCCCCGGCGAGATGCTGGCCACGGTGTGGATCCCGCCGGCCAGCCGCGGCATCGACGATGCCGCCACGCTGGAGGACGCCCAGCGCCGCCGCATGCTGTTCGCCCGCCTGTACGGCGAGCGCCGGCCCGAGGCGCTGTTCGCCTACGTCACCGAGCGCCGCACCGGCTACCGGCAGTCGGTGCTGTATGTGGAGATCGTGTCCGAGGACGGCATCTTCGCGGCCGAATACCCGGTGGAAGTGGGCGGCGGATGGAAGCGGCGCGAGCTGCGCGCCGTGCCGCACCGGCGCCTGGACCCGGTGACCTCGGCCTGACGGCAGGGCGCCACCGGCGCCCGCTCAGCCGTTGCGGAACAGGAAGCTGTAGGCGTTCAACGCCGGCACGCCGCCCAGGTGGGCATACAGCACGCGCGAGCCGGCCGGGAAGGCCTTCCGGCGCACCAGCTCGATCATTCCGTGCATCGACTTGCCCTCGTACACCGGGTCGGTGAGCATGCCCTCGGTGCGGGCGCACAGGCGGATGGCCTCCAGCGTGCCGTCGTTCGGCAGGCCGTACTCCGGGCCGCCGTATTCGGTGTGCAGCACCACGTCGGCCGCGGTGATGTCGCGGCCCAGGTCCACCAGCTCGGCGGTGTGGCGGGCGATGCGCAGGATCTGCGCATGGGTCTTCTCGGGCTTGGCCGAGGCGTCGATGCCGATCACGCGGTCGGCCCGGCCATCGGCCGCGAAGCCCACCACCATGCCGGCCTGGGTGCTGCCGGTGACCGAGCACACCACGATGTAGTCGAAGCGGAAGCCCAGCTCGGCCTCCTGCGCCCGCACCTCCTCGGCAAAGCCGACGAAGCCCAGGCCGCCCAGCGGATGCTCCGAGCAGCCGGCCGGGATGGGGAAGGGCTTGCCGCCGGCGCGGCGCACGTCCTCCATCGCCTGCTCCCAGCTCGGCCGGATGCCGATGTCGAAGCCGGCCGCGTCCAGCCGCACGTCGGCACCCAGGATGCGCGACATCTCGATGTTGCCCACGCGGTCGTACACCGCGTCGGAATAGTTGACCCAGTTCTCCTGCACCAGCACGCACTTCAGGCCCAGGTGCGCGGCCACCGCGGCCACCTGGCGCGTCTGGTTGCTCTGGATGCCGCCGATGGACACCAGCGTGTCGCAGCCCTGGGCCAGCGCCTCGGGAATGAGGTATTCGAGCTTGCGGGTCTTGTTGCCGCCGAAGGCCAGGCCGCTGTTGCAGTCCTCGCGCTTGGCATAGAGCTGCACCTCGCCGCCCAGGTGGGCCGACAGGCGCGGCAGCGGCTGGATGGGCGTGGGCCCGAAGGTGAGCGGATGGCGGGGAAAGCGCTGCAGGTTCATGGCGGCCGGAAGGTGGGTTGACGGTGCCTGGAATGCTAGGCACAAGCTCGGTTAACGTGCTTGCGTCATGAGGACCCGTGGCGCAGCTTTGGTACAAGCTGGGCATGTCTTCCCGCCTCGCGTTTCGCTGAACCCACCATGTGCGCAACAAAAGTTCGTCTGCCCGAGAAGCCGCCCACCACGGTGCTCGACCGCACCGACAAGGCCATCCTGCGGGCGCTGCAGCGGGATGCGTCGGTGTCGAACGTGGCGCTGGCCGCCAAGGTCAACCTGAGCGCACCGGCCTGCCTGCGCCGGGTGGAGCGGCTGAAGCAGGCCGGGCTGATCACCGCGACCGTGGCGCTGCTGAATCCGCAGGCACTGGACGCCGGCATGCTGGTGATGATCGGCGTGGTGCTGGACCGCAGCACGCCCGATTCCTTCGCCGCCTTCGAGAAGGCCGCGGCCAAGGTCAGCGGCTGCATGGAGTGCCACGTGATCACCGGCGAGTTCGACTACTTCATGCTGCTGCGCACGCGGGACAACGACAGCTTCAACCGCCTGCATGCCGAGCAGCTGCTGCACCTGCCCGGCGTGCGCCAGATCCGCAGCTTCATCGGACTGCGGCAGGTGCTGTCGACGACGCAGCTGCCGCTGTAGCGGGTGCGGTCACAAGGGTGCCGGCAAGGGTGGTGGCACGGGCCATGCAGGCAATCCGCAGAGCCTGACGCCGGCTCGCCGCCGTCGTCCCCGCCGTACCAAGGACCCCGATGTCGCGCCTGTTCGCCCGCTTTCTCGCCCGCCTGTCCGTGGGCCGCAAACTGCTGCTGATCTACCTGCTGGACCTCACCGCCGTCATCTACATCAGCGGCATCCTCATCAACGAGAAGTTCATCGCCATCGACTTCGCCCGCAAGGAGGAAGCCGGCATCGCCTACATCGCCGAGACGGCCGACGTGCTGGTGGCGCTGGCCCGCGGCGGCGTGGGCACGGGGCCGCAGCCGCAGGCCGGGGCGCCCGGCTGGGCGCCGCTGGCGCAGGCCGTGGCCATCACCGAGGCCCGCCACGGGCCCGGCATGCGCAGCGCCGAGCCCGCCGCCGCCTTGCAGGCCCTGCTGGCCGCGCTGGAGCCGCGGCCCGCGCCGGCCGCGCTCACCCAGGCGCTGGAGCAGGGGCGGGCGCTGGTCACGCGGGTGGGCAACCAGTCCAACCTCATCCTGGACCCCGACCTGGACAGCTACTACAGCATGTCCCTGGTGCTGCTGCGCTACCCCGAGCTGCTGGGCGTGCTGGACCAGATCGGCACCCAGCTGCGCCCCGGCGGCGCCGGCGCTCGGGCGGGCAGCGGGCCGCTCTCGCAGTACCTGGTGCTGGAAGGCCAGCTGGATGCGGTGGCGCAGGGCATCGCCTCCGACCTGGCCGAGGCGGTGGCCGCCAGCACGCCGGCGCTGCGGCTGTCGCTGGACCCGGCGCAAGCCCGGCTGGCCGCGGCCATCGAGGGCCTGCGCCGCGCCTCGCGCGCCTACATCGACGACGGCGCCACCGACGACCGTCTGCGGGCGGTGCACCTGGCCCAGCATGAGCTGCTGGACGAGCTGCACCAGGCCTGGCGGCTGGGCGTGCAGCAGCTGTCGCGGCTGCTGGCGCAGCGCATCGACGGCCTATACACCCGCATGTGGCTGCACCTGGGCACGGCGCTGGTGCTGCTGCTGGCCATCCTGTCGCTGGTGTACGGCGTGGCGCGGCAGATCGCGGTGCCGCTGCGCCGGCTGGCCGGCGTGGCCGACGAGGTGCGGCGCACCGGCGATCCGCGGTTGCGCGCCCATTGGGTGAGCCAGGACGAGATCGGCCGCCTGGTGCTGGCCTTCAACGACATGCTGGCCCAGCTGGACCGGGAGCGCACCGCGCAGCAGGAGCTGGCCGCCAGCGCCCGCGCCGCCGAGGCCCAGCGCGCGCTGGTGGAAAGCACGCCCATCCCGCTGATGGTCACCGCCATCCCCGGCCACGAGGTGCTGCATGCCAATCCGCCGGCCGAGGCCTGGCTCAATGGCCGCCGCACCGATCCCTGGGCCGTGGGCCTGGAGCCGCCGGTGCGGGCGCACTTCTTCCAGCAACTGGCCGACCGCGACGCGGTGCATGAATTCGAGGTGCGCTGGCTGGGCAGCGGCGCGCCCACCTGGGCGGTGCTCAGCGCGCGCCGCGTGGCCTACCAGGGCCGCGACGCGGTGATCACGGTGTTCTCGCCGATCAACCACCTGAAGCTCATGCGCCGCCGGCTGGAGCTGTGGGCCAAGGTGTTCGAGGCCTCCACCGAGGCCATCCTGATCGTGGATGCCGACCGCCGCATCCTCACGACCAACCTGTCCTTCCACAAGGCCACGGGCTACGAGCTGCAGGACGTGGTGGGCGAGAGCCCGCGCCTGCTGCTGGGCCAGGGCAGCGCGCCCGACTTCGCCGAGCAGATGTGGCGCACCGTGGCCCGCCGCGGCACCTGGCAGGGCGAGCTGGCGGTGCGCCGGCGCGACGGCAGCGAGTACCCGGCCTGGATGATGGTGAGCCCGGTGCGCGAAGGCCCCGGCGCCCGCGGCGAGGTGACGCACTACATCTTCACCTCCATCGACATCGGCGACCGCAAGAAGAGCGAGGCCCGCATCCAGTTCCTGGCGCAGCACGACGTGCTGACCGAGCTGCCCAACCGCAGCCTGTGCATCGAGCGGCTGCGCATGGCGCTGCAACAGGCCCGGCGCAGCGGGCAGAAGGTGGCGGTGATGTTCATCGACCTGGACCGCTTCAAGACCATCAACGACACGCTGGGCCACCACATCGGCGACGGCCTGCTGCGCAGCGTGGCGCGGCGGCTGCTGGAGGCGGTGCGCGCGGGCGACACCGTCAGCCGGCTGGGCGGCGACGAGTTCGTGGTGGTGCTGGCCGGCGTGGACAGCGTGGACGAGGTGACGCAGGTGGTGGAGCAGCGGCTGATCCCGCGCATCCGCCAGCCCCACGTGGTGGATGGGGCGGAGCTGAACGTGTCCTGCAGCGTGGGCATCGCGCTGGCGCCCGACGACGCCACCGACATCGACGAGCTGATGCGCCATGCCGACACCGCCATGTACCAGGCCAAGGCCGGCGGCCGCAATGCCAGCGCCTTCTTCACCGCCGAGATGACCGAGCGCGCGCTGCAGCGCCACCGCATCGAGGCGGCGCTGCGCCGCGCCATCGACGGCGGCGGCCTGCAGCTGGCCTGGCAGCCGCGGGTGCATGCGCACAGCGGCCAGGCGGTGGGGCTGGAGGGCCTGCTGCGCTGGCACAGCCCGGAGCTGGGCCCCATGAGCCCCTCGGTGTTCGTGCCCATCGCCGAGGAGACCGGCCTGGTGGTGCCCATGGGTGCGTGGGTGATCGAGGAGGCCTGCGCGCAGATCGCCCGCTGGCGCACGCAAGGGCTGCCGCCGCTGAACGTGTCCATCAACCTGTCGGCGCCCCAGCTGCAGGACCCGCGGCTGCTGCAGACGCTGGCCGACAGCCTGCAGCGGCATGCGGTGCCGCCCGGCGGGCTGGAGCTGGAGCTGACCGAATCCATGCTGATGGACCGCGCCGACAGCACGCTGCAGACCATGCAGGCCATCCGCCAGCTGGGCGTGGGCCTGGCGATCGACGACTTCGGCACCGGCTACTCCAGCCTCAACTACCTCAACCGCTTTCCCATCAACAAGCTGAAGATCGACCGCAGCTTCGTGCATGCGATGCTGTCCGACGGCACCGCCCGCGCCATCACGCAGGCCATCATCGGCCTGGGCCATGCGCTGCGGCTGCAGGTGGTGGCCGAAGGCGTGGAGACCGAGGCCGAGGCCGCCGCGCTGCAGGCCGCGGGCTGCGACGAGCTGCAGGGCTTCCTCTATGCCCATCCGATGCCGCCGCAAGCCCTGGCCGGCTGGCTGGCGCAGCAGGCCGCGCACGCGGCATCCCCCAGAAGGACGAAAGACGCTTTTTGCGCTCCTGCGGCCTGACGCCGCGCCGAAACCACGGTCCAGGCGGGCGTTGCAGTCCATCGCAGTCCCGGACGCCCTGGCTCAACCGGCGGAAGGGGCGATCGATGAAGCAAGAGACGGCATGGTGGGACCTGGCCCTGCGGGGCCTGCTGCTGGCGCTGATGTGGGCGGGCATCCTGTGGCCCGGCCCCGGCTGGGCCGAGGAGGCGGCCGGCCGCAGCCTGGCCTGGAGCGGCTTCGCCACCCTGGGCGTGGCCCACTCCAGCGAGCGCGAGGCCGACTTCGCCGGCACCTTCTCCCAGCCCGACGGCGTGGGCGCCACCCGCCGTTGGGGCCTGCAGCCCGATACCCGGCTGGGCCTGCAGGCCGACCTGCCGCTGGGCGCGCCCTGGTCGGCCTCCGCGCAGGCGCTGGTGGAATATGCGCACCATGGCCGCTGGCAGCCGGCGCTGTCGATGGGCTTCGTCAAGTGGCAGCCGTCGCCGGCCTGGTCGCTGCGGCTCGGCCGCCTGCCGTGGTCGGCCTACCTCACCTCGGACTACCGCAAGGTCGGCTTCTCGCTGCCCTGGGTGCGGCCGCCGCAGGAGCTGTACATGATCAGCTTCGACCACGCGGACGGCGTGGACCTCGGCTGGCGCGGCCAGTGGGGCGACAGCAGCGTGCGGCTGCAGGCCATGGCCGGGCGCTCCAGCCGCAACGTGGTCACCGGCCGCTGGCGCGGCAACCGGCTGGTCGGCGGCAACCTGGTCATCGAGCGGGGCAACCTCACGCTGCGTGCCGGCCACCTGCAGTACGGCGCCTTCAGCATCGAGCTGCCGGCGGTGGACAGCGTGCTGGACCAGGTGGCGCAGCTCGATCCCGCGGGCGTGGCGGCGCTGCGCTTCCGCGACCGCGCGGTGGGCTACACCACGCTGGGCCTGGTGTGGGACGACGGCACCTGGCTGCTGCAAGCCGAGGTGGCCAATGGCCGCATGTCGCGCACCTACCTGCCCGACGGCCTGGAGGCCTACGTGACCGTGGCCCGCCGCTTTGGCAGCCTCACGCCCACGCTCACCCTGGCCGGACTGCGTGACCACAACCTCCGTCGCAGCGCCAACCCGGTGCTGCAGCAGGTGATCGACGCGGGGCAGTCGCGCGGCATGCACACCGTCTCCCTGGGCCTGCGCTGGGATGCGCGGCCCGGCCTGGCGCTGAAGCTGCAGCTTGACCGCGTGCGCCATGGCAGCGGCCAGACCGGCATGCTGTCCAACTTCCAGCCCGGCTTCGAGCCCGGCCGCGGTTTCCGCGTGCTGAGCCTGGCCGCCGATGTCGTGTTCTGACGGAGGACGCCATGGCACATCGCTTCGAGTCGATCTTCCGCGTGCCCAGGCGGGCGGGCCTGCAGGGCCTGTGCCGCGCCGCCGCGGGCCTGCTGCTGCCGGCCGCGGCGCTGGCGGCCTGGGCCGGGGCCGCGGCGCCTGCGGCCGCCGGCCCGCTGGTGGTGGTGGCCGGTGCGCGCAGCCCGGCCAGCCCGCTGTCGGCCGAGCAGGCGGCGCAGCTCTTCCTGTCCAAGACGCAGGCGCTGGCCGGTGCCGGGCAGGCCGCGCTGCTCGACCTGCCCGAAGGCCATGCCGCGCGCGAAGCCTTCTACCAGCGGCTGGCCGGCAAGAACCCGGCGCAGATGAAGGCGCTGTGGTCGCGGCTGGCCTTCAGCGGCAGCGCCCAGCCGCCGCGCGTGGCCGCCGGCCCCGCCGAGCTGAAGAAGCAGCTGGCCGCCGATGCCAATGCGGTGGGCTACCTGGACAAGGCCGACGTGGACGCCAGCGTCAAGGTGCTGCTGGCGCTGGATTGAACCTGTCTGGACAAGTCGCAGGAACACGAATGAACTTCAAGACCAGGATGTGGGCGCTGCCCGGCATGGCGGCCGTGGTGCTGGGGCTGGGCCTGGGCCTCAACGTGGCGATGGGCGAGCGTGCCGGCCAGGCGCTGCAGCGGCTGAGCGGCGTCTCCTATCCGCTGCTGGAACAGGTGCTGAAGGTGGACCGTGCGCTGGACGGCGTGCAGGCCGCGCTGCAGGCCGCCTCGGCCGAGGGCAATCCCGACAAGTTGCAGGACAGCCAGGCCCACGCCGAAGCCGCCCGCAGCGCGCTGGCCGAGGCCCACCGGCTGGCGGGCGGACCGGCGCTGCGCCCGCTGGAGGAAGCGCTGCTCGCCTACCACGCGGTGGCCACCGAGGTAACGAAGGCGATGCTCTTCGGCACTGCCGCGCCGGAGCGGGTGGCCGCCATGCAGCAGGCCCGCAGCGCGCTGCGCGACGAGCTGGCCCGCCAGGAGGCCGCGGCCCGCGCCGCGGTGCAGGCGGGCTCGCAGGCGGTGGAGCAGGCGCGGCGGCAATCGCTGTGGGCCATGGCTGCAATGGTGGCACTGGCGCTGCTGGCCATGGGCCTGGCCGCCCGCACCATCGTGGCCTCGGTCTGGCGCGACCTGGGTGCCGAGCCCTCGGCCCTGCGCGAGCTGGTGCAGCGGGTGGCCGACGGTGACCTCTCGGTGCCGGTGGAGGCGCAGGCTTCGCCGCGCTCGGTGCGCGCGGCGCTGGGCCGCATGACGCTGCAGCTGCGCGGCACCGTGGGCGACATCCGCCGCGGCAGCGAGGCCATCTGCGATGCCAGCGCGGAGATCGCCGCCGGCAACCAGGACCTGAGCCAGCGCACCGAGCACACTGCCAGCAGCCTGCAGCAGGCGGCCAGCCGGCTGTCGCTGCTCACCGGCACCGTGCAGGACAGCGCACAGGCCGCGCAGCAGGCCCGCCTGCTGGCCGAGGCCACCGCCGGCGCGGCCCAGCGCGGCGGCCGCATCGTGGCCGAGGTGGTGGACAGCATGGCCCGCATCCAGCAGGCGTCCGGCCGCATCGCCGACATCAACAGCGTGATCGACGGCATCGCCTTCCAGACCAACATCCTCGCCCTCAACGCGGCGGTGGAGGCGGCACGCGCCGGCGAGCAGGGCCGCGGCTTCGCGGTGGTGGCCGGCGAGGTGCGCACGCTGGCCCAGCGCAGCGCGCAGGCTGCGCGCGAGATCAAGTCGTTGATCGGCGCCAGCGGCGACACCGTGGCCCTGGGCACCCGGCTGGTGGGCGAGGCCGGCCAGGCCATGGCCGAGATCACCCAGGGCGTGGGCCGGGTCAGCGAGATCATCGCCGGCATCAGCGAGGCCACGCATCAGCAGTCCAGCGGCATCGTGGAGGTGGACCAGGCGGTGAGCGCCCTGGACCACATGACGCAGCAGAACGCCGCGCTGGTGCAGCAGTCCGCGGCGGCCGCCGACAGCATGCGACAGCAGTCCGACGAACTGGTGCGGGCGGTGGCGCTGTTCCGCCTGGAGGGCGCGGCCGCCTGAAGCCGCTCAGCGCTTGTCGCGCAGCAGGTGGTACAGCGCGATGGCGCCGAAGGTGGCCGTACCGATGCCGCCCATCTTGAAGCCGGCGATCGACAACGTGAGGTCGCCCGCACCGGCGGTGAGCGCGGTGCCGGCCACGATCAGGTTGCCGGGCTTGGAGAAGTCCACCTTGTTCATCACCCAGATGCGGCCGCCGGTGGCCGCGATCAGGCCGAACACCACCAGCGCCAGGCCGCCGATCACCGGCACCGGCAGCGTGAGGATCAGCGCGCCGAACTTGGGCGAGAAGCCCAGCAGCAGCGCCACGAAGGCCGCCACCACGAACACCAGCGTGGAATAGATGCGGGTGACCGCCATCACGCCCATGTTCTCGGCATAGGTGGTGACGCCGGTGCCGCCGCCCGCGCCCGAGACCACCGTGGCCAGGCCGTCGGCGATGAAGGCGCGGCCGATCAGCGGGTCGAAGTTGCGGCCGGTCATTGCGGCCAGCGCCTTCACATGGCCCAGGTTCTCGGCCACCAGGATCACCGCCACCGGCGCGATCAGCGCCATGGCCGACACGTCGAACACCGGCGCGGAGAACTTCGGCCAGCCGAACCAGGCGGCCTGGCCCACGCTGCTGAAGTCGATCGGCTTGCCCCAGCCCAGGCCGTTGGCGCCGATGGCGTACAGCAGGTAGCCCGCGAGCGCGCCCAGCAGGATGGGCAGCCGTGCCGGCACGCCCGAGGTGCGCACCGCGATCAGGCCCACCGCCAGCGCGGTGAGCAGGCCCACCGTCACCTCGAAGGGCGTGGCGCCCAGGCTCTTGATGGCCACTGGCGCCAGGTTCAGGCCGATGGCGGCCACCACCGTGCCGGTGACCACCGGCGGCATCAGCCGCTCGATCCAGCCGGTGCCCAGCATCTGCACCACCAGGCCGATCAGGATGTAGACGATGCCCGCGGCGATGATGCCGCCCAGCGCGAGGCCGATGTTGGCATTGGGCCCGCTGCCGGCATAACCGGTGGCCGCGATCACCACGCCGATGAAGGCGAAGCTGGAGCCCAGGTAGCTGGGCAGCCGCCCGCCGGTGAGCAGGAAGAACAGCAGCGTGCCGATGCCCGAGAAGAAGATGGACGTGTTGGGGTCGAAGCCCATGAGGATGGGCGCCAGCGCGGTGCTGCCGAACATGGCCACCACATGCTGGATGCCCATCACCAGGGTCTGGCCGCCGGGCAGGCGTTCATCGGGCGCCACCTCGCCGGTGGTCTTCAGGGTCCAACGCGGAAACAAACTGCTGCTCATCGTGATCTCGCTCCTCTTGCGGGGCGGGATTGTCATCGCAAAGCAGCGGACCGGTGCTTACCCTGAGCGGCGCTGGTAGGTGACGAAGGCGTAGCCGAAGTGGTTGGGCTCGGCGGCCTGGTGAACCTCGCGCGAGACGGGCACGAAGGCGCCCTCGAAGCGCGGAAAGCGGGTGTCGCCGTCGAAGTCGGCATCGAGCTCGGTGAGCACCAGTTCGTCGGCCACCAGCAGCGCTTGGCTATACAACTCGGCACCGCCGATGACGAAGGCCTTGTCGGCCGGCCTGGCCGCGGCGATGGCCTCGGCCATCGAGCCGCAGCGCACGGCACCTTCGGCCTGCCACTGCGGCTGGCGCGTCACCACGATGTTGGTGCGGCCGGGCAGTGGCCGGAAGCGCGGCGGCAGCGAGTCCCAGGTGCGCCGGCCCATGATCACCGGGTGGCCCATCGTGGTCCTGCGGAAGTGAGCGAAGTCTTCCGGCAGGTGCCAGGGCATGGCGCCGTCGCGGCCGATGACGCCGTTGCGGGCGACGGCGGCGATGAGCGAGATCCTGGGCGTGGGCATGGCCGCGCTCACACCGCCACCGGGGCCTTGATGGGTGCGTGATGCTGGTAGTCCAGCACCTCGAAGTCCTCGTACTCGTAGTCGAAGATCGACGGCGGCCGGCGCTTGATGTGCAGCACCGGGTAGGGGTGCGGCGTGCGGGCCAGCTGCGTGCGCACTTGCTCGAAGTGGTTGTTGTAGATGTGGCAGTCGCCGCCGGTCCAGACGAAGTCGCCCACCTGCAGGTCGCACTGCTGGGCCAGCATGTGGGTGAGCAGCGCATAGCTGGCGATGTTGAAGGGCACGCCCAGGAAGATGTCGGCGCTGCGCTGGTAGAGCTGGCAGCTCAAGCGGCCTTCGGCCACGTAGAACTGGAAGAAGGCATGGCAGGGCATCAGCGCCATCTTCGACAGGTCGGCCACGTTCCAGGCGCTGACGATGATGCGGCGGCTGTCGGGGTTGGTCCTGAGCTGCTTGACCACCTCGGCGATCTGGTCGATGTGGCCGCCGTCGGGCGTGGGCCAGGCGCGCCACTGCACGCCGTAGACCGGACCCAGGTCGCCGTTGTCGGCGGCCCATTCGTCCCAGATCGACACGCCGCGTTCCTGCAGCCAGCGGGCATTGCCGTCGCCGCGCAGGAACCACAGCAGTTCCAGGATGATGGATTTCAGGTGCACCTTCTTGGTGGTGACCAGCGGAAAGCCTTCCGCCAGGTCAAAGCGCATCTGGTGGCCGAACACGCTGCGCGTGCCGGTCCCGGTGCGGTCCGTCTTGCTCACGCCGTGCTCGAACACATGGCGCATGAAGTCTTCGTACTGGGTGCGCACGGGGCGGGCGGGAAGGGCGGTCACGCGGACTCCTGGTGCAATGAAAAAGGGCCGCATCTGGTGCGGCCCCGGGGTCTGGTCCTGCGGCTGCGCCTGTGGCGCAGGCGGAGTCCGCGGCAGTTTAATCGCTCAGGACTGCGTGTCCGTCAGGTAGATCTCCACCCGCCGGTTGCGGGCGCGGCCGTCGGCGCTGGCGTTGTCGGCCACCGGCTGGCGCGAGCCCACGCCTTCGGTGACCACACGCGAGGCCGGCACGCCGCGGGTGCTCAGGTACTGCTGCACGCTGGCCGCGCGCTGGCGCGACAGCGGCTCGTTGACCGCGTCGCTGCCGGTGGTGTCGGTGTGGCCGATCACACGCACCTGCATGGCCGGGTCCAGGCCCTGGGCGAACTGGTCCAGCACCGGGCGCATCGCCGGCTTGATGGCGGCGCTGCCGACGTCGAACGAGAAGTCGCTGGGGATGTTGACCTTCAGCTCGTTGTTGGGCGTGCGGGCCACGTCGATGCCAGTGCCCTGCGTGGCCTTCTCCATCGCGGCCTGCTTCTCCTGCATGCGCTTGGACCAGATGTTGCCGGCGATGGCACCCACCGCGCCGCCCACCACCGCACCGGTGCCGGCGCCGCTGCGCCCGCCGGTCAGGCCGCCCAGCACCGCGCCGGCGCCCGCGCCGATGCCCGCGCCCTTGGCGGTGTCGCGGCTGGTCTGGCTCATGTCCGCGCAGCCGGTGATCAGCACCGCGGCGGCGCCCAGCGCCACGATGGCGGGGCGGAAGTTCATCGTTCTCTTCATGGAAGGCTCCTTGTCATGGCCGCTCGGCGAAACGCCGTGGCGGCGCTGCCGAGTCTCACCGTTACAAGGGGGCGGGGCCATCGGATCCGGCCCGTGGGGTACGTGGGACATGTCCGACCCGGTCCGATGGCGCGCCTTCGTGGTGGAACTGCATCGCCGCCAGCCGGGCATACAACCCGCCGCGCTGGATCAGCTCGGCATGGGTGCCCATGTCGACGATGCGGCCGGCGTCCATCACCACGATGCGGTCGGCGCGCTGCACCGTGGCCAGCCGGTGGGCGATGACCAGGGTGGTGCGGTTGGCCATCGCGCTTTCCAGTGCGGCCTGCACCACGCGCTCGCTCTCGGCGTCCAGCGCGCTGGTGGCCTCGTCCAGCAGCAGCAGCGGCGGATTCTTCAGGATGGCGCGCGCGATGCTGATGCGCTGCCGCTGGCCGCCGGACAGCCGCACGCCGCGCTCGCCCAGGTAGGTGTCGTAGCCCTCGGGCAGCGCCATCAGGAAGTCGTGCGCATAGGCGGCCCGGGCGGCGGCCTGCACCTCGGCGTCGGTGGCCTCGGGCCGGCCGTAGCGGATGTTCTCCAGCGCACTGGTCGAGAAGATCACGCTGTCCTGCGGCACGATGCCCACGCGCTCGCGCAACGCATGCATCGACGTCTCGGCCACCGGCACGCCGTCGATCAGCACCCGGCCGCGCTGCGCGTCGTAGAAGCGCAGCAGCAGCTGGAACACCGTGCTCTTGCCCGCGCCGCTGGGCCCCACCAGGGCCACCGTCTCGCCGGGGCGCACCTCCAGCGTGAAGTCGACCAGCGAGGGTTGGCCGGGCCGCGACGGATAGTGGAACTGCAGCTGCTGCAGCGCCACCGCCGAGCCGCCGGCCACCGCGGGCAGCGGCCGCGGCTGCGCCGGGTCGCGCACCGGCGAGCGGGCGGCCAGCAGTTCCATCAGCCGCTCGGTGGCGCCGGCGGCACGCTGCAGGTCGCCGTACACCTCGCTCAGCGCGGCCACGCTGCCGATGAACAGGATGATGAACACCACCGTCTGCCCCAGGTGCCCGGCGGTGATGGTGCCGGCCAGCACTGCCTGCGTGCCCTGGTACAGGCCCCACAGCAGCGCGCCGAAGGTGGCGCTGATGATGAAGGCCACCAGCAGGGCCCGCACCCGCGAGCGCCGGCGCGCGGTGTCGAAGGCGGCCTCGGTGGCCTCGGCAAAGCGGGCGGACTCGCGCTGCTCCTGGGTGTAGCTCTGCACGATGGGGATGGCGTTCAGCACCTCGGCGGCGATGGCGCTGCTGTCGGCGATGCGGTCCTGGCTGGCGCGGCTGAGCCGGCGTACCCGGCGCCCGAAGTACAGCGCCGGCGCCACCACCAGCACCAGGATGCCCAGCACCTGCGTCATCACCCAGGGTTGGTGATGATGAGCATCAGCAGCGCGCCGCTGCCCATCAGCGTGTTGCGCAAGCCCAGCGACAGGCTGGAGCCCACCACTGTCTGCACCAGCGTGGTGTCGGTGGTCAGGCGGCTGAGCACTTCACCCGTGCGGGTGCTCTCGAAGAACTCGGGGCTTTGCCGCACCACATGGCCGTACACCGCGTCGCGCAGGTCGGCGGTGATGCGCTCGCCCAGCCAGCTCACCAGGTAGAAGCGCGCGCCGGAGAACACGCCCAGCGCCGCGCCAACGGCGAACAGCGCCAGGAAATGGTCCCGCAGCGCCAGCACCTGCTGGCCGCGGTCCGAGGGCACCAGGCCCTGGTCGATCAACTGCCGAAGCGCCAGCGGAAAGGCCAGCGTGGTGGCCGCCGCCAGCAGCAGGAACAAGCCGGCCAGCGCAATGCGGGTGCGGTAGGGCCGCATGAAGGGCAGCAGCGCGCGCAGCGCCCGCACCGGCCGCTTGGGCGGCAAGGTGGCCTCGGCGGGAGCCGGGGCGGCGGCGGGGGAAACGGTGGCGGTGGGCGGGGAGGCAGACACGGAAGAAGGCAGGCGACGAGGCAATGGACGAGCGGCGCAGCCGCGTGGATTCGGGCAGCGCACCGGGCGCAGTGTAGGCAGCAGGGGCAGGGCGCATGCTGCGCTGGCGCAAAAGCCCGCCTCGGCAAACACTGCCTGGGCAATCGGTGCCCAAGCAGCTACTGCCTTGACAATGATTGCCTAGGCACGTATTATCCCGCCCATGGTCAAACCCGCTGAACCCGCTGCCGCTCCCGCTTTGGAGAACGCCGCCACCCTCGCCGCCGACTTCTACCGCGCGGATGCCTGGGTGCCGGAAGACAGCCTGGGCATGCTGTTCAAGCGGGTGATGCAGTCCATCGCGCTGCAGGCCGACCGCCGCCTGGCCGAGCACGGCCTGACCCATGTGCAGTGGGTGGCGCTGATGAAGCTCAAGACCGGCCATGGCTGCACCGTCGCCGGCCTGGCGCGTGACCTGCAGACCGACGCCGGCGCCATGACCCGCTCGCTGGACCGCCTGGAGGCCAAGGGCATGGTGGCCCGCGTGCGCAGCGCCACAGACCGCCGCGTGGTCAACCTGGCGCTCACCGAGGAGGGCGAACGCCTGGCCGCGCTGGTGGTGCCGGTGCTGGCCGAGGTGTTCAACAACCACCTGGCCGGTTTCAGCCCTGACGAATGGCAGCTGCTGCTGTCGCTGCTGCGCCGCATGGTGCGCAACGGCGACGCGCTGCGCGAAGCCGACGGCGCCGACGCCGCGGCCTGAAAGAACCAACGAAAGCTCTGCCGTGAACCTCCGCCATTCCCATCCCGATTGCCACGGCGCCGGCCCGCTGTGCCTGGCGCAGTGCCTGCTGCAGCGCGCGCTGCCGCGCAAGTCCACCTCGCTGACCACGCTGACCGCCGCGTTGGCGGTGGCCTCCGCAGTGCTGCTGGTGGCCGGCTGCGCCAGCCCGGGCGCGATGCCGCCGCCCGCCCAGGCCCTGGCGCCGGCCCGCGTGGGCCTGGTCGCCGATGCGGCCCTGCCCGAGGTGCAGCCGCGCTGGTGGCAGGCCTTCGGCGATCCCGCGCTGGACGCGCTCGTCGACAAGGCCCTGGCCGACAGCCCCAGCCTGCAGGTGGCCGCGGCGCGGGTGGCTCGTGCCGGTGCCGCCATCGACGACGCCCGCGCCGCCGGCCGGCCCAACGCCACGCTGAGCGCCGAGGCCACCCGCCAGCGCTACACCGAGAACGGCCTGGTGCCTCAGCCGCTGGCCGGCACCACCCGCACCAATGCCACGCTGCAGGCCGGCCTGGCGTGGGAGCTGGACTTCTTCGGCCGCCACCGCGCGGCACTGGAAGCTGCCCTGGGCAGCGAACGTGCCGCCCGCGCCGACGCCGATGCCGCCCGGCTGATGCTGGCCACCGACGTGGTGCGCAGCTACGTGGCCCTGGCCCGTGCCCAGGCCCTGCGCGACGTGGCGCAGCGGGCCCTGGCCCAGCGCGACGAGACGCTGGGCCTGGTGCGCCAGCGGGTGGGCGCGGGGCTGGACACCCATGTCGAACTGCGCCAGGGCGAAGGCGCGCTGCCCGAAGCGCGGGTGCAGATCGCCCAGCTGGACGAGCAGATGGCCCTGGCCCGCAACCAGCTGGCCGCGCTCACCGCCCAGCCGCCCCAGGCGCTGGCCGGGCTGCAGCCGGCGCTGGCGCCGGTGCAACTGGCGGCGCTGCCCACGCAGCTGGGCGCCGACCTGCTGGGCCGCCGGCCCGACATCGCCGCCGCCCGCTGGCGGGTGGAAGCGGCCACGCAGGACGTGGCCGTGGCCCGCACCGAGTTCTATCCCGACGTCAACCTCACCGCCTTCGCCGGCTTCAGCGCGCTGGGGCTGGGACACCTGATCGAGGCCGGCAGCCGCCAGGCCGGTGCCGGCCCGGCGATCCGGCTGCCGATCTTCGACGCCGGCCGGCTGCGCGCCAACCTGCGCGGCCGCGGCGCCGACCTGGACGCGGCGGTGCAGAGCTACAACGGCGCGGTGGTGACCGCCGTGCGCGAGGTGGCCGACCAGCTGGCCTCGCTGCAGGCCATCGCGCGCCAGCAGCAGGAGCAGGTGGCCGCCCAGGCCGCCGCCGAAAGCGCCTACGACCTGGCCCTGCAGCGCTACCGCGCCGGCCTGGGCACCTACCTGGTGGTGCTGAGCGCCGAGACCAACGTGCTGGCGCAGCGTCGCATCGCCGCCGAGCTCAAGGCCCGCGCGCTGGACAGCCAGGCCCTGCTGATGCGCGGCCTGGGCGGTGGCTGGCGGGAGACCGGCGCGGCCGCCACCGTGGCCGTGGCGCACTGAATTTCCCTGCCGCGCGGTCCGCAGCGGACGCCGGCGCCTCCTACACGAGAGCAGTACCGATGAGCGACACACATGACAACGCGGCCCAGCCCGCCGGCCCGGCCCGCAAGCGTGGCCTGCTGATCCTCGGCGGCGTGGTGCTGCTGGGCGCGGCCGCCTGGGGCGTGCACCACTGGCAGGTGGCCCGCCACTTCGAGAACACCGACAACGCCTACGTGCAGGCCAACGTGGTGCAGATCACGCCGCAGATCGGCGGCACCGTGCTGGCCATCCAGGCCGACGACACCGACTACGTGAAGGCCGGCCAGCCGCTGGTCAAGCTCGACCCGGCCGATGCCCGCGTCGCGCTCGACCGCGCCGAGGCGCAGCTGGCGCAGACGGTGCGCGAGGTGCGCACGCTGTTCTCCAACAACGCGGCACTGAAGGCGCAGGTGGCGCTGCGCGACGCCGACGTGGCCCGCGCCAGGAGCGACCTGCAGCGCGCGCAGGACGACGTGGAGCGCCGCCGCCCGCTGCTGGCCACCGGCGCGGTGGGGCAGGAGGAGTTCAATCATGCGCAGTCGCAGCTGGCGGCGGTGAAGAGCGCCGTGGCGGCGGCCGAATCGGCCCGCGTGGCCGCGGCCGAGCAGCTGGCGGCCAATGTCGCGCTCACCGATGGCAGCGCGGTGGAAGACCACCCCAACGTGCAGCGCGCCGCGGCCCAGGTGCGCGAGGCCTTTCTCGCCGCGCAGCGCACCGAGCTGCTGGCGCCGGTGGACGGCTACGTCGCCCGCCGCAGCGTGCAGCTGGGCCAGCGTGTGCAGGCCGGCGCGCCGCTGATGTCGGTGGTGTCGCTGGGTGACACCTGGGTGGATGCCAACTTCAAGGAAGGCCAGCTGCGCAAGCTGCGCATCGGCCAGCCGGCCACGCTGGAAGCCGACGTCTACGGCAGCAAGGTGGAGTACCACGGCACCGTGGTCGGCCTGGGTGCCGGCACCGGCTCGGCCTTCTCGCTGCTGCCGGCGCAGAACGCCACCGGCAACTGGATCAAGGTGGTGCAGCGGGTGCCGGTGCGCATTGCGCTCGATCCGAAGGAAGTGCAGGCGCATCCGCTGCGCGTGGGCCTGTCGATGGACGTGACGGTGGACGTCACCCAGCAGGACGGCAAGGTGCTGGCCGATGCCGGCAAGACGCCCACGCAGGTGCAGACCCAGGTGTACGACGCCATCGATGCCCGGGCCGACGAGGAGGTGCGGCGCATCGTGGCCTCGCAGCTGGGCAAGCGGCTGGCGGCCGCGCCCGCCGTGGCGCGGGTGGCCAGCGCCGGCGCCGCCTCGTCCGCCGGCACCGCCGCGCACTGACCGGAGCCCGCCTTGGCATCCGACACCTCCCTGGCCGCCGGGCCCGGCGCAGCCGCGCCGGCGCCGGTCCGCCCGGCCGCCGCGCCGGCCGCGCCGCAGCCGCTGCAGGGCGCGCAGCTGGCGCTGGGCACGCTGGCGCTGTCGCTGGCCACCTTCATGAACGTGCTGGACACGTCGATTGCCAACGTGTCGCTGCCGGCCATCGCCGGCGACCTGGGCGTCAGCCCCACGCAGGGCACCTGGGTCATCACCAGCTTCGCGGTGGCCAATGCGATCTCGGTGCCGCTGACCGGCTGGCTCACCCAGCGCTTCGGCGCGGTGCGCCTGTTCACGCTCAGCGTGCTGCTGTTCGTGCTGGCCTCCTGGCTGTGCGGCCTGGCGCCTTCGCTGGAGGCGCTGATCGGCTTTCGCGTGCTGCAGGGCTTGGTGGCCGGGCCGATGATCCCGCTGTCGCAGACGCTGCTGCTGTCGAGCTATCCCAAGGCCAAGGCCGGCACCGCGCTGGCGCTGTGGGGCATGACCACGCTGGTGGCGCCGGTGGTGGGGCCGCTGCTGGGCGGCTGGATCACCGACAACATCGCCTGGCCCTGGATCTTCTACATCAACGTGCCGGTGGGCATCTTCGCGGCAGGCCTCACCTGGAGCATCTACCGCACGCGCGAGACGCCGCGCAAGCGCCTGCCGATCGACAGCGTGGGCCTGGGCCTGCTGGTGCTGTGGGTGGGCGCGATGCAGATCGCGCTGGACAAGGGCAAGGAGCTGGACTGGTTCGCCTCCGGGCAGATCGTGCTGCTGAGCGTGGTGGCGGTGGTGGGCCTGGCGGCCTTCATCATCTGGGAGCTGACCGACAAGCACCCGGTGGTGGACCTGCGCCTGTTTGCCCGCCGCAACTTCGTCTTCGGCGCGCTGTCGCTGTCGGTGGCCTACGGCCTGTTCTTCGGCAACGTGGTGCTGCTGCCGCTGTGGCTGCAGCAGTACATGGGCTACAACGCCACCACCGCCGGCATGGCGCTGGCGCCGGTGGGGGTACTGGCCATCCTGCTGTCGCCGCTGGTGGGCAGGAAAGTGGCGCAGTGGGACCCGCGGGTGATGGCCAGCGGCGCCTTCGTGGTGTTCGCGCTGGTGCTGTGGATGCGCTCGCAGTTCACCACCCAGACCGACCAGCTCACCATCCTGATCCCCACGGTGATCCAGGGCGCGGCGATGGCCTTCTTCTTCATCCCGCTGACCACCATCACGCTGTCGGGCATTGCGCCGCAGCGGCTGCCGGCGGCGGCGGGCCTGTCCAACTTCGTGCGCATCACCGCGGGTGCCATCGGCACCTCGGTGGCCACCACGCTGTGGGAGAACCGCGCCGCCATGCACCATGCGCACCTGACCGAGCAGATCACCGCCGGCAGCGCCGCCAGCACGCAGGTGCTGGGCACGCTGGGCGTGGCGGGGCTGGATGCGCAGCAGGCGCTGGCGCAGGTGAACCGGCTGATCGACCAGCAGGCCTTCACCCGCGCGGCTGACGACATCTTCTACGGCTCCAGCTTCCTGTTCCTGGCGCTCATCGTGATGATCTGGTTCACCGCCCGGCCGCAAGGCGGCGGCGGGGCGGACGCCGGCGGCGCGCACTGAGGAATTAGGGGTGTTTGGCGCGCATGTTCGGGGCATTGTGCGCAGCAGCAAACAGCCCGGCGGGGTGGCCTTTGTGGTCGAATCAATCCCCCGTTTTGACGACTTCGCCATGATCGACTCGCCCTTCGATTCCGCCTGGCTGCGTTGGCTGGACCGCCGCGTACCGGGCAGCCGGCCTTGGTCGGTGGCGCTGCCGGTGGGCGTGGGCTGCGGCCTGGCTGCCGCCGGCATCGCGGCCACCGCCGCCATGCTGCTGGGCGCTGCCGACCGGGCCACCGTGGCCATCGTCGCCGGTCTGGCCACCGCGGCGGTGGGCGGGCTGCTGGGGCTGCTGGTGGCGCAGCTGGTGCAGTCGCTGCGGCAGCTGCACCAGCGGGTGACGGTGATGGCCACCCGCGACGACCTCACCGGCGTGCTCAACCGCCGGCACTTCATGCTGCTGGCCGAGCGCGAATGGGCCCGCTGCCGCCGCTACGAGGCCGACGGCGCGGTGCTGCTGGTGGATGCCGACCACTTCCGCCGCATCAACGACCACCACGGCCATGCCGCCGGCGACGCGCTGCTGCGCGACATCGTGCGCGTGACCGGCGGCCTGCTGCGCCAGGCCGACGTGCTGGCCCGCTCCGACGGCGAAGCACTGATCGTGCTGCTGCCGCAGACCGATCCGCTGGGCGCGCTGGACGTGGCCGAGCGCATCCGCGAGCACGTGGCCTCGCTGCGGCTCGACTGGCAGGGCACCAGCGTGTTCACCACCGTCAGCATCGGCGTCGCGTCGATGGGCGCCAGCCACACCTCGCTGGACGCGCTGATGGCCGACGTGGAAGGCGCGCTGGCCGCCGCCAAGGCCGCCGGCCGCAACTGCGTGCGCGCCGCGCCGATTCAGCCCAGGCGCAATGGCGAGGCCCGGCCCGTCATCTCCAAGTAGCCGCGGCCCACGCGGCGCTGCGTGCCGGCGTCCAGCAGGTCGCTCAGGCCTTCCCAGTAGATGGAGCCGGTGGACGCGCGGCTGTCCAGCTCCTGCGCATCGATGAGCGCCCGCACCTCGAAGCGGCCGGCCGGCGTGTCCACCGTCCACTGCACCGGATAGCTGCTGCGCGTCGCCGGGCTGGTCCATCCGCGGCCCGGAGTGAAGCGCACCTCGTCGGGTCCGAAGGCGCGCACCGCGCCGCCGGCCGCACGGAAGCTGCCGCCGGCCCACAGCGCGGAGCCGTCGCGCCGCCGCAGCTGGAAGGCGGTGAGGGCACTGCCGTCGTCCAGGTTCATGCCGATCCAGTCCCAGCCCACGGCGTCGGGATTGAGCAGCGTCTCGCTCCATTCATGGTCCAGCCAGGCGCGGCCCTGCACCGGCAGCGGCGCAGCGCCCGCGCCCACCGCCAGCGTGCCGGTGACCGCCAGCTGCGGCTGCGAGTAGTAGTGGCTGGCCTCGTCGGCATTCGGCCCCTTGCGCGACCAGCCTTGGTCGCCCTGCAGCAGCAGCGGCTGCGTGGTGGCCAGCGCCAGCTCGAAGCCGAAGCCGGCGGCGCGATCGGCCAGCCGGGCGCGGTAGCTGCTGCGCCCGGCCGGGCCCTCGCGGCGGAAGCGCCAGTCGTCGATGCGCACGTCGGTGTCGGCCAGCGAGGCGGTCACCCGCGGCTGCGCCGGATCGCCGTTCCAGCGACCGATGCGCTCGGCATGCAGCAGCCGCTGCGCGCCCAGGTCGCTGACCGCCGCATGCGCGAACAGCAGCTGCCGCGCGGCAAAGCGGCTGGCATTGCCGGCCGCCAGGTCGGTGCGCGAGCGGAAGAAGGTGAGCTGGAAGCCGAAGAGCGCGCCGCCGTCGGCCTGCAGCCAGCCGGTGGCGTACCACCACTCGGTGCGGCTGTCGGGATGGGCGCCGTGGTCGCGCGGAAACTGCAGCGGCCGCGGCGCGATGGCGGCCTGGGCAGCGGCCGGCAGCAGCACCGTCGGCAGCGGCAGCCCGGCCAGCGCGCACCAGCGCAGCAGCAGGCGTCGGCGGTCCATCACCAGTCCTCCTTCACCGCCAGCACCGCGTCGCCGGAGGCGGCGGCGCGGGCGCTCACCGCAGCCGTCACGCTGCCGGCGGCCAGCACCGCGGCGCACAGCGCGGCCAGCCGGCCCCAGGGCAGCACCATCTCCATCGTCCAGTGGAAGCTCTGCGGGTTGACCACATGCACCAGCACCACCGACACCAGCAGCCCCAGCGCCAGGCCCACCAGCGCGCCGGCGGCCGTCCAGGCGGCACCTTCGCCGGCCACCACGCCGATCACCTGCCGCCGGGTGAAGCCCAGGTGCGCCAGCAGCCCGAATTCGCGCCGGCGCGCCAGCACCTGCGCCGAGAAGCTGGCAGCGATGCCGAACAGGCCGATGCCGATGGCCAGCGCCTGCAGGTAGCGCGTGACCGCGAAGCTGCGGTCGAAGATGGCCAGCGACATCGCCCGGATCTGCGCCGGCACCGCGAATTCGATCAGTGCCGGGTCGGGCGCCAGTGCGCGCAGCGCGGCCTGCACCGTGTCCACCGCGGCCTCGGGCTGCAGCCACAGTGCTAAGTCGTTGATGCGGGTGTCGCCGGTCAGGCGGCGGTAGTCGGCCTGGTCGATGGCGACCGCGCCGAACTGGCGGGCGTAGTCGCGCCACACGCCCAGCACGCGCACCTCCACGCCGCTGGCGGCACCGATGGGCAGGCGCAGCTGGCTGCCGGGCTCGGCCCCGTACAGCGTCACCATCGCCTCGCTGACGTAGGCGCCGATCTCGCCGGCCACCAGCGGCCGCGGCGGCTCCACCATCGGCAGCTGCTGGGCGGGCTGGTCCAGCGGCCGGGCGATGAGGCTCACCGAAGGCTGGTCGGGCGAGAGCGAGATCGGCCGCACCCGCAGGCCCTGCACCCGCGCCACGCCGGGCACTGCCGCCGCGGCCTCGACGAAGGCCGGCGGCAGGAAGGCCTGGTCGGCGGTGGCGCTGCTGGCCGCGGTGCGGGCATACAGGTCGGCCGGCAGCACGCTGTCCAGCCACTGCGACACCCCTTCGCGGAAGCTGGACACCATCACCGTCAGCGCCACCGCCAGGCTCAGGCTGGCCACCACGCCGGCCACGGCCACGGTGGCGGTGGCGCTTTCATGGCGGGCCCGTTCCACCGCCAGCAGCAGCAGGGCCGAGCGCCGCGGATGCAGCAGCGCCAGCAGCGCATTCACCGCCAGCGGGACGCAGGCGATGCCGCCCAGCAGCAGCGCCGCCACCGACGCATAGGCTGCCAGCGGCAGGCCGCCGAGGGGCGGCAGCAGCGCCAGCAGCGCGCCCGCGCCCAGCAGCAGCACCGGCCGCCAGCGGGAAGGCGCCGGCCCGGTGGTGCCGCCCAGGCCCTTGAGCGCCTGGGCGGGTGCCAGCGCCGCGGCCTGCCGGGCCGGCACCCAGCCGCCCGCCATCGCCGCGACGATGCCCAGCGACCCGAAGGCCGCGGCCGCCGGCCAGGAAAAGGCCAGCGCCGGCGCCACGCCGGGGAAGTAGCCGCCGCCCAGGTCGCCGGCCAGCCAGCGCAGCGCCAGCTGCGCCATGCCGGTGCCCATCACCAGGCCGACCAGGCTGCCGGCCACGCCCACCAGCAGGCATTCCAGCAGCACCAGCCGGCGCCGCTCGGCGGCGCCCAGGCCCAGCACGCCCAGCAGCGCGAACACCGGCGTGCGCTGCGCCACCGACAGCGCCAGCACCGAGAACACCAGGAAGCCGCCGACAAACAGCGCCACCAGCGCCAGCACCGTCAGGTTCACCCGGTAGGCGCGCGACAGGCTGGACACCTTCTGCGCCGCATCGTCGGCCGCCGCGGCAGTCAGCTCGGGCGGCAGCGCCAGCCGCTGCAGCAGCTGCGCCGACGACACGCCGGCCGACAGCCGCAGGTCGATGCGCGTGAGCTTGCCCATCAGCCCGAAATGCTGCTGGGCGCCGGCGATGTCGATCACCGCCAGCGGCCCGCCGCCGGCGGCCACGCTGCCGGCCACCTGCAGCGTGAAGGTGCCCAGGCCGCGCTGCAGCCGCAGCGCATCGCCGGGCTTGGCGCCCAGGCGCTGCTGCGCGGCGGGGTTGAGGAAGATGCGGTCGGGGTCGAGAAAAGCCGTGCGCGGCTGGCCGTCGGCCGCGCGGGGCAGCAGGGCGGGCGCGACGGCGGCGATCTGCAGCGCGTCGATGCCCAGTACCTGCAGCGCGATGCGCGCAGGTGCGGCGCCGGCTGCCCCCGGGCCTGGCGCGGCGAAGGCATAGGTGTCCACCTCCACCACCGGCGTGGCCAGCGACACGCCGTCGGCGGCGGCCACGGCGTCCAGCAGGGTGTCGGCGCAGCCTTCCCGTACCGCGCAGCGCAGCGACAGGTCGGGCTCTCCGTTGGCTGCACGCACGGCGGCCGAGAACTCCGACAGCGCCGAGCCGTTGATCAGGTGCACCGAGAACGCCAGCGCCACGCCCAGCGCCACCGCCAGCAGCGCCACCGCATGCCG
Source organism: Aquincola sp. J276 (assembly GCF_024700035.1). Lineage (NCBI taxonomy): Bacteria > Pseudomonadati > Pseudomonadota > Betaproteobacteria > Burkholderiales > Sphaerotilaceae > Aquincola > Aquincola sp. J276. The sequence continues at coordinate 625,900 of NZ_JAJONC010000001.1, forward strand.
CCATGGATGCGCCCGCCATTCGGGCAGGCTGAGCTGGCGCAGCAGCGGCCACGCGCCGGTCACGCCGCCTCCTCGATCCCGTCGCGGCGCAGCCGCAGCCGGCGGTCGGCGCGCGAGGCGGCTGTGGCCGAATGGGTCACCAGCACGCAGGCCGAGCCCTGCGCGTGCACCTGCGCGGCCAGCAGGTCCATCACCCGCTCGGCGGTGTCGGGGTCGAGGTTGCCGGTGGGCTCGTCGGCCAGCACCAGCGCCGGCCGGTGCACCAGCGCGCGGGCGATGGCCACCCGCTGCAGCTGGCCGCCCGACAAGGTGCGCGGCGCTCTGCCGCCCAGGCCTTCGAGGCCGACCTCGCGCAGCATGTCGGCCACGCGGGCGTCGTCATGCCGGCCCTGCAGCAGCAGCGGCAGCGCCACGTTGTCGGCCACGCTGAGGTGCGGCAGCACATGGAAGGCCTGGAACACGAAGCCCAGCCTGGCCCGCCGCCAGCGCGCCTGCGCCGGCTCGGGCAGGGTGGTGATCTCGGTGCCGTCCAGCTGCACGCTGCCGCGGCTGGGCGTGTCCAGTCCGGCGATGCAGTTCAGCAGCGTGCTCTTGCCCACGCCGGAATCGCCGAGCACCGCCACCATCTCGCCCGGCGCCACCGCCAGGTTCACCTGCTGGAACACCGGCGTGTCGCCGTAGAGCTTGGCCAGGTCGGTGATCTGCAGCATCGTCAGGGGGCCGTGGGCGGTTGTGCGGCGCCGGTGAGCGCGGTGACGGCCTGCAGCACCCGGCGTGCCGCATCGGGCGAGTCGCAGGCGATGCGCTGGCGGGCCGGCATGCCGCGCAGCCAGGTGAGCTGTCGCTTGGCCAGCTGCCGGGTGGCGGCGATGCCGCGCTCGCGCAGCGGGGACAAGTCGCCTTCGTCCAGGCATTCCCAGGCCTGCCGGTAGCCCACGCAGCGCATGCTGGGCAGGCCGGTGTGCAGGTCGCCGCGGGCGCGCAGCGCCTGCACCTCGTCGATGAAGCCGGCGGCCAGCATCGCATCGAAGCGCCGGGCGATGCGCTCATGCAGCCAGGCGCGGTCGTCGGGCTCCAGGCTGATCAGCACGCCGTCGTCGGCGGCGGCGCGCTCACCGGCATGGTGGTAGCTGGACAGCGGCCGGCCGGTGGCGCGCCACACCTCCAGCGCACGCTGGATGCGCTGGGCATCGGTGGGCGGCAGGCGGGCGGCGGTGGCCGGATCCACCTGCGCCAGCTCGGCATGCAGCGCGGGCCAGCCGCGTTCCAGCGCCTCGGCGTCGAGCGCGGCGCGCACCGCCGGGTCGGCGGCGGGCAGGGCGTCCAGGCCGTCGATCAGCGCCTTGAAGTACAGCATCGTGCCGCCCACCAGCAGTGGCCAGCGGCCGCGGGCGCGGATCTCGCCGATCAGCCGCCGCGCGTCGGCCACGAACTGCGCGGCGGAATAGGCTTCCAGCGGATCGATCAGGTCGATCAGGTGGTGCGGCACCGCCGCCCGCTCGGCCGCGCCGGGCTTGGCGGTGCCGATGTCCATGCCGCGGTAGACCAGCGCGGAATCGACGCTGACGATCTCGACGGGCAACGCCTGCGCCACCGCCAATGCCGCGTCGGTCTTGCCCGACGCTGTCGGTCCTGCCAGGCCGATCCAGCGGAGCCCCGCGGCCGGCGAATGCGCCGGCCGATCCCCCGAGGGGATGGCGGGCCGGCTGGGGGCGGCCCGGCGCTCGGCCCGCGGCGGCGGCGCTTGCTCGGGCAGATTCATGCCGCGCGCAGCACGCCGTGGCGGGGCACCAGGGTCCAGGCGACGGTGGCCGTCATCACCGACCAGAAGCCCAGGCCGTAGGCCATCGGGCGCACCGTGCCGTCCAGCGCCTGGCCCAGCCACAGGCCGACGCAGAAGGCCACCAGCGCCAGCGCGAAGCCGGCCAGCGCCGCGGCCACGCCGGCCGACTGCGGGAAGGGGCTGACCGCCCCCGTCTGCCCGCAAGGCTGGTGGATGCCGTGGCCGAACGCATACAGGCACTGCGGCAGCAGCACCGCTGCCACCGACTGCACGCCCGCCGCCGCCAGGGCCGCCATGCCCAGGCCGCCGGCCAGGCTGAAGAAGGCGCCGCGCTGCACCGCGCCGGCCAGGCCGTGGCGCAGCAGCAGCCGACGGCAGGCGAAGGTGCCGCCCACGTAGGCCAGCGAGCCCGCGCCCAGCGCCAGGCCGTACTGCGAAGCCGTCAGGCCGAGCACCTCGATGTAGACGAAGGACGACGAGGCCAGCACCACGAACAGCCCGCCGTAGGTGCAGGCGGTGAGCGAGGCCCAGGAGAAGAAGGTGGGATGCGCCGCCACCTGCCGCGCGGTGCGGGCCAGGCTGGCCGCCTGCAGGGCCCGCGGGTCCAGGCTGCGGGCGGTTTCCGGCAGCACCCGCCACACGAACACCAGCACGCCCGCCAGGAACAGCGCCACCGCCAGCAGCGTGCTGCGCCAGCCAAAGGCCGAGGTGAGCAGGCCGCCGGCCACCGGGCTGCTGAAGGCGATGACGCCCAGCCCGCTCATCGCCAGCGACATCACCCGCGCCCCCTCGGCCGGCTCGTACAGGTCGCGCACCATCGCCCGCGCGCACACCACGGCCGCGGCCAGGCAGGCGCCCTGCGCCGCGCGCCACGCCGTGAGCACGCCGATGCTCGGCGCCAGCGCCGCACCCAGGCTGGCCAGGGCGAACAGCGTGAGCGCCACCCGCAGCACCGGCTTGCGGCCATAGCGGTCCGCCACCGGGCCCCAGAACAGCTGGGCCACGCCGAAGCTGAGGATCAGCGCCGACATCGTGAGCTGCACCGCCGGCATGCCGGCGCCCAGCCCGCGCGCCAGGGCCGGCAGCGCCGGCAGGTAGAGGTCGGTGGTCAGCGGTTGCAGGCCCAGCAGCAGGGCCAGCAGCGTGGCTGCGATGACCGGCGACATGGCGGCCGCGCGCCGCGAGCCTGCTGCAAGGGCAGAGGGCGTCATCCGGAGGTCGGGCCCGCGCTCAGAAGCGTTCGTCGCGGCGCAGGTAGCGCCACTGCCCCGGCGGCAGCTGGCCCAGCACCACGCTGCCGATGCGCACGCGCTTCAGGCCCACCACCTTCAGGCCGACGGCCTCGCACATGCGGCGGATCTGGCGCTTGCGGCCTTCCCGCAGCACCACGCGCAGCTGGTCCTCGTTCTGCCAGCTCACCTTGGCGGGCTGCAGCTTGACCTCGTCCAGCCACAGGCCGCCGCGCAGCTTTTCCATGTCGTCGTCGGGCAGCTTGCCGTCGGGCGCGCTGCCCACGTATTCCACCCGCACCAGGTACTCCTTCTCGATGTTGGAGTCCTCGCCGATCAGGTGCTTGGCGATGCGGCCGTCCTGCGTGAGCACCAGCATGCCGGTGGAGTCGATGTCCAGCCGCCCGGCGGGCACCAGGCTGCGCAGGTGGCCGGGGTGGAAGCTGATGCCGGAGCTGTCCTCGCTCCAGCGGTTCTCCGGCTTGACCAGCACCACGGCCGGCTCGTAGCCGTCTTCCGCCTGGCCGCTGACGTAGCCCACCGGCTTGTTGAGGATGACCGTCATGCGCTGCGCCTGCTGCTTCTGCGCGGCGGGGTCGATCTCGATGCGCGCTTCCGGCCGCACCCGCTGGCCGAGCACGGCCGGCTTGCCGTCCACCCGCACCCAGCCGGCGTCGATCCAGTCGTCGGCCTCGCGGCGCGAGGCCACGCCCATGGCCGTCAGCCGCTTGGACAGGCGGTCGCCTTCGGCGGCACGCGGGGAGCTGGCGGCCGGGCCGCTGCGGCGCGGGCGCTCGCCGCCCTCGGGCGGGCGGCTGCTGGCCGGCGGCAGCGGGGCGGGGCGCTCGTTGCGGTCATTGCGGTCATTGCGTTCGGGCCGCGCGCCGCGCTCGAACGGCGGGCGGCGGTCGCCTTCCGGGCGGAACGGCGCGCCGCCGCGGGCCGGGCGGTCGGACGGCCCGCGCTCGCCGGGCCAGCCCTCGCCGCGCGGGCGGTCGTGGCGCTGCTGAGGGCGGTCGCCGAAGCCGGTGGCCGGGCCGCGCGGGCGGCCTTCATAGCCGCTGGCGTCGTGCGGCGGCCGGTCGCGCGCGCCGGCTTCGCGCGGCGGGCGGCCTGTGGGGCCGGCATCGCGGCGGTCGCCACGCGGGCGGTCGTAGGCCGGGCGGTCGTCGCGGGTACGGTCGAAGCGCGGGCGGTCGCCGTGCGGCCGGTCGCCATGCGGCCGGTCGTCGCGAGGCCGGTCGAAACGGGGGCGGTCGCCGTACGGGCGGTCGCCTTGGGGCCGGTCCCCTTGCGGCCGGTTGCCGTAGGGCCGGTCACCTGGCGGCCGGTCACCCTGGGGCCGGTTGCCGTACGGCCGGTCGCGCTGCGGACGGTCATCGCGAGGCCGGTCGAAGCGCGGGCGGTCGCCTTGCGGACGATCAGTGCGTGGACGATCACCGTACGGCCGGTCACCCGGCGGCTGGTCGCCCCGGGGCCGGTCGTCGCGCGCGCGGTCGAAACGGGGCCGGTCACCCTGCGGGCGTGCACCCGGCGGGCCGTCGCGGCGCGGGCGGTCATCACCCCGGCCGGGGCCGCGCTCCTGCCCGCGGAAGGCTTCCTCGCGGGCGGCGCGGTCGGCCTGGGCCTCGGCCAGCGTGCGCTGGCGGCGGGGAGCGGTGGCGGAACGCAAGGGGGCGCGCGAACGGTCGCCGGCGCCGGCAGCTGCCGGCTTGTTCTTCAATTTCAGGGTGGCCATGTGACAAGGCGCGGCCAGAAAGTGGCCGGCAAGGGGGCGATTGGACCACGCCCGGCTCGTCAATCCGCCTAAAGGGTGGGCCCGAACAGCTCGGCGATGGCGGTGCGGTATTGCGGCTGCGCCAGGTCGTTGGTGTTGTGGTGGGTGCCGCCGTCCACCAGCAGGAAGCGCTTGGGCGCGGTGGCGCGCTCGTACAGCGCCCGGCCCAGCTCGGGCGGGATCAGCTGGTCTTCGCTGCCATGCACCACCAGCACCGGCGCCTTGACGCGGGCGATGCGCTCGCCGGCCTCGAAGCGCTGCGTCAGCAGCGGCCCCACCGGCAGCCAGCCCCAGCGCATGGTGCCCAGCACGTCGCGGATGGAGGTGAAGGTGTTCTCCACGATCAGGCCGGAGGCGTCGGGCACCTCCTGCGCCAGGTTCACCGCGATGGCGCCGCCCAGCGAGTGCCCGAAGATGAAGCGCCGCGAGCCGGCATGGTGCTTGGCCAGCCAGTCCCAGGCGGCCCGTGCGTCCTGGTAGGACATGGTTTCCGACGGCAGCACCGCGGTGCTGCGGCCGAAGCCCCGGTAGTCGATGCCCAGCACCGAGAAGCCGAGCGAATGCATGCGCTGCATGCGGTTGGCGCTGCCGCGCACGTCCCAGCGGGCGCCGTGCAGGTAGAGCATCACCGGTGCGTCCGGCCGCGGTTGGGGGAGGAACAGCCCGTGCAGCTTGACCGGCTTGCCGGCATGCCAGCCGCCGGTGGGCACGTAGTCGATCCACACGTCCTGGAACTCGGCGGCTTCCAGGTCGCCGCCCCACCAGGTGCCGGGCGTGGGCTGGAAGATCCAGGTGCGTTGCTGCTCGTCGAGAGAAGCACAGCCGGCCGCCACCGCAGCCATGAACAGCACACCGAACAACTGGGCCCAACCCTGGCGGCACAGCCCTGAAACAACCTGGACGACCTGACGCATGGGCCGCGATGCTTGCACACACCGTGCCGCGCGCCGGCCGGCGCGGCGGATTTTCCTCAGGCCGCGGCGGACATCCCGCCGCGTTTGCACTGCAGCAACATGCTTCATGCAGGCGTGTGCGGCCGGCGCCGATTCAGCCGCGGGCGCGGAACACCGACACCGCATCCACCAGGTGGTGGGCCTGGTTGCTCAGGCTCTGCGCGGCCGCGGCCGACTGCTCCACGAGCGCCGCGTTCTGCTGGGTGTTGCGGTCCAGCATGCTCACCGCCTCGCTCATCTGCCCGATGCCCACCGTCTGCTCGCGGGTGGCTTCGCTGATCGAGGAGATGAGCGACTGCACCTCGCGCACCTGGCCCATGATCTTGTCCATCGCCTCGGCGGCATGCACCACCTGGCGGCCGCCTTCCTCCACCCGCTCCACGCTGGTGCCGATCAGGCTGCGGATCTCCTTGGCCGCCTGTGCGCTGCGCTGCGCCAGGCTGCGCACCTCGCCCGCCACCACCGCAAAGCCGCGGCCCTGTTCGCCGGCGCGCGCGGCTTCCACCGCGGCATTCAGCGCCAGGATGTTGGTCTGGAAGGCGATGCCGTCGATCACCTCGATGATTTCGCCGATCTGCTTGCTGCTGGCGGTGATGCCCTGCATCGTGGCCGTCACCCGCTGCACCACCTCGCCGCCTTCCTGGGCGGCGGCGCTGGCGCTGGAGGACAGGGCGGTGGCGCGCTCGGCAGCCTCGGCGTTGTTGCGCACGATGGAGCTCATCTCCTCCATCGACGCGGCACTCTGCTGCAGGCTGGCGGCGGCCTGCTCGGTGCGGTCGCTCAGGTCGACGTTGCCCTGGGCAATCTCTCCGCTGGCCTGTTCCACCGTCACCACCTGCTCGGCCACGTCGTCGATGATCCAGCGCAGCATCAGGCCCAGCTGGTTCAGCGAACGCATCGTCAGCCCGATCTCGTCCACCCGGTCCATCGCCTGGCCGTTGACCTCGCCACTGGCCACGCGGCGGGCGTGGGCCATCACGCTTTCCAGCGGGCGGCTGACCTGCGCCTCCTGCATCCACAGCGCGGCCACGGCCAGCACGCCGATGACGGGCGCGGCCACCGGCAGCGCGGCCGCACCGGCCACCGCGGCCACGGTGCCGACGGCGCCGGCGGCCATGCCGATCATCGGCAGGCGCAGGCGCCAGCGCACCGGCATCGTCTTGTGCAGCGTGGTGATCGCGGCCCAGCCGCGGCGCACGATCACGCCCTTGTGGAAGGCACGGTTGCCGGCGCGGCCTTCGCGGAAATCGGCATACAGCGCCTCGGCGCCGGCCACTTCCTCGCGGCTGGCATGGGTGCGCACCGAGAGGTAGCCCACCGTCTGGCCGTTGCGGTTGACCGGCGTGGCATTGGCGCGCACCCAGTAGTGGTCGCCGTCCTTGCGGCGGTTCTTCACCAGCGCGGTCCAGGAATCGCCTGCCTTCAGCGTCGCCCACATGTCGGCGAAGGCTTCCTTGGGCATGTCGGGGTGCCGCACCAGGTTGTGCGGCTGGCCGACGATCTCCGATTCCGCAAAGCCGCTGACCGCCACGAAGGCCGCATTGGCGTAGGTGATGCGACCAGAGGTGTCCGTGGTGGACATCAGCGTCGCGTCAGCGGGGAAGGTGTACTCACGCTGACTGACCGGAAGATTGCTGCGCATATCGACTGCCTACTGCACTACGGGGTGGAATACCCCCCGGCGAGTGCGTCTTCCGGCGGGCCTGACTCTTATCGGCAGGCCCGTGCAGACTTTTTCGGCAAAACAGGCAGCCGTTACAAATTGACCGCCTCCTCCAGCAGGGCGCTGCGCCCTGCGGGCTGGCAAAAAGTGCCGACGACCGCGCCCCATTCGGTGCCGAAGCGGCTGTCGATGAAGGCGGCGGCGGTGGCGGGGCGGCCGTGCTGCAGCAGCAGCGCGGCCTGCGCCAGCAGCACCAGCCGTTGCGTGAGCAGCCGGGCCATCGGCTCGAGGCCCTCGGCCGGCGGGCTGCCGAGCAGCTGCTGCAGCGCGCCGCAGGTGGCCGCCACGGCCGGCGCGCCGGCCACCGCCTGCGCCAGCTGCTGCAGCACCGCGGCCGATTCCGCCGGATGGCGCTGCAGCGCCCGCAGCACGTCCAGGCACATCACGTTGCCCGAGCCTTCCCAGATCGAGTTGACCGGCGCCTCGCGGTACAGACGGGCCAGCGGGCCGCCTTCCACGTAGCCGTTGCCGCCCAGCACCTCCATCGCCTCGGCGCTCAGGGCCACCGCACGCTTGCAGATCCAGAACTTGGCCGCCGGCACCAGCAGCCGGCACCAGGCGCGGTCCAGCGGATCGGTGCCGGGATGGCGCGCGGCCAGGTCCATGGCCAGCAGCGTAGCCGCTTCCGATTCCACCGCCAGGTCGGCCAGCACCGCGGCCATCAGCGGCTGCTCCACCAGGCGGCGGCCGAAGGCCCGTCGGTGGCGGGCATGGTGCAGCGCCTGCACCAGCGCCTGGCGGATGAAGCCCGCACTGGACAACGCGCAGTCCAGCCGCGTCAGGCTGGCCATGTCGATCAGGTGCGCGATGCCGCGGCCTGGCTCGCCCACCCGCACCGCCCAGGCGCCTTGGAACTCCACCTCCGCGCTGCTGTTGGAGCGGTTGCCCACCTTGTCCTTCAGCCGCTGGATGTGGATGGCGTTGCGGCGGCCGTCCGGCTGCCAGCGCGGCATGAAGTAGCAGCCCAGGCCGTCATCCCCGCAGCGCGCCAGCACCAGGTGCCCGTCGCTCATCGGTGCCGAGAAGAACCACTTGTGGCCGGTGATGCGGACTTCGTCGCCCCATTCGCCGCTGCCGGCCGGCACCGCCTCGGTGAGGTTGCTGCGCAGGTCGCTGCCGCCCTGGCGCTCGGTCATGCCCATGCCCACGGTGACGGAGCGCTTGCCGGCCAGCGGCCGGTCGGCCGGATCGTGGCCGGTGGACGCCAGCAGCGGTTCCAGCACCGCATACAGCGCCGGGTTGCGCCGCAGCACCGGGATGGCGGCATGGGTCATGGTGGTCGGGCAGCTGGAGCCGGACTCGGTCTGGCAGTGCAGCATGTGCGACGCCGCCCGGGCGGCCCAGGCCGACGGCCGGTCGTCGAAGAAGGGCAGGTTGGCGATGCCGTTGCGCCGCGCCATCGCCATCATCGTGTGCCAGGCGGGATGGAAGCGAACGAGGTCGATGCGCTCGCCGGTGCGGGAATGCGTGTGCAGCTCGGGCGGATGGCGGTTGGCATCCTCGGCCGCCTGCAGCGTGGCGGCCGCGCCGTATTCGGCGCCCTGGCGCATCAGCGCCGGCTCGTGCCAATCGGCGCCGGCTCGCCGCACCTCCTGCTGCAGCACCGGGTCGGCGGCATACAGGTTGTAGTCCTCCAGCGGAGGCACCTGGTTGTGCGGGAAGGGGTCTGAAGGGAGAGGGGCTTGGCCGGCCATCGCATCACTCCTGGCGCCAGGGCGGGCGTGCAGCATGCTGCGCCCGCGCCGACGGCGCCAGGGGGCCGGCCCGCAGACGGTCAGGCGGCCAGGGCGCGCAGCATGCGGCGCGGCGGGCGCTGCGGCTCGCGTGACAGGCGCTTGGCCAGCCGGCGGCCGAAGTTGGACAAGGTGCAGTGCTCGCCATGGCCGACGATGACGCCCGGCTCCGGCTCGTCCAGCGCGTCTCCGCCTTCCACCGGCAAGCCCAGCGCGCGCAGCACCTGCACGCCTTCGCCGGTCGCGGCCAGGGTCTTGCCCGCCTCGTAGGCCTGCTGCACGAAGCTCAAGGCCTCGTCGCTGAGCTGCAGCGTCTCGGCGCAGAACAGGCCCGAAGGCACGCACACCGCGTCGAAGTCCGCGGCGGACACCGCGGCCACGCTGTGCTCCGGCGACAGCATGCCGCCCAGCTGCGTGCTCACCGGCGCGATCTGCGGCGCCACCAGCTGCACCTGCGCGCCGGCGCGGTCCAGTTCTGCGATCAGGCGCGCCACGCAGAGTTCGTCCACGCCATCGTCGATCAGCATCGCCACCCGCCACTGGCGCGGCGTGCCCAGCAGCGCATGCGCCTGCAGGCCAGGCGAGGCGCTGCCGTGGCTGGTGGCGACGGGACGGGAGGTGGATTCGAAGCTCATGACGCTCACTCCTGGCTTTTCTTGGGGCGCTGCACGCAGCACGATGGGCACAAGACTAAGGGTCACTCCCTAGGCGCCGCTGTCGGGACGCTGCGCCCGCGCGTGTAGGACAACGCCTCATGTTTGCCGCAGTGCAGCAAACCTCGCCGACTCAACGGCCGCGAAGGAAGAGGGCGTCCAGCTCCCGCATGCCCAGCTGACGCCAGGTGGGCCGGCCGTGGTTGCACTGGTCGGCGCGCTCGGTGCGCTCCATGTCGCGCAGCAGCGCATTCATCTCGTCCAGCGTGAGCTGGCGGTTCGCCCGCACCGCGCCATGGCAGGCCATGGTGGCCAGGATCTCGTCGCGGGCGCGCTGCAGCACCTGCGTGGCGCCCACGTCGCCCAGCTCGGCCAGTTCGGCCAGCACCGAGCGGGCCAGTGCCACCGCATCACCGCCGGCCAGCGCCGCCGGCCGGGCGCGCACCGCCAGCACGCCGGGGGACAGCGGGCCCAGGTCCAGGCCCAAGGCCAGCAGCGTCTCGCGCTGGCTCTCGGCCACGGCGATCTCGGTGGGCGAGGCGGCGAAGGTGGCCGGGATCAGCAGCGGCTGCGACTCGATGGCAGCCGCCCCGACGCTGGCCTTCAGCCGCTCGTAGACGATGCGCTCGTGCGCCGCATGCATGTCCACGATCACCAGGCCCTGGCGGTTCTCGGCCAGCACGTACACGCCGCCGATCTGGGCGATGGCGCGGCCCAGCGGCCAGTCGGCCGCGGGCTCGGCGGCGGCGGCGGACGCCGCCGAGCCGGGCCGCGGCTGCCACGGCGCGGGCGGCTCCTGCGCATAGAGCAGCGCGGCGGTCTGCAGCGCCAGCGCCGCCTGGGCCGGGCCATCGCTGCGCGGCATGCGCACGAAGCTGGCGCCGGCCTGGGCGGCGGGCAGCCAGGCGGGCAGGCGCGGGGCGATGCCGGACGACTCGGCCGCAGCCTGCGCAGGCGCGTCCGCGGCGGCCTCCGCGGTGGCGCCCGGTGGCTGCGGCCCGGCGGTCAGCAGGCCAGGGCCGGCCGTGGCCTCGCCGGCCCGGGACACCGCCAGCGCGCCGCCTACCGCGCGGTGCACCGCCTGGTGCACGGCCCGGCCGTCGCGGAAGCGCACCTCGATCTTGGTGGGATGCACGTTCACGTCCACGAGCTCGGGCGCGATGGTGGCGAACAGCACATAGGCCGGTTGCCGCTGGCCGTGCAGCACGTCCTCGTAGGCCGAACGCACGCCATGGGCGATCAGTCGGTCGCGCACGAAGCGGCCATTGACGAACACGTACTGCTGGTCGGCCCGCGCGCGCGACGTCTCGGGCAATCCGGTGCGCCCCTGGATGGCCAGCGGGCCGGCCTCGTGCGCCACCGCGCGGCTGCCTTCCAGGAAGTCCTCGCCCAGCACGTCGCGGATGCGCTGGTCCAGCCGCGCCGCGCGCCACTGCGCCACCAGCCGGCCCTCGTGCCACACCGCGAAGCCCACGTCCGGCCGCGCCAGCGCATGGCGGCGCACCGACTCCAGCGCATGCGCCATCTCGGTGGCATCGCTCTTGAGGAACTTGCGGCGCGCCGGCGTGTTGAAGAACAGCTCGCGCACCTCCACGCTGGTGCCCACCGCGCGGGCGGCCGGGCACAGCTCGCCGGAGCGGGCATCCAGCCGCACCGCATGCGGCGCACCGGCGGTGCGGCTGAGCAGCGACACGTCGGCCACCGAGGCGATGGCGGCCAGCGCCTCGCCGCGGAAACCCATGGTGGACACCGCTTCCAGGTCGTCCAGCGAGCCGATCTTGCTGGTGGCATGCCGGCGCAGCGCCAGCGGCAGCTCGGCCGGCTCGATGCCGGCGCCGTCGTCCTCCACCACGATGCTGCGCACGCCGCCGCCCACCAGCTTGACGTGGATCTGCGTGGCGCCGGCGTCCAGCGCGTTGTCCACCAGCTCGCGCACCACCGAGGCGGGCCGCTCCACCACTTCGCCGGCGGCGATCTGGCTTACCAGCTCGTCGGGCAGCTCGCGGATGGGACGGCGGGGCGCGGCGGCAGCGGCGACGGCTTCGGAGACGGAACTCATCCGGTCATTCTAGAAACTTGCTGCACCGCGATAATCCGCCGCCATGGAACTCCTCGCCGCCCTCATCGACTTCATCCTGCACGTGGACGTGCACCTCGCGCAGTTCGTGGCCGACCACGGCACCTGGGTCTATGCGCTGCTGTTCGCCATCATCTTCGTCGAGACCGGCGTGGTGGTGATGCCGCTGCTGCCCGGCGACTCGCTGCTGTTCGTGGTGGGTGCGCTGGCCGGCGCCGGCCTGCTGAACCTGCCGCTGGTGATGGCGCTGCTGGTGGCCGCCGCCATCCTGGGCGACCAGCTGAACTACACCATCGGCCGGGCCATCGGGCCCCGGGTATGGGGCTGGGAGAACAGCCGCTGGTTTAACAAGCGCGCCTTCGAGCAGGCCCACGGCTTCTACGAGAAGCACGGCGGCATCACCATCATCATCGCCCGCTTCATGCCCTTCATCCGCACCTTCGCCCCCTTCGTGGCCGGCGTGGCGGCGATGAGCCGGGGCAAGTTCACCGCCTACAACGTGGCCGGCGCGTTGCTGTGGGTGGTGGGCATCACGCTGGCGGGCTACCTGTTCGGCAACATCCCGTTCGTCAAGCAGCACCTGGACAAGATCATCTGGGCCATGATCATCATCCCCGGCGTCATCGCGCTTGTTGGCGGCTGGCGCGCGAGACAGGTCAGCCCCCAAGCTCGCTGACGCTCGCTGCCCCCCAGGGGGCGCGTTCAGCCTTGGGGCGGCCCGGCGGCCGAACGGTCCGCGCCGCCCGCGCGGCTCACAGCTGGCGGTTGCGCGCCAGCGGCGGGTTCTTCGCGAAGTAGCGCTGGATGCCGGTGGCCAGCGCGCGCACCAGCTGGCGCTGGTACTCGGCACTGCGCAGCTTGTCTTCCTCTTCGGGGTTGGAGATGAAGGCCGTCTCCACCAGGATGCTGGGGATGTCCGGCGCCTTCAGCACCGCAAAGCCGGCCTGCTCCACCCGCGGCTTGTGCAGCTTGCCCACGCGGTCCAGCTCGCCCAGCACCTCGCCGCCCACGCGCAGGCTGTCCTTGATCTGTGCATGCGTGCTCATGTCCAGCATCGTGCGCAGCACCTGGGCATCGGCCGACTTGAGGTTCACCCCACCCACCACGTCGGCCGCGTTCTCGCGGTTGGCCATCCAGCGCGCGGCGGTGCTGGTGGCCGCGCCCTGCGACAGCGCGAACACCGAGGCCCCGCGTGCCCGCGGCGTGATGAAGGCATCGGCATGGATGGACACGAACAGGTCGGCCTGCACCCGCCGCGCCTTCTGCACCCGCTCGTGCAGCGGCACGAAGAAGTCGGCGTCGCGTGTCATGAAGGCGCGCATGCCGGGCATGGCATTGATGCGCTCGCGCAGCTGCAAGGCCACCGACAGCACCACGTCCTTCTCGCGCAGGCCGCTGGGGCCGATGGCGCCGGGGTCTTCGCCGCCATGGCCGGGGTCCAGCGCCACGATCACCAGGCGGTCGATCTTGTTCTGCAGCGCGGCCCGCGGGCCGGGCGCGGCGGTCACCGGCGGCGGCACCGGTGCGGCAGCCACCACCGGCGGCGCGGCCGGCGGCGGCAGGCCGGGTGCGGAAGCGGCGGCCGGCGGCACCGGCGCGGCGGCCACCGGTGGCGGCGTGCCCACCTTGCCGATGAATTCGCCCAGCGCGTCCTGCACCGTCTGAGCCGCATCGCGCTCGGAGGCTTCCTTGTCGCGGATCAGCGCCAGCAGCGGATCCATCGGCTGGGTGGGGTAGAGGTCGAACACCAGCCGGTGCTGGTAGGCCGCCACCGGCGCCAGCGCGAACTGCTGCGGCGCGGTGGCCTGCTTCAGGTCGATCACCAGCCGCACCACCCGGGGCTGGTACTGCCCGACGCGGATGCCGCCGATGAAGGGATCGTCCGCCCGCACCTTGCCCACCAGCTCGCGCAGCTGCGGGCTCAGCTCCAGGCCTTCGATGTCCACCACCATGCGCTCGGGGTCGGACAGCAGCTGGTGGCGCGCGGCCAGCGGCTGGTCGCTCTCGAGCGTGACGCGGGTGTAGGCATCGGCCGGCCACACGCGCACCGCCACGATGCCGGCACCGAAGGCGAGGTCGGCCGCGCCCAGCAACAGCACCAGGCCGCCGGCCTGCTTCAGGAGGTGCCTGCGGCTCGTCAGGGCGCGGCTCACAGGGCGTGCAGCAGCGCTTGGCCGCGGGGAGTACAGGCTTGCATCGTCACGGTGCGTTGGTCGTCATCCTGGGGTTGCAGTTCCATGCGCAGGTCGGGCACCGGCAGGGCGGCGGCCACCTTCTCGGGCCATTCGGCCAGCTTCAGCCCCGGCTGCGCGAACACGTCGCGGAAGCCGGCGTCGTCCCACTCGGCGGGATCTTCGAAGCGGTAGAAGTCGAAGTGGGAGACGGCCAGTCCATCGGCCAGCTCATAGGGCTCCAGCACCGCATAGGTGGGGCTCTTGATGCGGCCCTGGATGCCCAGTGCGCGCAGCAGGTGGCGCACCAGCGTGGTCTTGCCCGCGCCCAGCGGGCCGTGCAGCTCAATGAACGCATCGCGCAGCAGGGGTTGGGCAGCCAGCGCCTGGGCGACGGCCGCGCAGGCGGCCTCGTCGGGCCAGTGCAGCAGGCGGGTTTCTAGAATGGGGCGATGCGGGAGCGTCTTCACGACATCGACGGGCAGGCACTGCTGGAGCAATTGCGCGCGTGGGCAAAGGAGCTGGGATTCTCCCAGATCGGTGTGGCCGACGTAGACCTGCAGGACGCCGAAGCCGGCCTGCTGCAGTGGCTGCACAACGGCTTCCATGGCGACATGGCCTACATGGCCGCCCATGGGCTGAAGCGCGCGCGGCCGAGCGAGCTGGTGCCGGGCACGGTGCGCGTGATCACCGCCCGCATGGATTACCTGCCGTCCAGCGCCGGCCCCGACTGGCGCGAGCAGGAATGGCGCCGCATCGGCATGCCTGGCCTGGCCACGGTCTCGGTGTATGCACGCGGTCGTGACTATCACAAGGTGTTGCGGGCGCGGCTGCAGAAGCTGGCGGACCGCCTGGCCGAAGCGGTGGGACCGTTCGGCCACCGCGTGTTCACCGATTCGGCGCCGGTGCTGGAAGTGGCCCTGGCCACACGCAGCGGCCTGGGCTGGCGCGGCAAGCACACGCTGTCGCTGCGGCGGGATGCGGGCTCGATGTACTTCCTGGGCGAGCTGTTCGTCGACCTGCCGCTGCCGCTGACCGAAGCGGAGACGCCGCATTGCGGCCGCTGCACCGCTTGTCTAGACATCTGTCCGACGCAGGCCATCGTCGCCGCGGGGGTGGTGGATGCGCGGCGCTGCATCTCCTACCTCACCATCGAGCATGCGGGCCCCATCCCCGAAGCACTGCGCGCGGCGATGGGCAACCGCATCTACGGCTGCGACGACTGCCAGCTGGTGTGCCCGTGGAACAAGTATGCGCAGCGCGCGGTGCTGCCCGACTTCGACGTGCGGCCGGAGCTGGCCGCGCCCACGCTGCTGCAGCTGTGGTGCTGGGACGAGGCCACCTTCCTGCGCCGCACCGAAGGCAGCGCCATCCGTCGCATCGGCCACGAGCGCTGGCAGCGCAACCTGGCCGTGGCTTTGGGCAATGCCTGGCGGGCCACCGGCGACGAGGCCATCGCCGCTGCCCTGCGGTCAGCCCGCGATGCCGCCACGCCGCTGGTGCGCGAGCACATCGACTGGGCCCTGGCTCAACGCAACGGGGTCCCCACCAACGGCCCCAGCGCCGCATGGGCGCCCAGCGCCAGCGGCACGCTCACCATGCCCAGCAGCGTGGACAGCGTGACCAGCCCCGCCACGAAGCTGGCATGACCGCCCAGCCGGGCGGCCAGCACATAGCAGCTGGACGCGGTGGGCAGCGCCGAGAAGGCCACGATCACCAGCTGCTGCAGCGGTGCCAGGTCGGTGAAGCGCACGCAGACCACCGCCACCAGCGGCAACACCAGGTGGCGTATGCCCAGCAGCGCGGCAGCCAGCCGGGGCGCATCGCGCAGCGCGCCGAAGCGCAGGCCGGCGCCCACCGCCATCAGGCCGATGGGCAGCGCGGCCAGGCCGATGCGGTCCAGCGTGGTGGCCACGGCGGGCGGGAAGCTCAGGCCCAGCAGGCTGGCCACCAGGCCGCCGAGCGTGGCCACGATCAGCGGATTGCGCACCAGCTCCTTCAGGAAGCCGTGCCCGCCGTGGCGTGCCAGCGGCCATACCGCGGCGATATTGCAGGCCGGCACCGCCACCGCCACGAGAAGGGCCACGGCGGCCACGCCGGGTGCGCCGCCCAGCCGCTCAGCCAGCGCCAGCGCCATGTACGAGTTGAAGCGGAAGGCCACCTGCGCGCCCGAGGCATGCATGCGGGCATCCACGCCCGGCCATCGGCCCAGGGCCATCGACAGCACGATGCCGGTGCCCACGATGGCCAGGCCCGCCACGCCCAGCGTGGCCAGGGCCGAGGGCTGCAGCGGATTGCGCACGATGGCGTTGAACAGCAGCACCGGAAACAGCAGGTAGTACACCAGCCGCTCGGCGCCGTCCCACACGCTGCGGTCCAGCAGGGTGTAGCGGCACACCAGGAAGCCCAGCACGATCAGGAGGAAGTCGGGCAGCAGGAGCAGGGCGGTGTGCATCGATGGCAGTCTGCCATGCGCCCTATGATCGCCGCTCCTCACAAGGAGCATGCACCGATGATCCCTCAGACGAAACGCAAGACCCTCAAGACTCTGGCTTCGCTCGGCGCGCTGTCGCTCTTGCCGCTGGCGATGCCCGCCATGGCGCAGTCCTATCCCACCAAGCCGGTGCGCATGGTGGTGCCCTTCGCGCCCGGCGGCACCACCGACATCATCGCCCGCGTGGTGGCCGAGAAGGCCAACCAGGCGCTGGGCCAGAACCTGGTGGTGGAGAACAAGGGCGGTGGCGGCGGCTCGATTGGCGCACTGGAACTCGTGCGCGCCAAGCCCGACGGTTACACCTTGGGCATGGCCACGGTGTCCACCACCGCGTCCAACCCGGCCATCAACCCGAAGATCGGCTACGACCCCGTCAGCGACTTCACGCCCATCATCAACATCGCGGCCACGCCCAACGTGATCGTGGTGCACCCGTCGTTCCCCGCGAAGGACTACAAGACCTTCCTCGAGGTCATCAAGAAGAACCCGGGCAAGTACAGCTATGCCACTTCGGGCACAGGCGGCATCGGCCACCTGCAGACCGAGCTGTTCAAGAGCCTGACCGGCACCTTCATCACCCACATCCCCTACCGCGGCGCAGGCCCGGCGCTCAACGACACCGTGGCCGGCCAGGTGCCGATCATGTTCGACAACCTGCCGTCGGCACTGCCCTTCATCAAGGATGGCCGGCTGGTGCCCATCGTGGTGGCGGCGCCCCAGCGCCTGGCCGTGCTGCCCAACGTGCCCACCTTCAAGGAAGTGGGCCTGCCGGCAGCCAACCGCATGGCGTACTACGGCTTCCTCGGCCCCAAGGGCATGCCCAAGGACGTGGTGGACGCCATCAGCGCCGCGGTGAAGAAGACGGTGGACCTGCCCGACGTGAAGAAGCGCATCGAGGACACCGGCTCGCTGCTGGTGCTCAACACGCCCGACGAATTCGCCGCGCAGATCCGCGCCGAATACGACGTGTACAAGAAGGTGGTGCAGACGCAGAAGCTGACGCTGGAGTGACCGCGCGCGAGCAGAGCCAGGCGTTGATCGACCGTTTCGTCGACGCGCTCTGGATCGAGGACGGCCTGGCCGCCAACAGCCTGGCCGCCTACCGCCGCGACCTGCAGGGATGCGCCGACTGGCTGGCCGCCGGGCCGGCCAAGGCCATCGATGCCGCCACCGAGACCGATCTGCTGGGCTACGTGGCGGCCCGCCACGCCGGCTCCCGCGCCACCAGCGCCAACCGGCGGCTGACGGTCTTCAAGCGCTTCTACCGCTGGGCGCTGCGCGAGCACCTGGTGGCCGCCGATCCCACCTTGCGGCTGCGCACCGCCAAGCAGCCGATGCGGGTGCCCAAGACGCTGAGCGAATCGCAGGTGGAGGCGCTGCTGCAGGCGCCCGACACCGGCCGCCCGCTGGGCCTGCGCGACCGCGCGATGCTCGAGCTGATGTATGCCAGCGGCCTGCGCGTGAGCGAGCTGGTAGGCCTGCAGACCATCCAGGTCGGCCTGGCCGAAGGCGTGCTGCGGGTGACCGGCAAGGGCTCGAAGGAGCGGCTGGTGCCCTTTGGCGACGAAGCCCACGGCTGGATCACCCGGTACCTGGCCGAGGCCCGTGCGGCCATCCTGCAGGGCCAGAGCACCCAGGCCCTGTTCGTCACCGCCCGCGGCGAAGGCATGACGCGCCAGATGTTCTGGAACATCGTGAAGAAGCATGCGCTGGCGGCCGGCATTGGCACGCCGATCTCGCCGCACACCCTGCGGCATGCCTTCGCCACCCACCTGCTCAACCACGGCGCCGACCTGCGCGCGGTGCAGATGCTGCTGGGCCATGCGGACATCTCCACCACCACCATCTACACCCACGTGGCGCGGGAGCGGCTGCGGGTGCTGCACGCACGGCACCATCCGCGCGGCTGACGCGCTGCGGACGACGAAAAGACAAACGGCCCCGAAAGGGCCGGACATGAAAAACGGCCCCGAGGGGCCGTTTGGCATTCCGATCCGGCGAGCCGGAGATCAGAAGTTGTGGCGCACGCCGACGGCGAAGGAGCTGGGGTCCTTGCCGGCGCCGGCGGCCGTGCCGTAGGCGGCGTTCGACTTGTTGTCGACCATGGTGTAGAAGGCGTAGACCTTGGTGCGCTTGGACAGGTTGTAGTTGTAGGCCAGGGTCCACTGGATGGCCGAGGTGTCGTCGGCGTTGCTCCAGTCGTCGGCATAGCCCACGTTGGCGTGGAATTCCGAAGCGCCCAGGGTGTACATGCCGGCGATGCGGAACAGGTTGCGCTTGCCCAGGTCGTCGGTGTTCAGGTCGCTGCGCTGGTAGTAGCCGCCGACGGTGAAGGCGCCGAATTCATACAGGGCGCGCACGGCCAGCTGCTTGTCCTTCGAGCCGGCTTGGTGCTCGTAGCCCACGCCCAGGTGCAGGGGACCCGCGTCGTAGTTGCCAGCCAGGTTGTAGACCTTGTTGGTCTCGACCGGGCCTTCGGCAGCCGACACGGTGAACTCGCCCACGAAGCCCGACAGGTTCGGGGTCTGGTACGACACCGTGTTCTTGTTCTGGCTCAGGTAGGTGTACAGCTTGTCTTCCGACGTGCCGGTGTCGTGGTTGTGCAGACCGATCCAGTCGGCGGTGGCGTAGTAGGCGGCGCTGGTCAGGCGACCGGCGCGGATGTTGCCGAAGCCGCCGGACAGGCCGACCCAGGCGTCGCCGGACCAGAAGTCGCCAGACTGGGTGCCGGTATCGCTGTTGAAGCGGTGCTCGAGGTAGAAGTCAGCCTTCAAGCCGCCACCCAGGTCCTCGGTGCCCTTGAAGCCCAGGCGCGAAGCGTTGTTCTGCAGAACGGTCTGCTTGCCGTCGACGGCGACGTCTTTTTGGTACTCGACGCTGGTGTTCACACGGCCGAACACGGTCACGGAGCTTTGAGCCAGAGCGGCGCTCGTGCCCAGGGCAGCGACGGCGGCAACGATCAGGGTGCGCTTCATGGAGATCCTTTGATGTAGGTAATCGGTTTGTGCACCGTTCGAAACCGAATCAGTGCCCGTGGACAAAGTGTAAGAGCGGGCCTGCTGGAAAACGAGCATATGGGCGCTTCCGCGCAGCGCGGCGCGGCGAGAAAACAACAGTGGATGCCGCGCCGCACCGGGACGCCGGCCCGGCCGGAAGCCACCGGCCCGCAGGCACAATCCGCCGCCCATGGACCACACCTTCGTTTCCGCACTGCTGCTGCTGCTGCTGGTGCTCGACCCCTTCGGCAGCCTGCCGATCTTCATCTCGGTGATGCGCAACGTCGCGCCCGAGCGCCGGGCCCGCGTGGCCGTGCGCGAGGTGGTGATCGCCTTCTGCGTGCTGGCGCTGTTCATGGTGGGCGGCCAGGGCTTCCTGTCGCTGATGCACCTGTCGGAGCGCTCGCTGGAGGTGGCCGGCGGCGTGATCCTGCTGATCATCGCGATCCGGATGATCTTCGCCTCGGGCAGCGAAATCTATGCGGCGGCCGAGGGCCAGTCGCGCGAGCCGTTCATCTTCCCGCTGGCGGTGCCGCTGCTGGCCGGCCCGTCGGCGATGGCGACGGTGCTGCTGCTGGCGTCGCGCCAGCCCGAGCGGCTGCACGAGTGGGTGGGCGCGCTGACGGTGGCCATGGCCATCAGCGGCGTCGTGCTGCTGGCGGCCGACCGCCTGCGCAAGCTGCTGGGTGCGTCGATGGTCAGCGCCATCGAGAAGCTGATGGGCCTGGTGCTTACCGCCGTGGCCGTCGAGATGATCCTCGCCGGCCTCAAGCGCTACTTCTTCGGCACCTGAGCGGCACCGCCTGAGCTCACCTGCCGCGCAGATGGGCCGGCGCCTCGAGCCGCTTGGCCAGGCCGGCCAGCAGCAAGGTGAGCACCAGATAGACCGCGGAGATCAGCAGGTAGGGCTCCCAGTAGCGGGAATAGGCGCCCGCCACGGTGCGGGCCGCCAGCGCCAGCTCGGCCAGGCCGATGGCCGAAACCAGGGACGAGTCCTTGATCAGCGTCACGCCCTCGTTGACCAGCGCCGGCATCATGCGACGGAAGGCCTGCGGCAGGATCACGTGGCGCATCGCCTGCGCATGGGTCAGGCCCACGCTGTAGGCGGCCTGGGTCTGGCCGCGGTGGATACTGAGAATGCCGGCGCGGAAGATCTCGGAGATGTAGGCACCGGCGTTCAGCGTGAGCGCCAGCGCGCCGGAGAAGAACGCGCCGTATTCCTGGCGGAAGCCGCGGGCCGCCTCGCCGGCCAGCAGCAGCCCGTGCTCGGGATGGACCAGCGTGGGCATCACCGCGAAGTGCACGAGCAGGATCTGCACGAACAGCGGCGTACCGCGGAAGAAGGTGACGTAGGCCAGCGTGAACAGCCGCGCCACCTTCAGGAGCCAGCGCAGCGGTGCCGTCTTGGGCTGGGGCGCATCGGCCGAGCTGCTGATCAGCCCGAAGAACACCCCCCAGCAGCAGCCCGACGCCGATGGCCACGACGGTGAGCTTCACCGTCATCGCCAGGCCAGACAAGAACAACGGGCCGTAACCGGCCAGAATTTCCCAGCGAAGATCCACGACCCGTCTTCTCCGACCGGCTTACTTCGACGCGGCGGACGCTGCTGCGGCGGCCGCGGGCGCGGCGCCGAAGTACTTGGCGAAGATCTTGTCGTAGGTGCCGTCGGCCTTGATGTCGGCGATGCCCTTGTTGACCAGGGCCAGCAGCTCCGCATTGCCCTTCTTCACCGCAAAGCCGTACTGCTCGGGCACGAAGCTGGCGTCGGCCACGGTCTTGAACTGCGCGCCCGGGTTGTTGGCCACGTAGTGGATGACCACGCCGTTGTCGGCCACGACCGCGTCCACGCCACCGGCTTCCAGCTCCTTCAGCGCCAGCGGGGTGGACTCGTAGCGCTTGACGTTGGCGCTGGTCTTGCCCAGCAGCTTGGTGACCACCTCGTCGCCGGTGGTGCCGGTCTGCACGCCCACCTTCATCTTCTTGAGGTCGTCGAACTTGGCGACCTTGCTGTCCTGCTTGACGGCGATCAGCTGCACCGCGTCGAAGTAAGGCGCGCTGAAGTCCATGGTCTGCTTGCGCTCGTCGGTGATGGTGATGGACGAGGCCAGCATGTCGCGGTCGCCCTGCTGCAGCGCGTTGAAGATGCCTTCCCACGGCGTGTTGACGAACTTCACCTCGAAGCCGCCCTTCTGGGCCACGGCGCTCATCACGTCGATGGTGAAGCCGACGATCTCGGCCTTGTCGTTCTGCGACTCGAAAGGCGCATAGGCGGCGTCGGTACCCACGGTGTAGACCTTGGCCGGCGCGGGGGCGGGTGCCGAAGCGGCCTCGGGTGCCGAGGCCACGGGGGCGGGTGCGGGCGGCTCCTGCTTGCCGCAGGCGGCCAGCACCAGGCCGGCGGCCAGCATGCCGACACGTTGCAGGAAACGGCGGGTGGAAAGATCAGTCATGGGAATGGTGCAGGATGAAAATGGTGGCGGGAGTGTACGAGGCAGGATGTGCCCGCCCGATGCTCGCAAGCCCTGTTCCAAGCCGCTTCAGGGCAGCCTTTCCAGCTCGGCCAGTTCCTCGGCGGTGAAGCCCGCCGCCTCGCGTGCGGCCCGGTTGAACGGCGGCCGCAGACGCGGCGCCTGATGCTCGCGCACCAGCCGGGCGTAGTGCGCCACCGGCTCCAGCGCATGGCGTTCGCACAGCCAGCGGTACCAGCGATTGCCCACCGCCACATGGCCCACCTCGTCGCGCAGGATCACGTCGAGGATGGCCACCGCGCGGGCATCCCCCGCCTTGGCCAGCTTGGCCTGCAGCGGCGGCGTGGCATCCAGCCCGCGGGCCTCCAGCGTGCGCGGCACCAGGGCCATGCGCGCGATCACGTCATGCCGGGTGCGCCAGGTCATGGACCACAGGCCGTCGTGGGCGTCGAAGCTGCCGTAGTCGTGACCCATCGACAGCAGGTGCTCGCGCAGCAGCGTGAAGTGCAGCGCCTCCTCCGCGGCCACGCGCAGCCAGTCCTGGTAGAACAGCGCGGGCATGCCGGCGAAGCGCCACACCGCGTCCATCGCCAGATCGATGGCATTGAGTTCGATGTGAGCGATGGCATGCAGCAGCGCGGCCCGGCCTTCCAGCGTGAATGGCGAGCGGCGCGGCAGGCTGGTGTGTGGCACCAGTCGCGGGCGGGCAGGGCGGCCGGGCAGGCCGGGCGGTTCGGCCAGCACGGCGGAGGTGTCCAGCGGCAGCTCCGGCGCGGCCTGTTGCAGCGCGCGCGCGGCCTCGGCCTTGTGCACCGGGTCGGGCAGGCTCAAGACCCGCAACGCTTGCTGTCGAAGCTCCATTCCTACAATTCTGCCCTTTGGGCCTTTGCGGCCCGTTCGGGACACCGGTGATGAGTGAGTTGCACAAGTTCTTGTTCGAAGGCCTGCCGGTGCGGGGCATGCTGGTGCGCCTGACCGGCGACTGGCGCGAGGTGCTGCGCCGGCGCGAGACGCTGGGCGCCTATCCGCCGCCGGTGCGTGCGCTGCTCGGCGAGATGGCCGCGGCCGGCGTGCTGATGCAGTCGAACATCAAGTTCGAGGGCGCGCTGGTGATGCAGATCTACGGCGATGGCCCGGTGAAGCTGGCCGTGGTGGAAGCCCAGCCCGACCTGCGCTTCCGGGCCACCGCCAAGGTGGTGGGCGAGGTGGCCGACGATGCGCAGCTGGCCGCGATGGTCAACGTGCAGGGCCAGGGCCGCTGCGCCATCACGCTGGATCCGGCGGACAAGCAGCCCGGCCAGCAGCCCTACCAGGGCGTGGTGGCGCTGCATGGCGACCACCGCGAGCCGTTGCAGAAGGTGAGCGAGGTGCTGGAGCACTACATGCTGCAGTCGGAGCAGCTGGACACCCGGCTGATCCTGGCGGCCAACGACGAGATCGCCGCCGGGCTGCTGATCCAGCGGCTTCCGGTCGAAGGCGAGGGCAACCTCGGCGCGCGCAACGAGGACGAGATCGGCATCAACGAGGCCTTCAACCGCATCAGCCACCTGGCTGCCACGCTGACGCAGGAAGAGCTGCTGACGCTGGATGCCGACACGGTGCTGCGCCGGCTGTTCTGGGAAGAGCGCGTGCTGCGCTTCGAGCCGCAACACCCGCGCTTTGCCTGCTCATGCTCGCGTGAGCGCGTAGGCGCGATGCTCAAGGGCCTGGGCCGCGAGGAGATCGACAGCATCCTCGAGGAACGTGGCACGGACGTGGAGATCGGCTGCGAGTTCTGCGGGCTGCAGTACCACTTCGACCGCGTGGACGTGGGCGGGCTGTTCACGCCGGAGCGGGACCAGCTGCCGCCGACCTCCGCAGTGCACTGAAACCGCGGCACACCCGCCCGCCGGTGGCCGCGCGGCCTCAGGGCAGCGGGTGCAGCAGCCTTTCGCAGTCCGGATCCAGGCAGTCCAGGCAGCGACTGCGCCAGCGCACCCGGCTGCCGCTGCCGGCCTCGCCTTCAGGGGATGGCAGTGCGGCCGCGGCGGCCAGCTCGGGCCGCCACCGGCCCACCGCCCGCAGCGCGGCCGCCACCCGGGCCGCACCTTCGCCATGCACCACGCCATAGGCGATGCCGGCCTCGGCCAGCGCGCCGCGGATGAGGGCGTCCACCGGCTCGCGCACCTGCGGGCCGTCGCGCTGCAGGCCGTCGGGCAGCCAGGGCAGGTCGAGTGCGGTCAGCAGCGTCAGGCCCACCACCTCCCGCTGCCAGCGCAGCGCCCCGGCATGCAGGCTGCGATCGTCGAACACGAACTGGCTGTACACCGCCGTCATCAGCGGCGTGGTGTCGGCCACCACCAGCATGTCGGGCGACCGGGCCAGCGCCGCCTCAATGCGCCGCTGTTGCTCGGCGGCGATGTGCTGCTGTTCCTGTGGTTCAGGCGTGCGGCCCTGCGCGTCGCACCATTCGCGCAGGTATTCGGGCACCCAGGTGCAGGGCTGCAGCCTTTGCAGCTGCTGCGCCAGCGCGCGGGCCAGGTCGGTCTTGCCGGTGCTTTCCGCGCCCAGCAGCGCGATGACGCGGGCAGGCTGCTTCATGCGGCCGCGCGCCGTGCCCAGCCGCGCCAGCCGGCCACCGCCAGCAGCGTGAACAGCGCATACAGCAGCACCGTGAGCCATAGGCCCTTGGTGGCGAACAGCGCCACGCTCACCAGGTTCACCAGCACCCAGGCGGGCCAGTTCTCCACGTACTGCCGCGCCAGCAGCCACTGGCCGGCCAGGCTGCCCACGGTGGGCAGGGCGTCCAGCCAGGGCACGGTGCTGTCGGTGTAACGCAGCAGCAGCCAGCCCACCGCAGGCCAGGCGGCCAGCGTCAAGGCCAGCGCCAGCCAGCGGCCGCGGCTGGCGAGGTGGCGAACCCGCAGCGCCGCGCCATCGGCCTGCCGGCCATGGAGCCACTGCCACCAGCCCCAGCCGGCCACGGCGATGAACACCAGCTGCAGTGCGGCCTCGCCGTACAAGCCGTATTCCAGGAACAGGGCGCCGTACAGCGCCGAGCTGGCGATGGCCAGCGGCCACGCCAGCGGATTGACGCGCATGTTCAGCGCCACCATCCATACCGCCAGGCCAAAGGCCAGGATCTCGGCCCGGCTGACCGGGCTGCCCCAGGCGCTGAAGGCAGGCGCGAATGCCGCGGCCCAGGCGGCCTGCAAGGCGTCCATCGGGCGGGCCGCGGCTAGCGGCGCTGGGTGGCCACCTGGACGAGGATCTCGTCAGGCTTGACCATGCCCAGCTCGGCGCGGGCCTTCTCCTCGACCATCTCCAGGCCTTCCTTCAGGTCGGAGACTTCGGCGGCCAGCTGCTCGTTGCGCAGCGTGGCCACCCGGTTGGCGGCCTTCTGCGATTCGAGCTGCGTCTGCAGCGCGACCGCATACGGCATGCCCCCCTTGCCGAACCAGAGTTCGGCCTGCACCAGCGCCAGCAGCGCCAGCAGCCCGAGGGTGATCCACCGCATGATGCGCAGCGCCGCCGTCAGCCGTCAGCGGACGTTGTAGAACGCCGACTTGCCGGGGTACGAAGCCACGTCGCCCAGGTCTTCCTCGATACGCAGCAGCTGGTTGTACTTGGCCATGCGGTCCGAGCGGCTCATCGAGCCGGTCTTGATCTGGCCGGCATTGGTGCCCACCGCGATGTCGGCGATGGTGGAGTCCTCGGTCTCGCCCGAGCGGTGGCTGATGACGGCGGTGTAGCCCGCGCGCTTGGCCATCTCGATGGCGGCGAAGGTCTCGGTCAGCGTGCCGATCTGGTTGATCTTGATGAGGATCGAGTTGGCGATGCCCTTGTCGATGCCTTCCTTCAGGATCTTGGTGTTGGTGACGAACAGGTCGTCGCCGACCAGCTGGATCTTCTTGCCCAGGCGGTCGGTCAGCAGCTTCCAGCCGTCCCAGTCGCCTTCGTGCATGCCGTCCTCGATCGAGACGATCGGGTACTTGTCGCACCAGGTGGCCAGCATGTCGGTCCATTCGGCGGCGGCCAGCTTGATGCCGCCTTCACCTTCCAGCACGTACTTGCCATCGTGATAGAACTCGCTGGCGGCGCAGTCCAGGCCCAGGGCGATCTGCTCGCCCGGCTTGTAGCCGGCGGTCTCGATGGCCTGCAGGATCATCTGGATCGCTGCCTCGTGGCTTTCGACGCTGGGCGCGAAGCCGCCCTCGTCGCCCACGGCCGTGGGCAGGCCTTTGTCGCCGATGATCTTCTTCAGCGCATGGAAGGTCTCGGCGCCCCAGCGCATCGCTTCGCGGAAGCTCGGCGCGCCCACGGGGATGATCATCAGCTCCTGCAGGTCCAGGCTGTTGTTGGCGTGCGCGCCGCCGTTGATGACGTTCATCATCGGCACCGGCAGGCTCATGCCGCCCATGCCGCCGAAGTAGCGGTACAGCGGCAGGCCCGATTCCTCGGCCGCGGCGCGGGCCACGGCCATGCTCACCGCCAGCATCGCGTTGGCGCCCAGGCGGCTCTTGTTGTCGGTGCCGTCGAGGTCGATCAGCGTCTTGTCGAGGAAGGCCTGCTCGGAAGCGTCCAGGCCCAGCACGGCTTCGCTGATCTCGGTGTTCACGTGCTCCACCGCGCGCAGCACGCCCTTGCCCAGGTAGCGGCCCTTGTCGCCGTCGCGCAGCTCGATGGCCTCGCGCGAGCCGGTGGAGGCGCCGCTCGGCACCGCCGCACGGCCCATCGTGCCGCTTTCCAGCAGCACGTCGCATTCGACGGTCGGGTTGCCGCGGCTGTCGAGAATCTCTCGGCCGACGATGTCGACGATGGCACTCATGGGGTTCTCCTCAAGATCGATTGGATGGGAATACTTCTTCAGACGCCTTCGACCATCACCATGCGCATCACCGCCGCACCTTCGCGCGCGGCACGGGCCTGGCCGTATTCGGTCGAGTCGTAGAACGCGCGGGCCTGCTGCGGGCTCGGGAACTTCAGCACCACGATGCGGGTGGGCGACCAGTCGCCCTCCAGCACCTCGACGCGGCCGCCGCGCACGCACACCTCGGCGCCGTGGGCCTGCATCGCCAGGCTGGACAGCCGCTTGTAGTCTTCGTACTGGGTTGGGTCGGTGACGTCGACGTGGGCAATGATGTAGGCGCTGGGCATGCGGCGGGCTCGTGTAGTCAGCAGGAGAAGTCGTTCTCGAGCAGCGGCTGGGCCTTGATCACGCGGTCCAGCGCGACCAGCTGCTCCAGCAGCGCCTTCATGTGCTTGAGCGGCACCGCATTCGGGCCGTCGCTCATCGCGTTGGCCGGGTCGGGGTGCGTCTCCATGAACAGGCCCGCGATGCCCACGGCCACCGCGGCACGCGACAGCACGGGCACGAACTCCCGCTGGCCGCCGCTGCTGGTGCCCTGGCCACCGGGCAGCTGCACGCTGTGGGTGGCGTCGAACACCACCGGCGCGTTGGTGTCGCGCATGATCGCCAGGCTGCGCATGTCGGACACCAGGTTGTTGTAGCCGAAGCTCACGCCGCGCTCACAGGCCATGAAGGCGTCTTCCGGCAGGCCCTTCTCGCGCGCGGCATCGCGGGCCTTCTGGATCACGTTCTTCATGTCGCCCGGCGCCAGGAACTGGCCCTTCTTGATGTTCACCGGCTTGCCGCTCTGGGCCACCGCACGGATGAAATCGGTCTGGCGGCAGAGGAAGGCGGGCGTCTGCAGCACATCGACCACCGCGGCCACGGCGGGCACGTCTTCTTCGTTGTGCACGTCGGTCAGCACCGGCACGTTCAGCTCGCGCTTGACCTTGGCCAGGATCTCCAGGCCTTTGTCCATGCCCGGGCCTCGGAAGGTGCTGCCGCTGGAGCGGTTGGCCTTGTCGAAGCTGGACTTGAAGATGAAGGGGATGCCCAGCGCGGTGGTCATCTCCTTCAGGCGGCCGGCCACGTCCATCTGGAGCTGTTCGCTCTCGATGACGCAGGGGCCGGCGATCAGGAAGAAGGGCTTGTCCAGCCCGATGTCGAAACCGCAGAGCTTCATGCTGCTTCCTTTTGCGCGCCTTCGGTCTTGTGCTCCAGCGCCGCCTTCACGTAGCTGGTGAACAGCGGATGGCCGTCCCATGGCGTGCTCTTGAACTCAGGGTGGAACTGCACGCCGACGAACCACGGGTGCACGTCCTGCGGCAGCTCGACGATCTCGGTCAGCTTCTCGCGCTGGGTGATGGCCGAGATCACCAGGCCGGCGTTGCGCAGCCGGTCCAGATAGTGCTCGTTGGCCTCGTAGCGGTGGCGGTGCCGCTCGGTCACCACCGGGCCGTAGATCTGCCAGGCCAGCGTGCCAGGCGCCACGTCGGAGCTTTGCGCGCCCAGGCGCATGGTGCCGCCCAGGTCGGAGTTGGCATCGCGCTTCTGGATGGTGCCGTCGCTGTCCTGCCACTCGTCGATCAGCGCGATGACGGGATGCGGCGTGGCGGCATCGAACTCGGTGCTGTTGGCGTTGTCCAGGCCGGCGAGGTGGCGCGCCACCTCGATGGTGGCCACCTGCATGCCCAGGCAGATGCCCAGGTAGGGGATCTTGTGTTCGCGCGCGTACTGCGCCGCCAGGATCTTGCCTTCCACGCCGCGCTTGCCGAAGCCGCCGGGCACCAGGATGGCGTCGTACTTGGCCAGCACGTCGGCGTTGCTCTCTTCCAGGCTCTCGGCGTCGACGTACTCGATCTTCACGCGGGCATG
Organism: Aquincola sp. J276; assembly: GCF_024700035.1. Taxonomy (NCBI): domain Bacteria; kingdom Pseudomonadati; phylum Pseudomonadota; class Betaproteobacteria; order Burkholderiales; family Sphaerotilaceae; genus Aquincola; species Aquincola sp. J276. Next base: position 654,661 of record NZ_JAJONC010000001.1, read on the forward strand.
GTTGTGGATGCCGGCATGGCGCAGCGCTTCGTTCAGCGACTTGTACGAGTCCGACAGGTCGGTGTACTTGCCGCACATCGCGATGGTCACCTCGTGCTTCGGGTGCTCCACCTCGTTGACCAGCTTGTCCCAGCGCCGCAGGTCGGCGGGCTTGGTCAGCAACTGCAGCTTCATGCAGATCAGCTCGTCCAGGCCCTGCTCATGCAGCATGCGCGGCACCTTGTAGATGGTGTCCACGTCCCACATGGAGATGACACCGGCCGGCGCGACGTTGGTGAACAGCGAGATCTTGTCGCGCTCCTCGTCGGGCACCGCGCGGTCGGCGCGGCACAGCAGCGCATCCGGCTGGATGCCGATGGCGCGCATCTTCTCGACCGTGTGCTGCGTGGGCTTGGTCTTCAGCTCGCCGGCGGCCGCGATGTACGGCACGTAGGTCAGGTGCACGAAGGCCGAGTTGTTGGCGCCGGAGCGCAGGCTCAGCTGCCGCACGGCTTCGAGGAAGGGCAGCGATTCGATGTCGCCCACCGTGCCGCCGATCTCGACGATGGCCACGTCGACGTTGGCCGCGCCGCGCCGCACGAAGTCCTGGATCTCGTTGGTGACGTGCGGGATGACCTGCACCGTCTTGCCGAGGTAGTCGCCGCGGCGTTCCTTCTCGAGCACGGTCTTGTAGATCTGGCCGGCGGTGAAGTTGTTGGCCCGCTTCATCCGGGTGCTGATGAAGCGCTCGTAGTGGCCGAGGTCGAGGTCGGTCTCGGCACCGTCGTCGGTGACGAACACCTCGCCGTGCTGGAACGGGCTCATCGTGCCTGGATCGACGTTCAGGTACGGGTCGAGCTTGATGAGGGTCACCTTCAGGCCGCGGGATTCGAGGATCGCAGCCAGGGAGGCCGAAGCGATGCCCTTGCCGAGCGAGGACACCACCCCACCGGTGACGAAGACGAACTTGGTCATGTCGTGCTGCATTCGGCCGACGCGAGGCCGCGCGAATGCCATGCTGGTAAAGCGCGATTGTAGGCGAAGGCCATGGCGCTTCCGCCTTTCGGGTGCACTCAGAAGGTGGCCGCCAGCCTCAGCACTTCATCGGCGGTGGCCTCGGGCTTTTCCATCGGATACAGGTGCGAGCCTTCGGTCCACACGAAGCGCTCGCGGGCCAGCGCCCGCGCGGCCTCGGTGCCGCCCTGGCGCATCTCCACCGACTGCGTGCCGGCGATGAAGCCCACCGGGCAGCGCAGCGGATGGCGCCGCAGCAGCGTGCCCAGGTGGTGCGGCAGCGTGTTGTAGATGCGGGTCTCCACCTCGCGCTGGAAGGCCAGCACCGTCTTCTCGCCGGCCTCGGTGAAGCCGGCGGCCACGTAGTCGGCCAGCACGCGCTCGTCCCAGCGCGCGAACACATGCTTGCTGGCGAAGTGCTTGTGCACCGCCTCGCGGTTGGGCCATTCATAGCGGCGGCGCTGCGCGATGCGGCCGGGCGAGATGCGCGGCAGCAGCCGGGCCGCCTTGACCGCCCGCAGGCTGTGCGCGCGCCAGCCGGTGACGATGGGGGAATCGAGCAGCACCAGGCCGCGCGCCAGCTCGGGCCGTCGGCAGGCGGCCAGCACGCTGAGCAGGCCGCCCAGCGAATGGCCCACCAGCACCGGCGGCCGTTCGGCGGACGGCACTTCGCGCTCGATGAAGTGGATGAGCTGGTCGCGCAGGTGCGGCCAGTTGCTGGTGACCGGGTAGGCCGGGTCGTGGCCGAAGCGGTCGAGCGCCACCACGCGCCAGCCGGCCGCGCGCCAGCGCTCGAACATCACGCGGTAGGTGCCGGCCGGAAAGCTGTTGGCGTGCGAGAAGACGATGGTGCCGGGCATGGCGCGGGCGCGGCCGGCTTACAGGATGCGCTCGCCCGGGTGGGTGATCTTGCGCATCGGCTCGTAGCGGGCGCTGCGCACCATCATCGGATGGGCGCTGTCGCCGCCGTCCCAGCGCGGGTCGTCGATGCCCTGGAACACCTCGTGCAGCCGCTGGCCCCAGGTCTCGTGGATCATGCGGAAGTAGGGGTTCTTGTCGTCGATGCAGACGATGTCGTCGCTCTTGAACTGGCCTTCCCGGTAGACCAGCAGGTCCAGCGGCAGGCCCACCGACAGGTTGGACTTCAGCGTCGAATCCATCGACACCAGCGCGCACTTGGCGGCCTGGTTCAGCGGCGTGCTGGGCGTGATCACGCGGTCGAGGATGGGCTTGCCGTACTTGCTTTCGCCCACCTGGTAGTAGCAGGTCTCGCCGGTGGCCTCGATGAAGTTGCCGGCCGAGTACACCAGGAACAGGCGCATCGCCTCGCCCTTGATCTGGCCGCCGAAGATGAAGCTGGCATTGAAGTCGATGCCGGCGTTCTTGAGCGCCAGGCCGTCCTGCTCGAACACGCGGCGCACGGTGGCGCCGAGCACGCGGGCCGCATCGAACATGCTGGTGGCGTTCCAGATGGTGATGGGCTCGGTCTCCTTGCCGTTGATCACCGGGCCGTCGATCTTCTCCACCTGCAGCATCTCCCGCACCGACTGCGAGATGCTCAGGTTGCCGGCCGACAGCAGCACCATGAAGCGGTCGTCCGCCTTCTCGTAGATGATCATCTTGCGGTAGGTGCTGATGTGGTCCAGGCCCGCGTTGGTGCGAGAGTCGGACAGGAAGACCAGTCCGGCGTTCAGCCGGATGCCGACGCAGTAAGTCATGGCGTGTTGTCGGTTGTGGAGTTCAGTAGAGCCTTGAGCCGGTACAGCGCATCCAAAGCCTCGCGGGGCGACAGGGTATCAGGCTGAAGATCGGCCAGCGCCTCCTCCACCGCGCTGGTGGCGGGGGCGGGCGGGGCGGGCGGCGGCGCGAACAGGTCCACCTGCGCGCTGCCGGCCTGCTGCTGCGCTTCCAGCGCCTCGAGCGCCTGCCGCGCCTGGCGGATCAGCGACTTCGGCATGCCGGCCAGCTGAGCCACCTGCACGCCGTAGCTGCGGCTGGCAGGGCCGGGCTCGATCTCGTGCAGGAAGACGATGTCGCGCCCGCTTTCCACCGCGCTGACGTGCACGTTCAGCGCCTGCGCATGCCGGGCCGGGAATGCCGTCAGCTCGAAGTAGTGGGTGGCGAACAGCGTGAAGGCGCGGTTGCGGTCGTGCAGGTGGCTCGCGATGGCACCGGCCAGCGCCAGGCCGTCGAAGGTGCTGGTGCCGCGGCCGATCTCGTCCATCAGCACCAGGCTGTGCTCGGTGGCGCCGTGAACGATCGCCGCGGCCTCGGTCATCTCCAGCATGAAGGTGGACTGCGCATTGGCCAGGTCGTCGGCCGCGCCGATGCGGGTGTGGATCGCGTCGATCGGCCCCAGCCGGCAGGCGGTGGCCGGCACGTAGGAGCCCATCGCGGCCAGCAGCGCGATCAGCGCCACCTGGCGCATGAAGGTGCTCTTGCCGCCCATGTTCGGCCCGGTGATCACCAGCATCCGGGTGCGGGCGTCGAGCCGGCAGTGGTTGGCGATGAACTCGCCGCCACCGGTCTCGCGCAGGCGGGCTTCCACCACCGGATGGCGGCCCGCCTCGATGTCCAGGCAGGGATGCGAGACGAACTGCGGCCGGCACCAGCCCAGCGTGGCGGCGCGCTCGGCCAGCGCGGCCAGCGCATCCAGGCCGGTGAGCGCGCGGGCCAGTGCGGCCAGCGTGGCCAGGTGCGGCTGCAGCGCATGCAGCAGGTTGTCGTAGAGCCACTTCTCCCGCGCCAGCGCGCGGTCCTGTGCCGACAGCGCCTTGTCCTCGAAGGCCTTGAGCTCGGGCGTGATGTAGCGCTCGGCATTCTTCAGCGTCTGGCGGCGCTGGTAGTCGGCGGGCACGCGGTCGATGCCGCTCGTGGTCACCTCGATGTAGAAGCCGTGCACCTTGTTGTACTGCACCCGCAGGTTGCCGATGCCGGTGCGCGCGCGCTCGCGCGCTTCCAGGTCGAGCAGAAAGGCGTCGCAGTTCTGGCTGATGGCGCGCAGCTCGTCCAGCTCGGCATCGAAGCCGGGTGCGATCACGCCGCCGTCGCGCAGCAGGACGGCCGGCTCCTCGGCGATGGCGGTGGTCAGCAGCATGGCCAGCGCGGGATCGGGCGACAGCGCCTCGCGCAGCTCGTCCAGCAGCGCCGCGCCGCCGGGCGGCACCGCGGCGCGCAACGCAGGCAGCGTGGCCAGCGTGCCGCGCAGGCCCGAGAGCTCGCGCGGCCGCACCTGCCGCAGCGCCACGCGCGAGGTGATGCGCTCGACGTCGCAGATGTGGCGCAGCGCCTCGCGCAGCGGCTCGAAGCCCTCGCTGGCGATCAGTGCCGCGATCGCGTCGTGCCGCGCCGTGGCCACCGTGCGGTCGCGCAGCGGATGCGTCAGCCAGTGGCGCAGGGCGCGGCTGCCCATGCCGCTCTTGCAGGTGTCCAGCAGCGACAGCAGCGTGGGTTGGGTCTCGCCGCGCAGCGTCTGCGTCAGCTCCAGGTTGCGGTGGGTGGCCGGGGGCAGGTCGAGCAGATCGCTGGCGCTTTCCACCGTCAGCGTCTGCACATGGGCCAGCGACTGGCTCTGCGTGTGCTCGGCAAAGCTCAGCAGGGCGGCGGCTGCGGCATGTGCCGTGGCCAGCGACTGCGCGTTGAAGCCCGCCAGGCTGGCCACCTTGAGCTGCGCGCACAGCTTGCGCGCGCCGAGTGCGCCGTCGAACTGCCAGGCCGGCCGGTGGGTGAGGGCGGCGCCGCTGGCGCGCACGCAGGGCGGCAGCTCGGCCGCGCCGTCGACCAGGATCTCGGCCGCGTCCAGCCGGGCCAGCCAGGCCGGCAGCTCGCGCTCGCTGCATTCGGTCAGGCCCAGCTGCCCGCTCGACAGGCCCAGCCAGGCCAGCCCGAAGCCGGCGGGCTTGCGGGCGATGGCCAGCAGCAGGCTGTCCACCCGCTCGGACAGCAGCTCGGTGTCGGTCACCGTGCCGGGGGTGACCACCCGCACCACCTTGCGCTCCACCGGCCCCTTGGCGGTGGCCACGTCGCCCACCTGCTCGGCGATGGCCACCGCCTCGCCCATGCGGATGAGCTTGGCGAGGTAGCTTTCCACCGAGTGCACCGGCACGCCGGCCATCACCACCGGCTCGCCGGCGCTCTGGCCACGGGTGGTCAACGTGATGTCGAGCAGCCGGTTGGCCTTGCGGGCGTCGTCGAAGAACAGCTCGTAGAAGTCGCCCATCCGGTAGAAGACGAGCGTGTCGGGGAAGTCCGCCTTGATGCCGAGGTACTGGGCCATCATGGGGGTATGGGCCGACAGGTCGGCCCGGGCGACCGGTCGATCGGCCAGCGTTTTCTCGGGGTGCACGTGGATTCGCCTGCGGTGATCAGCAACCAGGGCCGCAGGCAACCGGCTTGGTGGAGCACAAGGCGCCGTGGCCACGCCGCGCCCGGCCCGGAAGGGGCGGCGATCATCGCATGCTCGGGCTCGCCCCTCCATGGCGTTGCCACGCGACGCCGTCGCCGGCCCTGTAGCCTGCAATCCGCGAAGTAGTTAACGGACGGCGAAGGCGCGGCGGTCGTCCATCCCCCCCGGAACGCATGGGCGCGATAGCGTTCACCATCCGTTACCGGAGGAAGCACTTGCTCTCTAAGCTGTTCAACGGCGCCGCCCTGGCCTGGGCGTGCACCGCATCCGCTGTCGCGATGCCGATGGCCTTCCGTGTGTCCGGCGACGTGGTCCTCAGCGACTCCCGCGCGGTGGTGGCCGGCTCCCGCTACAGCATGACCTTCGCCTTCGACGCGCTGGCCCGCGACCACAGCGGTGAGCCCGGCCGCGGCCTGTACGGTGGCGTGGACGCCCTGGTCACCGGCTTCGACTTCGTCGCCCACACGCCCACGGGCGCCACCGTGGCCGCGTCGCGCTACGACCTGGCGACCACAGGCAGCAACAGCCTGGTGTCGGTGGTCGACCATCCGCTGGGCGACAACTGGTATCTGAACCTGTTCGGCGCCGGCCTTCGCCTGGCGCCGGACGACGTCTACCTGCCGGATTTCCGCTTCACCGTGGAACTGGGCGGCGGCACCGACGGCATCCGCTCCAAGTCGCTGGCCGTGGCGCCGCAGGCGCAGGCCTTCGAGTCAGCGTTGCTGGGCTTCTTCCGCGCCGACGGCATGCCGCTGCTGGTGGGCACGGTGCACGGCATCGAAGTGGTGACCGCGGTGCCGGAACCCGCCACCGCCTGGCTGCTGCTGGCGGGCGGTGCCGGCCTGCTGGCCCTGGGCGCGCGTCGCCGCTCCCGCGGCGAACGGGCGCCCGCGCTCAATCCTGCGCCGGCTGCTTCTTGATGCGCACCGGCCCGCGCTTGGGCTTGGCGTCGGCGGTGGGCGCTTCGGCGCCCAGGCTGGCAGCCAGGGCCTGCTCGGGCGTGGCCTCGCCGTCGTCGGCACCGGCTTCGGCGGAGGCCTCGTCGGCCTTGATCACCCGGGTATAGGGCGCCAGGATGCTCACCAGCTGCGCATACACCTTGGCATTGCCCGCCACCACTTCGCGCTGGTAGAGGTAGTCGGATTCACCGGTGAAGTTGCCGATCAGGCCGCCCGCCTCGGTGATCATCAGCGAGCCCGCGGCGATGTCCCAGGGATTCAGGCCGGTCTCGAAGAAGCCGTCGTAGTAGCCGGCGGCCACGTAGCACAGGTCCAGCGCGGCCGCGCCTGGGCGGCGCACGCCGGCGCAGGCCTGCATCACCTCCTCGAACATCTTGATGTAGCGCTTGAAGTTGTCGCCGCGGCGGAACGGGAAGCCCGTGCCCACCAGCGCATCCGACAGCCGCGTGCGCCGCGAGACGCGCAGGCGCTTGTCGTTCATGAAGGCGCCACGGCCCTTGGAGGCATAGAACAGGTCGTTGCGGCTGGGGTCGTAGACCACGGCCTGCTGGACCTGGCCGCGGTGTGCCAGCGCGATGGACACGCAATACACCGGGAAGCCGTGGATGAAGTTGGTGGTGCCGTCCAGCGGATCGATGATCCAGACGAACTCGCTGTCCTTCGCGCCCCGGCTGCGGCCGGATTCCTCGGCCAGGATGGCGTGGTTGGGGTAGGCCTGGAGCAGGGTGTCGATGATGACCTGCTCGGCCGCCTGGTCCACCTCGGTGACGAAGTCGTTCGGGCCCTTGCTGTTGATCTTCAGCTGCTCCAGGTCCAGCGAGGCCCGGTTGATGATCGCGCCCGCCGCGCGTGCCGCCTTGATGGCGATGTTGAGCATGGGATGGAGCGATTGCGACATGGGCGACCTGATGGAAGACGGCCGGTGGCCGTGTGGGGAGGAGGGAGCAGCAGCGAAGGCAAAGAGCGGGCAGCGCGGACAATGCGGCGCTGCGAAAACCCGCCATTTTAGCCGCCTCCACCACCCATGCCTGACGCCATGCCCTTGCCCACCGCCGAAGGTGCCCGCTTCATCCTCGTCAACACCAGCCACCCGGGCAACGTGGGCGCGGCCGCGCGGGCCATGAAGGTGATGGGCTTTTCCGACCTGGTGCTGGTGCAGCCGCGCTTTCCCGACGTGCTGAGCCAGGAGGACACGGTGGCCATGGCCAGCGGCGCGGCCGACATCCTGGTGCGCGCGCGCATCGTCGGCGGCATCGACGAGGCGCTGGACGGCATCGACCACCTGTGCGCCACCGCGATGACGCCGCGCGACTTCGGCCCGCCCACCGCCGCGCCACGCCCGCACCTGGCGGCGATGGCGGCGCAGGGCGCGCGGCTGGGCTTCGTCTTCGGCAGCGAGCGCTACGGCCTGCCCAACGAAATCGTCTACCGCTGCCACACCTGCCTGAGCATCCCCACCGACCCGGCCTACGGCTCGCTGAACCTGGCGCAGGCGGTACAGGTGATCGCCTATGAATGGCGGCAGGCGCTGGGCGGATTGGGCGTGCAGCCGCGCACGGCGGAGCCGGTGCTGGCCGACGCCGCGGCGGTGCAGGGCACGCTGGCGCATTGGCGCGAGGTGCTGGTGGCCATCGGCTACCTGGACCCGGCCGCACCCAAGAAGCTGATGCCGCGGCTGAACCAGCTGGCCAACCGGGCCCAGCTCACGGCCGAGGAAGTGCACATCCTGCGCGGCATCGCCAAGGCGGTGGGCCGGCTTGTCCCTCCCGCCGCCTGAAGCAAACCCCGCGCATACACTGGCCCGCCGTTTGACAAGAATCGCCATGTTCAGCCGACTGCGTGAAGACATCGCCTGCATCCGCGAACGCGACCCCGCCGCGCGTTCGACGTGGGAGGTGCTCACGTGTTATCCCGGCCTGCATGCACTCGTGCTGCACCGCTGGGCCCATGCGGCCTGGCGCGCCCGCTGGTACTGGCTGGGCCGCTTCATCTCGCATGTGGCGCGCTTTCTCACCGGCATCGAGATCCACCCCGGCGCCACCATCGGCCGGCGGGTGTTCATCGACCACGGCATGGGCGTCGTCATCGGCGAGATGGCCGAGGTGCATGACGACTGCACCATCTACCAGGGCGTGACGCTGGGTGGCACGTCGCTGGTGCGCGGGGCCAAGCGCCACCCGACGCTGGAGCGCGGCGTGATCGTGGGCGCCAATGCCTGCGTGCTGGGCGGCTTCACCGTGGGCGAAGGCGCACGCATCGGTTCCGGCGCGGTGCTCACCAAGCCGCTGCCTGCCGGAGCCACCGCGGTGGGCAATCCGGCGCGCATCATCGAAGGCAAGGCCGATGCGCAGCGCGAGGCGGTGTCCGCCCGCATGGGCTTCAGCGCCTACGGCGTGACGCAGGGCGACGACCCGGTGGCGCAGGCGATGAAGGGCCTGATCGACAACGCCGCCGGCCACGAGCACCAGATCACGCTGCTGTGGCAGGCCATCGAGAAGCTGTCCTCCCGCTCGCATGAGCTGCCGCATGCGGACTGCGTGCCCCAGGACGCACAGACCACCGAAGCCTTCGACGCCGCGAGCCTGAACCGGCTGGTGAAGTAGCGGCGCCGGGGCCTACAGCAACAGCAGCAGCAGCGGCGCGCCCAGCAGCCACAGGCCGCGCCAGTCGCGTGCCACCTCGATCTTCAGCGTGCTGCTGTAGGGCGTGACGAAGCCGTCGGGCTCCACGCTGCGGTAGCGGAAGTAGTAGGTGCCCGGCTGCTCGGGCCGCGGGAGGGTCCACATCGGCTCGGTGAGTTCGGCGCGCACGGTGGTGCCTGCGCCGAACTGCGGATCGGACGACAGCTCCACCTGCTGGCGGTCTTCGGGCCGGCCGCTCCAGCGCAGCGCCAGCTGCATGCCGTCGGCCGAGCTGCCGCTGGTGGGCGCCGGCGGCGCGGCGCGCACCGTCAGCGGCTGGGCATCGGTCCAGGGGCCGCGCGTCCGCTGGTTGCCTTGTGGCGCGCGCAGGCTGGCCATGCGCCAGAAGTAGCTGCCCGGCTGGTCCAGCGTCAGGCGGGTGCTGGCGCCGCGTACCTGCGGCTCGTCCACCACCAGTTCGGTGAAGGCGGCGTCGCGCGCCACCTGCAGGTGGTAGTGAAGCGCCTCGACGTTCTCGGCCCAGCGGAATTCGACACCGCCCACGCCCACCTGGGCGCTGGCGCGCGGTGCGGCAGGCGCGGGCGGCTCGGGCCGGGCCGCCAGGTTGAAGCGGTGGGTGGCGTCCAGGCCTTCGATGCCGCGCGACTCGATGCGGCGCAGGCGCAGGAACCACTCGCCATCGTCCAGTCCGCTGATGCGCACCGGCGCGCTGGCGGCCACCCGTTCATCGCTGACGATGCGCTCGAAGGCTTCGTCCAGTGCCACCTGCACCCGCAGCGCCGATGGCTCGCCGGGCAGCTCGATGCGCACGATCACCCGCTCGAACCGCGGTGGCAGGCCCGACAGGTCGGGCGCGGCGGGCAGCGGCACCACCGCGGGCGGGCTGTCCGCCGCGGCGATGGCGGCGCCGAAGCGCGCGGCCACGTCCACGCCGGCTTGCGGCGCGCCGGCGGCTTCGGCCCGGACCAGGCCTTCCAGCACCTCGGTGCGGGTGCCCTGGTCGGTGCCGTGGTGCACGCGGTACTCGGTGCCGCGCACGCCGATCACGGCGGTGGGCGACTGCACTTCCAGCGGCTTGGCGCGCAGCAGCCGTGCGGCCACCACCTCCAGCGAGCCGCGCACCAGCCGCATGCTGCCGGCGAACCAGCCTTCCTCGCTGGCGCCGCCACTGCCTTGCGGCGCCATGCGCGCGCCCAGGCGTGCGCTCTCCGCGAGTGCGGCCTCGGTGGCCGGCTGCACGCGCAGGCGCGAGCCATCGTGCAGTTCCACCACCGCGGAAGCGCCCGCGCCGGTGCGCAGCAATTGCCCGGCGGACACCGGTTCGCCGGCCACCGCGGGGCGCCCGGCCAGCTCCACCTCGCCCTGCACCAGCACCAACCGCGCCTCCACCGGCCGCACCCGCAGCAGGCGCTGCGGTACCTGCAGCACCTGGCCGGGGCGGATGCGGTTGGCATCCGGCAGGCGGTTGCGGCGGGCCACTTCGCGCCAGGCGGCCGGGCCGGTGAGCACCTCGTTCGACAGGCCCCACAGCGTGTCGCCCGGCCGCACCGTCAGCGGCAGCACCGGCTCGGGCGCGGCCCATGCCGCCGGCACGGGGAGCATCGCCGTGCCCAGCATCAGCATGGGCAGCAGGCGTGGCCTCACGGCCGCGACCCGGAACTGCTGCGCAGGGCGCTCTTGGGCCGGAAGGCCTGGCACACCGCCGGATCGGTCTCCAGGTAGGGCCCGCCGATCAGGTCGATGCAGTAGGGCACCGCGGCGAAGATGCCATGCACCGGCGGCTGCGCCTGGGGCAGGCCTTCCAGCGTCTCGGCGATGGACTTGGGCTGGCCGGGCAGGTTGATGATGAGCGCGCCGCCCCGGATCACCCCCACTTGTCTAGACAGGATGGCGGTGGGCACGAAGCGCAGGCTGATCTGGCGCATCTGCTCGCCGAAGCCTGGCATCACCCGGTGCGCGACGGCCAGCGTCGCCTCGGGCGTGATGTCGCGCGGCGCAGGGCCGGTGCCGCCGGTGGTGAGCACCAGGTGGCAGCCGGCATCGTCCACCAGCTCGCGCAGCGCGGCTTCCACCAGTGGCTGTTCGTCCGGCACCAGGCGGGTCTCGTAGTGCGCCGGGTTGCGCAGCGCGCGGCCCAGCCAGTCGCGCAGGGCGGGGATGCCCTTGTCCTCGTACACGCCGGCCGAGGCCCGGTCGCTGACCGAGACGAGGCCGATCCTCACGCTGTCGAAGGCGGTCATGGCGTCACTCGCTGCCTTGCATCCACTGGCTCTTGATGAACTGGAACAGGTCGCGCCAGGCCTTGCCGTGGCGCTGCTCCGGCGGCAGCGCGCCGTCCTTGCGCGCGGCGCGGATCAGGCTGCGCAGATGCTGCAGGTCGGTGTCCGGGTAGTCGGTCATCCAGCGGGTGAGGGCCTCGTCGTCCTTCACCAGCTCGATGCGCCACTGCTCCAGCCGGTGCAGCTCCAGCGTGTTCTGCGCGCTGCCCAGCTGGGCAGCCGCCACGGCCTCGCGCAGCGGCTCCACGTCGGTCTGGCGCATCAGCTTGCCCACGTACTGCAGGTGGCGGCGCTTGCCTTCGTGGGAACGGATGCGGCGAGTCTCGCGCAGGGCTTCCAGCAGCGTGTCGGACATGGCCAGCGCGGCAAGCCGTTCGTCGGGCAGCTCGGACAAGGCCTGGCCCAGGCGCTGGAGCTCGTGCGCCTGCTTCTTCAGCTCGGTCTTGCTGGGGCGTTCGTCGAAGGAGTCGGGGGTATGGGGCTGCATAGGGCTGCGATAAGCGATCGCTATCATAATTTGCGCCATCCCCATCCCCCCATTCCACATGTCCGACACCCGTTCGACCACCGCCAAGGGCTTTGCCTACACGCGAGAACAGTTCCAGCAGAGCGTGGAGGACGCCTTGGCGATGGCCCGGAAGCTGGGTGCCAGCGACGCCGGCGCCGAGGCTTCGGAAGGCACCGGCCTGTCGGTCTCGGTGCGCAAGGGCGAGCTGGAGAACGTCGAGCGCAACCGCGACAAGTCCCTCGGCGTGGCCGTGTACCTGGGCCGCCGGCGCGGCAATGCCAGCACCTCCGACTTCTCCCGCGCGGCCATCGAGCAGACGGTGCGCGCGGCCTATGACATCGCCCGCTTCACTGCCGAAGACCCGGTGGCCGGCCTGCCCGATGCCGACGACCTGGCCACGGAAGAAGAAGCCGCGCGCGACCTCGACCTGTTCCATCCCTGGGACCTGGATGCCGAGGCTGCCACCGAACTGGCCCGCCGCTGCGAGGCCGCCGCGCTGTCCACCGACCGCCGCCGCATCACCAATTCCGAAGGTGCCGGCGTCTCGGCGCAGCAGTCGCACTTCTATGCCGGCAATTCGCGCGGCTTTCGCGGCGGCTATGCCAGCTCGCGCCATTCGCTGTCGGTGGCGCCGATTGCCGGCCGCGGCGACGGCATGCAGCGCGATGCCTGGTACACCTCGATGCGCTCGGCCGACGACCTGGCCGCGCCCGAGGCGGTGGGCCGTTATGCCGCCGAGCGGGCGCTGTCGCGGCTGAACTCGCGCAAGATCCCCACCTGCGAGGTGCCGGTGCTGTTCGAGTCGCCGCTGGCTGCCGGCCTGCTGGGCGCCTACGTGCAGGCCACCAGCGGCGGTGCGCTGTACCGCAAGGCCACCTTCCTGGTGGACAGCCTGGGCCAGCAGGTGCTGGCCGACCACCTCGACGTGCAGGAAGACCCGTTCATCCAGCGCGGCAAGGCCAGCGCGCCTTTCGACGACGAAGGCGTGCGCACCCGCGCGCGCAAGGTGGTGGACGCGGGCGTGACGCAGGGCTACTTCCTGTCCAGCTACTCGGCCCGCAAGCTGGGCATGAAGACCACCGGCCATGCCGGCGGCTCGCAGAACCTGGTGCTCACCAGCCGGCTCACGCAGCCGGGCGACGACCTGGACGCCATGCTGCGCAAGCTGCACCGCGGCCTGTTCGTCATCGAGCTGATGGGCCAGGGCGTGAACTACGTGACCGGCGACTACTCGCGGGGCGCCGCTGGCTTCTGGGTGGAGAACGGCCAGATCGTGCACCCGGTGGAAGAGGTGACCATCGCCGGCCACCTGCCGCAGATGCTCAAGAGCATCGTGGCCGTGGGCGCCGATGCATACACCATGGGCGGCAAGACGACCGGCTCCATCCTGATCGAGAAGATGAAGGTCGCCGGCAGCTGACGGCAAGCTGACGCCCGAGGGCGCGCGGCGCCGAATCTGCTGCGGGGAAACCCCCTCGGGGCCGACGAAATGCGACTCCTAGAATCGCGCGACCGATTTTTCCCTCCATAGGAGTCCCCTACATGGAACGCCGTTCCTTCGTTCGTGGTGCAGGCATCGCGGGCGTGCTTGCCGCGGGCACCGCACCTGCCTTCGTGCAGGCCCAGGCCAACATCCGCTGGCGCCTGGCCTCCAGCTTCCCCAAGTCGCTGGACACCATCTTCGGTGCGGCCGAGGTCTTCACCAAGAAGGTGTCGGAGATGTCGGGCGGCAAGTTCCAGATATCGGTGCATGCCGGCGGCGAGCTGATGCCCCCCTTCGGCGTGGTGGACGCGGTGCAGAACGCCACGGTGGAGATGGCCCACACGGTGCCGTACTACTTCTTCGGCAAGGACCCCACCTTTGCCATCGGCGCGGCCATCCCCTTCGGCATGAACAGCCGCCAGATGACGGCCTGGATGCTGGAAGGCAACGGCCTGAAGCTGATGCGCGAGTTCTACGGCCAGTACAACATCATCAACTTCCTGGGCGGCAACACCGGCAGCCAGATGGGCGGCTGGTTCCGCAAGGAGCTCAAGAGCCTGGAAGACATGAAGGGCCTGAAGTTCCGCATCGGCGGCTTCGCCGGCGAGATCGTCAAGCGCCTGGGCGGCGTGCCGCAGAACATTCCCGGCGGCGAGATCTACCAGTCGCTGGAGAAGGGCACCATCGACGCGGCCGAGTGGGTGGGCCCGTACGACGACCAGAAGCTGGGCTTCTACAAGGTGGCGCCTTACTACGCCTACCCGGGCTGGTGGGAGGGCGGCCCGCAGGTCGACTTCTTCATCAACAACAAGGCATACGACGGCCTGAGCGCCGAGTACAAGGCCATCATCGACGCGGCTTCCTCCTTTGCGCACGTCAACATGCAGGCCAAGTACGACGCCCGCAATCCGGCCGCGCTGAAGCAGCTGGTGGCTGCCAAGACCAAGCTGATGCCCTTCCCCAAGGCGGTGATGGATGCCGCCTTCAAGGAATCGATGGCGGTGTACTCGGAGCTGTCCAACAGCAACCCGGCCTGGAAGAAGGTGTACTCGGACTACTCCAGCTTCCTGCGCGACCAGAACCTGTGGTTCCGCTTCACCGAAGGCCAGTTCGACCGCTACATGCAGTCGGCCAAGCTGTAAGCGCCACCCGGCCGCAAGAAAGAAGGGGCCCCGCGAGGGGCCCCTTTTCATGGGTCGAAAGCCGCCGGCTCCGGGCCGGCGGCAAGCACGATCAAGGCTTCTTGCCGTCCTTCGCGTCTTCCTGGATGGCGTCCTGCAGCGCCTTCATCGCGTCGTCGGCCTCGGTGGTGCCGGCCGGCGGCTCGGGCTCGGCCGAAGGCGCGGCGCTGCCGCTGTCCGGCGTGGCAGGCGGCTCCATGCCCGGCAGCGTGGGCGAGGCTTCGCTGCCACCGCCCGGCATCACCATCTCCTCCAGCGCCTTGTCGGCATCGATGCCCGAGGCCTGCTCGGTGTCGTGCCCCACCAGCCCCGGGAAGCCGATGATCAGGCCCACCATCACCAGCTGGATGATGACGAAGGGCACCGCGCCCCAGTAGATGTCGGAGCTCTTCACCTTGGCGATCGGCTTCTTGGTCACGCGGTCGGTGTAGTCGTCGGTGGGCGCCACGCTGCGCAGGTAGAACAACGCGAAGCCGAACGGCGGGTGCATGAACGAGGTCTGCATGTTCACCGCCAGCAGCACGCCGAACCACACCAGGTCGATGCCGAGCTTGTCGGCCACCGGCGCCAGCAGCGGCACCACGATGAAGGACAGCTCGAAGAAGTCGAGGAAGAACGCAAGGAAGAACACCAGCACGTTCACCACGATCAGGAAGCCGAGCTGGCCGCCGGGCAGGCCGGTGAGCAGGTGTTCCACCCACAGCGGGCCGTCCACGCCCTGGAAGGCCAGGCCGAACACCGTGGCGCCCAGCAGGATGAAGACCACGAAGCACGACAGCTTCATCGTCGTGTCCATCGCCTGGCGCAGCAGCGACAGGCTCAGCCGGCGGCGCGCCAGGGCCATCAGCAGCGCGCCCACCGCACCCATGGCGCCACCTTCGGTGGGCGTGGCCACGCCCAGGAAGATGGTGCCCAGCACCAGGAAGATCAGCGCCAGCGGTGGGATGAGCACGAAGGTCACGCGCTCGGCCATGCGCGACAGCAGCTTCAGCCGCAGCAGGCGGTTGAGCACCGCCAGCGCGAAGGCCACGCCCACGCCCACGCACATCGACAGCACGATCTTCTCGTCGGTGGCCGTGCCTTCGGGCCGGGTTTCACCAAAGGCCACCGCTGCCGCCACGGACAGCAGGAACACCGCCAGCAACGAGCGGTTGCCGGTGCTGCCGTCATCCTCGCGGATGGTGCGTGCCTCGAGCGGCAGGGCCGGCGCCCGGCTGGGATGCACGATGGTGATGAACAGCACGTACAGCACGTACAGCCCCACCAGCATGAAGCCCGGCAGGAAGGCGCCCTTGTACAGGTCGCCCACGCTGCGGCCCAGCTGGTCGGCCAGGATGATGAGCACCAGCGACGGCGGGATGATCTGCGCCAGCGTGCCCGAGGCGGCGATCACGCCGGTGGCCAGCCGCCGGTCATAGCCGTAGCGCAGCATGATGGGCAGCGAGATCAGGCCCATCGAGATGACCGAAGCCGCCACCACGCCGGTGGTGGCCGCCAGCATCGCACCCACCATGATCACCGCATAGGCCAGGCCGCCGCGGATGGTGCCGAACAGCTGGCCTATGGTGTCGAGCAGGTCCTCGGCCATGCCCGATCGCTCGAGGATCAGCCCCATGAAGGTGAAGAACGGGATCGCCAGCAACGTCTCGTTCTGCATGGTGCCGAAGATGCGCAGCGGCAGTGCCTGCACCAGCGCGGCCGGCAGCAGGCCCATCTCGATGCCGATGAAGGCGAACAGCAGGCCGCAGGCCGCCAGCGAGAAGGCCACCGAGAAGCCCATCAGCAGGAAGACGATGAGCCCGCCGAACATGATGGGCGCCATGTTGGCGCTGAAGAACTCCATCATGTCCGTGCTCCTTCTTCACGCAGGCGGATGGCTTCGGCCAACTCTTCCTCCGGTGTCTTGGCCACCTTCTTGATGGTGGGATCGGGAATGCGGCCTTGCAGGAAGGCCACGCGCTTGATGAGTTCCGACACGCCCTGCAGGCCCAGCAGCGTGAAGCCCAGCGGCACCAGCGCGAACACCGGCCAGCGGATCAGGCCGCCGGCATTCGAGGACACCTCGCCCGAGGTGTAGGCGCGGATCACCAGCGGCATCACCAGCTCGATCACGACCACCACGAACGGGAACAGGAAGGCCACGATGCCGAAGATCTCGACCTTGATCTGGGTGCGCTTGCTGAAGCGGCCCAGGATGATGTCGATGCGCACATGCTCGCCGCGCAGCATGGTGTAGCCCGCCGCCAGCAGGAACACCGCGGCGAACAGGTACCACTGGATCTCCAGGAAGGCGTTGGAACTGGTGCCGAAGGCCTTGCGGACGATGGCGTTCAATGCGCTGATCAGCACCGCCACCAACACCAGCCAGCTCACCCAGCGCCCGACGAATTCATTCAGCTGGTCTATCAGCCGGGACAGTTTCAATAATCCGGACACAACACCTCCTGCGGAAGCTTTCTCGTCAAGGTTCACGCCCGGCACCGACAGATGTGCGGCGCGGGCAAACCGCGCACTGTATCCATCGGCGACGTGAAAACGCCCGCGCAAGGCGGGCGTTCAGGGAAAGCACCGATGCTGCGGCGCAATATCGGACCGCGGCCGTCAGCCAGCCGTCAGGCTTGTTGCTGCGCCAGCATGAACAGCCGGGTGGAGCGGGCGCCGCTGCGGCAGAACATCAGCAGCGGCCGCGGCAGCTCCTGGAGCAGCTGCGCACACTGCGCCACTTCCTCGGGCGACTGGTAGCCACCGGCCACCGGCAGGTGACGGTATTCAGGCCGGCGGCGCGGGCGGCGGCCTCGATCTCGGCGCTGGTGGGCTGGTCGGGGCCGTGCTCGAAGTCGGGGCGGTTGTTCACCACGCTGCGGAAGCCCGCCTGCGCCGCCTCGGCCATGGCCTCAGGCGTGAGTTGCGGGGCGACGCAGACGTCGGCGGCGATCTGGGACAGGGGCAGGCTCATGGCGGCGAGCTTACTGCGCCAGCGCCTGCTTGACCGCGGCCGACACCGTGGCCATCTCGGCCTTGCCGGCCAGCCTGGCCTTGGCTGCGCCCATCACCTTGCCCATGTCGCCGGGGCCGCTGGCGCCCAGCTCGGCCACGATGGCGCGCACTTCGGCCGCCACCTCGTCGGCCGACAGGCGCTGCGGCAGGTAGGCCTGCAGCACGGTGATCTCGGCGCTTTCCTTGTCGGCCAGGTCGGCGCGGCCGGCCTGCTGGTAGGCGGCCACCGAGTCCTTGCGCTGCTTGATCAGCTTGTCGACCAGGGCCACGGCCTGGGCATCGTCGACGGTGATGCGCTCGTCCACTTCCTTTTGCTTGATGGCGGCCAGCAGCATGCGGATGGTGGAGAGCCGGTCGGCTTCCTTGGCGCGCATGGCGCTCTTCATGTCGTCGGTGATGCGGTCCTTGAGGCTCATGGCGGGGCTCCGGTGAGGATGGTCCAGAAACGACAAAGCCCGCTGCGGCGTCCCGCGCGGGCTTTGGGGCTGACGCCGGGAAGCTTAGTAGAGCTTCTTCGGCAGCTGCATGCTGCGAACGCGCTTGAAGTGGCGCTTGACGGCCGCGGCCTTCTTGCGCTTGCGCTCGGAGGTGGGCTTTTCGTAGAACTCGCGGGCGCGCAGCTCCGTCAGCAGGCCGAGCTTTTCGATGGTGCGCTTGAAGCGGCGCAGTGCCACATCGAACGGCTCGTTCTCTTTGACGCGAATCGTGGTCATGTAACGGTAAATCCTGGGGTTGTGCGCTCGGTGTCCGAAGGCCGTTGGTCCGGAATCGTCGATCGGATCGAGACGCGGGTTTGCAGCAAAGACGGCGAGTATAGCGTGTTTCGCAGATTTGTCACGGGCTGGGCTGCAAGGCCGCCGCGCAGGCGGCGGCGCTGGCCCAGGCCCACTGGAAGTTGTAGCCGCCCAGCCATCCGGTGACGTCGGTCACCTCGCCGATGAAGTGCAGCCCCGGCTGCAGCCGGCTCTCCATCGTCTGCTGGTTCAGCTCGCGGGTGTCGACGCCGCCGGCCGTCACCTCGGCCTTGCGCCAGCCTTCGCTGCCGTCGGGCAGCAGCTGCCAGCCGCCCAGGCTGGCGCCCAGCGCCTCCAGGTCGCGGTCGCGGGCCTGCGGCATGGCCAGGGTGGCGTCCAGGCCCTGGCGCTGCAGCCAGGTGTCGGCCAGGCGCTGCGGCAGCTGCGCGGCCAGCTCGTTGCCCAGCTGGCGCTTGGAGCGGGCCTTGGCCGCCTTGAGCTCCGCGGCCAGGTCGCGGCCCGGCGCCAGGTCGATGGTGATCGGCTCGCCGGGGCGCCAGAAGCTGGAGATCTGCAGCACCGCCGGACCGCTCAGGCCGCGGTGGGTGAACAGCAGGTCTTCCAGGAACCGCGTGCGCTTCCTGCCGCTGCCGGCGTCGATGTGCACCTCCAGCGACAGGCCGGCCAGGGCAGAGAAGGGTGCCCAGGTCTCGGGCGCGAAGGTCAGCGGCACCAGTGCGGGCCTCGGCTCGATGATGCGGTGGCCGAACTGCCGGGCCAACCGGTGGCCGAAGTCGCTCGCGCCGATCTTGGGGATGGAGAGCCCGCCGGTGGCGACCACCACGCGCGGTGCCTGCACCGTGCCGCGGTCGGTGTCCACCTCGTAGCCGGCGGCGCCGTGGCGCACGCCCTTGATCGCGCACGGCTGCCAGCGGGTGACGCCGCCGGCCTCGCACTCGGCCAGCAGCATCTCGATGATGCGTTCGCTGCCCTCGTCGCAGAACAGCTGGCCGCGGTGCTTCTCGTGGAAGCCGATGCCGTGGCGCTGCAGCAGCGCGATGAAGTCCTGTGGCGTGTAGCGCGCCAGGGCCGAGCGGCAGAAGTGCGGGTTGTCGGACAGGAACTGCGCCGGCGTGGTGTCGCGGTTGGTGAAGTTGCAGCGGCCGCCGCCGGAGATGCGGATCTTCTCCGCCACCTTGGCCGCATGGTCCAGCACCAGCACCCGCGCGCCCCGCTGGCCCGCGATGGCCGCACAGTGCAGGCCGGCGGCGCCGGCGCCCAGGATGATCGCGTCGTATCGAAGCTGCATGGGCGCGGATCATAGGTGCGGGCTCCAGGTGGCCAAACCTACACTCCCGCGCCATGAACATCCTGATCATCGGAGCCGGGCGGGTGGGCGAGAGCGTCGCCGAGAGCCTGGTGTCCGAGCGCAACGACATCACCGTGGTGGACACCGATCCGCGGCGGCTCGCGGTGCTGCAGGACCGGCTGGACCTGCGCGGCGTGGCCGGCAACGGCATCCAGCCCTCGGTGCTGCGCGAGGCCGGCGCAGACGACTGCGACATGCTCATCGCCTGCGCCGCGGCCGACGAGACCAACCTGGTGGTGTGCAAGGTGGCGCACCAGGTGTTCAACGTGCCGATGACGATCGCCCGGCTGCGCTCGCCGGAGTTCGAGGCCGGCTCGCCGCTGCTGGCGCGCGAGGGCGGCTTCGCGGTGGACGAGGTCATCTGCCCCGAAGCCTCCGTCACGCGCTACGTGCGCAAGCTGGTGGACTATCCAGAGGCGCTGCAGGTGCTGGAGTTCGTAGGCGGCCTGGTGAGCCTGATCACCGTGCGCGCGGTGCGCGGCGGACAGATGGTGCAGCACAGCCTGGCCGAACTGCCGCAGCTGGTGCCCGAGGCCGACATGCGCATCGTGGCGATCTACCGCGGCAACCATGCGGTGCCGCTGGAAGGCAGCACCCGCATCGCCGCCGGCGACGAGGTGTTCGTGCTGGCCGCCACCGAGCATGTGCGGCAGGTGCTGGGCGCGCTGCGACAGATGGACAAGCCCACCAAGCGGCTGATGATCGCCGGCGGCGGCCGCGTGGGCCTGCGGCTGGCGCGCGAGCTGGAGGAGGCCTGCCAGATCAAGCTGATCGAGATGCACCAGCCACGTTGCGAGTACCTGGCCACCCAGCTCAGCAGCCGCACCCTGGTGCTGCACGGCGACTCCACCGACGAAGACCTGATGGAGGACGAGAACGTGCGGGAGATGGACCTCTTCGCCGCGCTGACCAGCGACGACGAGGACAACATCATGGCCTGCCTGCTGGCCAAGCGGCTGGGCGCGCGGCGGGTGCTGGCGCTGATCAACCGCCGCGCCTATGCCGACCTGGTGCAGGGCACGCAGATCGACATCGCCATCTCGCCGTCGCACACGGTGATCGGCGAGCTGCTGGCGCACATCCGCCGTGGCGACGTGGAGGCGGTGCACAGCCTGCGCCGCGGCGCGGCCGAGGCACTGGAGATCGTGGCCCGCGGCGATGCCCGCAACTCCAAGGTGGTGGGTCGGCGCATCGACCAGATCGCGCTGCCGCAGGGCGCGCAGATCGGCGCGCTGGTGCGCGGCCTGCCACGCGCCGATGCGCCAGCCGACCAGCCCGCGCCCAAGCCGCAGGTGCTGATGGCGCACCACGACACCATGATCCAGAGCGACGACCACGTCATCGTGTTCCTGCCGCACAAGCGCATGGTGCGCGAGGTGGAGCGCCTGTTCCAGGTGGGCGTCACCTTCTTCTGATGCCACGCGCCCACGCTTCCAAGCCCGCCGCCGAGGTGCGGCGCGAACGCCGCGCGCGCCAGGTGGCCCGCGGCCGCCGCGGCCTGCTCGACACGCCCTGGGGCAACACCATCCTGCCGCTGGTGCCCATCATGGGCTTCATCGTGCTGGTGTTCGCCTCGGCGATGCTGGTGCCGCTGGCCTTCGCCCGCGTGGGCGGGGACGAGGCGATGACCGCCTTCGCGCAGGCGCTGGTGATCACCGCGGCCAGCGGCTCGGCCATGTGGCTGGGCGGCCGCCGCTTCAAGCGCGAGCTGCAGCCGCGCGACGGCTTCCTGCTGGTGACGCTGGTGTGGACGCTGCTGCCGGGCTTTGCCAGCCTGCCGATGCTGCTGCACCTGCCGGGCCTGAGCTTCACCGATGCCTACTTCGAGGCCATGTCCGGCTTCAGCGCCACCGGGGCCACGGTGTTCACCGGGCTGGATGCGCTGCCGCTGTCCATCAACGTCTGGCGCTGTTTCCTGCAGTTCCTCGGCGGGCTGGGCATCATCGTGCTGGTGGTGGCGGTGCTGCCGCTGCTGGGCGTGGGCGGCTCGCAGCTGTTCAAGGCGGAGACGCCCGGCCCCATGAAGGAGGCCAAGCTCACGCCCCGCATCGCCGAGACCGCGCGCGGCCTGTGGGGCGTGTACTTCGTGCTCACCGGCGCCTGCTTCGCAGCCTACCGGGCCGGCGGCATGGACTGGGCCGACGCCTTCATGCATGCCTGCAGCACCGTGGGCCTGGGCGGCTTCTCCAGCTATGACAACGGCTTCAGCCACTGGGATTCACCGCTGCTGGACGGCCTGGCGGTGCTGTTCATGCTGCTGGCCGGCATCAACTTCGCGCGCTACTTCGTGGTGTGGCGCACCCGCTCGCTGCGGCCGCTGCTGCGCTGCACCGAGGCGCGCTGGTACCTGGGCTGGATCGTGGCCACCATCGTGGTGATCTCGGTGCACATGTGGCTGGACCGCACCTACATCGATCCACTGGAGCTGCTGCGGCACGTCACCTTCCACGTGGTGTCGCTGGCCACCACCACCGGCTTCGTGTCCACCGACTACGAGCAATGGCCGCTGTTCGCGCCGGTGGTGATGGTGATGCTGGGCTGCTTCGCCAGCTGCGCCGGCTCCACCGGCGGCGGCATCAAGATGGTCCGCATGATCCTGCTGCTGAAGCAGGCGCAGCATGAGCTGGTGCGCATCGTGCACCCTCGGGTGGTCAACCCGGTGCTGTTCAACGGCCAGGTGGTGTCGCAGTCGGTGCTGTCGTCGGTGCTGGCCTTCATGCTGATCTACGGCGGCTCGTTGATCGGCCTGACGCTGCTGATGCTGATGTCGGGCCTGGACCTGGTCACCGCCTTCGCCGCGGTCGTGGCCTGCGTCAACAACATCGGCCCGGGCCTGGGCGAGGTGGGACCGGCGGCCAACTTCCAGGGCCTGACCGATTTCCAGACCTGGGTCTGCACCTTCGGCATGCTGCTCGGGCGGCTGGAACTGCTGACGGTGCTGGTGCTGTTCACGCCACAGTTCTGGCGGAAATAGCCGCAGTCCACCTGACTTTTTGACGCGTCGCCCGATCAAGTTGCGGCGTTTGTTACCGATACACCCTGCACAAGCCTCGGCGGCGGGCCTCCCGCTCGCGGCCGGGATCGAACGTCGATGGACGCGCGGCGGCCTGGCTGCCGCGCCGACCAGGGTGCATCCATGGAAGTCAACAACATGCAAGCCAGCGGTACCGCTGCCCGTCTGCCGGGCGCGCGGTGGCCGCTGCTGGCCGCGGCACTGCCCGGCGTGGCCGGTGCGGTGGCCGTCGCCAGCCTGGCACCCGCCGGCTGGCTGACGGGCGGCATCGGCGCGCTGCTGGCGCTGGCCGGTGCCGGCGCCGCCCACGCGGTCCACCGGGCGATGACCGGCCAGGCCCGGTCGCTGGGCGCCTACGTGGCCAGCCACCACCAGATGGGCGAGGCGCTGGCGCCGGTGTGGAGCGGCCACATCGAGAATTCCCGCCACCAGATGGAGACGGCCGTGTCGGCGCTCACCGGCCAGTTCGCCGGCATCGTCGACAAGCTCGACCGCGCGGTGAAGGTGTCCGACGGCTCCACCGGCGCCCAGGGCGAGGCCGGGCTGCTGGCCGTGTTCAACCGCAGCGAGGAGCAGCTGTCATCGGTGGTGCGCTCGCTGGAGACGGCCAACCAGGGCAAGGCCGAGCTGGTGCAGCAGGTGCAGCAGCTCAGCCAGTTCATCCAGGAGCTGCAGCAGATGGCCACCGACGTGGCGGCCATCGCGGCCCAGACCAACCTGCTGGCCGTCAACGCCGCCATCGAGGCGGCGCGCGCCGGCGAGGCCGGCCGCGGCTTCGGCGTGCTGGCGCAGGAGGTGCGCAAGCTGTCGTCGATGTCGGGCGACACCGGCAAGCGCATCGCCGACAAGGTGCGGCTGGTCAGCGAG
This sequence comes from Aquincola sp. J276, assembly GCF_024700035.1. Lineage (NCBI taxonomy): Bacteria > Pseudomonadati > Pseudomonadota > Betaproteobacteria > Burkholderiales > Sphaerotilaceae > Aquincola > Aquincola sp. J276. The sequence continues at coordinate 678,091 of NZ_JAJONC010000001.1, forward strand.
GCCATCGTGGCCGCCAGCGAGGCCTCGCGGGCCTCCAGCAGCGCGGACGAGGCTTCCATGCAGGCCGCGCGCGGCGTGATCGCCGGCGTGCTGAACGACCTGCGCGGCGTGACCGACGGCCTGGTGCAGAGCACCGAGGTGCTGAAGAACGAGAGCATCGGCATCCAGGGCGAGATCTCCGATGCGCTGGTGCAGCTGCAGTTCCAGGACCGCGTGAGCCAGATCCTGAGCCATGTGAAGCAGAACATCGCCCGCCTGCCCGAGACGCTGGCCGAGAACCACCGCCACTACACCAGCACCCAGGTGCTGGCGCCGGTGTCGGCAGCCGGCCTGCTGGCCGAGCTGCAGAGCACCTACGCGATGGCCGATGAGCACCAGGTGCACCAGGCGGCCCCGGCCGGTCGCCACAAGAAGCCCGTGGCCGCCGCGGCTGCGGCCGAATCCGAGATCACCTTCTTTTGAAGTCCATCCCATGCCCAAGACCATCATGATCGTCGATGACTCCGCCTCGCTCCGGCAGGTGGTGGGCATCGCGTTGCGCAACGCCGGCTACGACGTGCTCGAAGGCTGCGACGGCAAGGACGCGCTCGCCAAGCTCAAGGGCCAGAAGGTCCACCTGATGATCAGCGACGTGAACATGCCCAACATGGATGGCATCAGCTTCGTCAAGGCGGTCAAGCAGAACCCCTCGTACAAGTTCACGCCCATCGTGATGCTGACCACCGAGACCGCCGACGGCAAGAAGGCCGAAGGCCAGGCTGCCGGTGCCAAGGCCTGGGTGACCAAGCCCTTCAAGCCCGAGCAGCTGCTGGGCGTGGTGCAGAAGCTGGTGCTGCCCTGAGCCGCCATCCGCCGGCGCGGCGCGCCGGCCTTGCGAAGGAACCGCGATGAACCCCACTGCGACGAACGGCGCGGCCGAGGCCTGCCTGGGCCTGGACGGCGAGCTGACCATCTACCGCGCCGCCGAGCTGAAGCCGGTGCTGCTGGAGGCGGTGCGCCGCGCGGCGGCGCCGGCCTTCGATTTGTCGGAGGTCAGCGAGATCGACACCGCCGGCGTGCAGCTGCTGCTGCTGGCGCGCCGCGAGGCGGCCGCGCTGGACCGCCGGCTGCGCCTGCAGTCGCCCAGCACCGCGGTGTGCGAGGCCTTCGCGCTGCTGGGCCTGCCCCTGGACCTACCCGCCTGACGGCCACCCGAGGAGCCCGTACATGAACCTGGACCAGGCCCTGCAGACCTTCATCATCGAGAGCCGCGAGCTGCTCGAGCAGATGGAGGATGCGCTGCTGTCGCTCGGCCACCTGGGCGAGGACGCCACCGGCGAGGCGGTCAATGCCATCTTCCGCGCCGCCCACACCATCAAGGGCTCGTCGGGCCTGTTCGGACTCGACGACATCGTCGCCTTCACCCATGTGGTGGAAAGCGTGCTGGACGAGGTGCGTGCCGGCCGCCTGCCCACCGACGACAAGCTGGTGGCGCTGCTGCTGGCCTGCGGCGACCACATCGGCGCGCTGGTGGCCGCGGTGGATGCCGGCGGCACGCCCGATGCGGCGCTGCTGGCGCAGGGCGCACCGCTGATCGCGCGGCTGCAGGTGTACCTGGGCGACGAGGCCGCCGCCGCGCCCGTGGCCACCGCCGATGCGGCCGCCGACGGCGAAGCCGGGCTGTGGCGCATCCGCGTGCAGTTCGGCACCGGCGTGCTGCGCAACGGCATGGACCCGCTGGCCTTCATCCGCTACCTGGCCACGCTGGGCCGCATCGAGCACATCGCCACCGACCATTCGGCGCTGCCCGAGGCCGACGAGATGGACCCGGAGTGCTGCTACCTCGGCTTCGAGATCCAGCTGCACAGCAGTGCCGACCAGGCGGCCATCGAGTCGGTGTTCGAGTTCGTGCGCGACGACTGCCTGCTGCAGATCGCGCCGCCGCAGGCCGCCACGGCCCCGGCCGAGGTGGCCGTCGCCGCGATTGCCGCGGCATCGCCTGCCACGCCCTGCGCGCAGCCGGCCGCTGCGGAAGCCGCCCTGGCCAGCGCGGCCGAGCGCCAGCCCAAGGCCCGCGAGCAGCGCGGCAGCGAAAGCCAGTCCATCCGCGTTGACGCCGCCAAGCTGGACCAGCTGATCGATCAGGTGGGCGAGCTCATCATCGCCGCCGCCGGTGCCAACCTGGCGGCCCGCAAGCGCCGCGACCCGGAACTGGCCGAGCTGAACGACGCCGTCAGCCAGCTGGTGGAGCAGGTGCGCGACAGCGCGCTGCAGCTGCGCATGGTCAAGATCGGCGCCACCTTCAACCGCTTCCAGCGCGTGGTGCACGACGTGGCCCGCGAGCTGGGCAAGGACATCGCGCTGGAAGTCAGCGGCGAGGACACCGAGCTGGACAAGACGGTGGTCGAGCGCATCGGCGACCCGCTGACGCACCTGGTGCGCAACTCGATGGACCACGGCATCGAATCGGCCGAACTGCGCACCGAACGTTGCAAGCCCGCGCGCGGCACCGTGCGGCTGAATGCCTTCCATGATTCCGGCAGCATCGTCATCGAGGTGAGCGACGACGGCGGTGGCCTCAACCGCGACCGCATCCTGGCCAAGGCACTGGAGCGCGGCCTGGTGGAGCCCGGCAAGGCCTTGAGCGATGCCGAGATCTACAACCTGATCTTCGAGCCCGGCTTCTCCACCGCCGAGCAAGTGACCAACCTGTCCGGCCGCGGCGTCGGCATGGACGTGGTCAAGCGCAACATCACCGCGCTGCGCGGCAGCGTGGACATCGGCAGCCGGCCCGGCCAGGGCACCACCGTCACGGTGCGGCTGCCGCTCACGCTGGCCATCATCGAAGGCTTCCAGCTGGCGGTGGGCAAGTCGGTGTTCGTGGTGCCGCTGGACGTGGTGGAGGAATGCATCGAGTTCCCCGCCGAGACCGCCGCCAGCGGCCACGACTACACCGACCTGCGCGGCGAGGTGCTGCCGCTGATACGGCTGCGCGAGCTGTTCGAGCTGGACGGCGAGCCTGGCCGGCGGCAGAACATCTGCGTGGTGCGCCACGGCGCGCAGAAGGTGGGCCTGCTGGTGGACACGCTGCTGGGCGAGTTCCAGACCGTCATCAAGCCGTTGTCGAAGATGTTCTCGCAGGTCAAGGGCATCAGCGGCTCCAGCATCCGTGGCAGCGGGGATGTGGCGCTGATCCTCGACGTGCCGGCCCTCATCGGCCAGGCGCTGCATGCCAGCCACCGCTCCGTGGGCCGCCAGGCCCAGCCCGCCGCCCTACCCGGGCAGGCCGCCGGATCGCCAGCCGCGCGCTGACCAGCCCGGCATTCCGCACGTCCCTGCAGTACCGAAGGACACCTCATGTTTTCCAACTTCAAGATCGGCACCCGGCTGATCGTGGGCTTTCTCGTCGTCGCAGCCATCAGCGCCATCGTGGGCGCCGTGGCCCTGAAGAACGCCGCCCAGATGAACGAGCTGTCGGAGGGCATGTACCGGCGCGAGCTGCTCGGCCTGTCCTACATCAAGGAAGCGAACATCCAGCTGGTGGCCATCGGCCGCGCCCGCTCGAACTTCCTGCTGGCCACCTCGCTCGAGGAACGCGAGCGTCACCTGGGCTCCATCGCCAAGAACAGCGCCGCCGCCAGGGACAACATGGAGAAGGCCCGGCCCCTGTTCGTCACCGACAAGGCCAAGGAGCTGTTCGCCACCGCGTACAAGACCTGGGACGACTACCAGTCCGAGATGAAGCAGGCGCTGGAGCTGGCCGCCAAGGGCAAGCTGGCCGAGCGCAGCGATGAGCTGGTGGCGTCCCTCACCCGCGTGCGGGAGCGTGCCGACGTGCTGGACAACCTGCTGTCGGAGCTGACGCTGCAGAAGGAGCAGCGCGCCGAAGCCGCCAACAACGAGGTGGAGGCGCTCTACAACGCCAGCCGCACGATGATGATCGCGCTGGTGTCCGGCGGCGTGCTGCTGGGCGTGGTGCTGGGGCTGCTGATCAGCCGCAGCGTCACCCGGCCGCTGAACCGCGCGGTGCAGGCCGCCGACGCACTGGCCGATGGCGACCTGACGGTGGCGCTGGAAGTGCAGGGCAAGGACGAGACCGCGCGGCTGCTGCGTGCGATGCAGAACATGGTGGACAAGCTGTCCCGCGTGGTGCAGGAGGTCAACAGCGGTGCGCAGGGCCTGGCCAGCGCGTCCGAGGAGGTGAGTGCCACGGCGCAGAGCCTGAGCCAGGCCTCCAGCGAGCAGGCTGCCGGCGTGGAGGAGACCAGCGCCTCCATCGAGCAGATGACCGCATCGATCGCGCAGAACACCGAGAACGCCAAGATCACCGACGGCATGGCCACCAAGGCCGCCGGCGAAGCCAATGAAGGCGGCGAGGCCGTCAAGGCCACGGTGGTGGCGATGAAGCAGATCGCGCAGAAGATCGGGATCATCGACGACATCGCCTACCAGACCAACCTGCTGGCGCTGAACGCGGCCATCGAGGCGGCGCGCGCCGGCGAGCATGGCAAGGGCTTCGCGGTGGTGGCGGCCGAGGTGCGCAAGCTGGCCGAGCGCAGCCAGGTGGCGGCGCAGGAGATCGGCACCGTGGCGTCGTCCAGCGTGGAGCTGGCCGAGCGCGCGGGCAGGCTGCTCGACGAGATGGTGCCCAGCATCAAGAAGACCTCCGACCTGGTGCAGGAAATCACCGCGGCCAGCGAGGAGCAGTCCTCCGGCGTTGGCCAGATCAATGCCGCGGTCGGCCAGCTCAGCACCACCACCCAGCAGAACGCCAGCAGCTCCGAGGAACTGGCTGCCACGGCCGAGGAGATGAGTGCGCAGGCCGAGCAGCTGCAGCGCACCATGTCCTTCTTCAAGCTGGATGCACAGGCCCATGAGGCCGAAGCCGCGGCCCCCATGCGCAAGGCCCTGGGCCAGGCGCAGGCCACGGCACGGCGTGTGGCCGCCCCGGCCAGGCGCCCTGCGGCAGGGCGGGTGCCCACCCCCGCCACGGTCGATGAATCCGACTTCACGACCTTCTGATCTTCAGCCCGGCTTTTTGGAGTACCCGAAATGAATTGGTTCCTGCGCATGAAACTGGCGCACAAGCTGCTGCTGACCTTCCTCACCTGTTCCGTGCTGACCGCCGCGGTGGGCGGCTACGGCCTGCTGCGCATCGCCGAGCTGCAGGCCATGCTGCAGGCCACCTACACCGATGCGGTGCTGCCGGCGCAGCACGTGTCGGAAGCCGCGGCCCGGCTGGGCGCCCATTCGCGCGCTTATGTGCGGCTGCCGGCGCTGAAGGATGCCGACGACGTAAAGGACGCGGTGGCCCGCGCCCAGGTGCACTTCGACAAGTTCCGCCAGTCGCTGGACGCCTACCGTGCCAGCGAGACCAGCGACAAGGAACGTGCGCTGCTGGCCCGCATCGACCAGCAGGTGCCCGGCTACCTCGCGCAGCATGACAAGGTGGCGGCGCTGTCCAGCGCAGGCCAGGCCAACGAGGCGGCGCTGCTGAGCAACGGCGACACCCGCAAGGCGGTCAATGCGCTGGAAGGGCTGATGTCCGAGATCATCGTCGAGCTGAGCTCGCAGGCGGAGGCCACCAATGCCGCGGCCACTGCGGCGGCCGACCGCGCCCGCACGGTGATGCTGGGCGTGGTGCTGGGTTCGGTGGTGCTGGCGGTGCTGATGGGCCTGGTGGTCACGCGGGTGGTCAGCCGCCAGCTGGGCGGCGAGCCGGCGGAAGCCGCCGCGGTGCTGCGCCAGGTGGCCGATGGCAGCCTGGAGGCCCGCATCACGCTGCGCGAGGGCGACAGCAGCAGCCTGCTGTTCGCGGTGCGGCAGATGATCGGCCGGCTGCAGCAGGTGATCGAGGGCCAGCGCCGTGTGGTGGAGGCCGCCAACCGCGGCGACTTCAGCCAGCGGGTGGAACTGGCTGGCCTGCAGGGCTTCCAGCAGGAGATGGGGCAGGGCCTGAACCAGCTCGTCACCACCGTGGGTGCCAGCGTGGACGACGTGGCCGACGTGATGGGTGCGCTGTCCGGTGGCGACCTGTCGCGCCAGATCGAGCGCGACTACAGCGGCAGCTTCGGCGAGATGAAGGACCACATCAACCGCACCGTGAGCCAGCTGGCCCACGTGGTGGCCGAGGTCAACGGCGCCGCCGAGGCGCTGGCCGGTGCCTCGGAAGAGGTGAGTGCCACGGCGCAGAGCCTGAGCCAGGCCTCCAGCGAGCAAGCCGCGGGCGTGGAGGAGACCAGCGCCTCCATCGAGCAGATGACCGCATCGATCGCGCAGAACACCGACAACGCCAAGGTGACCGACGGCATGGCCAGCAAGGCGGCCGGCGAAGCGGCCGAGGGTGGCGAGGCGGTCAAGGCCACGGTGGTGGCGATGAAGCAGATCGCGCAGAAGATCGGGATCATCGACGACATCGCCTATCAGACCAACCTGCTGGCGCTGAATGCGGCCATCGAGGCGGCGCGGGCCGGCGAGCATGGCAAGGGCTTCGCGGTGGTGGCAGCCGAGGTGCGCAAGCTGGCCGAGCGCAGCCAGGTGGCGGCGCAGGAGATCGGCACCGTGGCCTCGTCCAGCGTGGAACTGGCCGAGCGCGCGGGCAGGCTGCTGGATGCGATGGTGCCCAGCATCCGCAAGACCTCCGACCTGGTGCAGGAGATCACCGCGGCCAGCGAGGAACAGTCTTCCGGTGTCGGCCAGATCAATGCGGCCGTCAGCCAGCTGAGCCAGACCACCCAGCAGAACGCCAGCAGCTCCGAGGAACTGGCCGCCACGGCCGAGGAGATGAGTGCGCAGGCCGAGCAGCTGCAGCGCACGATGGGCTTCTTCCGCCTGGCCGGCCACCCGCGCCGCCAGGAGGCGGAGGCCGCATCGCCCGCACGCCAGGCCATCGGCCAGGCGCAGGCCGCGGCGCGTCGCGCACCGTTGCAGGCCGGCGCCGCCCGCTCGGGTGCGCGCGCGCAGCGCGCGTCCGATGCGTCGGTGGATGAATCGCACTTCACCTCGTTCTGAGCAGGCGGATGATGTTGAACGACTTCCGGATCGGCACGCGGCTGCTGGCGGGCTTTGCAACCACCGCGGCCATCGCCGCGCTGGTGGGCGGCATCGGCATCTACAACAGCGCGCGGCTCAATGACCTGGCGGAGAACCTCTACAGCCAGGACCTGATGGGCGTCTCGCACATCAAGGAAGCCAATGTGCACCTGGTCAACGTGGGCCGTGCGCAGGGCGTGATGCTGCAGGCGGCCACGCCGCGCGAGCGCGAGGCCGCTGCGGCGGCCATCGAGGAGCACCTGAAGGACACGCGCACCTATGCCGACAAGGCCGCGCCGCTGTTCGCCACCGAATCCGCCCGCGCCCTGCTGGCGGAGTTCGACCACCACTGGGCCGGCTACCAGAAGGACGTGCGGCGCTGGACGGCGCTGGCCGCCGCCACGCCGGCCGGCCAGCGCAACGAGGCGCTGCAGCAGGCCTCCGCCAGTGCGCTGGAAGCCAGCCACAAGCTGGACGAGCTGATGGACCAGCTCACCCGTTCCAAGCAGGCGGTGGCCCAGCACACGCACGAAGAAGCCGAGGCCGTGTTCCAGGCCAGCCGCTGGATGATGCTGGCGCTGGTGGTGGGCGGCGTGCTGCTGGGTGGCTCGCTCGGCGTGCTGATCAGCCGCAGCGTCACCCGGCCGCTGTCACGCGCGGTGGCGGCGGCCGAGCGCATCGCCCGCGGCGACCTGTCGGTGCAGATCGAGGTGCGTGGCAAGGACGAGACCGCGCAGCTGCTGCAGGCCATGCAGCGCATGGCCGAGGCCACCGGCACCAGCGTGGGCGACGTTGTGCGCGTGATGCGTGCGATGGCCGCGGGCGACCTGGGCCAGCGCATCGAGAAGGACTATGAAGGCGTGTACGTGGAGCTGCAGCGCTACGTCAACGACACCGTGGACCGCCTGGGCCAGGTGGTGGCCGAGGTGAATGCAGCGGCCGAATCGCTGGCCAGTGCCTCGGAAGAGGTGAGTGCCACGGCGCAGAGCCTGAGCCAGGCGTCCAGCGAGCAGGCTGCCGGCGTGGAGGAGACCAGCGCCTCCATCGAGCAGATGACTGCATCGATCGCGCAGAACACCGACAACGCCAAGGTGACCGACGGCATGGCCAGCAAGGCGGCCGGCGAAGCGGCCGAGGGTGGCGAGGCGGTCAAGGCCACGGTGGTGGCGATGAAGCAGATCGCGCAGAAGATCGGGATCATCGACGACATCGCCTACCAGACCAACCTGCTGGCGCTGAATGCGGCCATCGAGGCGGCGCGGGCCGGCGAGCATGGCAAGGGCTTCGCGGTGGTGGCGGCCGAGGTGCGCAAGCTGGCCGAGCGCAGCCAGGTGGCGGCGCAGGAGATCGGCACCGTGGCCTCGTCCAGCGTGGAACTGGCCGAGCGCGCGGGCAGGCTGCTGGATGCGATGGTGCCCAGCATCCGCAAGACCTCCGACCTGGTGCAGGAGATCACCGCGGCCAGCGAGGAACAGTCTTCCGGCGTCGGCCAGATCAATGCCGCCATGGGCCAGCTCAGCCAGACCACGCAGCTCAATGCATCCAGCTCTGAAGAGTTGGCCGCGACGGCCGAAGAAATGAGCAGCCAAGCCGACCAGCTGCAACAGACCATGGCCTTCTTCCAGCTCAGCCCGGCCCGTGGCCCGCAGGCCGAAGCCGCTGCGCCCACGCGCCAGGCGCTGAAGGTGGCCAGCCGGGCACCAGGCCGCACGCCGCGCGCCACCGCCGCCGCGGCGGTGCGTGCGGCGCCGGTCGATGAACACCACTTCACATCCTTCTGACAGGAGACCGCAGATGAACGTGACCACCTCCGCCACGGCGGCCCCGGGCGGTGCGATGCCGGCGATGCTGGCGGCCGAGCCGCAGCAGTACCTCACCTTCATGCTGGGCGGCGAAACCTTTGCGCTGGGCATCCTGGCCATCAAGGAGATCATCGAATACCGCGGCCTGACCGAGGTGCCGATGATGCCGCCCTCCATCCGCGGCGTGATCAACCTGCGTGGCGCGGTGGTGCCGGTGATGGACCTGCAGGCCCGCTTCGGCCGCCCCAGCAGCGACATCACCAAGCGCACCTGCATCGTCATCATCGAGGTGGAGAGCGAAGGCGAGCGCCATGTGCTGGGCGCGGTGGTGGATGCGGTCAACGAGGTGCTGGAGATCGCGCCGGCCGACATCGAGCCGCCGCCGTCGTTCGGCACCCGCATCCGCAGCGATTTCATCCACGGCATGGGCAAGGTGCGCGGCAAGTTCGTCATCCTGCTGGCGGCCGAGCAGGTGCTGTCGGTGGAAGAGATCGCCGCCGCCGGCCAGGCCGCCGACACCAGCCTGGCGCACTGAGGGCGGGGCAGCCAGATGCAAGCTTCGGCGCTGAGCGACAGCGACTACCGGCGCTTCCAGGCCTTCATCCATGCGGCCGCCGGCATCACGCTGTCGTCCGGGAAGAAGGCGCTGGTGTGCGGCCGGCTGGCCAAGCGCCTGCAGCACCATGGGCTGGAGCGGTATGCCGACTACCTGGCGCTGCTGGACAGCGGCCGCGCCGAGGGCGAGGTGCAGATCGCGGTGGACCTGCTGACCACCAACGAGACCTACTTCTTCCGCGAGCCCAAGCACTTCGCGCTGCTGCGCGAGACGGCCGCCGCCGCGCCGCGTGGACAGGCCTTCCGCATCTGGAGCGCCGCCTGCTCCAGCGGCGAGGAGCCCTACACCATGGCCATGGTGCTGGCCGACGTGCGCGCCGACAAGCCGTGGGAGGTGTTCGGCTCCGACATCAGCCTGCGCATGCTGCAGCGCGCCCGCCAGGGCCACTATCCGATGGAGCGCGCGCGCAACATCCCGCCCGAATACCTCAAGCGCTTCTGCCTCAAGGGCACGGGCGAGCAGGCGGGCACGCTGCTGGTGCAACGGGCCCTGCGCGAGCGGCTGCGGCTGCTGCACGTGAACCTGAACGAGACGCTGCCGGGCGAGCTGTCGGGCTTCGACATGGTCTTCCTGCGCAACGTGATGATCTATTTCAATGCCGAGACCAAGCGCCAGGTGGTGGAGCGGGTGCTTGGCACGCTGCGGCGCGGAGGCATCTTCGTCGTCGGCCATTCCGAGAGCCTCAACGGCATGATGGATGGCGTGCAGCAGGTGTCGCCGTCGGTATACCGCAAGCTGTAAGGGCGGCCGCACGGGCCGCCGTCTAGGAGACGGTGATGGAATCGCTCAAACCGCCAGCAGTGGAGGCGGTGCGTCATGAAGCGGTGCTGGTGGTGGACGACAGCACCACCCAGCGCCAGCATGCGGCGGACCTGTGCCGCAGCCTGGGCGTGGCCCGCATCCACGAGGCACGGGACGGCCGCGAGGCGCTGGACCTGCTGGCCGCGCTGCCCGCGCCGCCCACGCTGATGGTCATCGACCTGGAGATGCCGGTGATGGACGGCTTCGAGCTGATCCAGCAGATGAGCAAGCGCGGCCTGCGCATCCCGTTCATCGTGGCCTCGGCGCGCGAAGGCGCGCTGGTGCGTGCGGTGGAGGTGATGGCCGCGACGCTGGGCCAGCCGCTGCTCGGCGGCGTGGCCAAGCCCTTGACGGCCGACGTGCTGGCCGGCGCGCTGGAAGGCAGCCAGGGCGCCGGCGCACCTGCCCTGGCCGCCAGCGTGCCCGGTGCGCAGCCGGCCATCCCGCCGGACAAGCTGCGCGACGCGCTGGCCCGCGGCCTGGTGGTGCCGCACTACCAGCCCAAGGTGGACATCCGGACCGGCCTGGTGCGCGGGGTGGAGGTGCTGGCCCGCTGGAACGATGCGCAGCTGGGCGCGGTGCCGCCCGACCGCTTCATCGCCATCGCCGAGCAGCACGACCTGATCCTGCCGCTGACGCAGGCCATTGCCGACCGGGCGATGGCCCAGGTGGCGCACTGGAATGCCCACGGCATGGTGCTGTCGGTGGCCATCAACCTGTCGCCGCTGCTGCTGCGCACGCCGGGCCTGGTGGAAGGCGTGTGCAGCCTGCTGTCGCGCCACGGGCTGCCGGCCGGCCAGCTGGTGCTGGAGATCACCGAAGGCTCGGTGGTGGGCTACGACGCGGTGACCATGGGCGTGCTGGCGCGGCTGCGCATGCGCGGCGTGGGCCTGTCGATCGACGACTACGGCACCGGCTTCTCGTCGATGCAGCAGCTGGCGCGCATCCCGTTCACCGAGCTGAAGATCGACCGCTCCTTCGTGCACAACGCGCACCGCCAGTCGCATGTGCGGGTCATCCTGCAATCGGCGCTGGAGATGGCGGGCCGGCTGGGCCTGGTGTCGGTGGCCGAGGGCGTGGAGACGATGGAGGACTGGCGGCTGCTGCAGCGCTTCGGCTGCACCGTGGGCCAGGGCTTCCTGATCGCACGGCCGATGTCCGGCGATGCGCTGCCCCGCTGGATGAAGAGCCACGAGGCCCGCCTGCCCGAGCTGCGCCTGCGCCAGCGGCCGGAGGCGGCCGATTCCACCCTGGCACCGGAGGCCACATGAAACGGATCAAGGTGCTGGTGGTGGACGATTCCGCCGTGGTGCGGCAGGTGCTCACCGGCCTGCTGTCGGAAGCGCCCGGCATCGAAGTCACGGCCGCCTGCGCCGACCCGATGCTGGCGCAGGAGCGCATGAAGCAGCAGTGGCCCGACGTCATCGTGCTGGACGTGGAGATGCCCAAGATGGACGGCATCACCTTCCTGCGCAAGATCATGGACGAGCGGCCCACGCCTGTGGTGATCTGCTCGACGCTGACCGAGAAGGGCGCGCGCACCACGCTGGAGGCGCTGTCGGCCGGCGCGGTGGCCATCGTCACCAAGCCGAAGCTGGGGCTCAAGCAGTTCCTGGCCGATGCCGCGCAGGAACTGGTGAGCACGGTGCGCACCGCCGCGCAGGCCAATGTGCGCCGCACCGTCGCGCGGGCCGCCTCGGCGCCGCTGGCGCCCACCGTCAAGCACACCGCCGACGTGATCCTGCCGCCGCAGGCGCAGGGCGGCCGCGCGATGGCGCAGACCACCGAGCGGGTGGTGATGATCGGCACCTCCACCGGCGGCACGCAGGCGCTGGAGGCGGTGCTGACCGAGCTGCCGCGGGTGTCGCCGGGCATCGTCATCGTGCAGCACATGCCGGAGAAGTTCACCGCCGCCTTTGCGGCGCGGCTGGACAGCATCTGCCACATCACGGTGAAGGAAGCCGCCACCGGCGACCGGGTGGTGCCGGGCCAGGCGCTGATCGCGCCGGGCGGCAAGCACACGCTGCTGCGGCGAAGCGGCGCTCAGTACCACGTGGAGGTGGTGGACGGCCCGCTGGTCAACCGCCACCGACCGTCGGTGGACGTGCTGTTCCGCTCCGCGGCCAAGTGTGCCGGCGGCAATGCGCTGGGCATCATCATGACCGGCATGGGCGACGACGGCGCGGCCGGCCTGCTGGAGATGCGCAATGCCGGCGCGGCCACGCTGGCGCAGGACGAGCAGAGCTGCGTGGTGTTCGGCATGCCCAAGGAAGCCATCAAGCGCGGCGCGGTGCAGCGCACGCTGCCACTGGGCGGCATGGCGCGCGAGATCGCGGCACTGCAGCGGATCTGAGGCCTCAGGCGCTGGCGCGTTCGACGATGGCAAAGCCGATGTCGATCACCCGCTGATCCACCGCCTGGCCTTCGGCACGCTGCACCAGCAGCTCCGCGGCGCAGCGGCCGATGCGGGTGCCATCGATGCGCACGGTGGTCAGCGCCGGCTGCAGGTCGGCCGCGAACTCCTGGTCGCCCAGGCCCACCACTGCCATCTGCTGCGGCACCCGCAGGCCGCGGGCCTGCGCCTCGATCAGCGCCCCCAGCGCCAGCGTGTCGGAGCTGCAGAAGATGGCGCTGGTGCCCGGCGCCTCCTGCAGCAGCCGCGCCAGCGCGGCGCGGCCGGCCCCCAGCGTGCTGGGCGCGGGCGACAGCAGCTCGTGCACCGGCTGCGCCAGCCCCAGCCGCTCGCCGGCGCGCTCGAAGCCCTGGGCCCGGGTGCGGGCGCGTGGATCGTCGGCGCTGACCAGGCCGATGCGGCGGTGGCCGCGGGCATGCAGGTAGGCCATCACCGACTCGCCGATCGCGTCGTGCGAGAAGCCCACCAGCATGTCCAGCGGCGTGGGCGTGAGGTCCCAGGTTTCCACCACCGGGATGCCCGAGGCCAGCAGCAGCCGGCGGCCTTCGTCGCTGTGCTGGATGCCCACCAGCACGATGCCGTCGGGCCGACGGCGGATGACGGCGTCCAGCAGCGCATCCTCGCGGCCCTGGTCGTAGCCGGTCTGGCCGATCATCAGCTGGTAGCCATGGCCCACCAGCGTCTGGTCGAGCGACTTCACCGTCTCCTGGAACACCGGGCCCACCAGCGTGGGCAGCAGCGCGGCCACCAGCCGCGCCTTGGAAGAGCGCAGCCCGCGCGCCATCGCATTGGGCACGAACCCGGTCTGCTTGACCGCCTCCAGCACGCGCTTGAGCGTCTCCGGCGACACCCGCTCCGGCTGGTTCAGTGCACGCGACACCGTCATGGCCGACACGCCGGCCAGCCGGCCGATGTCGTGCACGGTGAAACGCTGCGGCTTGTTCATGGGGCAGGGCGGGCGCGTGAAAAAGGCCGTGATTGTGACGGCCGCCGCCGCCCGGGCAGCCGCGTGCCGCGGGCGGGGCCGGACGCGGCTTCAGGCCGCGCTGTCCACCCGACGTGCGCCGGCCATGGACGCCAGCGTGCGGCGCACCAGCGCCACCTGCGTCTCCAGCGGATCGGGCGCGGGCTTCTCGCCGCTCATCACCGCCTGGATGTACAGCGCGGTGGTGGCCGCATCGTGCGTGCGCGGCAGCAGCGGCATGGTGGCCAGCACGCCTTCCTGCGCCGGGCAACCCAGCTCGGGCCGCGGCTGTCCGTCGATCCAGGCCTCGATGCGCGGCTGGCGCCGGGGGTCGGCCACGGCCTCGCCTTCGGTGCCGCGCAGCAGCATCATGCTGGCGCCACCCTGGCGGGCATAGGCGGCCATCAGCTCGCCAAATTCGGGGTGGGTGTAGCTGGCCAGGCGCAGCGCGGGCGCGCCCTGCACCGGGTCCAGCATCTTGGCCACGGTGTGGCCGGAATTGCGCAGGCCGATGGTCCAGCGCACGTCCAGCAGCCGCGCCAGCGGCGGGCACAACGCATCCACGCACAGGAAGGCGGGCTCGCGCCGGGCCCAGGCCTGTTCCACCTCGGCCACGTCATGCGCGATGGGCAGGCCCAGGTCGTGCAGCACGTCTGCGGTGCTGACCCGCTTAGGGTCGTGGCGGGGGCCGTGCATCAGCACCTGCACGCCTTCCTGGGCCAGCCGCATCGCCAGCAGCGGCGTGAGGTTGGGCAGGCGGCGTGCGCCGTTGTAGGTGGGCAGCACCACCACCGGCTGCCGGCTGTGCACGTGCACGCAGCGCGCCTGCACCGCCGCCAGGAAGCCGGTGAGCTCGTCCACCGTCTCGCCCTTCATGCGCATGGCGATGGCAAAGGCGCCGACCTCCAGGTCGGTGGCCTGGCCGTCCAGCACCAGGCCCATCAGGTCCTGGGCCTGCTCGATGCTGAGCGACCGTGCGCCGGCACTGCCGCGGCCGATCTCCTTGATGTAGTGACTGATGCTCATGACGATGTCTCCTGCGCGCAGGTTCGCAAGTTTCGGACCTTTGCGCCGGCGCCGCGATTGCGCTGGATCATGCCGCCACCGGCTGCGCCACCATGCGGCGCAGCTCGGGCAGGCAGGAGCCGCATTGCGTGCCGCAGCGCAGCTGCGACTGCAGCTGGGCCAGCCGCTCGGCGGGGCTGCCGCTGCATTGCGCCAGCGTGGCCTCGATGGCCCCCGCGCCCACGTTCAGGCAGGTGCACACCTGGCGGCCGCGCACGGGCGTGGGCAGCGGCGCCTGGGGCCCGGGGTTGAGCAACTGGCGGCCGTAGGCCTGGGTGGGCAGCTCGTCCTGCAGCAGCGGCTTGAGCCAGGCCTCGGCCCGCGCGTCACCGGCCAGCAGGAAGCCGTCGAGCCGCCGATCGTCCTGCACATGGCGCAGCCGCATCGCGCGGCGCTGGCCGCGGCGCGGGTCCTCGTAGTGCAGCACCGGGGCGTCGTGGCTGCCGTAGGCCAGGCCCAGCAGCGTCTCGATGCGGCGCACCACGGACATCTCCGGCGCGGCCTCCAGCGCGGCCTTGAACAGCAGGCCGCCGCGCTGGTGGCCGAAGGGCACGCACACCGCATAGCCGAAGGCCTGCATCAGCTGCTGCAAGGCCTTGCGCGCCGGCAGCAACTCTTCTTCGGGCAGCCAGGCCATGGCCACCAGCCGCCAGGGCAACTCGGCCTTCAGCAGCTTGACGGCGCAATGCTTGAGCTCGGGCTGCATCGAGCGCGGGCAGTAGCGCGGCGTGGTCAGTGCATTCACGCCGGCCAGCGGCTGGCCGCGTGCACTGCGGCCGGACATGAATTCCTCGCCCCAGTGCATCGCGATGAAGGCCTGGGCCGGTGCCATGCCCTCGTCGGCCGCGGCCGGCATCACGATGGAGCCACGCCGCGAGGTGACGTGCACCAGGTCGCCGGGTTGCAGGCCCAAACGCTGCAGCTCGGCCGGATGCAGCGCCACCGAGGGCTCGGGCACCTGGCCGAACAGCCGGCCCACGTTGCCGGTGCGGCTCATGCCGTGCCACTGGTCGCGCAGGCGGCCGGTGTTCAGGCTGAAGGGATAGCGCACGTCGCGCGGCTCGGCCACCGGCTCGAAGGGCGTGTCGAAGAAGCGCGCGCGGCCGTCGGCGGTGGGGAACACGCCGTCCTCGTACAGGCGGGCGCGGCCGGTGGCCTGGCCAGCGGGCAGCGGCCATTGCTGCGGGCCTTGCGCATCCAGCATCGGCCAGCTCAGGCCGGTGATGTCGAGGTCGCGGCCGCGGGTGGTCTCGCGGTGCTCGTTCCACACCTGCTCCGGCGTGGTGTAGGGGAACAGTGCGGCCGCGCCGGCACGCAGGCGGGCCTGGAGCCGCTGCGCCAGCTCGGTGGCGATGTGCCAGTCGTGCCGCGCCTGCCCGGGCGGCGGCACCGCCGCGCGCACCCGGCTGATGCGCCGTTCGCTGTTGGTGACGGTGCCTTCCTTCTCGCCCCAGGTGGTGGCGGGCAGCAGCAGGTCGGCGAAGGCGGCGGTGGCGGTGGTGGAGAAGGCTTCCTGCACCACGACGAAGTCGCAGCGGCGCAGCGCCTCGCGCACCAGCGCCTGGTCGGGCATGGACTGGGCGGGGTTGGTGCAGGCGATCCAGAGCGCCTTGATCTGGCCATCGGCCGCGGCCTTGAACATCTCCACCGCGCTCTTGCCGGGCTGGGCGGGCACGTCGCTCACGCCCCAGAAGGCGGCCACCTCGGCCCGGTGCGCCGGGTTGGCCAGGTCGCGGTGGGCCGACAGCAGGTTGGCCAGGCCGCCCACCTCGCGCCCGCCCATCGCATTGGGCTGGCCGGTGAGCGAGAAGGGCCCGGCGCCGGGCTTGCCGATCTGGCCGGTGGCCAGGTGCAGGTTGATCAGCGCGGCATTCTTGGCGGTGCCGCTGGCGCTCTGGTTCAGGCCCTGGCAGTACAGCGAGAGCGTCGGGCTTCGCGCCGGCCCGCCTTCGTCGAGCCCGGCGAACCAGGCGGCGGCCTGCACCAGCGCGGCCTCGCTGATGCCGGTCAGGCGGCTGGTCTCGCGCGGGGTGTAGTCGCGCACCCGGGCCTTCAGCGCATCGAAGCCGCTGGTGTGCGCGGCGATGTAGGCGGCGTCCAGCCAGCCTTCCCACAGCATCAGGTGCAGCATGCCGTGGCACAGGGCCACGTCGCTGCCCGGCAGGAGGGGCAGGTGCAGGTCGGCCGCGGCCGCGGTGTCGGTGCGCCGCGGGTCCACCACCACCATGCGCAGCCGCGGATTGGCACGCTTGGCGTCCTCGATCCGGCGGTACAGGATGGGGTGGGCATAGGCGGTGTTGGAGCCGGTGATGAACAGCGTGCGTGCATGGCCCAGGTCTTCATAACAGGCCGGCGGTGCATCGGCCCCCAGCGTGGCCTTGTACCCGGCCACCGCACTGCTCATGCACAGGCGCGAGTTGGTGTCGACGTTGTTGGTGCCCACCAGGCCCTTGGCCAGCTTGTTGAAGACGTAATAGTCCTCGGTGAGCAGCTGGCCCGAGAGATAGAAGCCCACCGCATCGGGCCCGTGCTCGCGGATCACCTGCTCGAAGCGGTCGGTGGCCAGGGTCATCGCCTCGTTCCAGCTCACCGGCTGCGGCGGCGCCTCGCGCTGCGCGCGCCGCATGGGGAACAGCAACCGGGCATGTTGCTGGATGGGCGCGGTGGCGGTGAGGTGCAGCGTGCTGCCCTTGCTGCACAGGCGGCCGAAGTTGGCCGGATGGTCCGGGTCGCCGCGCACGCCGGTGATCTGGCCAGCGGCCGATTCGATCACCACGCCGCAGCCCACGCCGCAGTACGGGCAGGTGGATTTCGTTTCGTGCAAGGCCGTCATTCAGCGTCCCGCGGCCAGCTCGTCGGCGTCCAGCGACACCACGCCGTCCTGCACCTGCACCGCGAAGCGCGGCGTGCAGCCTTCGTCCGGCGCACGGGCGCAGCCGTCGTCCAGGCCGATGGTCCAGTTGTGCAGCGGGCAGGCCACGCTGGTGCCGAAGACGATGCCCTGACTCAGCGGGCCCTGCTTGTGCGGGCATTCGTCCAGCAGCGCGAACACCTCGTCCTGCGCGGTGCGGAACACGGCCACCGCCGGCCCGGCCGCACGGGCCACGCGGCGCGCGCCCAGCACCGGGATGTCTTCCACGCGGCAGATGGCTTTCCAGTGCGTCATCGTTCAGGCTCCCAGGGTCTCGAACTGGCGCAGGTCCACGCCGGCCTTCTCGAACTCGAACCACGGGTCGGGTTCGCCGTCCAGCGAGAAGGCCAGCCGGTCGTACAGCGCCTTGCGCTGGGCGGCGTCGTCCAGCACCTTGGCCTTGACGTAGTCCAGCCCCACGCGGTTCACGTAGTGCACCGTGCGTTCCAGGTACCAGCCTTCCTCGCGGTACAGCTGCAGGAAGGCGCCCGCGTACTCCACCACCTCGGCCGCCGTCTTGAGCTTGCAGAAGAAGTGCGCCACCTCGGTCTTGATGCCGCCGTTGCCGGCGACGTAGATCTCCCAGCCCGAATCGACGCCGATGATGCCCACGTCCTTGATGCCGCTCTCGGCGCAGTTGCGCGGGCAGCCGCTGACGGCCAGCTTGACCTTGTGCGGCGCATACATGCGCCACAGCACGCGCTCCAGCTCGATGCCCAGCGAAGTGGAATCCTGCGTGCCGAAGCGGCACCACTCGCTGCCGACGCAGGTCTTCACCGTGCGCAGCGTCTTGCCGTAGGCATGGCCGCTGGGCATGCCCAGGTCGTGCCACACCTTGGGCAGGTCTTCCTTCTTCACGCCCAGCAGGTCGATGCGCTGGCCGCCGGTCACCTTCACCGTCGGGATCTGGTACTTGTCCACCACGTCGGCGATGCGGCGCAGCTCCGAGCTGTTGGTGGTGCCGCCCCACATGCGCGGCACCACGCTGTAGGTGCCGTCCTTCTGGATGTTGGCGTGGCTGCGCTCGTTGATGAAGTGGCTCTGCGGATCGTCGCGTGCCTCCTTCGGCCAGGTGCTGATCAGGTAGTAGTTGACTGCTGGCCGGCAGCTGGCGCAGCCATTGGGCGTGCGCCAGCCCAGGGCCTGGTATGTGTCGGGGATGGTCAGCAGGTGCTGGGCGCGGATGGCCTCGCGCACGTCCTGGTGGCTGGCGTCGGTGCAGGCGCACATCGCCTTCTTGGTGGGCGGCTTGGAGTAGTCGCCGCCGGCGGTGAACATCAGCAGCTGCTCCACCAGCCCGGTGCATGAGCCACACGACGCACTGGCCTTGGTGTGCTTGCGCACCTCTTCCAGCGTGAACAGGCCCTTGTCCTTGATGGCCTTGCAGATGGTGCCCTTGTTCACGCCGTTGCAGCCGCAGACCTCGGCCTCGTCGGGCATGGTGGCGGCCTTGCTGTGGCCCTCGTGGCCGGTGTCGCCGATGTTGCTCTCGCCGAACATCAGCTTGTCGCGGATGTCGTGGATCTTGCGGCCCTCGCGCAGCAGCTTGAAGTAGTAGCTGCCGTCCACCGTGTCGCCGTACAGGCAGGCGCCCACCAGCTTGTCGTCCTGGATCACCAGCTTCTTGTACACGCCGCCGAAGGGATCGCTCATCACGATCTCCTCGGTGTCGGCGCCGCCCATGAAGTTGCCGGCCGAGAAGAGGTCGATGCCGGTGACCTTGAGCTTGGTGCTGGTCTGGCTGCCCAGGTAGCGGCCGATGCCGAACTGCGCCAGGTGCGTGGCGCACACCTTGCCCTGCTCGAACAGCGGTGCCACCAGGCCATAGGCGATGCCGCGGTGGGCCGCGCATTCGCCCACCGAGTACACCCGCGGGTCGGTCACCGTCTGCAGGGTGTCGCTCACCACGATGCCGCGCTGGCAGTGGATGCCGATCTTCTCGGCCAGCGCGGTGTTGGGGCGGATGCCGGCCGACATCACCACCAGGTCGGCCGGGACCTCGCTGCCGTCCTGGAATCGCACGGCCTTCACGCGGCCGTCGTCGCCGCCGGCCAGCGACTGCGTCTGGGCACCCAGCTTGAACTGAAGGCCGCGCGCTTCCAGCGCCTTCTGCAGCAGCTGCGCCGCCGATTCGTCGAGCTGGCGTTCCATCAGCCACCGGCCGATGTGCACCACCGTGACCTGCATGCCGCGCAGCATCAGGCCGTTGGCGGCTTCCAGTCCCAGCAGGCCGCCGCCGATCACCACCGCATGCCGGTACTTCGTGGCCGCGTCGATCATCGCCTCGGTGTCCGCGATGTCGCGGTAGGCGATGACGCCCTGCAGGTCCTTGCCGGGAATCGGCGGCACGAAGGGCGTGGAGCCGGTGGCCAGCAGCAGCCGGTCGTACTCGGCCTCGGTGCCGTCCTCGGCGCGCACGATGCGCCTGCGGCGGTCCACGTCCACCACCTTGCGGCCCAGGTGCAGCGTGATGCCGTGCTCGGCGTACCAGCTCAGCGGGTTGAGGATGATGTCGGGGATGGTCTGCTCGCCGGCCAGCACCGGCGACAGCAGGATGCGGTTGTAGTTGGGATGCGGCTCGGCGCCGAACACGGTGATGTCGTAGAGGTTGGGCGCGATCTTCAGCAGCTCTTCCAGCGTGCGCACGCCGGCCATGCCGTTGCCCACCATCACCAGTTTCATCTTCTTCATGAGCGTGCTTCCTTCGGATTCAAAAGCAAGGGAGGTGCCATCCGCGGCCGTGACAATCCGGCATGAGCTTCGACGTCGACATCGGCCTGGCCAGCCAGACCGGGCCCCGCCGCATCAACGAGGACTTCGCCGGCGTGCGCCGGGGCGATCCGCTCGGCCTCATCGCGGTGATGGCCGATGGCGTGTCCACCGGCGGTGGCGGCCAGGAGGCCGCGCAGACGGTGGTGCGCGGCCTGCTGGCCGACTACTTCGATGCGCCCGACACCTGGGAGACCACGGTGGTGCTGGACCGCCTGATCCAGGCCCACAGCCAATGGCTTGCCGACCACAACCGCCGGCGGCAGAACCTGAGCGAACAGGCCGGCGAGCCGCGCACCGCGCTCACCACCGTCACCGCGCTGGTGGTGCACGGCCACGGCTTCACCATCGCGCATGCCGGCGACAGCCGCGCCGCGCAGCTGGTGGACGGTGAGCTGGTGCAGCTCACCACCGACCATGTGTTCGGCAACGTGCACCAGCGCAACCGGCTCACCCGTGCGGTGGGCCTGGACGACATGGTGCGCCTGGACTTCGTGCAGGGCGAGGTGCGCGTGGGCGACTGCTTCGTGCTCACCACCGACGGCATGCATGGCCTGCTGCCGGCCAGGCGCATGGCACACCTGCTGCGCGAGGCGCCGGATGCCCAGGCGGCGGCCGACACGCTGGTGCGTGCCGCGCTGGAAGCCGGCGGCACCGACAACGCCAGCGCCATCGTGCTGCGCATCCGCGGCCTCGACACCGGCCGACTGGAGGATGCGCTGCTGCGTGGCCGCCGCCTCGACCCACCGCCGCCGCTGAAGGTGGGCGACGTGCTGGACGGCCTGACCATCACCGCGCGCGTGGCCGACACCGGCGTGCACCGCCTGTACCAGGCCCGCACCGCCGACCGCCGGCTGGTGGCGGTAAAGACGCTGCACGAGTCGCGCGCCAGCGATCCGGAGGAACGGGCCATGCTGGCGCACGAGGCCTGGCTGGGCCTGCGCGTGGGCGAGAGCGGCGCGCCCGGCTTCGTGCAGGTGAACGAGGTGGCCGCGCCCAGCGCGCTGTACACGGTGTTCGACTGGCATGGCGGCCACACGCTCGAACAATTGCTTGCACAACGCACCCGTTTCGGGGTGGCCGATGTGGTGCAGGCCGGCATCGCCATCGGGCGTGCGCTGGGCCGGCTGCACCGGCTGGGCGTGGTGCACCGCGACGTGAAGCCCGGCAACCTGCACCGCGGCGACGACGGCCATTGGCGGCTGCTGGACCTGGGCGTGGCCATCTCGGGTCGCGAGCCCGCGGTGCAGCGCCAGCTGCATGCCGGTACGCCCAGCTACATGAACCCCGAGCAGTGGGAAGGCGCCGCGGCCGATGCCGGCAGCGACCTGTTCGCCCTGGGCGTCACGCTGTACCAGTGGCTGGGCGGCCGGCTGCCCTACGGCGAGATCGAACCGTGGCAGGCCGGCCGCTACCGGCGCGACCCGCGCGCGCTGTCGCGCCTGCGGCCCGATGTGCCGATGTGGCTGGACCACCTGGTGCTCAAGGCCGTGGCGCGCGATCCGCGCCAGCGCTTCGAGACCGCCGAGGAACTGGTGCTGGCGCTGGAGCGCGGCGCCGCACGCAGCGCCGGCGGCGGCAGCCATCTCGGCGCGCCGCCGGCCACGCCGCTGGCCCTGCGCGACCCCGCGGCGCTGTGGATGGCGGCCTTCTGGATCTCGGCCCTGTTCAACATCGCGCTGGTGGCCTGGCTGCTGTTCCTGCCACGCTGAGGCGCCGTGCTTCATGCCGGGGCCTTCTTCGAGCGGCCGCCTGGCGTGCCGGCCTGGCGGCCGCCGGCGGTGGCCGGCGTGGGCACGATGCGGGCCCGGCCGCCGCGCTCGGCCCAGGTGCGGGTCCAGCGGATCTGCACGATGCGCAGCATCGCCAGCATCGCCAGCGCCAGCACGGTGAAGGCCACGAAGCCCCACAGGTAGCTGCCGCTGTACTGCTTGGACAGGCCCATCGCATTGGGCAGGAAGCCGCCGCCCAAGGCGCCCACCTCGCCGATCATCGAGCCGGCCACCGCGGTGGTGAGCGGCCAGCGCAGCGGCACCAGTTGGAACAGCGCGCCATTGCCCGCGCCCAGGGCCGCGAAGCACAGCATGAACAGCAGCGTGGTCACCGGCAGCGAAGCACCGGCGAAGCCGCAGGCCAGCAAGGTGATGGCCACCAGCACCAGCACGCCCGACAGCGTGGTGATGCCGCCCAGCCGGTCCGACAGCGCGCCGCCGATCACCCGCACGCCCGAGCCCATCAGCGTGGCCAGCATGGTCAGCTGGCCGGCCTGCACCTTGGTGACGCCGAACTGGTCGTGGAAGTAGGTGGGCAGGAAGCTGGCCAGGCCGATGAAGCCGCCGAAGGTCACGACGTAGATCAGGCTGAAGGCCCAGCCGTCCTTCTCGAACAGGCAGGCGGTGTGCTCGCGCAGCGTCTGGTGCTCGCGGTCGGGCGGCTCCTTGGCGGCCAGCCACATCACCGCCAGCGGCAGCAGCATGGTCAGCGCGGCCAGGCCGTACACCGCCTGCCAGCCGAACTTCATCGCCAGCGGCGGCGCGAACAGCACCGCCAGCACCGTGCCGCTGTTGCCGGCACCGGCGATGCCCATGGCCAGCCCCTTGTACTGCGGCGGGAACCAGCCGCTGCCCAGGCTCAGCGCCACGCCGAAGCTGGCGCCGGCGATGCCCAGCAGCACGCCCATGGCGAGCACGCCGTCGTAGCTGTCGACGAAGTAATAGCCGAAGCCCAGGGCCAGGATGATGAGCGCCATCTCCACCATCGCCGCGTTCTTGCGGCCGATGTACTGCGACAGCACGCCCAGCGGAAAGCGCATCAGTGCGCCGGCCAGGATGGGCACCGAGACCATGAAGCCCTTCTGCGCGGCGTCCAGGCCGTAGGTCTCGCTGATGAAGGGACCCATGGCGCCGTTGAGCACCCAGACCGCGAAGCAGAAATCGAAGTAGAGGAAGGAAGCCGCCAGCGTGGGCCAGTGGCCCGCGCGCAGGAAGGTCTTGAAGCCGGCCATGGCGTTCAGTACCCGGACCCGGCGGCGCGATGCGGCCGGTCGGCGAAGGAAGTGGGGATGCGGGCGGACCGCGCGGGCAGGGCCCGGTTCAGTGGCAGCGACAGACGCACGATGCTCCTCCAAGAGCGACGACGAACGGCAGGCCTGGGGCTTGCCGGGGGAGGGTCATGGCTGCGCACGCCGGTGTGCACGGCAATCGTGCACGGAGTGCACGATCGGGGCGCATCTGCGCGCCTTGGGCAGCGTTGTTTGCAGCATTCGTGCCAGTGCGCCGCACTGACAATGAACCGGCATCGGTTCAAGCTAGGGAGAATACGCAGCGCCGTGGTCGGCCTGCTTGCCTCGACTGCAACGGCCCCTCACCATAGAACGTCCGCTTGCCCGTCGTTTACACGCGGCTTGCAAAATGTCTCGATGGATTTATCCAGTCACCGCTCCAACAACCAAGCATTCACGGTGTTGCCCACTCTCACCTCCGCCGATTCCGCGCTGGAAGCCGCCTTCGCCCTGCTGTTGCCGGCGCTGGCCGAGCGGCAGGGCGTCCTGCTGGCCGTCAAGGACGCCGCCAGCGGCAGTTACCTGTGGGTGAACGAGGCCATGGCCCGTTGGCTGCACCTGGAGCCCGCCGAGGTGCCGGGCCGCACCGACGCCGAGCTGCTGGACCCCACGCTGGTGACCACCCTGCGTGCCGCCGAGCACACCGCCATGTCGCAAGGCCAGCCGCTGACCAGCGAGCACCGCTTCGAGCGCGATGGTGACAAGCACGACTACCGGGTGCTGCGCCTGCTGACGCCGCCCGACGCCGAGGGCCGCCGCCTGCTGTGCAGCGCCTGGACCGACCAGGCGGCGCAGAAGGCCAAGGACGCCCAGCTGCGCGCCGCGCTGGAGCAACTGGAACAGCTGCAGCGCAGCATCGAGACGCTGCGCCGCGAGCTGCAGGACCATTCGCTGCGCGACACCCGCACCGGCCTCTACACCCGCGCCCACTTCGACGACCAGCTTCGCCGCGAGGTGGACCTGTCCTCGCGGGAGCACCGCGAGTTCGCCCTGGTGGCCATCGCGGTCGATCCGCCCACGCCGCGCGTGGCCGAGCTGGGCCAGCCCGCCCACACCCGCATCGTCGAGACGCTGGGCCGGCTGCTGCGCGGCAACACCCGCGCGATGGATGCCTCCTGCCGGGTGGACGACAGCCGCTTCGCGGTGCTGCTGTCGGGCGTGGGCCTGGCCACCGCGCATGCGCGGGTGGAAAGCCTGCGCCGCGAATGCGCCACGCAGATCGTGGTGCTGGATGGCGAGGAGCTGCGCTTCTCGGTCTCGATGGGCGTGGCCAGCTATCCGCACACCGCGCACAGCCAGGAGGAGCTGCGCGAGGCCTGCGATTCGGCCCTGGCCGAGGCCCAGCGCCGCGGCGGCAACGTGGTCACGCTGGCCGGCATCCGCTTCGAGCGGTCCGACGACTGAAGCCGGTCAGCGGGCCGTGATGCCGCGCCACAGCATGTAGCCGGCCAGCAGGTACAGCACCAGCGCGAACACCCGCTTGAGCTTGCGCACGTCCAGCGCATGCGCCACGCGCGCGCCCACCGGCGCCATCACCACGCTCACCGCGGCCACCACGGCCAGTGCGGGCAGGTACAGGTAGCCGAAGGCGCCGGGCAGGGCGGGTGGCAGGTTCCAGCCGCCCACCACATAGCCCACGGTGTTGGCCAGCGCAATGGGAAAACCCAGCGCCGCGCTGGTGGCCACCGCGTTGTGCATGGCCACGTTGCACCAGGTCATGAAGGGCACCGACACGAAGCCGCCGCCCGCGCCCACCAGCCCCGACAGGAAGCCGATGACGCCGCCGGCCGCGGTGGTGCCCGCGGCACCCGGCAGCTGGCGCGTGGGCTGGGGCTTGCGGTCCAGCAGCATCTGCGTGGCCGAGAAGCCGACGAAGCCCGCGAAGAACAGGGCCAGCGCCGCGCCCTTGAGCACCGCGAACACGCCGGCCCCGGCCAGCAGGCCGCCCAGCACGATGCCGGGCGCCAGCCGGCGCACGATGTCCCAGCGCACCGCACCGCGCCGGTGGTGCGCACGCACGCTGGACAGCGAGGTGAAAAGGATGGTGGCCATCGAGGTGGCGATGGCCATCTTCACTGCCACGCCAGGCGGCACGCCGCGCGCAGCCAGCAGGTGGGTGAGGAAGGGCACGATCATCATGCCGCCGCCCACGCCCAGCAGCCCGGCCATGAAGCCGGTGGCCGTGCCCACCAGCAGCAGGGAGACGATGAAGGCGGCGTCCATCCGGCGGGCGCCCTCAGGCGATGTCCAGCAGGGCCGTCACGGCCTGCCATTCATCCGCCGTCACCGGCGTGATGGACAGGCGGTTGCCCGGCTTGAGCACCACCATGGACGCCAGCTCCGGCCGTTGCCGCATCTCGGCCAGCGACAGCAGCCGCGTCTTGCGGCCGTGGTCCACGTCCACATGCAGCCAGCGCGGCGCGTCGGGGCGCGACTTCGGGTCGTGGTAGGGGCTGGCGGCATCGAACTGCGTGGCATCGGGATAGGCCGCACTGGCCACCCGGCACACGCCGGCGATGCCGGGCTCGGGGCAGGACGAGTGATAGAAGAGCACGCCATCGCCCACCTGCATCGCATCGCGCATGAAGTTGCGCGCCTGGTAGTTGCGCACGCCGGTCCAGGGCACGCGGCCCAGGCGCACGAGGTCGTCTATCGAGCACTCGTCGGGCTCGCTCTTCATCAGCCAGTAGGCCACGTGGGGGAGGTGCGCGCAGGGCGCGCCAGGCAAGAAGGGTGGGGTGTCCGCCGCAAGCCGCGAGCCGCATTCCCGAACCCCAAAGGGAAGTTCAGGTGGGCGAGGTCAGCAAGGCTTCGGGTTCATCTGACGCGAGACGATCACACCAGCCGAGCGATGTTCCAAGCCCTTGGTCATAGACCATCGGTTCGAGGAAATATAGGACCCGCGCGAATGCGACGGACGAATTCATTCTAAGGCCGGGTGCTGCCGCGGGCCGTAGGAAAAGGCCGGCATTTCCATGGCGGGCGGCGGGTCTCAGAACAGTTGGCCGTCGTCGCCCAGCGCATGGTCGATGCGGCGCACCAGCGCGCCGACGTCCACCGGCGGCGGCACCGGCTGGCCTTCGGCCGGCGGGGCGGGCGGGCGCTCGGCCAACTGGTAGGCCAGGTTGAGCGCGGCCAGCACCGCGATGCGCTCGCGGGCCTTCACGCGGCCGGCATCGCGGATGGCGCTCATCTCGCGGTCCACGCTGGCCACGGCGGCCATCAGCGAGCTTTCGCCGCCTTCGGGGCAGCCGAGGATGTAGCTCTGGCCGAGGATGGTGACTTCCATCTGTTTCATCGGGTGTCGCCTCCGTTGGCGGGCAGGCGGTCGAGCAGGGCGTCGATGCGGGCGCGGGCAGCATTCAGGCGCGAGCGCATCTGGTCGCGCTCCAGCGTGACGGCTTCGACCTGCTGCACGAGCAGGGCGTTGGTGCGCTTGAGTTCCTCGTGTCGAAGCACGAGGCGTTCGATCCGCTCGGCAAGATCTTCGAGGGTGGACATGGCGTTGGCGATCGGTGGGCGACCCTGATTGTAGGCGGGGGGCTGGTAGCATCCGGGCCGTTGGTGCCTGGGTTGCGCTTCGTTGCAGCCCGGGGTAAACGGGAAGCAGGAAGGCACGGCCCCACGGGCCACGCCCAACCTGCGCTGCCCCCGCAACGGTAAGCGGACTGGATGGTTGATCTGATCAACCATCCCGCGGCGATGCCCTCTGCCACTGGGTTGCCGGCTCATGAGCCTGGCCTGGGAAGGCTGCATCGCCGAATCCGCCAGCCCGGATACCGGCCAACGAGCGGCAGCCATCCTCCGGGGTGGCGGCCATGTCGCAGACGCCCGCGGGGAAGCAGGTGGCTGCCCTTGTCGTTGTGCCCTTCCATGACTCGTTTGATTTCCGCGCCTGCCGCGCGACCGGTGTCGCTGACGCTGCGCCTGGCCCTGGCCGCCTGTTTCGTTTCCTCCGCCACCGCGCAAACGGTGGTGGTCACCGGCAGCCGCGAGCCGCTGCCGCTGGACCGCGTGACCTCCGACGTGGTGCTGATCGATGCCGAGCGCATCCGCGCCAGCACCGCCGATTCGGTGGAAGACCTGCTGCGCCGCGAGGCCGGCGTGCAGGTGTCGCGCAACGGCGGCACCGGCAAGAGCGCCTCGGTGTTCATCCGCGGCGCCGGCTCCAGCAACACCGTGGTGCTGATCGACGGCGTGCGCATCGGCTCCGGCACGCTGGGGCAGGTGGAGTTCGAGGCGCTGTCGCTGTCGCAGATCGAGCGCATCGAGGTACTGCGCGGGCCCGGCTCCAGCCTGTATGGCGCAGATGCGGTGGGCGGCGTGATCCAGATCTTCACCCGCACCGGGAAGTCGGGCGCCGGCACCACCTTCGACGCCGATGCGGCCGTGGGCGGCTATGGCGCGCGCAAGGGCAGCGTGGCCGTCACCGGCGCCAGCGGCCTGTTCGACTATGCGGCCTCGCTCGGCCATGAGCGCGACGAGGGCGTGTCGTCGCTGCGCGAGGGCGACCGCTTCGGCAACTACAACCCCGACCGCGACGGCCACCGCCGCACCAGCGGCACGCTCAAGCTGGGCGTCACGCCGGTGGAAGGCCACCGGGTGGGCCTGCTGGTGACCGACACGCGCCTGCGCTCGCAGTACGACGGCAGTGAATACCTGGCGCCCGACTTCGCCCAGGACGCCAGCGGCGACATGCGCAACCACCTGGACACCCGCGTGGTGTCGCTGGACTACCGCGGCCGCCTCGGCGCGGCCTGGACCACCTCGGTGCAGATCGCCCACAGCGACGACGACCTGCGCAGCGGCGACCGAGCGCCCGACCGCTACCGCACCCGCCGCAACCAGCTCACCTGGCAGAACGCCTGGACGCCCGACGCTGACACCCAGGTGGTCGTCGCCTTCGAGCGCCTGGTGGAGAAGGCCGATGCCAGCACCTACCTGGGCAGCGAGCGCCGCAGCAACAACGCGCTGGTGCTGGGCTGGTCGGGCCGCTTCGGTGCCCACACGCTGCAGGCCGACCTGCGGCATGACGACAGCTCCGTCTACGGCGGCAACAGCACCGGCCGCCTGGGCTGGCGCATGAGCCTGGCGCCCGCCTGGAGCGTGCGGGCGCTGGCCGGCACCACCTTCCGCGCGCCGAGCTTCAACGACCTGTACTACCCCGACTACGGCGTGCCCACGATCGAGGCCGAGCGCGGTCGCAGCATCGAGGCCGGCGTGGAATGGCGACGCAACGGCAGCGAGGCCGGGCTGACCGTCTACCGCAACCGGGTGAAGAACCTCGTGGCCTACCAGCCCGACGCGGCCTTCTGCCCGCCCGGCCCGGGCTACCAGTACGGCTGCGCCGGCAACGTGGGCCGTGCCACGCTGGAAGGCGCCACGCTCACCGCGGCGCACCGCCTGGGCGCGCTGCAGCTGCGCGCCACGGTGGACTTCCTGGATGCGATCGACGACGGCACCGGCAACCGGCTCACGCGCCGCGCCGCGCACCAGGAAAGCCTGTCGGCCGACCTGGACCTGGGCCGCTGGGCCTTCGGCGCCTCGCTGCTGTCGGTGGGCGCGCGGCCGGACGGCAACGTCAACCTCGGCGCCTATGCGCTGCTCGACCTCAGCGCCCGCTGGCGCTTCGCGCCCCAGTGGCAACTGGAAGCCAAGGTGCTCAACGCCACCGACAAGCAGTACGAGCCGGCGCGCGAGTACCAGGCGCTGGGACGCCAGGCCTGGATCGGCCTGCGCTACAGCGCGAAGATGCTGTGACATGCATGAGCTGATCCTCGGCGGCCAGAAGAGCGGCAAGTCGCGCTGCGCGGAAGCGCGGGCCGCGGCCTGGCTGCAGGCCGCGCCGGCGCATGAGGCGGTGCTCATCGCCACCGCCCTGGCCGGCGATGGGGAAATGGCCTCGCGCATCCAGCGCCACCGCCAGGAGCGCGCGGCGCGGGTGCCCGGGCTGGCCACGGTGGAGGAACCGCAGGCGCTGGCCGAGGCGGTGCGGCGGCTGTCCGCATCTGGCCGGCTGCTGGTGGTGGACTGCCTGACGCTGTGGCTCACCCAGCAGGCGATGCCGCTGCAGGGCGTGCCGGCCGACGAGGCGGCGCTGGCCGCGCAGCGCGCCGCGCTGTGCGCCGCCCTGGCCGCCGCGCCGGGGCCGGTGGTGCTGGTGTCCAACGAAATCGGCCTGGGCGTGGCGCCGATGTCGGCGGACGCGCGCCGCTTCATCGATGCGCTGGGCCTGCTGCACCAGGCGGTGGCCGCGGCCTGCATGCGGGTGACGCTGATGGTGGCCGGCTGCCCGGTGCGGGTGAAGGGGCCGGCGGCATGAGGGCCGGCGCCTGGTGGCCGTCCCTGATGGGCCTGCTGGGCCTGCTGGCCCTGCTGGCCGGTGCGGCCGTCGCCGCGCCCGAGGCGCTGGACGACCGTGGCCGCCCGCTGCCGCTGGAGGCGCCGCCGCCGCAGCGCATCGTCTCGCTGCTGCCTTCGCTCACCGAGACGGTCTGCGCGCTGGACGCCTGCGGCCGGCTGGTGGGCGTGGATCGCTTTTCCAACTGGCCCGAGTCGGTGCGGCGCCTGCCGCAGGTCGGCGGGCTGGAGGATGCACAGATCGAGCGCATCGTCGCGCTGCGGCCGGACCTGGTGCTGGCCGCGGCCTCGTCGCGCGCGGTCGAGCGGCTGGAAGGCCTGGGCCTGCGCGTGGTGGTGCTGGAGCCGCGCACCCACGACAGCGCCCGGCGCACCATGGAAACCGTGGCGCGGCTGCTGGGCCGGCCGGGTGCCGGGCAGGCGCTGTGGGCCCGCGTCGACCAGCGCATCGGCGCCGCCGCGGCCCGCGTGCCGCCGGCGCTGCGCGGGCAGCGGGTGTACTTCGAGGTGGGCAGCGGGCCCTATGCGGCCGGCGAGTCGTCCTTCGTCGGCGAGACGCTGCAGCGCCTGGGACTGGGCAACGTGGTGCCGGCGTCGCTGGGGCCGTTTCCCAAGCTCAATCCCGAATACATCGTGCGTGCGCGGCCCGACATCGTGATGGCGCCGCGGGCCAGCCTGGACGAGCTGCCGCGCCGCCCGGGCTGGTCCGCCGTGCCCGCCGTGGCCGGCCGTCGTTGGTGCGGCTTCGACCCGCAGGTGTACGACGTGCTGGTGCGCCCCGGTCCGCGGCTGGGCGAAGCCGCCGAGCAGATGGCCGGCTGCCTGCAGGCGCTGGCAGGCCGGGCGCCATGAGTGCCGGCGCCCGCCGCCTGGGCGCGGCCATGGCGTTGGTGTGCCTGCTGCTGGTGGCCGCGGGCCTGGCCGCGGGCAGCGAGGGCTGGTCCTTCGCCTGGGCCGAGGAATGGGTGCTGGTCGAAGGCATCCGCGCGCCGCGCACGCTGGGCGCGCTGCTGGCCGGTGCGCTGCTGGGCCTGGCCGGTGCGCTGGCGCAGGGCCTGTTCCGCAATCCGCTGGCCGATCCCTACCTGCTGGGCTCGGCCGCCGGCGCCGGGCTGGGCGTGGTGATGGTGCTGGCCACCGGCGGCCTGTTCGGCGCCACGCTGGGCCTGGCGGGCGTGGGCTGGCTGCTCAAGCTGGGGCTGGTGGGCGCCGCCTTTGCCGGCGCGCTGGGCGGCGTGAGCCTCACGCTGCTGCTGGCGCGTGGGGCCGGGCAGCCGCTGCAGCTGCTGCTGTCCGGCGTGGTGGTGGGCGTGCTGCTGGGGGCGCTGGCCGACGTGGTGCTGCTGCTGTCGCCCGAGGCGCTGCGCGGCAAGCAGGTGTTCCTGCTGGGCACCACCGGCTTCCTGGACTGGCCCAGTGTGCTGGTGCTGGGCGGCGCGCTGGCGCTGGCGCTGCCGCTGGCCATGCGCTTCGCCCGGGCGCTGGACGCGCTGGTGCTGGGCGAGGCCAGCGCGGCCAGCCTGGGCCTGGTGCTGCCGCGCCTGCGGCTGCTGCTGGTGGCCTTGATGGCGCTGGCCACCGGCACCGCCGTGGCCCAGGCCGGGCTGGTGGCCTTCGTGGGGCTGGTGTCGCCGCACCTGGTGCGGCGCTGCGTGGTGGTCACGCATGGGGCGCTGCTGGCGCTGTCGGCGCTGGCCGGCGGCATGCTGCTGTTGGCCGCCGACGTGCTGGCGCGCAGCCTGATCGCGCCGCAGGAACTGCCGGTGGGCGTGCTCACCGCGGTGGTGGGCGGCATGTACCTGATGGTGCTGCTGCGGCGGCGGGCCGGCGCATGACGGCGCGGCTGCAGGCCCGGGATCTGCACCTGCGGCGCGGCGGCCGCACGGTGGTGCAGGGGCTGTCGCTGGCGCTGCAGCCGGGGCAGTGGCTGGCCATCGTGGGGCCCAATGGCGCGGGCAAGAGCAGTCTGCTCGCCGCGCTGGCCGGCCTGCTGCCGCCCGTGGCCGGCGAGCTGCTGCTGGACGGTCGTCCGCTGGCCCAGTGGCCGGCGCGGGAGCGGGCGCGGCGCGTGGCCTGGCTGTCGCAGCAGGGCGAGGCCAGCGGCGACATCGCGGTGCGCGACGTGGTGCGCCTGGGCCGGCTGCCGCACCAGGGCCTGTTCGGCGCGCCGGGCCCGCAGGACGAAGCCGCGGTCGATGCCGCGATGACGGAGACCGAATGCGGCCCGCTGGAAGGCCGCCGGCTGGACCAGCTCTCCGGCGGCGAACGCCAGCGGGTGCTGCTGGCCCGCGCACTGGCGGTGCAGGCGCCGGTGCTGCTGCTGGACGAGCCCACCACCCACCTGGATGCACCGCACCAGCAGGCCCTGGTGCGCAGCCTGGTGGCCCATGCCCGTGCCGGGGCGGCGGTGGCCGCGGTGCTGCACGAGATCACGCTGGCCCTGGCCGCCGACCGCCTGCTGGTGATGCAGGCCGGCCGCCTGCGCGCCGAAGGCCCGCCGGACAGCACCGAGGTGCGCGCGGCGCTGGCCGAGGTGTTCGGCCATGCCTTCACCATCGAGCGCATCCCCAGCCCCGCCGGCGCGCGCTGGGTGGCCGTGCCGGTGCCCTGAGCCGTGACACCGACATGACACCCGCCGCCGCCTGCCTGCTGCCGCCGCTGGCCATCGCCGTGGCGCTGCTGGCCGACCGCCTGTTCGGCGAGCCGCCGGCCCGCTGGCATCCGGTGGTGTGGATCGGCCGCTACCTGGGCTGGGCCGGCCGCCGGCTGCCGGATCTGCCGCCGCGCCGTGCGCTGGCCGGCGGCGTGCTGGCCTGGTGGGCCGGCGCGCTGCCCGCGGTGAGCCTGGCGGTGCTGCTGGAGGTGGCGTTGCACCGCTGGCTGCTGCCTCAAGGCGGCGCCGGCGTGGCCGCGGCGGCCCTGGCCACCGGGCTGCTGCTCAAGCCGATGCTGAGCTGGCGCCTGTTGCGCGAGGAGGTGGCCGCGGTGGACAGCGCGCTGGCCCGCGGCATCGACGCCGGTCGCGACCGCATCGCCCGCCTGGCCAGCCGCGACACCACCCGGCTGCAGCCGGCCGAGGTGCGCGAGACGGCCATCGAGACCCTGGCCGAGAACCTGAACGATTCGGTGGTGGCGCCGCTGCTGTGGTTCGCGCTGGCCGGCCTGCCGGGCGCGGTGCTCTTCCGCTATGCCAACACCGCCGATGCGATGTGGGGCTACCGTGGCCGCTGGGAGTGGGCCGGCAAGTTCGCCGCGCGGGCCGACGACGTGCTGGCCTGGCTGCCGGCCCGCCTGGCCGCCCGGGCGCTGTTGCCGCGCGGCCTGCGCTGGCGGCAGCTGGCGGCGCAGGCGCGGCGCACGCCGTCGCCCAACGGCGGCTGGCCGATGGCCGCGATGGCGCTGGCCCTGGGCGCGCGGCTGCGCAAGCCGGGTGTGTATGCGCTCCATGCAGGCGCGCCGGAGCCCGGCAGCGCCCACGTCATGCAGGCGATCAGGCACGCCGGTCGCGCGCTGGCGCTGTGCACCGGGCTGCTGATGGCGTTGTCGGCCGCGGTGGCGCTGGCGCGGGGCATCGGCGCATGAAACGGCCGGCGCGCGCGGTGATGGTGCT
The DNA here is from genome assembly GCF_024700035.1 of Aquincola sp. J276. NCBI lineage: Bacteria > Pseudomonadati > Pseudomonadota > Betaproteobacteria > Burkholderiales > Sphaerotilaceae > Aquincola > Aquincola sp. J276. Next base: position 711,474 of record NZ_JAJONC010000001.1, read on the forward strand.
GGGCTGCACCAGCGGTGCCGGCAAGAGCTGGCTGGCCACGGCGCTGTGCCGCTGGTATGCACGCCAGGGCCTGAAGGTGGCGCCCTTCAAGGCGCAGAACATGAGCAACCATGCCCGGGTGGTGCCGGCGGCCGCGGGCCGGCCAGCCGGCGAAATCGGCAGCGCGCAGTACTTCCAGGCGCTGGCCGCCCGTGCCGAGCCCGACGTGCGCATGAACCCGGTGCTGCTCAAGCCCGAGGCCGACACCCGCAGCCAGGTGGTGCTGATGGGCCAGGTGCGGCCGGAGCTCACCACCATGCCCTGGCGCGAACGCAGCCAGCACCTGTGGCCGGCCGCGCTGGCCGCGCTGCAGTCGCTGCGCGAGGAAGTGGACGTGCTGGTGATCGAAGGCGCCGGCTCGCCAGCCGAGATCAACCTGGCCACCAGCGACTACGTCAACACCCGCACTGCGCGCGCCGCCGAGGCCGCCTGCCTGCTGGTGGCCGACATCGACCGCGGCGGTGCCTTCGCCCACCTGTACGGCACCCATGCGCTGATGGACGCCCAGGTGGCGCGCCAGCTGCGCGGCTTCGTGCTCAACCGCTTCCGGGGCGATGCCACGCTGCTGGCCCCCGCGCCGGCGCAGCTGCAGCAGCTGACCGGCGTGCCCACGGTGGCGGTGGTGCCGATGCAGCACGACCATGGCCTGCCGGAGGAAGACGCGGTGCCCGCCGCCCATGCCGCCGCCACCGGCCCGCGGGTGGTGGTGCTGGCCACGCCGCATGCCAGCAACCTGGACGAATTCGAGCCGCTGCGCCAGGCCGGCGTGGCCGTGAGCTTCAGCCGCGATGCCGAGACGCTGCGCGCGGCGGACTGGCTGGTGCTGCCCGGCAGCAAGCACACCCGGGCGGATGCGCAATGGCTGCAGGCGCAGGGCCTGGCCGCGCTGGTGCAGGCCCATGCCGCCGCCGGCCGCCCGCTGCTGGCCGTCTGCGGCGGGCTGCAGGTGCTGGGCGAGCAGCTGCACGATCCGCAAGGCCTGGAAGGAGGCCAGCCGGGCAGCACCGCCGGCCTGGGCGTGCTGCCGCTGGCCACCCGCTTCCAGCCTGCCAAGCAACTGCAGCGCCGTGGCTACCGCTTCGGTTTGCTGCAGGGCGTGTGGGCGCCGCTGTCGCAGCTGTGCTTCGAGGGCTACGAGATCCACCTGGGCGACAGCCAGTTGCTGCCACGCCCGGGCGGCATGCCGCCGCAGCCCGCCCTGGCCGGCCCCCCAGGCCTGGGCTGGCAGCACGGCAGCGTGCTGGCGCTGTACCTGCACGGGCTGCTGGAGAACCCCGCCGTGCTGCAGGCGCTGTTCGGCCGCCGCCCGCGCCCGCTGGACGCGGTGTTCGACGGCCTGGCCGACACGGTGGACGCCGCCTTCCAGCCCGGCGTGCTGCGGTCCCTGCTGGACCCGCCGAACTTCACCCCATCACCCGACACCGCATGAGCGACACCTTCCTTCTTCCCACCGTGCAATCCACCGCCGACGCGGCGCTGGCCGCCCGGCTGCAGCAGCGCATCGACCGCAAGACCAAGCCGCTGGGTGCGCTCGGCCAGCTAGAGCGGCTGGCGCTGCAGCTGGGCCTGGTGCAGCGCACCGAGGCGCCGGTGCTGCAGTCGCCGCAGCTGCTGGTCTTTGCCGGCGACCATGGCCTGGCCCGCCGCGGCGTGTCGGCCTATCCGCAGGACGTGACCTGGCAGATGGTGGAAAACATGCTGGCCGGCGGTGCCGCCGTCAGCGTGTTCGCGCGCCGCGCCGGCCTGCCGGTGACGGTGGTGGATGTCGGCGTGGCGCACGACTTCGCGCCGCGCCCGGGCCTGCTGCTGCACAAGGTGGCGGCCGGCACCGCCGACGCCAGCCAGGGCCCCGCGATGAGCGATGCGCAGTGCCAGGCCGCACTGGCCGCCGGCGCGCAGGCGGTGCGCGGCCTGCCCGGCAACGCGGTGCTGCTGGGCGAGATGGGCATCGGCAACACCAGCAGCGCCGCCATGCTGCTGGCCCGCCTGGCCGACGTGCCGCTGGAAGCCGCGGTGGGCCGCGGCACCGGCCTGGACGCCGCCGGCGTGGCCCGCAAGCGGGCGCTGCTGGCCGAGGCGCTGGCCCGCCATGCCGCGCTGCACCAGCCGCTGGCGCTGCTGGCTGCGCTCGGCGGCTTCGAGATCGCCGGCCTGGTGGGCGCCATGCTGCAGGCCGCCTACGAGCGGCGGCTGATCCTGGTGGACGGCTTCATCGTCGGTGCGGCCGCGCTGGTGGCCTGCGCCGTGGCCCCGGCGGTGCGCGACTACTGCGTGTTCGCCCATGTCGGCGCCGAGGCCGGCCATGCCGCGCTGCTGCGCGCGCTGCAGGCGCAGCCGCTGCTGGCGCTGGACATGCGGCTGGGCGAGGGCTCCGCCGCCGCGCTGGCCTGGCCGCTGGTGGAGGCCGCGGCGCTGATGCTCACCCAGATGGCCAGCTTCGAATCGGCCGGCGTGTCCGACAGCGCAGGCTGAAGCCATGCAGCGGCTGGTGCACGAATGGCGGCTGCTGCTGGTGGCGGTGCAGTTCCTCACCCGGGTGCCGGTGCGCATCCCGTTGCAGCAGGGCCGCTTCGACCCGGCCTGGCTGCATGCCAGCGCCAGGCACTTTCCGCTGGTGGGCGCGGCGGTGGGGGTGGCCGGGGCGCTGGTGCTGTGCGCCGCCGCGGCGCTGTGGCCGGCGCCCGCGGCCATCGCGGTGCTGCTGTCGATGGCGGCCACCGTCTGGCTCACCGGCGGGTTCCATGAAGACGGCCTGGCCGACACCTGCGACGGCCTGGGCGGCGCGGTGGACCGTGAGCGCGCGCTGGAGATCATGAAGGACTCGCGCCTGGGCAGCTATGGCGCGCTGGGCCTGCTGCTGACACTGGCGCTCAAGGCGGCGGCACTGTGCGCGCTGCTGGCTGCCGCCGGGCCGCTGGCCACCGGCGTGGCGATGGTGCTGGCGCATGGCCTGTCCCGCGCAGCGACGGTCGTCCTGCTGGTGGTGCTGCCCTACGGCGGCGACCCGGCGCATGCCAAGGCCAAGCCGCTGGCCCAGCAGGTGGGCGGCGCCAGCCTGGCGGTGGGGCTGGCCTGGGCGCTGCTGCTGGCCACCGGCGCGGTGGCGGCGGGCTGGCCCCCGGTGCGGGTGGCCGCGCTGGCCGCCGCGATGGCGACGGTGGCGGCCGTATGCGCCCGCTGGCTGCGGCGCCGGCTGGGTGGCTACACGGGGGACGGCCTGGGCGCCACCCAGCAATGGACCGAGCTGGCCGGCTACCTGGCGCTGGCCTCCGCCTGGCCGGCCGGGGCGCCATGAGCTCCCGCCTGCAGCCGCACGCCGCGCCCGAGGCGCCGGCCGACACCTTGTGGATCTGGCGCCATCCACGCCCACGCGCCGCCGAGGGCCGCTGCATCGGCCGCACCGATTTGCCGCTGGACCCCCGCCGCGCCCGGCGACTGGCGCGCCAGATGCACCAGGCCGCGCTGCGACACGGCTTGCCACGGGAGGTGCATACCTCGCCGCTGCAACGCTGCGCCGACGTGGGCCGTGCGCTGGCCCGCCTGGGCTACCGGCACCGGGTGGACGCCCGGCTGCTGGAGCTGGACTTCGGCCGCTGGGACGGCCTGCCGTGGTCGCGGCTGTCCGCCGCCGACTTCGCCGGCTGGGAGGCCGACTTCGAGCACCATCCGCCCGGCGGTGGCGAGCCCGTGGCGGCGCTGCGGGCGCGGGTGCTCTCGTTCCTGCAGGCGCTGCCGCCCGGGCCGGCCCTGGTGGTGGGGCATGCCGGCTGGATCAATGCGCTGCGCCTGGTGCGGCAGCAAGAACCGCTCACCGCCGCCGACTGGCCACGGCCGCCGGCCTATGGGCAGCGGCTGGTCATCCCCAATCCGTGTCGTTCCATGCCCGGCCTTCCCGCGGACGGCGGTACGCCACCCCCATCGCCAGGCTCGCCTCGCGCAGCGTGAGGCCGGCGCGGCTGACGAGCTGCCGCACCGTCTGCAGCTGGCGGGCCGACCAGGTACAGGGCGCGCCCAGCTGCTCGCAGGTGACCACGCCGAACAGCTCGCCGTTGACGGAATGGCACACGTCCAGCAGCGAATGCACGTCCTGCGGCACCAGGTATTCGGCCGCGAAGCTGGCGCTGGCCGGATGGTGGCGGGCATCGTCGGCCACCACGCAGCCTTCGGCCAGCAGGGTGGCGAAGTACTGCGGATGGTCGGCGCTGAGGATGTCGGTGGGCAGCTCGCCGCTGCGGTGCGGCACGCCGGCATCGGCCATGGCCACGCAGTGCAGCGCCGGGCCGTCGTCGGTGTCGACGAAGGTCCACAGGCCCGCGCGGGAGCAGCCCACCCAGCGCGTGATCAGCTGCGCCATCTGCTCCAGGTAGCCGCGGGCATCGATCTCGCGGTCGGCCAGGCGCAGGGCCAGGGTGTGCAACAGGCCGCGGTCGATCAACATGGGGCACCTTTCGTGGCAAGCCGGCGGTCCAGCGTCCGGCCGTAGTCGCACCAGGGTCGCACCTGGCAGGCCTCGCACAGCGGCCGGCGCGCCTGGCACACGTAGCGCCCGTGCAGGATGAGCCAGTGGTGCGCATCCGGCAAGTACAGCGGCGGCACCCGGGCCAGCAGCTTCAGCTCCACCGCCAGCGGCGTCTTGCCCGGCGCCAGCCCGGTGCGGTTGCTGACGCGGAAGATGTGCGTGTCCACCGCCACTGTCGGTTCGCCGAAGGCCACGTTCAGCACCACGTTGGCCGTCTTGCGGCCCACGCCGGGCAGGGCCTCCAGCGCCTCGCGGGTGCGCGGCACCTGGCCGCCGTGCTGCTCCACCAGCAGCCGGCAGGTCTCGAGCAGGTTCTTCGCCTTGGTGCGGAACAGGCCGATGGTGCGGATGTATTCGGTCACCTGCTCCAGGCCCAGCGCCAGCATCTTGCGCGGCGTGTTGGCCACCGGGAACAGCCGCCGCGTGGCCTTGTTGACGCCCACGTCGGTGGCCTGCGCCGACAGCAGCACCGCGGCCAGCAGCTCGAAGGTGTTGGTGTACTCCAGCTCGGTGTTGGGCTGGGGGTTGGCGGCCTTCAGCGTGGCGAAGAAGGGTTCGATGTCGGCGGTCTTCATGCGCGGTCGGGCCCCTGCTGGCGTTGACGGGCGCGGGCCAGGGCGGCCTCGATCACCGCGCGCTTGCGGTCCAGCGCAGCGGGATCCGTCAGGCGGCTGGCGGCAGGCAGGTCGGCCAGCTTGGCCTGCGCCTTGGCGGCCAGGCGGGCCTCGTTCTCGCGCGCGGCACGTGCGGTGCGCAGCTGGTGGAAGGCGTAGCGCTCGCGGGCCTCCTCGGCCTGCGCGATGCTCCAGGCGGACCAGCCGGTGCGATCGCCGCTCACGCTGACCAGCGAGATGCAGTCCACCGGGCAGGCGGGCACGCACAGCTCGCAGCCGGTGCACTGCTCGGCCACCACGGTGTGCATCTGCTTGGGCGCGCCCACGATGCAGTCCACCGGGCAGGCGGTGATGCACAAGGTGCAGCCGATGCACCAGGCCTCGTCGATCACCGCGCGCAGCAGCGGGCCTTCGGGGCCGCAGGCCGGGTCCAGCGGAAGGGCCGGGCGGCCGGTGAGGGCGGCCAGTCGCTGCACGCCCTCGGTGCCGCCGGGCGGGCAGCGGTTGATGTCGGCCTGGCCTGCAGCGATGGCCTCGGCATAGCGCCGGCAGTCGGGATAGCCGCAGCGGGTGCACTGCGTTTGCGGCAGCAGCGCGTCGATCGCGTCGGCGGACGGTAGGTCGGACAAGACAGCGGGTGGGTGGGTACTCACCGCAAGATTATCCGGCCCGGCGCCGCAGGGGCACCGGGCCGGAGGCCGGGTCTGTCAGGCCGCGCTGCGGCGGGCGCGGGCAACGGCCTTGCGCGCGGGCGGGCGCGCCGGCTCGTCGGCCGGCACGCGGTCGTCGCCGAGCAGCGCCGGAGCGCTGCTGGGGGCGAAGCGGGCGATGAAGTCGCGCACCTCGGGATACACCTTCTCGCGCCAGCGGCGGCCCGAGAAGATGCCGTAGTGCCCGGCGCCGATCACGTCGTAATGGAACTGCCGCTCCTTGCCGATGCCGGTGCACAGGTCGTGTGCGGCGCGGGTCTGGCCGGCACCGGAGATGTCGTCCAGCTCGCCTTCGATGGTCAGCAGCGCCGGCACGGTGATGTCCTGCGGCCGCACCAGCTGGCCGCGCACCTGCCAGGTGCCGTTGACCAGCGCGAAGTCCTGGAACACCGTCTTGATGGTTTCCAGGTAGTACTCGGCCGGCAGGTCCAGCACGGCGTTGTACTCGTCGTAGAAGCCGCGGTGGCTCTCGGCGCTTTCATCGTCGCCGCGCACCAGGTCCAGGAAGAAGTCGTAGTGCGAGGTGAGGTGGCGGTCCGGGTTCATCGCCACGAAGCCGGTGTGCTGCAGGAAGCCCGGGTACACCCGGCGGCCGGCGCCCGGATAGTTCACCGGCACCCGGTGGATCACGTTGTTCTCGAACCACTCGTAGCTCTTGTTCATCGCCAGGTTGTTCACCGCGGTGGGCGAACGGCGGGCGTCGATGGGGCCGCCCATCATCGTCATCGTGCGCGGCACGGTGCGGCCCAGGGTGGACTGCAGCGACACCGCGGCCAGCACCGGCACCGTGGGCTGGCACACCGAGATCACGTTCACGTCAGGGCCGATGTACTCGATGAACTCCTGCACGTAGGCCACGTAGTCGTCCAGGTGGAACGGGCCCACGTCCGCCGGCACCATGCGCGCGTCGGTCCAATCGGTGATGTACACCTTGTGGTCCTGCAGCAGGCTGCGCACCGTGTCGCGCAGCAGCGTGGAGTGATGGCCCGACAGCGGCGCCACCACCAGCACGGTCGGCTGGGCCTTCATGCGGTCCAGCACCGGGCCTTCGTCGGTGAAGCGCTTGAAGCGCAGCAGCCGGCAGAAGGGCTTGGTGACCGCCACCTGCTCCTGGATGGCCACTTCGGCGCCGGCCACCGTCACCGAGGAGATGTTGAACGGCGGCTTCTCGTATTCCTTGGACAGCCGGTGCAGCAGTTCGAAGCCGGCGGAGATGCGGTGCGCCAGCGGCGTATGGGTGAAGGGCGACAGTGGGTGGTCGTACAGCTTGGACGACGCGCTGGCGAACTCGGAGAACGGGGCCAGCAGCGCCCGTTGCGATTCATAGAGCTGATAGAGCATCTGGAGCAACCTCGGTGAGATCCGGACTGTGGGACTGCAATCCACGCATTGTCACGCCTGCGGCAAAACCCGCGCCCACGAAAAAGGCCCGGCAAGCCGGGCCTGTGTCGGAATGGTGCGCGGGCCTCAGGCCACGGCGGCCATGGCCGAAGCCACGGCGTCGATGTTGCGGCTGTTCAGCGCGGCCACGCAGATGCGGCCCGAATCGACGCCATAGACGCCGAATTCATCGCGCAGCCGCACCATCTGGTCCTTGTTCAGGCCGGAGTAGCTGAACATGCCTTGCTGGCGGGTGATGTAGCTCAGGTCGCCCTGGAAGCCGGCGGCGGTGAGCTTGTCGACCAGCGCGGTGCGCATCAGCTTGATGCGTGCGCGCATGCCGGCCAGCTCTTCCTCCCACATGCGGCGCAGCTCGGGCGTGGTCAGCACCGTGGCCACCACCTGCGCGCCGTGCGTCGGCGGGTTGGAATAGTTGGTGCGGATCACGATCTTCAGCTGGCTGAGCACGCGGCCGGCTTCCTCGGCGCTGCCGCACACCACCGACAGCGCGCCCACGCGCTCGCCGTACAGCGAGAAGCTCTTGCTGAAGGAGGTGGAGACGAAGAAGTCGATGCCCGCCGCCAGGAACTGCTGCACCACCGCGCCGTCCTCGGCGATGCCCTGGCCGAAGCCCTGGTAGGCCATGTCCAGGAACGGCACCAGGCCGCGCGACTTCACCACATCGATCACCTGCTGCCATTGCGCCGGCGTGATGTCGTAGCCGGTGGGGTTGTGGCAGCAGGCATGCAGCACGACGATGGTGCCCGCGTCGGCGGTGTCGAGCGCGCCCAGCATCGCATCGAAGGCCACGCCGCGGCGCTCGGCGTCGTAGTAGGGATAGGTGTCGACCGGAAAGCCCGCGTTGGTGAACAGCGCGCGGTGGTTCTCCCAGCTCGGGTCGCTGATCAGCACCTTGGCGCCGGGGTTCAGGCGCTTGAGGAAATCGGCGCCGATCTTCAGGCCGCCGGTGCCGCCCACGGCCTGCACGGTGGCCACGCGGCCGGCCTTCACCACGTCGCTCTCGGCGCCGAACACCAGGCCCTGCACCGCCTTGTCATAGGCGGCGATGCCGTCGATGGGCAGGTAGCCGCGGGCCTTGGGCGCCTCGACCATCTGCTTCTCGGCCTGGGCCACGCAGGCCAGCAGCGGCAGCTTGCCGTTGTCGTCGTAGTACACGCCCACGCCCAGGTTGACCTTGTTCGGGTTCGGGTCAGCATTGAACTGTTCCGACAGACCCAGGATGGGGTCCCGCGGGGCCATTTCTACTTTGGCGAAGAGCGACATTGTGTTTTCCTGAAAAGGCCCGATCTCTTCGGGCTGCATCGTGCGAAGCCTTGCTGCTGTACCCTGCAGGGTTGGCCGTGTGGCGTGTACCGCACCCGGCATTTTAGGAGATGGCCCATGACCGCATTGGCGGAAACCGAAGCCTCCACCCCGGCGGCGGGTGAGTTCATCAGTTATCCCGGCTCCCCTTTCCAGCTCTTCCAGCCGTATCCGCCGGCCGGCGACCAGCCGAAGGCGATCGAGCAGCTGGTCGAAGGCGTGAACGACGGCCTGGCGTTCCAGACCCTGCTCGGGGTCACCGGCTCGGGCAAGACCTTCACGATGGCCAACGTGATCGCGCGGCTGGGCCGCCCGGCCATCGTGTTCGCGCCCAACAAGACGCTGGCGGCGCAGCTCTATTCGGAGTTCCGCGAGTTCTTCCCGAAGAACGCGGTGGAGTACTTCGTCAGCTACTACGACTACTACCAGCCCGAGGCCTACGTGCCTCAGCGCGACCTGTTCATCGAGAAGGACAGCTCGATCAACGAGCACATCGAGCAGATGCGCCTGAGTGCCACCAAGAGCGTGCTGGAGCGGCGCGACGTGGTGATCGTGGCCAGCGTGAGCGCCATCTACGGCATCGGCAAGCCCGAGGACTACACGCAGATGCGCTTCATCGTGCGGGTGGGCGACAAGATCGGCCAGCGCGACGCCATCGCGCAGCTGATCCGCATGCAGTACAAGCGCAACGAGACCGACTTCTCGCGCGGCAGCTTCCGCGTGCGCGGCGACCGCATCGACGTGTTCCCGGCCGAGCACTCCGAGCTGGCGATCCGGCTGGAGCTGTTCGACGACGAGATCGAGTCGCTGTCGCTGTTCGACCCGCTGACCGGCGCCATCCGCCAGAAGATCCCGCGCTTCGTCATCTACCCGTCGAGCCACTACGTGACGCCGCGCGAGAGCGTGCTGCGCGCCATCGAGGGCATCAAGGAAGAGCTGCGCTGGCGGCTGGACGAGCTGGTCAAGGCGGGCAAGCTGGTGGAGGCGCAGCGACTGGAGCAGCGCACCCGCTTCGACCTGGAGATGCTCACCGAGGTGGGCCACTGCAAGGGCATCGAGAACTACACGCGCCACCTGTCGGGCGCCGCGCCGGGCGATCCGCCGCCCACGCTGGTGGACTACATGCCCAAGGACGCGGTGATGTTCTTCGACGAGTCGCATGTGCTGATCGGCCAGTTTGGCGGCATGTACAACGGCGACCGCGCCCGCAAGAGCACGCTGGTGGACTACGGCTTCCGCCTGCCCAGCGCGATGGACAACCGGCCGCTGAAGTTCGACGAGTTCGAGCGCAAGGTGCGGCAGGCGGTGTTCGTCTCGGCCACGCCCGCGGCCTACGAGCAGCAGCATGCCGGCCAGGTGGTGGAGCAGCTGGTGCGCCCCACCGGCCTGATCGACCCGGTGGTGGAAGTGCGGCCCGCGCAGCAGCAGGTGGACGACGTGCTGCAGGAGATCCGCGACCGCGTGGTGATCGGCGAGCGGGTGCTCATCACCACGCTGACCAAGCGCATGGCCGAGCAGCTGACCGACTACCTGAGCGACAACGGCGTCAAGGTGCGCTACATGCACTCCGACATCGACACGGTGGAGCGGGTGGAGATCCTGCGCGACCTGCGGCTGGGCGTGTTCGACGTGCTGGTGGGCATCAACCTGCTGCGCGAAGGCCTGGACATTCCCGAGGTGTCGCTGGTGGCCATCCTGGACGCCGACAAGGAAGGCTTCCTGCGGGCCGAGCGCAGCCTGATCCAGACCATCGGCCGGGCGGCGCGCAACCTCAATGGCCGCGCCATCCTTTACGCCGACCGCATCACCGAATCGATGCGCAAGGCGATCGACGAGACCGAGCGTCGCCGGGCCAAGCAGATCGCGCACAACCTGGCGATGGGCATCACGCCGCGCAGCCTGAACAAGAAGGTGCGGGAGCTGATCGACGGCGTGGTCAGCGACAAGACCGCCAAGGACGACCTGAAGAATGCGCAGGCCGCCGCCGAGGTGGAGGCGATGAGCGAGAAGGACCTGGGCAAGCGCATCAAGCTGCTGGAAAAGCAGATGCTGGAACACGCCCGCAACCTCGAGTTCGAGAAGGCGGCGCGGGTGCGCGACCAGCTGGCGGTGCTGCGCGAGCAGGCCTTCGGCGCGGCGGGGCACGACACCAACGTGATCCCGCTGGTGGGCAAGGGCTGAGGGCGCCGCGGCATGGTCATCCGCTTTGCCAAGGCATTGCTCGGCCAGCGCGGCCGCGATGAAGCCGCGGTGCGCTACCGGGTGCTGATGGTGTGCCTGGGCAACATCTGCCGATCGCCCACCGCCGAGGGCGTGCTGCGCGCCAAGCTGGCGGCCGCCGGCCTGGGCGACGTGGTGCAGGTGGATTCGGCCGGCACCAGCGGTTACCACGCGGGGCAGAAGCCGGATGCCCGGGCGGTCAAGCATGCGCAGCAACGCGGCTACAGCCTGTCGGCGCTGCGTGCCCGGCAGGTGACGGTCGAGGACTTCCACCGCTTCGACCTCATCCTGGCGATGGACGACGAGAACCTGCGTGACCTGCGCCGCCTGCGCCCGCAGGACGCCACCGCCGAACTGGTGCTGTTGCTGGAGCACGCCACGGACCCGCAGCGCCCGCGCGGCGACGGCCGGGTGCCCGATCCGTACTACGGGCCGGCCGGCGGCTTCGAGCATGTGCTCGACCTCATCGAGCACGGCTGCGACGGCGTGGTGGCCCACATCCGCCAGCGGCTGGAAGCGGCGCCCGTCAGCAACTGACGCGGCGGGCGCACGGCGCCTGCGGAACTTCGGCCGGCAATCTCGACCGAAACACTCAACTTACGATATACTTGAGTAACCCACTCGGAATCAGTCGAGGGTTATCCCAGGTCAGGCCCCCCAGCCCGGCGGATAGCCCGGCCGGCAGGTTTTCCGAAGCAACAGGAGTCATCCATGCGTCTCACCACCAAAGGCCGTTTTGCCGTCACCGCGATGATCGATCTGGCCCTGCGGTCCAACAACGGCCCGGTGGCACTCGCGGCCATCAGCCAGCGCCAGCAGATCTCGCTGTCCTACCTCGAACAGCTGTTCGGCAAGCTGCGCCGGCATGAACTGGTCGAGAGCACCCGCGGCCCGGGCGGCGGTTATTCGCTCGGCCGCAAGTCCGACGAGATCACCGTGGCCGACATCATCGTCGCGGTGGACGAGCCGATCGATGCCACCGGCTGCGCGGGCAAGGAGAACTGCATGGGCGACGACTCAGGCCGCTGCATGACCCACGACCTGTGGGCCAGCCTGAACACCAAGATGATCGAGTTCCTCGACTCCATCACCCTGAAGAAGCTGGTCGAGGACCAGATCGCCAAGGGCGTGTCGATCGAGGAAGCGCCGGTCAAGCGCGCGATCTCCAGCGTGCCGGTGGTCAAGCCGATCAAGGTCACGGCGCCGAACTCGGTGTTCGCCCTCGGCTCCGCCTTCTCCAAGTAAGCCAGCAACTTCAACGATCCAACCGGCAGGCCGGCCGCGCAAGCGGTGGCCGCCCAGCATCCCGCCATGGACATGACCCCGCATTTCCCGATCTACATGGACTACGGCGCGACGACGCCGTGCGACCCGCGCGTCGTCGACGCGATGGTGCCCTGGCTGCGCGAGCACTTCGGCAATCCGGCGTCGCGCAGCCATGCCTGGGGCTGGGAAGCGGAAGAGGCGGTCGAGAAGGCGCGCCAGCAGGTGGCCGATCTGGTGGGTGCCGATCCGCGCGAGATCGTGTGGACCTCGGGCGCCACCGAGTCGATCAACCTGGCACTCAAAGGCGCGGCCAACTTCTACAAGACCCGCGGCAAGCACATCATCACGGTGAAGACCGAGCACAAGGCCGTGCTCGACACCGTGCGCGAGCTGGAGCGCCAGGGCTTCGACGCCACCTACCTCGACGTCGAGGAAGACGGCATGCTGGACCTGGAGAAGTTCAAGGCCGCGCTGCGGCCCGACACCATCCTGGTCTCGGTGATGTACGTCAACAACGAGATCGGCGTCATCCAGGACATCCCGGCCATCGGCAACCTGTGCCGCGAGAAGGGCATCATCTTCCACGTCGATGCAGCGCAGGCCACCGGCAAGATCCAGATCGACCTGGCCAGCCTGCCCATCGACCTGATGAGCCTGGCCTCGCACAAGACCTACGGCCCCAAGGGCATCGGCGCGCTGTACGTGCGCCGCAAGCCGCGGGTGCGCATCGAGGCGCAGATGCACGGTGGCGGCCATGAGCGCGGCATGCGCTCGGGCACGCTGCCCACCCACCAGATCGTCGGCATGGGCGAGGCCTACCGCATCGCCCGCGAGGAGATGGGTGCCGAGAACGAACGCATCCGCATGCTGCAGCAGCGGCTGATCAACGGCCTGAAGGACATCGAGCAGACCTTCCTCAACGGCCATCCCGAGAAGCGCGTGCCCCACAACGTGAACATCTCGTTCAACTTCGTGGAGGGCGAGTCGCTGATCATGGGCGTCAAGGGCCTGGCGGTGAGCTCCGGCTCGGCCTGCACCTCGGCCAGCCTGGAACCCAGCTACGTGCTGCGCGCCCTCGGCCGCAGCGACGAACTGGCGCACTCCAGCCTGCGCATGACGATCGGCCGCTTCACCACGCAGGAAGAGATCGACTACGCGGTGGCCACGCTGAAGGACCGCGTGGCCAAGCTGCGCGAGCTGTCCCCCCTGTGGGAAATGTTCAAGGACGGTGTGGACCTGAGCACCATCCAGTGGTCCGCACATTGAGAACCTGAGGAGAACCGACATGGCATACAGCGAAAAGGTCATCGACCACTACGAGAACCCCCGCAACGTCGGCGGCTTCGACAAGGGTGACGACACCGTGGGCACCGGCATGGTGGGCGCCCCGGCCTGCGGCGACGTGATGAAGCTGCAGATCAAGGTCAACCCGGCCACGGGCCTGATCGAGGACGCCAAGTTCAAGACCTACGGCTGCGGCTCGGCCATCGCTTCCAGCTCGCTGGTCACCGAATGGGTGAAGGGCAAGTCGCTGGACGAGGCGATGTCGATCAAGAACACCCAGATCGCGCAGGAGCTGGCGCTGCCGCCGGTGAAGATCCATTGCTCGATCCTGGCGGAAGACGCGATCAAGGCCGCCGTCGAGGACTACCGCAAGAAAGTGCAGTAAGGGCGCACGATGGCTGTCACGCTGACCGAAGCCGCCGCGCGGCACGTCACCAAGTACCTGGCCCGCCGCGGCAAGGGCGTGGGCGTGCGGCTCGGCGTCAAGACCACCGGCTGCTCGGGCCTGGCCTACAAGCTGGAGTACGCGGACGACATGGCGCCGGAAGACATCGTCTTCGAAGGCCATGGCGTCAAGGTGCTGATCGACCCGAAGAGCCTGCCGTACATCGATGGCACCGAACTCGACTTCGTGCGCGAGGGCCTGAACGAAGGCTTCAAGTTCCACAACCCGCGCGAGAAGGATCGATGCGGCTGTGGCGAGTCGTTCCGCGTCTGATACCTGGCTTCCACGAGCGCGCGGCTGTCATCGGCCGCGCTTTTTTTTGACCGTGAACGACATCCACATCCGCCCCACACGCCCCGACCATCCGCAGGTGGTGGCGCTGCTGGCCGCGCTCGACGACTACCTGGCCAGCCTGTATGCCCCGGAGGACAACCACATCCTGGACGTGCAGGCCTTGCTGGCGCCGGAGGTGCACTTCCTGGCGGCCTGGCAGGGCGATCGCATCGTGGGCTGCGGCGCAGTGCGTCGCATGCCGGCGGAGCCCGAAACCGCGGGCGCGCCGTATGGCGAGATCAAGCGCATGTACGTGGATCCGGAACTGCGTGGCCGGCGGCTTGCCGAGCGCTTGCTGCAGGCGCTGGAAGACGTGCTGGTGGCCGAGGGCATCGGGCAGGCACTGCTCGAGACCGGCAGCGACCAGCATGCCGCGGTGCGGCTGTACGAGCGCTGCGGCTATGTGCGGCGCGGCCCGTTCGGCGGCTATCCCGACAATGGCCTGAGCGTGTTCTACGGAAAGCGGGTGAACTGATGGGCAGGGCGGCATGAACCTGGGCGACGACGACTTCACGCTGTTCGGCCTGCCGCAGCGCTTTGCGCTCGACCGGGCCGACCTGGACCAGCGCTGGCGCCGGCTGCAGGGCGAGGTGCATCCCGACCGCTTCGCCGCCGAGGGCGGCGCGGCGCAGCGCGTGGCGATGCAGTGGTCGGTGCGGGTGAACGAGGCCTATGGCCGGCTGAAGCAGCCGCTGCAGCGCGCCGCCTACCTGTGCGAGCTCCGCGGCGCGCCGATCGAGGCCGAGAACAACACGGCCATGCCCGCGGCCTTCCTGATGCAGCAGATGGAGTGGCGCGAAGCGCTGGACGACGCACGCGACGTGGCTGCGGTGGAGGCGCTGGACGCCGAGGTGCGGCAGGCCGAAGCGGCATTGATCGCCGAGCTCGACACGCTGCTGGCCGAGAACGCCGACGCGGCCGCTGCGAAGCAGGCCGCTCAGCGGGTCAGAGCCCTCATGTTCGTCGCGCGCTTTCGTGATGACATCGACCGCCGCGTGGACGGCTTGGGACAATAAGAACACTTATGGCATTGCTCCAGATCTCCGAACCGGGCCAGGCGCCCGACCCGCACCAGCGTCGCATCGCAGTGGGCATCGACCTCGGCACCACGCATTCGCTGGTGGCCGCCGTGCGCCACGGCGTGGCCGAGTGCCTGCCCGACGGCCAGGGCCGCGCGATCCTGCCTTCGGCGGTGCGCTACCTCGAAGGCAACGGCCGCCAGATCGGCGCCGCCGCGCTGGCCGCACAGGCCGAGGACCCGGAGAACACCATCGTCTCCGTCAAGCGCTTCATGGGCCGGTCGCTGTCCGACATCGAGGGCCATGCCAAGCTGCCGTACCGCTTTGTCGACCAGCCGGGCATGGTGGCCCTCGAGACGCGTGCCGGCATCAAGTCGCCGGTGGAGGTGTCGGCCGAGATCCTGGCCACGCTGCGCCAGCGCGCGGAAGACACCTTCGACGCCGACGAGATCTTCGGCGCGGTAATCACCGTACCCGCCTACTTCGACGATGCCCAGCGCCAGGCCACCAAGGACGCGGCGCAGCTGGCCGGCCTGAACGTGCTGCGGCTCATCAACGAGCCCACTGCTGCCGCCGTGGCCTACGGCCTGGACAACGGCAGCGAAGGCCTCTACGCGGTGTACGACCTGGGCGGCGGCACCTTCGACATCTCGCTGCTGCGGCTGGCCCGCGGCGTGTTCGAGGTGGTGGCCACCGGCGGCGACGCGGCCCTGGGCGGCGACGACTTCGACGGCGCGCTGGCCGACTGGGCGCTGCAGCAGGCCGGCCGCAGCGCCGCCAGCGCCCAGGACAAGCGCGCGCTGCTGGTGGCCGCCCGCGCCGCGAAGGAGCGCCTGACCGACGCACCGCAGGCCACGCTGTCCGCCACGCTGGCCGACGGCCCGCTGGCGGTGGAGGTCAGCCGCGCGCAGTTCGACGTGCTCACCCGGCCGCTGATCGACCGCACGCTGGCCTCGGTCAAGCGCGTGCTGCGCGATGCCCGGGTGCAGCGCGACGAAGTGCAGGGCGTGGTGCTGGTGGGCGGCTCCACCCGCATGCCATCGGTGCGTGCGGCGGTGGCCGAGGCCTTCGGCCGCGAGCCGCTGACCAACGTGAATCCCGACGAAGTGGTGGCCATCGGCGCGGCGCTGCAGGCCAACCAGCTGGCCGGCAATGCGCCGGACGGCGAGATCCTGCTGCTGGACGTGATCCCGCTGTCCCTGGGCCTGGAAACCATGGGCGGCCTGGTGGAGCGCGTGATCGAGCGCAACAGCACCATCCCGACTGCCAAGGCGCAGGAGTTCACCACCTACCAGGACGGCCAGACCGCCATGGCCATCCATGTGGTGCAGGGCGAGCGCGAACTGGTGAGCGACTGTCGCTCGCTGGCGCGCTTCGAGCTGCGCGGCATACCGCCGATGGTGGCTGGCGCGGCCCGCATCCGCGTCACCTTCGAGGTGGATGCGGACGGGCTGCTGAACGTCTCTGCCAAGGAGATGCACTCGGGCGTGGAAGCCGCCATCGTCGTCAAGCCCAGCTACGGCCTGGCCGACGACGACATCGCCCGCATGCTCAGCGAAGGCTTCGCGCAGGCCGAGACCGACATGGCCGCCCGCGCGCTGCGCGAATCGCGGGTGGAGGCCGACCGCATGCTGCTGGCCACCCGCTCGGCGCTGGACGCCGATGGCGACCTGCTGAGCGGCGCCGAGCGCACCGAGATCGAGCACCTGATGCAGCGCGTGCGCGACATCGCCACGCAGGACCACCACCACGACATCGACGCCGCCGTGGAAGCGCTGGCCCAGGGCACCGAAGCCTTTGCGGCCATGCGCATGAACCGCGGCATCCGCCAGGCGCTGGCGGGCCGCAACATCGACGACGTCTGAAGAACGAGACCGCCACCGCCATGCCCGTCATCAAGATCCTGCCGCACGCCGAACTCTGCCCCGAAGGCCGCGCCATCGAGGCGCCCGCGGGCACCTCGGTGTGCGAGGCGCTGCTGGAAAACGGCATCGAGATCGAGCACGCCTGCGAGATGAGTTGCGCCTGCACCACCTGCCACGTGGTGGTGCGTGAAGGCTATGCCTCGCTCGGCGAGCCCGACGAGAGCGAGGAAGACCTGCTGGACCGCGCCTGGGGCCTGGAGCCGCAGTCGCGCCTGTCCTGCCAGGCCATCCTGGCGGCCACCGACGTGACGATCGAGATTCCGAAGTACACGATCAACCACGCGCGCGAGAAGCATTGAGCGGCGTGCCGCACTAAAGTGGGTGCGGCCTCGCCCCGCCACGGGGCGAAAAAAAACCTCCCGGGTAAGCGGGAGGTTGGACAAAACGGGCTCCTGTGCCCTGCTGAGGAGATAGACAGACACCGCGAGGTGTCGACCTACCCGAAAGCAACGTGCGTGCCAGCGTTGTGTGCCCCAACCAGCAAGGGATCGGGGACTTGCGCAGGCGACGCGGTTTTCAGGCCGCAGCCTTCTCGACGTGGCCGTGCCGCGTGTACAGGAAGTCCAGCACCTGCTTGCGGTAGTGCACGTATTCCGCGTTCTCGGCCAGCGCCACCCGGTCGCGCGGGCGCGGCAGGGCGATGGACAGGATCTCGCCGATGGTGGCGGCCGGGCCGTTGGTCATCATCACGATGCGGTCGGACAGCAGCACCGCCTCGTCCACGTCGTGCGTCACCATCACCACGGTGCTGCGGGTGCGGGCCACGATCTTCAGCAGCTCGTCCTGCAGGTGGGCGCGGGTGAGGGCGTCCAGCGCGCCGAAGGGCTCGTCCATCAGCAGCACCTTGGGCTCCATCGCCAGCGCGCGGGCGATGCCCACGCGCTGCTTCATGCCGCCGCTGATCTCGTGCGGGCGCTTGGCCGTGGCGTGGGACATGCCCACCAAGTCCAGTGCTGCCTGGGCACGTGCCTGCAGCTGCGCCTTGGTCTCGCGGCTGCCGAACACACGCTCCACGCCCAGGTGCACGTTTTCCTGGCAGGTCAGCCAGGGCAGCAGCGAATGGTTCTGGAACACCACCGCGCGTTCCGGACCCGGCGCGGCGATCTCGCGGCCGTCGCAGATCAGCGCGCCGGCGCTGGGCTTGGTCAGCCCGGCGATCAGGTTCAGCAGCGTGCTCTTGCCGCAACCGGAATGGCCGATCAGCGTGATGAATTCGCCCTGGGCGACCTGCAGGTTGATGTCGCGCAGCGCGTGGAAGCGGCCCTTGCGGGTGTCGAAGACCATCTCGGCCTGTTCCACCTGGATGAATGCGGTCATGGCGATGGCTCCGGTGTCAGTGGTCGAAGGAGAAGCGCCGGGCCACCGCCATCAGCAGCTGCTCCAGCAGCAGGCCCACGATGCCGATGACGAAGATGGCGATCAGGATGTGCTGCACGTTGAGGTTGTTCCACTCGTCCCACACCCAGAAGCCGATGCCCACGCCGCCGGTCAGCATCTCGGCCGCGACGATCACCAGCCACGCGGTGCCCACCGACAGCCGCACGCCGGTGAGCATGTACGGCAGCACGGCCGGGAACAGGATGCGGGTGACGACCTTCCACTCGCTCAGGTCCAGCACCCGAGCGACGTTCAGGTAGTCCTGCGGCACCCGCTGCACGCCCACCGCGGTGTTGATCACCATCGGCCAGATGGAGCAGATGAAGATGGTCCAGATCGCGGCCGGGTTGGCGGCCTTGAACACCAGCAGGCCGATGGGCAGCCAGGCCAGCGGCGACACCGGCCGCAGCAGGCTGATCAGCGGGTTGACCATGCGGTTGAGGAACTCGAAGCGGCCGATGAGAAAGCCCAGCGGAATGCCCACCAGCGCCGCCAGGCCGAAGCCCACGCCCACCCGCTCCAGCGAGAACAGGATGTTCCAGCCGATGCCCTGGTCGTTGGGCCCGTTGCTGTAGAACGGGTCGGCGAACAACTTGACCGCCGCCTCGAAGGTGGCCAGCGGCGTGGGAAAGGTGGTGCTGCCTTGGGTGAGCAAGCCCCACACGCCCACCAGCAGGGCGATGCCCACCACCGGCGGCAGCACCGCCATCCACAGCGCGCGGAAGTCGAACGGCGCGCGCGGCGGGGCCGGCGGGCGGGCCGGGGCGGATGGCGGCTGGGTGGCCGCCGCAGGAGCGGCTTCCGCCGAAGGCGAATGGAAAACGGCACTGACCATGATGTTTCCTCGGTGCCCGCTCACGCGGCCTTGATCTTGAAGCCGTCGGCGTACTTGGCCGGCTCCTTGCCATCCCACACCACGCCGTCGATCAGCTTGCTGGAGCGCATCGCGTCCTTGGGCACGCTGATCTTCATCGCGCTGGCCACTTGCCTATACAAGTCGACCTGGTTGATCTGCCTGGCCACGCCCAGGTAGTCCGGGTGCTCGCGCAGCAGGCCCCAGCGCTTGTGCTGGGTGAGGAACCACATACCGTCCGACAGGTACGGGAAGTTCACTGCGCCGTCGTTGAAGAACTTCATGTGGTTGGGGTCGTCCCAGGTCTTGCCCATGCCGTCCTGGTAGCGGCCCAGGATGCGCTGGTTGATCGCGTCGACATTGGTGTTGACGTAGCTCTTGTCGGCCACGGTCTCGGCCATCTTCAGCTTGTTCTGCAGGCTGGCGTCGATCCAGCGGCTGGCCTCCAGCACGGCCATCATCACCGCGCGGGTGGTGTTGGGGTACTTCTTGGTGAACTCGCCGGTGGTGCCCAGCACCTTCTCCGGGTGGTCCTTCCAGATGTCCTGCGTGGTCACGGCGGTGATGCCGATGCCGTCCATGATGGCGCGGTGGCCCCAGGGCTCGCCCACGCAGTAGCCGTCCATGTTGCCCACGCGCATGTTGGCCACCATCTGCGGCGGCGGCACGGTGATGACCTTGGCGTCCTTCATGGGGTTGATGCCCACGCTGGCCATCCAGTAGTACAGCCACATGGCGTGGGTGCCGGTGGGGAAGGTCTGCGCGAAGGTGTAGTCGCGCTTTTCCGCCGCCATGGCCTTGGCCAGCGAGGCGCCGTCCACCGCGCCCTTGTCGGCCAGCTTCTTCGACAGCGTGATGGCCTGGCCGTTGTTGTTCAGGGTCATGAGCACGGCCATGTCCTTGCCCTTGTTGCCCGGCATCCCCACGCCCAGGTGCACGCCGTAGATCAGGCCGTACAGCACATGCGCCATGTCCAGCTCGCCGTTGACCAGCTTGTCGCGCACGCCCGCCCAGGAGGCTTCCTTGGTGGGGATGATCTTCACGCCGTACTTCTTGTCGAAGCCCAGCACCGAGGCCATCACCACCGACGCGCAGTCGGTCAGCGGGATGAAGCCGATGCGCACTTCCTCCTTCTCGGGCTTGTCGGAGCCCTGCGCGTACACGGCGGTGTTGAGGCCCGGCACGACGCCCGCGGCCGTGGTGGCTGCGGCGGCGGCGACGAGGTTGCGGCGTCCCATGTTGATCTGATCCTTGGCTGGCATGTGGTCCCCGATGCTGACAGGCTGAAAGGCAAAACAAAAAGGCGTCCCTCACAGGCCCCGGGCTTCGCCTCGGGGTGTGGGGGACGCCTTCGTCCTTGTCTCGTGCCGCGCCAACGCTGGCGCACCACGATGTGTTCAGGAGATCGCCGTTGACCTCTTGCTGCGCTACAAAACGCAAGCGCCGTGCCAGCGAAATCGCCCCGGCTTGGTGCCGCAGCGGCTTGCTTGTCTAGCCAAGCAGGTCGGATACGTCGACGATGCGCTGGGCCACGTCGGCCAGCTTCAGGCCCTTGTCCATCGCCGTCTTGCGCAGCCGCGCATAGGCTTCTTCCTCGGGGATGCCCTGGCGCTTCATCAGGATGCCCTTGGCCCGCTCGATCACCTTGCGCTCGCTGAGCTGGCTGCGGGCTTCGGCCAGGTCCTGGCGCAGGCGCTCCTCATGCTCGAAGCGCGCCAGCGCAATGTCGAGCACCGGCTTGATGCGCTCGGACGCCAGCCCGGCCACCACGTAGGCGGTGACGCCGGCGGCAATGGCGTCGCGCACATGGGTGGTGTCCTCGTCGTCGGTGAACAGCACGATGGGCCGGCGGGCATCGCGCGTGGCCATCACCACATGCTCCAGCGTGTCGCGAGCCTGGCTCTCGGCATCCACCACGATCATGTCGGGCTGGATCTGGGCCAGCCGGTCGGGGAGGAAGACGTCCACCGGCAGCACCGCCACGATGTTGTAGCCCGCCTCCAGCAGGCCGATGCGCAGGCTGCGCGAGCGCTCGGCCTCCCACCAGGCATCCACGTCGTTCGGCTCGGGAGACAGCGACTCCGGCGCGACGATGACGATGCGCAAGGGCGACGGGGGCGGCGACGGCATGGGGGCTTGGCGAGCAAGGTTCGCGCCACCCGACGGGCGCTGACTACACTGGGCGGCATGAATGTACTCGGCATCGAATCGTCCTGCGACGAGACCGGTGTGGCCCTGGTCGCGAGCGAAGGCACCGGTGTGCCGCGCCTTCTTTCCCATGCGTTGCACAGCCAGATCGACATGCACCAGGCCTATGGCGGCGTGGTGCCGGAACTGGCCTCGCGCGACCACATCCGCCGCGTGCTGCCCCTGGCCCGGCAGGTGATGGCCGAGGCCGGCCTGGGCTTCGAGGACGTGGACCTGGTGGCCTTCACCCGCGGCCCCGGCCTGGCCGGCGCGCTGCTGGTGGGCGCGGGCGTGGCCTGTGCGCTGGCCGCCGCGCTCGACCGGCCGACGCTGGGCGTGCACCACCTGGAAGGGCATCTGCTGTCGCCCTTCCTGTCGGCCGATCCGCCGCGCTTTCCGTTCGTGGCGCTGCTGGTGTCCGGCGGCCATACGCAGCTGATGCACGTGGCCGGCGTGGGCGAGTACGAGATGCTGGGCGAGACCATCGACGACGCCGCCGGCGAGGCCTTCGACAAGTCGGCCAAGCTGCTCGGCCTCGGCTACCCGGGCGGGCCGGCGCTGTCGCGCATGGCGGCCTTCGGCGATGCCACGGCATTCGCGCTGCCGCGGCCGCTGCTGCACAACGGCAACCTGGACTTCAGCTTCGCCGGCCTGAAGACGGCGGTGCTCACCCAGGTGCGCAAGCTGGGCAGCAATGTGTGCGAGCAGGACCGGGCCAACCTGGCCGCCAGCACCCAGGCCGCCATCGTGGAAGTGCTGGTGAAGAAGTCGATGCGCGCGCTGCGCGAGGCGGGCGCGGACCGGCTGGTCGTGGCCGGGGGCGTGGGCGCCAACGGCGAGCTGCGCGCCCAGCTGAATGCGGCCTGCCAGAAGGCACGGGTGCGGGTGCACTACCCGGAGCTGGACCTGTGCACCGACAACGGCGCCATGATCGCGATGGCGGCGGCGATGCGGCTGCAGGCTGGCCGCGCCGTGCCGTCACACGACTATGCCTTCGACGTGCGGCCGCGCTGGCCGCTGCAGTCGGTCGAGTGAGGCCGGCGATTCCGGGCGGGCCGCGCTCAGCGGCCGCCGTCCAGCGTGTGCAAGGAGGCGGTGTCGCGGGCGGCGCCTGCTCGGTCCACTTCGCGCACCTCCACGTCCACCACCTCGCCCTGGCGGAGCTGCCGGCCGAAGGCGGCGCCGCGGCGCTGGGCGAAGGCCGCCGCGAGGTCGATCGTGGGCTGGCGGCCGCGCAGCTTCTGCCAGCCCCACCAGCCGAAGAAGGCCACTGCGCCCACGAACAGCGTGGCCCACAGCAGCAGCATGCCGGCCACCGCCATCAAGCCGGCCAGCACCAGCGTCAGGCCTCGGGCGAGGCCGCTGCCGCGGCCGGGGAATGCAAACTTGGTGTTCATGGGTGTGTGAGGGCCGGCCGGCGGCCGAGTTCCGCCGCCGAGGCGCGCCGCAAGTTTCGCTTGTGCAAATCAGGGCAGCCGCCGGTCCTCGGCGTCGATGTACAGCGTGGCGCAGTCGTAGCCGAAGTCGAAGGCCTCCTGCAGGCTGCGCAGCTGGATCTGCGGCAGCGGCACGCTGACCTCGGCCTCGCTCTCCGACCCGCGCACGCCCACATGCAGCGGCCACATCTGGCCGGCCAACGGCTCGGTGGTGGACAGGCGGATGCGGTAGCCGCTGTGCGCACCGTAGCCTTCGATGCGGCGGCCGTTGCGTGTGATCTCGTATTTCATCGTGGGCAGGATGGCAGGCAAACAGCCCGCACCGGGATGGAGCAATCGACGTGCCCTTGACGCTGCGCGGGCTTGGGGCAGCGGGCCTGGCCGCGGCCTGCGTGCTGGCCCAGGCGGCCGATCGGCCGATCGCGGCCATCCAGGGCAGCGGCGCTGCCAGTCCGCTGCAAGGGCAGGTGGTCAGCACCACCGGCGTGGTGACGGCGGTGCTGGCCGGCAGCTTCCACCTGCAGGACCCGGTGGGCGACGGCGATGCTCGTACCTCCGAAGGCCTGCAGGTGCATGCCCGGGCCCGCCAGGGCATGGTGCCTGGCATGCGGGTGCGCGTCACCGGCCGGGTGGTGGAGTGGGCGCCGCGCGGCGCAGCGCCGGGCACCGGCACCACGCAGCTGGACGAGGTGAGCGGCATCGAGCTGCTGGGTCCGGCCCCGCGGCCGGTGGAGCCGCTGGCCTTGCGGCTCCCGCTGCCCGCCGGCCACGACCTGGAGCGGCATGAAGGCATGCTGGTGCGGCTGCTGGGCCCGCTCACCGTGCTGCGGAACGACCTGCTGGGCCGGTACGGCCAGCTCACGCTCGCGGCCGGCGGCCGCCAGCAGATTCCCACCGACCTGCAGCGCCCCGGCCCGGCCGCGCTGCGCCTGGCCCGGCAGCAGGCTGCGCTGCGCATCGTGCTGGACGATGGCCGCAGCAGCAGCCATCCATCGCCGGTGCCGTTCCTCCATGCCGATGGCACGCTGCGCGCAGGCGAGACCACGGCCGAGGTGGTCGGCGTGCTGGACCAGGGCCCCATCGGCCTGCAGGCCGGCGGTGCGCAGGGCTGGCGGCTGCAGGCGGTGCAGCCGCCGGTGTTCCAGCGTCCGCAGCCGCGCCCGGGCACGCCGCCGGCCGTGGGCGGCGAGCTGCGGGTGGCCAGCTTCAACCTGCTCAACTACTTCACCCGGCCCAACCCGCAGCGCGGTGCCGACAACGCCGAGGAACTGGCCCGCCAGCAGGCCAAGCTGGTGGCGGCGCTGCAGGCCATCGGTGCCGACGTGCTGGGGCTGATGGAGATCGAGAACCAGCCGCAGGCGCCGCAGCACCTGGCCGATGCGCTGAATGCGGTGATGGGCGCGGGCACCTATGCGGCCGTGCCCCAGGCCGCCTTCACCGGCACCGATGCCATCCAGGTGGCGCTGCTGTACCGCCCGGCACGGCTGCGGCGGCTGGGCGCGCCCGCCACCGATGCCGACCCGGTGCACCACCGCCCGCCCCTGGCCCAGCGCTTCCAGCCTGTGGACGGCGGCGAGCCGTTCACCGTGATCGTCAACCACTTCAAGAGCAAGCGCTGCGGCGATGCCCAGGGCGCCGACGCCGACCAGGCGGACGGCCAGGGCTGCTTCAATGCCCGCCGCGTGGCGCAGGCACGGGCGCTGGCCGGCTTCGTGCAGCGGCAGGGGCCGCAGGCGCTGGTGATCGGCGACCTCAATGCCTACGCGCAGGAAGACCCGCTGCAGCGGCTGCGCCAGGCCGGTCTGGTGGACCTGCTGCAGCAGCATGCGCCCGGTGCCCACACCTATGTGCACGACGGCGCGGCCGGCCGGCTGGACCATGCGCTGGCCTCGCCGGCGCTGGCGCCGCGGGTGGCCGGCGCGGCGGTGTGGCACATCAATGCCGACGAGCCGGCGCTGCTGGACTACAACCTGGAAGGCCGGGCGCCGGGCTGCAGCCGCTGCGCACCGGACGCCTGGCGGCCCGACGCCTTCCGGTCGTCCGACCACGATCCGGTGATCGTCGGCCTGCGCCGCCGGCGCTGAGGGCGGCGAGGAGGGTATGTGATGGATGCGGTGTCCGACCTGGCGTTCTTCGTGATGCTGTCGCAGCGCGGCAGCCTGGCTGCCTGCGCGCAGGTGCTGGGCGTCACGCCGCCCACCGTCAGCAAGCGGCTGGCCGCATTGGAAAGGCGGCTGGGCGTGCGGCTGCTCAACCGCACCACGCGCCGCATGGCGCTCACCGCCGAAGGCGAGGCCTATGTGGCCGAAGGCAGCCGGCTGATCGCCGAGCTGGCGCAGCTGGAGCAGCGGGTGGCCGCCGCCCGGGGCACGCCGCGCGGGCTGCTGCGGGTGCATGCCACGCTGGGCTTCGGCCGGCGCTACATCGCGCCGCTGGTCTCGCGCTTCATGCAGCAGCATGCCGACGTGGACGTGCTGCTGCAGCTGAGCGACAAGCCGCCCGGCCGCGACGAGGGCCACTTCGACGTGATGGTGCGCGTGGGCGAGCTGCGCGACGCGCGGCTGAACGCCCGACGGCTGGCGCCCAACCGGCGGCTGCTGGTGGCCTCGCCGCTGTACCTGAAGCAGGCGGGCGAGCCGCGCACACCGGCCGAGCTGCATGCGCATGGCTGCATCGTCATCCGGCAGGACGAGGAGACCTTCGGCAGCTGGCAGCTGCGCCAGGGCAGCCGCAGCGAGACGGTGAAGGTGCGCGGCCGCTGCAGCACCAATGACGGCGAGACCGCGATGGCCTGGGCGCTGGACGGCCACGGCATCCTGCTGCGCTCGGAGTGGGACGCGGCGCCCTACCTGCGCTCGGGCCGGCTGCAGCAGGTGCTGCCGGGCTGGACGGTGCCCTCGGCCGACATCCATGCGGTGTACCCCACCCAGCACAACCTGGCCGCCCGCACGCGTGCCTTCATCGACTTCCTGGCCGAAGGCCTGGCCGACAGGCGCCCGACCCGGCGCGGCGCGGGCGGGTGGTGAGCTGGGCTCAGCTGACCGGGTGCCGCTTCAAGGTCTGAGGTTGGCGGCCTTGATGGCCGGCGCCCAGTCGTTCACCTGCTTGCCCACGAAGCCCGCGAAGGCTTCGCCGTTGAGCTTCATCGGCGTGATGCCCAGTTCCTCGAAGCGCTTGACGATGGCCGGCTGCGCCACCACGTCGGCCAGCGCGGTGGCCAGCTTGTCGGTCACGTCCTTCGGCAGCCCGGCGGGGCCGGAGATGCCGAAGTAGTTGTCGGCCACCAGGTCGGCATAGCCCAGCTCCACCACCGTGGGCACTTCTGGCGCCAGCGGCGAGCGGCTGCGCGAGGTAACGGCCAGGCCCTTGATCTGCCCGCTCTTGAGCATCGGCACGTAGGCGGTGATCACGTCGATGCCCAGCGAGATCTGCCCGGCGATCAGGTCGGTGGTCATCGGCGCGCCGCCGCGGTAGGGCACGTGCGTCATGTCCAGCTTCATGTCGACCTTGATCATCTCGCCGACGATCTGGCCGATGGAGCCGGGCCCGCCGCTGCCAAAGCTGATGTTGCCCTTGGCGGCGGCTACGGCCTTGGGCAGGTCCTTCAGCGTGGCCATGCCGGCCTGCGGATTGGCCATCACCAGCACCGGCGCCACGCCCAGCATCGCCACATGGGTGAACTGCCTGACCGGGTCGTAGGGCGGCTTGGCCAGCGTGAAGGGGCCGATCGACAGCGGCGTGCTGTTGGACAGCATCAGCGTGTAGCCATCGGGGGCGGAGCGTGCCACCTCGGCGCCGCCGATGGTGCCGCCGGCACCCGGCTTGTTGTCCACCACCACCGTCTGGCCCAGGGCCTTGCCCAGCGGGCCGGCGATCTCGCGCGCCACGATGTCGCTGGCGCCGCCGGCGGCGAAGGTGACGACGATGCGGATCGGCTTGTCGGGCCAGGCGGCCTGCACCGCGCTGGCGCCCGCGGCCAGCGCCAGCGCGGCCAGCAACGACAGGACGCGGCGCGGGCCGCGGGGCGAGGAGGGGGTCAGGGCAGGGCGCATGGGCGGCTCCGGTACGGGCGGGTGGATCGACGGCAGGAACAGGGGCGGCGTGCGGGTGGCCGCTCAGGCGGCTTCATGCACGCGCTGGGCCAGCCGCAGCCGGGAGATGGCGGCGATCTCGTCGAGCGCATGCCGCAGCTCGGTGCCGCGTGTGTTGTGCAGCCGCTGCAGGAAGGCCTGCAGCGCACTGGCCCGGTCGTGCCGGCGGATGCACAGGATGAAGGGGAAGCCGAATTGCTCGCGGTAGGCGGTGTTGAGCGCATCCCATTGCGCGGCCTCGTCGGCGGCCAGCGCCTGCAGCGCCAGGCTGCCCTGCTCGTCGGCCGAATCGGCGGTCATGGTGCCGGCGCGGGCGGCGCTGCCGGCCAGTTCCGGGTGCCCGCGCAGCAATTCCAGCAGCGCAGGCTCCGGCAGCGCCTGCAGCACGGCCATCATGGCCGCATGCAGCGCATCGACGCTGCGGAAGGGGCGGGCGGGCAGCGCGGCTTCGGCCACCCAGGGCGCATGCTCGAACACGGTGCCCAGCACCGTGAGGAAGCGCTCCGGCGGGCAGCTGTTCAGCTCGGCGAGGGTGGGCGGCAGGTCCATGCAGACATGCTAGGCAGCGGCTGCATTGCCGTCCATCAGCATCGAGGCAATACTGCGTGCTCCAAATCAGTACGCAGGAGCTGCCGTGCGCCACTCGCTGTTGCCCACCGTGCTGCGCTACATCGACCAGGTGGCCCGCTCCGGCTCGGTGCAGGGCGCTGCGCGCGAGCTGCATGTGGCCGCCTCGGCAGTCAACCGCCAGGTGCTGCAGCTGGAGGAGGAGCTGGGCGTGGCGCTGTTCGAGCGGCTGCCGCGCGGGATGCGGCTGACCTCGGCCGGCGATGCGGTGGTGGCGCTGGCCCGCCGCTGGCGCCATGACGAACGCCGGCTGGTGGCCGACATCCGGCAGATGCAGGGCGTGTTCCAGGGCCGGGTGCGCATCGTGGCGATGGACAGCCACAGCACCAGCGTGCTGCCGGCGCTGGTGGAGCGGCTGGGCGCCGAGCATCCGCGCATCTCGCTGGACATCGACATCCGCAGCACCGACGAGGCGGTGGCCGCGCTGCTGGCCGGCCAGGCCGACGTGGTGGCCGGCTTCAACCTCAGCCCGCGGCGCGAGCTGCTGGCGCTGTGGCAGGCCACGCTGCCGCTGGGCTGCGTGGTGGCGCCGGGGCATGCGCTGGCCGGCCTGCCCAGCGTCAGCCTGCAGGAGGTGGGCGCGCATCCCATCGTTCTGCAGAGCAAGGCGCTGCTGATCCGCCGCTACCTGGAGGCGCATTACCACTGGCTGTTCGCCGACAGCCGCACGCGGGTGGAGACCAACTCGCTGCAGCTGGTGAAGATGCTGGCGCGCCAGGGCCGGCATGTGGCGCTCACCTCGGAGCTGGACGCGGCGCCGGAGCTGATCGCCGGCACGCTGTGCTTCGTGCCGGTGCGCGACCAGGGCGCCGAGCCGCAGACGGTGGCCGTGGCCATCGACGCCGGCAAGCCGCCGGGGCCGATCGTGAAGACGGTGGCCACGGTGCTGGCCGAGTGCATCGCGGCCTGCCTGGAGGAAGTGCGGCGCGTGGCCGCGGCCAGCGGCCTCAGCCGCCAGCTTTCCTGACGGTGTAGCCGGCCGCCTGCAGGTGGGCGACGACCTTGTCGCGGTGGTCGCCCTGGATTTCGATCACGCCGTCCTTCGCGGTGCCGCCGCTGCCGCACAGGGTCTTGAGCCGCGTGCCCATGGCCGACAGCGCCGCAGGCTCCAGCGGCAGGCCGCGCACGATCGTCACCGCCTTGCCGCCGCGGCCCTTGGTCTCGCGGCCCACGCGCACGATGCCGTCGGCGGCGGCCAGCTTCTGCTGCGCGGCCAGCGCGGCGCACTGGCACCGGGCCAGCGGCTGCCGGCATTGCGGGCACATCCGGCCGGCGTCGGTGGAATAGACCAGGCCGCCGCTGGCGGCCGGTGAGGAGGAAGCGCGGGATTTCATGGCAGCAGGTTAAGCCCTGCGGACCGCTTCGCCGCCGCGCGGCTGCCTACACTCCCGGCCTTCGCCGCCGCTTCATCCTGCCGTTCCATGCGCATCGACCAGCTCCGCCAATTCCTGCGCGCCCTGGGCGCCAAGCCCACCCACGAGGCGCGGCTGCTGCGCCAGTGGGTGCAGGCGCGTGCGCTGGAGGGCGGCCGCAGCCAGGCCGAGCACTTCCTGCCGCTGGCCATCCGCCAGGCGCTGCCGGCCCTGGGCGCGGAGCTGGCCGGCCTGGCTACGATCAGGTCGGCCCATCCGGCCGAAGACGGCGCCGAGCGGCTGCTGGTGGCGCTGGCCGATGGCCAGGCGGTGGAAAGCGTGCTGCTGCCGCGCGACGGCGTGTGCGTGTCCACCCAGGTGGGCTGCGCGGTGGGCTGCGTGTTCTGCATGACCGGCCGCGACGGCCTGCTGCGCCAGGTGAGCAGCGGGGAGATCGTGGCCCAGGTGGTGCTGGCCCGCCAGCGCCGGCCGGTGAAGAAGGTGGTGTTCATGGGCATGGGCGAGCCCGCGCACAACCTGGACAACGTGATGCAGGCCATCGAGCTGCTGGGGCAGGAAGGCGGCATCGGCCACAAGCAGCTGGTGTTCTCCACCGTGGGCGACGAACGGGTGTTCGAGCGGCTGCCGCAGGGCCCGGTGAAGCCGGCGCTGGCACTGTCGCTGCACAGCACCTTCGCCGACAAGCGGGCCGAACTGCTGCCGCGCGCGCCGCGCTTCGACCCCGCCGCGCTGGTGGAGGCCGGCGAGCGCTATGCCCGCGCCACCGGCTACCCGATCCAGTACCAGTGGACGCTGCTGGCCGGCATCAACGACGGCGACGACGAGCTGGACCGCATCGCCACGCTGCTGCAGGGCCGCTACGCGATGATGAACTTCATCCCCTACAACACCAACGAGGGCCTGCCGTTCCGCCGGCCCGATGGCGAGCGCGCGGCCGAGATGGCGCGGGCATTGAACCGCCGCGGCGTGCTGACGCGGCTGCGCTGGTCGGCCGGCCAGGACATCGACGGCGGCTGCGGCCAGCTGCGCGCGCGCGAGGCCGCGCCGCGGCGCACGGCGCGCAGCATCCCCATCGCCGCGGCCTGAAGGCGCCGCGGGCCGGTATTCAACGGGCGGCGGTCACCCGCCAGATGATGTTGCCCACGTCGTCGGCCACCAGCAGGCCGCCCTTCTTGTCGATGGCCACGCCCACCGGCCGGCCCTGGGCCTTGTCCTCGGCATTGATGAAGCCGGTGAGCACCTCCACCGGTGCGCCGGCCGGCTTGCCGCCCTGGAAGGGCACGAAGATCACCCGGTAGCCGCTGCGCGGCTTGCGGTTCCAGCTGCCGTGCTGGCCCACGAACATGCCGTTGGCAAAGGCCGGCGGCAGGCTGTTGCCGGCCGACCAGGCCAGGCCCAGCGAGGCGGTGTGCGGGCCCAGCGCGTAGTCGGGCTTGATGGCCTTGGCCACCAGGTCCGGGCGCGGCGGCTGCACCCGCTCGTCCACGTTCTGGCCGTAGTAGCTGTAGGGCCAGCCGTAGAAGCCGCCGTCCTGCACCGAGGTCATGTAGTCCGGCACCAGGTCGCTGCCGATCTCGTCGCGCTCGTTGACCGCGGTCCACAGCATCTTGCTGTCGGGCTGCCAGGCCAGGCCCACCGGGTTGCGCAGGCCGGAGGCATACACCCGCTGCGCGCCGCTGGCTGCGTCGATCTCCAGGATGGCGGCGCGGCGCTCCTCCTCGGCCATGCCGTGCTCGGCGACGTTGCTGTTGCTGCCCACGCCCACGTAGAGCTTGCTGCCGTCGGCGCTGGCGATCAGGCTCTTGGTCCAGTGGTGGTTGCGGCCGGCCGGCAGGTCGGCGATTTTGGTGCCGTTGCCTTCGATCCTCTGCGCGCCGGCCTTGTAGTCGAAGCGCACCAGCGCGTCGGCATTGGCCACGTAGAACTTGTCGCCCACCAGCGCCATGCCGAAGGGCGACATCAGGTTCTCCAGGAAGACCGAGCGCTGCTCGGCCACGCCGTCGCCATCGGCATCTCGCAGCAGCGTGATGCGGTTGGCGCTGGGCACGCCGGCGCCGGCCTTGGCCATCACCTTCTTCATCACCCAGCCCTTGATGCCGCCGCTCTTGTCCTCCGGCTTGGGCGGGGCATTGGTCTCGGCCACCAGCACGTCGCCGTTGGGCAGCACGTACAGCCAGCGCGGATGGTCCAGGCCTTCGGCGAAGCGGGCCACGGTGGTGCCTTGCGCGGCCTGGGGCGCGGCGCCGGCCGGCCAGGCGCTGGCCTCGGCCACGTTCACCGTCGGGATCAGCGACTTGTTGGGCGCCGGCAGCTTGGGATCGGGGCCGATGCCGTCCTGCACCTGCAGGCTGGCGGTGTCGCCGCAGCCGGCCAGGGCCAGCAGCAGGGCGGCCGATCCGGCGGCCAGCACGGGTCGGTAGGTTCGGTGGGCAGGGCGCATGGCGGTCTCCGGAAAAGGGATGCCGCCTCGTGCGCGGGCGGCCTGGCCGGGCGGCAACGGCCGTACCTGCGCATGATCTTGTCAGACAACGCCTCATGCGGCGGTGGGACTTGCGCGCGATGCGCCGCCGGCCGCTTCACAGGGGCAGGGCGCGCGCGTAGCCTTGGCGGCAATGCCAGGAGCAAGAGATGTCCGCACTGCGTTCCGATAGCCGCCCGCCCGTCCGATACAACCGCATGCCTGTGGCGCCGCGTCCCGCGCTGCGTTCGGTGCCCTTCCACCTGCCGCAGCCGCGGCCGGCACTGGAAGAGGACGACGAGCTGGCGCCGTGGCTCACCGTCTATGCCGACGAGGACGAGCCCGGCAGCGACGAGGAACTGCTGCTGGAGCAGCCCGACCTGGCGCGCCAGCCGATGCGCCCGGGCAGCGCTGCCGCCTGACACGCCAGCCGCGGGGCGGCCGGTACCATGCCGGCATGAATGCCCCGCTCAACGACCTGCACGCCCAGGAAGACAGCCCCGAAGACACCGCCATCCACGAGCCGCGCCTGTGGCGCGACAACGGCTGGACGGCCCGCGTCATCAAGAACGAGGACGACGACGGCTGGGCGGTGGAGATGGTCAAGCAGGGCGAGCCCGAGCCCGCGCTGGTCGGCCCCTGGACCATGGGCCGCGACAAGAAGAACCCCAAGCCGCTGGACACCGCCGCCTTCAACACCCTGGTCAAGACCGCCAGCGAGGTGCTGCGCCGGCATGAGCAGCAGCTGCATGCGCTGCTGCACCAGCAGCTCACCGTCACCGCGGCCCAGGGACCGGTGAGCGTCACGCTGGACATCGTGCCCGACGACGATGATCCGCATGCCCTGCTCACCGCCGAGGACGAAGCCGGCGAGCAGCTGGCCCAGGTGCGCGTGGCCGCCGGCTTCAAGCTCAACCGTGCCAGCGCCACCGCCTGGATCGACAGCGGCTTCGCCAAGCCGCGCTGAGACGCGCGGGCCGGCTCAGCCGGTGGGCGCCTCCAGCTCCATTGCGGTCAGCCACAGGCGCACGTCGAACTCCAGCTGGTGGTAGGCCGGCTCCATGTGGGTGCACAGGGCATAGAAGGCCTTGTCGTGCTCGCGCTCCTTCAGGTGCGCCAGCTCATGCACCACGATCATGCGCAGGAAGGGCGCCGGCGCTTCCTTGAACAGGCTGGCCACGCGGATCTCGCGCTTGGCCTTGAGCTTGTTGCCCTGCACCCGCGACACCGTGGTGTGCGTGCCCAGCGCATGCTGGATGACCTTGAGCTTGTTGTCGTAGGCCACCTTGCTGAGCGGGGCCGCATTGCGCAGGTACTGCGCGCGCAGCTCGCCCACGTAGTCGTACAGCGCCCGGTCGGTGCGCACCTCGTGCGGCTCGGGATACCGGCGCGCCAGGCTGGGGCCCAGCTCACCGGCATCGATGGCCCGCTGCACCTGGGCGATCAGCTCGGGCGCATAGCCGGTGAGGTACTTCAGGGTCAAGGGTCAGCCCGGGTAGGAGAAGGGATCGTTGGTGTTGAGCGAGGTGCCCGTCATCGATTCCAGCACATCCCAGTGTTCGACGATGCGGCCCTGGGCATCGAAGCGGAACAGGTCCATCGCGCCGGTGCCCGGGTCGTTCGGCACGCTGGTGTCCACCACCTGCGAATGCACCAGCACCATGTCGCCATAGGCGATGGTCTTGGCCACCCGGGTGCGCGAGCGGTAGCCGGCGTCCCGCAGGCCGGCCAGCATCTGCAGGAAGGCCTGCTTGCCGTCGGCCACCGTGGGGTTGTGCTGGATGTAGGCCTCGGACACGAAGTCCTGCACCGGCGACAGGTCGGCCAGGTTGTCGAACACCCGCAGCACCGCCAGCGCGCGGGCGCGGTTGCGCTCCGGGTCCTGCGGCGCACGCGGATCGGCGTCGGGGCCGGCATGCATCGTGTTGCCGTTGGCCGCGGTGGCCGGCACGTTCTGGAACTGGTCCCAGTGCTCCACCAGCTTGCCGTTCTCGATGCGCCACACGTCCACGTACAGCACCTGCTGCGTGCCGATGGTCCACAGCGAATGCAGCGCGGCGTACGGGCCTTCGGCCACCACGCGCAGGATCTGCACCTGGTTGCTGCTGGCCGCGTGGGCGGTCAGTTCATCGCGCAGCGGCTGCACGCCGTCGGCATAGCCGGTGGCGTGCTGCAGGTAGCTGCTGCCCACGTAGGCATCGAAGCGCGCCAGGTTGCGATCGACGATCACCTCCTGGTAGAAGCCGCGGGCGATGCGTGCCGAGCGCTCGGATTCGTCATGGCCGTGGCCATCGCTGCCAAGGCAGCCGGTCAGCACGAAGGCGGCGGCCAGTGCCAGCAGCGCGGTCTTGATGAGTCGGTTCATGGCGCGCCTCAGGCCAGCACGGCGGCTTGTTCGAACGACAGGCGCGGGCCGCGCGGGTAGTTGCCCGTGGCGTCGCCGTAGCCCAGGTTGATCAGGAAGTTGACTTTCCAGCGGCCGTCGGCGAAGAACGCCGCGTTGACCTTGCCGGGATCGAAGCCGCTCATCGGGCCGCAATCCAGGCCGAGCTGGCGGGCCGCGATCATCAGGTACGCGCCCTGCAGCGAGCTGTTGCGCAGGGCGGTGGTGTCGGCCAGCGCGGCGTTGCCTTCGAACATCGGCTTGGCATCCACCGCCGGGAACTGCTCGGGCAGATGGTCGTAGAAGCGCGTGTCCGACGCCACGATCACGGTGACCGGCGCGGCCAGCGTCTTGGCGGCGTTGCCGGGCGCCATCGCCACGGCCAGCCGGGCCTTGGCCTCGGCGCTGCGCGCGAACACGAAGCGTGCCGGCTGGCTGTTCATCGAGGTCGGGCCCCACTTGGCCAGCTCGTACAGCTGCTGCAGCGTCTCGTCGGTCACTGGCTGGTCGGTGAACTGGTTGAAGGTGCGGGCGTGCAGGAATGTTTGTTCGAGGGCGGCGGCAGGCAGGGGGGCGGGACATGGCGCGTCGGTCTGGAAAGTGGATGACCGGGCCAGTGTGTTCAGTGCCGGCCACCGGATAAAGCGGCCGTTGCGGGCATGTCTGTTGCGCGGCGCGGGCAGGTCGGCTGCGCACGGGCCGTGCTTGGGCGGGTCCTGCGCAGCGTCAGCATTCACCAAGGCCATCTACAGGCTCGGTGCGCCCACAGGCGACAACAGCCGCCTGCTGGAACAACTGGCGCGACCGGGTGGCACGCGGGCATGGTGGGTGGCGATCGCGCCGCTGCTGGTGGTGTGCCTGAGCGGCGTCGCCGCCGGGATCGCGGTGCCGATGTACCAGGACGCTGCCACGCGCCAGCAGATGCGGCAGGCTGCCAAGCCGGGTCGCTGATCAGGCCGCCGGCCGGCCCCAGGCCAGCGCCAGATTGTGGGCCGGCATGTCGAAGCGGCGCTGCAGCTGCAGCCCGGCTGCGGCGGCTTCGGCCTGCACCTCGTGCAGCCAGCGGATGCCCCAGGCGGCGTTGCGCTGCTTCAGGTCGGCGTCGAAGGCCAGGTTGCCGGGCGAGGGTGGCTCGCCCTGCACGAAGTAGGGCCCGTAGGTCAGCAGCAGGCCGCCGGCTCGCAGGTGCCGGGCCGCGCCCTGCATCAGCGCCCGGGTGGTGGCCCAGGGCGAGATGTGGATCATGTTGGCGCAGAACACCAGGTCCACCTCGCTGGGCACGCCGGTCCAGTCGGGCGACATCACGTCCAGCTGCAGCGGCGGCTGCACGTTGCCGATGCCTTCGCACCACGCGGCGGTGGACTGCAAGGCCTCGGCCTGCGGATCGCTGGGCCACCACTGCCATCCCGGCAGCGCCGGCGCGAAATGGGCCGCATGCTGGCCGGTGCCGCAGGCAATCTCCAAGGCGGTGCCCTGCGGCGGCAGCAGCTGCAGCAGCACGTCGAGGATGGGGCCGCGGTTGCGTTCGCTCGCGGGGCTGAAGGGGCGGTGGTCGGTGGACATGCGTCCAGTCTAGAAACCCATGCGTTGCTGGCGCGCGACTTCCTCGTCGCGGGCATCGTCGATCTCGCGCATCACCGCGCGCAGGTCCACCGCCCCGCGCACCGGCTCGAAGCGGCCGGTCAGCGGCGTGTCCACCGTCAGCAGGCCCTTCTCGTACAGCGTCCACATCTCGGGGCCGTATTCGGTGGCGCGCAGCTCGGGCGCGAAGCGGCCGAAGAAGTGACGCAGGTTGCCCACGTCGCGCAGCAGCATGCGGGCCGCGTGGTTGTTGCCGGCGGCATCCACCGCCTGCGGCAGGTCGATGATCACCGGGCCGTCGGCGGCCAGCAGGATGTTGAATTCCGACAGGTCGCCGTGCACCACGCCCGCGCACAGCATGCGCACCGCCTCCTTCAGCAGCGTGGCGTGGTGGGCGCGTGCCTCCTCGGGCGTGAAGACCACGTCGTTCAGCCGCGGCGCGGCATCGCCGTCGGCATCGGCCACCAGCTCCATCAGCAGCACGCCGTCATGGAAGTTGTAGGGCGTGGGCACCCGCACGCCGGCGGCGGCCAGGCGGTACAGCGCATCCACCTCCGCGCTCTGCCAGGCCTCTTCCTGCGCCTGGCGGCCATAGCGGGTGCCCTTGGCCATCGCGC
Source organism: Aquincola sp. J276 (assembly GCF_024700035.1). Classification (NCBI taxonomy): domain Bacteria; kingdom Pseudomonadati; phylum Pseudomonadota; class Betaproteobacteria; order Burkholderiales; family Sphaerotilaceae; genus Aquincola; species Aquincola sp. J276. The sequence goes on from NZ_JAJONC010000001.1 coordinate 747,534, forward strand.
GGGCCTGGCGGCTGTTCTTCACCTTGCGGTTCTCGGTGTAGTCCACCGCCTGGCGGAAGCTGCGCTGCGTGGCCTCCTTGTAGACCTTGGCGCAGCGGGTGTCGTCGCCCACGCGCACCACGTACACCGTGGCTTCCTTGCCGCTCATCAGCTGCCGCACCACGCTGTCGATCAGGCCTTCGTCGATCAGCGGCTGCAGCCGCTTCGGGGCTTTCATCGCGCGCTGCGCTGGCGGCGCTGCTGGGCCAGCGGCCGCTTGCCCTTGAGCTGGCGCTCGATGCCGTCGTTGAGCCGGCTGCGCAGGTCCACCACCTCGTCCACATGGCCGTACACGCCAGGAAAGCGCAGGTCCAGCCACAGCCACAGCGTGCAGCTGCGCAGGGCCTGCTCCATGCGGTCGAGCCGGCTGTGGCTGTCCACCTCTTCCAGGAACCAGGGCTTGCCAGCCACGCCGCCCACCGCATGGTTGTGCGCCCAGTCGAGGTACAGCTGCACCTGCGAAGGGGTGCGGCTGTCCACCGGCGCCTGGGCATAGATGAAGCGTTCCTTCAGCGTGAGCTGGCCGGCATGCTGGTCCAGCTGCTCGGCCAGCTCCAGCATCTGTTCCAGCTCGGCCACGGCGAAGTGGGCATCGTCCAGCTTGAGCTGTTCCATGAACACGCCCAGCACCTCGCGCAGCCGGTTCTTCTTCATGCGGCTGGCGATGGTGTCCACATGCCAACCGTTGGGCGCCACCGGCGCCTTGAAGTCGCGCGGCGCCCGCGGCGCCTTGGGCAGCAGCTCCTTCAGCACCCGAGTGGCGCTGGGTTCGGCGTCCTTCAGCACGCCGACGAAGCCTTCCTCGTGGATGCCGAAGCGCCCGGCGCGGCCGGCGATCTGGTGCACTTCCGACTCGGTCAGCGTGCGGTCGCCCTGTCCGTCGAACTTCGTCATGGTGGAGAACAGCACCCGGCGGATCGGCAGGTTGAGCCCCATGCCGATGGCGTCGGTGGCCACCAGGATGTGCGACTCGCCTTGGGCGAAGCGCTCGGCCTCGCGCCGGCGCACCTCGGGCGGCAGCGCACCGTAGATCACGCTCACCGGATGGCCGTTGGCGGCGATCTGGTCGCGCAGCATCAGCACCTCGCGGCGGCTGAAGGCCACCACCGCGTCGCCCAGCTTCAAGGAGGGCAGCGGCACCGGCTGCGGCAGCAGCTGCACATGCTGCTTGCGCTCGAACTCGCGCACGGTGCAGCGCTCGCCGCACAGGCCCAGCAGGTTCTCGATCGCGGGTACCGCATAGGCCGAGCAGATGATGATCACCTCGTTGGCCGGCACCGCCACGATGGCCTGCGTCCAGGCCCAGCCGCGGGCGCTGTCGAAGATCATCTGCGCCTCGTCGATCACCGCCACGTCGATCGGCTGGCGGGTGTTCACCATCTCGATGGTGCTGGAGACGGCGCGGGCCTCGGGTGCGGGCACGTTCTCCTCGCCGGTCAGCAGCGAGCAGGGCACGCCGCGCGCGACCAGCCGGTCGCGGCCTTCCAGCGCCAGCAGCCGCAGCGGCGCCAGGTAGGCGCCGTCATGCGCCTGGGCCAGCCGCTCGAAGGCCGCATGGGTCTTGCCGCTGTTGGGCGGGCCCACGTACAGCGTGACGCTGCGCTGCAGCCGGCGCGCGATCTCGAAGGTGTCGGGGTAGCCCTGGAAGGCCAGCTCGGTGTTCAGGCCTTCCAGCGTGTCCAGCTCGGCGGCCTGGTGCTCCCAGCGCTCCTGCGCGCGGTTGAAGGCGGTCTTCAGCTCGGCCAGCGGCTGCGGCGTGGCACCTTCGGCCTGCAGCCGCGGTAGCAGCGAGTCGAGGTGCCGCGGGCTCAGCTGCCGGCTGCGTTCCACCAGGCCGTGCAGGTGGGCCAGCAGCTCGGGCGCGTTCGGGTGCTGCGGCGCCGGGCCCAGCGCGGCCAGCAGCGCCTCGCGGTCGCCGGTGCGGTAGAAGGTCCACACCGCATCCGCATCCACCGGGATGCGGAACAGCACCGGCACCGTCCACGGCGCCTGCGGCTCGGGCTGCGGCAGCCGGAAGGTGTGGCGGATCAGGCGCGTCCATTCACCCGCGCGGCGGGCCACGCCCAGGCTGTCCAGCACGGTGCTGCGCTCGACCAGCAGCGGCCGCATGTCGGGCCCGGTGCCCACGGCGGCGATGTGCGCCAGCGCCGAGTCCATCAGCGCCGGGTGGATCCACCGGCTGGGCCGGGCACCGGCGGCCGGCTTGGCCAGCAGCACGTAGCCCAGCTTGTCCAGGTGCTGCTCGAAGCCGGGGCTGCGCTCTTCCAGGAAGTCCGCCGGCTTGACCACCTGCGGCAGCGCATAGGCATGGTTGCGGATGGCCGCGAACTCGGTCTTGCCGATGTGCGCGGGCAACCGCCCGGCATGTTTCGGGTTGGGCAGGTTCGGCGTGTTGCGGCTGTCGGCGCTGGAAGCGGCCGCCGTTTCGTCTTGCGTGGGGGCAGGGGAGTTCGACATCAAATGGAATTCAGGCAGGCCCCGAGTGTCTCAGGCCCGGGCTGCCGATAATCGCGCATGAACGCAACCCCCGATCCGGCCACCGATTTCTCGCGCCTGCCGCTGCCCCCGGCCGCGCTGGAGAACCTGCAGCGCCTGGGCTACACGGCCATGACGCCGATCCAGGCCGCCACGCTGCCGCTGGCGCTGGCCGGCCACGACCTCATCGCCCAGGCCAAGACCGGCAGCGGCAAAACGGCCGCCTTCGCGCTGGCGCTGCTGGCCAACCTGAATCCGCGCCGCTTCGCGGTGCAGTCGCTGGTGCTGTGCCCCACGCGCGAGCTGGCCGAGCAGGTGACGCAGGAGGTGCGGCGCCTGGCCCGCGCAGAAGACCACATCAAGGTGCTGACGCTGTGCGGCGGCAGCACCATGCGGCCGCAGCTGGCCAGCCTGGAGCATGGCGCGCACATCGTGGTGGGCACGCCCGGCCGCATCATGGACCACTTGGAACGCGGCAGCCTCGACCTGGAGGCGCTGAACACGCTGGTGCTCGACGAAGCCGACCGCATGCTGGACATGGGCTTCTTCGACGACATCGCGGTGGTGGCCAAGCACTGCCCGCCCAAGCGGCAGACGCTGCTGTTCTCCGCCACCTACCCGGAAGGCATCGCCAAGCTCAGCGCGCGCTTCATGCGCGAGCCCAAGGAGATCAAGCTGGCCGCGGTGCATGCGCCGACCAAGATCCGCCAGCGCTTCATCGAGGTGAGCGAGGAGCAGCGGCTGCATGCGGTGGGGCTGCTGCTCAACCACTACCGGCCGGTGAGCACGCTGGCCTTCTGCAACACCAAGCAGCAGTGCCGCGACCTGGTGGAGGTGCTGCGGGCGCAGGGCTTCTCGGCGCTGGAGCTGCACGGCGACCTGGACCAGCGCGACCGCGACCAGGTGTTCATCCGCTTCGCCAACCGCAGCTGCAGCGTGCTGGTGGCCACCGACATCGCCGCCCGCGGGCTGGACATCAGCCAGCTGGAGGCGGTGATCAACGTCGACATCACGCCCGACGTCGACACCCACACCCACCGCATCGGCCGCACCGGCCGGGCGGACGAAGAGGGGTGGGCCTTCAGCCTGGCCAGCCTGGACGAGATGGGCCGCGTGGGCCAGATCGAGGCGGCCGGCGGCTTCACCACCGAATGGCAGAAGCTCGACGAACTGACCGACGCCGACCCCGCCCACCCGCTGCGCCCGCCGATGGCCACGATCCAGATCATGGGCGGGCGCAAGGAGAAGATCCGCGCCGGCGACGTGCTGGGCGCGCTGACCAAGGACCTGGGCTACGCCGGCACGCAGATCGGCAAGATCAACATCAACGAGTTCTCCACCTACGTGGCGGTGCAGGCCGAGATCGCGCCGCAGGTGTGCCAGCGGCTGGCCGCGGGCAAGGTGAAGGGCAAGAGCGTCAAGGTTCGGCTGATGACGGACTGAGCGGCCACCCGCTGCCGGCCTTGCCCAGCCAGGCCTCCAGACCCGCCGGCGGCACCGGCCGCGACACCAGGTAGCCCTGCACCACCGGGCAGCCTTCGTCGGCCACGAAGCGGCGCTGGGCCTCGGTTTCCACGCCTTCGGCCACCACCGTCAGGCCCAGCGTCTTGCCGATGCGCAGGACCGACACGGTGAGCGCCCGCGCCAGGTCGTCATGCTCGATGTCCTGCACGAAGCTGCGGTCGAGCTTGAGCTCGCCGATGGGCAGCCGGTGCAGGTGGCTGAGGCTGGAGTAGCCGGTGCCGAAGTCGTCGAGCGACACCCGGATGCCCAGCCCATGCACCGCATGCACCGTGGCCAGCACCACCGGGTCCGGGTTGAGCATCACGCTTTCGGTCATCTCCACCGTCAGGTCGCCGGTCTTCAGCCCGTGGCGCGCCAGCAGCCGCTGCAGCACCTCGGGCAGGCCGGCGTCCAGGAAGTTGCTGGCCGACAGGTTGACCGCCACGCTGGGCACCGGCACGCCGCGGGCGCGCCAGTCGGCCATCTGCCGGCAGGCCTCGGCCAGCACCCAGCGGCCCAGCGTGTGCACCAGGCCGCATTCCTCGGCCAGGGCCACGAAGCGCACCGGCGGCACCATGCCCAGGCGCGGATGGGCCCAGCGCAGCAGCGCCTCCACGCCGCACAGCCGGCCGTCGTCGCTGGCCACCTTGGGCTGGTAGTGCAGGGCCAGGCCGCCGGCCGGGCCCAGGGCCTCGCGCAGGTCGGCCTCCAGCATCGCGCGTTCATGCGCCTCGCGGTTGAGCTCGGCGCTGAAGAAGCGGAAGCCGCCGCGCCGGTGCATCTTGGCCTGGTACATCGCCATGTCGGCATGGCGTATCAGGGTGTCGATGTCGGTGCCGTCTTCGGGGTACATGGCCACGCCCAGGCTGGCGCCGGGATGCAGCAGCACGCCGTGCACCGTCACCGGCTGCGCGAAGGCGGCCACCAGCCGTTCCACCGCGGCCACCGCGGCACCGCCGCCGCATTGCGGCAGCACCGCCACGAACTCGTCGCCCGAAAGCCGGCCGATGATGTCGCCGGTCCGGGCGCAGGCCTCCAGCCGGCGTGCCAGCTCGATCAGCAGGCCGTCGCCCACCACATGGCCGTGGGTGTCGTTCACCTGCTTGAAGCGGTCGAGGTCGACGAACACCACCGCCAGCGGCCAGCCATGGCGGCCGGCATCGTGCAGCGCCCGTTCCGTCTTGCCGCGCAGCAGGGCGCGGTTGGGCAGGCCGGTCAGCGCGTCGTAGAACGCCAGCTGGTGGATGTGGGCCTTGGTCCGTTCGCGCTCCAGGATCAGCGAGCACAGGTGCAGGCTCACGTCCACCAGGCGGCGGTGCAGCGCACTGGGCTCGCGCGGCTCGCGGTAATAGAAGGCGAAGGTGCCCAGCACCTGGCCGTCGCTGCTGCGGATGGGGCTGGACCAGCAGGCCGCCAGGCCCAGCGGCAGCGCCAGGTCGCGGAAGTGTTCCCACAGCGGATCGGTGGCGATGTCGCGCACCATCACCGGCGCATTGCGCCAGGCCGCGGTGCCGCAGGAGCCCACCTGGGGCCCGATGGCCACGCCGTTGATCTGCTGGCAGAAGTCGGCCGGCAGGCTGGGGCCGGCCAGGGTCTGCAGCCGCTGCTGCTCGTCCACCCGCAGGATGCTGGCCACCAGCTCGGGCGCGATGCGCTCCACCTCGCGGCACAGCAGCAGCATCAGCTCGTGCAGCGGCGCCTCGCGGGCCATCGCATCCAGCACGCGGAACTGCAGCACCTCGTGCAGCTTGGTCTGGGTGATGTCGGTGAGCACGCCCACGAAGTTGCACAGCCGGCCATGGGCATCGTGCACCGGATTGACCGCGGTGGAGACCCACAGCGGCCGGCCGTCCTTGGTGTAGGTGAGCAGCTCGCAGGAGAAGCTCTGCTCGGCCAGGTCGTCGGACATCAGCGCCTGCAGCATCGACGGATCGGTGTGCGGGCCGGCCAGCAGCTCGGTGGGACGGTGGCCCACCATCTCCTCCAGCCGGTAGCCGTACATGCGCAGGCAGCCGGCATTGGCAAACACCACGCGGCGGTCGGCGCTGGCCACGATGACGGCGATGTCGCTCTCGTCCACCGCGGTGGACAGCAGGCGCTGGCGCGCCAGCAGCTCATGCTGCTGCGAGGCGTCTCGCACGAAGGCGCAATACAGCACCCGCCCTTCGAACACCACCTGCGACACCGACATCGTCGCCTGCCGCCGGCTGCCGTCGGCCTGCTCGATGGGCACCTCCACCGTGGTGCCCACGATGCGGTTGCGGCCGGTGTGGCGGTGCGCATGCACGCCGGCGTCGTGACGGCTGCGCATCTCGTGCGGCATCAGCATGCGCACGTTGCGGCCCAGCACCTGGTCGCGGCGGTAGCCCCACAGCCGCTCCGCGGCGGCGTTGAACACCACCACGTCGTTGTGCTCGTCGATCAGCACCACGCCGTCGATGGCCTGTTCCAGCGTCTGCAACAGCAGCGAGCGCGCATCCTCCGGTGGTGCCGCCGCCACCGCGCTCACCTGCGCTGCATCACTGACATCCATCGTCGTCCGCCCCAACTCCGACCCGGGGCCCGGAAGGGCCGCTGCGGCTGTATCGGCGTCCCGGCCCGCCGGCGTGAGCGACGCCGCGCACGGAAACGTGGCGGATTTGGCGCGGCGCACCGCCGAAGTGCACGGCCGCGGCGGCAAACAGCGCCTGGAAGACCGGACTTATCGCGACCTACGGCCCCCGCCGGGCGCGGTCTACTGGCCGGGCCATGTCCTGCAGCAAGTTGCCCATGCCCGCCTCGACCCTGTTCCGCGCCGTGCCGGCGACCCTGATGCTGCTGGCGCTGGGCGCCTGCGGCAGCGCGCCCAAGGCGCCGCCCACCCTGTATGAACGGCTGGGCGGCACGCCGCAGCTGGAGCGGGTGGTGGAGCGGCTGGTGGACCGCGCGGCGACCGACCCGCTGGCACAGCAGGCGCTGGGCACCGGCGCGGGGGAGGCCGGCTGGCAGCCGCAGCCGCTCAAGCGCAGCCTGGTGCAGCAGCTGTGCCAGGTGGCCGGCGGCGGCTGCGTGGGCGAACCCGCCGCAGCCGGTGCCGCCGGCCTGAACATCAACGACAGCCGCTTCCGCCCGCTGGTGCTGCTGCTGCGCGAGGAGCTGGACCGCGCCCATGTGCCGCCCCGCGCCAAGGACGAGCTGCTGCGGGTGCTGTCGCCACGCCATCCGCTGCCGGGCCAGCGGCCGGCGCCGGCTGCCGACGGGGCGCACCGCCGTGCGTGAGGCCCTGCTCGGATGCGGGCTGCTGTGCAGCAGCGCCGCCGTGCTGGCTGCGCCGGTGACGGTGCAGGTGACCGACGGCACCGGCAAGCCGCTGGCCGAGGCGGTGGTGTACGTGCTGGTCAAGGGCCAGCCGCAGCACACCAGCAGCGCCACCGCCGAGATCGCCCAGCGCGAGCGGCAGTTCGTGCCCTCGGTCAGCGTGGTGCAGACCGGCACCGCCGTGAGCTTTCCCAATTTCGACACCGTGCGCCACCACGTCTATTCGTTCTCGCCGATCCGCAGCTTCGAGCTGAAGCTGTATGCCGGCACGCCTACGAGGCCGGTGGTGTTCGACAAGCCCGGCACCGCGGCCCTGGGCTGCAACGTGCACGACCGCATGACGGCCTGGGTGCATGTGGTGGACACGCCGCTGTTCGCCCGCACCGATGCCCGCGGCGAGGCCACGCTGGAGGTGCCCGCCGGCGCGCACCTGCTGCGCGGCTGGCATCCAGCCATGGGCGAGGCCGGCCTGCCGGCCGAGGCCGCGCTGCAGGTGGGTGGCGGTGCCCTGCGCGCCGCGCTGCGCCTGCCGGTGGGAGGCTGAGGTGTCGCGCTCGACAACGGCGGCCGGCCTGCCGGGGCGGCTCATGCGGTGGATCACGCGGCCGTATGCCAGGCGCCTGCAGTGGCGCATCGTGATGCTGTTCGTCGGCCTGCTGGTGGTGGTGCAGGCGGCCAGCTTCCTGGCCATCCGCCGCGACCTGGAGGTCAATGCGCGCGCCACCATCGCGCAGGAGCTGGCCACCGGCGAGAAGGTGCTGCGCCGCCTGCTGGCGGCCAATGCGCAGAACATCGCCGATGCCTCCACGGTGCTGGCGGCCGACTTCGGCTTCCGCGCCGCGGTGGCCAGCGGCGACCGCGCCACCGTGGCCGATGCGCTGGACAACCATGGCGCGCGCATCGGCGCCGAAGTGGCCTTCTATACCGATGCCGCCGGCCGCCTGGTGGCCGCCACCACCACGCATGGCGATGCCGCGGCGCGGGCCCTGTCCGGGCGCATGGCCGGCACGGCGCCGGCCGCCGACCTGAGCCTGGTGGCCGTCATCGACCAGCGGCCCTACCAGATCGTCACCGTGCCGGTGCGCGCGCCGCAGCTCATCGGCCATGTGGCGATGGGCTTCCCGGTGGGCAGCGCGCTGCTGCGCGACGTGGAACAGATCGCCGGCCTGCGCACCGCGCTGGCGGTGCGGGCCGAGGGCGCCGCCTGGCAGGTGCTGCCACCAGCCGATGCGGCGCCGGCCGACCACGACGAACTGGCCACGCAGGTGCGTGCGCTGGGCATGCCGTCGGCCGCGGCCACGGTGCTGCTGGAAGGCGAGCAGTACGCGATGCGGGTGGCCCCGCTGGGCCGCTCCGGCGGCACCGAGGCGGCGGTGCTGCTGCTGCAGTCGGTGGACGACGCGGTGGCGCCGTTCCGGCGGCTGCAGCTCATCCTGCTGGCCATCAGCGGCGCCGGCCTGGCGGTGTTCACCCTGGGCAGCATCTACACCGCGCGGCAGATCACGCGGCCGATCCAGGCCCTGTCGCGCAGTGCCGAGCGGCTGGGCGCCGGCGACTATGCGGTGCCGGTGGCGGTGCAGGCGCAGGACGAGGTGCGCGACCTGGCCCGCTCCTTCGAGGCCATGCGCCAGGGCCTGCAGCAGCGCGAGCAGGAGATCCGCCGCCTGGCGTACTGGGACACGCTCACCGGCCTGCCCAACCGGGCGCAATTCCACGGCGCGCTGCTGGCGCAACTGGCCAGCCGAAAGCCGCTGTCGGTGCTGATGCTGGACCTGGACCGCTTCAAGCATGTGAACGACGTGCTGGGCCATGCCTTCGGCGACCGGCTGCTGCGGCAGATCGCGGCGCGGCTGCGCAGCGGCGGCCTGGCCGAGCACGACCTGGTGGCCCGCCTGGGCGGCGACGAGTTCGCGGTGATGCTGCCCGGTGCCGATGCCGACACCGCCATCGACACCGCGCGCCGGCTGCGCACGCTGCTGGAGCAGCCGCTCACGCTGGACGACCACACCATCGACGTCAGCGCCGGCATCGGCATCGCCGCGCATCCGGCGCACGGCAGCGAGGCCGACACCCTGCTGGTGCGCGCCGAGATGGCCATGTACGCCGCCAAGTCGCAGCCCGCCCACGAGACCGGCGTGATGCTCTACAGCGCCGCCATCGATTCGTCGAGCGAGGCCTCGCTGTCGCTGCTGACCGAGCTGCGCGCCGCCGTGGCGCAGGACCAGCTGCGGCTGTACCTGCAGCCCAAGATCGCGATGGCCACCGGCGCGGTGGTGGGCGCCGAGGCCCTGGTGCGCTGGCAGCACCCGCTGCGCGGCATGATCCCGCCGATGCAGTTCATCCCGTTCGCGGAGCAGACCGGCTTCATCCGCGAGCTCACCGGCTGGATGATCGAGCGCTGCTCGATGCGCTATGCCGAGCTGCAGCGCCGCGGCATCGACCTGAAGTTCGCGATCAACCTCAGCACCCGGGACCTGCTGGACCAGCACCTGCCGGCCAAGATGGAGCGCCTGTTCGCCCGCGGCGGCGTGCAGCCGCAGGCGCTGTGCCTGGAGATCACCGAGAGCGCCATCATGGACGACCCCGAGCGCGCGCTGCAGACGCTGCAGCGCCTGCATGCCATGGGCCTGCGGCTGTCGATCGATGACTTCGGCACCGGCTACTCGTCGCTGGCCTACCTGAAGCAGCTGCCGCTGCATGAGCTGAAGATCGACCGCAGCTTCGTGATGGGCATGGAGACCGACCGCGCCGACCTGAAGATCGTGCGTTCCACCATCGACCTGGCCCACAACCTGGGCCTGACGGTGTGCGCCGAAGGCGTGGAGAACGCGCAGACCTGGGCCCTGCTGAAGGCCCTGCACTGCGACGAGGCCCAGGGCTACCTGATGGGCAAGCCGATGCCCGAGACCGACTTCGCCGGCTGGCTGCTGGACTGGCACGCGCCGCAGGCGCGGCTGCGCACCGAGTTCGCGCCCTTCATCTAGCCGGTGGCGGGGGCGTGTCGCCGCGGCGCGGCCACGGGTCCACGTGCGTCATCACCCGCAGCACGTCGTGGCGGGCCAGCACCGCGTCCCGCGCGGCCACGGCGATGTCGTGGCCCTGCTCCACGCTCAGGCTGCCGTCCACTTCCAGGTGCATGTCCACCACCAGCATGTCGCCCATCTTGCGGGTGCGCAGGTCGTGCACCGCATGCACGCCGGGCGTGGCGGCGGCGGTGCGGGTGATGGCTTCCACCTCCTCGGCGCTGGCGCCGCGGTCCATCAGGTCGGACAGCGCATTCCAGCCGAAGATCCAGCCCATGCGCGCGATCAGGAAGCCGACGATGGCCGCGGCGATCGGGTCGAGCAGCGGAAAGCCCATCAGGTTGCCCAGGATGCCCAGGCCCACCACCAGCGACGACGCGGCGTCCGAGCGCGCATGCCAGGCATTGCTCACCAGCAGGCTGGAGCGCACCCGCTTGGCCACCGCCAGCATGTAGCGGAACAGCCCCTCCTTGCACACCAGCGTGAAGGCGGCCACGCCCAGGGCCGCGACATGCACCTGCGGGATGTCGGCCGGCGCTTCCAGCTTGCGCAGCGCCGACCACAGCATGCCCACGCCCACCGCCAGCAGCAGCGCGCCCAGCACCAGCGAGCCGGCGTTCTCGAAGCGGGCATGGCCGTACGGATGGTCGTCGTCGGCCGCCTTGCGGCTGTGCTTGCCGGCCAGCAGCACCACGAAGTCGCTCACCAGGTCGGACAGCGAGTGCATCGCATCGGCCACCAGCGCCTGCGATTGCGCGAACAGGCCGACGAACAGCTGCAGCACGATCAGCACCGCATTGACGACGATGCTCACCCAGGTGCTGCGGTTGGCCGCGGCGGCCCGCTCGTCGGCGCCGTGCGCGCTGTCCTCCGGGTCGTCGCCGAACAGGGTGGCCGCCTGCTGGGCCTGCTCGGCGGTGTCGAGCCGGGGGTCTTCGGCGGGGCTGGCGTTCATGGCATGCAAGCGGACTGCGGGCCCCCAGCTTAGCGCCGCCGTGCTCGGGGAGAATGCCAGCCGCCCTGGCTCACACCGGCGCCTCGCGCGCCCGTCCCGTCATGACCCACCGCATGCCCAGCACCCTTCCCATCGCCGGCCGGCGCCTGCTGCTGCAACTCGGCGCCCTGGGCTGCCTCTCGGCCGCCGCAGGCCTGCCCGCCGCCGCCCGGCCCGAGGCCGCGCCGCGCACCGTGGCCCCGCGCGGCCCGCTGACCGCCGACGAGCTGAACAACATCGCCGTGTTCAAGGCCGTCTCGCCCTCGGTGGTGAACATCACCGCGCTGGGCGTGGAGCGCGACTTCTTCAGCCCGCGCGTGACCCAGGTGCCGCGCGGCACCGGCACCGGCTTCGTGTGGGACGAGGCGGGCCACATCGTCACCAATTTCCACGTCATCCAGGAGGCCTCGGGCGCCCGCGTGACGCTTTCGGACCAGAGCTCGCACAAGGCTTCGCTGGTGGGCGTGTTCCCCGACCGTGACCTGGCGGTGCTGAAGATCGAGGCGCCGCGGGGCAAGCTGCCGCCCATCGCGCTGGGCACCAGCAAGGACCTGCAGGTGGGCCAGAAGGTGTATGCGCTGGGCAATCCCTTCGGCCTGGACCAGACGCTGACCACCGGCATTGTCAGCGCGCTCAACCGCGAGATCGAATCGGTCACCCGCCGCACCATCCGCGGTGCCATCCAGACCGACGCGGCCATCAACCCGGGCAACTCCGGCGGCCCGCTGCTGGATTCGGCCGGCCGGGTGATCGGCGTCAACACGTCCATCTACAGCCCTTCGGGCGCCAGCGCCGGCATCGGCTTCGCCATTCCGGTGGACGAGGTCAACCGCATCGTGCCGCGGCTGATCCGCGACGGCCGCATGGTGCGGCCGGCCCTGGGCGTAACCGCCGGCCCGGAGAACATGGGCCGCGCGCTGGGCCTGCCCAAGGGCGTGCCGCTGGTCGGCGTGGCCCCGGGCGGCCCGGCGCAGAAGGCGGGGCTGCGGCCCTTCGCCCGCGGCGCGCAGGGCGGCATCGTGGCCGGCGACGTCATCCAGGCCATCGACGACACGCCGGTGGCCGACCTGGACGACATGCTCACCGAACTGGAGCGCCACCAGCCCGGCGACCGCGTGTCGCTGACGCTGTGGCGCGCCGGCGCGGTGCGCAAGCAGGCGGTGGTGCTGGCGGAGTCGGAGGACTGAGCATCGGGGGATGCCGGCCTGCTTGCCGACCGGCTCCAGCTTGAAGCCCGTGGGTACCGCCGGCATCGCGAAGGTCTTGCCGCTAGGTGGGCTGGACGGATTGGCCCTCCGGTCGCTCGCCGCGCAGCAGCCGCGCCTGGATGTCGTCGATCACCGGCAGCAACTCGGCCACGCTGTCGATCACGTAGTGCGCGCCGGCGGCCTGCAGGGCGGCGGTGGCGGCTTGGCGGCGGTCCTGCTGCTGCGCTTCGTCCAAGGCCTGCCACTCGGCCAGGGTCAGGCCGTTGGCATTGCCGCTGATGGCCAGGCCCACCGCCCAGGTGCCGGCGTGGCGGCCTTCCTCCAGGCCGACGCCGGTGTCGTCCACCTTCACCACCGTGTGCGGCGGCCACACGCCCAGGTCGGCGAAGGTGCGGTACATCATCAGCGGGCTGGGCCGGCCGGCGGCCAGGTCGCCGGCGCACACCAGGTTGTCCGGCACGTATCCGCCGCGGGCGGCGATCGGCGTCACCACCTCCATGATCGGCCGGTTGTAGCCGGTGGTGCTTCCGATCTTCAGGCCGCGTGCGCGCAGGGCATCCACCGTGGCCAGGGCGCCGGGAATGAAGCCGGCATGGTCGGGCACCACCGCGGCATTCATCGGCGTGAACACCTCGTACAGATGATCCGCGTCGGCATCGGTGAAGGGCCGGCCATGGCGGGCCTGCCATTGCGCGGCGATGCGCGGCAGCCGGCCCAGCGCCTGGATGTGGTCCCACTTGGCCATGCCCATCGGCCCGCGCGCCTCGGCGATGCTGATCTGCACCCCGAACTGCTCGAACAGGCGGACGAAGGCGCCCATCGGCGCGCAGGAGCCGAAGTCGATGATGGTGCCCGCCCAGTCGAAGACGACGGCGGTGAGCTGGGAGGAGGTAGGGTGCATGAGGGTTTCCAGGCGGTGCGGCTCACCAGGCGTCGAACACCTCTTCGGCGATGCCGAAGGCGGTGCTGGCGCCGGTGCCGCTGGTGACGACGACACGCCGCACGGCATCGCACGGCGCGTCGATCAGGCAATCGGTGTGGGGCGACGACACGTACTGGCCCAGCCAGCGTTCGGTCACGCGGCCCTCGGTCAGCCGCAGCAGGCGCCGCAGGTGGTGCAGGATCAGGGCCTCGACGTCGGCACTGGCGAAGGGCTCCGGCGCGGCGCCGTAATGGTGCGAATCGCCCACCACCAGGCTGCCGTCGGCGCTCTGCACCGCGATCAGGTGGATGCCGTGGGCCAGCGCGTCGGGCTCCTCCCGTTGCAGCTGCTGGCGCAGGGCCTGCGCGGCCGGCTGCGCGGCGAAGCCGCCGTAGCGCACCAGGCTCAGGTCGCCCATCACCGCGCCGGGCAGCTTGAAGCCCGCCTGCGGCTGCACCCGCAGCATCTGCAGCTGGCACAGGCGCAGGCCGTGCGGGGCCAGGCGCTCGGGCTGCAGGCTGGCCAGGTCGGTATGGGTGCACAGCACGATGCGCTCGGCCTGCAGCATGCCGCGGCCGGTGTGCAGCCGCGGCGCATCCACCTGCAGCACCGCCTCGTCGAAGCGGAAGACCACGCCATGTGCCTCGGCCAGCCAGCGCGTGAGCAGGCCGATGGCGGTGCGCGATTCCACGCGCAGCTCGTGCGGGCTGTGCAGCACCGCGGCGGCATCGGCCAGTGCCAGCGCATCGGCCCGGCGGGCGGCTTCGGCCGGGCTCATCAGGCTGCAGCCGTCGGCCATGTCGCCCTGCATGAACTGCTGCAGCACCTCGGCCGCCGCAGGCCGCCGGGCCACCAGCCACAGGCCCTGGTGCAGCACCGCGATGCCGGCCTGCGGCGCCACCTCGGCCCATAGGTCGCGCGCACGGCGGGCCCGGCGCCAGGTGTCACCGGCCGCCTGGCCGGTGACGGTGATGAAGCCGAAGTTGCGGATCGAGGCGCCCACGCAGGCCGCGTCCCGCTCGACCACGCACACCCGCCAGCCGCGGCGCGCGGCGGCGTACGCATGGGCCAGGCCGACGATGCCTGCGCCGACCACCACCACGTCGAAGTGCCGTGCTGCCATCGAGCGGCTTCAGGCGCGCAGGCCCATCGCGCGCATCGTGTGGCCCACCGCGTCCACCGCCTGCTGCATCTCCTTGCGGCCGATGGCGCCGATGCAGCCGACGCGGAAGGTGTCCACCTCGGTCAGCTTGCCGGGATACAGCAGGAAGCCCTGGGCCTTGGCGCTGGCGTAGAAGGCGCCGAAGTCGTAGCGCGCGTCGGCCGGCGCGAGGAAGGTGACGATGATGGGCGACAGGTGCTCGGGCGCCAGGAAGGTGCGCAGGCCCAGCGCCGCCATGCCGTCGGTCAGGGTGTCGAAGTTGCCGGTGTAGCGGGCCAGGCGGGCCGGCTGGCCGCCTTCCTCCTGGTACTGGGCCAGGGCCTCGGCCAGCGCCGCCACCACATGCGTGGGCGGCGTGAAGCGCCACTGGCCGGTGCGCTCCATGTAGGCATGCTGGTCGTGCAGGTCCATCGCCAGCGAATGGCTGTTGCCGGCGCATTCGGCCAGCACCTCCTTGCGCACGAAGACGAAGCCCATGCCGGGCACGCCTTCCAGGCACTTGCCGCTGGCGGCGATCAGCGCGTCGAAGCGGATCGCGCGGGCATCGATGGGCAGCGCTCCGAAGCTGCTCATCGCATCGACGATCAGCCGGCGGCCCAGGCGCTGGCACACCTCGGCCACCTCGGCCAGCGGGTTGACGATGCCGGTGCCCGTCTCGCAGTGGATCAGCCCCACGTGGGTGATGCTGCGGTCGGCCAGCAGCAGGGCCTCCAGCTCGGCGGGTGAGACGGGCAGGTGCTCCGCCCGCGTGCCCACCGTGGTGCGGCGGCCCATCAGCGTGGCCACCTTGCCCAGGCGCTTGCAGTAGGCGCCGTTGTCCAGCACCAGCAGGTGGCCGTCGCGTGGCACCACGGTGGCCACCGCCGCCTCCACGCTGAAGGTGCCGCTGCCCTGCAGGGGCACCACCGCATGGGTGTCATGGCCGTGCAGGATGTCGAGCAGGCCATGCCGCACGCGGGCGGTGAGGGCGTTGAAGTCGGCGTCCCAGGAGCCCCAGTCCTTGAGCATCGCCAGCTTGGTGCGCAGCGTGGTGGTCAGCGGGCCGGGGGTGAGCAGGATGTGGTCGCGGTCCATGGTGCAGGGTCGGTCAGGGGGCAGGGCGGCGCCAGGCCTGGGTGCGGCGGTCCACCCAGGTGCCCAGGGCCAGGTACAGCAGCGTGACGGTGCCGGACACCGCCACGATCAGCACCGCCATCGCCGCGGCGGCGCCGGTTTCGCCGGCTTCGTCCAGGTTGAGGATGGCCACCGAGGCCAGCCTGGTGTCGGGCGTGTAGAGGAACACCACGGCCGAGATGGTCGTCATCGCATTGACGAAGAAGTAGCGCGACACATCCAGCAGCGTGGGCAGGCAGATCGGCAGCGTGACCCGCCAGAAGGTCTTGTAGAACGGCACCTTGAGCGAGGCCGAGACCGACTCGAACTCGGGATCGATGGCCTTCAGCGCGGTGACCATCGTCAGGTGCCCGGTGGTGTAGAAGTGCACCACGGTGCACAGCACCAGCAGCGCGCCGGTCTGGTAGAGGCCGTGCAGCGGATTGGCCGGCGCATTGAAGAAGAAGATGGTGCCCAGGCCCAGCACCAGCCCGGGCACGGCCATCGGCAGCAGGGCCATCAGCCGCACCGCCGGCCGCGCCCAGCCCAGGCCGCGCGTCTTCTCCAGCAGGTAGGCGCCGACGAACACCAGCACCGGCCCGATCACCGCGGTGCCGGCGGCCAGCTTCAGGCTGTTGAACAGGGCATCGCCCAGCTCGGCGTCGACGATGCCGGCGATGTAGTGGTCCAGGCTGGGCGCCAGGTTGTAGGGCCACAGCTTGGCGAACGAGGCGAACACCGCCATGCCGAACATCGCCAGCATCAGTGCCGCCACGGTCATGCAGAAGGCCGTCATCGCCGCATCGAAGCCACGCGCCGGCCGTGGCACCAGGGCCACCGCGCGGGCGCCCAGCATGGCCGTCTGGCGCCGCTGCACCAGGCCGTCCACCGCGAAGCTGAGGGCGGCCGGGGCCAGCAGCAGCAGCGCCACCACCGCGCCGCGCTGGAAGTCCTGCTGGCCGATCACCAGCTTGAACACGTCGGTGGCCAGCACGTTGAAATTGCCGCCCACCACCTTCGGGATGCCGAAGTCGGTGATGACCAGCGTGAAGGTGACCAGGCCTGCCGAGACCAGGCCGTAGCGCGCCCCCGGCAGCGTGATGGTGAGGAACTTGCGCAGGGTGGAGGTGCCCATCGCATCGGCCGCCTCGTACAGCCGGGCATCGGCCATGGCCAGCGCGCTGACCAGGATCATCAAGGTATGCGGGAACACCGCGAAGCATTCGGCCAGCACGATGCCCGGCGCGCCGTACAGGCCGCTGAAGCCCAGCCCCAGCCAGAAGTCCTTGGCCAGGCCCTGGTTGCCGAACCAGTAGATCAGCGAGATGGCCGACAGCAGCGAAGGCGCCAGCAGCGGCAGCAGCGTGATGCTGCGCAGCAGGCCCTTGGCCGGCATGCAGCTGCGGGTGAGCGCATAGGCGAAGGTGAAGGCCAGCGGCAGCACGATGAGCGTGACCAGGCCCGAGACCCAGAGGCTGTTGAGCAGGCTTTGCCGCAGCGCGGGCGAGGCCAGGTAGGCGCCGAAGTGCACCCAGCGCGACGCCGGGGCCGCGGCCCCATCGCCGGGCTGGAAGGCCTGCGATAGCAGGGCCGCGAGCGGCCCCAGCAGCCCGGCGGCCAGCACCAGCGCCACCAGCAGCAGGCCGGCCTGCGAGAGCCGGTCGGTCCAGTGCATGCGCTGGCGAGGCGCTGCTGCGGCCGTGCGGGCAGGAGCGGCGGCAAGCACGGGCAGGGCCATCGGCGGCGTGCTCATGCGGCCGCGCCGGCGGAAGACGTGGCCGGGAACACCCGCAACCGGTCGGTGCGCAGGGCAAAGCGCAGGGCCGCGCCTTCACGCACGCCGAACTCCTCCATCTGGTTGAGCGAGAACTGCAGCTGCACCGGCTGGCCCGGCAGGCCGTCCACCGCCATTTCGGCCAGGCAGTTGCTGCCGGCGAATTCGATGCGCTGCACCGTGCCGCTGCAGGCGCCCGGGTGGGCCGCGTCGAAGCCTTCGACGAGGCGGTCTTCCGGCCGCAGGTACAGCGCCACCGGCGCGCCGGGGCGGAACCCGGCGGCCTGGCCCGGCGGGCACTGCAGCCGCAGCGCGCCGGCGCGGAACCAGCGGTCGCCCTCGGCCACCGCCTGCAGCCGGCTGGCCTTGCCGACGAAATCGGCGACGAAAGGCGTGGCCGGTTCGCGGTACACCTGCATCGGCGTGCCCACCTGCTCGATCACGCCATGGTTCATCACCACGATGCGATCGGCCACCGACATGGCTTCCTCCTGGTCGTGCGTGACCATGATGGTGGTGACGCCCAGCTGCCGCTGCAGCGCGCGGATCTCCTTGCGCAGCCGCAGCCGCACGATGGCGTCCAGCGCCGACAGCGGCTCGTCCAGCAGCAGCAGCCCGGGCGAAGTGGCCAGCGCACGCGCCAGCGCCACCCGCTGCTGCTGGCCGCCCGACATCTGCGCCGGGTACTTGCCGCCGCTGCCCGGCAGGCCCACCAGCGCCAGCAGTTCTTCCACCCGCGCGGCCACGGCGGCCCGGGGCTGGCGGCGGTTCACCAGCCCGTAGGCCACGTTGTCGGCAATGCTCAGGTTGGGGAACAGCGCATACGACTGGAACACGATGCCGTAGTCGCGGTCGGCCGGCGGCAGGGCGGAGATGTCGCGCCCGGCCTGCACGATGCGGCCCACGTCGTGCTGCTCCAGCCCCGCGATGATGCGCAGCAGCGTGGTCTTGCCGCAGCCCGAAGGGCCGAGGAAGCACACGAACTCGCCGCGGCGGATCTGCAGGTCGACGTCGCTCAGCGCCTGGAAGGCGCCGAAGCGCTTGCCCACGCCTTCGAGCTGCAGGTAGGGCAGGGCTTCGTCGTACAGGGTGGCCACGGCAGCAGCCTACTTCTTCGCTTCGCTCTTGGCGTCGTAGCGCTTGGACCATTCCGTGAGGATGGCGTCGCGCTGCGCGGCGGCGTAGTTGAAGTCCATCTTGATCAGCCGCGACTCGTAGTCGGCCGGGATGTGCTCCAGCTTGGGCGCCACGCCCGGCTGCGCGGTGAGCGCGAAGTTCTTGCCGTAGAGCACCATCGCGTCCTTGCTGGAAGCCCAGTCGGCCAGCTTCCTGGCGGCGGCCAGGTTCTTCGTCCCCTTGTGGATGCCGAAGGACTCCAGGTCCCAGCCCAGGCCTTCCTTCGGGAACACCAGCTCGATGGGCGCGCCCTTGGCCTTGTTGGTGTAGCCGCGGTATTCCAGCGAGATGCCGGCCACGTACTCACCGGCAGCGGCCATGTTGCAGGGCTTGGAGCCGCTGTGCGTGTACTGCGCGATGTTCTCGTGCAGCGCGTCCATGTACTTCCAGCCGCCGCCCTTGCCGCCGTCGTCGCCCCACATCTGCAGCCAGGCCACCACGTCGAAGTAGCCGGTGCCCGAGGAGGCCGGGTTGGGCATCACCACCTGGCCCTTGAACTCGGGCCGGGTGAGGTCCTTCCAGCTGGTGGGCAGCGGGATGTTGCGCTTCTTCGCCTCCACGGTGTTGAAGCACACCACCGCGCCGAAGACGTCCATGCCCCACCAGGCCGGCGGGTTCTTGGCGTCGCGGTACTTGGCCATGATGGCGTCGAGGTTCATCGGCGCATAGGGCTCCAGCATGCCGTTGCGGTCGAGCAGGGCCAGGCTGGAGGCGGCCACGCCCCACACCACGTCGGCCTGCGGATTGGCCTTCTCGGCCAGCAGCTTGGCGGTGACGACGCCAGTGGAGTCGCGCACCCACTTGATCTCGATGTCGGGGTGGGCCCTGTTGAAGGCCTGCTGGTAGGCCTTGAGCTGGTCGGTCTCCAGCGCGGTGTACACCGTCAGCTGCGTCTTGTCGGCCGCCTGGGCGGCAGCCACCATCAGCAGCCCGGCCACCGCGGCCATCATCGTCTTGCGGAAACCCATGCTTGAACCCCTTGCGTCGGTTGGTGCGAATGGCCGGTTTATGTCTTGGCAACGTGACAAGCGCATGAATCGCGGCGTCAGCAAGAACAAGGCCAACGAAAGATCGCTGATTGACGATTGAAGATTGTCGACAATCAGCCGGCTCGGGCATACTTTGGCCATGACCGACAGCGCCGCCGCACCGCCGCATCCCACCATCGCCCAATTGCAGGGCACGTCACTGGCCGACCTGGTGCAGGCCGAGCTCGAGCGGCTGATCCTGCAAGGCGTGCTGGCCCCTGGCGACAAGCTCACCGAGGCTGCGCTGGCCGCGCAGCTCGGTGTCTCGCGCGGGCCGCTGCGCGAGGCCTTTCGCCGGCTGGAGGAAGCCGGCCTGGTGCGCACCGAGAAGAACCGCGGCGTGTTCGTGCGCAGCCCGCCGATCGACGAGGTGCTGGAGATCTTCGAGGTGCGCGCGATGATGGACCAGTACATCGGCCGCAAGCTGGCGCAGTCCCTGGGCACGGCGCAGGTGCGCGAGCTGCGCCGCATGGCCGACGAGATGGACCGCGCCGCCAAGGCCGGCGATGCCGACACCTTCCATGCCAGCAACCTGCAGTTCCACGACCGGCTGCTGGCGCTGGCCGGCAACCAGAAGCTGGCCGCCACCTACCGCAAGCTCACCAAGGAGCTGACGCTGCACCGCAGGCAGAACCTGTCGGGCGAATCGATGGCGGTGTTCGCACGCGAGCACAAGCAGATCGTCAAGGCCATCGCCTCCGGCGACGCGGAGGCGGCCGGCGAGGCCATGTTCCGCCATGTGATGAACAGCCGCGAGCGCACGCTGCACAAGCACCTGCAGCAGCAGGCGGCGGCGGCCTGAGGCAGGACAGCGCAGCATGGCCCTGACGCTGGAAGACATCGAGGCGGTGTTCGCGGCCCGCGGTGCCGAGCAGTACGCCGGCGAGCCGGTGACGCAGCAGGAACACGCGCTGCAGGCCGCCTGGCTGGCCGAGCAGGCCGGTGCCGACGACGAACTGGTCACGGCCGCGCTGCTGCACGACCTGGGCCACCTGCTGGCCGACCACGGCGCCACGCCCACGCTGCGCGGCATCGACGACCTGCACCAGTACCTGGCGCTGCCCTTCCTGCGCCCGCTGTTCGGTGAACGGGTGCTGGACGCCATCGCCCGCCATGTGGATGCCAAGCGCTACCTGTGCGCGGTGCGGCCGGGCTACCACGCGGCGCTGTCCACCGATTCGCAGCGCAGCCTGCGGCTGCAGGGCGGCGTGTTCGACGCTGCGCAGGCGCAGGCCTTCATCGCCCAGCCGCATGCGCAGGAAGCGGTGGCGCTGCGGCTATGGGACGACGCGGCCAAGGCGCCCGGCCTGGCCACGCCGCCGCTGGCGCATTACCTGGCCCGGGCGCGCCGCTGCGCCGCCGGTGGCTGAGGCAGCACCGCTGCTGCCGGGTGCCCTGGGCGGCGGCGTGCTGGCCGCGGTGCTGTGCGGCGCCGCGCTGCATGCCAGCTGGAACGCGCTGATCAAGTCGGCCGCCGACAAGTCGCTGGACACCGCGCTGATCCATGCGCTGGGCCCGGTGATCGCGCTGCCGCTGCTGCTGTTCACCGGCCTGCCGCCGGCCGCGGCCTGGCCGTACATCGGCCTGTCCGCGCTGATCCACATCGGCTACTACGTGGCCCTGGCCAGTGCCTACCGGCATGGCGACCTGGGCCTGACCTATCCGCTGATGCGCGGCGGCGCGCCGCTGCTGGTGGCCGTGGGCGGGCATGCGCTGATCGGCGAGGGGCTGTCGGCCACCGCCTGGGCTGGCGTGGCCACCGTGAGCGTGGGCGTGGTGCTGCTGGGCCTGGCGCGCAGCGGCCACACCGGACCGGAGGCCCAGCGCCGCAAGGCCATGCGAATGGCGCTGTTCAACGCGGCCATCATCGCCGCCTACACGGTGGTGGACGGCCTGGGCGTGCGCGCCAGCGGGCATGCCGGCGCCTACGTGGCCGCGCTGTTCCTGTTCGATGGCCTGCCGTACTTCGCCCTGGTGATGTGGCAGCGCCGCGCCGACCTGCCGGCCGCGCGCCGCTACATGGCGCGGCGCTGGCCGGTGGCCGCGCTGGGCACCGCGGCCTCGCTGGGCAGCTACGGGATCGCGCTGTGGGCCATGACCCGCGCGCCGGTGGCCGCCGTGGCGGCACTGCGCGAAACCTCGGTGCTGTTCGCGGCGCTGCTGGGCACCTGGCTGCTGCGCGAGCCCTTCGGCTGGCAACGCGCGGCCGGCACCGCCATCATCGTGGCCGGGGTGATGGCGCTGCGGCTGGGTTAGCCCACTGCGGCGCGGCCGCCAGGGCGGCTATCCTGCGGGGCGTTGTCGTCGTCCACGGAGTGCCACCACCGCCGATGCTGCCGGTCCTCACGCTTGCCCATTGGCTGAGCCTGCACGGCCTGGTCACCGTGATCGCGCTGCTGATCTACGTGATCACCGCCCATGTGCTGGGTCAGCGGCGCCAGCCGGCCGCCGCCGTGGCCTGGGTGCTGTTCATCCTGCTGGTGCCTTACCTGGCGCTGCCCGGCTTCCTCATCTTCGGCTCGCGCAAGCGCACCCGGCCGGTGCGGCTGGCCGGCGCCCATCCGGTGGGCGAGGCCACCAGCTGGGCCGAGCGGACCGCGCTGGCACTGCGCCAGCCGGCTGCGGCACCGTATGCGGACCTGGCCATCCATGCCGACGGCGCGGCGGCCCGCGGCGCGCTGTGGGAGGTGATCGACCAGGCCCGCCATTCCATCGACCTGTGCACCTTCATCATCGGCCGCGATGCCTTCGGCCAGGCGGTGGTGGAGCGGCTGGCCGCGCGGGCGCGTGCCGGCGTCACCGTGCGGCTGATGCTCGATGGCCTGGGGGCGCTGATGGGCGGCCGGCCCGAGCTGGAAGTGCTGAAGGCCGCGGGCGGCCATTCGGTGCAGTTCGTGCCGCCGCTGCATTCACCGCTGAAGGGCCGCACCAACCTGCGCAACCACCGCAAGCTGCTGGTGGCCGATGCCGGCCTGCCGACGCAGCGGCTGTGGTGCGGCGGGCGCAACCTGGCCAGCGAGTACTTCGACGGCGAACCCGGCAGGCCCGCCTGGCACGACCTCAGCTTCGACCTGCGCGGCCCCTTCGTGCAGCAGGCCAGCGCGCTGTTCCGCCACGACTGGCGCTTTGCCGGCGGCCGGCCGCGGCTGCCCGCGCCGGCGCTGCCTGCCTTGCCGCCCCCGGGCCCGGCCCGCAGTGCGGCGCCCGGGCGCAGATGGTGGCCAGCGGGCCCGACCAGCTGGACGACACCATCCAGTCGATGCTGGTGACGGCCGCCTACCGCGCCCGCAGCCGGCTGATGATGGTCACGCCGTACTTCGTGCCCGACTCGTCCCTGCTGGCCGCGCTGTGCCTGGCGGCCCGCCGCGGCGTGGTGGTGGACCTGCTGCTGCCGGCCCGCTCCAACCACCGCATGTCCGACATCGCCCGCGGCCGCGCGCTGCGGGCCCTGGCCGCCGCCGGTGCACGGCTGTGGCTCACGCCGCACATGCTGCATGCCAAGCTGGTGGTGGTGGACGAGGTGCTGGCCCTGGCCGGCTCGGCCAACATCGACAGCCGCAGCCTGTTCCTCAACTACGAGCTGATGGTGGCCTTCCACGACCAGCCGGCCATCGCCGCCTTCGCCCAGTGGTTCGAGCACGAACGCCGCCTGGCCCGGGCGCACCTGCCGCGCAAGGCCGGGCTGCTGCGCGACGTGGGCGAGGGCCTGGTGCTGTGGGTGGGCTTCCAGCTGTAGGGCGTCGCATGGCCGGCTGGTAACGTAGCGGCATGTCCGCAGTGCCTTCTCCATTGCCCGCCAGCCCGGCGGATGAACATGCCATGCGCCTGGCGCTGGACCAGGCCCTGAATGCGCAGCTGGCGGGCGAGGTGCCGGTGGGCGCGGTGATCCTGCGCCACGGCCAGGTGATCGCCACCGGCTACAACCGGCCCATTACCACCCACGACCCCACGGCGCATGCCGAGATCGTGGCGCTGCGCCATGCCGCGCAGCTGCTGCAGAACTACCGCCTGCCGGAGTGCGAGCTCTTCGTGACGCTGGAGCCCTGCGCCATGTGCGCGATGGCACTGATGCATGCCCGCTTCAAGCGGGTGGTGTTCGCGGCGGCCGATCCCAAGACCGGCGTGGCCGGCTCGGTGATCGACCTCTTCGCCCAGCCCCAGCTCAACCACCACACCACGGTGCAAGGCGGCGTGCTGGCCGAGGCCAGCGCGCAGCTGCTGCGCGGCTTCTTCGCCGAGCGCCGCGCGCGGCAGAAGGCCCTGCAGGCCGCCCGCCGCGGCCCGCCCCCCATTCCCACCGGCGAGGCCACCGAGCTGCCCGCCGACCCGTCCCCCGAGCCCTGATGACCGCCACCTCCCGCAAGACCGCCGCGCCGGCGCACGACCATGCCCACCATGACCACCGTCATGGCCATGACCACCACGGGCATGCCCACGATGCCCACCGCGACCATGCCGCCCACGGCGTGCCCGACGGCCCGCGCACGCTCACGCTGTTCTCGCCCGCGGGCGTGGTGGTGCAGGCCGCGCCGGTGCGCCGCGCCGCCCGCCGCCTGAAGGCCCATGGCTTCGAGGTCACCATCGACGCCGATGCGCTGGGCAAGCACCAGCGCTTCGCCGGCACCGACGACATCCGCCTGGCCGCGCTGCACCGGGTGGCCGAGGCCGCACCCTCGGTGGCCCTGGCCACGCGCGGCGGCTACGGCATGTCGCGCCTGCTGGACCGCATCGACTGGCCGCTGGTGGCCCGCAGCATCGAGCGTGGCACGCGCTGGGTGGGCTACAGCGACCTCACCGCGCTGCAGCTGGGCCTGCTGGCCCATGCGCCGGCCGGCGTCACCTGGGCCGGGCCGATGGCCGCCGGCGACTTCGGCGCCACCGACGAGGAGGGCGGCGTGGACGACGTGACCGAGGGCTGCTTCCTGGAGGCCATGTCCGGCGAGCTGGAAGCGCTGGGCTTCCGCACGGGCGAGGGCTTCGACGGCCTGGAAGCCCGCGGCACGCTGTGGGGCGGCAACCTGCGCGTCATCAGCACGCTGCTGGGCACGCGGCACTGGCCGGCCACGCGGCGCATCAAGGGCGGCATCCTGTTCATCGAGGAGGTGAACGAACATCCCTACAGCATCGAGCGCAGCCTGCTGCAGCTGCACCAGGCCGGCGTGCTGGCACAGCAGAAGGCCGTGCTGCTGGGCGAGTTCACCGCCTGGCGCAAGTCGCCGCTGGACCGCGGCTACACGCTGAAGTCGGCCATCGAGCACCTGCGCTCCGTGTGCCCGGTGCCCATCCTCACCGGGCTGCCCTTCGGCCATGTGCCCACCAAGGTATGCCTGCCGGTGGGCGCCAGGGTGACGCTGGCCGTGCAGGGGCGGGACGCCTTCATCGGCTGGTAATCACGGGGGCCGGCGCCAGGCTGTCTCCCACGGGACATCAAGTTGTACGTACAACTCCCTGGCATGGAAGCTGCAAATCTGGCAGATGTCTTCTCCTAGAATCCGCGCCTTCCGTGGGGTGCCTGGGCCACGAGCCCGCAGTTCGCCAACGCGGCATAACGATCTGCGCAACACGCGAGGAGCATGCATGGGCATTCATGGGTGGGTTCGATGGGGCAAGGCCTTGGCGGCCGCGGCGCTGGCCGCCGGCTTGGCCGCCTGCAACAACAATCCCTGGCCTGAAGATGCCGCCGCTTCCAACACGCTGTACACCGCGGCCATCGAGAACTCTCCCCGCCACCTGGACCCGGTGGCCAGCTACTGGTCGAACGACACGCCGTTCACCTACCAGATCTACGAGCCGCCCTACGGCTACCACTACCTGAAGCGGCCCTTCGTGCTGGTGCCGAAGAGCGCGGCCGAGGTGGTCAAGCCGCACTACCTGGACAAGAACGGCCAGCCGCTGCCCGACGATGCCGACAGTGCGGTGATCGCCGAAAGCGTCTACGACATCCCGATCAAGCCGGGCATCCTGTTCCAGCCGCATCCGGCCTTTGCCAAGGACGAGCAGGGCCGCTATCGCTACCACGCGATGAAGCCGGGCGAGCTGGGCGGCCGCCGCACGCCGGTGGACTTCGAGCACACCGGCACCCGCGAGCTGGTGGCCGAGGACTTCGTCTACGGCCTGAAGCGGCATGCCACCACCCGCATCACCACGCCGATCGCCGGCATCTTCGGCGAGTACATCGTGGGCCTGCGCGAGTACACCGCGCTGGTCAAGGCCGAGGACGCCAAGCTGCGCGAAGGGCTGGATCCGTCCAGCCTGGACAAACCCTTCCTCGACTTCCGCCAGTGGCCGCTGGCCGGTGCCAGCGCGCCCGAGAAACACCTGCTGCGCATCCGCATCAAGGGCAAGTACCCGCAGTGGAACTACTGGCTGCAGATGACCTTCACCGCGCCGGTGCCCTGGGAGGCCGATGCCTTCTATGCCCAGCCCGGCATGGCCGAGCGCGGCATGACGCTGGACCGCTGGCCGGTGGGCACGGGCCCGTTCATGATGACCGAGTTCGTGCAGGACCGCCGGCACGTGATGGTGCGCAATCCCAACTACCGCGGTGAGCCGTATCCCTGCGAGGGCGACGAGATCGCCAAGGCCACCGGCCTGCTGGCCGACTGCGGCAAGAAGACGCCGTTCCTGGACAAGATCGTCGTCACGGTGGAGCGCGAGGCCGTGCCGCAGAAGGGCAAGTTCCGCCAGGGCTTCTACGACGTGGAGGTGTTCGAGCGCACCGACACCGGCAAGGACTACCTGGTGGACATGCAGGACTCCGACGCCGTGCGCCGCGAGTACACCGAGAAGGGCTTCCGGCTGGACACCCGCTCCGACGTCAACAGCTACTTCATCGCCTTCAACATGCTCGACCCGGTGATCGGCGACGGCAGCACGCCCGAGCAGGCCGAGCGCAACCGCAAGCTGCGCCAGGCCATCTCCATCGCCATCGACTGGGAGGAATACAGCAAGGTCTTTCCGAAGAAGGCGGGCGACACCGCCATGAGCCCGCTGCCGCCGGGCATCGTCGGCTCGCGCGAGGAGGAGCCGGGCTACTTCAACCCGGTGACGCACCGCCTGGTGGACGGCAAGGTGCAGCGCCGGCCCATCGCCGATGCCAAGCGGCTGCTGGCCGAGGCCGGCTACCCCAATGGCCGCGACGCCCGGACCGGCCGCCCGCTGGTGCTCAACTACGACTACTACGCACCGCCCACGCCCGAGCGCAAGCCGGAGATCGACTGGGTGGTGCGGCAGTTCGCCAAGATCGACGTGCAGCTGGAAGTGCGCGCCACCGACAACAACCAGTTCCAGGACAAGGTGCGCAAGGGCACCTACCAGGTGTTCTGGCTGGGCTGGAATGCAGACTACCCCGACGCGGAGAACTTCCTGTTCCTGCTGTACGGCCCCAACGGCAAGACCAAGCACGACGGCGAGAACACCTCCAACTACGCCAGCGCCGAGTTCGACCGCCTGTACGGCCGCATGAAGACGCTGGACGACGGCCCCGAGAAGCAGCAGCTGGTCGACGAACTGGTGAAGATCGCGCAGACCGACGCGCCCTGGACCATGGGCTTCTTCCCGCATGCATCGGCTGCGGTGCAGCACTGGGTCTACAACTCGCGCCCGGCCATCCTGGTGCGCGACCAGGGCCGTTACCTGCGGGTGGATGCGGCCGAGCGGGTGGCGCGCCAGAAGGCCTGGAACCAGCCGGTGTGGTGGCCCGCCGTGCTGATGGCCGTGGCGGTGGTGGTGCTGGTGGTGGTGGCCGCGCGCAGCCTGCGCCGGCGCGAACGCATGAACGCCCGTGGCGAAGTGCTGGCCTAGACGAAGCGGAGCCCTGACCCGATGCTTTCCTATGTGATGCGCCGCATCGTCTACGGCGCGCTGATCCTGCTGGGTGTGAACCTGGCCACCTTCGTGCTCTTCTTCACCGTCAACACGCCGGACGACATGGCGCGGCTGAACCTGGGCGGCAAGCGCATCACCCAGGAGGCCATCGAGCGCTGGAAGGAGGAACGCGCCTACGACAAGCCGCTGTACTTCAATGCGCAGGCCCAGGGCACGGCCCAGCTCACCGACACCATCTTCTGGGACCGCTCGGTGTCGCTGTTCGCGCTGAAGTTCGGCCGCGCCGATTCAGAGAGCGCCGGCGACATCGGCGCCGAGGTGGCCACCCGCATGAAGGTCAGCCTGCAGATGGCGCTGCCGCTGTTCGTGCTGCAGGTGATCGCCAGCACCGCCTTTGCGTTGCTGCTGGTGATGCTGCGCGGCACGCGGCTGGACGTGTGGGGCGTGGTGGCCTGCGTGGTGATGTTGTCCATCTCCAGCCTGTTCTACATCATCGTGGGGCAGTTCCTGTTCTCGCGGGTGCTCAGGCTGGCGCCGATCTCGGGCTATGCGCCGGGGCTGGATGCGGTGAAGTTCCTGGTGCTGCCCATCCTGCTGTCGCTGGTGGCGCGGCTGGGCGGCGAGGCCCGGCTGTACCGCGCGATGTTCCTGGAGGAGATCGGCAAGGACTATGTGCGCACCGCCCGTGCCAAGGGCCTGTCGGAGGCGGTCGTCCTGTACAGGCATGTGCTGCGCAACGCGCTCATCCCCATCATCACCAGCGCCGGCTCGTACCTGCCCTACGTGTTTCTCGGCAGCCTGGTGTTCGAGAGCTTCTTCGGCCTGCCGGGCCTGGGCGCCTACGTGATCGAGGCCATCGGCAAGCAGGACTTCGCCATCGTGCGCACGATGGTGTTCCTCGGCTCGCTGCTCTACATCGCCACCTATGTGCTGATCGACATCGCCTACACCTGGGCCGACCCCCGGGTGCGCCTCAGCTGACCTGCGAGCCTTCCATGCCCAAGTTCGTTCTGCTCTGGACCGACGCCGCGATCTGGCTGCTGCTGCTGGCCCTGCTGGCCTATGGCCTGATGGTGGTGCGCAAGCCCGCGCTGTCGGCCAACTGGCGCAAGGTTTTCCGCGATCCGGCGGCGCTGGCGTCCTCCCTCATCCTGCTGCTGTGCCTGGGCATCACGTTGGTGGACAGCATCCACTACCGCCCGCTGCTGCCGCCGGCACCCGGCGCCGCCGCGGACGCCGGGCCGGCCTACGACGCACGCACCCGCTCCCTGCTGGACACGCTGATGTGGGACCTGGTCGCTGCGCGGGAGTCCACCTACTCGCATCCGCTGGCGGCGGTGAGCTGGAACCGCGAGTCGAGCGAGGTGGACGGGCAGGTGGTGCGCACCGCGCCGCGGCTTCAGTTCGGCGGCGCACACCTGAAGGACCCCGAGACCGAGTTGCTGGGCGACGTGGCCTGGCGGGCCGGCGTGGGCCTGCTGGCCGGCGCCCTGGCGGCCGCCTTGCTGACGGTGGCGCTGCTGGCCATGATCGGCCGTGCCCGCGGCACCGGCCTGGCCGAGACCTGGGCCGCCGTGCGACACCGCGAAGGGCAGGTGCCCTGGCATGCGCTGCTCATCACGCTGTGGCTGGTGGCCCTGGTGGTCGGCCCCAGCACGATGCTGTCCGGCCCCTACCACCTGATGGGCACCGACCGCACCGGCAACGACGTCCTGTACCAGGCCATCAAGAGCATCCGCACCGCCTTCGTCATCGGCACGCTGGCCACCGTGGCCACGCTGCCGCTGGCGGTGGTGCTGGGCATCATGGCCGGCTACTTCAAGGGCTGGGTGGACGAGCTGATCCAGTACCTCTACACCGTGCTCAGCTCGGTGCCCAACGTGCTGCTCATCGCGGCCTGCGTGCTGATGGTGCAGGTGTTCCTCGACAAGCACCCGGAGCTGTTCGAGACCGGCGCCGAGCGGGCCGACCTCAAGCTCTTCCTGCTGTGCGTGGTGCTGGGCGCCACCGGCTGGGCCGGCCTGTGCCGCCTGCTGCGAGGCGAGACGCTCAAGCTGCGCGAGCTGGAATACGTGCAGGCCGCCAATGCCTTCGGCGTGGGCCATGGCCGCATCATGGTGCGGCACATCTTCCCCAACGTGGCGCACCTGATGCTCATCGTCACGGTGCTGGAGTTCTCCTCGCTCATCCTCTACGAGGCGGTGCTGTCGTACGTGGGCGTGGGTGTCGATCCGTCGATGAACAGCTTCGGCGGCATGATCAACCTGGCCCGCTCCGAGATGAGCCGCGACCCGGTGGTGTGGTGGTCGTTCGCGGCGGCCTTCGGCTTCATGGTCACCGTGGTGCTGGCCGCCAACCTGTTCGCCGACGGCGTGCGCGACGCCTTCGATCCACGCGCGCGCACCTTCCGTGCCCGCGTGCTGCGGCGCGAACGCAAGACACAAGGGGCCTGACGTGCTGCGCATCGACAACCTGAAGGTGGAGCTGGACAGCGAAGCCGGCCTGGTCAAGGCCATCGACGGCCTGGACCTGGCCATCCGCCGCGGCGAGACTTTCGCGCTGGTGGGCGAGTCCGGCTGCGGCAAGAGCATGACCGCGCTGGCGCTGATGCGCCTGCTGCCCGACAACGGCACCGTGGCCCAGGGCCGCGTGCTGCTGGGCGACGAGGACCGCCGCGGCGAGACCGATGTGCTCAGCCTGCCCGAATCGCGCATGCGCGCGGTGCGCGGCGGGCGCATCGGCATGATCTTCCAGGAGCCTTCCACCAGCCTGAACCCGGTGATGAAGGTGGGCCAGCAGATCGTGGAAGCCATCGAGGCGCACACCGCGCTGCGCGGCGATGCGGCCCGCGCCAAGGCCATCGACTGGCTGCGCCGCGTCGGCATCCCCGAGCCCGAGCGCCGCATCGACGAGTACCCGTTCCGCATGAGCGGCGGCCAGAAGCAGCGGGTGATGATCGCGATGACGCTGGCCACCGAGCCCGACTTCGTGGTGGCCGACGAGCCCACGACGGCGCTGGACGTCACCATCCAGAAGCAGATCCTGGAGCTGCTGCGCGACCTGCAGCGCGAGCAGGGCATGGGCATGCTGCTCATCACGCACGACCTGGCGGTGGTCAGCGGCATGGCCCACCGCGTGGCGCTGATGTACGCAGGGCAGATCATCGAGGTGGCCGAGGCCGCCGACTTCTTTGCCCACCCGCGCCATCCGTATGCGCGCGCGTTGCTGAAGGCATTGCCGGATGCCCAGCGCCGCGACCAGCCGCTGGCCGCCATCGCGGGCACCGTGCCGCCGCTGACCACCACCTTCACCGGCTGCCGTTTCGCGCCGCGCTGCGACCGGGTGATGCCGCATTGCTCCACCACGCTGCCCGAGTTGTACGAGGCCGCGGCGGACGGCCAGGCGCCGCACCCGGTGCGCTGCCTGCTGTACGTGGACGATGCCCGCCTGGCCGCGCTGGCCGCCGCGGCGCCGGCCGAGGCCGCACCCGCGCCGCTGCCTCCCGCTGCCGCGGCCGAGGCCACCCGCGGCCTGCCGGTGGGCGCGCCGCTGCTGCAGGTGGAGGGGCTGCGGGTGCGCTTCCCGATCCGCAAGGGCGCGCTGCAGCGCGTGGCCGGCTACTTCGACGCGGTGGACGGCGTGAGTTTCCAGGTGGGCGCGGGTCGCACTTTGGCGCTGGTGGGCGAGTCGGGCTGCGGCAAGACCACCACGGGCAAGGCCATCGTGCAGCTGCTGCGCACCCAGGCCCGCATCGAGGGCCGGGCCCTGCTGGACGGCCAGAACCTGTTCGACATGAACGGCGATGCGCTGCGCGCGGCGAGGCAGCGCATCCAGATCATCTTCCAGGATCCGTTTGCCTCGCTGAACCCGCGCATGCGCGT
This sequence comes from Aquincola sp. J276, assembly GCF_024700035.1. NCBI lineage: Bacteria > Pseudomonadati > Pseudomonadota > Betaproteobacteria > Burkholderiales > Sphaerotilaceae > Aquincola > Aquincola sp. J276. The sequence continues at coordinate 778,935 of NZ_JAJONC010000001.1, forward strand.
GTTCGACGTGCTGGAGGAAGGCCTGATGTCGCTGCGCACCGAGATGGACGCCGGTGCACGAAGAGCGCGCATCGAAGCCCTGACCGACCAGGTCGGCCTGCGCCGGGAGGCGCTGCACCGCTATCCGCACGAGTTCTCCGGCGGCCAGCGCCAGCGCATCGCCATCGCGCGTGCACTGGCAGTGCAGCCGCAGCTGATCGTGTGCGACGAGCCGACCTCCGCGCTCGACGTGTCGGTGCAGGCGCAGATCCTCAACCTGCTCAAGCAGCTGCAGCGCGAGCTGGGTATCAGCTACCTGTTCATCACGCACAACATCGGCGTGGTGGAGTACATCGCGGACGAGGTGGCGGTGATGCAGCGCGGGCGGATCGTGGAGCAGGGGCGGCGGCCAGTGTGCTGGATGCGCCGACGCAGGGGTATACGCGCACACTGTTGGCGGCTGTACCGAGGTTGGCCATCACGGCACAAGAGTGAAGCTTCGCAGTGCCGTTGCGGAGACTCCACAAATATCAATTCAAACGATCCGGATTTGCCCGATGCACCGCTAAAATATCACTTTCTGGCAGAAAGATTGCTTAACAATCGATTGACACCCGCATATCTGGGTGCTCAGGCAATCATCGACCAGGAGAGTGCATGTTCAAGCGGACTGCCATCAATTCAGCCATCGTGTGTTTCCTCGCCGCCGGGTCGGCGGTGGCCCAAGAGGCCCAGCGGGTCGAAATCACCGGTTCGTCCATCAAGCGGATCAATGCCGAGACCGCATTGCCGGTGCAAACCGTCAACCGCGCCGAGATCGACCGCAGCGGCGCGCAGTCGGTCACCGAGCTGCTGCAGAACCTGCCGGCGTTGCAGGGGTTCACCTCGAGCTCGGAGTCAGTGGGCAGCGGTTCAGGGGGTTTTGCCGGCGCCTCCATCCATAACGTCGGCGAACAACGCACGCTGGTGCTGCTGAATGGTCGGCGTGTAGCCAGCTGGGCTGGCCAGACGCTGACGGGCTTTGGTTCCGGCATCGACCTCAACAGCATTCCGCTTGCTGCGGTCGACCGAATCGAAGTGCTCACTGATGGCGCCTCGGCCGTGTATGGCACCGACGCCATTGCAGGCGTCGTCAACTTCATCCTGCGGCGCGACTTGACGGAAGGCGCTGCAAGCCTTACCCACTCCGTTCCGAAGGGTGGAGCGGGCAAATCCACCAACTTCAGCCTGACAAAGGGTTGGGGGAGCTTGACTGACGATGGCTACAACGCGTTGGTCAGCCTGGCAATGGACCGCCAGACTCAGTTGAAGGCGGCCGACCGAAGCTTCTCGAAAACCGGCATCGTGCCCTTCAACTACAAGGGTCAGAGCCTGGTGTTTTTCAACGGCTCCATTCGCTCGGCGCCCGCCAATTACGAGGTGTATAACGAGGCGCGCGAATTCGATGCGTTGGGCAATGCGTACTACGACCAGAACGGCAGTTGCCCGCCTACCCATGTATTTCGAGGCGGAGCATGCCGCTACGACTACAGCCAGGCGCTAGAGATTTCACCTGAGCAAGCACGCGACAGCCTCTTCGCCACCTTCAGCAAGGCCTTGGGGGCCGACCATCGGTTGAGCGCCGACTTCGCGTATAACCGGTACACGATGACGACGCGCATTGCGCCGCCGCCGGTGGACATGCAGATTCCGACCGGCTCAACGTTATACAACCAGTACATGCCGGGCGGCGCCAAGGTACTGGTGCCGGATTCCGTTTACGGCGATGACTTGTATGCTTACTGGCGGGGCGTCGATGTCGGGCCCCGGGTTACGCGCAACGAAACCAAGGCCACCCATTTCGCGCTGAGCCTGTCTGGCAGCCTGTCTGGCTGGGACTATTCTTCGGCATTGACGCTGTCCCGCAACAAGTGGGTCTCCAGCTACGGCGGCGGTTGGCTCTTGCAGAACGAACAGGATGCTGCCATTGCCAACGGTTCCTTCGACCCCTTCCTGATGCCAGGGCAGCAATCGGCCGCCGGCATTTCGGCGCTGGACGATATGCAATATCGGAACGTGTTCCAGACGCGAACCTCGGCGCTTTCTGCGCTCGAACTGCGCGGCTCGCGCGAAATCTTCAAGATCGGCAACCGCCCGGCTCAGCTTGGCTTGGGCGTCGACTTCCGCAAGGAAGACGTGGAAAGCAGCCCGAGCCTGGTGGCGCAGGGTATCGGCAACAACATTGCCGGCGATTCCTCTGGCGAGGTGCCTTACGACGTGTCGCGGAAGGCCTATGGCGTCTACGCGGAAGTGGTGCTGCCGGTGCTGGAGACGCTGGAGCTGAATGCGGCGTTGCGGCATGACCATTACAGCGACTTCGGCAATACCAACAACGGGAAGTTGTCGATGCGCTACCAGCCATCGAAGGTGCTGCTGTTTCGTGGTTCAGTCGGCACCGGCTACAGGGCGCCCGCCGTACCGCAGGTGGCAGCGGGTCGCCAGCTTTATGGCGTGACGGGAGCAGGCTACAACTGTCCGACCGAGGTACTGGAAGCACTTCAGCAGACCAATCCTTCGGTCCGTTGCCGGCAGGGCAATACCCAGTATGAGCAGCTGGCCAGCGGCAACCCTGAGCTCAAACCAGAAAAGTCGACCCAGTGGACTTTGGGTTTCCGGGTCGAGCCGTCGACGAACGTGTCTTTCGGCGCCGATTTTTGGGGCGTGAACGTGAAGGACCGCATCGACCAGTTGACGGAAGACGTCATCATGGCCAACCCTGGGTCTTACCTGAAAAACTTCACGACCTACGATGACCCGGGGACCAAGCAGACCTACGTGGCCCTCTTCATTCCGAACGAAAACCTCGGCAAGGAAAAGTTTTTAGGGCTGGACGTGGATGCGCGCGTTGCATTCAACACGTCGTTGGGCCGGTTGACCACCGCTCTGCAGTGGACCCACATGTTCAAGTACGACTACCAGCGTCTCAAGAATGGCCCGTGGTTCAGTAACCTAGGACGATTCAATGATGAGGAGGTAACGTTCAAGAACCTTTGGAAGCTGACGACCGTGCTCAAGACCGGCAATGCCGAAAACACCTTCGCCATCAATTACAAGTCGTCCTACCTCGACCAGCCTTGCACAGTGGCGGACTGCGGACTGGTGCGCGTTCTCAATCCTGACGGCAGCATTGGGCGCACGGTCGGGGTGACGGACCGGCGTGTCAGCAGTTATCTGACGGTGGATGTGCAGACCAAGTACGACATCACCAAGGCATGGTCGGCGACCGTCGGCATCAACAACCTTTTCGACCGTGATCCGCCGCTTTCGCTCAAGACCGTGGGTGGACAGCAGGTCGGCTACGACAACCGCTACACAGACGCCCGTGGTCGTACGGTCTACGCCAGGGCCAATTTCAAGTTCTGACGGCGGCTGCGCATCAACAGCAAACGGGCCCTCGCGGCCCGTTTTTGCTTGCCCGTCAATCCGCACTACCGGCAAGCCCGGCACGGCCGTGGCGCGCACGCACCATCAAGGTTTGTCCCAGGGTTGGCCCCGTAAATGCTTAAGGACAATCCAGACACGTAATGCAGCCAGTCGGGAACAAACAGAAACATTCGCCCAGCGCGGGCCCGTCTACAGGGTGTGCATGCACCCAGAAGTCTGCACCAACTGTGTGCATGCAGCTGACGGGCCATCGTCTTGAACAATAGGTAGTCGAAGTCTTGTTCATTCCGCAGTTCCGCTGTAGCCCCTCTGCGCGCCTGCCTGGCGCACCGGCACCCGCCGGTTACCTTCTCCCCACCGCCTTGTTCACCGGGACGCTTGCGCGTCGGCCCGCCGCAGGGCTGCGTTCGCACGTCTGACTTTCCCTTTCCCCTAGAAAAACCATGGAGGCCAGGCACCTGATCGGTAACCCCGCACCTTGATTCCTTGTTAACCGGGCATTGGCGACCCGCCTCTCGCCCGCAGGCGGCCATCAGGCTTCCTGCCATGTCATCGCACGCCACCGGCGCCACAAGCGCCCCGCAATGACATTTCTCCAGGTGGCTGGACACCTTGAACTGAACATTAGGAGTATGAGTATGTTCAAAAGAACGCAGTTACTGTCCAGCATACTGCTCGCCTTTGGCGGCACGGTCGGGCCCTTTGCGGGCGTGGCGGTGGCACAAGACAGTGCGCAGCGCGTTGAAATCACCGGCTCGGCCATTCGCCGGGTGCAGGCGGAAGGGGCCCTTCCGGTCCAGGTGATCCGCAAGGAAGAAATCGACCGCACGGGCGCTACGTCCACGGTGGACCTTCTGCAGAAACTGCCCTCCATCCAGGGCGCGGTCACCGAGACCGCCGGCGTGGGTGGCAACAGCTACGGCTTCGCCGGCGTGTCCATCCACAACCTGACCGAGAACCGCACCCTGGTGCTGCTGAACGGTCGCCGCCTGGCGCAGTTCGGTGGCCAGACGCTGACCGGCTTTGCCGCCGCGGTCGACCTCAACACCATTCCGATCGCCGCCATCGAGCGCATCGAGATCCTGTCCGACGGCGCCTCGGCCCTATACGGCTCCGACGCCATCGCCGGCGTGGTGAACTTCATCACCAAGCGCGACACGCAGGAAGGCGACATCACCGTCGGCTACTCCCGCCCGTCCGACGGCGCCACCGAGAAGCGCGTGAACTTCTCCAAGGGCTTCGGCAACCTGGAGAGCGACGGCTACAACGTGCTCATCGCCGCCAGCGCCGACCGCCGCACCAAGCTCAATTCCACGGACCGCAAGTTCGCCAAGAGCGGCATCGTCAACTTCAACGCCAACGGCAAGACCTACCAGTTCTTCAACGGCTCGCCGCGCGGCATTCCTGCCAACACCACGGACGACGACGGCGACCTGGTCAGCCCCTACCTGCTGGCCAACGGCAGCTGCCCCGACGTGCACGTCTCGCTGGAAACGGCGCCGGGCAAGCGCGCCTGCTACTACGACTTCGTCACGCAGCTCGAGATCTACCCGGTGCGCGAGCGTGAGAGCTTCATGACCAGCTTCACCAAGAAGCTGGGCACCGACCATACCTTCGGCGCCGACCTGCTGCTGGCGCGCACCAAGTCGATCTCGCGCATCGCACCGGTGCCGGGCGAAGTGCTGGTGGAAGCGGGCTCCGCGCTGCACAACCAGTACCTGCTGCCGGTGGGCATCACCGAGGACAGCGTGGCCTCGTACCGCGCCGCCGACCTCGGCAAGCGAACCAGCGACGACAAGGCCGACTTCCGCAACCTGAGCCTGAGCCTGAAGGGCACCGTGGCCGGCTGGGACTACGACACCGCGTACACCCACTCGGAAAGCATCGTCAAGGGCAGCATCTCCGGCTATCCCGGCGCCATCGCCTTCAACCGGCTGCTGACCAGCGGCCTGCTCAATCCCTTCGTGGGTCCGGGCCAGCAGAGCGCCGAAGCCCTGCAAGCCATCAACGGCGCCTCGTACAAGGGCTACTGGGACGGCGGCGAGTCCAAGCTGGACGGCGTCGAGCTGCGTGCGTCGCGCGCCTTTGGCCAGCTGGCCGGCGGCCCGATGCAGTTCGGCACCGGCATCAACTTCTTCAAGGAGCGCTTCGAGAGCAAGCCCAGCCTGTTCGCGCAGGGCGTGCTGACCAACCCGGTGACCGGCGAGCTGTGCGATCCGGACAACGACGCGCTGCCTTGTGACCAGCGCTTCGGCGATGCGTCGGCCAAGCCGCCGTACAAGTCGGACCGCCACGCCTGGGGCCTGTTCGGCGAGATGCTGTTCCCCATCGCGCGCAACTTCGAGCTGACCACCTCGGTGCGTTACGACAAGTACTCCGACTCGGGCAACTCCACCACCGGCAAGGCCGCGTTCCGCTGGAACCCGACGCCGCAGCTGCTGGTGCGCGGCTCGGTGGGCACGGGCTTCCGTGCGCCCACGGTGCCGCAGCTCAACGGTGCGCTGCAGTCCTATGGCGTGACGTCGGGCAACTACGACTGCACGCCGGAGCTGGCCGCCATCGCCGCCGCGCAGGGCGCCACCTGCCGCCCGAGCGGCACGCAGTACGACGTGTACGCCGGCGGCAACAAGGAGCTGAAGCCCGAGAAGTCGAAGCAGGCCACGCTGGGCATCCGCTTCGAGCCCAGCAGCGCGATCTCCGCCGGTGCCGACCTGTGGATGGTGGCGCTGCGCGACACCTTCGGCCAGATCACCGAGCAGGAGGCTTTCGCCAACCCGAACGCCTACGCAGGCGCGTGGACTTCGGCGGTGGACGTGGGCACGGGCACCAACTACCTGGCCTATAACCAGAGCAACCTGAACCTGGGCAAGACCTACATGAGCGGCATCGACTTCGATGTCGTGGGCCGCGTGCCCACGCCGCTCGGCACGGTCACCTCCCAGTTCGTGGCCACCTACATGCTGCGCGAGAAGCAGCAGCTGGTGCCGGGCGGCGAGTACTACTCGGCCATCGGCAACAACAACGAGTCGCTGGGCACCGTCACCTTCCGGTGGCAGGGCCGCCTGACGACCTCGCTGCGCGCCGGTGCCTGGAACCACACGCTGGGCTTCAACTTCAAGACCGGCTACAAGGACGTGCCGGCCGAGGTGGAAGTGCTGGACGCCGCCGGCGTGGGCACGGGCGAGTTCGAGGAAGTGCGCCTGAAGGTCAAGCGCTACTACACCTTCGACTGGCAGAGCCGCGTGCAGCTGAACAAGCAGTTCGCCATCACCGCCGGCGTGCTGAACATCTTCGACCGCGCACCGCCGCTGTCGCTGGTGATCAGCGGCATCAACAAGGGCCAGATGGTGGGCTACGACGACCGCTACTACGACCCGCGCGGCCGCACCTTCTACATCAACGGCAACTTCGCCTTCTGATGCACCGTCCGGGCCGCATGCCCGGACGCACAGGAGCCCGCAGCCTCGACAGGCCGCGGGCTCTTTTCACTTCGGCGCCAGCCGGATTGCCCCGTCCAGCCGGATCACCTCGCCGTTGAGCATCTCGTTGGTGACGATGGCGTGCACCAGCTTGGCGTAGTCCTGCGGGGTGCCCAGGCGCGAGGGGAAGGGCACGCCCGCGGCCAGCGCGTCCTGCACTTCCTGGGGCATGGAGAACAGCATCGGCGTGCCGAAGATGCCCGGGGCGATGGTCATGTTGCGGATGCCGTTGCGCGCCAGGTCGCGGGCGACCGGCAGCGTCATGCCCACCACGCCGCCCTTGCTGGCCGAATAGGCGGCCTGGCCGATCTGGCCGTCGTACGCGGCCACGCTGGCGGTGCTGATGAGCACGCCGCGCTCGCCCGTCGGTTCCGGCTCGTTCTTCGCCATGGCCTCGGCGGCCAGGCGGATCATGTTGAAGCTGCCGATCAGGTTGACCGTGATCACCTTGGTGTAGAGCGACAGCGCATGCGCGCCGTCCTTGCCCACCGTCTTGGCCGCGGGCGCGATGCCGGCGCAGTTCACCAGGCCCACCAGCTTGCCCAGCGACGTGGCTTTGGCCACCATGGCCTGGCCGTCGGCCTCCTGGCTCACGTCGCACCTGACGAAGGCGCCGCCCAGCTCGGTGGCCAGGGCTTCGCCCTTGTCGGCCTGCAGGTCGGCGATGACGACGGTGGCGCCGTGGGCGGCCAGCATGCGCGCCGTGCCTTCGCCCAGGCCCGACGCGCCGCCGGTGACGATGAAGACCTTGCCTGCGATGTCCATGCGTGATTACTCCTGAGATGACAGTCCTGGAATGGAAAACGCCGCCCGCAGGCGGCATTCGTCGGTGAGCGGCAGGCGGGCCTTCAGCCTAGCGCCTGCAGTGCGCGGGCGGTGATCTCGTCCACCGTGCCGGTGCCGCTGATCTTGCTGTAGCGCGGGGCCTGGGCATCGCCGGTGGCGGCCCATTGGCTGTAGTAGTCCACCAGCGGGCGCGTGAGGCTCTGGTAGACCTCCAGGCGCTTCTTGACGGTCTCTTCCTTGTCGTCCTCGCGCTGTACCAGGTCCTCGCCGGTGACGTCGTCCTTGCCGGCCACCTTGGGCGGGTTGTACTTGACGTGGTAGGTGCGGCCCGAGGGCTGGTGCGTGCGGCGGCCGCTCATGCGCTCGATGATGGCTTCGTGCGGCACGTCGATCTCCAGCACGGCGTCGATCTTGACGCCGGCCGCGCGCATGGCCTCGGCCTGCGGGATGGTGCGCGGGAAGCCGTCGAACAGGAAGCCCTTGGCGCAATCGGGCTGGGCGATGCGTTCCTTGACGAGGGCGATGATGAGGTCGTCGCTGACCAGGCCGCCGGCGTCCATCACCTTCTTCGCTTCGATGCCCAGCGGCGTGCCGGCCTTGACGGCGGCGCGCAGCATGTCACCGGTGGAGACCTGCGGGATGCCGTACTTCTGGCACAGGAAGGTGGCTTGGGTTCCTTTGCCGGCACCCGGTGCCCCCAGCAGGATCAGTCTCATCGTTGTCCTCGTTTTGCGGTGTTCTACGCTGTCAGTCGTGGAAGATAACACGCACACCCCTGCGCGAAACTGACGCGCCAGGGGTGGCGGCACGGGGGCCTGGCCCCCTTCAGATGACGCTCAAAGCGCGGCCTGCGCGGCCACCAGCGCACGCACGCGCGCCAGGTCTTCGGGCGTGTCCACACCCGCGGCAGGCGCGGCGGCGCTGCAGTGCACGGCGATGCGTTCGCCATGCCACAGCACCCGCAGCTGCTCCAGCGCCTCGATGGTTTCCAGCGGCGATGCGGCCAGCGTGGGAAAGCTGCGGAGGAAGCCCGCGCGGTAGCCGTAGATGCCCACATGGCGCAGCGCCGGCGGTGCGGGCGGCAGCGGCAGGGCGGGTGCGCCGGGGTGGCTGCCATCGCGCCACCAGGGCAGCGGCGCGCGGCTGAAGTACAACGCGCGCGACTGCGCATCCAGCACCACCTTGACCACGTTCGGATTGGCCAGGTCGGCCACGCTGTCGATGGCATGGGCGGCGGTGCTCATCACGCAGTCGCTGCGCAGCTGCAGCTGCTCGACGCAGGCGGTGATCAGGCCCGGGTCGATCAAGGGTTCGTCGCCCTGCACGTTGACCACGATGTGGTCGCCGTCCAGCCCCAGCTGCTCGCAAGCCTCGGCCAGGCGGTCGCTGCCGCTGGCATGGTCGGCGCGCGTGAGCAGGCCGCGCACGCCGTGGGCTTCGCAGGCCTGCAGGATCTCGGCGTCGTCCGCGGCCACCACCACCTGGGCGGCGCCGGCCAGCGCGGCGCGCTGCGCCACGCGCACCACCATCGGCAGGCCGCCGATGTCGGCCAGCGGCTTGCGCGGCAGGCGCGTGGAGGCCAGCCGGGCGGGGATCAGCACGGTGAAGGGGGCGGCGGCGCTCATTCCAGGTTGCGCGCTTCGCCTTCCAGCATCACCGGCAGGCCATCGCGGATCGGGAAGGCCAGGCGGTCGGCGCGGCAGGCCAGCTCGGCGGGTTGGCTGGCGTCGTCGCGCAGCATTTCGAGCGGGCCCTTGCAAACGGGGCACACCAGCAGGTCGATCAGGCGATGGTCGAGCGTCATGGGGCAGGTGGGGCGGGGCAGCCCGAAGGGGGCGGAGGCAGCAGCGGCTGCAGGGCCGCGGCCAGGCCGGGCGGAAGCGGGAAGTCTAGCGTGGCCACCCACACCCGCTGGCCTGGCGGCAGGCGATCGGGCCGCAGCTTCACCGCGTCCTTTTCGGTGATCACCACCTCGGTGTCCCGCGGCCAGGGCAGGGTGGCGAAGTCATGGTGGTCGGGCAGCGGCAGGCGCTCGATGGCCAGGCCCGCGGCTTCCAGCATGCCGAAGAAGCGCTCGGGCGAAGCGATGCCCGCCGCCGCATGCAGCGGCCGGCCTTGCAGCGCCTGCAGCGGCTGCGCGGCGCCGTCGGTGGCGGCCCACCAGTCGGCCAGCGGCATGACGCCGGCCAGCGATCGGCGCGCCAGGAAGCCCGGCAGCGGCGTGCTGGCGGCCGGCGCGTTGTACAGCACCAGGGTGCGCGGCGGCAGGGCCGGCGGCAGCGGCTCGCGCAGCGGGCCGGCGGGCAGCAGCAGGCCGTTGCCGGCGCCGCGCTCGTCGAACACCACCAGCTGCACGTCGCGCCGCAGCCGGTGGTGCTGCAGGCCGTCGTCGGACACCACGATGTCCACCGCCGGATGCGCCGCGCGCAGCGCCGCCAGCGTGGCCACGCGGTCGGCACCCACCCACACCGGCACGCCGGTGCGCAGCTGGATCAGCAGCGGCTCGTCGCCACCGTGGGCGGCACCCAGGCCGGGCTGCACCTGGGCCACCGCGTCGGTGCCACGGCCATAGCCGCGGGAGATCACGCCGGGCGTCCAGCCCGTGCCACGCAGCCAGCGCACGAGCGCGATGACGCTGGGCGTCTTGCCGGCACCGCCGACGATCAGGTTGCCCACCACCACCACCGGCACTTCGCCGGGACCGCGGTCGGCCGGCGCGGCACTGCGGCGGCGGTGCAGCGCCGCCAGGCCCCGGTAGAGCCAGCTCAGCGGCTGCAGCAGCCGCGCGCCGAGGGTAGGGCGAGGCCGCCACCACTGGCGTTGCAGCCAGGCGGCCAGCGCGCCGCCATGTGCAGGCAGGCTCACGCGCGGGCTCCAGCAGGCCGGTGCACGGGCTTGCGCCTTCAGCGCCCGGCCGGTGGCGCGGTGGGGACGCCGGTGTCCGCGCCGGGGGCAGCCTGGGTGGCGAAGGTGACGCGCGGCAGGCCGGCGCGGCGGGCCGCGTCCAGCACGTTCACCACCGACTGGTGCGCCGCGCTGGCATCGGCCGAGACGATGACCACCGGCCCCGGGCCGGCCGCGCCCAGCGCCGACGCCGCGCGGCTCATCGCGCCGGCCAGGCCTTCCACGCTGCGGCCGGGCAGCGGCTCGCCGTTGATGGCATAGCGGCCATCGGCGGCCACCGAGACCAGCACCTCGTCCGGGCGCTCGCGCATCGGCTCGGCCTGGGCCACCGGCAGGCTCACCTGCAGCTCGGTGAAGCGGGTGTAGGTGGTGGACAGCATGAGAAAGATCAGCACCACCAGCAGCACGTCGATGAACGGGATGAGGTTGATGTCCGGCTCCTCGCGCCGCGGCCGGCGGAAGTTCATGCCGGCGTGCGCACCGAAAAGCGCATGAGGTGCGGCACCAGGCGCTCGGCGGCCTGCTCCAGGTCCAGCGCATATTCGTCCACCCGGCCGCGGAAGTAGCGGTAGAACATCAGCGACGGGATGGCCACGATCAGGCCGAACGCGGTGTTGTAGAGCGCGATGGAGATGCCGTGCGCCATCTGCACCGGATTGGCGCCGGCGCCCGCGGCCAGCGCGGTGCCCGGGGCCTGGGCGCCGAAGATCTCGATCATGCCCACCACCGTGCCCAGCAGCCCCAGCAGCGGCGCCGCGGTGGCGATGGTGCCCAGGGTGTTCAGGTAGCGCTCCAGCCGGTGCAGCGCGATGCGGCCGGCGCCTTCCAGCGACTGGCGCAGCGCTTCCTCCGTGATGCGTGGCTCGGCGATCACGCTGCGCAGCCCGGCGGCCAGCACCTGGCCCAGCGCGCTGTTGCCGCCCAGCCGGTTGACCACGTCAGGGCCCGGCAGATTGGAGCGGGTGAGGGTGAGCACCTCGTCCAGCAGCCGCGGCGGCGCCACCCGTGCCGGCCGCAGGCTGGAGAACCGTTCGATGACCAGGGCCAGCGCCACCACGGAGCAGACCAGCAACGGCCAGATCGGCCAACCCGCGGCTTGTATGATCGAAATCACGCTTCTTCCAGGGAATGCGCCGGCTGCCACAGGGGCGCCGGCCGTGAAGAGAGGCGCGATTATGGGCCCTGCCTCCCCACGTTCCGGGCCTTGCGCACAGCGCTTCGGTTCGCTGCGCGGCGGCCCATCCGCCGCGCACCCGCTTGACAAACCATCAATCCACGGCTGCTGTGGATAACTTTGTGGGCAAGTGCCTGATGGCGTCCGCAAAGGCTTGAAATCATTGGGCCGCGCACAGATTGCTGCAAATTTAGGCACATAAATAGTGTTCAAAATCAAGCACTTACTTGAGTATGACGGCCTGGTGACAGGGGTTTGGGGCCGCCAGCCCAGCAACGGCGCGCTTGTGGAGTTCTCGCACCGCGCCAGCCGGGCGCTGGCGGCATGAACCGGCCCTTCGGCGCACTGCCGGCGCGCACGGTGTGGGGCGTGTCCGCGCTGCTGCTGGCCGCGGGCGATGCGCTGGCGGCGCGCTTCGGCTCGGTTTCGGTTCGCGGCGAACTCTCCGGCTACACCCGCGCGGCCAGCGGCCACTGTTACTTCACGCTGAAGGATGCCGACGGTGCCACCGGCACCCTGCGCTGCGCGATGTTCCGCCGCGCGGCGGTGCTGCTGGACTTCCAGCCGCGCGACGGCCAGCAGGTGGAGCTGCGCGGCCGCATGGCGGTGTACGAGGCGCGCGGCGAACTGCAGCTGGTGGTGGAGTCGATGCAGCAGGTGGGCGCCGGCAGCCTGTACGAGCAGTTCCTGAGGCTGAAGGCCCGCCTGGAGGCGCAGGGCCTGTTCAGCACCGAACGCAAGCGGCCGCTGCCGCCGTTCCCGCAGCGGGTGGGCGTCATCACCTCGCTGGGGGCAGCTGCGCTGCACGACGTGCTCACCGCGCTGCAGCGGCGCGCGCCGCAGGTGGAGGTGATCGTCTATCCGAGCCTGGTGCAGGGGCCGGAGGCGCCGGCCTCGCTGGTGGCGGCGCTCACCCGCGCGGCGCAGCGCAACGAGGTGGACACGCTCATCCTGTGCCGCGGTGGCGGCTCGCTGGAAGACCTCTGGGCCTTCAACGACGAGCGCGTGGTGCGGGCGGTGGCCGATTCGCCGATTCCGCTGGTGTGCGGCGTGGGCCATGAGACCGACGTCTCGCTGTGCGACTTCGCGGCCGACCTGCGCGCGCCCACGCCCACCGCCGCGGCCGAGCTGGTGTCGCCGGCGCGGATGGATTCCCTGGCCCGGCTGGCCGCCATCGCCCACCGGCTGCAGGCCCTGGTGCACCGCCGCCTGGAGGGCCAGGCGCAGCACCTGGACCGCCGGGCCATGCAACTGGCGCGGCCGGCGCAGGCGCTGGCCCGGCAAGCCCAGCGGCTGCAGGGCCTGGAGCACCGGCGCCAGCAGGCGCTGCGCCAGGTGCTGCAGCAGCAGGCGCTGGCGCAGCAGCAGGCCGGCGCGCGGCTGCACCGGGCGCTGGCCCAGCACTTCGGCCGGGCCGAAGCCCGGCTGCAGAACCTGGCCGAGCGCCTGCCACGGGCGCCGCAACCGGGGCTGGCGCGGGCCGAGGCCCGGCTGGGCGCGCTGGCCGGCCGGCTGCAGGCGCTGGACCCGGCTCGGGTGCTGCAGCGCGGCTATGCCTGGGTGACCGGCGAGGACGGCCATGCCGTCACTTCCGCCGCTGCGCTGCAGCCGGGCTCGCGCATCGCCGCGGTATTTGCCGACGGCCGCGCCGACGCGCTGGTGCAGACGGTGCACGCCGAGCGACGACCAACTCCCGACACGCCTGTGTGACATGCTGCCTTGACGGCGCGCCGCCTTTGGCGTGCTGCCTACAATGCGGCGGCCAAACCGCTCCCACCCGTCGGTAAGACCGGCTCAACAACGAGGAAATCTTCATGGAACGAGTGCTGCCCCCCTGCCTTACGCGATCGACGCGCTGGCACCGCACTACAGCCAAGAGACGCTCGAGTTCCACCACGGCAAGCATCACAACGCCTACGTGGTGAACCTGAACAACCTGCAAAAGGGCACCGAGTTCGAAGCGATGGAACTCGAGGACGTCATCAAGAAGTCGTCCGGCGGCATCTACAACAACGCCGCCCAGATCTGGAACCACACCTTCTTCTGGAGCTGCATGAAGCCGCAAGGCGGTGGCGAGCCCACCGGCGCGCTGGCCGATGCGATCAATGCCAAGTGGGGCAGCTACGCCGCCTTCAAGGAAGCCTTCGTCAAGAGCGCCGTGGGCAACTTCGGCTCCGGCTGGACCTGGCTGGTGAAGAAGGGCGACGGCTCGGTGGACATCGTCAACATGGGCGCCGCCGGCACCCCGCTGACCACCGGCGACACCCCGCTGCTGACGGTCGACGTGTGGGAACACGCCTATTACATCGACTACCGCAATGCCCGCCCGAAGTTCGTCGAGACCTTCTTCGACAAGCTGGTGAACTGGGACTTCGCGGCGAAGAACTTCGCCTGACGTCAGCGCGGTGCCTCGGCCTGGCGCAGCACTTCCTGCGCCAGCGCCAGCACCGACAGAGGGGCCGAGCCTTCGGCCTTGTTGTTGATCGTCACCAGCACGCCGTGGCCCGCGCCCAGCGTGCCGACGATCACCCGGGCCAGCGCCGTGCGCGTGGCCTCGTCCGGCTGCTGCATGCGGTCGAAGGGCGCCCAGGCGTCCTTGGCCTGCGCATAGCGCTGGCCCCGCTGCAGGTTCCAGCGGCACACCAGGTCGCCCGGCCACGTCGCCCGCAGCATCGGCAGCTGCTGGGCCATCGGCGGCATGCGGTCGTGCAGGCCGGCGCAGTAGCGCACGCCGTGCGACTGCAGCAGCCCGGCCAGCGCGGGCGTCAGCAGCGCGGCGTCGCGCAGCTCCAGCGCCACCACCGTGTGCTGCAGGCGTGCATCGGCCCGCAGCGCGGGCATCAGCACCTGCCATAGCCTGTCCAGCGCTTCGTGCAGCCGTGGCTCGTCGGCCAGCCAGTCGGCCGGCAGTGGCGACAGCTGGAACACCAGCGCGCCCAGCGTCGGGCCCAGGCCCTGCACGGCAGGCAGCAAGACCTCCTGCAGCGCTCGCTGTGCATCGAGGAAGCAGGGGTTGGCGTGCACCGGCTTGCCGCTGCCCGGCTCGCGCAGCAGTGCGTCGGTGACCAGCGCCGGCGCCTTGACCACGAAGCGGAAATCGGCCGGCACCTGCGCGGCCAGGCCGGCGTAGGTGGCCGCATCCAGCGGGCGGTAGAACGCCCGGTCCAGGCTGACGGTGCGCAGCAGCGGATGGCAGTGGTAGGCCGTCAAGCCGCGGCGGGCCAGCACCGGCGCGCCATACGCCCGGCCCCACACCAGGCCCTGCCAGCCGGGAAAGCTCCAAGACGAGGTGCCCAGCCGCAAGCGGCCGCCGAAGCGCTGCTGCAGCCGGTCGGCCAGCGACACCAGCTCGGGCGAGGGGACCGCCGCCTGCAGCGGGGCTGCGGCCTCCGGCTCCGCGGCCGGCTCATCGCCGAACAGCGACGGCGTGCCGGCCGCCGGCGGCACCGGCTTCACACGGCCGGCGGCAGTGCCGCGGCACCGCGCAGGAAGATGTCCACGGTGATGGCGCCGGTGGCCTCCAGGTCGAAGGCCTCGCGGTCCAGCAGCCAGTTGTGCAGCAGGCCGTCGACCACCGCATGCAGCCCCAGCGCCAGCTGCCGCGCCGGCACCGCGGCAGGCACCTCGCCGGCGGCCTGCGCCTGCTCGAACATCTCGGCCAGCTCGGCCACGTGGCCGCCGCGCACTTCCAGGTGGCGGTCGCGCACGGCCATCAGCTCGTCCACGTACTCCACCTTCTGCGTGGCGATCTCGATCACGCGGCGGGCGCGCTCATCGTGCGCCACCAGGTGGAACACCTCCTGCAGATGGGCCCGAAGGCCGGCCAGTCCGGTGCCCCCGGCGCCAGCGCAGGCCCTGGGGCCGCTGTCCTCCACCGGCATGCACACCCGGTCCATCATGGTGGTGAAGACGTCGGCCTTGTCCTTGAAATGCCAGTACACCGCGCCGCGGGTGACGCCGGCGGCCTGGGCGATGTCGTGCAGCGAGGTTCGCGAGACGCCCTGGCGATGGAACAGCAGCTCCGCCGCGTCCAGAATGCTGGCGCGGGTGGCGAGGGCTTCTTCCTTTGTCTTGCGGACCATGTGTTCGGCGGCGGCGTGAGGGAGGGTGGCGCATACATTCTAGGCTGTATGTATACTGGCGCCCGTTCTGGCTCCGGGTATACCCGCAGCCCTCCCGGCTTCTCCCCAGAAAAACTTTCCAAGGACGTGCATCGTGATGCGACGAGAGTCAGCTGTTGCTATGTTTTTCGGCGCATCGCAACGCGCCCGCACCCCGGGCGCGGCCCTGGCCGTGATCGGCTTGGCAGTGTTGCTGGCCGCCTGCGGCAAGAAGGACGAGGCCGCCGCCGCGGGCGGGCCGGGCGGCGGCATGCCGCCGGCCACCGTCGGCGTGGTGGCGGTGCAGCCGCAGTCCGTGGGCCTGGTCACCGAGCTGCCGGGCCGGCTGGAAGCCTCCCGCGTGGCCGAGGTGCGTGCCCGCGCGGCCGGCATCCTGCAGAAGCGGCTGTTCCGCGAAGGCAGCGACGTGAAGGCTGGCCAGCCGCTGTTCCAGATCGACTCCGCGCCGTATGAAGCGGCGCTGGCCAGCGCGCAGGCCTCGCTGGCGCGTGCCGAGGCCAACGTGGCGCAGACCAAGGCGCAGGCCGAGCGCTATGCGCCGCTGGTGGAAGCCAATGCCATCAGCAAGCAGGAATACGTGAATGCCGTGGCGGCCCAGAAGCAGGCCGAGGCCGACGTGGCCGTGGCCCGCGCCTCGGTCAAGACGGCCAGCATCAACCGCGGCTATGCCGCGGTGACGGCGCCGATCTCCGGCCGCATCGGCCGCGCGCTGGTGACCGAAGGCGCGCTGGTGGGCCAGGGCGAGCCCACGCCGCTGGCGGTGGTGCAGCAGATCAACCCGATGTACGTCAACTTCACGCAGTCGGCCACCGAGGTGCTGAACCTGCGCCGCGCGCTGGCCGCCGGCAAGGTGAGCCAGGCCGGAGGCGACCAGTCGGCCGTGGTGCACATCCTGATGGACGACGGCAGCGAGTACGGCCGCACCGGCCGGCTGCTGTTCTCCGACCTGACCGTGGACCAGACCAGTGGCCAGGTGACGCTGCGTGCCGAGGTGCCCAACCCTGACGGCCTGCTGCTGCCCGGGATGTACGTGCGGGTGCGCATCGAGCAGGCGCAGCTGAAGCAGGCCATCCTGCTGCCGCAGCAGGCCGTCACCCGCGCGGCCACCGGCGACACGGTGCTGGTGGTGGGTCCGGACAACAAGCCCGCGCCGCGGCCGGTCAAGCTGGGCCAGAACCAGAACAACCAGTGGATCGTGCTGGAAGGCCTGAAGCCGGGCGAGCAGGTCATCGTCGACGGCTTCCAGAAGATGATGGTGCCCGGCGCGCCGGTCAAGCCGGTGCCGTGGACCCCGGGTGCCGCGTCGGCGCCGGCGGGCTCGGCCCCCGCTTCCGCCCCGCAAGGCGCCGCCAGCGCCGCCAGCAAGTAAGCCCTCGCGGCAGAGCAACGAGGGACCTCCATGGCCAAATTCTTCATCGATCGCCCGATCTTCGCGTGGGTGATCGCCCTGTTCATCCTGGTGCTCGGCGGCGTGGCGATCAAGCAGCTGCCGATCGCCCAGTACCCGACGGTGGCCCCGCCGGCCATCGTCATCAACACCGCCTACCCGGGCGCCTCCGCGCAGACGCTGGAGGACTCCGTGCTCAGCGTGATCGAGCGCGAGATGAACGGCTCGCCGGGCCTGATCTACATGGAGTCGGTGGCCCAGGCCGACGGCACCGGCGCCATCACCATCACCTTCGAGCCGGGCACCAACCCCGAGCTGGCGCAGGTGGACGTGCAGAACCGGCTGGCCCGCGCCACGCCGCGGCTGCCTTCGGCGGTGACGCAGCAGGGCGTGCGCGTGGACAAGTCGCGCAACAACTTCCTGATGTTCACCATCCTGTCGTCGGACGACCCGCGCTACGACCCCGTGGCGCTGGGCGACTACGCCTCGCGCAACGTGCTGCCCGAGCTGCAGCGGGTGCCGGGCGTGGGCCAGGCGCAGCTGTTCGGCACCGAGCGCGCGATGCGCATCTGGATCGACCCGGCCAAGCTGGTGGGCTTCAACCTGTCCACCGCCGAGGTCAACGCCGCCATCCGCGCGCAGAACGCGCAGGTGTCCTCCGGCACCATCGGCGACCTGCCCAACATCCCCGGCCAGAGCATCTTCGCCACCGTGGTGGTGGCCGGCCAGCTCTCCACGCCGGAGCAGTTCGGCAACATCGTGCTGCGCGCCAATGCCGACGGCTCGTCGGTGCGGCTGCGCGACGTGGCCCGCATCGAGCTGGGCGGCCAGGCCTATGCCACCTCGGCGCGGCTGAACGGCCAGCCGTCCACCGGT
Organism: Aquincola sp. J276; assembly: GCF_024700035.1. Lineage (NCBI taxonomy): Bacteria > Pseudomonadati > Pseudomonadota > Betaproteobacteria > Burkholderiales > Sphaerotilaceae > Aquincola > Aquincola sp. J276. The sequence continues at coordinate 797,064 of NZ_JAJONC010000001.1, forward strand.
ATCGGCATCCAGCTCTCGCCCACCGGCAATGCGCTGCAGACGGCCGAGGCGGTGCGCAACCGCATGGCCGAGCTGTCGAAGTTCTTCCCTGCCGGCGTCAAGTACGAGATCCCGTACGACACCTCGCGCTTCGTCAGCATCTCCATCGAGCAGGTGGTGGAGACGCTGTTCGAGGCGGTGGTGCTGGTGTTCCTGGTGATGTTCCTGTTCCTGCAGAACTGGCGCTACACCATCATCCCGACCATCGTGGTGCCGGTGGCGCTGCTGGGCACCTTCGCGGTGCTGCTGGCGCTGGGCTTCTCGATCAACGTGCTGACCATGTTCGGCATGGTGCTGGTCATCGGCATCGTGGTGGACGACGCCATCGTGGTGGTGGAAAACGTCGAGCGCATCATGAGCGAGGAGGGGCTGTCGCCCCGCCAGGCCACGCGCAAGGCGATGGGCCAGATCTCCGGCGCCATCATCGGCGTGACGGTGGTGCTGATCTCGGTGTTCGTGCCGCTGGCCTTCTTCGCCGGCGCGGTGGGCAACATCTACCGCCAGTTCTCGGCGGTGATGGTGTCGGCCATCGCCTTCAGCGCCTTCCTGGCGCTGTCGCTCACCCCGGCGCTGTGCGCCACGCTGCTCAAGCCGGTGGAAGCCGGCCACCACCACGAGAAGCGCGGCTTCTTCGGCTGGTTCAACCGCAGCTTCAGCCGCACCGCCAAGGGCTACGAGGGATGGGTGCGCCGCATCCTTCACCGCGCCGGCCGTTTCATGATCATCTACCTGGCCATCGTGGTGGGCGTGGGCTGGATGTTCCTGCGCCTGCCCAACAGCTTCCTGCCCAACGAGGACCAGGGCTACATCATCGTCAACGTGCAGCTGCCCCCGGGCGCGGCGCAGAACCGCACGCTGGAGGTGATGAAGCAGGTGGAAGGCTTCATCCTCAAGCAGCCGGAGGTGCGCAGCATGGTCAGCGTGCTGGGCTTCAGCTTCTCGGGCACCGGGCAGAACGCGGCGCTGGCCTTCGTGGTGCTGAAGGACTGGCATGAACGCGAGGGCGAGAACATGAGCGCCAGTGCGCTGGCAGGCCGTGCCTTCGGCGGTCTGATGGGCATCCGCGATGCCTTCATCTTCCCGCTGAGCCCGCCGCCGATCCCCGAGCTGGGCAATGCCACCGGCTTCAACTTCCGGCTGCAGGACCGCTCGGGCCAGGGCCGGCAGGCGCTGGTCAACGCCCGCAACCAGCTGCTGGGCATGGCCCGCGGCAGCAAGCTGCTGGCCGGCGTGCGCCCCGACGGCCTGGAAGACGCGGCCCAGCTGCAGCTGGACATCGACCGCGACAAGGCCAGCGCGCTGGGCGTGACCTTCGATGCGATCAACACCGCGCTGTCCACATCCATGGGCTCCAGCTACATCAACGACTTCCCGAACAACGGGCGGCTGCAGCGGGTGATCGTGCAGGCCGATGCGCCCCAGCGCATGCAGCCCGACGACCTGCTGCGGCTGAATGCCAGCAACAGCAAGGGCCAGCCGGTGCCGCTGTCGGCCTTCGCCACCACGCGCTGGGTCACCGGGCCGATGCAGACGGTGCGCTACAACGGCTACCCCACCATGCGCATTGCCGGTGATGCGGCGCCGGGCATCAGCACCGGCCAGGCGATGGACGAGATGGAGCGGCTGGCGCGCCAGCTGCCGCCGGGCTTCGGCTTCGAGTGGACCGGCCAGTCCCGCGAGGAAAAGCTCTCGGGCTCCACCGCCACCATCCTGTTCGCCTTCTCGCTGCTGGCGGTGTTCCTGGCGCTGGCCGCGCTGTACGAGAGCTGGTCCATCCCGGCGTCGGTGCTGCTGGTGGTGCCGCTGGGCATCCTGGGCGCACTGGCCGGCGTGTACCTGCGCGACTACCCCAACGACGTGTACTTCAAGGTCGGCCTGATCACCGTGATCGGCCTGGCGGCGAAGAACGCGATCCTGATCATCGAGTTCGCGAAGGACCTGCAGGCGCAGGGCAAGAACGTGTTCGATGCGGCGCTGGAGGCGGCCCACCTGCGCTTCCGGCCGATCATCATGACCTCGCTGGCCTTCATCCTCGGCGTGCTGCCGCTTGTGATCGCCTCCGGCGCCGGCTCGGCCAGCCAACGTGCCATCGGCACCGGCGTGATGGGCGGGATGATCGCGGCCACGGTGCTGGCGGTGTTCTTCGTGCCGCTGTTCTTCGTGGTGATCCGCCGCTTCTTCAAGGGCAGCGAGCGGCAGCGCCGCATCTATGCCCACGAACTGGACCAGGACACCCTGCCGCCCCCGATGCCTCCGCAAGCGGAGGGCCGCTCGTGAAAGTGCCCGCCATGACGTCTGACTTCTTCCGCCCGGCCACGCTGGCCGCCGCGGCCCTGGCCGCGCTGCTGGCCGGCTGCAGCTCGATGGCGCCGACCTATGAGCGCCCGGTGCCGCCGGTGGCGCCCAGCTACCCGGTCTCGGTGGCGGGCGACACCACCACCGGCACCCCGGCCGCCGACGTGCAGTGGCAGCAGTTCTTCGCCGATGCGCGCACCCGCCGGCTGATCGAGCTGGCGCTGCAGAACAACCGCGACCTGCGGGTGGCGGTGCTCAACATCGAGCGCACCCGCGCGCTGTACCAGGTGCAGCGGGCCGACCGGCTGCCGTCGGTCAGCGGCGCGGCATCGCTGAGCCGCGAGCCCAATGCGCAAGGCGACCAGACCAGCCTCTACACCGTGGGCCTGGGCATCACCAGCTACGAGCTGGACCTGTTCGGCCGCGTGCGCAGCCTGAGCGATGCGGCCCTGGCCACCTACCTGTCCACCGAGGAAGGGCGCAAGGCCGCGCAGATCAGCCTCGTCGGCTCGGTGGCGCGGGCGGCGCTGGCCGTGCAGGCCGACGAGGAGCTGCTGTCCATCACCCGGCAGACGCTGGCCACGCGGGAGGAGTCGCTGAAGCTGTCGCAGCTGCGCTTCGACAACGGGGTGTCGTCCGAGCTGGACCTGCAGCAGGCCCGCAGCCTGGTGGCCGCCGCGCGCGCCACGCTGAGCCAGCAGCAGCGCCAGCGCGAGCTGGACGAGAACGCGCTCACGCTGCTGGTGGGCCAGCCGCTGCCGGCCGACCTACCGCCGCTGGTGTCGCTGGCCGACACCCGCATGGTCGACAACCTGCCGGCCGGCCTGCCGTCGGACCTGCTGGCGCGCCGGCCCGACCTGCGCCAGGCCGAGCAGACGCTGCTGTCGGCCAATGCCAACATCGGCGCGGCGCGGGCCAACTTCTATCCGCGCATCACGCTCACCGGCACCGCGGGCACCGCCAGCAGCGAGTTGTCGGGCCTGTTCAAGAGCGGCTCCGGCGCCTGGACCTTCCTGCCGCAGATCACGCTGCCCATCTTCGATGCCGGCCGCAACCGCGCCAACCTGGACGCCAGCACCGCGGCACGCGACATCGCGGTGGCGCAGTACGAGAAGGCCATCCAGACCGCCTTCCGCGAGGTGGCCGACGCCCTGGCGGGCCGTGCCACGCTGGGCGAGCAGCTGCGGTTCCAGCAGCAGCAGGCCGATGCGGAGGCGGCGCGGCTGCGCCTGTCCGACCTGCGCTACCGCAACGGCGTGGCCAGCTACCTGGACCTGCTGGATGCGCAGCGCGCCCTGTTCACCGCCCAGCAGGCCACGGTGCAGATCCGCCTGGCCGAGCTGCAGAACCAGGTGAGCCTGTACCAGGCGCTGGGCGGCGGCTGGACCGAAGAGGCGACCGCGGCGCGCTGATGCCGCCTATCGGCGGCTGCCGGCCTGCAGCCGGGAGTGGTGCCGGCTGTAGCCCGCGTAGACCAGCGCGGCCACCGCCAGCATGCCGCCGAACAGCAGGTAGGTGGTCCGCGGCAGGCTGGCCACCAGGTACAGGCAGCAACCGATGGAGGCCAGCGGCACCAGCGGGTACAGCGGCACCCGGAAGCCCCGGTGCAGCTCGGGGCGGGTGCGGCGCAGCACCATCACGCCGGCCGACACCACGGCGAACGCGATCAGCGTGCCCATGCTGGTGAGGTCCACCAGCGCATCCAGCGGCACCAGCCCGGCCAGCAGGCCGATGAACACGCACACCACCACGGTGTTGAACACCGGCGTCAGCGTGCGGGGATGCACCCGGCCGAAGGCCGCTGGCAGCATGCCGTCGCGGCTCATCGCGAACAGGATGCGGGTCTGGCCGTAGATCACGATGAGCGTCACGCTGAAGATGGACACGATGGCGCCGATGGACAGCACCACCGCCGGCCAGGCGGCCCCGGTGATCCTGGCGAGGATGACGGCCAGGCCCGCCTCCTGGCCCTGGAACTCGGTCCATGGCTGGGCGCCCAGGCCGGCCAGCGCCACCAGGATGTAGAGCGCGGTGACGATCAGCAGCGACAGCACGATGGCCAGCGGCAGGTTGCGGCGCGGGTTCTTCACTTCCTCGCCGGCGGTGGACACCGCGTCGATGCCGATGTAGGAGAAGAAGATGGACGAGGCGGCCGCTCCCACGCCCGCCATGCCCATTGGCATGAACGGTGTGAGGTGGGACGCGCTGAAGGCCGTGAAGGCGATGGCCGCGAACATCACCAGCACGGCCAGCTTGAGCAGCACCATCACCGCATTGACCGCGGCGGACTCCTGCGCGCCCCGCATCAACAGCAGGCCGCACAAGGCCACCAACAGCACCCCCGGCAGGTTGAACAGGGCACCATCCTGGCCGGGTGGCGCGCTGATGGCATGCGGCAGCTGCCAACCCCACAGCTGCTGCAGCAGCTCGTTGAGATACTGGCCCCAGCCGACGGCGATGGCTGCAGCCGAGACCCCGTATTCCAGCAACAGGCACCAGCCCACGCCATAGGCCACCGCTTCGCCGAGCGTGGCATAGGCATACGAATAGGACGAGCCCGAGACCGGCAGCGTGGAGGCCAGCTCCGCATAACACAGCGCCGTCAGGGCGGCGGTGATGCCGGCCAGCAGGAAGGACAGCAGCACGGCCGGACCCGCCTTGGGCACCGCGCCGGTCAACACCACGAAGATGCCGGTGCCGACCGTGGCGCCCACGCCCAGCATGGTGAGCTGGAACAGGCCCATGCTGCGCCGCAGGCCCTGGCTTTCCGGCTGCTCCACGAAACTGTCGATGGGCTTGGTACGCAGCAGCCGCTGCAACAAGCCGGGCGCAGGGCGGCTGCCGGCTGCGGGCAGCGTTGGGGAAGAGGGAAGGGGCATGCGCGCGCTCCGGAGTGGTGGTCCGGAAATGATGCGCAATGCCTGTGCCAATGATGGAAATGATGCCCTGGTAAGTAGTAGCGCCGTCGTGAGCGGCGCCCGGCTCAGCCCGGCGCGCAGGCGGCGTAGATGTCGTGCTCCGGCCGGTACACGCTGGTGTGCACGTCCAGCAGGCCCAGCACCGAATGGAACCAGTCGTCGTGGCTGCGGCGCACGTCGGCCTGCTGGCGCAGGCAGGCGGTGTGCACGCCGCTGCGCCGCTGCCAGTCGGCCGACAGCCAGGTGATCCAGGGCACGCGCTTCTGCACGTCCGGCGCCACTGCATAGGGCAGGCCGTGCAGGTAGAGGTTGTTCTCGCCCAGCGATTCGCCGTGGTCGGCCAGGTACACCATCGCGGTGCTGGCCTCGGTCTGGCGCTGCAGCCAGCCGACGGTGGCGGCCAGGAACTGGTCGGTATAGGCGATGCTGTTGTCGTAGGCATTGACCAGGGCCTGCGGGCTGCAGTCCTGCAGCTGGGCGCTGGTGCATTCGGGCAGGAAACGCTTGGCCTGCGGCGGCGAGCGCTTGCTGTAGGCTGGGCCGTGGCTGCCCATCTGGTGCATCACCACCACCACGCCACGGGCGCGGCGCTCGGCGGGCAGGGCGGCGATGCGCTGCTCCAGGCCCTGCAGCATCACCATGTCCTGGCAGCTGCCGTCGGGGCACAGCATCGGGTCGGTGCCCGCGCTGGTGCTCACATGCGGCACGCGCTCGCACACGCCCTTGCAGCCGCTCTGGTTGTCGATCCACAGCACCGCCAGGCCGGCATGCTGCAGCACGTCCAGCAGGTTCTCGGCATCGTGCTCGCGGGCGCCGTAGGCCTCGCGGCCCAGGTGCGAGAACATGCAGGGCACCGAGGCCGCGGTGCTGGTGCCGCAGGACCAGACGTTGCGCAGGCTGGCCACGTCCAGCCGCGCCAGCGCCGGCGTGGTGTCGCGGTCGTAGCCGTTGAGGCCGAAGTTGCCGCTGCGCCCGGTCTCGCCCAGCACCAGCACCAGCAGCGGCGGCTTGCGGCCGGCGGCATGGCTGGGGCCCAGCTGAGCATCGCGCCCCAGCGGCTGCAGCACGCCTGCGCCGCGGTGCAGCGGCTGCGCCGCCACGCTGCCCAGCGCCCACACGCTGTTCAGCGGGCTCATCTGGTAGCGCAGCGCCTTGTGGTTGCGCATCAGCGATGCCAGCGGCTGGAACAGCGCCAGCAGCAGCGCCAGCGCCATCGCCAGGCTGGCCAGCAGCAGGCCCAGGTTGCGCAGCGCCTGCCGGCCCGCGCCGCCATGGTGCAGCGGCAGCCGCCACAGCAGCAGCACCGGCAGCCCCCGGCCAGCGCCAGGGTGGCCAGCAGCCGGGCGCTCAGCAGGTCGGCGGCCTCGTGGGCATCGGTCTGCAGCACGTTCACCAGCATCGACGGATCGATGACGATGCGGTAGGCCAGCATGAAATGCAGGCTGGCCGCGGTGACCAGCAGCAGCAGCGCCAGCGCCGGCTTGAGCGTGCGGTGCCACGCCAGCAGGCTGGCCAGCGCGGTGGTCAGCGCCATCACGATGCCGGCCAGGCCCAGGCCCAGCAGCAGGCCGCGCAGGCCCTGCAGCTGGCCCAGCGCCGCCAGTTCACGCCACAGCGCCAGGTTGCCGACGGTGGCCATCCAGGCGCTGGCGCCCAGCACCGCCCACAGCGGCGAGCGGCCGGCCACCGGCGCGGCGCGCGCAGTGGTCGGCGTGGGCAGGGCCAGCCGGGGGCCGGCGTGGTAGGGCAGGGTGGTCATCAAGGCTCCAGGCAGGAAGGTGCCGCCCGGCCTGCAGCCTGGCGGTTGAACAGGCCGTCCAGCGCCCAGGCCACCACCCAGCACAGCCAGGCGGACCACAGCGTGTGGCTCATGAAGTGCGCGCCGCGCGCCTGCTGCGCCAGGCCCAGCAGCAGCCCGGCGGCCAGGGCCGCCAGCAGCCAGCCGTCCGCCTGGCCGCGCTGGCCCGCGCGCCGGAAGGCGAACCAGCCGCTGACGAAGGCGAAGCCGGCCGAGGCATGGCCGGCGGGAAAACAGTGACCGCTGCCACCATCGGCCGTGCCTGGCCAGCGCCAGTGCGAGAGGTACTGCGCACTGCGGCCGAACAGCGCCAGCTCCTGCGGGCAGCTGGTGCTGCTGAAGCCCTTGAGCACCGACACCGCCAGCGCCGCGGCCAGGGTGCTCACCGCCAGCTGCAGCCGGTGGCGGCGGGCCAGCCCGCGCAGCGGCCCGCGGGGCCACCACACGCCCAGGCACAGCAGCAGCGCGCCCAGCCAGCCCAGCAGCCGCCCGCCTTCGTGCATCACCGGGCCCAGCAGCCAGTGGTCGCGCAGGGCGAAGCCGGCGGCATCGCCGAAGAGGCGGGCCAGCGGCAGGTCCAGCCCGCCGGCATCCCAGGCCAGCAGCGCGGCCAGGGCCAGCAGGGTGTTGCGTAAGAGAAAGGGGCGGGAGAACGGCGCAGTGGTCGGCATGGCCGCCACGGTAGGCAGGGCGGCTTAAGGCCACCTTAAGGGCCGCGGCGCCACAATCCGCTGCATGCGAGTGCTGGTGGTGGAAGACGACGAGGGCATTGCCGCGGGCCTGGCGCTGGCGCTTCGCCAGCAAGGCCATGCGGTGGATGGCGCGGCCAGCGTGGCCGCCGGCTGGGCGCTGCTGCGGGCGGAGCCCTTCGAGCTGCTGCTGCTGGACCTGGGCCTGCCCGATGGCGACGGCAGCGAGCTGCTGCGCCGGGTGCGCGGCAACACCACCGGGCTGCCGGACGCGGCCATGCCGGTGCTCATCATGACCGCGCGCGACGAAGTGGCCTCGCGCATCGCCGGGCTGGACCTGGGCGCCGACGACTATGTGATCAAGCCCTTCCATCCGGACGAGCTGGCCGCCCGCATGCGCGCGCTGCGCCGCCGCGCGGCCGGCCGCGCGCAGCCGCTGCTGCAGTGCGGCGGCGTCACCATCGACCCCGCCACCCGCAGCGTGCTGCGCGAGGGCCGGCCGGTGGAGCTGTCGGCGCGGGAGTTCGCGGTGCTGCTGGCGCTGGTGGAGGCGCGGCCGCGGGTGCTCTCGCGGCCGCAGATCGAAGCCTGTCTATACAACTTCGATGGCGCGCTGGAAAGCAATGCGATCGAGGTGCATGTGCATCACCTGCGCCGCAAGCTGGGCGAGGGCGTGATCCGCACGCTGCGCGGCGTGGGCTACTTCGTGCCGGCGGACGCCGCCTGATGGCCGGCCGCACGCTGCTGCGCCACCTGCTGGCCTGGTCGCTGGGCGCGCTGGCGCTGGTGTGGGCCAGCTTCGTGGTGGTGGGCTTCACCACCGGTCTGCACGAGGCCGACGAGCTGACCGACGGCCACCTGGCCAGCGTGGCCGCGCTGCAGGCGGCGCTGGGCGACAGCCGCTTCGACCCCGCCCGCCGGCCCGACCCCGGCCGCGACGTGGATGCCAGCCTGAAGAGCCACGACTACCAGCAGTCGCTCAGCGTGGTGGTGTGGGATGGCCAGGGCCGGCTGCTCACCTCCACCGGCGATGCGCCGCTGCCGCCGTTCGATGCGGCCACCGGCTTCGCCGACCTGCAGCTGGGCCAGCCGGCCGCGCGCTGGCGCAGCTTCTCCCGCTGGGACGGCCCGGAGCGCCAGCGCAAGATCACGGTGATGCTCAGCGTGCAGGAGCGCGACGACCTGGCATGGGACATCGCCGAGCAGGTGGCCAGCCCCGGCCTGTGGCTGATGCCGGCCATCGCCGTGGTGCTGGGCCTGGCGACGCGGCGCGGACTGAAGCCGCTGCACGACCTCTCGCGCGACGTGCTGGCGCTGGACGTGCACCGGCCGCAGCCGCTGCCCGACCGCCATCCGCACGAGGAGTTCAAGGGCATGGTGGCGGCCATCAACACCCTGGTCGGCCGCCAGCATGCCGCCCTGCAGCGCGAGCGGCAGCTGGCCAGCGAGCTGGCGCATGAGCTGCGCACGCCGCTGGCCTCGCTGGCGCTGCATGCGCGCACGCTTCAGGGCCCGATCGCGGAGACCGACCGCCGCGCCTCGCTGCAGCGGCTGGAGGACGATGCGATGCGCGCCGGCGAGGTGGTGCAGCAGCTGCTGTCCCTGGCGCGCGCCAGCCGCACCGAGATGGACGAGGCCGCCCAGCCCTGCGACCTGGCTGCGCTGGCGCGCGAGGTGGTGGCCGACTATGCCCAGCGCGCCCACGACAGCGGCCATGAGCTGGCGCTGGTCGAGGAACCGGCCGGCCAGGCCTTCATGCTGGCCGGGCATCCGCTGCTGCTGGCCCTGGCGCTGCGCAACCTGATCGACAACGCCCTGGGCCACACGCCGGCCGGCACGCTGGTGGAGGTGCAGCTGCAGGCCGGCGAGCGCTGGCTGCAGGTGTGCGACAGCGGCGGGCCGGCCGGCGCGAGGACGGCGTCGACCGGGCCCGCCGCGTCCAGCGTCTACACCGCCGGGCTCGGCCTGGGCCACCGGGTGGTGGACAAGGTGGCCGCGATCCATGACGCCCGCTTCGAGCAGCGGCCGCCGCCGCCGGGGTTTGCCAGCTGCTACCGGCTGAGTTTCGGGCCCGAGGGCACGCCCGGCGCCGCCTGAGAGGCCGTGGCGGCGGGCCCGTTCATGCCTGCCGCGGCCGCACCGTCGCCGCGGCCAGCCCGTTGCGGAAGTGCTCGCGTGTCAGTGCCTCGGCCGCCGTGGCGTCGCGGGCCTGCAGGGCCTGCATCAGCGCCCGGTGCTCGGCCAGCGAATCGGCCAGCCGGCCTTCGCGGAACAGCGAATGATGGCGGTTGAGCTTCATCACCTTGCGCAGGTCGATCACCACCTGCGCGCGCCAGCGGTTGTCGGCGATGTCCAGGATGCGCAGGTGGAAGGCCTCGTTCAGCGCGAAGAAGCGCTCCCGGTCGTCCACCGCCGCCTCCAGCTGCGCATGCAGCGCCTCCAGCTCGGCCATCTGCGCCGGGCTGGCCAGCCGCGCCACATCGGCGGCGGCATCGCTTTCCAGCAGGGAAAGCAGGTGGTACACGTCGGTCACGTCGCGCACCGACATCTCGGTGACATAGGCGCCGCGGCGCGGCTTCATCGTGATCAGGCCTTCGGTGGCCAGTACCTTCAGCGCCTCGCGCAGCGGGGTGCGGCTGATGCCGTATTCGCCGCACAGGCGCTGCTCGTCGATCCAGCTGCCCGGCGCCAGGGTGTGCGAGAGGATGCCCGCACGCAGCCGCTCTGCCACGTGCTCGTACAGCGGCCTGCCATCATGGCGGCCTGCCGGCATCACCCCGGCAGGGGAGGCCTCAGGCGCAGGCTGTGACTTCTCGACGGAATTTGACATCGCCAGGGGGGATCAACATAATTCAGTTTTGAATTATGGGCGTGCGGGCGGTTGGATGTCCAGTGCGTCCGGGGCGCCGCGGTGGCGCGCCTTCCCTGCTGGAGCCTTTCATGTCCGACGCCAAACCCGATACGCCCACCTCTGCCGATGGCCTGCCGGCCTGGGAAAAGGCGGCTGCCAAGTCGGCACCCGGTGGCGACCTGTCGGCCCTGAACTGGCACACGCCCGACGGCATCACCGTCAAGCCGCTGTACACCGCGGCCGACCTGCAAGGCCTGCCGTACGCCGACACCTTGCCCGGCCTGCCGCCCTACCTGCGCGGCCCGCAGGCCACGATGTATGCGGTGCGGCCGTGGACCATCCGCCAGTACGCGGGCTTTTCCACCGCCGAGGAGTCCAACGCCTTCTACCGCAAGGCCCTGGCCGCCGGCGCCCAGGGCGTGAGCGTGGCCTTCGACCTGGCCACCCACCGCGGCTACGACAGCGACCATCCGCGCGTGACCGGCGACGTCGGCAAGGCCGGCGTGGCCATCGACAGCGTGGAGGACATGAAGATCCTGTTCGACGGCATCCCGCTGGACAAGGTCAGCGTCAGCATGACGATGAACGGCGCCGTGCTGCCAGTGCTGGCCGGCTACATCGTGGCGGCGGAAGAGCAGGGCGTGAGCCAGGACAAGCTGAGCGGCACCATCCAGAACGACATCCTCAAGGAGTTCATGGTCCGCAACACCTACATCTTCCCGCCCGAGCCGAGCATGCGGGCCATCGGCGACATCATCGAGTACACGGCGCGCAACATGCCGAAGTTCAACTCGATCTCCATCAGCGGCTACCACATGCAGGAAGCCGGCGCCAACCAGGCGCTGGAGCTGGCCTTCACCCTGGCCGACGGCAAGGAGTACGTGAAGACCGCGCTGGCCAAGGGCCTGGACGTGGACGAGTTCGCCGGGCGCCTGAGCTTCTTCTGGGCGATCGGCATGAACTTCTATCTCGAGATCGCCAAGATGCGCGCCGCCCGGCTGCTGTGGTGGCGGATCATGAAGGGCTTCGGGCCGAAGAACCCCAAGAGCCTGATGCTGCGCACCCACTGCCAGACCAGCGGCTGGAGCCTGACCGAGCAGGACCCCTACAACAACGTGGTGCGTACCACCATCGAGGCCATGGCCGCGGTGTTCGGCGGCACGCAAAGCCTGCACACCAACAGCTTCGACGAAGCCATCGCGCTGCCCACCGAGTTCAGCGCACGCATCGCCCGCAACACCCAGCTCATCATCCAGGAAGAGACGCACATCACCAACGTGGTCGACCCCTGGGCCGGCAGCTACATGATGGAAAAGCTCACCCAGGACATGGCCGACGCCGCCTGGGCCATCATCGAGGAAGTCGAGGCCATGGGCGGCATGACCAAGGCGGTGGACAGCGGCTGGGCCAAGCTGAAGATCGAGGCCGCCGCGGCCGAGAAGCAGGCCCGCATCGACTCGGGCCAGGACGTGATCGTCGGCGTCAACAAGTACAAGCTGGCCAAGGAGGATCCGATCGAGATCCTCGACATCGACAACGTGAAGGTGCGCGACAGCCAGATCGAGCGGCTGAAGGCCATCCGCGCCCGCCGCGACGGTGCCGCGGTGCAGGCCGCGCTGGATGCGCTGACCGCCTGTGCCGAAAGCCGCCAGGGCAACCTGCTCGACCTCACGGTCAAGGCGATGCGGCTGCGCGCCACGGTGGGCGAGGTGTCCGACGCGCTGGAGAAGGTGTTCGGCCGCCACCGCGCCGACACGCAGAAGGTGACCGGCGTGTATGCCGCGGCCTACGACAGCGCCGAAGGCTGGGACAAGCTGAAGACCGAGATCGATGAATTCGCCGCAGAGCAGGGCCGCCGGCCACGCGTGATGATTGCCAAGCTGGGCCAGGACGGCCACGACCGCGGCGCGAAGGTGGTGGCCACGGCGTTTGCCGACCTGGGCTTCGACGTCGACATGGGCCCGCTGTTCCAGACGCCCGAGGAATGCGCCCGCCAGGCCATCGAGAACGACGTGCATGCGGTGGGCGTGAGCACGCTGGCCGCCGGCCACAAGACGCTGGTGCCGGCCATCGTGGCGGCTTTGAAGGCGCAGGGTGCGGACGACATCATCGTCTTCGTCGGCGGCGTGATCCCGCGCCAGGACTACGACTTCCTGTACGAGGCCGGCGTCAAGGGCATCTACGGCCCCGGCACGCCGATCCCGGCCAGCGCCAAGGACGTGCTGGAGCAGATCCGCCGCGCCGTCGCCCCGGCCGGCGCGGCGGCTTGAGCCTCGCACCCGCCGCTGCGCCGATGCTGCCCGCCGCCGACCAGGCGCTGGCCGATGCCGTGACCGGCCCGCCGGGCCCGGCCCAGCGCCGTGCCATCGCCAAGACGATCACGCTGCTGGAATCCAGCCGCGAGGACCACCGCCGCCGTGCCGACGAGCTGCTGAACACGCTGCTGCCGAAAAGCGGCCGCTCGTTCCGGCTCGGCATCAGCGGCGTGCCGGGCGTGGGCAAGAGCACCTTCATCGAAGGCCTGGGCCTCTTCCTCATCGCGCAGGGCCACCGGGTGGCGGTGCTGGCCATCGATCCGTCGTCCAGCGTGTCGGGCGGCAGCATCCTGGGCGACAAGACGCGCATGGAGCAGCTGTCGGTGCATGAGCAGGCCTTCATCCGCCCCAGCCCGGCCAGCGGCACGCTGGGCGGCGTGGCCGAGCGCACCCGTGAATCGATGCTGGTGGCCGAGGCCGCGGGCTACGACGTGGTGATCGTCGAGACCGTGGGCGTGGGCCAGAGCGAAACCGCCGTCAGCGGCATGACCGACATGTTCGTGCTGCTGCAGCTGCCCAATGCCGGCGACGACCTGCAGGCCATCAAGAAGGGCGTGATGGAGCTGGCCGACCTGGTGGTGATCAACAAGGCCGACCTGGACGAAGCCGCGGCCACGCGGGCGCGGGCGCAGATCACCTCGGCGCTGCGGCTCTTCGGCCACCACGGCAACCCGGCGCATGCCAGCCATGCGGTGGACGGCGCGCCGGTGCAATGGCAGCCGCAGGTGCTGCAGCTCAGCGCGCTCAAGGGCCAGGGCCTGCCCGAGTTCTGGGCCGCCGTCAGCCGCTTCCGCGAGCTGCAGACGGCCGGCGGCCGGCTGCTGCAACGCCGCCGCGCACAGGATCAGGCCTGGATGTGGGAACGCATCGAGGCCGGATTGAAGAGCCGCTTCCGCCACCATCCGGCGGTGCGGGAGGCCCTGCCCGGAGTCAACGCCGAAGTGCGCGCCGGCACGCTGGCCGCCTCGGTCGCGGCCCGCCGGCTGCTCGATCTTTTGAACTGAAAACCACGCTCCCCAGGAGAGGCTGAACGCCATGCACGACATCATCGAACAGCTCGAAGCCAAGCGCGCCAAGGCGCGGATGGGCGGCGGCCAGAAGCGCATCGACGCGCAGCACGGCAAGGGCAAGCTCACCGCGCGCGAGCGCATCGACCTGCTGCTGGACGACGGCACGTTCGAGGAATGGGACATGTTCGTCGAGCACCGCTGCACCGACTTCGGCATGGAGAACAACCGGCCGCCGGGCGACGGCGTGGTCACCGGCTACGGCATGATCAACGGCCGGCTGGTGTTCGTCTTCAGCCAGGACTTCACCGTCTTCGGCGGCGCGCTGTCCGAGGCGCATGCCGAGAAGATCTGCAAGGTGATGGACCAGGCGATGAAGGTGGGCGCGCCCGTCATCGGCCTGAACGATTCGGGCGGCGCCCGCATCCAGGAAGGCGTGGCCTCGCTCGGTGGTTATGCCGACGTGTTCCAGCGCAACGTGATGGCCTCGGGCGTCATCCCGCAGATCAGCATGATCATGGGCCCGTGCGCCGGCGGCGCGGTGTACAGCCCGGCCATGACCGACTTCATCTTCATGGTGAAGGACAGCTCGTACATGTTCGTCACCGGCCCCGAGGTGGTGAAGACGGTGACGCACGAGGAAGTGACCGCCGAGGAACTGGGCGGCGCCGTCACCCACACCGGCAAGAGCGGCGTGGCCGACCTGGCCTTCGACAACGACGTGGAAGCGCTGCTGATGCTGCGCCGCTTCTTCAACTACCTGCCGCTGAACAACCGCGAGAAGGCGCCGGTGCGTCCCAGCGGCGACCCGGCGGGCCGGCTCGACCTGTCGCTGGACACGCTGGTGCCCGACAACCCGAACAAGCCCTACGACATGAAGGAGCTGATCGCCAAGGTGGTGGACGACGGCGACTTCTTCGAGCTGCAGCCCGAATACGCGGCCAACATCGTCATCGGCTTCGGCCGGCTGGAAGGCCAGGCGGTGGGCATCGTGGCCAACAACCCGCAGGTGCTGGCCGGCTGCCTGGACATCAAGAGCAGCATCAAGGCCGCGCGCTTCGTGCGCTTCTGCGATGCGTTCAACATCCCGGTGGTCACCTTCGTCGACGTGCCCGGCTTCATGCCCGGCACCAGCCAGGAGTACGGCGGCATCATCAAGCACGGCGCCAAGCTGCTGTATGCGTATGCCGAATGCACCGTGCCCAAGGTGACGGTGATCACCCGCAAGGCCTACGGCGGTGCTTATGACGTGATGGCCTCCAAGCACCTGCGCGGCGACGTGAACTTCGCGTGGCCGAATGCCGAGATCGCCGTGATGGGCGCCAAGGGCGCAGTGGAGATCATCTTCCGCGAGGACAAGGGCGACCCGGCCAAGCTGGCTGCCAAGGAAGCCGAATACAAGGCCCGCTTCGCCAACCCCTTCGTGGCCGGCGCCCGCGGCTTCATCGACGACGTGATCCAGCCGCACGAGACCCGCAAGCGCATCTGCCGCAGCCTGGTGATGCTCAAGGACAAGAAGCTCGACAACCCGTGGCGCAAGCACGGCAACATTCCTCTGTGAGCGAAGGAGCACTGCCATGGCCATCACGCTGCACTACCACCCTTACTCCCGCGCCGCCGGCACGCTCTGGGCGCTCGAGGAAGCCGGCGTCCCGTACGACCTGAAGGTCGTCGACATCATGAAGGGCGAGCAGAAGCAGCCCGGCCTGCTGTCGATCAACCCGATGGGCAAGCTGCCCACGCTGGTGGATGGCGACGTCGTGGTCACCGAGGCGGCCGCCATCGCGCTGTACCTCGCGGACCGCTATGCCGCCGACCGGCTGGCGCCGCCGCCCGATTCGCCGCAGCGCGGCACCTACCTGCGCTGGTCGTTCTTCACGCCCGGCGTCGTGGAGCCGGCCGTGATGGCGAAGGGCTCGGGCTGGGAGGTCAAGGAGATGTCGGCCGGCTGGGGCAACTACCAGGCGATGCTGGCCGCGGCCGAGAGTGCGCTGGTGCCCGGCCCCTTCCTGCTCGGCGAGCGGTTCTCGATGGCCGACGTGGTGTTCGGCGGCATGCTGCGCTTTCTCATTGGCTTCAAGCAGATCGAGGCCACGCCTGGCTTCTCCGCCTACGTGGCCCGGCTCGACGAGCGGCCGGCCTTCCAGCGTGCCGAGGCGCGCAACCAATCCATGCGCAAGGAGCTGGGTCTCCAGTAGCCACATGTTCAAGAAGATCCTGATTGCCAACCGCGGCGAGATCGCCTGCCGCGTCATCAAGACCGCGAAGAAGCTGGGCATTGCGACGGTGGCGGTGTACTCCGAGGCCGACCGCGATGCGCGGCATGTGGAGCTGGCCGACGAGGCGGTGCTGCTGGGCCCGGCGCCCTCGCGCGAGAGCTACCTGGTGGCCGACAAGATCATTGCCGCCTGCAAGGCCACCGGGGCGGAGGCGGTGCATCCCGGCTATGGCTTCCTGAGCGAGAACGCCGAGTTCGCCAAGCGGGTGGAGGAGGAAGGCATCGTCTTCATCGGCCCGAAGCATTATTCGATCGCGGCGATGGGCGACAAGATCGCCTCCAAGAAGCTGGCCAACGAGGCCAAGGTCAACACCATCCCGGGCTGGAACGAGGCCATCGAGACGCCCGAGCAGGCGGTGCAGATCGCCAAGGACATCGGCTACCCGGTGATGATCAAGGCCAGCGCCGGCGGCGGCGGCAAGGGCCTGCGCGTGGCCTTCAACGACAAGGAAGCGTTCGAGGGCTTCAGCTCCTGCCGCAACGAGGCGCGCAACAGCTTCGGCGACGACCGCGTGTTCATCGAGAAGTTCGTCGAGGAGCCGCGCCATATCGAGATCCAGGTGCTGGGCGATGCGCACGGCAACTGCATCTTCCTGTGGGAGCGTGAATGCTCCATCCAGCGCCGCCACCAGAAGGTGATCGAGGAGGCGCCGTCGCCCTTCATCAGCGAGGCCACGCGCCAGGCCATGGGCGCCCAGGCGGTGCAGCTGGCCAAGGCGGTGAAGTACCAGAGCGCCGGCACGGTGGAGTTCGTGGTCGGCAAGGACCAGAGCTTCTACTTCCTGGAGATGAACACCCGGCTGCAGGTGGAGCACCCTGTCACCGAGAGCATCACCGGCCTGGACCTGGTGGAGCTGATGATCCGCGTGGCCGCCGGCGAGCCGCTGCCACTGCAGCAGGGCGACGTGCAGCGCAAGGGCTGGGCGATCGAATGCCGCATCAATGCGGAAGACCCGTTCCGCAACTTCCTGCCTTCCACCGGCCGGCTGGTGAAGTACCGCCCGCCCGTCACCACGATGGAGGCCGCGGCGCCCGTGCCGGCCGAAGGCGGCGTGCGGGTGGACACCGGCGTGTACGAAGGCGGCGAGATCCCGATGTTCTACGACTCGATGATCGCCAAGCTCATCGTGCACGGGAAAGACCGCAACGACGCGATCGAGAAGATGCGCGAGGCGCTGGACGGCTTCGTCATCCGCGGCATCAACAGCAACATCCCGTTCCAGGCGGCGCTGCTGGCACACCCGCGCTTCGTGTCGGGTGAGTTCAACACCGGCTTCATCGCCGAGCAGTTCCCGACCGGCTTCCGCGCCGAGGACGTGCAGCACCAGGACCCGAAGTTCCTGGTGGCGCTGGCCGCGGCGGTGAACCTGCGCTACCTGATGCGCGCGGCCGGCCTGAGCGGCCAGATGCCCGGCCATGGCTTCGTGGTGCGCGAGGACTACGTGGTGGTGGTCAAGGGCGAGCAGGGCAACGACACGCAGGTGCCGGTGCAGGTCAAGCTCAACGGAGGGATCGCGGTCGAGGTGGACGGCAAGACCTACACCTTCGATTCCGACTGGACGCTGCGCGACATCCGCATCGCTGGCCAGTGCAACGGCCAGCCCTTCACCGCGCAGGTGGAGCGCCTGGGCCTGGTGCTGCGCATCAGCCACCACGGCACGCGCATCGACGCGCTGGTGCTCACGCCGCGCGGCGCCGAGTTCCACAAGCTGATGCCGTATAAAGCGCCCCCCGACACCAGCAAGTTCCTGCTGGCGCCGATGCCCGGCCTGCTGGCCGACGTGCCGGTGGCGGTCGGCCAGAAGGTGCTGGCCGGCGAGAAGCTGGCGGTGATCGAGGCGATGAAGATGGAGAACATCCTCTTCGCGCTGCAGGACGGCACGGTGGCCGAGGTGCTGGCGAAGAAGGGCGAGAGCCTGTCGGTCGACCAGCCCATCGTGCGCTTCGAATGAACGCGTTGAACTGAAGAGGACCTGGCTGCATGACGGCACGTGAGATGGGTGAGGAAGTGATCGCGCAACCGGTGGTGCAGCCGCTGCAATGGCAGCTGCCGCGCAAGCCGCATGCGGTGGCCGAAGCTTCCGCGGCATGGTCGGCCGAGGGCGTGCTGGCGCTGATGGAGATGCCCTTCATGGCGCTGGTGCAGCGGGCCCATGCGGTCCACCAGCAGCACTTTCCGGCGGGTGACGTGGAGCTGGCCTCGCTGCTGTCGGTCAAGACCGGCGGCTGCCCGGAGGACTGCGGCTACTGCCCGCAGTCCGTTCATTACGACACCGGCGTGGAAGCCGGCAAGCTGATGGACATGGACGCGGTGATGGCAGCCGCCCGCGCCGCAAAGGCGGCCGGTGCCGCACGCTTCTGCATGGGTGCAGCCTGGCGCTCGCCCAAGGACCGCGACATCGAGAAGGTGAGCGAGCTGGTGCGCGGCGTGAAGGCGCTGGGGCTGGAGGCCTGCGCCACGCTGGGCATGCTCACGCCATCGCAGGCTGGCGCGTTGAAGGACGCGGGCCTGGACTATTACAACCACAACCTCGACACCGCGCCCGACTTCTACGGCGACATCATCCGCACCCGCGAATACGAGGACCGGCTCGACACCCTGGGCCATGTGCGGGATGCGGGCCTGAAGGTGTGCTGCGGCGGCATCGTCGGCATGGGCGAGACCCGGCTGCAGCGCGCCGGCCTGATCGCGCAACTGGCCAGCCTGAGCCCCGCGCCCGAGTCGGTACCGGTGAACCAGCTGGTGGCCGTGCCCGGCACGCCGCTGGAAGATGCCGAGCCGGTCGATCCGTTCGAGGTGGTGCGGGTCATCGCAGCGGCGCGCATCACGATGCCCCGCTCGCGGGTGCGGCTGTCGGCCGGCCGCCGCGGCCTGGACGAGGGCGTGCAGGCGCTGTGCTTCATGGCCGGCGCCAACTCGATCTTCTACGGCGACAAGCTGCTGGTCACCGGCAACCCCGACGCCACCGCCGACCGCGCGCTGCTGGCGCGGCTGGACCTGCCCATCACCGCCACCCGAGGCTGAAGCACACCATGGCCACGCAACAAGACAAGCCGTTCCGCATCCTCGGCCTGCAGCAGATCGCCATCGGCGGGCCCGACAAGCACAAGCTGCGCACGCTGTGGGTCGACACGCTGGGGCTGACGGTGATCGGCAACTTCGTGTCCGAGCGCGAGAACGTCGACGAGGACATCTGCGCGCTGGGCGAGGGAGTGCACAAGGTCGAGGTCGACCTGATGCAGCCCATCGATCCCGACAAGAAGCCGGCCGTGCATGCCACGCCGCTGAACCACGTCGGCCTGTGGGTGGACGACCTGCCGAAGGCGGTGGAGTGGATGAATGCCAACGGCGTGCGACTGGCACCCGGCGGCATCCGCCCCGGCGCGGCGGGCTACGACATCTGCTTCATCCACCCCAAGGGCAACGAGCAGTTCCCGATCGGCGGCGAGGGCGTGCTGATCGAGCTGGTGCAGGCGCCGCCCGAGGTGATCGCGGCACTGGGCGGGGGCCGCCAGGGTTGAACGGCATGGACGACAGCAGTCAGATCGTCATCCCCGACTCCTTCATCGCGCTGTACCAGAGCGCCCCGGGCCGCAAGCCCAGCCTGCCGCGGCTGGAACTCACCGCACGCTACGAGCTGTGCGAAGACCTGGCCACGATGCTCGTGGACCAGGCGCAGACCCTGCAGTTCAAGGACGACCTGCCCGAGGACATCGTGCTCGACCGCTGCCTGCGCGGCCTGCAGGCCGCCACGGACACGGTGACGGGCGATGAAGCCGTGTGGGTGGTACGCCGCACCGCCGAGCTGCTGAACTGGAGCTGGGCGCCGAAGATGGACTCGCCGCCGGCCCCGGCCGGCGAGGCGCCGGACAGCGGGCTTGTCTAGACAGGTGAACCGCGCAGGCACCGGCCTGCCGGAACACGTTGCTTGGCGGGGTCGACGCCGGCAGTCAGCATCGCCGCGGGCTGTACTTCTCGAACCGGGCGCCTGGACGCTGCAGGCGCCGCACCACCGCCCTTCGGCGGCAGATCCTCATGACGACCCCACGCCCCCCCACCGTCTTCGCGCTCCCGCTGCTCATGTGCTGCGCTTCTCTGGCCCTGGCCGCTGATCCGAAGGACCGGCGCATCGAATACCCGGCCGCGGCCGACACGCCGGCCTCGCTCACGCTGATCGCACGCGAAGGCAAGGTCGGCCGGGACGGCCCGTTCTACGACGACTACCGCCCGCAGCTGCGCTTCTCGGCCGACAAGCACGAGGTCAGCTGCACCGTGCGCATCGCCCCGCCCCGCGAGAAGGTCGAGCCCGGCGAGACCGCCGAGGTCGCACTGCGCTGCACCGAGCCCTTCCACGTGTTCGAGAAGAACAAGTCCTTCGTCGCCTACGAGGGTGGGCGCAAGGTGGGCGAGGGTCGGTTGCGCGACTAGCCGCGGTGGCGCGCTTGTCTAGACAGGTGACTCGCCCGGCTTCCACCATGCCGGCTGGCAGTCCACGTACAGGCTGCACTGCGGCACCTGCACCGTGCCGCCCGACCATTCACGCCGCACCACCGGCCGAAAGCCCCGGCTGATCGCCACCCGCTCGCCGTGGTTGGGCGAGCGGTAGCGCTAGGAGCGGCGCACCTGGCCGCCCACCGTCAAGGGCTGGCCCTGGGCGTCGCGCGTGGTGTAGGCCGGCGTGTGCAGCCAGTGCGGTTCGAAATGCACCGGCTGCAGTTCGTCGGCCTGGGTCCAGTAGTACACCCGGCCGCCGTAGGTGGCATGGCACCAGCGCTCCCAGGCGCGCGGGCTGTAAGGGCTGAAGGCGATCTCCTCGCCGGCCAGCGCCACCCACAGCACATGCACCCGCTGCGCGTGCTAGGCGAGGTTGCGGCGTTCCAGCACGTCCAGCGGCAGTTCGCTGCGCTGGATCTCGATGGCCACCGGAACGCCGCGGATCACCGCGAACACGTCGGCCACGTTGCTGCCGATGTCCTTCTCCAGCTCCACCCCGGCCACGTCCGCGGCGGCCTGCAGCGCGGTGAAGATGGCCTGCTTGCACTCCCGGTGCTGGGCGCTTTCGCCCAGGCTGCGCACGCAGTCGCCGGGCTCGGCCTGGTGGCGGAAGTGGTGAACACGGATAGCCCCCTTGACCAGCAGCGCCGGCTGGCCGCAGCCCGCACAGCGGAACGGCCCGTGCACCCGATGACTGTGGCCGGCCTGTACCTTGCGGCCGTCGGCTTGGCGGAGGGCGGTGAGCATGGGGTCTTGAACGGTTGCACAAGGGCGACGTGGTCGATTTTGAACCATACGCCAGCGCCTCATTCCGCGGCCATGGCCATGGCCCACCTTGAACGTGAAGCCGACCAGGACCTGGTGGCGGCACACCACGCCCGCGTGCGCTGCAGGCTTCACGCCTCAACGCAAAACGGTGTCTACAGCCAGTCCATCCAGCACCGCGCGCACGCGCTCAGGCAACAGGCAAGCGTGCCGGCCGTGCCTTGCGCACAGGCCGGCTGCACGGCCAGGGCGTCGAAGTCGGCCGGCAGTTGCCGGCATCGCTCGGACAGCAGCGTGCCGTCCACGGTCAGGCGAACGGTTCTCGTCGTGCGCTGGAACAGCCGCACCTGCCATGCCTGCTCCAGCCGGGCGACCGACTTGGCGACGGTGGACGGCGCGATGCCCATGTCCCACGTGTGCGCCTGGCCCTTGTCGGTGACGCACCCGCTGGTTGGACAGCGATTCGCGGGCGCGCAGGCGGGGCGGGCCCTCGCTTGGTTCAACCTGCTGCTGTTCGCGGGAGTGTTCTTCTGGCAATGGGGCTTTGGTCTCGTGATTGCCTGGCTGCAGCCTGTGCTGGGGTGGCCGATGCCTACCGGTTGGCGATGCTCATGCTGGCGTTGCTGTCGGCCCTGGGCTACCTCGTCTTCATTTCGAGATCCGGGCCGGGGTCGCGCCCTCAGCCCCGCCGGCCCAGCGCCTTCTCGATCTTCTGATCGGTCTTGTACTGGCTCAGCGCATACACCGCCCAGATGGTGGCGGGCAGCCAGCCGATCAGCGTGACCTGCAGGACCAGGCAGATCACGCCGGCAATGGGCCGGCCGATGGTGAAGAAGGTGAGCCAGGGCAGGAGGAGGGCGATCAGCAGGCGCATGGACGTGGTTGTGCAATGAAGGGGTGATGCCCCATCTTAAGCACCGCCCACCAGCGGCCGCAGGTAGGGCCCGGTGCGGCTGCCCTCGGCCTTCGCCACCTCGGCCGGCGTGCCGGCGGCCACGATGCGCCCGCCTTGGTCGCCGCCGCCCGGGCCCATGTCGATCACCCAGTCGCAACCCGCCACCACGCGCAGGTCATGCTCCACCAGCACCACGGTGTTGCCGGCTTCCACCAGCTGCTGCAGCTGGGCCATCAGCCGGTCGACGTCGGCCGGATGCAGGCCGGTGGTGGGTTCGTCCAGCACATACAGCGCATCGCCGCGCTGGGCCCGCTGCAGCTCGGTGGCCAGCTTGATGCGCTGCGCCTCGCCGCCCGACAGCTCGGTGGCGGGCTGGCCCAGCCGCAGGTAACCCAGGCCGATGTCCCGCAGCAGCGCCAGCGGACGGGCCACCGCGGCATCCTCGGCGAAGAAGTCCAGCGCTTCCTCCACCGTCATCGCCAGCACCTCGGCGATGTTGCGGCCGCGCAGCGTCACCTGCAACGTGGCCTCGTTGAAGCGCTGGCCGTGGCAGGTGGGGCAGGGCGCGTACACGCTGGGCATGAACAGCAGCTCCACCGAGACGAAGCCCTCGCCCTCGCAGGTGGTGCAGCGGCCCTTGGCCACGTTGAAGGAGAAGCGGCCGGCGTCGTAGTGCCGCCGGCGCGCGGCCGGCGTGGCCGCGAACAGCTTGCGCACCGCATCGAACAGGCCGGTGTAAGTCGCCAGGTTGGAACGCGGCGTGCGGCCGATGGGCTTCTGGTCGACCTGCACCAGGCGCTTGATGCGCTTCAAAGCGGCTGCGTCGACACGGCCCTCGGCCCGCACCGCCACCTCGGCCTGCAGCGGATCGGGGTCCTCGTCCGCGGGCGGCTCGGCAGGCTCGCCGCCTAGGTGCGCCTGCATCAGGCCCACCAGCGCCTGCGTCACCAGGCTGGACTTGCCGGAGCCGGACACGCCGGTCACCGCCGTCAACGCACCCAGCGGGAAGCTTGCCGCCACGTTGCGCAGGTTGTTCAGCGTCACGCCGTGCAGCGCCAGCCAGTCCGCCGGCGCGCGCGGCGTGCGCCGCACTGCGGCTTCTTCGGCGAAGAGGTAGCGCGCGGTGTGCGACGCGACCACCTGCCTCAGGCCCTGGGGCGGCCCGCTGTACAGCACCTGGCCGCCGCGTTCGCCGGCGTCCGGGCCCACGTCCACCAGCCAATCGGCGCGGCGCATCATGCCCAGGTCGTGCTCCACCACGAAGATGGAATTGCCGGACTGCTTGAGCTGCTCCAGCGCCGACATCAGCGCCTCGTTGTCGGCCGGGTGCAGGCCGGCGGAGGGCTCGTCCAGCACGTACACCACGCCGAACAGGTTGGAGCGGATCTGCGTGGCCAGCCGCAGCCGCTGCAGCTCGCCGGGGGACAGGCCCGGCGTTGCCCGGTCCAGCGACAGGTAGCCCAGGCCCAGCTGCTGCAGCGTACGGATGCGCGACAGCAGCTCGGCAGCGATGCGCTGCGCGGCGATGCGCTTTTCCTCCGACAGGTTGGGCGTGCGCCGCGCGTCGTTGGCCGCCGCATGGGCCGAGCCGCCAGCGGCCACGCGGCGTGCGGTGTCGGCGCGGGCGGCCTCGCGGCTGAGCACCGGGTTGCGCCGCGGCGCCTCGGTCTTGAACTCGCCGCGGGCCGCGGGCGCCAACGCCTCGGCCACGCCATCCAGCGGCATCTGCTGCAGCGCGCCGATGTCCAGCCCGGCGAAGGTGACGGACAGCGACTCGGGCTTGAGCCGCTTGCCGTGGCACAGCGGGCAGGGGCTGGCCCGCATGTAGCGGGCGGCGCGACGCTTCATCAGCGCGCTGTGGGAATGGCTGAAGGTGTGCAGCACATGCTTGCGCGCGCCGATGAAGGTGCCCTGGTAGCTGGGCTCCAGCTTGCGGCGCAGGGCCTCGCGCGTCTGCGCGGGCGTGAGGCCGGCGTATACCGGCACGGTGGGCTGCTCGTCGGTGAAGAGGATCCAGTCGCGCGTCTCGCGCGGCAGGTCGCGCCAGGGCATGTCGACGTCGTGGCCCATCGTCACCAGGATGTCGCGCAGGTTCTGGCCCTGCCAGGCCAGTGGGCCACGCGGCCACCGCGCGCTCGCGGATGGTGAGCGAATCGTCCGGCACCATGGTGCGCTCGCTCACCTCGAACACGCGGCCGACGCCGTGGCACTCGGGGCAGGCGCCTTGCGGCGTGTTGGGCGAGAAGTCTTCGGCGTAGAGCATCGGCTGCCCGGGCGGGTAGCTGCCGGCGCGCGAATACAGCAGCCGCAGCGAGCTCGACAAGGTGGTGACGCTGCCCACCGACGAGCGTGCATTGGGCGTGCCGCGCTGCTGCTGCAGCGAGACCGCGGGCGGCAGGCCATCGATGCTGTCCACGTCCGGCACGCCCACCTGGTCGATCAGCCGCCGCGCATAGGGCGAGACCGACTCGAAATAACGCCGCTGCGCCTCGGCGTAGAGGGTGCCGAAGGCCAGCGACGACTTGCCCGAGCCCGACACGCCCGTGAACACCACCAGCGCATCACGCGGGATGTCGACGTCCACGTCCTTCAGGTTGTGTTCACGCGCGCCACGCACGCGGACCATGGCGGCTGCGGCGCGCGGTGGCGGGGGTGGCAAGGAATCTGGTTGCAAGCGGGCAGTCCCATGAAGCGGCAGCGTGTAGTAGGCAATCATCGCGCCGCCCTCCAATAATTGACATAATCTTGATTGTGGCAGCAGAACCATCCCGAAGGCACGCGCTCCAAGCGCCTCCGATGCCATCGCCTACAGTCCCGGCGTGAACCGCCCGCACCAATCCCTTCATGCCCCGGCGCCGGCCGCCGCATGGCTGCGTGCAGCGATGTTCGTGCTGCTGGCGTGGCTGGGCGTCCTGTGCGCAGGCCTGGGCGCCAGTGTCGGTCTGGCGTCGCACACGCTGGCGGGCAAGCTGTCGGCGCATGTGCAGCCCATGCAGCGGCCGACCAGTGCCTCCGGGGCGTCGCAGGTCACGCGTTCGGCGCGTCGGCACGATACCGCGCAGGTTGCCGCAATGCGGTTGCCGGACGCGCGCTGGACCCACGCCGTGCTGGATGCCGGCATGGACGCGCTGCCCTCGGCCGTCTTCCGCCTGCCGGTGCTGGCGCAGCAGGCCGCCCAGCCGCCGCCGGTCACCGGGCCGCCGCGGTCGCGGCAACCTGCGCGCGCGCACCGCAGCCGCGCACCGCCTTCGCTGGCCTGACGACCCGCGCGCACCGCTGCGCGCGACCTTCGCCTTCCTGAAGCCGGCGTGCCCGGGCCCTGGCCCGCGTGCGCCCGTCAAAGCCATCGATGAAAAACTCACCCTCCCTGGTGGCCCTGTACCTGGCCATCATCCTTGCCGGCCTGCTGTTGGCCTTGCCCAATGTGCTGCCCGCCTCCCTGCTGGAGCGCTGGCCCGCCTTCCTCCCGCAAAAGACAGTGGCCCTGGGCCTGGACCTGCGCGGCGGCTCCCACCTCGTGCTGGAAGTGGACGGCAGCGAGCTGCGCCGCGAGCGCCTGCGCACCCTGGGCGAAGACGCCCGCCGCCTGCTGCGCGAAGCCGACATCCCCTGGCGCAGCGTGGAGCCGGCCGCACGGGGCGTGGCCATCACCTTGCGCTCGGCGGCGCAGCAAGACCGTGCGCTGGAACTCATGCGCACGCTGTCGCAACCCGTCGGCGCAGCGCGGCAGGACCTGGCAGTGTCGCGCCGAGGCGGCGACGCCGTCGACGTGCTGCTCACCGAGGAGGGCCTGCACCAGTCGGTCGGCCGCGCCGTGGAGCAGAGCCTCGAAGTGATCCGCCAGCGGGTGGACCAGGTGGGCGTGGCCGAGCCCACCATCCAGCGCATCGGCGCCGACCGCATCCTGGTGCAATTGCCCGGCCTGCAGGACCCGGCGCAGCTGCGCGCCCTGCTGGGCTCCACCGCCAAGATGAGCTTCCACCTGCTGGGCGACGGAAACGGCAACGGCACCGACGGCGTGCGCACCCTGCGCGATGCCCAGGGCAACAGCTACCCGGTGAACCTGCGGGTGGAGCTGGGCGGCGACCGCCTCTCCGACGCCAGCGCCGGCTTCGATCCCGAGACCCGCGAGCCGGTGGTCAACTTCCGCTTCGACCGCACCGGCGCGCGTGAATTCGCGGCCATCACGCAGGCCAAGGTGGGCCGGGCCTTCGCCATCGTGCTGGATGGCCAGGTGCTGAGCGCGCCGGTCATCCGCGAGCCCATCACCGGCGGCTCGGGCCAGATCTCCGGCAGCTTCACGGTGCAGGAGGCCACCACGCTGTCGGCGCTGCTGCGCGCCGGCGCCCTGCCCGCCAAGCTCACGGTGATCGAGGAGCGCAGCGTGGGCGCCGACCTGGGTGCGGACGTGATCGAGCGTGGCGTGCAGGCCGGCATCGGTGCCTTCGTGCTGGTGTGCCTGTTCCTCTTCCTGCTGTATGGCGGCTGGGGCCTGGTGGCCAACGTGGCGCTGTCGCTCAACGTGGTGCTCACCGTGGCCGGCATGAGCCTGCTGGGAGCCACGCTCACCCTGCCCGGCATCGCCGGCATCGTGCTGGGCATCGGGCTGGCGGTGGATGCCAACGTGCTGATCAACGAGCGCATCCGGGAGGAGACCCTGCGCGGCCGGCCCGCGCTGGCCGCCATCGACGCCGGTTTCCGGCGGGCCTACGCCACCATCATGGACAGCAACGTCACCGCGCTGATCGCCACGGTGCTGCTGTTCTGGTTCGGCTCCGGTCCGGTGCGCGGCTTCGCGGTGACCATGGCGCTGGGCATCGTCATCTCGATGTTCACCGCGGTGTCGGTGGTCAAGGTGATGATGCTGTCCATCGCCCGCCGCCGGCGGCTGAAGACCCTGCAGATCCGGCCGCTGCTGGGCTTTCGCCCGGTGCCCGACGGCACGCGCTTCGACTTCATGAAGACCCGCTTGATCGGCTTCGGACTGGCGGCGGCGCTGGTGCTGGGCTCGTTGCTGCTGCTGCTGCGGCCGGGGCTGGATTTCGGCATCGACTTCCGCGGCGGCATCCAGGTGGAAGTGGCCACCAGCGCCCCGGCCGACCTGTCGCGCTACCGCGCGCAGCTCGACGGGCTGGGCCTGGGCGAGGTTTCGCTGCAGACGATGGACGGTGAAGGCCGGCTGCTGGTGCGGCTGGAGCAGCAACCCGGCGGCGAAGCCCGCCAGACCGAGGCGGTGGAGCGCCTGAAGACCGCGGTGCAGGCGATCGACCCCGGAGCCCGCTTCGAGCGCACCGAGGTGGTCGGCCCCAAGGTCAGCGGCGAGCTGGCCACCGCCGGCGTGCTGGCCGTCATCCTCGCCAGCATCGCGATGCTCATCTACATCTGGGTGCGCTTCGAGTGGCCGTTCGCGGTGGGCGCGATCCTGACGCTGGTGCTGGACGTGGTGCTGACGCTGGGCCTGTTCGCATGGACGGGGCTGGACTTCAGCCTCACCGCCATCGCCGCGCTGCTGACGCTGGTGGGCTATTCGGTCAACGACAAGGTGGTGGTGTACGACCGCATGCGGGAGAACCTGCGCGCGCGGCGCGAACTGCCGCTGCGCGAGGCCATCAACCTGTCGATCAACCAGACGCTCACGCGCAGCCTCTACACCTCCGTCACCGCCTTCCTGGCGGTGCTGCCGCTGGCGCTGTGGGGTGGCGCGGCGGTGGCCAGCTTCGCGGTGCCGATGGCCTTCGGCATCGTGATCGCGGCGGCCACGTCGGTGTTCATCGCGGCGCCCATCCTGCTGCTGCTGGGCGACTGGCGCGGCCGCCGGGGCAAGGCGATGTTTGCGGCCGCCGCGCCGGCACCGGCGCCTTAGTCAGGCGTGGGCGGCCTCCAGCCCCACCAGCGGCTGGTAGGCCGCCGTCTCCATGTCCATGTAGCCCACAAACGACGCCGGATCAAGGTCCTGCCCGTGGTAGCGGCAGCTGCGCTGGCTGACGCCATGCCAGCCGAGATCGTCGCTGGCGCACAGGATCTCGCCCGGCACCCACACCGGCAGTTCGGCATGGCCGATGACGGGCGGGCCGGGGGCAGACGATGTCAATGCGGGTTGGCCCCGGCAGCGGCGCGGCCGGCCGCGGGCGCGGCAAGCAGTAAGCTGGACCGAAGGAAGTCAACCATGTCGCCATCGGCCGCTGCACCGTTTGTCTACCGGCTTCGTCGCACCGCGGCGGGGCTCCTGCTGGCGGCGGCCGCCGTGGCGGTGCAGGCGCAGCCCGCCCCGGCAGCTGACGCATCGCGCATCGCACTGCACGCGCTGGCCGCCACCTGCGCCAACTGCCACGGCAGCGAAGGCCGCCCGGCCGACGCAGCAATGCCGCCGCTGGCCAGGCTGCCGCCGGCCTTCGTGGTGGCGCAGATGCGGGCCTTCCGCAGCGGCGAGCGGCCGGCCACGGTGATGCACCAGATCGCCCGCGGCTACACCGAGGCGCAGGTGCAGGCCCTGGCCGGCTACTTCGCCAGCCTGCCGGGGCCGGCGCGGTGAGGCGACGCAGCTTCATCGCCGGCGGCGCGCTGGTGGCCGGCGTGGGCTGCGCCGGCGTGGCGCCGCGGGCACCGGCACGGGTGGTGGTGATCGGTGGCGGCTTTGGCGGCGCCACCGCGGCGCGCTACATCCGGCTGCTGTCGGAAGGGCAGGTGCAGGTCACGCTGGTGGAGCCGCAGGCGGCCTTCGTCTCCTGCCCGGTGTCCAACCTGGTGGTGGGTGGGCTGAAGACGCTGGCCGACATCACCCTGCCCTACGACACCCTGGTGCGGCGCCATGGCGTGCAGTGGCTGCGCGACAGCGCCGTGGCCATCGACGTCGATCGCCGCAGCGTGCACCTGGCGGGTGGCCAGCGCATCGGCTACGACCGGCTGGTGCTGTCGCCCGGCGTGCAGCTGATGCCGGACCGCATCGAGGGCCTGCCGCAGGCGCATGCCGAAGGACGCGTGCTGCATGCCTGGAAGGCCGGGCCCGAGACCGCCGCGCTGCACCGGCAGCTGCAGGCCCTGCCCGATGGCGGCGTGTTTGCCATCACCGTGCCGCTGGCGCCCTACCGCTGCCCGCCCGGGCCCTATGAACGGGCCAGCCTGGTGGCCGACTGGCTGCGGCTGCACAAGCCACGCGCCAAGGTGCTGGTGCTGGACGCCAACGACGACGTGGTGTCCAAGCCCGCGCTGTTCAAGCAGGCCTGGGCCGAGCTGCATGCGGGCCGCCTGGAGTACCGGCCGCAGCATGCGCTGGCCGGCGTGGACGCGGCGCGCGGCCTGCTGCGCTTCGAGGTGCAGGCCGACGTGCGGGCCGACGTGCTCAACGTGCTGCCGCCGATGCGTGCCGGCGACATCGCGGTGGCCAGCGGGCTGGCCACGGTGAACGGCCGCTGGTGCCCGGTGCGCTGGCGCAGCTTCGAGTCGGTGCATGCGCCCGGCGTGCATGTGCTGGGCGATGCGGTACAGGCCGCGGCGCAGATGCCCAAGTCGGGCCACATGGCCAACAACCATGCCAAGGTGGCCGCGGCCGCCATCGTCGCCGAGCTGGCCGGCCTGCCGCCGCCGGCCGAGCCGATGCTGACCAACACCTGCTACAGCCTGGTGAGCGCGACCGAGGCCATCCACGTGGCCAGCGTGCACCGCTACGACGCGGCCTCGCAAACCTTCAACGTGGTGCCGGGCTCGGGCGGCGTGTCGGCCATGCGCTCGGCGCAGGAAGCGCGGCTGGCCGAAGCCTGGGCGCGCAACACCTGGGCCGACATGCTGGGCTGACGCTCAGATCGACGGCTCCAGCGCCAGCATGCGCACCCGCGCGTTCTCGACATGGGCACGCATGCAGCGGCGGGCGCCCTCGGCGTCCTGCGCCTCGATCAGCGCATACAGCGCGCGGTGCTCGTCCAGCGCCTCCTGCGTGCGGCGCCAGGGCTTCATGTGGGCCAGGTGGCGCCACAGGTTCACCGCGCGGCTCACGTCGTACTCCAGCATCTTGAGCACGCCCACCAGCCGCGGGTTGGCGGTGGCCTGCGCGATGGCCTCGTGGAAGCCGTAGTCGAAATGGTGCGCCACGTCGCCGCGCGCATGGGCCTGCTCGAAGCCGTCGAGCATCTGCCGCATGCGGGCCAGGTCGGGCGGCTGGCGGCGCAGTGCGGCCAGCGCGGCGCATTCGGGCTCCACCATCAGCCGCAGCTCGATGCCATGCAGGATGTGGCTCAGGTCGGCCGCCGTGCTGCGCGCTGACTGGCTGGCCGAGGCCGCCGCAGCCGGCTGCGTGGCCACGTAGCTGCCCGAGCCGCGCACCGACTGCACCAGCCGTTCCGCACGCAGCCGGTCCAGCGCCTGTCGCACCACCGGGCGCGAGACCTGGAAGGTCTCGGCCAGCGCCAGCTCCGACGGCAGCCGGGCGCCCGCGGCCAGCTGGCCGGTCATGATCGAGTGGAACAGGCTGTCGTACACCCGTTCGGCAAAGCGCTCGTTGCGCAGCGGGCGCACGGGCGCCACCGCCGGGCCGCTGGCGTGCGCATCGTCGGAAGCTTCGTGTCGAGACATGGCTGCAGGGGATGCAAAAGCTGTCTGCCAGGCTGACAGCATGCGGTGCGGACGGGGCCCGGTCGCTCAGGGAATCCACCGAGCAAAAGCAGTCAATAGCACTGACAACTTGCCCGGGCCCGAACCTATGATGGTCCGCACCCCCATGAAGAACACACGCAGGAGACCAGCGTGAAGCAGCACTTCATCGACAATCGCGCGGTGGCGCCGTCCCGCGGCGAGCGCATCCCGGTGCTCGATCCCTCCGACGGCCAGCCTTTCGAGGAACTGGCCCGCGGCAATGCGGCCGACATCGACCTGGCGGTGCAGGCTGCCCGCCGCGCCTACGACGTCGGCCCCTGGGGCCGCATGCCCGCGGCAGAACGCGGCCGGTTGCTGCAGCGGCTGTCGGCCAGGCTGGCCGACCATGCCGAGGAACTGGCCGCCCTCGAGGCCCGCGACTGCGGCAAGCCGCTCAAGCAGGCCCGCGCCGATGCGGCGGCCATCGCCCGCTACTTCGAGTTCTATGCCGGCGCAGCCGACAAGCTGCATGGCGAAACCCTGCCCTACCAGGCCGGCTACACCGTGCTGACGCTGCGCGAGCCGCACGGCGTCACCGGCCACATCGTGCCCTGGAACTATCCGCTGCAGATCTTCGGCCGCAGCGTGGGCGGCTCCCTGGCTGCGGGCAATGCCTGCGTGGTCAAGCCGGCGGAAGATGCCTGCCTGTCGCTGCTGCGCGTGGCCGAGCTGGCGGCCGAGGTGGGCTTGCCGCCGGGCGTGCTGAACATCGTCACCGGCTATGGCCATGAGGCGGGCGACGCACTGGTGCGGCATCCGGGCATCGACCATGTGTCCTTCACCGGCTCGCCCGCCATCGGTCAGGTGGTGGTGCGGGCCGCTGCCGAGCACCACACGCCGGTGACGCTGGAGCTGGGCGGCAAGTCGCCGCAGATCGTGTTCGACGATGCGGACGTGGACAGGATGCTGCCCGTGGTGATCAATGCCATCGTGCAGAACGCCGGCCAGACCTGCTCCGCCGGCAGCCGGCTGCTGGTGCAGCGCAAGTTGTATGGACAAGTGCTGGAACGCCTGGGCGAGGCCTTCGGCCGCCTGCGCGTGGGCAGCGCCACCATGGACCTGGACTGCGGGCCGCTGATCCGCCGGAGCCAGCTGCAGCGCGTGGCCGGCTTCATCGACGAGGCGCGTGCGGACGGCCTGCCGATCGTGGCCCAGGGCCGCATCGAGCCTGGCGTGCCGGCCGGCGGTTTCTACCAGGTGCCCACGCTGCTGCGCGACGTGCCGCCCGGCCACCGGCTGGCGCAGCAGGAGGTGTTCGGCCCGGTGCTGGCCGCCCTGCCCTTCGACACCGAGGACGACGCGGTGCGCATCGCCAACGGCACGCCCTACGGCCTGGTGGCCAGCGTATGGACCCGCGACGGCGGCCGCCAGTTGCGCATGGCGCGGCGGGTGCGGGCCGGCCAGGTGTTCGTCAACAACTACGGCGCCGGCGGCGGCGTGGAGCTGCCCTTCGGCGGCGTGAAGGCCAGCGGCCATGGCCGCGAGAAGGGCTTCGAGGCGCTGTATGCCTTCACCGTGCTCAAGACGGTGGCCATCCAACATGACTAGACAAGCAGGAGACCAGCGAATGCGTGTGCAGGGCAAGTCCATCATCGTCACCGGTTCGGGCGGTGGCATCGGCGAAGGCATCGCGCGGCGCCTGGCCGCCGAGGGCGGGCGCGTGGTGGTCAACGACGTGAACGAGGCGGCCGGCCGCCGGGTGTGCGAGGCCATCGTGGCCGAAGGCGGCAGCGCCACCTTCGTGAAGGCCGACGTCACGAAGACGGCCGAGATGCAGGCGCTGGTGGCCGCCGCGGTGCAGGCCTTCGGCCGGCTCGACGTGATGGTGAACAACGCCGGCTGGACGCACCGCAACCGGCCGATGCTGGAAGTGAGCGAGGAAGACTTCGACAGGCTCTACGCCATCAACGTCAAGAGCATCTACCTCTCCGCGCTGCATGCGGTGCCGGTGATGCGCGGCCAAGGCGGCGGCAGCATCATCAACATCGCCTCCACCGCCGGCGTGCGGCCGCGGCCGGGCCTGACCTGGTACAACGGATCGAAGGGCGCGGTGATCACCACCAGCAAGTCGATGGCGGCCGAGCTGGGCCCGGACAACATCCGGGTCAACTGCATCAACCCGGTGTTCAACCCCGATACCGCGCTGTCGGCGGAGTTTGCCGGCGGCCCGGTGGACGAGGCCCGACGCGCCAGGTTCCTGGCCACCATCCCGCTCGGGCGCTTCAGCACCGCGCTGGATGTGGCCAATGCCGCGCTGTACCTGGCCAGCGACGAGGCCTCGTTCATCTCGGGCGTGTGCATCGAGGTCGATGGCGCCCGCTGCGTCTAGTCCAACAACACAGGAGACCCCCGCATGCAACGCAGGAAGTTCATCACCCGCAGCGCCCTCGGCGCCACCACCGCCGCCTCGCTGGCCGCACCGGCGCTGGCCCAGGGCCAGCACCCCGAGATCCGCTGGCGCCTGGCCAGCAGCTATCCGAAGACGCTGGACACCATCTACGGTGCGGTGGACCTCGCCGTCAAGCGCGTGGCCGAGCTGACCGACGGCCGCTTCAGGATCAGCCTGCACGGCGCCGGCGAGCTGGTGCCGCCGCTGCAGGTGCTGGACGCGGTGATGGACGGCACCGTGGAAGCCGGCCACAGCGCCAGCTACTTCTACATCGGCCGCGACCCCGCCTTCGGCTTCGGCACAGCGATGCCCTTCGGCCTGAACACCCGCGGCCAGAACGCCTGGCTGTACGAGGGCGGCGGCAACGACGTGCTCAACGAGTTCTATGCCGGCTTCGGCCTGTACCACCTGCCCATCGGCAACACCGGCGCCCAGATGGCCGGCTGGTACCGCAAGGAGATCAAGACGGTCGACGACCTCAAGGGCCTGAAGTTCCGCATCGGCGGGCTGGGCGGCATGGTGCTGTCCAAGCTGGGCGTGGTGCCGCAGCAGCTGGCCGCGGGCGACCTCTACCCGTCACTGGAAAAAGGCGTGATCGACGCGGCCGAGTTCGTGGGCCCTTACGACGACGAGAAACTGGGCCTGCACAAGGTGGCCAAGTTCTACTACTACCCGGGCTGGTGGGAGGGCTCGGCCACGCTGCCGCTGTTCATCAACCAGAAGGCCTGGGCGGCGCTGCCCGCTGCCTACCAGGCGGCGGTGAAGGCGGCCTCGGCCGAGGCCAACCAGTGGAGCACCGCCAAGTACGACATCGGCAACCCGGCGGCGCTCAAGCGGCTGGTCAGCGGCGGTGCGCAGCTGCGCGCCTTTCCGAAGCCGGTGATGGATGCAAGCTTCACCGCGGCCGGGCAGCTCTACCAGGAGCTGGCCGAGAAAAGCCCGGCCTTCCGCAAGATCCACGCGCACTGGTCTAAGTTCAGGGACGAACAGCTGCTGTGGCAGCAGTTCTGCGAGCAGCCGTTCGACACCTACATGGCCAGCACGCGCCGGCGTTCCTAGCCTGCGCGATCAGCTGCAGCGGCCGCCGGCGCCCAGCACGCCACCCACCACCGCACCGCCCACGGTGCCGGCGGTGCTGCCGCCGCTGAGCACCGAGCCGGCGACGCCGCCTACGCCGGCGCCCACAGCGGTGCCCTTCTGGCAGTCGCTCATGCTGGAGCAGCCAGTGGCCAAGGCCGCCGTCACCAGGCCAGCCACCAGGATCGCGCCACGTTGAAGGGTGTTCATGCAGGTCTCCTTGAAAGTGATGCAGGGAGCTTAGGAGCGCCCGCGCGCGAGGGCCAGAAGCACACGCCGCAGTGCCGTGTAAGACAGTCCCCACACCGGTTGGCTTTGGCATGACGCGCATCAAGCCCGCCCCGGCCGCTGCATGCCAGCATGGCGGATGACCCGACCGCTCGCGCCCCGCGCCCTCCAAGACTCCCGACGCCTGGGCGTGCGCCCGGTGCCGGTCCTGCAACCGTTGCGCTGGCTGGCATTGGGCTGGCGCGACCTTCGACGCTGCCCCCTGCCCGGCCTGCTGCACGGGCTGGCGCTGGCCGTCTTCGGCATCGTGCTGGCCCTGGTGGCACACCGGCACTTCTGGCTGCTCACCGGGGCCTTCACCGGCTTCCTGCTGGTGGGTCCGCTGCTGGCCACGGGCCTGTATGCCATCAGCCGCGCGCTGGAGCATGGCGAGCCCGCGGCCCTGGCCACGGCCATGCGCGCCTGGTATCCCGACGACGGCCGGCTGGTGGTGTTCGGCGTGCTGCTGGCCTTTGCCGGCACCGGCTGGGTGGTCACCTCCGCCGGGCTGATCACCGGGCTGTCGCCGTATCCGGTCAACAACCCGATGGACTTCCTGCGCCATGTGGTGCTGGCAGAGCACGGCCATGTGTTCGAGGCCTGGGTCGCGCTGGGCGCGCTGCTGGCCGCGCCGGTCTTCGCCTCCAGCGTGGTGGCCATGCCGCTGCTGCTGGACCGCCGCGTGGGCGTGCTGGGCGCGGTGCTCACCAGCTGGCGGGTGGTGCTGGAGAACCCGGTGCCAATGGCCCTGTGGGCGGTGCTGCTGACCGCACTGACGGTGCTGGGCATGCTGCCGTTGCTGCTGGGGCTGGTATTCGTCGCGCCCTGGCTGGCACATGCCAGCTGGCATGCCTATCGGGACCTGGTGGTGCCCGCCGGCTCCGTGGAGCACGCCTGACATGTTCGGCTACAGCGAAGAGCAGTTCGCATGGTTCGGCATGACCTTCGGCCTCGGCGCCTTCATGCTCTACATGGTGTTCATCATCCTGAACCTGGCCCGCGAATCCAAGGCCGGCCGCTTCGGTACCTTCGTGCTGCTGCTGGGGCTCGGCCTGGGGCTGGTGGGCTTCGCGGCCAAGGGGGTGATCAGGTTCTTCCTGTCGGGCATCGCTGAGTAGGCTTGTGCGCTTCCGGGCGCAGAGAGGCTTCTGCGCGGAGCCAAAGCCGCCTCGACTGCACGGACGTGCACTCGATGCGGCAGCGAGCCCGGTGCACCTCCCACCTGGGACAGCAAGGCCGTGGCACTAGGGAAAACAAGGAGCAAAAGGTCGGTGCGCAAACGTTTGCGCAAACGTTTGCGCGTACTAGACTGCACGCCGCCGGCCCACAGGCGCACGACAGTACGGCACCGCTCATCCCGACTCAGGAGACAAGACATGACCTCACGCATTCCGTCCGCTGCTGCTTCCCTCTTCACCCGCCGCCGCTGCGCGCAGGTGTTCGGCGCCTCCGCGGCGCTGGTGCTGTCGGCCGCGCTGCTGCCGGCCGCCCACGCCGCCGACAAGCCCAAGGTCGCGCTGGTGATGAAGTCGCTGGCCAACGAGTTCTTCCTGACCATGGAGCAAGGCGCCAAGGCCCACCAGAAGGAAAACTCGGGCAAGTACACCCTGGTGGCCAACGGCATCAAGGACGAGACCGACACCGCCGCGCAGATCCGCATGGTCGAGCAGATGGTGGCGCAGAAGGTCGATGCGCTGGTGATCGCGCCGGCCGACAGCAAGGCCCTGGTGCCGGCCATCAAGAACGCCATCGACAAGGGCGTGCTGGTGGTCAACATCGACAACCGCTTCGATACCGCCGCGCTGAAGGAAAAGGGCATCAAGGTGCCCTTCGTCGGCCCCGACAACCGTGCCGGCGCCAAGCTGGTGGGCGATGCGCTGGCCAAGACGCTGAAGTCCGGCGACAAGGTGGGCATCATCGAAGGCGTGTCCACCACCTTCAATGCGCAGCAGCGCACGCTGGGCTACCAGGACGCGATGAAGGCCGCGGGCATCACCGTGGTGGGCGTGCAGTCGGGCCAGTGGGAGATCGACAAGGGCAACACCGTGGCCGCCGGCATGATGCGCGAGCACCCCGACCTGAAGGCCCTGCTCGCCGGCAACGACAGCATGGCCCTGGGCGCCGTGGCCGCCGTCAAGGCCGCCGGCAAGACCGGCAAGGTGGCCGTGGTGGGCTACGACAACATCAGCGCGATCAAGCCGATGCTGAAGGACGGCCGGGTGCTCGCCACCGCCGACCAGTACGCCGCCAAGCAGGCCGTGTTCGGCATCGAGACCGCGCTCAAGGCCCTGGCCGACAAGACACCGCAGGCCCAGATGCCCGAAGAGGTGAAGACCGACGTGGTGCTGGTCACCAAGGACAGCAAGTAAGCCGCGAAGGCACGCAGGCCATGGAGCGCACGCGGCTGCTGGTGCTGGAAGGCATCGGCAAGGACTACGCCGCCACCGTGCTGGACGGCGTCAGCCTCTCGCTGCAGCGCGGCGAGGTGCTGGCGCTCACCGGCGAGAACGGTGCCGGCAAGAGCACGCTGTCGAAGATCGTCTGCGGGCTGGTCGATCCCACCCGCGGGCGGATGACGCTCGACGGCCAGCCCTACGCACCCGCCTCGCGCCGCGATGCCGAGCGGCACGGCGTGCGCATGGTGCTGCAGGAGCTGGGCCTGGTGCCCACGCTCACCGTGGCCGAGAACCTGCTGCTGGGCGCGATGCCGCACACCGCCGGCTGGTTGAAGCGCGGCGAGATGGCCCGGCGTGCGCGCTTGCAGCTGGCCCGCATCGGCCTGGACGACCTCGACCCGTGGACGCCGGTCTCGCGCCTGGGCATCGGCCACCAGCAGATGGTGGAGATCGCGCGCAACCTGCACGACGACACCCGCGTGCTGATGCTGGACGAACCCACCGCGATGCTCACCCCGCGCGAGACCGACCGCCTGTTCGAGCAGGTGGCGCAGCTGGTGGCCGCGGGCGTGTCCATCGTCTATGTGTCGCACCGGCTGGAAGAGCTGCAGCGCATCGCCCACCGGGTGGCGGTGCTGCGCGACGGCCGGCTGGTGGACGTGCTGCCGATGCCCGGCCTGCGCGAGGAGGATCTGGTCGAACGCATGATCGGCCGCACGCTGGTCGAGGACAGCGGCCGCGGCCGCCGACCGGCCGGCCCGGTGCGGCTGCGGGTGCAGGGCCTGGCGCGCGGCAAGGTGGTGCAGCCCACCAGCCTGGAATTGCGCGGCGGCGAGATCCTGGGCCTGGCTGGCCTGGTGGGCTCGGGCCGCACCGAACTGCTGCGCCTGATCTACGGCGCCGACAAGGCCGATGCCGGCAGCGTCGAGCTGCTGCCCATCGACGGCGGCGCGCCGCGCACCTGGCGCACGCCGGTGCAGGCGGTGAAGGCCGGCGTGGGCCTGGTCAGCGAGGATCGCAAGGCCGAAGGCCTGCTGCTGCCGCAGTCGATCCGCGTCAACACCACGCTGAGCGACCTGGGCGCGGTGTCCCGCCGCGGCTGGCTCAAGCCGGCGCTGGAAGGCAGCCGCGTGCGCCAGCTGGTGCAGATGCTGCGCGTGCGTTCCAGCAGCGAAGAGCAGCCGGTGGCATCGCTCAGCGGCGGCAACCAGCAGAAGGTGATCTTCGCCCGCTGGCTGCACCGCAACTGCGAGGTGCTGTTGCTGGACGAACCCACCCGCGGCGTGGACATCGGCGCCCGCGCCGACCTGTATAGCCAACTCGAACGCATGGCCGCCGAGGGCCGCGCGCTACTGGTGGTGTCCAGCGACCTGCGCGAGCTGATGGCGCTGTGCGACCGCATCGGCGTGATGAGCGGCGGCCGCCTGGTGCGCAGCTTCGAGCGCGGCGAATGGACCGAACAATCCCTGCTGGCGGCGGCCTTCTCGGCCGCTGCGCCGGCCGATGAAGCAATGAGCAGCGAGCCCGCATGAGCAGCACCCCCCTGACGACCTCCCCCCACCCGCGCCGGCGCGCTGCGCAGCGAGCTGGCCACCTACCTCGGCCTGGCCGTGGTGCTGGTGGCCATGGTGGCGCTGTTCGGCACGCTGAGCGACTACTTCTTCAGCACCGAGACCTTCATCGCCATCGTCAACGAGATTCCCGCGCTGGCGGTGATGGCGGTGGGCATGACCTTCGTGCTGATCGTCGCCGGCATCGACCTGTCGGTGGGCTCGGTGCTGGCGCTGAGCGCCGCGCTGTGCGCCACCGCCATCCTGCAGTGGGGCTGGAGCGTGCCGGCCGCCTCGTTGCTGGGCCTGGGTGCGGGCATGCTGGCCGGCACCATCCTGGGCTCCGTCTCGGTGGCCTTCCGGCTGCCCTCCTTCATCGTGTCGCTGGGCATGCTGGAGGTGGTGCGCGGCGGCGCCTACCTGGTCACCGATTCGCGCACGCAGTACGTGGGCGAGCGCATCTCCTGGCTGGCGCAGCCGTGGCTGGGCAATGTGTCGGCGGCCTTCGTCATCGCGGTGGCGCTGGTGATCGTGGGGCAGCTGGTGCTGAGCCGCACGGTGTTCGGCCGCAGCGTGGTGGGCATCGGCACCAATGAGGAAGCCATGCGGCTGGCCGGCGTCGATCCGCGGCCGATCCGCATCGCGGTGTTCGCGCTCACCGGCCTGCTGGCCGGGCTGGCCGGGCTGATGCAGGCGGCGCGGCTGGAAGCGGCCGACCCGAATGCCGGCCAGGGCATCGAGCTGCGCGTGATCGCCGCGGTGGTGATCGGCGGCACCAGCCTGATGGGAGGCCGCGGCTCGGTGGTCACCACCTTCTTCGGCGTGCTGATCATCGCGGTGCTGGAAGCCGGCCTGGCCCAGGTGGGCGCCAGCGAGCCGAGCAAGCGCGTGGTCACCGGCTGCGTGATCGTGGCCGCGGTGATCGTGGACACGCTGCGGCAGCGCCGCCGCGGCGGCTGAAACTCCAACACCGGAACACCCATGGCCACCATCAAGGACGTCGCGCTGCGCGCCGGCGTGTCGGTCACCACCGTGTCGCATGTGGTCAACGGCACGCGGCATGTCAGTGCCGATGGGCGCGACCGTGTCGAGCAGGCCATCCGCGAGCTCGGCTACGTGCCCAGCGCGGTGGCGCGCAGCCTGAAGCGCAACACCACGCACACCCTGGGCATGGTCACGCCCAACAGCTCCAACCCCTACTTCGCCGAGATCGTTCGCGCGGTGGAAGACCGCTGCTTCGGCGCCGGCTACACCCTCATCCTGTGCAACACCGACGACGAGCCGCGCCGCCAGAGCATGGTGCTGCAGGTGCTGGCGCAGCGGCGCATCGACGGGCTGATCGTCGTCTCCTCCGGCGACGACGCCAGCCTGCCGGGCCTGCTGGCCGGGCTGGAGATGCCCACGGTGCTGCTGGACCGCGAGATCGACACCCTGCCCTGCGACCTGGTGGAAACCGCGCACATGAACGGCGCGCTGCTGGCCACCCGCCACCTGGCCACGCTGGGGCACCGGCGCATCGCCTGCATCGGCGGCCCGCGCGGCCTGGTGCCCAGCGAGCAGCGCATCGCCGGCTGGCGGCTGGCCCTGGCCGAGATGGGCGCCGCCACCGAGGCCGAGGCCGATGCGCTGCTGTGGCACGGCGACTTCACCAGCGAGAGCGGCTATGCCTGCATGCATGCGCTGCTGCGCCACACGCCGCGGCCCAGCGCGGTGTTCGTCGCCAACGACCTGATGGCCATCGGCGCGCTGTGCGCCGCGCACGAGTGCGGCATCGACGTGCCGGGCGACATCTCGGTGGTCGGCTTCGACGACATCGAGCTGGCCCGCTTCAGCAGCCCGCCGCTGACCACCGTGGCCCAGCCCAAGCAGCGCATCGCCGCGCTGGCGGTGGACATGCTGCTGGAACGCATCGAAGGCCGCCGCGCCGACACCCGCAAGGTGGTGCTGCAGCCCGAGCTGCGCGTGCGCGCTTCCAGCGGAGCCGCGCCATGACCGTCGACATCGTGGTGCTGGGCAGCCTGAACATGGACCTGCTGATGCGGGTGCCACGGGCGCCGCTGGCCGGCGAGACGCTGCTCGGTCGGTCGCTGCAGCACCTGCCTGGCGGCAAGGGCGGCAACCAGGCGGTGAGCTGCGCCCGCCAGGGCGCGCATGTGACGATGATCGCCCGCGTGGGCCGCGATGCCGATGGCGATGCCCTGTGCGCCGCGCTGGCGGCCGACGGCATCCGCCTCGACGCGGTGCAGCGCGATGCCACGCAGGCCACCGGCGTGGCGCTGGTGATGGTGGAGGACAGCGCGCAGAACCGCATCGTCGTGATCCCCGGCGCCAACCTGGCGGTGTCGCTGGACGAAGCGGCGTTCGCGGCGGCTCTGCAGGGCGCTGCCTGCTTCGTCACCCAGCTCGAATCGCCGCTGCCGGTGGTGCTGCGCGCCATCGCGCTGGCGCACGAGGTCGGCTGCCCGGTGGTGCTCAATCCATCGCCGATGCAGCCGCTGCCCGACAGCGTGTGGCCGCAGGTGGCCACGCTGGTGGTCAACGAGGTGGAAGCCGCCGAATACACCGGCCTGCCGGTGGCCGATGCGGCCGGCGCGGTGGCCGCGGCGCGTGCGCTGATGCAGCGCGGCGTGGGCCGCGTGGTGGTCACGCTGGGTGCGCAGGGCGCCGTCAGCGTGGACGCCCGATCGGCCTGCCTGCATCCGTCGATGCCGGTGCAGGCGGTGGACACCACCGCGGCCGGCGACACCTTCACCGGCGCACTGGCCGTGGCCTTGGCGCAAGGCGCCGGCCTGCAGCAGGCGGCCGCCCGCGGTGTGCAGGCGGCGGCGCTGTGCGTCACCCGCGCCGGTGCCCAACCTTCGATTCCGCGGGCCGCCGAAGTGGATGCGATGCCCGCGCCTCCTGCCTGGACCGACCTATGAAACGCACCCTGCTGCTGCATGCCGAACTCTCGCGCGTCATCGCCTCCATGGGCCATGGCGACGCATTGGTGATCGGCGACGCCGGCCTGCCCATCCCCGACGCGCCGCAGGGCCCGGGCGGCCCGCAGCGCATCGACCTGGCCGTCAGCCGCGGCGTGCCGGCCTTCGACGAGGTGCTGGCCGCAGTGCTGTCGGAGCTGCAGGTGGAGCGGGCGCTCGTGGCCACCGAAGCCTGCGGCGCGGGCGGCGCCCTGCCCGCCTGGGTGGCGCCGGTCGACGCCAGCGTGCAGGCGGTGAGCCATGAGGACCTGAAGCTGGCCACCCGCGGCGCGCGCGCCGTGGTGCGCACCGGCGAATTCACGCCCTACCGCAACATCGTGCTGTACGCCGGCGTGGTGTTCTAGGCCCGCGCGGCCAGCACTGCGGGAGGCTCCTATCCTTCGGCCTGCGGCCGGGCGCGCTGCAGCCGCCGGAAGTCCTGGCCGCGGCGGGCCTGGCGCAGCAGGAAGCGTGCAGCCCGGGCCAGCGCCGCATCCAGCGCGCTGCGCCAGTCGGCGGCCACCGAGCTGACCACCAGCTCGCCCGCACCGTCCGTGCGCAATGCCACCTGGCAGCGCTTGTCGATGCCGCCGCGTGGTCCGTTCACGTCCGACAAGGCCACCTGCACCCGCGGCACCCGCGCCTTCAGGCGCCGCAGCACGAAACGCAGCCGTCGCTCCACCAGGCCGCTCAGGCCATCGGCTTGCGGGTCGCGGGATTGGATGATGAGGCCGCACGGTAGGCCGCCGCACCCTTCGGACAAAGCAGTGTTTTGCCGAACGGGGCATCGAAGAAACGTGATGGCGGGCCGCGTGCCAACGCTCGTCCATCCCCGCGCTCCAGTCGTTCGGCCTGCCCGCCCAGCTCGCCCTGTACCCCAAGGCCGTACGTCGGCAATGTCCACACGCGAGGCCCGAGCCACTTGTAAGCTGAACGGCACTCACCTCATCAGAAGCTGTCCGGTCCCGTCAGAACCCGCTTGGGCGCTCACCGAATCCGCACCCCCTGGATGCTGGATGGGCAAGCCCTGAAACAGGCCGCTGCCCTCGGTGAAGGCCCACCGGGGGCCTTGCGCATGGCTCCAAATGACCATTGGCGCGCCATGCCGCCGTCGCTAGGATTTCTTACACGGTTGCAGTTGTTTGCGATCGGAAACTTTTTCAATAACTCGGCCCGCCCGAAGCAGGCGGTCCCTGGCAGTACGAGGGTGGCGGGATGGGGCAGCGCAAGGGCAGCAAGGGCTCGGCAGAGCGTCAGCGCGTGGATGCGCGCATGGAAACCGGCCGGCTCCCCAGCCGGACCTTGCTGCAGCGGCTGCTGCGGCGGGCCACGCAGGAGCTGGCGCCCGCGGAGGAACTGCCCGGCAAGCTGGTCTTCGAGACGGTAGAGCCCCGTGTGCTGCTGTCGGCCGATCCGGTCAGCGCCGCGGCCGCAGCCGCCCCCGCGCCTGCAGCGCCCGAGGTGCAGGGCCGCATCGAGGTGCCGGGCGAGGTCGATCAGTACAGCTTCACGCTGGCCAGCGACGTGCGGCTGGTCTTCGACTCGCTCACGCCGGCCACCGACATCCGCTGGCAGCTCGAGGGCCCCGCCGGTACCGTGGTGTCGCCGCACACGCTGCGCCAGGCCGATGCCGGCAACGCTCCCCAGGCCGATGCGATGTCGCT
Source organism: Aquincola sp. J276 (assembly GCF_024700035.1). Lineage (NCBI taxonomy): Bacteria > Pseudomonadati > Pseudomonadota > Betaproteobacteria > Burkholderiales > Sphaerotilaceae > Aquincola > Aquincola sp. J276. Next base: position 840,337 of record NZ_JAJONC010000001.1, read on the forward strand.
GGCCGCCGGCAGCTACACCCTGTCGGTGGACGGCGTGGGCGATACGGTGGGCGACTACCGCTTCCGCCTGCTGGACCTGGCGCAGGCCCAGTTGCTGCCGCGTGGCCAGGCGGTGGAAGGCACGCTGGATTCGGCGCGCGAGACCGACCTGTACCGCTTCGATGCCAATGCCGGCCAGCGCTTCTTCATCGACCGCACCGAGGGCGACGACGCCACCTGGCGCCTGCTGGGCCCGGACGGCAAGCAGGTGCTCGATGCACGCGGCCTGGCCCATGACATCGACACCTTCACCGCGCTGCAGACCGGCACCTACACCCTGCTGATCGAAGGCCAGGTGCAGCGGCCCGCCGATGCGGTGACGGCCTATGCCATCACGCTGCACCAGGTGCCGGACAAGAACGCCAGCCTCGTGCTGGGCCAGGCCCGCGAAGCCAGGTTCGACGTGCCGGGCCAGAGCCTGGCCTTCGACTTCCAATTGGACGGCCGCCGCCAGGTGCTGTTCGACCTGCTGTCCGACACGTCCGCCGCCACCTGGTGGCTCACCGGCCCGCATGGCGAGGTGGTGCCGGCCAGCGCGCCGCGCACCGTGGCCTTCAGCGACTCGCGCGACTTCGGCGGCTTCACCGGCTGGGATCCTTCGCGCACCGACCGCCAGGCGCTGGACCTGGACGCCGGCCACTACACGCTGCACTTCGAGGCCGCGGGCGACGCCCGGCCGCACTTCCAGTTCCGCCTGCTCGACCTGGCTTCCACCGACGCCACCTACCGCCGCGCCATCTCGCTGGACGAGGTGGTGGACGACACGCTGGCCACCGGGGCCGAGACCCACCTCTACCACTTCGATGCGCAGGCCGGCGACCAGCTGCTGTTCGACATCCTCTCGGCCACCAGCTATGACGCGCAATGGCGGCTCTTCAATGCCCAGGGCGACCAGCTGTTCTCGCAGTACCTCGGCAGCGACCAGGCGCTGACCCTGGCCGCCAGCGGCCACTACACGCTGGTGGTGGAAGGCCGGCGCAACCGCGCCGATGCCAACCAGCTGCAGTTCGCGGTGCGCCGCCAGGGCGGCACGCCGCCGCCCGCGCCCACCGGCAGCGGCTATGAGCTGGGCAGCGAGGCTTCCGGCACGCGCAACAGCAGCGGCGAGGTGGCCCGCTACACCTTCACGCTCGACCAGACGCGCCGCGTGGTGCTGGACTCGCGCAGCAACAACGACATGGTGTGGCAGCTCACCGGCCCGCGCGGCACGGTGTCGCGCGCGCTGTGGCGCGATGCCGCGTCGTGGTCGGCCAACCCGGTGATGGCGCTGGAAGCCGGCACCTACAGCATGGCCGTCAGCGGCGAGACGGGCGCCTACGCCTTCGCCCTGCTCGACCTGGACGGCGCCGGCACCACGCCGGTGGCCCTGGGCGAGGAAGCCAGCATCACGCTGTCGCCGGGCAACACCTCGGCCTTGGTCTCGTTCGAGGCGCAGGCCGGCAGCGCGGTGTTCGTCGACCTGCTGTCGGCCACCCGCCCCAATGCGCACTGGCGGCTGATCTCGCCCAGCGGCCAGCAGCTGCTGGCGCAGACCGCCAGCGACATGAGCAGCCTGCCGCTGCCCGACACCGGCCGCTATACGCTGTTGATCGAGGGCCAGCGCAGTGAGACGGTGGCCAACACCGTGCGGCTGCGCATCACGCCGCTGCAGGACACGGTCCGGCAGATGGACTTCGGCGAGACGGTGCTGGCGCCGCCGCGCGCGGTGGCCGGCGCGCCGGTGGCGGGCAACGGCGGCGCGCTGGCCTTCGACCAGCAGCAGGCCGTGGTGGTGGACCAGCCCGCGGTGGACCTGCGCGGCGACTTGACGCTGGAGACCTGGGTCCAGCCGCGCGCCTGGTCCGACACCTGGATGCCGGTGGCGGTGCGTGGCGATGCGGCCGCGCAGCGCAGCATGGGCCTGTGGCTCAACGCGGACGGCTCGGTGCGCTGGGAAACCCGCGATGCCGGTGGCGCCCGCGTGGTGACCAGCGCCGCCGGCCTGGTGCAGCTGGGCCGCTGGACCCACCTGGCCGGCGTGGTGGACCGCAGCGGCGCACAGCCCGCGCTGCGGCTGTACGTCGACGGCGAGCTGCGGGGCAGCCTGGCGCTGGCGTCGGCGGCCCCTGCCGTGGCGGTGCAGGGCGCGCTGCGCCTGGGCGCGGACATCGAGAACGCCGGCGACCACGGCTTCTTCGACGGCGCCATGGACGAGCTGCGGCTGTGGAACACCGCCCGCAGTGCCGCCCAGATCGAGGGCCAGCGCGGCGCCACCGTGGCCGCCGATGCGGCAGGCCTGGTGCTGCGGCTGGCCTTGGACGGCGCGCAGGTGCAGGACGCCGGCCCGCTGTCGCTGCCGGTGCAGCGGCTGTCGCCAGTGGCGGTGCCCGCCGGCACCATCGCCGGCCTGCTGGGCACGCCCGGCGAGAAGGATCGCTACAGCTTCATGCTGGAGGGCGGCCGCCGCATCGCGGTGGACGTGCTGCAGAACCTGGGCAACGTGCGCTGGCGTCTGGACGGCCCCGAGGGCCGGCAGATCGGCCCGCGCAGCTTCGACAACACCGATGCCGGCGACGGCCATGCGGTGTTCGACCTGGTGGCCGGCCGGTGGACGCTGACCGTCGAATCCACCGGCGGCGACACCACCTCGCCCTATGCGCTGCGGCTGCTGGACCTGGCCCAGGCCACGCCCATGGTGCCCGGCACAGCGGTGCAGGGCCTGCTGGAGCGCGGCAGCCAGACCGTGGCCTACAGCTTCCAGGGCGAGGCGGGCCAGCGCTTCTACTTCGACGCCATCAGCGCCGGCAGCACGCTGGGCCGCTACCGGCTGGTCAAGCCGGACGGCAGCGCGCTGTGGACCAGCGGCCTGCGCGGCGACCAGGACCACTTCACCCTGCCCGCCACCGGCACCTACGTGCTGCTGGTCGAGGGCGGCCGCCAGGCCTGGCAGCAGGCCACGCCCTTCCGCTTCAACCTGGTGCCGGCGCCGTCCCCGGTGATGGACGTGGTGCTGGGCCAGTCGCACGGCACGGCGCCGGTGCTGGTGGCCGGGCCGGTGGGCCAGGCGCTGCGCGACGTGGCCGACACCCGCGTGAGCGTGGCCAACGGCCCCGACGTGGACCTGCGCGGCGACCTGACCATCGAGGCCTGGATCCGCCCCGACCGCTTCAACGGCAGCTGGATGCCGATCGTGGCGCGTTCCAACGGCACCGCGGCCACGCGCAGCTATTCGCTGTGGCTCAACAGCGCCGGCTACCTGCACCTGAGCACCGCCGACGCCAACGGCAGCAACCGCACGCTGGACACCGCGGCCGGCAGCATCCAGCTGGGCCAATGGACGCATGTGGCCGCGGTGATCGACCGCAGCGCCGCCACGCCGCAGCTGCGCCTGTACATCAACGGCGTGCTCGCCTCCACCGGCACGCTGGACGGCCAGCCGCCGGCCGACAACGGCGCCGCGTTGATGGTGGGCGGTGCGCTGGACGGCGGCCTGTTCGACGGCGCCATCGACGAGCTGCGCCTGTGGCGCGGCGTGCGCAGCGCGCAGCAGATCGACGGGCTCAAGGGCAGCGCCCTCACCGGACAGGAATCCGGCCTGGCGGTGTACCTGCCCTTCGACAGCCTGCAGGACGGCAGCAGCCCCAGCGGCCGGCCCGGCAGCCCGGCGGCCAGCGTCAGCAGCCTGTATGCCGGCCTGCCCGGCACGCTGTCGGGCCTGCTGGCGGTGCCCGGCCAGGTGGACACCTACCGCCTCACCGTGGACCAGCGCCGCCTGGTGGTGCTGGACACGCTGGGCGAGCCCTATGGCCAGGTGAAGTGGCAGCTCAGCGGCACCGGCGGCCTCTCGCGCGGCGGCTGGCTGGCGAACACCGACGGCCATGAAGGCCACACGCTGCTGGATCTGCAGCCCGGCGTCTACACGCTGACGCTGCGCACCGAGGGCGATGTCCGCTCCCCCTATGCCCTGCGGCTGCTGCCGCTGGACCAGGCGCCCCTGCTCACCGATGCCCAGCCGGTGTCCGGCGAACTGGTCCCCGGCAGCGCCACCCAGGCCCATGCCTTCAACGCCGCGGCCGGCGAGCGCTTCTACTTCGACCTGCAGGCGTTGGCGCTGCAGGGCGGGCGGCTGCGGGTGCTCACGCCCCACGGCGACCTGCTGGTGGACCAGGGACTCAACGGCGATGCCGGCGTGTTCGAGGCGACCACCGCCGGCCGCTACACCGTGCTGCTGGAAGGCGCGCGCGGCAATGCCGACCAGCGGGTGGCCTACCGCTTTGCGTTGCACCGGGTGCAGGACACGGTGCTGCCGCTGCAGATCGGCCAGCCGCAGGCACTGACGCCGCCGTGGCGCGGCAGCGGCGCTGCCGCCGGCCTGGACTTCGGCAGCCACTGGCATGTGGCGGTGCCGCCCAGCCCGGCGCTGGATGCGCGCCGCACCGTGTCGATGGAAGCCACGGTGACGGTGGACAGCTTCGCCGCCAGCTACATGCCGGTGCTTTACCTGGGCCGGGGCGATGCCAGCTACGGTCCTGGCCGCAGCTGGGCGCTGTACGTCACCAGTGGCGGCGCGCTGCACCTGAGCACCAGCGACGGCCAGGACCAGTACCTGACCACCGCCAACGGCCTGGTGAAGGCCGGCGTGGCCACCCGCATCGCCGCCACCATCGACCGCGTGAACGGCGTGATGAAGCTCTTCGTCGACGGCGACGAGGTGGCCAGCATGGTGGTGCGCAAGGCCGACATGGTGTCCTCGCCCAGCCGCGGCCTGCAGATCGGCCGCAGCGACGAGTCGTGGAGCGGACTGGCCGCCTTCGACGGCCGCATCACCGACGTGCGGATATGGAACGTCGCCCGGACGCCGGACGAGATCGGGACCAGCAGCGGCCAGCCGGTGGACCCGGCCACGCCCGGCCTGGTGCTGAGCTACGGCCTGCATGAAGGCGCCGGCACCGCCGTGGCCGACGGCGGCCCGCTGGGCCTGCACGGCGAGGTGGTGGACGGCCTGGCCGCCGTGCCGGGCGCCGTGGCCGGGCGCATCAGCCAGCCGGGCCAGAAGGCCACCTACACCTTCGAGGTGACCACCCCGCGCACCGTGGTGATGGACGTGCTGGGCGACAGCGGCTTCCTGTGGTCGCTGGACGGCCCGCGCGGCCGGCTGGTGGACCAGCGCTCGCTGCGCAACACCGATGCCAACGACATCGGCGGGCTGGACGGCTGGTCGGCCGACCCGGGCGCTTCGCAGCGCGTGGTGTTCACCCTGGTGCCCGGCAGCTACAGCCTGACCATCGACCCGCCGGGCGATGCGGTGGGCGACTTCGCCTTCCGCCTGCTGGACCTGGCCAGCGGCCTGCAGCCGCAGCCGGTGCAGACCGGGCAGGACCTCACCGGCACCCTGGCCTGGGGCGCGATGACCCAGGCCCATGCCATCGACGTGACCGCCGGCGACCGCCTGGCGCTGGACAGCCTGGGCGTGCCCAGCGGCCACAACGACCTGCGCTGGCGCCTGATCGCGCCCACCGGCGAGCAGGTCTACAGCGCCTCCTTCGCCAGCGACAGCGGCACGCTGCAGCTGCAGCAGACCGGCCGCTACGTGCTGCTGGTCGAAGGCGGCCGCGCCGACACCTCGCCCAAGACCTACCGCTTCCGGGTGGAGCACCGCGGCAACACCCTGGCCGAGATGCTGCCCGGCACCCACTGGCAGGACGACTTCGACGGCCCGCAGCTGTCGGCCGACTGGCAGGCCGGCCGCGGGCCCACCACGCTGGGCGAGCGGCCGCTGCCGGCTGCCGTCTTCGAGACGCTGGACGGCGCCACCGTGCTGCGGCTGCAGAACAGCGTGGCCAACGGCACGCTCGAAGCCATGTCCAGCCGCCTGCTGGCGCCGGCGGACAACTTCCGCTGGGAGGTGCGCTTCAACACCCTGACCCAGGCACCCGGCGTGGCCTGGGACGAGCCCATCGGCCTGTACCTGGCCGACGCGGTGGACGCCAGCCGCTGGACCGCCGTGGCCCTGCGCAGCAACCCCGACGGCCAGGGCCGCGTGTTCCGCAGCGATGCCCGGCCCTTCGACGGCTTCGGCGAGACGGCCTTCGACTTCGCCAACAACACCTGGTACCGGCTGCGGCTGGAAGGCGGCCCCGGCCAGCGGGTGCGCGCGGTGCTGCTGGACGACCAGGGCCAGGAACTGGCGGCGCGGCAGTTCAGCTTCACCACCGCCGCCTTTGCCAACGGGCTGCGGCTGGGGCTGTACCAGGCGTCCACCACCGGCGGCAGCCTTGCCAGGACCGACGTGGCCATCGACTGGGTGAAGCTGGACAGCACGCCCACCGTGCCGCAGCCGCTGGAGCTGGGCGCGCTGGCCGAGGGCCAGCGCAACAGCAGCCAGCAGCGCGACAGCTGGAGCTTCGAGCTCACCAGCACCACCCGGGTCATCATGGATCCGCGGGTGGATTCCAGCGCGCTGCGCTGGTCGCTGGACGCCCAGGGCCGCGGCACGCTGTTCGAGCGCAATTTCCAGGAGCGGGCCACCGATGCCCCGGGCAATCCGGTGATGGAGCTGCCGCCGGGGCGCTACACCGTGCACATCCACGGCAACACCACCGGCAGCTACGGCTTCCGGCTGGTGAACCTGGGCGCGGCGCTGCCGCTGACGCCAGGCCAGGCCCAGAGCGTGACGCTGTCGCCCGGCCATGCCACCGAGGTGCGCTACTTCGATGCGCAGGCCGGCCAGCGCTTCTACTTCGACCCCCAGGGCGCCACCAGCAACCAGGCCAGCTGGCGGCTGGTCTCGCCCACCGGCGACCTGCTGTTCAGCCGCGCCATCGACAGCGACTTCGACACCCTGGCCCTGCCGCTCAGCGGCCGCTACACCCTGGTGTTCGAGGGCTACCGCACGGCGGGCGCCGAGCCCAACGTGCTGAACTACGGCGTGCAGCCGGTGGCCGACCATGCGGCCACGCTGGTGCTGGACGCGGTGACGAGCCACACCTTCAACACGCCCGGCGGCGTGGCGGTGTACACGCTGGACCTGCAGACCGCGCGCCGGGTGCGCATGGACAGCCTGTCGCCCAGCACCTTCCGCTGGTCGCTCACCGGGCCGCGCGGCACGGTGGTGGCTCCCACGCAGCTGCGCTGGTCCGACAGCGCCGACCTGGGCGGCGCGCTGCTGGAACTGCCGCCCGGCATCTACACCCTGACCGTCGATCCCGCGGGCGACACCGTGGGCAGCTTCGCCTTCCGGCTGGTGGACGTGGCCGGCAGCACCGTGGCCCAGGCCACGCCCGGCACCGCGCAGGAGGGCACGCTCAGCCCGGGCAACCGCTCCGACTTCTACCATTTCAGCGCCAACGCCGGCGACCGCTTCTTCTTCGACCAGCAGGCCGCGCAGGCCACCGGCGGCCGCGTGCGGCTGTGGGGCCCCTACGGCAACCTGGTGTGGGACACCGCGATCGGCACCGACGTGGACGTGTTCCGCCTGGCCGATGCCGGCCGCTACACCCTGGCCTTCGAAGGCGCGCGCGACGAGAGCGCGGCCAACACCTACCGCTTCAACCTGCAGCCGCTGCCCGACCGGGCGCCGGTGCCCATCACCGCCCTGGAAGGCAAGCCCGGCGCGGACCTGACGGTGGAGGACGTGATCGTCACCGCCGTGGGGGGCGGGCCCATCGGCTCCGGTGGCCGCGTGACGGTGAGCTGGACCGACGTGAATGCCGGCGAGTTGCCGGCCGATGGCGCCTGGGTGGACTGGCTGGTCCTCACCCGGGTGGACACCGGCGAGGTCATCGAGACCCGGCGGCTGCCGCGGCCGGCCGCGGACGGCCCGCTGGCCAGCGGCGGCCGCCAGCCGCGCAGCGTGGAGATCACGCTGCCCGAAGGCGCCCGCGGCGCCGGGGCGCTGCGCTTTTCCGTCACCACCGACGTGGACGACACGCTCAGGGAGCACAACCGCGCCGGCCGCGCCGAGACCAACAACCAGACCGCGACGGTGGCGAATTCGGTGCTGGCCAGCTACCCGGACCTGGTGCCGCAGCATCTGCGGGTGGAGCCGGCCGGCGGCGGCTGGACGGCCGGCGCCAGCGTGACCGTGCGCTGGGAGACGGCCAACACCGGCCAGCGCCCGGCCCAGGGTTCCTGGCAGGAAACCCTGGTGGTGCGCAACCTGAGCAACAACCAGGTGCTGCTGACCCGCACCGTGCTGCACGACGGCAGCACGCTGGAAGGCAACGGCGCCAGCCTGTCGCGCAGCGAGACCTTCGACTGGCCGGCCGCCGGTGCGCAAGGCCGCATCCGCTTCGAGGTGACGGTGGACAGCACCGGCCTGCTTGCGGAGTCCAACCCTGCCGGCAGCGGCGAGACCAACAACATCGCCCAGCTGCTGGTGCCCAATGCGCCCGACCTGGTGGTGCAAGGGCTGGAACGGGTGGGCGGCGCGCAGTCCGGCGACACCGTCACCGTGCGCTGGCGCGACGTGAATGCGGGCAACACCGCGGTGCCGGGCAGCTTCCGCGACCGCCTGCGGGTGGTCAACACCACCACCGGCGAGGTGCTGTTCGACCAGGCCCTGCCCTACGACGCCACCGTCTCCGGCCTGCTGCTGCCCGGCCAGTCGCGCGACCGCCTGGCCACCTTCCAGCTGCCGGTGGGCAGCCGAGGCGCCGGCGCCATCAGCGTCACCGTCACCGCCGATGCCAGCCCGCAAGCCGCGGGCACCGTGCTGGAGGCCAATGCCGCCAACGACGCCGAGAACAACAACAGCGCCACCCTCGGCTTCAATGCGCTGCTGTCGGCCGCGCCCAACCTGTCGGTGGTGATCGACGAGGCACCCGATACCGGCCGCGGCGGCACCACCGTCACGGTGAAGTGGACGGTGACCAATGGCGGCGCCCTGCCCGCCACCGGCCGCTGGGTCGACCGGCTGCTGCTGACCACCGACGGCAATCCGGCGCATGCGCTGCTCACCATCGACGTGCCGCACGATGGCCCGCTGGGCACCACCGCCAGCTACCAGGCCAGCGCCCAGGTGCCGCTGCCGCTGCAGCGCAACGGCATGCTGCGCTGGGTGGTCGTCACCGATGCCACCCAGCAGGTGACCGAGCCCGACACCCGGGCCGACAACACCTCCCAGCCGCGCGCCATCAGCCTGGTGGCGCCCTACACCGACCTGGCGGTGCAGCTGGTGCAGGCGCCCACCGTGGCGCTGGCCGGCGCGGCCATCGAGGTGGCCTGGCGCGTGGCCAACGGCGGCGACACCGCCGCCACCGGCAGCTGGAAGGACCGGGTGGTGCTGTCGCAGGACGACGAGTTTGGCAATGCCGACGACATCGTGCTGGGCACCGTCACCTTGAACGGCCCGCTGGCCGCCGGCGCCAGCTATGGCCGCCGCGAGAACTTCCTGCTGCCGCCCGACCTGCAGGGCCCGTGGAAGGTGCTGGTGCGCACCGACCTGGACGGCGCGCTGTTCGACGACGGCCGCACCTCCGACAACCTGCGCGCGGCCGATGCGGTGCTCACCGTCCGTCCCGCGCCGGCGCCCAACCTGGTGGCGCAGGGCGTGAGCGGACCGCTCACGGCGCTGGCCGGCGGCGCCGCCACCGTCACGTGGGAGGTGCTCAACGGCGGCGAGGCCGCCGCCACCGGCCCCTGGGTGGATTACCTCTACCTCTCCGCCGACGGCCAGCTGGCCGGCGCGGTGCTGCTGGGCAGCAAGCAGCGCAGCGGCAGCCTGGCCGCCGGCGCCAGCTATGCCGACAGCCTGCAGGTGCAGCTGCCGGCCTGGGCCGATGTGCAGGCACGCTTGATCGTCGTCACCGATGCCGGCGGCAAGGTGTTCGAGGCCGGGCGCGACAGCGACAACACCCGCGTGGACGGCACGCTGGGCCTGCGCCACCTCAACCTGCAGGCCGGCGGCCTCACTGCGCCGGCGCGGGTGGATTCCGCCCAGCAGCTCACCGTGGGCTTCGACGTCGTCCAGTCGGGCACCGCTGCAGCCAGCGGCACCTGGACCGACCGGCTGTACCTCTCCCGCGACGGTACCGTGGATGCCGGGGACCGGCTGCTGGCCAGCCACACCGCCACGCGCAGCCTGCTGCCGGGCGGCGGCTACCACGTCGATTTCGACGTCACCATTCCCATCGATGCCGAAGGCGCCTGGCAGCTGATCGCGGTCACCGACGACGGCGACGCACTGCGCGAGCTGGGCCACGAGGCCGACAACCGCAGCCTGCTGTCGCTGCAGGCCGACCTGCAGGCCTATGCCGACCTGCAGGCCTTCGACATCGTCGCGCCGACGCAGCTGATCGCCGACCCGGCGCGGGTGACGGTGAGCTGGAGCGTGCGCAACCACGGCACCGGCGCCGGCCTGACCGACGCCTGGACCGACACCGTGGTGCTGAGCACCAACACCGTGTTCGGCGATGCCGACGACATCCTGCTGGGCAGCTTCCGCCACGAGGGCGGGCTGGCCCAGGGCGGCGTATACAGCCGCACCGAGACCATGTTCGCGCCGCCCGGACGCAGCGGCCGCTTCCATGTGCTGGTGAAGACCGATGCGGAGAACCAGGTCTTCGAGCACGGGGGCGAGGCGGACAACACCGACTCGCCCGCCGCCCCGCTCGACCTGATGACCCGACCGTATGCCGACCTGGAGATGGGCGGCGTGTCGGCGCAGGCGAACGCGCAGTCGGGCGGCACGGTGGCGGTGACCTGGACGGTGACCAACCGCGGCATCGGCCGCACCGACACCGACCGCTGGACCGACGAGGTGGTGCTGACCAGCGACGCCGCCGGGCAGCACATCGTCAAGGCGATGGGCTTCCAGCACATCGGCGTGCTGGAGGTGGGCGGGCACTACACCCGCACCGGCGTGGTGTCGCTGCCCGACACCTTCAGCGGCACGCTGTACGCCTTCGTGCGCACCAGCGGCCCGTTCGAGCTGGTGTACACCGACAACAACCGTGCGGCCGCGCCGCAGCCGGTGCAGGTGGCCCAGTCGCTGCTGCCCGACCTGCGGGTGATCGCCATCAGCGGCCCGGCCGACGCCCACGAGGGCGACACCGTCGAGGTGACCTGGGAGGTGCTGAACGACGGCGACGCCCGTGCCGCCGGCAGCTGGACCGACACCGTGGTGCTGGTCAAGGCCGGCGCCGATCCGGCCGACCCGGCCACGCCGCGGCCCATCACGCTGGGCAGCTTCACCCATGCGGCCGGCCTGGGCGCCGGCAACAGCTACCTGCGCACCGAGCGCTTCAAGCTGCCCAGCCGCATCGAAGGCGGCTGGCAGATCCGGGTGACCACCGACGCCGGCAACTCGGTGTTCGAAGGCGCCACCGAGCCGGCCAACAACACCACGCTGGACGATGCGGTGCTGATGCTGTCGCTGCTGCCGCGGCCGGACCTGCAGGTGCAGAGCGTCACGGCGCCGGCGCAGGCCACGGCCGGCCAGACGGTGGCGGTGACCTTCACCGTGGTCAACCGCGGCCCGGTGGCGGCCACCGGCGTGTGGCACGACCAGGTGTGGTTCTCGCCCAGCGGGACGATGCAGGGTGCGGTGCTGCTGGCCACGGTCATCAACGACCAGGCCCTGCCTGCCACCACCGGCAGCTACAGCACCACCGCCTCGGTGGTGATGCCCGAGCGCTACCGCGGCGGCGGCCACTTCCTGGTGGTGGCCGATGGCGGCAATGCAGTGGAGGAATATCCGCAGGCCAACGAGCGCAACAACAGCGCCTCGCGGGCGGTGAACGTGGTGGCCCAGCCCAGCGCCGACCTGCTCACCAGTAACGTCGTCGCGCCCTCGCAGGGCGTGTACGGCGGCGAGATCACGGTGCGCTGGACGGTGACCAACGTCAACGACACGCCCACCAACCGATCGAGCTGGACCGACACCCTCTGGCTCACCCGCGACAGGACCCGCCCCAGCCCCGGCCCGCGCTCGGTGCTCACCGCCGACGGCACGCCGATCCAGATCCCGGGCAACGCCGCCATCCTGCTGGGCAGCAGGACGCACGTGGGCGCGCTGTCCAAGGACGGCAGCTACGACGTGGAGCTGACGGTGCGGCTGCCGCAGCAGATCGAGTCGGGCACCTGGTACCTCACGCCCTGGGCCGATGCCTACGACGCGGTGCTGGAAGACACGCTGGACATCCACGTCAACGCCGACGATCCCAACGAGGAGAGCGGCAACAACTACAAGGCCCGGGCCATCGACATCCTGGGCACGCCGGTGCTGCCGCTGCCCGACCTGCAGGTCACGGCGGTGAGCACCAATGCCACGCCCGACCAGCCGGGCTCGGTGGACCGGCCCTTCGAGGTGACCTACACCGTGCGCAACGAGGGCGAAGGCCCGGCCAACGGGCCGTGGACCGACACCGTGGTGCTGCACGACACGCCGAACCTCAACGACCCGGCGGCCAAGCGCTGGGTGCTGGGCACCTTCGATCGCCCGGCGGGCCTGGCCTCCAAGACGGGCTACACCGTCACCAGAAGCTTCGACCTCTCGCCGGCCGCCAAGGGCTGGTACGTCACGGTGCTGGCGGACACCGATCCGCTGCGCACCATCGCCGAGACCATCGAGAACAACAACGGCCGCACCGTGGCCGCCGAGGTGCAGGCCCGCCCGGCGGACCTGAAGGTCATCACGGTCGGCACGCCGGCGCAGAACTTCTCCGGCGAGAAGGCGCTGATCAGCTGGACGGTGCAGAACGTGGGCGCGGCCGTGTGGTCGGGCACCCGCGCCTGGACCGATGCGGTCTTCATCTCGCCCGACCCGGTGTTCCAGCCCAACAGCAGCCGCACCCGGCTGCTGGGCACGGTCACGCATCCGGCCGGCAGCGGCCTGGCCAGCCAGGCCAGCTACCAGGCCTCGGCCGAGCTGGCGCTGCCCGCGGGCTTCGACGGTCCCTACTACGTCTACGTGCTGACGGACTACCAGCCCAACAGCTATCCCTCGCCCGAGCCCGAGGCCGGCGGCAACGGCGATTCGCGCGGCCGCTACCTGGGCACCGTGTACGAGGCCGCCAACACCGCCAACAACCTGGGCCGCGGCGACATCCAGGTGACCTACCGCGAGCCCGACCTGAAGATCTCGCCCATCACGCTGTCGGCCACGCCGGTGATGTCGGGCCAGACGGTGACGGTGAGCTTCAGCGTCACCAATGCCGGCACGCGGGACACGCGGCAGTCCATCTGGACCGACCGGGTGTACCTGTCGCGCGATCCCTCGCTGGACCCCAACGACCTGCAGCTGGCCAGCTTCATCCGCTACGGCGGCCTGGCGGCGGGGCAGTCCTACCAGCGCGATGCGGTGGTCACCATCCCGGGCGACACCGAGGGCCCGTGGTACCTCATCGCCTTCACCGACAGCAACGTGATCGGCGCCGAGCGCACCGGCCAGGCCGCCACCGTGGGGCTGGGCCAGGTGCAGGTGGGCCAGGACGCGGTGCCCGAGTTCCGCGACGAGGGCAACAACATCGCCGTGAAGGCGGTGGACGTGGTGCTGTCGCCGGCGGCCGACCTGCGGGTGACGGTGGTCACCCCCTCGGCGGCGAAGTACACCCGCGGGCAGCCAATCGACTTCAGCTACACCGTGCGCAACGTGGGCGGCGCGGCCACGCCGGCCGATGCCCGCTGGCTGGACCGGGTGTACCTGTCGGTGGACGGCAACTTCGATCCCAACACCGACCGGCTGCTGGGCCAGATCGAGCACCAGGGCGCGGTGGCCGCCAACGGCGGCTTCTACGAGCGCAGCGGCAGCTTCCGCCTGCCCAACGACCTCACCGGCTCGTACTACCTGTTCGTGGAGACGGACCCCATCACCAGCCCCGGCAGCCAGCCGCGCGGCGCGGTGTTCGAAGGCGGCCTGGAAGGCAACAATGCCGGGCGCAGCGCCGACCCGGTGCTGATCCAGCTGCCGCCGCCCTCGGACCTGCAGGTGCGCGCGGTGCAGGTGCCGTCCACCGGCCAGACCGGCGGCACGGTGAAGATCGGCTGGGACGTGCGCAACGACCACGGCGCCACCGTCAGCGGCCGCTGGACCGATGCGCTGTACCTGTCGCTGGACGACAGCTGGAGCCTGGACGACGTGCTGCTGGGCACGCTGGAGCAGGACCGCACCCTGGCCGCCGGCCAGGGCTATCACGCCGAGAAGACGGTGACGCTGCCGCCGGCGCGCGAAGGCCAGTACCGCATCGTGGTGCGCACCGACCTGCGCGACCAGGTGGTCGAAGGCGTGGACGAGCGCAACAACGATGGCCTCAGCACCGACAAGATCAACCTCACCGTGCCCGAGCTGGCGCTGGGCGACAGCGTCAGCACCACGCTGTCGCCCGGCCAGGAGCGGCTGTACAAGGTGGTGGTGCCCGCCGGCCACACGCTGCGCCTGACGCTGGACGGCGTGGACGACGTGTCCGCCAACGAGCTGTACGTGCGCTATGCCGACGTGGCCACGCCGGCCAGCTTCGACGTCGGCAGCACCGGCGTGCTGGCCGCCGATGCCCGCGCCACCGTGCCCACCACCCAGCCCGGCACCTACTACGTGCTGGTGCGGGGCCGTTCCGGCCCGGCCGCCTCGCCGGTGACGCTGCAGGCCAGCAGCCTGCCGTTCCAGGTCAACGACATCACGGTGGACCAGGGCGGCGACAGCCGCTGGGTCACCACCACCATCACCGGCGCGCGCTTCGCGCCGGGCACGGTGGTGAAGCTGGCACGCGCGGGCATCGCCGAGGTCGAGCCCACCGCCTTCCAGGTGATCGACGCCACGAGGATCATCGCCACCTTCGACCTGCGCCATGCGCCGCACGGCCTGTACGACGTGGTGGTGACGCATCCGGACGGCACGGTGGCCACCCTGCCCTACCGCTACCTGGTGGAGGCGGCGCTGCCGATCGACGTGTCCATCGGCCTGGGCGGCTCGCGCGTGCTGCCGGCCGGCCAGACCGGGGTCTACAACGTCACGCTGAAGAGCCTGACCAACGTGGACACGCCCTACGTGTACTTCAACGTGGGCGCCAGCGAGCTGGGCGACAACGCCAAGGTGTTCGGCCTGCCCTACGTCACCTTCTCGTCCAACGTGCGCGGCGGGCCGGACAACGGCCAGCGCACCGACGTGGCCTGGGCCACGCTGGACAGCGAGACCAACACCACCGGCCGCCTGCTGGCCGCCGGCTATGCGCTGGACCTGAGCGGCGGCGGCAACGTGGGCTTCAGCTTCACCGTCACCTCCTACCCGGGGCTGAAGGCGCTGTACGACCGCGACTTCGAGGGCTACAAGCGCGCGCTCTACGAGGCGCGGCCCGACATCGCCAAGCTCGATCCACTGAAGGACGGCGTGGGCTCGCTGGGCAGCGACCTGGCGGCCTACTTCAGCGACCCGAACGCGAAGCTGAACGACGACTGCGTCGACCTGTTCATGCCCTTCCTGTTCAACGTCAGCGCGGCCGCCACGCCACTGACGCGCGATGAATTCGTGATGCTGCAGACCCAGCAGGCGCTGCGGCTGCGCGACGCCATCCTGCAGGACCCCACCGCCAATGCCGCGCTGGTGAACCTGGCCGCCGGCAGCGGCCGCTGGGTGGACGCCTACCTGGGCGCGCTGGAGGAAAGCGGCCTGCTGCGCCAGGAGGACCAGGCGCCGCCGATCCGCGAGGACGCCAAGGTCATCAGCCTGATGGCGGTGCTGTCCAGCGGCGTGCTGGTGGGCCCGGCCGGGCACGAGATCGCCGGTGCGCCCAGCCTGGCCGCCTTCTTCGAGCAGGTGCACCGCTGGTACGGCGATGCGCCGCGCACCATGTCGCCGCTGGTGGGCGTGGACCTGCGCGAGAGCATCGACTGCGGCGAATACGGCATCCCGGTGCCGAAGATTCCCACCGCCGACATGTTCGACATGAAGCTGTCGCGGCCCACGCATTTCCAGGCGCTGAACATCTTTTCGCCCGGCCGCGGCGCCGGCGCCGACCTGACGGTGGACCCCGGCTTCTCCTCGCTGCAGTCCAGCGACCGGCTCACCGCGCTGGAGCTGCAGGCGCTGTTCGACCGCATCGCGCAGAAGGTGGAGGGCGCGGCCATCGTCGGCCCCACCGGCCAGGGCGACCGCCAGTACGTGCCGGCGGACACCGCGCTGCCGTACACCGTGCGCTTCAGCAACCCCGCCGAGGCCGCCATCACCGCCAACGAGGTGCGCATCGAGACGCGGCTGGACGACCACCTGTCGCTGCGCTCCTTCCGCCTGGGCGACCTGCGCATCGGCGGCATCAACGTGAGCATGCCGCCCGACCGGGCCAACTACCAGGGCGACATCGACCTGCGCAACTCGCTGGGCTTCATCCTGCGCATCAGCGCCGGCGTGGACCCGGTGAGCCGCACCGCCAGCTGGGTGCTGCAGGCCATCGACCCACTGACCGGCGAGGTGATGCGCGATGCCACCCGCGGCCTGCTGCCGCCGGACAACAGCCAGGGCCGCGGCGCCGGCTTCGTCAGCTACTCGGTGCAGGCCGCCTTCGGCGCCACCACCGGCCAGACCATCAGCGCCAAGGCGCGCGTGGCGCTGGACACCCGCGCGGTGATGGAGACCGCCGCCGTGACCCACTGGATGCCGATGCCGGCGCGCCGGTGACCACGCTGAGCGCGGTGCCGATGGGCGCGGGCAGCCCCGACGTGCTGGTGAAGTGGCAGGCCCAGGATGGCGCCGACGGCTCCGGCCTGCGCCACACCAGCGTCTACGTGCGCACCGACGGCGGCGACTGGACGCTGTGGCTGCGCCAGGTGCCCCCCGGCACCACCGAGGCCCTGTTCCAGGGCCAGGCCGGGCACAGCTATGCCTTCATGGCACTGTCCACCGACCTGGCTGGCAACCGCGAGCGCCCCGCCAGCGGCGGCGTGCCCGACGACGGCACCCAGGTGGAGCTGGGCGAGCTGCCGGACGCCGGCACGCCCACGCAGGACACCGGCACGCCGCCGGCGCCCACCAATGCCACCTCCACCAATGCGCTGTTCACCCAGGCCGAGGCCCAGCTGCCCGCGCAGCCGGCCGACCGGCCCGCGCTGTTCGAGAAGGTGCTGGCACCTTTCGGCGCCGAGCAGTTCGCCACCGGCATCGGGCTCAGCATCTCCGGCATCGGCCCGCTGGCCATCACCGAGCGGCCGGACGGCAGCTTCATCGTCTCCGGCGGCATGAACCGCGGCGCGCTGTACCTGTTCGACCAGGACGGCGGCCATGCGCTGCAGCCTGCGGTGGCGCTGGACCAGCCGGTCTACGACTTCGGCTGGGATGCCAACGGCGGCCTGTGGGCCACCACCGGCGGCGGTGCCCTGCTGGAGCTGGACCCGGTCACGCTGCAGATCATCAACCGCTACGGCGACGGGCTGACCCAGTCGCTGGCGTTCAGTGCCGCCGAGGGCGTGTTCTACGTGTCCTCCGGCGACGGCATCGAGCGCTTCGACCCGGTGAGCCGGCGCTTCACCCACTTCAGCAACGTGCGGGTGGACGACCTGGCCATCGCGCCCGACGGCACGCTGTGGGGCACCGGCTGGCCGCGCCGCGGCGAGGTGTTGAGCTTCAATGCGCTGGGCAAGGCCTCGGTGCAGTTCCGCCTCGACGGCGCGCTGGATTCGTTGGCCTTCGGCCGCGCCGGCACGCCGCTGCAGGGCCTGCTGTTCGTCAGCAGCCGCATTCCCTCGGGCAGCGCCGCAGGCGCAGCCCTCCACATGGTGGACCTGTTCACCCGCCGCAGCGTCATGCTGGGCCAGGGCGGCCCCAGCGCCGAGCAGCTGCTGGCCACCCGCGACGGCCGGTTGCTGATCGCCAACGGCAGCCAGGTGGACGTGGTGGCGCCGCTGGTGGCGCCCTCGGTGCTGCGCACCGGCCCGGTGGCCGGCAGCCTCGTGGCGCTGCCGATGGCCAGCATCACCGTCACCTTCGACCGCGACATGCGCCGCGGCGATGCGGGCATGCCGGACTCGGTGCTGAACCCGGCCAACTACCGGCTCACCGATTCGCTGGGCCGGCGGGTGCAGCTCGCCGCCGTGAGCTACGACGCGGCCACCCGCACCGCCACGCTGCGCTTCGAATCGCCGGAGCCCGACCACTACCAGCTGGTGGTGGACAAGCGCATCCGCTCCACCGGCGGGCTGGAGCTGACGGCGCCATACACCCTCGCCTTCACCGCGGTGCAGGACTTCTCGCCGCTGGTGAAGGTGGAGTTCGTGGCCACCCGGGCCGACCGCTCCACCGGCCAGGTGAGCTTCGACGTGCGGGTGACCAACCTCACCGCCTACGAGCTGCGGGCGCCGCTGCTGGCGCTGGACCCCGCGCGCTACTTCGCGGGCAGCGCCGTGGGCGCCGCAGTGCGGCCCGACGGCCTCTGGCTGCTGGACATCGCTGCCGGCCTGCCCGGCGACGTGCTGGCCGCCGGTGCCTCCACCCTGGTGCACACCGTCACCCTGAACAACCCGCTGGGCCAGCATGTGGAGATGGGCAGCGGCGTGTATGCCCTGCCCTACCCGAACCAGGCGCCGGTGTTCAGCAGCGTGCCGCCGCAGCAGGCCCAGGCCGGCACCGCCTGGCAGTACGCCGCGCAGGCCGCCGACGCCGACGGCGCGGTGGTCACCTATGTGCTGCTGCAGGGCCCGGAGGGCCTGAGCCTGGATGCGCAGACCGGCGTGCTGCGCTGGACGCCCACCGCCGACAGCCTGGCGCAGACGCCGGTGGTGCTGCGCGCGTATGACACGCGCGGCGGCTACGCCACCCAGGTGTTCACCATCGAGGTGGCGGGCGGCAACCGCGCGCCCACGCTCGACCTGCCACCCAGCGTGCGCCTGCGCGAAGGCCAGGCCTGGAGCCTGGGCGTGGCCGCCAGCGATCCCGAGGGCCGCGTGCTTTCGTACTGGGTGGACCAGCTGCCGCCGGGCGCGCGCTTCGATGCGCAGCGCGGCGTGCTGGAGTGGACGCCCGGCTTCGATGCCGCCGGCGACTATCCCGACGTGCGCTTTTCGGTCAGCGACGGCCGCCAGACCGTCACCCGCAGCGTGCGCTTCATCGTCGACCAGGTGAATGCGCCGCCGGCGCTGGCCGGCATCCCCGACCGGCTGGTGCGCCAGGGCGACCCGGTGCGCTTCGCGCTGCAGGGCACCGATGCCGATGGCGGCGCGCCGAGGTACAGCGCGCTGGACCTGCCCGCCGGTGCCACCCTGCATGCGGTGACCGGCGAATTCCGCTGGACGCCCGGCTACGAGCAGAGCGGCACCTTCAGCATCCGCTTCCGGGCCACCGACGACGCCGGCGGCAGCACCGAGCGCCTGGTGCGCCTGACGGTGCTGGAAGCCAATGCCACGCCGGTGTTCGACAGCTTCAGCAACCTGTCGGTGCTGGAAGGCCAGCCGCTGGCGCTGCGGCTCTTCGCCTTCGATCCCGACAACCCGCGCTTCGTGCCCCAGGTGCGCCTGGCCGACGGCGAGCTGTCGCCGCCGGAGGCGACGCTGCCTAGCGTGAGCTACGGCGTGGCCGGGCTGCCGCCCGGCGCCGAGTTCGACACCGTGACCGGCCTGCTGCGCTGGACCCCCGGCTTCACCCAGGCCGGCAGCTGGCAGGTGACCGTGACCGCCACCGACGATGGCGGCGGCACCGGCACGCCGATGAGCGCCACCGCCACGGTGACGCTGCTGGTGCGCAATGCCAACCGACCGCCGGTGCTGCCGGAGATCCCGACCCAGCACGTGGCCAAGGGCCAGGTGCTGAACCTGCCCATCGCCGCCACCGATGCCGACGGCAACCCGGTCACGCTGAGCTTCGACCAGCTGCCGCGCTTTGCCACCTGGACGCCCGACGCCCAGGGCGGCGGCCTGCTCACGCTGGCCCCGGGCGCCCGCGACCGCGGCGACTACGTGGTGACGCTGACCGCCCGCGACGATGGCGACGGCGGCGGCGCCAAGGCCGCGCTGTCCACCAGCCGCAGCTTCGTGATCTCCGCCGATTCCGACGCCGAGCCGCCGCTGCTGCAGCCCACCGGCCCCAAGGTGGCGGTGATCGGCCAGGCGCTGCAGTTCACGCTGCGCGCCACCGACCTCGACCAGGATGCGCTGGGCTTCAGCCATGCCGGCCTGCCGCCGGGCGCCACGCTCACGCCTGGCACCCAGTACGGCACCGCCGTCTTCCGCTGGACACCCACGGCCGCCCAGGCCGGCGTGCATGACCTGCAGTTCACCGTCACCGACAGCACCGGCCTGAGCGACCAGCTCAGCGTGCGCGTGCTGGCCCGTGCCAGCAACGCGGCGCCGCTGCTGCTGCCCGTGGGCGACCGCAGCGTGGCCGAAGGCGAGCTGATGCAGCTGCAGCTGGCCGCCCGCGACAGCGATGGCGACCCGCTGACCTGGAGCGCCACCAACCTGCCGCCCGGCGCGGTGCTGGACAGCGCCACCGGTCTGCTCACCTGGCAGACCAACCTCTTCTCCGCCGGCCGCTATGCCGGCGTGGTGCTCACGGTGAGCGACGGCGCCAGCAGCAGCAGCGAGACCATCGCCATCACCGTCACGCCCACCAACCAGGCGCCGCTGCTGGCGCTGATGCCGCCGCTGGGCGGCCAGGAGCAGCAGCAGCTGCAGTTCAGCCTGGTGGCCACCGACCCCGATGGCGAGGGCCTGCTGTACAGCGCGCTGTCGCCGCTGCCGGCCGGCGCCTTCTTCGACACCGGCAGCGGCCGCTTCCAGTGGACGCCCGGCCACGACCAGGCCGGCGACTACACGCTGGTCTTCGCCGCCCGCGACGCCGCGGGCGCCGAGGACACGGTAGAGGTGCGCCTGTCCATCGCCGATGCCAACCGCGCACCGGTGCTGGCCTTCAGCAACCACCAGGTGCAGCTCGGCCAGACGCTGCAGTTCGATGTCGGCATGACCGACCCGGACAGCGGCGCCGTGCTGACGCTGCTGGCCAGCGGCCTGCCCGACGGCGCCTCGGTCGATGCGCAGACCGGCCGCTTCAGCTGGACGCCCAGCGCCGGCCAGATCGGCGACCACCTGGTGATGCTGCGCCTGACCGACGGCCGCAGCATCGTCGAGCGCGGCCTGGCGCTGCGCGTGGCCGCGCAGCCGCAGGGCCCGGACGTGACCATCGTGCTCACGCCCAGCTTCCCGGCGGTGCCGGGTCAGCCGGTGGCCATCACGGTGCTGGCCGACGCCTTCTCGGCGCTGGCCGGCCGCAGCCTCACCGTCAATGGCGCCGCGCTGGCGCTGGACGACAGCGGCCGCGCCTTCTTCACCGCGCCGGCCAGCGGGCTGTACCAGCTGGTGGCCACGGCCACCGACATCGACGGCTTCACCCGCAGCACGCAGACGCTGCTGCGCGTGAAGAACCCGCTGGACCTGGGCGCGCCGGTGGTGGCGCTGGACCCCACGCTGCCCGGCAGCCGGCTGGCCGGTGCCACGGTGCTGCGCGGCCAGGTGGCCGATGCCAACCTGGAACACTGGGTGCTGGCCATCGCGCGCAGCGGCAGCGACGACTGGGTGACGCTGGCCGAAGGCCACGCGCCGCTGGACGGCGCGCTGGCCACGCTGGACCCGCGCCGCTTCGAGGCCGGCTTCTACCAGCTGCGGCTGTCGGCCACCGACATCGCCGGCCGCAGTGCCGAGACCCTGCGCACGCTGGAACTGGCCGCCAACGACGCGGCGGTGCACTTCGTGCATGCGGTCACCGACTTCCAGGCCACGCTGGGCGGCAAGACGCTCGACTTCACCCGCCGCTACGACTCCCTGGCCGCGGCGGATGCCGGCAGCTTCGGCAACGGCTGGCGGCTGTCGCTGCGCGACCTGCGGCTGGACACCGACCTGGCGCCCACCGGTGCCGAAGCCAGCGGCGTGCATGCGCCGCTGCGGGCCGGCTCGCGCGTGGTGGTCACCGCGCCGGACGGCCAGCGCGTGGGCTTCACCTTCCAGCCGCAGCAGGTGCTGCTGCCCGGCACCAGCTACTTCCTGCCCCGCTGGGTGGCCGACGACGGCCATGCCTGGCAGCTGGAATCGGCGCCGCTGCCGCTGCAGCGCGCGGCCGGCAGCTTCTATGCGCTGGACGACGGCGCCGCCTACAACCCCGCGGCGCTCGGCGCCGAGCGCGCCCAGTACACCCTGGTGGATGCGCAGGGCACCCGCTATGCCTTCACGGTGCAGGACGGCGTCACCGCCATCACCTATGCCGACGGCGTGCGGCTGCAGGTCAGCGACAGCGGCATCACCGGCCCGGGCAACGAGGCCATCGTCTTCACCCGGGATGCACAAGGCCGGCTGGTGGGCGTGACCGCGCCCGACGGCCGCGGCTGGCAGTACGCCTACGACGGCCACGGCAACCTGGTGTCGGCCCGCGACCTGTCGGCCGGCCTCTCCGAGCGCTATGCCTACAGCCAGCCGGACGACCACCGGCTCACGCTGGTGGCCGGCGCCGGCGGCGGCCGGGTGGTGGAGTACGGCAGCACCGTCACCACCCGCACCCTCACCGCCGACCTGGGCGGCGCGCTGCGCTACCTGGGCCAGCCCTTCAGCGGCGTGCTGTCCGCGGGCGGGCAGGACCTGTACAGCCTGGCGGTGCGGCCCAGCGAGGTGGCCCTGCCGCAGGGCGGTGCCTTCCTGCTGGGCGTGGAGCTGACGGCCGCGGGCGGCAGCCTGGCCCCGGCGCTGCCCCAGGTCGACGGCCTGCAGGCCATCGCCTCCGCCACGCAGGGCGGGCGCAGCTTCGCCATTTTCCGGGTGACCGAGGACGGCCTGCGCACGCTGCGCGTGGCCGCGGCCGGCGGCTCGGGCGGCTACACGCTGCGGCTGTTCGCTGCCGGCGACGTGGACGGCAACCAGCGGGTGGACGGTGCGGACGTGGCCGCCTTCATGGCCGCGCGCGGCAGCCTGCCGGGCGGCAGCGGCTGGCAGGCCGGGGCCGACATCGACCGCGACGGCGACGTGGACGCTGCCGATGCGGCGCTGCTGTTCGGCAACCTGGGCTTCTCGCCCAACCAGGGTCCGACGGTGCGCAACGGCGCCGGCTTCACCCACATGTCGCTCAGCACGCAGGTGGCCGTGTCCACGCTGATCGACGACCCCGAAGGCGACCCGGTCACCTTCCGCATCGTCGGTGCCGCGCATGGCGTGGCCCGGCTGTCGGGCGACGGCCTGCGGGTGCTGTTCCGCCCCGACGATGGCTTCGCCGGCGACGCCAGTTTCAGCATCGTGGCCGACGACGGCTACACCCAGAGCCTGCTGCACACCTTCACCGTCAAGGTCAGCGATGCGCCGCTGGTGCGGCTCGACTTCGCCCACCGCCGGCCCGAGCTGCAGCTGGGCCACCTGGACCGCCCGGTGGTCATCGGCGACTTCGCCGACCAGCAGGGCGTGGAGCTGCCGCCCGACTACTACCTGCTCAGCAGCACCGACGAGAGCGTGCTGCGCAAGGTGCGCGAGGACACCGTGGTGGCGGTCAAGGAAGGCTTCGCCGCCCTGGTGGTGCGGCGCGGCGACATCCAGGCGGCCACCGCCGTGGTGGCCGGCCGTCCCAATCCGTTCGAGGAGGTGCAGCTGGCCAGCGGCATCGACGTCTACCCGCACGGGCTGACGCTGGTGCCGGTCACCGGCCAGAAGCCGCTGCTGGTGACGCTGGACGGCCGCAACGTCTCTGCGGCGCAGGCCGGCGCGCTGTACTTCAGCGGCAACGGCGCGCTCGTGTCCACCAGCCTGGACGGCCTGGTGAAGGCCGGCGCGCTGGCGGGCGACACCCAGGTCACCGTCATCTACAAGGGCGCCGAGTTCGTGGTGCCGGTGCGGGTGCAGGCGCCCGCCGTGGGCCAGGCGGTGCTGGGCAGCCAGGGCGGCGCGGTGGCGTCGGCCGACGGCCGCGCGGTGCTGGCGGTGGGCCCGGGTGCGCTGGGCGCGGACGTGTCCGTCTCCATCACGCCGGCCGCCACGCTGCCGATGCCCATGCCGGCCGAGTTCGGCCTGCTGGGCAGCTTCCAGATCGACTTCGGCGGCCAGCTCGACGTGCCGGCGCAGCTGGCCATCAAGGTGCCCGACACGGTGCCGGTGGGCAAGACGCTGTACCTGTTCCGCGCCGCCAAGCTGCCCGACGCCAGCGGCAACCTGGTGGACATGTGGTTCCAGGACGAGATCGCGGTGGTGGGTGCCGACGGCTATGCCCGCACCAGCTCGCCGCCCTACCCGGGCGTCACGCCCTCGGGCCTGTACGTGCTGGGCGATCCGTCCAGCCGCGTGGCGCTGGCGCGCGGGGTGCTCACCGTCAACGTGCCGGTGGGCATCATCCCCATCATCAGCGGCGGCGGCATCGGCGGCATCGCCACCGTGGCGCCGTTCATCGCCATCAGCATGGACGTGTCGCAGCTGACGGTCACCGCCATTCCGCCCGACAGCCTGCCCGTCACCACCACGGTGGGCGTGCAACTCAATCCGGCGGCGGTGACCAACGTGGCGGTGACGCTGGAGCGTCCGCCGCAGGCCACGCCGCGCAGCCCGGCGCTCACCGGCATGCAGCTGGAGTTCCGCCAGGTGGTCGGCACCACCCGGCCGGTGATGGTCATCACCGGACAGCAGCTGCAGGGCAGCCCGGCCAGCAGCCTGGGCTCGCGCCTGGTGGTGGTGTTCCAGCAGCAGGGCCAGATGTTCGAAGCCCCGGTGGTGCAGCCGCTGCAGGTGGTCAACGGCCAGCAGCAGATCGTGGTGGAGCTGCCGCCCACCGTGATCGCCGGCGTGGCCAAGGTGGCCGTGGTGCGCATCGACACGGTGCTGGGCGTGGGCCCGTGCACCGGCGAATACGAGGAGCAGGAGCGCGCCTACGCCAGCAATCCGCTGACGCTGCCGGCCACCGGCAACTACGTGGTGGCCGCGCTGCGGCTGGAGCAGCAGGTGGCGGTGATGACGCAGGGCGACCCCTTCGCTCCGCAGCCGGCGCAGACCATCCAGACCGTGGCCCGCATCCCGGTGCCGGGTTATCCGCGCGACACCGCGCTCACCGGCGACCACACCCGCGCCTACGTCACGCTGTCAGGCGTGCCCGGGCACGAGGGCGTGGCCGTGATCGACCTGGTGGCCATGCAGTGGGCCGATGCCGACCCCGGCAATGCCGACGCCAGCGGCGCCAATCCGATCGACATCATCCGGCTGCCCAATGGCTCGCGCCCGTTCTGGATCGAGATCGATCCGGCCGGCCGCCTGGCCTACGTGTCCAACGAGGACCCGGTGGGCGGCGAGACCGGCACCGAGGGCGCGATCTACGTCATCGACGTGGATCCGCAGTCGGCCACCTTCCACCAGGTGCTGCGCACCATCACGCTGCCGCAGGCGCCCAAGGGCGTGCGCCACGTGCTCATCAGCGAGGACGGCAAGCGCCTGTATGCCGCCGCACCCAACCGGGAGGACTTCAGCACGCCGGCGATGGACCACAGCTTCGTCTACGTGATCAACATCGACGAAGCCGACCGGCCGCAGGATCCGCAGGCCGGCAACCCGCGCCGCTACGGCGAGGTGATCGCGCGCATCGACACCGGGCAGCACACCTATGCGCTGCAGCGCACCGGCGATCCGCACCGCATCGCCTACACCAACCGCCACGACGACAGCGAGGCGCTGGGCTTCATCCACGTCACCTCGGATTCGCCCACGGGCTTCAGCGCCACCACCTCGACCCACGAGATGACGCTGGGCTCGACCAACGACACCTTCGACGCCAACAACGGCGTGTCCATCCTGGTGATTCCGGCCGATGCCTTCGAGGCCTCGATCGGCAGCCATCCGGAATACGTGCTGGTCGGCGCCTTCAACCGCTTCATCCAGGGCGTGCCCTCGCAGGACCCCAATGCCAACAGCGGCCAGCCGCCGTCGGGCAGCAACATCGGCATCTTCCGCGACGGCGAGCTGGTGGCGGCCACGCTGCCCATCCCGCTGGGGCTGATCGACAACCTGGCCTTCGGCGCTGGCCACAACTTCATCTACGCCGGCTTCCGCGGCGTGCGGGTGCAGGGCGGCGGCGAGGGCGCGGTGCTGGTCTACAACGCCGTGGCGCTGCTGGGCCAGGTGGAATACCAGATCGAGCAGCTGGGCGACATCGGCCGCTCGCGCATGCAGAAGTACCCGATCGAGCAGCTGCTGGGCAACACCATCCTGCCGCTGCAGGAGAACCTGCAGGGCCTGTCCAACGGCATCGACATCCGCGCCGACTACCGCATCCTGCTGGCCAATGCCGCGGCCAGCCGCTACATGTACGGCGTGCCCTACCTGATGAATGCCAACGGCGAGTACGTGCTGGACGCCAACGGCCAGAAGATCCCCTCGCCCAATGCGCCGCTGGGCACCGGCGGCGCGCCGCAGGGCCTGGAGTCGCATCCCACGCAGGTGGGCGCGGGCCCGCGCATCTGGAACCAGTTCGACCTCGGCCGCACCATCGGCATCGCCGAGCGCAACGACTTCGGCATCAGCGACCTGCTGGCCGAACTCACCGAGCCGCAGACCTGCCCCGACCCGCACAGCAATTCGCAGGTGCAGCTGGATTCCGGCGTGGTGACCGAGACCCATGACCTGGTGGGCAGCACCGTGCTGGGCCGCGAGCAGCACCTGACGCTGGCCTACGACTCGCTGGCCGCCGATCCCAGCCCCATCCTCAACTTCTCGTGGGAGGGCATCGGCGCCGAGCTGCAGGCCTGGATGGCCAGCCATCCGCAGGAGCTCACCGACGCGGGCAATGCGCTGCTGTCGGTGCAGATCATCTTCAACGGCCGCACCCAGACCCTCACCGGGCCGATGCAGTACTGGTCCATCGCGCCGGGCACCGACCACTTCAGCGTGGCGGTGCAGACCGACCTGGGCAGCCTGCAGACGGGCTACTACGGCTACACCATCCGTGCCAACTTCGCCGGCAAGGACCGCATCTCCAGCGGCGCGCTGCTGCACGTCAATGCCAGCGACAGCGGCTTCGGCCGCGGCTGGGGCATCGACGGCGTGCAGACGCTGTACGAGGCCGAGGACGGCAGCATCTCGCTGGTGGACGGCGACGGCAGCGCGCAGCATTTCGCGCGGCAGCAGCTGCCGGGCTACGACGCCTCCAGCTGCGCGCCGGGCGTGGCCGAGAGCTACAGCACCCTGCCCTCCGACTTCTCCACCTTCGAGCGGCTGACCGACGGCAGTTTCCGCCGCACGCTGCGCGACGGCACGGTGTACCTGTACAGCGCGCAGGCCATCGACGCCGCCGGCAAACTGCAGCCGGGCCGGCTGCAGTCGGTGCGCGACCGCTACGGCAACGAGACCCGCTACGCCTACGACGCCGCCGGCCTGCTGCAGTCCATCACCGACCCGGTGGGCGGCGTCACCCGCTTCGGCTACAGCGGCCAGCAGGTCAGCGAGATCGTGGATGCGGCCGGCCGCACCACGCGGCTGTCCTACAGCGGCCGCGACCTCATCGCCATCACCGACCCCGACGGCTCGATGCGGCGCTTCGGCTACGACGCCAAGGGCCACATGACCAGCGAGGTGAACAAGCTGGGCGGCGTGGAGAGCAACACCTACGGCAACCATGGTCGCCTGGTGGAGGCACTGCGGCCCGACGGCAGCACGATGAAGGTGCAGCCCTGGCAGGTGAACGGGCTGATCGACCCTGCCCTGACCGCCAGCAAGGACAACCCCGCGCTGGTAACCACGCAACGGCTGGAGCAGTTCACCGCCACCTACGAGCTGCCCAACGGCAACACCCGCACGGTGACGCTGGACGAGCGCGGCCTGGTGCTGCAGGAACAGGACGAGCTGGGCCTGCTGGAGAAGTTCGTCCGCGACGACTTCGGCCGCGTGATCGAGCACACCAATGCCGAAGGCCATGTGGTGCGCTCCACCTACGACGAGCGCGGCAACCGCCTGAGCTACAGCGACGACGAATCCGCCCGGGGCGCCGCCACGCGCCTGACCTACGACGGCCGCTTCAACCAGGTGACCTCGGTCACCGACGAGCTGCACCGCACCACCCACTACACCATCGACGACAAGGGCAACAACCTCGCCACCCGCCACCCGGACGGCAGCACCTGGCTCTACAGCTACCTGCCGCAGGGCATGATGAGCTCGATGACCGACCCGATGGGCCGGCAGACGATCTACCGCTACGACGCGCAGGGCCGGCTGGCGCTGACCATCAACCCCGATGGCACGATGCGCCGCTACGGCTACGACGCGGCGGGCAACACCACCGCCATCACCGACGAACTGGGCCGCGTCACCCGCTACGTGTACGACGCGATGAACCGCGTGGTGGCGCTGATCGAGGCCGACCCCGACGGCGCCGCCGGGCCGCTCGGCTCGCCGGTGACCACGCATACCTATGACGCGGCGGGCAACGAGCTCACCCGCACCGACCCGCGCGGCGGCGTCACCACCCGCACCTACGACACCCGCGGCCGGGTGCTCACCGTCAAGGCCGCCGAGGGCGGCGTGACCACCTACGTCTACAACAACGCCGAGAACCTGGAGAAGGTGATCGATCCGCGCGGCTACGAGACCCGCTACGTCTACGACCTGCGCAACCGGCTGAAGGAGGTGATCGACCCGGAGAACGGCCACCGCCACTACGGCTACGAAGGCGGCGAGCTGGCCCACAGCGTGACCGACGAGAACGGCCACACCACGCACTACGAGTACGACGCCCGCGAGCGCCTGGTGGAGACCCGCGACCACCTGGGCCGCACCACCACCATGCTGTACGACGCGGCCGACAACCTGGTGCAGGTGACCGACGACCTGGGCCGCACCACGGTCTACGGCCACGACGCGATGGACCGCCGCACCTCGATCACCGATGCGCGCAACAAGACACGCACGATGCAGTACGACGCGGTGGGCAACCGCACGGTGGAGACCGACGAGCTGCTGCGCACCACCGTCACCGAATACGACCGGATGAACCGGGCGATCCGCCGCACCGACGCCGAGCAGGGCGTGACCGAGTGGCGCTACGACCTGGCAGGCAACCTGGCGCAGGAGATCGATGCGCTGGGCCGCGTGACGGCACACGAGTACGACCAGCTCAACCGCCGCATCCGCACCATCGCCGCCGACCCCGACGGCGAGGACGGCCCGCTGGCCTCGCCGGTGACGCGATATGCCTACGACGCCGCCGGCAACCTGGTGGCCGAGACCGACGCGCGGGAGCACACCACCACCCACGGCTACGACCTGCAGAACCGCCGCGTCTGGAGCCGCGATGCGCGGCAGCAGACGGTGCACACCACCTACGACCTGGCCGGCAACGTGGTGCAGACGCTGGATGCGCTGGGCCGCAAGACCACGGCCGAGTACGACAAGCTCAACCGGCTGAAGAAGACCACCGGCCCCGATCCCGACGGCAGCGGCCCGCTGGCCTCGCCCGTCACCCTGCGCAGCTACGACGCGGTGGGCAACCTCACCCGCGTGTTGGACGCCCTGGAGCGCGAGACCGTCTACATCTACGACGAGGTGGACCAGCTGGTGGAGGTGGTGGATGCGCTGCAGCAGCACACCACCTACGGCTACGACCGCGTGGGCAACCGCACCCGCGAGACCGATGCCGCCGGCCACACCACCTTCTACGACTACGACGAGCTGCACCGCCTGACCCATGTGCGCGAGCAGGGCGACGACGGCGCCGAGCGCATCACCGAGCATGTGTACGACGACGTGGGCAACCATGTGCGCACCGTCGACCCGCGGCATCACGCCACCGAGCAGCGCTACGACCGGCTCAACCGCCTGGTGGAGGAGCGCGATGCCGAGAACGGCGTGACCGTCATCGCCTACGACAAGGTGGGCAACGTGCTCTCGCGCACCGATGCGCAGGGCCGGGTCACCCGCTACCAGTACGACGCGCTCGACCGCCTGGTGCGGCTCACCGAGCCCGACCCCGACGGCAGCGGCGCTTCCACCTCGCCAGTGACGCGCTACGCGTACGACGCGGTGGGCAACCTGGTGGAGACCATCGACCCGCTGAACCGCCGCACCATCCGCAGCTACGACGAGCTGAACCGCCAGACCGGCGTGACCGATGCGCTGCTGCACACCGCCACGGTGGAATACGACGCGGTGGGCAACGTCACCGCCACGGTGGACGCGCTGGGCCGCCGCACCGTCTATGCCTATGACGGCCTGGACCGCCGCATCAGCGTGACCGAGCCCGATCCCGACGGCAGCGGCGCGCAGGCCGCGCCGGTGACCCGCTATGCCTACGACGCGGTGGGCAACCTGCTGTCCGTCACCGACCCGCGCAACCATGTCACGCGCCATGTCTACGACGACCTGGACCGCCGCATCCGCACCGTGGACGCGCTGGAGCGCGTGACCCGAAGCGAGTACGACGCGGTGGGCAACGTCACCAGGACCGTCGATGCGCTGGGCCACGAGACCAGCTACGTCTACGACGCCTGGTACCGCCTGGTGCGCATGACCCAGCCCGACCCCGACGGCCTGGGCGGCGTGGCCGCGCCGGTGACGCGCTACACCTACGACGACAACGACAACCTGCTGTCGGTGACCGACGCCCGCAACCACGTCACCCGGCATGAGTACGACAAGCTCGACCGCCTGGTGGCCACGGTGGATGCGGAGAACGGCCGCAGCCTGCGCAGCTACGACGCGGTGGGCAACCTGCTCACCGAGACCGATGCCCTGGGCCGCGTGACCACGCATGCGTACGACGCGCTGGACCGCCGCATCCGCACCACCGATGCCGACCCGGACGGCGCCGGCGAACAGCCGGCGCCGGTGACCCGCTACGTCTACGACGCCGTGGGCAACCTGGTGGAAAGCATCGATGCCGAGGAACACCGCAGCCTCTACGGCTACGACGCGCTGAACCGCCGCACCAGCTTCACCGATGCGCTGCAGCGCACCGCCATCACCACCTACGACGCGGTGGGCAACGTGCTCAGCCAGCAGGACGCGCTGGGCCGGGTGACCGGCTACGAGTACGACCGCCTGGACCGCCTGGTGAAGATGACGCAGCCCGATCCCGACGGCAGCGGCGGCGCCGCCGCGCCGGTGACGCGCTACGGCTACGACGCCGCCGGCAACCGCGTGAGCGTGACCGACGCGCTGGACCGCAGCACCCAGTTCGTCTACGACGCGCTGGACCGCGTGGTGGAGGTGATCGACCCGCGCAGCGGCAGCCGCTTCACCGTGTACGACGAGCGGGGCCTGGTGAAGGAAACCCGCGACGCACTCGGCCGCATCACGCGCTTCGAGTACGACCCGCTGGGCCGGGTGACCGCCACCTTCCAGCCCGACCCCGACGGCGGGGACGGCCCGCTGGCCGCGCCGGTCACCCGCTACCGCTACGACGCGGTGGGCAACCTGCTGGCGGTGACCGACCCGATGAACGAGGTGACGCAGTTCGGCTACGACAAGCTGAACCGCCGCACCAGCACCACGGATGCGCTGCAGCACACCCGCAGCCAGGTGTATGACGCGGTGGGCAACGTGGTGGCCAGCATCGACGCCGCCGGCCGCCGCACCGACCTGGCCTACGACCGGCTGAACCGGCTGGTCAGCGTGACCTCGCCCGACCCCGACGGCGAGGCCGGCGCGCAGGCGCGGCCCACCACCCGCTACGCCTACGACCGCGTGGGCAACCTGGTGGCCACCACCGATGCGCTGGACCGCACCACCCGCCATGTGTACGACGCGCTGTACCGCCGCGTGGAAGTGGTGGATGCGCTGCAGCAGCGCAGCTTCGCCGCCTACGACGCGGTGGGCAACCTGCTGTCCACCACCGATGCGCTGGGCCGCACCACGCGCCATGCCTACGACGACCTCGACCGCCTGGTGAGCACCACGCTGCCCGACCCGGACGGCGAGGCCGGCGCGCAGGCCGCGCCGGTGACCACCTTCGCCTACGACGCCGTGGGCAACCTGGTGGCCACCACCGACGCGCTGCAGCACACCACCCGCTACCGCTACGACGCGCTGGACCGCCGCACCCATGTGATCGACCCGCTGCAGCACGAGACCGTGACCCGCCATGACGCGGTGGGCAACGTGCTGTCCGTGACCGATGCGCTGGGCCGCACCACCCAGTACGCCTACGACGCGCTGGACCGGCTGACGACGTTGACCCAGGCCGACCCCGACGGCGACGCCGGCCCGCAGGCCGCGCCCGTCACCCGCTATGCCTACGACGCCGCCGGCCGCCTGCTGGCGGTGACCGATCCGCTGCAGCACACCACCCGCTACGGCTATGACGCGCTGGGCCGCCGCACCACGGTGACCGATGCCCGCCAGGGCCTGAGCACCACGGTGTACGACGCGGTGGGCAACACCGTGGAGACCATCGACCCGCTGAACCGCCGCACCGTCTACCGCTACGACGGCCTGGACCGGCTGGTGGAGACCGTCGACGCCGAAGCGGGCCGCACCACCATGGCCTACGACGCCGCCGGCCGCCTGGTGGCCAGCACCGACGTGCTGGGCCGCACCACCACCCGCAGCTGGGATGCGCTGGACCGCCTGCTCGCCATCACCCTGCCCGACCCCGATGGCAGTGGCGCGCAGGCCGCGCCGGTCACCCGCTACGGCTATGACGCGGTGGGCAACCTGCTCACCGTCACCGATGCGCTGGACCGTGTGACCACCCGCGGCTACGACGCGCTGGACCGCGTGGTGAGCATCACCGATGCCGCCCAGGGCGTGGCCACCACCCGCTACGACGCGATGGGCCGCGTGCTGGCCGAGACCGACGTGCTGGGCCGCACCACCGCCTATGCCTACGACGCGCTGGGCCGCCGCATCGGCATGGTGGCGCCGGACCCGGACGGCCCGGGCGGCTCCCTGGCCGCCGCGGTCACCGAATGGCGCTACGACGCCGTGGGCAACCTGGTGGAACGCATCGATCCGCATGGCGAGAGCGAGAAGACGGTGTACGACCGGCTGGACCGCCGCATCGAGCGCCTGGACGACGCCGGCGGCAAGACGCGCTGGACCTGGGATGCCGCCGGCCGCCTGACCGCGCTGGCCGATCCCAACGACAACACCACCACCTACCAGCACGACGAGCTGGGCCGGGTGACGCTGGAGAAGGACACGCTGGGCCACGAGCGCAGCAGCACCTGGGATGCCGCCGGCCGCCTCACGCGCCGGGTGGATGCGCTGGGCCGCATCACCGAGTTCGGGTACGACGACCTGGACCGCCCGACCGAGGAGCGCTGGCTGGACGCCGGCGGCGCGCTGGTGCGCAGCATCGCGCGGCGCTTCGATGCCGCCGGCCAGCTGCTGAATGTGACCGATCCCGACACCGACACCAGCTTCCGCTACGACGGCCTGGGCCGCCGCATCCAGACCGATACCGCCGCCGCGCCGGGCCGCCCGCGCCTGGTGCTGGACAGCCGCTACGACGCGGTGGGCAACCTGCTGGTCGAGACCGAGACGCTGGACGGCCAGCCGGGCGCCACCACGGCGCATGGCTACGACCGGCTGGACCGCCGCACCAGCAGCCTGCGCAGCGGGCCCGGCGTGGCCACCCAGCGCGCCGAATTCCGCCATGACGCCGCCGGCCAGCTGCTGCGCGTGGAGCGCCACGCCAGCGCCAGCGGCGACACGCCGGCGGTGGTCAGCAGCTACCGCTATGACGGCGCAGGCCGCCTGCTGCAGCTCACCCACGCCGGCCCGGCCGGCGTGATCGCCGACTACCAGAACACCTGGGACATCGGCGGCCGGCTGGTGGCGCAGGCCAGTGCCGATGGCAGCACCGCCTGGCGCTACGACGCGCTGGACCAGGTGCTGGGCAGCGACCACAGCGGCCAGCCCGACGAGGCCTTCGCCTACGACCCCGCCGGCAACCCGGTGCAGACCGGCGTGACGGTGGACACCGACAACCGGCTGACCAGCGACGGCACCTACCGCTACACCTACGACGCCGAAGGCAACCGCAGCACCCGCACCGAGATTGCCACCGGCCAGGTGACCACCTACGCCTGGGACCACCTCAACCGCCTGGTGGGCGCCGTCACGCGCGATGCCGGCGGCCAGCTGCTGAAGACGGTGGCGCTGCGCTACGACGCCTTCGACCGCAAGGTCTCGCGCACCGTGGACGGCAACACCGAGGGCTACGCCTGGAACGGCACCCACGTCGCGATGGTGTTCGACGGCGCCGGCCAGGTGGCCGAGCGCTTCTTCCTCGGCCCGCGGACCGACATGGTGCTGGCCGAGCAGCATGGCGGCGCGCTGCGCTGGTCGCTGGGCGACCACCTGAACACCGTGCGCGACGTGGCCGATGCCGGCGGCAGCCTGCTCGACCATGTGCGCTACGACACCTTCGGCCGGGTGGTCTCGCACAGCGCGCCGGCCCAGGCGCCGCGCTTCGGATTCACCGGCCGCGACTTCGATGCCGCGCTGGGACTGGCCGACTACCGCGCCCGCTGGTACGACCCGGCCATCGGCCGCTTTGCCAGCGAGGACCCGAGCGGCTTCGCCGCCGGCGATGCCAACCTGTACCGCTACGTGGGCAACAACCCGCTCACCCGCACCGACCCCACCGGCCGCACCGCCGAGGAATTCCTGCAGCAGGTGGGCAAGAGCGTGGCCGTGGGCGTGGGCGCCGTGGCCGGCGTGGCCAAGGCCGCCTGGGACATGACGCTGGGCATGGTGTTCGATGCCGGCTGGCAGGTCGGCAGCGACATCGACTATGCGATGCAGCACGGCTGGTCGGGCCTGACGGCCAAGAAGGACGCCGAGATGGCCCGGGTGCAGGCGCAGCGCATGCAGGAGGCGATGGACCCCTGCAGCGACCTGCTGCACACCGTGAGCACCATCGGCCAGCTGCCTTCCCGGGTCGGCAGCGCCATCGGCGAATCCTTCGATGCCTGGGCCGCCAATGTCGAGCGCCTCTACAGCAGCGAGAGCCTGACCGACAACCTCAAGGCCGGCTTCACCTTCGCCAAGCCGGTGGCCGAGGTGGCCGCCGTGGTGGTGCCGGTGGCCGGTGCGGTGGTGCGTGCCGGCTCCGAGCTGGTGTCGGGCATCCGCACCGCCTCGGCCATCGAAGGCGCCATGGCTTCCGGCCGCGCGCTGCGGGCCGAGGCCGCTGCGGTGGCCGAGGCCGCCGAGGTGCAGCGCGCCCGCCAGCTGGCCGGCGAACTGCGCGCCGCGCAGGCCGCCGCGGCGCAGGCGCGCGGCGCCGTCACCTACCGCCGCGACGTGGCGCAGTGGCTGGAGGCCAACTTCAAGCCGCGGCCCTTCGCCGAGAAGCCCAAGCCGGTCCGGGACGTCATGGTCGCCAAGACCAAGAGCACGCTGAAGGACCTGTTCGGCGCGCGCAGCGCGGCCGATTCCTTCGAGCGGCTGGCGGTGTCGCAGGAGATGTCGCTGGCCCGCCGCGAGGGCCTGAACCTGGCCGGCACCGCCTATGCGCCGGGCGAGCTGCGCATGGAGCTGCGCTCGGTGGACGTGCTGACCGAGAAGATCAGCAAGCTGGGCGCGCGGCTGGGCCTGGAGGCCAAGCCCGAGGTGCTGAAGGCCAAGTCGATCTTCGGCATCTCGTCCAAGGGCACCATCACCGACTTCAAGTCGCTGCGCACTTCCTGGCAGCAGGCCAGCGGCGAGACCTTCGGCCAGCGCTTCAAGGACTGGGCGCAGAAGAACTTCTACCGCTCCGACCTGGACATCGCCCGCGTCACCTACTCGGTGCCGGGCCAGCCGCTGAAGGTGCTGGGCAACGACGAGGTGGTGGCCCTGGGCCACCGGCTGAACGAGCGGCTGGCGTCCATGGGCCACACGCCGTCGTTCATCCACGGCTCGCACAACACCATGGACGTGCTGCGCGGCGGCTACCTGAACTACGAGGGCATCGCCAAGCTGGGCGGCCCGGGCGCGGTCACCGGCTTCCGGCTGGACGACGTCGGCAGCCTGGTCACGCGCGAGCTGTCCGAGCGCCAGATCTACAACCGCGCCATCGCCAGCAACGGGACCGAGCCCTGGTACGCCAGCTGGAAGCGGCCGGCCGGCGCCAACGTCACCAGCCGCACCGCCACCAGCGGCCCGAAGCTGGCCGGCGCCGCCCTGGGCGGTGGCAGCAGCCTGGACTGGGTAACGGTGGGCAGCGGCGTGGGCACCGCCAACCGCCTGGGCGCGGCCGGCGGCAACGTGGCCGCCGCGGTGCAGGCCACCCGCACGCAGACGCTGTGGCGCGGCATCGCCCTCACGCCCGAGGAAGCGGCCGGCCTGGCCGGCCAGGTGTCGGCCGGCCAGCCGCTGCTGTCGAACGCGGCCCGCAACGGCCTCACGCCGGCCCAGGCCGAGGCCTGGGCGCTGGAGATCGCCGCCCGCCAGAACCGGCCGGGCTCGCCGCTGCAGCAGATGGTGGCGGTGCATGTGGACGGATCCAACCCGAGCTCGCCCGGCATCTCCATGACCTCGCAGCGCGACTTCGCCGAGTACTTCGCGCTCACCGCGGCGCAGAACCGGCCGGGCACCCGGCCCTACCTGCTGCGGGCCGAGGTGCCCTACCCGCACGGCGGCGTGCGGCAGACCGGGCTGAGCTGGATCTCCGAGTACGAGACCACCTTCGTGCACCAGATGCCGGTGCGCGGCGGCGGCGTGTACGAACTGGAGGCCTCGCTGGTGCGCGGCAGCAACGGCAACCCCCTGCCGATGGCCAACACCCACGGCTACAAGCCGACCGGCGGTGCAGCGCCGGGGCCGCAGGCGCCCGCCGCCGGCCTGCCGGGCGGCGCGCCGCTGCAGGCCACGCCGGCCGCGCAGCCGGCCGCGGCCCTGCCGGAATCGCCGGTGCTGCAGGACACGACGCTGCTGCTGTCGCTGGCCGATGCGGCGCTGGGCCTGTGGCAGCAGGCGCTGGGCGACACCGCCGGGCTGCTGCTGCGGGTGTCCATCGCCGACCTGGCCGACGGCCAGCTGGGCCAGGCCTTCGTCACCGGCCTGGGCACCGACGGCAGGCCGGCCGAGGCGCGCATCGTGCTGGACTGGAATGCGGATGGCCGCGGCTGGTTCGCCGATGCCACGCCGCTGGAGGCGTCGGAATTCGGCGCCGCCGGTTCCGCCGCGGCCGGCCGCTTCGACCTCTTCAGCGTGGTGGCGCATGAGTTGGGCCACAGCCTGGGCCTGCTGCGCGGCTTCGCCGGCTACGACCGGCATGTGCAGCAGGCGGCGGACGGCTCGCTGGTGTTCGTCGCGCCGGGCGTGCAGGCGGCGCTGTCGGCCGATGGCCAGCACCTGGCCGATGCCGGCGACCTGATGGCCACGCAGCTGGCCACCGGCCAGCGCCGGCTGCCTTCGGCGCTGGATGCGGCGGTGCTGGCCGCCGCACGCGCGGCCGGCCTGCCCGCCACCGGGCTGCCGGCCGGCCCGGCTGCGGCCACCGCCGCACCGGCGCTGCCGGTGGCGGTGATCAACGGCGACTTCGGCACCGTGCTCGGCGGCGCCGGCGGCGGCTGGACGGCCGTGGGCGGCGCCCGGGTGGAAGCCGGCCGCGGCGTGCTGACCGAGGACGGCACGCTGGCCTCGCGCTTCACCCAGGCGCTGCAGGTGCCGGCCGGTGCCCGCACGCTGCACTTCACGCTGGTGTCGGCGCAGTTCGACCCGGTGGCCGGCGGACCGCAGGATGCCTTCGAGGTGGCACTGCTGGATGCGGCCACGCTGGCGCCGCTGGGCGCCACCATCGGGCTGGCGGGCAGCGACGCCCTGTTCAACCTGCAGGCCGACGGCACCGCGTACCGCGCCGCCGGCGTGCAGACGGTGGCCTTGCCCGACGGCAGCACCCGCGTGGTGGTGGACCTGTCGGCCTTGCCGGCGGGCAGCCAGGCGGCGCTGTTCTTCGACCTGCTGGGCTTCGGCGCCCGCGGCAGCCGCGTGGTGCTGGACGACGTGGGCTTCGGCTTCGGCGACGGCGGCCAGGCGCCGGTGGCGGCGGACGATGCCTTCGCCCTGCCCGAGGACGGCAGCGCGCTGCTGGACCTCCTGGCCAACGACAGCGATGCCGACGGCGACCCGCTGGACACGCTGTTGGTGCAGGGGCCGGCCCATGGCGTGCTGGTGCGCCAGGCCGATGGCCGCTACAGCTACACGCCCGATGCCGACTGGTACGGCGTGGACAGCTTCACCTACCGCGTGGTGGCCGGCGGCCTGTTCGGCAACCTGGCCACGGTCACGCTGGAAGTGGCGGCCGTCAACGACCTGCCGGTGGCGCAGGGCGATGCCGCGGTGACGGCGGCCGGCACGCCGGTGGCGCTGGACCTGCTGGCCAACGACGCCGACGTGGACGGCCCGGTGCTGGCGGCCGAACTGGTCAGCGGCCCGGCGCACGGCAGCCTGCAGTGGTCGGCCGATGGCCGCGTGGTGTACACGCCGGCCGCGGGCTTCGCGGGGACCGACGTCTTCAGCTACCGCGCGCTGGACGGCGCCGGTGCGAGCGTGGCCGTCAACGTGACCGTGGTGGTGCAGCCGCCGCAGGAAGGCGGCGCGGCCCCGCTGGCACGCGACGACCAGGCGGTGCTGGACGAGGACGGCAGCCTGGCCCTCGACGTGCTGGCCAACGACAGCGGCAGCGCTGCGCTGGCCGCGGTGCTGGCCAGCGGGCCGCAGCATGGCCGCGTGCTGCTGCTGGCCGACGGCCGCTTCAGCTACACGCCGGACGCCGACTTCCACGGCAGCGACAGCTTCAGCTACCGCGCCACCGACGGCAGCGGCCGCAGCGCCCTGGCCACGGTGACGCTGGTGGTGCGGCCGGTGAACGACGCGCCGGTGATCGCGCCGGTAGTGCCGCCGCTGTTGGACGAAGGCCAGGGCTGGACGCTCGACCTCTCCGCCGGCGATGCCGACGGCGACGCCCTGCGCTGGACGCTGGACGAGGCGCCGGCCGGCGCGGTGCTGTCGCCGCAGGGCCGGCTCACCTGGCGCGCCGCCGATGGCCCGGCCACCAGCCGCTTCACCGTGCGGGTGGTGGACGTGGCCGGCGCCAGCAGCAGCCGCAGCTTCGACGTGGGCGTGCGCAACCTGGCACCCGCGGTGCGGGCCGGCGGCGCCAACCGCGTGGTGGTGGGCCAGCCCTATGTGCTGGACCTGGCCTATGCCGACGCCGCCGACGCCGTGACCGGCTGGGTGGTGGACTGGGGCGACGGCAGCACCAGCGTGCTGGGCGCCGACGCCACCCGGGCCAGCCATGTGTACACCGCCAGCGCGCAGCGCTCGGTGGTGGTCACCGCGATCGACGACGACGGCCGCTGGCAGGCCGCGCCGCTGGCGCTGACGGTGCTGGCCGACGGCCTGCCGCCGCCGGTCGATGGCGGCGGCAGCGGTAGCGGCACGGGAGGCGGCACCGGGAATGGCAACGGGAACGGCACTGGCAACGGCACCGGCGGTGTCGGCTCCGGCGTCGGCGGCGTGGGTGGCGTCGGCAGTGGTGTCGGCAGTGGCGGCGGAACCCCGGGCAGCACCCCCGGCACCGGCACGCCGGCCACCACCGGCACCACCGTGGGCGCCGGCCTGCTGGCCGGCGGCTTCGGCCTGTCCACTGCCGGCGGCCTGGCCGGACTGGGCCTGGGCGTGCAGCCCGGCCGCGCCGGTGCGCTGGATGGCCTGGCCGGTGTGCAGCCGGCGCTGTACCTGCAGTCGGCGCATCCCAACGTGCAGGGCCGCGCCGTGGGCGCGCCGCCGGGCACCAGCCTGCCCCCGGTGCTCACCGCCGATGCGATGGCCGAGCTTCTGGAAAACGAGCCCACCGCCAGCGGCCAGCCGCCGCAGCCGGGCGTGCTGCGCGTCAGCGCGGTGGTGTTCTCCGGCAACGGCCTGCGGGTGCGCTTCAGCCTGCCGGTGGACGTGGCCCGCCTGGCCCAGCGCGATGCGGAGGGCCATGCCTGGCATTCGCCGCATGTGCAGGTGATGCGCGACGGCCGCCCGGTGGCCGGCGTGCTGCTGTTCGACCCCGACGGCCAGGGCTTCGTGTTCCTGGCCGAAGCCGGCCTGCTGCCGGAGGGCGACTACACCCTGCGGCTGGTGTCCGCCGCCGGCGCCTTCGCCACGCCCGATGGCCAGCTGCTGGACGGCGACGACAGCGGCCGGCCGGGCGGCGACTACCGCGTGCGCTTCCACGTCACGCCGGAGGCCGGCACCCTGCGCGCGCCGCGAGCGGCCACCGTGCCGGCCTCGCCCGCGCCGGCCGGCCCGCTGGCCCTGCTCGACCAGCCCTGGCTGGCCGCGCTGGCGGCGCTGGCGGCGGTGGGCCGCAAGCCGCGCGCGCGCCGCGACGCCGACCCGGCCGCGCCAGCCGCACCGCAGGCCGACGACGCCCAGGCCGGCCTGCACCTGGCCTGGCATCCGCCGGCCGACGACACGCCGCTGTCGCCGCTGCATGCCCACCGGGTCGCCGGCGGCCTGCAGGACGGACCGGCCGACGACCTGAACGATTGGCGCATCACCCTATGAACCCGCTCACCCCTGTTCCGACGATGAAGCACGCTCCCCGCCGAATCCGGCACCTCGCCACCGCGCTGTTGCCGCTGGCGCTGCTGGCCGCCACCCTGCCCGCCGCGGCGGCCAACCTGGGCCAGATCCTGGAGCTGGCCAAGCGCCACGACGCCACCTATGCGGCCGCCCGCGAAGCGCTGCGGGCCGGCGAGGAGAAGGCCGAGCAGGGCCGCGCGCTGATGCGGCCCTCGGTGGGGCTGACCGGCAGCGTCAAGCATGTCAACGAACATGCGCTGCAGCGCGACGATCGCAGCGACTACAAGACCTCCACCGTCGCGTTGCAGCTCACCCAGCCCATCATGCGGCAGCAGAACGTGGTCTCGCGCGCCCAGGGCGAGCTGCAGGCCCGGCTGGCGGCCGAGCAGTTCCAGCAGGCCGAGCAGGACCTGTTGCTGCGCACCGCGCGGGCCTACTTCGAGGTGCTGCAGGCGCAGGACGTGCTGGCGGCCATCGGCTCGCAGCTGCAGGCCTTCGGCGAGCAGCTGGCCCAGGCCAAGCGCGGCTTCGAGCTGGGCTCGGCACCCATCACCGACGTCAACGAGGCGCAGTCGCGCCACGACCTCACCCGCGCGCAGCAGATCGCCGCGGAGAACGACCTGGCGGTCAAGCGGCGGGCGCTGCAGCGCATCATCCAGCAGGAGGTGCCTCCGCTGGCGCCGCTGGACGGCGCCGCCCGCGTGCAGGCGCCGCCGCCGGGCGAGCTGGCCGCCGACGTGGACCGCGCGCTCAACGACAGCGCGGCGGTGCGCATCGCCCGCACCAACCAGGAGATCGCCGAACGCGAGGCCGAGAAGCAGCGCTACGGCCACAACCCGACGGTGGACCTGGTGCTGGGCCTGAACGACAACCGCAACTCCGGCACGCCGGGCGCACTGGTGCGCACCGATGCCCGGCAGGCCACCATCGGCGTGGAGTTCTCGCTGCCGCTGTACCAGGGCGGCGCCATCAGCTCGCGCGAACGGGAGGCGGCAGCCAACCTGTCGCGCGCCGGCTTCGAGCTGGATGCGGCCCGCCGGCAGTCCGAGTTCGAAGCGCGGCAGGCCATGCTGGGCGCGATGTCGGGCAGCGCGCTGGTGGCGGCGCTGGAACAGGCGCTCACCTCGGGCCAGACGCAGGTGCGCTCCACCCGCCGCGGCTTCGAGCTGGGCCTGCGCGCGCGGGTGGACGTGCTCAATGCCGAGCAGCAGCTGTTCGCCACCCAGCGCGACCTGGCCGCCGCCCGCTACCAGACCCTGGTGGCGGCCCTGCAGCTCAAGGCCGCGGCCAACACGCTGGGCGAGGCCGACCTGCGCGCACTGGATGCGCTGCTGAAGGAATGACGCCAGCCCTCGATCCCGTGGCCCCGCCCTCGCCGGTAGCCGCCCTGCCCGTGCCGCCCGCGGCCGCGCCCGGCAGCGCCTGGCAGCAGCTGGCACAGGCGCGCACCGTCCACGCGCTGTGCCAGGCCTGGCTGGCCGTGCTGTGCGGCGAGCTGACGCAGGCCCAGGCCGGCGTGGTGCTGCTGGCCGATGCCGAAGGCGCCTTCGCGCCCGCCGGCGCCTGGCCGCCCGGCCGCGCGCTGAATGCCCTGTCCGACGTGGCGCGGCAGGCCATGACCAGCCGCGCGGTGGCGGTGCAGCGCGGCGAGGAAGGCGCGCTGCGCTGCGCCTATCCGCTGCTGGGCGGCGACGGCGCCCTGGTGGGCGCGGTGGTGGTCGACCTGGGCAGCGCCGCCGATGCCGCGGCCCTGGCCGCCTGCCGCCAGTGGCTGCACTGGGGCGCGGCCTGGCTGCTGGACCTGGCCAACCAGCAGGTGCTGCAGGCCCAGGCCAGGCGGCTGGAGCACACCGGCTTCGTGCTCGACCTGGTGCTGGGCACGCTGGGTGCGCCCGGCTTCCGCGAAGCCACGCTGGCGCTGGTCAACCGCGTGGCCGAGCGCCTGGCCTGCCACCAGGTGCTGCTGGCGCTGGACGACGGCCACCGGCTGCGCATCCAGGCCGTCTCCCATGCGGCCACCTTCGACGAGCGCAGCAGCCGCTTCCACCTGGCGGTGGAGGCGATGAGCGAGGCCGCCGACCAGCGCCAGCGCACCCAGCGCCCGGCGCCGGTCGCAGCCGAGGCGGCGGTGGCCGACCTGGCGCTGCGCCGCTATGCCGAGGCCACCGGCGGCGCCGCCCTGCTGGCCCAGCCGCTGGAGCAGCCCGGCCGCGTGGCCGGCGTGCTGCTGCTCGAACGCGACCAGCCCTTCCAGCCCGACGAGCTGATGCTGCTGGAAGCCCTGGGCCTGGCCCTGGCCACCACCCTGGCGCAGCGCCGCCGCGCCGACGAGGGCCTGGCCACCCATGCCCGGCGCAGCCTGCGCACGCAGGCGATGCGGCTGGTGGACAGCTCGCACCCGGGGCTCAAGCTGGCGGCCGGCGCCAGCGCACTGCTGCTGCTGGTGCTGGCCCTGGTGCCGGCGCCCTTCCGCATCGCCGCCCCGGCCACGGTGGAAGGCACGGTGCAGCGTGCCGCGGTGGCGCCCTTCGACGGCTTCGTGCGCGAGGCACCCGGCCGCGCCGGCGACAGCGTGCGCGCCGGCCAGGTGCTGGCGGTGCTGGAAGACCAGGAGCTGCGGCTGGAGCGGGTGCGCTACGAGGCCGAGCTGGAACTGGCCCAGCGCAAGGAGAGCGAGGCCATGTCCGCCGGCAAGCGGGTGGAGCAGCGGCTGGCCGCCGCCCAGGCCAACCAGGCCCGGGCCCAGCTGGGCCTGGTGATGGAGAAGCTGGCGCGCGTGGCCATCACCGCGCCGGTGGACGGCGTGGTGGTCAAGGGCGACCTGTCGCAGCAGCTGGGCTCGCCGGTGCAGCAGGGCCAGGTGCTGTTCGAGGTGGCCGCCGGCGGCGG
Source organism: Aquincola sp. J276 (assembly GCF_024700035.1). Classification (NCBI taxonomy): domain Bacteria; kingdom Pseudomonadati; phylum Pseudomonadota; class Betaproteobacteria; order Burkholderiales; family Sphaerotilaceae; genus Aquincola; species Aquincola sp. J276. The sequence goes on from NZ_JAJONC010000001.1 coordinate 883,663, forward strand.
CTGGCGCGTGGTGCTGAAGGTGGACGAGCGCGACGTCGCCCATGTGCAGCCGGGGCAGGCCGGGGAGCTGGTGCTGTCCAGCCTGCCGGACCGCGCCTGGCCCTTCCGCGTGCAGCGCGTCACGCCGGTGAGCGTGGCCGAGGAAGGCCGCAACACCTTCCGCGTGGAAGCCGCGCTGGGCGACGACGCCCCGGCGCTCAGCCCCAACATGCAGGGCGTGGCCAAGGTGTCGGTGGGCCGCGCCGGCCTGCTGTGGGTGTGGACGCGGCCTGTGCTGGACTGGCTGCGCCTGGCCTGGTGGAAGGCCCTGCCATGACCTCGCTGCTGTCGAGCAACTGGTATCGCATCCAGCACCTGCGTCCGCGGCTGCGCGGCCATGCTCAGGTGCACCGCCATGTCTACCGCGGCCAGGTCTGGTACGTGGTGGAGGACCGCGCCAGCGGCCGCTACCACCGCTTCAATCCGGCGGCCTACCGCGTCATCGCGCTGCTGGACGGCCGCCGCGACCTGGGCACCGTGTGGCAGCTGGTGGCCGCCGACCCGCGAGAGGACACGCCGGGCCAGGACGAGATCGCCACCCTGCTGGGCCAGCTGCATGCGGCCGACCTGGTGCAGGCCGACGTCACGCCGGAGGTGGCCGAGCTGTTCGAGCGATGGGGCAAGGAGCGCAAGCGCAAGTGGATGGGCCGGCTGGGCAACCCGATGTCGCTCAAGCTGCCGCTGCTGGACCCCGACCGCCACGTGGCCGCCCTGGTGCGTGCCGCGCCGTGGCTGTGGGGCCGGGCCGGCGCGCTGCTCTGGCTGGCGGTGGTGCTGCCGGCGCTGGCGCTGGTGCCGGGGCAGTGGCAGGCCCTCACCGGCAACTGGCAGGAACGGCTGCTGTCCGCCGACAGCCTGCTGGTGATGGCGCTGGTGTTCCCGCTGGTCAAGCTGGTGCATGAGCTGGGCCATGCGCTGGCCTGCCGCATGCGCGGCGGCGAGGTGCATGAGCTGGGCCTGATGCTGATGCTGTTCTATCCCGTGCCCTACGTGGACGCCTCCGCCGCCTCCGGCTTCGCCGGCAAGTGGCAGCGCATGCTGGTGGGCGCGGCCGGCATGGGCGCCGAGCTGTTCGTCGCGGCGCTGGCCTTCTACGCCTGGCTGGCGCTGGAGCCGGGTTTCGCCCGCTCGGTGGCCTACGGCGTGTGCGTGCTGGGCAGCGTCACCACGCTGATGTTCAACGCCAATCCGCTGCTGCGCTACGACGGCTACTACATCCTGGCCGACTGGCTGGAGATCCCCAACCTGGCCAGCCGGGCCAACCGCTACTGGCGCCACCTGGCCGAACGCCACCTGCTGCGCCTGCCGCAGCCCGAGCCGGTGCATGCCACGCCCGGCGAGCGCCGCTGGTTCGCCGCCTATGCGCCGCTGGCCTACGTCTACCGGCTCTTCATCACCTTCGGCATCGCCTTCTTCGTGGCCACGCAGTACCTGCTGGTGGGCACGCTGCTGGCGCTGTGGGCGGTGGCCTCGGGCGTGCTGTGGCCGCTGGTCAAGATGCTCAAGGCGCTGTTCACCGAGCCGCGCTACGCCGCCCACGGCGCCCGCGTGCGCGGCGTGCTGGCCACCGGCGCGGCGCTGGCGGCGCTGCTGCTGTTCGTCGTGCCGCTGCCCTACCACACCGCCACCGAGGGCGTGCTGTGGGTGCCCGAGCGCGCCATCGTACGGGCCGGCGGCGCCGGCTTCGTCAGCCGGGTGGCGGCCCGCAGCGGCCAGGCGGTGCAGCCCGGCACGCCGGTGCTGGAGGCCTACGACCCGCAGCTGGCCGCGCGCCGCGCCGCGCAGGAGGCCCGGCTGGAAGAGGTGCAGGGCCAGCTGGACGCGGCCTGGGGCAGCTCGCCCGCCCAGGCGCAGCAGATCGAGGAACAGCTGCGCCGCGAGCAGGCTTCGCTGGCCGAACTGGACGACCAGCTGCTGCGCCTGACCGCCCGCGCCGGCGCCGCCGGCGAGCTGGTGATCAGCCAGGAATCCGGCCTGCCCGGCCGCTGGCTCAAGCGCGGCGAGGTGGTGGGCTGGCTGCGCACCGGCGAGGCGCCGCTGGTGCGGCTGGTGGTGACGCAGGCCCAGGTGGACACGGTGCGCCGCTCCACCCGGGCCATCGAGGTGCGCATGCCGCAGGAGCCCGGCCGCAGCTGGCCGGCCACGCTCACGCAGGTGACGCCCGCGGCCGCCCAGCAGCTGCCCAGCCCGGTGCTGGGCCGCCAGGGCGGCGGCGAAATCGCGCTGGATCCACGCGACACCAAGGGCACGCAGGCGCTGGAATCGCTGTTCGAGTTCGAGCTGCAGCTGCCGCGCGGGATGCCGCACGGCTTCCTCGGCAGCCGGGTGCATGTGCGCTTCGAGCATGCGCCGGAGCCGGTGGGGCTGCGCTGGGGTCGCGAGCTGCGGCGGCTGTTCCTGAGCATCAGCCATGGCTAGGACGCTGCTGCTGGACGTGCCCGACCTGGCGCCCGGCGCCTGGCCCGAGCGGCGCGACCGCCCCGCCAAGGCGCTGGACGCGCTGGCCCGCGTGGCCTGGAGCGCACTGCGCACCCGGCTGCAGCCGCCGCTGGCCGGGCTGCGCCGCATCGCCGGGCGCACCATGGCGCTGCGCGAGGCGATGCGGGCGCTGGACGACGAGGCCTTGCGCGCCCGGCTGGCCCGCGTGGCGCCGGCCGCCGCACGCGACCTGCAGCCCGGCGACCTGGCCGCCGCGCTGGCCGCGGTGCGCGAAGGCGCCTGGCGCGCGCTGGGCAAGGAGCCCTTCGACACCCAGCTGATGGGTGCGGCCGGGCTGCTGTCGGGCCGGCTGGTGGAAATGCGCACCGGCGAGGGCAAGACCCTCACCGCCGGCCTGGCCGCCTGCCTGGCCGGGGCCGCCGGCCTGCCGGTGCATGTGATCACCGTCAACGACTACCTGGCCGAGCGCGACGCCGAGGAGATGCAGGGCCTGTTCGACTTCTTCCACCTGCGCTGCGGCGTGGTGGTGCACGACCGCAGCCCGCAGCAGAAGGTGGCGGCCTATGCCTGCGAGATCACCTACTGCACCGGCAAGGACCTGGTGTTCGACTACCTGCGCGACCGCGTCAGCGCCGGCGGCGGCGCCACCCGGGCGCAGTTGGCCACGCGGGCGCTGGCCGGCCAGGGCGGCAGCCGGCTGATGCAGCGCGGCCTGCATTTCGCCATCGTCGACGAGGCCGACAGCGTGCTGATCGACGAGGCGAAGACGCCGCTCATCCTGGCCGAGAAAGGCGACCCGCTGGCCGAGCCGCAGGCCTTCCACGATGCGCTGGCGGTGGCCGACACCCTGGCCGCCGGCACCGATTTCCACCTGGACGGCGTGCGGCGCGAGCTGCGCCTGCTGCCGCCGGGCAAGGAGCGGCTGCGCAAGGCGGCCGCCGGCCGCGCCGGCCTCTGGGCCTCGGCCCGCGGCCGCGAGCACTTCGTCACCCAGGCCCTGCGGGCACGCCACCTGTTCCTGCGCGACCAGCAGTACCTGGTGGCCGAGGACGGCAGCGTGCAGATCATCGACGAGTACACCGGCCGCGTGCTGGCCGGCCGCACCTGGGAGCAGGGCCTGCACCAGATGATCGAGGCCAAGGAAGGCAGCGCCATCTCCAGCGACAACCGCACGCTGGCGCGCATCACCTACCAGCGCTTCTTCTGCCGCTACCTGCGGCTGGGCGGCATGACCGGCACCGCGCGCGAGATGAGCGCCGAGGCCCGCCGCACCTACGGCCTGGAGACGGTGACCATCCCGCCCCACCGCACGCCGCGCCGCGTGGCCGAGCGCCTGGTGCTGTGCCAGGACGAGGCCGCCAAGTGGCAGGCCGTGGTGCAGGCGGTGCGGCACTGGCAGCAGGCCGGGCGGCCGGTGCTGGTGGGCACGCGCTCGCTGGAGGCGTCCGAGGCGCTGAGCGCGGTGCTGGCGGCGGCCGGCATCGAGCACCAGGTGCTCAATGCCCGGCAGGACCAGGCCGAGGCCGACATCATCGGCCAGGCCGGCCAGGCCGGCACCGTGACCGTCGCCACCAACATGGCCGGGCGCGGCACCGACATCCGCCTGGGCCCCGGCGTGGACACCGCCGGCGGCCTGGGCGTGGTGCTCACCGAGTTCCATGAATCCGCCCGCATCGACCGCCAGCTCATCGGCCGCTGCGCCCGCCAGGGCGACGCCGGCGGCACCGCCACCGTGGTGGCCGCCGACGATGCGCTGTTCGGCACCCATGCACTGGCGCGGCGCCTGGTGCGCTGGGCCGGGCACGGCCGCCCGGTGGCCGTGCTGCAGGCACCCGGCGTGGCCACCACCCTGGCGCACCGGCGCGATGCCGCCCTGCTGGACCTGGCCCGCCGCCTGGCCCAGGGCGCCTCCGAGCGGCGCCATGCACGCACCCGGCGCGACAACCTCAAGCAGGACCGCGCCCTCGACACCCAACTGGCCTTTGCCGGCAACCAGATATGAACCGAACCGCACCCTTCTTCCGCCGCCCCCGCCTGGGGTCTTCCCTCGCCCTGCGCCTGGCGGGGCCGCTGTGCCTGGCCGCCGCCGCCGGCGCCGCCTGGCCGGCGCCGCAGGACGGCCCGCCGCCCGCCGCCGGCCATGCCTGCCTGATGGAGCCATTCCAGAAGATCGAGCTGCGCAGCCCGGTGGAAGCCACCATCGCCGCGGTGCATGTGGACCGCGGCGCCTGGGTGAAGAAAGGCCAGGTGCTGGTGGACCTGGACAGCGCCGCCGAACGCGCCGCGCTGGAGGCCGCGCGCTACCGCGCGGTGATGGAAGGGCCGGTGCGCACCGCGCAGAGCCGGCTGGAGGCGGCGCGGGAGAAGTTCGCCCGCCGCGACGAGATGAGCAAGGAGCACTTCATCGCCCGCCAGGACCGCGACGATGCCCGCACCGACGTGCGCGTGGCCGAGGCCGCGCTGGTGGAAGCCGACGAGAACCGCCGGCTGGCCGTGCTGGAGCAGCGCAAGCTGGCCGAGCTGGTGGAGCAGCGCAAGCTGCGTGCGCCCTTCAACGGCGTGGTGACCGAGCGGCTGCAGCAGGTGGGCGAGCTGGCGCAGACCGGCGAAGGCGCGCGGCCCATCCTGCGGCTGGCGCAGACCCATCCGCTGCGGGTGGAGGTGGTGCTGCCGGTGGCCATGCTGGGCAGGGTGAAGACCGGCATGCGCGGCGAGGTGTCGCTGGAGGCGCCGCTGTCGGGCCGCCATGCGGCGCTGGTGACCGTGGTCGACCGCGTGGTCGATTCGGCCAGCGGCACCTTCGGCGTGCGGCTGGAGCTGCCCAATCCGAACGGCGAGCTGCCGGCCGGCGTCAAGTGCCGGGTGCGTTTCGAAGGCTGAGGCAGCGGCGGGCTACGGCCGCGCGAAGTCGGGGATGCGGAAGCGCTTGCGGTAGGCGCCCGGCGCCAGGCCGGTGGTGCGCTTGAACAGGCGGCGGAAGAAGGCGGCGTCCTCGTAGCCCACGCGCCAGCCGATCTCGTCCACCGGATCGTCGGTGCGCTCCAGCCGCCGCTTGGCCTCCTCGATGCGCAGCCGCTGCACGTAGGCGATGGGCGCCAGGCCGGTGGCCGCGGTGAAGCGGCGCTTGAAGGTGCGCTCGGCCAGCCGGGATCGCTTGATCATCTCCTCCACCGGGCTGGCCACCGAGAAGTGGCCGCCCAGCCAGCGCTGCGCCGCCTCGATCTCGGCATCGCCGTGGTCGGCCCGGCCTTCGAAGGTGATGTAGGGCGCCAGGCCGTCCTGGTGCCACTGCAGCGCGAACAGGCGGGCCAGCGCCTGCGCGTCGGTGGCGCCGGCAAAGCGCGCCACCAGGTACAGCGCCATGTCGTGCCAGGTGGTGGAGGCGCCGGAGCTGACCAGGTCCTCCCGCGGGCCGGAGATCACCAGCACCTTCTCCGGATGGATGCGCACCGCCGGATGCGCCGCGGCGAAGGGCTTCGCATAGGCGAAGTGCACCGTGGCATCGCGGCCGTCCCACAGGCCCGTCTCCGCCAGCAGGAAGATGCCCGAGCAGGCCGAGCACAGCACCGCGCCGCGCTCGTGCATGCGGCGCAGCCAGTCCACCAGCCGCGGATGGCGGCCGGCCTGCCAGCCGGCGCCGCGCACCAGCAGCGAAGGCACGATGACGATGTCGGTGGAGGCCACCGTGTCGATGGCCCGCTGCACCGGCACCGGCACGCCGCTGGCGATGTCCAGCGCGCCGGCCGCCTCGCCCACGATCTCCACCTGGAACGGCGCGCGCGCCGGCGTGTCGGCCAGTCCCATCAGCGCATGCGCATTCATCACGTCGTACAGCCCGGCCAGCGTGGCGAAGCCGGCCTCGGGCAGCGCCACCAGCGACACATGGCGCGCAGCGGCGGGTGCATCGGCGGTGGATGCGGCGGACGGATGGGCGGATCGGGGCATCGGCGGGCCGGCAGTTGGCACGAACGGACCGATCTTGGGCGATTTCGGCTCTGCCGGGAATGGTGGCGCCTCGCGACGATGGGCGCCTGTTCAAACTCAACCACAGGAACATCCATGGACACGTCCACCATCGACATGGCCCGGGTCGAGGCCTTCACGATGCGCGCCATCGGCGACGCCACCGCCGGCTACACCGGCGTGCTGGTCAGCCTGGGCCACAAGCTCGGCCTGTACAAGGCCATGGCCGGCGCCGGGCCGCTCAGCGCCAGGGAGGTCGCCCGCCGCGCGGGCTGCGCCGAGCGCTATGTGCGCGAATGGCTGAATGCCCAGGCCGCCGGCGGCTACCTGGCCTACCACGCCACCAGCGACACCTACGAGCTCTCGCCCGAACATGCGCTGGTGCTGGCCGACGAGGACAGCCCGGTCTTCATCCCGCCGGCCTGGGAGGTGCCGGCCGCCATGTGGTTCGACGAGCCCAAGGCGCTGGAGGCCTTCCGCACCGGCCGCGGCGTGGCCTGGGGCGAGCACGATGCCCGCATGGCCTGCGGCATCGCGGCCTTCTACCGCAACGGCTACCGCGCCAGCCTGGTGGCGCAGTGGCTGCCGGCGCTGGACGGCGTGGTGGCGCAGCTGGAGGCCGGCATCGCGGTGGCCGACATCGGCTGCGGCCACGGCCATGCCACGCTGCTGATGGCCGAGGCCTTCCCGCGATCGCGCTTCCACGGCTTCGACACCCATGCGGCCTCGCTGGAGGCGGCCCGGCAGGCGGCGGCGGCGGCCGGCCTGGCGGACCGCACCTTCTTCGCGCAGGCGCGTGCCGACGACTACCTCGACCAGCGCTACGGCCTCATCTGCTTCTTCGACACGCTGCACGACCTGGGTGACCCGGTGGCCGCGGCCCGGCATGCGGCGCGCACGCTGGCGCCGGGCGGCACGGTGCTGCTGGTGGAGCCCTTCGCGCACGACCGGGTGGAGGACAACCTCACGCCGGTGGGCCAGCTGTACTACAGCGGCTCCTCGCTGATCTGCTGCGCCCATGCCATCGCCGAAGGCGGCCAGCTGGTGCTGGGGGCGCAGGCCGGGCCGCAGCGGCTGGAGCAGGTGTTCCGCAAGGCCGGCTTCAGCCACTTCCGCCCAGCGGCGCAGACGCCGTTCAACCTCGTCTTCGAGATCCGGCGCTGAAGCCAGCGCAGGCGCTGGGAGGACCGCACCATGGACCAGCTGCGTGCGATGCGCACCTTCGTCGAGGTGGCCGAGCGCGGCGCCTTCGCCGCCGCGGCGCGGGCGCTGGACCTGGATCCCTCGGCGGTCACCCGGCAGGTGGCCGAGCTGGAGGGCCTGCTGGGCGCGCGGCTGCTGGTGCGCAGCACCCGGCGCGTGGCCCTCACGCCCATCGGCCAGGCCTACCTGCAGCGGGTGCGCACCATCCTGCGGGAGGTGGACGAGGCCGCCGCGCTGGCATCCCACGGACAGCACGCCCTCCAGGGCTGCGTGCGCCTGATCGCGCCGGCGCTCTTCGCCAGCCGGCAGCTGATGCCGCGGCTGGCGCGGCTGCAGGCCCGGCACCCGGGCCTGGCGGTGGCGCTGGAAACCGGCCCGGTGGCCACTGCATGCGAGGACCATGACATCAGCATCGTGGTGCAGGCCGGGCCGCTGGACGGCCGCTTCGTCGCCCACCGGCTGGCCGGCGCCGGCCTGCTGCTGTGCGCCAGCCCGGGCTACCTGCAGCGCCATGGCCGGCCGCTGCATCCCGGCGAGCTGGCCCGCCATCCGCTGCTGCTGGCCGAGCTGCCGCGCCGGCCACGCGGCCTGCGGCTCAGCCATGCCAGCGGCGCGGCGGTCGAGGTGCCGGCGGCAGCGGCGCCGCTGCACACCTCGCAGCCGGCGCTGTGCCATGCCGGCGCGCTGGCGGGCCTGGGCATCGCGGCGTTGCCCAGCTTCGCGGTGCAGGAGGAGCTGTCGCAGGGCCGGCTCGAGCAAGTCGTGCCCGACTGGCGCCTGCCCGGGCTGGCGGTGCATGCCTGCCTGCCCAGCCGCCGCCAGGTGCCGGCCGTGGTGCGGGCGATGCTCGACTTCCTGCGCGCCGAATTCCCCGGCGGCACGCACGACGCGTGGTCCATCGGCACTGCCACCGCGCTGCCCACGATGCGGCTGGCGGCATGAAGGCCGGCCGGCGCGCATGGGCGGCACCGGGGGCCTCCACAATCGCGCCCCCGAGGCCACCCGACCGATGCGCCCATCCGCGTCCCGGTACCCCATGCACCAAGCTCCTCCGCCGGATGCCGCCGTGCCGGCATGGCCCCCCTCCGCCGCGCTGCTGGCCCACGGCAGCGTCGGGCTGGCCGCCGGCGCGGCCCTGTGGCTGCTCGCCGACGGCTGGCGCGCTCTGCCGGCGTGGGCGGGCTTCGCCGGGCTGTACGCCATCGTCGCGGCCGCCGGGTCATGGATCCTGTGGCAGGGCGCCTTCTGCACCGCGCTGCGCCGCGCCATGGCGGCGCTGGCGATGGGCGCAGCCTTCGCGGGGCTCGGCGCCCACGCGGGCCATGGCGGCGCGACGGGCTTCGGCGTACCGCTGGCGCATGCGGTGGCGGCGTTGGTGCTGGGCTTCGTGGTGATCGGCCTGGTGGCCGGCTTCGACGCCCGCCGCAGGCGGTTCGACTACGAGGCCCTGTTCGATGCGGCCTGGCGCAATGCCCTGGTGCTGCCGCTGGCCGCCGGCTTGAGCGGCGTGCTGTGGGTGCTGCTGTGGGCCGCCGCCTGGCTGATGGACAGCATCGGCGTTCCGGCCCCCGGCAGGCTGCTGCTGCAGTCGTCGTCCATCGCGCTGATCACCGGCAGCGCCTTCGGGCTGGGCTCCGGCCTGGTGCTGGCACGGGCCGCGGCGTTGGTCACGCTGCGTCGCTTCCTGCTGTCCTTGCTCACCTGGTTCCTGCCGCTCACGCTGCTGTTCGCCGCCGGCTGGCTGGCCATGCTGGCCGCCACCGGCGTGGAGCCGCTGTTCGCCACCCGGAAGGCGGCGCTGTACCTGCTGTGGTTCATCCTGCTGGCGGTGGTGTTCGGCAATGCGGCCTTCCAGAGCGGGCGCGAGCCGCCGCCCTACCCCGCACCGCTGGCCCGGCTGCTGAGCCTGGCCTGGCTCACGATGCCGCCGATGGCCGCGCTGGCCTGCTGGGCCCTGGGCCTGCGCATCGCCCAGCACGGCTGGACCGACGACCGCATCTGGGCGGCGGTGGTGGCCGGCCTGCTCACGCTGCATGCCGTGCTCTATGCCGCTTCGTCGCTGGCACGCGGTGGTGGCTGGATGCGGGCCATCGCGCCGGCCAACATCGCCGTCGCCCTGCTCAAGGTGATGCTGCTCGTGGCGCTGATCAGCTCGCTGGCCGATGCACGCCGGCTGGGTGTGCAGGCGCAGGTCCAGCGGCTGCTGCAGGGCGTGGTGACGCCCGACGACTTCGACTGGAGCCACCTGGCGCGCGATCCGGCCTATGGCCGGCCGGCACTGGCCGCGCTGGCGGCGCACCAGGGCCCGGGCCCGGCGGATGCACGCATCGCGTCGCTGGCGCAGCGGACGCTGGCCGAAGGCGACCAGCCGGGACCGAAGCAGGCGGCGCAGCCGCTGCGGGCCCTGGCGCTGGCCACGGTGCTGCCCCGCGGCGCGGTCCTCGACGAGGACATGCGGGCCTGGCTGGCCCGGCAGGCCGACTGGGAGGTGTCCGCCTGCCTGGCCACGCCCGCGAACTGCCTGCTGTGGCTGCGCGACTTCGACGGCGACGGCGCCCGGGACCTGGGCCTCGTCTTCTCGCGCAGCGGCTACCAGTCGTTCACCATCTTCGCCCGCACGCCGGCCGGCTGGGCACGGCAAGCCGGCACCTCGCACGATGTGCGCTCGCTCACTGCGTGGCGCGAAGCCATCGAGCGCGGCACGGTGACGCCGGTGCCGCCCCGCTGGCCCGACCTGATGATCGACGGCGAGCGGGTTCCGCTGCGCGAGCGCTGACGGCGGGTGCCCCGGCCCGCACCGCGGGGCGGTGCAGGCTCAGCGCAGGAAGCGCAGCACATCGTCGGCAAACTCCTGTGCATGCTGGAACAGGAAGCCGTGGCCCGCGTCGGGGAACAGCTTCAGCCAGCCGCGGGGCAGTTCCTGCGCCATGGCATAGGAGGCATAGGTCGGCGCCATGATGTCGTGGCGCCCGTTGGCCACCAGCACCGGATGGCCGATCTCCTTCAGCCGGGGCAGCAGCGACGTGGCGGCCTCGCGCACGCCCATCGCGGACTTCAGCTGCGCCTGCCAAGCCTGCGCATCCACCTGATGGCTGAAGGCATCGGCGCGGCCGGCCAGCCGGGCCAGGTAGTCGCGGCCGGCCTGCTGGCTGGCGGGGCTGGGCTCGAAGAACAGGTAGAGGAAGTCCTCGTCCGTGTTCACCGGCTTGGTGGCCACCGACCACACCTCCTGGCCCGCCGGCTGGTTGGAAGGCAGGTCTCCCGGCACGTGGCCGGGCGCCGAACCGGCGACGACCGCACGGCGCACGGCCCGCGGATGGTCCAGCAGCAGCTGCAGCGCCACGCTGCCGCCCATGGAGAAGCCGAAGGCATCGAACTGCGCGATGCCCAGCGCCCCGGCCAGGGCCACCACGTTGGCGGCAAAGCCGGACAGGTGATCGGGCGGGGTGCCGACGGAGCGGGCGAAGCCGGGCTGGTCGAACAGGATCACGCGCCGCTCAGCCGCGATGCGGTCGACCAGCAGCGGGTCCCAGTGGTCCATCGTGCCGCGGAAGCGGTTGATCATCACCAGCGGCGTGCCATGGCGCGGGCCGAGGTCCCGGTAGGCGATGGTGGCGCCGCTCACCTCCACGAAGCGCGTTTCGGCGGACAGCGTCCGGCTCGCCGTCCCGGCCGTCGCCAGCGACAGCGCGCGCTGGTGGGACGAGAACACGTCGTCGCGTTCGAGGTCGCGGCCGCTCGCCAGGGCCTGCGACCATTCGTCGGTGCTGACCACGGCCGCGTAGCTGGACTGCAGCACCACGCAGGCTACCGAATGGATCTGCTCGGCGCTGGCCTGCCCCGCCTTGTTGGCATAGGACAGCGAGCCCGCGGCATCGGCGAGGAACTCCACCTGGTAGCCCTCGTGCAGGGCCTGGCGGATGGTGGACTCGTCGCACTGGTGCGTCATGTAGCCGCAGATCGCCAGCGTGTTGATCTCGCGGCGGTCCAGCCATTCGCGAAGGTCGGTGCCTGCGAAGACGCTGGGCAGGCATTTGCGGACCAGGTGCGCATGCGGACGGCTTGCGATCGACGGATGCAGGTCCGCGCCCGGCGTGCCCTCGGCGAAGATGGGCGCGGTGGGCGGCAGCAGGTGCTGCACCACCACGATTGGCACGCCGTGCCGCTCGGCCACGTCCATCGCCCTGTGGATGTTGGCGAGCGACTGCTCGACCGCCGGATGCTCGATGCGGAACCGGCCATCGATGTATTCGTTCTGCACGTCGATGACGACGAGGGCCCGACGGGTGCTGGCAAGGCTCATGGTGCCTCCTGCTGGATGTGGAGCCGCCAGCGTAGTGAGCGGGCCGGGCGCCGGCCTCGCCGTTTGGGGCAGCCTGGCGCTACGACTTCTGACATAGGCCTGACGGGCGCATGTCATATGCCATCCCGTCTGTGGTCGGTTTCACCGTCGTGCGTGCCCGCATGGACATCATGCGCTGCATCGGTCCACCCGCCGGAGCGCTGCATGAACGACACCGCGACACCCGCCCGCCTCAGAGTCCGCATCCAGCATGCCGAACCGCTGGTGGAGCTGGGGTTGCTCACTGCCTTCAAGCCGCACGAGGACCTGGAGGCCTGGCTGGCCGCCGAGGGCGCGCCAGCGGACGACGGCAGGCCGCCGGACGTGCTGGTCACCGACCTGCCGACGGCGCTGGACCGGCCCGCCTCGTGCCGCCAGGCACGCGTGCTGGTCGTCACCCACCGCGACCGCGAGCAGGACGTGAAGACGGCGCTCAGCCAGGGCGTGCATGGCTACCTGCTGCTGGGCTGCCCGCTGCAGGAGGTGGTGCAGGGCGTGCGGGCCCTGGCCCGCGGCGAGCGTTACCTCGCCGCGCCCATCGCGCGCCGCATGGCCGAGTGCCTGGCCCATGAGCCGCTGACGCCGCGCGAGGTGGAAGTGCTGCGCCGGCTGACCAGCGGCTGCAGCAACAAGGTGATCGCCAACGAGCTGACCATCGCCGTGGGCACGGTCAAGGTCCACGTCAAGGCCATCATGTCCAAGCTGGAGGCCGATTGCCGCACCCATGCGGCCAGCATCGCGGTGCAGCGCGGACTGTGCGACCACGGCGGCCCGCAGCGCAGGGGCCTGCCGTCCCGCCGCTGGCCGTCCGCTGCCGGCCTGGCCCCGGCGCACGGCATGAGCCGCTAGCCGCGCACCACCTCCACGTCGCTGTCGAAGCGGTAGCCCACGCCGCGCTCGGTGACGATCAGCCGCGCGGCCTGCGGGCTGGCCTGCAGCTTGCGGCGCAGGCGGCCCACCTGCACGTCGATCGTGCGGTCGAACACCTCCGCGTTGTGCAGGCGGGAGAGCTCCAGCAGCTGCTCCCGGCTGAGCACCCGCCGCGGCGTGGAAAGGAAGGCCACCAGCAGGTTGTATTCGCTGTTGCGCAGCGTGACCGCCTGGCCGTCCGGCGCGGTCAGCTTGCGCAGCCGCAGGTTGAGGTCCCAGCCCGCGAAGCGGTAGGCCCGCACATGCATCACGGTATCGGCCACGGTGGCATGCATGCGCGCCCGCCGCAGCAGGGCACGGATGCGCGCCAGCAGCTCGCGCGGCGAGAACGGCTTGGTCAGGTAGTCGTCGGCGCCCAGCTCCAGGCCCATCACGCGGTCGGCCTCGTCATGGATGCCGGTGAGGATGATGATCGGCACCTTGGAGCCGGCCCGCAGCATGCGCGCCAGTTCCAGCCCGTCCTCGCCGGGCAGCCGCAGGTCCAGCAGCACCAGTGCGGGCGCCTCGCGCGCGGGCAGCGCCATCAGCTCGCGTCCGCTGGCGAAGGCGCTCACCCGGAAGCCGTGGTCGCCCAGGTAGTGGCTGATGAGCTGGCGGATGGAGGGATCGTCGTCCACTGCCACCACGTGGGGGCGTTTGCGACGGAACGTTCACCGGAGACTTCCAACATGGCGGCAGGTATTCAACAGCGATTCACGGCAGCCCGGCAGGCAATGTAAGCCAGCGGGCATGACAGATGACATGTGCAGATGACGGATCGACACGCGGCCGGCCGGCCCGCGGCATCCAATGGGTCCGTTGCCCTGGTTGCCCCGCATCCCCAAGCCTGTGCCTGCCGGCCTTCGAATCGCCCTGCTCGACCCCGATGACCTCATGCGTGCGCTGGCGCGGCAGTGGTTGCGTGAAGCGGGTTTCCGCGTCGTCGATGGCAGTGCGCTGTCGCAGCCGCGGCGGCCGGTGGCCCTGGTGATCCTGGACTGCGCCAATCCCCGGCAGGCCGAGCCGGCGCTGCGGCTGCTGCAGGCCGAGCGCCCGGTGCCGGTGCTGCTGATGTCCGCCCGCCTGCGCCCTGGCCAGCAGCATTCCACCGCGCTGGCGGCGCAGCTGGGCGTGCGTGGCGTGCTGCCCAAGCCCTTCACGCGGGAAGCATTGCTGGCCGCGGTGCAGCGGGCCCTGGCCACCGGCACGACGGGTGACTGACGCATGGGCATCAGTCCGCGCGCCGCGTTGCCAGCGCCGTCGCCAGCGCCGCGGCCAGTTCCCGCTGCGACAGCGGCTTGGCCAGCACCGCGCTGGCGCCGGCCTTTCGCGCACGCTGGGCGGCGCTGGCACCGAGGAAACCGCTGACCAGCAGCACCGGCAGCGCCGGCCGCACCGCACGCACGGCCTCGATCAGCTCCAGGCCCGACAGCCGCGGCATGCGGGCGTCGGTCAGCACCGCGTCGAAGCGCTCCGGATGCGCATGGAAGGCGGCCAGTGCCTCCTGCCCCGAGGTGAAGCCCACCGGCACGTAGCCCAGGCCGCTGAGCATCTCGCAGCCCAGGCGCACCAGCATCTCCTCGTCGTCCACCACCATCACCTGTTCCTGGCGGCCGCGCTGCGGCGAAGGCAGCTCGCGCGGCGGCTGCACCGGCGCCTCGCCGCTGCGCGGCAGGTAGACGGTGAAGCGGCTGCCGCAGCCCACCGCGGTGGCCACGTCCACCGCGCCGCCCAGGTCGGTGACGATGCCATGCACCAGCGACAGCCCGAGGCCGGTGCCGGTGCCCACCTCCTTGGTGGTGAAGAACGGATCGAAGATGCGGTCCAGGATCTCCGGCTCGATGCCGCTGCCGGTATCGGACACCACCAGCACCAGGTAGTCGCCCGCCGGCAGCGGCCCGGTGGTGGTCTGCACCGGCTCGGCCAGCGCCTGCGGCTGCAGCGCCACCGTGAGGCGGCCGCCCTGCGGCATCGCATGCAGCGCATTGGTCACCAGATTGGTCACCAGCTGGTGCACCTGGGTGGCGTCGCCGATCATGGCGGCACGGCCCGCCGCCAGGCGCACGTCGGCCGCCACGAAGGCTGGCCGCATTGCGTCCAGCAGGGCCAGCGCCTCCCGGACGACGGCCTCCACATGCACCGGCACACGTTCGCCCACGCTGCTGCGGCTGAAGGCCAGGATGCGCTCGACCAGCGCCCGGCCGCGCTCGCCGGCGGCGACGATGCATTCCAGGTCGCGCCGCTGCCGGCTGCCGGCGCGGGTGTTGCGCAGGGCCATCTCGCCGAAGCCAAGGATGGCGCCAAGGATGTTGTTGAAGTCGTGCGCCACGCCGCCGGCCAGCGTGCCCACCGCCTCCAGCCGCTGTGCCTGGCGCAAGGCGGCTTCCGCGCGCCGCATGCTGTCGATGTCGCTCACCGAGCCGGCCATGCGCATGGCGCGGCCGTCGTCGCCGCGGATGCACAGGCCGCGGATGCGCACCCAGCGGTAGCCGTCGCCGGCATGCAGCACCCGGCCCTCGAAGTCGTAGTGCGGCAGCCGCTGCTCCAGGTAGTCCCTGAGCATGGCCTGCTGCGGCTGGGTGTCGTCGGGGTGCAGGCGCACCATCGCCACCCACTCCGACCTCGGCCGCGTGTCCATGCCCGGCGACAGCCCGTACAACCGCTGCGCCCGCTCGGACAGGAACATGCGGTCCGAGGCCAGGTCCCAGTCCCAGATGCCGTCGTTGGAGCCTGCCACCGCCAGCGCGAAGCGCTCTTCCGACTCGCGCAGCGCCGCCGCCGCCAGCCGCGCGGCCGTCACGTCGCTGGAGATGCCGCTGACCCGGTGCGGACGCCCTTCGTCGTCGACGACGAAGAAGCCGCGTTCATGGATCCAACGCAGCGAACCGTCGGGCCGCACGATGCGGTAGTCCACGTCCCAGCCCTGCGGCGCGGCGGAGGTCAGCCAGCGGCCGAACTCGGTGTTGATGCGCTCGCGGTCGTCGGGATGGATGCAGTCGGTCCACAGCCGCGGGTCTCGGTACAGCGCCTCCACCGGGCGGCCCCAGGTGCGCTCGAAGCTGGGATTGGCATACAGCACCCGCTCCGGATGGATGTCGGTGATCCAGATCACGTCAGGCGTGGCATCGGCCATGCGGCGGAAGCGGTTCTCGCTTTCCTGCAACGCCGCGCGGGACTGCTCTGCCTCGTGCTCGGCCTGCCGGCGCTCCCGGATCTCGTGCGTCAAGTCGCGGTACAGCCGTGCGTTGTCCAGCGCCACCGCGCCCTGCGAGGCCAGCAGCGCCAGCAAGGCCGCGCGCTCGCGGCTGAAGCCGCCCGGGTCCGCCGCCGCACCCTGACGCTCCAGGTACAGCACGCCGCTCAGCCGGCCCTGGCGCAGCAGCGGCAGGCACAGCGCTGCGACGGCGCGCGGCGCGGCTCCCGCCGCCGCGTCTGCCGCGGGCATCTCGTCGAGCGAGACGATGCGCGAGTGCTGCACCGCCCGCGCCAGCATGTCCGGCGGCAGGTCGTCCGGCGTCACCGGGCGCGCACAGGGCTGCACGTCGATGCCCCGGGCGCTGCGCGTGGCCACGGCGCGCAGCAGCAGCGGCTGGCCATCCGGCACCAGCAGCAGGCCCCTGTCGGCATCGCCCAGGTCCAGCGCGGTGGCCATCAGCGTGTGCACCAGCCGGCTGCCGTCCATCTCGCCGGTGATGGTCTGCGACACCCGCGCCACCAGGTCCAGGTCCACCTGCACCAGGGGCGGCCCGGCCGCCGCGGCACCGGCCTCCTCGGCCAGCCAGGGCTGCTGCCGGTCGAGTTGCCGCACCTTGGCCATGGCGCCCCAGCGCAGCCAGGCGCTGCGCGCATGGCGCCAGTGCGCCCGTGCGGCCGTGGGCAGGCCGGCCTGCGCATGGCAGCGTGCCGACAGTTCGCTGGCCAGGGCCTCCAGCCAGGAGCGACCGCTGGCCTGCGCCAGCGCCACCGCCTGCTCATGCTGCGGCAGGGCCTGCAGCGGCCCGGCCACGGCGTAGGTCCACTGCGCCTCGGCCAGCGCGGCGAGGTCGGCGAAGCCCTCCGGGAAGCCGTCGCGCCAGGCCTGCAGGCCCTGCAGCAGGGCCTGCACCTGCCGGCGTCGTGGCTGGCGCTGCTGCACGGGCACCGCCGCGCCAGCGCGGCCCAGCACAGCACCGAGAACAGGTGGAAATTGGCGATCTGCAGGTGCACCGCCGACCACAGCAGTGGCGCGGCCGCATCCAGCGCCGCCTGCGCATGCCACGGCCGGCCGGCGATGAAGGCCAGCTGCGCCTGCAGCACGCGGTGCCAGAAGATCATCGTGGGCATGCGGTCCGGCGTCAGCCGGGCCTCGAAGGCGGCGCTGTCGAAGCCGTCGCCGTCCAGCCGGTGCAGCGCGGCGGTGCGGCCCTGCAGCGCCGCGACGAAGCGCTGCTGGCTCAGCAGCTCGTCGATCACGTCGTCGTATTGCGCCTGCCGCACCGGGGGCAGGCTGTCCTCGATCTCCCGCGCCACCGCATCCAGCGCATCGCCGCGCACCAGCCGGTCGTTGACCACGTGGTGGCGCGCGAAGCAGGCCACCGCCAGCTCGCCCGTCTGCGCCGCGGCGTCCACCGCGGCACGGCCATGCGCGATGGCCTCGCCCAGCGGCGCCGCCCACACGCTGGCGATCTCCAGCGAGAACAAGGCCCGCGCGCGGGCCGACCGCAGGCCGGGACGCTCGGTCAGCCGCAGCGACAGCCGGGCCAGGGCCAGGCCCTCCCGGTAGCGGCCGAACAGGCGGCCGCTCATCACGCCGAACCAGGCCAGGCCGTGTGGCGTGCCCGGCGACACGCCGCGCGACAGGCTGAAGTCCACCATCGCACACAGGTGCAGCAGGGCCAGCCGTTCGTCGGTGAAGCACGCCGGCGCGAACAGCTCGGCCAGCACGCCCATCGCCGCTTCCACCTCGGCGTCGGTGCAAGCCGGCAAGTCAAGCAGCGCTTCCAGCGGGCGGGCCGACAGCCGCGCCTGCACGTCGTCATAGGCCTGCTGCACCGCTTGCTGCGTGGGATGCGCCGGCATGCGCAGGCCGAAGCGGTCCAGGCAGGCCAGGGCCGCCTGCACCGCATCGGCGTAACGCGATGCCATCACCTGCAGGCTCATCAGCACCCGCGTGGCGGCCGCATGCGCCACCGCGTCGGGCGCATCGTGGATCAGCGCCAGCAGCAGCGGCTCGGCCCGCGCGGGATGGCCCGCCAGGAACTCCGCATGCGCCTGCATCAGGCGCAGCGCGCCGGCCAGTTCGTCCGGCCCGGCGCCGGGCGGCAGGTGGGCCAGCCCGCTGGCGGCGAAGTCGGCCGCCGCCCGGTAGGCCGTCGCGGCCCGGGCGGCCTGGGCGGCCGCCAGGTTCAGCCGTGCCAGCGCCTTCAGGTGCTGCGGCTCGGTGATGGCGGCGGCGCCGAGGTTGAGCTGGT
This sequence comes from Aquincola sp. J276, assembly GCF_024700035.1. Classification (NCBI taxonomy): domain Bacteria; kingdom Pseudomonadati; phylum Pseudomonadota; class Betaproteobacteria; order Burkholderiales; family Sphaerotilaceae; genus Aquincola; species Aquincola sp. J276. The sequence goes on from NZ_JAJONC010000001.1 coordinate 902,008, forward strand.
GCACCGCCTCGAAGGTGGCGCTGCCGGCGTCGTCGGCCGCCAGCCGCCGGGCCAGCACCCGGCCCAGGCGCAGGTGCCAGGCCACGCGGTCCGCCTCGGCCAGGCGGGCATGCGCCGCCTCCTGCACCCGGTCGTGGGCAAAGCCGTAGCCCTCCTCCAGCCGCAGCACCAGGCCGGCATCCACCGAAGGCTGCAGCGCCCGGTGCAGCGCCGCCTCGTCCAGCGCGCACACCTCGGCCAGCACCGAGGCCGGCGCGCGGCCCAGGCAGGACAGCGGCGCCAGCACCTCGCTGGTGGCGGTGTCCAGCCGCGCCACCTTGTCCACCAGCAGGCGCACCAGGTCCCCGCGGTGCTGCCGACCGTGCAACTCGTCCAGCCGCCAATGCCAGCGGCCGGTGGCATCGTCGTTGTGCAGCAGGCCGTCGTCGGCCAGGCTGCCCAGCAACTGGGCCGCGAACAGCGGATTGCCGCCGCTGGCGGCATGCACCAGCGCGGCCAGTGGCAGCGCTTCCTGCTCACCGCAATGCAGGCTGTCGGCCACCAGCGCCGTCATGTCGGGCAGGCCCAGCGGGCCGAGCGTCCAGAAGCTGCTGTCGGGCGCAGCGCGCAGGGCGGCCAGCAGCTCGGCCAGCGCCTCGGGCATCGCGGTGCCGGTGTCGCGACAGGCCAGAATGACCAGCAGGTGCGGCGGCCGGGCCTCGCGGTGCAGGTGCAGCACCAGCTGCAGCGTGGCGGCGTCGCACCACTGCAGGTCGTCGAAGAACAGCACCAGCGGGCGGCCCGGCTGCGCGAACACGCCGAGGAAGCGGCACACCGCCAGCCGGAAGCGCAGTGCCAGGTCCTGCGCCGACAGCTCGCCGGCGGCATCGGCCACCGGCAGCCAGGCCGCCAGCTCGGGCACCAGCGGGCGCAGCGCCTCCCCCTGCGGGCCGAGGGCCTCGCGCAGCCGTTGGCACCAGCGCGCCTGCGCCTGCGGCTCCATGCGAAGCACCCGTCGCGCCAGGCTGCGCAGCACCTGCGACAAGGCACCGAAGGGCAGCGGCGGCTGGAACTGGTCGGCCTTGCCCGCGGCGAAGCTGCCATCGGGCAGCCGCTGCTGCAGCGCCTCGACCAGCGACGACTTGCCGCTGCCGGCCGGCCCGGTCAGCACCAGCAGCGCCGAGCCGCCCGCCGCCGCCCGCGCCACCAGCGTGCGGCCGGCCTGCAGGTCGGCATCGCGGCCATACAGGCGGTCGGGCATGCGCAGCTGGGCGACGAGGTCGCTGCGGCCCGGCGGAAAGCGGGCCACCTGGCCGGTCTGGCGCCAGTCGGCCTGACAGCGGTGCAGGTCGGCCGCCAGCGCGGCGGCCGTCTGGTAGCGCTCGGCTGGCGACTTGGCCAGCAACTTCTGCAGGATGTCGTCGAGCTGCGCCGGCAGGCCCGGCACGCAGGCGCCGGCCAGCGGTGCCGGCGCAGCCGCATGCGCCTGGATCAGCGCGATGGGATCGTGGCCCGGAAACGGCAGCCGGGCCGTCAGCATCTCGAACAGCACCACGCCGAGGGCATAGAGGTCGCTGCGGGCATCGGCCGGACGGTGACCGCGGCCGCTGAGTTCCGGCGCCGCATGGGTGAGCCGGGCCGGCGCTTCGCCGCCGGGGTCGCCATCGGCCCGTGCCGCTTCCGCCGCATGGGCGAAGCCCAGCAGCCAGGCCCGGCCCTCCCCGGCTGCACCAGCAGCCGGGCCGGGTGGAGGTCGCGGTGCACCAGGCCGGCCGCATGCAGACGGCCCAGCGCACGCGCCATCGCCACGGCCACCGCCAGGAACCGCTCGAGGGGCCAGGGCTGCTCCAGCAGGCCGGCCAGCGGCTCGCCGCCCGGATCCTGCAGATGCAGCTGCGGCCAGGGCGCATCCAGCTCGAGGGCCGATGGCACCGCGGCCCAGGCCGGCTGCAGCCGGCCGCGCCAGGCGTATTCCGCCTCCAGCAGGCGGCGGGCGGCCGCACCGCCGCCGCGGGCCCGGCGCAGCAGGCGGCCGCTGCCGGTGCGCAACAGCACCAGTTCACCGTCGTCGAGCAGGAGCGTTTCGTCGGCAGTGTCAGGCGATGTCATCGAACAGCAGGGACATTGGCGGGCCCGGCTCGATCATGACACCGCGCCCGCCGGCACCATGCGCCGCGGATGTCATCTGACACAAAGACGCGGCCGGGCGCCCGCACCTGCGGCGGCCGCTGGCATGCTGGTGTTCGTGGAACCCTCCCCGCCACCTGCCGGCGACTGGCCCGGCCGCCCCGACGACGAGCGCCTGCTGCGCGGCGCGGGCGCCTATGTGGACGACCTGGCCGCCGCGGCGCAGGCGGCGGTGGTCTGCTTCGTGCGGTCGCCGCATGCCCATGCGCGGCTGGCTGCGGTGGAGGCCGGCGCCATCGGCAGCTGGCCCGGCGTGCTGGCGGTGTGGACGGCCGCCGACCTGCAGCAGGCCGGCGTGCAGCCGCTGCCGCTGGTGAGCGGCCTGCAGCGGCCCGATGGCGGCGCTGCCACCTCGGCCACGCGGCATGTGCTGGCCGGTGGCCTCGTGCGGCATGTGGGCGAGCCGGTGGCCGCCGTGGTGGCCTGCACCGCCCGCCAGGCACGGGCCGCTGCCGAAGCCCTGCAGGCCCTGCTGTGCTGGCAGCCGCTGCCGGCGGTGGCCGATGCGCACGGTGCCCAGGCGCCGCAGGCACCGCGCCTGTGCGAGGACCTGCCCGACAACGTCGCCGCCTGCCTGCGCCACGGCGATGCGGCCGCCACCCAGGCCGCCTTCGACCGCAGCGCACACCGGGTGTGCCTGGACGTGGACAGCCCGCGCGTCGCCGCCTGCCCGATGGAGCCGCGCGTGCTGCTGGCGCTGCCCGATGTGCACACCGGCGGCCTGACGGTGCAGGCCAGCACGCAGATGGCCAGCCCGCTGCGCAGCGCCTTGCTGGCGGCGCTGCCCATGCTGCGGGACGTGCCGCTGCGGGTGCGCACCGGCGACGTGGGCGGCGGCTTCGGCATGAAGACGGTGCTGCATGCCGAAGACGTGGTCACCTGCCTGGCGGCATGGCGGCTTCAGCGGCCGGTGCGCTGGCAGGCCAGCCGCAGCGAGGACCTGTGCGCCGCGCCGCATGCGCGCGACGTGTTCCTGCAGGGCGAACTGGCCCTGGATGCCGAGGGCCGCATGCTGGCCCTGCGCCTGCGCTGCATCGCCAACATCGGCGCCTATGCCGCGCCGATGGCGGTGCTGATGCCGCTGGCCGTCGGCCCCATGGTGGCCACGGGCGTGTACGACATTCCCCAGGTCGACATCGAATGCCGCGCCGTGCTCACCCACACCGCACCGGTGGGCCCCTACCGCGGTGCCGGCCAGCCCGAGGTGGCGCACCTGCTGGAGCGGCTGGTGGAAGCGGCCGCGCGCCAGCTGGGCATGGATGCCGCGGCGCTGCGCCGGCGCAACATGGTGCGGCCGCAGCAGATGCCCTACCGCAGCGCCTGCGGCCAGGTGATCGACAGCGGCCAGTTCGCCCGGCGGCTGGACGACACGCTGGCGCTGGCCGACTGGGCCGGCTTCGAGCGCCGCGCCACCGACTCGGCAAAGCGGGGACGGCTGCGCGGCCGCGGCCTGGCCTGCTTCCTGGCATGGACCGGCGCCTTCGCCCTCAGCGAAACCCTGCGCCTGCGGGTGGACGCCCGCGGCTGGGTGGCGGTGGTGTCCGGCGCCCAGGAGATGGGCCAGGGCATCGCCGCCAGCCTGCTGAAGCTGGCCGCCGGCGCGCTGGGTCTGCCGGCGTCGAGCCTGCGCCTCGTGCAGGGCGATACCGACGAGGTGGACGGCTTCGGCAGCGGCGGCTCCCGTTCCCTGTTCATGGGCGGCGCGGCCATGGCGCCGGCGGCCGCGGCACTGGTGCAGACAGCGCGTGAGCTGGCCGCCCAGGTGCTGGAAGCACCTCTGGAGGACATCGGCCATGAACGTGGCCTGCTGCGCGTGGCCGGCACCGACGCCGGCGTGACCCTGTTCGAGCTGGCCGCGCGCCAGCCGGGTGGCCGCTTCGAGGCCGGCGGCGCCGCCACCGCACAAGGCCCCAGCTGGCCCAATGCCTGCCATGCCTGCGAGGTGGAAGTCGATCCCGCCACCGGCGAGGTGCAGGTGGTGGCCTACAGCTCGGTCAACGACATCGGCCACGTGGTGGACCCGGTGCTGGCCTGTGGCCAGATCGACGGCGCGGTGGCCCAGGGCATCGGCCAGGCGCTGTGGGAACAGCTGCGCCATGACGCACAGGGCCAGCTGCTCACCGGCAGCCTGATGGACTATGCGCTGCCGCGCGCCGCTGACCTGCCCGACTTCCGCACGCGGCTGGCCGGCGACACGCCCTGCCTGACCAACGGCCTGGGCGCCAAGGGGGCGGGCGAGCTGGGCGCCATCGGCGCCACGCCCGCCGTGGTCAACGCCGTCGTGGACGCCCTGCTGCGCGGCGGGCAGGCATCGGGCGCGCCGAGCCTGCAGGTGCCGCTGACCGCCGACCGCGTATGGGCCTGCCTGGCGGCCGGCACCCGACTTGTCTAGACAACCCGGCCGTTCGCGGCCACCGGCGTGGTGCCCCCGCGGCCGGCGCGCAGGCGGCGCACCTGCCAGCCGGCACCCAGCAGGAAGAGCAGGAACAGCAGCCCCACCAGCTTCTGCAGCGCCGGATCGTCCGGCCCCGTGAACAGCGGCATGCCCGCCGGCACCCGGGTGAAGGTCTCGGTCACGCCCGGTATCAGGTGGAAGAACACGGTGAGCGACAGGCCCAGCGTCGCCACGTAGCGAGCCGCGCGGCCGAACCAGCCGGCGTATTCCGCCGCGGCCGATGCGGCCAGCACCAGCAGCGTCAGCACGCCCAGCGCATGCGGCACGCCGAAGCCGCCATGCTGGAAGATGCCGAAGCCGGTGAGGCAGGTGAGCACCGTGGAGCCCACGTACCAGCGTCCCAGGCGGCTGCGCCAGGCGATGGCCTGGTGGCGCCCGAGGGCGAGCAGCGCCGAGCCGAGGGCCAGCAGGCTGATCAGGGTGTGCACGGCGCCGAGGGGGGTGAGTCCGAACATGGTGGCTCCTTCAGGGGTGGGTCGGTGGCCGCATCGTGGGGCGGCGGCGCCGACGGCCGTAGCCCATGAAGCGGTAGCGGCGCCTATGTCCTTGGTGTCATGCCGGCGGACCCATCAACGTTTCACAAGCATTAACTCGCGCCGACGCGGCCCGGCGACGAACATGAAGCCATGGCAGCGCAAGAAGCCGCTGCCGCCCCCGAAAGCCACCACAGGAGTGCCCCATGCAAGCCGTATCGAACAAGCGCCTCACCGTGTTGATCAGCCATGCCGAGCCGTTGCTGGCGGTGGGCCTGGCAGCGGCCCTGCGGCCGCAGGCCGAGCTGGACGTGCTGCTGGAGCCGCCCGGCCTGCAGGCCGGCGCCCCGCAGGCGGTGGACGTGATCGTCACCGACTACCAGCGCGGCCTGGCCCACCTGGCCGAAGCCCGCTGCCATGCGCTGCCGCGGGCCCTGGCCGGCGCCCGGGTGCTGGTGGTGGCGATGAGCGACCGCGAGCACGAGGTGCGCCGCGCGCTGGAAGCCGGCGTGTACGGCTTCCTGGTGCTGGGCAGCCCCATCGACGAACTGGCCGCAGGCGTGCACACCGTCGGCCATGGCGGGCGCTACCTGTCCCAGGCGGTGGTGCAGCGCATGGCCGAAAGCCTTACCCGCGAAGCGCTGACCACCCGCGAGGCCGAGGTGCTGCGGCTGGTGGCGCGCGGTGCCTGCAACAAGTCCATCGCACGCGAGCTGCAGATCGCAGTGGGCACGGTCAAGGCCCACATGAAGGCGATCATGTCCAAGCTGGATGCCAGCAGCCGCACCCAGGCGGCCAGCATAGCCACGCGCCGCGGGCTGGTGGACCTGCCCGCCGCGCAGCCGCAGTACGCCTGACCCGATCCGCCCGCGGAAGGACCTCCCATGGACAAGCTCAAGGCCCTCGCCACGTTCAAGGCGGTGGTGGACCACGGCGGCTTCGCCCGGGCCGCCGCGCAGCTGGACGTCTCCTGTTCCATCGTCACGCGCACGGTGCAGGACCTGGAAGCCCTGCTCGGCGTGCGGCTGCTGCACCGGTCCACCCGCCGTGTGGCGCTCACCCCGGTGGGTGAGCAGGTGCTCGACCGCGCAGTGGACCTGCTGGACGGCTACGAGCAGCTGGCCGCCTTCAGCAGCCTCAGCGCCTCGGAAGTGGCCGGCACGGTGCGGCTGAGCGCGCCGGCGTCGCTGGCCCGGCCCTACCTGAGCGCGGCGCTGGCCGGCTTCGTGGCCGCCCATCCCCGGGTGTGGGTGGACCTGCGGCTGGCCAGCGGCCCGCTGGACCGGGTGGGCGAGGAAGCCGATCTCGCCCTGTGCCTGGGCAGCCAGCTGCGCAGCAGCTGGATCGCGCGCCACCTGGCGGACGTGCCGGTGGGCCTGTTCGCCTCGCCGGACTACCTGCATCGCCATGGCCGGCCCCAGCATCCGGACGAGCTGGCCAGCCACCACTGCCTGATCGGCGACGAGGGCGCGGCCGAGACGACGTGGCGGCTGGGCCAGGCACCCGCCCGCTCGTTGACCGCCTACCCGGTGCGCGGCACCTTGCGATCGGCCCAGGCCGACGTGCTCGTGGGCGCGGCCATCCACGGCGCCGGCATCCTGATGCAGCCGGTCCCGCTGGTGCAGGACGCGGTGGAGGCGGGCCAGTTGCAACGGGTGCTCGGCGGCTGGCGCTGCGAGCCGATCAGCCTGCACCTGGCCTACAACTCGCGCCGCAACCAGCCGCTGGCGGTGCGCAAGCTGATCGATCACCTGGTGCAGGCCGCATTGCCGCAGGCCCCCGTCCGGCAGGCGCCGCTGCCATCGCACCTGGCGGTGCTGGCGGCATGACCTGCCCGCAGGACGGGCCGGCATCAGCCGGCCTCCAGGCTGTACAGCAGCTGGCCGGCCGCACGCAGGTCCGCGGTGTCGTGGCCTTCGGTGAAGCGCTCCAGCACACCGGTCAGCAGCGGCAGGCCCCATCTTGCCTGGCCTTCCTGCTGCCAGCAGCGGGCCAGCGCCATGGTGCAGCGCAGCTCCCACGACAGCGCCTGCTGCTCGCGCGCCAGCTCGATGGCCTCGCGCAGCAGCTGGCGCGCCTCGGCCTGGCAGGCGCCCTCCCCCTGCTGCAGCAGGCGCAGTGCCTTCACCCGCATCAGCTCGGGCGCGCACCAGCTGCCGCCGCCCAGGCGGGCACGGGCCAGCAGGTCGTCGTCCGCCAGGGTGGCGTCGATGGTGCACAGCGTCTCGCGCAGCAGCTGGCCGGCCGCCGGATGCTGCAGCGGCGGGGCCGGCATGCGCGCGGCGGCATCGGCATCGGTGAGCAGCAGTGCCAGCCGGTAGCCGTGGCCGAAGGCCAGCCAGAAGTCCAGCGCGGCATCGGTGGCGCAATCCAGCAGCAGGCCGGTGTAGTGCCGCGCCGCCTCCCGGTCGCCGGCCCAGAAGGCCACCGGTGCCGCCCCGTTGGCGATGGCGTAGCACAGCGACAGCGCATGCCGGATCTGCTGCGCCTCCTGCACCGCCAGCCGGGCATGTGCCAGCGCCTGCTCCGGCAAGCCGCGCACCCACAGGATGCGCGCCAGCACGGTGAGCGCGCTCACCCGCTGGTCGAACTGGAAGCCGCTGTTGCGGGCCACATGGTTGACGGTGATGGGATGTTCCAGCACCCGCCGCGCATGCTGCATCGCACGCGCCTGCTCGCCGTGGAAGTGCAGGCCCAGCGCCATCATGCGGTCGTGGGTGAGCGCGGTGTCCGGTGGCGGCGCCGGGCCGGCGATGTCACCGAAGCGCTCGGCCAGCCGCCGCGAGCCGGCATAGTCGCCCACGGTATTGCAGATGAGCCACAGGCCCCACACCGCGCGCAGCTGGTAGGCCACGGCAGCGTTGCGCTCGGCCAGCGCCAGGGCCTGGCTGAAGGCCTCGTGCATCGCCGGGCCGCTGCCTCGCGTGTGCCACAGCGCATGGCCATGGGCTTCGTGCAGTTGCATCAGCCGGATGGCGTCCACCGGCTGCTGGCGGGCCTGGGCCAGCGCCTGTTCCGCCAGCTGCCGGTATTCGCCGATGAGTGACAGCGCGAACCACAGCGGCGCCGAGGTGGCCACCAGCGTCACGCCCACCACGCCGGCCCCTCCCGCACCGAAGGCCCAGGCGATGGCGGCGCGCAGGTCGTCGATGCCGCGGCCATGCAGCGCGATCCACTGGCCGGGCGAGCGCTGCTCGCGGCCGGCCTCGGCCTCCAGGTACACCGACTGCTGGTGCAGCGCGTGGCGGGCCGCGGTAGCCGCCCATTCGCCACGCGCGGCCAGCCGCTCCTGCGCATAGGCCCGCGTGCTTTCCAGCAGCCGGTAGTACGCCACCTCGCCGCCCACGTCGGCCGACAGCATCGACTTGCCCACCAGCTGGCCCACGCAGTCGATGACGTCCAGCCGGCCTGCGCCGTCGGTGCACACGGCGTCCGCCGCTTCCAGCGTGAACCAGCCGCGGAACACCGACAGCCGCATCAGCACCGACTGCTCCGCCGGGCCCAGCAGGTCGAAGCTCCAGTCCAGCGTGGCCCGCAGCGTCTGGTGGCGCGGCAAGGCAGTGCGCCGGCCGTGCACCAGCATGGACAGCCGGTCGCCCAGGTGACTGGCCAGCTCATGGATGCCCAGCACCTGCACGCTGGCGGCGGCCAGCTCGATGGCCAGCGGAATGCCATCGAGCCGGCGGCAGATCTCGCCCACCACCTCGGCATCGGCTTCCTGCAGCACGAAACCGCCGAGGCCGTCGCTGGCCCGCTCGGCGAACAGCTGCACCGCCGGATAGCTGCGGGCCTGGTCCAGGCTCAGCGGCACGGCGGCCGGCGGCGCCGGCAGCGGCGGCAACCGGTGCAGCAGCTCGCCGTCCACGCGCAAGGCCTCGCGGCTGGTGGCCAGCAGGCGCAGCCGCGGTGCCCGGGCCAGCAGCTGCTGCGCCAGGTCGGCGGTGGCGTCGATCAGGTGTTCGCAGTTGTCCAGCACCACCAGCAGCTGCCGGCCTTGCAGGTGGCGGGCCAGCGCGTCGATCGGCCGCAAGGCATCCACCGCGATGCCCAGCGCGGAGGCCAGCAGCGTGGGCACCAGCGCGGCGTGGCCCAGCGGCGTGAGGTCGAGGAACACCGCCCCGTGCTCGAAGGCCTCCCGCAGCCGGTGCGCCGCGGCCACGGCCACGGCGGTCTTGCCGATGCCGCCAGGGCCGACGATGGACAGGCACCGGCAGGCCCCGAGCCGCTGCGCGATCTCGTCGATGCTGGCCTCCCGGCCCAGCAGGCGCACCGGGGTGGGCAGGCGGCCCGGGCGCTCAGGGTCGGGTGGCAGCGCGCCCGCGGCCGCGGCCGGTGCATCGGTCGACGCACCGGCCTCGCCCGCCTGCGCAGGGGACACCGGTGCCACGAAGCAGTAGCCCCGCAGCGGCACGTTGCTGATGTAGCGCAGGCCGTCGCGGCCATCGCCCAGCAGCTTGCGCAGCGTCGCGATGTGCACCCGCAGGCTGCTGTCGTCCACCACGCTGCGGCCCCACACCCGCTCCAGCAGCACCTTGGCGGGCACCACGTCGCCGGCGCAGTCCACCAGGGCCACCAGCAGGTCGAAGGCACGGCCGCCGATGGCCACCGGCCTGTCGCCCTCGAACAGCTGGCGGCGCGAAGGCAACAGGCGGAACGGACCGAAATGCAGCGCAGTCTCGTCGGGCATGGCAAGAGGCAGGTGGCCGGGCTCCGCACTGTGGCAGGACGGCGGTCGCGCCGCGTCCCGCCAAGCGGCAGGTGCGGCCTACCTCCTTGGCGCTAGGTTGTCAGCCGCTGGCCGCCAGCAGCGCCTGCAGCACCTGCGGCGCATGCGTCCACGGCAGCGCATGCGGGCCGCCGGGTACGGTGTGCAGCACGCCGCCGGCCAGGGCCTCGCACAGCGGCACTGCGGCACTGGCCGGGGGCGCGATGCGGTCTTCGCTGCCATGCACCACGACGCCGGACACCGCGATGCGCGCCAGGTCGTCGCGCAGGTCGGCGCCCGCCCAGGCCTGCACGCAGGCCAGCTGCGCCAGCGGCGAGGCATCCAGCGCATCGATCCACAGCGCCCGGTCGCCGGCGGCGGTGAGCGGGGCTGCCGCGCGGCCCAGCGCGCGCGCCAGGAACGCTTCCAGCGCAGCCGGGCGGTCGTCCACCAGCGCGTCATGCAGCGCCTGGGCAGCGGTGGGCACCGGCGGCAGCGGTGACACCAGCACCAGGCGGCGCACCCGCTCGCTGCCATAGGTGCCCAGCAGGCGCAGCACCTCGCTGCAGCCGAGGCCATGCCCTACCAGCACGCAGTCCTGCAGCGCGAGCTTGGCCATCACGCGGGACAGGTCGTCGGCCAGCGTGTCCAGGTCGTGCCCGGTGCTGGGCCGGCCGGAGCGGCCGAAGCCGCGGCGATCGAAGGTGACGACGCGGCGGCCCGCCGCCAGCAAGGGCGGCACCAGCTTGTCCCAGACGCTGCTGCGCACCGGCCAGCCATGCACCAGCAGCACCGGCGTGCCGCTGCCCAGGTCGTGCCCGTGCAGCTGGATGCAGGTGGAATTCTCATGGCCGATGTCGATCTTCATCGGGCCTCCTCCGTCAAGAACGGCCGTGCCGCGGTGGGACTGGCGGCCACTGTGGCGGCGATGCGCAGCCCCGCCATCCGGCTGCGGTGGGTACGCGGCCCGCCACCTTGCGGGCAGGCGGCGCTACCTCCAAAGAGATAGGCCGCAAGCGGTCGGCAGCCGCTGGCAACGGGCTGCGCCGGCTTAAGCTTGGCGGGCCTTTCGCCCACCGTCGATGCATGGCCGACACCCTGACCGTGACACCGCCGCCGCCGGCTGCAGCGTATTGCTTCGGCCCCTTCCGCCTCCTGCCCCACCAGCGGCTGCTGGAGCGGGACGGTGCACCGCTGCGCGTGGGCGCCCGCGCCTTCGACCTGCTGCTGGCGCTGGTGCGCCAGGCCGGCCAGGTGTTGTCCAAGGAGGCGCTGATGGCGATGGTGTGGCCCGACAGCGTGGTGGACGAAGGCAACCTGCGGGTGCACCTGGTGGCCCTGCGCAAGGTGCTGGGCGACGGCAAGGGCCAGGGCCGCTACATCGACCACGTGCCGATGCGCGGCTACTGCTTCGTGGCCGCGGTGCAGGCCCTGCAGGCCGCCGCGGCACCCGCACCAGCGCCAGCGGTGGCCGGCGGCGCCCCGGCCGACCTGCCGGCCGCACCCGTGCTGATCGGCCGTGAAGCGGATATCGCCGCGCTGCAGGCCCGCCTGCGCCAGCAGCGCTTCGTCAGCCTGGTGGGGCCGGGCGGCGCCGGCAAGACCAGCCTGGCCCGGGCGGCGGCGCAGGCGCTGGCGGCCGACTGCGCCGACGGCGTCTTCTTCGTGGACCTGGCGGCGCTGGCGCACCCGGCCCTGGTGCCGGCGGCCACCGCGGCCGCGCTCGGACTGCCGGCCGTGCAGGCCGATCCCCTGCCCAGCCTGCTGGCCTGGCTGCATGCGCGGCGGGCCTTGCTGCTGCTGGACAACTGTGAGCATGTGATCGACGCCGCCGCGGCGCTGGCCGAGCAGGTGGCCCAGGGTGCGCCGGGCGTGCTGCTGCTGGCCACCAGCCGCGAGCCGCTGCGCGCGCGCGGCGAAGCGGTGCAGCGCCTGGGACCGCTGCCGCTGCCGCCGCCCGATGCCGAGCTGACGGCCGAGCAGTACCTCGCCCATCCCGCGGTGCAGCTGTTCGTGGAACGCGCCAGCGCCTCCGGCGAGACGGGGCTGCACACGGCGGAGCGGCTGGCCACGGTGGCCGCGCTGTGCCGCCGCATGGACGGCCTGCCGCTGGCCATCGAGCTGGCCGCTTCACGGGCGGCCACCTTCGGCCTCACCGGGCTGCTGGGCGACCTCGACCGCTTCCTGCTGCTGCGCAGCGGCGGCCGGCGCACCGCACCGCCGCGCCACAAGACGCTGCATGCGGCCCTGGAGTGGAGCCACCAGACGCTGTCGGCCGACGAGCAGCAGGCGCTGCGGGCGCTGTCGGTGTTCCCGTCGGCCTTCACCCTGGAGGACGCCAGCGCGGTGCTGCGGCCCTGGCCCCGGCTGCGGCCGCTGCCGCTGCTGTCGTCGCTGGCGCTCAAGTCGCTGCTGCAGGCGGACGTGGGCGGCGCGCATGTCGTCTACCGCTTGCTGGAGACCACCCGCGCCTATGCCCGGGAGCAGCTGCTGCAGGCGGGCGAGTCCGCGGCGGTGCAGCGGCAGCATGCGCTGCACATGGCCGCCCGGCTGCAGGCCGGCGCGATGGACGGCCCGGCGCTGGAGCCGGGCGTGCGGGCGGCACTGGAATGGGCGTTGTCGGCCGAGGGCGACGCGGCCCTGGCGCTGCAGCTGGCCGCCGATGCGGCCGGCCCCTGGTTCCAGCGCTCGCTGCTGGGTGAATACCGGCTGATCGCCGAGCGCGCACTGGCCCTGCTGCCCGGCCTGCCGCAGGCACCGCCGCCGCTGGAGATGCGGCTGCAGGCGGCCTATGCCCAGGCGCTGGTGCATGCCGCCGGGCCGGGCTCGCCGCTGCTGGTGGCCGCCTGCCGGCGCGCGCTGGCCCTGGCCGGCCAGCTGGGCGACGCGGCCTGCGGCCGGCAGATGCTGTTCCGGCTGTGGAATGCCAGCGTGGTGAATGGCGAGTACGAGACGGCGCTCGAGTGGGCGCTGCAGTTCTCCAGCGCCACGGCCGCTTCCGACGACCCGCAGGACGAGCTGCTGCGCCACCGGATGATGCTGCTGAGCCTGCACACCCTGGGCGAGCACCAGCGCGCCCATGCGCATGGCCAGGCCATCCTCCAGCACCCGGGGGTGGCGGGGCGCAGCCTGCAGCGGCGCGCCTTCGAGGTGGACCACCGGGTGATCGCGCTGGCCTTCAATGCCCGGGCACTGTGGATGATGGGCCGGCCCGATGCCGCCTGGGCGGCGGCCCGCGAATCGGTGGAGGAGAGCCTGTCCGCCGGCCAGCTGCTGGGCCAGATGTACGCCCTGGGCGTGAGTGCCTGCCTGGTCGCGCTGTGGAACGGCGACCTGCCAGCGGCCGACGACTGCGTGGCCATGCTGGCGGAGCGCGCGGCCCGCCAGTCGCTGACGATCTGGTCGCTGTGGGCGCGCTGCTTCGATGCGGCGCTGGTGCTGCGGGGCCACTCGCCGGCGCCGCGGCCCGCCGCGCCAGCCGCCGACGCCCTGCCCTACAACGCGATGCAGCAGGAGGTGCTGGCCACCCTGGTCGAGGGCATGGCCTCGCCGCAGGCGGTGCAGCGTGCGCTGGCCGAGCGCCACCGCGTCTGGTGCGCGCCGGAGGTACTGCGCAGCCAGGCTGTCGCGCTGCTCGGCCAGGCCGCGCAACCGGCCGAGGCGCAGGCGCTGCTGCGGCAATCCGCAGCCATCGCCAAGGCCCAGGGCGCGCTGGCCTGGCAGCTGCGCACCGCCACCACCCTGGCACGGCAAGCAGCGCTGCACCAGGGGCCCGGCGCTGCGCGTGCGGTGCTGGAACCGGTGGTGGAACGCTTCGCCGAGGGCTGGGCCACGCACGACCTGCGCACCGCCACCGGGCTGCTGTCGGCCTGGTCGTCCGCGGCCTGAAGCCGCGGCCTACGGCCTGGGCGTCGTCAGGCCAGGTGGGTGGCCAGGAACTGCGCCGTGCGGCCGTTGGCCAGCGCCGCCGCCGCGGCGTCGTAATGCGCGCCCCGGTGGCGGGCGAAGGCATGGTTGCAGCCGGGATAGGTATGCACCTGCGCCCAGGGATGGCCAGCCAGGGCCTGCACGATGCGTTCGCGCGCGGCGCGGTCGATGAACTCGTCTTCCTCCGCCAGGTGCATCAGCAGCGGCGAGCTGAGCGTGGCGGCCTCGTCCACGTACTGCTCGGTGCCGCCGCCGTAATAGGCCACCGCCGCATCGGCACCGAGTCGCGCCGCCGTCAGGAAGGTCATCAGCCCGCCCAGGCAATAGCCCATCACGCCGACCTTGCCGGTGCCGCCGAGATGGCGCCGCACCGCGGCGATGGTGGCGCCGACGTCGACCACGCCCAGGTCGCGGTCGAAGCGCGAGTACAGCGCGAAGCCCTTCTCCCAGTCAGCCTGCGTCGCGTCGCTCAGCTCCACGCCGGGCTCCTGCCGCCAGAAGAGATCGGGGCACACCGCGAGGAAGCCCTGGTCCGCCAGCTCCGCGCAGGTCTGCTTCATGTCGGCATTGATGCCGAAGATCTCCTGCAGCACCACCACGGCGGCCCCGTTGGGCCGGGCGGGCCGATGCACATGCGCATGGAAGGCGCCGTCGGGCGTGGCGATGTCCAGTCGGTCGATCATGGGGTGTGCTCCTTGTGGGGATGTGGGGAATTCCAGCGCGCGGATGGCCGCGGCCACGCCGGCGCCGTAAGCGGCATCGGCCCGGGCGCAGCGGGCGACGTGGCGCTCCTTCACCTCGCGTGATGCGCCCTGGATGGAACGCGCGGTGTTGTCGAACAGCGCCTGCTGCTGCGCCGGGCTCATCAGCCGGAACAGCGCCCGCGGCTGCGAATAGTGGTCGTCGTCGCCGCGTGCATCCCAATGGGCGGCATCGCCCTGCAGCGCCAGCGGCGGCTCGGCCAGCGCCGGATGGTCCTGCCATTCGCCTTGGCTGTTGGGCGCATAGCCGATGGTGCCGCCGGCATTGGCATCCACCCGCATGGCACCGTCGCGGTGGTAGCTGTGCACGGGGCAGCGCGGCGCATTGACCGGGATCAGGTGGAAGTTGACCCCCAGCCGATGGCGCTGGGTGTCGCCGTACGAGAACAGCCGCGCCTGCAGCATCTTGTCGGGCGACAGGCCGATGCCCGGCACCAGGTTGGCCGGCGAGAAGGCCGCCTGCTCCACCTCGGCGAAGTAGTTGTCGGGATTGCGGTCCAGCACCAGCTCGCCCACCTCGATCAGCGGATGGTCGGCATGCGGCCACACCTTGCTGAGGTCGAACGGATTGAAGGCCAGCGAGCGCGCCTGCCGTTCCGTCATCACCTGGATGCACAGCTGCCAGCGCGGGAAGTCGCCCGACTCGATGGCCGTGAACAGGTCGCGCTGCGAACTCTCGCGGTCCTGCCCCACCAGGGCCTGCGCCTGTGCATCGGTCAGGTTGCGGATGCCCTGGCGCGAGCGCAGGTGGAACTTGACCCAGTGCCGCTCGTTGTCGGCATTCACCAGGCTGAAGGTATGGCTGCCGAAGCCATGCATGTGTCGGTAGCTGGCCGGGATGCCGCGGTCGCTCATGACGATGGTCACCTGGTGCAGCGACTCGGGCACCAGCGTCCAGAAGTCCCAGTTGCCATGCGCGCTGCGCAGGTTGCTGCGCGGGTCGCGCTTGACGGCGCGGTTCAGGTCGGTGAAGCGCAGCGGGTCGCGCATGAAGAACACCGGCGTGTTGTTGCCCACCAGGTCCCAGTTGCCTTCCTCGGTATAGAACTTGACCGCGAAGCCGCGGATGTCGCGTTCCGCATCGGCCGCGCCGCGCTCGCCGGCCACGGTGGAGAAGCGGACGAAGACCGGCGTGTGCTTGCCTACCTCGGAGAACAGCGCGGCCTTGCTGTAGCGGGTGATGTCGTGGGTGACGGTGAAGCTGCCATGGGCGCCGGAGCCCTTGGCATGCATGCGTCGCTCGGGGATGACCTCGCGGTCGAAGTGCGCGAGCTTTTCGATCAGCCACAGGTCCTGCAGCAGCGCCGGGCCGCGCGGGCCGGCGGTGAGGATGTTCTGGTTGTCGGCCACGGGTGCGCCGTTGGCGTGGTACAGGGCAGTCTTCATGGGCTTCCTTGCGTCAGTGGGGCGGGCATGCAGGCAAGCGTAGGCAGCCCGGCGGGCCGGCACATCGCCGCAAAGTGCGGCCGCGGCCTACGACCTTGGTGGCAGGGGCCGCATGTCATCTGTCATCTGCATCGGCATGCCGCACCCACCGCTCGGCCGCCCGCTTGGCGAAGATGCAAGGCCCCCGCCACCCTCGACTTCCGGTGAGCCCCATGCCCGACCTTGCCGCACTGCGCCGCCGTCACTTCCATGCCCTGGCCCTGGCCGCGCTTGCCTGGCCCGCCGCCCGCGCGGCGCCGCCGGTGATGCCCTTCCCCAGCCGGCCGATCACCATCGTCGTGATGTTCCCGCCCGGCGGCGTCGCGGACCTGGTGGCCCGACTGGCCGCCGCCGAACTGGCAAGCCTGTGGGGCCAGCCGGTGACGGTGGACAACCGCGCGGGTGCCAACGGCCAGATCGCCGCCGAACTGGTGGCCCGGTCGGTGCCCGACGGCCACACGCTGATGCTGGCGTCGGACGCGGCGATGTCCATCAATCCGCTGGTGTACGCGCGGCTGCGCTACGACCCCAAGCAGGACTTCGTGCCGGTGTGCCAGATGGTGACGGCCGCGGTCTACCTCTTCGTGCATCCCGGCGTTCCGGCCACCAGCCTGCCGGAACTGGTGGCATGGCTGAAGGCCCATCCGGGCCGGGCCGCCTACGGCTCCTACGGCCTGGGCAGCAGCCCGCACCTGCTGACCGAGACCTTCAAGCAGATGACCGGCACCGACCTGCTGCATGTGCCCTACAAGGGCACGGCCGATGCGATGCCCGCGCTGCTCAACGGCGAGATCCAGGTGCTGATGTCGCTGCAGGGTCCCACGCTGCCGCTGGTGCAGGCCGGCCGGTTGAAGGTGCTGGCGGCCTTCTCCGCGCAGCGCCAGCCTGCCATGCCGGACGTGCCCACCGCCGCCGAGCAGGGCGTGCCGTTGGAAGGCGGTGGCTGGTTCGGCATCGTGGCGCCGCGCGCCACGCCGCCCGCCGTGGTGGAGCGCCTGTCGCACGCCTTGAGCGGGCTCGCCCGCTCGCCCGGCTTCCATGGCCGCGTGGTGCTGCCGTTCGGCGTGGAGGCGGTCGGCAGGCCAGCGGCCGCGTTCGCCGAGCAGCTCGCCCACGACGAGCAGCGCTACGCCAGGATGGTCAAGGCCGCCAATGTCCGGCTCGACGCGTTGTAGCCGCCTGCCGGCCGGGCCGGGCTGCACCAAAGCGATAGCCGCCGGTGTGACCACCGGAGCATGCACGGCCCGGGGGTGCTGCCTAAGCTGTGGGCACCTGACCAACCCAAGGACCTGCGCCATGAGCAAGACCGTGATCCCCGGCTACACCTACGGCAGCAGCGCCGTCGCGCGATCGCCGATCAGCGACGAGGAATTCGGCCTGCTCAAGCAGAGCGTGCTGCTCGGCCCGGACGACCTGGAGCACCTGCGGCGGGCCGGCGAGGTGCTGGCCGACCAGGTGGAAGACGTGCTGGACGTCTGGTACGGCTTCGTCGGTGCCCATCCGCACCTGGTGCGCTACTTCAGCGGTGCCGACGGG
This sequence comes from Aquincola sp. J276, assembly GCF_024700035.1. Lineage (NCBI taxonomy): Bacteria > Pseudomonadati > Pseudomonadota > Betaproteobacteria > Burkholderiales > Sphaerotilaceae > Aquincola > Aquincola sp. J276. Next base: position 919,456 of record NZ_JAJONC010000001.1, read on the forward strand.
CAGCCCGATGCCGCCTACCTGGCCGCCGTGCGGCGCCGCTTCGGACAATGGATACGCGATACCTGCGCCGCCAGCTACGACCGCGCCTGGCTGGACTACCAGCACGAGATCGGACTGCGCCACACCAGCGCCGGGAAGAACCGGACCGACGGCGTCTGCTCGGCAGCGCAGTCGGTGCACCTGCGCTACATCATCGCCTTCATCGTGCCGATCACCGCCACGGTCAAGCCCTTCCTGGCCCGCAAGGGCCATGCGGCCGACGAGGTGGAGGCGATGCATGCGGCCTGGTTCAAGTCGGTGACGCTGCAGGTCACCTTGTGGAGCGCGCCCTTCGTCGCGCCTTCCGCCTTCTGACGCGGCAGCCATGGACCGCGCCAACGATGCCCTGCGGCTGCGCAGACGCGACCTGCTTGCCGGCACCACCGCGCTGGTGGCGGCCGGCTCCTTCCCGCTGGTCACCGCCTTCACCGCCACCTCCTCCCTCGCGGCCCTCCCGGCCACCCACCCCCTGAAAGGAAGACAGCCATGTACATCACCACCCCCGACGGCACCCAGATCTACTACAAGGACTGGGGTCCGAAGGACGGCAAGGTCGTCACGTTCAGCCACGGCTGGCCGCTGAGCGCCGACGCATGGGACGCGCAGATGTTCCACCTGGCCTCGCACGGCTTCCGGTGCATCGCCCACGACCGGCGCGGGCACGGCCGCTCCAGCCAGCCGTGGCACGGCAACGAGATGGACACCTATGCCGACGACCTGCAGGCGCTGCTGACCAAGCTGGAGATCACCGGCGCCATGATGGTCGGCCACTCCACCGGCGGTGGCGAAGTGGCACGCTACATCGGCCGCCACGGCAGCCAGCGCGTCAGCAAGGCGGTGCTCATGGGCGCGGTGCCGCCCATCATGGTGAAGTCGCCGAACAATCCCCAAGGCTTGCCGATGGAGGTGTTCGACGGCTTCCGCCAGGCCTACCTGGCCGACCGCGCCCAGTTCTTCCTGGACGTGGCCAGCGGCCCCTTCTTCAACTTCAACCGGCCCGGCGCCAAGGTGTCGCAGGGGCTGATCCAGTCCTGGTACATGCAGGGCATGATGTCCGGCCACAAGAACGCCTATGACTGCATCAAGGCCTTCAGCGAGACCGACTTCACCGAGGACCTGAAGAAGTTCGACATCCCCACGCTGATCATCCACGGCGATGACGACCAGATCGTGCCCATCGGCGGTGCCGCACTGCTGTCGGCCAAGCTGGTCAAGGGCGCGGAGCTGAAGATCTACAAGGGCGGCAGCCACAGCCTGGGCGACACCGCCAAGGACCAGTTGAACGCCGACCTGCTGGCCTTCGCCCGGGCCTGATGCGGGGCCGGGTCATGCGGCGGCCCGAGGCCGCCCGCATGGCCCCGCCCTTCAGCGGCGTGTCGAGGCCCGGCGGCGCCAGGCCAGCAGCCCGCTGGCGCCGGCCAGCCACAGCGCCCAGGTGCCGGGCTCGGGCACCGCGCTCACGCTGAACTGGCCGATCGACAGCGTGGACACGCCGTCCACCGCGTTCACGTCCAGCACGCCGAAGGCCAGCGCATGGCTGCCCGGCTGCAGCAGCAGGCTGAAGCGGCCGGAGACCGGCGTGGCCTGCGCCTGCCCCAGCGGTGCGATCAGCTGGCCGCCCAGCGCGACGAAGCCCCGGTCGCGGTAGTCGGCGTCGAAGCCGGTGGTCGTCAGCGTCCAGTCGAAGCTTACCTGCAGCGGCTGGCCATGGTCGAAGCGCAGGAACAGGCCGGAGCCTTCGAAGCTGTCGGCTGGCAAGGCACCGGGCGCCAGTTGCAGCGCGGGCTCCAGCTCGTAGAACTGCAGCGCGCTGCCGCTGCCCAGCGGCGTCTCGCCGGACTCGACCGCGGCGGTGGTCAGGCGCACGGCCGTGGCCGAATCGACGACCACGTCGCCGGCAGTGTTCCAGGTGCCCAGGTCGGCGGGCGCGGCGCTGGCCAGGCCGGCGGTGGCCAGGCCGAGGAGGAAGGCGATGGGTCGAAGCAGCTGCATGGTGATGGGCTCGGTGCGATGAGGAAGGCGCGGCGGGATCACTGCACGCCCAGGTCGCGCGACAGCGACACGGTCGTCGGGCTGACGCCGCGCAGCGTGGCCAGGGTGCGGGGCGCGATCGGGCCGGCGCTGCCGTCGACGTCGATCTGCAGCAGCGTGTCGCTGCCCGAGGCCACCAGCCGCACCACGCCGGCGCTGCCGCCGCGTGCCGGGTCGATGCCGATCGACGCCAGCAGCGCGGCCAGGTCGATGCGGTCCTTGCCGGGCACGAAGTCGGTGACGGTATCGCCCGCATCGCGCATCGACTGGTAGGCGAACACGTTGCGGCCGGCGCCGCCGGTCAGCACGTCGGGGCCCGCGCCGCCCACCAGGCGGTCGTCGCCTGGCGTGCCCACCAGCGTGTCGCGGCCGGTGCCGCCCGTCACGGTCTTCGTCAGGTCGATGCCCACCAACACCGGGTCGTGGTCCGACGAACGGTACGGCGTGGGCGCATAGGGGTCGGCGGGGCACAGCGCGCCGTTGCAGATGGCGGGCGCCTTGAACTCCTGGTTGTAGTCGGCCAGCGCCATCTCGTCGGCATTGATGTGCCAGTGGGTCACGCCGGTGATGCGGCCCGACAGGTTGCCACCGGTGATCGCATGGTCCAGCCGGCCGGCCGCGCCGTCGAACACGTAGGAGTAGCCGAAGGACTCGAAGCGGCCGCTCTGGTCGACGAACCCGCTGGCCGTCAGCGCATGGATCGGGTCCTCCTGCGCGTAGGCGTTGAAGTCGCCGATCAGCAGCACGTCGCTGGCGCCGGCCGCAGCCTGCTGCTGGGCCACGAAGCTGCGCAGCCGCTGGGCCTGCTGCAGACGCTGCGCATTCCAGCAGCCCTGGCCGTCGCCGGCATCGGTGTTGCCGGCGGCGTCGGCATCGCCCGCCGACGGGCAGCTGCCCTTGGACTTGAAGTGGTTGACGAAGACAGTGAAGCGCTCGCCGTTGGCCGCGGCGAAGGTCTGCGCCAGCGTGGGCCGGTTGTTCACCGGGTCGGCATCGCTCACCGGCGCAGCCACCGGCGACAGCCGTGCCGGCCGGTACAGCAGCGCGACCCGGATGGCGTCGGTGCCGGTGCTGGCCGCCGGCAGCGCGGCCACCGCATAGCTGCCGGCACCCACGCGGGCATTCAGCGCATCGGCCAGGTTCTGTGCGGCCACGTTGCCGTTGTTCTGGATCTCCATCAGGCCGAACACGTCGGCCGGGATGGCCGCCATCGCCGCGACGATCTTGGCCTGCTGGCGCTGGAACTCGGCCAGGCTGTTGGCACCGCGGCAGTTGGCCGCGCTGACGCTGGTGCCCAGGCTGCAGCCCTGCCCGCTGCGGCCGTCGGCGGTGCGGCCGTCGGTGAAGGTGGTGAAGTAGTTCAGCACGTTGAAGCTGGCCACCGTCACGTTGCCGCCCACCGTGGCCGGCGCGGCACTGCGCGGATTGGCGGTGCTGAACACCGGCGCCACCGTCGGATGGATCTTGTAGTCGCCCGCATCGGCATTGCTGCTGGTGGCCAGGCCGTAGTCGATCACGCCGGTGATGCTGCCCGCCAGGTCGCCGGCCCGCGGCAGCTTGTCGGCACCCAGGTACGGCGTGGGATTGGGGTTCTGCAGGCTGCTGCCGTCGTCCAGCACGATGCGGCGGCGGCTGTTCAGGTCGGCCAGGGCCTGGGCCTGCGGACCCGGGCGGTAGCGGTTGGTGGGCGTCTCCAGCCGGCCGCCCACCGCCAGCGTGAGCTGCCCATAGCGGCCCTGGAAGAAGTTCTGCGCGATGGTGAAGGGGCCGGTCAGCGTCACCAGCATGCCTTCATGGCGCTCCAGCTCGTCGTCCACCGCCTCGGGCAGCGTCACCACCACCGGCGCGATGCTGTAGCCGCTGCCGCGCTGCACGACGCCGGTGACGTTGGACAGCTGCGTCACCGGGCGGGCGGCGGTCACCGCGTTGCCGGCCGCGCCGGTGTTGAACTCGGTCACCGTGCCGGTGACCTCCACCAGGTTGCCCACCGCCACCGCCGGATAGGCGGTGCTGCCGGTGAACACGAAGAGGCCGTCGGAGGTGGCCGGGTCGTTGTCGCCGACCGCGTCCTGCACGAAGAAGCCGTTGCTGTTGCGCCGCGTCACCACGCCGGTGGTGACCACCGTCTTGCCGGCCAGCGGGCTGGTGGTGCCGGCACCCTGGATGGTGTAGATCGCCGCGGCCATCGGCGGCGGCGTGGTGCCACCGTCGCCGCCGCCGCTGCCGTCGCACAGCCGGGCCGGCGTGCCGGCGTTGCGCGGCGCCGGGGCGGCCACGCTGAAGTCGGCGCTGTTGTCGTTGCTGTCGTCGCAGCCGCCGTTGCGGCGCAGCGCCGCCGTGGTGGCCGACAGGCCGCCGGCCGGCGTGCCTTCGGTGGCATTGGCGCTGCCGTAGCTGACGATGTCCACCAGCGTGCCGCCGCTGGGCGCGGTGCCGGTCAGCGGCACGGCCGCGCGGCTCAGCGCCACCTTGCCGCTGCTGGCCGACATCGCGATTGGCGTGGCCGGCGTCACGTCGGCCACCACCTCCACCGTGCCACCGCCCTGCGCCGCCTGCCTGATGAGCAGGTAGCGGCCCGGAGCCAGCACGGTGCCGGCCGGCAGCGGGCTGACCTGCCAGCTGCTGCCGGCGGCGGACGCGTACTGCACCGACCAGCCACCGAGCATCTCGTCGGTGCTGCCGTTGTTGTGCAGCTCGATGAAGTCGTTCTTCAGCTGCGCGCCGCTGTTGCCGCCGCCGCCGTACACCTGGCTGATGACCACCGCCGCCGAGGCCGGGAACACCGCCGCCAGCGCGGCGCACAGCAGGCTGGCGCGCATCAGCGCGGCGTGGGGGCGGAGTGCAGGACGAAGTGGGCGCATGCGAGGCATCCGGAAATGGGCTGGCCGGCACCTTAAGCAGCCTGGATGACGGTGGCGTGAATGCGCGGCCGGGCACCGTTGGGCACCGGACGTTCACGCCACCGTCATGTGGCGGCCCCAGCATCGCCGCATGCGACACGATCCTGACGCCGGCGCCGAGCCCCTCGACCCGCCCGTGATGCAGCTGCGCACGGTGTGGATCTCGGACCTGCACCTGGGCACGCCGGGCTGCCAGGCGGCGGCGCTGCTGGACTTCCTGCGCGACGTGGAATGCGAGACGCTGTACCTCGTCGGCGACATCATCGACGGCTGGCAGCTGCGGCGCAGCTGGTACTGGCCGCAGTCGCACAACGACGTGGTGCAGAAGATCCTGCGCAAGGCCCGCAAGGGCACGCGCGTGGTGTTCGTGCCGGGCAACCATGACGAATTCGCGCGGCGCTACCTGTCGGTGAATTTCGGCGGCGTGGAGGTGCTGGAGGACTGCATGCACCGCACGGCCGATGGCCGCACGCTGTGGATCACCCACGGCGACCTGTTCGACGGCGTGGTGCAGTGCGCCCGCTGGCTGGCCCTGGTGGGCGACGTGGCCTACGAGTTCACGCTGAAGGTCAACCGCTGGTTCAACAGCGCGCGGGCCCGGCTGGGGCTGCCCTACTGGAGCCTGTCGCGCTACCTCAAGCTCAAGGTCAAGCGGGCGGTGAGCTATGTCGGCGACTTCGAATCCGCCGTGGCCCGCGAAGCGCAGCGCCGCGGCGCCGACGGCGTGGTGTGCGGCCACATCCACCATGCCGAGATGCGCATGATCGACGGGGTGCTCTACTGCAACGACGGCGACTGGGTGGAGAGCCTGACCGCCCTGGTGGAGCACGCCGACGGCCGCCTGGAGATCCTGGACCGCAGCCGCACGGCGCGGGTGCCGCAGACGGCGGGCAAGCGCAGCCTGCGCAAGGGGCGCAAGGCGGAGGAAGCGGCGCCGGAGCCGGTGCCGGTGGACGGCGTGGCCTGAGCGCGCCGCCAACGGCCCGGCGCACGGCTCAACCCGGCTGCCGGCTTCCCTGCGCCGTGCGCGCCACGGCCCCCTCGCCGGCGGCCAGCTCCTGCGCGATGATCTCCAGCACCTCCCACACCGCCTCGTTGCGCCGCGCCCTCACCTGCGCCTGGTAGGCGGGCAGCTCGCCCAGCAGATGCGCCGTCGCGCCGCGCAGCGCGCGCACCGTGCGCACGGCCAGGCCCAGGCCGTGGTCGCGCACCCATTGCACGTTGTAGCGCTCCTGCGGCATCACGCCGGTGGGCGCCAGCGCGATCACCGGCAGGCCGCGCTGCACGGCCTCGCTGAGGCTGCCGGGGCCAGGCTTGCCGATGAAGAAGTCGGCCAGGTCCATCAGCTGCGGGATGTCCTGGGTGAAGCCCAGCGCCGCATGCGGCGCGGCGCGGCGCAGGGCCTGCAGCTCGGCCCGCAGCGCCACGTTGTGGCCGCAGGCGAACAGCAGCGGCACCTCGTCCAGCCGACGGGCGATGGCCAGCATCTGCACCGAGCCATGGCCGCCGAACATCACCAGGCCCAGCGGCCGGTCCTCGGGCAGGCCCAGCTGGCGCCGTTGCGCGGCCCGCTCGGCCGGCGCCATCGGCGGCGCATGGAAGGCCGGCCGCAGCACCATGCCCGAGGTGGCGCGCACCCGCTGCGGCGGCACGCCGGCCTGCAGCGCCTGCTGCACCGCGCGGCCGGTGCCGCAGACGAAGGTCTGCGCCTGCCGCGGCTCGATCCAGAAATGCGGCGGATGGTCGGCCAGGTCGGTCAGCACCGTGATGTAGCCCGCCTGCGGCGCCGCCTGCCGCAGGCCCTCGAACAGCGCGCGGTTGAAGTTGGGCACCAGCGAGACCACCAGGTCGGGTGCGCTGCGCTGCCAATGGCGCTGCAGCAGCCGCACCATCGGCGCATGGCCCAGGCGGATCATCATCTGCAGCAGCTTGAGTTCCTGGCCCAGGCCCAGCGTCCAGCCGCGGCGCAGGCGCAGGTTGTAGTAGTCCTCCGGCTCGAAGCCGGTGAGGCGCCGAAAGCTGGACTGCGCATCCAGCACGCGGGTGAGATTGACCAGCCGCACGCGCCAGGGCCGCTGCTGCAGCGCCGCCGCTTCCTGCAGCGCCTGCGCCGCGGCGCGGTGGCCGCCGCCGGCATCGAAGTACACGAGGTCGATGGTCTTCATGGCGCGGCCGATGGTGTCGCCGCCGCATGACCGGCCGTTGACGGCGGCACCCGCCGCAGCAGCGGCTGCCCCATGCGCAGCCGGCTGCCGGGGCCCACGCCCTGCGCCATCTCGAAGCCAGGCGGCACGAACACGATCAGCGTGGAGCCGTGCTCGAACCAGCCCATCTCCTGCCCGCGTCGCACCGGCGCGTCGCAGGGCATCTCGTTCGGGCCGCGCCAGCGCAGGTGCAGCAGCACATCCAGCGCATGCAGCCGGATGCTGGCCACCAGCACCGCGGCCACCGCCACGATGGCCACCGGCTGGCCGCCGGGCGCCAGCCGCAGCCGCAGCACCGCGCGCTCGTTGCGGCAGAACAGCCGCTCCACCCGCGCCAGCGCGATGGGGTTGACGTTCCAGGTGTCGCCGCTGAGGTAGGTCACATGCTCCAGCACCGCATCGTCGGGCGCATGGAAGCGGTGGTACATCGCCGAGGTCAGCCGCAGGGTGACGTAGCGGCCACCCTCGAAGGGCCGCGTGTCCTGCGTGGGGCCGAACAGCTCGTCGATGCGGTAGGGGTAGCCCTTGGCCTGGTACACGCGCCCGGCCTGCACCGTGGCCGCAGGCGCCGACGATGGCATCGCTGGGGCTGCACAGCAGCGCGGGATCGGTGGCCACCGGGCGGGCACCGGGGCGCAGCTCGCGGGTGAAGCAGTCGTGCAGGCTGGCAAAGCGCTGCTGCTTGGCATCGCTCAGGTCGAGGTCGGTGAACAGCCGCCACACCGCGATCGACAGCCGCGCCAGCAGCGGGCTGCGCAGCTTGCTGAAGCGGCCCATCCAGCGCGTGAGCGCGATGCGCGGGATGCGGTTGGTGAGCAGGAAGTTCAGGTCTTCCTGCTGCAGCAGGCGGCGCCAGGCGCCGGGTTTCACGGTGCTGTCAATCATCTCGGTTAGACCCCTGGGGTGGCAGAACAGGACATGGCATGGAAGACACCTTCGCACTGACGGCACTGGCAATGGCCGCGCTCGGTACCCTGGGCTGGGGCTGGCCGCGCACGCGCCGGCGGCTGCAGCTCTCGCGGGCCAAGCACCGCTCGCTCACCGGCCACGCCCGCATGGCCAAGCGCGTGGCCGGCTGGATTCCCGGCTATGCCTACGGGCCCGAGCGCTTCTTCAACGCCGACGGCGTGCCCGAGGCCGTGGCCACGCGGCGCCGGCAGGGCTTCGAGCGGCTGTCGGCGCTGTATGCGCAGCGCTTCGCACAGGGCGCGGCACTCACGGCGCAGGCCAGCGAGGGCCTGTCGGACCTGCAGTTCACCGCGCGCTACCGGGTGCCCTTCCCGTTCAGCCCCCTGGTGCGCCAGCACCTGCGCGGCGGCAGCTTCGTCACCCGCGCCAGCGGCGTGACGCTGGAAGACGCCGACGGCAACCGGTTCCACGACCTGACGGGCAGCTACGGCGTCAACGTCTTCGGCGTCGACTTCTACAAGGCCTGCATGGAAGAGGCCCATGCCGCCACCCTGGCCGTGGGCCCGGTGCTGGGCAGCTACCTGCCCTGCGTGGCCGACAACATCGAGCGGCTGCGGTCGCTGTCCGGCCTGGACGAGGTCTCGTTCCACATGTCGGGCACGGAAGCTGTGATGCAGGCGGTGCGCCTGGCCCGCTACCACACCGGCCGCCGGCACCTGGTGCGCTTTTCCGGCGCATACCACGGCTGGTGGGACGACGTGCAGCCCGGCCCGGGCAATCCGATGCCGCCGCGCGATACCTACACGCTCAAGGACATGGACGCCCGCACCCTGCAGGTGCTGCGCACCCGCAACGACATCGCCTGCGTGCTGGTGAATCCGCTGCAGGCGCTGCATCCGAATGCCGCGGCGCCGGGCGATTCGTCGCTGGTGGACAGCAGCCGCCGCGCCGGCGTGGACCGCGCGGCCTACGGCGCCTGGCTGAAGGCCTTGCGCGAGGTGTGCACCGAGCGCGGCATCGTGCTGATCCTGGACGAGGTGTTCGTCGGCTTCCGCCTGGCCGAGCGCGGGGCGCAGGCGTACTTCGGCGTGCAGGCCGACCTGGTGACCTACGGCAAGACGCTGGGCGGCGGCCTGCCGGTGGGCGTGGTGTGCGGCAAACGTGCGCTGATGAAGCGCTTCCGCGACGAGCGGCCGGCCGACATCTGCTTCGCCCGCGGCACCTTCAACGCCCACCCCACGGTGATGGCGGCGATGAATGCCTTCCTGCGCCGGCTGGACACGCCCGAGGTGCAGGCGGTGTACCAGGGCCTGGACGAGCGCTGGGCCGGCCACCTGGCGCGCTTCAATGCGGCGCTGGAGGCGGCCGGCGTGCCGGTGCGCGTGGCCGGCCTGCAGAGCATCTGGACGGTGCTGTACACCTCGCCATCGCGCTACAACTGGATGCTGCAGTTCTACCTCCGGGCGCATGGGCTGGCACTGTCGTGGGTGGGCAGCGGCCGCATCGTCTTCAGCCTCAACTACACCGAGGCGGAGGTGGATGCGGTGGCCGCGAAGTTCGTGGCCGCGGCGCAGGAGATGCAGGCCGACGGCTGGTGGTGGCATGAGGCCGGTGCCAGCAACCGCGGCATCCGCCGCGGGCTGCTGAAGGAGATGCTGCTCAAGCGCCTGCGCTGATGTGGCCCCCAGGGCGGCACTGAAGGCCCCAAGGAGGCCTCAGTGCCTCCCGGCGACCTGCTGGCGCACATGCGGCATCGGGTCGAGCCGCTCGCCGCGCAGCAGCGCCAGCGGGGCCTTGTGGTACAGCATGATGTCGTGCACCGGGTCGGTCAGGATCTTGGTCATCCACGCCAGCGCCGGCACCGCGCCGTCGCGCAGCCACAGCTGCCCGGTGCGGAAGGCCAGGCCCGCCACGCCCAGCGCCAGCCAGGCGATGCCGATGTCGTGCAGCGTGCCCTGCCAGTTCGTGGCCGGCGTGATCAGGCCGAACAGCGAAGGCTGCAGCCAGATCAGCAGCGGCAGGCCGACCCACACCGCGATCAGCAGCAGCTTGCGGCGGATGTTGTAGCCCACCTTCACCGCTTCCTTGTATTCGTCGGTGACGTTGTTCACCGTGTCGAAGCCGCGCGGCTCGAAGAAGAAGTGGCCCGCCTGGCGCGTGGTCATCGAGAAGCACCAGCCGAGGATGGCGGCCATCGCCGGGTCGATGAACAGCAGCGCGTAGGCCACCAGGAAGCTGATGGCGCTGATGAAGTGCAGGCTCTGGTTGATGCGGCTCTGGTGATAGAAGCGGTGGTCGTCCCAGCGCTGTTCGCGCAGGGTCTGGCTGAAGCTTTTCATGAGGCGGTCTCCGTCGACACGGTGGAGGGGCGCCGCCATGCTGCCCGCGCCGCATGAAAGCCGCATGACCGCCGGCCGTGTCATCAACCTGTTGCGCAGCCTGCGCAGCATGCGGCCATGGATGCACTGCGCGTGGCCTTCGTCACCGAGACCTATCCGCCGGAAGTCAACGGCGTGGCCACCACCACGAAGCAGTTCGTCGAGGGCCTGCAGGCCCGCGGCCATGCGGTGCAGCTGCTGCGGCCTCGCCAGCAGGCGGCCGACGCGGCGGTGCAGCGGCCCGGGCTGCAGGAGGTGCTGCTGCCGGGCCTGGCCATCCCCGGCTATACGCAGCTGCGCATGGGCCTGCCGGCCACGGGCACGCTGCTGCGGCTGTGGCGCCGGCAGCGGCCCGACGTGGTGCACGTGGCCACCGAAGGCCCGCTGGGCTGGTCGGCGCTGCGGGCGGCGCAACGGCTCGGGCTGCCCGTGAGTTCCGACTTCCGCACCAACTTCGATGCCTACAGCCGGCACTACGGCATCGGCTGGCTGCAGCGGCCGATCACCGCCTACCTGCGCCGCTTCCACAACCGCTGCGGCTGCACCCTGGTGCCCACCGAGCCGCTGCGCCAGCGGCTGGCACGCAGCGGCTTCGAGCGGCTGCACGTGGTGCCGCGCGGCGTGGACACCGGCCGCTTCGGCCCGGCGCACCGCAGCCCGGCGCTGCGCGCGCAATGGGGCGCCGCAGCCGACGACCTGGTGCTCGGCTGCGTCGGCCGCCTCGCGCCCGAGAAGGGCCTGCTGCTGGCGATCGAGGCCTTCCACCGCCTGCGCGGCCGGCAGGCCAGGCTGCGGCTGGTGCTGGTGGGCGACGGCCCGCAGCGCGCGGCCCTGCAGGCCGCCTGCCCCGATGCGGTGTTTGCCGGCGTGCAGCAGGGCCATGCGCTGGCGGCGCACTATGCGTCGTTCGACCTGTTCCTCTTCCCCAGCCAGACCGAGACCTTCGGCAATGCCACGGTGGAGGCGATGGCCAGCGGCCTGCCGGTCGTGGCCTTCGACCATGCGGCCGCGGGCCAGCTCATCAGCCCCGGCCGCAATGGCCTGCTGGCACCGCTGGACGACGGCGCGGCCTTCCTGTCGCTGGCCGCACAGGCCGCCGGCGATGCGGCCTGGCGCGCGCGGCTGGGCGAAGCGGCCCGGCAGACCGCGCTGGCGCTGGGCTGGGACAGCGTGGTGCACGGCTTCGAGGCACGGCTGGTGCAGGTGGCCCGCGGCGAAGCCCTGCCGGCGATGCGGCCGGCGCTGCCGGCGGACGTGGACCTGAACCAGCCGGCACGCTGACCGCCCTATCATCCCGGCGCCGCGCCAGCCTTTCCGGCGCGTTGGAGGCCGCATGTACCTGAGCCGCTGCCGCGCCGATGTGCTGGCCCGTGTCATGGGCACGCTGGCTGAACCGTTGCAGGAACAGCAGGTGCGGCTGCAGCTGGGCCGGCTGATGCTGCAGCTGCTGGACGCGCAGTTCTTCGCCAGCTACGTGTGGGACGAGGCAGGCCAGCGCTTCGGGCGCGGGGTGCACCTGGAGATGGACCCGGCCAACCTGGCGGGCTACGAGCGCTACTACCAGTTCCACGACCCGATCACCCTGCGGATGCGCCAGCACCGCCGCGCGGTGCGTGCCACCGACGTGATGGCCCAGCCGGCCCTGCGGCGCACCGAGTTCTTCAACGACTTCCTGGCGCGCGACGGCCTGCACTGGGGCATCAACCTGTATGCCTGGGACGGCGCCGACAACATCGGCGACATGCGCATCTGGCGCGACCGCCGCCATGCCAACTTCAGCGACGACGAGCGCGACCTGCTCGACCTGGTGCGTCCGGCCTTCGTCGCGGCGCTACGCCGCAGCCGCACCGCAACGCCGGCACCCACGGCGCCGCCGGTGCCGGCCGCCGAGCCGGAAGACGGCGCCATCGCAGCCATGCTGCTGAGCACGCGCGAGCGCCAGGTGGCCGGCCTGGCGGCGCAAGGCCTGCCCGACAAGGCCATCGCACAGCGGCTGGGCATCGCCATCACCACGGTGCGCACCCACCTGGAACATGCCTTCCGCAAGCTGGAGGTGCCCAACCGCGCCGCGCTGGCGCACCGGCTGCGCGCCTGAAGCGCGGGCCGACCCGCCTGTCCGCCCTCCTCATTCCCGAGGATGGGCGACAGCGGCGGCTGCGGCCTACCGTGGGGCCCTCACCCCAGGAGCCGTCCACATGCCCGCAGCCACCGACCGCCGCCATTTCCTGCAGACCACCGGTGCGCTGGGCGCGCTGGGCGCCACCGGCGCGGCCGGCCTGCTGGCCGCCTGCGGCGGCGACGACGGCCGCTACAGCGCGGCCGAGCAGCGCGGCTTCAGCGTGGCCGAGACCGTGTCCGCCATCGCGCAGGGCCGCCTCGACGCGCAGGCGCTGGTGTCCACGCTGCTGGCACGGGCGCGGGCCCTGTCGTCGCTCAACAGCCTCATCACGCTGGACGAGGCCGGCGCGCTGGCAGCCGCCCGCGAGCTGGATGAGCGCCGCCGCAGCGGCGCCACGCTGCCGCCGCTGGCCGGCCTGCCCATCGTGGTGAAGGACAACATCAACGTGCGCGGCCTGCCCACCACCGCCGGCACGCCGGCGCTGCGCCATGTGGTGGCGGCCGCCGATGCGCCCAGCGTGCAGCGCCTGCGGGACGCCGGCGCCATCGTGCTGGGCAAGGCCAACCTGCACGAGCTGGCCTTCGGCATCACCAGCACCAACCTCTCGCCCTTCGCCGGGCCGGTGCACAACCCCTACGACACCACCCGCATCCCCGGCGGCTCGTCGGGCGGCACCGCCGCGGCCATCGCGGCACGCATCGTCGTGGCCGGCCTGGGCACCGACACCGGCGGCTCCACCCGCGTGCCGGCCGCGCTGTGCGGCATCGCCGGCCTGCGGCCCTCGGTGGGCAACGGCGGTGCCGAGCGCCGCTACCACGACGAGAACGCGGTGGTGCCGATCAGCCATACCCGCGACACCGTGGGCCCGCTGGGCCGCACCGTGGCCGACCTGGCCTGGCTGGACGCCGCCATCACCGGTACCGCGGTGCCGGCGCCCGCCGCGCTGGCGGGCCTGCGGCTGGGCATCCTGGCGGGCTTCTGGTCCGGGCTGGACGCCAGCCTGGCCCCGGTGGTGCAGGCGGCCCGCGACCGGCTGCAGGCCGCCGGCGTGGTGCTGGTGGAGGTGGACCTGCCCGGCCTGTCGGCGCTGAACGACCAGGTCTCGTTCCAGATCGCGCTGCACGAGCCCATTGCCGACCTGCCTGCCTGGCTGGCGGCCAACGGCGCCGGCCAGATCACGCTGGCGGACGTCGCGGCGGGCGTGGCCAGCCCCGACGTGAAGGGCGCCTTCTCGGCCATCCTGGCCGATGCATTCGGCGCCGCCTATGCCGATGCGATCAACGTGCACCGGCCGCGCCTTCAGGCGCTGTATGCCGCCTGCTTCGCCGATAACCGCATCGAGGCGCTGCTGTTCCCGACCACGGTGCTGCCGGCCACGACGATCGACGCGGTCAACGGCTCGTCCACCGTGTCGATCCATGGCGGCCCGCCGGCCGACACCTTCGGCACCTACATCCGCAACACCGACCCGGGCAGCAATGCCGGGCTGCCGGGCCTGTCGCTGCCGGCCGGGCTCACGGCCGCCGGCCTGCCGGTGGGCCTGGAGCTCGACGGGCCGGTGGGCAGCGACCGCCGGCTGATCGCCATCGGCCTGGCGATCGAAGCCCTGCTGGGCCCGCTGCCCGCGCCGTCGATCTGAAGCACGGCCGCGGGCCGGTGGTCACACCGTCGGCACCGTGCCGCCATCCACCCGGTGTTCCGAGCCGGTGATGGCGCCTGCCCGCGGCGAGGCCAGGAAGGCGATCAGGTCGGCCACCTCCTGCGGCCGGGCCGGCCGGCCCAGCGGAATGCCGCCGAGCGACTGCATGATGAGCCGTTTGCCGCCGGCCAGGTCGGTGCCGGCCTCGCGGGCCAGGCGCTCGGCCAGGCCTACCGCGGCCTCGGTCTCCACCCAGCCGGGCGACACCCGCAGCACCCGCACGCCCTGCGCCGCCACCTGCTTGGACAAGGCCTTGCTGTAGTTGGACAGCGCCGCCTTGGCCGCCGCGTAGGCCAGGGTCGATTCCGGCAGCGGCAGCACGTCCTGGATGGAGGTGACGTGCACCACCACGCCCCGGCCCCGGGCCAGCATGGCCGGCAGCAGCGCCCGGTCCAGCCGCACTGCCGGCATCAGGTTGCGGTTGAGTTCCTGCCACCACTGCGCATCGTCCAGCGCCGCGAAACCGCCGGCCGGCGCATCGGACCCGCCCAGCACATGCACCAGCAGGTCGATGCCGCCCAGCCGGTCGTGTACCGCGCGGGCCGCCCGGTCGGTGCCTTCGGGGGTGGACAGGTCGGCCGCGAGGTACTTCACGCCGGGCGGCGCCTCGGCGGGCACGCTGCGGGCCACGGCCAGCACCTGCATGCCGGCGGCCTGCAGCGCCTGCACGACGGCCGCGCCCACGCCCTTGGTGCCACCGGTGACCAGCGCGCGCTGGCCGGCCAGCTGAAGATCGAAGTACGTCATGTCAGGACCTTTCGTTCAAGAAGGCCGCCAGCTTGCGCGTACTTGACCGCTGAGTGAATCCACTAGAATCGAACGAGCTCATTAAGCGGAAGCACCATAATGCGCGGAGCCGACTATGCCGAGCTGAAGGCCTTCGTGGCGGTGGTGGAGCGCTCCAGCTTCGCCCGCGCGGCCGAGCACCTGGGCCTGTCGCCTTCGGCGCTGAGCCAGACCATCCGCCAGCTGGAAGCGCGGCTGGGCCTGCGGCTGCTGAACCGCACCACCCGCAGCGTGGCCCCCACCGAAGCCGGCGCCCGCCTGCACCAGCGCATCGCGCCGCTGATGGAGGAGATGGCAAGCGCCGTGGCCGAGACGAGTGCGGCCGCCGGCCAGGCGCAGGGCACGCTGCGCATCAACACCCTGGGCATCGCGGCGCGGCAGCTCATCGCGCCACGGCTGGCGCGGTTCCGGCAGTCGCACCCGGGCGTGGTGCTGGACATCGTGGTGGACGACCAGCTCACCGACATCGTGGCGGGCCGCTTCGATGCCGGCATCCGCGTGGGCGCACGGCTGGAGCAGGACATGCTGGCGGTGCGCCTGACGCCCGACCTGCCCATGGCGGTCGTCGCCTCGCCGGACTACCTGGCCCGGCACGGCACGCCGCAGCTGCCGGCCGACCTCCCGGCCCATGCCTGCATCACCTGGCGGCTGCAGGACGACGGCCGGCGCTACCGCTGGGAGTTCGCGAAGCGCGGCAAGCGGCTGGAGGTGGCGGTGGACGGCCCGCTGGTCACCAACGACGCGGCCCTGGGCCTGGCCGCCGCGCTGCAGGGCCTGGGCCTGCTCTATGCCTTCGAGCGCGCGCAGGTCGACGAGGCCCTGGCCGACGGGCGACTGGTGCAGGTGCTGGCGGACTGGTCCATCACCCGTCCCGGCCTGTACCTGTACTACGCCAACCGCCGCCATCCGCAGCCGGCGCTGTCGGCCTTCATCGACTGCTTGCTGGACCGCGACCTGCCGGCCCGCGGCAGCGGGACGCGGCAGCCCAGGCCGTGATGCTCAGGCCGTGATCTCCAGCGCGGCCACCCGCCCGTCGGCCAGGCGGAACCGGTAGCGCAGGTCCACCGGGCTGCCGGGGAAGGTGCCGGTCACGCGCGCCAGCACCACCTGCTCCCCCGCCGCTTCGGTCAGCGACAGCGGCCGCACCTCGTAGCGGTAGGCGCTGGAGGCGGCCTGCTTCCAGGCGCGGATGGCCTCGCGGCCCTGGTGGGTGCGGCCTTCGTCGAGCACGACCGCCTGCGGCGTGAAGCAGGCGGCCACGGCTTCCGGGCCGCGGCGGTCGGCCTCGAAGTAGTCGGCGATCGGGGCAGGCAGGGTGGGATCGGTGGTCATGCGTGAAGCCTCGCAAGAATGGAGTGGGGTCGGGCTGCAGCATGCAGCGGCCCTCCGGCGGCGTGAATCCGCCAGGAACCGCATGGGTCATGCAGCCTGGCCACACAGTGGCGCGCCATCCGGCCCATCCGGCATCCGGCATCCGGCATCAGGCATCAGGCATCAGGCAGCTGCCTGCGCCGAAGGCCGCCCGTGGTCGGACCGGGTGGCCCGCTCGACGGCGGCGAGCCAGGGATCGTCTTCCCGGCCACCGAAGGTGCCGTGCAGGAAGTCCAGCATGGCCTGCGTCGCCGCCGGCAGCACCGGGCCCGCCGGCATGCACAGCCAGAGGCTGGCGGTGTGCAGGTGCCAGCGCGGCAGCACCCGCTCCAGCACGTTCTCCAGCAGGGCGTCTTCCACGACGAAGGACGGCAGGCCGCAGATGCCCAGGCCGGACAGCGCACTTGCATAGACAAGATCGAGGTCGATCGTGCTGATGCAGGCGCGCGCCCGGGGCTGCACCAGCACCGGCGGCGCCGCGCGCGGGACGGCGCCTTCACCCGCCGGCCGCAGCAGCAGCGCACCGGCGGCAGGCCCGGCGCCGCGGGCGGCGGCCACGGGCGGGCGCAGCAGCTTGTGCTGCGACAGCTCGGCCGGATGCCGCGGCCGCCCGTGGCGGTCGAGGTAGTCCGGCGAGGCGCAGAGCACGGCCTCGGTGCGCGCCAGTCGTCGCGCCTGCAGCTGTGCGCCGCGCGGCGGCTGCCGCATCTGGATCGTCAGGTCCTGCGCCTGCGCGCCCGCCAGCCGCCTGTTGCGGGTGCAGAGTTCGACGCTGACCTGCGGGAACAAGGCCTGGAAGGCCGGCATGTGCTTGGCCAGCTGGTGCACGGCGAAGGCCGCCGGCGCACGCAGCCGCAGCACGGCCTCGTTGAGCGGGTGGTCCATGGGCCAGCCCCTTTGCGCCTCAGGCGAACCGGTGGCCGGCGAGCAGGCCGCGCTGCACGGCCTTGCTCACGACCTGCGTGCGGTTGCGGGCGTTCATCTTGTCCATCATGGCGCTGACATGGGCCTTCACCGTGGCCACCGAGATGCCCAGCTGTCGCGCGATGGCCTTGTTGCACTGGCCCGCGCCGAGCCCGCCCAGCACCTCGTGCTCGCGCGGCGTCAGCGGCGTGTGGGCCAGGCTTTCGGCGATGCGGTCCGCCACCACCGGGCTCAGGTAGCGCTGGCCGGCGCCCAGGGCCCGCACCCCGCGCACGATGTCGTCCTGCACCGCGTCGGCCAGCAGGTAGCCCTGCACGCCCATCGACAGCGCCTGGCGCACCTCCTGCTCGCCGTGGCGCGTGGTGAAGACCAGGATGCGCGGCGCCGGCCCGGCGCTGCCGCGGGCCGCCGCGGCATGCTCGAGCGCCTTGTCGTAGTCGCACACGAGCACTTCACAGGCACCGTCGCAGACGGTCAGGCCGGGCTGAGCACTCAGCAGGGCGCGCAGGCCGCAGGCGACGATGTCGTCCTTGTGCTCGATGCCCACGGGCAGGCTATGGATGCGGGGGACGGGATGCATGACAACTCCTTGGCTGGCCGGCGGCGTCCTTCGCCGCGGCATGGCTGGCATGGTGTCCCGCGGCGGCCGCACAGGCCAGTTATGGCTTGTCAAACGATGTCATGCCGCAGCAGCGCCTGCGCCTGCAGCAGGTCCGGCGTGTCGTGCCCTTCCTCGAACCGGTCCAGCACCGGCTGCAGCGCATCCCGGGCCTGCCGGGCCTGGCCCTGCGCCATCAGCAGGCGGGCCAGGGTGGTGCTGCAGCGCAGCTCCCAGGCCAGGGCCTGCTGCGCCCGCGCCACCTGCAGCGCCTGGCCGAACAGCGCCAGGGCCGCGTCGCCGGCCTGGGCGCGCAGCTGCGCCTCGCCCACCAAGCGCAGCAGCTCGGCGGTACACCAGCCGGCGGCGCCGGCTTCAGCACGGGCGATGAGCGGCGCATCGAGGAAGCGCGCGTCGACGGTGCACAAGGCCTCGCGCACCGTGAGGCCCAGCCCGCTGGCCAGCGCCGGGGCTGGCGCCCGGGCATCGTCCTGCAGCGCGATCAGCTGCTGGTAGCCATCGCCGAAGGCCTTCCAGAAGCGCAGGGAGCGCACGCCCGCCTGCTCGTTCAACAGGCCGACCCATTCACCGGCCCGGCGACGGTCGCCGCACCAGAAGGCCACCGGCGCGCCACCGATGGCCACGGCGTACGACAGCGACAACGCATCGTCGATGGCCAGCGCTTCCTGCACCGCCTCTTCCGCGCGGGCCAGGGCCTGCTGCGCAAAGCCCTGCAGCCACAGCGTGCGGGCCAGCACCGTCAGGCCGGCGACCCGCGGTGCGAACTGGCTCTGGCAGCGCGACACTGCCCGGCTGCGCGCCGGCGCGCGCTGCAGCACCCGTTGCGCGAACTCGCGCGCCAGCGGCTGGTCGCCCTGGAAATGGGTGCCCAGCGCCATCATCCGCTCATGGGTCAGGCGCACGGCCACATCGTCGTCGTGGGCCACGATGTCGCCGAACTGCTCGGCCAGGCGGCGTGAGCCGGCATAGTCGCCTTCGGCATTGCACACCAGCCACAGCCCCCAGCGGCAGCGCAGGCGGAAGGCGGTGGCCTGCAGCCGTTCGGCGATGGCCAGGCCGCGGTGGAAGGCGGCGGTCATCGCCTCGCCGCCGCCGCGGGTGTGCCACAGCGCATGGCCCAGCGCCTCGCAGATGCGCATCTCGGCCTGCGCATCGGCTTCCCCCGGCGCCATGCCGTCGATGGCGGCCAGCGCGGTGTCGGCCAGGCCGCGGAACTCCGTCAGCATCGACAGGCTGAACCACACCGGGGCCGATCCCGCCACCAAGGCCACGCCCAGGGCGCGGGTGCCCTCGCCGGCAAAAGCCCACTGCACGGCCTGCCGCAGGTCGTCGATGCAGCAGTCCGCCGCGGCCACGCCCGGCACGCCGAGGTGGACGGCGTCCTCGGGCAGGCCGGATTGCAGCTGCTGCAGCAGGTGGCGCGCATGGCGCAGCGCGACCTCCTGCTGCGCGTCGCTGCGGGCCAGGCGCTCGGCCGCGTATTCCCGGGTGGTCTCCAGCAGGCGGTAGGCCATCGACTCGCCCAGGTGCTCGCCCACCACCATCGACTTGCTCATCAAGCCGGCCAGGCAGGCGTCCAGCAACTCCGGCGCCTGGCCGAACACCGCCGCCGCACCGGCATGGCTGAACACGCCGCGGAACACCGACAGCCGCGCCAGCAGGTCCTGCTCCTCGGGCGGCAGCAGCGCATGGCTCCAGTCCAGCGTGGCCCGCAGCGTCTGGTGGCGTGGCGATGCGGTGCGGCGGCCGCGGCCGATCATCACCAGGCGGCTGCCCAGCCGGCTGCCCAGGCGGTCCACCAGGCCGCGCAGGCCCACCGCCTCGATGGCGCCCGCCGCCAGCTCGATGGCCAGCGGGATGCCGTCCAGGCGCCGGCAGATGCTGCACACCAGCGGCACCTCGTCGTCGCCGATGGGGATGCCGCCGGCCGCCGCGGCGGCGCGCTCGACGAAGAGCTGCACCGCCGGAAAGCGCATCGCCTCCGCCAGGCTGCCCTGCAGCGCCGGCGGCGGCGCGGGCAGCGATTCCAGTCGCTGCACCCATTCGCCCTGGATGCGCAGTGGCTCGCGGCTGGTGGCCAGCAGGCGCACCGTGCTGGAGCGGCACAGCAGCTGCTCGGCCACCGTGGCCACGCCGTCGATCACATGCTCGCAGTTGTCCAGCACGATCAGCAGCCGGCGGTCGCCCTGCAGGTGCTGGGCGATGGCCGCCAGCGGATTGAGATCGGGCATCACCACGCCGAGCGCCGAGGCAATGGCCATCGGCACCCGGTCGGCATGCGACAACGCGGCCAGCTCGACCAGCACCGCCTCGTACTGCTCTCGCTGGGCGAACTGGCGGGCCACCGGCAGCGCCATGCTGGTCTTGCCGATGCCGCCGGTACCGATCAGCGTGACGCAGCGGCGCTGGTGCAGCGCCTGCACCAGCTGGGCGGATTCGCGTTCACGGCCCACCAGCCCGGTGAGCAGCGGCAGCCGCCCCGCGAACCGCTCACGCGCGGTACCGGCTACCAGCGCACGGGCGGGCGGCACGGACGGCACCGCCGAAGCCGAAGGTGCGGCGGCTGCCGAGGGCGACGGCGGCACGGCACACACCAGCGGCGCCACGAAGCAATAGCCGCGCATCGGCACGTTGGCGATCAGGCGCCGCTCGCCCACGCCATCGCCCAGCGCCTTGCGCAGGTTGGCGATGTGCACCCGCACGCTGCCCTCTTCCACCACCCGGCCGGGCCAGGCCGCGGCCAGCAGCTCCCGGTTGGACACCACCTCCCCCGCGCGGCTGCACAGCACCACCAGCAGATCGAACGCGCGGCTGCCGATGCGCAGCAACTGCCCGCGCTGGAGCAGCGTGCGCTGCGCCGGATGCAGTTCGAACTCGTCGAAGCGGAAGACCTCGGTCTCG
This sequence comes from Aquincola sp. J276, assembly GCF_024700035.1. Classification (NCBI taxonomy): domain Bacteria; kingdom Pseudomonadati; phylum Pseudomonadota; class Betaproteobacteria; order Burkholderiales; family Sphaerotilaceae; genus Aquincola; species Aquincola sp. J276. The sequence goes on from NZ_JAJONC010000001.1 coordinate 940,336, forward strand.
GCCGCAGCAGCGGCCGGCCGCGGGCTGGCCGCCTGTGCGCCTTCAGCGATGGCCGCGTCCCACGCACCCAGGTTCACGCCTTCCATCGCCAGCCTCCTGTTCAAGCATCACGAGCTTCAAGTATCTTGAAAGTCATGGTACATGAAAGAGCATCTTCTTCAAGTTAAAGATAAGTTACACTGCAGCGATGCCGCCCAAAGCCAAGCCGTCCACGGATGTCGCGACGCTGTTGACCGCCTACGCCGATGCCCTCGATCCGCAGCACGACCCTGCCCACCAAAGCCCGATCTGGGGCAATGCGGACGTGCTCGTGACGCAGTGGCGCGAGGTGCTGGGCGCGCAGGGCTCGGAGGCACTGCTGATGGGCATCCGCATCCGCCGCATCGGCATGCTGCTGGACAAGATCATCATCGCCGAGTGCGACCAGGCGGACGTCAAGCACCACGAGTTCATCCTGCTGATGGCGCTGCGGCGCATCGGCGAGCCATATGCGCTCCGGCCCACCGACATCCTCAGGATGCACAGCGTGACCTCGGGCACCGCCACCTACCGCCTGGACCAGCTGTCCAAGCGCAACCTGGTCGAACGCATCCCCGATCCCCACGACCGGCGCAGCTTCCTCATCGGGCTGACGCCCCACGGCAAGGACGTGGTCGACGGCATCCTGGGCCGCATGCGGGTGGCCTTCGACACGCAGCTGGCGCGTTTCCGGCAGGTGCCGGGCGGGTTCTCGGTGCTGGAAGCCGGGCTGCGCCTGTTCGAGGACTGCATCCTCGACGCACCCGCACCTGCGCCCGCACCCGCACCTGCGCCCGCACCCGCCGCGGCCGCCCGCAAGCGGCGCTAGCCGCCTGCGCGGCCCGCCCGGTCAGGCCGCCAGCGGCTGGTGCCGACGCGATGCATCGGCGAGCTGCAGCGACAGCGGCGGGCAGCGCGTCCATGAGCACGCCCGCCCGGCTTCAACGCAGGCCACCAGGTCGACCGGCGTCGGCGGCGCGTGAGAAGCCCCTCCGGCGCCGTCAGCCGAAAGTCGAATGCCCACCCCGGGCTTCGGGCGCAACGCCCGCCTCGACGACGGCCCCATGTGCCGTTCCAGGGGCGGCAGGACAGTAGCGGCACAGGCTCAGTCCTGTTCATCGTCCTCCCAACCCCTGAAAGGAATCCCCATGAAGTCGATCTTCAAGCCCTCCGCCTTCCTGTTCGCGCTGGGCATGGCCTCGATGGCCATCGTCGCCCCTTCGCATGCGGCCACCGACAGCCGCCAGCCCACCGTGGTGCTGGTGCATGGTGCCTTCGACGACGGCTCCGGCTGGAACGAGGTGGTGCCATCGCTGATGGCCCGGGGCCTGAAGGTGGTCTCGGTGCAGAACCCGCTGAGCTCGCTGGCGGACGACGTGGCCGCCACGCGCCGCGTGCTGGACGTGCAGACCGGCCCGGTGGTGCTGGTGGGCCACTCCTGGGGCGGCATGGTGATCACCGAGATCGGCAACCATCCGCGCGTGAATGCGCTGGTGTACGTGGCCGCCTTCGCGCCCGCCGTCGGCCAGTCGATCAACGACATGACCAAGGACTATCCCAAGGCCAGCGGGCTGGAACATGTGGTGGTCGACAAGGAAGGCTTCGTCACCATGTCGTTCGAAGGCATCTCCCAGCACTTCGCGCAGGACGTGCCCCCGGCCAAGCAGCGGCTGATGACCGCGGTGCAGGGTCCGATCCGCGCGGCCAATTTCGACGAGAAGGTCACCGTGGCGGCCTGGTCCACCCGGCCGTCGTGGTTCATCGTGGCCGACCAGGACAGGATGATCCAGCCGGCCCTGCAGCTGGACAACGCGCGCAAGGTGGGCTCCACCATCGTGCGCGTGCCGGCCAGCCATGTGCCGCAGCTGTCCCATCCCAAGGAGGTGACCCAGGCCATCCTGCAGGCCGTGCAGGCCGCGCAGCACTGAGGCGGTGGTGCAGCGATGAACGCTCCCCTCCATCCTCCCGTGCACGACGGGCCGCCCGCCGGCCAGGCCTACGACTTCATCGTCTGCGGCGCCGGCACCGCCGGCTGCGTGGTTGCCGGCCGCCTGGCGGAGAACCCCGCGGTGCGGGTGTTGCTCATCGAGGCCGGCGGCGACGACGCGCATGCCGACGTGATGCAGCCGGCCAACTGGCCGCTGAACCTCGGCAGCGCACGCGACTGGAACTTCCGCGCGCAGCCCAATCCGCATCTGCACGACCGGCGCATTCCGCTCAACATGGGCCGGGTGCTGGGCGGCGGCTCCAGCGTGAACGTGATGGTCTGGGCCCGCGGCCACAAGAACGACTGGGACGACTTCGCCCTGGAAAGCGGTGACGACGCCTGGGGCTACGACGCGGTGCTCAAGATCTACCGGCGGGTCGAGGACTACATCGGCCAGCCCGATCCGCAGCGCCGCGGCCGCGGCGGGCCGTTGCACGTCGGCCCGGCGCGCGATGCGCAGCCAGTGGCGCATGCCCTGGTGGAGGCCGCGCAGCAGATCGGCATCCCGGCCTTCGACGACCCCAACGGCCGCATGATGGAAGGCCGTGGCGGCGCCGCCCTCAACGACCTCATCGTCAAGGACGGGCAGCGCCACTCGATCTACCGCGCCTATGTGCAGCCGCGGCGTGGCCAGCCCAACCTCACCGTCCTCACGCACACGCAGGTCCGCCGCTTGGTCTTCGAGGGCCGGCGCGTGGTGGGCGTGGAGGCGCTGCGCGAGGGGCGGCTGGAGCGCTTCACCGCGGACCGCGAGGTGGTGCTGTCGCTGGGCGCGGTGAACACGCCCAAGGTGCTGATGCAGTCCGGCGTGGGCCCCGGGCAGGAGCTGCGCCGGCACGGCATTCCGCTGGTGCAGCACCTGCCGGGCGTGGGCGCCAATCACCAGGACCATGTCTCGTTCGCGGTGATCTTCGAATACGAGTTCCCGCAGGCCGTGGGCCACGGCGGCTCCGAGGCCACGCTGTACTGGAGCAGCGATGCCGCGCTGCGCCTGCCCGACATGTTCCACTGCCAGGTGGAGTTCCCGGTGCCCAGCCTGGAGACTGCCGGCCCGGACGTGCCCGCGCACGGCTGGACCATGTTCGCCGGGCTGGCGCATCCCAAGAGCCGGGGCCGCATCACGCTGTCGGGCCCGGACATCGGCGATGAACCCGTCATCCAGCCGGGCACGCTGTCCGACCCCGACGACCTGCGCTGCGCCCTCGACAACATCCGGCTGGTGCAGGAGCTGGGTGCGCAGAGCGCCTTCCGCGGGCTGGTGAAGCGGGAGAGCCTGCCGGGCCGGCTCGGCGGGCCGGCGCTGGAGGCCTATGTGCGCAATGCCGCGGTCACCTACTGGCACCAGTCCTGTACCGCCAAGATGGGTCGCGACGACATGTCGGTGGTGGACGGCCGGCTGCAGGTGTACGGCGTGCAGGGCCTGCGCATCGCCGACGCCTCGGTCATGCCGCACATCACCAGCGGCAACACCATGGCGCCCTGCGTGGTGATCGGTGAACGTGCGGTCGAGGAGATCCGCGCGCTGCACGGGCTGTGAGTCCTCGCGGCGTTCCTGGGTACAGTGCACCCGCGGCATGCCGGCAGACCCCTCCTGCGCAGTGGCCGCCCGACTTATGCCAAGCCCATCGCCGCCCTCCTCCTCACGCCGCCGCTGGGTCCGCAGCGGCGGGCTGCTGCTGGCCAGCGCCTGGTGGCGTTCCGCCGCGGCACAAGGCGCCGCGCTGCAGCCTGGCGGTCGTCCCTTGCCGGACCTGGGTGGCGCCGTGGCCTGGCTGCAGAGCGAACCGCTGTCTGCGCGCCAGCTCCGCGGCCAGGTGGTGCTGGTGCAGTTCTGGACCTTCACCTGCGTGAACTGGCTGCGCACCCTGCCCTACATCCAGGCGTGGTCGCGCAAGTACCGTGCGCAGGGCCTGGTGGTGCTGGGCATCCACACGCCCGAGTTCGGCTTCGAAGAATCGCTGGCGAACGTGCGACGGGCGAGCGGGCAGCTCGGCATCGAGTTCCCTGTGGCCGTCGATTCGCAACGCCAGGTCTGGCAGGCCTTCGGCAACCGCGCGTGGCCGGCGCTGTACCTGGTGGATGCGGCCGGCCGCATCCGCTGGCAGCACGACGGCGAAGGGCAGTACGCGGCCACCGAGCGGATGCTGCAGCAGCTGCTGGGCGAGGCCGGTGCAGCCGGCGTGCCGACCGACCTCGTGCAGGTGCAAGGGCGGGGTGCGCAGGCACCGGCCGACTGGGCCAGCCTGAAAACCCCGGAGATCTACCTCCGCGCCCTGCCCGCCGAACGCGTGGCTGCCGCGCAGGCGCTGGTGGCCGGGCGCCGGCAGTCGTACCGCCGTCCGCCGCAGACGCCGGACAACCACTGGAGCCTGTCGGGCGACTGGACGGTCACCTCCGAGGCGGCCCGCGCCGAGCACGGCGGCGCGCAATTGACCTGCCGCTTCCATGCACGCGACGTCAACCTGGTGATGGGCTGCCCCGCCGCGGGCGCTGCCGTGAACTTCACCGTGCGCATCAACGGGCGGCCGCCGGGCGCCGCACACGGCGTGGACACCGACAGCGAAGGCCGCGGCACCGCGTCCAGCCAGCGGCTGTATGCGCTGCTGCGCCAGCCCGGTGCGATCGCCTTCAGCGACATCGAGATCACCTTCGACCGCCCCGGGGTCGAGGTCTATGCACTGACCTTCGGCTGAGCCGGCGCACCGACGACCCGCCGATGCAGCGCAGGCCGCAGCGGACATCAAGCGTGGAACACCGGCCCCGCAGCCGACAGCACGGCCCGTGCGTGCACCTGCGCACCGCCCTGTGCCAGTGCCTCGGCCAGGCAAGCGAGCAACTGCGGCATGCCGGCCTCCGCGCCGGCATGCAGGGCCTCCGCGACGATCAAGGCCCGCGCGGTGCCCGGCTGCACCGCCGAGGTCGCGCTCTGCCGGTGGCACCAGCGCCGCGCATGCGCCCGCCGCAGCGCGTCCGCGAACACGATCTCACCCGGTTCGGGCTGCTCCAGCTCGCCGGCAAAGCTGAGGTAGCTTTCGCTGCCGTCGGCGGGCCGCACCACCAGCGGCCCGGCCACCTGGTCGAGGTCGAACACCGCAATCGGCACGGCGAAGCCGAGCGACACCGCATTGCACAGGTCCACCAGCGGATGCAGCGTGGGCAACGTGCCTTCCTTGCGAAAGCGCCGCAGCAGCGATTCGGCCGCGCAGCGCACCTGCGTCGGCTTGTGGCCCATGGCCGAGAAGGCGCGGCGCCATGCCTGGATTTCCGGCAGCTCGCCCTCGCCGTGCTGCTGCAGGCGTTCGCGGGCCAGGGCATGCAGCGGTGCCACGGCGTGGCCGGTGGCCAGCAACGGCGTGATGCCGCTGACGGCCAGCGCACCGCACACCAGCGTGGGATGCGCGGCCCACACCGCGGGACTGTGGAAGAACTGCATGGCGAAGGCGGCTGGGAGTGACGATGGCGTCAGTCTGCGCAGCCGGCGCGCGTCCGTCTTGAACGTTATTGCAGCGGCCTGTGGCGGCCGGCGGCCTGCTGCCACGCACCCGGCGTGTAGCCGAACTGGCGCCCGAACAGCCGGGTCATGTGGCTCTGGTCGGCAAACCCGGCCTGCAGTGCCGCTTCGGCCAGGCCATGGCCATCGCGTATCAGCCGGCGCGCCTGTTCCAGCCGCTGCTGCAGCAGCCAGGCGTGCGGCGGCAGGCCATGCAGCCGGTGGAACTGGCGCAGCAGCTGGAAGCGGCTGCTGCCGGCCAGCCGGGCCAGCTCCGCCAGGCTGGGCGCGGCCGAGGCGGTGTCGGCCAGCCGTTCGCGCACGGTCTCCAGCGCGGCGCCGCCGACTGCGGGGGCCGCGGCCTGGGCGCGGCCGGCATGGGCGCCCAGCAGGCGGCTGCAGCACCGGGCCAAGGCCTCGTCGCAGGCCAGTGCCTGCGCAGCCGGCAGCGACGGCTGCCGATGCCACTGCAGCAGCCGGCCGAACAGCGACTGCAGTGCGTCGTGCAGCCGCGCATCCTGCAGCACCGGGCGGGTGAGCTCGATGGCGTCCGCCGCTGCCTCGGTGCCGCCCCAGCGGGCCAGCTGGTCGGGCTCCAGGTGCAGCATCCACCAGCGGCGCGGTGCCCCCTGCAGCGGGCGGCCGTCGTGCACTTCGCCCGGGTTGTGCGCCAGCAGGTCGCCGGCCCGGGCTTCCACCTCGCCGCAGCCGCTGGCCGACCGCTGACCGCCCCGCTCGAGCAGGCCGATGCCGAAGGTGTAGTGCACATGCCGCCCGAAATGCCGCGCGCTGTCGGTCAGCACGCCATGCACACCGTGCCACGGTGCGGGCAGCAGCTGGCAACGGTGGGCGGGCATCGGCACGGGCATGTCAGCCAAGCATAGCTCGCGCCTGTGGGAGCACCTGCCACGTGCGGTGACGCTGAATGGCTGGCCTGGCGCTGCTCCTGGTCGTGCCGCGCGCACGAGGTCACTGCACCCCAACCCGGGCCGCCACCGGCGCCAGCTTGGCCTGCTCGGTTCCGACGGCCATGCCATGGGCATCGGCCGCGTGGCGCAGAGGCGGCTCAGCGTTCGACCGCTTCGGGCCATGGAGCGAATTCGGCGCGGATCGTGTCACCCTGGGCATCGAGCGCCGGGGCCGGCGCGAAGCCCTGACCTTCCCACTCGACGCTCCAGGGTGAGGCCGGCACCTCCACCATGCGCCCGGCCACCGGCATGCGCCGCGTGCGCAACTGCGGATGCTCGATCAGGTCATGCACCGAGTTGACACTGCCATAGGCGGTTTGCGCCTCCGTCAGGCGGTCGACGATGGCGCCGCTGGGCTCGGCGGCGAAGACCTCGGCGACGACGCCGTCCACGAAGCCGCGGTTCGCCACGCGAGCCGCATTGCCGCTGCAGCGCGGATCCTCGAGCAGCTCGGGCCGGCGCAGCACCACCCGGCAGAAGTCGGCCCATTCGCGCTCGTTCTGGATCGAGATGACCAGGTCGCGGCCATCGGCGCAGGTGAACGCACCATAGGGCGCGATCGTCGGATGGCGCAGCCCCACGCGCTGCGGCGCCTGCCCGCCATAGCGCGTCTGCAGGTAGGGCACCGCCATCAGCTCGGCGGCCGAGCCGAACAGCGAGACCTTGACCGCCGAGCCGCGGCCGGTGCGCTGGCGCTGCAGCAGCGCCTGCTGGATGCCGATGAGCGCATTCATGCCGGCGGTGATGTCGCACAGCGACACGCCGATGCGGCCCAGCGATTCCGTACCCTGCCCCGCTGCACCGCTGACCGCGATCAGCCCGCTTTCGGCCTGCACCAGCAGGTCGTAGGCCTTGAGGCCGAACAGGCGGCCATCGTCGCCGTAGCCGCTGATGTCGCAGGTGATGAGCCGCGGATACCGCTCCCGAAGCGCCGCCGACCCGATGCCCAGGCGATCGGTCGCGCCGGGCGCCAGGTTCTGGAGGAAGACGTCCGCCTGCGACAACATGCGCTCGAGCAGCGCCAGGTCGTCGGCCTTCTTGACGTCGAGCACGACCGACTGCTTGCCGCGGTTGATCCATACCCAGTACGACGATTCGCCGTGCACCGCACGGTCGTAGCCGCGGGCGAAGTCGCCCTCGCGGCGCTCGATCTTGATGACGCGTGCGCCGGCGTCGGCCAGCCGGCTGCTGCAGTACGGCGCGGCGACCGCCTGCTCGAGCGCGACCACCAGCACGCCCTGGAGCGGACGCGAGCCTTCGGCGGACGCGCCGCGGTTGTCGGGATGCGGCATGGCAGCTCCTGGGGATGTCATGGCCCGGCATTGTGGAAAGCCGGCGCGGCGCCACGGAATTGCTTTTGCGCGAATCCAGCATTGCAGATGCCGCAAGCCGTCCGTTGCGGCGGCGGCAACGCTGCGTGAACTTCTTTGAAATTGCCAGTGCCTGCCGCGCGGCTCGACAGTCCGCCGCCACCGGGCACATACAACACAGGAGACAGCCATGGGCCGCCATGCCACCCGCACCGCCGCTTCGCTTGCCGCCCTCGGCACCCTCACCGCCGCTGCACTGCTGGCCGCCGCGCCGGCCGCCGCGCAGGAGCGCACCGTCAAGATCTACGGCTTCGGCGCCAAGAGCGGCGTGGTCCGCATCTTCGGCCTGAACAGCGAGGCCGCGATGAAGGCCGCCGCCGAGCAGATCAACAAGGCCGGCGGCGTCACGCTGGGCGACGGCAGCAAGGCCAAGCTCGCCATCGAGTACCTGGACGACCGCTGCAACGCCGAGGAAGGCATCAATGCGCTGCGCCGCATCGCCGCGCAGAACGATGCCTTCGTGGCCGTCGGGCCCACCTGCAGCAACGTGGCCGAGCCGGTGTTCGGCATCCTGCAGAAGAAGGCCGGCGACGCGAGCGACTCGGGCCTGCAGTTCCCGCTGTACACCGACGTGGCCGCCAAGGGCGGCCTGGCGTCGATGTCGCAATGGGCCTTCCGCAACGTGCCCAGCGAGTCGGCGATGTACAAGAGCCTGTTCGACTGGATCAAGGCCACCCGGCCGGACATCAAGACCGTCTGGGGTGGCGTCGAGAAGGACTTCGCGCACAGCAACGCGACCTTCAACGTGATGAAGGGCCACGCCGAGAAGACCGGCTTCGAGGTCAAGGGCCAGAGCGAATGGCTGCTGGCCGACACCAGCTTCTCCACCCAGGTGCGCGAGATGCGCCGCGGCGAGGCGGACCTGGTGATGGTCTCGGCCCATCCCTTCACCACCTGCGGCGTGCTCAAGGAGATGCAGCGCCAGGGCGTCAAGCCGAAGATGCTTGTCGGCCTGACCAGCTCGTCGAGCATGGAGACGCTGCAGGGCTGCGCCGCGCAGGCCGAGGGCCTGATCATCCCGACCAGCTTCGCGCCGGTGACGGCGGAGGCGAAGAAGGCGGCCGAGGCGGTGTCCGCGCTGGGTGCCAACATGGACCTGCACAACGCCGCCGCGTGGGAGAACATCTTCACGCTGAAGGACCTGATCGAGAAGTCGAAGATCATGGCGCGGCCCGACACGCTGCAGGCCGACCGCCAGAAGATGCGCGAGGCCCTGGCGTCGATGAAGGAGACCAGCGGCCTGCTCGGCAAGGTGGGCCGCACCGACGACCGCGAGGCGGTCAAGCCCTTCCTGTTCGTGCGTGCGCAGAAGGGGGCCTGGACCGTCGCGCACACCCCGGCCGCCAACTGAGCAAGAGGCCGCCATGACCTGGCTCGATGTGCAGGACCTGGTGCAGTCGGTGGCCGACGGCGTGATGTTCGGCACCACCTATGCGCTGATCGGCATCGGCTTCACGCTCATCTTCGGCGTGATGCACAAGATCAACCTCTCGTATGCCGCGGCCTCGGTCGGGGCGGCCTACCTGAGCCTGCTGGTGGTGCAGATCGCGCCCACGCCGCTCGTCTACGTGGCCGCAGCGCTGCTCGGCGGCGTGCTCGGCGCGCTGGTGTACCTGGTGTGCTTCCGCTTCCTGCCCTTGAACCAGCCGCTGGCCACGCTGATGTCCACCGTCGGCATGCTGCTGCTGCTGGAGGAGGCCATCATCCACGCCACGGCCGGCATGCCGCAGAACTACCCGGCGGCCTTTGCCGGCGTGGTGTTCGACATCGGGCCGTTCATGCTGCGGGGCGACCTGCTGTTCGTCTTCGCGCTTGGCTGCGCGGCGATGGTCGGCCTGAAGCTGCTGCTGGAGCGCACGCGGCTGGGCCTGGCAACGCGCGCGGTGGCGCAGCAGTCGGTCGCCGCTCGGTTGTGCGGCATGGGCGTGGACCGCACCAATGCCAGCACCTTCGTGATCGCCGGCCTGCTCGGCGGCACCGCGGGTGCGATGACGGGTGCGGCCATCGGCGTGCTCTCGCCGCTGCTCACGCTGCCACTGACCGTCAAGGGCCTGGTGGTCACGGTGATCGGCGGGCTCGGCAGCATTCCCGGCGCCATCGTCGCCGGGTTGATCGTCGGCGGCGTGGAGAACCTGTTCCAGTTCCTGCGCGGCGTGGGCGAACGCGACATCTACGTGATGCTGATGCTGTTCGCGTTCCTCGTCTTCCGGCCCGGCGGCCTGTTCGCCGCGCCCGGCGGGCGTGATTGACCGGGAGCCTGCAAGATGGACTTCTACCTCGGCCTGCTGCAGGTGATCGGCGTGCACACCTTGCTGGGCCTGTCGGCCTGGTGCGTGCTGCACACCGGCCAGGTCAGCCTGGCGCAAGGCGGCTTCTTCGCCATCGGCGCCTATGGCGCGGGCATGCTCACGGCGATGGCCGGCTGGTCGATCTTCGCCGCGCTGCCGGTGGCCGCGCTGCTGGCCGCCGCGGTGGCGGTGGCGGTGGGCTTCCCGGCCTTGCGCGTCAAGGGCCTGATGCTGGTCGTCGCCACGACCGCCTTCGCCGAGATCGTGCGCCTGGTCTTCTTCAACTTCAGCTGGCGCATCGAGACGCCGTCCGGCCCGGTCGGCCCCGACGGCGGGCTCGGCTTCGGCGGCATCCGCTTCTTCCAGACCAACGGCTGGAGCGCCTGGCAGGTGCTGGCGCTGATCTGGGCGCTGGTCGGGCTGGTGATGCTGGCGCTGTGGTGGCTCGACCGATCGCGCATCGGCACGCTGTGGCGCGCGGTGGGGGGAGGACGAGGTCGCGGCACAAGGCGCGGGCATCGACCTGACCGCCGCCAAGGTCTCGGCCTTCGGCATCGGCGGCGCGATCGCGGGCCTGGCCGGCGGCCTCTTCAGCCACACCACCACCCACATCGAGCACGGCAACTTCACCATCCTGCTGGCCACCTTCGCCATCGCCTACCCGATCCTCGGCGGTTTGAAGAGCCTGGCCGGCACGCTGGTGGCCGTGGTCTTCATCCAGGGCGTGATGGTGGAGGGCCTGCGGTTTCTCGGCGACTGGCGCAGCCTGCTGTTCGGCGCGCTGATCGTGGTGGTGATGCTGGTGCGACCCGGCGGCCTGCTCGGCGCACCGCTGTGGAAGCCGGCGCATGCGCGCCGCGGCCCGGCGCCCCGCCCTGCCAAGCCCATCGACGCGGAGGCCCGCCATGCTTGAGCTGGACGACATCTCGCGCCACTTCGGCGGCGTCAAGGCGGTGGACCACCTGACGCTGCAGGTGCGCCGCGGCGAGATCCTCGGCCTGATCGGCCCCAATGGCTCGGGCAAGAGCACGACGGTCAACCTGATCGCCGGCCTGTTCAAGCCGACGGCCGGCACGCTGCGCTTCGACGGGCACGACATCGCGGCGCTGCCACCGCACCGCCGCGCGGAGCTGGGCATCGCGCGCACCTTCCAGAACATCCGCCTGTTCTCGCAGCTGACGGTGTGGCAGAACCTGTGGGCCGCGCGCGTGGTGCGCGAGTCGGGCTGGGCCGGCTTCAAGGCGCGCTGGCTGGCCGGTGCCGGCGCGGCACGCGACGAGGCCGAGCAGCTGCTCGAGTTCAGCGGCCTGGCGGCCCGGCGCGACCAGCTGGCCGGCAACCTGGCCTTCGGCGAGCAGCGCCGGCTGGAGCTGGCGCGTGCCGCGGCGTCGGGCGCCTCGCTGCTGCTGCTGGACGAGCCGGCCGCCGGCATGAACGCGCAGGAGATCGACGAGCTGGATGCCCGCATCCGCAGCCTGCGCGACCAGGGCCGCACGATCCTGCTGATCGAGCACCACATGGAGCTGGTGATGGGTGTGTGCGACCGCGTGGCGGTGCTGAACTTCGGCCGCAAGATCGCCGAGGGCACGCCCGCGCAGGTGCAGGACGATGCCCAGGTCCGTGCTGCCTACCTCGGTGCCGACGACGGCGACGAGCTGATGAATGCCGCGCTGGCGGCCTGACCCCTGCACACCCCGGAGGACACGCTATGCTCGAGATCACCGACCTGGCCACCGCCTACGGCAAGATCGAGGCGCTGAAGGGCGTGAGCCTGTCCGCCAAGGCCGGCGAGGTCACCTGCCTGCTCGGACCCAACGGCGCCGGCAAGACGACGCTGATGATGACGCTGGCCGGCATCCTGAAGCCGCAGCGCGGCTCGATCCGCTTCGAGGGCGAGGAGATCGCCGGCAGGTCGCCGGCCGAGATCGTCGCCCGGGGGCTGGCGCTGGTGCCCGAGAACCGGCTCGTCTTCCCGGCGCTGACCGTGCGCGAGAACCTGCTCGCCGGTGCCTTCCGTCGCCGCGACGGCGCCGCCATCAAGGCCGACATCGAGCGCCTGCTCGACCGGTTCCCCGGCTGCGCGAGCGCATCGGCCAGAACGCCGGCACGCTGTCCGGCGGCGAGCAGCAGATGCTGGCTGTGGCGCGGGCGCTGATGTCGCGGCCGCGGCTGCTGCTGATGGACGAGCCTTCGGTCGGCCTGGCGCCCAAGGTCGTCGCCGAGATCTTCTCGATCATCCGGCAGCTGCATGCCGAAGGCACCTCGATCTTCCTGGTCGAGCAGAACGCCCACATGGCGCTGAAGGTGGCGCAGCACTTCTACCTGATGGAGCAGGGTCGCATCGGCTTCTCAGGCAATCCGGGCGAGCTGGCCGAGGACGACGTGGTGCAGCGCGCCTACCTCGGCGAACGGCGCGCGGCCTGAGCCTCGCCCGCCCCGCCCCACCCCGCCGGCAGTCGCGATGGTCGAGTTCCTGCAGCGCACCCTCGACGGCCTGCTGCAGGCCGGGCCGTATGCGCTGGTCGGCCTGGGGCTGACGCTTGGCTTCGGCGTGCTCCGGCGCGTCAACCTCGCCTACGGCGCCGGCGCCATGCTCGCCGCCTATGCCGGGGCGTGGCTGCATGCACGCATGGGCGCGCCGGCGTGGCTGGTGCTCGCGGTTCTGGTGCTGGGCACGATGCTGGTCGGCCTGTATGTGGAATGGATGTGCTTTGCCGGCGCGCGGCGGGCGCCGACGCCTGCGGCCCGCGGCCTGGCGGTCGGCGGTGCGGACGGCCGCGAGGTGGCTGCGCTGGCGGCCAGCTTCGCGCTGTGGATGCAGCTCGAGCAGCTGGCGGTCACCCTGCTGCCGCGCCACCTCAATCCCTTCCCGTCGCTGGCGGTGACGGCCGAATGGCGGCTCGGCCCGTTCGGCCTGCGCGGCGACCAGCTGTCGATGCTGATGCTGGCCGCCGTGCTGGTGGCCGCGGTCGCCTGGTTCCTGCAGCACACACGCGCCGGGCTGGCCTGGCGCGCGGTGGCCGACCACCGCGGCGCGGCGCAGGTCGTCGGCCTGGACGTGCCGCGTGTGCAGCGCCTGGCCTTCGTCGCCACCTGCGGCCTGGCGGGCATCGCGGCCTGCGCGGTGCTTGCGCTGGACGGCCAGGTGACGCCGATGTTCGGCATGTGGATGCTGGTCAAGGGCCTGGTTGCCGCCATGCTGGGCGGGCTGGGCTCGGTGCGCGGCGTTCTCGTCGGCGCGGTCGTGCTCGGCGTGCTGGAGGCCCAGGCGCAGGCGGCCTTCGGCGCGATCGGCCGCGACGCCACCGCCTGGGCGCTGCTGCTGGGCGTGCTGGTGTGGCGCGCGGCGCGCGGCGGCGGCGGGTCGCACGGGCTGGCGCATGCGTGACGCGCTGTGCACCACGGACGGCGGCGTCGGCCTCGCGACCGACCTGGCGGTCCTGTCGCTGCTGGCGATCTCGGCCTGGCTGGTGTTGCGCAGCGGCCGCATCTCGCTGGGCCAGCAGGCCTTCTTCGCGATCGGCGCCTATGCGGCCGCCATCGCCACCACGCTGATGGACTGGCCGCTGGCGCCGGCGCTGCTGGCCGCCGCGGCCTTGGGGGCGGCGGCGTCGGCGCTGGTCGCCGGTGCGATGTCGCGCCTGAGCGGCCTGCATTACGCGGTGGCCACGCTCGCGTTCGCGGAGCTGGTGCGGCTGGGCCTGTCGGCCTGGCACTGGCGGGTGCCGGCCGACGACGGCTCGCAGGTCGGGCCGGACGGCGTGCACGGCTTCCGCGACATCCGCTGGCTGCTGGCCAACGGCGTCACGCCGGAGCAGTTCGCGCTGATGGCGCTCACGGTGCTGGCCGTCGTCACGCTGGCGCTGGCGCTGCTGATGCGCACGCGCTTCGGGCTGGGCCTGCAGGCGGTCGGCCTGGACGACACGCTGGCCGACACCAGCGGCTGGCCGGCGGCGCGGCTGCGCGTCGCCGCCGCGGCCATGGCCGGCGCCCTAGCCGCGCTGGGCGGCGGGCTGTATGCGCACCGCACCACCTTCATCGACCCGGCCGTGTTCGATCCGATGCTCGGCGTGCATGCGGTCGGCTATGCGCTGATCGGCGGGCTGGCGAGCGTGGCGGGCCCGCTGCTGGGCACCGCGCTCGACCTCGGCCTGCTGGAGGCCACGCGCTGGTTCGAGGGCTGGCGCATGGTCGTCTTCGGCGGCCTGGTCGCACTGTTCCTGCGCTGGCGGCCGCGCGGCCTGCTCGACGAGGCCACGCTGGCCGCCCTGCGCGCGCTGCCGTGGCGGCGCACCGCTTCACCTGCGGCGACGGACCGCCGTTCCTCCTTCACCACCAGGACCCACCCATGAGCACTCCCCACGACCTCCTGTCCGGCCGCACCGTGATCGTCACTGGCGCGTCCACCGGCATCGGCCAGGCGTTCGCCATCGGCTGCGCGGCGCAGGGCGCCAACGTCGTCGTCGCCGACCTGCATGCGGCCGACGAGACCGTCGCTGCCATCGAGGCGAGCGGCGGCCACGCGCTGGCGGTGAGGGTCGACGTCGCCGACGACGACTCGGTGCAGGCGATGGCACGCGCCGCCCTGCAGCGGTTCGGCCGCATCGACGGCCTGGTGAACAACGCCGCGTACTTCCGCGAGGTCAAGCTGACCCCCTTCGAGGAACTCGACCCCGCCCAGTGGGAGCGCATCTTCGCGGTCAACGTCAAGGGCGTGTGGCAATGCTGCAAGGCCGTGATGCCCGCGATGCGCGAGCAGAAGTCCGGCGCCATCGTCAACATCGCCTCGGTGGTGGCGGTGGCCGGCCAGCCCGGCTACCTCCACTACGTCGCGACCAAGGGCGCGGTGCTGTCGATGACCAAGGGGCTGGCCAAGGAGTGCGGGCCGCACGGCGTGCGTGTCAACGTCATCGCGCCGGGCTTCGTGATCACCGACGCGACCAGGAACCGGCCGCTGGAGTGGCAGCAGAGCTTCCTGAAGGCGCGCGCCATCTCCCGCGAGCAGCGGCCCGACGATTTGGTCGGCACGGCGCTGTACCTGCTGAGCGACCTGGCCGGCTTCGTCTCCGGCCAGACCATCGTGGTGGACGGCGGCCACATCATGTACTGAGCCCGGAGACACGCCATGCCCGACCTGATCCTGCACCACTACCCCTTCTCCACCTTCTCCGAGAAGGTGCGGACCGCGCTGGGCCACAAGGGCCTGGCATGGCGCTCGGTCGAGATCGCCGGCATGCCGCCGCGGCCGCTGCTGGCCCCGCTGACCGGCGGCTACCGGCGTGCGCCGGTGCTGCAGGTGGGCGCCGACATCTACTGCGACACCCACGTCATCCTGCCCGCGCTGGATCGGCTGCATCCGCAGCGCACGCTGTACCCACCGGGCAGCCAGGGCATCGCCGAGGGGCTGGGCTTTGCCTGGGAGCGGCAGCTGTGGATACCGGTCATCGGCGTGCTGGTTCATTTCATCGGCGAGCACATCCCGCCCGAATTCATCAAGGACCGCAAGGAAGGCTACCTGGGCATCGACATCTCCAGGCCGGCGATGGCGCCGCAGTTCCCGCAGCACCTGCAGGCGGTGCGCGCGCAGCTCGGCTGGCTGAGGCAGGCGCTGGCCGCGCAGCCCTTCCTTCTCGGCGACGCCCCCAGCGCCGCCGACCTGGCGGTGTGGCAGACGATCCACCTGCTGCGCAAGAACTGCCCGCCGGAGGTGGACGCGCTGCTCGGCCTCGCGCCGCTGGTGCCCTGGTACGAGCGCATCGCCGCCATCGGCCACGGCACGCCGGCTGCGATGAGCGCGGAGGAGGCCTTCGAGGTGGCGCGCGCCTCGGCACCTGCCCCGGTCAGCCACCTGGCGCCCGATGGCGACCCCGGCGGCCTGCGAGCCGGCTGCCCGGTGACGGTGACCCCCGACGACAACGCGCGCGTGCCGGTCAGCGGCACGCTGGTGGCGGCCAGCGACCACGAAGTGGTGATCCACCGCCACGACGCGCAGGCCGGTGACCTGCACCTGCACTTCCCGCGACTGGGCTTCGACGTCGTCGCGGCCTGAGCCATTCCTCGATCCACACGACAACGACAGGAGACCGCCGATGGACACCAACATCCTGGAAGCCAACAAGCAGCTCTGCCGCGACTACTTCAAGGCCTTCCTCGCCCGCGACACCGCATGGATGGCCAGGCACATCGCGCCCGACTTCGTCCGGCACGACCCCGGGCTGCCCTTCGATGTGCGCGGGCCGCAGGGCGTGGCCCAGCTGCACGATGCGCTGATGCCGGCCTTTCCGGACATGGTGCTGCCGCTGCAGGACTTCGTCGCCGAGGGCGAGAAGGTGCTGGTACGCCTGCGCGTGCAGGCCACGCATACCGGCCCCCTGGGAGACATGGCCGCCACCGGCCGGCGCATCGACATCGGCGTGCTCGACCTGTTCCAGATCCGCGACGGCGTGCTCATCGAGCATTGGGCGCTGCTAGACAACCTCGGCATGCTCAAGCAGCTCGGCGCGCTGCCCGCCTGACGCCGGGAGACCCACACCATGCAACTGCTGGCCAACACCACCTCGCCCTTCGTGCGCCTGGCGCGCACCGCGATGATCGAGAAGGGACTGGACATCGAGCCGACGCTGGTCGATCCCTGGGCCGACGACGAGCGGCTGCGTGCGGCCAACGCCGCCACCCGGGTGCCGACGCTCGTGCTCGACGACGGCACGCCGCTGACCGAAGCCATGCTGATCGTGCAATGGCTGGAAGCCACGCGCCCGGCGCCCGACTGGCCGAGCCTGGTCGGCCCGGCAGCCGGCGCCGCCGGCGTGCTCTCCCGCGCCGGCATCGCCATGGGCGCGATCGAGGCCTCCGTGATCACCATCATCACGCGCAAGGTGACCGCGCCCACGCTGTTCGACGAGACGCCGGTGGGCCTGCGGCGCCGCCGCTCGATGGTCGAAGGCATGCTGCGGCTGGAAGCCCGCGCCGGCGAGATACCTGCCACCGGCACGCCGACGCTGGATGCGATCGCGGCGGTGACGCTGCACGACTACCAGCAACTCCGCTTCGCCGACCAAGCCTGGCTGCCCGCCACGCCGGGCCTGAAGGCACTGGCGCAAGCGTGGAATTCACGCGCCTCGTTCGCGCGGACGAAGCCCTACATCCCGGCCTGAGCCGGAGCCGGCGCCAGGTCGCCGGGGGCCGCACACCCTTCCAGGTGAGCGGCCAGCAGGCCCAGCGGCGTCTCGCGCGGCGGCTGGCTGCGCATGACGATGCGCATGCGCCGCCATGCCCATTCATCGGTCAGCGGCAGCACCTTCAGCTGCATCGCCGGTGCGAAGCTGCGGGCCGCGGCCATGGGCAGGATGCCGATGCCCAGGCGCGCCTCGACGGCGCGGCACACTGCCTCGAAGCTGCGCACCTGCACCCGCAGCGCCATCGGCCGCAGGTGCTGCGCCGCCTGGCCCGACAAGAGCCGCGTCAGCGTGCTGCCGCCCTCCAGCCCGACCAGGTCGCGCTCGAGCAGCTCGTGGAAGGACACCGCCTCGCCATCGAGCGGATCGTCGTCGCGGACGACGGCGGCGAGCCGGTCGCCGCGGTAGCCGCGCGACCACAGGCCGTGCAGGTCGGCACCCTCGACCACGACGCCGAGATCGGCCTCGCCGCTGCGCACCCGCCGCACCGCTTCCTCGCTCCAGCATTCCTCCAGCACGATGCGCACCTCGGCATGGCCGGCCTGGAAACTGGCCACGTCCGCCGGCAGGAACTGCGTCATCGCGGAGGTGTTGCCGTGCACCCGCAGCACCGCATGCTGGCCGCTGGCGTAGTTGCCCATCTCGGCACGCATCTGCTGCACGCCGGCCACCACCTCGCGGGCCAGCTTCAGCAGGTGGTCGCCGGCGGGCGTGAGCTGCAGCCCGCGCGAATGACGCTCGAACAGCGTCGCCTTGAACTGGTGCTCCAGCAGCGAGAGCCGCCGGCTTGCCGCCGGCACGGTGATGTGGCTGGCTTCGGCGGCGCGGGTGAGGTTGCCCATCTCTGCGGCACGCACGAACAGCGCAAGGGAATCGAGGTCCGGCAGCATGGGCGGATTGTCGCCCGCGGCGACAGCGGTTTGCTTGCCGCGCAAGGCGCCGTTGCCGACTTTCCAATTCAGCCGCCGCGGCCGGCTGCCTACAGTGCGCGGGCATTGCACAGCCGCAAACACCGCCTTGAAGGCAACAGGAGCGTTCCATGAAGCAGATGTTCATCGGTGGCCGCTGGGTCGCCGCCCGCGATGGCGCCACCCTGCCCGTCGCCTCGCCGGCCGACGGCGAGATCTTCGATCACATCGCCCGCGGTGCGGCCCATGAGGTCGACCTTGCCGTGGCGGCGGCACGCGCGTCGCTCGACGGCGCCTGGGGCCGCATGACCGCCACCGAACGCGGCCGCATCCTGGTCAGGATCGGCGAGGCGGTGCTGGCGCACGAGGAAGCGCTGGCCCAGCTCGAGGCCCGCGACACCGGCAAGCCGATCACCACGGCGCGCAACGACATCAAGGTGCTGGCGCGCTACTTCGAGTTCTACGGCAGCGCGGCCGACAAGGTGCATGGCCAGACGATCCCGTTCCTGGGGGGCCACCAGGTGAGCCTGCTGCGCGAGCCGCTGGGCGTCACCGCGCACATCATCCCCTGGAACTATCCGGCGCAGATGCTGGGGCGCACCGTGGCACCGGCGCTGGCGATGGGCAACGGCACCGTGCTCAAGCCGGCCGAGGACACCAGCCTGTCGGCGCTGCGGTTTGCCGAGATCGCCACCGCCGCAGGCCTGCCGGAAGGCGCGCTGAACGTGGTCACCGGCCTGGGCGAGGAAGCCGGCGCCGCGCTGGCTGCGCACCCGGGCATCGACTTCATCTCCTTCACCGGCAGCAACGAGGTCGGCACCCTGGTGCAGCAGGCGGCGGCCAGGAACGCGGTCAAGTGCGTGCTGGAGCTGGGCGGCAAGTCGCCGCAGATCGTGTTCGACGACGTGGACGCCGAACGCGCCGTGCCGATCATCGTGCGTGCCATCGTGCAGAACGCGGGCCAGACCTGCACCGCCGGCAGCCGCCTGCTGGTGCAGCGCGGCATCTACGACAGCTTCGTCGGCCGCGTCGCCGAAGCCTTCGCGAAGGTGCGCGTCGGCACGCCGGCCATGGACTTCGACTGCGGCCCGGTGATGAACCCGGCGCAGCGCGCACGGGTGCAGCGCTACATCGACGAGGCGCGGGCCGCGGGCATCCCGGTGCTGGCCGAAGGCACCGTGGCCGCCGATGCACCGAGGACCGGCTACTACGTGCGGCCGACGCTGTTCGGCCCGGTGCCGCGCGATGCGGCGCTGGCGCGGGAGGAGGTCTTCGGCCCGGTGCTGGCAGCCATGCCCTTCGACGACGAGGCGGATGGGATCGGCCTGGCCAACGGCACCGACTACGGCCTGCTGGCAGCGGTGTGGACCGAGAACGCCGGCCGGCTGCAGCGCGTGGCCAAGGCGGTCAAGGCCGGCCAGGTGTTCATGAACTGCTATGGCGCCGGCGGCGGCGTCGAGCTGCCCTTCGGCGGCACCCGGCGCAGCGGCCACGGCCGCGAGAAGGGCCTGCTGGCGCTGGAAGAAGTCAGCAGCACCAAGACGCTGGTGCATTACCACGGCTGACCGGAGCGCGACGATGGGACAACTGCAAGGCAAGGTCGCGATCGTCACCGGCGGCGCTGCGGGCTTCGGCGAGGCCATCGTGCGGCACTACGTCGGCGAAGGCGCGCGGGTGCTCATCGCCGACCTGCAGGCCGACCGGGCGCGGCAACTGGCCGCCGAACTCGGCGGCGAACGGGCTGCGGCGGTGGATTGCGACGTCGCCGACGGCGCCTCGGTTGCCGCGGCGGTGCGGGCCTGCGTCGAAGGCTTCGGCACGCCGGACATCGTCGTCAACAACGCCGGCACCACCCACGCCAACCAGCCGATGCTGCAGGTCGACGAGGCCACGTTCGACCGCATGTTCGCGGTCAACGTCAAGTCGATCTACCACATGGCGCAGGCGGTGGTGCCGCTGATGCGGCAGCGGCGGGCGGGCGTGATCCTGAACGTCGGCTCCACCGCCGGCATCCGCCCGAGGCCGGGACTGACCTGGTACAACGGCTCGAAGGGCGCGGTGAACCTGCTGTCCAAGTCGATGGCGGTCGAGCTCGGGCCGGACGGCATCCGCGTCAATGCCATCTGCCCGGTCATCGGCGAGACCGCGCTGCTGGAGAAGTTCATGGGCGTGCCCGATACACCGGACAACCGCGCCAGGTTCATCGCGACCATCCCGCTGGGGCGCCTGTCGAAGCCCTCGGACGTCGCCGCTGCCGCGGTCTTCCTGGCCAGCGACGCCGCCTGCTTCATCAGCGGCGTCGAGCTGCCGGTGGACGGCGCGCGCACGGTCTAGGCAGCCGGCGGCGGCCGTCCGGCGACCCGTGGCGACGCTGGCCGGTGTTTCATGGCCCCGGCCGAGGACGCTCGGGTCGATCGAACGCCCGCAGCAGCTGCGTGGTCAGCTCGTGCATCGTGCCGAGCGGGGCGTCCGGGGGCTGCAGCCCGCTGACGAAACCCTGGTCCAGCAGGCGTTGCAGCAAGGTCGCGTCGCTGCTGAAGATGTGCACCGGCACGTCCCAGCTGGCCCCGGGTCCGGTCACCAGGGCAGGCGGCTGGTGGTCACCCACCATCACCAGCACCAGCGGGAGCGGCGCAAGCTGCCGCAGGTAACTGGCCAGCCACTGGAACTGGTAGCGCATGGCCTGGATGTAGTTGGGCATCGGCTGCTGCAGCGCCAGCGGCATGGCGCGCGCTGCCGCCGCCTGGGCGGCGGTGTAGGCCTCGGGCCCGTTCAAGCCCGACCAGTCGTCGACGAACGGCGCCAGCGGGTGGAAAGGCGCATGGGTGCTCACGCTGGGAAAGACCACGAAGCGTGGCTTGCGCACCGCGCCGCCGTCGGCACCCGGCACCAGTTCCTGGCCGTGCAATGCCGCCATCGCGGCCTGGTCAGGAATGCGCCAGTAGCCAAAGTCTGGCCCGATGTAGCCGATGGCGGCATCGCCGGCCATGCGCTGGTAGCCGTAGAAGCTGCCTTCCGGCCAGGCCCGCTTGATGCCGGGCATCCAGCCGACGGTGCGGTAGCCGTGGCGGGCGAAGTGGCTCACCAGGGTCGGCCGGCGGGTGGTCAGCAGAAGCGCATGCTCGTCGGGCCCGGTGATGGCCAGCCCGCTCAGCACGCTGGCATGGGCCAGCCATGACGCACCGCCGAAGCTGGGCGAGCGCAGGCGCGCCGACACGACGCCGCGGCCCGTGTCGGCCGCGGCCTGCGCCAGGGTCGCGCGCGGGCCCGCCAAAGCGGCCGCCAGTTCGGGCAGGTCGAAACTGCTGGCGCCATAGGACTCGGCAAACATCAGCAGCACGTCGGCTTGCGCTCCGGCGCCCTTCAATCCATCCAGGTTGGTGTCGAAGGCGGGGCTTGTTCCCAGGACCGCTTCGCCCTGCGCCGGCAGCAGCACCCGGGCCAGCAACAGGGCCTGCTGCATCAGCGTGGGCGTCAAGGGCAGGCTGAAGAACCAGCGCGTATCGCGCTGGGCCGGCACGTAGGCGGCGAAGCTGGCCGCCAGCGCCGCCACGGTGGCCAGCAGCACGTGGCGGGGGCGCCGCAAGGCCAGGCAGCGGGCCAAGGCGAGCAGCGCCATGCGCGCGCCCAGCCAGGTGAGCACCAGGCCAGCCACGAAGGCAAGCATGGCCGCGGTGGCCTGACCCGGTGACACCGACTGCAGCGCCAGCCGCAGCAGCTCCATCGCATGGCGGCCGTCCCAGTACAGGTTCAGTGGCCGGCCCAGCACCGCCGGCGCCGTCACATCCGCATAACGCACCACGACCAGCAGCACGAAGACCGTCGCCAGGCCGCTGGCCGCGCGCACGCCCAGGTGGCCGCGCCAGGCCACCCAGGCCAGCAGCGCCGCCACCGCCAGGCACAGCTCGAACGACAAGCGCGGCATCCAGTGCACGCCGAAGCCCGGCCACCGGTTCTCGAAGCTGAGCAGCGCGTTGAGGAACGCAAACGCCAGCCCGAACCGAAGCAGCCAGCCCGCGGCCTGACGCAAGGAAGCCGCCGGCACCGAGGTGCCGGGCGGCGGTGCCGGCGGTCTCACTGCCGGATGGCTTCGAACTCGATGATCAGCGACACCTCGTCGCCGACCCAGCCGTTGGCCACGGCGTAGTTCATGCCAAAGGCGCTGCGCTTGAAGCTGCCTCGCGCCGACACACCCATCACGTAGGGCTTGCGGCCCAGGCCGCCGAGGGGGGAATCGGCGCTCTTGTTCCAGGTGGCCTGCAGGGTCAGCGGCTGGGTCTTGCCCAGCAGCTGCAGCTGCCCGGCGATCTCGAAGCTGCGCTCGCCGATGCGGCGCATGCCCTCGGCAGTGAACACCATGCGCGGGTGCTCGCTGCTGTTGAGGAAATCCGCGCCCTTGAGATGCTCGTCGCGCTGGCGCTGGTTGGTGAAGACACTGGCGGTGTCCACCTCGATGCGCAGTGCCGACAGCTGGGCGGTGGTCTCGTCGAAGCTGTAGCCGCCCCGCGCCGTCCTGAACATGCCCAGCGTCTTGGCATAGCCGACGTGGTCGACGAGGAAGGCCACGGTCAGGTGGTTCGGGTCGATCTCGTAACGCGCGGCCTGCGCCGACGCCGATGACACGGCGGCCAGGCCCAGGCCCGCCGCCAGCCATCGGGCAAGCCAGGCGCGACGGGATCGGCACAGGGCGGTAGGTTCCGAGCGGATTGCGTGCATGTCAGGGCTCGCGGGTTGAGGAGCGCTTGCGCGCCAGGGTGCGGATGTCGATGGCGAAGGACAGGCCAAGCAGCCCCAGGCTGCAGGCCGCCACCGCCGAGGCAACCGCGGGTGTGACGATCGGCACCAGGCAGACGATGAGGCCGGTGATCTGCACCACGCACACCGTCTGCCGGCGCCGGCTGGGAGCCAGCGGTGCGGCCAACCAGGGCCAGACGCCGGCCGCCGCAACGAAGGCATAACGCATCAGGCCGGCGGCCAGCACCCAGGGCCCGGCCTGCCCGGCCAGCCAGACCCCGGCGCACAGCACCAGGATGAAGGCGGCGTCGGCTTCCATGTCGAAGCGGGCCCCGAAAGCGCTGGCCAGGCCGCTGCGCCGGGCCAGCACGCCGTCCAACGCGTCCAGCAGGGCGGTGACGGTGGCCAACACCACCGCCGCCCAGGCCAGGGCCGCGGTGCCGGGCGAAGCCCAGGGCGGGGCCCAATCCGCCTGGCCGATCAGGCCGACGAGCACGCTGGCCAGCGCCAGGCGCAACAAGGTCACGCCGTTGGCGGCCCCGAACCGGGCATACGGATGCGCGCCCGTGCGCAGGCCGTGGCGCACGAGCAGGACACCAGCGCCGAACCACAGCAGGGCCAGGCCCCAGGAAAGGAGAGCAGATCCCAGCCCCAGCCTGGCCAGCCACGCCAGACCGGTGGCCAGCAGCACCCCGACCGAAGCGACCCACACCACGGCGCGCCACAGGCTGCGCGCCAGCAGACCGGGCGGCGAAAACGGGGGGCACTGCACGTCCATGGGGTGGAACGTACCATCGTGCACGAGACAACGTACGGCGAGCAGGCATCCGAGCAGGTTGCGGGGCTTGCCGAGGTGCAGCCGGCCGCGCCGGATCGACGACCTGCAACGCCTTGAACACCCCGCCTTCCACCGTGGCCACCCTCTCTGCCACCGCCGTTCAGGCGGATGCGGCCGCCAGCGCCTGCTGGATCATGGCCCCCGGCCGGGCCGAGCTGCTGCCCGAGCACCTGCCACCGCTGGGCGACGGCGAGGCCCGCGTGCGCACCCTGCACAGCGCCATCAGCCGGGGCACCGAAGGCCTGGTGCTGCGGGGCGAGGTGCCCGCCAGCGAGTACGCCCGCATGCGCGCACCTTTCCAGGCCGGCGAGCTGCCCGGGCCGGTGAAGTACGGCTACATCAACGTCGGCCGGGTCGAAGCCGGCCCCGCCAAACTGCTGGGGCGCGAGGTCTTCTGCCTGCATCCGCACCAGACGCTGTTCCAGGTGCCTGCACACGCCTTGCTGCCGCTGCCACCAGGCGTGCCCGCGGGCCGCGCCGTGCTGGCCGCGCTGCTGGAGACGGCGATCAATGCGCTGTGGGACGCTCCACCGCGGATGGGCGACCGGGTCGCGGTGGTCGGCGGCGGCACGCTCGGCCTGCTGGTGGCCTGGCTGGCTGCGCGGGTGCCGGGCTGTCGCGTGGAGGTGGTCGACACCCTGTCGGGCCGTTCGGACCTGGCCGCAGCCCTGGGCGCCGGCTTTGCGCTGCCTGACGATGCCGCCCCCGAGGCCGACCTCGTGGTGCACACCAGCGGAACCGCGGCCGGCCTGGGCACGGCGTTGCGGCTGGCCGGTTTCGAGGCCACGGTGCTGGAGCTCAGCTGGTACGGCAGCCGCCCTGTGGCGCTGCCGCTGGGCGAGGCCTTTCACGCGCGGCGCCTGGTGCTGAAGAGCTCGCAGGTGGGCAGCGTGGCCGCCCCGCAGCGCGCGCGCTGGAGCCACCGGCAGCGTCTGGCGCTGGCCTTGTCGATGCTGGACGCGCCGGTGCTGGACCGCCTGATCACCCATGTCTCGCCGTATGCCGAACTGCCCCGCGTGATGAATGCGCTGGCCCGGATGGACGAGGCCGTGCACGGCCTCGGCACCCTGTGCCACCGCATCGACTACCCCCGGGTGCCTGACCCCCGCTGCCGATCCCCGGCCCCCACCACACCAGCCCCAGCCACCACCACGATGTACGCCGTCAACGTCAGAGACCATTTCATGATCGCCCACAGCTTCCAGGGCGAAGTCTTCGGGCCGGCGCAGCGCCTGCACGGCGCGACGTACGTCGTCGACCTCCAGCTGCAGCGCGACACGCTGGATGTCGACGGCGTCGTCGTCGACATTGGCCTGGCGACGCAGGTGCTGCGCGAAGAACTGGCGCGGTTGAACTTCCGCAACCTGGACGAACTGCCCGAGTTCGCCGGCCGCAACACCACCACGGAATTCCTCGCGCGTGCGATCTTCGACCGCATCGCCGCGCGCATTGCCGCTGGCGCCCTCGGCCCGCATGCGCTGCCCGGCGCCGGCGATGGCGGCCTGACGAGGATGCGCGTCACCCTGAATGAATCGCACGTGGCCTGGGCTGCCTACGAAGGCGCCCTGCCGGCGGCCTGAGCCGGTCGCGATGGCGCCGGTCCGCGCGTTCACCTTTCTCGTTCCCGGCGACTGGCACACCCCCACCGGTGGCTTCCGCTACGACCGCCGGCTGGCCGAAGCGCTGATCGCCGCGGGCTGGGCGGTCGACGTGCGCCGGCTCGACGGCCCCTGGCCCGAGCCCGACCCCGCCACGCTGGCGCATGCGGCGGCCACCGTGGCCGACATCGCCGACGGCACGCTGGTGCTGGCCGACGGCCTGGCCTTCGGCGTGCTGGGCAGCGTGGTCGCGGCGCACGCTGCACGACTGCGCTGGGTGGCGCTGGTCCACCATCCCCTGCACCTGGAGACCGGCCTGCCGCCGGCGCTGCGCGAGCGCCTGCTGGCGCAGGAGACCCGGGCGCTGTCGTTCGCGCGCCAGGTCATCGTCACCAGCCCGCGCACCGCGCGTGATGTCGTGGCGATGGGCGTGCCCCCGCCTTGCATCGCGGTCGTCGAACCGGGCATCGATGCGGCATCGACGAGCGTGGCAGCCCGTCGCGGGCCTTCGCCGCCAGCCGGGGCACGGGCCACTGCCGCCGCCACCGCGCACGGTGCGCGCCTGTTGTGCGTGGCCACCCTCACGCCCCGCAAGGGGCATGCGCTGCTCCTGCAGGCCCTGGCTGGGCTGCCGGAGCTGCGCTGGGAACTGCACTGCGTGGGCAGCCTGACGCGCGACCCGACCACCGCGGCGCAATTGCAGGCGCTGACGTCCGAGCCGCCGCTGGCCGGGCGCGTGACCTGGCACGGCGAGGTCGACGACGCCGCGCTGCACGGCCACTATTCGGCAGCGGACCTGGTGGTGCTGGCCTCGCTGCACGAAGGCTACGGCATGGCCGTGGCCGAAGCGCTGGCAGCGGGCCGGCCGGTGCTGGCCAGCGACGCCGGCGCCCTGGCGCAGACCGTGCCGCCGCAGGCCGGCTGGTGCGTGCCGGCGGGCGATGTGCTGGCACTGCGGGCTGCGCTCCAGGCGCTGATCTGCGATACCGCGCTGCGCCAGCGCCTGGCCGCTGGCGCGCGTGAAGCCGGCGCCCGCTTGCCTAGCTGGCCGACGCAGGCCAAGCGCGTCGGGGCCGTGCTGGCGGCCGTGATGGCCTTTCCGCCGTGAGCCGCCGGCCTGCGCCCGACGCCGGTTTCAGCGCCAGCTGGTTGCAGCAGCGCGAGCCCTTCGACGCCCTGGCCCGCCGTGCCGCTGCACCGCGGCTGCAGCTGCAGGCCCGGCTGGCCGGCCGCCGGCCGCCTGGCGACGCAGCATTCCGGATCATCGACCTGGCCTGCGGCACGGGCTCGAACCTGCGCTGGCTGGCGCCCTTGATCGGCGGCAGCCAGCAATGGCTGGTGGTGGACCACGATGCCGCCCTGCTGCAGCACTGGCGGCAGGCCCTGGCCGGCCGGCGCACCGAGCCACACGCGGTGGAGGTCGCGTACGGCGAGGGCCCGGCACCCGACGGCATGGGCGATTTCCAGGGCCGGATCCTGCAGCTGACGGGCGACGGCTTCCAGGCCGAGGTGGTCCGGCAGCGGCTGGACCTCGCCCAGTCCCTTGGCCGACCTGCCCTGGCGGGCGGCCATGCTGGTCACCGCCTCGGCCCTGCTCGACCTGGTCAGCGCCGCCTGGCTGCAGCAGCTGGTGGCGGCCGCGACCGAGGCCCGGGTGGCGCTGCTGATGGCGCTCAGCGTCGACGGTCGGCATGCCTGGTCACCTGCCGACCCGGACGACGCCGCCGTTGCGGCCTTGTTCGCCGCCCACCAGCAGCGCGACAAGGGTTTCGGCGGCCCAGCGCTGGGTGCCGCCGCGGCACCGGCGCTGGTCGAGGCACTGCGGGTTGGCGGCTACCAGGTCCACAGCGCGCGCAGCGACTGGCGGCTGGATGGACGCGAGGGCGGCGCAGCATTGGCGATGCAGCAGGCGATGGTCGATGGCCTGGGCGCCGCCGCGGTGGAACAGGCGCCTGCTGCGTCGGCCCGCATCAGGCGCTGGCAGCAGCGGCGCCATGCGCTGGCCCCATGCAGCGTGCTGCAGGTGGGCCATCTGGACGTGCTGGCGCTGCCGCCGGGATGAGCGCCGGCTCCTGCCGGCTCAGGCCGGCGTCTGCGCGCCGGCCGTCATGCCTGCATCGGCGGGGCGCAGCGACAGGTCCCAGAGCATGTCGTCGCCCAGCGGCAGCCGTCGCGCGACGGGCCGCAGGCAGTCGGCCATGCGCGCCGGGCTGGGCAGCTGCAGCCCGCGCCGGCCCGTGCCGATGATCACCGGCGCGATCACCAGGTGCAGACGGTCCAGCAAGCCGGCCTGCAGGCAGCGTGACACGGTGACGCCGCCACCTTCGACCAGCAGGACGCGCAAGCCGCGCCTGGCCAGCGCCCGGAACGCCTGCGCCAGATCGGGGCCCCGGCCGGGATCGTCGGCATCGAGCAGACCGTCCACCGGCAGCACCTGCGAACTGCGCGGCGCGGCGGGGTGGGCATCTCCGGCGGCCCCGGCATCCCCCGCGCCGTGCAGGCGGGCGCGGGCGCTTTCGGCGTGGCGGCTGTCACACAGCCACAGCACGGGCGTGAGGCCGTCGTGCAGCAAGCGCGCTCGGCCATCGAGCGAAGCCGCCGGGTCGAACACCACCCGCACAGGGTTCGGCCCGGGCACGCGACGGGTGGTGAGCTGCGGGTCGTCGGCAGCCACCGTTCCGGCACCCACCAGCACCGCATCGCACAAGGCCCGCAGCCGGTGCAGGTGCAACAGGCTCGCTGCGCCGGTGACGAAGTACGAGTCGCCGCTGGCCGTCGCCACGCAGCCGTCCAGGCTTTGCCCCAGCTGCGCCAGGGCCCAAGGCAGGCCGTCGGCCCGGGCCTGCGCATGGCGGGCCTCCAGCAAGGGCCGGTACAGCGCCAGCCAGGCGGCCTGCTCGGCGCTGCGGGGCCGCGCCAGACACGCAGCCGCAGCGCGGCCGGAGGGGACTGCGCGCGCTTCGAGCAGCTCGTCCCACAGCGCCGCCCAGTCGGCCGGCATGGTGGCGCCTGGCTCGCCATCCGCACTGGCGTCCAACCTGAGATTCGCAGGGACGTTCAACTCGTCATCCACAGTGACGGCCGCCGCAGCAACCGGATCCAACACGCGGGTACCGCATCATCGCAGCGCGCGGATCGCCTGACGCCTGCGCGGATGCTCCCGACTTGCTAAGGTGCCCACGATGACCCCAGGCTCGACATTGCCAGCACGCACGGCGGCCGCACGCCAGACCACCCCTGCTCCTGCCCCCATGGATCACGAGCGCGAAGCTGCCGCGATCCGTGTCCTGCGGGCCTGCGGCGAGTTGCGCCACGGGCGCCCGCTGGCGCTGTCCAGTGGGTCGGGCCACCTGCTTGCCGCCGCTGTCGAGACGCTCGACGAAGCGCTGCTGCACAGCCTGCAGCA
Source organism: Aquincola sp. J276 (assembly GCF_024700035.1). NCBI lineage: Bacteria > Pseudomonadati > Pseudomonadota > Betaproteobacteria > Burkholderiales > Sphaerotilaceae > Aquincola > Aquincola sp. J276. Next base: position 969,116 of record NZ_JAJONC010000001.1, read on the forward strand.
GGCCGGGGCCCCGCTGCAACTGGTGCTGAGCGCAGAACGTCTGCAGGCCTTGGCCGTGCGTGGCGGAACGGCAGAACCGGTCATCCAGGCCTGGGTGCAGCCGCCCGGCGTGGGCCTGCAGCCGCTGCAGCGGCTGGCGGCCGTGTGCGCCGGCACCGTCGACTCCGACCTGCTGCGCCAGCCGCAGCCGCTGCATGCCGCCGAACCCGCCGCCCTGGCGGCCCTGAGCCTGTGCAAGCGTGCCCGGCTGCTGCCAGCCTTGCTGCTGGTCGCCCTGCCAAGCCCTGCCCCGGCGTCGCTGGCCGCCGCGCAGGTGCTGCATTTCGACCCGGCCGACGTCGGACGGGCACTGCCGGGCCAAGCCCCCCGGCTGAGACGCGTCAGCGACGCCCATGTGCCGCTGGCGGCAGAAGAAGACTGCACGCTGGTGCTGTTCCGCGATATCGATGCGGATGTCGAGCACGTGGCGATCGTCGTCGGCCAACCACCGGTCGGTGTGCCCGTGCCGGTGCGCCTGCACTCGGCCTGTCTCACCGGCGACCTGCTGGGCAGCCTGCGTTGCGACTGCGGCCCGCAGCTGCAGCGCGCCGTGGCGCAGCTGGCCGGGACGGGCGGCGTGCTGCTCTACCTGGCCCAGGAAGGCCGGGGCCTGGGCCTGGCCAACAAGTTGCGGGCCTACCGGCTGCAGGACGCCGGGCTGGACACGCTGCAGGCCGACCGTCACCTGGGATTCCGCGAGGACGAACGCGACTTCGCCGCAGCGGCCGTGATCTTGAAGGCCCTGGGCCACCCGCGCATCCAGCTGCTGACCAACAACCCGCAGAAGATCGAGGCGCTGCGCTGCCACGGCATCGAGGTGGTCGACCGCCTGCCCTTGCCGGCGCCGATGAACAGCCACAACGAACGCTACATGCGGACCAAGCAGCAGGCGGGCCACCTGGGCGACGACTGAGTCAGGCCACAGGGCCCGCGCTGGCTGCGGGCGGGTCCATGGTCTCGACCTCGGCCAGCAGCTGTACCAGCCGGCCGGCCATGTGCTGCAGCAGCAGTGCGCCTTTTTCCGGCGTGGCCGCCGTGGCGTCGCCGCACACGCCATCGCGGTTGATGTCCTGCGTCATCCAGCCGATGCCCACCGGCTTCTCGACCCCCAGCAAGCCACCACGCTGCGCCAGCGCAGCGCCCAGGCTGGGGAAACGCGCCAGCCGGTCCATGCGCACCAGGTCGGGCCGCAGGTGCATGACCAGGGAGGTCTCGACCGCACCACCATGCAGGCCGTGTGCGAGTTCGTCCGCGCTGAACAGGCCCGGCGGCACGGCCGGCACGCCGAAGGAGAAGCTGTGGGCACGCACCACCAGCAGGCCATGCGCCACCCGCAGCCGCAGCGCCGCCAGGTCCACGTGCGCACGCTGCCCGCCATGGCTGTTGAAGATCACCAGCTTGTTCACGCCGGCCCGCGCCACGCAGCGGCCCACGGCCAGCCACAGGCCGAGCAGGTCATCCAGTTCGGCGCTGAGGGTGCCCGGGAAGGCGGTGTGCTCCAGGCTGTCGCCGATGTTCAGTGCCGGCAGCACCAGCACCGAAGCCGTGGCCGGAAGGCGGCGCAGTGCTTCGCTCACCACGCCCTCGTTGATGAGCGCGTCGGTGGCCAATGGCAGGTGCGGGCCATGCTGTTCGATCGCCGCCACCGGCAGCAGCGCTATCGTGCGTGCGGGGTCGACGCGGGCGAAGTCGGTGGTCGCCAGCTCTTGCCAATAGCCGCTGGGCAGGCAGTCGCCGGGTGGCAAAGGTCTGGCAGGCTGGTTCATCGCCATGTGCTCGTGGTGTAGGGATCGCAGGGGTCGGCCGGAGTGTCGTTCCTGGGCGGCGCGCCCGTCCAGCGGCTGCGGTGCCGTTGGATGCATTTCCCTGCTCTTCCACGCCGCCAGGCCGCAGCACCGCTTGACGCCACTATCGGCTTTGTCCTACTGACAACATGTTGTCAATTTGGGGAACATGTCGGCCATGCGCTCCGCGCCCACCAATCCCCTGCGAGACCTGGTGATCGAGGTCTTCCAGGCCAACGGCCTGTTGATCGACACCGGCAACGGCCTGGTGCGCGACGTGGGCCTCACTTCCGCGCTATGGCAGGTGCTGGCCGCACTGGGATATGCACCCGTGCCGCTGCCGGTGGCCCACATCGCCCGCGCGATGGGCTTGACACGCCAGGCGGTGCAGCGGGTGGTGCACGTGCTGGCCGAGCGGGGCTTCGTTGAACTGCAACCCAACCCGCAGCACCGCCGCGCGCCGCTGGTGGTGCTCACGGAACAAGGCAGCCAGGCCCTCGCCGCGGCCGAGGCGGCCGAGGCCCCGATGAGCCGGCAGCTGGTCGAGCGCATCGGCGTGAGACGTGTTGCCGCTGCCACCGCGGTGCTGCGTGAACTCAACGCCTTGCTGCAGCAGGGCCTGGTCGGCGCCGCCGACGCCGACGACCCCGATTCCTCCACTCCCTGAGCCTTTGTCATGACTGCTGTTGCCGATACATCCTGGGATGCCGACGTGATCGTCGTCGGCGGTGGCCCCGTCGGGCTGTCGACGGCCTTCGCGCTGGCGCACCACGGCGTGCAGGTGCGCCTGCTCGAGCAGCGGCGCCAGGTGCTGCCCCACTCGCGCGCCAACAACCTGTGGGCCCGGCCGCAGGAGCTGCTGCATGCCATCGGTCTGCGCAACGCGCTGGCGGCACAGGCCTACCGGATCCGCGAAGTGAACACGCTGGTGCTGGGCGAGCCGGTGGACCCGGTGCGCATCGCCGACGTGGACAGCCCGTTCCCGGAGGTGCTGTACAGCGGCCAGGACGTGATCGAGACGACGCTGGCCGAGCAGCTGCAGGCCCGCGGGGTGACGGTCGAGCGAGGGCGCCGGCTGGTGGGCTTCGAGCAGGACGACGACGGCGTCACGCTGACCGTGGCCGAGGTCGACCCCGACGATGAGCAGCGCACGGTGGGCCAGCCGCAGACCTTGCACTGCCGCTACCTGGTGGCGGCGGATGGCGGCGACAGCCTGGTGCGCCGCCAGCTCGGCCTGGACTTCGAACCCGAGCGGCTACCGCATGTGATGAACCGCCAGGTGGACGCCAAGCTCAGCTGGCGACGTGCCACCGACTTCGACAAGCTCTGGTTCTTCTACTACCGCAAGGGCTTCTGCGGCGTGCTGCCGGTGTGGGGCGGCCATCACCGCCTCTTCTTCCTGGCCGACGACGAAGGCGTGCCCGAGCGCGATCCCACGCTGGAAGAGATGCAGGCCCTGGCGCGTGAAGTGACCGGCGACGAGACGCTGACGCTGACCGACCCCGTCTGGCTCACCCACAGCCGCTTCCAGCATGGCGTAGCGGCGCACTATGCGCAGGGCCGCGTGCTGCTGGCGGGCGACGCAGGCCACCGCAACCTGCCCAACGGCGGCCAGGGCATGAATGCCGGACTGCACGATGCAGTGGCCGCGGCCTGGCGGCTGGCCATGGTGCTGCAGGGTCGCGCGCAGCCCGTCGTGCTCGACTCTTATGACGCCGAACGCGGCGGCGAGCACCGGGCGCTGGACGCGCGCCAGCGCCGCGGCTTCCACAACAGCGTGTACCGCGGCCGCCTGAGCGATGCGGCCATGAGCCTGGCGGCCAAGGCAGTGCCCACCATCAGCACGCTGATCCAGGGCACCGACGACTGGCAACAGCTGGCAGTGGCCTACCCCGAAAGTCCGCTGAGCGAAGACCGGCTCACCAACGGCCTGCGCCAGCTGGTGGGCAGCGATGCGGTAAGGGCCGGTGCGCGCGCACCGGACGCCCCGGTGATCGCGGCCGACGGCGGCAGCACCCGCCTGTTCGACCACTTGTACAACCCCGACGGCTGGACCTGCGGCTGGGCGCTGCTGGCCTTCGATGGTCGTGACGACACCGCGTTGCCCGTGCTGCAGCAGGCCTGCCGCGCCGTGCAGTCCTGGCCCTGGGTGCGACCGCGCCTGGTGCTGAGCGCGGCCACGCCCGCGGGCGACGAAGCGGCGGTGCTGCTGAACGACCTGGACGGCGTGGCCCATGCGGCCTATGGCCTGGCCGGCCAGCCGCCCGCGCTGGTGCTGGTGCGGCCCGATGGGCACATCGCGTTCCGTGCGCCGGCGGCAGAGCCAGCATCCTTGTTGGCGTACTGCACAAGGGTCTTCAAGACGGGTGGCGGTAGCGCAGGTTGAGCAGCACATAGCAGATCATCGTCGCCGTCAGGCCCGCCAGCATGCCCTCGAGCCCCAGCGGCAGCACCAGAACCAGTGCAGTCAGGGCGAACACCGCCATCGTGTTGGTCAGCAGGTAGGGCCGCAGTTCCGGCACCTCCTGGTAGTAGCCATATTGCTTGCCCAGGAAGAACAGCACGGTGCCGACGGCGGCGAGCAGACGGAAGTCATGCGCGTCGAGCCCGCCCAGGATCGCATGCCGGATCAGCGAGGCCTGGATCGCCAGCCCGACGAACAGCAGGAAGTGCGAGTAGAGGATCGAGTGTCCCGTCGTCAACTTGCGTCGCTCGAGCAGGTGGAAGCTGTCGTAGTAGATCCACCAGATCGCCGACACCATGACGAATCCGCTGATGGCGGCGATGATGTTGAAGCGGTTCCAGGTGATGCCCGCCAGGGCCGCCGAAATGCTGATCACCGATTCGCCGAGCATGATGATGGTCAGCAGGCCGACGCGCTCGACCAGGTGCGCCGTGTGCGCGGGCACCGCATGCAGGCGCCGGTCGAGCACCACCAGGGCCGCCATGTCGAACAGGATGCCGGCATAGAAGACGCCGTAGCTCCAGGGCGGATCGAGCAGGACCGAAGACAGGCTGATCGCCGCGCCGATGGCGAACACGGCGCCCACCGTCGTCGCGATGCCGCCCCGGTCGTGGTGCTTGCGCCTGGAGACGAAGTACATCCCCGCCACGATCAGCCGCGCGCCACAGTAGCAGGCGACGGCCAGCGTGTACGTGCCGGCATCCTGGGTGGCGTCCGACACCTGCGCGGAAATGACGACCAGCAGAAACATCATCAGTAGCGTCGACAGCCGGTGTTGGCGGCTGTCGGTGTCGAAGCGATTGGCGTAGATCGTGTGGCCCGCCCAGATCCACCACACCGGCAGGAACATCAGCACGAAGTGCAGGAACTGCTGCGCCGTGATGTGGCCGTCGTGCGCTTCCGCCAGAATCTCGCCGACGTCGCGCAGGGCGACGACGAAGATCAGGTCGAAGAACAGCTCCAGCCAGGTCGCGTGCCGGTGCTGGTCGAAATATCTCAAGTCTTTCACGCAGCCATCGTAGGTTTGGGAGCCCGGCCGTGTGCGTGTCGAGGCCCTCCTTGGCGCTTGTCCATCGTTCGGCCCCCAGGTTCGCCGCAAGCGCGTGCCATGAACAGCAGGAATCGGCGCGCGGGCTCGCTGCACGAACGCTCCGGCACGCAGGCCGATTCACGTGGGGCGCACGATCCCCAGCTTCTGGAGCCTGTACTGAAGCGAACTGCGCTTCATGCCAAGCCTGGCGGCCGCGCCAGTCGGTCCGGCGATCACCCAATGGCATCCTTCGAGCACTTGCAGGATGTGCTGTCGCTGTGCGCCCGCCAGACTGTTGTCCACGGCCGGGACCGCGCCGCGCGGCTTCAGCGCATCGGCGGAAACGTGCAAGGTGGAGCCGTGGGTGAGGATCACGCAGCGCTCGATGATGTTCGACAACTCGCGGACGTTGCCCGGCCACGCATAGCGGCACAGGGCCGCGAGGCCACCCGGTTCCATCGCCGTGATCGAGCGGTTGTTCGCGCGCGCATGCACTTGCAGGAAGTGCCGCGCCAGCAGCGGGATGTCCTCGCCCCGCTCGCGCAGCGGGGGCATCTCGATGGGAAAGACGTTCAGGCGGTAGTAGAGGTCCTCACGGAAGGTGCGGGCCTCGACCATCTGCCCCAGGTCGCGATTGGACGCGGCGATCAGCCGCACATCGATGCGCCGGGTGCGGCTGCTGCCGACCCGCTCGAACTCACGTTCCTGCAGCACGCGCAGGAGCTTGGCTTGCAGATCGAGCGGAATCTCGCCCACTTCGTCGAGGAAGAACGTGCCCCGATCAGCCAGCTCGAAGCGGCCGATGCGCCGTGCGACGGCGCCGGTGAATGCGCCTCTTTCGTGCCCGAAGACTTCAGCTTCCAGCAGGCCGGCCGGAATGGCGGCGCAATCCAGCCGAACGAAGGGCTGCTGGCTTCGGTGGCTCAGGCGGTGAATCGCACGTGCGATCAGCTCCTTGCCCGTGCCGGTCTCGCCCTGGATGAGAACGCAGGCGTTGGTGGGCGCGACCTCCTCGACGAGCTTCAGCGCCTGCGCGAGCGGCGCGCTGGCGCCGATGATCTCGCCCCAGTGCTGCTCGCTTTCCTGGCGCAGGTAGGTGCTGTGGGCCTCCGCGGCCTCTGCGCGCTGCTTGGCCGCCACCACCTGCGCCCGCTGCAACTCCACCACGGCCTGGTTGACGGCAACCTGCAGCAGCAGCAGGTCGGTGTCGGCCGGAAAGCCCGGACGCCTGGAGCCGGCGAGCACGAACCCGCCGCCCTCCTTCAAACCCAGCGACAGGCAGGTGACGTTGAGTTCCCCCGCGCCGAAGGGATTCGGCACGACATGACACTCGCCGGCCTGCTGGGTGCGCAGCCAAGGCTCGACGGCCACGCCGATCTCATGCACGCGGCGGTCTGCGTCCGCATAGCGGTCGCTGCGCGCCAGCTCCCGGATCGCGCCGCCCGATCCGTCGTCCAGGCGCGAATAGGCGAGGTCGAGATTCAGCATGCGCGCGAGCATGTCCAGCACCTCGCGCATCACCCAGTCCGGCCCTTTGCCGGACCACAGGGCAGGCGCAGCAACAAGGCTGAGCAGCCCGTTGAAGCAGTCCTGCAGCCTGCGGGTTTCAGGGGAGGATGAGGTCATGAAGATGCCATGCTGGCACCCGTGGGACGCACGGGTTGTTGCGTTCGCGGGGGTAGAGCGAAACGCCGGGATCGACAAGACCTCGGATGCGAAAAGCTGCTGTTCTCCCCCTGAGCGTACGCTAAACACGGACTGCCGCCCTAAGGAGGCGGCCATCTGCGCAGCCGGCGCTTCAACCTGGACGCCCTGCCGGCGGTCATCCAGCAGGCGCTTGTGTCCGGTCGAGGGCGCAGGCGATGTGCGCGTCGCAGGCCACCGTCTCCCTCGCCTGGAGCCTGAACGCCCGCGGCGTGAAGCCGGCGTACCGGTGGAACACGCCGGTGAAGTGACCCTGGGTGCGAAAGCCCACGTTGGCTGCCACGTCAATAAGCGCGGTGTCGGTCCCGGTCAGCAGCGCCTTCGCCCGCTCGACGCGTTGCATCAGGACGTACAGGTGGGGCGATTGGCCAGTCGACTGCTTGAACATGCGCGCGAAGTGAAACGGGCTCAGCTGCACCGCCGCGGCCAGCTGTTCGACCCGGATCGTCTCGCCCAGATGCTCGCAGATGTGGTTGTGGACACAGCGCAGCTTGTGGGGCGCGAGTCCGCCCAAGGCTGCGGCTGTCGTGCTTCTCAGGACCGCGTACTTCCGGGCAACGTGCACCGCGAGGACCATGGCCAGCGACTCCACGTAGCGCGCATCCGGCAGACGCCGTGCGCGGACATCGCGTTCGGCGGCGTCGCCCACTTCGCGGATCAAGGGGTCGGCGGTCGCGTGCGGCTCCACGAGTGCCGTGTCGTCGCCCCCGAGGGCACGCGCCACCTGGTGGAAGAAAGGCGCCGCGATGCTCAGGACGAGCGTGTTGGTCCCTGGCCGGTCGGCCAGCGAATGCGGCAGTGCAGGCGGGACGACCGACACCAGCGGAGCGCGCAGGAAGGTCGTGCGGTCACGCCCCTGTCCGACCCGGTAGGTGGCGGACAGGTTGGCGGTGTCCGTCGGCACGAGGATGTCGACCGAGTCGCGCAGGCGCGCGCCGCCGAGGTCCGCGGCGCCGAGGTAGGCGATGCGCATCGCCGGACCGGGTGATCGCGCGCTCGCATGGGCTTCCGATGCGTTGTCGCCTGCAATGCTGGCTTCTTCGAACATCACGATCCTCGTGGTTGCAGGTCTGCGCCGGCCATCGAAGCGACGGCCGGGCCCTGGTCGACAAGCGCATGTCCCGTGCCGGCGTGCGAAGGCGGTGAAGCGGCATCGCGGGACTGGCGATTTGGCTTGGCGGACAAGGAGTTGCGGTGCACAGGTGCGGTGGCGCACGAGCCTGCCGGCACGCTGCACTGCCGGAGGGCCGTCATGCGCGACGGCCATTCGGCAGCCACGCGCCGGATGTCCTGGCCCGCAGCCGGCCAGGACCGAACACCCCGCCGCGAAAGACTCCAGTGCCCGCGCCTTTCGCATCAGGGTTTGTCAACACATTTTCAGCACCCGATGCACGAAGGCCACCGCCATGGCGCCCTCGCCCACCGCGGATGCACAGCGGCGTACCGCGCCGTGGCGGACGTCGCCGGCGGCGAACACGCCAGGGATGTTGGTCTCGAGGAAGTAGGGCTCGCGGTCCAGCGGCCAGTGCGGCGGCCGCGCGCCGTCGCACAGCAGGTCGCGGCCGGTCAGCAGGTAGCCGGCCTCGTCGAGCGCCATGCCGATGGCGCCGGCCCACTGGGTCTGCGGATCGCCGCCGATGCAGACGAACAGCCAGCGCGTCGGCACGCGGCGCTCCGTGCCGCCTCAGGCGCTCAACGCGGCGGCACGAGCGCGTCGTCGACTTCGACATCTTCCGGCTCCAGCTCGGCGGCGGCGGGCTCCTCGCCCTGCACGTCGGACAGCAGCGGCAGCACCTCGGTGCCGATCTCCTCGAGCACCTCGGACGCTGGCCGTGTGCCGTACTTGACGTTGAGGATGACGTGGTTGACGCCGACGACGCGAAGCGCGTCGAGAAAGCGCAGCAGGAAGTGCCACCCCGCCCGGAAGCCGAGGTGGATGGGCTTGGGCGGCAGGTCCGGATCGTCGGCAAGGTCGACGTACAGCGATTGCACGAAGGGCTTGAAGGCGCCCGGGCTGGCGGCCTGGACGTCACCGCGCCAGCGCGCCGCCGCCGCGGCCTGCAGCTCGATGCCGCGGGGATAGGTGACCCAGCCATCCGCATGCGCTGCGATCCACGGCAGCGGCTGCCCGCTGTTGCCGGTGACGAACATCGGCAGGCGCCCGAGCGCCTTGGGCACGAGGTCGGCGTGCCCGGTGAGCACACCGGCCGTCGAATCCAAGCTGGGGTATTCGCGCTCCAGCACGTCGCGGATCACGCCGAAGTACTCGCGGAACAGGGCGGCACGCTGCTCGATGTCGACCCCGAAGGCCGGAAACTCCACCGGCCGGTCGCCGGAAGCCACGCCGAGCACCAGCCGGCCGCCCGACAGCTGGTCGACCGAGGCCGCCGCCTTGGCCACATGCAGCGGATGCCGCAAGGGCAGCACGATGGAGCCGGTGGCCAGCGCAATCGTTCGTGTGTGCGCCGCCATCCAGCCGAGGTAGACCCACGGGTCGTGGACCTGGCCGAGGTCACCGAAGCTCGGATCGCGCAGCGGCACGTCACGCACCCACAGGGCGGCGTAGCCGAGGGCTTCGGCGCGCTGCGCCAGGCGCTCCTGGTCGCGCATCGAGGGCTCGTCGCCCTTGAAGGTTTCGATGGGGAAGAAGATGCCGACCGTGAGGCGGCCTGCACGGAACATGCGACGAAAGCCTGGCGCGTCGTCGACGCGTGCAACCGGATTGACTTTCAGCATGCACGCTCTCCTGTTGGATCGGGTCCAGCGTAGGCAGCGCAACGGCGCCGGTATTCCCGATTGCTGCTCAAGCTGCCCCAGGCCTGCGACAGGTCTCGACACGGCACCGACTTCCGATACCGCAAGCCTGTGGCATGGCAGCGCAGGTCCTTGCAAGACTGCGGTGGCGCGCGGCCCTAGTCTTCACTCGACGACAACGCATCGCCCGCCCTCGCCCGCCGCGGTCGGCTGCGACCTCATCCAAGCGGGCCCTGAGAAGGAACCGATCATGACCATCGCCACCACATTGCGCTCCGATGCGGAGATCCAGTCCGAGGTGCTGAGCGAGCTGAAGTGGGAGCCGCGCGTGCAGGCGCCGGAGATCGGCGTGGCCGTGAAGGACGGTGTCGTGACGCTGACCGGCTGGGTCGACTCCTACACCAAGCGCTGGGGTGCCGAAGAGGCCGCACACCGGGTGCGTGGTGTCAAGGCGGTCGCCAACGACATCGAGGTCCGCCTGAGCACGGGCGGCGAGCGGCCCGACCCCGAGATCGCCGCAGCCGCAGCGCGTGCCCTGCAATGGGATGCACTGCTGGTGCCGGAAAAGATCGATGTGACCGTCTCCAAGGGCTGGATCACGCTCAAGGGCACGGTCGACTGGCAGTACAAGAAGTACGAGGCCGAGCGTGCCGTGCGCAGCCTGGCCGGCGTGAAGGGCGTCAGCAACCTGATCGACGTCAAGCCCAAGGCACAGCCCGACGAGATCAGGAAGCAGGTCGAGCAGGCGCTGGTGCGCAGCGCGCAGACCGACGCCGGGCGCATCAGCGTCGAGGTCGACGGCGGCAAGGTCACGCTGAAGGGCACGGTGCGAGCCTGGGCGGAGCGTCAGGAGGCCGAACGCGCCGCCTGGCGGGCGCCCGGGGTCGTGTCGGTCGACAACCGCATCACCATCGGCGCCTGAAGGAGCACACCATGAGCGACCTGATCGTGGTGAGCTTCCAGAGCGAGGACACGGCCGACCAGGCCCTCAACAAGCTGCAGGCACTGCAGAAGGAATATGTCGTCGAACTCGAGGATGCCGTGGTCGTCGTGCGCGACCACGGCGGCAAGGTGCACCTGAAGCAGGCGGTGAACCTGGCCGGCATCGGCGCGGCCAGCGGCGCCGCCTGGGGCGGGCTGTTCGGCGTGCTGGTGGGCGTGTTGTTCCTCAATCCGCTGATCGGGTTCGCGGCCGGGGTGGCGGTCGGCGCGGGCACCGGTGCGCTGTCGGCCGCACTGGCCGACTACGGCATCGATGACGACTTCATCAAGCGCATGGCCACCGAGTTCCCCCGGGCACCTCCGGCCTCTTCATCCTCGCCCGGCGGATGAACTTCGACAAGGTGCTGCCGGAGTTGAAGGCGTTCGGCGGCAAGGTGCTGAAGACCTCCCTGTCCAACGAGGAGGAAGCGCAGTTGCGGCAGGCGCTCGAAGGCCTGTCCGCCGCGCCGGCCTGACGAAGGCGGCGCACCGAGGAGGCGGACCATGGATCGTGCACGAGCGCCACTGCCTATGATGCTCGCCGCCCTTCTGGCGGCCTGCTCCGAGGCGCCGTCGGAGACGCCGGCGGCCGCCGCGGCCGCGGTGAGCGCGCCGGCCCTCGTCGCGACGGCGGCGCCCGCCTCGATGGCGCCTCCCGACTTCACCGCGCTGGTCGAGCGTGTCGGGCCCGCGGTGGTCAACGTGACGACCACCGGCGCCCGCCAGCCCCCGGACGAGGCGGTGGCGCAGGCCCCGGAAGACCCGCTGTTCGACTTCTTCCGCCGCTTCCTCGCGCCGGCCCGAGCCGGGGATTCGCCGCGCGAATTCCGCGGCGGCGGCGTGGGCTCGGGGTTCGTGATCGACGAGCAGGGCCACGTGCTGACGAACGCACATGTCGTGGCCGGGGCCGACAGCGTCACCGTGCGGCTGCCCGGCAGCCGGCGCGAGCATCAGGCCCGAGTGATCGGAAGCGACCCGCAGACCGATGTGGCACTGCTGAAGGTGGAGGCCACCGGTCTGCCGGTGGCCACGGTGGGCGACTCCAGCAAGCTGAAGGCAGGCGAATGGGTGGCTGCGATCGGCTCGCCCTTCGGCTTCGCCAACACGGTCACCGCCGGGGTCGTGAGCGCCACCGAACGCACGCTGCCCTCCGAGACCTACGTGCCGTTCATCCAGACCGACGTCGCGGTGAACCCAGGCAACTCCGGCGGTCCGCTGCTCAACACGCGCGGCGAGGTGGTGGGCATCAATTCGCAGATCTACAGCCGCACCGGCGGCTACATGGGCGTGTCCTTCGCAATCCCGATCGCGGTGGCGATGGACGTCGCGCAGCAGCTGCGCACACAAGGCGGGGTGACACGCGGACGGCTCGGCGTGGGCATCCAGGAGCTGAGCAGCGGGCTGGCGGAGTCGTTCCGGCTGAAGGAGCCGCGCGGCGCTTTGGTCACGTTGGTGGAGCCCGCCAGCCCGGCGGAGAAAGCAGGCCTGGCACCTGGCGACGTGATCCTGCGCTTCGGCGACAAGGACCTCGGGCAGGCGGCCGATCTGCCGCGCCTGGTGGCGCAGGCCAAGCCCGGCGTCGAGGTCGAGCTCGAGGTCTGGCGGGACGGCGCGGGCCGCACCGTGAAGGCCACCGTGGGCGCTGCGCCGGCGCCTCGGCAAGCCGAGCGCGTGGCGCCGCCGGGCGGGCCGGGGCGGCAGGAAAGCGGCCGCCTGGGACTGCTGGTGCGCGAGCTCGCTCCCGCGGCCCGGCGTGCGCTCGGCGTCGACTACGGCCTGCTGGTCGAAGGCGTGCAGGCCCACAACGCCGACGCGCCGCTGCAGCCCGGCGACGTGATCGTCGGCGTCAACAACCAGCGCTTCACGAGCCTGTCGGAGTTCCACCGCCACGTCGAGCAGGCCGCTCCCGGCGACACCGTCGCGCTGCTCGTGCGGCGCGACGGCGCGAGCCTGTATGTGCCCGTCACGGTCGCCAAGGGCTGACCGCGGGCGGACCCAAGAGACCAACCACACAGGAGCCTCACATGGCCAAGTGCGAAATCTGCGGCCGCCCGGCGACCGCCCAGGTCACGATGCGGCAGAACGGCCGCACCGAACAGATCGCGCTGTGCGACGAGCACTACCAAGAGGCGATGGGGCAGAACCGCATGCCCGCCTCGCCACTGGAGTCGCTGTTCGGCGGCGGCCTGTTCAAGCAGTTCCTTGGCAGCGACTGGCCCGGCATGTTCGACCAGGCCGGCGGCACGGTGCGGCGCCTGCCGCCGCGCCGGCAGCGCTCGCGCGAAGCCGTGGACCTGCAGTCCTTCCTGAACCAGGCCGCGCTGGACCGCCTGCAGGCCGCGGCCGAGAAGGCCGTGGAGTCCGGCCGCGACGAGGTGGACACCGAGCACCTGCTGCACGCACTCGCCGGCCACGAGGTGGTGCAGGAGATCCTGCGCGATTTCAAGCTGGACGCCGCGGATTTGAAGCAGCAGATCGACGAGAACGCGCCGCGCGGCGAGTACCGGCCCGCCAAGGGCGAGTCTCCGCGCATCGGCGTCTCGCCGCGCGCAAAGAGCGCGCTCGAGAACGCGCTGGTCGCCTCGCGGGAGCTGGGCCACAGCTACGTCGGGCCCGAGCACCTGCTCATCGGCCTCGTCGAGGAGGAGGACGGCTTCGCGGGGGACGCGCTGCGCAAGCTCGGGCTCACGCGCGAGGCCCTGCGCCAGAAGACGGTGAAGGTGGTCGGCAAGGGCGCGGAGGAGGGCAAGGTGTCCAGGCGCAGCGGCACGCCCAACCTCGACAAGCACGCGCGCGACCTGACCGAGCTCGCACGTCAGGGCAAGCTCGACCCGGTCATCGGTCGCGCCAAGGAGATCGAGACGACGATCGAGGTGCTGGCGCGACGCAAGAAGAACAACCCGGTCCTGATCGGCGAACCTGGCGTCGGCAAGACGGCCATCGTCGAGGGCCTGGCGCAGCGCATCGTCAACGAGCAGGTGCCGGAGGTGCTGCGCGGCAAGCGGCTGGTGGAGCTGAACATCAACAGCATGGTCGCGGGCTCCAAGTACCGCGGGGAGTTCGAGGAACGCGTCAAGCAGATGCTCGATGAGGTCATCGCCCACCAGGACGAGCTGATCCTCTTTATCGACGAACTGCACACCATCGTCGGCGCCGGGCAAGGCGGCGGCGAAGGGGGGCTCGACATCGCCAACACCTTCAAGCCGGCGCTGGCGCGCGGGGAGCTGCACCTGATCGGCGCCACCACGCTGAACGAATACCAGAAGTACATCGAGAAGGACGCTGCGCTGGAGCGCCGCTTCCAGCCCGTGAACGTGCCCCAGCCCAGCGTGGACGAAACCGTTGAGATCCTGCGCGGCCTGCGAGACCGCTTCGAGGCCCACCACAAGGTGAAGATCACCGAGGAGGCGATCTCGGCGGCGGCGAAGCTGGCCGACCGCTACATCACCCAACGCTTCATGCCGGACAAGGCCATCGACCTGGTTGACCAGGCTGCGGCGCGGGTTCGCATCCGCGCCAGCTCGCGGCCGAAGGCCATGCACGACATCGAAGAGGGCATCCGCCGCCTGCGCCAGGAGCAGGATGCAGCCGGCGCGGCGCGCCAGTACGACAAGGCCAAGGAGCTCGAGGGTCGGGCCAAGACCGAGCAGAAGCGGCTCGACGACGAGACCACGAAGTGGAAGAAGCAGCGTGGCACCAGCTCCGAGGTGGTGACCGCCCAGGAGGTGGCCGAGATCGTGGCCTCTCTCAGCGGCATCCCGGTGTCCGAGCTGACCTCCGCGGACCGCGAGAAGCTGCTGCACCTGGAAGACCGGCTGCGCGAGCGCGTGGTCGGCCAGGAGGAGGCCGTGCACGCGGTCTCGCAGGCGGTGCGCCTGGCCCGCGCCGGGCTGAAGGAAGCCGGCAAGCCGACCGCAACATTCCTGTTCCTCGGGCCGACCGGGGTCGGCAAGACCGAGCTCGCGAAGGCGCTGGCGGCCACCGTGTTCGGCAGCGAGGAGGCGCTCGTGCGCATCGACATGAGCGAATACGCGGAGCGCCACACGGTGGCCCGGCTGGTGGGCGCGCCGCCCGGGTACGTGGGCTATGAGGAAGGCGGGCAACTCACCGAACGCGTTCGCCGGCGTCCCTACTGCGTGGTGCTGCTCGACGAGATCGAGAAGGCGCACGGCGAGGTGCACAACATCCTGCTGCAGCTCTTCGACGAAGGCCGGCTGACCGACGGCAAGGGACGGGTGGTCGACTTCACGAACACCGTCATCATCGCCACCAGCAACCTCGGCTCCGAGGTGATCCAGCGCAACCTGACGGCCAAGGACCGCGACCTGCTCGACTATCCCGCACTGCGCGACCGCCTGATGGAGATGCTGCGCCACCATTTCCGCCCCGAGTTCCTGAACCGGGTCGACGAGGTGGTGGTGTTCCATGCACTGGGCCGCGAGCAGATCCGCTCCATCGTGGAACTGCAGCTGCAGCGGGTGGCGCGGACAGCGGAACAGCAGGACCTGCGCCTGAGCTTCGACAAGTCGCTGGTCGATCACCTGGCCGAGATCGGCTACGACCCCGAGTTCGGCGCGCGCATGCTCAAGCGCAAGGTGCGCAGCGAGGTCGAATCCAGGCTGGCCACCGTGCTGCTCAACGGCGACCTGCAGCCGGGGGCCGATGCCATGCTGTCGTACGACCCTGCCACTCAGGAAGTGCGCATCGTCCAGGAGGTCGAACACAAGGCCGCGGCGTGAGCCTTTCTGACCGCTGCGGCGTTCGATGATGACGGTTCCAGGCGGTCATGAAGGCGCGCACGGCGCAAGGCCACCTTTGCGTCGGTCTTCGCCGGCATCGAGGCCGCGTCGCAGCACGTGCTGGTTGGATGCGCGCCCCTTCACTGCGGCAATTTCGACGCCAGCACGTCGATCTTTTCGATGACCGGCGCTTGCGAAAACAGCTCGGGCGCCTTCGCGAACAGCGCCGCGGCCACCTGGCCCGACAAATGGGCCTGGCGGCCGGCATCGTCCGGGAAGGCATCGAAGATGCCGAAGGTCGAGGGCCCGATGCGCAGGCCGAACCAGGCGATCGTCGCGGGCTCTTGCTGCACGATCGGCAAACCGCCGCGCAGGAAGTCTTCGACCTCCTTTTCCTTGCCAGGCTTGGCCTCCATGCGCACGAACAGGGCAACGTTGACCATGGTTATCCTTTCGATGGCGGTGATGCAAGCGCCGATGCTGCAGGGAGAAACCTTAGCTGCCCAGGGCGAACGCGTCTTCCCTATTCCGGCGGCGCGCTGTCGAGTCCTTGCGCCTGCAGCCGCCATGCGTTCAGGCCACCCCTGCTGGCCCGGCACGCATGCACGCTGGCGATGCAGGCCTTGTCGCACCATTGGGTCAGTTCCCGAGCCGCCTGTCCCGCCATGCAGGCAGGCGCCACTCAGGCCCTACCTGGCTTCTTTCGCACGCGCCTGTTGCAGCAGCCAGTCGTGCAGCGCCAGGGCCGCCGGCCGCCGCCGTGCCGCCGCGGACATCACGAGCGAGTAGCCGTGTTCCATCGACCACTGGCCTTCGAACGGCGCGACCAGGGCCTTGCTTCGCAGCAGCCGGTCGGTGATCGGCCGCCGGCCCAACACCACGCCTTGGCCGGCCACGGCGGCGGCGATGGCGGTGTCGTAGGTATTGAAGGTCAGCAGTGCGGCGGGCTCCAGGTGGGCGGCATTCACCGCTGTCAGCCAGCTGGCCCATTCCGAAGGGATGCCGTGCCCGGCAGAAGCACTGCCGATCTGCAGCAATGTGTGGTGCCGCAGGTCGGCGGGGGACTTCAACGGCGCCCCCGTGCGCTTGAGCAGCGCCGGCGCGCACATCGGGACCAGCACCTCGTCGAACAGCGGTGTGCCGGCCAGGGCGCCGCTGCGCCCATAGCGAATGGCAAGGTCGTAGCCGTCGCGCTCCATCGAACGCACGTCGTGCGAGGCGTCGATGCGCACGTCGACGCCCGGATGCGCTTGCGTGAAGCTGGCCAGGCGCGGGATCAACCAGAGCGATGCCAACCCCGGCGTGGTGGTGATCGTCAGCACCTCACGGCCGTGCGGCTGGCGCAATTGAGCCACCGTGGTCTCCAGCACGCCCAGCGCCTGGGCCACCGCCGCGGCAAGGCGGCGGCCGTCGTCGGTCAGGTCGAGTGCGCGGTGTCGGCGCACGAAGAGCGCCAGTCCCAGCTCGGCCTCCAGCGCCGCAATCTGCCGGCTCACCGCCGACTGCGTGAGAAACAACTCCCCGGCCGCCCGCGTGAAGGAGCGCTGGCGTGCTGCAGCGTCGAAGACCTTCAGGCGATCCAGCGAAGGCAGGCGTTGGTTTGCCATGCGTTGGAGGAATGCAAGCACTTCCAAAAGATCGTTTGAGCGGCACGACCAGTCGATGGACCATGGCACTCAACCGGAGCCCATGCTCCCATGCGAACGGAGAATGCCATGAACAGCGCCCCGATGACCAGCCATCGCCTTGGCCGCGGCGATTGTCTTCATGTGGCGGCGCAGCCCGTGCGCGTGCTTGCCGACCAGGGCACGCTGTGGGTGACGCAGGACGGCGTGCCAGCGGACATGGAGGTGGACGCCGGCAGCGAGCGGGACTTCCAGTGCCACGGTGGGCTGACGATCGGAACCTTTGGCGGTGAGGCGGCGCTGCGGCTGCTGCCCTTGCCCGAGCACGACGCCGCCACCGCGCTGCGCAAGCTGCGGCGCTGGCTGGGCATCGTCCACCGCAAGGTGCAGCCATGAACGCGATGTCCTTGCCTGCGCGCCGTCAGCGCTTGATCAGCTGGCCTGCGATGGACTGTGTCCAACCGACTGGCGGCTGCAGCGACTCCTGGCAGCGGAGCCGCTACCGCGAGCGCGTGCTGCTGCGCGATGGCCGAAGCGTACTGCTGCGCCCGGCACACCATCGCGATGCAGCGTTGCTGCAGCGCTTCGTCGCGGAACTCTCGCCGCGCTCACGGCTGCTGCGCTTCCACGGCGTGGTGAACGGCCTGTCGGACGCGATGGCACGCACCTTGTCGACACAGGTCGCCACACGGCACGTGGCGCTGGTGGCGCTGGCCGACGGC
Source organism: Aquincola sp. J276 (assembly GCF_024700035.1). Taxonomy (NCBI): domain Bacteria; kingdom Pseudomonadati; phylum Pseudomonadota; class Betaproteobacteria; order Burkholderiales; family Sphaerotilaceae; genus Aquincola; species Aquincola sp. J276. The sequence continues at coordinate 986,958 of NZ_JAJONC010000001.1, forward strand.
CCGGACGGACTGCCTGAGCTGTGCGCCGAACGCGCTACGCGGTCAGCGCAGATCTCCGAAGCGACGAGGCCGAGGTGGGTGTCGCCGTTGCCGACGACTGGCAGCACATGGGCCTCGGCCACACGCTGCTGACCCGCCTGGCCATGCACGCCCGTGCCAACGGACTGCTGGTGCTGCGCGGCTACGTCATGGCCGGCAACGAGCCCATCCTGGCACTGTTGCGGGCACTGGGAGACGAACCCCGCGGTCATGCGGCGGAGATCCGCGCAACCATCACCCGGTAGACGCCAGGCATCGGCCGTGCCCGGGCAGGCCATCAGCGCGTGAACGTGCTCGGTGCGGCCTGCTGGCGGTGGCCACCGAGGAGCGCACGCCGGTGCTGCGCCTGGACAGGTCCGCGCGATCTTGTGCGCGAGCACCCAACGGTGGTGACCGCGTCGCTGTCAGAAGGCGCTCTTGACGACACCCCCGTCCACGCGCAGGGCCGCGCCCGTCGTGGCGGAAGCCAGTGGGCTGGCCACATAGGCCACGAGCGAGGCAACCTCCTGCGGCGTGGCGAAACGCTGGATGAGCGAGGTGGGGCGCACATGCTCGAAAAACTCCGCCTCGACCTGCTGGAGGCTCTTCTCGCTGGACCGTGCCATGCCGTCGACGAAGTCACCGACGCCACGCGATCTTGTCGGTCCCGGAAGCACGCTGTTGACGGTGATGCCTGTGCCCGCCACGGATTCCGCCAGCCCGCGCGACACCGCAAGTTGCGCGGTCTTCGTCATCCCGTAGTGAATCATCTCCGTCGGAATCTGCACCGCGCTCTCGCTGGAGATGAAGATGATGCGCCCCCAGTTGGCCCGCTTCATCGCGGGGAGCACGAGGCGCGCCAGGCGCACCCCGCTCAGCACGTTGACATCGAAGAAGCGCCGCCAGTCATCATCGGGAATGTCCTCGAACGGCTTGGCTTCAAAGATGCCGAGGTTGTTGACGAGGATGTCGATGCCCGCGTGGCGTCGCACGAGTTCCTCGGCTGCCTCGGCGCGGCTGAGGTCCCCTGCAAAGCCGTCGACCGTTCCCTCGGTCTCCGTGCGGATGCGGTTGACCGCCTCATCCACCGCAGCCTGCGTCCGGCCGTTGACGATCATGGTCGCGCCCTCCCGCGCCAGCGTGTGCGCGATCGCAAAGCCGATACCCGCCGTGCTGCCTGTCACCAGGGCCACCTTGTCAGTCAGTTGCAGGTCCATGTCGCGATTCCTCCTCGATCTGTCGGCTGCAGCTTAGTGCCGATCTCATCAGCCATGCGCCACTGTGGCCATGCCACGCAATGACGGAGGAGACAGGCAGTGGGGCCGTGGCGCAGGAGCGCCGCCTACAGGTGGAACACGTAGGTCAGTTCTTCACACCACTCGCCCTTGTACTGTTCGAAGCGCGTGCCGGCAAGACTGAAACCGGCACTCAGAAGCAAGCGCCGGCATGGCTGGTTGCGGGTGTCAGTGCCTGCGCGAACAGTGAGCCGATGATCCAGGCTCCGCAAGAGCGTGGTGCAGGACTGCAGGGCTCGAAGCGCATGTCCCCTGCCCTGGGCCGCCTGCGACAGCGTGATGCCAAATTCGACCGTCCGTGCGTCGTCGGACAGGTGCAAGCCAAGGTCACCGAGAAGCACGTCGGTGCTCGACTGAGCCACCGCCAACTGCGTCCACTGACCAGGCATCAAGCAGCTGGCCGCACTCATGTCGCTCAGGAATCGCCGAGCTTGGTCCTCGTCCATGGGCGCCCAACCCTGGAATCTGGCGAGTTCGCCATCGCTGCGGTAGGCATGGAAGGCGCGCAGATCCGAGGGGTCGAGACGCCGAAGGGTCGTTTCACCGTTGACGGACGGCAGCACGGATGTCAAGGAAAGCATAGGCGACTGCGCGCGCGGAACGTGATGCTGAGCGGGCTCATGCCGTCCGATCGTGAGCGTCCTGCGCCGGCCGCTCAACGTGCAGTGGCAGCGAGGTACCTGACCGTCACCACGACCGGCTCCTCGGGAACACCGTGGAACGATCTTGGCTCATTCCCACTCAATGATCAATAGCCGAGGGAGCCAAGGGCTCGAACCGGCGATTTACCGTCCAAAGTACCGTCAGGTCTGAAGCAGGCGATTTGCTGGCTACTGTTCATTGGCTCGACTGTAGCGCGACGCCGCTCCGCGCGGCTTGCCGAGCCCTCAACGAATTCTTCCCGTAGGCCGGTCTGGCCGTGTCTACCCGCTGGCGCCCTTCGCGCCGCCGACTTGGGCGGCAGCAGCGCAGCGGGTGCTGCCGGTCGCCGCCAGCCCTCGAACTCACGGTCTCGGACACCTTGCCGTCGTTCGGACTTGTCCCGGCTGGCGCCACCTCCGGCCGCTTACGAGGGCACTGCTGACATTGCCGGCCGCCGCCACGGGGCGGCCGGAGGGGCAGGCCCTTCAACCCAAGTGAAACCTTGTCCCGGCCCCGTCGAACGACTGCTCCTCCTCGGCTTGACGGGTCACTGCCGACCCCTACCGGCCCGTCGGACTTCTCCAAAGCTGTCCGATGCTCAGCGCTGACTTCTCAAGTTTCGCTTCCACAAAGCGGCGGTTGGTGACCTCACACACTCGGCCAGCAGCCGTTGGGTGGTGCGTCCGGAAGCGGACGTCGATTACCCAGACCAGCTCATTGCATCAAAGCTCCGATCAATGGGCAGGTGGGCGGAGCGGGCGTCGGCGCCTAGCTGAAGGGTAATCGCGTGTCGCCGAGGGCTGAACCTTCGACATGCGAAGCGGGGCCGGGACGTTAGCGGGCAGCCCCAGTGGTCGCATCTGCCTGGGCGATGAACGCCAGCAACGCGGGCGTCGACTGCTTCTCACGATGCACAACCAGATGACATTGCCGAAGCTGCCGCGGCAATGTCGTGGAGACGCGGCACAGACGTCCAGCTTCCAGCGCATCGTTCACTACCCAGGCGGACAGGCAAGCCACCCCCAACCCTTCCTGAGCGGCACGCTGGATGGCCTCCGAACTGCCTAGCTCGATGCTGCGCCGGTAAGAACGCAGGTGGGGCAGCAAGCTCTGGTCGGTGGCCTCGCGCGTGCCAGAGCCCGTTTCGCGAACCAGCCAGACCGCCTCACGCAGCGTGCGCAGGGGAATGCGATCGCCCGCCCGGCTTGACTGGGCCAGCGCACTGTCGGGCGCAGCCACGACCACCATCTCGTCTTGCAGCCAGGGGGTGACCACCAGCTCCGGCTGGTGGCTGGGCCCCTCGATCAGCCCCACGTCGAGTTCGAAAGCGGTCACGGCATCGCAGATGGCGGCGGTGTTCCCGATAACGACCTTCGACCGCCAGGCGGCGGCGCTGCCGGGCTGCTGTGCCCCCATGAAGCCAGCGAGCAGCTTGGGCAACACGTAGTTGCCAATCGTCGTGCTGGCGCCGATGCGCAGCGACTGCGCCTGCGCGCTGCCGTCGCGCGACATCTGCTCGATGCCTGCGGCGCCGTCGAGCAAAGCCATAGCCCGCGGCAACAGCGCGCGGCCGTTGTCGTTCAACAGCAGGCGTTTGCCGGCGCGGTCGAACAGGCGCAGCGACAGCAGGCGTTCCAGCTCGTTGACGGCCGAACTGGTGGCCGATTGCGACAGCGCTATCTCAGCGCTGGCCGCCGTGGTGCTGCCGCTGCGCGCCACGGCGACAAAAATCTGCAGCTGACGCAGGGTGAGTCGAAGCACGTCCACGGTGATTGCCTTTGTTATCGATTTCGCAGGTACATCTTAGTCATACAACCCGTTGGACGGGTTGATTGCCAAGCTCTAAATTTGCCTGGCCGCTCGATCACGGGGCGGCGGCCTGCCGCGCCACCACCGGCATCTGGAGCCCGACATGCTGACCCTTGAACGAACAACCCCACGCCCCGCAGCACCCGGCCCGCTGGCCCCACAGGCGCTGCATGCCCTTCAATGGGTTGCTGCCCGGCGGCCAGTGGCGGGCTTCATGGGGCCGACCCGCGACGTGGCCCATGCCGTCTCGACCACCTTGGCCGCCGACAGCAGCATCGACCCGCAGGTGCTGCGCTGGATGCCGGTCGCAGTGCCGCTGGCGGCCGTGCTGCTGTGCGCCGGCATCGCCTTGATCTGGGTGCTGGCGTGATGCACGCGCTGTCGACCTCACAAGCCAGCCCTGGCCCGTCAGCCGGCCACCGGGCAGCGCGGTTGCGCTTGCAGTTGGCAGCCCTGCTGCCCGGCCTGGCCTTGAGCGGCGCCCTGGCCGCGACCGGCATCGCGCTGGGCCACATCGGCTGGCTGCAGGACCACGGCTTCAGTGCGCTGACGCTGGCCATCGTGTTGGGCATGCTGGTGGGCAACACGGTCTATCCGCTGGTGCCGCGCTTGGCCGCGGCCAGCGGTGCCGGCGTCAACGTGTCCAAGCAGAACCTGCTGCGCCTGGGGGTCGTGCTGTACGGCCTGCGGCTGACGGTGCAGGACATCGGCCACGTCGGCATCGCCGGCGTCGCCATCGACGCGCTGGTGCTGGGCTCGACCTTCGCGCTGGCCTGCTTCATCGGCACGCGCTGGTTGGGCCTGGACCGCAAGACGGCGATGCTGATCGGCGCCGGCAGCTCCATCTGCGGCGCCGCCGCGGTGATGGCTGCCGAACCGGTGGTCAAGGCGCGCGCCGAGCAGGTAACGGTGGCGGTGGCCACGGTGGTGGTGTTCGGCACGCTGGCGATCTTTCTGTACCCGGCGCTGTTCGAGCTGAACCAGCACTGGGCGCTGATTCCGGGTGGCGCCAACGGCTTCGGCATCTATGCCGGCTCGACCATCCACGAGGTGGCCCAGGTGGTGGCCGCGGCGCGTTCGGTGGGCCCGGACGCGGCCAACTCGGCCGTCATCGCGAAGATGGTGCGGGTGATGATGCTGGCGCCGTTCCTGGTGATGTTGTCGGCCTGGCTGGCACGTGACGACAAACGCCACGCCCACACTTCCGCCGCCACGGGCCAGGCCCCAGGCAAGCTCGCCGTGCCCTGGTTCGCCTTCGGCTTCGTCGCGGTGGTGTTGTTCAACTCGCTGCAGTGGCTGCCGGCCTCGGTGGTGGCGGTGACCACCGAGATCGACACCGCGCTGCTGGCCATGGCCATGGCCGCACTCGGCCTGTCCACGCACATCGGCGCCATCCGCAAGGCCGGTGCCAAGCCGCTGTTGCTGGCGCTGATCCTGTTCGGCTGGCTCATCGTCGGCGGTGCCTTGATCAACCGCTGGGTACCGGCCCTGCTCGGCTGAAGCCTCGAATTCACGGCCCGACGGAATAAACCACGGGCTCTCCTCGTCCACCACAGCAAGCCTTTCCCTCTTTTCTCAACACTCTCCGAAAGACATCCCATGAATACCTTCTTCCGCACCACCGCGCTGGCCTTGTGCAGCACCTTCGTCCTCGTCGCCGCCAGCGTGCCCGCCAACGCCGCCAACGCCGCCGAAGCCACCCCGGCCCGCGTCACCTTCGACGGCCAGATCCGCAACAACTCGCTGGCGCTGAGCCCCGACGAGGCCACCGCCGTGGTGTCTTACAGCGAGCGCCCGGACGTCATCGTCTACGACCTGGCCACCGGTGCCGTGCGCGGTGTGCTGCGCGGCTACGTCACGCCGCGCAACATCGTGTTCGCGCCCGACGGCAAGAGCTTCTATGTCTCCGACAGCAGCCTGGGCACGGTGACGCGCCTGGACACCACCACGCTCAAGCCGCTGGCCACCGCGTCGACGCTGGCGGCCGGCCCCGGCGCCTTCGGCACCGCGCTCAGCAAGGACGGCAGCGCGCTGTACGTCAACAACCAGGCCAGCAGCACCGTGACGCGACTGGACACCGCCAGCGGGCAGGCCAAGGCGGTGATCACCGGCTTTGCGCAGCCGCGCCAGGGCGTGCGCCTGAGCCCGGACGGCGCGAAGCTCTACGTCACCAACTTCCTGGGCGACAAGGTGACCATCGTCGACACGCAGACCGACAAGATCGAGGGCGAGATCACCGGCTTCAACAAGATCCGCGCCATCTCCGTCACCGCCGACGGCAAGACCCTGTTTGCGGCCAACAGCGGCAGCAACGACATCGCGGTGGTGGACATCGCCGCGCGCCGCGTCACCGGCACCGTGCCGGTGGGCCGCGACCCCTACGGCGCCGCGCTCACGCCCGACGGCCGCTTCGTCTACTCGGGCAACTTGGCCGACAACACGGTGTCGGTGATCGACGTGGCCACGTTGAAGGTGGTCGCCACCATCGCCGGCTTCAAGCAGCCGCGCCAGGCCATCGTGTTCACGCGCGACGGCAAGACGGCCTACGTGCTGAACGAGGACCTGAGCATCTCCAAGGTCGAGCGTGCCGGGCAGCGAATCGTCGCCACGGTGGCCGCTGCGCAGGCGGTGGCGGCGTACTGAAAACCGGGAACTGTCAGAGAACCGGCGCACCGCACGACCGAGCCGGGGGCTTGCCGCTTCCGGTTCGCCCTGTTGTCCTCCCGCCCGCACAAAGGATCGAATGAAAACTCTTGCCAACCCTGGCCGGCGCCAACTGGCTTCGATCTGTCTGGCCTTTTGCACGCTGCCCGCCGCATTCGCCGCCCAGGCCCAGACGGCCGCCCCGCCGGCGCTGGAACTGGTGGTGCTGGGCTCGGGCGGCCCGGGTGCCACCGGCCGTGCGGGTTCGGCCTATGCCGTGTTGGTGGATGGCGTGGCGCGTGTCTTCGTCGACGCCGGCCCGGGATCTTTCGTGCGCCTGGGTGAAGCCAAGCTGGCGCTGGGTCGGGCCGACATCGTGCTGCTGACGCACCTTCATGTGGACCATGCCGGTGGACTGCCAGGCCTCTTCAAGGCCCGTGCGGTGTCCAACCGCGGGCCGGTCGATTTCAAGATCTTCGGGCCGGCAGGGCGGCGTGCGCTCGATGCCGACGATGCCGACTTCCCGGCCACCAGCCGCTTCATCGACCTCTTGTTCGGCAAGCAGGGCGCCTTCGGCTACCTGAAGGACTTCTCGGCGCCGCTGCGCTTTCAAGTGAACGACATCGACGCACCCGCCACGGCGTCAGCCCTGCCCGAAGTGCACACGGTGTTCGATGAGGGCGGCCTGCGCATCAGCGCCGTGGCCGGCCACCACCGCGACGCACCGGCAGTGGTCTACCGCATCGACCACGCCGGCAAGAGCATCACCTTCAGCGGCGACATCGACGCCAGCGGGCTGGCGGGTCTGCGGCGAATCGCCCAAGGCACCAGCCTGCTGGTCTTCAACAGCGTGGTGCTCGACCCACCCGGCTCGCCCGACGTGCTGTACACCTTGCACACGCCACCCAAGGCCATCGGCGAAGTGGCCGATGCGGTGCGCGCCGGCCAGCTGCTGCTGAGCCACCTGTCACCTGCGCTCGACGCGCAGCGTGATGCCGTCAAGGCGTCGATTGCCGCGCACTACGCCGGCGGGGTGGTGTTTGCGCAAGACGGTCAGCGGCTGGCGCCCTGAGGCGCGCAGCCGCCGGCGATAGTGCCGGTACCAGCCCCCAGTTCGACGCCCGTGCCCACCGACCCCACGAAGGTGATCACGCGAGCCATGCCGTCGGGCCGCAGGAACACGGCGGCGTCGAACTTCATGCGCTGGCCGCCCGATGGGCTGCCGCTCACGAAACCTTCGGTGCCGACACCGCGGTCCAGGCCCCGCAAGTAGAAGGCGCCCGCCGTGGTGCCGAGGGCGTCGGCAAAGGTGCCCGAGAAGCTGAAGGTGTCGCTGGCCGGGTCGTAGCCGGCGAACGCGCTCGCCACATCCACGTCGCCGTTCTGCGGACCGATGTACGTGGGCAGTAGGTCGCCAATGGGGTCGGTGATGCCTTGCGCCAGCGCACCGGTCGCGGCGGTGAACAAGCTGGCCAGCAGCAGGAAGGTCAGGGTTCGCTTCATCGGAGCAATTGGTGGAGCGTGTCGGGCGGGTCAACTGCCGATGGCGTGACAGAAAAAGTTTTTGCGTGGACCGGAATAGACCGCCTGCCGGCGCCGTCTGCCCTTGTGTCGGGACCTCATGGACCCTTCATCCACCACCGACCACCCCTCACTTCACATCAAGCCGTCAACGGAGCCCTCCATGTTCAAGACATTCGCCTTTGCCGCCACCGCCCTGACGCTTGCCGCTGGCAGCGCCTTCGCCGCCCCTTCCGACGACGCCCGCACGCACTTCCAGGCCATCGCTTCGGGCGACACCCAGATCGTGATGCGCGCCTACGCCGACCAGGCCCAGCTGAACTGGGTCGGCGGCCCGCTGGACGGCACCTACGCCACCACCGACGCCATCCGCGGCACCTGGGAAAAGTTCGGCAAGGCCGTCGGCCCGCTGAAGCTCACCATCGGCTCCATCGAAGAATCGGCCAACCCCAAGGGCTCGACGGTCTCCGCCAACGTCGTCTTCGAAGGCAAGCAGCCGATCAAGGTGCGTTACGTGCTGACCTACCGCGAAGGCAAGATCGTCAGCGAAACGTGGCAGATCGACCCCAAGCTGAACGTCGCCCCGGCAGCCACGGCCGAAACCGCCGGCAAGACCGCGACCTACTGATCCACCAGCGCCGCGCCGCACCGGGCCAGACCGGGGGCGGTGCGCACCTGCGTCGTTCGGGTTCATTCCCCGCAGTTGACAACGGAATACCCGCAAGCGCCCGTGCGTCTACCCGTTTGCAGTGGTCGAGCCACTGCTCACCCATCCCCCAGGAGTTCCCCATGCGACACCCGCTTTCCAAATTTTCGGCTGTGCTGATGCACGCTGCTCTCGCGGCCGCGGCAGGCCTTGCTTCACTGCCCGGCCACGCCGCAGACGGCGCTGAATCCCTGACCTACACCAACATCACCAAGATACGCGACGGCATGGGCGCACGCGGCGACCTCGCACCGATCGCACGCATCGTCTCGCCGCTGGCGGATTCGCAGATCGTGCCGGGCGAAGGCCGCATTGGCGCAGGCAGCGTGAATGGCACCGGCTTCGTGTTGAACATCGAGGTCGTCACGCGCGACGCGACACCGATCGCCGCGAAAGAGTCGCTCAACATCAGAAACACCGCGCTGCTCGGCCAGATCAACCCGAACATTCCGGGCCTCTATGTCTTCCTCGACACCGACCTCGTCAAGCCCGACGGTGGCGTGATCCCGAAGAACACCAACCTGGCGAACCTCTTCAACATCCTGGGCACTGACGACACGCCGGGCGCGGGCGTGACGCTGTGGCTGGGCTGGCACGTGCTTGAATCGCTGCCGCTCGACACGAGCCGCTTCAACATCACCACCGCCGTGGTCGACACCGCCGGTCGGATCGGATTCGACCGGGTCTCGATGGCGGTGCTGCGCGGCGGTATCACATCGGGGCAGGCACTGACGCCCCTTCCGATCGATGTGTTCGATGACGGCATCGACGACGCGGACGGACCGGAGGTGACGATGATCGCGCCCCGCGTGCCGTCGCGTGTGTCACCTGGGCCGCAAACCGGCAATCCGACGCCGCCTGCGAATGCCTCGCTGTTCTTCATTCAAGTGGCGGCGCTGGACCGCTCGCGTCACGGCATCGGCGTCAGCGAAAACGGCCAAGGCACGGCGGCCCGCTCGGTGTTGGGAACCATCCTGGATGGCAGCCAGATCCAGAACCCGATCACGCACCCCAGCAACGGCACGAACCGCAATTTCCCGGGTCTGAACGTGACCTTCGACGTGCCCTTGCGTCAGCCCAACGGCAACGTGGTGCCGGCGGGCTCGAACCTGGCGCCGATCTTCAACGTTGCCGGCAGCGAGCTGGACGCTGACGGCTATGTCGTGACGACGGCCGATTGGGTGGTGGGGGGATCGCTCCTGATGCCTGCGGGCAAGCGTTCGGTCACGATCACCGCCCGGGTCACCGACAACGCCAACCGCACCCGCAGCGTCAGCCACGTCGTGGGCATCAGCCCGGTCGAGAACGGCCAAACCCTGACGCCCGCACCCTGAGAACGAGGCCGCGCGGCTCCGACCATGGAGCCGCGCTGGACGCACAGGGCAGCGGCAGCCTGCCACCCTGCACAACCAACACCCCATCTTTTTTCACGCCTGCGGAATAAAAGGCCCGAGCGTGCCGTCTGCCCCGATGTGAGCAACATCTCACCCACGCTGCCCGATCCGCCACCACTTCCACGGAGCTTCCCATGTTCAAAACCCTCGCCATCGCCGCATCTGCGGTAACGTTTCTGGTCACTGCCGGCTGTGCCAACATGGTCGAGCCGCCTGCCAAGGCGCCCGCCATGTTGTCTGGTGGCGCGCTCGTCACACCCGCTGGCATGACCCTCTACACCTTCGACCAGGACGTGGCGAACAGCGGCAAGAGCGCCTGCAACGGCGGCTGCGCCGCGCTCTGGCCGCCGATGATGGCCACCGCCACCGACCGGACCACGGGTGCCTACAGCATCGTCACTCGCGACGATGGGTCACGCCAGTGGGCCTACAAGGGCAAGCCGGTGTACACCTACAAGGCCGACCAGAAGGCCGGCGACCGCAGCGGCGACAACTTCAAACAGGTCTGGCACATCATCAAGGAATGACGCCTGTACACCCGCCTGCACACCCAGCTTCGCGCGGGCTCGACCCATCGTCAACATCCTGATGAACGACGACCATCAACTGCTGAGCTGGGTGCCGCGCCTGCGCCGCTATTCCCGGGCGCTGGTGAACAACCGTGACGACGCCGACGACCTGGTGCAGGACACGCTGGAGCGGGCCTGGGCCAAGTCGGGCCTGTGGGGCGGCGTGGCGGACATGCGCGCCTGGCTCTTCAGCATCATGCACAACCTGCACGTCGATGGCGTGCGCCGGCCCAGGCTGCACACCGTGACCATGGACGATGACACCCCCGAGGTGCCGGTGATGCCGACGCAAGGCGACAGGTTGGCGGTGCTGGACCTGCAGGCCGCGCTGGACCTGCTGCCCGTCGAGCAGAAGGAAGTGCTGCTGCTGGTGGCGCTGGAAGACATGGCCTATGCCGACGTGGCGCAGGCCCTGGGCATTCCCATCGGCACGGTGATGTCGCGCTTGTCGCGCGGCCGTGAGCGCCTGCGCGGCCTGATGGAAGGTCGTGCCGAACCCGTGCGGCTGAAGGTCGTCAAATGAATGCATTGCGAAGCACCCTATGAGTACCGATCGCCCATCGCCGCCCACCCTCCCGCCCACCCCCCCGGTCACCGAGGCCGAGCTGCATGCGTTTGTCGATGGCCGTCTGCCCGCAGAGCGTGAGGCCGAGATCGCCGCCTACCTGGCCGCGCGCCCCGACGATGCGCAGCGCGTCGAGGCCTACCGTGCGCAGAAGCGCGAGCTGCACGCCCTGTTCGACCCCGTGCTGGACGAGCAGCCGCCGCAACGCCTGCTGAAGTCGGCGCGCCCGCGCGCCGTAGCTCCAACGCCCTGGTACCTGCAGCGCCTGGCCGCCGGGTTGGCCATTGCCGTCATGAGCGGCGCCACCGGTTGGGGGCTGCGCGGCGTCGGGCCCGGCGCCGGCGGTGACGATGCGGCGCGCATGGCGGCTGTGCAACCGGCTCCGGGTGGCCTGACCCTGGTGTCTGCCAGCGGCTTCGCGCAGCGCGCCGCCGTCGCGCACGCGGTCTACAGCCCCGATGCGCGCCGGCCCGTGGAAGTGGACGCCGCGCACGAAGACCAGCTCGTGGCCTGGCTGTCCAAGCGCATGGGCGCGCCGATGAAGCCGCCGCACCTGCAGTCGCAGGGCTACACGCTGGAGGGCGGACGCCTGCTGCCGGGTGGCCAGGGGCCGGTGGCGCAGTTCATGTACCGCAATGAACTCGGCAGCAAGCTGACGCTGTATGTGTCCAACGACGTCGCTGACGTGGGCAGCGCGGCCGGGCCGGGCGGGGCGCCCCAGCCGGGCGCGAAGAACGCCGACACGGCCTTCCGCTTTGCGCGCGAAGGCGCGGTCAATGTCTTCTACTGGGTTGACGGGCCTTTCGGCTACGCCTTGTCGTCAGACGCCGACCGCAGCGTGTTGGCGCAGGTGTCGGCCGCGGTTTACCAGCAGCTGGGCGCCCGGCGCTGATGGCCGCGGACGGGCCGGTGTGGCACTTCTTTTAGTCGGCAGTGGAATCAAACGGCGCGCGGCGCGCTCTTGGTCCACACGTCCACACGTCCACACGTCCTACCGGCGCAGGCTGGCAGGCGCCCGAACCCAGCCCGCCACCGGAGACGCCATGCCCACCCTTGCCCTGCCCTTGAGCTTGATGCTCAGTCTGACGCTGGCCCTGGCCGGCTGCCAGACGCCGACACCTGCAGTACCCGCATCTGCACCGCCCGTCGAGAAGCAGGTGCGCGTCAACGACACCGACATCCGCTACATCGAACAAGGCCAGGGCGTGCCGGTGGTCTTCGTGCACGGCTCGATGAGCGACCAGCGCGTGTGGGACGCCTACCGCCCGCAAGTGGCGGCGCGCTACCGTTACATCGCCGTCAACCAGCGCTACTTCGGCGTGCAGCCATGGGACGACAGCGGTGCGCGCTTCTCGCAGCCCATGCACGCCGCTGACCTGGCAGCCTTCATCCAGAGTTTGGGCGCCGGCCCGGTGCACGTCGTGGCCTGGTCCTACGGTGGCTCGGTGGCCACGCTGGCGGCCAGCCAGCACCCCGAGCTGTTCCGCAGCCTGACCCTGCATGAGCCCACCATCGGCAGCCTGATCACCGGCACGCCCGAGGGCAAGGCCGCCATCGCGGCCTTCGGCGGCGAGGTCGGCCGCATCCGCACCGTCGCCAACGGCGGTGACACGCCAGCGGCGATGCGCCAGTTCTGGGAATTCGTGCTGAAGCTGCCGCCGGGCGGCTTCGACGCCGAGCCCGTGGCGCTGCAGCGCATGGTGCTGGACAACCAGCGCACCGTGCCGCTGACCCTGAACGCGCCGCCACAGCCCATCAGTTGCGAGATGGTGGGTGCCATCCGCGCACCGGCGCTGGTGACCGTGGGCGCCGACACGCGGCCCTTGTGGGCGCTGTCCGCTGCCGCCTGGCAGCGCTGCGCCGCCCAGGCCGAGCTGGCCACCATTCCGAACAGCAACCACGACGCCGTCGTGCGTTCACCGCAGGCCTTCGCCGCGCTGCTGATGCCTTTCCTGGCGCGGCATTGACCGCTCCCCACTCCACATCGAAAGCACCCATGACCACCCAACGCCGCGACATCCTCAAGTACTCGCTCGCCGCTGCTGCAGCCAGCGCGCTGCCCGCAGTGCAAGCCCAGGTACCAGCCGCACCCGGCACCGGATCCGGTACCGCAGCCGGCCCCGGCATCGACCCGCGCGACCGCGTCTTCATCACCAACGAAGACTCCAACACGCTCGTCGTCATCGATCCCAAGACCAACACCGTCGAGAGCACGATCAACCTGACCAGCTTCGACGAAGACCCGCGGCCGCCGTTCCGCTACGTCACCGCCGGCGTGGCGCCCACGCACGCGGCGATGATCCACAAGCCGCTGTACCACGGCTGCATCGACGCCCACGGCGCCGTGCCGTCGCCCGACGGCCGGCTGCTGGCCACCAGCGGGCGCGGCTCCAGCAACATCTACCTCATCGACGCCGAGCAGCGCCGCGTGATCGGCAACACGCCCAACCCGGCCGCCGGCCCGACGACCAACCCCGAGCGCCTGAGCAGCGGCCTGCTGCTGGGCCGCGAGCCGCACGAGCCCACCTTCACGCGCAACGGAAAGGAGCTCTGGGTCACGCTGCGCGGTGAAGACCGCATTGCCATCCTCGACGTCGACCGCGCCGTGCGCCAGTTGAAGGGCGCCGACGGCGCGGGCTCGACGGCCGTCCGCCAGCTCCTGCCGACGCTCAACGGCCCGGCCCAGGTGTGGTTCAACCGCGAAGGCACGCTGGCTTTCGTGGCCAGCCAGAAGGTGTCGCAGGTCGACGTGTTCCGCGTCAACGCGGGCGCCGATGGCCGCAGCCAGCCGCAGCGCGTGACCACGCTGGACATCAGCGCCCAGGACAAGCCCGGCTTCACACCCTTCATGAAGACCACGTCCGATGGCGCCGAGGTGTGGTTCTCGCACAAGCTGGCCGATGCGCTGTCGTGCCGCTCGACGCAGGGCGGCTTCGATCTTGTCGACAGCGTGCCACTGGGCATGGGCGCGCGGCCCAACCACGTCGAGTTCGTCAGCAACGCGCGCGGCAGCGTGGTCTACGCCAGCCTGGCGCGCATCGACGACGGCGGCCCTGGCGGCGTGGCATCCAGCCCCATCGCCATCATCGACCGCAGCGCCGCGGGCGGCCAGCGCAAGGTGGTGGGCACCTTCTTCAGCCACGGCCGCGAATCGCACGGGCTGTGGACCAACCCCGAGAACACGCTTCTCTACGTGGCGCACGAACAGGACGAACTGCCCGGCACGCCCAACGCCGGCCAAACGGTGTGCAGCGCTTTCGACGTGAGCGACCCGTTCAAGCCGGCCTTCATCGCGCAGATTCCGCTGGGTAACCTGGCCCTGCCTTCGGGCGCATTGCGCAACAAGAAGAGCATCAACCTTGTCTACGTGCGCGTGGGTGCGAAGGGCCAGACCGCATGAAAGGCATGAAGGGCAGCCGCGCACAGCTTGGAGTCAATGCCTTCCAGCGCGAGATGGACGAATCCATGGCGCGCATGATGCAAGACATGCACGGCCCGGGCTACGTGGGCCAGGCCGACATCGACTTCCTGGCGATGATGATTCCGCACCACGCCGGCGCCGTCGACATGGCGCGGCTGGTGCTGCAGCACGGCCGCGACCCGGCCACGCGTCAACTGGCGGAGGAGATCATCGCCGGGCAGACCATCGAGATCGAAAGCATGACGCGGCGGCTGGCGGCTTTGCGCAAGCCGTCCGGCACGGGTTCGGCGGCCGAATTCCCCTCGCTGGGCGGCACGCGGGGGCCTTGATTGCTGGGCTCAAGGTAAGCACTGACGATGGCCGTGGAATGAACAGCAGCGCCGGTCGCTCTTGATCACCATGCTCTTGCAGTCTGCCGAGTCCCGCTACAACGCCTGGGTGCGGGACCACTACCGCTTTTTGCTTCGCAGCGCCTGGGCGCTGACCGGCTCGCGCGCGATCGCCGAAGACGTGGTGCAGGACTGTTTTGCCAACGCATGGAAACACCGCGAGCAGTTGCGGGATGGGGCGTTGGCACGGGCCTGGCTGTTCCAGATCATGCGCCGCGCCGCCTTCCGCCAGGCGGTGCCCAGCATGCAGTCGCTGGACGATGAAGAGCAGCCCGAGCAGACCGCGCCTGACGCCGGCTTGGACGACAAGCTCGATGTCGTCAAGGCACTCGCACGGCTGGCGCCCATTCACCGCGAAGTGCTGGTGCTGTTCTATTTCGACGACATGCCGACTGCGCAGATGGCCGAGGCGCTGGAGATCGCGCCGGGCACCGTGCTGTCGCGCCTGGCCCGTGCGCGCGACGCGCTGAAGCAGGTGATGGGCGTGCCCGTGCGGGCGACCAGCGGCGGCCAGGTCACGCCGTTGAGGAAGATCCAGACATGACGCCCGAATTCCGACCCCCCGAGTTCCCCGACAGTGACTTCGACCTGCGCGCACGCGCCGAGCTCGCGCTGGCTTATCCCGCCGACGCCGCCCCGGCGCACCTGTTCCGCAAGGCGCAGCCACTTCTGGCGCGGCGCAGCTTCCAGCGCGCTGTCCTGGGCCTGCTGCTGGCCGGCAGCGGCACTGGCGCCGTGTTGGCCATGCGCCCGCCCGAACTCGTGCGCGGCGCCATCGAGCACGAATACTTCGAGCGCACATTGCGCGGCACCTTTATGGACAGCGCGCCCTTGCTTCAGCACCTGGGGCTAGGTGGCAAGCAAGTCGTGCCGGGCTTTCCGCAGCTGATGCGGCCTTGCGACATCGACGGCCACCTCGTCTACCACCTCACCACCTTCTTCGAGAAGGGCGGCATGGTCACCGTGTTCGCCTTCGACAAGGCGGTGGCGCTGACGGAGGGCAGCGGCTGGTGGGGCAACGTGCACTGGAAAGTCATCACCTCGCGCGACGGCAAGCCGCTGGTGCTGGTGGCGCAGAAGAAGCAGGCCCTGGCCGTGGCGCAAAGCCAGTTCGGTCCAGCCACCGACATGTCCCCACCGAATTCCACACCGACCCCCAAGGAGACCCGATGAACAAGACCTTGAACTCGCTGCCGCGGCGCCAGATGCTGGCCGGCAGCGCCAGCGCCCTGGCCGCGGCCGGCCTGGCCACTTTCACGCGCGGTGCCGCCGCGGCTGGCGAAACCCCAGTGGCCAGCGCCACGCCCAAGCCGCTGCCCGCCTACGTGGCGTGGAAAGACCCGGCCAGCGTCATCGTGCACAGCAGCACCACCATCGAGACCAAGCGCGCAGCCTTCGGCAGCGGGGTCATCACGCCGGCCGAGCAGCTCTACATCCGCAACAACCTGCCGGCGCCCGACGCGTCCATCGTCGCCGACCGCGACGCCTGGCAGGTGGCCATCGAAGGCGTGAAGGCGCCGCGCATGCTGAGCGCTGCGCGAGCTGAAGACGATGGGCGTGGAGACGACCGCGATGGTGCTGCAGTGCTCGGGCAATGGTCGCGGCTACTTCCCCAGCAAGCCCAGTGGCACACCCTGGCAGGTGGGCGCGGCGGGTTGCGTGATGTGGACCGGCGTTCCGGTGCGCGTGGTGGCCGAAGCGCTGGGCGGCGTCGTGCCGGGCGCCGGTTACCTGACCGGCACCGGCGGCGAGAAGCTGCCCGAAGGCCTGGACCCGCTGAGCATCATCGTCGAGCGCTCGGTGCCGGCCGCCGCGATGGCCGACGCGCTGCTGGCCTGGGAGATGAACGGCGTGCCGATCTCGCTGGCCCACGGCGGGCCGCTGCGCCTGATCGTGCCCGGCTACACCGGCGTGAACAACATCAAGTACATCAAGCGCCTGGCCTTCACGGCCAAGGAAACCGAGGCGAAGATCATGTCGCACGGCTACCGCATCTCGCCGCCGGGCGGCAAGGGCGAACCCAGCCAGCCGTCGGTGCAGGAGATGACGGTCAAGTCGTGGATCAACTCGCCCGCACCCGACGCAGCTGGCGTGAGGGCCGGCCTGGTGCAGGTGCAAGGCGTGGCCTTCGGCGGGCTGAACGGCATCAAGCGCGTCGAGGTGTCGCTGGACGGCGGCAAGACCTGGAACGACGCGCGGCTCACCGGGCCCGACCTTGGCCGCTATGCCTGGCGCCAGTTCGTGCTGCCGGCCAGGCTGCCGGCCGGCAGCCACACGCTGGCCAGCCGCGCCACCGACACGGCAGGCAACGTGCAGCCCGAACAGCGGATGGAAAACGCCGGCGGCTACAACAACACGAGCTGGGCCGACCACGCCGTGAAAGTGACGGTGGCCTGATCATGCGCAGCACCATCCAGCAGCGCTTCATGTTGCATGCAATGAGGGTCGCGTCGGTGCTCGTCGCCGGCTTGGCGCTGCCCGTTCTACCCGCGCTGGCGGCCGACGACAGGGCGCAACTCGCGCTAGGGAAGAAGCTGTTCCTGCAAGGCGTCGTCCCGTCGTGCGCCGTTTGCCACACCTTGCAGGCCGCGGGCGC
Source organism: Aquincola sp. J276 (assembly GCF_024700035.1). Classification (NCBI taxonomy): domain Bacteria; kingdom Pseudomonadati; phylum Pseudomonadota; class Betaproteobacteria; order Burkholderiales; family Sphaerotilaceae; genus Aquincola; species Aquincola sp. J276. The sequence continues at coordinate 1,004,526 of NZ_JAJONC010000001.1, forward strand.
CGAGGGCGCCGTCGGCCCGGTGCTGGACGAGTTGAAGCCCGACGCTGCGCGCGTGGCGAAGGCGCTGCGCAACGGGCTGGGCCAGATGCCTTCGTACAAGGACAAGCTCACCGATGCAGAGATTGAGGCTCTGTCGCTGTATGTGTCGAAGGCCAGCGGGGGTGCCAAGTGAGACTTCAGGTGGGTGGAATCTGTGGTGCATCCCCACCGATAAAGGCTCGTCCGCGCGGGCCGCAAGACGCTGACTGGCACCGAAACGCAGGGCATCTTCATCGGTCGCCGCCGTCGGCAGCGACTGCTTCTCAACTCCTCGACAGACTGGATTGGGTCGAGCTCAGTCTGTCGCGCGTCGTGGAAGCAGTCGTTCGGCCGCGGGTATGCCCGCAGCCTCAGCTGTGCGGCCGGTCTGGAGCGGCCAGCGGTCATCGGCGATCTCGGCCTGCGAGTGGCCGCTCTCGGCCTAAGCCGCCGCTCGACCTCCGGACTTGGCCGGCTGCAGTCAGTCTCAAGCTGCTGGTCGCGTGGCGAAGTGCAAGGGTGGCCAATGGCCGCTCACGTAAGCCCACGGCCACGCGCGACGACAGTCGCCTGCAGCTAGATCCGCGTTCCCCCTGCTGCAGTCGCGCTGCTCCAGCCGCAGCGGCAACGAGTTCGCACCACGGCATGGCGCGCGCCGGTCAAGGCTGGTACCCCATCGCAAGAACTTCGGCGCAATCTTGCTGGAGGCGGCGCGACGGCGTGCTGGATCATTGGCCGAGACGAAGAGGAGTCCATCATGGCCGGAGCCGATCCGCGTGCCGCGCGCAGACCTCTTGATTCGACGGAAGCATGTGCCCTGCTGCGCCTGCCAAAGGTACTGCAGCTCACCGGGCTCAAGAAGACCACGCTCTACGGCCTGATGCGCCGCAATGGCTTCCCCGGCCGGTCCAACTGACCGATCGTCTGGTGGCCTGGCGAAGCGCAGATGTCGCGGTCTGGGCACAAGGGCGCGAGACCAAGTAGGCCAGCAACGCTGTCGACCTACTGCCAAGAAGCAAGGTTCACCGCCAGCTTGAGCGAATAGCCGAACAGAAGCACGACGACAAGCCAACGCCCCCACCGCCAGGTGGTGAAGTGGTACCGGTGGTTCTGAAGCACAGCCCGGAGTGCACGCCGCACCGCGGCGACGCCGCACCAGGCCAGCGCGCACTGGCCCGCCAGGCCGAGCGGCACCGAAAGCCCGAGCAGCCACACCGCCCATGCGGCCGGCCAGGCAACAGCATCGAAAAGCGCGAGCACCTGCCGCCCCGGCCAGACCTGGGCGTCGGGCGGCGGCGCGCGCGCAAAGATCACCCACATGATCCACCTCCTCTGCGGGCAGGCGTTCGCCCACGCCCGCCCGCGCTCGCACGCTCGTCAGCTACGCGCAGACGACTGCCTTCAGCGGCTCCGGCAACCACCCCTTGCCGGCCAGCTTCGTAGCCGCCAGGTTGGCCAGTTCGCCCTTCTTCATGCCAGACGCAGCCGATGCGTCCGACCCGGCACCGCCCTCCTTCAGCGCCTGGGCGATCTGGGCCTTCGACACGTGGTTCAGGAAAGCCTCCGGCGTCGGCTCCCACCACTGCCGCATGTCCAGGCCCGCGAGCCGCTCCAGCCCGCCGGCCGCACTGGCCGGTCCGGTCGGTACTAGCGCGAGGCGCGCTGCACACAGGCCCAGCAGCTCGAGCAGTTCCGGCTGAGGGAGCGCTGCGAGCCAGTCCAGCCATCCGCTCTCGGCGTGCGGAAGCCGCTCGAGCCACACAGCGCGGCGGGCCTCGAGGTCGGTCCATGCCCGACCGGCGGGCAGGTCGTCCGCGGCGCGCAGCAGCTCATGCCGCGGCGGGCGAGCCGTGATCTGCAACGCAGACCGCGCCTCCAGGCCGAAGCGGTCGAACACCTGCAGCGCCAACGCGTGTGTCAGCGCCACCAGGGGCGCATGGGCGTCCCGCGCCAGCACGGCCTGCAGCGCCGCGGTGCGATGCGCGGCAAGTCGGCGCAGCAGCGTCTCGCTGAACGGCGCGCGCGGCTCGGCAGACTCGGTCGTTGCCGGTTCGTGGCTTCCCGACTCGGCGGCCTGCTCCCGGGCGGTCCGGCTTCGCGCCTCCGCCTTCGTCGCCTGCCGGTCCTCCGGGCGGAGCAGCCCACGGATGATCTCGGTAGAGCCATCGCGACCCACGGTGACGATCACACCGGCGCGGGCCTTGTCCTGGTCACGCCAGACCTGGCGCGCCACCTGGATGGCCTTGCGCCGCGCCTCGATGTCCTGCTCTTCCAGGTCGATGCGCTCGCCATCGCTGGGCGTCCAGGTGTCGTTGTCGTCGAGGGCCTGTTGCTCGGCGTCCAGTTCCTTCGAGCGCTGATCGAGTTCGGCCAAGGCCTTCTTCTGCTCAGCGCTCGGCGCGCGCACGCCTGGCTCGCACCGCGAGAACGCACGCAGCGCGGCCGAATCCAGTTCGATGCGGGCCTCCACCCAGGCCCAGCCCTCGCCGCGCACCGCCTGCGCCTCGGCATCCAGCTTCTCGCCGGCCAGGCGCCGCAGCAGCTCCGGATCGCAGATCCAGCACGACTGGTCACTGTCGAACAGGTCGCGGCGCACGGCCCCGCCTGCTGCCTCGTACGCCTCGATCCCGACGAAGCGTGCCAGCGCGCTCTGGTGGGCCAGCACCTCGCCCTCCGTCAGGCGCTTGCGCAGCGCGGCGGGCGTCCGCTCCCAGGGTTGCGCGTCGAACCACGCGCGCTCCTGCGCCGCATGGTCACTGCTCAGGCACAGCGCCATCAGCTGGTCGAGGTTAGCGCCGTCCTCGCGGTACAGCGCCAGCAGCTTCGGCGACAGCGCCGCCAGCTTGAGCCGGCGCTGCACCACGACCGGCGACACGCCAAAGCGCGCCGCCACGTCCTCGATGCCTCGGCCTTGCTGGACGAGCGCATGGAACGCGTCGAACTCGTCGGCCGGGTGCATGGCCTCGCGCCCGCTGTTCTCGGCGAGGCTGATCTCGACGGCGTGGTCGGCGCTGACCAGCTCGCACAGCACCTCGTGCCCTGCCGCCAGCGCCTTGCGCTCCTGCAGCAGCACCAGCGCTCGTCGCCGCCGCTCGCCGGCCACGACGCCGAACTTGGTCTGCTGGCGCTTGCCGCGGCCGACCACCTGCTCGGTGACGATCAGGTTCTGCAGCAGCCCCTGCGAGGCGATCAGCGCCGCCAGTTCCTCGACCTGGCCGGCCGAGTAGCGACGCACGTTGTACGGCGAGGGCATCAGGTCCTCGACTTTGATCAACAGCATTTCCTTCGTGTGCTTCATGTCGGACTCCATGAGTGGTTGAGACGATCCGGGACGACGCGCCCGCCTCACGGCGGCACGCCCGCATGCCAGCGGCCTCCATGTCTGGCCCGTATGGCAACTTTCCGTAATCGCCCAGGTGCTCGCACTGCGTTCCCTTTCGCTCCGCGTGACAGCGGTGTCAAACCTGCCTTCCAGCCCCCTGCCCTAATTTCCGAGGGAGCCGTTCGTGGCTCTTGGTCCCTCGGAGAAAGCCAGGCTGTCGAGCTGGTGCCTGCCCCGCATTCGTCGGTCGCCGTGCGGCACCGAGAGCGCCGCAATCAAGCGCGGCTGCAAGGGGACCGGGGCGTTAATGGAGGGGACCCGCGCCAGCGGGGCGCAGGCCGTTCATGCCCCGCACGCCCCTTGTGGCCGTGCGTGCGGCGCTACGGTCCGCAATCAAGGCGAGCGGCGAGGCGGGCCACCGGCCTGCGCAAGCGATCGAGGGACACGGGCAAGCGCAGGCCAAATGGCCGGAGCGAAGACCGCCAATCCCGCGCGTGCGAACGCGCGCGCCGATCAGCCTGCATTCACGATTTGTCACGTAACGCCTGTGGACAACTCGACCGCTGCAGCGCATCAATAGCGACTTGCACGAAGCCGCCGCCGAAGCGGTCCAACGAGCACCCGCAGTCCGATGTGTCTCGCTTGGAAAAACTGGCTCTGCGCTTGAACAGTGACGACGAAAGTCGAACTGGACTGGCAGCGCAGCACCGGCATCGACGCAGATCGTCTCCAGCGCCCACGGCACCGGGATCACCGTTCCTCCGGCAGCGACCGGGTATCCGTCTCGCGCGCCGCCCGACAGGAGATCGCGCCATGCTGGACAGAGATCAACTGGAGACGTTTGCCACCGTCGCCGAGCAGCAGAGCTTCGAGCGCGCGGCGGCAGTACTCAACGTGACCCGCGGTGCCGTGTCGCAGCGGATCAAGGCGCTGGAGGAGTCGCTGGCGACCATCCTGCTGCTGCGCGACAAGCCCGTCATGCCGACGCACGCCGGCGAAGCGCTGCTGCGCCACGTGAAGGCACTGAGGCTGCTCGAAGCGTCGTCGCTCCGCGAACTGTCCACCGGGACGGATCACGATGGTCCCGTTCCGCTGTCCATCGCCGTGAACGCCGATTCGCTGGCCACCTGGTTCCTGCCGCTGCTGCGCGAGCTCTTCGCCAGGCGACTGGTCGCGCTCGAGGTCGTCACCGACGACCAGGACCACACCTCCAGCCGCCTGCTGCGTGGCGAGGTGGTCGGCTGCATCTCCACCGATGCCAAGGCCGCCGCGGGCTTCCTCGCCAAGCCGCTCGGCGCGATGGAGTACCGCTGCTACGCCACGCCCGGTTTCATCGCGGAGTTCCTGGCCGATGGCCTGACCGTCCGCAACGTCCTGCGGGCGCCAGCGGTCCTCTTCAACCGCAAGGATGCGCTGCATGACGAGTTCCTGCAGCGCCGCTTCGGCATGCGAGTCGACCGCTATCCCCGCCACTACCTACCCTCCCCGTCGGCCCTGCTCGAAGGCATCGCCATGGGCGCAGGCTACGGACTGGTCCCGTCGACGCAGGCCCAGGGCCTGGTCCAGGAAGGCGTACTGCAGGAGCTGGCGCGTGACGATCCGGTGAAGGTCGATCTGTATTGGCATCACTGGGAAATGGAGCCGCCGATTGCGCGCGAGATCACCGAGCTGATCGTCGGCCGCGCAGAACAGTGCCTCATCCAGCCGCGTCAACTCCGGAAGGTGTCGCGTCGGCGGGCGCTGGCCCTACTGCCGTCGCACCGTCCGGTAGCCGGGCTCTCCGTGCCGTCGATGTAGTGCCACACGCGCCAAGGCGGCCGACGCCAAGCCGACGAGGAGCGCGATCAGTTCGACGTTCGGGATGGACCACCCTGCCCACGTCGGGACGAAGGCGGCGACGGCACCGACGAATCCCGCCGCAATCGACCAGGTCTCGTCCACTGAGTCCCCGTCCTTGCCGCGCAGCAGGCCGAAGAGGCTGACGCCGACGCTCGCGATGTAGACGACGTTCACCGACACCATCGTGTCGACAATGGGCAGCCCGGTGGCCGTCAGCGACGCGGCCACGGCGATTGCGATGGCGGCCAGGACGATCGGTGATGTAGACGCGCGGCGCGGCCGGGCCGCCTCAAGCGCTGACACCATCGCGCGGAGCACCGCGGCACCCGAGCCAAGCGCCGCCATGCCGAGGACTCCGAGCATCACCGGGCCAGCAGCTGCCGCGAGCGTCGCCGCAGCCAGCGACAGCGCCTGCGGCACGACCTGCTTGGCATCCGCGACCCCGGGCCACGACGGCTGAACGACTGCCGACAGCACGACCGCAGGCGGCAGGAAGGCCAGCAGCAACAGGCCGGCGCCGGCCAGCAGGCATCCCCGGATGGCAGCGCCGGGCCCACGGGCCGCGAGCGCGAACTGGTGATAGTCCGCGCCCGTGCAGACGAGCAGCCCGACTCCGATGGCGATCGTGAACGCCTGGGCCGCGCCGAGCGACGGCAAGGCATGCGCGAACGCAGGCAGCGAGGCGGCGTAGAGCTCGACGCCGCCGCTGCGCACAAGCGCGTAGAGCAGGACGATCGCGCTCGCCGCGAGGCACCCGGCGAAGACCAGGGACGCTGCACGCAACTCGAACCGCGATGCCGCGAAGATGAGGGCGATGGCGACGGCATGGGCCGCCACCGGGCCCGCACCGAGCAGCCGCAACACGGCCACGGCACCTTGGATCTGCGCGGCCAGCACCCCCGCCATCCAGACGATCGAGAGCAGCGCGACCAGGCGTCGCACGCGATCCCCGGACCGGTCTCCGAGCAGGTCCCAGACGGCGCGACCGGCCAGCCACAGCCTGCCGGCGAAAACCGCCATCGCGATCATCCCCAGCCCGGTGGCGACCCCGTAGATCGCCCCGGCCATGCCGTAGCGCAGGGCGTACTCTCCCGACCCGAACAGGAACCCGATGCCGTAGCTTGCCGAGACGAGCAGCGCTGCCACCTGCAGCGCCCCGAGCGTCCGGGTGGTCACCGGGCCAGGCTCCGCTGCCACGCACCTACCGCGGGCCCCGGCTCTGCGAAGTAGGCCTCGCAGACCTGGGCGCGTTCCTGGTACTCCGGCAGCGTCGAAAAGAGGCGCTGCGCCTCGGGCAGCCGGTAGTAGGGAACGGCCGGCAGCAGATGGTGGGTCAGGTGGTAGGCGTTGTTCCGGGGATGGAACAGCACCGACCAGAGTCCAGCCGCCTTGATGTCGCGCGTAAAGCAGAACACGCCGCCGGGAGATAGGCCGTGGTGGTCGCACATTTCCCGGAAGGTCGTGATCACGTGGAATGCCGTGGCACGCGCGGCCAGCCACAGGACGAGCATCACCGCGGCTGGCCCGACCCCAGCAGCCAAGACGAGCACTGCCACGAGCACGACCCACCAGGCGAGGATGTACAGCCGTCCTCCCATCGGAACGGCCGGATCGAGCAGGTGCCCGAAGGTGGACCCGAGGACGGCACGCAGCGACAGCGTGTTCGCGGCCACGGCCGCAACCCAGGACTTCGCCTTTGCTGCCGGGATCGGGATCAGGTCGGGATCGGCGTCCTGCGCGCCGAGGTCCAGGTGATGGCTGAAATGCAGCTCGCGATAGTGCGCCAGGCTCGCGAAGAGAAGCGGAGCAATCAGCGCCCGGGTCACCAGATCGTTCAGTAGGCGGTTGCGCGTCAGGTTGCGGTGCGCAGCGTCATGCAGGATGTTGCCCAGCGCCCGCTGTCGGTTGCCGAGGACCAGCAGCGCGATCGGCGCGGCCCAGGGCTCCTGGAGCGCCAGCAGGAGCGCCGCGCCGATGGCAGTGATGTCCACGGTGACGTCCCAGGCGGGGCGCCACCCTTGCAGCTTCAGCAGCGGCAGGTGCGGGTTGCCGGCGCGACGCAGTGAATGCCGGAGCAGTGCGATGTCGGATAGCACTTGCGAGCGGGTGGCCATGGCAGACCTCCTTGCACGCGGCTGTCGGACTGGATGGTCCCGGCCCGTCCTCGACACGATCGTCCCAGCCGCGCTCTCAAGGTACCAAGTGACCGCGACGGATGATCGCGGTTTAGGAACTTTCGCCCCGCGTCAGCAGCGCTAAACCAGGTGTCGGTTGATGCCCCGACGGCCCGCTCGGATCAGGGTGCCTGCAACGGTCCGGGATGCCCATAATCTTCGGTGGGGTGGAGTAAGGCAGACTGGAGGGGATGGGAATGACCGCCGTTCGTAACCTGCACGACCTGTGCAGACAGATGACACCGAGCATCGCCGACGGGGTGTTCGTCTACTGCACCTTCAGCGACTTCCGCCTCCCCCAGGGGCTTGAGCCGATCTGCACCTTCCGTGAGTCCGAAGGACTGACGGCCATCGTCGGCAAGTCGCAGGCCGAAGCGGCCGGCGTGCCCCATACCTTCCCCTGTCGACTCATCACCCTCGCGGTGCATTCGTCCCTCGATGCGGTCGGGTTCCTGGCCTGCATCACCGACCGGCTGGCGCAGGCGGGCGTCGCCTGCAATGCCGTCGCAGCCTTTCACCACGACCACCTCTTCGTACCTGAGGCTCGTGCCGCGGAGACACTGGAGATCCTCCACGGACTCGCGGCTGAAGCGCGCTTCGAATGACCTCCGCAAGGGTCCCAGCGATCGTCATTTAGCGAATCTGACGCTGCCTCAAATTTGCGCACTTCGCGCGCGATGCGTTGACACGCCCTGCCCGCGCTTTCTAGGCTGACCTCCCGGCACCTTCTCGCACGTCCCCGGCCATCGGGACAACGCGTTACCTGATGCCGGATGACACGGGAGTGCAGCCATGTCCACATCTCCGTCATCGCGTCACGGCGTCCATGTAAGCGGCCTGCCTCGCACAAGAGATCGAGGGCGACACGCCACCAACGGCGAGCGCGCTGGGGTCCGCTCGCGCAGTGCTGCACAGCCAACCGCGCCTTCCCACACATTGACCAGCGGGGATGCGCAGGTTCGCGCTACCTGGGCCGGCACTCTCGGTCGCTGTGAACTGACCGTGAGACGCGAGCCGCCCGACCTCCAGGTCCGGCAGCGCACGATGCTGAAAGCGGGCGGCGTACTCGACGAGATCTTCGTCCTTCACTCGGTCGCCGAGTTCGATCGCTGGCATTCAGTGTCCCCGACCAAGTTCGAGCACCCGGTGGCACACGACGAGCTCCGGAGGTTTGCGCATGCAAACTTATCTGCCTGAAACCCTTGGGCACGAGGTGTCAGCCCGGTCTACCACGGCGGCGGCCGAGCTATGCGAGCTTGCCGACTCGCTGGTCGTTGCTGAAGAGGCAAGCGCCATTGCCGTACTGGAGCTGGCGTCGCGTGTCGGGGGTGCCGACGCTGCACTGTTCGTCTGGGTCGTGCCCGGACACAAAGAGCAGTTGTGGTTTCGTTCGCTCGCGGCGCTGGATCACCGCTGGGGCGCGAGCGTGCTGCGGCGGCTGCATGAAGGCCCCTGCAACTGGCTGGCACACGCGGCGCGTTCCAGCGAGCCACTGCTCGTGCGCGAGTCGGCAGACACCCACGCCGATGGCACCGCAGCCGCCGCAGCCTCCGCAGCCACCTCAGGCGACTCCAGCATCCGAGCTGCATGGCTCGTTCCGGCGCCCTCTCCGCAGTCATCCGATGCGTTGGGGCTGTTGATCCTGGCAAGCACCGACGAGGCGAGACTCGACGTCACGCGGGCAGTGCTGCCGGTGTACCGAGCGCTGGCATTGGCACTCGCCGAGTGGTTCCAGCGCCGTGGCCGCGAAGAGCTTGTTCAACGCGCGCACCTGACAGATCGCGACCTTGAGCTTTTGCGCCACGAGCAGATGGGCCACGGCTCCAAACGCATCGCCGCGGCCTTGCAGGCGGAGCCCAAGACGATCGACTGCCGATTCCATCGGCTCAACGTCCGACTGGGCGTGGCAAATCGACGCGACGCTGTGCGCCTTTGCCAGCGATACGGGCTGCTTTGACCTGGGATCCACGCGCAAGAAAGTCGCGCAAATCACGCTGTAGCGCGTCGTGGATTCGCTCCTAGAGTGGGCTCACTGAAAGGTCAAGGACGTCCGGATACGTCCTCACTGACTTCCGAGGAGTCTCGCCATGAATGACCTGCCGTCCAATCGCCTTGCCGACTCGCCCGTCCGGTTCTCTATGCGGAAGCGCGACGCCGTGATGTTGGCTCTCGCAGTGGCCATGTGCGGCGCCATCACACCACGGGAAGCGCGCGCCGTCGACGGCTGCCTCGTCCTGCTGTGCTTCGCGGCACCGAGCTGGCGCTCCATCCCACAGTGCGTGCCGCCGATCAAGCAAGTGCTGCGTGACCTGGCGCGCGGCAAGTCGTTCCCGACCTGCAGCATGGCCGGTGGCGGCAACTCCGCGAGCCATGCGTGGGCCAGCGCGCCCAGCTACTGCCCGCCGCAGTACACCCGGGTGTTCGACGGCGAGAGCGGGCCGATCTATTCCTGCGACTACAGCGGCGCCGTTTCCGTCTCGATCAACGGTGGGCCCTTCGCCCGCACCTGGTGGACGATGGCCGGCGACACAGTGACCGAGTTCAGTCCGGCCGCCAAGGCGCAACTGGGCACCTGGGACACGCGCTTCGACGATGACTACGCCGCATGGCTCGCCTCGCTGCCTCCTCCGGCTCCGATCGCCGAGTCCGGCTACTGAGGCAGCGCACCATGGATGCGTCCGTCTTCCTCGCGCTGGTGCTGGCCTGTGCGCCCCAGGTGCACGCGGAAACGGCGTGGGCCCTGGTCAGCGTCGAGAGCGCCTTCAACCCGTGGGCGATCGGCGTGGTCGGCGGTGCGCTCGTGCGCCAGCCGCGGCACCGGGCCGAGGCCCTTGCCACGGCCCGGGCGCTGCGGGATGCCGGCTGGAACTTCAGCGTCGGCCTTGGGCAGATCAACGTCGGCAACTTCAATCGGCTCGGTCTGACCGTGGAATCTGCCTTCGAGCCCTGCGCCAACCTGACCGCCATGCAGTCCGTGCTCGGCGAGTGCTTCGACCGCGCGAGCGCATCCACGTCGAGTGCCGCGGATCAGATGGCCCTGCGGCAGGCCCTGTCCTGCTACTACAGCGGCAACTTCGCCACCGGCTTCCGCCACGGCTACGTGCGCAAGGTCGTGGTCGCCGCACGTGCCGTTCCCACCGCCCAACCGAAGGAGCAGCTATGAGAACCCTCGCATCGATCCGGCGCGCCGCGCCGACCCTAGCCGCCTTGGCGCTGGCCCTGCTGTCGCAGGCGGTCCTCGCCCAGGGCTTCGACAAGATCAACACCACGGTCACGAACGTCAACACCATCCTGGTGACGATCTCGATCGCGGTGGTCACGATCGCGATCATCTGGGCCGGCTTCAAGATGATCTTCCAGGGCGCCCGCCTGGCCGATGTCGCCAACGTGCTGATCGGCGGCACCCTGGTTGGCGGCGCCGCGGCCTTCGCCAGCTACATCGTGACCTGACCGGCGGTACGACCATGCAAGGCGAAGCCATCTACAAGGGCGCCACGCGCCCAGCCATGAAGCTGGGCATTCCGCTGGTGCCGCTGGTGGTGCTGTTCGGCACCGGCATGCTGCTGATCATGTGGGGCGGCACCCTGGTGAGCTGGTGGATCGCCCTCGGCGTGGTCGTGGCCTTCGTACCCGCACTGCTGTGGATGCGCTTCGTCACCTCCAAGGACGACCAGCGCTTCCGCCAGATGTTCGTCGCCATGAAGCTGCGCCTGCACGACCGCAACCGCCGTTTCTGGCACGCGCGCAGCTACGCGCCCACCCTCTACCGGGGAGCCCGCGATGCTTGGCATGTCTAAGCCCAACGGCGCCGACACACGGTCTGGCCGTAGCAGCTTCAGGCCCCGGCACTGGACGCAGGCCCAGGCGGAGAACCCGCTGGCCCGTTTCGTCCCGTTCTCGTCGCTGGTCAGCCCACACGATGTGATCACGCGCGGTGGCGACTACCTGCGCGTCTGGCGGCTCGATGGCGTGGCCTTCGAGTGCGCCGACGAGCACCAGATCGGCGAGCGGCACGAGGCGCTGTGCAGCCTGCTGCGCAACCTGGCCGGCGGCCAGTGGGCGGTGTGGACCCACCGCCTGCACCGTGTCGTCAGCGACAGCCTGCAGGATCCAGCGCAGCCCGGCTTCGCGCGTGACTTGTCGCAGGCCTACCAGGCCAAGCTGGGCGAGCGCCGGATGATGAGCAACGAGCTCTACCTGACGCTCGTCTACCGGCCCAACGTCTCCCGCGTGAGCCGTGCCTTGCAGTCGACGCAGCGCACCCGTGCAGCCATCGCCGAAGCCCAGGCCGAAGCCCTGCGCGTGATGGAAGAGCGTACGGCCCTGGTCGGCCGTGTGCTGCGCGGCTTCGGCCCCGAACTGCTTGGGACGCGCGAGCACCATGGCCGGACCTACTCCGAGGTGGCCGAGTTCCTCGGCTACATGGTCAACGGCTGCTGGCGGCCGATCCCGATGACGGCGGGGCCGCTGTACCGCACGCTTCCGACAGCACGCCTGTCCTTCGGCGGCGACAAGCTCGAACTGCGCCAGGGCGACCAGCGCCGCTACGCGGCGCTCGTCGACATCAAGGAGTACGCCGACGCAGTCGAGCCCGGCATCCTGAACGCGCTGCTCTACGAAGCCAGCGAATTCATCGAGACACAGAGCTTCTCGATCCTGCCCCGTCGCGAGGCAATGCGCGCCCTCGAACTGCAGCGCGACCAGCTGATCGCAAGCGATGACGTGGTGGCCAGCCAGGTTGCCGAGATGGACGTGGCGCTGAACGAGCTCGGCGACGGCCAGTTCTGCATGGGCGAGTACCACTACAGCCTGGTGGTCTTCGGCGAGGACGTGGCCGATGCCGGCCGACGCGCGGCGCAGGCCATCGGTGCCGTCGGCGAGGCCTCCAGCCTGCAGATGTCTCCTGTGGACCTGGTGGCCGATGCCGCCTGGTTTGCCCAGATGCCGGGCAACTGGCAGTGGCGGCCCCGGGATGCCAAGCTCAGCTCGCGCGCCTTCGCGGCCCTGTCCAGCGGGCACAACTTCGCCCGCGGCAAGCGCGATGGCAACCCCTGGGGCGAGGCGCTGGCCCTGTTGCGCACGCCTTCGGGCCAGCCGTTTTACCTGAACCTGCACAGCAGCCCGGAGGGCGAAGACTCGGCCGACAAGAAGCTGCCGGGCAACACGCTGATCATCGGCTCGACCGGCGTCGGCAAGACGACGCTGGAGATGTTCCTGCTGACGCTGACGCGCAAGTGGGACCCGGCGCCTCGTTTGGTGCTGTTCGACCTGGACCGCGGCTGCGAGATCGCGATCCGCGCCCTGGGTGGCCGCTACTTCACCTTGGAGGCCGGCAAGCCCACCGGCTGCAACCCGCTGCAGCGCGAGCCGACACCGGCGCGCATCCAGTTCTGGGAGCAGCTGATCCGCACCTGCATCGCCACGCCTGCCATGCCGCTGCTGCCGGCCGACGAACGCGCCATCGCCGATGCCGTCAAGGCAGTGGCGATGATGCCGGCGCCGCTGCGCCGCTTCTCGACCGTGCGGCAGAACCTGCCCAAGGCAGGCGAGAACAGCCTCTTCGAGCGGCTGGGTCGGTGGTGCCAGGGCGGCGCGCTCGGCTGGGTCTTCGACCAGGCCGATGACCGCCTGCTCGACCTGCATGCGGCCAATGTCATCGGCTTCGACACCACCGAGTTCCTCGACCTGCCGGAGGTCCGCACGCCGGTGATGATGTACCTGCTGCAGGTGATGGAAGAGCTCGTCAACGGCGAGCGGCTGATCTACGTGATCTCGGAGTTCTGGAAGGCGCTGGACCACGAGATCTTCAGCGACTTCGCCAAGCAGAAGCAGAAGACGATCCGCAAGCAGAACGGCCTGGGAATCTTCGACACCCAGAGCCCGTCCGACGTGCTGCGCCATCCCATCGGCCGCACGATGATCGAACAGAGCGTGACCAAGATCTTCCTGGCCAACCCGGAGGCGGTGCGCGAGGAGTACGTCGAGGGCTTCGGCCTGACGCAGGCCGAGTTCGACATCGTCCGCAGCCTCGGCGCGCAGGGCGGCCGGCGCTTCCTGGTCAAGCAGGGTCACGCGAGTGCGATCTGCGAGTTGGACCTCGCCGGGCTCGAGGATTTCATCACCGTGCTCTCGGCCACCACCGACAACGTGGCCCTGCTCGATGCCGTGCGCGAACGGCATGGCAACGATCCGTTTCAATGGCTTCCGGTTCTCCTTCGTGAGGTTCACGATCGCAGGTTTCGCACCTCCAGGAGAGCCGCATGAAAGCTGTTCGTCATCTCCTCGCGCTGGTCGCGCTGGCACTCGCCGCCACCACCGCCAGCGCCCAGTTCGTGAAGGGCAACGAGGCCGTCAAGGTAATGCCTGATGGCTCCAAGAAGGTGGAGACGCCACCCTTGATTGGCACCAGAGCGGCGCCATGCGCTGCCGCCGCTGGGTGCCACCCGGGACCGTGGCACATGGTCGAAACCACTGCTGGATTGCGCGAGTGCACCGAGCCATTCGCACGTCCGACGACTTGTCGCGAATCGACTTACGGGAATCAGAAGCTGTCGCGTCTGTGGATCGCAAAGAAAGGGGCGACGTGGCTGTGGTGCCAATACCCCGACATGTCGGGAAAGTGCGTTGACATGAATGCACGGCCGCCGTTGAACCTGCCAGTGTCGGCAGTCCAGTAGAGGCAGGAGCTCACCATGTTCAACTGGGTCGGTTCGCAGTTCGACGCAGTGCTCAGCACTTACGTTCTGAGCGTCGTGTCCTCGCTCATGACCGCGATTGCCCCGGTTGCATTGAGTGCAATGACGATGTGGGTTGCGCTCTACGGGTGGGCGGTGCTTCGCAATGAGGTTTCTGAGACGCTGCCGACCTTCATGTGGAAGGTCTTCAAGATCGGTCTGGTGCTGGCGTTCGCCTTGCAGTCCGGGTTCTACATCAGCAACGTCGCCGACACCGCGAATTCCCTAGCGATGGGCGTTGCGTCGACGTTCGTTCCGTCAGCTGTTGATCCGGCAACCGTGGCAACGCCATATGCCTTGCTGGACAAGTTCAACGACGACGCCAGCACGCAGGTCGCAGACATCATGAAAGAGGCGAACATGTTCCGGCTCGACCTCGTGCTCGCCGCCGTGATCTTCTCGATCGGTTCGGTGGTCTTCCTCTGCATCTCGCTCTTCGTCGTGACGCTCTCGAAGCTCTTCCTGACGTTCGTCATCGCCATCGGGCCGCTGTTCATTCTCTGCCTCGCCTGGAGGCCGACCGCGCGGTTCTTTGACAGTTGGCTTTCTATGGTCCTCAACGCCGTCGTGCTGACCTGGTTCGCGTTCTTTGCGCTCGGACTGAGCGCATTCATGGGAAATCAGATGTTCCTGGCCATCCAGAGTGGCGGGGGCTTCCTCGGAGCGACGTTCAACGTCCTGGGCGAGGCCACGCGCTACTGCGTCCTGATGATCCTCATGGCCATCATCTGCTTCCAGGCCCCGAGCCTCGCCTCCGCACTCACGGGCGGCGCCGCGGTCCAGCAGGGGATCCAGATGATCCAGAACGCCATGATGGTCTCGGGCCTGCGCTCGGCATCGTCCGCACGAGGGGCTGGTGCCGCGGGCGCGGCCGGCGGTGTCGTTCGGGCAGGAGCCGGCCTGCCCTACGCGGCGGGTCAGGCCACGGTCGCCGCAGCCGCGGCGACCGGTCGCGCCGCAGGAGCCGCGGCCGCCGGCGCCGGCGCCGTGGTCCGCCAGGGATACGGCGCGGTGCGAACCGCTGCCTACAAGCTCGCTGCATTGCGCGGTCGGGCATGAACTTCAACCAGCGTCAACCAGCACAGGAGCGAAACCATGCACACACGACTCAAGGTCGCTGCCGCTGTCCTCATCGGCTTCGGCGCCAACGGCGCCAGCGCGCAGGGCATCCCGGTCATCGATGTTGCCAACCTGGTCCAGACGATCCAGCAGGTGCTCGATGGCATCACGCAGATCAACAACCAGGTCCAGCAGATCAACCAGCTGCAAAGCCAGATCAACAGCATCAACGGCATCCGCAACCTGGGTAACGTGTTCAACAACCCGCTGCTGAAGAACTACGTGCCGGCCGAGGCCTATACCTACGTAAACGCGATCAACACCTCCGGCTACTCCGGCCTGAACGCCACGGCCAAGGCGCTGCGCGACGTGGGCATGGTCTACAACTGCATGGACCTCGCCGGCGACGCCCGCACCAGCTGCCAGGCGGCTCTGGCGCAGCCGTACCAGCAAAAAGGCCTGCTGCAGGACGCGATGAAGTCGGCCGCGGGGCGCCTCTCGCAGATCCAGTCGCTGATGGGCCAGATCAACGCCACCACGGACCAGAAGGCGGTGCAGGAGGTCCAGGCCCGTATCGGCGCCGAGAACGCGTTGCTGGCGCACGAGATGTCGCAGGTGCAGATGCTGCAGGGCATGGCCGACAGCGAGGAGCGCATCGCCCGGTCGCGGGAGCGCGAGCGCCAGTACCAGATGCTCACGCGCACTGGGAAGGTGGCCGATTACTTGCCCTAACGCCTATTCCTTGAATCGCTGCGCCGGGCCGTCGGCGCAGTCCCACGGAGGTCCTCATGAGTGCCGTCCTGACGCCAGGAAGAGCCGCTGCATTGTCTGATCGCCCACCCGATCGAGCACAAGCCGATCCCGAGACGACTGCGATCGAAGCCAATCGCGCGTGGGAAGTCGACCTCGCGCTGATGCTCGAACGCTCGGAGCGTCGGGCCTGGTGGGTCGCCATCGCCGGCCTCGTGCTGGGCCTGATCGGCATCGCAGCGGTCTTCGTCCAGGGTCCGCTGCGCCGCGTGGTGGAGATCCCCATCGTGGTCGACCGTGTCACCGGCGAGGCCACGATTCAGCAACGCCTGTCAGTCGAGACCATTCCGCCGATGGAGGCGCTCGACAAGCACAACCTCGCCAACTTCGTTCGCGCCCGCGAGGGCTACAGCTGGATGTTCCTTCAACGCGACTTCGACCAGGTGGCGCGTATGGCGGTGCCGGCGGTCTTCGCCGACTACAACCGCCAGTTCGAGGGCGACGGCGCGCTGCAGAAGAAGATCGGTGCCGCGGAGGACTGGCGCATCAACGTCATCGGCGTGCGCCTTGCCGCATCCGGGCGCGCCGGCAACCAGGGCGAGGCCACCGTCACCTACGACAAGGTGGTCCGCCTCACGGATCGCAACCTGCCCGAGGTCACCACCCGGCACGTGGCCAGCGTCGTCTACCAGTACCAGCCCAAGGTGCTGGCCAAGGAGCGAGATCGGCTCGAGAACCCGTTCGGCTTCGTCGTCACCGCCTATCGGTCCGATCCCGAGATCAACACCGCGGCACCGGGGGCCAAGCCATGAAGCCGCTGGCCTGGCTGGCCGCCCTGGGCTGCGTCGCTGTCTACGGCTCCACGATGGCCGCCGCGGAGCGTGCGGATCCGCGCCTGCGCGAGGTGGTCTATGACCCACGCGCCGTCGTCACCGTGCCTGTCAAGCGCGGCGTCGTGACGCTGGTCGTGCTCGATGCCGACGAGGCGATCTACGAAGTCGCCGCCGGCCTGGGGGGCGACTGCACGAAGGCGGATGCTGCCTGGTGCATCGCGGCCCAGCCCGGAGGCCGAAACCTGTTCGTCAAGGCCAAGAGCTCGGCCAGCGCCGCGAACACCTTGGCCGTGGTCACCGACCGCCGCACGCACAGCTTCCGCTTCGTCGTGCTGGCAGACGGCGACCCGAAGCCGCCTGTCTACCGGCTTGTCGTAAAGGCACCGGCCAGGATGGCACCGCCGGCGCGCCTCGCGATGCGCGACGCGGCACCACTGATGGCGTTGCCTGCTATGCCCCCACCCCCGTCACCTCATCAGGTCGTGGCCGAGCGCCTGCAGGCCAAGCCGCAGGTGATGAATACCCAGTACTCGATCGCCGAGGGCGCCGGCTCGCAGGACATCGTTCCGACGCTGGTCTATGACGACGGCCGCTTCACCTACCTGCGCTTCCCCGGCAACCGCGAGGTACCGGCTGTGTTCCATGTCCTGGGTGACGGCAGCGAGACGCTCGTCAACGCCCGCATGGAGGACGACCTGCTCGTAGTGGACCGCGTCAGCCGGCGGCTGATGCTGCGGGCCGGCTCGGCCGTCGTCGGTCTGTGGAACGAAGCCTTCGATCTGGACGGCAGGCCCCCGGGCGACGGCACGACGGTGCCTGGCGTGCAGCGCGTACTGAAGGCCGACGTTAGTGGCAACAACGCGCCCTCCGACGTTCGCAAGGGAGCGACACCATGACGCACGATCCGAACGACTCGCGCGACCGAGACCCGGGGTTGGACGCTGACCGCGAGCCCGACGGCAACGCCATCTCGCCCCTGCCAGGCGAGCCGGGCATCCCCAACGTCGCCGCCCGGCAGCGTGTTTCGATGTCGAAGAAGGGGTTGCTGGCGGTTGCGCTGCTCGTCGGTTCCCTCATCGCGGTGGCGGCTGTCACCATCCAGCGCTTCTCGTCCAGCGGGAAGAAGGCCGACGAGGCGGAGTCGAAGCTGGTGCGGGACAAGCCGACCGCAGCCACGGCCGAGCCGCGCAGGCTCGAGATGCCGCCCGCTCCGTCCGCCAGCGCAGCGATGCCCACTGCACCGCACATCCCGGCCCTGACACCCACGGCCGACGAACTGGCCGAGCCCATTGGCGTTCGGCGGACCGGATCGGCGGCACCCGCATCGGGTGGCCCGAAGGTGGTCCCGCCGGAGGATGCCCCCGTCCTGCTGGTCAGCACCCGGCCGGGGGCACTCCCTCCGCCGGGGGCGTCCACCCGAAGGATGGATGCCGGTGCACCGCCCGACGAGAACCCAGCGGCGGGCGAGCCCGCCGACGCGAACGATCCGATCGCCGCGACGTCGCGCAACCTGCAGGGCTATCAGCGCCAGCTCCAGGGCCTGCTCGACAACCTGACCAAGACTGCGGCGCTGGCCACGGGCCAGGCCACCGGGCAGATGCCGTCGGGGGCCCTCCTCGGTGGGCCCCCGATGGCAGGCACCGCACCCATCGGTGCGACCCCCGCAGGGGGTGGCCTGTTCGGGGGCCAGCTTCAAGGGTCGGCCACCCCCAAAGTGGCGGCCTCGATGCTAGGCAACCGCAGCCTGATGCTGCCCAAGGGCACGGCCTTCACCTGTGCGCTGAAGACCAAGGTGATCAGCGCCACCTCGGGCCTGGTGGGCTGCCAGGTGCAGCGCAACGTATTTAGCGACGACGGCCGCGTGCTGTTGATCGAACGCGGCTCGCATCTGGACGGCGAGTACCGCATCGCCTCGGTCCGGCCCGGCACCGTGCGCATCCCCGTGCTCTGGACCCGCATTCGCACGCCGCTCGGCGTCACGGTGGACATCGACTCCCCGGGTACCGGTCAGCTCGGCGAGTCGGGGATCGACGGCTATGTCGACAACCGCTGGGGCGAGCGCATCGGCGCGGCCATGCTGCTGTCGCTGATCGACGACTCGGTGAAGCTCGTCATCCAGAACCAGGCCAATGACCGGCAGGCCGACACCATCGTGCTGCCATCGACCACGGCCAACACCAGCAAGCTGGCCGAGAAGGTGCTCGACAGCACGATCAACATCCCGCCGCTGATCTACCAGAACCAGGGCGGCATCGTCGGCATCTACGTCGCCCGCGACGTGGACTTCTCGTCGGTGTACGAGTTGAAGCCCACGGCCGGCACTCCGCCTCGCGAGGGCACGCCATGAACCAGACCGCCTGCGATCACGAGGACCTGGTGAACCCAGATGGGGGCTGGTGCGGTGACGCCACGTCGGTCGTCGAGTTCCTGCGCCCGCTGCGCGACCAACTCGATGCACCCGGTGTGCTGGAGGTCTGCGTCAACCGACCGGGCGAACTGCTCGTCGAGACGGTGCGCGGCTGGCAGGTCGTGCCGGCG
Organism: Aquincola sp. J276; assembly: GCF_024700035.1. Classification (NCBI taxonomy): domain Bacteria; kingdom Pseudomonadati; phylum Pseudomonadota; class Betaproteobacteria; order Burkholderiales; family Sphaerotilaceae; genus Aquincola; species Aquincola sp. J276. Next base: position 1,023,793 of record NZ_JAJONC010000001.1, read on the forward strand.
CCGGAGATGACGCAGGAACGCTGCCTTTCGCTGGCGACCGCGGTGGCCACCTTCTGCGACCAGCGGGTCAACCAGGAGCGCCCGCTGCTGTCGGCCACGCTGCCCAGCGGCGAGCGCATCCAGTTCGTCATCCCGCCAGCGGTGCCGCGCGGTACGGTGTCGATCACGGTGCGCAAGCCGTCGCACCTGATTAAGCGGCTTGACGATTTCGAGCGCGAGGGCCTGTTCGAGCGCACGGCCACCGTAACGCGCACACCAAATGCGGAGCTGCTCGCCTTCGAGCGTGAACTGACGGAGCTGAAGGACGCAGGCCGGTACGCCGAGTTCCTGCGCCTGGCCGTGCGCAAGCACCAGACCATCGTCGTCAGCGGCAAGACCGGCTCGGGCAAGACCACCTTCATGAAGGGCCTGGTCGAGGAAGTGCCGAAGCACGAGCGCCTCATCACGATCCAGGACACGGCCGAGCTGACGCTGCCGAACCACCCAAACGTGGTGCACCTGTTCTACAGCAAGGATGCGCAGGGCACGGCCCGCGTGACAGCCAAGTCGCTGCTCGAAGCCTGCCTGCGGATGAAGCCCGACCGCATCTTCCTGGCGGAAGTGCGCGGCGACGAGTGCTTCTACTTCGTGCGGCTCGCAGCCTCGGGCCACCCCGGCAGCATCACCAGCGTTCATGCCGGCAGCTGCGCGCTGGCCTTCGAGCAGATGTCGCTGATGATCCGCGAGACCGGCGCCGGCGGTGGCCTGCGCATGGACGAGATCAAGTGGCTGCTCAGCGTCGTGGTCGACGTGATCGTGCAGTTCGATCGCGACGAGCGCGGGCGCTTCATCTCCGAGATCCTCTACGAGCCCCGGCGCCAGCGGCTCGGGCGCTGGGATCAGCAGGCGGCGAAATGAGCAGCATCGCCGCCCTGCCATTCTCGGCCTGGCCCACGGGTCGCAAGGTCGCGGCCGGCGCCTTCGCCATCCTCGGCTACGCCGCGCTGGCCTGTGCGGCGGTCTACCTGGCCGGTGTGCTGTTCCTGGTGCTGAACAAGGCGAACCCAAAGCAGGCGCAGCTCATCAGCATCGTCCACTACTGGGACCTGTACGCTGGCGATGCTCAGCTGCGCAAGAAGCTCCAGCTCGCGATCGGCGTCTCGGGGATCGGCCTGCTGATCCTGCTTCCAGCGGGCCTCGTCGCCGCCGCACGGCCCCGGCGGGCCCTGCATGGCGATGCCCGTTTCGCCAGCCCTGCCGAGATCCATCGCGCGGGGCTCACCGGTAGCGACGGGCAGCCGGGCATCCTCATCGGCCGCCACCGCGGCAGGTTCCTGTCGCTGCCGGGCCAGTTGTCGGTGATGCTGTCCGCGCCCACCCGCAGCGGCAAGGGCGTCGGGGTCGTGATCCCGAACCTGCTGAACTGGCCCGACTCGGTCGTAGTGCTCGACATCAAGGGCGAGAACTACGACATCACGGCCGGCTACCGCGCCGCACACGGCCAGGCGGTCTACGCCTTCTCGCCCTTCGACGACGCCGCGCGCAGCCATCGCTGGAACCCGCTGACCGCCGTGCGCCCCAGCCCGCTGCACCGCGTAGGCGACCTGCTCACCATCGGCCAGGTCTTCTTTCCCAACGATGGCGGTGGCACCTCGTCGGAGGCCTTCTTCAACGACCAGGCTCGCAATCTGTTCCTGGGTCTGGGCCTCGTTCTCCTCGAAACCCCCTCGCTCCCTCGCACCATCGGCGAGATGCTGCGCCAGTCGTCGGGCAAGGGCCGGTCGCTGAAGGACCACCTGAGCGGCCTGATCACGCAGCGCCGCGAGGAAGCCTCATCCACAAACCCGCCGCTGTCAGACGAGTGCGTCGATGCCCTGCAGCGCCTGCTGTCGAACTCCGAGAACACGCTGTCCAGCGTGGTCGCCACCTTCAACGCGCCGCTGACGATCTTCGCGGATGCGGTGGTCGACGCCGCCACCAGTGCCGACGACTTCCGGCTCGAGGACGTGCGCCGCCGCCGCATGTCGGTCTACGTGCGCATCCCGCCGAACAGGCTCGCCAACGCCCGGCCGCTGCTGAACCTGTTCTTCTCGCAGCTCGTCAGCCTGAACACCCAACACCTGCCCGAGCAGGACCCGACGCTGAAGGTGCAGTGCCTGCTGGTCAACGACGAGTTCACGGCCATGGGCCGGGTGGGCGTCATCACGACCGCCGCCGCCTTCCTGGCCGGCTACAACCTGCGGCTGCTGACCGTGGTCCAAGCCATGTCGCAGCTGGATGCCGTCTATGGCGACAAGGAAGCCCGCACCTTCGCCACCAACCACGGCCTGCAGATCCTGTACGCCCCGCGCGAGCAGCGCGATGCCGACGAGTACAGCGCCATGCTTGGCCACTTCACCGAGCGCGCCACCTCCCGCGGGCGCAGCCGGTCATTCAGCGGCCATGGGAGCAGCACCGTCAGCCGTAATGAGAGCGAGCAGCGCCGCGCGCTGCTGCTGCCGCAGGAGTTCAAGGAACTGGGCAGCGAACGGCTGGTGGTGATCTTCGAGAACTGCAAGCCGATCCTCGGCGAGAAGATTCGGTACTACCGCGACCGGGCCTTCACGTCGCGCCTGCTGCCGGCACCTTCGGTGCCTCGCATGAACATAGACCTGCACCTGGCCCGCGTGCAGGAGCGCTGGCGCTACGCCGACGATGAGCTGGGCCCGGGCGATGGCTTGGACTATGAGCAACTGGCCTATGACATGAGCCGGCTGCCCGAACTCGGCGACGCAGAGCCCGGCCAGGTCGCCGAAGGCATCCTCGATTTCATGGTCGGCCCTCGGCCGGGCGGATCCTCGATCGGCGGCGCGATCGAAGCCGTCGCCGACGAGGACGGCGTCCTACTCAGCGAAGACAGCGGAGTGGTCATCGCCGAACTGTCAGCCATCGAACGCGCCGATATCACCTAGACCCGGGAGCAACGCCATGCGAACCCGCATCGCCCTCACACCCTTCGTGCCCTGGCTCTTCTCGCTGGCCTCGTGCAGTTCCCCGCCGAAGCCGCCGACGGTCGACGAATCGCAGAAGCGGCCAGTGAACTCCCAGATGGCCGTCGAGCTGCAGGTCTGCAAGAACGATCTGCAGAACACCCGCCTGCTCGCCACCGAGACCAGCCGCATCGCGGAGACCACCTCGGCCACGTTGGCGAACATGGCGGCGCGCCAGCAACTTCTGGCCGCCATGCAGGCGCCAGCCGCCCAGCAGGTCAAGGCCAACAGTGTCTTCACCGTGCGGTTCGACTTCGGCAGCACGCGCGTGGCCATCCCGCCCGATGTCACTGCGGCCCTTGTCGAGGATGCGAAGGCGTCACCGCTGGTCCTGCTGCGCGGGCGCACCGATGGCACTTCCGACGCGCCGGCCGAGAGCCGTATTGCCCGGGAGCGGGCAGCGGCGGTTCGTGACTACCTGGTGGCCGCGGGCGTGGACCCGGCCCGCATCCGCGCTACCTATCAGCCGGCTGGCGACCACGTCGCCGACAACGCCAGCGCCGGAGGCCGCAGTCTGAACCGCCGTGTCGAGATTGAGCTGTACCAGGCGCTACCGGTAGCGCTCAGTACGACGGCTGTTGCCCAGCCCTGAGCCTTCATCCAACGAGTCATTGTGAGGTCGCCATGGATGCAGACAACCCCCCGTCCGCCAGGCTGCGCCGACCCAGGGCGGCACCGTCGAGCCCGCCAACCGGCCCCCGGTGGCCATCGCGAAGTTCCAGACGCCGGACCCGGAACCCGGCGAACGCTACGAGCTGCGAGACCCCTTCGCCGAGGTGACCTACCGCGCGAGCACCCTCCCAGAGATGGTCGCCAAGGCGGACCAGCTGGGCAGCACGCGATTCGTCGCCGTGGCCGCGGACGGCAAGCGCACGCCGATTCAGAAGGTCGACGGCGCGTGGCAACGCGGTGAGCCGCGTCCGGCGCCGCCCGAGCGGCCGCTGGACCCAGCGCGAGCGCGCGACGAGGTTCCCGAGGTCGCAAGCGCCGCCCCAACACCCGGTGCCAGCAAGGCCACTGCGCAGCCCGAACAGGTCGATGCCAAGGCCGTTGCGAAGATCGACGCCCAGGCGGAGCGATCCGTACTCGTCGCGCGCCTCGAAGCGGCGCTGAAGGAGCGCTACATCATCAAGCGGGCTCCGGTGACGATGGGCGACGTGACCCTCGGCCGCACCGAATACCGCTTTCGCGGCGACACCTCCCGCGTGGCCTTCACCGAGTCGACGTTTCGCCTCGCCACCGACACCAACAGCCCCTCGGTCGCTCGGTCGATGGTCGATGTGGCCGAGGCGCGCAACTGGAAGGCGCTGCGAGTGTCCGGCAACGAGGACTTCAAGCGCATGGTCTGGCTCGAGGCATCCGTGCGCGGCGTGAAGACCCTGGGCTACGAGCCGAACCCCGGTGACCTGGAAGTGCTGAAGCGCGAGCGCGAGGCGCGCCAAGTCAACCGCATCGAACCGGCCCGGGATGCGAGTGGCGGTGCAGCGGCAGCGCCGGCCGAGAAGGCATCCGCCCGCGGCGGCGGTGGTCGCAAGGCAGTGCTCGCCGCCATCGAGGCGGTGCTAGTTGCCAAGAAGGTGCCCGAGAAGCAGCGCGCCGCCGTGATCGCCGCCGCGACCGAAAAACTGGCCCAGCGCATCCGCGACGGCCAAGTGCCCAAGGTGAAGGTCTACGACAAGGCCGCGCCGTCGCAGCGACTCGTCGTCGTCGCCGCGCCTGAGATGCAGCGCTCGCGCGACCGCGCCGCGCCGGCACCGGCGCGGTAAGGCCACGCCCGTGGAGACTTCGGCCCGGGGCATCGCGGCACCTGCCGCGTTGTACGAGATCGCCGGCAGGCGCTTCGAGATCGGGTCGCGAGGGTTCGCAGATGCCGTCGCCGACGCCCACGCGGCCCACCAGCGCCCACGTTGCCTGTGCCAGGTCGAAGGCGTCGAGATGTACGTGGCGCGCCTTGGCGAGGGATACATCGTCAAGCGCATGCCCGACACGGGCATGCGCCACGCGCCCGACTGCCCGTCCTACGAGCCGCCGGCCGAGTTCTCCGGCCTGGGGCAGGTGCTGGGCAGCGCGATCACCGAAGACCCGACCACCGGCGAGACGACGCTGAAGCTGGACTTCCCACTGACCAAGATGCCGGGACGATCGCAGATGCCACCAAGCGGTAGCGACAGCGACAGCGTCGCCAGCGACGGGACCAGGCTCTCATTGCGCGGCCTGCTGCACTACCTTTGGGACCAGGCTGAACTGACACGCTGGCATCCAGGCTTCGCTGGAAAGAGGACCTGGGCCACAGTGCGAAGGCACCTGCTCCAGGCGGCCGAAAACCAGCTCACTCGCGGTAGCCCGCTGCGCACCCGTCTCTACGTGCCGGAGCCGTTCGCGCCAGACCAACGCGATGCAATCAACGCCCGGCGCCTGGCGCATTGGCGGCCTGCCGTGGCAGCGACCGGGAGACTCCAGCAGCTGATGCTGTTGATCGGGGAGGTGAAGGAAATCGTCCCGGCGCGATACGGGTTCAAGGCGGTGGTGAAGCACCTCCCAGACCAGGCCTTCGCGATCGACGAGCACCTGTACCGACGGCTCGGACGCCGCTTCGAGTCTGAACTGGCGCTTTGGGGGGCCGCGGACGACATCCACATGATGATGGTTGCGACCTTCAGCGTTGCCGCGACGGGGGTTCCCACCATCGCGGAACTGTCGTTGATGCCGGTAACGCGGCATTGGCTGCCTGTCGAAGACGGATTCGAGAAGCAGCTCATTGAGCAACTGGTCGCTCAGGGGCGATCCTTCGTGAAGGGACTGCGCTACAACCTGGGCAAGGTCAGCGCGCTGGCGTGCGCAGCGCTCACCGACTGCGAGGGCTCAACACCCTCGCTGTACATCGTTGACGCTGGCAGCCAGGACCGTGAACAGCACCGTCAGGCCCCCTCGCCTTCGGGCTCAGTGTGGCTGTGGAATCCATCTTTCGAGGCGATGCCATCGTTCCCGCCAAGGCACCCAAGTCAGCCGAGAGCAGCTGAGACCGCCGTCGAATGCCGGTAGACATGCGGTTGTCGGCAACCGAACCGGGATGGTATAAATCATCGGACGCTTACTTCGTTCGACCTAGGATTCATAACATGCCCGCCCCGATCGCTTCAACCCAGCGCAGCCAGGCGCTGGCGCTGCTCAAGCGACGGGGGTTGCTGCGGCTGGCAGAGTTTGGCGAGGCGGGCATCACCGCGACGACCGTCAGCCGCATGGAGCGCGCCGGCGAGGTCGTGCGCCTCGCCCGCGGTCTGTACCAACTCGCCGACGCCGCGCTCGATCCGCAGCAGTCGCTGGCTGAGGCGGCGCGGCTCGTGCCTAAAGGCGTCATCTGCCTGGCGTCTGCACTGGCGTTCCACGGCCTGACCGACCAGATGCCGCCGAAGGTCTGGATCGCCATCGGCCGGAAGGACTGGCGCCCGCGGGTGAGCTACCCGCCAATCCGCGTCGCCCGGTTCTCTGACGAGCTGCTTCAACGCGGCGTTGAACACAAGAAGATCGCCGGCACGCCCGTGCCTGTTTTCGGGGTGGCCAAGACCGTGGCCGACCTGTTCCGCTACCGCCGAACGGTAGGCGATGCCCTCGCTATCGAGGGCCTGCGCCAAGCACTACGGCAGCGCAAGGCCACGCCAGCGGATATAGCGCGCGAAGCCAACGTTGCAGGCGTCTGGGCCACGATGGAGCCCTACGTGATGGCGCTGACCAGCGATGCCTGATCACCCACGCAACATGGGCGCCTCGGTGCGCCAGCGGCTGCTCAACCTGGCGCATGCACGCGGCCACCCGCCGAAGCTCAACAACCCGAGCTCTTTGCCGGCAAGGCGAAGCAGGTGGTTCGCCAGCGACGCGACGCGATCACGGACGAAGGCCTTGCACACTTCCAAGCGGCGTATCCGGGCGAAGCCATCGCTCGTGAAGACATCTTCTACTACGTGTACGGGCTGCTTCACTCGCCCGACTACCGCGAGCGATTCGCCGACAACCTTGGCAAGGATCTGCCGCGCATCCCCTGCGTCACCTCGGCCGCAGATTTCCGCGCCTTCAGTCAGGCCGGCCGAAACCTTGCACAGCTGCACCTCGGGTACGAGTCGGTGGCGATCTACCCGGCCAAGGTGGACGGCGACGAAATCGGCAAGCCCCCTCGCCTGCCCGCCGCAGAGTACCGGGTCGAGAAGATGCGCTTCGGCAAGTCGGGCAAGGACAAGGATCTGAGCACGATCCACTACAACCACCGCATCACGGTCAGCGGCATCCCGAAGGAGGCCTACGACTACGTGGTCAACGGCAAGCCGGCGATCGAGTGGGTGATGGAGCGCCAGGTCATCAAGACCGACAAGGACAGCGGCATCGTCAACGATGCCAACGACTGGGCAGTCGAGACCGTGGGCAACCCACGTTACCCGCTCGAGCTGCTGCTGCGCGTGATCACGGTGAGCGTCGAGACGATGAAGATCGTGCGTGCGCTGCCGCCGCTTGCGATCTGACTCGGCCCCAGCCGATCAGGCCATGGCGAAGAGGTTGACCACCTTGGCGTCGTTTGCATCCTCTTCGTCACCGAGCAGATCGCGCAGCAGCTTCGGCTGCACGCACATCTTGCGGGCTACGGCGGCGAGCGGCACGCCCATCTCGTCGGTCATCATGCGCAGGCCGTCCTTCACCATCTCGGGCTGCTCCACCGGCATGAATTCGTCTTCGCGCTCCTCGATGGCCTCGCCATGGCGCTTGAGCGAGATGTAGCCGGCGCGCACCTGGTCGTCGGAGAAGACGCCGAGCTGACGGCCGCGGTACAGCAGCGCTGACTTGGACACGCCCCAGCGTTGCTTCAGCTGGCTCATGTAGTCCCAGTTGATCCTCGATCCGCGCAGCGCACGGTGGCTTTCAGCGAGGAAAGACGCACGCGGCAGCAAGAACGAGCTCGCGAAGCGGTTGGCCTGGGTCTCGGTCAGACGGTCGCCGGTGAGCACGCCGATGTGCAGCGCAAAATGCCCAAGCTCATGGGCGATACCAAAGCGCGCACGGCAGGCCGACCGCCCGGAGCCGTTCAGCGCAATCACAGGACGCCGCGTTGCGAACGACACGGCGTCGACTTCATTGGCCAAGCCGTTCACACGCATGACAACGGCGCCGGCGTTCTCAGCTACACGCGTGATGTTGCTGATCGGCCCCCAGCCGAGGCCCCAGGCACTTCGGCACTGCTCGGCGCCACGCTCGATCGATTCTTCGGAGGTCGGATCCGCCTCGGCGATGCGGTAGCCGGGCATGTCGAGGTGCTCTTCGAGCACGCACACCAGTCGCTTGAGCATCTCGCCGCGCGCACGGGCGTACTGACGCAGGGCCACCTTGGTGGTCAGCTGCTTGCGGAAGTGACACTGCTCTTCAGTGAGCGGCATCGGGTCTACATGCCGCAGGAACTCGGGAAGGATGCCCAGGTGCTCAACGAGCGCCTGCTCCAGAGACGCAGAGACCGGCTCGGCGCCGGTCTCCACGCGACTCAGATACTGCTTGGACTTGTCGAGCCGCTCGCCCAGGTCGGTGAGCGAGAAGCCATTGAACAGCCGCGCGAGACGGATGTTCGAGTAGATGATCTGGCTCATGGCCCTGCAGATGCGACTGCCTCGTCATCACCGTCACGACGGCGCTTCGGCGCGATGACAGGCTTTGGCACCTCGACGGCTGCCGGCAGCGAAGGGGTCGCTTCGCCGATGCGGCGCACACCGCCAGAGATCCAGCGGCAAACCACTTGGTCGGCGTTGGAGAACCCAAGCAACTCGACGCGAGGGTCACTGGACTCATCGGCCCCGCAGTCGATGACGAAGACAAACCGCGCAGCTTCGCCGGGCTCGGCTTCTTCCAACAACGGCATTTGGAACAGGTGCGTTTCCAGGACCGCGCGCTTCTTCGGCGCATCGGCATCGTCGTTGCTGAACCGGCATGGGATGCCGTTGATCGCGAACACGATGTCGAGGCCACCATTCATGACCTTCAGCCACGGGTGCCGGCCAGACAGGTACTCGAGCATGATGCGTTGCTTCTGTCGGCCGAAGCGCGCAGTGCCGCGGGTGTAGGGCGTGTCAGTGTCCCGGACCAGATCGTCTTCCGTGGCTCGCCACTCCTCGAGCAGCCAAGAGGCGACGAGCTGCAGGCACTCCTCCTTGAGTTCGGAGGGAAGGCGACCGTCAGAGGGTTTCAGGACCAACATGGTTTGTGCAATCCAGGAAGAACGTCAACGCATTATGTGCGTTTTCATCGATCCGTCAACCTCACACCCTTCCGGGGGCTGCTGCACCTCAGCGATCGGCACGACGCGTTGGCCGTTCACCCATACGTCGCCACCGGCAACCTCGATCAGCATGGCGCCGAACGCGCTCTGCCATAGGTAGCGCAGCACTCCCTCTGTCGCCAGATTGAGCGTCGATTGGTTGGCGGGTTGGACCCCGAGCAAGACCTCGGGCAGCGTGGGCGCGTTCATGGCGGTGGGCGACGACAGAGGCACAGGCAAATACTGTACATCTATCCAGTATCTTTGCCATCGTCCGATCCCGACACCGCGCCCGTACCTGCTGTCAGCGTGATCGACCATCGGATCCCGAAGGACGCATCAGCGGGTCTAGCCCAACACCGCCGCGCGTCAGCTGGCCCGTCGGCTCCATGCCGCTCGCATAGCTGTTGATCGCTGCCGCAAGTTTCCGATCGCCCGCATCGCCAGACTTGGCCAGCGCTGTGGCAATCACCTGCCAGGCCCTCTGCGCCTCCGCCAGCGTTGCTTCCGCGCGAGCGCCACTCTTCGCAGCAGGTCTGGTGGTCCGCAGCCGTCCATCCTCGCGCGCCTTCACCCGCCACAAGGGGTCGTAGTTCCGACTCCTACCGCGCGTAGCCTGTCGCGTCGCCTCAGCTTCGATGCCGTACCCACGCAGCTTCTCAGCGAAGGTCTCGCGCCACCGGTGCAGGTCGGCCTTGCGCGGGTTCAGGCGCTTTCCGGACTTGGACTCCGCGCGCACGCTGATGTGCACGTGCGGATTGGCCTGGTGATCGTGCAGGACCATCACGTACTTGTGGTCCGCCAGCTCGGCTTGGGCGAACTCGCGCGCCGCGCGATGCACGGTCAGCGGGTCCGTCCCACGGGGCATCGACAGCATGATGTTGTAGGCCTCGCGCCGGTGACCGGGTTCGGCGTCATCGGGGATCAGTGAGCCACCAAAGCGCCATTCATCGGCCAGCTCGCGCAAGGTGTCCTTGCCGCGCATCGTCTCGCCCCGCTGGTCCTCGATTTCCAGCCGGCCGTTCTTGCTGATGTAGCGGAAGTGCGCAGCGATGGCCTTCATGCTGCGTCCGCCACCTGTCACCTTGACCATCACCTGCGGCGCACGTCGAACCACCGTCGCCTCGATGCGCTTGCGGATGGCTGCAGCGCGAAGGCGTGCCGCGTCCCCACTCAGCCTGGGTTGCGGTTTCACCTTGACAACCCGATTACCTGGGTAGAACAGCCGATCGCCCCAGGTAATCAGGATGCCGTCGATGTTGGGGGCTTGAGCCATGGGGAACTCCTTTCGTCACGGGGCTGACCGAGCCGTGGGCCGAGTGCTGCGGCTCTGTGGCTGCAGGTCGGCCAAGACACGGGCGGCCAACTCGAGATGCCGGCGCACGTCACCGGCCAGCGTGTCCAACATCTCCCGATAGGGCCTTGCGGGTTCCACATTGGCTTGGCGCAGCAGCGCCGTCAGGCGGTGGACGTTGCGACTGAGGGTCGACAGTTCGGCGCAGGAAGCCAACAACGTGGCGATGTGTTCTGCCCGGCTCCCACCGGCGGACAGCACGGGCACGTTGGCGATGAGACCGGCCAGGTAGGCGCCGCGCGAGAGGCCTGCGGCACGGGCGCCAGCAGCGAGCTGACGAGCCTCATCGGCGGACATCCGAATCGACAGCTTGACGCTGGCGGCATTTGCAGGGCCTGAGGTGAGCGCATTCATACGGCTGGCCTCGCCATCCGCCGCGAGCCCGAGATCGCGCGCCACCGCGCTGCGGACCAGCACCGAGACGCTCACCCGTTCCGCCTGCGCACGCGCCACCAGCGCGGCCTTCAAGCCGCGCATCTCGACCGTGACGAAGTCATGGGTGGAGTTGTTCATGATCCGACGAATGGAGGGGCGCGGAGCGCTTGTGAAACTGGCGGCAGGCCGCCTATCTCTGCACTCACCTTGAAGACCAGTATTGGCTTGGATCGAGGCAGCTTGCCTGCGAGATTCGGGCCGAAATGCTGCGCGGTCGCGGCCTGTGGCTACTCCTACGATGGACTCTGCGTAGCCGATGCCTAGGCGATGCGTACGCAGTGGTTAGGCGATGAGTAAACGATGCACAAGACTGACCAATTGGTGGTCAGCCGTTGCACAAACAGCGCAGCGCTTGCACAGCTACTGCATAGCGACTGACTCGGAGAGGAGCCGATGAACCTGGTCCCCGTCCGCCCTCCGGGCCCGAACGCGCGCAAGGCTCGATCGTTCTCTTCCGAGATCCTTCAACTCAGGGCGCAGGGCTACACCTTCGAGGCGATCCGCGAAGCGCGGGGGCCGCCGGCGTGTGCGTGAGCAACAGCACGGTCCAACGGGAGGCGGCCAGGGCTGCAGGGCATCCGCCGGCAGCCGCGTCGGCGGCCGAAGCTGGAGGACATCGACGCGCGTCGCAGCCAGCTCCCGCGCCAGGTGCGTCGGCCCATGCCTCGGAACCTGCCTCTTCATCAGGCCCCGCATCACCCGCCATTAGGCGCGACGCCCGTACCAGCACATCGGCCGACCGCATCAGCGGCAAGGAAAGCGCCGAAGCCTTCTTCAACGCCCACCCGAGCAACCCCCTCTTCGCTGCCAAGGAGTCCCCATGAAACTAGCCGTCATCAACTTCTCGGGCAACGTAGGAAAGACGACAGTAGCCCGTCACCTGCTCGCCCCGCGCATTCCCGGCTGTCAGGTCGTCGCGGTGGAGAGCATCAACGCCGACGACGGTCAGCCGGTCACGATCCGCGGGCGTCAGTTCGCCCAGCTTCAGGAGTTCCTGCAGAGCGTCGACGACGTGGTTGTCGATGTCGGCGCGAGCAACGTCGAGGAGCTGCTCAGGCTGATGCGGCGCTACCAGGACAGCCAGGAGGACTTCGACGGCTTTGTCGTTCCCACCGTGCCGGCGCGCAAGCAGCAGCAGGACACGGCCGCCACGCTGGCGGAACTGTCACGCATCGGCGTGCCGCCGGAGCGCCTTCGGGTAGTCTTCAACCAGGTCGACGACGACAGTCCGATCGAGCGCACCTTCGAAACGCTTCTCGCTTACTGCGCCTCGACCGGCGTAGCCCAGACCTGCGCGGCAGCGTGCATCTCGTTCAACGAGGTGTACGCGCTCGTCCGCGGCAGCGGCCAGTCGCTCGCCGAGCTTGCGGCCGACGGCACCGATTACAAGGCCGCGATTGCCAATGCCGCTGCACAGCCGGACAAGCTGGCGCTGGCGCAGCGTCTGGCAACCCGCCGCCTGGCCCGGGGCGTCATCCCCGAACTCGACGCGTGCTTCGCAGCGCTGGAGCTGCATCGCCTCCCGTCGTGCCAGCAGGCGACACCGACGGCATGACGCATCCCAGCACGACGCGGGAGGCGCTCATTGCCGAGGCCCTCGATGACGCGGCCAAGCTGCTGCGACAGGTCGAGGCACTGGCACCGGCGCTGGATCAGTCGCGCCAGGCGCTCGCCGATGCGCACAGCGGACTCGCGGGGCAGCTGGCCGCGTTTGAAGCCCAGGTGACGGCGCTCACCGAACGGGCCAAGGTCCAGGCAGTCAAGCACGTCCTCGTACGCACTGACGAGGCGGCGAGGCGCTCGGTCGAGCTGCAGGCGCGGGCGATGGCCGACGCCGCGCGCGTGGCGCTCGGTGCGGAGCTCGGCGCCACGCTGCAGCGGCTCCAGTCGGCTGCGCAGCCACGGGCGGAGTCGCCGCGACGGCGCTGGGAGCCATGGCTGACGCATGCGGCGGCTGCGGCGACCGCTTCCGCCGTCACCTGGACGGTGGCCGTCATGATGTGGGCGCGTTGAGCGCGCTTGACCCGCCAGGCGGGACACATCGGACAAAGGGAACCGGCCCCATGGCGAACCGCCGCACCGCTGTTGGCGTCAGTGGTAATCGTCCTCGAGCTGGTGACGCACGGCCAGGACAGTCACCGTCGCTGCATCCTCGATCTCGAAGAGCGTCACGTAGCCGCTGCTTCCAAAGGGGATGAGCAGTTCGCGCAGGAAAGGGTCTTCGTCGGCCTTGCGGTAGATGAACGGCGAGCGCCTCAGGCTCTCGACCGCGCCGGTGATCGCCCCTAGGGCCCGCTCGGCGAGATCGAGGTCCTCGACCGACGTGGCGCGATCGAGCAGGTACTCGTAGAGCCGCGTCAGGTCATGCCGGGCCGACGCGCTGTACCGGACGACAAAGCTCACGCACGGGCCTTCTTCTGCAGCCTCGTTCGGGCCTGGGCCAGCTTCTTGGCAAGCTCGGCGTGAACCACGTCGGCGTCGATGTACACACCCGTGCGCTTGGCCTCCTCGCGCGAGGCCAGACCACGCGCGATGAACTCGGCACGGACGCGGCGTCGCTGGATCGTCTCCCTCACCGATGCCTCGATGAATCCCGACAGCGTCTCGCCTTCCTGGAGCACGCTCTCGGCGGCTTCGCGCAGTTCGGGCTCCACGCGCAGCGACGGCAGGGTGGCGGATTTCATGGTGGGCAGTCAGTGCGTTGCAGTTGCGATGCATTCTACGCGGACCGTCTGCCCACCGCCAGATGGGGGCAGCAGCGTCGACGCAGCGCAGGCTCCCGGTTGCCTGGCGTGCACCCCTCGACGGGGTGCCGCCGGGCCACGCGAGCCGGCCGACACGCAGTGGAGGCCGGCGAGCGGCCGTACAGCTCGTCTCGCGGCGAAGCGCGCGTGGCGGTCGATGCTGGGGCGATAGGCCGCCGCGCAATCAAGATCCTTCCGGCCAGCGCAGGCCCCAGCCCTCGATGACGGCGCGCACGCGGGCGTCCCCATCGGGAATGAGCGTGTGCAGGTCGGCCCGGCCCCAGCGCAGCGCGTCGAGGCAGCACAGCATGTCGTCGCTGATGGCGATGTCGACGGCGCGCAGCTCGAACAGGTCGAACTTGAAGGCCCGGCCGTTGTAGGTCGCGGCCAGGAAGCGCGCGACGCGCGGAATCTGGCCGGAGTCGCGCTCCTCGGCCAGCTTGAGCAGGCGCGCGAACGCCTGCGCTCCTGCCTGGGTCGCCTGGCGCGACCGGGTGTCGAATTCCGTGAGCGCGGCTTCGATCGCATCGGGACTCATCGGCGCCTCCTCGGACCGTGTGGGAAGACCAGCCCGATGGTCGGGCCGGTGCGGCACGGACAGCGCGCCAGATTCGAGGCCGAATCTGGCGCGCTCGGCCTGCGTTCAGCCCTTCAGCTTGCGCATCTCCTCGGCCAGCATCCACAGCGCACGGTTCAGGCTCACGCCCCGGTCGATGCTGCCGACCGGCCGGGTCTGCAGCCGGCGCCCCTGAGCGCTGCGGCCAGGCTGCCCGCCGCGGATCACGTTCTCCTGCACGCGCTGGAAGGTGGTCCACAGGCTGTGGCCGATGTCCTCGGGCCGGCGCGCCTCGATCAGCTGCTCGGCCGTGACGGGCGCGGGCTTGTGGCCGCCCGTCTCCTCCACGCCGCGCTCGCCGAAGCGGAGCGCCAGGGCGGCCGTCGCGAAGGCGATCTCCTCGGGCGGCTGGAGCTGCAGCGCCTTCATCGCCTCGGTGTGCTCGTTCACCGCCTCGAACTCGTCGAGCACCCGGAACGCGCCTTCGATCACTTCGCCCTGGATGTTGCCCTTGTGCGGGATGCGGATGTCCTCCACCACTTCGCCCACCACCAGGCCGTTGCAGCAGACAAAGCGGAACATGCCTGCCAGCATCTGGTACGAGCTGGCGCCGTCGTGGCTGTTGATCAGGATGATCTCGTTCGCTTCGGGCCGGGTCTGCACCTGCCTGGCGTGGCGCATGCGGATCATGTGCTTGGTGAACTCCGCCTTGCCTTCGACGCGGCTGGCGCCCTGGGCGACCATGAAGGGCTCGAAGCCCTCCTTGCGCAGGCCGCGCAGGACATCGATGGTGGGGATGTAGGTGTAGCGCTCGGAGCGGCTCGCGTGCTTGCCCTCTGCGAAGATGGACGGCGCCGCGGCGCGCATCTGGTCTTCGCTCAGGGGCTGGTCGCCGCGCATCACGCGGGTGTTGCGGGCAAAGCGGGTCGCCAGGGTCGGGGTCGAGTACATGATGGTTTCCTTCGATCGTTGAATGAGGGTCGAAGGGCGGGCGCGGCTCGTCTGCCTCACGCCCACCCGATGAGGGTTCAGGCGTCGGCGTGCGCCGGCTGGCGCGCGTTGCGGGGCTTGCGGGTGCTGGCGGCCGGCGCCGGTCGCTCGGCGCTGCTCGTGCCGCTCTCGGCACCGAGACCACCGTTGCGGCGGGCTTCGGATTCGGCGCGGCTGTCGAGGTAGTCGATCTCCTCGGCCGTGAACGCCATCCCGTAGACGGTCTCGCCGTCCTTCTCGTAGTTGTTGTTGCGGAGGCGCCCGACGATGTTGACGTGCGAGCCCTTGCCCAGGTACTCGGCGGCGTTCTCGGCCTGCTTGCCCCAGAGAGTCCACTGAATCGCGGTGGACTCCTCCTCGCGGGCGTCACCCGAACCGCGCCGGGTGTTGCTGATTGCGGTCAACACGCCCTTGGCGATCTTGCCCTCGCGGCCGTTGACGAATTCGAGCTTGACGGCCCCGGCCAGGTGCGCGTGACGCTGGATGACAGAAACGTTTGCCATGACGATCTCCAAACGAGAGCAACCAGCCGGGCCCCGGTCAGGGTTCCCTGAAAACTGATCCTCTCGCTCGGACTTCCTCGCTCCCGCCCACGGGCGGGCGGGGGGTGGGCATGGCCCCTTCCCTCACGGGAAGGGGTTGGGGATGGGTGGGGTTCCTCGCAGCCGAAGCAGTGAGCCAGTTACCCGGCCCACCGCTTGAAGATCCCCCCACAAGTCCCCCTCGCAATTCGACGGGGCGCGTGGGGGGAGCGCGGTGGGACGACTGGCGCACGGGCTGCCACCTCCCCACGGGCGGCGCAGCGTCGCGGCCGATGTGCCAGCTCGCCTGGCG
The DNA here is from genome assembly GCF_024700035.1 of Aquincola sp. J276. Taxonomy (NCBI): domain Bacteria; kingdom Pseudomonadati; phylum Pseudomonadota; class Betaproteobacteria; order Burkholderiales; family Sphaerotilaceae; genus Aquincola; species Aquincola sp. J276. The sequence goes on from NZ_JAJONC010000001.1 coordinate 1,040,000, forward strand.
CAGCGGTTGCAGCGAAGCCGACCGAACATTCACGAGCAGCGGCGGCTCTGCGGCCGACGTGACACCGAGCGCAGCGAATGGCGCGGTGGTCGAGCCGCTGATCGCTGGCTTTGCAGCGGCGCAGCCGCTGCGTGCACTTCATTGCACCCGGCTTTCAGCGGCCCGGCTCCGGGCTTGGCGGGTGACCGGGGTGGCGTTCGGGACGGCAGAGCACCGAGCGGAGCGCAGCGACCTGCGAGCCGGCCCGATCGCCAAGCGGGCGTCGTTCACGCGCAGCGTGAAGGAATCAGGGCCCGCGATCCCCGGGCACGGGAAAGGGCCGCCACGTGTCCCAGCCGGCGGCGCCGGCCTGACCGTGTTGCGTGAGGGACGGCAGCCCGTCAAGGGGCGAGACGCTGGTACCCCGGTGGCTCGACGCGCAGCGCAACGGCCCGGCCCCGCGCAGCGGGGACACGCCCGGGCCCACAGAGACCTGGATGCAGACCCGACATCGGGATCATCTGCCCTCCCCTGGTACGCCCTGACGCCGATGAAGATCAGAACGCCGCCCGGAAGGCCGCCAGGGATCATGTCGTCCCGCCGCGCTGAACGTACCGACCGGGTGTATCCATGTGCCGTAGGCATCCAGAGATTCAGGCAGCCCGTCAAGCGCTCAGCTCGCGCAGCACGAAGAACCATCGGCCTGGATGGGCGGGCACTTGTTCGTGCCGTACGAGCAGAACACACAGCAGTCGCCCGCCTTGGGACGCAGCACCGCCTTGCAGTTCTCGCACTCGTAGAACCATTGGCAGGCGTCGGTCGGCATCGTCTCTTCCTTGGCATGCCCGCACTGCGGACACGTGAGGACCGATTGAAGAACGATCGCAGTCACGTCACTGATCCGGCTTCACCGACGACGGGAACCCAGCGTCGGCCGTCGCCCGGGTCAAAGCCTCGGGCGAGGTCTTCGCGGGGTCGAAGGCGACGATCGCGCGCCTGGTCTTGAAGTCCACTTTGGCGGTGTCCACGCCGGGCACCTTCTCGAGGGCCTTTCGCACGGTGATCGGGCACACCGCGCAGTCCATCTTGGTCACGTCCAACGTGACGGTGCGGGAACCGGCGGCCAAGACGCCTGCGGAAACGATCAGGCCAGCAAACAGGACAGGAATGAACTTCATGGAGTGATCTCAGTAAAAGAGCGTCGCGTACAGCGGAAACGCCATCAGGGCCCCTGCCGCAGCGGCGACCACCCAAAAAATGACGCGCTGCCGCCAGCGCACCACGGGGATGGCGCAGACTTCGCCGGGCGCACAGTCCTCGGGCCTGCGGTACAGCTTGAAGAACGCGTAGCCGAAGAACGCCAAGGCAGCCGCGACGAAGTAAGGCTGGTAGACCTCCAGGGCCACCAGCCGCGAACCCCACGCGCCACCGACGCCGAGTACCACCAGCAGCAAAGGACCGGCGCAGCAGGCCGACGCGCCGATGGCAGCGGCGACGCCGCCCAGCAGCGAGCCTGAAGTCGTCCAGGGACGTGACATGCCTGTTTCTGTAGGGATCGATTGCGGCTAGTCTAGATACGTACCTGAGTACGGAGTCAAGCCCATGACGGAACAGATGACGATCGGCCAGCTGGCCGCCGCGGCCGGAGTCAACGTCGAGACGGTTCGCTACTACCAGCGCCGCGAACTGCTGGCCATCCCCGACCGCCCGGCGGGCGGGATCGGCAAGTACACGCCATCGGCTCTGACGCGCCTCCGCTTCATCAAGCGGGCGCAGTCGCTGGGCTTCACGCTCGACGACGTGCACGCGCTGCTGTCGCTCGACGATGGCCGAGACTGTTCGGCAGCACGACAGATCGGCGAGCACAAGCTCGCGGACGTGCGGCAACGACTGCAGGCTCTGCGGGTCCTCGAAGCGGCCCTGCAAGACCTGGTGAGCCGCTGCTCGACGACGAAGCGCAAGGTGAACTGCCCATTGATCGAAGCCCTGATGCAGTCCGAGGAGCGGGTAGCCTGAGCGGCCGTGGGCAGCGCCTCAGGCGAGCGTCAGCGACGCCCGCCGAAGTTGCCGCGGCACCCGCGGCGGCGGTGCGGGACCGTCACCGCGCAGGCCCCGCACAGCGGGTCGTTCAGAGCAGCCCGCGCTCCGCAAAGCTGGTCACGTCGGCACACGCCACGACCAGATGATCGAGCACCCGCACGTCGACCAGCGCCAGCGCCGTCTTCAGCGTCTGCGTCAAGAACTCATCGGCACGACTCGGTTCGGCAGCGCCCGAGGGATGGTTGTGGGCCAGGATCACCGCCGCAGCGTTCACCCCGAGCGCCTCCTTGACCACCTCACGCGGATACACCGAGGTCTGCGTCACTGTGCCGCGGAACATCTGCTTCAGCTCGATGATCCGGTGCTGCGCATCGAGGAACAGCACGCAGAACACCTCGTGCTCCAGCACCCCGATCTCGAGGCGCAGGTGATCCTTCACCGCCTGCGGCGACGACATCGTGGCACCGCGCCGCACACGATGCGACAACACGCGCCGCGCCTGCGACAGCACCTCCTCGGCAAGCGCAGGACGGTACTGGCCATCGACATCGCGCACCAGCAGCGCATCGACAGCGACAACGGAAGAAGTGGAAGACAACGACATGGCGAACTCCGGTCTGTGTCGGGCGGGACTGCCCGAGACCGGAGCACCACGCCGCAGCGCAGCTGTCAGGGTTCGAAGACGGCCGCAGGCCGCAAGCGCTCGCCTGAGCGAGCGCGCAGACCTTGACGGCGAGAACGACGTGGTAGCGTGGGTCGACACGGCAAGCCCACCCTCCGAAAGCCACTGCATCTGCCTTGCCGCCTGGCAGGCCACGCACACGCGAGCGGGCCCTCAGAACAATCGTCCGACATTGAAGAGCGTCAGGACACCGAGGAAGGCGAAGATCGCCGCAGCGATGCCGTGGACCAATGGCATGGAGACCTTCTTCGCGATCCTGTCTCCCAGGAACACCGCGGGCACGTTCGCCAGCATCATGCCGAGGGTCGTGCCCAGTACCACCTGAATGATGTCGGGGTAGCGCGCCGCCAGCGCCACGGTGGCGATCTGCGTCTTGTCGCCCATCTCCGCGAGAAAGAAGGCAACGACAGTCGTGCCGAAGACGCCGAAGCGCCGCGTGCCGCCAGCTGCCTCGCCATCGATCTTGTCCGGGATCAGGATCCAGCCCGCCATGGCCAGGAACGACACACCGATGACCTAGCGCAGGATGTCGGGGCCCAGCGCCTGGGCCACCCAGCCGCCGACGGCGCCCGCCGCCGCATGGTTGGCCAGGGTGGCCACCAGGATGCCGAGGACGATGGGGATGGGCTTGCGGAAGGCCGCCGCCAGCACGATCGCCAGCAACTGTGTCTTGTCGCCCATTTCACCCAGGGCGACCACGCCCGTCGAGACAAGGAAAGCTACCACACGAACTCCAAGGGCCAGCGAAGACGAAGACTGCACGGCATCCCCGGCCCATCCGGAGGCAGTGCAGTCAACGGTCTTGCCAGGCTTGAAGCTGCTTGCGCCATGACCGTGAGGGCCAAGTGTGTTGACGCAAGCCCCTGCGGGCGCAGGGCGGCTACTCCCCAATGACGGGTACAACGCCAATTGTAGAGGTCGACGGACGGCAGGGCGGCGGGGCGGGCACTACTCAGTGCGTACCGCGCACGTGGCGCCTGGACGCAGCCGCAGGCTTGGCGCCCGCGTGATCGATGCCCTGGAGAATGCCGCAGTCGGCAGCCGCATGTGGCACCGGGCAGGCGGCTCGCAGCGCGCGCAGTTCCTTCTCCAGGGCGCGCAGGGCCTTGATCCGCTCGGCCACGTGACCGATGTGCTCGTCGAGCAGGCGGTTCACTTCGCCGCAGTCGGCCAGCGGCTGATCCTTGAATCGGAGCAGCACCCGCACTTCGTCGAGCGCCATGTCCAGGCTGCGGCACTGGCGGATGAACGCCAACCGCTCGGCATGCTGGGGTGTGTAGATGCGGTAGTTGCCCTCCGTGCGCCCGGCCGCAGGCAACAGGCCCTCGCGCTCGTAGTAGCGGATGGTCTCGACCTGGGTCTGCGTCGCCAGGGCCAGTTCGCCGAACTTCATAACTGTGTCCCTTCTTCAGCCTGCAGCCCTGGGCTGCAGGGCGATGACCGCCATGCCGGCCAGGCAGATGGCGCCACCTACTAGGTCCCATCGCGTCGGTACGACGCCATCGACGCGCCACAGCCAGAGCAGCGCGACGACGACATAGACGCCGCCGTAGGCCGCATAGGTGCGGCCCGCGGCGCTGGGATGCAAGGTCAACAGCCACGCGAACGCCGCCAGCGACGCTGCCGCCGGCAGCAGCCACCAGACCGGACGGCCCTGCGTCAGCACCAGCCAGGGCAGGTAGCAGCCGACGATCTCAGCGACCGCGGTGATGAAGAACAGTCCTGTGACGCGAAGGAAGTCGAACATGGGTCGTGTCTCTCAAGGTGCCGGGAATGACGGTCAAAGAATCGCAGCATAGCCGCTTGACTCTGGAGCGGCTACAGGGTTTCAAATGCGGACATCGATACCCGAAAGCCCCCAATGAGTGACTCATGCTGCAGCCACGGCTGCGCCGCCCCACCCGCCAGCCAGAGCCCGCGCTACCGCCGCGTGCTGTGGGCGGCCCTGTTCATCAACGCAGCGATGTTCGGCATCGAACTCGCTGGCGGCCTGCAGGCCGGCTCGGTCTCGCTGCTGGCAGACGCGGTCGACTTCTTCGGCGACGCGGCCAACTACGGCATCTCCTTGCTGGTCTTCGGCATGGCGCTGACCTGGCGCGCACGCGTCGCGCTCTTCAAGGGCCTGACCATGGGCGCCTTCGGTGTGTTCGTACTCGGCCGGGCCGCTTGGTCGGCCGCCGCTGGCACCGTGCCCGAGCCGGTGACGATGGGCGCGATCGGCGCCCTGGCGCTGGTGGCCAACGTGTCGGTGGCCGCGATGCTCTACGCCTGGCGCGAGGGCGACGCCAACATGCGCTCGGTGTGGCTGTGCAGCCGCAACGACGCCATCGGCAACCTGGCGGTGATGGCTGCAGCCCTGGGCGTTTTCGGCACCGGCAGCGGCTGGCCTGACCTGGCTGTCGCCGCGATCATGGGCGTGCTCGCGCTGACCGCCGCGCGCTCCGTCATCCAGCAGGCCCGGGCAGAACTGCGCCCCGTGCCGGCGCACGCTTGAGAGGAAGATGGCCATGTCCGACGCCATGCACCCCCTGTTGGCAGCAACGCCGCTGCTGGATGTTCAAGACCCGGACATTGAGGCCCTGGTCGCCCGCCGCGGCTGGCGAACCCTCAGCCCCTACGACCGCATCGGCGCCGTCTACGACTTCGTCCGCAACGAGATCGCCTTTGGCTACCACAAAGGCGACGAATTGCCGGCACCCACGGTGCTGGCCGACGGCATCGGCCAGTGCAACACCAAGAGCACGCTGCTGATGGCCTTGCTGCGCGCGGTGCGCATCCCCTGCCGCTTCCACGGCTTCACGATCGACAAGCCGCTACAGAAGGGCGCAATCACCGGCCTGGCCTACTGGCTGGCCCCGCAACGCATCATCCACAGCTGGGTCGAGGTGAGTCTGGAGGGCCGCTGGATCGCGCTGGAAGGCTTCATCCTCGACGCGCCCTACTTGGCCAGCCTGCAGCGCCGCTTTCCGCAGGCGCGCCGCTTCTGCGGCTACGGCGCCGCCACGCCCGACCTGTCGGCGCCCAGCGTCGAGTGGCGCGGGCAGGACACCTACATCCAGAAGGAAGGCATCGCCGACGACTTCGGCATCTTCGACAGCCCAGACGCGTTCTACGCGCGCCGCGGGTCCAACCTCTCGGGCCTCAAGCGCTGGCTGTACGAACGCGTCATCCGCCATGCGATGAACCGCAACGTCGCGCGTGTCCGCGCCTGGCAGTGGTGAAACCCCACAGCCCGGTCGCTTTGGACGGGACGAGGCCAACCCCGTAGCCGCTAGACTCCTACCCGTGCGTCGAATCCTCGCCATCCTCCTGCTTGCCCTTCTGCCGTTCCAGTTCAGCTGGGCGACCGTAGCTTCGTATTGCGGACACGAGACCCAGGCCGCAGTCGAGCACTTCGGGCACCACGAGCACGAGCACCATGCGGACGTGGGCGGCAACGCCGCGCCGGATACTGACCTGGCTGCAAGCGCCGATGTCCAGGGCGACAAGGCGCCCGGCGCCATGGACCTGGACTGCGGCCACTGTCACGGCACTTGCAGCGCGATGCTCACGCTGCCGTCGGCTCTGCCCGGCTTGCTCTCGACGGCGCACCCCAGCGCCATCCTTGAAGAAGCCGAAGGCGCATACGCGCCGACCCGACCCGAACGCCCTCAGTGGCTGCCCCTCGGCTGATCGGCGAGGCGGGTCTCTCCCTTCTTTGAAGCCCGTTCGCGCCTAAGTTCGTGCCGCAGCATGCGGCGCATTCAGGCTCGACGCGACCTCTTGGTCGCCGCTTGCCGGTCTCCCGTGAGTTGTTATCAACACTGGAGCATCGAATGACGGCAAAGTATCGAACGAAGGACCGGCGTCCAAGCTGCTGCTTGCCCAACCCGGTAGCCGCCGGCAACGTAACCGAAGAGACTCAGGGCGCTGGGACGGCGGCAACGCCTCTGGCCGCGGAAGGCGCCCTTAGCACGTGGAGTCTGTGTGTCGGATGGCAGCAAAGGCACTGCGCAAGAGCAGAGCGACAGCCACCAGCAGCGCCGTTGTCCCCGGAGGTATCCGGGCGCCGCGAAACGCAAGCGGCGAGTTGGCCTGCCAACGGACCCGGTTCGCCGCCTCCCAAGATCCTCGACCGCTCAGAAAGCCGTCATTTCCAGGCGTTCCCGCCGTGCTTCAGGGGATTCGTTGCGCATCTCGTTGAGGACTTCCTGACGCGTCTTGCCCGGACCGGTGCTTCTGACGGTCACGGGTGCGTTGCGCTGCATCTGCGCGAGCGTGCCGTCCTTCCGGGCGGCGTCGAGTTCAGCCAGCACCTCGGCGCGCGTCTTGCCGTTCTTGGCATGGTCTGGGTGGTACGTGAATCCGGCTTCGCCGTCGGCAGCGTGGTAGAGCGACGTGGCCTGCGACAAGCCTGGCAGAGCGACGGCGGTGATGACGGCAACGGTGGCGAACGCAAACTTGAACGAGCTCATGGTGTCCATTCCTTGGTTGGGAAGTTCCCGCAAGCAACCTGCAGCGGGATGCCTGACGGCATGAGCAGTAATCTAAAAATCGCGCTCCAACAGAGACAGGTCCGGCAGATGACAGTTCGGACAGGTTGTTGGCCGGGTCTCACGGAGGGCAGCGCGCAATGAAGCTGCTGGTGATCGAAGACGAGGTCAAGCTGGCCGATTACCTGCGCAAGGGACTGACGGAAGAGGGATTCGTGGTGGACGTTGCGCACAACGGTGTCGATGGCCTTCACCTCGCCATGGAGTCCGACTACGAGCTGCTGGTGCTGGACGGCATGTTGCCCGGCATTGATGGCCTGAGCCTGCTTACCGCCCTGCGGCAGAGCAAGCAGACGCCGGTGCTGATGTTGACCGCCCGCGTGCGCGTCGAGGATCGGGTACGTGGCCTGCAGAGCGGTGCTGACGACTACCTCATCAAACCCTTCGCCTTCTCTGAACTGCTGGCGCGCATCCAGGGTTTGCTGCGGCGCGCCGGCCCAGCACGCGCCCCGGGGGGCGCGACTGTTCTCGGGCTGGCGGACCTGGAGATCGACCTCGTACGCCGCAAAGCGATGCGTGCCGGACGAAGGCTTGACCTGACAGCGCAGGAATTCAGCTTGCTCGCGCTATTCGTGCGCCGACAGGGCGAAGTCCTGTCGCGCACCGAGATCGCCGAGCAGGTGTGGGACATGAATTTCGACAGCGCCACCAACGTCGTCGACGTCGCCATCCGCCGCCTGCGGAGCAAGCTCGACGCGCCCTTCGAGGGCACCCTGCTCCACACCGTGCGGGGCATGGGTTATGTGCTGGAGGTGCGAGACATATGAGCCGCAGCCGCATAGGGTCGTTGGGGCGCCGGCTGTCGTACTGGCTGGCCCTGCAGAGCCTCGTGGGTCTGGTCGTGGTCTGTGCCGCGGTGTATGGCGCGACGCACCTGGGCTTCCAGTCCCGTCAGGCGGAGGAAATGGTGCAAAAGCAGGTGCAGCTCCGACACCTGCTCGCGGAGGCGGCGCGCGATGGTGACGTTGCGACCCTGAAGCACAAGCTCGACGACTTCTTCATCGGGCACCCAGACATGGAACTTGCACTGACCCGGGCGTCTGACGGTTCAGAGTTCTATCGGCGGTCTGCGCCAAGCCCAGCGATCGACCAGCGCGTCGCGCGTTTCACAGTACCCGCGCCAGCGCCAGCGCAAGGGACACTCGACGCCGTACTGATGCTGGACATTCGGGACGACGCTGCACTGCTGCGTCGTATCGGGTTCACGCTCGCCTTCGCTGCCCTGGCCGGCACGCTTCTCGTGTCGGCAGGCGGGTTCCTTCTTGTGCGCTTGGGCTTGCGCCCGGTGCGCGACCTGGTGGATCAGACCCGCCAACTTGCTGCCGACACGCTGCACAGGCGTCTGGACGGCTCCGCACAGCCTGAGGAACTTGAGCCGCTGATTGCCCAGTTCAACGAGTTGCTCGGCCGGCTGGAGCTGGCTTACGTGCAAATGGAAGGCTTCAACGCCGATGTGGCCCATGAGCTGTGCACCCCGCTGGCCACACTGATCAGCAGCACCGAGCTCGCGCTGCGCAAGGCCCGGGATGCCACTGAACTGCGCGAGGTGCTTGGCTCGAATCTGGAGGAGCTTCAACGCGTTGCCAGCATCGTCCACGACATGCTGTTCCTGTCGCAGGCGGACCGCGGCGTCATCGCACGACGCGTTCCGACCACCAGCCTGGCCGCGTTGGCGCTGCAGGTGTGCAACTACCATGAAGCTGCGCTCGAGGATGCGGGCCTGGCTCTGGAGATCGTCGGCGACGCCTCAGGCAGCTTCGACACCCCGTTGCTGCAACGGGCACTGTCGAATCTGGTCGGCAACGCCACACGCTATGCGCAGCGCGGCTCCACGGTGCGTGTTGAGATCATCCAGTCAGCACCCGGCGAAGTGCAGTTCCAGGTGGTCAATCGCGGCACCGCGATCGAGCCCAGTCACCTTCCGCGCTTGTTCGACCGCTTCTATCGCGGCGATCCCTCGCGCAGCCACGCGGATCGCAATCACGGGCTCGGGCTGGCCATCGTGGCGGCCATCGCGCGCATGCACGGAGGGCGGCCCATGGCCGCATCATCCGAGGGCATCTCGTCGATTGGCATGAGCTTGAAAGACCGGCCGGCCGAAGCTACTTTGCCTCAGGCTGGCACGTCGATCCCAGAACACCAGCTGTCATGAGTTTCTGCTGGACGATCAGCTGCAACGGCGGATCAGCCAATCCACGCAAAGGCGTGCCGTTGACGAAGAACACCGGTGCTTGTCCCGTGCCCAGGCCGGTGTGACCGATGAGGTTCTGCCGCATCGCGGTTTGAGGTCCATCAGGTCTCCACTGGGGAAGCGGAGCCGTAGCCGGCGACAGTGCCTCAAGGTAGTTGCCCTGCGGCCGCTGGCCCTAAGGCCTGAAGCGTGCGAAGGCAGACAATCTCGGGGCCATCGAAACCAACCCACCCCTTGCTCCTGCAAGAGAACTTCGCCCATGCAGTCCAAACCGAATGCGTTCGAGCGCTTCCTTGAGTCGGCCATCTTCGCCAGTCGTTGGCTACTCGCTCCCTTCTTTCTCGGCCTGATCATCGCCATGGCGGTACTGCTCCTGAAGTTCGGCAAGGAACTTTGGTCGTTGCTGTTGGGCGTCTTCGGCTACGTTCAAAACGATGCGGTGATTTCCATACTGACGCTCGTCGACACTGCACTGATCGCCGTCCTGCTGTTGATCATCGTTTTCAGCGGCTACGAAAACTTTGTCTCCAAGCTCAGCATCGGTGACCACGAAGACCGGCCCGCCTGGATGGGAAAGATCAGCTTCTCGGATCTGAAGATGAAGCTCATTGGCGCCATCGTCGCGATCTCTGCAGTTGAACTGCTGAAGGCCTTCTTGATCAGTGTGCAGCTCACGGGCGAGCAGATAGGTTGGAAGATCGCCATCCACCTCACCTTCGTGATCTCGGGCCTTCTGTTCGCCGCCTCGGACTGGATCAGCGACAGCCGAAAGTCCCCCTGAGGAACACGACGCGACGCCGCCCGCATGCCGCTCAGGGATGACTGATTCCTGGTTGAAGTGCGCAGCCCTGAAAGGGCCGTGTCCTCCGTGGAACTGCAGCCTCGCGGAGTGTCACTACCGGAAGCTGCGCCCGGCAAGCAAGCGCCACCGCCGCTGGCGGTGGCGGTAGAAAACCTGGGCGAACAGCCAAACCGGCAACGTGAACAGGCCTGCATCGATGGTGACTGTGTCCCGATAGCGGGTGCGCCCACTGGCCGTGGAGATCGAGATGGTGTGGTCCCAGACCTTGACCAGGGCGCTATGGCCGTTATCGCGCAGAAGGAAGCCAGCTGCCGAGTCGGGGTATGAGATCACGATGGCCTGTTTGCCGAAAGGCACGAAACCGAAAATGCGCACGCCGACCCAGTACGTGCCCTCGGCCCAGGTCTGGGGCCAGATGTACGGTTCGAGCGGTGTGAACTGAACCAGCGGGTAGGCGACAAAGTTCAGCAGACGCGTTGTCACAGCATGGGTGATCGCGTCATCCATCGAACATTCAAGGTCTGTGGAGATGTCTACTTGCATCTTGCATTGCTCGGCTTCATAGGGCGCGCTGCGCTCGGCCTCCAACGCGTGGGGCTGGCCGCCATGGCCGCGCCAATCAATCTCGATGACGGAGACCAGCCGGCGCCGGTGTCATCGGTCGCGTTCCTCGATCAGCCGTTTGAGTTCAGGCGGGATGGCCATCGGCTTGAAGGCGCTGACATTCGCGCCGCCGGTATTGCCCATCGGCAGGCGTCCGACCAGATGTCCGATCGGGACCAGTGCGATGCGCAGAACCTGACCGATCACCTCGCGCCAGTCGCCCGCTGACCAGCCCACCCGGAGCATCTGCCAGTGAACCCGCAGATGCGGCACGAAATCGAGCTGGCCGAGCACATGCGCCCGTTCCAGGGCCGCGAACGCGCTCCTGGCGTCGCCCACGGCCCCGTGCTGCCCGGCTTCTGCCATGGCCGCCTCGAAGGCTTCGATGCGAGACAGCCCCGTGTTCAACATCACTTGACCTCCCCTTTCTTCAGCAGCCGAAGACCGTTAGCCACCACCAGCAGGCTGGCGCCCATGTCGGCGAAGATGGCCATCCACATGGTGGCGCTGCCGAACACCGCCAGCACCAGGAACACGGCCTTGATACCCAGCGCCAGTGTGATGTTCTGCCACAGCACGGCATGTGTGGACCGGGACAGCCGGACGGTCTCTGCAATCCGGCGCAGATCGTCGTTCATGACCACCACATCCGCGGCCTCCATGGCGGTGTCGGTGCCGGCGGCACCCATCGCCACGCCGATGTCGGCCTGCGCCAGTGCTGGCGCGTCGTTGATGCCGTCGCCGGTCATCGCGGTCAGGCCATGTTGGGCCTGCAACGTCTTGATGGCCTCCAGTTTGTCTTCAGGCAGCAGGTTCCCGCGCGCTTCATCGATGCCGGCTTCGTGCGCGATGGCCGTCGCTGTCGCCTGGTTGTCGCCGGTCAGCATCACGGGCGTGATGCCCAGGGCTTTGAGCGATGCAACCGCCTCGCGGGACGAGGCCTTGATCGTGTCGGCCACCGCGAACAACGCGATGGGGCCTGCGCTCGATGCCAGCAGGCTGACCGTGCGACCCGCTTCCTCGTGGGTGCGCAAGGTCGCCTCCAGAGCCGGCGAACACTGACCGCGTTCCTCGATCAAGCGGTGGTTGCCCAGCACGTAGACGGCTCCGCCGACGTCGGCCTGGACGCCGCGGCCGGCGATGGCCTTGAAGTCCTTGGCCTCGACGTTGTTGGGGGTCAGGCCGGCGGCGATGGCGCGTGAGACCGGATGGTCCGAGTGCCCCGCCAGGACGGCGGCGATATGCTCGGCGGTGGCTGCGTCGACCTCGGTGCCAATCACTTCCCACGCCACGAGCTTGGGCTTGCCTTCGGTGATGGTGCCCGTCTTGTCCAGCGCGATCGCCTTGATCTTGCGGGCTTCCTCCAGATAGATGCCACCCTTGATCAGGATGCCGCGGCGCGCCGCGGCGGCCAGGCCGCTGACGATCGTCACCGGTGTCGAGATCACCAGGGCGCAGGGGCAGGCGATCACCAGCAGGACCAGCGCCTTGTAGACCGCCTCCAGCCAGGTCCAGTCGAGCAACCAGGGACCGAGCAGTGCCACGGCCAGCGCGATGACGAAGACCGCCGGCGTGTAGACGGCGGCAAAGCGGTCGACAAAGCCCTGGGTGGGCGCCCTCGTCCCCTGGGCTTGCTCGACCGCGTGGATGATGCGAGCGAGCGTCGAGTTCGAGGCCAGCGCGTTGACCTCGAATTCGAAGGTACCGGTCTCGTTGATCGTCCCCGCGAAGACCGGATCGCCGACCGCCTTGTCGACCGGAATGCTCTCGCCCGTGACCGGCGCCTGGTTGATGCTGGAACTTCCGGCCGACAGCACGCCGTCCATCGGCACGCGCTCACCCGGACGTACTTGCACGACGGCGCCGAGCATCACGGAGGCCACCGGCAAGGTCGCCCAGCTGCCGTCGGCCTGGCGCACCAGGGCTTCCTCGGGCGCCATTTCCAACAGGCCCTTGATGGCGTTGCGGGCGCGATCGACGGCCCGCGCCTCGATCGCCTCGGCGATGGCATACAGCGCCATCACCATGGCCGCCTCCGGCCATTGGCCGATCAGGAAGGCGCCGGTCACGGCCACCGTCATCAGCGCATTGATGTTCAGCCGCCCATGGCGCAGTGCCGTCAGACCTTTCTTGTAGACGTCGAAGCCAGCCAGCCAGATGGCGGCAGCCGCCAGAGCCAGGCCTGCGGCCTTCCAGACCTGCGTGTCCGGAGCGAAGAAACCAAGCACCTCCGCGCCGATGGCGAGCAGCAAGGCGCCACCCAGCCGCCATGCGCCGCCCGAGCCGGCGCCATGGTCATGGCCGTCGGCTCCGGCCTCAGAACTCGTCGCCGCGTCGTCTCCCTTGTCCTGGATGGGTTGCGGATCGAAGCCGGCTTTGCGGATCGCAACCAGGGCTTGTTCGACGGAAATCGCCGGTGCGTCGATGGCCATCGTGCGCTGACCCAGCTGGAAGGTCATCGCGCGGATACCGGTGATGTGCTCGACTGCGCGCCGGATTTCCGACTCCTCGCTGGCACAGTCCATCGTCGGTACGCGAAAGCGGGCCCCACCGGCGGTCAAATCCGCGCCGGGGAGCGTGCCCGCAGCGGGCGCATCGCCGTGGCAAGCGCCGCAGGCATCGGCAGGCTTGGCTGCTGCAGCGTCAGGAGTTGGAGAGTGGGGGGGTGCTCACAGTGGCTTTCCTTGATGGGTTGCAGGCATTGGAAACCCTGAAGTCGGTTTAGAGTCAAGCACTTCGATCCCAGATGGAGAAGACCATGCGCATCGGTGATCTGGCCGAGTCGACCGGGACGGCGATCGAGACGATCCGTTTTTACGAACGCGAGGGTCTGATCCCCGCAGCGCAGCGCGCGGAAAACAACTACCGCATGTACACACCCGCACACGCGGAGCGGCTGGCGTTCATCCGCCACTGCCGTAACCTGGACATGACCCTCGATGAGATCCGGACGCTGCTGCGGCTGCGCGATGCGCCCCTGCAGGACTGCGGCGAGGTGAACGCATTGCTCGACGAGCACATCGGGCATGTCAACCACCGTATCCGCGAGCTGCGGACGCTGCAGAAGGATCTGAAGGCATTGCGCGCGCGGTGCGGCACGCCCCACGCCATCGAGCAGTGCGGCATCCTCAACGAGCTCGACACCGCGGCAGCCCAGTCCACGCCAGCGCCGCCGCACCGTCACATCCGCGGAACGCACTGAATCCCGGCACAGCGGGCACGACTGCCGATGACGAACATGACGAGACGGTCATGTTCCTGTTCTGCGGCTGTTGGTATGCAGTTTCTACAGTCACCTTCGATGTCGGCAAGGCGCGCGGTTCTGCGCAGCTGCCGGCACTTACCCCCATCGAAAGGACTGAACATGCAATCGACCCGTCGACTCCGTACCGCTGCCCTCGTCGCCCTGAGCGTCGTCCCTTTCCTCAGTTTTGCCGCCAGCGGACCTGTGTTCATGAACGGCCAATCCATCTATGGGCAGCCGGCGACCCAGGGCGCTCCCGTTCGCGTCGTGGACCTCGCTGCCACGGATCGGCTCAACGTCGGCTACGGCGAAACCGTGGTTTTCCGCAGCGGCGCACAGCAGTTCTCCTGGACCTTCAACGGGCTCGACCGGAGGTCCGTCGATGTAGGCCAAATCGCGCCGGCAGGCTTTGCCAGCAGGCCCTTCGCCGTGCACGTCGGCCGCAGCCCGTCGAATCGACATTGAGATCGCTGCGGTGCAGCCCTTGGCTTCTGCGGGCTGGCCCGAGTTCGCACGTTGCCAGTGCGCTGCCCCGGCCAGCGCGTCCCCAGCTGTTTTGCGAGGCGGGGCGCCCGTGTCCAGGCCGCCAAGTGCGGAGAGATCGAGATGCCTCGCCGCATTGACTGCGACCGGTCGTCTGCACGGGGTGCGAGAGTGACGAGCGCTCAGATGTGCCGGGCAGCTGCTCTTGGCCATATCACGCGTGGAGAGAGGACTCGCCCGAGCGGTCAGCTCACGGAGCTGAAGCAATGCAGAATCCGCCTGTCGCTCGATCCGGCGCTGGTTGGCGGTGATTGGCGTTGGATGCCTGCTCCGTGATGGCTTACTGTTCGTCCTATCTTGCCTCTGGCTCCAGAGACTTCTATGCAGGTCAAGTACCTCGACTCAGCGCTTGCTCAGACACTGACCTGGATTTGGTTGGTCGTGCTTGCTGCCGGTGGGGTGGCCTGGCTGATTCAGCGCTACTGGCGCGCGCGGCATCCAATCTCGCGACCGGAGCCTGTGCCCAGATACAAACAGCGACTGCAACAGCGTCTCGCGAAGAGTCCGGTAGTCAAAAAGCGCAAGGATCCGAAGCGCCCGTCCACGAGCCACTGACAACGGGACTGATGATGACCATCCTGCAAAGGTCTGCGCTGTTTGCATCGAAGCTCTCGACAGCATGCTACAAAAGCACGTCGCGCCGGCCGAGGTGGGCGTCGCAGGTGGTCCCATGGCTTTGAATCTGCCAGAACGTAGAGAACCAGTCAGCTGGGTTGGGCCCTGAAAACCCTGTGTCCGTTAGACTCGTTGCCATGTCCCGCTTCCTTGCCATCTTCTTTCTTGTTCTGCTGCCGTTCCAGTTCAGCTGGGCGGCAGTGGCGCCGTACTGCGGGCATGAGCGTGAAGTTGCTTCTGGGCACTTCGGTCATCATGAGCATCACCATCACTCTGCGGCTGAGGGCGATGGCGATGGCGATGGCAAGACGTTTGCGGATTCGAAAGCCACCACTGAACTTCAGGCCGACAAAGCACCAGGCGCCATCGATCTGGACTGTGGTCAGTGCCATGGCAACTGCAGTGTGATGCTGTCCTTGCCGTCCTACCTTACTGCCGGGGTTTCGGTTGAGCGGCCAGGCGCCACCATCGACGTGGACAGCGGCGCACACGCGCCCCCCGACCCGAACGCCCTCAGTGGCGGCCCCTCGCCTGATCGGCGAGGCGGGTCTCTTCCCTTTCTGAAGCCCGTTCGCGCCTGAGTGTGCGCCGCAGCCTGCGGCGCCGTCGGGCACGACGCGACCTGTTGGTCGCCGCTTGCCGATCTCCCGTGAGTTGTTTTCAACACTGGAGCATCGGATGACACCAAGAACTCGAACGAGGGCCCTGCTGCTGCGCGCCAGCGTGGTTGCCGCCGCGACCTTCTGCGGCACGACTGTGCAGGCACAGGCCGCTACGGCGGCCGCTGCGACTGCCACGGCTGCAGGAGCGGCAGGCACGGAAGCCGCCGCAAGCACACTGAGCCTGCGCCAGGTTTATGAAGCTGCATGGGCCCGCCAGCCCGAAGCCCTGGCGCTGCAGGCGCGGCGCGACGCTGTACGCGCTCAGCAAAGCGCAGCGAAGGCGTGGACGCCAGAGCCGGCAGCGCTGGAGCTCTCGAACAAGACCGACCGCCTGGGCAACAACCAGGGCGCGCGTGAGGTCGAGGTCGGCATCGCCGTGCCGCTGTGGCTGCCCGGTGAACGTGGCCGCAGCGCAGCGCTGGCCGACGCCGAGGGCGCTGCCATCGAAAGCCGGGCCACTGCGGCACAACTGCGCGTCGCCGCCACCGTCCGCGATGCCTGGTGGCAGTGGCAGCGTGCGCGCATCGAGGTCGGAACCGCCCGCGATCAACTCGAAAACACCCGCCTCATTGCCGCTGACGTGGCCCGGCGTGCGAAGGCCGGCGATCTGGCCCGCGCCGACCAGCACCAGGCTGACGGCGCGGTGGCCAGCGCGGAAGCTGCTGTGGCGCAGGCCGAGGCCGGCCTCGCGGCGGCACGACAGCATCTGCGTGCGCTGGCCGGCGCCGCACCCGCATTGTCTGGCGCAGGCGACACTCTGGCCGAGCCGGATCCCGGCGCCGCAGCCACTGAGCTCGAAGCGCACGCCGCTTTGCAGGAGCTCAAGGACCGCGCCACCGTGGCAGATCGAACCGTCGCGCTGACCGCCACCCAGTCGCGCGCCAACCCCGAGCTGATGCTGGCAACCACGCGAGACCGCGGTGCCCGCGGCGAGGCGTCCCAGCAAACCATCACGCTGGCCATCCGCATCCCCTTCGGCGCTGGGCCGCGCTTCGATGCCCGCGGCGCCAACGCGCGCGCCGAGGCGACCGAAGTCCAGGCCCAGTTGGCACTGGAACGTGAACGTCTCACTGCAGAACGGGAAGCGGCGCGCGTGCGTGTCGAAGCCTCGCGCACGCAGTTGGCAGCCGCCGAAAGGCGTGCGCAACTCGCCCGCGAGTCGCGCGGCTTCTTCGACAAGTCCTTCCGACTCGGCGAAACCGATCTGCCGACACGCCTGCGCATCGAGGCCGAAGCCGCCGAGGCCGACCGACAGGCGGCACGCACCCGCATCGAACTCTCGGCAGCGATTTCCGCATGGCGCCAGGCCCTCGGCCTTCTGCCCCAGTGATGGCTGCCGGCGCCGTGTCCGTGATTCCTACCCCCCGAATCCTCCAGGAACCCTTCCATGAACTTCCCGAAACTCCCGGCCGCGCTGCTCTCTGCGGCCATCCTCCTTGCTGTGCCCGCCTGGGCGGGTGAAGGCCATGACCACGGTGACGCGGCACCTGCGGCCGTCGGCCAAGCACTCCCGCGGTTCTCTGCGGTGTCAGAGACCTTCGAGCTCGTCGGCGTGCTCAGCGGCAAGCAGATCACCCTGTACCTCGACCGCTTTGCCGACAACAGCCCGGTGCGCGGCGCGCAGATCGAGCTCGAGATCGGCGGCGCGAAGTTCAAAGCCGAGAAGCAAGGCGAGGACGAATATGAAGTCGTGCTGCCCGATGAGCCCCAGCCCGGCGTTCTGCCGGTCGCCGCAACCGTGATCGCAGGCAACGAGACCGACTTGCTGGCCGGTGAACTCGACATCCACGAGGAGGCGCACACCGAGGAGGCGGTCGCAACCATCGCCTGGACGAAGTACGCAGGCTGGGCTGCAGGCGGCGTGGCGGTCCTGGCCCTTCTCCTGTGGGGTGGGCGTCGTTTGATGGGCGCTCGCAGCGTTCGCGCTGGGGGTGCAGCATGAAGCGCACGCTGATCGCCACCAGCCTGGCGCTGTGGTTCGCCCTGGCAGCACTGTCTCCAGCCCATGCCGGCGAAGGACATGACCACGGCGATGCGCCGGCAGCGCCCAGTGCCAACGGCCCGCAGCGCCAGCCCGACGGCAGCGTATTCCTGCCCAAGCCTGCACAGCGCCAGCTGGGCGTACGCACCGTCGTCACCGAAGCCGCCGAGCTGCCCCGCACCGTGGAACTGGGCGCCAAGGTGCTGATGGACCCGAACGCCGGTGGCAAGGTGCAGCCGCTGAACGCCGGCCGCATCGAACCGGGGCCGCGTGGCCTGCCCAACCCTGGGCAGGAGGTGCGCAAGGGTGAAGTGCTGGCCTACGTCGTTCCGTCGGCGGCGCCCATCGAACGCTCCAACCAAGCCGCGCAACTTGCCGAGCTGCGCGCCGCCAAGGCACTGGCCGACAAGCGCATCGCGCGCCTGCAGGATCTGGCCGACACGGTGCCGCGCAAGGAGATCGAAGCGGCCGAGAGCGAAGCCGCCAGCCTGGCGGCGCGCATCGCCGCCGTCGGGGGTGGCCTGTCCACCCGCGAAGCCCTGGTGGCACCGGTGTCCGGCGTGATTGCCTCGGCCAACGTGGTGGCCGGCCAAGTGGTCGATGCCCGCGAACTGGTCTTCGAGATCGTCGACCCCTCGCGCCTGCGCGTCGAGGCGCTGGCCTTCGACGCCGCCATCGCGTCGAACATCGGCGCCGCGACGATGGCCGTGGGCGACCAACGGATGCCGCTGACCTTCATCGGTGCGTCGCGTAGCTTGCGCGAGCAGGCGCTGCCGCTGGCCTTCCGGGCCCAGGGTGATGCGCTCAACCTGCTGGCTGTCGGCCAGCCGGTGCGCGTGTTCGTGCAGACCAGGGACAAGGTCAAGGGTGTCTCGGTGCCGGTGGCCTCGCTGATGAAGAACCCGGCCAACCAGACCGTCGTCTGGGTCAAGACGGCGCCGGAGCGCTTTGAGCCACGCACCGTCACCACCGAGCCGCTGGACGGCGTCAATGCCGCGGTCACGTCGGGGCTCGAACCGGGCGACCGGGTGGCGACACAAGGCGCCACCTTGATCAACCAGGTGCGCTGACATGTTCAAGTGGCTACTCGACAACAGCCTCACGAACCGGCTGCTGGTGATCATCGCCAGCGTCGTGCTGATGGCCTACGGCGTGTTCACCCTGTCCACCACGCCGGTGGACGTGTTCCCCGACCTTAACAAACCCACCGTCACCATCATGACCGAGGCCGGCGGCATGGCTGCTGAGGAAGTGGAGCAGCTCATCACCTTCCCGCTGGAGACGACCATGAACGGTCTGCCCGGCGTGGAGTCGGTGCGCTCGACCTCGTCGGCAGGCCTGTCCTTCCTCTATGTCACCTTCGACTGGAGCACCGACATCTTCCGCGCGCGGCAACTGGTGTCGGAGCGCCTGTCGTCGATGGAAGAAGGCATCGCCGAAGGCGTGGTGCCGCGCATGGGTCCGATCAGCTCGATCATGGGCGAGATCATGCAGATCGCCATTCCGGTCGATCCGAGCAAGATCAGCCCGATGGCGGTGCGCGAGTACGCCGACTGGGTGCTGCGCCCGCGGCTGCTGTCGGTGCCGGGCGTCGCGCAGGTGATCCCCATCGGTGGTGAAGTCCGCCAGTTCCAGGTGCAGCCGAACACGACGCGCATGGCCGAGCTGGGCATCACGCACGACCAGCTCGAAGGCGCATTGAAAGGCTACTCCTCCAACACCTCCGGCGGCTTCCTGGAGTTGAACGGTCGCGAGTACCTGATTCGCAACCTCGGCCGGACTTCACGCCTCGAAGACCTGAACAACCTGGCGCTGACATCCAGGGATGGGCAACCGATCCTCATGCGCCAGATCGCCGAGGTGACCTTCGCCGCGGCGCTCAAGCGCGGCGACGCGGGCTACGAAGGCAAACCGGCCGTGATCCTGGGCATCCAGAAGCAGCCGACCGCCGACACCATCGCGCTCACCAAGTCAATCGAAGACGCTCTGATGGGCCTGAAGGCCTCGCTGCCGGCCGGCATGGAGGCACCGCGCGTGACCTTCCGCCAGGCCAGCTTCATCGAGGCCTCGATCACCACGCTGCAGGGCAAGCTGATCGGCGCGTCGATCTTCGTGGCGGTGATCCTGTTCTTCTTCCTCGGCACCTTGCGGCCGACCATCATCGCGTTGACGGCCATCCCGGTGTCGATCTTCATCACCGCGTTGGTCTTCAAGTATTTCGGGCTGTCGATCAACACCATGACGCTGGGTGGCCTGGCCATCGCCATCGGCGGCCTGGTCGACGACGCGGTGGTCGGCGTCGAAAACGTGCTGCGACGGCTGAAGGCGGACCGCGCCAATCATC
Source organism: Aquincola sp. J276 (assembly GCF_024700035.1). Taxonomy (NCBI): domain Bacteria; kingdom Pseudomonadati; phylum Pseudomonadota; class Betaproteobacteria; order Burkholderiales; family Sphaerotilaceae; genus Aquincola; species Aquincola sp. J276. Next base: position 1,060,218 of record NZ_JAJONC010000001.1, read on the forward strand.
CGCACAGCCGCCTGAATCCGATCGAGATCGTTGCGCACGCGACGATGGAGGTGCGGTCAGCGATCCTGTATGCCACGGTCATCATCGTGCTGGTCTTCATCCCGCTGTTCGCGCTGCCCGGGCTGGAGGGCAAGCTGTTCGTGCCGCTGGGCATCGCCTTCATCGTCTCGACGCTGGCGTCGCTGATCGTGTCGGTGACGGTGACACCTGTCCTGAGTTACTACCTGCTGCCGCGGATGAAGAACCTGGACCATGGCGACACCAAGGTCCTGGCCTGGCTGAAGGCGCGTTACCGCAGCAGCCTGCAGGGTGTTCTTGATCGGCCCAAGGCCGCCATGGCCGCCGCAGGTGCAGCGGTGCTCGTTGCTGCGGTGGCCGTGCCGTTCTTTCCGACGACCTTCCTGCCGCCCTTCAACGAAGGCACGCTGCTGATCGGCCTGCGCCTGAACCCCGGTGTCACGCTGACGGAATCGTCAGCGCTGGCGCGCCAGGCCGAAGTGCTGGTCAAGCAGGTGCCTGAGGTGACACACGTCGGGCGGCGCAGCGGCCGCGCGGAACTCGACGAGCATGCCGAGGGGGTGCACGTCAGTGAGCTCGACGTGGGCCTGAAGCCCACGGCGGAACTGACGCGCAGCATGGACGAGATCAAGGCCGACATCCGTGCGCGCCTGGTCAATCTGCCGGCCGCATTGGAGATCGGCCAGCCCATCTCGCACCGCATTGACCACATGCTGTCGGGCGTGCGATCGCAGATCGCGATCAAGATCTTCGGCGAAGACCTCGATGCCCTGCGCGGCCAGGCCGACGTGCTGCGCGCAAAGCTGGCCACCATCCCGGGCATTGCCGACCTGCAGATCGAGAAGCAGGTGCTCGCGCCGCAGATCAAGGTGCGCATCGACTACGCCGCGGCCGCGCAGTACGGTGTGCCGGCGCCTCAGGTGCTGTCGGCATTGCAGGCGCTGGTCGAAGGCGAGAAGGTCACCCAGATCGTCGAGGGCAGCCGCCGCTTCGCGCTGGTGGTGAAGCTGCCGGAATCGGCGCGCTCGGTGGAAGGCCTGGGCCAGATCCTGATCGAGACGCCGAACGGACGCATCCCGCTGTCGAAGATCGCCACCATCGAAGACGGTGACGGCCCGAACCAGATCAGCCGCGACGACGGCAAGCGGCGTATCGTGCTGTCGGCGAATGCGTCCGGGCGCGCGCTCTCGGAGATCGTCGCCGACATCCGCAAGGTGGTCGCCGAAACAAAGCTGCCCGAGGGTTACTTCATCACGCTGGGCGGTCAGTTCCAGGCGCAGGAGGAAGCCTCGCGCCTGGTCGGCCTGCTGTCCATCGTGTCGCTGACCTTGATGTTCGTGGTGCTCTACAGCCGCTACAAGTCGGCCGCGCTGTCGGCGCTGATCATGGTGAACATCCCGCTCGCCCTGGTCGGCGCGGTACTCGGCCTGTGGCTTTCAGGGCAACCGCTGTCAGTGGCCGCCCTGGTCGGCTTCATCACGCTGGCCGGCATCTCGGTGCGCAATGGCATCCTCAAGGTCAGCCATTACATCAACCTGATGCGATTCGAGGGCGAGAACTTCGACCAGAAGATGATTATGCGCGGCTCGCTGGAGCGGCTGAGCCCGGTGCTGATGACGGCGCTGGTCACGGCCTTCGCGCTGGCCCCGCTGCTGTTCGAGGCCGAGCAGCCCGGCACCGAGGTGCTGCACCCCGTGGCCGTCGTGATCTTCTCCGGCCTGATCAGCTCGACGCTGCTCGACACCTTCCTCACGCCCGCGATGTTCTGGCTCTTCGGGCGCAAGCCGGCCGAAGCGCTGATGAACGACAAGGACGCCGAGGCGCTTTGAAGCTTTCCCCTGTTACCACCCATCACCCCGAAAGCACTCCCATGAAGACCCAAGCCCTGTTTGCTTCAATCACCCTGGCCCTGGCCGGTTCGGCCTACGCCGCCGGCGACAAGCACGACCACGCGCATGAGCACAAGCCCATGCACGGCGGCGTCGTCGTTGAAGTCAAGGACATCGACTACGAACTGGTCGCCAAGCCCACGATGATCCAGCTGCACCTGCGGGACCATGGCAAGCCTGCTGATGTGTCCAAGGCCAGCGCCAAGCTGACGCTGCTCACAGGCGCCGAGAAGCAGGAAGTCGAGCTCAAGCCGGCGGGCGACAAGCTCGAAGCCTCAGGCACTTTCAAGGTCGGCCCCGGCACCAAGGTGGTCGCCCTGGTGACCATCGCTGGCAAGTCAGCCGGCACCGTGCGCTTTGCGCTGAAGTAGACCGGAGTTCATCATGAGCGAGTCAGACCGCCCTCACCGCAGAACGCTGTTGCTTGGCCTGGCGGTGGTTGGCCTTGCGCCGCTCGCCGGGTGCATGACCAAACCATTGCGGTCCGTCAACACCGACGGCACCTACTGCCACCGCATCGGCAAGAGCTACCGTCCAACGTTGACCTGCACACCGACCGCCGTGCCGACCGACGCCGTCGAGGCCGAGGCCAAACGCTTCGAGGCCGACCCCGCTGCGCTGACCGTGTACGTGCTGCGCAGCCGCTGGGGAGATGCCAGTGTGGTGGTGCCTGTGGCGGTCGATGGCGCCACCACCGCGGCGACCATTCCGGTTTCGTTGGTGCGTCTGCGCCTGAAGCCCGGCGCACATCGCGTGTCCGCGCAATGGGAGGGCCGGAGCATCGACATGAGTGTTGAAGGCCGCGCCGGCGACTTGCGGGTGGTCGAGCTCATCGGCTCGGGCTGGGCCTGGGGTACCAGCTTCACCTGGCAGATGGCTCAGGCTGAGTCGGTGAAAACACGCGCACAGGCCTCAAAATTGGTTGCAGATCTGGATCTCCGCGGTTGAGTTCATTGAAGTCGACACCACCCGACGTGGCAGCGCATGGGTCTCGGCGGAAATCGCAGCCCGAGCCTGCTCGGTGAGAAGTCGCTGCATCGCCATAGGGCGCCTGAACTCGCGGACGGGCATGTCGCGATCGGCGTCAAGCAGAGTTGCAGCCTTTGTGGCCGTCGCGGCTGAGCCGGCGACGACACGGATTCATCCTGCAGTGACACTTCACACGTTATGAGCAGCGTGAACGGGACACCCGGCAGCACCCCGGCCAGCCGATCGGGCACCGGATGGATCTGGCTATCTGCCGCCTGGGCCGTCGCCCTGGTGTCGACCTTCGCTGCGCTGTTCATCGGCGAGGTGATGGGCATGACGCCCTGCCAGCTCTGCTGGTACCAGCGCATCCTGATGTTTCCGCTGGCCGTGATCCTCGGCATGGCGGCCTTCGGCAACGACCGGCGCGGCGCGATCTACGCCTTGCCGCTGGCACTGGGCGGTGTCGCAGTGGCGGGGTATCACACCGCACTCGTCGCAGGCTGGGTGCCGCAGTGGTGGATTCCCTGCGGCGCCGGCCCGTCCTGCAGCGATCAGAAGCTGGTGATCTTCGGCGACATCCAGATCCCTTGGCTGTCGCTGCTGGCCTTCACCGCCATCGTCGCACTCCTGCTCGTCTACCTGAGAAAGACCCGTCCATGAACACCAAGAAGCTCGCCGTCGGCGGCATCCTGATCCTCGTGGTCGCCGCCTTCGCCCTTGGCGTGAGCCTGTACCGGAAGCAGACGCAGAGCGCCCAGGACCAGACAGTCCGCGCCGAGCAGAAGCGCCTCGTGCGCATGCACTCGCCGGTGCTCGGGCCGCAGGGCGCGCCGGTCACGATCGTCGAGTTCTTCGACCCGGCCTGCGAGACCTGCCGCGCGTTCTATCCGATCGTCAAGAGCCTGATGGCGAAGTACCCGGATGACGTCCGGCTCGTCATCCGCTATGCGCCTTTTCACCAAGGGTCCGACCAGGTCGTGAAGCTGCTCGAAGCGGCCAAGCGCCAGGGCAAGTACCAAGCGGTGCTGGAAGCGGTGCTGCAGGCGCAGCCGACCTGGGCCGACCACGGGCGGCCCAACCCCGACCTCACCTTCGAGATCGCGAAAGCGGCCGGCCTGGACATCGAGCGGGCTCGGGAGGACATGGCCCGGCCCGAGATGCAGGCGCTGCTGGCCCAAGATGTCAAGGACCTCACCGCCCTGCAGGTGAGCCGGACGCCCACCTTCTTCGTCAACGGCCGGAGCCTGCCCACCTTCGGTCCGGACCAGCTTGCTGCGCTCGTGGCGGAGGAAGTGGCGAAGGCGAAGCGATAGGCCGACGGCGGCTGCGGTTCTGGCAGCCCGCCTCAGGCCGCTGACGTCGCCGGTCCGGCATCGAGGCATCGCCGCGATAGGCGGGTGTTGGTGGCCTGCATGCTCAAGCTGCTGACCACGCTCAATGCCGTGGTCAGAACCAACAAACCTTGGGATAACTCGCTCCAGGGCACTTGACTCGGAAGACGGTTACTCAGTCGCGTCCGGTTGCGAAGGCCGAGCGTTACCGACTCCTGAGGTCCTACGCGCGGATTGACGTTCTGCGCGCTCCGGGGCTCCGGCTTCAGTCCCCACACATGTTCGGTGGACCGCGAACCGATGTGCTGCAGATGCTCAGCGTCGCAGGCGATCAAGCCTTGGTGCGCGGCTACAGCTGGCGCAAATGCGCCCACGCAGACCCTGACGGTGGAAACAGCGTTTTGTGGGTCGACACTCATCCGGCTCCACGCTCCAATCGTGAGCCCCGCCACCACCCATCACTTCTGCTTGGCGAGCCACTTGTCGAACTGCGCGATCTCTTTCTTCTGCGCCACGATGATCTGCTTGGCCATGGCCTTCATCTCGGCGGACTTGCCGTGCGCAAGTTCCATCTCGGCCATGTTCAAGGCTTGCTGATGGTGCATCTTCATCATCATCGCGAAGTCCTTGTCGACGTCGCCCGACATCGCCATCTTCTGCATGCCGTCCATGCCCATCATCATGGACGCCTTCATGTCATGCGGCGCGGCCGCGCCCTTGTGCATCTGTCCCATGGGCATGCTGGCTGACGGGGCCATCGTCGGGGCCGTCTGCGCCTGAGCCGGCGCCGATGCGAGCAAAAGGGCTGCCATCGGTACGAGGAACAGGGCCTGGAGGGGGTTGCGCTTCTTGATGTTCATGGGGGGTTTCCTTGAGGTGAATTTCGGTGATCAGTGCGCCATGAAGTGGCATCGCGCCAACGGTTCAGGCGTCGCGTTGTGCAGGCACGCTGTAGCACAACGCAGCCACGCGACGCTTGCACGACTCCTGGAGGCTTTATCGATCCGCGCGAGCATGAGACTTCCTGAAGACTTCCTGAACCGCCACGCGCTCGGCAAAGGCTGAGCGTGGCTGGTTGCGACGGCGCTGGCTGTGCGGCAGCGAACACTGGAGTCAGCAGCCTCTGCCTCGGCGCTGAAAGGCGCCTGTCACGACGCCGTCTCGGTCTCGGTGGCAGCTTGCGCACGGTGAGGAAGCTGCCGTCTCACGAACCACACGGTCAGCAGCGGCAGCACGATCCACTGCAGCAGCGGCACCAGGCCGATGTCGGTGCCTGGCACCAGGGGCATCGTCGGCAGGTAGCTCCAGCTGGCCATCCAGTACCCGCGCGTCGCAAGCCACTCGATGCCAGCGGTGATCGAGACGCCCATCGCAACGAACAAGGACAACTGCCAGCCCTTCGACGCCAGGATCCAGCTGCGGCTGCGCACGACGACAGCCACGACGCCATAAGCGAGCAGCATGATCACCGCGTCGCCGACCGTGGCCTGCAGGCAGGCCTTCGTCACCTGGGCGTGAGGCATCTCGGCCATTCCGACGAACAAGGGCGCCTGCAGGATCTCCCACGCGAAGTTGAGCAGCAACGCGAAGGCTGCGACGTTGAACTCTGGGGTGTCGGTCAGAGCACCGACAGCTCGGCCGAGCCTCGTGCCAACGCGCTCAGGTCGCAACATGTCGGCATCTCCAGAAGAGTGGGCGGGGTAATGTCGTCAACAGAGCCACTGGCCTGCGTGCCGATCATCATCTCCTGGGTCGCGACATCCCCGGCCGGGAACATCGCGACCACGTCCAACGCCTTATCGGCAGCCGCAGCACGAGCCACGTTTCTGCGGCGCTGCTTCACCGGCAGCCGCCTCGACCGGCACCGGCGTGTAGCCGGCGTCCTTGATGGCTTCCGCCAGTTCCTCGGCGTCGGCCGAGACCGGCTCCACCTGCACCCGGTGCGTGGCCAGGTCGATCTGAACCTTGGCATCCTTGTCAGTGGCCTTCAGCGCCTTGGTGATGGTGCTGACGCAGTGGCCGCAGGTCATGTCGTTGACTTCGAAAGCAATCATGGTGGGGTCCCGTGGGTTGTTGATGTTTCGACTCTCCACTCTCCCACTGTTGGAAGGTCAAGCGCTCATTTCGGAAGTCCACAATCGCGGCATGCAGAATCGCCGGCGGCTGTTGACCTTGCCATCGTTAGAACCTTGACGATGCACAGGATCGAACAACTTCCCGAGGCATCCATGAACACCGCCGCACTCTCCGACATCCGGCTTCAGGTCACGGGCATGACCTGTGCCTCTTGTGTCATGCGCGTCGAGAAGTCGCTCAAGGCTGTCACCGGCGTGAGGCAAGCCAGCGTCAACCTGGCGACTGAACAAGCCTCAGTGAGCGCCGATCCCTCAGTCACCGCAGACACGCTGGCCGCTGCCGTGCGCAAGGCTGGCTACGACGTGGCGACGACCGAGACCACGCTGCAGATCGAAGGCATGACCTGCGCCTCGTGTGTGGCTCGCGTCGAGAAGGCACTGCGAAAGGTCCCCGGCGTCTCCGGCGCCACCGTCAATCTCGCGACCGAGAAGGCGAGCATCCAGGCGCTGTCGACCGTTCCAGTCGCGGCGCTGAAGGCCGCGATCGAGAAGGCCGGCTACAGCGCGAAGGACGTTCAGGACGCGAAGTCGCAGCCGGCGGCTCGTTTGCCGGCCTGGTGGCCCGTGGCCGTGAGCGGCGCGTTGACGCTGCCACTGGTCTTGCCGATGCTGCTGCAGCTCTTGGGCATCGACTGGATGCTGGACGGCTGGCTGCAGCTGGCGCTGGCGACCCCGGTGCAGTTTTGGCTCGGCTGGCGCTTCTACCGCGCCGGCTGGAAGGCCGTGCTCGCCAAGGCCGGCAACATGGATTTGCTGGTGGCGCTCGGAACAACGGCCGCCTACGGGCTCTCGGTCTACCTGCTCTTCAAGCATGCCGCGCATGGCATGCCGCACCTGTATTTCGAGGCCTCCGCGGCGGTCATCACGCTGGTGCTGCTGGGCAAGTGGCTCGAGCAGCGCGCCAAGCGGCAGACAGCCGATGCCATCCGGGCGCTGAACGCTTTGCGGCCGACCACAGCGCGCGTGCGCCGCGGTGATGTCGAGCTTGATGTTCCCGTGGAGCAGGTTGTCGTCGGCGATCTCGTCATCGTGCGACCCGGCGACCGCGTGGCCGTCGACGGAGAGATCGTGGACGGCCGCAGCCACATCGACGAATCGCTCATCACCGGCGAGAGCCTGCCGGTGGCCAAGGGCGTCGGCGACAAGGTGACCGGCGGCGCGATCAATGCCGAAGGTGCGCTGACGGTTCGCACGATGGCCATCGGCGCGGAGACGACGCTGGCCCGCATCATCCGCATGGTCGAGTCGGCCCAGGCCGCGAAGGCGCCGATCCAACGCATCGTCGACCGCGTGAGCGCGGTGTTCGTGCCGGTGGTGCTGGTCATCGCGCTGCTCACCTTCCTGGGATGGTTCGGCTTCACGGGTGATTGGGAGCATGCGCTCATCAACGCCGTCGCGGTGCTCGTCATTGCCTGCCCGTGTGCGCTCGGGCTGGCCACGCCGACGGCCATCATGGCCGGCACTGGTGTCGCGGCGCGCCACGGCATCCTCATCAAGGACGCGGAAGCGCTGGAAGCGGCACACGCCGTCACCGTGGTGGCGTTCGACAAGACCGGCACGCTCACCGAAGGCAAGCCATCCCTCGCCGCCGTGGTGGCAGCAGTGGGATCGACCAGGGATGATGTGCTGCGCCTGGCGGCTGCGCTGCAGAAGTCGAGCAGCCATCCGCTCGCCGTGGCCGTGATGGACCAGGTTCGCCATGAGCGCCTGCCTGTGCCTGAGGCGCACGAGGCCCAGGCGTTGCCGGGGCGCGGCGTGCAGGGGGTCGTGCGCGGCCAGACGCTGGCCCTGGGGAGCACGCGCCTGCTGCGCGAGCTGGGCCTCGAAGAAGGCGGCTTGCATGCTGAAGCGCAATGGCTGGAGCAGCAGGGCAGGACCGTGTCGTGGATGGTTCAGTCCGATGCTGGTTATCGGCGTTCACTCGGCCTACTTGCCTTCGGCGACACCGTCAAGCCAGCCGCAGCGGAAGCGGTATCTCGGCTGCATCAACTCGGCATCCGCACCGTGATGCTGACCGGCGACAACCGGGGCGCGGCCGAAGCCGTCGCGAAGGAGCTGGGCATCGCCGATGTGCGTGCCGAGGTGCTGCCCGGCGACAAGGCGGCGATCGTCAAGGAACTTCGCGACGCCGGCGAGGTGGTGGCCTTCGTCGGCGACGGTCTGAACGACGGACCGGCGCTCGCCGCCGCATCGGTGTCGTACGCGATGGCGGGTGGCGCCGACGTGGCAACCGAGACCGCCGGCATCACGCTGATGCGCGGCGACCCGCGGCTGGTGGCCGACTCTCTGGACATCTCGCGCCGCACCTACTCGAAGATCAAGCAGGGCCTGTTCTGGGCCTTCGGCTACAACGTGCTGGGCATTCCGCTGGCGGCTCTGGGTTTGCTGAACCCGGTCATCGCCGGTGCCGCGATGGCCTTCAGCAGCGTCAGCGTCGTTCTGAACGCGCTGACCCTGAGCCGCTGGCGCGGTGTCGCCGACGGGCATTCGGCGCAACCGACAAACCAGCAGCCCCGAACGGTGGCAGCCTTGGGAGAGCAGCGATGAGCATGAACATCGGCGAAGCCGCGAAAGCTTCTGGCGTGTCGGCGAAGATGATCCGCCACTACGAGAGCGTCGGGCTTTTCCCCGAGGCGGCGCGCACCGATTCCGGCTACCGGCAGTACACCGCCAAGGAAGTCAGCACGCTGCGCTTTGTCCGCCAGTCGCGCGACCTGGGCTTTTCGATCGAGCAGATTCGCGAGTTGCTCGGCCTGTGGCAAGACCGCAAGCGCCCGAGCCGCCAGGTGCGTGCCTTGGCGCAGGCGCATATCGAAGAACTCGACGAGAAGCTGAAGGAATTGCAGTCGATGAAGGCGACGCTGGAGCACCTGGTGCACTGTTGCCACGGTGACGACCGGCCCGACTGCCCGATCATCGACTCGCTCTCCCACGAAACAGCCGCTCCGGCAGCTACCGCGCATCACGCAGCCGGCAGAAACGTCGGACTGCAACCGGGGCGCGCGCGTCGCCGGGCGACCTGATCGACGCTGCCGGCTGCAGCAAAGCGGGTTCAGCGCGCCAGGTCGATCGTCAGGCTCACCGGGGCACTGCCCTTGTTGGTCCACATCCAGCAGTAGTCCTGCCCGACCGTGACGTTCAACGTGTCGCGGCCACTGCTGACCTGTGCCTGCTTGGCCGGGAACACGGCTTCCTTGCCGACGTGATAGTGGATGTTGAAGTCCACCGGCGCTGCGGTTGCGAAGTTCCAGCGCACACCCTCGCCCACCGTCAGCTTGCCGCACACCTCGACGAACTTGCCCGCCGCAATCTGCGTCTTGTGAGCGAAGCGACCGTCGGGGGACCAGGCGATGTCGACGATGTGGCTGGAGGCGAAAGCCACGCCGGGGAGTGCAAGCATGGCCAGCACGCCGCAGGCTCGGAATTGCGTCATGTTCTTGCTTTCTGCTCGATGGCTTCCTGGATTCTCAAACGTCGTGGGAAAGACCGGGTCGGCCCACCGCGAGCGGGCCCGACGCCGCCTACTGTGCCATCTGCATCTCGGTAACCGTGAACTTGCCTGCGTCGTTGATGGCCTTGAACTTGATCTTGTCGCCGGCCTTCAGCTTGTCGAGCATCGCCTTGTCCTTGACGACAAACACCATCGTCATCGCAGGCATGTCCAGGCTCTTGATGTCTGCATGCTTGAGGGTCAGCTTGCCGCCCTCCTTGTCGACCTTGCGCACCTCGCCGTCGGTCATGTCGCCCGCAGCGGCCTGCGCCATCGGCTTGGCATGATCACCATGCGTACCGTGGCCACCCTGGTGGCCGGCAGCCCAGGCCGGCGATGCGGCTGCGGCGGAAATCAGCAAAGCGATGCCAGTGGCGCGGAAGAAGGTCTTTGAGCGGTTCATGAGCGTTCCTTTTGCTTGAAGTAGCTGTTGAAAATCTGAGTGCTGCCATCGTGGGCGATGAGCAGCACGTCGTAGGGGTCCTGCAGGTTGTCGAAAGCAGGACCGTCCATACCCGGGGAGCCCACCGGCATGCCCGGCACGGCCAGGCCAATCGCGTCGGGGCGTTCTTTCAGCAGCCGGCGGATGTCGGCTGCGGCGACGTGGCCCTCGATGGCATAACGGCCCACGAGAGCCGTGTGGCACGAGCCGAGCTTCATGGGCACCTTCAGCCGGGCGCGGGCACCGGTGTTGCCGACGTCGTTGACCTTGACCCGAAAGCCGTTGGCCTCGAGTTGGGTGATCCAGTCCTTGCAGCAGCCGCAGGTCGGGCTCTTCCAGACCTCGACGAGCACCGCCTGGCCCTGCGCCTGCAGCACCGCGGGGATGGCAAGCAGTCCGCCAGCGCTGAGCAGGGAACCCAGTGCCTGACGGCGCTTCATGCCTTGCCCGCCGCGGCGACCATGATCGTGCCCACCATGCCGCCCTGGTAGTGGCCGGCGATCAGGCAGGCGAACTCGAACTGTCCCGCGCGGTTGAAGGTCCAGACGATCTCGCCGGTCTTGCCCGGCGGGACATGCGCCATGTAGGGCTCGTCGTGCTCCATGTTCGGGAACTTCACCATCATCTCGGCGTGCTTGGCGTTCTCGGCCTTCGTGCCGATGACGAACTCGTGCATCACCTTGCCGGTATTGCGGACCACGAACTTCACGGTATCGCCTTGACGCACCTCGATGCGCTCCGGCGTGAATCGCATGTTGTCGGCCATGCCGACCTCGATGCTGCGCTTGGCGCTCTTGGCATCGCCGGCGATGCCCCAGTCCTTCTGCTCCTTGACCACCGGGCCCTTTTTCGGCGCGTGCGGCTTGTCGGTGTGAGCCCGCGCGGGAGTGGCCAGCAGGGGCATCGCCGCCGCAGCGGCGGAAAGCGCCATGCGCGTCACAGCGGTGCGGCGGGCGTGCGAGATCGTCTTCGGTTCGTTCATGCGGTACTCCTTGAGTGGTGAGAGTGAGTCTTGTTGCGGTCAGTGGCCCGAGTGGCCGCCCGCGGGCTTGCGCACTTTGACCTCGACGTCCTGCGTCGGCTTGGCCACTGGCGGCATGGAGCCCGGCCCAGGGCTGGCGTCGGCCTTGAAGCGCGCCGGGTCGGGCAAGGCGCCCGTGAACTCGTAGGCCACCGTGCCTGGTGGGTGCTGGTACCAGCCGGGGTCGCTGTAGTCGCCCCGCTTCTGGTCCTTGCGCACCTTCACAACGCTGAACATGCCGCCCATGCCGACAGCGCCGAACGGACCGGTGCCGGTCATCATGGCGGCGGTGTTGTCGGGCAGCGGCATCTCCATCTCGGTCATGTCCTTCATGCCGCGTTCGCCCATCACCATGTAGTCGGGGATGAGCTTCGTGATCTGCTTGGCCACGCCTCGGTGGTCCACGCCGATCATGGTCGGCACGTCGTGGCCCATCGCGTTCATCGTGTGGTGGCTCTTGTGGCAGTGGAAGGCCCAGTCGCCCTCCTCATCGGCCAGGAAGTCCAGCTGCCGCATCTGCCCCACGGCGACATCGGCCGTCACCTCGTACTGGCGCGTGCTCTTCGGCGTGGGCCCGCCGTCGGTGCCGGTGATCAGGAACTCGTGCCCGTGCAGGTGGATCGGGTGGTTGGTCATCGTCAGGTTGCCCACCCGGATGCGCACCTTGTCCATGTGCCTCACCACCAGCGGGTCGATGCCCGGGAAGATGCGGCTGTTCCAACTCCACAGGTTGAAGTCCAGCATCGTCATGATCTTCGGCGTGGCGGCGCCAGGATCGATGTCATAGGCGTTGAGCAGGAAGCAGAAGTCGCGGTCGACCTCGTCGATGAGCGGGTGCTTGCCCTTCGGGTGCGTGATCCAGAAGCCCATCATCCCCATCGCCATCTGCACCATCTCGTCGGCATGCGGGTGGTACATGAAGGTGCCGGGTCGGCGGGCCACGAACTCGTAGACATAGGTCTTGCCCGGCGGGATGCCCGGCTGGTTCAAGCCGGTCACGCCGTCCATGCCATTTGGAAGACGCTGGCCGTGCCAGTGGATGCTGGTCAGCTCGCCGAGCTTGTTGGTGACGAAGAGGCGCACGCGGTCACCTTCCACCACCTCGATCGTCGGCCCCGGGCTCTGACCGTTGTAGCCCCACAGGTGGGCCTTGAAGCCGGGGCTCATCTCGCGCACCACGGGTTCGGCGACGAGGTGGAACTCCTTGACGCCGTTGTTCATGCGCCAGGGCAGCGTCCAGCCGTTGAGCGTGACGACGGGGTTATAGGGGCGCCCGGTGTTCGGCACCAGCGGCGGCATCGTGTCGGGCTTGGTCTGCAGCACCGGTTCGGGCAAGGCGGCCATCGCCACCTTGCTGACCGAGGCGGCGGCGGCCGCTGCGGTGATGGCACCTGCGCCACCGAGCATCTTGCGTCGGGAAAGCATATGAGAGTCCTTCATGTTCAGTGGCCTGCGCCAGCGGCTTCGGCCGCCATCGCGGGGCCGGCGGCCGCGGCAAGGCTGGGTTTGCCGATCAACGCCATGTCGAGGTCGGCCTGTGCGATCCAGAAGTCGCGCAGCGCCTCGATGGAGGCGTTCACGCTGGCGATCTGCGTGCGGGCGTCGGCCAACAGCTCGAACACGCCGATCAACATGCCGTTGTAGCGAAGCACGTTCTCTTCAGCGATGCGCTGGTTCAGCGGCACGACTTCGTCGCGGTGGTGCCTTGCGATGTCGTAGGCCGAGCGGTAGCCGGTGTAGGCCTCGCGCACCTCGGATCGCGCGTTGATCGCAGTCTCGGCGGCGCGATGAAGCGTCTGCATGTACACCGCCTCGGCACGCGCCACACGCGCACCGCCCCAGTCGAACAGCGGCAACTCGAAGCCGATCTCCCAGCCGCGCTGGGTCGGCTCTTCGTTCGAGCTGTTGCGCATCACGCCCAGTTCCAGCACGTTGACGAAGCGCGTGGTTTTCGTCAAACCCAGGTTGCTCGCCGTCTGTTCTGCCGCCTGCTTGGCACCTTGCACGTCCAGCCGCTGCGTCAGTGCCACCTGCTCGACGTCGGGCAGGTCCAGTGGCGATGGCGGCAGGTCCGGCAGCCGTTCGGGCAGGGCGAACGCAGTCTGGGTCCCCCAGACGCCGAGCAGACGCACCAGGCGCTCGCGCGTCGAGCGCTGGGCCTGTTCCGCCCGGGCGAGCTGAAGCGCAGCGTTGGCGTAGAACGATTGTTCCCGGGCACGTTGCAGCTTGTTGAAGTTGCCGACCTGCTCCATGCGCCGGGCCAGCTCGGCGCTGGCGTCAGCCGCCTGCTTCACCTGCCGCATGTAGCGGACGGTCTCTTCCGCCGCCAGCGCCGTGAAATAGGCTTTGCGCGTGTCGGCGGCCAGCGACAGCACGTTCATCGCCACGCGCCCCTTCACTTGCTCGAAGCGGCGCGCCTCCATGCGGCCGATCAACGGCATGGCCACCAGGCGCGCCAGGTTGAAGTGCAGGCCGCGCTCGATCTCTCGCTCGTCGCCGCGGCTCGAGCGGCCGAAGCTGAAGCCCGGGTTCGGTAGGCGCCCGGCCTGCACGACCTCGGCCTCGGTGACGCCGAGCTCCTGGAAATCGGCCTGCAGCCCGCGGTTGTTGAGCAGCGCGACCTGAACCGCATCGTCCACCGTCAGTGGCTTGGCCAGCAGTTCCGCGACGCGCTTGGCGATGGTGTCGAGGTCGGCGTCGCCGCGCGCCCAGTGCAGGTCCTTGCCGATCCGTTCCTTGGTGGTCCGTTCGACGACACTGAACCCACCGTCGGCGCCGAAGCTCGCGCAGCCTCCCAACACCACCGCGCTGGCGACAAGCGCCAGCACGCGGAGGCCGCGAACGCCGCGCCCTGCGGGCGCTAGACCTTGAATGTCATGGCTCATCGTGCGGCCTCTCAGTGCTTGTGGCCGGAATGGCCCGCGGGCATCGGCGGGGCCGCTGGCGCCGGCGCTGACGCGGGAGCCTGCGAGGGTGCCGCCGGCTTCTCCGCCGTGGCGGGATCGGGTTGCTGCGCCTCGCGCGCGTAGACCCGCCAGCCGCCGATGCGGGCCACGGCATCGTTGGCCTCGCGCCAGGCCACGGGCTTGTCGTCGCCGATGCGACGGAACTGTGCGAACGATGACTCGTAACGCACCGAAGGCACCTGGGCTCTCGGGTCCAGCGGATCGGGGCGTGTGGGGGCGGGCGACTGCGCGTGGGCCTGCGCGACCAGCAACAACGTGAACAGCAGGCTCGGCAACGCGCACGGGCTGCGCCGGCGCATGGGGATTGGGACCATGGAATCCTCGTGTGAACGTCTGGAAACGTCCCTGCCGCAGGCGCGGCGGGGACGGAACAGGACCTGGCTCGAGGCCGCGCGTCAATGCACGCGCGTCAACCCGAGCCGGTTACACGAGGACGTTTCGAGGGGGGCGGTCCGGCCCGTCGGCGGCGAACGCGTCGACTGTGGGCACGACGGTGGTAAACACCGTCGGCGCTGCCTCGGTGGCCGGAACGACCGGCACCGTGGTCAGGATGGCACCCAGCGAGCAGCAGGAAGCGCAGACGCTGCACTTCTGCTTGGCAGCTTGGCTGGCCTTCAGCATGGATGAAGCGTCGTCGGAGACAGCGGCTTCGGCCGCCATGCCCGCCTCGAGGTCGTTTGCGGCTACGGCGACGCTGTGATGAGAGTGCTCCGAGCCCGAGGCGGTCACCGCATTACGGGCTTGCCCGCCGCCGTGGTGGGCGGGACCGCAGAACGCCATGGTCGCGGCAGACGCCCCTTGCACGGGAAGCGCGAGGACGATCAGCCAGACCAACAGCGTTCGGATGAACACACTCATGCCGGAAGTTTACTTTGCCGGCCCGGCCGGCGTGTTCCGAAGCGGGCCAAGCCCTGCACGAGAAGCCGGCATTGCTGTCGAAGTGTGATGCCCGGGTGCTTGAGCAAGCTCATGCATCACCCCTCCCACTGGGCAGGACCCACCACTGCTGCGCGACCGTCCGGCAGGAGGCGCGATCCCAGCGCGCGCTGCAGCCCCACCACCGCTGCTGCTGACCTGTCAGGGCCAAAGACAGTCCAATCTCGGCGCGCTGCGCAGAACGCTGCGCATCCAGCAGTTCGAGCAGGTCGGTGCCCCCCGGCCTCGAAGCGCTTGCGCGCGGGCTGCTCGGCGCGCACAGCCTGCCGCGCCTGTTCCTGCAGGGATGCCAGGCGCAACTGCCCCTGCCGCACCTGGGCCAGCGCGCTCTCCACCTCTTCCGTGGCCAGCGGCACGCGCTGCCGGTAGGCCAGCAGTGCTTCGCGCTCGCCGGCGCGCGCGGCCTGCAGACCGGCATCGACGCGCGCGTGGTCGAACACCGGGACGGAAACGCTCGGCACCACTAACCACGACGCCGGTGCCGATTCAGGCCACCACCGTGGTGGCAGAGCGCGTCAAGACGGGCAGCTGCTGCGGGTGCCGCGGCTGAAGAAGCCGTGCAGAAGACCTTGAGGCAGGTCAAGTCCGCAGGGCCGGTGCAGTGCGCATACTGGTCAACGAAATCCTAGGAGGTCATCATGAAAGTCGCCCTGGCAGTCCTTGGCACCTCGTTCGTGCTGGCCGGTTGTGCCGCCGGCCCCAAGGAACCCGACCACGCCGCCCATCACCCGCCAGGCGCCGCAACGGCCGGTCCCACGTCACCGACGCCCGGCCAGATGGACTCGATGATGAAGTCGATGCAGGAGATGCACGACCGGATGATGGGCGCCAAGGCCCCGGATGAGCGAACGAGGCTGATGCAGGAGCACATGAAGCTCATGCAAGACCACATGGCCATGATGGGCCGAGTGCGCGGCGGCAAGGGTGGGATGGGGATGGGTGGCGACATGCCGATGAGCCCCGAGATGATGGGCAAGCGCATGGACATGATGGAAATGATGATGAAGATGATGATGGACCGCGAGGCGATGAAGGCGCCAGCGGCCAGGTAGGTCGAGGCGGGTCATGCATCCCCAGGACCCCGCTCCACCGTCGCGCTGGCGTTCGCCGTTGGGCATCTTCATGCTCGTCGCAGGCGCGGTCGGCATCTATTACCTGCTCACCGAGCATCTGACGCACGTGACGCAGGCCATCCCTTACCTGTTCCTGCTGGCATGCCCGCTGATGCACTTCTTCCATGGGCACGGGCACCATGGCCATCGCGACCACGGGCAGCCCAAGGACCGCACACCGCCGCCATGACATGAAGCTCGGGCCTCGCGGTCACGTGAAGGCCGCCGAGCTGTTCTCGGGGATGGGAGCCATCGTTCTGGGCGCCGGCGCGGCGTTGATGCTGCCGGAGTGGCTCCGCGCCTATGCCCTGCCGCTGCTGGCTGGTGGGGCACTCGTCCATGGCCTCGGCATGACCCTGAAGGTCCGCCTCGAACTTCGGGACGGTCCACCCCTCTGGTGGGAGCGGGCATTGTTCTGTCTATGCTGGCTTGGCCTGGCCGCGCTCGGCCTGTGGATTGCAGTTGTCTTCGCCGCTCGATAGCGCGCCCTTGACCTTCCCACCGGGACAAGGTCGAGACTGCCAGCAACAACAGGAGAGCGCCATGCCCGACCACAGCAGCACGACCCACGATCACGCGCATCACGCCCATCACGCCCATGAGGCCGAGGGCACCCACGTGATGCCCGACGGCACGGTCATGAAGGGCGGGCACCACGACCACGCGGCGCACGGCCACCACGACCACGGGCATCACGTCCACACACCATCGCAGCCGAAGCCCGTCCCTGGAGGCGACCCAGCCCAGGTCGAGTACACCTGCCCGATGCATCCGCAGGTGCGCCAGATGGGACCGGGGAGCTGCCCCATCTGCGGCATGGCGCTCGAGCCCGTGCTAGCGACGGCCGATCAAGGCGAGAGCCCCGAGCTGCGCGACATGACGAAGCGCTTCTGGATCGGCACCGCGCTGACCGTGCCGGTCTTTGCGCTGGAGATGGGCGGCCACCTGACGAACCTGAGTCATGTGCTCGGCCAGCAGATGTCGAACTGGATACAGCTGCTGTTGGGCACGCCGGTGGTGCTGTGGGCCGGCTGGCCGTTTTTCGTGCGCGCTGTCGCGTCGGTGAAGAACCGCAGCCTGAACATGTTCTCGCTCATCGCGCTGGGCACGGGCGCGGCCTGGCTCTACAGCATCGTCGGCACGGTGGCGCCGCAGCTGTTCCCTGCAAACCTGCGCATGGCCGATGGCGCCGTCGCTATCTACTTCGAGGCGGCGGCGGTGATCACCGTGCTCGTGCTGCTCGGCCAGGTGCTGGAGCTGCGCGCACGGGAGAAGACCTCGGGCGCCATCAAGGCCCTGCTCGGCCTGGCGCCGAAGACGGCAGTGAAGGTAAAGGCCGACGGCAGCGACGAGACCGTCCAGGTCGACGCCATCCAGGTCGGCGACCTGCTGCGCGTGCGCCCCGGCGAAAAGGTGCCGGTCGACGGCGAACTCACCGAGGGCAAGGGCAACGTCGACGAATCGATGGTGACCGGCGAGCCGATCCCGGTGGCCAAGGCCGTCGGCTCCAAGGTCACCGCCGGCACGCTCAACCAGACCGGCGGCTTCGTGATGCGTGCCGAGAAGGTCGGCGCCGACACCCTGCTCTCGCAGATCGTACACATGGTCGCGGCCGCCCAGCGCAGCCGGGCCCCCATCCAGCGCATGGCCGACGAGGTGGCCGGCTGGTTCGTCCCCGTCGTGATCGGCGTGGCCGCACTGACCTTCGTCGCGTGGCTGATCTGGGGGCCGTCGCCCGCGTTCAGCTATGCGCTGATCACCGCGGTGGCCGTACTGATCATCGCCTGTCCCTGTGCGCTCGGGCTGGCCACGCCGATGTCGATCATGGTGGGTGTCGGCCGCGGCGCGCAGCACGGCGTGCTCATCCGCGACGCGGAGGCACTCGAACGCATGGAGAAGGTCGACACGCTGGTCGTCGACAAGACCGGGACACTGACCGAGGGCCGGCCCAAGGTCGTCCACATTGAGCCCGCGCCGGGCTTCACCGCCGACGCCGTGCTGCAGAAGCTCGCGAGCGTCGAACGCGCCAGCGAGCATCCGCTGGCGATGGCCATCGTGATGGACGCGCAGGAGCGCAAGCTGCCGCTGTCGCCCGTCACGGACTTCGACTCGCCTGTCGGCAAGGGTGTCATCGGCACTGTCGAGGGTCAGGTCATCGTTTCGGGCAGCGCGAAGTTCCTCGCCGAGCACGGCGTCGACACGGCGAACCAGGTTGCCGCCGCGGAGGCGCAGCGCCAGAAGGCAGCGACGGTCATCTTCGTCGGCGTGGGCGGCGCGCTGGCGGGCTTCGTGGCGATTGCCGACCCGATCAAGGCGACGACGGGCCAGGCCCTGCGGGCGCTCAAGGCCGCGGGCGTGCGCATCGTCATGCTGACCGGCGACGGCAAGACCACGGCCGAGGCGGTCGGCCGCGAACTCGGCATCGACGAGGTGGTGGCCGAGGTCTTCCCCGAGGACAAGGCCTCGGTCGTGCAGCGGCTGAAGGCCGAGGGCCGCGTGGTCGCGATGGCCGGCGATGGCGTGAACGATGCGCCCGCGCTGGCCGCGGCCGACGTCGGCATCGCCATGGGCACCGGCACCGACGTGGCGATGGAGAGTTCGGGCATCACCCTGCTCCAGGGCGACCTGATGGGCATCGTGCGGGCGCGCACGCTGTCGCACGCGACGATGAAGAACATTCGGCAGAACCTGTTCCTGAGCTTCGCCTACAACGTGGCCGGCATTCCGCTCGCCGCCGGCGTGCTGTACCCCTTCTTCGGGCTGCTGCTGTCCCCGGTGGTCGCCGCGGCGGCGATGGCGCTGTCGTCGGTCAGCGTGATCGGCAACGCCCTGCGCCTGCGGACGGCGAAGGTGGACTGACGGCAGCGGGGCTACAGCCGGCCAGGGCTCCGACCAGGTGGTGATGCTGCTCGAAGCGGCCAAACGCCAGGGCCAGTACCAGCCGCTGCTGGAAGCGGTGCTGCAGGCGCAGCCGACCTGGGCCGACCACGGGCGCCCGAACCCCGACCTCACCTTCGAGATCGCGAAGGCCGCCGGCCTGGATATCGAGCGGGCGCGGGAGGACATGGCCCGGCCCGAGATGCAGGCGCTGCTGGCTCACGATGTCGAGGACCTCACCGCCCTGCAGGTGAGCCGGACGCCTACCTTCTTCGTCAACGGCCGCAGCCTGCCCAGCTTCGGTCCGGACCAGCTCGCCGCCCTCGTGGCGGAGGAAGTGGCGAAGGCGAAGCGATAGGCCGACGGCGGCTGCTTTTCTGACAGCCCACCGCCGGTCGTGCTCAGGCCGCCGACGTCGCCGGGTCCGGCATCGAGGCATCGCCGCGATCGGCAGGCGCTTCGCCGACAGCAGCATGCTTGCGTCTTCGCATCAGCCGGTAGATGGCGGGTACAACGAACATCGACAGCAGCGGCGCCGTGACCATGCCGCCGACCATGGGCGCGGCGATGCGTTGCATCACTTCGGAGCCGGTGCCGCCACCGAACATGATCGGCACGAGGCCGGCGATGATGACGGCCACCGTCATCGCTTTGGGCCGCACGCGCAGGACTGCGCCCTCGCGGATCGCGTCGAGCAGGTCCGAGTCATTGGTCTGGCCGCGCGCCAGCCGCGCTTCCCAGGCCTGCTTCAGGTACAGCAGCATGATCACGCCGAACTCGGCCGCCACCCCGGCCAGCGCAATGAAGCCGATCGCACCGGCCACGCTGAGGTTGTAGCCCAGCAGGTAAAGCAGCCAGAAGCCGCCGATCAGCGCGAAGGGCAGCGTCGCCAGGATCAGCAGCGCCTCGTCGAAGCGGCGGAAGGTCAGGTACAGCAGCACGAAGATGATGCCCAGCGTGAAGGGCACGACGACCTTGAGCTTGGCCGTCGCGCGCTCCAGGAACTCGAACTGCCCCGACCACGAGACGGAGTAGCCCGGCATCAACTTCACCTGCTCGGCGACCGCCTTCTGCATGTCGATCACCGCGGACTTCAGGTCGCGCCCGCGGATGTCGACGTAGACAAAGCCGGCCAGGCGTGCGTTTTCGCTGCGCAGCATCGGCGGGCCGTCGGTGATGCGCAGCTCGGCCACGTCGGACAGCACGATGCGTGCGCCGCGCGGCGTGAGGACGGGCAGCTGGCGTAGCTTCTGCAGCGAATCGCGGACCTCGCGCGGGTAGCGCACGTTGATCGGGAAGCGCTGCAGGCCCTCGACCGTCTCGCCGACGTTGTCGCCGCCGACCGCCGCACTGATCACCGACTGCACGTCACTGATGTTCATGCCGTAGCGCGCCGCTGCATCGCGGTTGATATTCACGTCGACATAGCGCCCGCCGGTCAGCCGCTCGGCCAGCGCGCTGCTGACGCCGGGAACGCCCTTCACCGCCTTCTCGATTTCGCCTGCCAAGCGGTCGATCTCGGCCAGGTCGGTGCCGGCCACCTTCACCCCGACCGGGCTCTTGATGCCGGTCGCCAGCATGTCGATACGGTTGCGGATCGGCGGCACCCAGATGTTGGACAGCCCGGGCACCTTGACGATGCGGTCCAGTTCCTCGACCAGCCGGTCGCTCGTCATGCCCTCGCGCCACTGGTCCTTCGGCTTGAACTGGATCGTGGTCTCGAACATCTCCATTGGTGCCGGGTCGGTGGCCGTCTCGGCACGGCCGGCCTTGCCGTAGACCGATTGCACTTCGGGCAGGGTCTTGATCAGCCGGTCGGTCTGCTGCAGCAGCTCGGCCGCCTTGCCGGCCGACAGGCCGGGCAGCGCGGTGGGCATGTAGAGCAGGTCGCCTTCGTCCAGCGGCGGCATGAACTCGCCGCCGATTTTCAGGATCGGCCAGGCGGTGCTGGCGAGCAGCAGCAAGGCGACGACAACGGTCGCCTTCGGCCAGGCCAGCACGCCGTCGAGCAGCGGACGGTAGATCGCGATCAGCGCACGGTTCAACGGGTTGCGCCGCTCGTCCGGAATGCGCCCGCGGATCAGGTAGCCCATCAGCACCGGCACCAGCGTCACCGCGAGGCCAGCCGAGGCCGCCATCGCGTAGGTCTTGGTGTATGCGAGCGGCGAGAACAGCCGACCCTCCTGCGCCTCCAGCGTGAACACCGGGATGAAGCTCAGCGTGATGATCAGCAGCGAGAAGAACAGCGCTGGGCCGACCTCGACCGCCGCGTCGCCCACCACGCGCCACTGCGCTTCTCCCTTCAGGTCCTCGCCCGGGTGCGCGTGCCGCCAGGCCTCGATGTGCTTGTGCGCGTTCTCGATCATCACCACCGCCGCATCGACCATCGCGCCGATGGCGATGGCGATGCCGCCCAGCGACATCACGTTGGCGTTGACGCCCTGGTAGTGCATGACGATGAAGCTCGCCAGGATGCCCAGCGGCAACGTGACGATGGCCACGAACGCCGAGCGCAGATGGAACAGGAACACCAGGCACACCAGTGCCACGACGATGAACTCTTCGATCAGCTTGTGGCTGAGGTTCTCCACGGCGCGCTCGATCAGGCTGGAGCGGTCGTAGGTCGACACGATCTCCACGCCTTGCGGCAGGCTGGCCTGCAGCGACGCGATCTTGGCTTTCACGGCGGCGATGGTCTCCAGCGCGTTCTTGCCCGAGCGCATCACGATCACGCCACCGGTGGCCTCGCCCTCGCCATCGAGTTCGCCGATGCCGCGCCGCATCTCCGGGCCGACCTGCACCCGCGCCACGTCACCCAGGCGCACGCTGACGCCGGCGTCCGTGGCACTCAAGGGAATCTTGCGAAAGTCGTCCAGCGTCGCCAGCAGGCCCGAGGCGCGAACGACGTACTCGGCCTCGCCAAGCTCCAGCACCGAACCGCCGGCCTCCTGGTTGGCGTTGCGAATCGCGTCGATCACCGCGCCATGCGGCACGTTGTAGGCCGCCAGCTTGTCAGGGTCGAGCAGCACCTGGTACTGGCGCACCATGCCACCGACCGAGGCGACCTCGGCGACGTTGGGCACGGTCTTCAGCTCGTACTTCAGGAACCAGTCCTGCAGCGCGCGCAGCTGGCCGGCGTCCATCGTGCCGTTGCGGTCCACCAGCGCGTACTGGTAGATCCAGCCCACACCGGTGGCGTCCGGCCCGAGCGCCGGCTTCGCGGCGGCGGGCAGTCGCCCTTGCACCTGGTTCAGGTACTCCAGCACCCGCGAGCGCGCCCAGTACGGGTCGGTGCCGTCGTCGAACAGCACGTAGACGAAGCTGTCGCCGAAGAACGAGTAGCCACGCACGACCTTCGCCCCCGGCACTGACAGCATCGTCGTCGTCAGCGGATAGGTGACCTGGTTCTCGACGATGCGCGGCGCCTGCCCCGGGTAGGGCGTGCGGATGATCACCTGCACGTCCGAGAGATCGGGCAGCGCATCCAGCGGCGTGCGCTGCACGGCCCACAGGCCCCAGGCGGTGACGATGACGGTCGCCAGCAGCACCAGGAAGCGGTTGACGATGGACCAGCGGATCAGCGCGGCAATCATCGCGACGCTCCCGGGGCGGCGGCGGCAGGCGCAGACGGGGGCAGCAGCGTCAACGTGGTCACGGTCGGGCCATCGGTCGGGTCGACGTAGAACTCGAAGTCGACGCGGTCACCCACCGCCAGGCCGCGCGGCCGCTTGTTAGGCGGCGGCAGCTTGAACTCCATCGTCATCGCGCCCATGCCGACGCTCGGGATCGGGCCGTGACTCAGCGTGACGCTTTCGCGGTCCAGCGACTCGATCAGGCCCTGGGCGCTGTGGCGCTGGGCGGTGTTGGCGGCTGTGGGCGCCGGCTGGTTGTTGAGCCGCGCCTCGACGCCCTTCAGGCTGGCTTCCGAGTCGATCAGGAACTGCGACGAGACGACAATACGCTGGCCCGCCTTCAGGCCGCGCTTGATCTCGGTCTGGCCGCCGGTCTCCAGGCCTGTCTCCACATCGACCGGGGCAAACCGCCCGCCCTCCTCGGCCACCATCACCACCGCGCGCCTGCCGGTCTGGATCACCGCTTCCGTCGGCACCAGCAGTGCCTTGCCCGCGCGGGTGTCCGTGAACTGCATCGTGACGAACAGGCCGGGCACCAACTGACCGCCAGGGTTGGCGAACTGCACGCGCGCCTTAAGCGTGCGCGTGGTCGCGTTCACTTCGGGCAGCAGCGCCTGCACGCTGCCGCGGAACACCGCCCCTGGGACGCCTGGGCTGCGTGCCTCGACCTGGCTGCCGGGGCGCACCAGCGCGGCCTGGCTCTCGGGCAGCTCGGCGAGTGCCCAGACGCTGGCCAGACCGTTGATGCGGGCCAGCATCATCCCCGGGCTCACCGTCATGCCCTCACGAGCCACGAGTTCAGCCACTACGCCGCTCGACGGTGCGACGAGCGTGATGCGTGGCTGCACGGTGCCCGCCGCATCGACACGCGCGGCCTGCGCTTCGCTCATGCCGGCCAGCAGCAGGCGCTGGCGGGCTGCAGCTGCCAGCCCCGCATCATCCTTCGCGAAGCGCTTGACCGAGAGGTACTCCTCCTGCGCCGCCACCCACTCGGGCACGTAGATTTCGGCAAAGGGCTGGCCTGCGCGCACGCGATCGAGCGTGGCTCGCACATGCAGCTTCTCGATGTAGCCCGTCGCCCGGGCCTGCAACACCGACTGGTCGCGCTCGTCCCAGGCGATGCTGCCGACGGCGCTGACCATCGGCTGCAGCGTGCCCTCCACGACCTCGGCTGTCCGCACCCCCAGGTTCTGCTGGATGCGCGGGCTCACAGTGACCGTGCCCTGGTCGTCGCCACCAGCACCGCCATAGACGGGAACCAGCATCATGTCCATGAACGGCGACTTGGCCGGCGCGTCGAAGCGCTTACCGGGCACCATGGGGTCGTGGTAGTAGAGGACGGGTTTGCCGGTGGCAGGATCGATCTCGCCGGCCTTGATGCCGTCCTTGATGTGGCGTCGCGTCGCGGCCTCGCCGGCAGCGATGCTGCTGGTCGGGTCTTCCGCAGGAGTCGAGCCGGATGCAGTTGCTGCTCCGGCGCCAGCCTGGCCCATGCCGCGGTGCATGCCGACCTGGTAGAGCGCAAAGCCGCCCGCTGCCAGCGCGACGGCAACGACGGCCGTCAACAAGGTGTTTCGGGTGTTCATCGTGCCGCCTCCGGCTTGGCTTGGGCGCCGTCGTGTGACAACAGCAGATAGTTCAGTTGAGCCCAGACCCGGGCCCTGTCCATCTCGATGCGCAGGCGCTCCATGCGCACATCCACTTCACTGCGGCGTGCTTCGAGCACGGCCGGCAACGGACCGGTGCCGCTGCGGTAGGCCACCAGCGCAGCTTCGCTGCGCTGAGTCGCCAGCGGCAACAGCGAAGCGTCGTAGCGACGCAATCGATCCTCGTGGCTGCGCCACTCCTGGAGCATCGCGCGAACCTCGGCCTCGTGGGCTCGCTGCAGCTCCTCGCGACGGGCTCGCGCCTCGTCGATGCCGGCTAGCCGCGCCGCGAGTTCACGGTCCTGCCGGTTCTTCTGGTCCCACTGCAGCGGCACCGACAGATTGATCGACACCATGTTCGAGTAGGCGGGTCCGCGCTGGCTGTACATCAGCTCGACGCTCCAGTCCGACGATCGCGCGGCACGCGCCACGGCGGCGTCGCTGTTGGCGATGGCCTCTTGCTGCGCTGCAGCGGCGATCTGGGGGTGCTGGGTCAGGTGCTCCGCCAGGGCACCTTCGGTCCATGCAGGCAGCGTGAGCACAGGACGTGCAGCCAACGGCAGCCGCGCGCCTTCACCCACCCACCGCCCCAGCTGGGTGGTCGCGACCGCGATCTGGCGCTCTGCCTGTGCCAGCCCGTCGCGCAGCTGCTCGACCGATCCGCGCGCCGCGAAGACCTCGGCCTGCGAGCCCTTGCCGCTTCGGTACAGCGTCTCGGCAGCCTGGACCTGGAGTTCTGTCTGGGCAATCTGCGCCTGCAGCAACTCGCGCATCGATTCCAGGTACGAGCGTTCGAGCCAGGCCGTCGCGGCGTCCCGCTGCAGGTCTGCGATGGTGGCCTGGCGAGTGACCTTGGCCAGCTCGACATCGCGTTCGGCACGGCGCGTGCGGGCGCTGCGCTTGTCGGCCCGGGTCAGCTCCTGCATGAGGCCGACCGAACGCATCGTCATGAAGTCGCGGGTGACGCTGTAGCGGTCCGGGCCGTCGATCGGCAGGTTGTTGAGGCCGAGCTTGAGCACCGGGTCGGGCAGCTGGCCCGCAGCCGCAGCCATCTCGCGCGCAGCCTGGGCCTGCGACTCGATCGCGCTCACGAGCCGCGAGCGCACGGCGGCTTCGGCGACGGCGCTCTCCAAGGAGAGCGAGGTCTGAGCAAAGGCAGGCGCAGCGCCCAATGCCAGCCACAGCACGAGGGATGAAGCCAGACGGAGGCCGTCTCGCCTCCTGGGCAGGGTCGAAATCATGGGAACTCCTGAAGTCCGGAACCGGGCCGCGGCAGCGCCGCGACCGATCAAGCGGGCGACTTCAGGAGATCAAATGCGGTAGCAGCAGTGCGCGATGCTGTGGGCGAGCGGCGGAGGTCGGTCGCGCAGGCGCTCGCTCTCGGCCCAGGAACTCAGGCCGAGGTCCATCCGTCCATCGACCGAGACGGTGAACAGCGCGGGGAGTGCCGTCACCGGCGCGAACACCGCGGGCACGTGATCGACGACCTGCGTGGTCGAGCCGAACTGGCAGTGCTGCATGCACAGCGTCGGCTGTTCGGGATCGAGCGGCACGCCGGCAGCCATCATCTCGGCGCAAGGCATCCCCGCCATCGCTGCGGCGTCGGCGGAGCCGGCCCGCTCGCCAATGGCCGGGCAGGCGTAGGCGGCCACAGCGATCTGCGAGAACAGCAAAGCCATCGACAGAATGCCGATGACACGGGCTCGAAGGCGCTGGCTGAACGTCACGCGGGGACGATAGCTGAAACCGCTGGCGCTCGCTCACTACCGACGAGGACATGCGCCAAGCCGCGGTGCAGCGCCTACGGCGTCTGGCCTGTGCCGATCGGACGCCAAGGTCATGCCCGCCGCGAAGGCGCACCGGTCAAGCAGATCCAGCGCGATCACGCGAGACCCACAGAGTGCGGACACCCGACACCCGCTTTTTCGTACTTTTTTCGTACCGCCAAGAAAAAAGCACCTAGCGTCTCCGCTAGGTGCTTGTTCTTCCTACCGAATTTGGTAGGCGCGATTGGACTCGAACCAACGACCCCCACCATGTCAAGGTGCTGCAAGTCAGTTGACCGGTCAGCACTCCAACCAGGCAGTCAAAGGTCGTCGGCGACGTCCAAGTCCATCACCTCGGAGGCATCGCGCCTGGCCTTTGCGATCACATCCCTCGCAGACTGGCCTTGTTCCCAAAGGGACAGCATGTCCCCCCAAGCCCGCATCATGATGCGGCGCTCCGCTGCATAGCGCGCCACGTTGTAGGTGGCGGCGATGCGGTTCCGGGGGACATGCGCCAGGGCCATCTCGATCCAGCGCTCGTCGAACTTGGCCCTGTTCAGCGAGGTGCTGAACGTGCGCCTAAGGTCGTGCACGGTGAAGGGCGTGAAGTCGGGGGGCGTCATTCCGGATACTGGCGATCGCCATGGCGATGACCCGGTTCAGGGTCGCATCGCTGATGGGAAGGTCGCTGTCGTACCTGCCCGGGTGAAGGTAGCGGCTCGCAGAGAAGCACGATCGCAACGTCGTCAGGATGTCCAGTGCTTGGTCGCACAGGTAGACGATGTGCGGTTTGCCGCCCTTCATCCTGCGTGACGGGATGGTCCACGTCTCGCTGTCGAAGTCGATCTCGTCCCAGGTGGCGCCGATGAACTCGCCTTTGCGGACGCCCGTCAGGAGCACGAACCGGACCGCCAGCCGCAGCGTCGGCATCGTGGGAGCCCGATCCAGCGCGGCGAGGAACAGGCGCAGTTCGCTCGGGGACAGCGCCCGATCGCGTGGCTCGAAGCGTGCGATGGCGCTCGCCTGCACTCGCTCGGCCGGGTTCGACACCTCGATCCCCTTGCGCTGGGCGTGCCGGTAGACCATCAGCACGATCTCGCGCGCGTGCACCGCCACCGCCGGACCGCGCTGCGCCTTGATGTCGTCACACAAGGTGGCCAGCCGGTTCGGCGTGATCTCTTCAAGCATCAGCTTGCCGAGGGGCTTCTCCAGCGCCCGCTTGTAGGTCGATCGACGCATCGCCAGCGTGCTGTCGGCGAGCTGCTCGCCCTTGCTCTTCGGGTCGCCCTTGAACTCGAGGTAGCGCTCCACCCACTTGCCGAACGTGAGCGCCTCGGCTTCCGCTGCCTTCTTCTCGGCCTTCGCGCGCGAAGGCGACACACCCTGCTCCAGCGAACGCTTCGCCTGGCTCAAGAGCAGACGCGCCTCCGCCAGGGACACACCCATGCCGAACTCGAGCACCTCCAGGGGCCGCGGGACTCTGGCCGAGGCTGTGGCGTCGTAGCGACCCAGCGTCAAGGTCTCCCGTCGCTTCCCGATGCGGTAGTCGTACCGAAGGCTGACGGACCCGGACGGCGCCACGTAGGCGTAGAGCCCGTCCCGGTCGCTGACCTTGTAGGCCTTGTCGCGGGCCTTCAACCCCTTGAGCTGCAGATCCGTGAGCGAGCGAGCGCGAGAGGGGCTCGCGCTGGCAGATCTTTCCAAGCGTACGACTGACATGCGGGCCTCACCGATACCGTCACCCGATACCGTCAGACCGCCTGACGGTACTTTTCGGGCAACTTCAGCGTAGCAGCGCAAACACCGTCATGGATACCGTCATTTGGGTCTGGTCGACGATGAACGACGATGAACCAATTTGAACGCTAAACCATTGTCAGATAACAGGAATTTGCGAACCAGCGAACCTCGCCGAACGCTGTCGAGCCATTCTGGCTCATTCCCACTCGATCGTCGCCGGCGGCTTGCTGCTCACGTCGTAGGTCACGCGGTTGATGCCACGCACCTCGTTGATGATGCGGCCCGACACTTTCTTCAGCAGGCCGTAGGGCAGCTCGGCCCAGTCGGCGGTCATGAAGTCGCTGGTCTGCACTGCGCGCAGCGCCACCACATAGTCGTAGGTGCGGCCGTCGCCCATCACGCCCACGCTCTTGACCGGCAGGAACACGGTGAAGGCCTGGCTGGTCAGGTCGTACCAGCTCTTGCCGCTGGCCTCGTCCTTCCAGTTGCGCAGCTCCTCGATGAAGATGGCGTCGGCCCGGCGCAGCAGGTCGGCGTATTCCTTCTTCACCTCGCCCAGGATGCGCACGCCCAGGCCGGGGCCGGGGAACGGATGGCGGTACACCATCTCGGGCGGCAGGCCCAGGGCCACGCCCAGCTCGCGCACCTCGTCCTTGAACAGGTCCCGCAGCGGCTCCAGCAGCTTCAGGCCCAGCTGCTCAGGCAGGCCGCCCACGTTGTGGTGGCTCTTGATGGTCACGGCCTTCTTGGTCTTGGCGCCGCCCGACTCGATCACGTCGGGGTAGATGGTGCCCTGTGCCAGCCACTTGGCCCCCTTGGCGCCTGCGCCCACCAGCTTGGCCGCCTCCTGCTTGAACACGGTGACGAACTCGCTGCCGATGATCTTGCGCTTGGCCTCGGGGTCGCTCACGCCGGCCAGCTTGCCCAGGAACAGCTCGCTCGCATCCACGCGGATGACCTTGGCATGCAGCTGGCCGACGAACATGTCCATCACCATGTCGCCTTCGTTCAGCCGCAGCAGGCCGTGGTCGACGAACACGCAGGTCAGCTGGTCGCCGATGGCACGGTGGATCAAGGCCGCGGCCACGCTGCTGTCGACGCCGCCGGACAGGCCCAGGATCACTTCCTCGTCGCCCACCTGCGCGCGGATCGACGCCACGGCTTCGGCAATGTGGTCCTTCATCACCCAGTCCGGCTGGGCCTTGGCAATGTTCAGCACGAAGCGTTCGAGCAGCGCCTTGCCCTGCACCGTGTGCGTCACCTCGGGATGGAACTGCACCGCGTAGTAGCCGCGCGCCTCGTCGGCCATGCCGGCGATCGGGCAGCTGGGCGTGCTGGCCATCAGCTTGAAGCCCGGCGGCAGCGCGGTGACCTTGTCGCCGTGGCTCATCCACACCTTGAGCATGCCGTGGCCCTCGGCCGTGGCGAAGTCCTGCAGGCCGTCGAGCAGCTTCGTGTGGCCATGGGCGCGCACCTCGGCATAGCCGAACTCGCGGTGGTCGCTGGCTTCCACCTGGCCGCCCTGCTGCACCGCCATCGTGAACATGCCGTAGCAGATGCCCAGCACCGGCACGCCCAGGTCCCACACGGCCTGCGGCGCGCGCAACTCATGCTCCTCATAGGTGCTGGCATGGCTGCCGGACAGGATGATGCCCTTGGGCGCGAACTCGCGGATGAAGGCATCGCTGACGTCGTTCGGGTGGATCTCGCAATACACATGCGCCTCGCGGATGCGCCGGGCGATGAGCTGCGTGACCTGGGAGCCGAAGTCGAGGATGAGGATCTTGTCGTGCATGGTCGGATGCCAGTCAGGGATGTACGTCGGCGGCCGCGGGCGGGCCCGCGGTGGCAGATGCGGAGGAACGGAAACCGGGGCGCCGGAAATGCCGCCAGGCCAGCAGCGTGGCGATGGCCTGCAGCGCGGCGCAGAAGAAGAAGGGTGCGCCGATGCGCCAGTCGCCCGGTGCCAGGTGCGACACGAAGCCCAGCAGCGCGGCGCCGATCACCGGCGCGGCCACGGCCATGATGCTGCTGATGCCGGCCAGCGCACCCATGGCCCTGCCCTGCATGTCGGCGCTCGCGGCGTTGGACACGATGCTCTGCAGCGCCGCCGTGACCGCATAGCCCAGCACGTTGACGATGATGAACACGTACATCATCCAGCCCTCGGTGGCCAGCGCCCAGCCCAGGTAGCACAGCCCGGCCGACAGCAGCCCCAGCAGCGCCAGCCGCTCGGCCGCGAAGCGCTTGAGCAGCGCACGCATCAGCCCGCCCTGCACGATGAACATCATCACGCCGATGGCGAACAGCGACCAGCCGTTCTCGCGCGGCCCCCAGCCGAACTTGAAGGAGGTGTACAGCACCCAGGTGGAATGCAGCATCAGTTGCGCCAGCGTGGCGAAGGCGATGGCAATCACCAGCGGGCCGATGCCTTCCAGCCGCGTGAGCCCGCGCAGCGCCGACACCGGGTTGGCCTTGCGCCATTCGAACGGGCTGCGCTTGTCCGCCGGCAGCGATTCGGGCAGCACGAACAGGCCGTACAGCAGGTTCAGCAGTGCCAGGCCGCCGGCCACGTAGAACGGCAGGTGCAGGTCGATGCTGCCGAGCAGCCCGCCCATCACCGGCCCGAGCACGAAGCCCAGGCCGAACATCGCGCCCAGCAGCGCGAAGCGGCGTGCGCGATCCTCGGGCGGGGTGATGTCGGCCACATAGGCATTGGCCACGGCGGCATTGGCCTGCAGCGCACCGCTGACCAGCCGCACGGCGATCAGCATCCAGAGCGCATTGGCCAGGCCGGTGACGAAGAAGCTGAGCGCCAGGCCGGTGAAGCCCAGCAGCAGCACCGGCCGCCGGCCGTAGCGGTCGGACAGCGCGCCCAGCACCGGCGCGCCGAAGAAGTTGGCGATGCCGAAGGCAAAGGACACGGCACCGAACCAGAAGGCCTGGTCGGCCTGGCTGCCGGTGAAGCTGCCCACCAGCGGCGCCAGCACCGGGATGATCAGGCCGATCGACACCATGTCGATCAGCACGGTGATCAAGATGAAAGGCATGGCGGCCCCCCGCCGGGCGGGTACGCCCGACGGCCCTCCAGGGGGGCGCGGGCCGGCTGAGGGCGGCCCGGCGCTCGGCCCGCCGGGCGGCGTGCCCGGCTTGCGAGCGTCGGCGTCCATGGTCATTCCGCGCGGTAGTTCGGCGCTTCCTTGGTGATCTGCACGTCGTGCACGTGGCTCTCGCGGATGCCGGCGGTGCTGATCTCGACGAACTCGGCCTTGCTCTGCATCTCGTCGATGGTGGCGCAGCCGCAGTAGTGCATGGAGGCGCGCAGGCCGCCGGCCATCTGGAAGATGATGCCCACCACCGAGCCCTTGTACGGGACCTGGCCCTCGATGCCTTCCGGCACCAGCTTGGTGGTGTTGGGATTGCTGGTGGCGCCTTCCTGGAAGTAGCGGTCGGCCGAGCCCTGCTGCATCGCGCCGATGGAGCCCATGCCGCGGTAGCTCTTGTAGCTGCGGCCCTGGTACAGGATGACCTCGCCCGGCGCCTCCTCGGTGCCGGCGAAGGCGCTGCCCATCATCACGGTGCTGGCGCCGGCGGCGATGGCCTTGGCCAGGTCGCCCGAGTAGCGCACGCCGCCGTCGGCGATCAGCGGCACGCCGGTGCCCTTGAGCGCGGTGGCCACGCCGTCGATCGCCATGATCTGCGGCACGCCCACGCCGGTGACGATGCGGGTGGTGCAGATGGAGCCGGGGCCGATGCCGACCTTGACCGCATCGGCGCCGGCTTCCACCAGCGCCAGCGCGGCGGCGCCGGTGGCGATGTTGCCGCCGATCACGTCCACGCCGGGGTAGTTCTTCTTGACCCAGCGCACGCGGTCGATCACGCCGGCGCTGTGGCCGTGCGCGGTATCCACCACCAGCACGTCGACGCCGGCCTTGACCAGCAGCTCTACGCGCTCCTCGGTGCCGTCGCCTACGCCCACCGCCGCGCCCACGCGCAGCTTGCCCTGCGCATCACGCGCGGCATTCGGGAAGGTGGTCTGCTTAGTGATGTCCTTGACGGTCATCAGGCCGCGCAGCTCGAAGCCCTCGCCCACCACCACCACGCGCTCCAGCTTGTGCTGGTGCATCAGCGTCTTGGCCTCTGCCAGCGAGGCGCCTTCCTTGACGGTGATGAGCTTGTCCTGCGGCGTCATGATCTGGCGCGCCGGCACGTCCATGCGGGTCTCGAAGCGCAGGTCGCGGTTGGTGACGATGCCCACCACCGTCTTGCCCTGAACCACCGGGAAGCCCGAGACGCCGTGCTGCTCCGACAGCGCGATGACTTCGCGCACCGTCATGTCGGGGCCGATGGTGATGGGGTCGCGCAGCACGCCCGACTCATAGCGCTTGACGCGGGCCACTTCGGCCGCCTGCTGCTTGGCCGTGAGGTTCTTGTGCACGATGCCGATGCCACCTTCCTGCGCCAGCGCGATGGCCAGCCGGGCTTCGGTGACGGTGTCCATCGCGGCGGACACCAGCGGCAGGTTCAGCGCGATGTTGCGGGACAGCTTGGTCGAGAGGCTCGTGTCGCGGGGCAGGACCTGCGAGAACGCTGGCACCAACAACACGTCGTCGAAGGTGAGGGCTTTGCCAAGAAGGCGCATGAGAAAGCTCCAGTCGCAAAGCGCGATTATAGGGAGGCTCGCGGCATCGTCCTGTTGCACGCCACCAGCCCGCTACACTGCGCGGTTATCCGTTTCACGGCCTGAGTACGGCGCCTCATGCATCGACCCTCAATGTTCGTGACCACCGGCGTGCTGTGTGCTGCCGCCGTGTTGATGTCCTCCGCCGCCCGGGCGCAGTGGGTGTGGAAGGACAGCCGCGGCCAGGTACATGCCAGCGACCTGCCGCCACCGCGCGACATCCCCGACAGGAACGTCATCCAGCGCCCTGCCGCCGCGCCCACCCCGCGGCCGGCGGCCACAGGTGCCACCACGGCACCCGCAGCGCCGGCGTCGCCCGCCGCCTCGGTGCCGGCTGCGCGTGTCGATCCCGAGCTGGAGGCGCGCAAGCGCCGCGCCGATGAGGAACAGGCCGCGCAAAAGAAGGCCGAGGAAACGCGCCAGGCCAGCCAGCGCGTGGAGAACTGCAACCGCGCGCGGGAAGCGCTGCGGCAGCTGGAAAGCGGCCTGCGCATCGCCCGCGTGAACGAGAAGGGCGAGCGCGAGTTTCTGGACGACCAGCAGCTCGGCGCCGAGACCCAGCGCGCCCGTCAGGTGGCGGCCAGCGAATGCCGCTGAACGGCTGACGCCGGCTCAGGTTCTCAGCGCGGCATCAGGCGCAACAGCGCCTCCACCCGCGGCCGCTCGGCGGCGCTGAAATGCGCATCCAGGTGCGCCTGCATCGCCGCCGCCCGCTGCGCGGCCGACAGGCCCGGCTGCGCCTGCAGACGCAGTTGCTCCGAGTGGGCATCCGACAGCCGCTGCTCCCAGGCCGCCCAGCCTTGCTGCAGGGCGAGTTGCTGCATCGGCGCATCGGGCAGCGGCTCGAGATGCAGCGCCAACGGCGCCAACGACGCGAAGCTGGGCCCGGCGCCGCCGTTCAGCCGTGCGATGGTGGCACGCAGGCGGTCGTCCTCCTCGCGGTAGAAGGCCTCGGCCATGGCCGGGCCCAGCAGCTGCTGCCGCACCCGGGTGCGTTCGGCCAGGGCGGCGGCCAGTGTCTCGGGGCGGGAAGGATCGGCCACCGTCCGCCAGCGGTACTGCGCCAACGCCAGGTAGCGGGCCCACAGCTGCCGCAGGTCGGTCGCCGCCTGTGGACCGTGGCGGCGCGCCACCTCGTCCACCAGGGCGTCGCGCAGTCGCTCGAGCGGCAGTTCGCCCTGCAGCGCAAGGTAGTGGTCCAGCCGCCGGCGCAGCGCCGGATCGGGCCGCAGCCGGCCATCGGCACCCACCGCCCAATCGCCATCGGGCTCGGCGCCCCGCAGCGACGAACCGGCCAGCCACCGGGCCCAGTCGGCCGCATCCGAAGCCGCTGCGGGCCGCAGCGCGGCGGCCGTGTCGGGCTGCTCCTGTGCCAGTGCAGGCGCAGCCGATGGCAGGGGCATGGCCGGTGGCATCTGCTGGCGCAAGCCCTGCTGCAGCTGCCACCCGCCGACCACGACCAAGGCCAGCGCGCCCACGCCGCGCCACTTCACAGGCCCGCCCCCTTCAGGCGGTTGGCATGGGCGCGGTAGACCGCCACCGGATCGGGCGTGAACAGGCCGCGCAGGCCGAAGCTCTGGTTCACCTGGTCGAAGTGGTTCCAGGGCAGGTCGTCGCGGATCACCTGGCCCCACCGGGATGAGCAGGGGCTCACCAGGCCATCGCTGGCCGCGCCGAGGAAGGCGGTGGCACCGGTGACCAGGATGGCGTCGGTGGCATCGAGCAGGTTGGTGGCCGCCACACGGCCGCCGAAGGCGTAGTAGCGCACCCCGTTGACCATCGCCGGGCCCTGGCCACACGGCGTGCTCGGGGCGCCCTGCGGAAACAGCCGGTTGAACGCCTGCGCCCCGCGGCTGGACAGGGACTGCGCCGCGGCCAGGCCGTCGATGGGCGCGGCACTGCCGGCGAACAGGCTCACTAGGCCACCGAGGGCACCCACCGCGGCACCGCCGAGCGCGGTGGTGCCGGTCGCGCCCGTGAGGCCCAGGAACGCATCGAAGCTGGCCGAGCCCTGATGCGGCGTGCCGATGGTGGTGACCGAAGCCACCAACGCCGGCGCGACCGCCGCCACGTAGCGTGCGCTGCTGCCGCCCTGGCTGTGGCCGATCAGGTTGAAGCGCGCGTGGCCATAGGTGGCCTGCCACCACTGCAGCTGGCGCAGCAACGCTTCGCCGCGCAGCACGGTGTCATTGGCGGGGGACAGTTGCACCACCAGCACCTGCGCACCGCCGGCACGCAGCGCCTCGGGGATGCCGTAGAAGTAGTCGGTGGTGCCGAACAGCCGTTCGAAGCCGAACAGGCCGTGCACCAGCACGATGGGATGGCGGGTCCGGGTGTAGCCGTCGGCGTGGCAGGAGGCCGGCAGCAGGGCCGGCAGCACGGCCAGCAACAGGGCGACGAAGCGCGATTTCACGAGGGTTCCAGGGCGATGGAGTCAGTGCGCCATCACCGCCGGCGCGTGGAAGACCGAAGGTTATTCGCGGCCGGCGTGGTCCCCGTCGCCTTTGACGCCGATACAACGCGATCGGCTCATCCGCGCCGCTGGCCCTTGTAGCGCAGCCGCCGCGCTTCCTTCGGATCGACCTGCAGCGGCCGGTACAGCTCGATGCGGTCGCGGTCGCGCAGCGGCTGGTCGGGCGGCGCCAGGCGGCCCCAGATGCCGTGCTTCAAGGCTTCGAGCCGCAGGCCATGGCGCGCCGGCAGGCCGCTTTGCAGCACGGCTTCACGCAGGGTGGAGCCGGCCGGCAACCGCAGCATCACCCGGTCGGTCTGGTCGGCGGCAGGGCTGTAGACGACTTCGATGCGCAGCGGCGCAGCGTCGTCAGCGCTTGCCATACACGGCTTCGGCGCGCTTGACGAAGCTGTCGACGAAGGTGTTGGCGATGCGGTCGAACACCGGGCTCACCGCGGCGCTGAGGGCGCGGCTGCTGAAGGTGTACTGGATGTCGAACTCGATCTTGCAGGCCTGCTGGTCGCCCTGCCCCACCGGCTTGAACAGCCAGGTGCCTTCCAGCATGGAGAACGGACCGTCCACCAGGCTCATGCGCACCGATTCACCCGGCACGTTGAGGTTGCGGGTGGTGAAGGCCTGGCGCAGGCCCAGGTACTTGAGATGCAGTCGCGCGGTCATGCCGCTGTCGTCCCGCGTGAGGACCTCGGCCTGTTCGCACCAGGGCAGGAACTTGGGGTAGTCCTCCACCGCCACCACCAGCTCGTACATCTCCTGCGGCGAGTACCACAGCAAGACAGACTTTTTCACGTGCTTCATAGAATGGCCCGGATTGTAGGCGGCCGCTGCGCCCCCACTTTTGCCTGCAGCGGATCACGAAGTCCGCACCAGAACTCGAAAGCAAGCCGCCCCATGAGCAACATCGCCGAGAACCGCCGAGCCCGATTCGAATACCACCTCGAGGAGCAGTACGAGGCCGGCATCGTGCTGCACGGCTGGGAGGTCAAGGCCGTGCGCGCCGGCCAGGTGCAGCTCACCGATGGCTACGTGCTGATCCGCGATGGCGAGCTGTTCCTCATCGGCTGCCGCATCAATGCGCTGCGCACCGCCAGCACGCACGTCAGCCCCGAGGCCGACCGCACCAAGAAGCTGCTGATGAAGAAGGACGAGATCAAGCGTCTCGTCGGCAAGGTGGAGCAGCGCGGCTTCACGCTGGTGCCGCTGAACCTGCACTACAAGGGCGGCCGCGTGAAGGCCGAGATCGCGCTGGCCAAGGGCAAGGCCGAGCACGACAAGCGCAACACCGAGAAGAAGCGCGACTGGGAACGCGAGAAGGGCCGCCTGATGCGGCACAAGGTCTCGTCGCCGAAGGCCTAGCCCAGACGCTGCAGCGCCTGCTGCGCGTCGGCGATCAGGTCTTCCACCGCTTCCAGCCCCAGGCAGAAGCGCACCAGCGTGCCCCGGTACGGCGTGGGCAGGCTGCGCATCTCCGCGGCCTGGTAGGGCACCGCCAGGCTCACCGGCCCGCCCCAGGACCAGCCGATCTTGAAGCGCTGCAGCGCATCGACGAAGGCATCGACCTGCGCCGGGCTGAAGCGCTCGCGGTCGAACTCCACCGTCACCAGGCCGGCAGCGGCCTTGCACAGCGCCTTCCAGTGGGCATGGCCGGGTGATTCAGGCAGGGCCGGATGCAGCACCCGCTTGAACTCGGACCGGCCCTGGCACCACTGCGCGAAGGCACGGCCGGCGGCATCCTGCGCGGCATAACGCAGCGGCATGGAGGGCAGCGAGCGCAGGATGGCCTCGACGTCGTTCACGCCCACGCCCAGGCCCAGCCGGGCGCGGGCCCAGGCCAGCTTCGGATGCAGCGCATGGTCGCGGTAGACCACCGAGCCCATCAGCACGTCGCCTCCGCCCGAGGGGTACTTGGTGAGCGCATGGATGGTGATGTCCACCCCGGCATCGAATGCGTTGAAGGCCAGGCCGGCGCCCCAGGTGTTGTCCAGCGCCACCAGCGCCTGCGGCGCCTTCTCCCGCACGGTGCGAACCAGCGCCGGCAGGTCGGGGAACTCGAGCGTGACCGAGCCCGGCGCCTCGGTCCACACCAGCTTGGTGGCCGGCGTGATGGCCGCGGCCAGCGAGGCCGGGTCCAGGGCGTCGTACATCGCCATCGTGATGCCCCAGCGCGCCAGGTCTTCCTTGGCGAAGCGGGTGCCGGGGCCGTAGCCGTTGTCGGGCAGCAGCACCTGGTCGCCGGCCTTCAGCAGCGCGATGTCCACCAGCGTGATGGCGGCCAGGCCGCTGGGCACCAGCAGCGCATGCGTGCCGCCTTCCAGCGTGGCCAGCCGCTCTTCCAGCAGGAAGGTGGTGGGCGTGCCGTGCAGGCCGTAGGTGTAGGCCGACTTGTCGATCCAGCGGCTGCTGCGCATCGCCGCCGTGTTCTCGAAGTAGATGGTCGAGGCCTTGAACACACCCGCCGTGGGCGCGGCGAAGGCCGCCGGCGGCTGGTACGGATGGTGGATCAGCTCGGTGGCGCGGTGGTCGAGGTCGGGGGAATCGGCGCGGTCGGTCATGGTGGCGTCAGATGGGCATGGCGATGAGGTCGTGGCCTTCGGCGGCGATGATGCGGGCCTTGGTGAACTCACCCACCTTCAGCGTCTTCGAGGCCTTTTGCGGCGGCAGCAGGCGCACGGTGCCGTCGATCTCCGGCGCGTCGGCATAGCTGCGGCCCAGGCCGCCCTTGCGGCCCAGCGCCGGCGCGCTGTCGATCAGCACCTGCATGGTGGCGCCCACGCGGCGCTGCAGCCGCTCAGCCGACACCCGCTCGGCCACGGCCATGAAGCGCGAGCGCCGCTCCTCGCGCAACTCGGCCGGCACCGGGTTGGCGATCTCGTTGGCAGTGGCGCCTTCCACCGGCGAATAGGCGAAGCAGCCGGCGCGGTCGATGCCCGCTTCCTGCACGAAGTTCAGCAGGTGCGCGAACTCCTCTTCCGTCTCGCCCGGAAAGCCGGCGATGAAGGTGCTGCGCACCACCAGCTCGGGACAGATCTCGCGCCAGCGGGCGATGCGCTCCAGGTTGCGCTCGCCGCTGGCCGGGCGCTTCATGCGCTTGAGCACGTCGGGATGCGAATGCTGGAAGGGCACGTCCAGGTACGGCAGGATGCGGCCCGCGGCCATCAGCGGCAGCACCTCGTCCACGTGCGGATACGGGTACACGTAGTGCAGCCGTACCCAGGCGCCATGCTGCGCAGCCAGCTCGCCCAGCTTCTCGCACAGGTCGAGCATGCGGGTCTTGACCGGCTTGCCGTCCCAGAAGCCGGTGCGGTACTTGACGTCCACGCCATAGGCGCTGGTGTCCTGGCTGACGACCAGCAACTCCTTCACGCCGGCCTCGAACAGCGCCCTCGCCTCGCCCAGCACGTCGCCCACCGGGCGGCTGACCAGGTCGCCGCGCATGCTCGGGATGATGCAGAAGGTGCAGCGGTGGTTGCAGCCTTCGCTGATCTTCAGGTAGGCGTAGTGCCTGGGCGTGAGCTTGATGCCCTGCGGCGGCACCAGGTCGACGAAGGGATCGTGCGGCTTGGGCACATGGATGTGCACCGCGTCCATCACCTCCTGCGTGGCATGCGGGCCGGTGACGGCCAGCACCTTGGGGTGCACCGCACGCACCAGGTTGCCGCCGTCGCTGCCGGCCTTGGCACCCAGGCAGCCGGTGACGATCACCTTGCCGTTGTCGGCCAGGGCCTCGCCGATGGTGTCCAGGCTTTCCTTGACGGCATCGTCGATGAAGCCGCAGGTGTTGACGATCACCAGGTCGGCCCCGGCAAAGGTCTTGCTGGTCTCGTAGCCCTCGGCACGCAGCTGCGTGAGGATGAGCTCGGAATCGGTGAGGGCCTTGGGACACCCGAGCGATACCATACCTATACTCGGCGCCCGCTTGGTGGTGATGTCTGTTGGGGTGGTCATTCGTGGGTCTCGTCTACAGCTACATGCGGTTCTCGGATCCGCGTCAGATGGCCGGCTCGTCGAGCGAGCGGCAGCTTGCATACGCGAAACGCTGGGCGGAGGAGCACGGCCTGGTGCTGGACGACTCGCTGTCGTTGAGGGATGAGGGGTTGTCGGCGTATCACCAGCGCCACGTAAAGTCAGGCGCGCTGGGCACGTTCTTGGCGGCCGTCGAGGGCGGCAAAGTGCCTGCGGGATCCGTGCTGGTGGTCGAAGGGTTGGACCGCCTTTCGCGCGCCGAGCCGATCCAGGCGCAGGGCCAGCTCGCCCAGATTGTAAATGCCGGCATCACCGTGGTGACGGCGAGCGACGGGAAGGCCTACAGCCGCGAGCACCTTAAGGCCAACCCGATGGACCTGGTCTACAGCCTCCTGGTGATGATCCGGGCGCACGAGGAGTCCGACACCAAGTCGAAGCGTGTTGTCGCCAGCATTCGTCGGCAGTGCGTTGGCTGGCAGGCAGGCACCTGGCACGGGGTGATCCGCAACGGGAAAGATCCGGCATGGGTGCGCCTGGTCGACGGCGAGTGGCAGCTGGTCGCCGAGCGGGTGGAGGCCGTCCGCGCCGGCCTCGAGTTGTACCAGCAAGGCTACAGCGCGACTCGCATCGTCCGGGCGCTGGCAGACCGCGGGCTGCAGCTCACCGACCGCGGTGCACAGTCGTTGCAGATCCACCGCCTGGTGCGCCAGCGCGCGCTGCTCGGTGAGAAGGAACTCACCGTCGATGGTGAGACCTTCGTGCTCGCGGGCTATTACCCAGCCCTCCTGAATCAGGAGGAGTGGCAGGCGCTGCAGGGCCTGAACGACGACCGAGGCCGCCGGCGGGTGAAAGGCACCCTTCCCCACGTAATCACCGGCATCGGCGTCACGGTCTGCGGCTACTGCGGCCGCGCCATGGCTGGCCAGCACATGATGAACCGCGTGAAGGCCGACGGTACGCTGCTCGACGGTCATCGTCGGCTGCTGTGCACCAGCCACTCACAGCGGCTGCCCTGTCCGGTCCCGGGGTCGATCTCAGTGGCCAGGGTGGAGCGGGCTCTGATGGCGTACTGCTCGGACATGATGAACCTGCAACGGCTCTACACCGGCGATCGTTCGGCCGAGCCTCGTGCGAGGCTGGCCAGCGCCCGGAAGCGCGCTGCAGCTCTTGCGGTGCAGCTGGAGCGGCTGACCGACGCGATGCTGGCTAGCGAGGCTGGCGGGGTGCCGCTGACTTTCGCTAAGCGCGCGCGCGAGCTGGAGGCTCAGCAGGCAGCGATCCAGGTCGAAATCACCAGGGCAGAGCGGGATGTTTCCGCGGCAGCACGCACGCACCTGGACGGCGCCGACGCCGCGTGGCGCGATCTGGCCGCCGGCGTCGAGGCGCTGGACTTCGACGCGCGGATCCGCGCGCGACAACTCGTGGCGGACACCTTCGAGCGGATCGTCGTCTATCACAAGGGCGTCCGACCTGACCTGACGCCCAAGGGGTTCACAGACGTTGTACTGCTAGCCCGTGGCGGGCAAGCGCGGCTGCTGCGGATCGACAAGGGCGGCCGCTGGGAGGACGGTGAAGATGTCGACCAGTAAGGCCACCGCATGAAATGGGCGGTCACCCAGCTGCGTGATCGCGGCCGGCGGCTGAAGCGCGGCGAGTGGCCCGAGCCGGCGGTGGGTGAGCTGGAGCTCTCGCTTATGCCTGAGACGAACGCCCGGCGGCCCCTCAAGAAGATGGAGCTGTTTGGCACGCCGAGCACCGTCCGGCAGCCGCTGCTCCTGCCGCTTTTCGACCCGCAGATCATCTCGATGGATGCCGGCGCCATGGTGCTGCATGGGATGCAGCTGCACTCCGAAGATGCCGGCATCTTCGAGCACATGCAGGTGTGGCTCTGCACCCCAGCGGCAAGCGATTGAGCGCTCGCTACCCGGCGCGGCGTCTGGCCATGGCGCCCATCAGCGCAAGGCCGCCCAGCATCAACGCGTACGTCGAAGGCTCGGGCACCTGATTTACGCTGATGGACACAAACGGCAATAGTTCGTCCTGCTTCAACTGCATGCATGACAGAGATGCACATGTCGGGTCGTTCGACGCGGCAAGGTAATATCCGGGATTGAAGTCGTAGCTAATTTCGTACCGGAATGACTGATGGTCGCTAAACCCGTCTGCACCATAGATTGCAGTCGCCGCTCGAAAGCCAATGTCGTATCGAGTAAGGCTAGATATCTCGAAATCGGACGACTTGAGCAACTCAGAAGTGTCTGCATCGAAGATGCTGACCTTAGCCTTGAGCAGACCTTTCGAAAGAACCAGCTGTTGCGATCCGCTCGTTAGTGGCGAGAGGTTGAGGCCGAACTGAATCCTGGTACTTCTCAGCGGCAGATCGTTGGACGCAGATGCTAGGAACTCGAATGAGCCGACACCATTGACAACGGATGCTGGCGGGGACGTGAAGAAGGCGGTCTTCTCCGACAAGCTGCTCATCAGCGTTGGAGCCGAGAAGGTCTTCTCGTCGTACGTGACCGTGAAGCCATTGGTTGATGTCGTCGCGGCAATGCCTACCCCGTGGCACAGCACCGCAAACGCAAGGACGAACCCTTTGCAATTCATACTTCCCTCCGGTTGTTCAATTCGAGCATCAGTCACCGACTGACTGACTTCTGCGTCGAGTGACGATGCTAGCTGCCCCAAGCCGCGATTATTGGTTTTCCGCGTGCCCAATGCCCCCCTCATCTGGGTCATAGACTTGCTAAGAAGCGCATTGCGGATCCGCTCACCAGGGCCACGTGTCATCACCGTCATCCTCCGACGAAGTGCCATTTCGGATGCGAGCGACCACGTGAAATAGCAATACCGTAATTACCCCGCCCATCAGGATTGCTAGCAGCACTTCTTCTTGCATGCCTGGGAGCGTAACACCGCCTTACATGTGCAAAACCTAGGATTTCCCAGGTGAATATTTGCCCGGTCTGCAGAGGCAACTCCAGCTACCGCGCCCGGCTGACAAGCGCTTCGATCAAGAGCCGAGCCCTGCTCAGCGCCCAGTCATCGATGACGCAAAACAGACGGCCGAGACGAACCGCCTCCTCGGTTGCCATGCGCACCGCCTCCCGATCCTTGTCGGAAGGCTCGAGCACGGCGGCGTCCGATCAGCGCGCAGCGACGCGTGCGGCCAGATCGGCCACGTTGATCTCGGTGTGGCCGTCGGCGTGCACCACGCCCAACGGCAGCACCCGAGCGGAATCGCGGTGCGCCTTGACCAGCAGGATGTGGTTGTTCACGAGCCAGGCGAGGAGTTCGCGGAGAAGGCGGCGCGTGAGCGTGCCATGCAAGCCTCGGATCCATACGGTCCGCGGCGTCTCCCACACCACGGTG
The DNA here is from genome assembly GCF_024700035.1 of Aquincola sp. J276. NCBI lineage: Bacteria > Pseudomonadati > Pseudomonadota > Betaproteobacteria > Burkholderiales > Sphaerotilaceae > Aquincola > Aquincola sp. J276. Next base: position 1,102,674 of record NZ_JAJONC010000001.1, read on the forward strand.
CACACGGCGTCGTAGTGCGGCGTAGGGTCGTCGCTGGCGCGCGCGTAGAACCTCAGCGTGCTGGTGGTTGGCTCATGGCGGATCGGCATCGTGTTCTCCGGTCTCAACGTGGCCAGGCGTCGACCAGGCCTCGGTGGCGGGCGCGGCATTCGGCCGCGGCTGCCTCGCGCTGGGCCCAGATGTCGGTGGCGCTGGCCAGCAGCACCACACCAAGCGGTATCGGTGGGCCCTCGTCGCAAGGCGCGGCCAGATTGGCCGGGGGCGGATCAGGGGCGCGAGGCGCCGGCCCCTGCTGCAGCGTCGTGCACGCCGACAAGAGCGCCTGCAGGCAGCAGCACGTCGCCAGCCAAGCCTGACGCGGGACAGTCGACGGGAACCTGGATGGCGACGGTGTTGGCATGGCGCGCCTCGCTAAGGTTGCGCGCCAGGCTGGCGCGTTCGGTTTCATGGCGTGCGCTGGCCTGCAACGCACGGTTGGCATTGCGCAGAGCGTCAGCGTTGGACTGACGCTCCCGCTCGAGCTCGGCTGCGTCCCAGCGCGCTTGGACGCCTGCCGCGCCCTGCCTGTGGCACCAGGCGCCGCCAGCCGCCGCGGCGATGGCCAGCAGCAGCGCCCAGCCGGTGGGCGGCACCATGCCCAGCAGCGCGCGGATCACAGGTCCGCGCCTACGATGTCGATCGTGATCGACTCTCCCCGAGCCTTGGCGGCCACCAGCTGCACATACAGCGCATCGAACGCCTTGCGGCTTTCACCCACGCCCTTGGGCCAGCGCTGCAGACCGGGCAGCAGGCAGCCCTCAGTGTCCGCGGCGGTGTTCCCTGGATGGATGCGGATGCCTTCGAACATGGGCACGTTGAGCAACAACGGCAGCGGGCGCTTGAAGCGCGCGCTCATCGTGATGTCGATCCGGTACGTGCCGTACGGGATGGCGGTCTTGCCGTACACCTTCTGGCCAGGCGGCCGGACGGTGTCCTCGCACACCCAGGCGCACCAGGCGCCATCGACGGTCAGACTGCCGATGGTCACATCGGCATCGAGCTGCTCGCGAGTCAGGATCAACTTCATTGCGTAGGCTCCGAATTGCTGCCGGCTTTGATCTCCGCGTGCTTCTGCGCGGTGTTGCCGGCGATGTAGGCGCCCACGGTGGCAATGATCACGGTGGCGTAGGTGCCGCCGTCGATTCGCCCGAACCAGGTGAGCACGGTGGTGGCGATGCCGCACCCAAGGGTGAGCACGAATCGGCGGCCGCCAAGCGAGGGGAACGAGACGGCCATCAGTGGCCGCCCTTGAGCAGCTTGATCACGCCCCACACGCCGCTGATGGCGGCGGCCAGGCCGGCGGTCCACTTCGCGCCAACGCCGATCCAGCCGAGCACGCGGAAGCCGAGCTTCGCCGCAGCAATAAGCTCGCGGATCTCCGCGGTCAGCTCGGTGTTGTGCGCGACAGCCTCCTCCAGGGCTTTCATTCGGCCGTCGCCATGTACGAGCGCATCCTCGATGGCGCCCAGACGGGCCTCGGTGGACGTGGCCGGGCCTGCCGGTGTTTCTGGCATCAGGATCTCCAGGTGAGCGTGCAGACGTCCGCACGCGAATTCGTCAGCCGGCTGAGGTCAGCTCGGTCTCTGTGGTGGCCGCTTCAAGCGCAGCGCGTCGCGCGCGTAGCGGCACGATCGCCGCCTCGATCTCCTGCAGACGCAACACGGCCTCGGGCGGCGGCTGCAGACCAGCCACGAGCGCCGTCAGCACGTCGCGCTGCGGGCGCGCCTGCTGAAGCTCCTGCGCGTCAATCTCGGCCTGCACTGAGGCGATGCGTTGCGCCTTAAGCGCGGCTAGCGTGGGAAACGAAAGCCACCGGCGCGTAGCCGAATCCCATTGCCACGTCTGCAATTGGTCGTCGGCCGGCGCCGGCGGCACGTAGTCGACGACCACCGGCTCTGCGCCTGTGAGATCGACCCGCTGGCAATGCATGTCGAAGTGGCCTTCGATCTTCTCGAAGCCCTCCGGCACACAGACGAACGCCTCAGGGCCTTCGTAGGCGGTCCGGTGAAAGAGCCCGGTGGCCGGGTCAAAGAAGCTGTACTTCTTCATTTTAGGATCGCGTTGAGGCGCATCGTGCAAGAGAACCAGGTGATCGAGCTGGCCTGCCGGCTCGAGCGCAGCGAGACATACAGCTTCCCGCCTGGCGGCAGCACGTACGTCGGATGGGAGAACGCGAAGTTGCGTTGATCCGATGGGTCGTTGGTGTTGGTGCGGATGCGCTCGCCGTGCAGCGTGCGGCCCAGGCCGGTGTTGTTCCAGGCGGCGTCGTACTGCACCGCTTCGCTGACCACGTGCAGGTCTGAGCCAGCCAGCACCGAGAAGCCATAGACAGTGCCGGTCATGATCACCTCGACCACCGCCTGCGCACCGGTGGTGTTGTCGAAGGTGTAGGCGCCGAAGATCGGGATTGAGGGGTTGCTGGCCGGGTCGTGCGTGCCGTCGGCGATCGGCACGTTGATGGGCACCGTAGCGGCGTAGTCGATGATCTGCGGCGTGCCCACCTGGCTCAGCGTGGCCAGCGCGCCGAGGCGGGCTTTGGCATTGGCCGCGATCTTGTCTAGCACGGCCTGGCGGGTGAGGTAGGCCTGCTGCCACACATAGCGCCAAGTTGCTCCATTGATCACCGAATCCTGGCTGGTGTCCGCCCATCCTGGCGACAGGCCACTCAGGTACCCCGCCAGGTCGTTGAGCGCGGCCATGTAGGCGTTTTTCTCTGCGACGACGGCGTAGTTGTCAGCCTGAGAGAGGACCCCGGCTTGCTCGTTGGCCAGCACGTTCCAGTCCTGGATGACTCGGCTCTTCTCGGAGCGCGACAGTACGCTGTCCGAGGCAATTGCAGCCAGGTCCGCCAGCGCAGAGTTAGCAGCCGCCGCCGCGTTATTGGCCGCCGTTTGCGCGGTGTTGGCAGCGTCAACCGCACGCCGGATGCTGGACAGCGGGCCGAATTCGATGCCGCTGAGCGAGCCGCCCACCTGCACAAATGAGCTGTCGAAATAGAGCGGATCGTTGTGCACCCAGTCGAAGGTGAAGAAGACCGTGCCGTTGCGTGAGTAGTGCAGCCGGGTGCCGTCGTACAGCACCATGAACCGATCGCCGGCGGCATAGGTGCCGAAGTCGCCCCAAGGGTTGCCCGATTGGTACACAGTGAAGACCCCGTCGCTGCGCAGGTAGATCGCGGCGTCGATCTCGTAGTAGCCACTCGTCTCTGAGGGCGTTCGGTCCAGGCCAAACATCAGGTCGCGGTCAGTCCTGTCGGCTACCGCCGCCGCATACGCACCGCCTGCATAGCCATCGCGGCTGAAAACGTCGCCCACCCACGGGCCGGTGTCCGCCGTCTTCCTTGCCACGCTGCCGCTGGTTTCGCAGCCGTTCCGAGCCACCAGCCTCAGTGTTGCCGTCGCGTTGAGGTCGCCGGTGTAAGCAAAGTCGCGCAGCGTCCGCGGCTGATAGGCGCCGCCGTTGCTGATGAGCTGGCCGGCCAGCAGCTGAAACGAGAGGTCGCACCACGCGTCGCGCTGGCCAGGCGAGTTGCCTTGGTATGCCTCTGATCCGTTGCCCTCGCCGCAGCCCGGAATACCCACCAGGATGTAGGCGCTGCGGAAGCCGAACTCCGGGCTGCCAAACACTGCGCGGCTCGCACCACACCGGTACATGGCATCTGGCAGGCCTCCGATCAGTCGATTGCTCTGCGGCTCGTCCCAGCTCCAGACAACGACGAGATGGTCGCTGCCGGTTGCATTGAGATCCGCCGCTAGGACGTCGGCGCCTTTGCCGAAGCCCGGGTTGTCCCAACTGTTGTCGTTCGGGGCCAGCACGTCGTAGTAGTTCGTGTAGGTGACAGCTCCATCGCTGCGGCGAATCCGCGCCATCGCGTAGCTGCGCGACACGCCGTGCAGCTTGACGCCCGTTTCCCCGTCAAACAGGCCATCACCGGGAGTGGTGGGCACCGGGTCCACATTCCAGCCGCGAGTGACGACACGGAACAGCCTTGGCCGGCCGCTTACCGCGCCCCAGGCGATCAGCTCAGCGGCACCGATGGTCACGTCGACATAGGCGTCGGCCAACGAGTCGTTGCCCGACGTGTCGAAGTAGCGCGCACGCACGCGGTAGATGCCCGCCGGCGGCCGCGGCCACAGGTAGGTGGTGCCTGCGAAGCGCGTGGGCTGGCTGCCGACCAGCGGCACCGACGACTCCCAGTCGATGCCGCTGACCCGTAGCTCGGTCACATCGCGATCGAGGTCCGCGTTCTGAGGCACGCTGATGAGCACGCCGTCGGTCGTGATCTCGGCGGCGATCGACGGCACGTTGCGCGGCGGCGCCGTCTTGCCCAGCACGCGGTGTCCCAGCGCCCTGCCCCAGTCGCCCCGCACCAGCGCGTTCCGCGCCCGTGCCGTGATGCTGTAAATCGCGCCGTCCTTCACGCCGAGCAGGTGCACCTCGGTCGCATCACCGGGAACGCGCACGACGGGCCAAGTGGCCGGGTCGGTGACGATCTGACCGTAGCGGATCTCGACCGCGCCGCCATTGAGCACCGCCTCGTCATCGATCGGTGCCCAGCTCACGCGCACTCGCGACACGATTGAGCCGTCCGCCTGCAGCAGCAGCTGCTCGGTGCCGCTTTCCGCGGCGAGGTCCAGCACCGGCGGCACGAAGAACGGGTCCGGCAGTGAGGTGTTGGGCGTCGCATCCTCCCGTGTGAACAGGGCGTCGGGGTCGAAGATGCTGGGCGCCGTCTCCTTCACCGACAGCACGACACCGCCGGCCAGGCCAAACTGCCATCCCAGCACCTCGAAGGCCTTGGCGGACCAGCCGAACGAAGGCAGGTCAACGAGCACGGTGTCGAACAGCTCCAGCGGGAACGCCCGCAAGTTGCACGGCAGCGTCGCGGCCAGGCCGCTGCGCTCGTCTCGCAGCACCACGCCCGAAACGTGCTGTGCGTGCACCGCGTCGGTTACCGCCGAGTAGGTCAGCTCGCGCACCAGCTCCTGACCGTCGAGATCGACGTATGCCTGCGCCACGACGTCGGGGGCCTGCGACGCCACATAGTCCTGCGCCGCGTTGGCGATCGTGGCGCGCACGATGTTGACCGACGATGCCACGGGCGGATCCGGGACGATCGTGGTGGCCTGGGTATCTGCCAACCAGTCCTCAGTGATGGTGGCCACGGGCGCGCGGTAGGCGCCGGCGCGCATCCGCAGCAGGCCGCCGCCCCAGCCCCAGCGGCCAGCCATGGCCTCGACGAGCTCATCCATCACTGCAGTGGGGCTGCCCTCCAGCCGGCAGGCCATGCCGCTGGTGTACATGGGCGCGGTCACCGTGCTGCCGTCCGACTTCGAAAATGTGTGCGCAACGTCGCACGCGTTGGCGGCCGCGATCACATCGGCCACCGGCACCACGTCCGCCGGGCAGTCGCCGCCGTGCGGATAGCGCGCCCAGTCATAGGCATGCAGCGCCGGGTTCTCGCTCCAGGCGACCAGTCCGGTGCGGGGGTCGAGCACCCTGACCCCGCGCACCACGGCACTGATGTTCAGCAGGCCGGATGGCCAGACGTCGGTGTCGTACTCGAGCTCGACCTCCAGCAGCGTGATGCCGGCGAAGCGGTCTGCCGGGTTGACCAGGTCTGGGTGCCGCTCTGCCAGACTCCCGGACAGATCCTGGCCAGGCGCCCCCAGCCACTTGCGCACGCGCGCCTTCGACTTCGACTCGCTCCACTGGTAGCCGACCTGGTAGGTGCCATTTACCGCTGCACCGTTGAACACCGCGGCAGTCACCGTGACCACTGAGCCAGCGACCGACACCGCCCCCTGGAACTGCGAGCCATCCTCGGCGTAGACGGCCGCTACGCTCCCCTCGAGCGGCACCAGCGGCAGCGTGACCGTGCCCACGCCGCCGGCCAAAACGCAGTCGACCGAGGCCGACACCGTGCTGACTTTGTTGTAGGGCTCGCTCTGCACGTCCTGCCAGCCCTGCGCGTCAGGATCCGACAGGGTGACTTTTTTGTCGCCGAAATAGACGTCCTCGATTGCGTCGCACTCGCCGTCAGCCACCGCGATGACCAGCGTGTAGAACTCGCTCTTTGCGCCGTGGGTGGCCTTGAACAGCACCCCGTCGACGTTCCGCACCCGGCCGTAGATCCGCGAGCGGGCGCCGTCCACCACGGGCGTCATTTGCAGCCGGTCCTTGAGGCTGTCGTTGTAGGCGTCAACAGCCTGCCGCCGCGCCAGGCGGGCAGAGCTGATCCCCGAGGCCGTGTTGACAGCGAAGGCAGCGGCGATCACCCAGCCGTTGCCGGTGATGATGGCGGCCACCGACAGCACGACGCCGGCGATCCGCAGGGTGGTGTCGACAACCTTGCTCATGCGCCCACCCGCCACGCCTTGCGCACGGATCCGACCGGCACCGCGACAAGCCCGGCGGCGCCCGGGCCGATCCAGTGCGCACCGCCGCACACGACCAGCGCCGGCAGGTCGTTGCCCTCCACGCCATCGGTGATCCCGACATCGCCGACCTGTGCCATGAGCACGGGTACCTCAGCGCCCAGTCGGCTGGCGGCGATCGCCTCCGGGCCGCCCAGCGCCTGCTGCAGCCGCAGCGCGGCCACGGCGCTGGCGTACTGGCCCCGCAGGTCAGCGGCCGGGTCCTCCCCAGTCACCGCAGCCACGCAGTCGGCGGCGAACAGGCAGCAGTCCTGCACGCCCCACTCGAACGGACGCGCCCAGCGCTCCGCAAGGCAGGCGCCCAGTCGGCCCTGCCAATCTCTCAGACGGGTGGTCATTGCTTGAAGAAGGCCGCGGCCGGCCAGACGTCGTTGTGTTGGGCCTGGCTGACCAGGAAGCGCATGCAGGTGTCGCCGGCGTGGGTCTTCTGCTGGTCGCTGCTGGTGTAGCGCAGCGGCTTGGGACGACCAAACAGCTTGCCCTGGTGCTCCACCGTGACGGCGATCGTGCAGGTCTCGCCGGTGCGGCTGATCGGCATCTGGTCGATGGCGCCGCTGAAGATGAGCGGCGCATCGAGCAGCGCATGCGTCTCCGGATCCAGCACGCCGAACCACACGCGGCAGGGCCGGCCACGCGGCCGCTCGCCCAGCGCCAGAGCAATGTTCTCGGTGGGCACACCCGACAGGGTGAGCTGCAGCGCGGTGGTCTCGCCGTTGGAGGTGTCCTTGACCGCGCTGACCGTGCCCAGCGAGCCGGTGCCGCGCCACAGCTCACCGGCCCACTCGAAGTCCACCGCCGCGCTGCACAGACGCACCACCGCGTCGAACCGCAACTCCACGAACAGCACCGCCGGCACGTTGGCGCCATTCAGCACTACCAGGCTCGGCGCGCTCAGTCCCGTGCGCATTACCAGGTCTCCTCGAGGTCGATCTGCACCGGCCCACGCGAGCCTGGCATGTACGCATAGCGGCCGGTCGTGGCAGGCACGATGAACTCGGCGGTCGGACGGTCCCACACCACGGCACTGCCGGGGGCGATGCTGCCGCGCACGCGGTGCACCACCGGCACCATGATCAGGCCTGCGCCGTTGGCCGTGCAGTCGTCTGCACACTGAAACAGCTGGCCGCCGCAGCCGAACAGGTCGCCCATCCGCAAGGTGGCGCCCGGCACGGTGGCCAACGTCAGCGCGACGGCACCACGACCGACACCGGCCTGCAGGGTGGGGGACCCGCGCAGGGAGCCGGCTGGCTGCGGCCGCGCCAGGTGGTACAGCCTCACGCGGTTGGCGCCGCCGGTGAGCCAGCCAACAAAGCCCTCCACGCCGCCCGCCTGCCGCCGTTGCGCCGCATTAAAGGTCAGGGACACGACGAAGCGCTCGGCTAGGTACTCCATCGCCTGGCGGGTGCCGTTGTACGGGCCTGCGAACTGCAGCGACGCCTTGGAATGCCCCCACTCCATCGAGCCGATGCGCATGGCCACCGGCAGGTCACGCGTGCTCATGGTTAGTACCCCCGCGCCATCGAGAACGCGCCGCCGTTCTGCATCGATTGCAGGATCTCGCCCTTGAGCGACTCACCGTACAGCTGCATCAGGCTCTGGACCTCGTTGCGCGAGACGCCCGCGCCGACGCTGATGTAGTTGGTGACGGCACCGCCGCGGCCGCCGCTTGCCACCACGCCCAGCTTGCCGTTGGGCCCCCGCTTCAGCGGCATGATGGCCTCAGGTCCCGCCTCGCCCAGCACGCCGGTGGCCATCGCGTTGCCTTTGGCGAACTTGAACAGGTGCGGGCTGTCGAAGACCCCGCCGGCAGCGAAGGGCACGATGCCGCGGTCGAAGGCACCACCGTTGGCGAAGACACCCATGGAGGCAAGGTCGGCGCGCAGGCCACCGCCGGCGCCGCCGCCCCCACCGAGCAGTCCCTTGAGGAACCCGCCGATGCCGCCGGCCAAGCCGCCCGCGCCGCCGGCGCCGGCCCCGCCGAACAGGCTCTGCATCAGCGGGCGCACGATCATCAGGCGGTTGAACTCCGAGATGATCGCGTTGATGGTGGTGCGCACACCATCCTTGCCGCCGCTCAGCGCGTTGGTGAGGTCATCCTCGAGCGTGGCCATGGTGTTGCCCAGCGCCCGGCGCGTTGACTCGCCGACCGACTCCAGATTCTTGAGGTAGTCGCTCACCGCCCGTGACGCGCCGGCCAGCGGGTCGGTGCGGTCCTTTTCGCTGGCCGCCACGATCGCGCCTCGCGCCTTGGCCACCTCTCGCAGCGTGTCGACCAGGATGCGCTGCTGCTCGATGCTCTCCTTCGTGAAGCCCATCAGCTCCATCGTCTCGAGCTTCTCCTGCGCCTTCGCGGCAGTCTCTTCGACGCGGGCCTGCCGCAGTCGCTCGACCTGGTCAGCGCTCTTGCCGTATTCCTCAGCCTGCTCGCGCAGCGACGTCAGCAGGTCGCCGGCCTGTGAGATCTCCACGGCCACTGCGCGCGTCGCCTGCTGGGTCAGCTTCTCGCCCTCGCGCTGCTGATTGAGCAGCTGCTCGCGCCCGAGGAACACCTCGAGCATGGCCGTCACCGTCCGCTTCTGCGCGTCGCTGTACCCGGATTCGGCATTGGCCAGCTTGGCCAGGATGTCGAGCGAGAACTGCTGGCCAGCGGTGAGCTTTTCGCCCGTGCCCAGCTCGGCCTCCGCCGCGCTGGTGCGCTTGCGGATCTCGCCAATCAGGTCCTCGTAGGCCTTGGCCACGTCCTTGACCTTCTTTTCGGCGTCCGGGTCGAAGTTGAACTCCAGCTTCGGCTTGGCCTTGCCGTCGCCGAGCGCCTTTTCGGTCGAGTCGCGCATGCGCTTGAGCTGCTCCTCGAAGCGCGTGCTGAACAGCGGCTTGTCCATGATGGCGCGCATGTCGGCCATCACCTGCTCGCCGACCGAGGCGGCCGCCCGGAACTCGCCCTTGATGATGAGCGCGGCCTGTGCGGCCGCGCCGCCAATGAACGTGCCGGCGAGCTGGAAGCCGCGCACCACGCCGTCGATGGCATCGACGACGAACGCAAGGGCCCGGGCAGCGCCATCAGCGAAGTCGGAGACCTGCTGCGCGTCCAGGTTGCCCGTGGCCCGGTCGATGCCGAGGAAGGCCTTCAGCGTTTCCTTACCGGCCTCCACCAGGGCCGTGAAGGCCGGTAGGCTCTCCGCGACGACGACCTGCGCCACCGCCTTGAACTCGGCGCGCAGCCGAGACTGAATCTTCGTGTACTGGTCGACGCGCTCGATCTGCTCCTGCGTGAGACGCACCTGCAGGTCGCCCGCTTCGGCCAGGTCCTTGAAGAACGGGATCATCTCGGCGCCGGACTTGCCGAGCAGCGCGACGGCCACCGCCGTCTTGCCGGCGCCGTCCTCGAACTGCGCCAGGCCGTCGGCCACCGCCTTGAACTGCTCGTCCGGCGCCAGTTGGCGGAAGGCCTCGACGTTGATGCCGATCTTCGCCAGAGCCGCCGAAGCGATGTTGCCGCCCTCCCCGATCTTCGACAGTGCACCGGTCAGCCTCACCGAAGCATCGCCGATCGCCTCCATCGACGTGCCCGACAGCTCGGCCACGGCCTGCCATTTGGCCAGCGCCTCGGCGCTGGCGCCGGTCTTGTCCTCCAGGTCCTTGAAGCCGGCGATGCTCTCGATGATCGCGGCCGGCAGGTCGGCGAGCTGCCGCACCGCCTCCGCGGCGAAGTCCGCCAGGAAGCTGCCGGCGAACACCTCGCCGATACCTTCGAAGCTGCCCTTCACGCCGGCGGCCGCCTTCTCGGACAGGCGCACGGCCTTGCCGAGGTCCTGCTCAAACCGCGCGAGCTGCGCGATCAGGTCGATGGAAAGGGTGGCCAATGCCATGCGGTCATTCCTCGGTGTCGGTGGTAGGCGGCGCGTGGTGCTTGATCACCAGCAGCCGCAGCAGCAGGCCTTCGACGTCGTCGACGCCGAGCAGCTCAACCACGAGCGGCAGGCCGGCGTAGTCGATGGAGCCGCCGTCGGTGGACAGGTACTTCCAGGCCGTGATGGCGAGGCGGTCTTCGGGGCTGGCGACCGGTGGCGCCTCGCCCTCGAGCTGGACGCCGGCCAGGCCGTCCAGCACCTCGGTCAGTTTTTTGCGACCAGGCCCCGCTGGGTTACATGCTCGGTGACCAGCTCGCCCAGCCGCTGCGCCACCACCTTGACCCAGTCGATGCGATCGCGCACGACCTCGCGCCACAGGTCGGCGTCGAAAGGCACCTCGATGTCGGAGGCGCCGACCTCCGGGCCGAGCAGGTCGGCCTCGGTGAAGCCCTGCCAGCCGACCACAAAGTCGGCCACCAGGTCGACGGCCTTGTCGCTCGCCACGCGGCCGAACTCGGCCTCGGCCGGCCGGCGCACCGTGACGCTCTTGCCGCCATCCAGCGGCACGACGTGCTCCCGCCGGGCACGCAGCTTCGCGATCAGCGGGTTCATCAGGCGGCGCCCTCGGTGACGAAGCCCTTGATGGTGACGCTGAGGCTGCCGGTGCCCAGCGCACCCTTCTGCACCTCCTCGCCCGGCAGCGAGGGCTGGCCGCGGAACACCCGCACGTTGCCGTCCTTCAACGTGATCCGGAAGACCAGGTACGCCGACCGCCGGGCCGCGTCGCGGATGATGGCCATGGCCTCGCTGGCGATCGTCTCGGCGTTCAGGCCGATCGACACCGACTGTGCCGCCAGCAGGCCGTTCACTTCCTGCTTGATGTCGTCGAGCAGCGAGGTGTCGTCCAGCTTCTCCGCGTCGCCGCCGCCGATGCCGTAGCTGGTGGCCTTGGCCAGCGTTGCCCACGCCGTGATCGGCACGAACTCGGCCTGGTCGGTGAAATCGGGATAGTCGGTGGTGTTGATGTCCTCGAGCGTGAAGTTGTCGGAGGTCACCGCGGCCAGGCGGGCAGCCTGGCCTTCCAGCTGGACCATGCCCTCCACGCCGCGGAAGTAGCCGATCGACTTGGCCGGCAGCGCATGTGCGGTGCTGGAGGCAACGCCCGGCTTGGCCTTGCTGACGGCGGTGACGACCTTGGCGGTGCCCTCCGTCTTGCTCACTTCGACGCGGACGCCGCGCCCTACGATGGTGGTCATTGTTCAGTCCTTTCAGGCAAAGAAAAACCGGCGCGGCGGCCGGTTGGTTGGGATGAGGTGTGCAGACGCCTGCACGCGGTCAGTCGCTCCACATGTCGACGTTGAGCACGACGGCGCGGGCACCGATCTCCGGATCGATGCTGTCCGGATCCGACTCGTCCGGATCCAGCTCGCCGGCGCGCAGCGCCTCGTCGGCCAGCTCGGCAAGTGCGCTGGAGGCTGCCCGGCTGCCGGCCCAGCACTCGACCTGGAAGGTGTCGCGCCGGGCGTGCACGCTGCCGTCCAGCCCGGTGATTCGCTGGAAAGACACGCGCTTGAAGACGATGAACGGGTAGTCGTCCTCCTCACGCGCCAGGTCGACGCGGATGCGGTCGCCGCACAAGGCTGTCAGCGGTGCGTAGCTGGCCAGGATCTGGCGCAGCTCTTCAGCGGGCGTCACAGCGGATCCTTCGGGTTGGCGTTGAGCTTGTCGAGTTGCGGCCCCAGCTTGGCCGAGAAGGCGCCCAGCGCGGCCTGCGCCTGCGCCTGGGCCGCCGGCCGCAGGTACGGGCGCGCGGCCATCTTGTCGGTGCCGAACTCCAGGAAGCGCCAGTAGAACGGGTCGCTGGCGCTCTTGGCGCCACGCGCGGCCCCCTTGGCAGGCCGCACGTTGACGTAGACACCCACATTGCCCTCGCGCCGCGCGGCCTTGCTGGTGCGCACGGAAATCGCGTTGCGCACGGTGCCGCTGGCGCGCCGCGGCGTCGGCTCGGCCAGCACCGGCACGGTGGCGCGGGCCGCGTCGCGGATGAGGCGTGCACCGGCGGCCAGGGCGTTGCGCAGCGCGCGCCGACGCAGCTTGTCCGGCAGGCCGGCCAGCGCTTCCCGCAGCTCGCTCAGGCCGGACACCTTCACCTCCAGGTCAGCGGCCATCCCGTGCTCCCTTGATCGCGCCTATCTCCAGCCACTCGGTGCCGCCATCGACCGGCACCGGGTCGCCCTCGATCTCCAGCGGCGCGCCCTTCCACACCAGGCGGCACGCGCCGTCGACGTCGGTGCGGTACCGGATCAGCACGCGGTGATCCATCAAGCGCCCGGCCTGGCCAGCGGCGAACTGATCGCGGGCCCGCATCGGCTGCACGCGGGCCCAGACGGTGGCGACGTCCGCCCAGTCGCCGTCAGCCTCCCCCAGCGTGTTGTCGTTGGCGCCACGGCGCTGGATGGTCACGCGCTGGTTCAGCTCGCCCACGTTGACGACCGCACCCATCAGACCACCCATGACCGGTCCAGCAGCCGGGCGAACAGCGGGTTCGGCGTCAGCGTTCCCGCCTGTGCTGCTGCAGGCGACTGAAGCCAGTGCGTGACGCTCGCCTTGATGTACAGCTTCACCGACTCCTCGGCCTCTTCACCGGCGGTGATGTCGATGCGCACGCGCGGTCCGAGCGCCACCGCGGCCAGGGTGGGCCAGCTGCCGCCCAGCACCGGCGCAACCACCGTGCCGCGCCCCGAGGCGGCCCAGGCCACCGCCTCGGGTGCCACCGCGGTCCAGGTGGCACCGGTGCGGTACGACACGGCCACGGCGGTCGGTCCGTACACCTCGAGCAGCTGATCGGCGGCCGGCCAGTCCGCAAGCTCGGCGCGCCAGATCTGCGCGCCGAATAGGCGATTGGTCAGCTGCTCGGCCTGCTCGCGGGCGACCGTGATCAGGCCGGCGACCAGCGTGTCCTGCTCGCTGCCGTCAACCTTGGCGGCTAGCTTCGCTTCCGCAAGGCTCACCGGCTCCTGGGCGGGACCGGTCAACCGCTTTGGAGCCAGGACGATGCTCATGCGACGTACAGCCGCTGCCAGTCGCCGAGCTGATTGCGCAGCAGGTAGCGCATAAAGCCAGGGCGGGCCATGTTGTTACCCCAGGGTGTGAGATGGATACCATCGTTCGACGCCGATTCATAGATGTCCACGATGTCGCCGACTTCCGGCATGGTGCTCAGGCCTGGAGTCAACACCCCAGTGGGACTGCCAGTGTTGTGGCCATACAGCCGAACGGTCGTGGCGGTGTTTGCCGTGGTGCAGATCGCCGATTGACCAGCCGCGACACCCGTTCGAATGACGCCCACCAACGGATGCAGGCCAAACGCGCCACCGGTGTAAGCCGGTAGACCGCCGGCACCGATCGTGAGAACGGGCACGGTGTTGACGGCCCCGCTTACAGCAGTGATGACCAGCCCGCCATACCGCGGCGTTGGGTTGCAGATGAATCGCCCGCCATTGCGCGTGAGAACATTGTTCTCGTCGACCTCCAACTCGGCGGCTAGATCAAACACACCGAAGACATAAGGCGACGGCGTGCCACCCGACAACACCGGCACACCAGAGCTGTCCAGTTGGCAGCCGTTGCGAAGCCAAGTGTTCCACGCCGTGCGCTTCTCCACCCAGGTTGGCACCTGCGTCGATGCACGCCAGATGTTGCCGACGACCTGCACTGACGGAATCGACGTGACAGCATGAAAGCGCGCGCCAGCCGCAGCAGCCAGCTTCGCCATCTTGATCATGTACAGCGCGATCTCCTGCCAGGTCTTGGTCGGGAAGTCGTTGTAGGCGAGGTTGCAGAACACGTCGTCCGAGAATCGAAGCTTGGTCAGCCGGCTGCGCCATTGCGGCAATGCAGCGCCTGCATCGAACAGCGTGCTCAGCTGCTCGCCTCCGATGCTGTGCTGTGCGAACGCCTTGTGCCCGGCGTCCCGAAGTCCGCCAGTGAACCAGTTGTTCATTCGTAGGGTGATCGACGGGGTGGGAATATCGTCAGGAATGCCGACGCCAGCCCCGATGGAGTCGTGGATACCAAGAACGGCACGCTGCTCCCCGCGACTGGAAATGATGGCCGACGGCCCGACGCAGCGCACAGAGCTGGGGCCAGTCGCGCCCCCGGCAATCGCGCCGGCAGCTGCGGCCGCATTGGGTCCATACCCTGCACCGGTGCCGAGGGCGCTGGTGCTCTCTCCAGCCAGCAGCATGGTGTCAAGGCCCCGCAGGGTGTCGACGTTGAGATTGACGACCTTGCCGTATGTCCGGATTCCGAAGGTTTCGCCGGCCTGAATGGACGTCGGCACCGGGTCAGTGAGTACCGCCCCCGCGTTGACCTGGACCGTGAACTCGGCTTGACCAGCCACCGTCAGCTGGAGCGGCGTGGCGCCGAGTGGATATTCCAGATATGCAACATAGGTCTGGGCCACACCGAGCGAGTCGAACTGGGCCTGTAGGAACGGCATCGCTTGTGCGGCAGTGAACAGCCGCAGCGAAGTCTGCGACGACGTCAGCGCTGCGAACGAGGCCGCTTTCGCGGGCTGGCCATAGCTTTCCGCCGCAAAGTGCAGGTCCTGGGAAGCGCCAACCACCGCGCCACTCACAGGGTCGAGACGGGCCATCACCGGAGAGGGGCTGTCCGCCGTCGCCGAGCGTGCCAGCCCCGCAGCGATGAGCCGGGCCTCTTCCGCCGGTGCCAGCGTGTACTTGCCCCATTGCTCGTAGCCTCCCCATGTGGCCAGCATCTGGATGCTCATGCTGCACCGCCTTTCGCACCGCGCTTGGCACGCGTCGAGGTGGCGGGAACCACCGCGCCTCGAGGTTGATCATGAGCCACCGGCTGCTCCGGCTGCTCCGGCTGCTCCGGCTGCTCCGGCTGCTGGGCGGGCTCGTCGTCGTACACCGCAGCGCCTGCAGCGTGCACCAGGTGCGAGGCTGCATTGGCGTCGATGGTGGCGATGTCGCCCGGGCCGAAATTGCCCACCAGCATGCTGTGGCCGGTGGCGATGAATTTGATGCGTCGCATGTGATGGGACTTCAAGAAGAAGGGGCCGACCCTTGCGAGCCGGCCCCAAAGGCGCGCTGCGAAGCGCGGCGAGGAGATGAGCCTTAAGCCGGCGTCAGGTCGCCGTAGCGGAAGGCGGCCGGGCGCTCCACAGCCAGCATGCAGCGGCGCTCGGCCCGCAGCGTGATGAGGTTCTTGGTGAAGTTGTCGCTGTCGGATTCCGACATGTCGACCACCACGCCCTCGCGCTCGTAGAACGTTGCGGCGGCGCGCAGCGAGCCCACGCCAACGTTGTCGGCCGGCACAGCGTTGCAGGCCACCACCGGCACGTTGAACAGCATCGGCGCCACCGACATGCCCGGATCGCCCAGGATGTAGCGGCCCTGGCTGTCCTTCGTCAGGCGCAGCGTCCACCAGTCGGCCGGGTTCAACAGGATGGCGTCGGCCGGGTAGTCGCCCGACTGCGCGTCGCCCAGCATCTTGCCGATGAGGTCGAAGCGGTTCGTGGGCGACAGGCCCAGCGCCGTCAGCGCCGCGGCGCTGTAGCCGTGGGCGGTGAAATTGCCGGCCTTAGTGAAACCGCTCATGTTCGGCGTCACGCCGCTGCCCGCGATGATCTGGTTCTCGACCCGCAGGTTGACGCCGTAGCGCATGCGCAGGTCGATGTAGGCCGCCAGGGCCGCGTTGTCGCTGGCCAGCTGCCGGCTGATCTTGATCCAGTGGGCGATGGTGGCCACCGGCTCGGTCACCAGCTGTGTGGTAATCGAGCTCTCGGGCTTCTGCGCACCTTCAGCCACTTCGGCGGCGTTGTTGGTGAACACGTTCTCGCGGACGTAGTCCACCGCGTTGGAGCTGGTCGGCAGCTTGTTGAGCAGGCCTTCCAGGGTGAACTCGCGAAACGGGCCACTCACGATGCCCGGCTTGCGGTCGCTGAAGGTGTTGCCCACCGTGTTGGTGACGGTGTTCTTCACCTCGACGCGCAGCTTGTTCTGGCTGCCCGACTTGAAGGCCTCGAAGCCGGCGGCCTTGATGAACTGCGACCCCCAGGTGTCGCCGCCTTCGCCGGCCGGGTCCTTCTGGATGACGCCCTTCTGCTCCAGCTGCTGAATGCGATCGGCCAGCGTGCGTTGCTCCGTGCCCAAGTTGTCGAGCGCGGCCTTGGTCTCGGCGCTGACCTTGCCTAGCGTTTTCAGCTCGCCTTCGGCCTTCTCGGACTGGGTTTTCATGCTGGCTTCGATGCCATCCAGCTTTTTCATCACGTCGGCGACGACGCCGGCCACGCCGCCCTCGGCCAGGACGAGCAGGTCGTTCGGGTGCACGAGCAGCTGCAGGGCGTGCGGCAGCAGGTCGAACTGGGCGGCCATGGCCAGGCCGGAGGCGATCGCCATCACGGCCAGGAGGCCGAAGCGCAGGAAACGTTGGGTTTGCATGGTGCAGTAGTCCTTGAGAAGTGGATGGTGGTTCGCGGGATGCGCGCTCACGCCGGAACGCCGAACCGGGTCAGCCGGTCCTGCAGCTCACGGAGGGCTTTCGCGTCGATGTCCTCGCCGGGATCCCCCGCGGCGAACACGACCTTCGCGCGGGCCACCAGCGCAGCGGCGGCCCCTTTGCTGAAGCCGCCTGCATCCCGCAGGAGGCGTTCGAAATCACGGATGGTTTCCAGCTCGGCGATGGCGTCGTCGAACTCGGCGCCCTTGACGCTGGCCAGGTCGACGCGCGCCGCCTTGTCGGCCGGGAAGGCGACGGGCGAAATCTCCATGAGCACAGACCAGCGGCGGATGACGCGGCCGGTCTCTGTCTCGTCGTAGTCGCCCTTCTTCACCATGCCGCCGATCGACAGGCCGTCAAGCGTCTGGTGCAGCATGGCGGCGCGCACGTCGGCGGACAGCGAAATGCCGGGCGTCAGCTCGCCTTCGACGAACAGTCCCTTGTCGTCCTCCTTGGCCACGTGGTACTTGCCGATCGGCATTCGCCACTCGTGGTTAAAGAACATCTTCGGCTTGCCGTTCGCTTTGAGGGTCGATTCGAAGGCGCCCTTGACAATGGTGTCGCCGTAACTGTCGACACCTCCGAACACGCTGGCGTAGCCGGAGAAGCGACCCGTGTCGCCTTCCAGCTTCAGGCTGACGTCACTGAGTGACAGGGTCTTGCGAAGCAGCATCGGAGGCTCCGAGGGAAGTAGTGGGTTTGACCTTGCCGAGCATGTGGATCGGCAGCAGGTTGGCCTGCACGGTGATGACGTTGCCGCCCTCGACGGGAGGCTCGTTCTCGAGCTGGCGCATTTCGTTGCGGGTTGCCAGGCCGTTCTGCACCTTCTTGGCGGCAATCTCGGCACGGTCCTTGGCGTTGCCGCGCAGCAGCGCATCCAGACTGAACTCGGCGGTGAGCCGGGAGCGCTGATTCGGCGTCATCACACGCTTTGTGACCGCCTGCTCGATGCTCACCAGCAGTGGCCGCACAGTGAACTTGTGGAAGCCGTCGACGATCTGCTCGACGCCCGATCCCCAGGTCGTGACATTGCTGTGGTGGGCCAGCACCGGCGGCACGTCGAACCAGCGACAAATCTCTTCGACTGAGAACTTGCGCGAGTCCAGCAGCTCGATGTCCTCAGGCGACAGTGTGAGCGCCTGGTACTTCATGTTGGCTTCGAGCAGGAACAGGCGCGCTGCATTGCCGCGTGCCATCTCGCCAAAGCGCTCGAGCAGCGCCTCCCGCTGGCCCTGCTTTAGCACGCTGTCGATCATCAACGCGCCGCTGGGCTTGCCACCGTTGGCCCACGTGCGAGTGGCATGGGCGAGCGAGCGCGACGCCTCTGCCGTCGTTGCTCGCATGTAGTCGAGCCGTGCCAGGCCCACCGTGCCATTGCCGATCTCCTTCAGGTGCAGCACGTTTTCAGCGGCCAGGATCGCGAGGTTGCCGTCGATTCGGTACTGGTACACCAGCGTGCCATCGTCCAGGATCAAGGGCTGCACCTGGTCGGCAGGCATGGGCCAGAGACTTACGGCTTCGCCGTTGGGTGCACGGTCGATGCGCGCATAGGCATTGCCGCGCAGGTCGTGGTTCAGCATCATCGCGACCCAGAACTCGTACGGCGTCATCCGCGCGTTCGGACTGTCGTGCAACAGGCCGTAGAGGCGATCGGTGCGGGCCATCGAGCGCCGGCCATCGGCCTGTGCGTAGACGAAGAACGGCAGCGATGCGATGGTGGTGGCGCGACGGTGCACGCATGCCCAGACGGTGGACAGCTGCAGCGCGGTGTCTGCCGACAAAGCCGATGTGTCCTCGACCAGCGAGCCACCGGGACCGGCGTACTGCATGCCGCGACCGGCGCCCAAGGCCCGGCCGCCCCAGCCGAACCAGCCGCGGACCGTTGAGACAAAAGTGGACATTGGCCTAGCCGATCACCGGGTTGTTGATGAAGTCGTCGAGGTTCATATCCGACGAGGGCTGAGCGGCCATCGCACGACCGAGACCCATGATGGTGGCCACCGTGCCGTCGATCTTGTACTCGTCGCGCTCTTTGCGGGGGTAGATGTTGTCCTTGACGTCACGGTGACAGACGACATTGCTCACCATCCAGGCCATCGCCGGATTCGCGTCATGCACGAACTTCGCCTTCCCCTGGAGCACGAGTGCCTCGAGCTGCTTCATCGGCTCGGACATGTTGAGCACCGTCTGCCGGTACTCCACCATCGGGAGGTTCTCCGCCAGCATGTGCCCCGACAACTGCGTAGCCTGGAAGGGGTCGAACGGGATCTCCCGCAGGTCCTCCAAAGTGCAGGCGTCTGCACGCAACTGGTCCTCGATCTGGTCGTAATCGGTGACCTCGCCAGGCGTCGCGATGATGAAGCCGGCACGCACCCACCCGTCGTACTGCGAGTTGCGGCCGGTCTCCACCGCACGTTCAGGCAGCCAGAAGCGACCGCGGGTGATCAGGAGGTAGCGGCCGGCCTCCTCATCGTGCGCGAGCACCGGGCCCGCGGCAATGTCCACCTTGCTCGCCAGGTCCAGCGGGACCCAGCACGGCAGGTGCTTCACGTCGTCGATGGTCAGCGTGGCATCACCGCACCGGTCCCACGCGGCCATGTCCATCCAGGCGCTGTCGCTCGACACCCAGACGTTCAGGTGCTTGGTAAGGAAGTTGGCCACCGCGCTGGGCATCGCCATCGCCTTCCGGCAAGCGGCTTCCAGCACGTTGAGCTTGACCGACACGCCGAGGTTCGGGTTGGCCTTGCGCCACACGGCAGAATCCCGCCAGTCG
The DNA here is from genome assembly GCF_024700035.1 of Aquincola sp. J276. NCBI lineage: Bacteria > Pseudomonadati > Pseudomonadota > Betaproteobacteria > Burkholderiales > Sphaerotilaceae > Aquincola > Aquincola sp. J276. Next base: position 1,122,302 of record NZ_JAJONC010000001.1, read on the forward strand.
TCGCCCTCGTCGATGGTGAAGATGATGCCGAACCAGTTCTCGTCGACGACGATGCCCTGCAGCACCTTGATGGTGTAGGTGCGCAGCTCGTAGCAGATGCCGGCACGGTCGGAGCCGGCCGTGGTGATGGCGCTGAGCAGTGCCTGCGACCGGGCGCCGGTGGCGGTGTCCAGCACGTCCCACACCGCGCGGGTCTTGTGGGCGTGCAGCTCGTCGACGCACCCGCCATGGATGTTGAGGCCGTCCAGCGTCGAGCCCTCGGCGTTCAGCGGCTTGTAGCTGCTGGCGCTGCTAGGCGAGGTGATGTCGTGCTTGCCAACCTCGACGCCGAAGCGCTGCAGGAATTCGGGCTCGCGCAGCGCCATGTTGCGCGAAACGTCGAACACCTCGCGGGCCTGCTCGCCCGTCGTCGCCGCGCTGTAGCAGTGGGCGCCCGGTTCGCCGTCGGCGAATGCCAGGTACAGCTGGCGGGCCGCCAGGCGCGTGCTCTTCGCGTTCTTGCGCGCGATCTCTTCGTAGTCGCGGCTGAAGCGGCGCAGGCCGGTGTCGGCATGCACCCAGCCGAAAAGGTTGAACTCGATGAAGACCTGCCAGTCCTCGAGCTTGAGCTTGGCATAGTGGAACTTGCCGTCGATGTAGACCGGCTTGGCCCATTCGCCCTTGATGTGCGGCAGCAGCTCTTGGAAGCGGCACGCACGATTGCCCTTCGCCTCCTCGATCACGTACGGGAAGTCGGCCGTGCCCTGGCGCGCCAGGTCACGCAGGAAGCGCTCGGCGGCCAGGCGCTCGAAGAGCCCAGCGCCTTCCTGGCCCGAGGCGCAGCGCTGCGCGTACGCCTTGGAGCGTTCGAAGTAGGTGGCCATCGTCAGAAGTCCGCGAAGCTGGTGGCCTCGCCGGCGCCGGCCGGCGGCTTGCTGCCCGGCGTGCTCGGCGCGTCGTCGTTCTCGAACAGCTTGAACTGCGCACGCACGGCCGTGGTCACCGCGGCCTGCTCGGCCGGGTTGAGGCCGAACAGCTTCAGGAGGCGGTGCATGTCCATGCGCGCGTTGCGCAGGTTCTGCACTCGCGGGTGCTGCACCGACATGCCGTTGGGCGTGCGGGCCTCCCAGGCCTCGGCCTCGTCCTTGCCTTCTTCGCGCAGCTGCGCCTGGCGGCGGCGCAGCGCATGGCGCAGCGTCTTGACGTCGGCGATCGTCTCGCACAGGTCCTCGAACGTGTCCGAGTAGACGATCGACATCAGGTTGTAGCGCAGCAGCTCGGGGCCCAGCCGCTTCCACACCTTGCGCGCGCCGGGGCTCAGGTCCTTCGGCACGGACGGCATGCCGACTTCCGGGCGGAAGGTCGAGTCGAGGTTCATCGGCCGGTGGCCGCGGTTCCCCCTCCAGCACTTTCAGCTCGGCCGGCTTGGCCGACGGTCCCCGGGCGCCCATTACTTGACCCCCCCCACCCCTGAAACCTGCGCGCGCAGAAATTTGGCGAGGGGATCGGTCCCGGCGGCAGGGGCGCCGAACTTTGGACCCCCCTCCCCCGGGCGGCCTCGGCGGCCGTCTTCTCCTGGTGCGCGGCGCGGCAGATCGTCTGCAGGTTCGCGTCGTCGTCGCTGCCGCCCTCGGCCTTCGGAACCCGGTGATCCACCTCGGTGCCGGCATGCACGGCACCAGGCAGGCAGGCCTGGCAGATACCGGCATCGCGCTGCAGGATGCGCTTGCGCTGCTTGTCCCATGCGGTGCCATACCCGCGCTCATGACGCGAGCCGCGCCGCCGATCGGCGAAAGCGCCGGCCACCACCTTGTGCGCCGCACAGCGGCCGCTGCCATCACGCACGAGCACGCCGCAGCCGACCTGCGTGCAAGGACGAGGTGCAGCCTGGGGCATGGTGGTTCCGCAAAGAACAACGCCCCGGGCGATTGCTCGCGCGGGGCGTTGAAGGGAGGAGGGAGGCAGCTGTGCTCAGCGTGCCAGAAATGTACCGGTTAAGTCTATTTGGTCAAACTCGCTCGCGGCACATAGATCGGGCGGCCTCTTACTCGGTCGGGAGTGGCAACCCGTAGCCGAGGTGCCATAGCTGCAAACCGAGCACTGTTAAGCAATCGACGATCGCATCAGGCCCACCCCAGGCCCCAAGGACTTCAACGCCGTCTAGATGGGTGTCGATCTCGTGGCGCGGCATGCCTTGTCTCGCAGCCCACCTGAAGATGTTCGCCGGATACAGGAGTCGCCCAGTGTCCGGATCCACGAGCCTTGAGCTCCTCCCGCCCCTAAACGTGAAGCGGTTCTTGTGCGCGATGCCATTGCGGAGGTGGCGAATCATTTGCGTCTCTGGCGTGCGGCCGAACCAATGGTGGTCACCGAGCGCGTCGGACACGGTGAGAAGCGTGCCGCGCAACCAAACGACATCGAAGGCGGCCCTGGTCTCGGGTTGGCGATTGGCCGCCAGGTAGTGGTGGAAGTGCAGCTGCATGTCGTTGCCGTCGCGCCTTGGCACTCGGAGAATTGGTACGTGCTGACCCGGTTCGATCGGCGGTGCGAATGCAAATGCCCGCGTGTCACGAGCGACGTACATCGCTGCAACGTGGGTGAAGTAGTCAGACGTTAGCCGTTGGACGAGTGTCGCCACCTCGACAGCAGCCCTATCGACAACCTCAGGCTCAGTCGCTGATTCTTGGGTCAATGTTGATCCCCGAACAGATTCAAACGAGACCTCGCTTCTCACGTTGCAGATCCTCAACCCGCTGGCGTTCTACTGCACCTCGCTGCTGCTCACTGTGGAAATGGGCAGCGAGGAGGCGATGTGCTCTTTCGATACGAGCGTAGAGCGTAGCCTTTGCACAGCACAAGACCTTTAAGTGATCTTGCTCGCCGCCGGTACCAGTGTAGTACTCGACGATTGTGGCTCGTAGCTCCGATGGCAGCCGCTGCACCGCGTCGTCAGTGACGCCGGCCTCAATGTCATTGACTGGGATGGGTACGTCGGCATAGGCATCGCGCGTCGACGGCGTCTGAACGCCGAGCGGCACGCGGGCATAGCCCAGTGCACCGCCGCCAGAGCGCGACTTCCATCGAGCCCAGTTGAGCAGCCGGTGTTCGATCCAGTCAATGCGCGCCATGGCTTCCTCTTGCGGCGGGCGACTTGATCAACACCACCACCTGGTCGGGCTGCAGCTGCATCCCGCCCCAATCCGCCGCGCCTTCCTTGCCAACGAACGGTGCACCGATGGCCACCGAGCCCTGACGTGCGAAGAACCAGCCAGGCTCGCCGGCGATGACGCCGCGCTTCCAGCACTCATTGACATGGGCATCGCCGTGCTCTTGGCGCAGGGCCTTGATCCTGGCCGGCACCAGCGGCATGGCAGCAGCGACCCAGGCGAATCGGTTCTTCCTGTCTTGATCTCTGTCCTTGTCCATGTGTCCACCTTCGAATATCGAGCGGTCAAGCCGCGGAGGGGGTCGGGCGCGCGGGCCCGCTTGCAGACGTCTGTGCACGTCTGCGCTGTTGTCTGGACGCCTGGACAAGTCCGCCGGGCACAGCTCCGCCCTGAGACCCGGTGGAGCCATTCGGTAGGCCACCAGCACTCACTGCAGGAACGTGGACACGTGGACAAGTCCGGGCGCGCCCGGTGCGTGGCCGGGCTACGGCATGGCCATGGCGTCGACCGCCCCGACCTTTTCCGCGGCGCCCCGCGATCGCTGGTCAGAACGGGCAGTCATCGACGCCCTCGGGTGAAGTGCCCTGCGTGGGCTGTTGGGATCCATCGCTGCCGCCGGGCGCACTGGAGGCGCCGGCGTTGGATGGGCGGACGTACACACGGGGGCGGCCCGCGTGGCTCAAGCGGCGGACGGACCAGCCCAGAGCATGCATCAGCGCGCCGGCCCGCTTGACGACCACGTCGGTCTGCTTGTCGATCGTGTAGCCGATCGCGTGGAGCAGGTCCTGCATGCCGATCTCGGTGACCAGCGCGCCATTGCGGCCGTTGTGCGGCACGCGCTGCTCCTCGTCATAGAGGTAATGCCGGATGGCCGCCTCGAGCGAGCTCTCCACCGTGCGCGACTGCTGCTGCGGATCGAACAGATCGCGCTGTTCATCGCGCGTCGGCCAGAACCGCTCGCCGGCGTCCAGCGCGTCCAGCGCTTCGCTGATGAGCTGAGCCAGGTTGTCCCGCAGCCACGGCGAGTCGGGCGGCCTGGTGACCCGCACCGGCCAGAATCGCCGGTTGCCGGTCACGTCGGTGAGGTAGTGCGACTCATTGGTGGTGCCGACGAACACCACCTGGCGTGGGTAGTCCTTCGGCCGGCGGTCGAACGAGGCGCGGAAGCGGTCCTTCGGCGAGCTGATGAACAGCTTCACCTTGGACACCTCCTGCTTGGACATGTTCTCCAGCTCGCCCCACTCGTACACCCGGACGCCCTGGATGTTCTGGTAGCTGTCCTTGTCGCCCAGCACCAGGCCGGTGTCGGCGAAGTGCTCGCCGCCGAGGACGGCCGACAGCGTCGACTTGCCCCATCCCTGAGGCCCTTCGAAGATCAGCATGTAGTCGAACTTGGTGCCAGGCCCGCGCACGATGCGCGGCCCATCCTTGACCACCGGCAGCACGCGCGCGCACATGGCCATGAGGAACCAGCGCCCGGCCAGCGCCAGGTAGCGCTGCAGCGGGTCGTTCGGATCCCACTCGTCCTCCTCGAGGCAGGTGCGGGTCAACCAGGTGTCCAGGCGCTTGACGCCATCCCACTGGCCGCGGCGCGCCTCGACCTGCTCGCGCACGGGGTGGAATGCATGCCGGCGGGCCACCATGAGCACCGACTCCTCCAGCGTGCCGCGGGGCATGCTGGGCAGGTAGTACTCGCGCACGAGCCACTCACCCATCAGCAGCTCGTCGGCCTCCTCCCACGGCCCGGCCGGCGTGCCCCAGGGCGTGTCCCGCGTCTTCTCGACGTTGTTCGTGAACTCGTTGAAGGCGATCAGGCCGCGCGTCTCCGGCGCGCCGAGCACACCCTTGTCGGGCCAGCCGTCGAGGGCGAGCACGACGTTCTCGCGCACGTTGCGCACCGCGCCGCTCGCGCTGGTCAGCAAGTACCGTTTCCAGGCCTCAGCCTGGTCAGGGTCGTCCTCTTCCCCCTGATCCGCGCCAGCACTGGATCGCGGCGGTTTTCCGCCGCCAGCCGGCTGAGCAGTGCCGGCCGCAGCGCTGGCGGCTTCGTCGGGCGGCACGAACGTCCGAGCAGCACGCAAGAAGGCACGCACACGTTCGGCCGTCCAGCCGTCGGCGATCGCGTCGGCGACATCCCAGCCGTCGGGCATCTTGCCCGGCTCGGGCAACGACACCATGGCGACGCTGCAGCCGTGCGTGGCCAGCAGGCGGGTGCCGATGCCGACCATGGCGCGGAGGCCCGGCTGCATACCTGCAGGCATGAGCGGCTTCGACAGCGGATCTACCCCCTGCTCTCGCTCCGCCTTGGTCAGGGCCTTGCGCTTGGCATCCGCGTCCGGCCACAGGATGACCGAACGACTCATGATCCAGCCCCACGCGGCGAGCGACCAGGTCTTGCAGCCGCCTTGCCAGCTGACCACGTCAAACTCATCGCCGAGCAGCTGGTGTAGCGCCTCTGCGCACTTTTCACCTTCGACCACCACGACGGGCTTGATCGACGGGTCCCCGAGCACGCCTGCGGGCACATACAGCGGCCGCGGCTCCTTCCAGACCTTCCAGTGCCAGCGATGCGAACCGCGGTCGTCGCTGGTGTCTTCGCAGAAGGTCAGCGGCACCGTGTCCTTGACCAGCTCACCGTGGCTGTCGACACGCTCAAACCGGGCGACGTAGCCATAGAGCTCACCTTCGAACTCATACCGCCAAACGCGGGCGGCCTCGAGCTCGATCCACTGGTTGCCCTGCTTGCGGTCCTTGTAGCCAAAGCGGAACTGCGTGGGCGGCTTAGCGAAGGACGGCACGGGGGCGACCGGGCGCCAGCGTTCTTTGCTGCGCTCGGCGGCAGGCGCTGCGATGGCACCTTGCTCCGGCGGGGGCTCCGGGCGGTCATCGCCTGCAGCGTCAGGTACCGGCGCCCTGCCCGCCCGCTCGGTGAATGCAGACGCCTGCACCGGCATCCAGCCCATGCGCTCCATGAGCTCTCGCGCGGCCTGGCCGTTGTTCAGGTTGTGGATGCGGGCGTAAAGGCTGATCAGGTCGCCGCCGCGGTCCTCGTCGTTGCCGGCGTTGTCGAACCACTGGCCCGTATCAAGGTTGACGTTGGCCGACTCGCCGTCCGAGCCATCGAAGTCGCCGATGTACCAGCGGTTGCCGCGACGCTGCCCATGCGGCAACCACTCGGCAACCAGCGTGTCGGACCGCTGCAGCAGTGCAGCGGCCAGGCCTGCGAAGTCGATGGGCGTCCGATCAGCCACAGGTCGACCAGCTGCAGAACAGTCGCTGCAGCAGCGCTGCTGCGTCAGTCACTTCCGCGGGCTCCGCCGGCACAGGCACACAAGCCTGCATCGGGCGGCAGGAATGCGGCAAGCGGATCGGGCCCACGGTGCGCAGCTGGCCTCGCTTGCGCAGGTTGTGCCACGTCTCCATCACTGCGCGACGGCCAAAGCCCTGGACCTCTAGGCGCTCCGCGACATCGCGCCAGGTGGCCGCCGGCACTGCATGCTGCGCGCGCTCAGCGGCCACCGCGCCGGCAGTCGCGAGGACCGCGCGGTGGATCTCGCCCGGGGGGCGCATCAGGCGGACACCCGGGGCTGACGCTTGTCGTTGGCCGCCTGGTTGAGCCTGCCCATGTGGACCATCAGCTCCTGCCAGGCCGACGCCATGGAGACGCCCTTCGCCATCACCGCCCGCAGCTCTTCATCGGTGACGGTGCCGTCACTCACAGCCTTTGCCGCACTGGTCAGCAGCTCGCCCAACTCGGTCGCCAGCCGGCCGGCGTATTCCATCGTGGTGTCGCCTCCGGCCGTGTCCTCGGACCGAGCGAGCGCGATGAAGACGCCGCCGCATTCAGCGGCGAAAGCTTCCGCTATGCGGGAGTCCCGCGCCGCCTGGCTCAGGGTGGCCGCGTCTAGCAGCCCGAGCTTGTTCTTGGCATCGTTGGGATTGAGCTCATGGCGAAGGGTCGACTCGCCCTTCCCGAGATGTAGCGCGGCGCGCTCAGCGCCTCCCATGTCGCGCACAACCAAGCGCGCGGCGATCAACAACGGATGATGCACGGCAGACTCCCCTCATAAATTGCCGTAGACCGCATCGCGCGGACTACGCACACTGACCCCATGGACTTGTTCGATCCCCTGCTTTTGTTCGTGATGCGCATCGCGCACTACGGTGGAGCGATGACAAGCAGACTCCTGCATCGCGGTCGTCGAAATAGGGCTACTCGCCTGCATGAGCGCGCATCCTTCGTGGATGGCAAATATCTACCTTCAGGCCGGCGCACACCGATGCGAACGCGCGCGCGCGTGCCACAACACGGCGGTGCTCCGCTTATCCGCGATGAAGGCAAAGCGCCGGCAATTGCAATGGCAAATTGAGCCGGGGTAATCGAAAGTGCGGCCGTCGCAACAACAGGACAGCCGAACCCGACATGCTCGACATTGATATTGGAGCCGTCTTCATGCCGAACACACAGCGAGACACGGACCCCATTGAGGTAATCGCTTGTTATTGCATTCACAACGACGATGCGGCGCGAGCGCCATCGCGTCGACGCTGGCCAGTAGTGCTGCCGAAAAACGCTCCGCTGCCTCGCCGGGGTGAGTTCGTCTACCTGACCAGCAGCTCGGCCTGGCGTGTGGACAAAGTGATCCATGAGTGGCACGGCCCGCACAGGCTGCACATCGAAGTGTGGCTTGCATATGAGGGCACTGGGCGGCACCAACGTCCGAGCGGCTTCGATTTGACCCAGTGACCTCACTGGCCGTCCCTGCCTTCAGACTCGATCAGTGGCACATGCACCGAGCCGCCGGCCATGCGAATGAGCGCGATGCCTACGTCCGCGGAGATCGCACCAGTCTTTCCGCTGGCGAGTCGGCTGACCGCAGCTTGCGACAAGCCCAGATCCGCGGCCAACGACCGCGTGGTCCGGCCGGACCCCCGCAACAGGCGCCTAGCGAGCGCTGCATAGTCGATACGTTGAAGCATAGGAAGGCATGATACTTCAACGCATCATCGACGCAAGTAGGTTCACGAACAATGCGTTCATGCATCACCGTGACCCCCGGGAAATCATCAGAGATCTGCGTCTCAAGCGCGGTTTCACTAGTGACCGTTCGCTTGCAATCGCTGCCGGCATTCCCCAACCGACACTGTCACGGTACTTGGCCGGCAAGGCCGAAACGATGGAGCTCGCCTCGTTTCAGGCGCTAGCGCGCACGCTGGAGGTGACGGTCAGTGAGTTGACCGGCGAGGTGCCCCTTGACGAACGACCGGATGTCCGCCGCCTCTCGGCCTTATATGACGAGTTGGACGAGCCAGCGCGTGCAGCTCTCTTAGCAGCAGCAGCGGCGATGGCGTCAAGCAAGTCGAACGCTAAGAACTGACTTCTGACAAGTGAGCCGCCCTGTGCGGCTCTTTTTTGCGCAGATGATGCGTTGACGTATTGACCGCGACTGATGCTTTGACGCATCATCGCGCCGTCTTTGACGACGGAGGTCTCATGCGCGCCATCATCCACGAGCCTGGTTCAGCGGCTCCGGCACCCCACATCGGCTACCAGATCGACCGCAGCTTCGGCCCCCCGATGCTTTACGTCGAGGGCGACAGGCGAGACCGCCCTCCGCTGCTCACCATCAACATTGCCCACGAGCACGAACTGCTGATTACCGACCAGCAGGCGCATGCGCTGCATGCAGCGCTTGCCGAGGCACTCGATGCGCGCCCGACTCTGGCATTAATGAGTGGCCACGCGGACGCCCCTCCGAGCGACAGCGACCGACGCTTCTTCGCCGTGCAGACGTTTGCAACGCCGGCAGTCGACGAACAGCACTGCATAGAAAACGCCTCGCCGCGGCTCACTGCGACAGCAGACGATCTCAAGCCGAGCGCAGTGGGCTGCAGCCGCTTTGGAAAATCGCGTCAGTGGCTCTGTGCTGTTCGCTGGCTGGACGGGACTTGCTGGCGCGCGGTCGGGCCGACGGGCGGATGGCTGGTGTTCTCGTCGACCCACCAGTTCGATGAGTGGCTGCAAGGCAGCGGTCGTGACTGGAATGTATGGGGACGGCCGTGAGGGCCCGCCTCAACCGCTGTGCGGTGGCGTTGCTCATTGCGCTGCTGGTGGTATGTGCGCCGGGGATTTTCAGCTCCGCCGAGGCGAAGGACGCCATCGGCGTGCACCTGGCCAGCGCCCACAGCAAGCCGGGCTTCGAGGCGGGCACTGTCGGCGCCTACTACCAGCGAGACGACGGTCTCACGCTCGGTGCGCTGCGCAACAGCTACGGTCGCGCCTCGGCTTATGCGGCATGGACCGTCGAGACGGAAGACCGGCGCTTCGCCTTGACCGTCGGCGCGATCACCGGCTACCCAGCGGCTTCCGTCAGCCTGCTGATCACGCCGAGCGTGCGCATTCCCCTCGCCGCGGGCTGGGGGCTCGTCTGGCAGTACTGCCCAAGCCACCCAGGCGCGGTGGTGCCGCTGCGCTCCACCTCAGTGTCGAACGCGACTTCTGACCGACCCACCGCGGCCGGTAGGCCTGCAGGACCACGGAGGCCTGCATGCGTGCAAGCGTCATCCCCTTCCCTGCGCCGACTTGGCGCAACCGTTCCCCGCTGTTCGAGGTGTGCACCACGCGCCCGGATGGCACCACGCAGACTGACCTCCGCCGCGGCGGCTCCTCGGTCGACCACACGCTTGAAGCGATGGAGGCTGCAGGCCTCGGCGCGGTGGTGCGTGTTCGGCGCGTCGATCAGGCGGTGTCAGCATGAGCCGCGGCCAGATCCCGGTGCCGACGGCGCCCCTGGCTCGCATTGGCTCCGCAGCAGACCGGCGGCCGCTTCCACCGAGCAAGCCGACGGCTCCGCCCCCGAGCGAATACGCCCCGATTGACCTTCAGCTGCACCGCGTGCCCGCGCACTTCGCCCGGCCGATCCGCGGCTACGAGGAAGGGTTCTTCGAAGGCGAGCACGCGGGTTACAGCGACGGCTTCAGGTGGGGCGCGGCCGCCGGCGGCGTGGCAGCAGCGATCGCGGCCGGCCTGCTCTACGCGTGGCTCGGATGAACGTCGCGCCCAACCCCGCCCCCGAGGCGGTGCTCGAAGTCTGCGTAGCAGGCCTGCTGCGCGCGCCGGCCGCCGTGTTCTACCGCGGCGGTCACACCATCGTGCGGCTGGTCGTTGCACAGCACCTGCAGCGCCACCCCGAGGCACGTCATGTCTATGCGGACTTCGAGTACCCCGCCGCCGGCGACGACAACGCGACGCACATCGCCGCGGTGACCCGCGCATCGGAGTTCCAGGCCGGCACCGAGACGCTGCTGCGCGGTACCGGCCTCGTCCCTTCCACGCTGCACGGCGAGCCCGTGCTGCGCCTGCTCGACTGCACGGCCTTCTGCCGCATCGAGCGCACGCTCCATCCCACCATCGTTCAACCAGGAGGCAACCATGTTGCGTGACCTGACCATCCTCCAGCAGCAGGACCGCGTCGCCGTCCTGGCCCACTCCGATGTCATCCGCTGGCCTAACGGCCAGACGCTTGCCTTGCACCTGGTGCAGCAGTACGGCCACATTCAAGCGGCCCAGCGCGCAGTCGTCCACCACGATCGCGTTGAAGTGTTCGACCTGCGCTGCATCGGCCGAGGTCTCGCCGCTGACATCGCGGCGATGCCGACGCGCGATGTGCCGGGCCTGGTGTCCCACTATGCCCGTCACCTGTTCAATGGCCCGGACGAGTTCCTGGCCCGCGCCCGCAGCAAGCTGACGGCGTGCTGGTTCACCGCACCGGCGGAGCTCGCGGCATGACGTGGATCATGACCGCCAGCGGCCAGCAGATGGACATGCGCTTCCCCCGCCAGGGCGCGGTGCTGGCCGCTGACATCGCCCACCACCTGGCGCAGATCAATCGCTTCAACGGCGCGGCCGCCCGTCCGTACAGCGTGGCTGAGCACAGCCTGCTGGTGCTGGAGATCGTCGAGCGCATGTTCCAGCTCGACGTGCACGGCCGCCTCTACGCGCTGATGCACGACGCGCACGAGGCCTACACGCAGGACGTCACGAGCCCGGCCAAGGCGCAGATTGACGGCTGGCACGCGTTCGAGGCCAAGCACCAGCGCACCGTCCGCAGCGCCTTTGCCTTGCACAGCGCCGCCTTCGTTCACGCCGAGGCAGTGCACCAGGCCGACCTGATTGCGCTGGCCACCGAGCGCGCCCAGCTGCTGCCGCCAGGCGGCCCGCAGTGGGAGGTCCTGCAGGGCGTTGAGCCAGTGGGCTGGATAGACCTGATGGACCGCGGCCGCGCCAGCCTGAGTTGGATGGACTGGCGCCAGGCCTGGCTCGACCACTACGAAGGCCTCGATCACGCACGCAACGCGACTGTCTTCGCCGTTGCTCAACCTTGAAGGAGCTCGCGATCATGAGCTACATCCCCCAACCCGGCAGCATCGCCGCCCGCGCCGTCGCTCTGTTTCGGGCGGACGCCAAGTTAGAGCTGACCGGCACGCAGCTGGCCGAGCGCCTCGACATCCGCCCAACGGCCGTCACGGCCTGCCTGTCGTCAGCAGTGACCAACCTCCTGCTGGCACGCGTCCAGAGCGGCGACGACCGCGGCATGGTGTACGTCGCGGGCCGCAAGCTGAACGATGCTGCTGCCCGCTCGGCAGTTGCGCCGGCCCCCTCGCCTGAGGCGGCTGTCAAGCGCCAAGCCGCACCGGCACGCGCGCCGACGCCGGCCAAGCCACCGGCGCCGATCGCGGCCCCGGTCAGCATGCTCATGCAGCCCAAGGTGCAGCCGCCCGCAGCGGCGCCGACGCCCAAGCCACCGCTGCCGACCCGCGTGCAAAGCCTGCTGGAACGCCTGCCGAAGCCGGAGGAGCTGAAGGTCAGCTCCCTCCAGGACGAGGAGCTGGCAAAGGCCGTGGCGGCGTATGACTCGCTGCTGTCCGGCCTGCGCGTCGGCCAGTACCTGATCGTGCCGCCCATGGTGGGCGACGACGTCCTGAGGGTGTGCAGCGCCTGGGCGAAGGGCAACCGCGCCCACTTTCGCGTGACGACCTGCACCGACGACGAGATGCGCATCGAGCGCGCTGCTTGAGGGATCACCATGACCAACGAAACCATCATCGAGGTTCCGCTGCACCAGCTGCACGACAGTCCACTGCAGTACCGGCAGACCTACAAGCAATCGACGATCGACGAAATCGCAGCGTCGATCAAGGACACCGGCCGCATCCTTCAGCCGCTGGTCGTGCGCCTGCGCTACCCGAATCCGCTGTTCCGCGACCAGTACGACCCGCAAGACGGCTATGAGATCGTGTTCGGCCACACCCGGCGCCGCGGGGCCGAGCAAGCCGGGCTGGCCACGGCGCCGTGCATTGTGCGCAGCCTGACCGACGGAGAGGTGCGCGCGAACCAAGCCGCCGAAAACATCGCCCGCGCCGACGTGCACCCGATCGAGGAGGCGCAGGGCCTGCAGGCGATGCTCGACGAGGACCAGCTGACCGCCGACGAGCTGGCCGCCTCGCTGGGCAAGAGCCGCAGCTATGTGTACGGCCGACTCAAGCTCCTGGCGTTGTGCCCGGAGGTGCGCAAGGCCTGCTTGACCGGTGAGATCGGCACCGAGGTCGGTCTGCTGATCGCCCGCGTGGGCGACGCCAAGGCGCAGCAGAAGGCGCTGCAGCGGATCAAGGGCCGCAACGGCGACGTCACGGACGGCGGCAAGGCCAGCTTCCGGCAGATCCGCGACCTGCTCGCCGACTACTTCACCACCGATCTGAAGGACGCCATCTTCGACATCGAGGACGAGATGCTCTTGCCGAGCGCTGGCCACTGCATCCGGTGCCCCAAGCGCAGCGGCAACGCCCCGCACTTCGACGACATCACGCACGGCAAGAAGCCGCACCACTACAGCACCCAGCCCGTCGGCGCAGACGTCTGCACGGATCCGGATTGCTTCGAGGCGAAGAAGAAGGCTCACCTGGCGCGCGAGGCGAGGGCCATCGAGGCCACGGGCAAGACCGTGATCGGCGGCAACCGGGCTCGCAGCCTGGTCGACCACAACGGCGAGCTCAAGGGCGGCTACATCTCGATTAAGAAGGCTCCGCCCGAGCTGAAAGGCATGCTCGCCGGCGTCAAGGGCGTGAACCTGCCGCGCGTGGTGGTGCAGGATCCTCGCACCGGCAAGACGGTGGAAGGCGTGAAGCTGGCGGACGTGCGCGAGGCCGCGGCGAAGATGGGCATTAAGCCGCCGGCCGAGCCGGCCAAGTCGGCATCAGGGCAGCGCGAGACGCCGGAGCAGCGCGAAGCACGCGAGGCGGAGGAGCGGCTGCGCCTCAAGCAGGAGAACGACAGCCGGCGTGCGCTGCTCGACGCTGTTCGGGCGGCGGCTAAGGCCGCCCCGCGGTCGATGTTCGACCTGCGCCTCATCGTCGAAACCATGCTGAATCGCCTGCAATGGGACACGCAAGAGCTGATCGGCGAGCTGTACCAGGTCGACGACGACGAGGACGGCGACTCGATCAGCGAGGTCCTCAAGCGCCGCTTAGACACCATGACCGCGGACCAGCTTGCGCTGCTGGCCCTCGACTGCCTGCTGGTCCGCGATGTGGAGTGCCGACACGTCTACCACCTCGACCACAAGCCCGAGATCCTCATGGCCGCGGCCAAGCACTACGGCGTCAAAGTCGCTTCTACCCCTTCCATCGCTGCGCGGAGCGAGGAGGAGGCGGGCGGCGGTGCCGGCGGCGATCCGAGCGCTGCGCGGGCGCGAGCTGGGGCGGACACCGGGCTCGACGAGGAGCCCGGAGAAGACACGGCCGACGCCTACGGCGCCGACCGAGAACAGTTTGACGACGTCGGCTGCGCCGGCGGGGCTGGTGCGACGGCTGAGCTTGCTGGCGAGGTGGCGCAATGACGAAGGCATCTAACCAGATTGACAACGCCGGCGTTGCCGGCGGGTGCAATGCGGAGGCATCGCTGTTCAGCGAGCCCACGCAAAAGCGGGCGGTTCCGTTCATTCAGGCTCCCCACCCCAAGCTGCAGGACGCGCTTTTCTGCTACGCCACCGGGGATGACGGCGCGAGCGCCGAACTAATCCGCGGCTGGCCCGCGCTGGTGGCGCGAGTTGTCTCCGATGTCGCCGGCGATGGGTGGGACGAGATCCTTGCAGACCTGGACGACTGGAGCACCGACGGCTGGGGTGTGCCGTACCGCTACAGCGTGAACTTCGAGGACGGCTACATGGCCATCTACCGAATTGTTGTCCGCGACGCCGCACCCACTGCACCGCAGGCACCCGCGCTGGTGCCGCTGAAGCCCGGGTACTTGGCCGTGCATGCCAGCAAGCTCCTGCGCTGGGAGCGGGACGCGGGCACGCCAGGCGGGCGCGGGGCCACGCCGATGCTGCACTGCCTCGCGTGCGATGCCGCGGGCTACGGTCCCCAGGTCATGAACCACAAGGCTGACTGCCCGGTCTTGATCGCGGCCCACGGCATCACCCCTGCCGGCACCACCCCCAAGGAGCAGCAATGATCCGCCGCCTCCTTGCCCTGCTGGGCTACCGCATCGAGTACCGCTGCGAGTGGGGCACTTACACCCATCGCTATGACGGTGCCGACTCGCACATGGGCCGGCCCATCCATCCCGAAATGAGCGTAGCGCCGCCGTGGGCAACGCGACACATCGTCAAGGCCGCAAAGGGGCCAACAGCATGAAGCGCCGGCGTCCAACCCGGGCTGAGCTAATCGCCCGACTACCGCGCGCCTTCCGGCCCAAGCTGCTGCCCGACCAGATCCGGGACCTCAGCCTGGCGCACTACGCCAACCTCGACGCGGTCCACCGCGGCGAAGCCTCAGGCGAGATCCTGTGGCAGATGGTCGGTGGCATCCTGACCTGGATGCGCATCACCGAGCAACTGCAGCGCGGCGTCGACGAGATGCTGGAGCAGCACGAGCTGGTGCTGCAGATTGTGGCCAGGTTCGTGCGCACGGGCGCTGTGACGTTTGCACCTGGTGAGTACGAGGTGGCACGCCGGGGTGTGGAGGTGATGGACGCGCTGGCCGAGCTCGTCGACCGACCGACGGCGATCGCGGCCGCAGAGTGGAGCGAGCTGCGCGTGCTGCACATGGAACACCAGGCGAAGGAGGCCGCATGATCGGCGAGCAGCACACTGGCGCAATTGCCGGCGCGCTGATCAGCGCCGTAGCTCATGAGGGGCTAACCGTCACCGTTAACGGCCGCCCCGCGCGGCTTGCGATCATCACCGACGACGGCGCGGTGTTCGCAGCCGGCGACATGGTGGCGCTTGAGGCGCAGGCCGTAGCCGTGAATGCCTACCGGTCATTCCTCAAGGCGCAGGGGCACCTTCGCGTCTGGAGCAAGCCGATCGAGGCAAAGGCTGCGTAGCTTGAGTCAGCCCCGGCAAGCCCGCCTCGTGCGGGCTTTTTCACGGCAATTTGCTATATCACTAGCCAAGCCACGTCGAGAAATCTAGATTCATTACCGGCTTAACGAGCGTAATTGCAATTGCATACCCCACACTTGTTAAGCTGGTTTGGAAAACTTCACTCGACTCAGCGTGCTGCAATAGTGAGTTGAAGACTGGGCAGAACATTGATAAGGAACCTCGTAACTCATCCACTGTCTTCGTACCAAGACTATGATTGTATGTCTCGAAAAGACTATCGTAGATATTGCCGCCTGCAAACGAATTAGTACTTGTCGCACCCGCATAGCCAAGATGCAGCTTCTGCGGTCCTGACAGGCCCAGGCCTGGCTGCACTATTGGTAGCACGCCCGTGGCAAGTCGCTCCAGCGCCGCGAATGACGCGTTCCGCACCTTCATCGAGCGCATGATGAATAGATAGCCGAGATACGCGATCTGTGATTTGGACAGCTTGGGTGCGACGATGACCGCTTCCGACAAGACTGTGTCCAAAAACGGAGTGTTGTCCTCCATCCTATGCACTAAGAGCTTTGATAAAAGCTCCGGGCTGGCTGCTGCGCCCTTTCGAGCGCAAGCCTTGACGGCGTCGTACATCGTAGCCTGCACGTCCGGGTCGGAGAACCGTTGCACCAAGACTGTCGCTGCTTCTTTGCGCAAGTCCTCCGAAATCTTTGTCGCGAAGTCTCGAACGTTCTTCTCTGCTTCGAGACGCGCCGCCTCTTGAAGTCGAGGGAAGTTGTGCTCGATGAGGAACTGGCACGTCGATAGCACATCGGCATGCGTCACTCCCTGATGATGATGAATATCTCGCCCCGCCTGCAGCGCCGTCGAGTTGGAACCAACCGCCTGCCCTTGTGTCTTGCCCAGCAGCGTCATTGTTTTCGGCCTTTGATGTCTCGAACTGTGAGGTCGCGGCCCGCCTGTATGCCCACGCCGCCGTCGCTGACCTGTTGGCTTTGGCCCGCGGCGGCATCCCGCCCTAAGAAGAACGACGCCAACAACGCTGCCAAAGAGGCAGCGACGCCAGCAAACGAGTCCCAACCCGGCTTCGTCGCCGCCCAGACGACCGCTGCAACGAAGGCCACAAGGAATGCCGCAATGGATAGTGTTCTCAAGCTACGCCCCCCAATATTTACATAGGATAGCTCTTGGACACCTGCGTGTCTGGAGCAAGCCGATCGAAGCAAAAGCAGCCTGACCTGCTCCACTCCGGAAAGATGCCCGCTACGGCGGGCATCTTTCGTTTGGCGTTCGTGGCTAGCTTCCAAAGAAACCTGTGATCCCATCAGCGATCAGCTTCGCCGCAACGGCGGTCGAGATTTTCCAGGTGCCGTCGATGGTTTTCCCCAGCACGCCCTTCTTCCACTCGCGCACCTTCGGCCCCTCGACCGGGTGCTCCGTCGTGGCCGCATCTTCAGCGACTGCTTCACGCAACGCCACGATGTCTTCCTTCGGCAGCCCGTGCGAGGCCAGGTGGGCTGCGAGCGACTCAATATCGCCGCGCCTGACCGCGTTGTTGATGGATGTCGTGTTGTGGTCGCCGAAGATGAACGTGCTGTTGTCGCCGGCAACGATGCTCTTGAACTGATTGACCACGTCGATTCCTTCTGCTGCCTGACGCAACTCGTTATCCGGACTGGCGCCGACCTTGTCTTGTAACCCGAGCACGAAGTCGAGCAACCTTGATCGAACCTGCGTTGAGGCCTCGGCCATACCCTCAGTCGAGGTAACCACCCACGCACGCTCGACCCAGTTTCCGGCGGCGAACGCTTCGTTGAAACGAAGAGTCCACTCAGGAGCAAGGTCTCGCTTCATCGCACCTTGTTTCGCAGACTTCGCCCAGCCTTCCAAAACCGCGATGGGCTGGCGGAACTCGTCTACCAGCAGCATCTGGCGGTGCTTTTCTTCCAGATGCGACGTCGGGAGCGTGACGTCGTAACGGACGTACAGTGCGTTTTGCACGTTGCCCATTACCTGGCAATGTGCCACGCGATATGAGGGCACCGGCACCTCGTCTGGATAGCCATTGAGCTCTAGATTCACCCAGTCGGCCAGCTCACCGTGTCCTAAGCGATGCAACAGCACCTTCGTCTTGAGTAACGCCTCGGAGAGGCGGCCGCCCTCGCTGGTGAGTGCGTCCACGATCTGATCAAGCAGTCTCATGAACCAGGGTATGGAATTTAGATAGGCACGCTTACGGACAGCCGAGGCTGACGAAGCCGATCTTGGGGGCGGCAGCGCCGGCGGTGGGCGCGGCGGGCGAAACGGGGAGGTTCATCCCCGGATTGTCCCGCATCGCCTGCGGATGTCAGCGCTTCGGCGGAAAGCCCGGGAACAGCGTGCCCGCCTTGGCCATCTGTTCCTGCATCTGGTTGAACAGGTTCTTCGACTGCTCGAGGTAGGTGCCCATCAGGCCCTGCATGCCCGGTGCCTGGCCGCTGAGGAACTGGGTCCACATCTCGGGCGTGAAGGTGGCGGGGCCGGCCAGGCGCTTCTGCAGCTCGACGAAGGTCTGCAGGTTCTTCTCCAGGTACGCACCCATCATGCCCTGCATGCTGTGGCCGTAGAACCGGATGATCTGGGCCAGCATCTGCTCGGAGAACATCGGCACGCCGCCGCTCTCCTCCTCCAGGATGATCTGCAGCAGGATGCTGCGGGTCAGGTCTTCGCCGGTCTTGGCGTCACGCACCTCGAAGGCCTCGACGGCCAGCACCATCTGCTTGACGTCGGCCAGCGTGATGTAGCTGCTGGTCTGGGTGTCGTACAGCCGGCGGTTCGGGTATTTCTTCAGGACGCGCGGCCCGTCGCCGGCGGCGGTGCCGGCGTCTGCAGCATCCGCGGACACGCCGCGGCGAGGGGAAGCCATGCAGGGAACTCCTGATCGGATGGACGGTATCGAAAAGATTCTAGGGGGCCCTGCCTGAGCCCGCGGGGGGTTTTCCCGCGGCAGTGCAGCAATCAGCGCAGGCGGTAGCTCAGCCGCCGGCCGTTGACCGTGGCATCCAGCGCCAGCCACTCGCCGCCGGGCGTGTACCAGAGCTCGATGGGCGACTCGTCGCCCGTCAGCCGCCAGTGCTCCGCCGGCACCGCGCTGCCGCGCACGTCGATCATGCCGGTGCCCACCGGCACCATCTGCACCGCCACGTTGCGGCCGGTCTGCGGATTGAGCAACTGGGCCTGGCGGCGCAGCGCCGGGTGCCAGTAGGCGAAGGTCATGGTGCAGGCCGGCAGCGCCGCCATGCCGGCCGGCGCACTCACGCGCAGGCCTTCGGGCTCCAGCCGGGCGCTCACGGTGGTGGGCTTGCCGTTGGCGTCGGTGCGGGCTTCCAGCTCGGCCAGGCAGTCGCCCTTCCAGCGCTCGCGGGCCTCATGCCGGTAGCGGTAGACGGTGATGCCCAGCAGCTTCACGTCGAAGCTGGCAATGCTGCGCAGCCGGCGCTCGCTGCCCTCGGTGCTCAGGCTGAAACGGTGCTCGCCCACCGGCTTGCCATCCAGCTGCACCTCGAAGTGCCATTCGGCCGGGCTGGCCGTCATCGCCGTGCGCGCCGCGCCGGGCGGTGGCGTGGAGGCCTGGGCCGCACCGGCCAGCAACAGCACGGCGGCCCACGAGGCGGCGGCCTTCATGCGCCTGGCCGCGGCGGCTTGCGCGGGCCCGGAATGAAGGCATTGGTGCGGGCGACATAGTCCCGGTAGCCCGGGCGGCGTTCATGCATGTCCTTCTCCAGCAGGGTGACCCCCGACACCTTCAGCAGCAGCACCGTCATCAGCAGCGGCGACAGCAGCGCCCACCAGCCGCCGGCGGCCAGCGCCATCAGGCCCAGGCCCCACCAGACACAGCATTCACCAAAATAGTTCGGATGGCGCGAATAGCGCCACAGTCCGCGGTCCATCACCTGGCCCGTATTGGCGTCACGGGCCTTGAAGGCGGCCATCTGCGCATCGGCCACGGCCTCGAACAGCAGCCCGGCCACGGCGATGGCGGCGCCGACGGTGTCCAGCCCTTCCCAGTCGCGGGCATTGCCCAGTGCGCCCAGCGCCGCCGCCAGGAAGGGCAGCGCCACGATCCAGGCCAGCACCGCCTGCAGCCCGAACACCAGGTACAGGCTCTTGACCGCGAAGTACGGCTGGTTGCGCTCGCGGATGGCCTGGTAGCGCCGGTCCTCGCCATGGCCCCAGTTGCGCCAGCTGATGTAGGCCGCCAGCCGCAGCGCCCACAGCCCGCCGATGAACAGCATGGCCACGGTGCGCGGATCGGTCGCGCCCAGCTGCCAGGCGAACACCAGGCCCACCGCGACGATCATCAGCGACCAGACCCGGTCCACCAGGCTCACGTCATGCCGCACCACGCTGGCCAGCCAGGTGAGCACCGCCAGCACCACCGCCGCGGCCAGGCCGCCCGCGGCCACCTGCAGCGTCGTCATCGGGCCGGGGCCTGGCGCGGTGCCAGCAGGTAGTGGCTGACCCACCACTGGTTGCCGTCGTCGTAGCCGAACAGCTCGGCCACCGACATGAAGAAGAGCCGCCAGCGGGTCCACCACACAGCGGCGTCGGCACCGTAGGTGCGTTCGAACAGCGGCCACAGCGCGGGCCGCGCGGCGTCCATGTTGGACAGCCAGGCTTCGGCGGTGCGGGCGTAGTGGCGGCCGTTCCAGCGCCAGCGCTGCTGCAGCCTCAGGTCGTCCTGGCAATGCAGCACCAGGTCGTCGCTAGGCATCATGCCGCCGGAGAAGAAGTGACGGCTCATCCAGTCGGTCTCGTCGCGCTCCACGAATTCATACGGCGTGGCGCGGTGGGCGAACACATGCATGAAGAAGCGGCCGTCGGGCTTCAGCCAGCCGGCCACGCGGCGGAAGGCCTCGGGCCAGTTGCGCAGGTGCTCGAACATCTCCACCGACACCACGCGGTCGTAGCGGTCCTCGGTGTGGAAGTGGTTGACGTCGGCGGTGATGACGCGCAGGTTGCGCAGGCCGCGCTCACGGGCCTGGGCCTCGATGTGTGCACGCTGCGATTGCGAGTTGGACACCGCGGTGACCAGGCTGCCGCGGTAGTGCTGGGCCATCCACAGCGACAGCGAACCCCAGCCGCAGCCCAGCTCCAGCACGTTCTGGCCGTCCGCCAGGCCGGCGCGCTCGCAAGTGGCGCGCAGCGCGGCGGCTTCCGACTCGGCCAGCGTGGCCACGCCGTCGGGCCACCAGCCGCAGCTGTACTTCAGGTGCGGCCCCAGCACCTGCTGGAAGAAGGCGGCCGGCACCTCGTAGTGCTGCTCGTTGGCCTTGTCGGTGAGCAGCGCCACCGGCGCCTGGCCCAGCGACCGAACGAAGGCGGTGGTGGCCTCAGCCGCGCGTTCCGGGTCGCGGTCGCCGATCTCGTCCAGCCGTTCCTTCAGCAGCCGCCGGATGCCCAGCCGCACCACCGAATCGGGCACCAGGCCCTGCTCCACCCAACCCACCGCGACACGCGCGCGAGATGACATGCCAACTCCCTTTCTGGTTCAAGACGAGGACCGAGGCCGCCCTGCATGCCCCGTACCGCAGCACGCTACGCAGCCCGGACGGGCCCGGATGCGGGCGCATAAGGGTAAGCGCTGGCGGCGGGCTGATGGCGCCGATCGACAAAAGCCTTGGACGGCATTCGGCCTCGCGCCGGTCGTCGTCATGCAGGCCACTACATAGCGCGTGCGATGCGTGATGCACCTCCTGGCGACGTCGTGCCAACAGGCAGGATATATAGTTTGCTTTACAGCCCTGCCACCCCCATCACTGCCATGCGGCGCTCCACCCTGCCATCGATCGCCCTGCTGCTCAGCCTGCTGGCGCTGGCCGGCACCGCAGCGGCGCAGCAGCTCACCGTCTCTGCCGCGGCCAGCCTGAACCAGGCCTTCACCGCGCTGGCTCCGGCCTTCGAGGCGGCGCATCCCGGCGCCCGGCTGCAGTTCAACTTCGCGGCCTCGGGCATGCTGCTGCAGCAGATCGCCCGTGGCGCGCCGGTGGATGTGCTGGCCACCGCCGACGCGCACACGATGAACCAGGCACAGGCCCAGGGCCTGGTGGCGGCGGGCCAGGCACGGGCCTTCGCTTCCAACAGCCTGGTGCTGGTGGTGCCCGCGGCCAGCAGGCTGCGGCCACGCACCCTGGCCGATCTGGCCCAGCCGGCCTACCAGCGCATCGCCATCGGCCTGCCGGCCAGCGTGCCGGTCGGGCGCTACACCCAATCGGTGCTGGAGGCCGCCGGCCACTGGCAGGCGGTGCAGCCCAAGATGATCGGCGCGCAGAACGTACGCCAGGCGCTGGACTACGTCGCCCGCGGCGAGGTGGATGCGGGCTTCGTCTACGCCACGGATGCGGCGCTGTTGCCCGACAAGGTGCAGGTGGCCTTGCGCGTGGCCACGCCGCAGCCGGTGCTGTACCCGGTGGCGCCGGTGTGGGCCAGCGCACAGCCGGCCCTGGCGCGGCAGTTCGCCGACTGGCTGCTGACGCCGCCGGCGCAGGCAGTGCTGGCCCGCCATGGCTTCAGCGCGCCGTGATGGGCGAGGCCTGGGTGCCGCTGCTGCTCACCTTGAAGGTGGCGGGCTGGGCCACGGCCATCAACCTGGTGCTGGGCGTGGCCGCCGGCCATGCGCTGGCGCGCTGGCGCTTTCCGGGGCGCGACCTGCTGGACGCCGCGCTCACGCTGCCGATGGTGATGCCGCCCACGGTGCTGGGCTACTACCTGCTGGTGCTCATCGGCACCCAGGGGCCGCTGGGCGGCTGGCTGCTGTCCACCTTCGGCATTCGCCTCATCTTCACCTGGCAGGCGGCGGTGATCGCAGCCACGGTGGTGTCGTTTCCGCTGGTGTTCAAGGCCGCGCGCGCCGCCTTCGAGACGGTGGACCCGCAGCTGGAAGACGCCGCCCGCACGCTGGGCATCGGCGAGGCGGCAGTGTTCTTCCGCGTGTCGCTGCCGCTGGCGTGGCGCGGCATCCTGGCCGGGCTGCTGCTGTCGTTCGCGCGGGCGCTGGGCGAATTCGGCGCCACGCTGATGGTGGCCGGCAGCATCCCGGGCAAGACGCAGACCTTGTCCATCGCGGTGTACGAGGCGGTGCAGGCCGGCCAGGACGACGCGGCCAACTTCCTGGTGGCCGTCACCTCGCTCACCTGCATCGCGGTGCTGCTGGCCGCTGGCCGGCTGCTGCCCGGCCGCCTGCCGCTCCGGGGCTGAGGGCCTGGCCATGACGCAGCCCACCTGGGACGTGAGCCTGCAGCGGCAACTGGTCCACCAGGGCAGCCGCTTCACGCTGGACGTGCGCTTTGCCACCGCCCAGCCGCACCTGGCGCTGGTGGGCCCCTCGGGCGCCGGCAAGTCGCAGACGCTGAAGATGATCGCCGGCATCGCCCGCCCCGACACCGGCCGGGTGCAGGTGGCCGGGCGGCTGCTGCACGACAGCGCCAGCGGCTTCAGCCTGCCGGCGCAGCGGCGCCGCCTGGGCTACGTGTTCCAGGACTACGCGCTGTTCCCGCACTTGACGGTGCGGCAGAACATCGGCTTCGCCCGCCGCGGCGGCTGGCTCAATCCGCAGCGCGCATGGCCCGACGACACGGTGCAGCGCTGGCTGCGCGCCTTCCACCTCACGGCCATCGCCGACCACCAGCCGCACCAGATCTCGGGCGGCCAGCGCCAGCGAACCGCCCTGGCCCGCGCGCTGGCCGCGGAGCCCGCCGCGCTGCTGCTGGACGAACCCTTCGCTGCGCTGGACAAGCCGCTGCGCGCCCACCTGCGCCGCGAACTGCGCGACCTGCGTGCCGACATCGACATCCCCACGCTGCTTATCACGCATGACGACGAGGATGCCGCGCTGCTGGCCGGCGAGGTGCTGCACATGCAGGCCGGCCGCCTGGTGCCGGCGGCGCAGGCCGCCCAGGCCGTGTGGGCCGAGGTGGCGCGATGACCGCCGGCCCGCGCCCGGCCCGCAGGCGCCGCCAGCCGCTGCACCTGGGCGGCGAGCTGTGGGTGGACAGCCCCGTCGGCCGGCTGGGCGGCGAAACCCGCATGGCCCTGCTGCGGGCGGTGGCGGAGCACGGCTCCATCACCCAGGCGGCACGGGCGGTGGGCCTGAGCTACAAGGGCGCCTGGGACGCGGTGGAGGCGATGACCCAGGCCGCCGGCGCGCCGCTGGTGCACCGCAGCGCCGGCGGCCGCGGCGGCGGCTCCACCCGACTGACCGGCCACGGCCTGCGGCTGCTGCAGCGCTACGAGGAGGTGGACGCGGTGCACCGCCGGCTGCTCAGGCTGCTGGACGAGCAGGCCTTCGACCTGGAGGCCGACTTCTCGCTGACGAGGATCATGATCTTGAAGACCAGCGCCCGGAACCAGTTCGTCGGCCAGGTGACCGCGGTGCGCGCCGGCGCGGTGAACGACGAGGTGGAGATCACCGTGCCCGGCGGCCCGCGCATCGTGGCGGTGCTCACCCGCGACAGCACCGACTCCCTGGGCCTGCGGCTGAACATGACGGCACTGGCGCTGGTCAAGTCGTCGTCGGTGCTGCTGGCGGCCGAGGACCACGGCCTGCGGCTGTCGGCACGCAACCAGTTCGCCGGCACGGTGCAGGGCCTGCGCACCGGCGCGGTCAACAGCGAGCTGACGCTGGCGCTGGATGCCGGCGGCGCGGTCACCGCAGTGGTCACCGAAGCCAGCGTGCGCGACCTGGGCCTGGTCGTGGGCAGCCGCGCGATGGCCTTCTTCAAGGCCTCCAGCGTGATCGTGGCCGTGGCGGCCTGAGCCTGCGGGCCGCTACTTCACCAGCGGCCGCACGCTGGTGAACCCGCCGTCCACCGGGATCACCTGGCCGGTCAGCCGCGCGGCACCCTCGCTCAACAGCCAGGCCATCACGCCGGCCACGTCGTCGGCGACCTGGATGCCGCCCAGCGGGTACTGCCGGGCGGCGCCTTCCCGCATCGCCGGCACCTTGAGCATCGAGGCGGTCATCGGCGTGTCGGTCATGCCCGGGGCCACGGCATTCACCCGCACGCCCTGCCCGGCATGGGTGGCCGCGGCGCTGCGCACCAGGGCCTCCACCCCGCCCTTGGCGGCGGCGATGGCCTCATGGTTGGCCACGCCGATGCGGGCCACCACCGAGCTGGCGAACACCGCCGCGCCCGCCCCGCCTTCCAGTCCGGCCAGCCAGGCCTGCAGCATGAACACCGCGCTGTCCAGGTTGACACGCATCACCTCGCGGTAGGCCTGCACGCTGGTGCGCGGCAGCGAGGCGATGAGCACGCTGCCCACGCAATGCGCCAGCAGGGTAGGCGCCGCGCCCAGCGCCTGGCGGCAGCCGTCGATGGCCTGCGCGGCGCCTTCCGGCGTGGTGGTGTCGGCGGCCAGGCGCAGCACGGCCGGCAGTTCGGCCAGGCGCGCGGCATCCCGCCCGACGGCCACCACCACGCAGCCCTGGGCCTGCAGGCGGGCGGACACGGCGCGCCCGATGCCGCCGCTGGCACCGGTCACGAGGGCGATGGGTTTCATGGCGTGCCTTCCTGGGGATGTGGCCCGCCGCGCTGGCGGCGGCAGGCCTGGCTGCAGAACTTCACCTCCGGCCAGCAGCGTGCCCAGCGGCTGCGCCAGCTCATGGCCCGCCCGCAGGCCGCGCACGGCTTGCTGGGCAGGGCGGCCTTGTTGCCGCGGAAGCCGCTGGCAGGCGCGGTCGCGTCCTGCGGCAACGCGTGGCGGGACATCGCGCGCCGCGGCATCAAGCCTTCTTGGCCCAGGCGCTGCACCAGCCGGGCCCAGCCACCTGCTTGCCGGCGAACAACGGGCAGGCGGCGGCCTTGTCGGTGGGCTTGCCCTGGTACAGCGCGCAGTTGCCGCAGACCTGACCGGCGGCGTACTTGGGGTACTTCTTGGTGTCCACGCGCTTGGCGTCGGCCACATAGCCGAGGGCGGTGGCCTGCGGGTCCTTCTCGTCGACCATGGCCTGGGCGGCCGCCGGCCCGGCGGCCAGGCCGGCGGTGGAGGCGGCCAGGCCGATGAGGAAGACGCGGCGTGGTGGGTTGCAGTGGTTCATGGAAGCTCCTTGCGATGGCTGGGGGCGTGAAGAAAGCGGTGCTTCATGCCGCGGCCGGATGGCCCTGCGGCGGCATGTCGGTGCCGGCGCGGCAGGCGTCGGCGGAGGTGGCCAGAGCGGGCGCGGAGGCGCGGCCTGCGGCGGTGGCCTGTGCGGTGCTGGGGGTCTGCGGTGCATGCCGCATGGCCTGCACCAGCGCCCGGGCCGAAGCCCAGGCCGCCTCTACGCCACCGCCGCCGAGGAAGTCGCCACAGGCACCCAGGCCCTGGGCGGCGTCCCACCAGCAGCTGGCGTCCACCTCGCCACCGGTGGTCATCGGCAGCGCGTAGCGCCAGCGGTGCACCACGGCATGGCGCCAGGCCAGCGGCTGCTGCAGCCAGCCTTGGAGCGCCGCCTGCAGCGCGGCCTGCACCTGGCTGGGCGGCTGCTCGAGCTGCTGGCGGCTCCAGCCGGCGCGGGCATGCAGCACCCAGTGCGCCTCGCCGGCCGGCGCCTGGCGGCCCGGACGCGCCGCATGGCGCAGCACCCAGGCCAGCGGCCCGTGCTGCGGCCGCGCCGCATCCCAGGCCGGCATGCCAGGCGGTGCGTCGGAAACGCCCATCAGGGTCCAGCCGGGCTGCATCAGGGCCATCGCGGCGCGCTGGGCCCAGTCGCGCCGGTATTCGGCCAGCAGGGGCGCCGCCTGGGCCGGCGGCAGCGCCAGCACCACCGCATTGAAAGCCTGCGTGGGCAGCGGCCCGCTGCCCTCCAGCAGCCAGCCGGCCGGTGTCTTGCGCAAGCGCTCCACCGTCGCGTTCGGCGTGAACGGCAGGTGCTGCAACAGCCAGCGACAGGCGGCCGGCATGTCCGGCAGGCCGATGTACAGCGGGCCGGGCTCGTCCAGCGGACGGCTGCCGGGTGCCAGCGTGGGCCGCCACGGCGCCAGCACTCCGGCCTGCACCGCGGTGGCCACCCAGGCCTGGAAGGGCTCGCCCTGCGCCGCAAAGCCCGGCGCGCCATGGTCGAGCGCGGTGGTCTGCAGCCGGCCTTCGGTGTCCGTCCACTGCAAGCGCCGCGTGGCCAGGCGCCCGCCCATGCCGCGCGACTTGTCGATCACCTGCACCCGGCAACCGCTCTCGGCCAACCAACGGGCGCAGCTGGCGCCGGCGATGCCGGCACCGATGACCGCCACTTCGATGCCTTGTGTCTTCAAAAACATGCTGCAAGCGTACGCACATCGGCGTCAGAATCGCTTCAACCTGCGCATGGCCCAGCGGCCGTGTCCGCTAATGCGATTCAAAGCCGATTCAATACGCGTCATGGCCTCTCATGCCTCCCCTGTCGATGCCGGCGGCCGCCACCGCAGTGGTGCGGTGGCCCGCATGCTGCGCATGCCGGTCGCCACCTTGCGCGTGTGGGAGCGGCGCTACGGCCTGACCCAGCCCGCGCTGTCGCCCAGCGGCCAGCGGCTGTACTCCGCGGACGACGTGCGTCGCCTGGCGCTGCTCAAGCAGTTGGTGGACGCCGGCCATGCCATCGGCAGCCTGGCGCCGCTGGACATGGCGCAGCTCCAGCAAGTGGCGGCCACCCACGCCAGCGCACTGGCGGCCCGGCCCATCGCGCTGCAGCCCGGGCCACTGGCCGCCGCGGCGCCCGTGGCCAACGCAGCGCGGGTCCTCAGGGTGCAAGTGGTGGGCGGGGCGCTGTTCCAGCGGCTGCAGCAGCCGGCGCTTCAGCGGCGGCTGGGTCGGCCGGTGCAGTGGCTGGGCCCCTTCGACGACCTCGCGCAGGCGGACGCCGATCGGCCACGGCAACCTGCCGATGCGGTGCTGATGCAGCAGCCGCGCCTGCATGCGGACGCCGCCCCGTCCACCACCCGGCCCTGCGCACTGCTGTACCGCTTCGCCGCCGAGACCACGGCCGCCGCCTGGGCGGATGCAGGCGCCTGGCTGCTGCGCGAGCCGCAGAGCGACACGGTGCTGGCGCAATGGCTGGCCGCCTGGTGCGGCTCGCTGGCCGGGCCGGCGCCGTCTGCTGCCGCGGTCGCCGGTGGCTGGGACGATCCCGCCGCAGCGGCCACGCCCCGTCGCTGGGACGACGAGGCGCTGGCCGAATTCGCCGGACTGTCCACCACCATCGCCTGCGAATGTCCACGGCACGTGGCGGAGCTGCTGATGCAGCTGTCCCACTTCGAGGCCTACAGCGCCGAGTGCGAGCACCGCAGCCCCGAGGATGCCGAGCTGCACCGCGGCCTGCGCCACATGGCCGCCACGGCGCGCGCCCGCTTCGAGGCGGCGCTGGAGCATGTGGCCCGCCATGAAGGCCTGCTGCTGCCACCCTGAGGCCACGCCGCTAGCATCCACCGCGACATGACGAATGCCCACGACATGAACCACGCCCACCCTGCCCGCCCAACCGTGGACCGCCGCACCGCCGCCGCCTGGCTGGCGGCCGGACTGCTGGCCGGCTGCGCGGGCGGCCCGCCGGTGGTGCCGGCCACGCCGCCCCGTCCTTCGCGCATGAGCGACGAGCAGGCGCAGGACGCCACGGTCCTGGCCCTGGGCCTGGTGGGCACCACCTACCGCTATGGCGGCAACACGCCCGAGGGCGGCTTCGATTGCAGCGGGCTCATCATGTACGTGTACCGTGCGGCGGGGCTGGCCACGCCGCGCACCGTGCGCGAGATGAGCCTGTGGGGGCAGCCCGTGCATCCCAGCTTCGTGCGCACGGGCGACCTCGCCATCTTCGGCAGCCGCGGCGACGCGAGCCATGCCGGCATCCTGGTGGGCCAGGGCCGCTTCGTGCATGCGCCCAGCACCGGCGGCACGGTGAGCCTGGCCCGGCTTGCCGAGGGTTACTGGTCCAGCCGGTTGATCGGCTACCGCAGGCCGCTGTAGTGAAAGGCCGAAAACGAAGGCTGGAAAACGACGCTCGGAAAGCGAAAAACCCGGTAAGCCTTGATTTCTCAAGAGTTACCGGGTTTCAGTGTTGGTAGGCGCGATTGGACTCGAACCAACGACCCCCACCATGTCAAGGTGGTGCTCTAACCAGCTGAGCTACGCGCCTGGGGAAGCCTGTGACTATAGCAGACGTTTCGAAGCGCTGGCAAGCGGCTCGCGCCGCACGGTGCTCAACACAAAAACAACGACACTCGCGGCCGATGTCCAACACCACCGCCCCGCCCTCTTCCGCCGCGGCCGGCTCCGGCCCTGCGCCGGTATCGCTGGCCCAGGCCTTTGCCTTCTGGCTCAAGCTGGGCTTCGTCAGCTTCGGCGGGCCGGCCGGGCAGATCGCACTGATGCATGCCGAGCTGGTCGAGCGCCGGCGCTGGATCTCCGAACGGCGCTTCCTGCATGCGCTGAACTACTGCATGGTGCTGCCCGGACCGGAAGCGCAGCAGCTGGCCACCTACATCGGCTGGCTGATGCACCGCACCGCAGGCGGCCTGGTGGCCGGTGGACTGTTCGTGCTGCCGTCGCTGCTGCTGCTGGTCGGGCTGTCCTGGCTGTACCTGGCGCATGGGCAGGCGCCGGCAGTGGCCGGTGTGCTGTACGGCATCAAGCCGGCGGTGACGGCCATCGTGCTGGCGGCGGCGTGGCGCATCGGGTCGCGGGTGCTGCGCAATGCCTGGACGTGGGCGCTGGCGGCCGGAGCCTTCGTCGCGCTGTTCGCCTTCGACCTGCCGTTTCCGCTGATCATCGCCGCGGCCGCCGGCATCGGCTTCCTGGGTGGCCGCTGGTCGCCGGATTCCTTCATGCCACGTGCGGCCGGCCATGCACCGACTGGCGCATCCGCACCGGTGGCGCAGGCGCCGGCGTTGATCGACGACGACACGCCGACGCCGGCGCATGCACGCTTCACCTGGCGGCGCTTCGGCCTGGTGCTGGCCGCGTTCATCGGCTTGTGGCTGCTGGCCTTCGGTGCGCTAGCCGCGCGCTTCAGGCTGGATGGCGCCTTGACGCAGATGGCCTGGTTCTTCACCAAGGCTGCGCTGCTGACCTTCGGCGGGGCCTATGCGGTGCTGCCCTATGTCTACCAGGGCGCGGTGGACGACTACCGCTGGCTCACCGGCACCCAGATGATCGACGGCCTGGCGCTGGGCGAGACGACGCCCGGCCCGCTGATCATGGTGGTGGCCTTCGTCGGCTTCGTCGGCGGTTGGGGCCGCGCCCTGTTCGGGCCGGATGCGCTGGCGCTGGCCGGCATCGCAGGCGCGTGCGTGGTCACGCTGTTCACCTTCCTGCCCTCGTTCTGCTTCATCCTGCTGGGCGGGCCCTTCATCGAGACCACGCACGGCAAGCTCGGCTTCACCGCACCACTGACCGCCATCACCGCCGCGGTGGTGGGCGTGATCGTGAACCTGGCGGTGTTCTTCGCGCAGCATGTGCTGTGGCCGCAGGGCCTGGCCGGTGGCATGTGGCAGGGCTTCGACCCGGTGGCCGCGGTGTTGGGCGGGCTGGCCGCCATCGCGCTGTTCAGCGGGCGCGTGGGCGTGATCCCGGTGATCCTGGCCAGCGGCGCGGCCGGCGCGCTGCTCACGCTGCTGCGCTGACGCACGCGGGCGTCGGCTACTTGCGCCGCGCGTGCCGCACGCCGGCGACGCGGGCCACCTGGCCCAGCACCGCGGCCAGCCGGGCGGCGTCGCCCACCTCGACGGTGAAGGTCATCCAGGCGGTGCCGCCGCGCACATGCTTGACCGACTGCGTGTGCACGCCGGTCACGTTCATCTTCTCCTTGGCGAAGACCTCGGAGATGTCGCGCAGGAGTGCCGGGCGGTCGGCGGCTTCCACCACCACGTCCACCGGATACATCGCTTCCTCGCCGCGCACGCCCTGCCCCGCGCCCCAGGCCACCGGGATCACGCGTTCCGGCTGCTGCGCGCGCATGTTGCGGAAGTTGGTGCAGTCCACCCGGTGCACCGCCACGCCCTTGCCGCGGGTGACGAAGCCGCCGATGGCATCGGGCGGCGCAGGCCGGCAGCAGCGCGCCAGGCTGGTGAGCAGTGAATCGACGCCCACCACCAGCACGCCGCCGCGCGGCGTGGCACCGTCGCCCTTGGAGCGGCGCAACGCCACGATCTCGTCGGGCGTGGGGGCCTCGACCGGCGGGCGCAGCAACTGCTCGATGTTGCGCAGCGAGTACTCGTCCTTGCCCACCACCTCGAACAGCGCATCGGCACCGCGGAAGCCGAGGCGCGAGGCCAGGTCGTCGAGCTTGATGGCGGTGCGGCCTTCGCGCTGCAGCAGCTTTTCCACCAGCTCGCGGCCCTTGGCGATGGTCTGCGATTGCGCCAGCGCGTTGAACCATGCGCGCACCTTGCTCTTGGCGCGCGAGCTGGCCAGGTAGCCGAGTTCGGGGTTGAGCCAGTCGAGCGACGGCCCGCCTTCCTTGATGGCGTTGATCTCCACCGTCTGGCCGTTGGCCAGCGGCGTGTTGAGCGGCACCATCGCGCCATCGACCTTGGCACCGCGGCAGCGGTGGCCCAGGTCGGTGTGCAGCGTGTACGCGAAGTCCACCGGCGTGGCACCGGCGGGCAGCTCGATCACCGCGGCCTGCGGCGTGAAGACGTAGATGCGCTCGTCGCGTGCGCCGGCCGCATCGTCAGCCCCCTGCCCGGCGAAGTCGCGCTCCCAGGCCAGCAGCTGACGCAGCACCGAGCGCCGCGCCTCGGCCACGCGCTCGTCGTCGGCGCCCGCGGCCGACACGCCGGCATATCCCTTGGCGCCCGCCTCCTTGTAGGCCCAGTGGGCAGCCACGCCGAACTCGGCGTACTCGTGCATGGCGCGGGTGCGGATCTGCACTTCCACCGTGCGGCCGTCGTCGTCCAGCACCACGGTGTGCAGCGACTGGTAGCCGTTGGGCTTGGGCTTGGCGATGTAGTCGTCGTACTCGCCCTGCACCACGCGGTAGCGCTGCTGCACATGGGCCAGCGCGGCATAACAGGCCGGCACATCGGCCACGATGACGCGCATGGCCCGCACGTCGAACACCCGCGCGAAGTCCAGCCCCTTGCCCTGCATCTTCTTCCAGATGCTGTAGAGGTGCTTGGGCCGGCCCTGCACCTCGGCCTGCAGGCCGGCGGCCTGCAGCTGCTGCGCTAGCTGCTGGCGGAAGGCCTCGACACCGGCTTCGCGCTCCACGCGCTTTTCATCGAGCAGGCGCGCCATGCGCTTGTAGTCGTCGGGCCGCAGGAAGCGGAAGGAGAGGTCTTCCAGCTCCCACTTGATCTGCCAGATGCCGAGGCGGTTGGCCAGCGGCGCGAAGACCTGCTGGGTTTCCATCGCCAGCGCCTCGGGGCATGGCGTGCGGGAGGCGGCATACCAGCGCAGCGTCTGCAGCCGCGAGGCCAGCCGCAGCAGCACCACGCGCAGGTCGCGCGAGAAGGCCAGCAGCATCTTGCGCACCCGCTCCGTCTGCACCGCGCGGTCGGCGACGGCCAGCCGGGCTTCACGCGCCGCACGCTGGATCTGCACCAGCTTGACGGTGTGCAGCACCAGCCCGGCATAGGAAGGCCCGAAGGCCTTGGCGATGACTTCTTCCGGCCGCTGCAGGAAGTCGGCCGAATACACCAGGTAGGCCGCGGCCTGCATCGCGGGCGAGGCGCCGATGTCATGCAGGATCGCGGCCACGCCGTCGGCATGGCCGAGGGCATCTTCGCCGGTGTCCAGCACTTCGCCCTGCAGCAGCGGCTGCGCGAAACTGCGTGCGCGGTGCTTGGCGTCCAGTTCGTCGGCCACGTCGGCCAGCCGGACGATGGTGGCAGCGTGGTCGGTGGTGACTTCGGGGGCGTGGCTCTTCACGGGGCGACGATCACGGGGACAACAGGAAGTCGCGCACGGCCTTCACTTGGTCGGGTTGCACCAGCGTGGGCGCATGGCCCACGCCTTCGAATTCGACGAGCCGCGCCCGTGGTCCGCGCCGGGTCATGGCCTGCGCGGTGGTCGCCGACAGCAGGTCGCTCTGCGCGCCGCGCGTCAGCAGCGTGGGGCAGGCGATGGCGTCATAGGCGGCCCACAGCATGGCCTCGCCGGCCTTGGCCATCTCCGGCGTCATGCCCTGGAAGGCCAGGCCGATGGCCGGGTCGTAGTGCGGCTTGAAGCCATCGCCGTCGGGCTTGAGCTGTGGCCGCGTGAGCGCCAGCCACTGTTCGTCGGAATGTGGGCCGAAGCCCTGCGAGATGGCCCACAGCGCGGCCGCGGCCTCCTGCTCGCTGGCCCAGTGCGCCGGCTTGCCCACATAGGTGCCGATGCGGGCCAGGCCTTCATAGTCGATGGCCGGGCCGATGTCGTTGAGCACCAGCTTGCGCACCGGTGTGTTGGGCAATGAGGCCAGGCCCATGCCGATCAGCCCGCCCATCGAGGTGCCGACCCAATCGATGCTGTCGACGCCCAGCCGCGCCACCAGCGTGACCATGTTGGACACATACGCAGGGACTGCATAGCCGGCCGGATCGGCCAGCCAGTCGGACCGGCCGCGGCCGGGCACGTCGGGGCAGATGACGCGGTACTCGTCGCACATTGCGCGGGCCAGGACGTCGAAGTCGCGGCCCTGCCGCGTCAGGCCATGAACGCACACCAGCACCCTGGGATTGGCCGCGTCGCCCCACTCCCAATAAGCCATGCGATGCAGGCCGCGGCTGCCAAGGCATTGCACATGCTGGAGGACGGGTTCGACGGTCATGGAAAGGTGCCCCTGCGTTTGATAATGCATCGTAGCAACCCCCTCACGGAGATCTGGAATGCTCAAAGGAAAGACCGCCCTCGTCACGGGCTCGACCAGCGGCATCGGGCTGGGCATCGCGATGCGGCTGGCCGCGCAGGGCGCCAACATCATGCTCAACGGCTTCGGCGACCATGCCGGACCGAAGGCACAGGTGGAAGCGCTGGGCGTGAAGGTGGCCTACAACGGCGCCGACATGAGCAAGCCCGACGAGATCGAGGCGCTGGTGCGCGAGACCGAGGCCGAGTTCGGCGCGGTGGACATCCTGGTCAACAACGCCGGCATCCAGCATGTGGCGTTGGTGGAAGACTTTCCGCCCGAGAAGTGGGACGCGATCATCGCGATCAACCTCACCTCGGCCTTCCACACCACGCGCCATGCGCTGCCCGGCATGAAGCAGCGCAACTGGGGACGCATCATCAACGTGGCCAGCACGCACGGGCTGGTAGCCTCGGCGCAGAAGTCGGCCTACGTGGCCAGCAAGCACGGCATCCTGGGCTTCACCAAGGCGCTGGCGCTGGAGACGGCGACCACCGGCGTCACCGCCAACGCCATCTGCCCCGGCTGGGTGCTGACGCCGCTGGTGCAGAAGCAGATCGACGACCGCGCCGCGCGCGAAGGCATCTCGGTGGACCAGGCCAAGCGCGACCTGCTGGGCGAGAAGCAGCCTTCGCTGCAGTTCACCACGCCCGAGCAACTGGGCGACCTGGCGGTGTTCATGTGCTCGGCCGCGGCCGACAACCTGCGCGGCGCCGCCATCAACGTGGACGGCGGCTGGGCCGCGCAGTAGGCCTCAGCCCCGCCGGGCCGCCCTAAGGGGCTGAGATCCCCCTCGGGGGGCGCGAGCGCAGGGAGGTTGGGGGCCGGCTACTTCATCTGCACCGTGCCGCTGACCGTGGCGGTGACGGTGCTCTTGCCGGCTTCCACCGGCAGGGCCTCGTCCATTTGCGCGGCCGCGGCGCGCATGTAGGTCTTTGGCGCGATGGGAATCGACCCCACCTCGTTGGTCTGCACGTTCACCTCACGCACGGTGGCCTCCTGGTAGCCGAAATGCCGGGCCATCTCGGTGGCCTGCGCCTGGAAGCGCTTGATCGCCTGCGCGGTGACCTCGGCCTCCACCTTCTGCGTCGCCTCGCGCGACAGGCCGTAGTTCACGCGGCCGATCGTCATCGTCGAGATACGGCCAGACAGCTGCGAGATGGCGGCCATGTCGCGGCCCTGCACCACCAGCTCGGCCGTGCCCTGCCAGCCGTTGATGGCGCCTTTGGCCGCATAGCGCGGATAGAGCGAGAAGTTGCCCGTCTGCACCTCCACCTGCTCCGGCCGGGCGGCCTTTCGGGCCTCGGCCAGCGCGGCGTCCAACGCCTGCTTGAGCTGGGTTTGCACCGTGGCCGCATCCGTCCCTTCGCGCGTCGCGGTGAAGGTGATGGTCAGCAGGTCCTTCGCCACTTCCACACTGGCGCTGGCGTTCAAGCCGAGCACCCCTTGCGGCGCGGGCAGCACCGCCTGCTGGGCCGAGGCGCTGAAGGCCGCCAGGCCCACCAGGGCGGCGAGCAGCGCCGAACGGCGGATGGTGGCGCGGGGACGATCGATCGTGGGTTTCATGAAGCTCCTGTGGGCAAGAAAAAGTGACGCCGCAACGGCTGCGCCAGACCGGCACCTGCGCTGGAGGGGGCCGCTCTCCGCTGGGCATGCGCCCTGCCAACAACCGCTGGCCATGGCACCGGGTTGACTGGCGGACCGGCCTTTGGTTACCGAAAGACTTGTAACCACGGGTCAGAACAAGGGTTAACCCTTAGTCTTTCCTGCGCACAATGCGCCTGTTACAAGTTTGGAGTCCACATATGAACGCACCCGCAAACACACGGCCGGACCGGATCGTCGTTGTTGATGACGATGCCCGCATTCGTGATTTGCTGCGGCGCTACCTGACGCAGGAAGGTTTCGAGGTGCTGCTGGCCGAAGACGCCAAGGCGCTCAACCGCGTCATCACCCGCGAGACCATTGACCTGATCGTGCTCGACCTGATGCTGCCGGGCGAGGACGGCCTGTCGATCTGCCGCCGCCTGCGCGCGGCCAACGACGTCACGCCCATCATCATGCTCACCGCCAAGGTGGAGGACGTCGACCGCATCGTCGGCCTGGAGGTGGGCGCCGACGACTACCTGCCCAAGCCCTTCAACCCGCGCGAGCTGCTGGCCCGCATCCACGCCGTTCTGCGCCGCCGCCCGGCGATGGAAGCCCCGGGTGCGCCGGCCAAGGAAGCGCAGACCGTCACCTTCGGCCCGTTCGAGTTCGACCTGTCGCTGCGCCGCCTGACCAAGGACGGCGAGCAGATCGCGCTGACCACCGGCGAGTTCTCGATGCTCAAGGCCCTGGTGCGCCACCCGCGCCAGCCGCTGTCGCGCGACAAGCTGGCGCAGCTGGCCCGCGGCCGCGAGTTCGAGCCCTTCGACCGCAGCCTGGACGTGCAGATCAGCCGCCTGCGCAAGATGATCGAGCCCGATCCGGCGCAGCCGCGGTACATCCAGACGGTGTGGGGCGTCGGTTATGTCTTCGTGCCGGACGGCGCAGCCTGATCTTGAGGCGCTTTCTCTTCGCTGACTGCGGGCATCATCGCGCCCGATGAGCAGCCGTCATGTCGCCCTCAGCCTCTTCTGGCGCACCTTCGTCCTGCTGGCCTTGCTGCTGACGGGCGGCATCTTCGCGTGGGTGCAGACCCTGCGCGCGCTCGAATTTGAGCCGCGCGCGGTGCAGGCCGCGCAGCAGATCGCCGCGCTCGTCAACCTGAGCCGCGCGGCGCTGCGCTACTCCGACAGCATCAGCCGCACCTCCATCGTCAAGACCATGGACGACCAGGATGCGCTGCGGGTGCTGCCACGCGAGCCCGGTGACCGCTGGGAGCCTTTCGAGGTCGACCGCTTCACCCGCCGCGTGGGCCAGGAGCTGCACAACCGGCTGGGCGCCGAGACGCTGGTGGCGCGCACCGTCAACGGCCGTGACGGGCTGTGGGTGGGCTTCACCATCGAGAACGACCTGTACTGGCTGCAGGCCGAGTCCACCCGCGTGGTGCCGCTGACGCCGGGCACCTGGTTCGTCTGGGTGGGCATCGCGCTGCTGGCCACGCTGGTGGGTTCGGTGGCCATCGCGCGGCGCATCAACCAGCCCCTGCGCGAGCTGTCGTTCGCGGCCAGCCGCATCCGCGACGGCGAGTTTGATTCGCGGCTGGACGAGAACACCCTGACCAGCGAGATCCGCGAGGTCAACATGGGCTTCAACCGCATGGCGCGTGAGCTGGCCAAGGTGGAGGAAGACCGCGCGATCATGCTGGCCGGCATCAGCCACGACCTGCGCACGCCGCTGGCGCGGCTGCGGCTGGAAGCGGAGATGAGCGTCAACGACGATGAAGCGCGGCGCAACATGGCGATGGACATCGACCAGCTCGACGCCATCATCGACAAGTTCCTGGACTATGCGCGGCCGGGCGATACCCGGCTGGTGCCGGTGCACCTGTCGATGCTGATCGACCGCGAGGCCGCGGGCTTCCGCGACCCGGCGCTGCAGATCACCTCACGGGTGGCCATCGACATCAAGGTGATGGCCGACGAGACCGAACTGGGCCGCGTGTTCCAGAACCTGTTCGAGAACGCGCGCCGCTATGGCCAGACGCCCGGCACCGGCATCACCCGCATCGACGTCAGCTATTCGCGCGCCGGCCCGTGGGTGACGGTGAGCGTGCGCGACCATGGCCGCGGCGTGGCCCCCGAGAAGCTGGCCGAGCTGACCACGCCCTTCTACCGCGGCGACACCGCCCGCACCGCCGCCACCGGCGCCGGCCTGGGCCTGGCCATCGTCGACAAGTCGCTGCAGCGCATGGGCGGCAACCTGGAGCTGGCGAATGCGGCCGAAGGTGGGCTGGTGGCCCATGTGCGGCTCAAGCGCGCACCATGAGCTGAAGCGGGGTTCAGCTCCCCGCTAGAAGCACCACCGCCCGCGCCTCGATGGCGCGGCCTTCGCCCACCGGGCCCATCTTCTCGGCCGTCTTGGCCTTGACGTTCACACGCTCGACCGGAATGCCGAGCGAGGCCGCCACCCGCTCGCGCATCGTGGGAATGTGCGGGGCCATCTTGGGTGCCTGGGCCACGATGGTGGCGTCAACGTTCACCGGCTCCCAGCCGGCGGCGCGCACACGCTTGACGGCCTCGACCAGCAGCGCCACCGAATCGGCGCCCTTGAACGTCGGGTCGGTGTCCGGAAAGTGGCGGCCGATGTCGCCCAGCGCGGCCGCGCCGAACAGCGCGTCGGTGATCGCGTGCAGCAGCGCATCCGCGTCCGAGTGGCCGAGCAGGCCGTGGCTGTGCGGGATGGTCACGCCGCCCAGGATCAGCGGCCGGCCGGTGACCAGCTGGTGGGTGTCCCAGCCTTCGCCGATGCGCAGGGCGGGGATCGCGGGAGTCGTCATGTACGGAAGTCCTGTGGTCCGCGGACAGGCCGCGGCGGTTCATGGGGGCTGCGGCTCAATGCCGCGTGACGACGATGGGCGCGCCGTTCGTCACGATCAGCGTGTGCTCGAACTGCGCCGACAGGTTGCCTGCGCCGCCCGACAGCGTCCAGCCGTCGCCGGTGTCTTCGGCAATGCGGGCGCGGGTCGACAGGAAGGGCTCGATGGTGATCACCATGCCGGCGGCCAGCACGCGCTTCTCGCTCGGGTCGGCAAAGCCGGGGATGAACTCGGGCGACTCATGCAGCGCGCGGCCCACGCCGTGGCTGCCCAGGTTGCGCAGGATGCGGAAGCCCGTCTGCTTCGCCACGCGCTCGATGGTGCGGCCGATGGCGGCCACCGGCCGGCCGGCGCGGGCCTGGCCCAGTGCCTCGTCCAGTGCATGGCGGGCGGCCCAGCACAACCGCGTCTTCACCGGCGTGGTGGGCGGCACCACACGGGTGCCGCCGGTGTCAGCGAAGTAGCCGTCCAGCTCGGCCGAGACGTCGATGTTGACCACGTCGCCCCTGGCGATGCGGCGCGCGCCCGGCAGACCGTGCGCCGCCTCTTCGTTGATGCTGATGCAGGTGGCACCGGGGAAGCCGTAGGTGAGTTGCGGCGCCGAACGCGCACCGGCCGCGGCCAGCAGCCGGGCGCCGATGGCGTCCAGCTCGTCGGTGCGCATGCCGGGCTCGATGGCGTCGAGCATGCTGTGCAGCACGTCGCTCACCAGCGCGCCGGCACGGCGCAGGCCTTCTATGTCGGCTTCGGTTTCAATCGTCATGGGTACTCCCTACAGTGTGTTCAGCAGACGTTCGGCCAGCGTGAAATCGCCCGGCCAGGTGACCTTGAAGTTGGCGGCGTCGCCTACCACCAGCCGCGGCTGCAGCCCCAGCGCCTCGATGGCACCGGCCTCGTCGGTGGGTGCGTCGCCGATGGTGGCCAGCGCCTGGCGCAGCAATCCGATGCGGAACATCTGCGGCGTCTGCGCGGCCCACTTGGCGCTGCGGTCGACGGTGGCGGCCACACGGCCCTGCGCATCGGCCTGCTTGAGCGTGTCGGCCACCGGCAGGGCCAGCAGGCCGCCCACTTCATCGCCCAGGCAGGCGTCGATCAGCCGGTCGACCCACGCCGGCTGCACCAGGCAACGCGCGGCGTCGTGCACCAGCACCCAGTCGTCGGGCTGCGCGCCGCGGTCGGCCAGCACCTGCAGGCCATTGGCCACGGTGGCGGCGCGGCTGGCGCCGCCACAGCGGGCCAGCCATTCGCGGTTCGGCGCACGGCCGAACCAGGGCACGGCAGCTTCGAACAGATCGTCCTCGGCCGACAGCACCACCAGCGTGGCCGACAGGCGCGGCACGGCGGCCAGCGCAGCCAGCGTGTGCGCCACCATGGCCCGGCCAGCCAGCGGCACGTACTGCTTGGGCCCATCGGCGCCCGAGCGTGCACCGACACCGGCGCAGGGAACAAGGGCATGGCAGCGGGGCATCCGCTCGACGGGCTGGGTC
This sequence comes from Aquincola sp. J276, assembly GCF_024700035.1. Lineage (NCBI taxonomy): Bacteria > Pseudomonadati > Pseudomonadota > Betaproteobacteria > Burkholderiales > Sphaerotilaceae > Aquincola > Aquincola sp. J276. Next base: position 1,161,595 of record NZ_JAJONC010000001.1, read on the forward strand.
ATCGAGGCGATTCTAGAATTCGCGATGGCTTCGCCGTCCGTTCCCCTGCCTTCCATCGCGCCTGGCAAGCGCTTCACCCTCCCCCGCCCTCCTGGTTCCGCCGATGCGCTGATGCTGGCGCGCCTGGCCCAGGCCCGTGCCGCCGAAGGCAGGCTGCTGGCCATCGTCACGGCCGAGCCTTCGGACACGCAGCGGCTGGCCGACGAGCTGCCATTCTTCGCGCCCGGCATCCGCGTGGCCGTGTTCCCCGACTGGGAGACGCTGCCCTACGACACCTTCAGCCCGCACCAGGACCTGATCTCGGAGCGCCTGGCCACGCTGTGGCGTCTGTGGAGCCACACGCAAACCGGCAACCAGGCCACCCAGCGCGACGTGGACGTGGTGCTGCTGCCCGCCACCACCGCCCTCACCCGCTTGGCTCCGCCCAGCTTCCTGGCCGGCACCACCTTCCACTTCAAGCAGAAGACGCGGCTCGACGAGGCGCGGCTGAAGTCGCAGCTGACGCTGGCCGGCTACCAGCATGTGAGCCAGGTGGTGTCGCCCGGCGAGTACGCGGTGCGCGGCGGGCTGATCGACCTGTTTCCGATGGGCTCGCTGGTGCCTTACCGGGTCGACCTGTTCGACGACGAGGTGGATTCGATCCGCACCTTCGACCCCGATTCGCAGCGCAGCCTGTACCCGGTGCCCGAGGTGCGGCTGCTGCCGGGCCGCGAGTTCCCGATGGACGAGGCCGCCCGCACCGCCTTCCGCGCCCGCTGGCGCGAGAAGCTGGACGGCGACCCGACCAAGTCGCGCATCTACAAGGACATCGCGGCCGGCATCGCCACCGCGGGCATCGAGTACTACCTGCCGCTGTTCTTCGAGCAGACGGCGTCGATCTTCGAGTATTTCGGCGAGCAGGCCTCGGTGGTGCTGCACGGCACGGTGGATGAATCGATCGAGCGCTTCTGGGCCGACACCCGCGACCGCCACCGCTTCCTGCAGCACGACCCCGAGCGGCCGATCCTGCCGCCCGAGCAGCTGTTCCTCAAGCCGGAAGACTTCTTCGCGCTGACGCATGCGCATCCCACGCTGTCGCTGCGCGGCGTGGAGCCGGTGGACTGGGCGCGGCCGCTGCCCGACGTGAGCGTGAACCGCGGCGCCACCGAGCCGCTGGCCGGCCTGGAAGCGCACCTCAAGAACACGCCGGCTCGCGTGCTGCTGGTGGCCGAGAGCGACGGCCGGCGCGAGAGCCTGCTGGAGCTGCTGCGCGACCACCGCATCGACGTGCCCAGCGTAGGCAGCCTGGCCGAGTTCGAGGCCGGCGACGAGAAGGTGGCCATCGCGGCCGCGCCGCTGGCGCAAGGCTTCCACTGGCACACGCCGGAAGCGTCGATCCAGTTCCTGACCGAGACCGAGCTGTTCTCCACCGCACCCAGCTCGCGCCGGCGCCGCAAGCAGGAGCAGGTCAGCAACGTCGAGGCGCTGATCAAGGACCTGTCCGAGCTGAAGGTCGGCGACCCGGTGGTGCACGTGAACCACGGCATCGGCCGCTACGTGGGCCTGCTCAACATCGACCTGGGCGACGGCGCCAGCGAGTTCCTGCACCTGGAGTACGCCGACAAGGCCACGCTGTACGTGCCGGTGGCGCAGCTGCACCTGATCAGCCGCTACACCGGCGTGAGCGCCGAGGAAGCGCCGCTGCACAAGCTGGGCTCGCCGCAGTGGGACAAGGCCAAGCGCAAGGCCGCCGAGCAGGTGCGCGACACCGCGGCCGAGCTGCTGAACCTGTATGCGCGCCGCGCCGCCCGCGAGGGTCATGCCTTCCGCTTCTCGCCGCACGACTACGAGGCCTTCGCGGCCAGCTTCGGCTTCGAGGAAACGCCCGACCAGCGCGCCGCCATCCATGCGGTGATCCAGGACATGGTGAGCCCGCGGCCGATGGACCGCCTGGTGTGCGGCGACGTGGGCTTCGGCAAGACCGAGGTGGCACTGCGCGCGGCCTTCGTCGCGGTGCTGGGCGGCAAGCAGGTGGCGCTGCTGGCGCCCACCACGCTGCTGGCCGAGCAGCACTTCCAGAACATCGCCGACCGCTTCGGCAAGTGGCCGGTGAAGGTGGCGGAGCTGTCGCGCTTCCGCTCCACCAAGGAGATCAATGCGTCGCTGGAAGGCATCGAGGCCGGCACCATCGACATCGTGATCGGCACCCACAAGCTGCTGAGCCAGAGCGTGAAGTTCAAGCGCCTGGGGCTGCTGATCATCGACGAGGAGCACCGCTTCGGCGTGCGCCACAAGGAAGCCATCAAGGCCATGCGCGCCGAGGTGGACGTGCTCACGCTCACTGCCACGCCCATCCCGCGCACCCTGGGCATGGCGCTGGAAGGCCTGCGCGACCTGAGCGTGATCGCCACCGCGCCGCAGCGCCGGCTGGCCATCAAGACCTTCGTGCGCACCGAGACCACCGGCGTCATCCGCGAGGCAGTGCTGCGGGAGCTGAAGCGCGGTGGCCAGGTCTACTTCCTGCACAACGAGGTGGACACCATCCGCGCCCGCGCTGCCAAGCTGGAGGAGCTGCTGCCCGAAGCCCGCATCGCGATCGCCCACGGCCAGATGCCCGAGCGCGAGCTGGAACACGTGATGCGCGACTTCGTGGCCCAGCGCTTCAACGTGCTGCTGTGCTCCACCATCATCGAGACCGGCATCGACGTGCCCTCGGCCAACACCATCATCATGAGCCGCGCCGACAAGTTCGGCCTGGCGCAGCTGCACCAGCTGCGCGGCCGCGTGGGCCGCAGCCACCACCAGGCCTATGCCTACCTGCTGGTGCCCGACGTGGAGGCGCTGACCAAGCAGGCCGCGCAGCGGCTGGAGGCCATCCAGCAGATGGAGGAACTGGGCTCCGGCTTCTACCTGGCCATGCACGACCTGGAGATCCGCGGCGCCGGCGAGGTGCTGGGCGACAACCAGAGCGGCAACATGATGGAAGTGGGTTTCCAGCTCTACAACGACATGCTTGGCGAGGCGGTGCGCTCGCTCAAGAGCGGCAAGGAGCCCGACCTGCTGAGCCCGCTGGGCGGCGTGTTCGGCGCGGCCACCGAGATCAACCTGCATGCGCCCGCCCTGCTGCCCGACAGCTATTGCGGCGACGTGCACACGCGGCTGAACCTCTACAAGCGGCTGGCCACGGCCACCACGCCGGCGCAGATCGACACGCTGCTGGAGGAAATCACCGACCGCTTCGGCAAGCTGCCGGCGCAGGGCCAGACGCTGTTCGACACCCACCGCCTGCGGGTGCTGGCGCGGCCCTATGGCGTGAGCAAGATCGACGCGGCGCCGCGGCTGATGGTGGTGAGCTTCCGCCCCAACCCGCCGGTGGACGCGATGAAGATCATCGAGCTGGTGCAGAAAAACCGGCACATCAAGCTGGCCGGCAACGACAAGCTGCGCATCGAACGCGACACGCCCGAGGTCAAGGACCGCGTGCAGCTGATCCGCGACGTGCTGCGCTCACTGGGGCAGCCGAAGGAAGCTTGAGGGCTAGGCTGGACCGATGCTGGCGTAGGCGACGATCTCGATCTTCATGCCTGGCACCACCAGGCCCGACACGCCCATGCTGGAGCGGTTGGGATACGGTGCCTCGAAGAACTCGCGGTACACCGCGTCGATGGCCTTCATGTCCTGCACGTCGGTCATGTAGATCAGCACCTGCGTCACATCGGCCAGCGTGCCACCGGCCGCCTGCACCGCCTGCCGCAGGTTGGCGAAGGTGAGCCTCGCCTGGTCCTCGATCGGGCCGGTGTCGATGCTGCCGTCGGGCCGCACCGGGCCGTGCGCGGTGAACAGCAGCCCCTGGGCCTGGGTGGCCCACGAAAATGGTTGATTCAGCGCCGGCAGGCCGACATCTATCACTTTTTTCATCTGGCGATCCGTGTTCCTGAGCTTGCCACTCTAATCGTCGCCGGCACGGCCGCCGGCGGCCCGCGGTGCCTTCAGCGGCTGGGCGGGCGCGTCGATATGGCTGCACGGCCGGCCCGGTGCTGTGGTAGTTCGGGCAGCGGTTCGATGCAGGAGACACGGTCATGGATTGGGTGCGCAAGGTCAGCCTCGTGAAGAGGACGACGATCGGCTTTGGACTGGCCGGGGCCGCCCTGGCCGGCATCGGCGGATCGGCCGCCCACCAACTCCACGGGCTGGGCGCCGTTGGCGCCGCGTGGTCGATCGGCATCGGCACGGCCGCCGCGCTGGGCGTCATCACCATCGCCGCAATGCTCATCCGCGGCAGCATCAAGCGCTCGGTGGAAGACACGGTGCAGGCCGTCATCCGCATTGCCGGCGGCGACCTGGAGACCAAGATCGAGTCGCCGGGCAAGGACGAAGTCTCCTGGCTGCGGTACGAGCTTAACAGCATGCGCAAGAAGCTGCGCGCCATGGTGCTGGAAGTGCGCGGCAGCGTGGAGATGGTGAAGAACGCCTCGGACGAGATCGCCAACGGCAATGCCGACCTGTCGGCCCGCACCGAGAGCCAGGCCTCGGCAGTGCAGCAGACCGCCAGTTCGATGGACGAGCTGGCCGCCACGGTGCGCACCAATGCCAGCAATGCCGAGGAAGCCAACCGCGTGGTGCTGGAATCCAGCAACGTGGCCACCCGCGGCGAGCAGCTGATGCGCGACGTGGAAGGCCGCATGGGCGAGATCAATGCCAGCGCGGCGCGCATCGCCGACATCATCGGCGTGATCGACGGCATCGCCTTCCAGACCAACATCCTCGCGTTGAATGCCGCGGTGGAAGCGGCGCGGGCCGGCGAGCAGGGCCGCGGCTTCGCGGTCGTGGCCGGCGAAGTGCGCAGCCTGGCGCAGCGCAGCGCCACAGCGGCGCGCGAGATCAAGACGCTGATCGGCGACTCCACCGAGAAGATCGGCGCCGGCTCGGCGCTGGTCGACCAGGCGGGCAGGACGATGCGCGAGCTGCTGGAGCGGGTGACGCATGCGTCGTCGCTGATGAGCGCCATCTCGCATGCCGGGCAGGAGCAGAGCCTGGGCATCGGCCAGGTGCATGAGGCGCTGGCCCAGATCGACGGCGTGACGCAGCAGAACTCCGCGCTGGTGGAGCAGGTGTCGGCCGCCGCGCAGTCGCTCAAGGGTGAATCGGACAAGCTCAAGGGCGCGATGAGCGGCTTCCGCGTGGTGGGCTGAAGCTGCGCACCTAGAATTCCGGGCTTTGCGCGGCCCACCGAATGACTGCACCCGACTCCGCTGACGGCCTGGTGATCCAGGGTTTCACACCCCCGCTGGCGCTGGCCGATTTCCGGCTGATCGCGTTCGACATGGATTCGACGCTGATCAACATCGAGTGCATCGACGAGATCGCCGATGCCGCCGGCCGCAAGGCCGAGGTGGCCGCCATCACCGAAGCCGCGATGCGCGGCGAGATCACCGACTTCAAGGACAGCCTGCGCCGCCGCGTCGCGCTGCTGGCCGGCGTGCCGGCCACCGCGCTGCAGGCGGTGCTGGACGAGCGGCTGCGCCTGAACCCGGGCGCCGACGTGCTGCTGCGCACCTGCCGCGAGGCCGGGCTGAAGACGCTGCTGGTGTCCGGCGGCTTCACCTTCTTTGCCGACGCGGTGCGCGAGCGGCTGCAGATCGACGCCGCGCGCAGCAATGTGCTGGAGGTGGTGGACGGCCACCTCACCGGCCGCCTGGTCGACCAGCCCTGGGGCGACATCTGCGACGGCGAGGAGAAGAAGCGCACCCTGCTGGCGATGTGCGCGGAGCACGGCTTCGAGCCGCGCCAGGCCATCGCCGTGGGCGACGGTGCCAACGACCTGCCGATGATGGGCGCGGCCGGCCTGTCGGTGGCCTATCACGCCAAGCCCAAGGTGCGGGCGCAAGCGATGGTGTCGATCAACGAAGGCGGGCTGGACCGGCTGCTGGAAGTGGTGCGGCCGACCTGACCCGGGCTGCGCTCAGCGCAGGCGCTGCGCCATCGCCTGCGCGGTGCGGCGCAGCGGCCGCGAGGCCGCGGGCAGGTCGGCCAGCCGCTGCCAGAACTGCAGCGCCGGGGCGCGGGCCGGTGAGCCCATGGCCAGCTCGTCGGGGCTGAACGGCTCGATGTCGACCAGGCCGATCGCCGCATCGGGCCGCCAGCGCATCGGCAGCATGTCGTACACCGGCGCCAGGCCGGCAAAGCGGCCGCCCGGCACGCCCTGCGGCTGCACCACCAGGCTCAGGTTGCCGAAGTGCATGTCGGTGTTGCCGATCAGGCGGCCGAAATGCAGCAGCGCCTCGGCCTGCATGCCGGCACCGGCCGGCAGCCGCCGCTGGCGCTCCAGCGCATGGCAGGTGGCGCCCCAGTGCTGGCGGCCGCCGGCCACGAAGGCATCGTGCACCGCGTCCAGCGGCACCACATGCAGCCGGCCACCACCCGGCAGGCGGTCGAAACGCCGAGATACCAGGAAGGCACGCCGGCCCGTCTCGACCACTTCGCTGGCGGCCACTGGCACGCCCCAGTCGGCCAGCACCTGCAGCGCCAGTGCCTCGGCCTGCAGCAGGTCGCGCCAGCGATCGCCGAAGGGTGTGGCCAGCGGCGGCGTGAACTTGACGATGAGGGGATGACCGGCTTCTTCATGGGTGAGGAACTTGGCCTGTTCGCCGCCGGCGGAAGACCCGGCCGGCAGCGTGGCCGCCACCGCATCCGCCAGGGCATCCAGGTCGGGCGACACGCCGGGTTGCGGCACCGGCGCCCTGCCCGCGGCCGGCGGCTCGCCCAGCACGATGGCGCCGGGGGCATCATGCAGCGTGAGCGCGGTGGCCAGCACCTGCTCGAGCGACCAGCGCTCGGGGTTGGCATCGAGCCCGCGCACCGCCCACTGCCGGGCCAGCACGCGGCCAAGGAAACCCTGCGCACGCAGCGGCGCCAGGAACCACGGCAACCCGGCCTGCGTCAGGCTGTCCACGCCCTCGGCCTGTACGTGCACCCGGTCCCCCTGCAGGAAGCTGAGCCGGCCCCAGCGCTGCACCTGCCCGTCAGGCAGCACCCACAGCAGCGGCTGCACCGCCGGCGCGCCCAGCAGCGGCTGCGGCAGCCCATAACGCGTCTGCCGCCCGCTGCCCAGGGCCACCACCTCGGACGACAGCCCACGCAGCAGCCGCGACAGCGTCGGCTGGCTGCGCCCGGTGGCCGCCTGCAGCTGCGCCGAGCTGGCCACGCCGAGCTGCTTCAGCGTCGACAGAAGTTCAAACTGCAGGGGCGTCTCCATGGCCGCATGCTACACCTGCACCGCCACGAGTCGACTGGCGAATGGATGACAAACGAATCGCAGATGAATCGAAGATGAATAGAAAAAGAATAGCTGATCATCCAGGCACAGCCATGGCTCGGGCGATGGCGAGCGTCTGCCACGACGAACCGGGTCGTCAGCTGCTGAGCTGCGCCCAGGCCTTGTCCAGCCGCTTGGCGCTCACCGGTTGCGGCGTGCGCAGCTCCTGCGCGAAGAGGCTCACCCGCAGCTCCTCCAGCAGCCAGCGGTATTCGTTCAGCCGCGCATCGGCCGTGCCCTTCAACTCGGCGATGCGGCGGATGTAGCGCTGCTCCAGCGGGCGCAGCTCCGCCAGGCGCTGGGCATCGCGCGCGGGGTCGGCGCGCAGCTTGTCCAGCCGCAGCACCACCGCCTTCAGGTAGCGCGGCAGGTGGGCCAGCGCGGCCCAGGGCGTGTCCAGCAGGAAGCGCTTGCCCACCAGCCGCTGAAGCTGCGCGGTGACATCGTCGGCCACCTCCTTGGGCGCGCGGCTGTCCTTCAGCTTGCGCAGCGCCGCGGCATGCTCGACGAGCACGGTGCCGGCCATGCGCGCCACCTCCTGCGCGATCAGGTTCAGCCGCGCCCGGCCTTCGTCGATGCGCGCCTGGAAGGCGCGTGCATCGGTGGGCAGCGGGTCGGCCAGGAAGGCCCGGTCCAGCGCCACGTCGATGATCTGGTCGCGCAGTTCCTCCTGCGTGCCCAGCGGCATGAACCACACCGCCATCTGCCGCAGGTCGGGGATGTTCTTCTCCAGGTACTTCAGCGGCTCCTTGATGGCCAGCGCCACCAGCCGGCGCAGGCCGGCGCGGTGCCTGGCGGCGGCCACGTCGGGCTCGTCGAACACCTCGATCTCGACATGCGTGCGCTTGTCGATCAACGCTGGAAAGCCCACCAGCGTCTGGCCCGCCTTGCGGATCTCCATCAGCTCGGGCAGCTCGCCGAAGGTCCAGGCGGTGTAGGCCGCGGCGGGCTTGTTTTCGGCCGGCGCGGCGGGCCGGCCGTCGCCGGCAGGCGCGGGCACGCGCTGGGCCCCCTTGCCTGCCGGCGCCGAAGCCGGCTCGGCCGCGGCGGCGTTGCCCAGCTTCAACCCCGCCAGCGCCTGGAAGGCCGAGCGCGCCTGGCCGCCCAGCTCCGCCTTCAGCGAAGCGAGGTTGCGGCCCATGCCCAGCTGGCGGCCATGCTCGTCCACCACGCGGAAGTTCATGAACAGGTGGGCCGGCAGCGTTTCCAGCTTGAAGTCGTTGCGCTGCACGGCCAGCTGCGTGCGGTCGCGCACCGCCTTCAGCAGCACGTCCATCAGGCTGCCCTGCGCGAACGGCACGGTCGCGACGAACTCGGCCGCATAGTCGGGCAGCGGCACCAGGCGCGAACGCGGGCGCTGGTGCAGGCTCTTCACCAGCGCCAGCACCTTGTCCTTCAGCATGCCGGGCACCAGCCATTCACAGCGCTCGTCGCTCACCTGGTTGAGCGCATAGATGGGCACGGTCACGGTCACGCCGTCCTTGGCGTCGCCGGGGTCGTGCAGGTAGGTGGCCGCGCAGTCCACGCCGCCCAGCCGCACCACCTTCGGGAATGCCGAGGTGGTGATGCCGGCGGCCTCGTGGCGCATCAGCTCGTCGCGGGTGAGCTTGAGCAGTTCGGGCTGCTCCTTCGCGGCATGGCGGTACCAGCGCTCCAGCGCCGGGCCGCTGGTCACGTCGGCGGGCAGCTGCTGGTCGTAGAAGGCGAAGATCAGGTCGTCGTCCACCAGCACGTCCTGCCGCCGGGCCTTGTGTTCCAGCTCCTGCACCTGGCGGATCAGCTTGCGGTTGTGCGCCAGGAAGGGCAGCCGCGTGTCCCACTCGTCCTGCACCAGCCCTTCGCGGATGAAGATCTCGCGCGCGCCGGCCGGGTCCACCGCTGCATAGTTCACCCGCCGGTTGTTGTAGACGACGATGCCGTACAGCGTGGCCCGCTCCAGCGCCACCACCTCGCCGGCCTTCTTTTCCCAGTGCGGCTCCAGCAGCTGCTTCTTCAGTAGGTGGCCGGCGATGCGCTCGATCCACTGGGGCTCGATGGCGGCCAGGCCACGGCCGAACAGCCGCGTGGTTTCCACCAGCTCCGCGGCCACCAGCCAGCGGCCCGGCTTCTTGCTCAGGTGCGCGCCGGGATGCTTCCAGAACTTGATGCCGCGCGCGCCCAGGTACCAGTCGTCCTCTTCGCTCTTCAGGCCGATGTTGCCCAGCAGGCCGGCCAGCATCGCCATGTGCACCTGCTCGTAGGTGGCCGGCTGGGTGTTCTGGCGCCAGCCGTGCTCGCGCACCACCGTCAGCAGCTGCGAATGGATGTCGCGCCACTCGCGCACCCGCCGCGGCGAGACGAAGCTCTCGCGCAGCCGCTGCTCCTGCTGGCGGTTGCTCAGCTTGGGCGTGTCCACCGGCGCCTCGCTGCCCGCATGGCCATGCACGCCGCGGCCCTGCTCGATCCAGTGCCACAGCTTCAGGTAGCCCATGAATTCCGACTTCTCGTCGTCGAACTTCCTGTGCTTCTCGTCGGCGGCCTGCGCGGCTTCCAGCGGCCGGTCGCGCACGTCCTGGCCGCTGAGCGCGCTGGCGATCACCAGCACCTCGGCCAGCGAACCGCGCTCGCGCGCCTCGAGGATCATCCGGCCCACGCGCGGGTCCAGCGGCAGGCGCGACAGCTCCTGGCCAATGGGCGTGAGCGCGTTGTCGTCGTCCACCGCGCCCAGCTCGCCCAGCAGCGCATAACCGTCGGCGATGGCCTTGCGAGGCGGCGCTTCGAGGAACGGAAAGTCCTCCACGTCGCCCAGCTTGAGGGACTTCATGCGCAGGATCACGCCAGCCAGCGACGAGCGCAGGATCTCGGGGTCGGTGAAGCGCGGGCGGGCCGTGAAGTCGGCCTCGTCGTACAGGCGGATGCACACGCCATCGGCCACGCGGCCGCAGCGGCCGGCGCGCTGGTTGGCCGCGGCCTGGCTCACCGGCTCGATCTGCAGCTGCTCGACCTTGTTGCGGTAGCTGTAGCGCTTGACGCGCGCCAGGCCGGCGTCGATCACGAAGCGGATACCGGGCACCGTCAGCGAGGTCTCGGCCACGTTGGTGGCCAGCACGATGCGCGGCGCGCCACCGGTGGAGAACACCCGGTCCTGCTCCTGCTGCGACAGCCTTGCGAACAGCGGCAGGATGTCGGCGTGCCGGTGCGCCGGCTGGTGCGCCAGGTGCTTGCGCAGGTGGTCGGCCGCCTCGCGGATTTCACGCTCGCCGGGCAGGAAGACGAGGATGTCGCCGCCGATGCGGCCCGACCAGAGTTCGTCCACCGCATCGACGATGGCGTCGTTCAGGCCGTATTCGCGGCTTTCCTCGAAGGGGCGCCAGCGTTGTTCCACCGGGAACAACCGGCCGGACACCATGATGACCGGGGCCGGGCCATTCCTGCCCGCGAAGTGGTTCGCAAACCGCTCCGCATCGATGGTGGCCGAGGTGACGATGATCTTCAGGTCGGGCCGGCGCGGCAGGATCTGCCGCAGGTGGCCGAGCAGGAAGTCGATGTTCAGGCTGCGCTCGTGCGCCTCGTCGATGATCAGCGTGTCATAGCCGCGCAGCACCGGGTCGGTCTGCGTCTCGGCCAGCAGGATGCCGTCGGTCATCAGCTTGACGCTGGCGCCCGGCTGCAGCCGGTCCTGGAAGCGCACCTTGTAGCCCACCACCTCGCCCAGCGGGGTCTTCAGCTCCTCGGCGATGCGCTTGGCCACGCTGCTGGCCGCGATGCGCCGCGGCTGGGTGTGGCCGATCAGCTTGCCGCCGTTGATCCTGCCGCGGCCCAGCTCCAGCACGATCTTGGGCAGCTGGGTGGTCTTGCCGGAGCCGGTCTCGCCGCAGACGATGACCACCTGGTGCTCGGCGATCAGGCGCGCGATCTCCTCGCGTCGCGCCGAAACCGGCAGGGATTCTGGAAATTCGATGGCCAGCGCGGCGACGCCGGCGGCAGGGGTGGGGGCTGAACTCACGGGGCGCGGATTATGACGAGGTGCCCTGCGGCACAATGCCCGGCCCCGAAAGCCGTACGTCGATGAACCTCATATTCCCCCAAACCTTCGTGCCCTGGTTTCGCTCGGTAGCGCCGTACATCCACGCCTACCGCGGCAAGACCTTCGTGGTGGCCATGGCGGGCGAGGGCATTGCCGCCGGCAAGCTGAGTGCCTTCGCGCAAGACCTGGCCATCCTGCAGGCCATGGGCATCAAGCTGGTCTTGGTGCACGGCTTCCGCCCGCAGGTCAGCGAGCAGCTGCGCGCCAAGGGCCACCCCGAGCGATTCAGCCACGGCCTGCGCATCACGGACGCGCCGGCGCTGGACGCCGCGCAGGAGGCCGCCGGCCAGCTGCGCTTCGAGATCGAGGCGGCGTTCTCCCAGGGCCTGCCGAACACGCCGATGGCCAATGCCACGGTGCGGGTGGTGTCGGGCAACTTCCTCACCGCGCGGCCGGTCGGCATCGTCGACGGCGTGGACTTCATGCACAGCGGCATCGTGCGCAAGGTGGATGCGATCACCATACGCCGCACCATCGACAGCGGCGCGGTGGTGCTGCTGTCGCCGTTCGGCTTCTCGCCCACCGGCGAGGCCTTCAACCTGACGATGGAAGACGTGGCCACCTCCACCGCCATCGCGCTGCAGGCCGACAAGCTGATGTTCATGACCGAGGTGCCGGGTATCCGCGAAAAGCAGGACGACCCGGAAAGCGACATCGATACCGAACTGGCGCTGGCCGACGCCGAAAAACTGCTGGCGGTTTTGCCGGCCACCAAACCGACCGAGCCGGGCTTTTACCTGCGCCACTGCGTCAAGGCCTGCCGCGAAGGCGTCGAGCGCTCGCACATCCTGCCCTACAGCCAGGACGGCGCGCTGCTGATGGAGGTTTATACCCACGACGGCATCGGCACCATGGTGGTGGACGAAAAACTCGAGAGCCTGCGTGAAGCCACCGCAGACGACGTCGGCGGTATCCTGCAGCTGATCGAACCCTTCGAGCGCGACGGCACCCTGGTGCGCCGCGAACGCACCTCCATCGAGCGGGATATCGCCAACTACACCGTGATCGAGCACGACGGCGTGATCTTCGGTTGCGCGGCGCTGTATCCGTATCCCGAGGCCGGCACTGCGGAAATGGCGGCACTCACCATCAGCCCGCAGGTGCAAAGCCAGGGCGATGGCGAGCGCATCCTCAAGCGGGTGGAGCAGCGCGCCAAATCGATGGGGCTGGCCAGCATTTTCGTGCTTACCACGCGCACGATGCACTGGTTCATCAAGCGTGGTTTCCAGCCGGTGGATCCGGATTGGCTGCCCGAGGCGCGCAAGCGCAAATACAACTGGGACCGGCGCTCGCAAGTGCTGGTCAAGCACCTTCAGTAACCCTTTGCCCGGAGAACCCCGATGACCCGCACCGTCCAATGCATCTACCTGAAGAAGGAAGCCGAGGGTTTGAGCTTCGCGCCCTATCCGGGCGAGCTCGGCAAGCGCATCTACGACAACGTCAGCAAGGAAGCTTTCGAGGCCTGGAAGAAGCACCAGACGATGCTGGTCAACGAAAACCGGCTCAATCTGGCCGATGCCCGCGCCCGCCAATACCTGGCGCGCCAGATGGAGCGCTTCTTCTTCGGCGAAGGCGCCGAGCAGCCCACCGGCTACGTGCCGCCGAGCGATCCGCAAGCCCCCGGCAACGCCAGTTGATTAACGCGAATCATTCTCGATAGCTTCTATACTGGCTCCGTCTTCGACTGATCCCGCTGAGGAGCCCCATGTCCCTATCGAGAGTGTTCCTGGCCGCGGCCGCCGTGGCCGCGCTGCAGGCGCCCGCCCATGCGCAGGAGCAGGTGCTCAACCTGTACTCCGCCCGTCACTACCAGACCGACGAGGCGCTCTACGCCAACTTCACCAAGGCGACGGGCATCCGCATCAACCGCGTCGACGGCGACGACTCCGGCATCCTCTCCCGCCTGAAGAGCGAGGGCGCCAGCAGCCCCGCCGACGTGATCCTGCTGGTGGACGCCGCCCGCCTGTGGCGCGCCGAAACCGACGGCCTGTTCCAGCCGGTCAAGAGCAGCACGCTCGACAGCCGCATCCCTGCCAACCTGCGCGGCAAGGACACCGGCAACGGCGCCCAGTGGTTCGGCATGTCCACCCGCGCCCGCGTCATCATCTACAACAAGATCAAGGTCAAGCCGGCCGACGTGGCCACCTACGAGTCGCTGGCCGACCCGAAGAACAAGGGCAAGATCTGCACGCGCTCCGGCTCGCATCCCTACAACCTGTCGCTGTTCGGCGCCATGGTGGAGCACATGGGCCCGGAAAAGGCCGAGGCCTGGCTGCAGGGCGTCAAGGACAATCTGGCGCGCGATCCCAAGGGCGGTGATACCGACCAGATCAAGGCCGTGGCCGCCGGCGAATGCGACATCGCCATCAGCAACAGCTACTACTTCGCACGCATGATGCGTTCGACCAAGCCGGAAGACCGCGCCGTGGTTGAAAAGGTGGCCGTGGTGTTCCCCAACCAGCAAAGCTGGGGCACGCACCTGAACATCGCCGGTGCCGGCGTTGCGAAATACGCACCCCACCGTGAAGCCGCGGTGAAGTTCCTTGAATATCTGTCCAGCGACGAAGCCCAGATCTACTTCGCCAACGGCAATAACGAATGGCCGGCGGTGGCCAGCGTGAAACCGTCCAATCCTGCGCTGGAATCGCTGGGCACATTCAAGTCTGAAACCATCCCCGTGTCGGCCGTTGGCGTCAACCAGGGCAAGGTGCAGCAAATGCTCGACAGGGTGGGTTTCAAGTAAGCCGCTTTCCCTTCGGTCGTCTTCTCGCGGGCACGCGGCGATGATATATTCGCCGCGTGCCCGAATTGTCTGAGGAGACCCGATTGGCAACGCTGCAAGAACTCCTGGCCCAGAAAGCATCGCTCGAAAAGCAGATTGCTGAAACGCAACGCGAGGAGCGTGCAAACGCCATCGCCAAGGTCAAGTCGATCATGTCCGAACACGGGCTGACGCTGGCCGATCTTTCCCAACGCGCCGCCCCTCCCCGCGCCGAAGGCACGCCCAAGAAAGTGGCAGCCAAATACCGCAACGGTGATACCGGCGAAACATGGTCGGGCCGTGGCCTGCAACCCAAATGGCTGAAGGCCGCCCTGGCCGAAGGCAAGCAGCTTTCCGATTTCGCCATCTGATCGCCGCGCCGGCTCCTTTGGCGGCGCCGGCGCCACACTTGCCAGACAAACTCCACATCTGGTTGCGCTGCCCCCACGGCAGGTTCTAGCATCCGGTAGCGCGCACCGCGCGTGTTATGTCGCCGCACGCGTTGTTGTGGTGCTTCGTGTCCTCGCTACCGCCCCCTCCTCTCCTGCCGCCACCGCTGCCGCCGACGCTCCGGCGGCCACGCCTTTGCCGCCCGGCCCGACGCCGGCGTGCTGGGGCGGGCGGTCCTGGTGGCCGGCCTGTGCGCCGCGCTCGGCCTGCTGGCCCTGCGCCACGGCCGCATCGACGAGGGGCCCGCCCTGCTTTGGCTGCCCGCCGGCATCGCGCTGGGCGCGTTGCTGTCCTGGGGCCGGTCGATGGCCGGGGCCGTGGCGGCGGGGCTGCTCGCCGCCCACCTGCTGGCCGGCGAGTCACCCACCAGCGCCCTGCTGCTGGCCGCCGGTGAAACCGCGGCACCCTGGCTGGGCGCGGCCTGGCTGTCGCGCCAGCGGTTCCAGGCCGGCATGCCCGGCGTGCGCGATGCGCGGCTGCTGAGCGCCGCGGTAGTGGGCAGCGCGGCGCTGGCCGCCGCCTGGCATGCGCTGATGTGGGCCGTGCACGGCGATGACTCCCTGTCCGCCCTGGCGGCCGGCTACCTGGCCGGCATGGGCGCGGCCGCGGGCGGTTTGCTGGGCTGCCTGCCGTGGCTGGGCCGCGGCAGCCGCCTGCCGTCGGCCAGCCGCCCGCAGCCGCCCGCGGTCGATCCGGCCGGCCCCTCCACGCTGGCACCCTCCGGTTCTCCAGCCCACGCCACGGCCAGCACCGCCCCGATGACTGCGGCGGTGGCGGCGCCGGAGCCGGGCACGGTGGGCCTGGCCGGCTCCTGCCTGCTGGCGGTGGCCACGCTGGCCGCCGGCTGGGGCGCCTGGCTGGGCACCGCGCCGCTGTCGGCCGCGCAGGCCTCCCTGGTGTTCATGCCGCCGGTGCTGCTGGCCTGGATGGCGGCGCGCGGCGCCGGCCGCTGGGCCTCGGCGACCCTGGGCGTGCTGGCCATCGGCGCACTGCTCACGCTGGAAGCAGGCCACGGCCCTTTCGGCAGCCGGGGCGACCGCGGCCATGCGCTGCTGCTGCTGTGGGGTTACCTGGCCTGCTGCGGACTGCTGGTGCTCATCGTGCAGAGCGGTGCGGCCGAGCTGCGCCGCGTCAAGAGCCGCTGGCGCCTGGCGCTGGAGGCCGCGGACGTCGGCGTGGCCGACTGGGACCTGACCACCGGACGCGGCGTGCATTCGCCACGCTGGCAGGCGCTGCTGGGCACGGCCGATGCCGCCGGCCCCTCCAGCCTGCCGCCGCCCCAGGCCTGGCTGGCGCAGGTGCATGCCGACGACCGCAACCGCGAGCGCGAGGCGCTGCAGCGCCTGCACAGCCCGGGCGAGGACGCCTACCGCCACGACCTGCGCCTGAAGACCGCCACCGGCTGGGGCTGGTTCCATGTGCAGATGCTGGTGGCCGAGCGCGACGGCCGCGGCGCCCCCAGCCGCCTGATCGCCACGCTGGCCGACATCGGCGACCGCCGCGCCAACGAGGAGCGACAGCGCCTGTCCGCCCGTCTGTTCCAGCACCTGCACGAAGGCCTGCTGATCACCGACGCCGACCTGCGGGTGCTGGACGTCAACCCGACGTACTCGCAGATCATGGGCGTCTCGCGTCATGAGCTGCTGGGCACGGTGCCACCGCTGCTGGCCGCCGCCCGCGCCGGCACGCCCAGCGGCGACCCTGCCGCGGCCGCCACCCACGGCAGCATGTGGGCCAGCCTGCGTGCCACCGGCACCTGGCGCGGCGAGGTGGTGGACCGCCGCCGCAATGGCGACCCCTGCGCGCTGCAGGTCACCATCACCGCGGTGCTGGGTCCCGACAGCCAGCCGCGCTACCACGTGCTGGTGATCTCCGACATCACCGAGCAGCACCTGCAGCGCCAGCGGCTGGAGCGCCAGGCGCTGTTCGACGAGCTGACGCGCCTGCCCAACCGCGCGCGGCTGGCGCAGATGCTGGCGGATGCCATGGCGTCGGCCGACCGCGAGGGCACGCTGCTGGCCGTGTGCTACCTCGACCTGGACCACTTCAAGCCAGTCAACGACCGCTTCGGCCATGCGGCGGGCGACCGGCTGCTGGTGGAGCTGGCGCACCGGCTGCGCGGCGCCCTGCGCAGCAATGCCGCCTGGTCCGATGCCGCGGCGCGCCTGGGCGGCGACGAGTTCGTGCTGCTGCTGCGCGCCGGCACGCTGGACGAGGCCCGGCTGGCGGTGGAGCGCGTGCTGCGCGTCATCTCGCAGCCCTATGCCATCGAGCCCGGCGCCGAACCGGTCACCGTCACCGCCAGCGTGGGCGCCACCGTCTACCCGCTGGACCGCAGCGATGCCGACACCCTGCTGCGCCATGCCGACCACGCGATGTACGGTGCCAAGCAGTCAGGCCGCAACGGCTACAGCTTCTTCGACCCCGAGCACAGCCGCCGCACCGAGGAACGCGTGATGGCCATCGGCCGCGTGCAGGAGGCGCTGGACAACTACGAACTGGAGCTGTACTACCAGCCCAAGGTCGACATGCGCCGCGGCACGGTGCTGGGCATGGAGGCACTGCTGCGCTGGAACCATCCCGAGCACGGCGTCATCTCCCCGGCGCAGTTCCTGCCGCTGATCGAGCACACCGGCCTGTCGGCCCGCGTGGGCGACTGGGTGCTGGGCCAGGCGCTGGAGCAGCTGGCCCGCTGGCAGCGCCAGGGGCTGGACCTGTCGGTCAGCGTCAACGTCTCGGCCCGCCACCTGCAGGAGGCCGACTTCGCCCAGCGCCTGGCCGAGATGCTGGCCCGCCATGCCCGGCCGCTGGGCGAGCGGCTGGAACTGGAGGTGCTGGAGACGGCCGCGCTGGCCGACATCGACTACACCTCCGCCCTGCTGGAGCGCTGCCGCCGATTGGGCGTGCGCTTCTCGCTGGACGATTTCGGCACCGGCTACTCCACCCTCACCTACCTCAAGCGGCTGCCGGTGGACGTGTTGAAGATCGACCGATCCTTCGTGCGCAACATGCTGGACGACCGGCAGGACCTGGCCATCGTGGAAGGCGTGATCGGCCTGGCCCGCACCTTCGGCTGCAGCGTGGTGGCCGAAGGCGTGGAAATGCCGGCGCAGGCGCGGCTGCTGATCGACATGGGCTGCGACATCGGCCAGGGCCATGGCATCGCCAGCCCGATGCGCGCGCCCGCCGTGCTGGCCTGGGTGACCGCCTACCGCGGCCTGTTCACCGTGGCGCCGGCCGCCGAGGGCCCGCCGCCGCCGCAGGTGGCCTGACCGGACGCCTCGCTAGACTGCCGGCATGATTCCCGCCGGTTTTATCCAGGAGCTGCTGTCCCGCGTCGACATCGTCGACGTCGTCGGCCGCCATGTGCAGCTCAAGAAGACCGGCGCCAACCTGATGGGGCTGTGCCCCTTCCATGGCGAGAAGTCGCCGAGCTTCTCCGTCAGTCCGAGCAAGCAGTTCTATTACTGCTTCGGCTGCGGCGCCTCGGGCGATGCGGTCAAGTTCCTGAGCGAGCACACCGGCGCCAGCTTCCGCGAGGCCGTGGCCGACCTGGCCCAGCAGGTCGGCCTGCAGGTGCCCGACGACGAGCGCAACCCCGAGGAACGCGCCCAGGCCGCCCGCCAGAAGGAGCAGCAGGCCAGCCTGACGGACGTGCTGGCCCGCGCCGCCGACCACTACCGCAAGCAGCTGCGCGCCAGCCCGCGCGCCATCGACTACCTGAAGGGCCGCGGCCTCACCGGGGAGGTGGCGGCCCGCTTCGGCCTGGGCTATGCACCCGACGGCTGGCGCAACCTGGCCAGCGTGTTCCCGCGCTACGATGATCCGCTGCTGGCCGAATCGGGCCTGGTGATCCTGCATGCGGCCGAAGGCGATGCCGACGAGAAGCGCTACGACCGCTTCCGCGACCGGGTGATGTTCCCGATCCGCTCGGTGCAGGGAGAGGTCATCGGCTTCGGCGGGCGGGTGCTGGACCGCGGCGAGCCCAAGTACCTCAACTCGCCCGAGACGCCTGTGTTCGTCAAGGGCCGCGAGCTGTACGGCCTCTTCGAAGGCCGCGCCGCCATGCGCGCCCGCGGCTACGCGCTGGTGGTCGAGGGCTACATGGACGTGGTGGCGCTGGCGCAGCTCGGCTTCGAGAATGCGGTGGCGACGCTGGGCACCGCCTGCGGCGAGGAGCATGTGCGCAAGCTGTTCCGCTTCACCGAATCGGTGGTCTTCAGCTTCGATGGCGACGCCGCCGGCCGCCGCGCCGCCAGCCGCGCGATGGAGGCCGCCCTGCCGTTCGCCAGCGACACCCGCACCATCCGCTTCCTGTTCCTGCCCGCCGAGCACGATCCCGATTCGTACGTGCGCGAATTCGGCGCCGAAGCCTTCGAGCGCTGCGTGAACGAGGCGCTGCCGCTGTCGCGCCAGATGCTGGACATCGCCGCCGAAGGCTGCGACCTGGCCACGCCCGAGGGCCGTGCCCGCTTCCTGGCGCAGGCCCGGCCGCTGTGGGCGGCGTTGCCGCCGGAAGGCGCGTTGTCGCGCCAGATGCGCGCCGAGATCGCCCGCCAGGCCGGCGTGCCCGATGCCGAGCTGGCCGCCCAGTGGGTGCATGCGCCCGCCCCGCGCGGCGGCCGCCCTGAGCCGCGCCACGACGTGTACGAGGACGACGGCGGCCAGGCCGCGGCCGATGCGGTGCTGATGCCGGGTAGCGCCGGCCATGCGCCACTGCCCGGTGGCGGCGGCGCCGAATACCGGCCGGCCGGCCCGCCGCGCGACGGTGGCCGCGGCAAGTGGGGCGGCGCCCGCAAGGCCGGCGGCTGGAGCGGCGGCGGCCGCGGCGACTGGCGCGCGCCCGCGCCGCCCGCCACGCCGCGCCGTGCGCCGCGCAAGCCCGAGGACCGCATCGTGCACATGCTGCTCACGCATGCAGAGTGGTGGGACCAGCTCGCACCGGACGACCTCGACCTGCTGCACGGCTTCGACGGCGTGCACGGCGAGCTGCTGCGCTGGCTGGAGCGTGACCTGCACGACCACGGCGCGCGGCCGTGGGCGGTGCTGCGTGTAGCCATCGATGCCGACCCGGCACTGGCGGAGGCGGCGCGCCGCGTGCTGTCGCCCGACCCGGCCGACGACGAGGCCCAGTTCCAGCAGCTGCGCGCCGCGCTCGACCAGTGCCTGCTCGCCGCCGCCCAGGCGCAGATGGAGGCGCTGGCACCCTTGATGGCGGCCGATGCGGCCGCACGTGAGAGCTACCGCCGCCTGGCAGAGCACTGCCAGCGGCTGCGCCAGCGCCGCGCCGAGGCCGCCGCGTCCAACGAGCCGTAACTCGGTTTCACGGGTATAATCCGCGGTTCCTTCCAGCGGCAAGGCCCTCACCGCCACTGCCGAGCCAAGCCGAGGGGCCCTGCAGGTCAGCAGCCGGACACCATGACAGCGGTCGTCACGCGCCCAACAGCCTTTGAATGCGCCGACGCCGCCCGCACATCGAAGCCTGCGGGCCGTCATGAACCACCCCGCTTCCCCGCCGACCGCCCGCCCGTTGCCTCACGACCGCGCCTGAGAAGCCTTCACCTTTCGAGGATTTCGCATGACCGCCAAGAAAACCGCCGCCGCCCCCGCCAAGGCCAAGGCCGAAGACAAGAAGAAGCCCGTTGCCGCCAAGGGCAAAGCCGCCGGGCGCAAGAAGGGTGACGAGAACAAGGCCACGCTCGACGCCGACCTGTCGGACATCGAGGCCGACCTGGAAGGCGAGCCGGAAGCCGAGGTGGCTGAGGCCGACACCGCCGATGCGGTGGACACCGTCGAAGCCGCCGATGGCGAGCCCGCCGCGAAGGCCAAGCCGCTGCGCATGAAGGTGTCGCGCGCCAAGGAGCGCGCGCTGATGCGCGAGTTCGGCCTGGACGAGACTGCGCTCACCGAAGAGGAAGTCGCCAAGCGCCGCCAGGAGCTCAAGACCCTCATCAAGATGGGCAAGACCCGTGGTTTCCTGACGCACCAGGAAATCAACGACCACCTGCCCGAGAAGCTGGTCGACAACGAGATCCTCGAGGCGATCGTCTCGATGCTCAACGACATGGGCATCGCGGTGTACGAGCAGGCGCCCGACGCCGCCACGCTGCTGATCGCCGGCGGCTCCACCACCACCGCGACGGAAGAAGAGGCCGAGGAAGCCGCCGAAGCCGCGCTGTCCACGGTCGATTCCGAATTCGGCCGCACCACCGACCCGGTGCGCATGTACATGCGCGAGATGGGCACGGTGGAGCTGCTCACGCGTGAGGGCGAGATCGAGATCGCCAAGCGCATCGAAGGCGGCCTGCAGGCCATGATGCTGGCCATCAGCGCCTCGCCCACCACCATCGCCGAGATCCTGACGATGGCCGAGAAGATCCGCGCCGGCGAGATGCAGATCTCCGAGGCGGTGGACGGCTTCGTGGCCGAGGACGAGGCCGACGACTACGTGGCCGAGGAAGACTTCGACGAATTCGACGAAGAGGAAGACGACGACGACGGCCAGGGCGGCAGCAAGGCGCTGACCAAGAAGCTGGAAGAGCTGAAGGCTGCCGCGCTGGTCAAGCTGGACGCGCTGTCGGAGCACTTCGACCGCATGCGCAAGGCCTTCGAGAAGGAAGGCTACAAGTCCAGCGCCTACAACAAGGCGCAGATGGCGGTCAGCGGCGAGATCATCGGCATCCGCTTCACCGTCAAGACGATCGAGCGCCTGTGCGACATCCTGCGCCAGCAGGTGGACGACGTGCGTCGCTACGAGCGCGAGCTGCGCAAGATCGTGGTCGACAAGTGCGGCATGCCGCAGGACCACTTCATCAAGACCTTCCCGCCCAACGCACTCAACCTGCAGTGGGCCGAGAAGGAAGTGGCCGCCGGCAAGAACTACAGCGCCGTGATGGGCCGCAACCTGCCCGCCATCCAGGAGCTGCAGCAAAAGCTGATCGACATCCAGTCGAAGGCCGTGGTGCCGCTGGACGACCTGAAGCTCATCAACAAGCGGATGAACCAGGGCGAGAAGGCCAGCCGCGACGCCAAGAAGGAAATGATCGAGGCCAACCTGCGCCTCGTGATCTCCATCGCCAAGAAGTACACCAACCGCGGCCTGCAGTTCCTCGACCTGATCCAGGAAGGCAACATCGGCCTGATGAAGGCGGTGGACAAGTTCGAATACCGCCGCGGCTACAAGTTCTCGACCTACGCCACGTGGTGGATCCGCCAGGCCATCACCCGCTCGATCGCCGACCAGGCGCGCACCATCCGCATCCCGGTGCACATGATCGAGACGATCAACAAGATGAACCGCATCTCGCGCCAGCACCTGCAGGAATTCGGCTTCGAGCCGGATGCCCCGACGCTGGCCGAGAAGATGGAGATCCCGGAAGACAAGATCCGCAAGATCATGAAGATCGCCAAGGAGCCGATCTCCATGGAAACGCCGATCGGCGACGACGACGACAGCCACCTGGGCGACTTCATCGAGGACACGAACAACGTGGCCCCGGTGGATGCCGCGATGCAGGCCGGCCTGCGCGACGTGGTCAAGGACATCCTCGACAGCCTGACGCCGCGCGAAGCCAAGGTGCTGCGCATGCGCTTCGGCATCGAGATGAGCACCGACCACACGCTGGAGGAAGTGGGCAAGCAGTTCGACGTGACGCGCGAGCGCATCCGCCAGATCGAGGCGAAGGCGATCCGCAAGCTCAAGCACCCGAGCCGCTCGGACAAGCTGCGCACCTACCTGGACAACCTCTGATCCTGCGCGCACCGAAGCCCGGCACCGCCGGGCTTTTTTTTGCGCGAGCCGCGGCCGCTTAAACTCAGGCCGAGCCGTCAACCCCCTATTTGCCCAGTAGCGCCGCATGACCGTGATCGCCGAACGCACCGTCCTGTTTGCCGACCTGCGCGGCAGCACGGCGCTGTACGAGCAACTCGGCAATGCGGAAGCCAGCTCGGTCGTCACCCACACCGTCACCCTGCTGGCCGCCACCGTCACGCAATGCGGCGGGCAGGTGGTCAAGACGCTGGGCGACGGCCTGATGGCGGTGTTCGACACCTCGGTGGACGGCGTGGAAGCCGCCAGCCGCATGCACGAGGCGCTGGACCAGCTGCTGTCGCGCGGCCGCGCCCACGGCGCCTCGCCGGGCCTGCGTTCGCTGCGCATCCAGGTGGCGCTGGCCCGCGGCGAGGTGGTGGAGATGGGCGGCGACTGCTTCGGCGACGCGGTGAACGTGGCGGCCCGGCTGATCGACCATGCAGGCGACAACGAGACGCTGATCACCGACGCGGTGCTGCGCGGCCTGCCGCAGCACCAGCAGCAGCAGCGCTTCCGCAGCCTCGACTGGATGCACCTGCGTGGCCGCGCCGACCCGGTGCTCGTGCATCTGCTGGGCGACCGGCGTGCCGACATGGATGCCACCACGCAGTTCGATCCGGTGTCGCCGCTGGCCGAGCCCGACGGCATCCGGCTGCTGTGGGGCGAGATCGAGCGGGTGTACATCGCCGACCAGACGCCGGTGATCCTGGGCCGCAGCCCGCAGGCCAGCTTCTGCGTGGACGACTCGCGGGTGTCGCGCTCGCATGCGCGCATCCAGTGGCACGGCGGCGCCATCCAGCTCACCGACCTCAGCTACAACGGCACCTACGTGCGCTTCCGCGACGACAACAGCATCCTCGGCCTGCGCCGCAGCAGCTGCACCTTGCACAGCAAGGGCAGCATCGGCCTGGGGGGCAGCCCGCTGGAAAGCACCTCGCCCATCGTGCAGTTCGAGGTGCTCCGCTTCGGCGACACGCACCACAACGCACTCGACGACGGCCTGCTCCTGCCCTGACCGGCCCCAGCCGACATGACGACGCAGTCCCGCGTGTCCGCCGACACCGCTCCGGCGCAGCAGCCGCCGCCCGTGGCCGCCGATGCACTGGCGCTGCTGGATGCCAGCCCCGACGCCGCCTTCGACGCCCTGGTGCGCCAGGCCGCCCGCTGCAGCCGCAGCCCGGTGGCGGCGCTCACGCTCTTTACCGGCCAGCGGTCCTTCACCAAGGCCGCGGTGGGCATGCTGCGCACCGAGGCCGCTGCGCTGCATCCGCTGTGCGCCCAGGTGGTCCGGCGCGACCATGCCCAGGTGCTGCGCCAGCTGCACGATGCGCTGCCGGCCGATGCACCGGGCCGCGCCACCGCCTTGGCGCTCGGCATCGCCGCCTATGCCGGCGTGCCGGTGCGCATGCACGGCCGCGCGGTGGGCACGCTGTGCGTGATGGGTGGGCCGGCCCTGGTGCTGGACGATCCGGTGCTGCAAGGCCTGCACGACCTGGCCATCGCCTGCGGCGGCCTCATCGAATCCCGCCTGGCCGCCCTGCCCGGACCCGCACCGGCCGGGCCGTCCGAGCCCGCCGACGTCCGGCTGCAGCGTGCGCATGAGCTGCTGACGCAGACGCTGGACGGCCTGGCCGGCAGCGTGATGATCAGCGACCCGAATGGCCGCATCCTGCTGGCCAACCAGCGCTGGCACCGCCAGATCGGCGCCCTGCTGCCGCGCGGTTGCGACCACTGGCCCACCGCCGTGCGCCACCTGGCCGCCGCCGGCCACTACCAGCAGGCCATCGGCCGCGAGGAAGCCTTCGTCGCCTGGCGGCTGTCGCTGCCCGCTGCGGTGCCCCGTCCGCAGGAAACGCAATGGCGCGGTGGCTGGGTGACCATCAACGACCGCCGGCTGCCCGATGGCACCGTGGTGCACCTGTCGATGGACATCACTGACCGCCGGCGACGCGCCAGCGCGCTGGCCGAGGAGCAGGACCGCGCCCGCACCTCCGACGCGCGGCTGCGTGCGGTGCTGCGCGCGGTGCCCGACCTCTGGTTCGTCATCGCCGACGACGGTCGCTTCAAGCATTGCAGCGCGCCCGACCATCCGTCCATGGCCGTGCCCTGGAGCAGCCTGGCGGATCGCCACATGGCAGACCTGCTGCCGCCGCCGCTGGCCGACAGCCTGCGTGCCGCGCTGCGCCAGGCCCGCGCCAGCGGCGACAGCCAGCGCCTGGAATACGAGCTGCCGGTGCGTGGCCAGCCGCGCAGCTTCGAGGCGCGCATCTCCCCCATGCCCGACGGCGAGCTGCTGTACCTGGTGCGCGACGTGACCGAGCTGCGCATGCTGGCCGCCGAGGTGCGGCTGAACGAGGAGCGCTGGAAGTTCGCGCTCGATGCGGCCGGCCACGGCGTGTGGGACTGGGAGGTCGACACGGGCCGCACCTTCTACTCCGCCTACTGGAAGCAGATGCTGGGCTATGCCGAGCACGAGATCGGCGACGACGCCGTGGAATGGTCGTCACGCGTGCATCCGGAAGACCTGCCGGCGGTGCAGGCCGCGCTGCAGGCCTACCAGCAGGGCGAGGCCCTCGGCTTCGAGGTGGACTACCGCATGCGGCATCGCGACGGCCGAATGCTGTGGATACGCGACCGCGGCCGCATCGTCGCGCGCGGGGCCGATGGCAGCGCGCTGCGCATGGTGGGCACGCAGACCGACATCACCCGCCAGCGCGCCACCGAGGCGGCCCTGCGCGACAAGCAGGCCGCGGAGCTGGCCAGCCGCAGCAAGAGCGAGTTCCTCTCGCGCATGAGCCACGAGATGCGCACGCCCCTGAATGCGGTCATCGGCTTCGCGCAGCTGCTGCGGCTGCAGGGCGGCGCGCGGCTGGACTACGTGGACCATGTGCTGCATGCCAGCCAGCACCTGCTCACGCTCATCAACGACGTGCTGGACCTGCAGCAGGTGGAGGAAGGTGGCCTCAACCTGCAGCCGCGTGCGATGGATGCCGCGCCGCTGGTGGTGGCCTGCGCCTCCATGCTGCAGCCGCTGGCGCAGGCCCGCGGCGTCAGCCAGCACCTGCCGCCGCTGTTGCCGGCCCCGCCCCGGCTGGTGGCCGACGAGCAGCGGCTGCGCCAGGTGCTGCTGAACATCGGCTCCAACGCCATCAAGTACAACCGGCCTGCCGGCCATGTGCACTGGCACCTCGAGGCGGAGTCCGGCGGCTCGGTGGCCATCGAGGTGCGCGACACCGGCTCCGGCATGACCCAGGACCAGCAGGCCCGGCTGTTCCAGCCCTTCGAGCGGCTGGGCCGCGAAGGCAACATCGAAGGCAGCGGCCTGGGCCTGCTGATCGCCCGCCGCCTGGTGGGCGACATGGGCGGCAGCCTCAGCCTGAGCAGCCAGCCGGGCGTGGGTACCGTCGTGCGCATCCTGCTGCCGGCCGACCCACCCGCCGTGCCGGCCGCCGGGGCCACCGCCGGCGTGCCCGGGCCCGCCGCGCGCACCGCGCCGCTGCGCCTGCTGTACCTGGAGGACAACCGCGTCAATGCGCTGCTGTTCACCGAGGCGCTGCGCATGCACAGCGACGTGGAGCCACATGTGGTGGAGACCGGCGCCGAGCTGTTCGAGCGGCTGGACGAACTGCGGCCCGACGTCCTCGTGCTGGACGCCCACCTGCCCGACTGCAACGGCTACGAGGTGCTGGCCCGGCTGCGCACCCTGCCCGGCTATGCGGCCGTGCCGGCCTACATGTGCTCGGCCGATGCCGCGCCCGAGGACATGGCCCGCGCGCAGCAGGCCGGCTTCGCGGGCTACTGGTCCAAGCCGCTGGACTTGTCCCGTATCCTCGCCGACCTCGGCCGGCTTGGTGCCGGCATCCACTGAAGATCACACTGCATGACGACCCCACCCCCCGCCGCGTGGCGCCACGGCACGCCCCAGCGCACCGCGGTCCTGCTCGTCAACCTGGGCACGCCCGATGCGCCCACCGCCCCGGCCCTGCGCACCTACCTGGCCGAGTTCCTGAGCGATCCGCGGGTGGTGGAGATTCCCCGCGCCGCCTGGCTGCCCATCCTGCACGGCGTGATCCTGCGGGTGCGGCCGGCCAAGTCGGCGGCCAAGTACGCCAGCATCTGGACGCCGGAAGGCTCGCCGCTGGCGGTGTGGACGCAGCGTCAGACCACGCTGCTGCGCGGCCACCTGGGCGAACGCCTGGGCCAGCCCGAGCCGGCGGTGCTGGTGCGCCATGCGATGCGCTACGGCAATCCGTCCATCCCTTCGGTGCTGGATGAACTCACCGCCGAGGGCGCCACGCGCATCCTGGTGCTGCCGCTGTATCCGCAATACGCCGGCTCCACCACCGCCACCGCCAACGACAAGATCAACGAATGGATGGCGAAGCAGCGGCGCCAGCCCGAGCTGCGCTTCGTCAACCACTACCACGACGATGCCGGCTACATCGGCGCGCTGGCCCGCCGCGTGACCGACCACTGGGCGGCCCACGGTCGCGGCGACAAGCTGGTGCTCAGCTTTCACGGCGTGCCCGAGCGCACGCTGCACCTGGGCGACCCCTACCACTGCGAATGCCATGTCACCGCCCGGCTGCTGCGCGAGCATCTGGGCCTGCGGCCCGACGAACTGCAGGTCACCTTCCAGAGCCGCTTCGGCAAGGCCAAGTGGCTGGAGCCCTACACCGAGCCGACGTTGATCGCACTGGCGCAGCAGGGCCTGAAGCGCGTGGACGTGATGTGCCCCGGCTTCACCTCCGACTGCCTGGAGACGCTGGAGGAGATCGACCAGGAAGCGCGCGAAGCCTTCCTGCATGCCGGTGGCCAGGCCTTCCACTACATCCCCTGCCTGAACGACCAGCCGCAGTGGATCAACGCGCTGGCCGCGCTGGCCGAACGCCATCTGCAGGGCTGGGAGCTGCGCGGCGCCCCGCCCGCGGCACTGGCCGCCCAGCGCGAGCGCGCCGTCGCGATGGGCGCGGCCGCCTGAAGAACCGCCGCGCCGGGCTGCCGGCGGTCAGCCCCGCCGCAGCCGCTTGACGATGCGCGGGAGCACGATCACCGCCACGATGCAGGCCAGCAGCGTGGCCGACATCGGCCGCTCCCACAGGATGCTCCACTTGCCTTCGCCGATGGACAGCGCGTTGCGCAGCTGCGCCTCGGCCAGCGGGCCCAGGATCATGCCGATGACCACCGGCGCGGCGGGAAAGTCGAAGCGCCGCAGCACCAGGCCCAGCACGCCGATGGCGTACAGCAGGAAGAGGTCGAAGGCCGACTGCCGCATGCCGTACACGCCCACCGTGGCGAAGATCAGGATGCCGGCATACAGCTGCGCCTTCGGCACCTTCAGCAGCTTGACCCACAGGCCCACCAGCGGCAGGTTCAGCACCAGCAGCATCACGTTGCCGATGTACAGCGAGGCGATCAGCGCCCACACCAGCGTGGCATTGGTGTCCAGCAGCTGCGGCCCGGGCTGGATGCCGTAGTTCTGGAACGCCCCCAGCAGGATGGCCGCGGTGTTGGAGGTGGGAATGCCCAGCGTCAGCAGTGGGATCAGCGTGGCGGTGATGGCCGCGTTGTTGGCGGCCTCGGGCCCGGCCACGCCCTCGATGGCTCCGGTGGTGCCGAACTGCTCCTTGTGCTTGGAGAACTTCTTCTCGGTGGCGTAGCTGAGGAAGGTGGGGATCTCGCTGCCGCCGGCCGGGATGGTGCCGAACGGGATGCCGATGAAGGTGGCGCGCAGCCAGGCCGGGATGGACCGCTTCCATTCCAGCTTGGTCATGTGCACCTTGGTCAGCTTGTTCTGCGTCTCCACCACGCGGCCTTCGAACAGCACCACGTGCAGCGCCTCCGCCACCGCGAACAGCCCGACCGCGATCAGCACCACCTCCATGCCGTCCATCAGCTCGGGCACGCCCATGGTGTAGCGGGCCTGGCCGGTGATCTGGTCGATGCCGATCAGGCCCAGCGCCAGCCCGATGAACAGCGCGGTCACGCCGCGCAGCGCGCTCTTGCCCAGCACCGCCGTGACGGTGACGAAGGCCAGCACCATCAGCATGAAGTACTCGGGCGGGCCCAGCAGCACCGCGTACTTGGCCACCACCGGCGCGGCGATCGTCACCACCACCGTGGCGATGGTGCCGGCCACGAAGGAGCCGATGGCCGCCGTGGCCAGCGCCGCGCCGGCGCGGCCGTTCTTGGCCATCTTGTTGCCCTCCATCGCGGTGACCATGGAGGCCGCCTCGCCGGGCGTATTCAGCAGGATGGAGGTGGTGGAGCCGCCGTACATCGCACCGTAGTAGATGCCGGCGAAGAAGATCATCGAGCCGGTGGGCTCGACCTGCAGCGTGATGGGCAGCAGCATTGCCACCGCGGTGGCCGGCCCGATGCCCGGCAGCACGCCGATGGCGGTGCCGATGGTGCAGCCCAGCAGCGCCCACAGCAGGTTGACCGGCGTGCCGGCGGTGGCAAAGCCTTGGAGGAGTTGGTTCCAGACGTCCATGGGGTGCCGTTCAGATCCAGCCGGTGGCCGTCAGGCCGGGAAGGTTGATGGCCAGCAGCTTGGTGAACAGCCAGTACACCGGCGCAGCGATCGCGATGCCCACCAACGCATCCTTCAGCAGCGTCAGCGGCCTCAGGTCCGGGTGGCCCTGCGAGGCGCGGTAGCCGCGCGTGGCCAGCACGAACGACAGCGTGCAGCTCAGGATGAAGCCGATGGTGGTGATGAGCGCGGCGTTCAGGAGGATGCCGGCGGAGACCGCGGCGAAGCCCGGCCAGTAGGGCCGGCCATCGCCGCCTGACAGCACCGGCGGCGGCTCGTCCTCGTCCATCTGGCGGAAGCCGCCGGTCAGCGACTCCCACAGCAGCCACAGCCCGCAGATGCCCAGGGCGATGGCCACCACCCACGGCACGAAGTTGGGGCCGATGCCGGCATAGCCGGCCTCGGAGCTGATGTCGCGGGCGCCGGCCGCCAGCAGGCCAGCGGCCACCAGCGTTCCGACGGCCACGAGTGTCTGGGCACCCTTGGGGCGGCGGGCGCTGTGCATCAGATCATTCCGGACTTGGCCATCACCGCCCGCAGCGATGCGAATTCGTCGTCCACGAACTGGTCGAAGGCCGGGCCGGTGAGCAGCGCGGGCGTCCAGCCGTTGCGCTCCACGGCTTCCGCCCACGACTTGTGCTTGGTGGCGGTGACGATGGCGTCGGTCAGCGCCTTGCGCTGCTCGGGCGTGATGCCGGCCGCGCCGAACACGCCGCGCCAGTTGCCGATCACCACGTTGTAGCCCATCTCCTTCATCGTCGGGATGTCCTGGCCGGGCAGGCGCTTGTCCGAGGTGACGGCCACCGCGCGCATCTTGCCGGCCTTGATGTACTCGGAGAACTCGCTCAGGCCGCTGCCGCCCACCGACACGTTGCCGCCCAGGATGGCGGCCGTGGCTTCGCCACCCCCCGGAAGGCCACGTAGTTGATCTTGGCCGGATCGACGCCGACGTCACGCGCCAGCATGGCCGCGGCGATGTGCTCGGTCGAGCCGCGGGAGCCACCGCCCCACTTCACGCTGCCGGGGTCCTTCTTGAGCTGGGCCACCACGTCCTGCATGGTCTTGAAGGGCGAGTTGGCCGGCAGCACGAAGACGTTGTATTCGCTGGACAGCCGCGCGATGGGCGTGGCCTGCGACAGCTGCACCGGCGGCTTGCCGGTGATGATGCCGCCCAGCATCACGGCGCCCATCACCATCAGCGCATTGCCGTCGCCCTTGCTGCTGTTGACGAACTGGGCCAGGCCGATGGTGCCTGCTGCACCGCCCTTGTTCTCGTAGCTCACGGTCGCGGCCGCGCCGGAATCGATCAGCGCCTTGCCCAGCGCGCGGCCCGTGGTGTCCCAGCCGCCGCCCGGGTTGGCGGGCACCATCATCTTCAGGTTGGCCGCCGCCCAGGCTGACATCGGCAGGGCACCGGAAGCGGCCAGGGCCGCCAGGGATTTCAGGAAGGTGTCACGACGCATGGTGTCTCCAGACGGAAGGCGTTCTAGTGAAAATGGCCGAGGTGATCTTCGCCAAGAAAGCTGTCAAACGGCTGTCCATCCACCTAGGGAAAGCGCTAGGGCCCCGCGGCCCCGGCCCGCGCGCATGAAGCTGCTGCTGATCGAAGACAACCCCACCATGCAGACCACGCTGCAGCGCTCCTTCCAGCGCCGCGGCTTCCAGGTGGTGGTGTGCGGCGAAGGCAGCCGCGCGCTGGACCGCTGGGCCGCCAGCGTGCCCGACGTGGTGCTGCTGGACCTCAGCCTGCCCGACGTCGACGGCCTGGAAGTGCTGGCGCAGGCGCGCCAGCGCGGCTTCACCACGCCGGTGCTCATCCTCACCGCGCGCAGCACCGTGGGCGACCGCGTGCTGGGCCTGAACACCGGCGCCGACGACTACCTGCCCAAGCCTTTCGACCTGGACGAGCTGGAAGCCCGCGTGCAGGCCCTGGCCCGCCGCGCCGGAAAGGCCGCGCCGGCACCCGAGTTCTGCGGCCTGCGGGTGGACGCCGCCAGCGGCGCGATCTACCACCTGGGCGAGCCGATGGACCTCTCACCGCGCGAGGCCGCGCTGCTGCGCGGCCTGCTGGCCCAGCCGGGCCAGGCTGTGGCCAAGGAACGCCTGTTCGAGCTGGTGTTCCCGGGCGACGCCAGCGCGCAGGCCGAGGCCATCGAGGTGGTGGTGTACCGGCTGCGCAAGCGGCTGGCCGCCACCGGCGCGCAGCTGGTCACCCTGCGCGGCCTGGGTTACCTGCTCAAGGGATGAAGCCGCCTTCGATGCAGGACCTGCGGCGCCGCCTGGGCCGGTTGTCGGTGCGCAGCCGGTTGCTGTGGGGGCTGCTGCTGCCCATGCTGGCGCTGGTGGCGCTGAACACCGGCAGCTTGTATAGACAAGCGCTGCGCTCGGTCAATACCGCCTACGACCGCACGCTGCTGGCCTCGGCCAAGTCGCTGGGCGAGCTGCTGGCAGTGGAACAGGTGGGCGGCCGGCTGCGCATCACCTCCACCGTGCAGTACTCGGCGCTGGAGGCCTTCGAGTCGGACAACCGCAGCAGCCTGTTCTACAAGGTCACCGGCTTCGACGGCGAGGTGGTGGCCGGCTACCCCGACCTGCCGCCGTGGCGCGGCACGCTGCCGGCCAAGGGACCGTATGCGGCCCTGGTGGAGTTCTACGACGACCACTACCAGGGCGAGCCGGTGCGCGTGGCGGTGCTGCTGCAGCCGGTGGCCAGCCGCGACGGCATGGGCGTGGCCACCATCCAGGTGGCCGAGACGCTGGAGCTGCGCGAGACGCTGGCCCGCCAGATCCTGCTGGACACGGTGTGGCGCCAGGCCGCGCTGCTGGCGGTGCTGGCGCTGGTGGTGGTGCTGGTGGTGCAGAGCGCCACGCGGCCCGTGCGCGAGCTCAGCACCCTGCTGCGCCAGCGCCGCGAAGGCGACCTGACACCGGTGGATGCGCAAGGCGCGCCGAAGGAGCTGCGCCCGCTGATGGACGCCACCAACGAGGTGATGCAGCGCCTGCAACAGCTGCTGGACCACCAGAAGCGCTTCGTGCGCGATGCCTCGCACCAGCTGCGCACGCCGCTGGCAGTGCTGAAGGCGCAGGTGCAGTCGGCCCAGCGTGGCGACGTGCCGCCGGCCCAGGCGCTGCAGGAGATCGCCACCACCGTGCAGGGCGCCACCGACCTGGCCAACCAGATGCTGGCGCTGGCCAAGCTGGAGCAGCTGCGCCAGCAAGGCGCACCCGAGCCGCAGGACTGGGCACCCATCGTGCGCGCGGTGTCGCTGGACATCGCGCCGCTCACCGCCGATCGCGGGCTCGACTTCTCGCTGGAAGCGGCGCCGGCTTGGGTGCGCGCGCATCCCTGGGCCCTGCGCGAGCTCACCCGTAACCTGCTGCACAACGCCATCAAGCACGGCCCGCCCGGCAGCGCGCTGGAGGTGCGCCTGGGCGTCGATGGCGGCCAGGCGGTGCTCACGGTGGCCGATGAGGGCCCCGGCATCAGCGAGCCGCTGCGCCGGCGGCTGTTCCAGCCCTTCAGTGCCGGCGAGGCGGGCAGCGGCTCCGGACTCGGGCTTGCCATTTGCCGCGAGATCGTCGAACCGCTGGGCGGCCAGATCGCCCTGGAGAACCGGCGCGGCGACGACAGGCGGCCGCCGGGGCTCGATGCGGTGGTGCGCCTGCCGCTCGCGGAGAATGCCGCCCGCTGATGAAGACCAAACACGACGACGAAGACACCCGCGAAGGCCCGCGCCTGGACAAGTGGCTGTGGGCCGCCCGCTTCTTCAAGACCCGCTCGCTGGCCGCCGAGGAGATCGGCAAGGGCCGCGTGAGCATCAACGAGCAGGTGGCCAAGGCCTCGCGCGAGCTGCGCCTGGGCGACCGGGTGCAGTTCCGCCAGGGGCCCGCGCTGCGCACCGTGGTGGTGCTGGGGCTGAGCCATGTGCGCGGCCCGGCCCCGGTGGCCCGGGCCCTGTACGAGGAAACGCCGGACAGCATCCAGGCCCGTGAACGGGCTGCGCAGGCCCGCCGCCAGGGCGTGGAGCCGGCCGCCAGCATCGAGCAGGGCCGGCCCACCAAGCGCGACCGCCGCACCTTGGCCGACTGGCAGCGCTGGAGCGCCTCGGTCGACGACGACGACGGCAGCTGATCCCCGCGCGCGTGCCACGTCTGGATCAACCCCAGCGTGCGAAGGCCCTCTTGAAACCCTGAAATCACGCCTCAAGTGCCCGGCAGTCCTCTTTCCGTTTGAAAACAATGACGTCGAACGACCCCGCCCAACAAGCCCCCAAGCCGCCGATCCGGCCGCCGCCGGTGCGCCCGCCGCAGCGCCGGCCGCCCCTGAAGCCACGACCGCGTCGCCTGCCGCCCCGTCGGGCAGCGACGGCGCCGCGCCGTCGGCCGAAGCCCGCCTGGCCGAACTGGAGGCCAAGCATGCGGAGGTGGCCGACGCCTACCTGCGCTCCAAGGCCGAGGCCGAGAACACCCGCCGCCGCGCCGAGGAAGAAGTGGCCAAGGCCCGCAAGTTCGCGGTGGAAGGTTTTGCCGAATCGCTGCTGCCGGTCAAGGACAGCCTGGAAGCCGCGATCGCCATCCAGAACGCCACCAGCCAGCAGATGCTGGAAGGCGTGCATGCCACGCTGCGCCAGCTCAGCCAGGCGCTGGAGCGCAACAAGGTGGTCGAGATCGCGCCGCCCGCGGGCACCAAGTTCGATCCCCACCAGCACCAGGCCATCAGCGTGGTGCCGGCCGACCAGGAGGCCAACACGGTGGTGGCTGTGCTGCAGAAGGGCTACCTCATCGCCGAGCGGGTGCTTCGCCCCGCGCTGGTGACGGTGTCGGCGCCGAAGTGAGCCTTGAAAAGACCTGAGTTATCCACAACTCGAACACAACCGGATTTTTCAGTTTCAGGAGAAAGAATATGGGCAAGATCATTGGCATCGACCTCGGCACCACGAATTCGTGCGTCGCGGTCATGGAAGGCAACACCACGCGCGTGATCGAGAACAGCGAAGGTGCGCGCACCACGCCGTCGATCATTGCGTACCAGGAAGACGGTGAGATCCTGGTCGGCGCCGCCGCCAAGCGGCAGGCCGTCACCAACCCGCGCAACACGCTGTATGCGGTCAAGCGCCTGATCGGTCGCAAGTTCACCGAGAAGGAAGTGCAGAAGGACATCGACCTGATGCCCTACACCATCGCCGCGGCCGACAACGGCGACGCCTGGGTGGAAGTGCGCGGCAAGAAGCTGGCGCCCCCGCAGGTCAGCGCCGAAGTGCTGCGCAAGATGAAGAAGACCGCCGAGGACTACCTGGGCGAGGAAGTGACCGAGGCCGTGATCACGGTGCCTGCGTACTTCAACGACGCGCAGCGCCAGGCCACCAAGGACGCCGGCCGCATCGCCGGCCTGGACGTCAAGCGCATCATCAACGAGCCCACGGCCGCGGCCCTGGCCTTCGGCCTGGACAAGCACGGCAAGGGCGACCGCAAGATCGCCGTCTATGACCTGGGCGGCGGCACCTTCGACATCTCGGTGATCGAGATCGCCGACGTCGATGGCGAGAAGCAGTTCGAGGTGCTGTCGACCAACGGCGACACCTTCCTGGGCGGCGAAGACTTCGACCAGCGCATCATCGACTACATCATCGCCGAGTTCAAAAAGGAGCAAGGCGTCGACCTGACCAAGGACGTGCTGGCCCTGCAGCGCCTGAAGGAAGCGGCCGAGAAGGCGAAGATCGAGCTGTCGAACTCGTCGCAGACCGACATCAACCTGCCCTACGTCACGGCCGATGCCTCGGGCCCGAAGCACCTGAACATCAAGCTCACCCGCGCCAAGCTGGAAAGCCTGGTGGACGAGCTGATCGAGCGCACGATCGAGCCCTGCCGCATCGCCATCAAGGATGCGGGCGTCAAGGTCAGCGACATCGACGACGTGATCCTGGTCGGCGGCATGACCCGCATGCCCAAGGTGCAGGAGAAGGTCAAGGAGTTCTTCGGCAAGGAGCCGCGCAAGGACGTCAACCCTGACGAAGCCGTCGCAGTGGGCGCGGCCGTGCAAGGCCAGGTGCTGGGCGGCGAGCGCAAGGACGTGCTGCTGCTGGACGTCACCCCGCTGAGCCTGGGCATCGAGACCCTGGGCGGCGTGATGACCAAGATGATCAAGAAGAACACCACGATCCCGACCAAGTTCAGCCAGGTGTTTTCCACGGCCGACGACAACCAGCCGGCGGTGACCATCAAGGTATTCCAGGGCGAGCGCGAGATGGCCTCGGGCAACAAGAGCCTGGGCGAGTTCAACCTCGAAGGCATTCCGCCGGCGCCGCGCGGCGTGCCGCAGGTGGAAGTCACCTTCGACATCGACGCCAACGGCATCCTGCACGTGAGCGCCAAGGACAAGGGCACCGGCAAGGAAAACAAGATCACCATCAAGGCGAACTCGGGCCTGTCCGAAGCCGAGATCGAGAAGATGGTGAAGGACGCCGAGCTGAACGCCGCCGAAGACGCCAAGAAGCTGGAGCTGGTGCAGGCCCGCAACCAGGGCGAGGCGCTGGTGCACTCGGTCAAGAAGAGCGTGAGCGAGCATGGCGACAAGCTTGACGCGCCCGAGAAGGAAAAGATCGAAGCCGCGCTGAAGGACCTGGAAGCCGCCCTGGCGGGTGAGGACAAGGCCGACATCGACGCCAAGACCGAAGCCCTGATGACCGCCAGCCAGAAGCTGGGCGAGAAGATGTACGGCGATGCCCAGGCGGCTGCCGCCGGCGCCGCCGGTGCGGCCGGTGCCACCGAAGGCGCGGCCCCGAAGAGCGAAGCACGGGCGGAAGACGACAACGTCGTCGACGCCGACTTCAAGGAAGTCAAGAAGTGACGTGCTGAACGACGGCGGCGGCCCTGCCCGGTCCGCCCCCGACGTTCCTTGAATGCGCCGCGTCCGGGCGCGAAGGTTGCGTGATGAACGCCTCTTCGCCCCGGCGCGGCTTCCTCGCTTGAATGAGCCCGAAATTCAATGGCAACTTTCAATGGCAACTAAGCGCGACTACTACGACATCCTCGGCGTCCCCAAGAACGCCGACGATGACGCCATCAAGAAGGCCTACCGCAAGCTGGCCATGAAGTTCCACCCGGACCGCAACCAGGGGGACGATGCCAAGACGGCCGAGGAGAAGTTCAAGGAGGCCAAGGAGGCCTACGAGATGCTCTCCGACCCGCAGAAGCGGGCCGCCTACGATCAATACGGCCATGCCGGCGTCGACCCCAACATGGGCATGGGCCGCGGCGGGCCGGGCCAGGAAGGCTTCGGCGGTTTCGCCGAGGCCTTCGGCGACATCTTCGGCGACCTCTTCGGTGCCCAGGGCGGCCCCGGCGGCCAGCGCCGGCCGGGCGGCCAGCAGGTCTACCGCGGCAGCGATCTCTCCTACGCGATGGAGATCACGCTCGAGGAAGCAGCCAACGGCAAGGAAACGCAGATCCGGATTCCCACCTGGGACACCTGCGAGACCTGCAAGGGCTCCGGCGCCAAGCCCGGCACCAGCCCCAAGACCTGCGCCAGCTGCAACGGCAGCGGCACGGTGCACCTGCGCCAGGGCTTCTTCAGCATCCAGCAGACCTGCCCGCACTGCCACGGCACCGGCAAGATCATCCCCGAGCCCTGCGTAACCTGCAGCGGCGCCGGCAAGATCAAGCGGCAGAAGACGCTGGAGGTGAAGATCCCCGCCGGCATCAACGAAGGGATGCGGATCCGCTCGGCCGGCAACGGCGAGCCTGGCACCAACGGCGGCCCCGCCGGCGATCTCTACATCGAGATCCGCATCAAGCAGCACGAGATCTTCGAGCGCGACGGCGACGACCTGCACTGCACCGTGCCGATCGGGCTGACCACCGCGGCGCTGGGCGGCGGCATCGAGGTGCCCACGCTGGGCGGCAAGGCGGAGATCGAGCTGCCCGAAGGCACCCAGCACGGCAAGACCTTCCGGCTGCGCGGCAAGGGCATCAAGGGCATCCGATCCAGCTATCCGGGCGACCTGTACTGCCATATCGCGGTGGAAACCCCGGTGAAGATCACCGAGCACCAGCGCAAGCTGCTGAAGGAACTGGACGACTCCTTCCGCAAGGGCGGCGACAAGCACTCGCCCAACGCCAAGAGCTGGACCGACCGGGTCAAGGACCTGTTCAAGTAAGCCTGCGCTTCTGGGGATGCCGCCGGTTACAAGCCGGCGGCGCGCTGCTATAAGCCTCGTAGCGCCGGCAGCTCCGGCGTCCACGAGGTCTTGCATGGCGATGCTCGAGATCGGTGACAGCGGACCCGCGGTCCGCAAGCTGCAGCAGGCACTGCTGACGGCCGGGTTCAATCCCGGCAAGATCGACGGCGAGTTTGGCGCCGGCACCGAAGCCGCGGTGATGGCCTTCCAGCACAGTGCCGGCCTGCTGCACGACGGCGTGGCCGGCCCCCGCACCTTGCGTGCACTGGGCCTGGCACGCAGCCACAAACTTCCCGACGCCACCGACCGCTTCACGCTGCAGGTGGTGGCGCAGATGTTCCCCGCCACGCCGCTGGGCGCCCTCCGCAGTCACCTGCCGCCGGTGCTGGAAGCGATGAAGAGCGCCGGCATGCCCGACCGCATCATGCTGCTGGCCGCACTGGCCACCATCCGCGCCGAGACGGCGGGCTTCGTGCCCATCGACGAAGGCCCGTCGCGCTTCAACACCTCGCCGCGCGGCCACCCATTCGACCTCTACGACCGCCGCGCCGATCTGGGCAACCACGACGCGCCGGATGGCGCCGCCTTCAAGGGCCGCGGCTTCGTGCAGCTCACCGGCCGCCACAACTACACCGTGTACGCCGAGCGGCTGGGCGCTTCGCTGGTCGATCATCCGCACGAAGCCAACGACCCGGCCGTAGCCGCTGCGGTGTTGGCCGCATTCTTGAAGGACCGCGAGCTGCGCATCAAGTCGGCGCTACTGGAAGGTGACCTGCGCAGTGCTCGGCGCGCAGTCAACGGCGGCAGCCACGGGCTGGAAGCCTTCACCGAGGCCTACCGCATCGGCGACATGCTGACCGACGACGAGGATCTCTAGGCAGGGTGCCTAGAACAAGCTGCCCTGGGCCTGCATGCCGGCCTTCACCGGCGGCTTGAAGCGGCTGAAGTCCAGCTCGATCCGCTCCCGGTCCAGGCCCAGCCGCGCGGCGGCCTTCTTCACGCGCTGGTGCAACAGCTCGGCCCAGATGCCCTGCCCGCGCATGCGGCTGCCGAAGCTGGCATCGTTGTCGCGGCCACCCCGCATCTCGCGGATTCGTGCCATCACCCGCGCTGCGCGGTCAGGGAAGTGCTGCTCCAGCCACTGCTGGAACAGCGGGTTCACCTCCCACGGCAGCCGCAAGACGATGCTGAAGGCCCGCGTGGCACCCG
Organism: Aquincola sp. J276; assembly: GCF_024700035.1. Classification (NCBI taxonomy): domain Bacteria; kingdom Pseudomonadati; phylum Pseudomonadota; class Betaproteobacteria; order Burkholderiales; family Sphaerotilaceae; genus Aquincola; species Aquincola sp. J276. The sequence goes on from NZ_JAJONC010000001.1 coordinate 1,199,894, forward strand.
CCTCGGCCGCAGCCTCCAGGATCTGCTCAATCTCCGGCTCGTTGATGAAGGGGATGACCGGCGACACGCTCACGCCCACGCGGATACCCGCCTGGGTCAATGCCTTGATCGTCTGCAGGCGCCGGTGCGGCGCGGCCGCCCGCGGCTCCAGGATGCGGGCGAGCTGAGGGTCCAGCGTGGTGAGCGAGACATAGGCCGCCGCCATGTTCTGCGCGGCCATTGGCGCAATCAGGTCGATGTCGCGCTCGATGCCGGCCGACTTGGTGATGACCGAGAACGGATGCTGCGCCTCCACCAGCACCTCGATCACCGAACGGGTGATGCGCAGCCGGCGTTCCACCGGCTGGTAGGCGTCGGTGGCCGAGCCGATGTTCAGCGCCTGGGGCCGGTAGCTGCGCCCGGCCAGGGCCTCACGCAGCCGTTCGGCCGCATTCACCTTGGCGATGATGCGCGTCTCGAAGTCCAGTCCCGGCGACAGGTTGAGGTAGCTGTGCGTGGGCCGCGCGAAGCAGTAGATGCAGCCGTGCTCGCAGCCGCGGTAGGGGTTGATCGACAGGTCGAACGAGATGTCCGGCGAGTCGTTGGCCGCCAGGATCGACTTGACGTTCTCTTCCACCAGCTGCGTGCCGGGCGCCACCACCTCTTCCTGCGCCGCCTGCTCCAGCGCACCCCAGCCGTCGTCAAAGGCCTCCCGTGCATCGGAAGTGAAGCGGTGCTCGATGGCCCACACCGTGCCCCGGCCCTTGACCGGCGAGCGAGGTGCATACATCAAGGTGGCCGCTGGCGGGCGGGACGAAATGGGGCGGTCGGTGCGCATACTGTGAATATATACAGTGCTTGCGCGCCTTGCAAACGCCGGCACCACGGCCGGCCCATCACTCAATACTCGCCGCTGCTGCTGCCCGGTGCCAGGTTGTCGAACTTGGTCAGCGGCTTGAGGAAGGTGAGCTTCACCGTGCCCACCGGGCCGTTACGCTGCTTGCCGATGATGATCTCGGCCACGCCCGGCTCCTTCGAGTCCTTGTTGTAGTACTCGTCGCGGTAGATGAACATGATGACGTCGGCGTCCTGCTCGATGGCGCCGGACTCGCGCAGGTCGCTCATCATCGGCCGCTTGTCGGTGCGTGTTTCCACCGAGCGGTTGAGCTGCGACAAGGCGATCACCGGGCATTGCAGCTCCTTGGCCAGCGCCTTCAGGCCACGCGAAATCTCGCCGATGACGGTCGCCCGGTTCTCCTCGTTGCTGCTGGCGGTGCCGCTCATCAGCTGCAGGTAGTCGATGACGATCAGGCCCAGCTTGCCGCACTGCCGCGCCTGGCGCCGTGCGCGGGCGCGCAGCTCGGCCGGGTTGAGCGCGGGCGTCTCGTCGATGAAGACGCTGGCCTTGGACAGCTTGTCCACCGCCTCGGTCAGCCGGCCCCATTCGTCGTCGCGCAGCGCGCCGGTGCGCAGGTGCTGCTGGTCGATGCGGCCGAGCGAGCCCACCATCCGCAGCGCCAGCTGCGAGGCGCCCATTTCCATCGAGAACACCACCGCCGGCAGGCCTTCGTTCACCGCCACATGCTCGGCGATGTTCAGCGCGAAGGCCGTCTTGCCCATGGAAGGCCGCGCCGCCAGCACGATCAGGTCGCCCGGCTGCAGGCCCGCCGTCATGCGGTCCATGTCGTAGAAGCCGGTGCGCACGCCCGTCACTTCCTCGGCGCCGTTCTCGGCCAGCTCGGTCACGCGGTCGATCAGCTGCATGACCAGATGGTCCATGCTCTGGAAGCCCTGCTTGGTGCGCGAGCCTTCTTCGCCGATCTTGAAGATCTTGCCCTCGGCCTCGTCCAGGATCTGCGACACCGCCCTGCCCTGCGGATTGAAGGCGTTGGTGGCGATCTCGTCGCTGGCCTCGATCAGCTTGCGCAGGATGGCGCGCTCGCGAACGATCTCCGCATAGCGCCGCAGGTTGGCCGCGCTGGGCACGCTCTGCGCCAGCGCGTTCAGGTAGACCAGGCCGCCGCACTCGTCGGCCTTGCCCAGGCTCTGCAGCTGCTCGAAGACCGTGATGACGTCGGCGGGCTTGTTGGCGTTGATCAGCGAGCCGATCACGCCATAGATGGCCTTGTGCTCGAAGCGGTAGAAGTCGCTTTCCTGCAGCAGGTCGCCGGCGCGGTCCCAGGCGCCGTTGTCGAGCAGCAGGCCGCCGAGCACGCTCTGCTCGGCTTCGATCGAATGGGGCGGCACCCGCAGGCGGGCGACTTCGTCGTCGCGCGCGGCGCCAGGAAACACGGGGCTCTGGAAGACTACAGACATGGTTCCGAGGATAAGCCGGCCCTGCGACAGCGCCTGTGGACAGACCTGTGCATGACCTGGGGAACTTGCGCGGATAACCCGCCGCGCCAAAGAAAAAGGGCCGGCGATCAGCCGGCCCTCTTGCAGCGACGGTGCGCCGAGGCGATCAGTCGGTTTCGCCGACCACCACGATGGTGACTTCCGACACCACGTCGGTGTGCGGAGCGACCGCCACCGTGAACTCGCCGATGGTCTTCAGCGGGCCGTTGGGCAGGCGCACTTGCGACTTGGCGATGTCGAAGCCTTCCTTCTTCAGCGCGTCGGCGATGTCGGCATTCGTGACCGAGCCGAACAGACGGCCATCGACACCGGCCTTCTGCGCGATGCGGACCGACTTGCCGTTGAGCTTGTCGCCCAGGGCTTGAGCGGCCGACAGCTTTTCGGCGGCGGCCTTCTCGAGCTCGGCGCGGCGGGCTTCGAATTCCTTGATCGCGACGTCGGTCGCGCGGCGGGCGCGCTTGGTCGGGATCAGGAAGTTGCGGGCGTAGCCGTCCTTGACCTTGACGACATCACCGAGATTGCCCAGGTTGGCAACCTTGTCCAGCAGGATGATTTGCATGGCGGTTTCCTCAGGACTTGTGCTGGTCGGAGTACGGCAGCATGGCCAGGAAACGGGCGCGCTTGATGCACGTCGTCAGCTGGCGCTGGAAGAACGCACGCGTGCCGGTCAGGCGAGCGGGCGTGATCTTGCCGTTTTCACCGACGAAATCGCGCAGCGTGTCGATGTCCTTGTAGTCGATCGTCTCGACGCCGGCGACCGTGAAGCGGCAGAAGCGCTTGCGGCGGAACAGCAGCGATTGTTGGTTGCGCTTGGGCTTGCGATCTTTGGCCGAACGGCCTTTACCACGTGGCGGGGGCATAGTGACCTCGTTTGATTCTGGATCCGGGATTGAACAGGTGCGCTCGTCAGTCGAGTGCCGTGACATGGAACACGACGCCGCGGCCGTTGCGTGCTGCTGCGAGAAAGCCGGCGAAGGTGCGCGAGGCGCCCAGTTCCAGCTTGCTCAGCGGCTGCGTGATCTCCCCGATCGCCACCGAACGCATCTCGAGAGACACCTTGCGGGGGTGGCCGTTCTCGCTGACCTCGGACTCGTGCTGAAGCACCAGGTCCAGGGCCGGCAGACCGGCAGGGGTGTAGCGCAGCGCGGCACGCTCCAGCAATTGCGCTTGCAGAACCAGCCGGTTCATGCGAGCAACTGCCAGGCCGCGAACATCATGCTCAGGCGGCGCTCTCCTGCGCTTGCTGCTTGCGGGCTTCTTCGCGCTCGACCTGCTTCATGATGACGGACGGCGCGGTTTCGGCCTTGTCCATCGCCACGGTCAGGTGACGCAGCACGGCGTCGTTGAAGCGGAAGCCGGTTTCCAGCTCTTCCAGCGTTTCCTTGCTGCACTCGATGTTGAGGCAGAGGTAGTGGGCCTTGCTGAGCTTCTGGATCTGGTAGGCCAGTTGGCGGCGGCCCCAGTCCTCGACACGGTGCACCGTGCCGCCAGCATTCGTGATGCTGCCCTTGTAGCGCTCCAGCATGGCCGGAACCTGTTCGCTTTGATCCGGATGGATCAGCAGAACGATCTCGTAGTGACGCATGGATTCTCCTTGTGGATTCCGTGGTGGAAGCCGCGGCGCTGCATCGGTTCGCCTGCGGCAAGGCCGGGGTGCGCGCAGGCGCACACCCTGGATTGGGTTCTTCCCCGAACCCTGCAGGCCCGGAAAAGCCCGCGAGTATAGCAGTTCAGCCCGGGCTGGGGGAACGCAGGCGTTCGACCAGCGTCTGCTGATCGCGCGACGGTGCCGGACCGAGGTGGCTGGCCAGCACCATCACCAGGAAACCCACCGGCACGCCGAACACGCCGGCGGCCACCGGGTCGATGCCCCACCAGCGCCATGCGTCGGCGGCCGGCTGCAGGCCGACCAGGTTGCGGAACGCCGAAAGATTGGCGGCCATGTAGCCCATGCACACCAGCAGCCCGCTCAACATGCCGGCGGTGGCACCCCAGCGGGTGGCGCGCTTCCAGAAGATGCCCAGCACCAGCGCCGGGAAGAAGGCCGAGGCCGCCAGCGAGAAAGCCGCCGACACGAACTGCAGGATGTTGGCGATGCGCAGCGAGGCCACCCAGGCCGCGATCAACGCGATCACCAGCACCAGCATCTTCGACATCATCACCCGCCGGATGGCCGACGCCCGCGGGTTGATGGCGCGGTAGTAGATGTCGTGGGACAGGGCATTGGCGACCGTCAGCAGCAGGCCGTCCGCGGTGGACAGGGCCGCCGCCAGCCCGCCCGCAGCCACCAGGCAGGTGACCACGTAGGGCAGCCCGCCGATCTCCGGCGCGGCCAGCACGATGAGATCGCCGCTGAGCCGCAGCTCGGCCAGCTGCAGCAGGCCGTCGGCATTGATGTCCTCCACCCACACCAGGCCGGAATCCAGCTTGCTCCAGCGCCGTATCCAGGCCGGCAGTTCGTCGAACGGCGTGCCGACCAGGTGGCTGAGCACCTCGTACTTCACCAGCACCGCCAGCGCCGGCGCCGACAGGTACAGCAGCGTGATGAACAGCAGCGACCAACCCACCGAGTTGCGCGCCTGCGCCACGGAGGGCGTGGTGTAGTAGCGCGTGAGCACGTGCGGCATGGCGGCCGTGCCCATCATCAGGCACAGCACCAGGGCCACGAAGTTGCGGCGGCCGCTTTCGTCGGAGGAAGGCCCCGGCTGCGACGGCGCGAACGGCTCGGCCTGCGGCGCCATGCCGCCCAGCGGCAGCGCCTGCTGCGCGGCGCGGTCGCGCTCGCGCTCGTAGGCTGCGCGCGCGTCGGCCTCGTTGCGCGGGGCCAGTGCCAGCTGCCGCTCGGCCTGCTGGATGCGGCGCAGCGGCGCGTCTTCCGCACGCAGCGCCTGGATGCGTTCAGCCTGTCGCTGCGCATCCTCCTTCATGGCCGCAGGCACGTCGGCCAGCTTCTGCTGCGCGCTGATGGCCCGCCGCTCCAGCGCCGCCTGCGCCCGCTGCTCGGCCGCGTCGTTGCGCAGGTGTTCCTCCATGCGCGTCACCTGCTGCAGCTGCTGCGAATAGGTGATCTGCGGCAGCCAGCTGCCGCTCTGCTTGACCGACAGCCAGGTCAGCGGCAGCAGGAAGGCAATCAGCAGCACGATGTACTGCGCCACCTGCGTCCAGGTGACCGCGCGCATGCCGCCCAGGAAGGAGCACACCAGCACGCCGCCCAGGCCGACGAAGATGCCCACCTCGAAGCTGAAGCCGGTGAGGTGCGAGGTGATCAGGCCGACGCCGTAGATCTGCACCACCACGTAGACGAAGCTCACCAGCAGCACCGCCGCCACCGCGATGAAGCGCGGCAGCCCGCCGTAGCGCTCGCCGATGAAGTCGGGGATGGTGAACTGGCCGAAGCGACGCAGGTACGGCGCCAGCAGCAGCGCCACCAGGCAGAAGCCGCCGGTCCAGCCCAGCAGGTAGGCGAGGCCGCCGAAGCCCTGCAGGTACAGCACGCCCGCCATGCCGAGGAAGGAGGCCGCGCTCATCCAGTCGGCGGCGGTGGCCATGCCGTTGTAGAAGGCCGGCACGCGCCGGCCGGCCACGTAGTACTCGGCCTCGTCGGTGGTGCGGCACGACAGCCCGATGGTGGCGTAAACCGCCACCGTGGCCACCAGGAACATGGTGCCGATCCACGCCCGCGAGAAGCCCCCGTGCTCGGCCCAGGCCAGCAGCGCCACGAACAGCAGCACGCCCAGCGCGAACATCCCGTAGCGCCGGTGCAGGCGCCGTTCGAAGGCGCCTGCGCTGCTGCCGCGGGCGGTGGTCAGACGCGCTCCCGCCCGCAGGCTACTTGGCGGCGCCCAGCCGCTGCCAGGTCTCGATCACCGTGTCGGGGTTCAGCGAGATCGACACGATGCCTTCCTGCGCCAGCCAGTCGGCGAAGTCCGGATGGTCGCTGGGCCCCTGGCCGCAGATGCCGACGTACTTGCCGGTGGCGCGGCAGGCGGCGATGGCGCGCGAGATCATGGCCTTGACGGCCGGATCCCGCTCGTCGAAGTCGCCGGCCAGCTGCTCCAGGCCGGAGTCGCGGTCCAGGCCCAGCGTCAGCTGCGTCAGGTCGTTCGAGCCGATGGACATGCCGTCGAAGTACTCGAGGAACTGCTCGGCCAGGATGGCGTTGCTCGGCACCTCGCACATCATGATCAGGCGCAGGCCGTCCTGGCCGCGCTTGAGGCCGTGCTCGGCCAGCATCTCGTTGACCTTGCGCGCCTGGGTCAGCGTGCGCACGAAGGGCACCATGATCTCGACGTTGGTCAGGCCCATGTCGTTGCGCACGCGCTTGAGCGCCTCGCACTCCATCGCGAAGGCGTCGCTGAAGTCGCCGCTGATGTAGCGCGACGCACCGCGGAAGCCCAGCATCGGGTTCTCTTCGTCGGGCTCGTAGCGCGAGCCGCCGATCAGCTTGCGGTACTCGTTGCTCTTGAAGTCCGACAGCCGCACGATCACCGTCTTGGGCCAGAAGGCGCCGGCGATGGTGGCGATGCCCTCCACCAGCTTGTCGACGTAGAAGGCGCGCGGGCTGGCATGGCCCCGGGCCACCGATTCCACCGCCTTCTTCAGGTCGGCGTCGATGTTGGGGTAGTCGAGGATGGCCTTCGGGTGCACCCCGATGTTGTTGTTGATGATGAATTCCAGCCGCGCCAGGCCCACGCCCGAATTCGGCATCTGGGCGAAGTTGAAGGCCAGCTGCGGGTTGCCCACGTTCATCATGATCTTGATGGGGCAGTACGGCAGGTCGACCGGCTCGACGTCGGACACGTCGGTGTCCAGCAGGCCGTCGTAGATGTAGCCGGTGTCGCCCTCGGAGCAGGCCACCGTCACCAGCGCGCCGTCGGCCAGCTTGTCGGTGGCATCGCCGCAGCCCACCACGGCCGGGATGCCCAGTTCACGCGCGATGATGGCCGCGTGGCAGGTGCGGCCGCCGCGGTTGGTGACGATGGCGCTGGCGCGCTTCATCACCGGCTCCCAGTTGGGGTCGGTCATGTCGGTGACCAGCACGTCGCCGGGCTGCACGCGTTCCATCTCGGTGATGGAGCTGACCAGCCGCACCGGGCCGGTACCGATCTTCTGGCCGATGGCGCGGCCTTCGGCCAGCACCGTGTTCTTGCTGGTGTCGCCGCGCAGCTTGTAGCGCTGCTCGACCTTGCCTTCGGCCTGGCTCATGACCGTCTCAGGGCGGGCCTGCAGGATGTAGAGCTTGCCGTCGCCGCCGTCCTTGCCCCACTCGATGTCCATCGGGCGGCCGTAGTGCTCCTCGATGATGAGGGCGTACCTGGCCAGCTCGGTCACGTCGGCATCGTTCAGCGAATAACGGTTGCGCTGCTCGGGCGGCGTGTCCTCGGTCTTCACCAGCTTGCCGGAGGCGGCCTTTTCCTCGGGCGAGGCGAAGGTCATCTTGATGAGCTTGGAGCCCAGGTTGCGGCGGATGACGGCCAGCTTGCCGGCCTTGAGCGCCGGCTTGTGCACGTAGAACTCGTCGGGGTTGACGGCGCCCTGCACCACCGTCTCGCCCAGGCCGTAGCTGGAGGTGATGAAGACCACGTCCTTGAAGCCCGACTCGGTGTCGATGGTGAACATCACGCCGGCCGCGCCCAGGTCGGAACGCACCATGCGCTGCACGCCGGCCGACAGCGCCACGTCGGCATGGGCGAAGCCCTTGTGCACGCGGTAGCTGATGGCGCGGTCGTTGTAGAGCGAGGCGAACACCTCCTTCATCTTCGACATGACCTCGGGCAGGCCGACGACGTTGAGGAAGGTTTCCTGCTGGCCGGCGAACGAGGCGTCGGGCAGGTCTTCGGCGGTGGCCGAAGAGCGCACCGCGAACGAGGCGCCCGGGTTGCCGGCGGTCAGCTTCTCGAACTCGGCCGCGATGGCCTGCTCCAGGTCGGCCGGGAACGGCGTCTCTTCCACCCAGCGGCGGATCTCGGCGCCGGCTTCGGCCAGCGCGCGCACGTCGTCGGTGTCCAGCGCCGCCAGGCGGGCGTTGATCTTCTTGTCCAGCCCGCCGTGCGACAGGAACTGGCGGAACGCGTGCGCCGTGGTGGCGAAGCCGCCGGGCACGCGCACGCCGGTGCTGGCGAGCTGGCTGATCATTTCGCCGAGGCTGGCGTTCTTGCCGCCGACCACCTCGACATCGGTCATTCTCAGTTGTTCGAACGGCGCGACCAGGGCGGTCGCCAGGTTGGGTTGGGACATGGGAAAACTCCGTGATGACAAGAAACCGGTGCTTCCGCTCGGCCGAGGACGCGCGCCACCCGGCCAGCCGTGCTGGTTGTTCGGGTTATGGGGCGGGGGCAGCGCATGGGCGTCGTGGCGTGGGAAGGAATTGGCGCCGATTCTAGTTTCGAAGCCGCACCGGAAGCGGGCCTTCGTGAAGTCCTTCGCGGCCTATGATCCATGTCCCCTTCCCTGCTGCCACAGCGCCCTGGCCATGCCCAATCGCTCCGTGTTTTTTGTGTCCGACGGTACCGGCATCACCGCCGAGACCTTCGGCAACTCGATCCTGGCGCAGTTCACGGCCAAGCCCCGGCGTGTGCGCCGCCCCTTCATCGACACGGAAGAGAAGGCCCGCCAGGTGGTGCTGGAGATCAACGAGGTGGCCGAGCGTGAGGGCAAGCCGCCCATCGTGTTCATCACGCTGGTCAACGAGGTGATCCGTGACGTGGTGACCGCGCCGGACTGCCGCGGCATGGTGTTCGACATGTTCCGCACCTTCGTCGAGCCGCTGGAGCACGAGTTCGGCATGAAGTCGAACCACCGGGTGGGGCGCTTCTCCGACGCGGCCAAGAGCCAGGAATACGACGACCGCATCGAGGCGATCAATTTCTCGCTGGCGCACGACGACGGGCAGTCGTCGCGCAACCTGGAGCTGGCCGACGTGATCCTGGTGGGCGTGAGCCGCAGCGGCAAGACGCCCACGTCGCTGTATCTGGCGATGCAGCACGGCATCAAGGCGGCCAACTATCCGCTGATCCCCGAGGACTTCGAGCGCAACAAGCTGCCCTCGGCGCTGGCGCCTTTCAAGGCCAAGTGCTTCGGCCTGTCGATCGATCCGGAGCGGCTGGCGCAGATCCGCAACGAGCGGCGGCCCGGCAGCAAGTACGCGGCGCTGGAGAACTGCCGCTACGAGGTGAACGAGGCCGAAGCGATGATGAAGCGCGAGGGCATCGGCTGGCTGAGCTCCACGCACAAGTCGATCGAGGAGATCGCCACCACGATCCTGCGGGACATCCGCCCCGACCGCCTGATCTACTGAAGCCGCCGCCTCGCCGATTCGTACAGGCACACGGCCGCCGCGGCGGCCACGTTCAGCGATTCCTCGCCGCCCGGCTGCGGAATGCGCACCGCCAGCGCGCAGCGCGCCATCAAGTCCGGCGCCACGCCGCGGCCTTCATGGCCCATCACCCAGGCGCAGGGCCAGGGCAGCTCGGCCTGGTGCAGCACGGCTTCGGTGTGCGAGCTGGTGGCCACCAGCGGCAGCTGCAGCGCCGCCAATGCATCCTCGTCCGCGCCCTCCACCAGCCGCAGCCCGAAATGCGCGCCCATGCCGGCCCGCAGCACCTTGGGCGACCACAGGGCCGCCGTGCCCCTGAGCGCCACCACCTGCTCAAAGCCGAGCGCCGCCGCGCTGCGCAGGATGCTGCCGACGTTGCCGGCATCCTGCAGCCGGTCCAGCACCACCGAGGGCGCGCCCGGCTGGATGGCGGGCGAGGCCGGCGCCGCGACGACGAAGCCGATGGCGGCCGGCGACTCCAACGTGCTCAGCGACTTGAACAGCGCATCCGGCAGCAGGCTCACCTTGTCCGCCCAGCCGGCCAGGTCGCGCAGGCTGGGCTCGCGGGCCCAGGCACTTTCGCTGACCAGTGCCTGCTGGGCACGGCCGCCGCGCGACTGCAGCGCACGCGCCAGATGGTCGCCCTCCAGCCACAGCAGGCCCAGCTTGCGATAGCCGGCCGGGTCCTGCGCCAGCTTGCGCAGCTTGACCAGCAGCGGGTTGTCGCGCGAAGTGATCAGCGCCGGTTCGTTCATCGCGGCGTCGGCGGCATCGGCAGCACGCCCACCGGCGTCAGCACCTCGCGCACCGGCGCGAAGCTGCGGCGGTGCGCCTCGCAGGCGCCGTGGGTGCGCAGCGCATGCAGGTGGTCGGGCGTGCTGTAGCCCTTGTGCTCGTCGAAGCCGTAGAGCGGAAAGCGCTCGTGCAGCGCCCTGCAGCCGCGGTCGCGCGTGACCTTCGCGATGATCGACGCCGCCGAGATCGACTGCACCGTGGCGTCGCCGCCGATGATGGCCTCGGCATGCACCCGCAGCACCGGCAGCCGGTTGCCGTCCACCAGCACCTTGCCCGGCAGCAGCCGCAGGCCGTCGACCGCCCGGCGCATCGCCAGCATCGTGGCCTGCAGGATGTTGATCTGGTCGATCTCCTCCACCGTCGCCTCGCCCACGCTGCAGCACAGCGCGCGGGCGCGGATCTCCTCGTACAGCTCCTCCCGGCGGCGGGCGGTCAGCACCTTGGAATCGGCCAGGCCCTTGATCGGCCGCAGATCGTCCAGGATGACCGCTGCGGCCACCACCGGGCCGGCGAGCGGGCCGCGGCCGGCTTCGTCCACGCCGGCGACCAGGAGCCCGGGCACGTCCCAGGACAGGCCCAGCTGCTCAGCTTTCGAGGATTTGCGCGATGGCATCGGTGGCGGTGCGGCCGGTGTCCCGCCGCAACAGATGGTGGAGTTCTTCGAAGCGGCCGGTGACCGCCGCCATGCGGGCCGGCGCGTCCAGCCAGGCCAGCACATCGGCCGCCAGTGTCGCCGGTTGCGCAGCTTCCTGGATGCGCTCGGGCACCACGAAGTCGCGGCACAGGATGTTGGGCAGGCCCACCCAGGGCTGGTAGGCCATGCGCTTCATGATCTGCCAGCTGATCGCGTTCATGCGGTAGGCGATGACCATCGGCCGCTTGAACAGCGCCGCCTCCAGCGTGGCGGTACCGCTGGCGATCAGCGTGACGTCGCACGCGGCCAGGGCCTCGTGCGACTGGCCGTCGAGCAACGTGAGCGGCGCCTCAGGCGCGTGCTGGCGCTGCAGCGGCTCGACCAGCTCGCGCAGGCCCGGCACCACCGGCAGCACGAAGCGCAGGTCGGGCCGCTGGCGGGCCAGCAGGGCCACGGTCTGCAGGAAGACGGGCGCGATCATCTCGATCTCGGAGCGGCGGCTGCCGGGCAGCACCGCCACCACCGGCGCATGGTCGGCCAGGCCTAGCGCGGCGCGCGCGGCCGCCCGCGGTGCCCGCAGCGCAATGGCATCGGCCAGCGGATGGCCGACGTAGGTGGCAGGCACGCCATGCGCGTGCAACAGCTCCGGCTCGAACGGGAACAGGCACAGCACATGGTCGGTGCTGGCCGCGATCTTCTTCACCCGCCCGCCGCGCCAGGCCCAGATCGAGGGGCACACGAAATGGATGGCCTTGATGCCTGCGGTCCTGAGCCGAGCTTCCAGGCCCAGGTTGAAATCGGGTGCATCGATGCCGATGAAGGCGTCGGGCCGTTGCTGCAACAGGCGCTCGTTCAGCTCGTCGCGGATGCGCGAGATGCCGCGGTAGTGGCGCAGCACCTCCACATAACCGCGCACCGCCAGCTTCTCGTGCGGCCACCAGGCCTGGAAGCCGTGGGCCGCCATGCGCGGGCCGCCGATGCCGGCCGCCTGCATGGCCGGCCAGCGCTGCTTCATGCCGCCCATCAGCAGACCGGCCAGCAGGTCGCCGGACGTCTCGCCCGCCACCATGCCGAACCGCGGAGCCTGCGCCGCGGTATCCACGGTCAGCGCGCGATGCCGCGGGTGGCGGCCTGCAGGAAGTCCAGCATCATCGCCACGTCGCCGGCCGCGTCGGGTACGGTGGCGCTCAGGCCGGCGATCTCGGCGCGGGCCTCTTCCAGCGTCTGGCCCCTGCGGTACAGCGCCCGGTGCATCTGCTTGACGGCGTTCACCCGCTCGGCGTTGAAGCCGCGGCGCTTCAGCCCCACCGCATTGAAGCCGCGCACCGCCAGCGGATTGCCGTCCACCAGCATGTAGGGCGGCACGTCCTGCGTCACCGCGCTGGCAAAGCCGAGCATCGCGTAGGAGCCGATCTTCACGAACTGGTGGATGCCGGTCAGGCCGCCCACGGTCACGTAGTCGCCCACATGCACGTGGCCGGCGAAAGTGGCGTTGTTGGCCAGCGTGTTGTCGTTGCCCACCTGGCAGTCGTGGGCGATGTGCACGTAGGCCATCACCCAGTTGTCGTCGCCGATGCGGGTGACGCCCGCGTCCTGCGCGGAGCCGGTGTTGAAGGTGCAGAACTCGCGGATGGTGTTGCGGTCGCCGATGTGCAGTTCGGTGGGCTCACCCGCGTACTTCTTGTCCTGCGGCATGGCGCCCAGCGACACGAACTGGAAGATGCGGTTGTCGCGCCCGATCGTGGTGTGCCCTTCGATCACCGCATGCGGGCCCACCGTGGTGCCGGCGCCGATGCGCACATGCGGCCCGATGACCGCATACGGCCCCACGCTCACCGAAGGATCCAGCTCGGCCTTCGGGTCGACGATGGCGGTGGCGTGGATCGTGGTCATGCCACCTTGCGCATGGTGCACATCAGCTCGGCTTCCACGGCGGTTTCGCCGTCCACGCTGGCGCGGGTCTTGTACTTGTAGATGCCGGCCTTGGCGCGCTCGATGCTGGCTTCCAGCGTCAGCTGGTCGCCGGGCTCGACCACGCGCTTGAAGCGCGCACCGTCGATGCCCACGAAATACACCACCATGTCGTCGGTCAACTCCGCGTCCATCGACTCGAAGCTGAGCAGCGCGGCAGCCTGGGCCAGCGCTTCGAGCATCAGCACGCCGGGCATCACCGGCCGGTTGGGGAAGTGGCCCATGAAGAACGGCTCGTTGATGGTGACATTCTTGATGGCACGGATGCGCTTGCCCTTTTCGAGTTCCAGCACCCGGTCGACCAGCAGGATCGGGTAGCGGTGGGGCAGCTTCTTCAGGATCTGGTGGATGTCCATCATCGTCAAACGTTCTTCTTTTCGAGCGCCCGCACGCGGTCGCGCAAGGTATGCAGGTGACGCAGCGTGGCGGCGTTCTTCTCCCACGCGGCATTGTCATCGAAGGGAAACACGCCGCTGTACTGGCCTGGCTTGAGGATGGAGCGGGTGACCACCGTGGCCGCCGACACGTGCACGCCGTCGGCCAGCTGCAGGTGGCCCAGGATGATCGCGCCACCGCCCACGGTGCAGCCGGCACCGATGCGCGCGCTGCCGGCCACGCCCACGCAGCCGGCCATTGCGGTGTGGCGGCCGACGTGCACGTTGTGGCCGATCTGGATCAGGTTGTCGAGCTTGACCCCGTCTTCCAGCACCGTGTCGTCCAGCGCCCCGCGGTCGATGCAGGTGTTGGCACCGATCTCCACGTCGTCGCCGATGCGCACCGCGCCCAGCTGCTCGATCTTCTCCCAGCGGCCCTCGGTCGGCGCGAAGCCGAAGCCGTCGGCGCCGATCACCACGCCGCTGTGGAGGATGCAGCGGTCGCCCACCGAGCAGCCATCCCCCACCACCACGCGCGGCGCGATGCGGGTGTGCGCGCCGATGCGCACATCGCGGCCGATCACCGTCTGCGCACCGATCACTGCGCCCTCGCCCACCACCGCGCCAGGGCCGATGCACACCATGGGGCCGACGTGGGCCGTGGCATGCACCTGCGCCGCGGCGTCGACCACCGCGCTGGCATGCACGCCGGCGGCTTCGCGCGGGCGCGTCAGCTCGGCCCAGAGCTGCGTCAGCCGGGCGAAATACAAGTAGGGGTCGGGCGTGACGATGACGGCGCCACCGGCCGGCCGCGCCCTCGCCTCGTCGGCCTGCGCCGGCGCGACGATCACGCAGCCGGCCGAGGTGTCGGCCAGCTGCGAGCGGTAGCGGGGATTGGACAGGAAGCTCACCGTCGTGGCGGTGGCCCCTGACAGCGGGCCGATGCGATCGAAGCGCATCGCCAGATCGCCGGTGACGTCGCCCCCCAGGCGGGCGGTGATGTCAGCGAGCGTGAGCGAGATCGTCATGCCAGCCAGCCCGGGCGCTGGCCGCGCATCACTTGCCGGCGTTCAGCGCGTCGATCACCTTCTTGGTGATGTCGACACGCGGGCCGGCAAAGACCACTTCCTGCAGGATGAGGTCGTACTTCTCGCTGTCGAAGATCTGCTTGATCACCTTGTTGGCGCGTTCCACCACCAGGGCCAGCTCTTCGTTCTTGCGGTTGTTGAGGTCTTCCTGGAACTCGCGGCGCTTGCGCTGGAAGTCCCGGTCCTGCTCCACCAGCTCGCGCTGGCGGCGGGTGCGCTCGGCCTCGCTCAGCGTGGGGGCTTCCTTGTCCAGCTTGTCGGAAGCGGCCTTGAGCCGGTTGGCCACCTCGGCCAGGTCCTTCTCGCGCTTGCCGAACTCGGCTTCCAGCTTGCTCTGCGCGGCCTTGGCGGGCGTGGCCTCGCGCAGCACGCGCTCGCTGTTGACGTAGCCGATCTTCAACTCCTGGGCCTGCGCGACCGAGCACGTCGCCCACAGCGACGCGGTTGCCACCGCGGCCGCCAACGTCTTCACCTTGTTCATCAAAACGCTGTCCCGATCTGGAATTGGAATTTCTGGATTCTATCGTTGCGTTCCTTGCGGATCGGCGCACCGAAGCTGAGCTTCAGCGGGCCCACCGGCGAGATCCACGACAGGCCGATACCGGCCGAGGCACGCAGCGTTCCGGCGTCCAGCGACTCATGTTCGCCCCACACGTTGCCCACGTCGGTGAAGCCGAAGATGCGCAAGGTCTTGTCGTTGCCGGCGCCCGGCACCGGCACGTACAGCTCGGCATTGAAGTTGATGCGGCGGTTGCCGCCGATGTAGGTGCCGGTCACGTCCACCGGGCCCAGCGAGCTCTGGTCGAACACCCGCACCGAGCCCAGGCCGCCGCCATAGAAGTTCTTGAAGATGGGATACGGTCGGCCGCCGATGCCCTTGCCCCAGCCCAGTTCGCCGTTGAGGCCCAGCGTGAACTGCGGGCCCAGCGGGATGTACTGCTGGTACTGCGCATTAGCACGCACGTAGCGGGCATCGCCCAGCGCCGACAGCTCGACGTTCACGCGCTTGTAGCTGCCGGTGGTGGGCACCAGCGCGCTGTCACGCTGGTCGCGGGCCCAGCCCAGCGTCAGCGGCACGGTCAGGCTGCGTTCGCCGAACTGCTCGCGGTAGATCAGGTAACTGTTGGGCAGCGCGCCCGGGCCCTTGATCTGCGTGCTTTCCACGCCGATGCCGAAGAACACCGTGTCGTACTCGGAGAACGGCACGCCGAAGCGGATGGACGCGCCCGGCGTGGACAGCTCGTAGTCCACGCCCTGGCTGTTCAGCGGCTTGCTGGTGCGGTAGTACACGTCGAAGGCCCGCGAGATGCCATCCATCGTGAAGTACGGGTCCACCGTGGACAACACGATGTTGCGGTTGTACTTGCTGGTGTTGACCTCGATGCCCAGGTAGTTGCCCGAGCCGAAGACGTTTTCCTGCTTGATCGAGCCGGTCAGCGCCAGCTTGTCGGCGCTGGAGAAGCCGGCGCCCAGCATCAGGTTGCCGGTGGGCTTCTCCACCACGTTGATCGTCAGGTCCACCTGGTCGGCGGTGCCCGCCACCTCGTTGGTCTCGACGTTCACTTCCTTGAAGTAGCCCAGGCGGTCCACGCGGTCGCGCGAGAGCTTGATCTTCTGGCCGTCGTACCAGGCCGACTCGAACTGGCGGAACTCGCGGCGCACCACTTCGTCGCGCGTGCGGGTATTGCCGGCCACGTTCACGCGGCGCACGTACACGCGGCGCTGCGGTTCCGCATTCAGCACCACCACCACCTGGCCGGTGGCGCGGTCGATCTCGGGGCGCTGCTCCACCCGGGCGAACGCATAGCCGAACAGGCCGAAGCGCTCGGTGAACAGGCGCGTGGTCTGGGCCACGTCTTCCGCGCGGTACGACTCGCCCGGCTTGATGCGCACCAGGTCCCTGAACTCCTGGTCGCGGCCCAGGTAGTCGCCCTCCAGCCGCACCGCGGTGACGGTGTAGCGCTGGCCTTCGCGCACGGAGATGGTGATGGAGATGTCCTGCTTGTCCGGCGAGATCGTGACCTGCGTGGACTCGACGACGAACTCCAGGTAGCCGCGGTTGGTGTAGTACGCGCGCAGGGCTTCCAGGTCGGCGTTGAGCTTGGTGCGCGAATAGCGGTCGCTCTTGGTGTACCAGGTCAGCCAGCCGCCGGTGCTCTGCTCGAACAGGCCCAGCAGCGTGCTCTCCGAGAATGCCTTGGCGCCGACGATGCGGATTTCCTTGATCTTGGCGGCTTCACCTTCAGTCATGGTGAAGGTGACATCCACGCGGTTGCGCTCCAGCGGGGTGATGGTGGTCACCACCTCGGCGCCGTACAGGCTGCGGGTGAGGTACTGGCGCTTGATCTCCTGCTCGGCACGGTCGATCACCGCGCGGTCAAAGGGCAGGCCTTCGCCGATGCCGGCGTCCTTCAGCGACTTGGTCAGCGTGTCCTTGTCGAACTCCTTCAAGCCGATGAAGTTGACCGAGGAGATCACCGCGCGCTCATCGGCGATGACCACGAGCACGTCGCCTTCCACCTCGATGCGCACATCCTTGAACAGGCCGGTGGCGAACAGCGCACGCAGGCCGGCCGCGCCCTTTTCGTCGGTGTAGGTATCGCCGATGCGAAACGGCAGCGCGGCGAAGACGGTGCCGGGGTCGGTGCGCTGCAGGCCTTCGATGCGGATGTCCCTCAGCGTGAAGGGTTCGACGGCCAGCGCCGGCAGCGCGGCCAGGCCGCAGGCCAGGGCCACGCAGGCAGCCACCGGCCGCAGCGGGCTCGGGCAAAAGAATGAATGCATCGGGGGAAACGCTTCAGTGCAGGCCCAGGAGGCGGGCCACATCGTTGGAAAGGGCGAGGGACATCAGCAGCAGCATGATGAAGGCGCCGCCACGTTGCAGCCACTTGAGCCACAACTCGGAGACCGGGCGCCCGGTCAGACCCTCGAAAAGATAATACATGAGGTGCCCGCCATCGAGCATGGGCAGCGGCAGCAGGTTAAGCACCCCCAGGCTCACGCTCACCAGCGCCAGGAAGGCGAGGTAGTCGGGCAGGCCGCGCTGCACCGACTGGCCGGCATAGTCGGCGATGGTCAGCGGGCCGGAGAGGTTCTTCAGCGATGCCTCGCCGACCAGCATGCGGCCCATCATCTTCAGCGTGAGGACCGAGACCTCCCAGGTGCGCGCCGCGCCATTCACCAGGCCTTCGACCGGCCCACGCTGCACGTTGACCATCTGCGGCGGCTGGCCCACGAAGGCGTCGATGCGACCGATGGCGGTGCTGCCTTCGGTGGCCACGCGCGGCTCCACCGTCAGCTCCAGGTTGCGGCCCTGGCGTTCCACCGTCCACGACTGTGGCACCGACGCGCCTTGGCGCACGCCCTGGCGGATGCGCTCGCGCAGCGCCTGGGCATCGCCGATGGGTTGGCCGTCCACGCGCAGCACGCGGTCACCTTCCATCAATCCGGCACGTGCCGCCGGGCCGGCCGGCTTCACCTCGCCCAGCACCGGCTCGCTGTACGGTGCGCCGATGCCGATCTGTCGCACCATCGCCGCGTCCATGTCCTGGCCTGCCACGCGGTCCAGTTCCAGCACCACGGTGCGGCTGCGGTGGCCACCGGGCTCACCCACCAGCATGTGCAGCCGCTCGCCCTGCACCGCGGCCTGGGTGACACGCCAGCGCAGGTCGGTGAGCGAGGCCACGTCCTGCCAGTCCTGGCCGTCGCTGGACAGCGCCGTCACCTCGTCACCGGCCCGCAGGCCGGCGCGCTCGGCCAGGCTGCCCGCCACCGGCGCGGACAGGATGGCGCGCGGCTCATCCACGCCGATCCACTGCGCGGCCGCATACAGCACCACCGCCAGCAGCAGGTTGGCCGCCGGACCGGCCGCGACGATGGCCGCGCGCTGGCCCAGCGACTTGCGGTTGAAGGCCTGCGGACGCTCGTCCGGCGCCACCGGGCCCTCGCGTTCGTCCAGCATGCGCACATAGCCGCCCAGCGGCAGCGCGCTGAGCACGAACTCGGTGCTGTCCGGCGTGGCCTGGCGGCGCCACAGCACGCGGCCGAAGCCCACCGAGAAGCGCAGCACCTTCACGCCGCAGGCGCGTGCCACGCGGTAGTGGCCGTATTCGTGGATGACGATGAGCACGCCCAGCGTCAGCAGGAAGGCCAGCACGGTGGTCATGAGGCCACCCCGCGCACCAGCTGCCGTGCATGGGCACGCGCCGCCTCGTCCAGCGCCAGCAGGTCGTCCAGCGCGGGCTGCGCCGGCAAGGCCGGCTGCACCGCCTCCACCGTCGCGGCATTGATGCGGTGGATGTCCATGTACCCGGTACGGCCGGCGAGGAAGGCCTCCACGGCCACCTCGTTGGCGGCATTCAGCACCGTGGTGCTGCCCTCGGCCGCGCGCAGGGCGTCCCAGGCCAGGTACAGGCCGGGGAAGCGCTGCCGGTCCGCCGGGGAGAAGCTGAGCGACGACAGCGTGAGGAAGTCGAGCTGCGACGCGCCGGACTCGATGCGCTCCGGAAAGGCCAGGCCATACGCGATCGGCACCCGCATGTCGGGCGTGCCCAGCTGCGCCAGCACCGAGGCATCGCGGCACACCACCATCGAATGGATGATGCTCTGCGGATGGATCACCACGTGGATCTGCTCGGGCGCGAGGTCGAACAGCCAGCGCGCCTCGATCACCTCCAGCGCCTTGTTCATCATCGTTGCCGAATCGACCGAGATCTTGCGCCCCATCACCCAGTTGGGATGGGCGCAGGCCTGGTCGGGCGTGATGTCGGCCAGCGTGGCCGGATCGCGGTCGCGGAACGGCCCGCCCGAGGCGGTGAGCACGATGTGGTCGATGCGCTGGGCCCAGGCGCTGCGGTCTTCCGGCAGGCACTGGAAGATGGCCGAGTGCTCGCTGTCGATCGGCAGCAGCGTGGCACCGCCCTGCTTGACCGCCTGCATGAACAGCGCGCCGCCGACCACCAGCGCCTCCTTGTTGGCCAGCAGCAGCCGCTTGCCGGCGCGGGCCGCGGCCAGGCACGGCGGCAGGCCGGCGGCGCCGACGATGGCGGCCATCACCGCATCCACCTCGGGGTGGCTGGCCAGGTCGCAGAGGGCCTGCTCGCCCTGCAGCACCTCGGTGGCGATGCCTTCGGCGCGCAGCTTGTCGCGGAGCTGCCCGGCCAGCGTGGCCGACGGCATGGCCGCATAACGCGGCCGCCAGCGCGCGCACTGGGCGGCCAGCTCGTCCACCTTGGCATGGGCGGTGAGCGCAAACACCTCGAAGCGCTCCGGGTGGCGGGCCATGACGTCCAGTGTGCTGGTGCCGACCGAGCCGGTGGAGCCGAGGATGGTGATGCGCTGGCGATGGGTCATGGGAACAGGAGGCTCAGAGAGTGGCCAACGCGATGGCGATGGGCAGCACCGGCAGCAGCGCGTCGATGCGATCGAGCACGCCGCCGTGGCCGGGCAGCAGCTGGCTGCTGTCCTTGGCGCCGGCGGCCCGCTTGACCAGGGATTCGAAGAGGTCGCCGGCCACGCTCATGCCGGCCAGCACCAGCAGGGCCAGCAGCGCCAGCGGCCAGCCCAGGCGGGCCGGCAGCAAGCTGTAGAGGCTGGGCGAAGCTGGCATGAAGTGCGCGTCGGCCAGCGACCACAGCACCGCCAGCAGCAGCACGCCGACCACGCCACCGTACACGCCCTCCCAGCTCTTGCCGGGGCTGATGGTGGGGGCCAGCTTGCGCCGGCCGAAGGCGCGGCCGCTGAAGTAGGCGGCGATGTCGGCCATCCACACCAGGCAGAAGACCGACAAGAGGAAGTTCAGGCCCAGCGCCTTGCCCTGCGTCATCGCCAGCCAGGCCACGCACAGCAGCGCCACGCCCAGCACCCAGCGCAGGGCGGCCGGCGTCTTTGGCCAGCCGGCTGGACCGGCCCGCAGCACCAGCGCCACGCCCACGATCCAGGCTACCGCCACCAGCGGCCAGGCGCCGAAGGCGGTGCCGGTCCACCAGGCCGCCCCGCAGATCAGCGCCACGGCCGCGCCCACGAGCACGGCACCGCCCGCCAGGCCGTTGAGCCGGCCCCATTCCCAGCCGGCCGCGGCAACCATCACCAGCGTGAGCAGGCCGAAGGGCCAGGGACTGGAGGCGAACAAGGCGGGCAGCAGCACTGCAAGCAGCACCACCGCCGTGATCACGCGCTGCTTGAGCATGGACTGCGACGACTTCTAGTTGCCGACGGCAAGGGACGCCGCCGGCGCGGGCTTGACGCCACCGAAGCGGCGATCGCGTTCGGCATAGGCGGAGATGGCGGCGTCGAGTTCGGCTTCACCGAAATCGGGCCACAGGCAATCGGAGAAATGCAGCTCCGAATAGGCGATCTGCCACAGCAGGAAGTTGCTGATGCGCACTTCGCCGCCGGTGCGGATGAACAGGTCCGGGTCGGGCGCAAAACCCATCGCCATGTACTGGCCGAGCTTGCGCTCGTCCAGCGCATCGGCCGGCACGCCGTCGCGGATGGCCTGTTGCGCGGCCTGCACCACGTCCCAGCGGCCCCCATAGTTGAAGGCCACGATCAGCGTGATGCGCTGGTTGTGGGCGGTGGTGGATTCCACCTGCTCCCAGGCCTGCCGCACCTTGTCCGACACCGCCGAGCGATCGCCCACGATGCGGATGCGCACGCCTTCGCGCGCCAGCTTGCCGAGGTACTTGGACACCGCCACCAGCACCAGGCCCATCAGCCCCGAGACCTCTTCGGTCGGGCGCTTCCAGTTCTCGGTGGAGAAGGCGAACACGGTGAGGTACTCGACGCCGCGGTCGGCGCAGGCCTGCACCGTGCGCACCAGCGCATCGACCCCCTGCTTGTGGCCGAAGAAACGCGGCATGAAGCGCTTCTTGGCCCATCGGCCGTTGCCATCCATCACGATGGCCACATGGCGCGGAACGGAGGCGCTCACGCTCAAACCGCCAGGATCTCGGCTTCCTTGGCCTGGGTCAGGCGGTCGATCTCGGCGATCGTGCGGTCGGTGAGCTTCTGCACGTCGTCCTGGGCGCGGCGCTCGTCGTCTTCGCTGATGGCCTTGTCCTTGACCAGCTTCTTCAGTTGGTCGTTGGCATCGCGGCGCAGGTTGCGCACGGCCACCTTGGAATCCTCGCTGGCGTGGCGCACGACCTTGGTCAGGTCCTTGCGGCGCTCTTCGGTCAGCGCGGGCATTGGCACGCGGATCAGGTCGCCCTGCGAAGCCGGGTTCAGGCCCAGGTCACTTTCACGGATGGCCTTCTCGATCTTCGGCCCCATGCCCTTTTCCCAGGGCTGCACGCTGATCGTGCGGGCATCGATCAGGGTGACGTTGGCCACCTGGCTGATGGGCACCTGCGAGCCGTAGTACTCCACCTGCACCTGGTCCAGGATGCCCGGGTGGGCGCGGCCGGTACGGATCTTCTGCAGCTCGGACTTGTAGGACTCGATGGACTTGGCCATCTTGCCTTCGGCGGTTTTCTTGATGTCGGCAACGGTCATGACAATTCCTCAGACGTGCACCAGCGTGCCCTCGTCCTCGCCGAGCACCACACGCTTGAGCGCACCGCTCTTGAAGATGGAGAACACCTTGATGGGCAGCTTCTGGTCGCGGCACAGC
Organism: Aquincola sp. J276; assembly: GCF_024700035.1. Lineage (NCBI taxonomy): Bacteria > Pseudomonadati > Pseudomonadota > Betaproteobacteria > Burkholderiales > Sphaerotilaceae > Aquincola > Aquincola sp. J276. Next base: position 1,222,017 of record NZ_JAJONC010000001.1, read on the forward strand.
GCAAACGCGGTGGCGTCCATCACCTGCAGGTTCTTGGTAATCGCTTCGTCGAACGAGATGTTGGTGTAGCGCGTGGCCGTCGGATCCTTCTTCGGATCGGCGGTGTACACGCCATCGACCTTGGTGGCCTTCAGCACGATCTCGGCGCCGATCTCGGCACCGCGCAGCGCGGCGGCCGTGTCGGTGGTGAAGAACGGGTTGCCGGTGCCGGCCGCGAACACCACGACCTTGCCCTCTTCGAGGTACTGCAGCGCCTTCGGCCGCACATACGGCTCGACGACCTGCTCGATCGCGATGGCGCTCATCACGCGGGCGGTCATGCCTTCCTGGCGCATGGTGTCGGCCAGGGCCAGCGAGTTCATCACCGTGGCCAGCATGCCCATGTAGTCAGCGGTGGCGCGGTCCATGCCCACCGAACCGCCGGCCACGCCGCGGAAGATGTTGCCGCCGCCGATCACCACCGCCACTTCGCAGCCCATCTGGGTGACTTCGTGCACTTCGCGCACCATGCGGACCATGGTCGCGCGGTTGATGCCGAACTGGTCGTCGCCCATCAGGGCTTCGCCGGAGAGTTTGATCAGGATGCGCTTGTACGCCGGCATTCGGCTCCCCCGTGAGCGATGTTCAACTTGTTCTAGTTTAAGGGGCCGCGTTTGCGGCCCCTTTGCTTTGCAGACGGTTACTGGCCCTTGGCCGCCGCCACCTGCGCAGCCACTTCGGCCGCGAAGTCGTCCTGCTTCTTCTCGATGCCCTCGCCCACCACGTAGAGCGTGAAGCCCTTGACCGTGGTGTTGGCGGCCTTGAGCATCGCGGCCACGGTCTGCTTGTCGTTCTTGACGAAGGTCTGGTCCAGCAGCGAGACCTCCTTCAGGAACTTGGCGACCGAGCCCTCGACCATCTTGGCGACGATCTCGGCCGGCTTGCCCGATTCAGCGGCCTTCTCGGCGGCGATCTTGCGTTCCTTCTCGACCAGCTCGGCCGACACTTCGGACGACGACAGCGCGGCCGGCTTCATCGCGGCCACGTGCATCGCCACGTCCTTGGCGGCCACGTCGTCGCCGTCGAACTCGACCATCACGCCGATGCGCGTGCCGTGCAGGTAGCTGGCCAGCTTGCCGCCGTCGGCATAGCGCTTGAAGCGGCGGATCGACATGTTCTCGCCGATCTTGCCGATCAGGCCCTTGCGCACGTCTTCCAGCGTCGGGCCGAAGGTGTCCTGCTCGTACGGCAGGGCCGACAGCGCGGCGACGTCGGCCGGGTTGTGCTCGGCCACCAGCTTGGCGGCGGCCTGCACGAAGGCCAGGAACGAGTCGTTCTTCGAGACGAAGTCGGTCTCGCAGTTGACTTCGATCAGGGCGCCGGTGGTGCCGTTCACGGCCGCGGCGACCACGCCTTCGGCGGTCACGCGCGAGGCGGCCTTGCCGGCCTTGTTGCCCAGCTTGACGCGCAGGATCTCTTCGGCGCGGCCGAGGTCGCCTTCGGCTTCCGTCAGCGCCTTCTTGCATTCCATCATCGGCGCATCGGTCTTGGCGCGCAGCTCGGCGACCATGCTTGCGGTGATTGCGGGCATCTCAAATTCTCCGTTGAGTGAAAAAGGGGCTCAGCGGCCCCTTTCGAACAATGTCGGCTTGAACGGCACCGGGGGCACCGTCGCAGTCCTTGGGCGCGGATCAGGCGTCTTCGCTGACCTCGACGAACTCGTCGTCGCCGGCCGTCACGGCCTGCACCAGTTCGTTCGTGGCGTTGGCCTTGCCTTCCAGCACGGCGTCGGCCACCGCACGGGCGTACAGCGCCACGGCCTTGGCCGAGTCGTCGTTGCCGGGGATGACGTAGTCGATGCCCACCGGCGAGTGGTTGGTGTCGACGATGCCGATGATGGGAATGCCCAGCTTCTTGGCTTCGGCGATGGCGATCTTGTGGTAGCCGACGTCGATGACGAACATCGCGTCAGGCAGCGCGGTCAGGTCGCCGATGCCGCCGATGTCCTTTTCCAGCTTCGCGATCTCGCGCTGGAACATCAGGGCTTCCTTCTTGATGGCGGGCTGGGTGCCGGCCTCGACCTGGGCCTGCATGTCCTTCAGCTTCTTCAGCGAGCCCTTGACCGTCTTGAAGTTGGTCAGCATGCCGCCGAGCCAGCGCTGGTCGACGTAAGGCATGCCGGCGCGTTGCGCTTCTTCGGCGATCACCTCGCGAGCCTGGCGCTTGGTGCCGATCATCAGGATCGTGCCGCGCTTGGCCGCCAGCTGGCGGACGAACTTCATCGCCTCTTCGAAGAGCGGCTGCGTCTTCTCGAGGTTGATGATGTGGATCTTGTTGCGATGGCCGTAGATGTACGGGGCCATCTTGGGGTTCCAGAAGCGCGTTTGGTGGCCAAAGTGGACACCGGCTTCCAGCATTTCACGCATCGTGACGGACATGGAGACTCCGAAGGTTGGGTCTAGAATCCGGCGTGAATCGAAACAGGAACTGCAAGGGCTTTTCCCCTCGCGTCACGCTCCTTGGAGCGCCTGTCCCGACACCTTTCAGCAGCCGGATTCGCGATTGATTTACCGACAAGCACGCCGCCAGGATGGCAGTGGCCGGGTAAACCAAAGGATTCTAGCACGCGCCCAGGCGCCATCCTCCTTCTCCGCCACCGGCGCATCGCCGGCCGGCCCTTCCAGCATGCCCCAACGGCCCTCTTCTCCGGCGCGCCAACGCGCCGGCTCCTCCGTGTCCCACTGCTTCCGCGGCGCATTCAGCGCGGCGGGCCCGCGCTGAATGCGCGTCGCCGTGATTGGCGCCGGCATCGTCGGCGTGACCACCGCCTACGAGCTGGCCGCGGACGGCCACGAGGTGGAGGTGTTCGAGCGCCGCGGCACCGTGGCCGAGGAAACCAGCTTTGCCAATGCCGGAGTGCTCGCCCCAGGCTATGTCACCCCCTGGGCCGCGCCCGGCATGCCCGCCAAGGTGCTGCGCCATCTGCTGAGCCGGCATGCGCCGGTGCGCTTCGGCGGCATGCCCGGCCCTGCGCTGATGGGCTGGCTGTGGCGCTGGTGGCGCGCCTGCCATCCGGACACCTACGGTCCCAACCGACGGGCCATGCATGCGCTGGCGCATTACAGCCGCGAGCGCCTGGCCGACCTGCAGCACACGCTGCACCTGGAATATGAACAGGCGCAGGGCCTGCTGGTGCTGCTGCGCACGCCGCGCGACGTGGCCGGCGCCCGAGGCTCGCTCAAGCTGCTGGCGGAGCTGGGCGTGGACTTCCACCTGGTGGACGCCGCGCGATGCCGGCAGATCGAACCCGGCCTGGACGCGGCCACGCCGCTGCATGCCGGCGTGCATCTGGCACAGGACGGCGTGGGCAACTGCCGCCAGTTCGCGATGCTGATGCGCGCGGAAGCCCAGCGGTTGGGCGCACGCTTCCGCTTCCACCACACCGTGCGCGGCATCGACGCCGGCAGCCGCACGCCGGTGCTGCGCTTCGCCGAGCATGCACAGCAGGACATGCCCGGCCCCGAGCAGACGCAGCCCTTCGACGCGGTGGTGCTGTGTGCGGCCATGGGCGCCCTGCCCTTGCTGGGCCGGCTGGGCGTGAAGCTGCCGATGCAGCCGGTGTACGGCTACTCGCTCACCGCACCGCTGCGCATCGTCGAGGGCCATCCCGATTTCGGACCCCGCGCGGCGCTGATGGACGAGAAGTACAAGATCGCCATCTCTCGCCTGGGCCAGCGCGTGCGGGTGGCTGGCAGCGCGGAGCTGGGCGGCGCGCCGGGGCAATGGTCGAAGGCGCCGATGGACACCTTGTACAAGGTGCTGCACGACTGGTTCCCGGGTGCCACCCACCTGGCGCAGGCGCAGCGCTGGAAGGGCGCACGACCCATGCTGCCCGATGGCCCGCCAGTGCTCGGCGCCAGCGGCCAGGCCGGCGTGTGGCTGAACCTGGGCCATGGCTCCAGCGGCTGGGCACTGTCCTGCGGATCGGCCCGTGCGCTGGCCGACCAGCTGGCAGGCCGCACGCCGGCCATCGACACCACGCGCCTGGCGCTGGAACGCCTGCGCTGACATTCCCAGGAGCTGCCATGGCGCGGACGACTGAACCGGTGCTGCCCCTGGATCAGCCGCGGCCGCTCCACGGCATCGCGGCGGCACGGCAGATCGAGTCGGCCGCCGCCGCGGTGCTGCCGCCCCACACCCTGATGCAACGTGCCGGACTGGCAGTGGCGCGGCTGGCCCAGGCGCTGGCACCGCATGCGCGCCGCGTGTGCGTGCTGGCCGGCCCAGGCAACAACGGCGGCGACGGCCTGGAAGCGGCGCTGCACCCTGCTGCGCAGCGGCCGGCAGGTGCAGGTGCTGCTGAGGGCGGACGCCGCCGCCCTGCCCGATGACGCCGCCCGATCGCTGCAGCGTGCATGCCAGGCCGGTGCCCGCATCGAGACCGCGCTGCCCGAGCGCCTCGAAGCCGACCTGCTGATCGACGCCTTGCTTGGCCTCGGTGCGCGCCGCGCACCGGAAGGCGCCGTCGCCGCCGCCATCGGCCGCACGGCCCTGCACCGCGGTCCGCTGCTGGCGGTGGACCTGCCCTCCGGGTTGCATGCCGAGACCGGTGCCCCGCTGGGCGAGACGGTGGTGCGCGCCACCGACACCTTGTCGCTGCTGGCGCTGAAGCCGGGCCTGTTCACCGGCCAGGGCCGGGAGCTGTGCGGCCGCCTGTGGCATGACGACATCGGCGTCGACGAGCCGCAGCGCGCACTGCAGGCGCCGCTCGCACGGCTGGCGCCCACGCTGGCCGGCGCCGGGTCGCTGCTGCGACGCCAGCATGCGCAACACAAGGGCAGCTTCGGTGACGTGGTGGTGATCGGCGGGGCGCCGGGCATGGCAGGCGCCGCACGGCTGGCCGGCCGGGCGGCGCTGGCAGCAGGCGCCGGCCGCATCTACCTGAGCCTGCTGGATCCGGAGGCGGCAGGCGATGACGGCCGACCCGAGCTGATGCACCGGCCGGCCGCATGGTCCGACACCGCCGGCCTGCTGACGGCCGCCACCGTGGTGTGCGGTTGTGGCGGCGGCCAGGCCGTGGCGGCGCTGCTGCCGCCGGTGCTCGAACATGTGCCGCGGCTGGTGCTGGACGCCGACGCGCTGAACGCCATTGCCGCCGACGCCACGCTGCAGCAGGCCTTGGCTGCCCGCGCGCGCCGCGGCCAGCACACGGTGCTGACGCCGCATCCGCTGGAGGCCGCACGCCTGCTGGGCTGCAGCGCCGCCCAGGTGCAGGCGGACCGGCTGAATGCCGCGCTGCAGATCGCCGCGCGGCTGCAGGTGGTGGTGGTCCTGAAAGGGTCCGGCACAGTGCTGGCGGCGCCGGCGCGGCTGCCGATGATCAATGCCACCGGCAACGCCCTGCTGGCCACCGCCGGTACCGGCGACGTGCTGGCCGGCTGGCTGGGCGGGCGCTGGGCGCCAACGCCCGGCGAGGATGGCTGGCTGCCCGCACTGGACAGCGTGCGCCTGCATGGTGCCGCCGCCGACGCGGCCGCTGCCGCCGGCCGGCGCGGCCCGCTGCGCGCGGCCGAGCTGGTGGAGGCGATGCTCGCCCTGGGCTGAGCATCGCTGCGCTGCCAGCCAGCGCGGTTCAGCGCCGCTTGCGGGTCTTGCCTGCCGCAGTGGACTTGCGGCCCGCGCCGCCACCGCCGCCCGCGCTGCGCTTGCTGGCCGCCTTGCGCGTGCGGGCTTTCACCGCACGGTCGGTTTCCTGCACTGAAGCCAGTTCGTCCACCGCGCTGGAAGCGGCGCGCCGCTCACCCGGCTTGTCGCGCCCATTGCGCGACAGCGGCCGCTCCGGCTCGCCTTCACGCACCATGCGGAAGTCGATGCGCCGACCGTCCAGGTCGACGCGACTGACCTGCACCCGCACGCGTGAGCCGATGGTGTAGCGCACGCCGCTGCGCTCGCCGCGCAGTTCCTGCCGTGCCTCGTCGAAGCGGAAGTACTCCCCGCCCAGCTCGGTGATGTGCACCAGGCCTTCGACGTACAGGCCGTCGAGCGTGACGAAGAGGCCGAAGCTGGTGGCCGCGGTGACGGTGCCGCCGAACTCCTCGCCCAGGCGCTCGCGCATGTAGCGGCACTTGAGCCAGGCCTCCACGTCGCGCGAGGCCTCGTCGGCACGGCGCTCGTTGGCGCTGCAATGCGCCCCGGCGATGTCCCAGACATCGGCTGCGGTGACGCGCGTGGCGCCGGTGGGCGTGGCCACCGCGGCCTTCACCGGCTTGCCGGCCTTGCGCATCGTCACCGTGGGTTCGCTGGCCAGCAGGTTGGGGTCGAGCTGGTACTTCTTGCCCGACAGCAGGCCCTTGATCACCCGGTGCACGAGCAGGTCCGGGTAGCGGCGGATGGGGCTGGTGAAGTGGGTGTAGGCCGGGTAGCCGAGGCCGAAGTGGCCGCTGTTGGCCGGCGTGTAGATGGCCTGCTGCATCGAGCGCAGCAGCATGGTGTGGATCTGCAGCGCATCGGGCCGGTCCTTCGTGGCCTGCGCGATGGCCTGGAACTCACCCGGCGTGGGGTCGTCGCTGACCGACAGGCCCAGCCCCAGCGAGCGCAGGTAGTTCTGCAGCGTCGTCTTCTTCTCGGGCGTGGGGCCCTCGTGCACGCGGTACAGGCTCTTGTGCTTGCCCTGCTGGATGAAGTCGGCGGCGCACACGTTGGCGGCCAGCATGGCTTCCTCGATCAGCTTGTGGGCCTCGGTGCGCACGCGCGGCACGATCTTCTCGATGCGGCCGTTCTCGTCGCACACGATCTGCGTCTCGGTGGTCTCGAAGTCCACCGCGCCACGGGCCGCACGCGCCTTCAGCAGCGCGCGGTAGCAGTCGTTCAGGTGCAGCAGGTGCTCCACCAGGTCGCTGCGCTTGGCGGCCTCCGGCCCACGGGTGTTGGCCAGGATGGCCGCCACCTCGGTGTATGTGAAGCGCGCATGCGAGTTGATGACGGCCGGGTAGAACTGGTAGGCCTGCACGTCGCCGACGTCGGACACCAGCATGTCGCACACCATCGCCAGCCGGTCTTCGTACGGGTTCAGCGAGCACAATCCGTTGGAGAGCTTCTCCGGCAGCATCGGAATCACGCGCCGCGGGAAATACACCGAGGTGGCGCGCTCGTAGGCGTCGTCGTCGATCGGCTCGCCAGGCTTCACGTAGTGGCTCACGTCGGCGATGGCCACGATGAGCCGGAAGCCGTTGAACGCCGTCTTGCCGCGGCCCTTCTTGAAGGGCTCGCAGTACACCGCGTCGTCGAAGTCGCGTGCGTCCTCGCCGTCGATGGTGACCAGCGGCACGTCGGTCAGGTCGATGCGGTGGCGCTTGTCGGCCGGCCGCACGCGGTCGGGCAGCGCCGCGGCCTGCGCCAGCGTCTCAGGCGAGAAGCGGTGCGGCACCTCGTACTTGCGCACCGCGATCTCGATCTCCATGCCCGGGTCGTCGATCTCGCCCAGCACCTCGCTCACGCGGCCCACCGGCTGCGAGAACATCGAGGCCGGCTCGGTCAACTCCACCGCCACCACCTGCCCGGCCTGCGCATCGGCGGTGGCGTTCTTCGGGATCAGGATGTCCTGGCCGTAGCGCTTGTCCTCCGGCGCCACGAGCCACACGCCGCTTTCATGCAGCAGCCGGCCGATGATGGGCGACTTGCGGCGCTCGAGGATCTCGAGCACGCGGCCTTCGGGCCGTCCCTTGCGGTCATAGCGCACCACGCGCACCCGCACCTTGTCGCGGTGGAGCACGGCGCGCATTTCTTGCTGCGACAGGTAGATGTCGTTGCCACCGGGTTGCAGCACGAAGCCGTGGCCGTCGCGGTGGCCCTGCACGATGCCTTCCACTTCGCTCATCAGAGCGGCGCCGAGGCTGGGGGCGCTTGCGTTGTTCGAATTTTTGATGATAGACTCTCGGCTTCCCTGAAATGCCCAGGTGGCGGAATTGGTAGACGCACTAGTTTCAGGTACTAGCGGGTAACTCCGTGGAGGTTCGAGTCCTCTCCTGGGCACCAGAGTTGAATGGATTGAAGTAAAAAGGGCCGATGCACACAGCATCGGCCCTTTTTGTTTGTGCGGCAACCGAAGAAGCACCGGACCTCGGCGTCAGCCAAGGAAGCGCCATCAAGGACACTCGATCCTTGATGGCATCAACCAATCCGGTGCTGCCTTCGCTCAAACCGCGAACTTCCTCGCAAGGCCTTCGGGGCGCAGCCCGTCGTATTCTTCGAAGGGCTGATGGATCCACGGGCTGGTCGTCAGCATCTCGACGTAGTAGTCGGGCGTGTAGGTCGATACGCCCTTGGTCCAGATGACAGCCGAGCGCAGTTCCTGGATGGAAGGCATGCCACGCAGCCGGTCGACCACCGCGCGCAGCGTGATGCCGGAATCGGCGAGGTCGTCCACCAGCAGCACGCGGCCAGCCAGTTCGCCCTTGGGCATGGTGATGTACTTGGCCATGTCCAGCCGGCCCTGGATGGTGCCGGCCTCGGCACGATACGAACTGGTGGACATGATCGCCAGCGGCTTGTCGAACACGCGCGACAGCACGTCGCCCGGGCGCATGCCGCCGCGGGCCAGGCACAGGATCTGGTCGAACTCCCAGCCCGAGTTGTAGACCTTGAGCGCCAGGCGCTCGGTCAGCATGTGGTACTCGTCCCAGGAGACGTACAGGTGTTTGCCGTCGTCGGTCAGCATCGTGGGCTCCTTGTCTGGCGATGGGGCATCAGGCTTGGTAGGGATGGCGAAGCAGGATGGTGTGGTCGCGGTCGGGACCGGTGGACACCATGTCGATCGGCGCGCCGATGAAGGCCTGCACACGCTCCAGGTAGGCCCGTGCATTGGCCGGCAGCGCATCCCACTGCGTCACACCGAAGGTGGTCTCGGTCCAGCCGGGGAAGGTCTCGTAGATCGGCTTGCAGGCCACAATGTCGTCGGCATCCAGCGGCAGGATGTCCACGCGCTGGCCGTCCAGCTCATAGCCCACGCAGACGTTGATCTCCTTCAGGCCATCCAGCACATCGAGCTTGGTGATGCACAGGCCCGAGATGCCGTTGATGATGATCGAGCGCTTGAGCGCCGCGGCATCCAGCCAGCCGCAGCGGCGCGGCCGGCCGGTGACGGTGCCGCGCTCCTGGCCGACGGTGGACAGGTGATGGCCCACAGTACCCTCCTCGTCCATCGGCAGCTCGGTCGGGAACGGGCCCGAGCCCACGCGCGTGGTGTAGGCCTTGGTGATGCCCAGGATGTAGTGCAGCTGGTCGGGCCCGACGCCGGAGCCCGCGGCCGCATTGCCGGCCACGCAGTTGCTGGAGGTGACGTACGGATAGGTGCCGTGGTCGATGTCCAGCAGCGTGCCCTGCGCGCCTTCGAACAGGATGTGAGCGCCTTGCTGGTTGGCGGTGTGCAGGCGGTAGCCCACATCGGCCATCATCGGCTTGAGCTGCTCGGCCACCTTCATTGCGTGATCGAAGATGGGCTGGTAGTCCAGCGGCGTGGCCTTGAGGTAGCCGCCCAGCGCGAAGTTGTGCAGCTCCAGCAGTTCCTTGAGCTTCTTCGCAAAGCGCTCGGGGTGCTTCAGGTCCTGCACGCGCAGCGCGCGGCGGGCCACCTTGTCCTCATAGGCCGGGCCGATGCCCTTGCCGGTGGTGCCGATCTTGCCGGCGCCGCTGGTCTCGCGCAGCGCCTCGCGCGCCTTGTCCACTTCCACGTGGAATGGCAGGATCAGCGGGCACGATTCGCTGATGAACAGCCGCGACCGCACGTCCAGGCCGATCTTCTCCAGCCGCTCGATCTCCGACAGCAGGTGGGTCGGGTCGACCACCACGCCGTTGCCGATGTAGCACTGCACGCCATCGCGCATGATGCCGCTGGGGATGAGCTGCAGCGCCGTCTTCACGCCCTTGATGACCAGCGTGAGGCCCGCGTTGTGGCCGCCCTGGAAGCGCACCACCGCCTGTGCGTGGTCGGTCAGCCAATCCACCACCTTGCCCTTGCCCTCGTCGCCCCACTGGGTGCCGACGACGACGACATTCTTGCCCCGCGATGCGCGCGAGGCCGAGTTGCTCTGCTGTTGCATGATGTCCGAAAGGTTCGTGGAAAGAGAATCAGAGCGCGCGCAGCGCCCAGCGTCCGTCGACGAGCGCAAGCTCGCGGTCGCAGTCGAATTCCTGGGCCTCGTGTTCATGGCCCGGCAGCACGCACACCACCGTCTCGCCCTGCTGGCGAAGGCTGCGCACGGCGTCGCGCAGCGCGCTGTCTTCGCCCCAGGGGGCGCGGATGGCCATGCGCGGGCCTTGCGGCGTGGCCAGCTCCACCAGCGCCTTCAGGTCCAGGCTGAAACCGGCGGCGGGCCGATTGCGGCCGAACACCGCGCCCACCTCGTCATATCGACCGCCGCGCACCAGCGAATCGCTCGCACCCGCGCCGTACAGGGCGAAGCGCACGCCGCTGTAGTAGGCATAGCCGCTCATGTCGGCCAGGTCGAAGCCCACGCGCACCTGCGGATGCGCGCGGCGCACATGCTGTTCGATCCACTGCAGGTCGTCCAGCGCGGCAGCGATGAGTCCGCTGGCCGGCAGCTGCGCCCGGGCAGCCTGCAGCACGTCGGCGCCGCCATACAGGCGCAGCAGCGTGGCAAAGCCCTCGCGGGCCCGTGCCGGGAAGCCGGCAGTGAGCTCGGACAACGCGGCGCTGTCCTTGTGCGCCAGCGCGGCCATCACGTCGTTGAGCCGCGTGGCATCGACCGAGACGCCTTCCAGCAGCCCGCGCACCACGCGCGCATCGCCCAGGTCGAGCACCGGCGCTTCGATGCCGGCAGCCTTCAGGCCGTCCAGCGCCAGCTCGATGACTTCCAGCTCGGCCTCCAGGCCAGCATGGCCATAGATCTCGGCGCCGAACTGCAGCGGCTCGCGCGTGGCATGCAGCCGCTCGGGCCGGGTATGCAGCACCGGGCCGCAGTAGGCCAGGCGGGTGACGCCGCTGCGGTTGAGCAGGTGGGCATCGATGCGCGCCACCTGCGGTGTGGTGTCGGCGCGCAGGCCCAGGGTGCGGCCGCTGAGCTGGTCGACCAGCTTGAAGGTCTTCAGGTCCAGTTCGCGGCCGGTGCCGGACAGCAAGGACTCCAGATGCTCCAGCAGCGGCGGGATGACCAGCTCAAAACCATAGCCACGCGCCATGTCGAGCAAGGCGCGCCGCAGTTCTTCGATACGCCGGGCCTGCGAAGGCAGGACATCGGCAATGTGCTCGGGCAGCAGCCACGCAGACGACATCAAAATGCACCGGTATTAAAAACCCGATTGTACGGGCGTGGAAACGGCCGCCAGCCGGTGCCAGCGGCCTGTTGGCGGCGGTGGGGTCCGGGCGCTGGCCGGCCCCAGCCTCAGGCGGCGCAGGGCCCCAGCCGCACTTGCAGCATGCAGCGCTGCGGCCGCCGAACGCAGCGGCAGTCCCCAGGCCTCAGCGGCCGGTCGGCGTGCTGCTCTGCGAGCCGCGCATGGCGCGGAAGAACTCGCTGTTGGGATCGACCACCATCACGTCGCCCTTGGTGCGGAAGCTGGCGCGGTAGGCCTCCAGGCTGCGATAGAACTGGGCGAACTGAGGATCGCGGCCAAAGGCGTCGGCATACAGCGCCGAGGCCTGCGCATCGCCCTCGCCCTTGATCTTCTGCGCGTCGCGGTAGGCCTCGGCGATGATGACTTCGCGTTGCCGGTCGGCATCGGCGCGGATCTTCTCGCCGTCGGCCGCGCCCTGCGAACGCAGCTCGTTGGCCACCTGCTTGCGCTCCGATTCCATGCGGCGGTAGACGGCGTCGGTGATGTCGGCGACGAAGTCCACGCGCTTGACGCGCACGTCGATGATCTCGATGCCGAAGGCCTTGCCCTCGTCGGCCAGGCGGTCGCGCACGGCCTGCATCACCTGCTCGCGCTCGGTGGCCAGCACGCCGCGCACGGTGCGGCGGGTCACCACCTCGTTGAAGGCGGCCTGCACCACCGGCGCCAGGCGGCTTTCCAGGTTGCGGATGTCGACGCCGCTGTTGCGGATGAACTGGCGCGGCTCCACGATGCGCCACTTGATCAGCCAGTCGATCACCAGGCTCTTCTTCTCGGCGGTGAAGATCGGGCGGGTCTCGGGGCTGTCCAGGGTCTGCACGCGCTTGTCGAGGAACACCACGTTCTGGAACGGCGGCGGCAGCTTGAATTTGAGGCCGGGCTCGGTGATCACTTCCTTGATCTCACCCAGCGCGTAGACCACCGCCACCTGGCGCTGGTCGACGATGAAAAGCGTTGAGCTGGCGAGCATCAGCAGGATCAGCGCGCCGGCAACGATGGCTCCGATTCGGTTCATGTTGTCTATGTCTCCTGCAAGCTCAGCGGACTTCGCGGTCGCGGCTGCGCTGGTTCTCGCGCGATCGGACGTCGGCGGCGGACGAGCCGCTGGGCACGCTGTCCATCGGCGTCGGTGGGGTGGCCACGCCGGAGGCGGGCGCGCCCGCACCGCCGGCCTGCGGCTGCTGCAGCAGCTTGTCCAGCGGCAGGTACAGCAAATTGGATCCGTTGCGGCTGTCCACCATCACCTTGCTGACGTTGCTGTAGACCTGCTGCATCGTCTCGATGTAGAGGCGGTCGCGCGTCACGGCCGGGGCCTTCTGGTATTCGGTCAGCACCGAGCGGAAGCGCTGCGCATCACCTTCGCCCTGTGCGGTCACGCGGGCCTTGTAGCCCTCGGCCTCCTCGCGCAGGCGCGCGGCCGTGCCCTGCGCCTTCGGAATCACGTCGCTGGCGTAGGCCTGGCCTTCGTTCTTGAAGCGGTCGCGGTCGGCCCCGGCCTTCACCGCGTCGTTGAACGCCGCCTGCACCTGCTCGGGTACCTGCACGTTCTGCACGTTGACGTTGGCCACGATGATGCCGGCCTTCAGCCGGTCAAGCTGCGCCTGCACGGACTTCGCCAGGTCGGTGGCGATGGCGTCACGCTGCTCGTACAGCACCTGGTCGATTCGGCTGCGGCCGACGATCTCGCGCACCGCCGATTCGGCCGCCTGAACCACGGCTTCGTCGGGGCTGCGGTTCTCGAACAGGAACTCGCGGGCATCCTTCAGCCGGTATTGCACGGTAAAGCGGATGTCGACGATGTTCTCGTCCTCGGTAAGCATGGAGGAGTCGCGCAGGCCGGTGGCCTGCACCACGCTATTGCGGCCCACTTCCACCGAGCGCAGCTGCGTCACGGGCACCGTCTCATGCGCCTGGAATGGATACGGGAAGCGCCACTGGAAGCCGGCCTCGGCCGTGTAGGCATAACGCCCGAAGGAAGTGACCACCGCCTGATGGCCTTCCTGCACGATGAAGAAGCCGCTGGCCAGCCACACCAGCACCACCACCACGCCGATCAGGCCGGCGCCGATGCCGGCGCTCTTCATGTCGGGCCGGAAGTTCGGGCCGCCGCCATCGCCGCTGCCACCGCGGTTGTTGTTGCCGCCGCCGGTGGGCTTGCCGCCCAGCAGCCCGCTGAGCTTGCGGTTGAAGTCGCGCCAGAGTTCGTCGAGATCGGGTGGGCCGTCGTTGCGGCCGTTGTTGAGCACGAGGGTGTCGCTGGCGTCTGCGCGGCGCCGCGGCCAGGCGCTGCGAGCCAGGCCGGCCAGGAGCGCGCGGGAGGCCTGGGCGACGGCCGACAGGCTGGAACGCTCGGGGAACGATGGGCGCATGTTCATGCTTGCATGGATCGGGTGGCGGGAGCCTCGTCGGCTTCCGGTGAGGGGGGGCTCGTCGGCCTCGGCGGCGGCTTCGCCGGCCGGGGTGACGTAATCGTCGGCATTGCCGCTGGCGGCCGCGGCGATGGCTTCGCGCAGCGCCTCCAGGCCGGTGCCTTCCATGGCACTGAGGAAGATACGCGGCACCCGCAGGCCCGGCGCACGTTCCACCGCATCGACCAGCACCCGCGGCCGGGTGGCCTCGTCGAGACGGTCGAGCTTGTTGTAGACGAGGATTTGCGGAATGCGTTCGGCGTCGATCTCGGCTAGCACGCGGTCCACTTCGTCGAGCTGCTCGGCCAGCTGCGGGCTGGAGGCATCCACCACGTGCAGCAGCAGGTCGGCCTCGGCCGCCTCCTGCAAGGTGGCGCGGAAGGCCTCCACCAGCTTGTGCGGCAGGTCGCGGATGAAGCCGACGGTGTCCGACAGCGAGACGGTGCCGCCCAGCTGCGGCAGGTAGAGCTGCCGCGTGGTGGTGTCCAGCGTGGCGAAGAGCTGGTCGGCGGCGTAGGTTCGGGCCTTGACCAGCGAATTGAACAGCGTCGACTTGCCGGCGTTGGTGTAGCCCACCAGCGAGATGCGGAAGGTGCCGCTCTTCTCCCGCGCCCGGCGCTGCGTGCCGCGCTGGCGTTTGACCTTCTCGAGCCGCTGCTTCACGGTCTTGATGCGGTCGCCGATCATCCGCCGGTCGAGCTCGATCTGCGCTTCGCCCGGCCCGCCGCGGGTGCCGATGCCGCCCTGCTGGCGCTCCAGGTGGCTCCAGCGGCGCACCAGGCGGGTGGCGACGTACTGCAGCCGCGCCAGTTCCACCTGCAGCTTGCCCTCATGGCTCTGGGCGCGCTGGGCGAAGATCTCGAGGATCAGGGCGGTGCGGTCGGCCACCTGCACGCCCAGGTGGCGCTCCAGGTTGCGCTGCTGCGCCGGGCTCAGCGCCTGGTCGAAGATGACGCCGGTAGCCCGGTGTTGTTCCACAAGGGCCTTGATCTCGTCGGCCTTGCCGCTGCCTACGAAGAGCGCGGCATCGGGCGCCTTGCGGCGTGCGATCAGGCGCGCCACCGCGACGTCGCCGGCCGACTCGGCCAGCAGCGCCAGTTCGTCGAGCGTGGGATCGAAGGAGGACGATGGGCCCAGGTCGACGCCGACGAGCACCGCCCGGGCGCCGTCGGCTGCAGCACCGGACGGAGAAACGTCAGAACTCAAAGCAGGATGTGCCAGCTCGGCCGTCAGGCCGCTTCACCGGGTTCTTGCGCGTGGAAATTGACCGCGCGACCGGGAACCACCGTGGAAATGGCATGTTTGTAGACCATCTGGGTCACGGTGTTGCGCAACAGGACGACGTACTGGTCGAAGGATTCGATGTGGCCCTGCAGCTTGATGCCATTGACCAGATAGATCGACACCGGAACATGTTCCTTGCGCAGCAGGTTCAGAAATGGGTCTTGTAGCAATTGCCCTTTATTACTCACGACATTCTCCGTGTCTGTTTCAGATGCGTGCCACGTTAGCACAGGGTTGCCCCTAGTGGCCGGCGGGCCCCGCGACAACCTTTCCCCGCCCCGCCTCTAGGAGCCCTTGTCGTCGAAAGGGTTCCGCGAAGATTTCATTTCTATGCGCAGCGGGGTGCCGGTGAGCTTGAAATGCTCCCGGATGCGACCTTCCAGAAAGCGCTTGTAGGCGTCGGTGATGTGCTCCAGCGAATTTCCGTGGATCACCACCACCGGCGGATTCATGCCGCCTTGGTGCGCATATCGCAGCTTGGGGCGGAAATTGCCAGCCCGCTTGGGTGCCTGGTGTTCCACCGCCTCGTGCACCAGCCGGGTGAGCACCGGGGTGCTCATCTTCACCGTGGCCGAGGCGTGCGCGTCGGCGATCGTCTTCCACAGCGGGCCCAAGCCCTGCCGCTTCAAAGCGGAGATCTGGATGATGGGCGCGAACTTGAGGAAGGCCAGCCGGCTGGCAATGGAGCGGTCCAGCATCTCGCGCTGGTAGCTGTCCACCGCGTCCCACTTGTTGACGGCCAGCACCACCGCGCGGCCGGCGTCCAGCACATAGCCGGCGATGTGGGCGTCCTGCTCGGTCACCCCCTGGGTGGCGTCCAGCAGCAGCACCACCACGTTCGCGTCGGCGATGGCCTGCAGCGTCTTGACCACCGAGAACTTCTCGATGGCCTCGAACACCCTACCCTTGCGGCGCAGGCCGGCGGTGTCGATCAGTTCGAAGCGCTTGCCGTTGCGCTCGAACGGCACGTGGATGGCATCGCGCGTGGTGCCGGGCATGTCGAAGGCGATCAGCCGCTCCTCGCCCAGCCAGGTGTTGATCAGCGTGCTCTTGCCCACATTGGGCCGTCCAGCCACGGCCAGGCGGATCGGGCGTTCCTCGCCGTCGGCGGGTTCTTCCTCGTCCTCGGGCCAGGTGAAGCTCTCGAGCACCGCTTCCACCAGGCTGCGGATGCCCTGGCCGTGCGCGGCGCTGATGGGATGCGGCTCGCCCATGCCGAGTTCATGGAACTCCGACAGCATCGGCGATTCGGCCATGCCTTCGGCCTTGTTCACCGCGATGAAGACCCGCTTGTTGGCCGCGCGCAGGTAGCGCGCGATGTCGGCGTCCTGGCCGGACAGGCCGGATCGGATGTCCAGCACGAAGATGACGGCGTCGGCCTCGGCCACCGCCTGCTTGGTCTGCTTGGCCATCTCGGCCACCACGCCGGTGGGCTTGTCGGGCTCGAAGCCGCCGGTGTCGATGACGATGAACTCGCGGCTGCCCAGCCGGGCATCGCCGTAGTGGCGGTCGCGCGTCAGGCCGGCGAAGTCCGCCACGATGGCGTCCCGGCTCTTGGTGATGCGGTTGAAGAGCGTGCTCTTGCCGACATTGGGGCGGCCCACGAGGGCCACGACCGGTTTCATGTGTGCTGCCTGTTGACTGTCATTCCGGGCGGAACGCGAACACGCCGCCGTTGCGGGTGGTCACGACCACGGTGTTGCCCCACCGCACCGGCAGGCCCACGACCGGCGAGCCGTCTGTGGGCAGGCGCAGCAGGGTGGTGCCGTTGGTGCGATCCAGGAAGTGCACCTGGCCTTCGACGTCGCCGAAGATCACCGTGCGGCCGACCACCAGGCCGCCGCTGAGCTGCCGGTAGAGCAGCCGCTCGGAGGTCCAGGCCACGTCGCCGTTGGTGCCGCGCCAGGCGGTGATGCGGTCACTGGCATCGGCACCGACGACCAGTTCCGCATCGCCGCCGACGGCCTGCACGCCGCCCACGTTCTTGCTCCACTGCAGCGTGCCGCGCTCGGCATTCACGCAGCCCACGGCGGACTGGAAGGCCCGCACGCAGACGGCGTCGCCGTTGCGCGCCGGCGGCCCGATCAGGTCGGCGAGCCGTTCCACCTCGTTGGTACCGCGCGGGGTGGCCACGGCCACGTCCCAGCGCACGGTGCCGCGCAGCGGGTCGACGCCCAGCAGGCGCGGGCCCTGGCCCACCAGCAAGGTGTCCTTGAACGGCGCCAGCACGCTGGCCTGCGACAGCGTGAGCGCGTCGCCCGGGCGCTGCAGCCGCCACAGCGGCTTGCCGTCCAGCGCGTCGAAGGCATTGACGATGCGATCCACGCCCATCACGAACACCCGCTCGCCGGCCACCAGCGGCGGCGTGGCCACGCGCGCGTTCAGGCGCACCTTCCACTTGACGGCGCCACGCTCCATGGCCACCAGCTCGTTGTCGCGGGTGACGACGGCGGCGATGCGGCCATCGCTGCCCACGCCGGCGACGATGGGCGCACCGGCATTGCCACGCCACAGTTCAGCGCCGCTGTCGGCCTGCAGGGCCACCACGTTGCCGTTGCCGGAGGCCAGCGTCAGCTCGCCTTCGCGCACGGTGGGCACCAGCGGGAAGTCCAGCCTGTCCAGCCGGGCGCTCCACACCAGGCGGCCGGCGATCTGCGGCGAGACGGTCTCCAGCGGCGTGGGCTTGGGCTTGTCGGTGGACGAGCAGCCGGCGGCCAGGGCCATCGCCAGGGCGGCAGCGGCGGCGGAAAGAAGACGGCGCTGCATCACTTGGCTCCCTGGGCGGCCGGCGCCGCGCCAAGCGCGGTGAGCTTGGCCTCGATCAGCTGCCGGTACTCCAGGCGCGCATCCATCGCCGCCCAGGCGGCCTGGTAGGCGGTCTTCGCTTCGTCCTTCTTGCCTTGGGCCATCAGCACGTCGCCGCGGCGGTCGGCGGCCAGCGCCTCGAAGCCGGGCGCCTTGGCGGCGTCCACCTGGCGCAGCGCCTCGTCGTACTGCTTCTTGTCCAGCAGGATGCCGGCCAGCCGCAGGCGCGCCACGGTGCGGTGCTCGTCCTCGCTGGCACTGTCGGCCACCCAGCCGAGCGTGGCCGCGGCCTCGTCCACCTGGCCCTTGTCGAACTGGGCCTGGGCAGCCAGCAGGCCGCCCTGCCCGGCATAGGCGGTGCGCGGGTACTTGTTCTTGAGGTCGGCGAACACCTGGCCGGTGCGGGCCGCATCGCCCGCGCGGGCGGCGCCTTCGAGCGCATCGAACATGGCCGCGGCCTTGGTGCCCTGGTCGCGCTGCCAGTAGTTCCAGCCGTTCCAGGCCGCGAAGCCACCGAGCGCCAGCACCAGCACCCAGGTGATGAGGTTGCCGTAGCGCTTCCAGAAAGCCTTCAGCTCGTCGAGCTGTTCCTGCTCTTGCAGGTCGAGTTGGGTTGCCATGCGATGCTTGTCTTGTTCTGACCGCCCGGGGGCGGAGGAGGCGGGATTATGCGTTGCGCAGTTCGTGCGCCCAGGCGGCCACGTCGGCCAGCGGACGCACGGTCTGCGCAGCCTGGGACTGCGCGCCCTGCCCGTCGCGCAGCGGCTTGACCGCCACCTCGCCGCGGGCCAGTTCGTCGTCGCCGAAGATCAGCGCGAAACGCGCGCCGCTGGCGTCGGCCCGCTTGAACTGCGACTTCATGCTGCCCTGCCCTTCGGTGTTGCCGGCATGCATGACCACCGCCACGCCGGCCGCGCGCAGCGCTTCCAGCACCGGCATCACGCGCGGCAGGCTGGCGGCCGAAGGCACCACCGCATAGGCCGACGGGGCCGCCGACGGCACTGGCGCCTGCGCCGCTTCCAGCAGCAGCAGGAGCCGCTCCAGGCCCAGGCCCCAGCCGACGCCAGGCGAGGGCTTGCCGCCCAGCTGCTCGATCAAGCCGTCGTAGCGGCCGCCGCCACACACCGTGCCCTGGGCGCCGAGCTTGTCGGTCACCCACTCGAAGACGGTGAGGTTGTAGTAGTCCATGCCGCGCACGAGGCGCGGGTTGATGCGGTAGGCCAGCCCGGCCGCATCCAGCACGGCCTTGACGCCATCGAAGTGCGCCAGCGAGGCCTCGCCCAGGAAATCGATCAGCCGGGGCGCGGCATCCACCACCGGCTGCATCGCCGGGTTCTTGGTGTCCAGCACCCGCAGCGGATTGCTGTGCAGGCGGCGCCTGGCATCCTCGTCCAGCAGGTCGGCATGGGCTTCCAGGTGCGCGATCAGCGCCTGGCGGTGCGCACGGCGCTCCTCCGGCTGGCCCAGGCTGTTGATCTCCAGCGTGACGTCGCGGCCTTCCACCAGGCCCAGCTCGCGCCACAGCGCACGCAGCAGCAGGATGATCTCGGCGTCCACGTCCGGCCCGGGAAAGCCCAGCACCTCCACGCCCGCCTGGTGGAACTGGCGGTAGCGGCCCTTCTGCGGCCGCTCGTGGCGGAACATGGGCCCGATGTAGAACAGTCGCCGGCCGCCTTCGCGCAGGAAGCTGTGCTCGTTCATCGCCCGCACCACGCCGGCCGTGCCCTCGGGGCGCAGCGTGAGCTGGTCGCCGTTCAGGCGGTCCTCGAAGGAATACATCTCCTTCTCGACGATGTCGGTCACCTCGCCCAGGCCGCGCACGAACAGCGCAGTGGGCTCGACGATGGGCGTGCGCACGTTCTGGTAGCCGTATCGCTGCATCAGCGAGCGCAGCGTGGCCTCCACCCATTCCCAGCGCGCGGACTCGGGCGGCAGCAGGTCGTTCATGCCCTTGACGGCACTCAGTCGTTCAGACATGTCAGCAGCAATGCGTTGGGGGCCGCAGGCGGCCCGGTTGTGTTCGGCAGGCGGCCCGCGCGCAAGCGGGCCGGCCGGTCAGGGCGTGGCCGTGGCGGCGCCGAAGCGCCGCTCGATGTAGCCCTCGACGATCTTCTGGAATTCGGTGGCGATGCCCTCGCCGCGCAGCGTCAGCGCCTTCTCGCCGTCGATGAACACCGGCGCCGCCGGTGCCTCGCCCGTGCCGGGCAGGCTGATGCCGATGTCGGCATGCTTGCTTTCGCCCGGGCCGTTGACGATGCAGCCCATCACGGCCACCTTGAGCGTCTCGACGCCCGGGTAGCGGGCCTTCCACACCGGCATGCTGGCGCGCAGGTGGTCGTCGATCTGCTTGGCCAGCTCCTGGAAGGTGGTGCTGGTGGTGCGGCCGCAGCCGGGGCAGGCGGTGACGCTGGGATTGAAGCTGCGCAGGCCCAGGGCCTGCAGGATCTCGCCGGCCACCACCACCTCTTGCGTGCGCGCCTCGCCGGGCTGCGGCGTCAGGCTCACGCGGATGGTGTCGCCGATGCCTTCCTGCAGCAGGATGGACAGCGCGGTGGCCGAGGCCACGGTGCCCTTGGTGCCCATGCCGGCTTCGGTCAGGCCCAGGTGCAGCGAATAGTCGCAGCGGCGGGCCAATGCGCGGTAGACCGAGATGAGGTCCTGCACGCCGCTGACCTTGCAGCTGATGATGATCTGGTTGGGGTCCAGGCCGATCTCGCGCGCATAAGCGGCCGACTCCAGCGCCGACTGCACCAGCGCCTGGTACATCACCTGCTTCGCGTCCCAGGGCGCGGCACGGCGGGCGTTGTCGTCCATCAGCGAGGCCAGCAGCTCCTGGTCCAGGCTGCCCCAGTTGACGCCGATGCGCACCGCCTTGTCGTACTTGGCGGCGGCTTCCACCATCATCGCGAACTGGCGGTCGCGCTTGTCGCCCTTGCCCACGTTGCCGGGGTTGATGCGGTACTTCGACAGGGCCTGCGCCATGTCCGGGAACTCGGTCAGCAGCCGGTGGCCGTTGTAGTGGAAGTCGCCGATCAGCGGCACGTCCACGCCCATGCGGTCGAGCTGCTCGCGGATGTGCGGCACGGCCTGCGCGGCCTCGGGCGTGTTGACCGTGATGCGCACCATCTCCGAGCCGGCCTGCGCCAGTTCCTTGACCTGGATGGCCGTCTCGATCACCTCCACCGTGTCGGTGTTGGTCATCGACTGCACGCGCACCGGTGCGTCGCCGCCCACCGTCACCACGCGGTCGCCCCACACCACGCGGGCCTGGCGCGAGCGGCGCGGCGCCGGGAAGGCGGCATCGATCATGGTGTCCGGCGACTCGGGGACGAAGGCGGCGGGAGCGGCTGTGTTCATGGCGTTCACTTGAGTTCGAGCCGGGCGACGTTGTCCCGGGTGGCCGAGGTATCGACCGGCTGCCCGCGGAAGGTGACCTGCGTGCCGGCAGCGTTGCCGATTGTGGCGCGCAGCGGAATCTCCCCGTCCACGCCCACCGTTTCGCCGGACTGCAGCGTGCGCGACAGCAGCACGCGGCCGCTGCGGTCGCGCACCTCCACCCAGCTCTCGGCGGTGGCGCGCAGCACCAGCGCGCCGGCGGCGGTGGCCGGGGCAACGGCGGCCGGGGCGCTGGCCACCGCGGGTGGCGCAGTGGCCGCCACAGGGCCGGCGGCGGAGGCGGCGGCCGGCGCGGCCGGCGCAGCGGAAGCCGGCGGCTCCACCACCGAAGGCACGGAATGCACGGTATCGACCGCGGCGGAGGCCGCCTCGATCACCTCGGTGACGACGCCCGAGGCGCCCGCGCCCACGGTACCCACCAGGTCGCTTGCCTCGGTGCCGGTGCCGGTGCCGCCGCCCAGGCCTTCGAGCGCACGCTCGGGCAGCAGGTAGACCACCAGCGCGGCCAGCAGCACCGCGCCGGCGCCCCACAGCACCGGCTTCTGCAGCACGGCCCACTCGGGCGGATCGCCGCGCGCCGGGCGCTCGCGGAACGGCTGGTTGAGCCCGGTGCTCACCTGCGCCAGCGCGGTGCCGCTGTCGGCCTGGTGCGGCAGCAGGGCCAGCACCGGCTCGGGCTCGATCTTCAGCGTGCGGCAAACCGTCTTGGCCAGCGCCCGCACGAAGGTCATGTCGGGCAGCTCGTCATAACGGTCGTGTTCCAGCGCCTCGAGCTTGCGCGGCGTGACCTTGATCGACGCGGCCAGCGCCGCGATGTGGATGCCCTGCTTCTCGCGGGCCGCCTTCAGCAGCCCGCCAGCGGTGGCGGCAACAGCCTCAGTCATCGAATTGTCCTCTTTCGAAGGCCAGGGTCTGCGGCGCCTGCGGGAAGCGCGCGCGCAGCTGGCGCCCCCATTCCTCGACGCCGCCCCGGTTGCCCATGCGGTGCTCGATGCGCACGGCCAGCCACAGCGACTGCGCGTTCGACGTCTCCTGCCGCAGGTTCACGCGCCGCACGTAGAAACGTGCGCGCTCGTACTCGCCGCGCAGGTACAGCACCTCGGACAGGTTGACCGCGATCGTCGGATTGCCGGGATCGAGTTCATAGGAACGCACCAGCGCCCGCTCGGCCGCATCCAGCTGGCCGGCGCGTGCATGGCAGACGCCCTGCGCCAGCAGCGTGCGCACCATGTCGCGGTACTGCGGCAGCGCCAGCGCGGCGTCGAACTGGCGCTGCGCATCGGCAAACAGACGTTGCTGGCACAGGAACCAGCCGTAGTTGTGTTTGGCATCGCCGTCGCGCGCATTGAGCTGCAGCGCGCGCTGGAAGCTTTCGTCCGCAAGGCGGTTCTCGCCCATCGCGGCATAGATCAGGCCGCGCAGGTTGTAGGCCTCGCCCAGGTCGGGCCGGGCGTTCAGCGCCTGCTTGACCTCGTCCAGCGCCACCTCGTACTGCTGGCGGCCGAAGTAGGCCGAGGCCAGCTCCAGTCGCAGCCGCGCGCGGCGGTCGTTGTCGGTCTGGTCGGAGGCGGTGCGGATTTCCTGCGTGCTGCCCTGCAGGCCCTGGCCAGGCGGCGTCTCGCAGCCGGCCAGCAGGCCGATGCCCGCCAGCGCGCCCAGCACCCACGCGGCAGCGCGGTGCACGATCAACCGGCCCTCCGCCCGTGCAGGCGGTCTCCCTCTTGCTGGACGGGAGCCGGTGCGATGCGGATGGCCGGGCGCGTCAGCCGCTGCGTCACGCGGGTGCGGTCCTGCACCTCGCCGGCCAGCTGGCCACAGGCGGCGGCGATGTCGTCGCCGCGGGTGCGGCGCACGGTGGTGACGATGCCGGCGTCCATCAGCACCTTCGCGAAGGCGTCGACCCGCTCCTTCGGCGAGCGCAGCAGGCCGGAAGCCGGGAACGGATTGAACGGGATCAGGTTCAGCTTGCAGGGCACGGCCGGCGTACCGGCACGCCCGGTGACCAGGCGCACCAGCTGGCGCGCCTGCTCGGGGGAATCGTTGGCACCGTCGAGCATGCAGTACTCGAAGGTGATGAAGTCGCGCGGGGCGGCTTCCAGGTAGCGCCCGCACGCCGCCATCAGCTCGGCCAGCGGGTACTTGCGGTTGAGCGGCACCAGCTGGTCGCGCAGGCCGTCTTCCGGCGCATGCAGCGAGACGGCCAGTGCCACGGGGCAGTCCACCCGCAGCCGGTCCATCATCGGCACCACGCCCGAGGTGCTCACGGTGACACGGCGGCGCGACAGGCCGTAGCCGTGGTCGTCCAGCATCACCCGCAGCGCGGGCACCAGCGCGCCGTAGTTCTGCAGCGGCTCGCCCATGCCCATCATCACCACGTTGTCGATCGCCCGCTCGCCGGGCTGCAGCTTCAGTCGCTCGCGCAGATGGTGCTCGGCGAACCACAGCTGGGCCAGGATCTCGCCGGTGGACAGGTTGCGGCTGAAGCCCTGGTGGCCGGTGGAGCAGAAACGGCAGCCCACCGCGCAGCCCGCCTGCGACGACACGCACAGCGTGCCGCGGTCGGCCTCGGGGATGAACACGGCTTCCACTGCGTCGCCGTTGCCGACGTCGAACAGCCACTTGATGGTGCCGTCGGCCGACGCCTGCTCGCTCGTGATCTTCAGGCCGCGCACTTCGGCGCGCGTGGCCAGCTTGTCGCGCAGCGAGCGCGCCAGGTCGGACATCTGGCCGAAGTCGGCCGCGCCCTTCTGGTGGATCCAGCGGAACAGCTGCGTGGCGCGGAAACGCTTCTCGCCCAGCTGTTCGCAGAAGGCGGTGAGGCCTTCCAGGTCGAAGTCCAGCAGGTTGACGCGCGCAGCCTCCGACAACGCCTGTGCGGCGGTGGAGTTCGAAGACTGCAGCTCGGCCATGCGGACTTCCAGCGCCGATCAGCGGCTGTAGACGTTCATGCCGGGAAAGAAGAAGGCGATCTCGACGGCCGCGGTCTCGGCGGCGTCGGAGCCGTGCACGGCGTTGGCGTCGATGCTGTCGGCGAAGTCGGCACGGATGGTGCCCTTGTCGGCCTTCTTCGGATCGGTGGCGCCCATCAGCTCGCGGTTCTTGGCGATGGCGCCTTCACCTTCCAGCACCTGGATCATCACCGGGCCGGAGATCATGAAGCTGACCAGGTCGTTGAAGAACGGGCGGGCCTTGTGCACTGCGTAGAAGGCTTCCGCTTCGCCCTTGGACAGGTGCGCCATGCGGGCGGCCACCACCTTGAGGCCGGCGCCTTCAAAGCGGGCATAGATCTGACCGATCACGTTCTTGGCGACGGCGTCGGGCTTGATGATCGACAGGGTGCGTTCGATGGCCATGGAAATCTCTCCTGAATCAATAACTTGGCAAAGCCTTGGATTGTAACCCGCTGAAGCGGATCAACGACCGCCGCGGCCACCCGGGCGACCCCGGCCGCCACCGCCTGCACCGCCGCCGCCGCCCCGGCCACCACGCCCGCCGCCGCCCTTGCGATGGAAGGCATCGGCGCCGATGTAGCCGACCGAGGTCTGCATCGGATCGGGTTCGCGACCCGCGCCACCACCACCACCGCCGCCCCGGTTGGGGCCGCCCGGCTTGCCGCCGCGGGCCTTGATGCCCAGGCCGCCGCCACCGCCCTTGCGGGGAAAGGCGTTGCCGCCGTTGGGCACGCCCTTGACCAGGCGCTTGTCGTAGGTCTGCTGCAGCGGATTGGGGATCGGGCCGTCCTCGCTGTATTCGCGGCGCGGTGCGTTGTGCTCGCGCATCAGCCGCTTGTCGTAGGTCTGCTGCAGCGGGTTCGGGATCGGGCCATCGTCGCCGATGTCCTTGCGCTGCAGGCTGAGCTCGCGCATCGCGCGCTTGTCGTAGGTCTGCTGCAGCGGATTCGGGATCGGGCCGTCCTCGCGCTCGCGGCGCGGCTCGCGGTTCTCGCGCAGCGCGCGCTTGTCGTAGGTCTGCTGCAGCGGATTGGGGATGGGCCCGTCCTCGCGGATGGGCCGGTTCGAACGGCCCTGGCGCGCTTCACGGGCCAGGCGCTTGTCGAAGGTCTGCTGCAGCGGATCGGGGATCACCGGGCCACGCTCGCGCGGGCCGCGCGAACGGTCGCCACGGTCTGCGCGATCGCCACCGCGGTCGTTGCGATCGCCGCGCGGCGGGCGGTCGCCGCGTTCGCCGCGGTCGCGCTGCTGCGGGCCGTTGCCGCGCTTGGCGTTGCGGCCGGGCTTGTTGTGGCCGCCCTGGCCGTTGTTCTGGCCCTGTCCGCCGCCCTCGCCTTCACGCTGCTCGCGCGCTTCCTTCGGGCCGCGCGGCACCTGGCCGATCAGCCGGCGCAGCATCTTCACGTCCGGCTCTTCCAGATCGACCCAGACGCCGCGCTTGAGGCCGCGCGGCAGCACCACGCTGCCGTAGCGGATGCGGATCAGGCGGCTGACCGTCAGGCCCACCGCGTCGAACAGCTTGCGCACCTCGCGGTTGCGGCCTTCGTTGATCACCACGCGGTACCAGCGGTTCAGGCCTTCGCCGCCGCCGTCCTCGATGCTGGTGAAGGCGGCCTTCTGGCCCTCGATCTCGACACCTTCCAGCAGCTTGGCCTTGGCTTCGCTTTCCAGCGTGCCCAGCACGCGCACCGCGTACTCACGCTCCACGCCGAAGCGCGGATGCATCAACTGGTGCGCCAGGTCGCCGGAGGTGGTGAACAGCAGCAGGCCTTCGGTGTTGATGTCCAGCCGGCCCACCGACTGCCACTTGCCGTGCTGCAGCCGCGGCAGCTTGCGGAACACGGTCGGGCGCTGCTGCGGATCGTCCAGCGTGACCACTTCGCCCACGGGCTTGTGGTACGCGATCACACGCGCCGGCGACGGTGCGATACGCACCTTGATCGGCTTGCCGTTGACCTGGATGCGGTCGCCCCAGGAAATGCGCTGGCCGGTGTGGGCCGGCTCGCCGTTGACCGTGATGCGGCCTTCGGTGATGAGCTGCTCCATGTCGCGGCGCGAACCGATGCCGGCCTGCGCCAGCACCTTGTGCAGCTTGGGCGCATCGGCTTCGGCGGCCAGCACGCGCTTGGCGGGGCCGTCGGCCTCGTCGGCGCCAGCGGCTTCGCCCTCGGCTGCCGGCGCAGCATCGGCCGCGGCGGACGGCTGGTCCGCGGCAGCGTCCTGGCCCGAGTCGGCGGCCTGCGCGTCCTGCGGCAGGCCGGCATCGTCCAGCGCTTCGCCGGCGGGTAGTTCCACCGCATCGTCGAAGGCGCCGGACAGCACCTCGGCGAACAGCGGCGTGGTGTCGGGCCGCACGATCGCCGGCGGCTGGCCGCCCGGCTTGCGGTCGCCACGCGGCTTGTCGGCACGCGGCTCGTTGCGGCCGTCCGGGCGCCCTTCGGCGCGCTGCTCGCCACCCTTCTCGCCACGCTCCTTGCGGCCGCGGCGGCGGTTGCGCGATCGGGAGGAGCGTTCACCGGCTGCGCCAGCCTCGGTGGCCTCGCCACCCGCAGCCTGGCCGTCGCCGGTGCGTTCGCCGCCCTCGCCGCCCTCCGCCGGGCCCATCTCCCCCGGTGCACCCTCTCCCGTGGCAGCCGACGGCACCACCGGCCGCGCCTGCGGCTCGGCATAGGCCGTGACGGCCGCGGCGTCGGCACCATCAGCCACCGGCGCGTCGAAGGCCAGTGCCGACTGTGCGGCGCCTTCGGCCGCATCGGCCTTGGCCGGCTTGCGCGGGCGGCGGGCCGGCTTGGCGGCGGCGGTGTTCGCGCCATCGTCGGCCGCGGCCTCCGCCGGCGCGGCGTCCGCCTGCGGCTGGGCCGTGGCGGCGGCGCTGCGGCTGCGGCGACGCGGTGCGGCGGCTGCCGGCTCGCCCTCGCCTGCCGGCTGCGCAGCCGGCGCCTCGGCCTGCGCGCCGACGGCCTGCGCGTCGGACGTTCCCTCTTCGGCCGTCTTGCGCGGCGTGCGACGGCGCTTGGGCTTGGCCTCGCCGTCCGGGGTGGAGGCCGCGTGGGCGGGATCCACCGGAGCGTCGGAGGGCAGATCGGAGTCGTTGGCGTTCATGCTTGCGCTTCGGGTGAAGAGGAGGAGGCGGTCGGGTCGGACGGGGTGGGCGGGAGGTCGGGCGGTGCGGCCGAAGGCAAGGCGGCCAGGGCAAGCGGCTCGCCCATGTTGCTGCCGGACTCGGCCAGCGGTCCTTCGGCGTCCAGCAACGAGGGCTGGTCGGCCAGGCCGGTGGCCATCAGGTCGATGGCCGCGGGCGTGCCTTCGAGCGGGGGCAGCTGGTCAAGGCTGGCCAGGCCGAGATCGTCGAGGAACTGCCGCGTGGTGGCATACAGCGCCGGCCGGCCGGGGGCGTCCCGGTGGCCGATCACTTCGATCCAGTTGCGATCTTCCAGCTGCTTGACGATCTGCGTGCTGACGGTCACGCCGCGGATGTCCTCGATGTCGCCGCGCGTGACCGGCTGGCGGTAGGCCACGATGGCCAGCGTCTCCATCACCGCGCGCGAGTAGCGCGGCGGCTTCTCGGGATGCAGCCGGTCGAGGTAGTCGCGCATCTCGGGGCGGCTCTGAAAGCGCCAGCCCGAGGCCAGCGCCACCAGTTCCACGCCCTTGCCTTCCCAGTCGCGCACCAGCTCGTCGAGCAGGCTGCGCAGGGTGTCGACGCCGACGTGGTCATCGAACAGCGCCCGCATGTCGCGCAACGGCAGCGGCTGCTGGGCACAGATGAGCGCGGTTTCGAGGACGCGCTTCGCATCCTGTGTGTTCATGGGCTCTGCTTGAAGGGGCGCCGGATCGGGCCGGCGGCGTTCACAACATGGGCGGATCGGATCCCGGCGGTGTGGGTCTTCTTCGGCACCGCGGGGGCCACTGCTCTTGGCAGGTATCGGGGCTCTTCGCTGCAAGGCCGGCCGGTGACGGCAGGGGTTGCGGAAGAGGCCTGTGCCGGTTCGGGCGAGGTGCCGGGCCTTTTTGGGCCACGGCCTGCGGAACGCGGCGTGTTGGAGGCACATTGTAGCCCCCGAAAGAGGGAATGGCGTGTCAGGCCGTGGCCGCCGGGTCACAAATCACCGACCAGGCCGCGGCCAGGTCGGCCGGCGGCGGCGCCTCGAAGGCCAGCTCGCGGCCATCCACCGGATGCGCGAAGCGCAGTTGGGCCGCATGCAGCGCCTGGCGCGACAGGCCCAGCAACGGCCGCCCGCCATACAGCACGTCGGCCACCAGCGGATGCCCGCGCGAGGCCATGTGCACGCGGATCTGGTGGGTGCGGCCGGTGTGCAGCGTGCAGCGCACCGCGCACACACCCTGCCGCGCCGCCAGCGGCTGCACGTCGGTGCGCGCCGGCTTGCCGCTGCCCACCACCGCCATGCGCACGCGGGTGTGCGGATCGCGGCCCACCGGCGCCTCCACCGTGAAGGGCAGCAGCTTCATCTCGCCATGCACCAGCGCCTGGTAGGCGCGGTGCACCTCGCGCGCGGCGATGGCCCGGGTGAGCGTGGTCATCGCCGGCAGCGTCTTGGCCACCACCATCAGGCCGGAGGTGTCCTTGTCCAGCCGGTGCACGATGCCGGCACGCGGCAGGTCGAAGGCGCCGGCATGGTGGGCCAGCAGGCCGTTGAGCAGCGTGCCGCTCCAGTTGCCCGCCGCCGGATGCACGACGAGCCCCGCCGGCTTGTCGACGACCAGCAGGTGCTCGTCCTCGAACACGACCTGCAGCGCCATCGGCTCGGCGCG
Source organism: Aquincola sp. J276 (assembly GCF_024700035.1). Taxonomy (NCBI): domain Bacteria; kingdom Pseudomonadati; phylum Pseudomonadota; class Betaproteobacteria; order Burkholderiales; family Sphaerotilaceae; genus Aquincola; species Aquincola sp. J276. The sequence continues at coordinate 1,250,962 of NZ_JAJONC010000001.1, forward strand.
GAAGGAACGGCTCTGCGCCGTGGGCACCAGCGCCATGGCCACCGCCTGCCCCATCTTCAGCTTGCGCGAGGCCGTGCCGGCCGGCACGCCGTCCAGCAGCACGTGGCCGCGCTCGATCAGCGCCTGCAGGTGGCTGCGCGAGAACTCGCCGGCATGCGCCACCAGCACCTTGTCCAGGCGCTGGCCATGCTCATCCGCGCTGACGTTCCAGGCGCGGGTCTCGGCTTCGGCCTCCGCGTCGTCGGTGTCGGCGTCCGCGTCCGCCACGGCGGCCTCGGGGTTGGCAAGCAGGGGTAAAGACGTGTCCGGCCCCGGCGCTGGGCCCGGGCGGCCTGGGGGGCAACCATATAATTCGCGCTCGATTTTTCAGCGGAGCCGGATTGAACGCCGGCGTAGACGATGACCGTTTCCCGACCCGTGCAACGCGCAGCTCGTTGGCTCGCGATCCCGGCGCTGGCCAGCGCCCTGGTGCTCGGTGGCTGCAGTTCGACGCCCAAGGAAGACCCGAACTCGCAGCAGGCGGTCGACAAATTGTATGCAGACGCCCAGGACGACATGTCCTCCGGCAACTACGAGCGCGCCACGCAGACGCTGCAGCGCGTGGAAGGCCGCGCCGCCGGCACCCTGCTGGCGCAACAGGCGACGCTGGACCTGGCCTACGTGCACTACCGCACCGGCGAGCGGACCGAGGCACTGGCCGTGCTGGACCGCTTCATGAAGCTGCATCCCTCGAGCCCGGCCTACGACTATGCGCTGTACCTGCGCGGCATCGTCAACTTCAACGACAACCTGGGCTTCCTCGGCAGCCTGTCGCGCCAGGAACTGTCGGAGCGCGACCAGCAGGCCTCGCGCGATTCGTACCAGTCGTTCAAGCAGCTGGCCGAGCAGTTCCCCGGTTCCAAGTACGCCCCGGATGCGCGCGAGCGCATGAACTACATCGTCAATGCGCTGGCCGAGTACGAAGTGCACGTGGCGCGCTACTACTACAAGCGCGGCGCCTACGTGGCCGCGGCCAACCGGGCGCAGCAGGCCACGCAGGAGTTCCAGCGTTCGCCGGCGGTGGAAGAGGCGCTGTACATCCTGGCCATGAGCTACGACCGCCTCGGCCTGGAGCAGCTGCGCGACGACAGCACGCGGGTGCTGCGGCAGAATTTCCCGGACAGCAAGTTCCTGGCTGAAGGCCTGCGCGAGCGCGAGAAGGCCTGGTGGCAGTTCTGGTGATGGCGGCCCCCTGACGCCGCGGCGGCGGCGCCAGCCCCCGGGGGGCTCACGGCTTGGTCACTCGTTGACTCATGCGGCTGCTTCGGCGGCCGTTGTCGTTTTTGCTACCCGTGGGATTCGGCGAGGTGGTGCAGCCAGTCGAGGGCTTCCTGCTCGGTGGTGGCCAGCTTCATCGGTGGCAGCGCGGCGCGCAGGCGGCGGCCGTAGTTCATCGTCGCCATGCGGGGGTCGCACACCACCAGCAGGCCGCGGTCGGTCTCGCTGCGGATCAGGCGGCCGGCGCCCTGCTTCAGGCTGATCGCCGCGTCGGCCACGAACAGCTCGCCGAAGGCATTGCCGCCTTCGCTCTCGATGCGCTTGACGCGCGCTTCCACCAGCGGATCGTTGGGCGGCGGAAACGGCAGCTTGTCGATCAGCACGCACTGCAGGGCATCGCCCGGCACGTCGATGCCTTCCCAGAAGCTCTGCGAGCCCACCAGCACGCTGGCGGGATTGGTCATGAAGCGCTGCATCAGCGCCCGCTTGGGCTGCTGGCCCTGCACCAGCACCTCGATGTCGCCGCCGGCCCACGCCAGCTCGTCGCGCAGGGCCTGGGCGATGACCTGCATCGCCCGCAGCGTGGTGGTGAGCACGAAGGTGCGCCCGCGCAGCGCCGCGGCGCAACGGCCGGCCAGCCGGCCGACGGCTTCCGCATGGCCCGGATCGTTGGGCTTGGGAAAGCGCTGCGGCACGAAGAGCCGCGCGTTCTCCGGATAGTCGAACGGGCTGCCCACCCGCAACTTGCGGGCGTCCTCCAGCCCGGCGGCGGTGGTGAACCAGCGCAGGCTCTCGTCGTCGCCCAGCGTGGCCGAGGTGAAAACCCAGGCGCGCGGCGCCGCGTTGCGCTGCTCGGTCAGCAGCTCGCGGATGTCCAGCGGCGCCTCGATCAGCCGCGCCTGCTGGGCGCTGAGGTCCACCCAGCGCACATGGTCGGGCGTGGACGGCTCGGCGAAGTGTCGCGCCATCTGCACCGCATGCTCGGCACGCGCCCGCAGGCGGGCCAGTTCGGCGTTGCCCTCGTCCACCTCGGCCAACGCCTGCACCGCGGCATCGCAGGCGGCGCCCACGTCGTCGATGGCCTGCAGGAAAGCTGCGCCGCCCGCGCGGTCGGCCCAGCGCAGCTTCACGCCCGCATGCACCTCCCGCAGCGGCCCGACGGCGGCGATGCGCAGCTCGCGCGCGGCGCGGTCGCAGGCGGCGGCCAGGGCCTGCCAGTCGGCCTGGCCGCGGGCCTGCTGCTGGCCCAGGCCCAGCAGGTCGCGCGCCAGGTCGATCAGCTGCGCGGTGCCGAGCGCGCGGCCGAGGAACTGCGTGCCCACGTCCACCAGCTGGTGGGCCTCGTCGAACACGGCGGCATCCACCGTGGGCAGCAACTCGGCCACGCCGCTGTCGCGCAAGGCCATGTCGGCGAAGAAAAGGTGGTGGTTGACCACCACCAGGTCGGCCGCCATCGCGTCGCGGCGTGCCTTCATCACATGGCATTCGCGGTAGCGCGGGCAGTCGGTGCCCAGGCAGTTGTCGCGGGTGGAAGTGACCAGCGGAATCACCGGCGAGCGTTCGTCCAGGCCTTCCAGCTCGGCCAGGTCGCCGCCCGTGGTGGTCTGCGCCCATTGCTCGATGCGCGCCAGCGCCCGCAGCACGAAGCGGTCGGCCAGCGAGACGGTCTGCCGCGCCTGGTCCATGCGGTGCAGGCACAGGTAGCTGGCGCGGCCCTTGAGCAGCGCCAGCGTCACCGGCACCTGCAGCGACTCGCGCAGGCGCGGCAGGTCGCGCAGGAAGAGCTGGTCCTGCAGGCTCTTGGTGGCCGTGCTCACCAGCGCGCGGCGGCCGGCCAGCAGCAGCGGCACAAGGTAGGCGAAGGTCTTGCCGGTGCCGGTGCCGGCCTCGGCCACCAGGGCCTCGCGGTGGGCCAGCGCATCGGCCACGGCCAGGGCCAGCTGCTGCTGGCCTTCACGCTCGCGGTAGTGCGGATCGGCCGCAGCCAGCGGGCCGTCCAGCGCGAAGGCACGCCGCACGGCATCGGCCAGTGCGGCGGGATCGTCGGGGGATGCTGCATCGCCGGGTCGGCGATGTCTTCTGATTCGGTCACGCGGGCTCGGGCGGTTCCAGCTGCACTTCCAGCCGGGCGATCTGGTCGCGCAGCATCAGGCGGCGCTTCTTCAGCCGGCGCAGCGAGAGATCGTCCTCCGGCTGGGTCACCGACAGCCGGTCGATCACGCTGTCGAGGTCGGCATGTTCCATGCGCAGCTCGATGAGCTGGCGCTGGGGCGAGTGCAGGTTGTCTGGCATGGCGGGCAGCCCAGTTTAGGCCACTCCTTCCCGTATATTGCCGTGATGTCCAGTCCCTTCCCCGCTTCCACCGTGGCCAGTCCTCCGGGCCACCGCCTGTCCGCCGCCACCGGCATCCACCGTGGCGACCGCGCCTACCAGCAGGACCAGGTGGCGCTGCTGGTGCACCCGCGGGTGGCCGGCTGCGCCCTGGGCGTGCTGGCCGACGGCATGGGCGGCAAGAGCGGCGGGCGCAAGGCGGCCGACCAGGTGCTGCTCACTGCGCGCCAGCTGTTCGAGCGCTTCGTGCCGGGCACCGACGACGCCGGCGAGACCTTGAGGCAGCTGGTGCAGGAGGCGCACCTGATGATCAAGCTCACCGCCATCACCGCCGAGGAGGAGCCGCACAGCACCGTGGCCGCCTTCCTGGTGAGCCCGGACCGCCGCGGCCACGTGGTGCATGCCGGCGATTCCCGCGTGTACCACTTCCGCGGGGCGCAGCTGGTGTCGCGCACCATCGACCACTCCTTCGTGCAGCGGCTGATCGACGAAGGCCGGCTGGCCGAGGAAGACGCCAACACCCATCCGCAGTCCAACCTGCTCACCGGCTGCCTGGGCACCCAGCAGGACCCGCCGCTGAGCCTGATGACCATCGAGCGGCTGGAGGTGGGCGACAGCCTGCTGGCCTGCAGCGACGGCCTGTGGCACTACTTCACCCCGCACGAGCTGGGCACCATCGTGGATGCGCTGCCTCCGCGCGAGGCGGGCGAGATGCTGATCAACAAGGCCCGCCAGCGCGCACGCGGCGGTGGCGACAACCTCTCGCTGGCGTTGCTGCGGGTGGATGCGCTGCCGCGCGGCACCGCCAACGCCAACTGAGCGGCGCGGCCGGCCGCCGCGGTTTCAAGGCGCGCTGGCCGGCAGCTGCCGCGGCACCGGCAGCGAAGGCGGCGGTGGATCGCGCCGGTTGCGCTCCTCGACCCTGCGCCGGTGCTCCTGTGCGGCCGAGGCACGCTGCGCCTGCTGCGCGGCGCGTTCGGCCGCACGCGCGCGCTCCCCGCTCCGGTCAGGCGCGCTGCGGGGCGTGACGGCCGGCGCCGCAGCCGGCGGCGGCAGCGGCACGGCAGGCGCCGACGCGCGTGCGGCGGGTGACGACGCCCGCTCGGCCACGCGGCCCGCCGCTTCGCGTTCCGCCTGCGCACGTTCCTGGCGGCGCTTCTCCACATCGGCCAGGCGATTGGCCGCCCGCTGCTTGCGCTGCTGCTCGTCGAGCGCCAGGCGTTCGTTGCGCAGGCGCTCCAGCACCGCGCGGCGCTCGGCCTTGGCCTCGTTCACGCAGGCGGTGACGATGAACTGCTGCAGGCACACCGCCTCGCGTTCGGCATACCGCGCTTCGGCGGCGGCCTGTTCGCGCTCGATGCGCGCGCGCTGCTCGCCCACGCCCTGCGCGGTGGCGGCGCCGGCCGCCAGGGCCATGAGCCAGGCGACCAGCCGGGGTGCAGTAGGTGCCATCGTGATGCCGTCTCAGGTGATGCGCGTGTCCACGTCGCGCCGGTCGAGCGCCAGGAACTCCGCCGAGCGCATCTCGTTCAGCCGCGAGACGGTGCGCGGGAACTCATGCGCCAGCGGCCCTTCGGTATAGAGCTGCTCGGCCGGCACCGCGGCCGACATGATGAGCTTGACCCGCCGGTCGTACAGCACGTCGATCAGCAGCGTGAATCGGCGTGCCTCGCTGGCCAGGTTGGGCGGCATCAGCGGCACGTTCGACAGGAACACCGTGTGGAACTGGGTCGCAATCTCGAGGTAGTCGTTCTGCGACCGCGGCCCGCCGCACAGCTGCTTGAAGTCGAACCACACCACGCCGCCGGCCTTGCGGCGCGAGCGGATCTCGCGCTGCTCGATGTGCAGCACCGGGTCTTCGTCGCGGGCCTCGGCCAGCTTGTCGAAGGCCTCGGTCATCGCGGCATCGGCCTGGGGGCCCAGCGGCGTGTGGTACATGGCCACCTGCTCCAGCGTGATGCTGCGGTAGTCGGTGCCGTTGTCGACGTCGATCACCTCCATGCGCTGGTTCAGCAGGTCGATCGCCGGCAGGATGCGGTCGCGGTGCAGGCCGTTGGGGTACAGGCCCTCGGGGCGGAAGTTGCTGGTGGTGACGATGCTCACCCGGTTGGCGAACAGCGCCTCCAGCAGCCGGTGCAGGATCATCGCGTCGGTCACGTCGGCGATGTGGAACTCGTCGAAGCAGATGAGGCGGAACCGCCGCGAGATGCGCTTGCCCAGCTCGTCCAGCGGGTTCTGCAGGCCCTTGAGTTCCTGCAGCTCGCGGTGCACCTCGCGCATGAACTCGTGGAAGTGCAGCCGCGTCTTGCGGCGCAGCGGCACCGACTGGAAGAAGCAGTCCATCAGGAAGCTCTTGCCGCGCCCCACCCCGCCGACCATGTACACGCCGCGCGGAATGGGCGGGCGGCGCAGCAGGCGGGCCACCGCGTTGCTGCGCTGCTCCAGGTAGCGGATCCACTCGTTCTCGCAGCGCTCCAGCGCCGCGATCGCGCGCAGCTGCGCCGGATCGCTCTGGTAGCCGCGCGCCTTCAGCGCGGCCTCATAGACCTGTCTGACCCCCATGGCGGTCAGACCGGCCGACGCTGCGGGCCGGCCGCTGCCATCAGAAGTTCAAGGTGCGCTTGTCCACCGCCAGGGCGGCTTCCTTCGTGGCCTCGGACAGCGACGGATGCGCATGGCAGATCCGCGCGATGTCCTCGGCGCTGGCCTTGAACTCCATGGCCACCACGGCTTCCGAGATGAGCTCGCTGGCCATCGGGCCGACGATGTGCACGCCCAGGATCTCGTCGGTCTTGGCATCGGCCAGGAACTTGACGAAGCCGGTGGTGTCGCCCAGTGCCCGCGCACGGCCGTTGGCCATGAACGGGAAGCTGCCGGCCTTGTAGGCGCGGCCTTCGGCCTTGAGCTGCTGCTCGGTCTGGCCCACCCAGGCGATCTCGGGGCTGGTGTAGATCACCCACGGGATGGTGTTGAAGTTGACATGTCCATGCTGGCCGGCAATGCGCTCGGCCACGGCCACGCCTTCTTCTTCCGCCTTGTGCGCCAGCATCGGGCCACGCACCACGTCGCCGATGGCCCAGACGTTGGGCAGGTTGGTCTTGCAGTCGGCGTCCACCACGATGGCGCCGCGCTCGTCCAGCTTCAGGCCCACGGCTTCGGCGTTCAGGCCGATGGTGTTGGGCGTGCGGCCGATGGAGACGATCAACTTGTCCACCGCCAGGCTCTGTGCGCCGCCCTTGGCGTCGGTGTAGGCCACCGTCACGCCGCCGGCTTCGTTCTTGATCTCGCCGATCTTCACGCCCAGCTCGATCTTCAGGCCCTGCTTGGTGAAGGCCTTGAAGGCTTCCTTGGCCACCTGCTCGTCCACCGCCGCCAGGAAGGTGGGCAGCGCTTCCAGCACCGTGACCTCGGCACCCAGGCGGCGCCACACCGAGCCCATCTCCAGGCCGATGACGCCCGAGCCGATGACGCCCAGCTTCCTGGGCACCGCGCCGACCTTCAGCGCGCCGTCGTTGGACAGCACGTTGACCTCGTCGAACGGCGCGCCGGGCAGTGCACGGGCATTGGAGCCGGTGGCCACCACCACATGCTTGGCGCCGATGGTCTCGGCCTGCTTGCCGGCGACGGCGATCTCGTAGCCGCCTTCAGCGGCCTTGGCAAACGAGCCGCGGCCATGGAAGAAGGTGACCTTGTTCTTCTTGAACAGGTAGAGGATGCCGTCGTTGTTCTGCTTGACCACCAGGTCTTTGCGGGACAGCATCTTCGGCACGTCGATGGACAGGTTGTCCAGGCCGATGCCGTGGTCCTGGAAGTGGTGGTGCGCCTGCTCGAAGTGCTCGCTCGACTGCAGCAGCGCCTTGCTGGGGATGCAGCCGACGTTGGTGCAGGTGCCGCCCGGTGCCGGGCCGCCCTTGTCGTTGGTCCACTCGTCGATGCAGGCGGTGTTGAAGCCCAGTTGCGCCGCGCGGATGGCCGCGATGTAGCCGCCAGGGCCGCCGCCGATCACGACGACGTCGAAGTTCTTTTCAGCCATGGTGCTGCGCTCAGATGTCGAAGAGAAGTCGGGCCGGGTCTTCCAGCGCTTCCTTCATCGTGACCAGGCCCAGCACGGCTTCGCGGCCGTCGATGATGCGGTGGTCGTAGCTCATCGCCAGGTAGTTCATCGGGCGCACCACGATCTGGCCGTTCTCGACCACGGCGCGGTCCTTGGTGGCGTGCACGCCCAGGATGGCGCTCTGCGGCGGGTTGATGATGGGCGTGGACAGCATCGAGCCGAAGGTGCCGCCATTGCTGATCGAGAAGGTGCCGCCGGTCAGGTCGTCGAGCGACAGCTTGCCGTCACGCGCCTTCTGGCCGAACTCGGCGATCTTCTTCTCGATGTCGGCGAAGCTCATCTGGTCGGCATTGCGCAGGATGGGCACCACCAGGCCACGCGGCGAGCCCACCGCGATGCCGATGTCGAAGTAGCCGTGGTAGACGATGTCGTTGCCGTCCACGCTGGCATTGATCACCGGGTACTTCTTGAGCGCCGCGACCGCCGCCTTCACGAAGAAGCTCATGAAGCCCAGCTTGACGCCGTGCTCCTTCTCGAACTTCTCCTGAAACTTCTTGCGCATCTCCATCACCGGGGCCATGTTCACCTCGTTGAAGGTGGTGAGGATGGCGTTGGTGGATTGCGACTGCAGCAGGCGCTCGGCGACGCGGGCGCGCAGGCGGCTCATCGGCACGCGCTGCTCCGGGCGGTCGCCCAGGTTCTGCGCCACCGGCGCGGCCACCGGCGGCAGCGCCGGCTTGGGCGCAGGTGCGGGTGCAGCCACCGGTGCCGGCGCGGCCTTGGCGGCCGGGGCGGCGGTACCGCCGGCCACGGCGCCGAGCACGTCGCCCTTGGTCACGCGGCCGTCCTTGCCGGTGCCGGCCACGCTGCCGACCGACAGGTTGTTGTCGGCCAGCAGCTTGGCGGCCGCGGGCATGGCCACGTCGCTCTTGCTGCCGCCGGCCGCGGGGGCGGCGGCGGGGGCGGCCGCAGGTGCCGCGGCCGGGGCGGCGGCAGCGGGTGCGGGTGCGGCAGCAGCCGGCGCCGCGGCGCCGGCCACGGCTTCGGTGTCGATCTTGGCGATAACTTCGTCGCTGGCGACGGTGGCGCCGTCCTGCTTGACGAACTCGGCCAGCACGCCGGCGGCGGGCGCCGGCACTTCCAGCACGACCTTGTCGGTCTCGATCTCGATCAGGATCTCGTCTTCGGCAACTGCCTCGCCAGGCTTCTTCTTCCAGGTCAGCAGGGTGGCTTCCGCGACCGACTCGCTCAGTTGCGGAACCTTGACTTCAATGATGGCCATGATGTGTTTGTTGTGGATTCAGTCGGTGGGTCACTTGCTCAGCACGAAGCCCTTGAGCTTGGCAAAGGCCTGGTCGAGCAGTGCCTTCTGCTGTTCCTGGTGGAGGTGGGCATAGCCCACGGCCGGCGAGGCGGAGGCCGGGCGGCCGGCGTAGCCGAGCTTCTGGCCTTCGGCCATGTTCTCGTGGATGTAGTGCTGCACGAAGAACCAGGCGCCCTGGTTCTGCGGCTCGTCCTGGCACCACACCACTTCGGTCGCGTTCGGAAACTTCTTCAGCTCCGCGGCGAAGGCCTTGTGCGGGAACGGGTACAGCTGCTCCACGCGCAGGATCACCACGTCGTAGGCCTTCTTCTCGTCGCGGCGCTTGATCAGGTCGTAGGCCACCTTGCCCGAGCAGGCGATGATGCGCTTGACCTTCTGCGGCTCGACGTCCGGGTTGTCCGTGCCGATGACGGTGCGGAACTCGCCCTTGGTGAAGTCCGACAGCGGCGAGGTGGCGTCCTTGTTCCGCAGCAGCGACTTGGGCGTCATGATGACCAGCGGCTTGCGGAACATGCGCACCATCTGCCGGCGCAGCAGGTGGAAAATCTGGCTGGCCGAGGTCGGCTGGCAGATCTGCATGTTGTTGTCCGCGGCCAGCTGCATGAAGCGCTCCAGGCGGGCCGAGCTGTGCTCGGGGCCCTGGCCTTCATAGCCGTGAGGCAGCATCATCACCAGGCCGTTGACACGGCCCCACTTCACTTCGCCCGAGGCGATGAACTGGTCGATGACCACCTGCGCGCCGTTGACGAAGTCGCCGAACTGCGCTTCCCAGATCACCAGCGTGTTGGGCTCGGCGCTGGCGTAGCCGTACTCGAAGCCCAGCACCGCCTCTTCGGACAGGATGGAGTCGATGACGGTGTACGGGGCCTGGTTGTCCGCCACGTGCTGCAGCGGGATGTAGGTGCCTTCGTCGAACTTCTCGCGGTTCTGGTCGTGCAGCACGGCGTGGCGGTGAACGAAGGTGCCGCGGCCGCAGTCCTCGCCCGACAGGCGAACCGGGTAGCCCGAGGCCACCAGCGACGCGTAGGCCAGCGTCTCGCCCATGCCCCAGTCGACGTTCACCTCGCCGCGGCCCATGGCGGCGCGGTCGGCGATGACCTTCTCCACCAGCGGATGCAGCTTGAACTTCTCGGGGATGGTGGTCACGCGCTCGGCCAGCCGCTTGATCTCGGCCAGCGGCAGCGCGGTGTCGGCGGCGTCGGTCCACTTGCGGTTGAGGAACGGCGCCCAATCCACCGCGTACTTGCTCTTGAAGTTGGTCAGCACCGGGTCGACCGTGTGCTTGCCCGCGTCCATCGCGGCGCGGTAGGCCTTGACCATTGCGTCGGGGCCGTCGGCCGGCAGCACGTTCTGCGCCACCAGCTTGTCCGCGTACAGCTTGCGGGTGCCGGGGTGCTTGCTGATCTTCTTGTACATCAGCGGCTGCGTCAGGCTGGGCGTGTCCTGCTCGTTGTGGCCCAGCTTGCGGAAGCAGACGATGTCGACCACCACGTCCTTGTTGAACTCCTGGCGGTAGTCCAGCGCGAGCTGGGTGCACAGCACCACGGCCTCGGGGTCGTCGCCGTTCACGTGCAGCACCGGCGCCTCGATCATCTTGACGACGTCGGTGCAGTACAGCGTGGAACGGGTGTCGCGCGGGTCGCTGGTGGTGAAGCCGATCTGGTTGTTGATCACCAGGTGGACGGTGCCGCCGGTGTAGTAGCCGCGCGTCTGCGCCAGCGCCAGCGTCTCCATCACCACGCCCTGGCCGGCGAAGGCGGCGTCGCCGTGCACCAGCACCGGCAGCACCTGGTCGCCTTCCTTGTCGCCGCGGCGGTCCAGGCGGGCCTTGACCGAGCCTTCGACCACCGGGTTGACGATCTCCAGGTGCGAGGGGTTGAACGACAGCGACAGGTGCACCGGGCCACCCGGCGTGGAGACGTCGCTGGAGAAGCCCTGGTGGTACTTCACGTCACCGGCCGGCAGGTTCTCCGGCGCGGTGTGCTCGAACTCGGCGAACAGGTCCTTGGGCATCTTGCCCAGGGTGTTGACCAGCACGTTCAGGCGGCCGCGGTGGGCCATGCCGATCACGATCTCCTGCACGCCCTTCTGGCCGCCGCGCTGCACGATCTCGTCCATCGAGGCGATGAAGCTCTCGCCGCCTTCCAGCGAGAAGCGCTTCTGGCCGACGAACTTGGTGTGCAGGTAGCGCTCCAGGCCTTCCGATGCGGTCAGCCGCTCGAGGATGTGGATCTTCTCCTCGGCGCTGAAGGTCGGCTTGCTGCGGATGCTTTCCAGCTTCTCCTGCCACCAGCGCTTCTCGGCCGGCTCGGTGACGTGCATGTACTCGGCGCCGATGGAGCCGCAGTAGGTCTCGCGCAGGGCCTGCACGATCTGCCGCAGCGTCATCTGGTCGGCGGAGGTGAAGTAGGTGTTCGTGGCGCTGAACACGATGTCCATGTCGGACTCGGTCAGGTCGTAGAACGCCGGCTCCAGCTCGGGAATCTTGGGGCGCTCGGTGCGCTTGAGCGGGTCCAGGTCGGCCCAGCGGGAGCCGAGGAAGCGGTAGGCCGCGATCAGCGACTGCACGTGCACCTGCTTGCGGGCGACGGCGAGATCGGTGTTGCTGGCCTTGAGCGCGAAGGCGCCGGCCTTGGCGCGCTGCGCGAAGGATTCGATCACCGGCGCATGGGCGACGTCGCGGTTCTCGGAACCGTCGACCGCGGGCACGTGCTGCAGGGCGTCGAAGTAGCTGCGCCAGTTGTCGGGCACGGAGCCCGGGTTGTCGAGGTAGGCCTCGTAAAGCTCTTCGACATACGGCGCATTGCCGCCGAACAGGTACGAATTGGACCTGTACTGTTCCATCATCTCGCTCACCTCACGCGCCCTTCTTGGGCACTGTTGGCTGGTTGGAAAACCTTCCGCGACACGGCTTGACCGGTTGGCGGATTGCGACCCGCCTTGGCTGTACGCCAGCAAAGGGGACGGGAAGGACCTGCTTCAAACAAGGGGGCGACTGTAGCACCGCCCCTCCGAACCCGGGATGACAATCAGGGCAGATTGCACACTTGGCGTGGGCCTCCCCACCGGGAAGGGGATTGCGCCGTGGCCGGCGCTGGCGTTGGGCGCCTGCCTATTCAGTGCCCAGCAACTGCAGGCTGCGCACCACGCGGGACAGCTCCACGCTGGTGGCGGCCAGCAGCGCCGGCAGCCTGGCGGCGTCGGCCTCGCCGGCGCACACCGACTCCAGGTCGCGCGCGCAGCGGTGCAACTGCATCGCGCCCAAGGTGCCGGACACGCTGGCCAGGTCGTGCGCCAGGCGCCGGGCGCCCTGCACGTCGCTGGCCTGCCAGGCGTCGGCGATGCGGGCCGGCACGTCGTGCTGCGCATCGCGGAACTTGATCAGCAGGCGGCGGTAGAGCTTGTCGTTGCCCATGGTGCTGGCGCGGCCGATGGCAGCGTCGATGCCGGGCAGGCTGTCCAGCGGCTGCAGCGCGGCCGGCGTGGCGGCGGCACGCGCGGCGCGGCAGCGCGCCAGGGCCGTGGCCAGCGCCTGCATGTCGCCGGCGTCGGGCAGCGCCTCGTCGATGCCGGCGGCCTGCAGCCGCGCGCGGTCGATCTGACTCGCCTCCGGTCCCACTGCCAGCAGCGGCAGGTGGCGCAGCCGGGGCTCTGCACGCAGCGCGCGGGCGGCTTCCAGCGCGCGGCCGCCCGGTGGCTGCAGGTGCAGCAGCACCGCGTCGCACTGCGGCATGGCCAGCAGGTCCAGCGTGTCGCCACCGCCGCTGGCCTGGCGGGCGCTGGCGCCGGCCAGGCGCAGCTGCGCCACCAGCGCGGCGGTCGCGGGCCGCGGCACGCCGGCCGTGGCGACGTCGGTATCGGCCACCACCAGCAGGTGCAGGCCGTCCAGCGGGCCGGGGGCGGCGGGCTCGGGTCCCACCAGCGGCGGCCGCACCACCAGGGCGTCCAGGCAGGCGCGGGCCAGCACCGCGCCATCGACCACCGGCTTGCGCAGCACGCCGGCGATGCCCAGCGCCCGGCCCAGCGGCTGGTCGGGCGCCAGCACCGCCACGGCGTCCTCGTCGCCCGGCCCGGCCATCAGCAGGATGGGCGCGCGGCAGGGCGTGTTCTCGCGCAGCTGGCGGGCGCAGTCCAGCGCGTCCATGCCGGGCATGCGGGCGTCCAGCAGCACCAGGCCATGGTCACGCGAGGCCTCGTGCGCCAGCATCACCGCCCGCAGGGCATCCCAGCCGTCGTGCGCCGGCTCGATGGACAGGCCGAAGGCGCTTGCCGTTTGCAGCAGCACCCGCAGGGCCGGCGCGTTGTCGTCCACGGCCAGGATCTGGTGCTGTTGCAAGGGCCGCAGCGCGGCATCCAGGGGCTGCAGCGGCGGCGGCGAGGTGGCCGTGGCGGCGCGGCGGAAGCGCTCGTCGAAGAAGTGGGTGGCCTGCGCGGCCGAGCGAAGCGCGGGATCGTGGAAGCCGAAGCGCAGCACGATGTCGTCCGGCGCCAGTGGCCCCGCGGGCTGCTGCTCGATGCGCAGGATCAGGCTGCCGCTGGGCGTGGCCGGCGCCAGCGCCTGTTCGCCGAGCAATTTCACACGCTGCGTGAGCCTGGACAGGTCGCCGGACAGGGTTTGCGTGACCGCGGCCAGCGAAGGCGAAACGTCCACGACCAATTCGGCGCCCTTCAGCCGGGCCTGCCGACCAAAAGTATCGGCCAGACCCGCCACCATATCGCGCAGCGCAAACGTCGATTCCACCATCACCGCTCTCCGCCTCGAACCACCGAGCGAATCATCTTCGCTCAGAAATGTGCCCCTGAATCACAATAGTAAGGCGTGCACACGGGTTTACAAAAACCACGGGACGGCGACTGGCATCGATGGAAATACCAGTTCAGTTCATTTACATCATTTTTATCAAAATGACCGACCTGTGACTGACAGGGCACCCTGCGGTCGCAGATGGAGAGGCCGGCGGCCAGTGTGGCTGCGCACTGGCCTGCGCACCGCCCGCCGCATCCCGCGGCAGGCGCCGTTGCATGCCGATTTATTCAGCGGTGTTTTTCTGATCGCCCTGATCAGCCGCCAGCCGCGGCAGATGTTTGACGAGCGCATTGCGCAGCAGGGGCTCCAATTGCGCGACCAGCTGGAGTTTGTGCGCCACCGGCACGCCCGCCAACGCAAATGCATAAGGCGCGCGTTGCTGTTCGTCCAGCGAAGTCATCACGATCAGTTCGCTGTTGGCGAATTGCGGATGCGAACGCAGGCTGGCAATCAAGGTGGCGCCGTCGATACCCGGCAACAGAATATCCACGATGAGCACTTGCGGTTGCAGCTGGCCATACATGGCCAGGCCGGCAATGCCGTCGTCGGCCACATGCAGTTCCACTTCCGGATATTGCTCGCGCACCAGCAGCGACACCAGGTTCTGGAAGTGCGAGGAATCCTCCACCAGCAGAACGCGCGGTGCCTTTTCTTCCTGCTTGCCCGCACCGGCGCCGCTGCCGCCGGAAGTGACATGCATGCGGTTGACGGCAATCCAGCGCTCGACCGACACCTTGGAGATGCGCCGATGCCCGCCTGGTGTCTTCCAGGCTTCCAGCTCACCACGATCGACCATCAACTGCACCGACCGCACGGCCAGACCGAGCAGGCGTGCGGTTTCGATGGTGGTGTAGAACGCCGACGTGGTGACTTCTTCGGCGGGAGGCGTTGTTTTTGCGTTCATATGGACGGGATTATTTCATCCTCAGTGCGGCAAGCCACTATTTTTACGCAGTGAACTGAACCCGGTTTATGCAGCAAATCAGCCTCAGGTGCTTCCGGCGCGGTAGCGGTCGATTGCACGCGCCCGTCATATTTGCAATCTATGCGGGATTGGCCGACTACACGATCGGCGTTTTCCGCATCCTGTGCCGATGGTGCCTCGTAGCGCGCGGTGACATTGCACGGACAACAATCGTTTGCATGAGCTTCCAATGCGTTTTGGGCGGGGTAAATGCGAAGCACTCCGTTTGTCAGCAGGGCGGGAGGGGCGGGACGGCCAGAATTGCCGGATCGCCTCGCGCGATATCGGCATTTGACCGGCAGCACGCCACACCCCCGCATCCGCGGCATGACGCGTGGGCACGACGCATGCCACGGCTGGGGTGACTGAAATGCCGCGGCCCGCCCCGGGCCGCGGCCACATCGCCAGGAGCCAGACCATGTTCGAGCCCACCATCACCAAGGACAACCTGCCGCTGTCGTTCGGCAGCTTCAAGCCCACGGGCCATGTCGTCATCGTTTTCCCCGAGGAATCGGCCGCCGACACTGTTGCGCAATCGCTGCAGTCGCAGGGCGTGGCGGACGGCGACATCGTCCGCCTGAGTCCCGAGGAGGTAGTGGCCCAGTTCAAGCCGCTGCTGCCGGATGCCAGCGGCGCCTCGGGCTTCGGCTCGGAGATCCAGTCCATGCGCCAGATGTACCTGCTGGCACTCGAGGGCCACGGGCTGATGATCGTGCGGGTGCGCGACGACGAGATGCAGAACCGCGTGGCCGAGGCGGCACGCAGCGGCAAGGCCACGCTGGCCAAGAAGTACGGGATGCTGACGATCGAGGAATTGATCTAGGCCCGCCCGGCCCGGCGCACCGGCCGGGCATCATCGGCGCATGACCGCCCTGACCTGGCTGCACGACGACAGCACGCCGCTGCCCGATACCCGCCGCGCCCTGGGCGTGGACACGGACGCGCCCGGCCTGCTGGCCGCCGGCGGCACCCTCAGCCTGCCCCGCCTGGAGGAGGCCTACCGCAAGGGTGTGTTCCCCTGGTTTTCCGACGGCCAGCCGGTGCTGTGGTGGAGCACCGATCCGCGCATGGTGCTGCCGGTGGAAGACTTCAAGCTCTCGCGCTCGTTGCGCAAGACAGTTCAGCGCTTCATGCGCACGCCAGGCTGCGAACTGCGAGTGGACAGCGCCTTCCCGCGCGTGATCGCAGCCTGCGCCGGCACGCCGCGCGAAGGCCAGGCCGGCACCTGGATCGTGCCGGAGATCGTGGCCGCCTACACCGCCTGGCACCGCGCCGGGCGGGTGCACAGCTTCGAGACCTGGATCGACGGCCAGCTGGTGGGCGGGCTGTACGGCGTGTCCATCGGTCGCATGTTCTACGGCGAATCCATGTTCTCGCACCGCACCGATGCCTCTAAGATCGCGCTGGCCGGCCTGGTGGCCTTCTGCCGCGTGCACGGCATCGGGCTGATCGACTGCCAGCAGAACACCGGCCACCTGGCCTCGCTGGGCGCGCACGAGATCCCCCGTGCGCAGTTCGAGGCGCACCTGGCGCAGGTGCTGCCGGCGCAAGGGCCGTCGGCTTGGGCCTATGATCCGGCGTACTGGGCCCAGCTCGGACTGCGCGGAGAGCCAAGCGCGTGACCTATCCGAAAGACCTTCCCCTGGCGTCGCTGCAGTTTTATGCGACAGCGCCCTACCCCTGCAGCTACCTCACCGGCCGAATGGCCCGGTCGCAGGTGGCTACGCCCAGCCATCTGATCCATGCCGATGCGTATTCGGGCCTGGTGGCCAACGGCTTCCGTCGCAGCGGCATGTTCACCTACCGGCCTTATTGCGACGGCTGCCGCGCCTGCGTGCCGCTGCGCATCCTGGTCAACGACTTCCAGCCCACGCGCAGCCAGCGCCGCGCCTGGAAGGCGCACAGCGGGCTGAAGGCGCGCGTGCTGCGGCTGTGCTTCGTGCCGGAGCACTACCAGCTCTACCTGCGCTACCAGTCGGGCCGCCATGCCGGCGGCGGCATGGACCATGACAGCGTGGACCAGTACACCCAGTTCCTGCTGCAAAGTCGTGTCAACTCGCGGCTGGTCGAATTCCGCGAGCCGGCCGCCGAAGGCCTGGGCACGCTGAAGATGGTGTCCATCCTCGACGTGCTGAACGACGGCCTGTCGGCGGTCTACACCTTCTACGAGCCCGAGCCGCACAAGAGCTACGGCACCTACAACGTGCTGTGGCAGATCGAGCAGACCAAGCTCCTGAAGCTGCCGCACGTGTACCTGGGCTACTGGATCGCCGAGAGCCAGAAGATGGCCTACAAGGCCCAGTTCGAGCCGCACCAGCTGCTGCTCGACGGGCAGTGGCAGGCGCCGCCGCCGGCGGCCTGAAGCGGCCTGCCGCCAGCGGGGCGGTAGAGTGGCCGCATGGCTGATCCCACCGAACTCGGCGTCGACGACTTCCACCGCTATGCGCTGGTGATCGATGCCCGCTCCCCGCGCGAGTACGCGGAAGACCACATTCCCGGCGCCGTGAACCTGCCGGTGGTCAACGACGACGAATACGCCGAGGTGGGCACCACCCACCGCACCGACACCCACAAGGCCTACCTGATCGGCGTGCGCTACTCGCTGCAGAACATCGCGCAGCACATCGGCCCGCTGATCTCGAAGTACACGCCGGCCGACCGCATGCTGGTGTACTGCTTCCGCGGCGGCAAGCGCTCGCGGCTGTGGGCCGACAACCTGCGCACCATCGGCTTCGAGGTGGACGTGCTGCCCGGCGGCTGGAAGCGCTACCGCGGCTGGGTGCGCCAGGCGCTGGCCACCGAACCCGGCCGTTTCCGCTACCGCGTGCTGTGCGGCCCCACCGGCTGCGGCAAGACGCGGCTGCTGCATGCGCTGGAAGCCGCCGGCGAACAGGTGCTGGAGCTGGAAGGCATGGCCTCGCATCGCGGCTCGCTGATCGGCGCCCTGCCCGGTGCGCCGCAGCCCAGCCAGAAGTGGTTCGACAGCCGGCTGCTGGAGCGCTTGCGCAGCTTCGATCCGGCCAGGCCGGTGTGGATCGAGGCCGAGAGCAAGAAGATCGGCCGCATCCAGCTGCCCGATGCGCTGCACGAGGCCATGTACAGCAGCCCCACGCTGACGCTGGAAGTGGGCATGCCCGAGCGCGTGCGGCTGTGGCACGAGGACTATGCACACTTCGTGGCCAACCCGGTGGCCATGGTGGAGCAGCTGGCGCCCATCCGCCCGCTGGTGGGCGGCGAGGCCTACGAGCGCTGGCAGAAGCTGGCGGCGGCCGGTCTGACGGCCGAACTGTTCGAGCGGGTGATGCGCGAGCACTACGACCCGGCCTACACCCGCTCCACCCGCCGGCTGTTCGAGAACGAGCGCGGCGGCGAGCGGCTGGTGCTGCCTTCGTTGTCGGACGAGGCGATGCGGGCCGCGGCGCAGGAGCTGGTCAGGCGTGGGCAGGCGCCAGCCGGCGACGCGCCCAGCCGCTGAATTCGTCCACCACGAACACCAGCACGAACATCGCCGCCAGCACCGTGGCCGACTGCGCCTGCTGGAACAGCGACAGGTGGAAGTACAGCAGCTGCCCCAGGCCGCCGGCGCCGACGAAGCCCAGCACCGTGGCCATGCGGATGTTCATTTCCCAGCGGTACAGCACATAGGCCGCGGCCTGCGGTGCCAGCAGCGGCAGGCTGCCGTAGGCGAAGGCGGCGACCGCGCCGCTGCCGGCCTCGCGCAGCGTGCGCTCCGCTGCGGGCGGCAGGTTCTCCAGCGCCTCGGCGAACAGCCGGCCCAGCACGCCGGTGGTGTGCAGCGCCAGCGCCAGCGCGCCGGCGAACGGCCCGAGCCCGGCGGCCAGCACCATCAGTGCCGCCCACACCAGCTCGGGCACGCTGCGCAGCATGTTCAGCAGCAGCCGGGCCGCTGGCCGGGCCGCCCGCCCTGCTCGGCCCGCGGCCGGCAGGGCCAGCAGCGCACCGGCCGCGGCCGCCAGCAGCGTGCCCAGGGCGGAGACCGCCAGGGTCTGCAGCGCACCCCAGCCCACCTTGGCCAGCATGGCCGCCGAGACGTCGGGCGGGAAGAACTCGGCCACGAAACGGCCCATCAGCCGCAGCGATTCGGGCGTGGCCAGCGCGCGGTAGTCGATGGCCAGGTAGGCGAAGCTGGCCGCCACGCTGGCCAGCACGGCCAGCAGCACCAGCAGGCCAGGCCACTGGTCGCGCCTCATGCCAGCCACCTGCGCAGCAGCGCCGACAGCCCGTCGGCCACGAACACCAGCAGCAGGAAGGTGAGCAGGATGCTGCTCGCCTCGCCGCCGTTGAGCATCTTCATCGACTGGTCCATCAGCTGGCCCAGGCCGCCCGCGCCCACGAAGCCCATCACCACCGAGGCGCGCACCGCGCACTCCCAGCGGTAGACGGTGTAGCTGGCCAGCTCCTGCGCGGCGCCGGGCAGCAGGCCGTAGCACAGCGCGGCCAGCCGGCCGCTGCCGGCTTCCAGCAGCGCCCGCGCCGGGCGGGTGTCGGTGGATTCGAGGATCTCGCCATACACCTTGCCCAGCATGCCGCCGTAGGTGATGGCCAGCGCCAGCACGCCCGCAGCCGGCCCGAGGCCCAGCGCCCGTACGAAGAGCAGCGCCCACACCACCTCGGGCACCGCGCGCAGCACCATCAGCAGCGTGCGGGCCGCGGTGCGCAGGAGGCTGCCGCGCCAGCGCAGCGCACCCGGGCCCAGCCGCGAGACCGACAGCGCCCGGCTCATCGCCAGGCCCAGCGGCGCGGCGATGACGAACGCGATGGCCATGCCGGCGGTGGCCATGGCCAGCGTCTCGAGCGTGGCGCGGCCCAGCAGCCGCAGGAATTCAGGGTCGGTGGAAGGCGGCAGGAAACCGGCCAGGAAGCCGCCCATCACCGACAGGTTGCCCGGCTGGAACAGCGCCGACGGGCGGAACTCGCTGAGCTGCAGCACCGGCCACAGCAGCACCAGGCCCAGCACCGCGGCGGTGAGGCGGCCGCGGGCCTGCGGATCGCGCGGCGGGGGGCGCGCTCGAGGCGGCGAGCAGCGAAGCCTCGGTGGCCACGGCGGGCGACGGCCGAGCGGCCGGCGGCACGGGCAAGGGGGTCATCGCCACCGCCTCACCGGCACATCGCGCCGGCGGCCAGCGGCAGGGCGGCCGGCAACAGGCCGCCGAAGGCCGGCGCGGCGGTGTCGCCGGCATACAGGGCCTGCAGCAGCGGCGGCGTCACCTCGGGGGCCGGCAGGTCGAACATCACCTCGCCCGCACGCAGGCCCACCACCCGCGGAAACCAGCGCAGCGCCAGCTCCACCGCATGCAGCGAGGCCAGCAGCGTGGCGCCGGTGGCCTCGCTCTGGCCCACCAGCCTCTGCACCGCGGCATCGGCCAGCGTCGGGTCCAGCGCCGACACCGGCTCGTCGGCCAGCATCAGCTCGGGCCGCTGGTACAGCACGCGGGCGATGCCCACCCGCTGCAGCTGCCCGCCGGAGAGCCGGTCGCAGCG
This sequence comes from Aquincola sp. J276, assembly GCF_024700035.1. Taxonomy (NCBI): domain Bacteria; kingdom Pseudomonadati; phylum Pseudomonadota; class Betaproteobacteria; order Burkholderiales; family Sphaerotilaceae; genus Aquincola; species Aquincola sp. J276. The sequence continues at coordinate 1,271,201 of NZ_JAJONC010000001.1, forward strand.
GTCGAACAGCCGGTCGGCCAGCTCCAGCCTGTACAGCACCTCCTGCGCACCGGCGATGTCGGCCGGATGCAGCAGCGACCACAGCGCACGGCCCAGGCTCCACTGGCCCAGCCGGCCGGCCAGCACCGCCGTGACCACGCGCAGCCGCGGCGGGATCGGCGGCGCCTGGTGCACGGTGCCGATGCGCGCCCGCAGCCGGCGCAGCCCGCGCGGCGGCAGCTGCCAGGGCTGCAGGCCCAGCACCGTCAGGCGACCCTGGCTGGGGCGCAGCGCGCAGCCGGCCAGGCGCAGCAGGCTGGTCTTGCCTGCGCCCGAAGGGCCGATGACGGCGATGCGCTCGCCCGCGCGCGCGGCCAGCGTCACCGCCTTCAACGCGCGGTGGCCGTTGGCATGCACCAGGCCCACGCCTTCCAGCTGGAAGGACATGGCCGCGCCCTACTTGATGAGGCCGGCCGACTTGGCCGCGGACTCGATGCCGTCGTAGTTGGACGACTGCGTGGGGATGAACTTGCTGGCGCGCTGCAGCGCCATGATCTCCTTGTGCTGCGGGTTGGCCGGGTCCAGCTGCAGGAAGGCGTCGGTCAGCTTGCGCGTCAGCGCGGCGTCCAGGCCGGGGCGCACCGTCCAGTTGTAGTCGAAGTAAGGCGGCGTCACCGCCAGCACCCGCACCTTGGCGGCGTTGGGATTGCCGGCTTCGTTCAGCTTGTCCAGCACCGACGCGTTGAGCACGCCCGCCTCGGCGCGGCCTGCGGCCACGAAGGCCACGGTGGCGTCGTGCGCGCCGGAGAAGGCCACGGTCTTGAAGTCGGTCTCGGGGTTGATGCCGGCCTGCAGCAGGAAAAAGCGCGGCATCAGGCTGCCCGAGGTGGACGAAGGCGCACCGAAGGCGAAGGTCTTGCCCTTCAGGTCGGCCAGGGTCTTGGCCGGACTGTCCTTGGGCACGATGAAGCGGCTGGTGAACACCGCATCCTCCGCCCGCTGCACGATGGGCACCGCGCCGCCCTGGGTGCGCATGCGCGCCTGCACGTAGGTGAAGCCACCCAGCCAGGCCAGGTCGATCTTCTGCGTGGCCAGGCCTTCCACCACCGCGGCGTAGTCGGTCACGGGCACGAACTGCACCTCCATGCCGGTCTGCTGCCTGAGGTAGTCGCCCAGCGGCTTGAACTTGCGCTGCAGCTCGGTGGGGGCTTCGTCGGGGATGGCCGAGACACGCAGGGTGCCGGTCTGGGCCCAGGTGGCGGCGCTGGCGCCGAGCAGCAGCGCGGCCAGCGCGCGGCGGGTGAGTCGAATGTTCATCGGGAGGCTTTCTGGTGCATGCAGGGCGTACCGCGGACCTCGACGAGGCACCACGCGCCGGGCGCAAGGGTAATGCCTCGCGCGCCCAGGGCCACCCGGGCGGCGGCCACAATCACCGGCCCAGCCCCGAGGAGTGATGCCGATGACCAGCCCGACCCCCGCCGCGACGCCCGATGCCGCCCTGCGCCTGACCAGCTTCTCCCACGGCGGCGGCTGCGGCTGCAAGATCGCGCCCGGTGTGCTCAACGAGATCCTGCGCCAGCGCGCCGGCGGCCTGCTGCCGCCGCAGCTGCTGGTGGGCATCGAGACGGCCGACGACGCCGCCGTCTACCAGCTCAACGACGAGCAGGCGCTGATCGCCACCACCGACTTCTTCATGCCCATCGTCGACGATCCGTTCGACTTCGGCCGCATCGCCGCCACCAACGCCATCAGCGACGTGTACGCCATGGGCGGGCGGCCCATCATGGCGCTGGCACTGGTGGCCATGCCCGTGAACCAGCTGCCGGTGGAGGTCATCGGGCAGGTGCTGCGCGGCGGCGAATCGGTGTGCCAGGCGGCGGGCATCCCCATCGCCGGCGGCCACACCATCGACTCGGTGGAGCCGATCTACGGCCTGGTGGTGATGGGCCTGGTGCATCCGTCCAAGGTGCGGCGCAATGCCGCCGCACGGGCCGGGGACGTGCTGGTGCTGGGCAAGCCGCTGGGGGTGGGCGTGCTGTCGGCCGCGCTCAAGAAGGGCAAGCTGGATGCGGCCGGTTATGCGCGGCTGATCGACACCACCACCCGGCTGAACACGCCCGGCATCGCGCTGGCCGAGCTGCCGGGCGTGCATGCGCTGACCGACGTCACCGGCTTCGGCCTGGCCGGCCATGCGCTGGAGATGGCGCGCGGCGCCGGCCTCACCGCGGTGATCGATTGGGCGCGGGTGCCGCTGCTGCCCGGCATCGAGGCGATGGCGGCCGACGGCTTCGTCACCGGTGCCTCCGGCCGCAACTGGGCGGGCTATGGCGCCGAAGTGCGGCTGGCCGCCGGCCTGCCGCCCACCGCCCAGGCGCTGCTGACCGATCCGCAGACCTCCGGCGGCCTGCTGGTGAGCTGCGCGCCGCAGGCGCTGGACGAGGTGATGGCCGTGTTCGCGCAGGCCGGCTTTGCCGACGCGGTGCCGGTCGGCCGCTTCGAGGCGGGTGGCCCGGGCCTGCGTGTGGAGTGAACGGCCGCGCGCCGGCAACGCGACAGTTGTGTTTCCTGTCGTGACGTAGTGCGCACCCGCCTGCAGAAAACTGCCCGGCGAATCCACCCGATCTGCAGCATGGCCCCCCGTTGCAACGGCCTGCCCTGCCAGGCCGCCGGGGGACGACATGCTTTCAGAAGAGACCAGACCGGCCGCAGTGCCGGAGCCCATGCCCGCCCGCGGCACCATGCCGTCCCCGGGCTGCACCTGCGGCGGCTGCGCGGCCCAGATCGAGCAGCTGCGCAGCGACTTCGAGCAGCGGCTGCAGCTGCGCACGGCGGAATTCGAAGCCGCGCTCAAGCAGCTGGAGGCCTTCAGCTACACCGTCTCGCATGACCTGCGGGCACCGCTGCGCGCCATCGATGGCTTCTCCAAGATCGTGCTGGACGACTACGGCCCGCTGCTGCCCGACACCGGCCGCCAGTACCTTTCGCTGATCCGCGACAGCGCGCAGAAGATGGGCCGGCTGATCACCGACCTGTTGAGCTTCTCCCGCGCCGGCCGGGCGCGGCTGGTCAAGCGGGCGGTCAACACCCAGGCGCTGGTGGCCGAGGCACTGGCGATGCTGGCGCCGCTGCGCGCCGGCCGGCAGGTGGAGCTGCGCGTGGGGCAGCTGCCGCCCTGCCATGGCGACACCGAGCTGCTGCGCCAGGTGTGGGTGAACCTGCTGTCCAACGCCTTGAAGTACAGCCGGCCGCGCACGCTGGCGGTGATCGAGGTCAGCGGCCACGCCCGCGCCGATGGCAGCGTGCACTACCTGGTGCGCGACAACGGCGTGGGCTTCGACATGCGGCATGCCGACAAGCTGTTCGGTGTGTTCGAGCGGCTGCATCCCTCCGCCGAGTTCGAAGGCACCGGCGTCGGCCTGGCCATCGTGCAGCAGATCGTGCAGCGCCATGGCGGCGACATCCAGGCCGGCGCCACGCCCGGCCAGGGCGCCACCTTCCAGTTCCACCTGCCTGCGCCGTGACAACCGACCTGCCTTGCCCGCCGTGAACCCGCCCTCCCCCATAGACGTGCTCATCGCCGAGGACGAAGCCATCGACCTCGAACTCACCCTGCGCGGCCTGCGCCAGGTGCCGCTGCGCGGCGGCATGCAGGTGGTGCACGACGGCCAGGAAGCGGTGGACTTCCTGCTCGCCCAGGGCCGCCATGCCGGCCGGCGCGACGCGCCGCCGCCACGGCTGGTGCTGCTGGACGTGAAGCTGCCCAAGCTGGACGGCCTGGAGGTGCTGGCCCGGCTGCGCGCCTATCCAGCCACCCGCCTGGTGCCGGTGGTGATGCTCAGCAGCTCGCAGGAGCGGGTGGACGTGCAGCGCAGCCACCGGCTGGGGGCCAACAGCTACGTGGTCAAGCCGGTGCAGTTCGAGGACTACCTGCAGGCATTGCGCCGCGTGGGCCGCTACTGGCTGGAGCTGAACCAGCCGGCCGAGGACGGCAGCCCCGGCATGCCCAGCTGACACGGCGCAAGCGCCGATTGACCCGGCGCGGCGGGCGGGCTAGGCTGGTGCCGATGCAGTACCCCCGCCCGCAGTCGTGGCTTTCGAAGATGGTGGGCATGGCGTTCTTCAGCGCCATCCTCGCGGCCCTGTCGGCCTGCGATCCCAAGCCCGCCACGCCACCCACTCCCACCGCGCAAGCGGCCCCGGCCAACGCGCCGACCTCCACCGCCAGCGGTGCGCAGCCGGGCGTCAAGCCGGTCGACGAGGCGCATGCCGCTTCCTCGGTCGGGCCGTCCGACGGCGCGGCCGCCATCGGCGGCGTGGCCGGCTCCGGAGGCCACACCGGCAGCGAGGCGCCCGCGCCCACCGCCGGTGACGGCGCGGCCAGCGCCGCCAGCCGCTGAACCCCACTTCTCCAGCCCCCAGGAATTCACCCAGGAGCTTTTTTGATGATGGACATGGACCGAAGGCAGTTCTTCCGGGTCAGCGGGGCGGGCCTGGTCGGCTCCAGCCTCGTGGCGCTGGGGTTCTCGCCCGATGCCGCACTGGCCGAAGCCCGCACCTTCAAGCTGGCCCGCGCCACCGAGACCCGCAACACCTGCCCGTACTGCTCGGTGGGCTGCGGGATCATCATGTACAGCCTCGGCGACAAGGCGAAGAACGTCACCGCCGACATCATGCACATCGAGGGTGACCCGGATCACCCGGTCAACCGCGGCACGCTGTGCCCCAAGGGCGCCGGCCTGCTGGACTTCGTGCACAGCCCCAACCGGCTGAAGTACCCCGAAGTGCGCGAGCCCGGCAGCAAGGAGTGGAAGCGCATCGGCTGGGGCGAGGCGCTCGACCGCATCGCCAAGCTGATGAAGGCCGACCGCGATGCCAACTTCATCGCCACCACGGCGGACGGCAAGCCGGTGAACCGGTGGGTGTCCACCGGCATGCTGTGTGCCTCCGCCTCGTCCAACGAAACCGGCTACATCACGCACAAGGCGTTCCGGTCGTTGGGCATGCTCGCCTTCGATAACCAGGCCCGCGTTTGACACGGACCGACGGTGGCCAGTCTGGCCCCGACGTTCGGCCGCGGTGCGATGACCAACCATTGGCAGGACATCCAGAACGCGGATCTCGTGCTGATCATGGGTGGCAACGCCGCCGAGGCGCATCCGTGCGGCTTCAAGTGGGTGATCGAGGCCAAGAAGCACAACAAGGCCCGGCTGGTGGTGGTGGACCCGCGCTTCACGCGTTCGGCCGCCATGGCCGACTACTACGCGCCCATCCGGCCCGGCAGCGACATCGCCTTCCTGGGCGGCGTCATCCGATACCTGCTGAGCAACGACAAGATCCAGACCGAGTACGTCCGCAGCTACACGAACGCCAGCTTCATCGTCGGGCCTGACTACAAGTTCGAGAATGGCCTGTTCAGCGGCTACAACCCCGACAAGCGCAGCTACGACAACAAGAGCTGGGGCTATGCCATGGACGACCAGGGCTTCGCCCGCGTCGACCCCACGATGCAGGACCCGCAGTGCGTGCTGCAGGTGATGAAGCGCCACTACGAGCGCTACACGCCCGAGATGGTGAGCCGCATCACCGGCACGCCGCAGGACCAGTTCCTGAAGGTGTGCGAGTACATCGCCAGCACCGCCGGCCCCGAGCGCACCATGACCATCATGTATGCGCTGGGCTGGACGCAGCACAGCCAGGGCTCGCAGATCATCCGCACCGCGGCCATCGTGCAGCTGCTGCTGGGCAACATCGGCGTGCCCGGCGGCGGCATGAATGCGCTGCGCGGCCACAGCAACATCCAGGGCCTGACCGACCTGGGGTTGCTGTCGAACTCGCTGCCCGGCTACCTGTCGCTGGCCCGCGAGAGCGAGCAGACGCTGGAGGACTACTACAAGCCCCGTGCGCTGAAGCCGCTGCGCCCCAACCAGATGAGCTACTGGCAGAACTACCCCAAGTTCTTCGTCAGCCTGCAGAAGGCCTGGTGGGGCGACGCCGCAACCGCGGACAACGAGTGGGCCTTCCACTACCTGCCGAAGATCGACAAGCTGTACGACGTGCTGCAGACCTTCGAGCTGATGACCCAGGGCAAGCTCAATGGCTACATCTGCCAGGGCTTCAACCCGGTGGGCTCATTCCCGCACAAGGCCAAGGTGGTCGAGGGCCTGTCCAGGCTCAAGTTCCTGGTGACCATCGACCCGCTGGTGACCGAGACCAGCGAGTTCTGGCGCAACTTCGGCGAGTTCAACGACGTCAAGCCCGAGGACATCCAGACCACGGTGTTCCGCCTGCCGTCCACCTGCTTCGCGGAGGAGGACGGCTCGCTCACCAATTCCAGCCGCTGGCTGCAGTGGCACTGGAAGGGCGCCGAGCCGCCCGGCGAGGCCCGTGGCGACGTGGAGATCGTGGCCGGCATCTGGACGCGCATCCGTGCGCTGTACCAGAAGGAGGGCGGCGCCTTCCCCGACCCCATCCTCAAGCTGACCTGGGGCTACAAGATCCCGCACAGCCCGTCGTCGGAGGAGCTGGCGCGCGAGTACAACGGCCGCGCCCTGGCCGACGTGACCGATCCCAAGGACCCGACCAAGGTGCTGGCCAAGGCCGGCGAGCAGGTGTCCGGCTTCGGCCTGCTGCGCGACGACGGCAGCACCGCCTGCGGCTGCTGGATCTATGCCGGCAGCTGGACCCAGGCCGGCAACCAGATGGCCCGGCGCGACAACAGCGACCCCTATGGCGTGGGCCAGGCGCTGAACTGGGCCTGGGCCTGGCCGGCCAACCGGCGCATCCTCTACAACGCCGCCTCGGCCGACCCCACCGGCAAGCCCTGGCGTGCCGACCGCCGCTACCTCGCCTGGACCGGCACGGCCTGGGGCGGGGCCGACGTGCCCGACATCGCACCGGGCGCCAACCCGAACGAGCCCGAGGCGGTGCATCCGTTCATCATGACGGCCGAGGGCGTGGCACGCCTGTTCGCGCCCACGGGCATGGCCGAGGGACCGCTGCCCGAGCACTACGAGCCCTTCGAGTCGCCGCTGGTGGGCAATCCGCTGCATCCGGACAACCCGGTGGCACGGGCCAATCCTGCGGCCCGGGTGTTCAAGCGCGACCTGGATGCGATGGGCCAGCCCAAGGACTATCCGTATGCGGCCACCAGCTACCGGCTGACCGAGCACTTCCACTACTGGACCAAGAACGTGCAGACCTCGGCCATCATCCAGCCGCAGCAGTTCGTGGAGATCGGCGAGGCCCTGGCCAAGGAGAAGGGCATCGCCCATGGCGACATGGTCAAGGTGAGCAGCCCGCGCGGCTTCATCAAGGCGGTGTGCGTGGTCACCAAGCGCATCCGGGCGCTGGAATGCGACGGCAAGCCGATGCACACGGTGGGCCTGCCCAACCACTGGGGCTTCGTGGGCGTGGCGCGGCCAGGCTACCTGGTGAACACGCTGACGCCGTTCGTGGGCGATGCCAACACCCAGACGCCCGAGTACAAGAGCTTCACCGTCAACATCGAGAAGGCATGAAGGAGCACTGACGCATGTCTTCGCTGCAATCCCTGGACATCGAACTGCGCTCGGCCACGCCCACGGCCGCGCCGCAGGTCCGCAAGCAACCCGAGGTCGCCAAACTCATCGACGTGTCCACCTGCATCGGCTGCAAAGCCTGCCAGGTGGCCTGCATGCAGTGGAACGACCTGCGTGACGAGGTGGGCACCAACCACGGCACCTACGACAACCCCAACGACCTCACCCCCAAGAGCTGGACGGTGATGCGCTTCTCGGAAGTGGAGCCCGAGGAGAACAAGCTCGAGTGGCTGATCCGCAAGGACGGCTGCATGCACTGCGAGGACCCGGGCTGCCTGAAGGCCTGCCCAAGCCCGGGCGCCATCGTCAAGTACAGCAACGGCATCGTCGACTTCATCAGCGAGCACTGCATCGGCTGCGGCTACTGCGTCAGCGGCTGCCCGTTCGACGTGCCGCGGCTGAGCGAGGTGGACAACAAGGCCTACAAGTGCAGCCTGTGCTCCGACCGCGTGACGGTGGGCCTGGAGCCGGCCTGCGTGAAGGCCTGCCCCACCGGCGCCATCCGCTTCGGCACCAAGGAGGACATGCACGACTACGCCGAGGAACGGCTGGTCGACCTGAAGGAGCGTGGCTTCCAGAATGCCGGCCTGTACGACCCCGCCGGCGTGGGCGGCACGCACGTGATGTACGTGCTGCAGCATGCCGACCGGCCCGAGCTGTACCACGGCCTGCCGAAGGACCCGCACATCAGCCCGCTGGTGGGCCTGTGGAAGGGCCTGGCCAAGCCGCTGGCGCTGGTGGCCATGGCCGGCGCGGTGCTGGGCGGCTTCTTCCACTACATGAAGGTGGGCCCGGTGGAGGACAAGGACGCGGAGGACCGGCCATGACCACGACGAGCACCCCCGCGCGGACCACCGCCACGGCCACCCATCCCGGCGAGATCCGCCGCTACAAGGACGGCACGCGCATGAACCACTGGTTCGTGGCGCTGCTGTTCTTCGCGGCGGCGCTGTCGGGCCTGGCCCTCTTCCATCCGGTGCTGTTCTTCTTCAGCAACCTGTTCGGCGGCGGCCAGCTCACGCGCATCCTGCATCCGTTCCTCGGGCTGGCGATGGTGCTGGGCTTCGTGTTCCTGTTCTTCACCGTCTGGCGGGAGAACCTCATCGGCCGCGCCGACCGCGAGTGGCTGCGGCATTCCGGCCAGATGCTCAAGGGCAACAAGGGCGCGATGCCGGCCGTGGGCAAGTACAACGCCGGGCAGAAGCTGGTGTTCTGGGGCTTCGCGGTGAGCCTGCTGCTGCTGCTGGTCACCGGCTTCATGTTCTGGGCGCCCTACTTCTTCCACCTGTTCCCGGTGACGGTGCGCCGGCTGGCCATCCTGGTCCATGCGGTGTCGGCGGTGGTGCTGGTGCTGTCGGTCATCGTGCATGTGTATGCGGCCATCTGGGTCAAGGGCACCACGCGGGCGATGACGCGCGGCACCGTGACCGACAGCTGGGCCCGCCACAACCATCCGCTGTGGCACCGTGAAATGACCGAAGGCCATCCGCCACGTGACTGACCCCACCACGACGACCCGCACCAGCCGGCTGCTCGACCCCGAACAGATCGCCATCCAGGCAGGCCGGCAGATGCCGTTCCTGCGCCTGCCGCAGCGCGCCACGGTGTATGCCGAGCGCGCCCTGCGGCTGCGCCAGCTGGCTGCCGCGCATCCGATGCGCGACTACCTGCTGTTCATCGCCGAGCTGGTGCAGGCCCAGCACCAGGTGCTGCAGGACTACGCCAGCGTGCCGCTGCCCGATGCCGCGGCCTGCGATGCCGCCGCCCGCGGCCTGCTGCCGCCGCTGCCGGCCACGCTGTGGCCGCTGGATGCGGCCTGGCGCACCGAGCTGCGCCGGCTGCTGGGCCTGCTCGACCAGCGGCTGCCGGAAGGCCCGGCGCGCGAGGTGGTGCGGCGCGTGATGGCAGCGGACGACGCCTGGCTCGACCGCCAGGCCGACGCCCTGCGCAACGGCATCGCCCGCAGCCTGGACCTGGCGGCCGCGCCGCTGGTGGCTGCGGGGCTGCAGGCCTTCTTCACCCATGCGGTGATCGCCACCGCGCAGGCACACGGCGATGCGGTGTTCGGTCGCACCGACCCCGCCACCGGCTGCCCCTGCTGCGGCAGTGCGCCCACCGCCAGCGTCACCCGCATCGGCGCGGACGAATCGGGCCACCGCTACCTGGCCTGCTCGGTCTGCGCCACGCAGTGGCACTACGTGCGCATCAAGTGCGCGCATTGCGAGAGCACCCGCGGCATCAGCTACCAGCAGCTGGAAGCGCCGGCCCCGGACGGCACTGCGCGCGGTGCCTACCTCGGCGCGGTGAAGGCCGAATGCTGCGAGAGCTGCGGCCACTACCTGAAGATGGTGGCGATGGAACGCGACCCCGAGGTGGAGCCGATGGCCGACGACCTGGCCAGCGTGGCGCTCGACCTGCTGGTCAGCGAAGCCGGCCACCAGCGCGCCGGCGTCAACCTGATGCTGCTGTTCGGGGACGCCGAATCCTCATGACGATGCGGCCCGACGAGTCCATGGTCCATGGCTCGAAGGCTTTGCTCCAGCAGCTTCCTTCGGTCGACCGCATCCTGCAGTGGCCTGCCGTGCAGGCGCTCGTGGCCACGCACGGCCACACGCTGGTGGCCGGCGAGGCGCGGGCACTGGTCGCCCGGCGCCGCGAAGCCGCGCGTGCCGGCCTGCTGGCACCCGCGGCCCTGCAGCCCGACACCCTGGCCGCCGACCTGGCGGTCCGCTGCCGCGACCGCCTGGCGCCGCGGCTCAGGCCGGTGCTCAACCTCACGGGCACGGTGATCCATACCAACCTGGGCCGCTCGGTGCTGGCCGACGAGGCCATCGCCCGCATCGTCAGCACCATGGCCGGGCCGAACAACCTGGAGTTCGACCTCGACACCGGCGGCCGCGGCGACCGCGACACGCTGGTGGAAGAGCTGCTGTGCGAGATCACCGGTGCCGAGGCGGCCACCGTGGTCAACAACAACGCCGGCGCGGTGCTGCTGACCATCGCGGCGCTGGCCCGCGGGCGCGAGGTCGTCGTCTCGCGCGGCGAGCTGGTGGAGATCGGCGGCGCCTTCCGCATGCCCGACGTGATGGCCAGCGCCGGCGCGCAGATGGTGGAGGTGGGCACCACCAACCGCACCCACCCGGCCGACTACCAGCAGGCGCTGAACGAGCGCACCGCGCTGGTGATGAAGGTGCACACCAGCAATTACGCGGTGCAGGGCTTCACCTCGGCGGTGAGCGAAGCGGTGCTGGCGCCGCTGTGCCATGCGCGCGGCGTGCCGCTGGCCACCGACCTGGGCAGCGGATCGCTCATCGACCTGGCCGCCCACGGCCTGCCGCGCGAGCCGCTGCCGCAGGAGATGCTGCGCGCCGGCTGCGACGTGGTCACCTTCAGCGGCGACAAGCTGCTGGGCGGTCCGCAGGCCGGGCTCATCGTCGGCAGCCGGGCGGCGGTGGGCCGCATCCGCAAGTTCCCGATGAAGCGGGCGCTGCGCATGTCCAAGCTGCCGCTGGCGGCGCTGGAGGCCACGCTGATGCTGTACCTGCAGCCCGAGCGGCTGGTGCGCGACCTGCCCACGCTGCGCCACCTCACGCGGCCGCAATCGCAGGTGGCGGCCATGGCGCAGGCGCTGCAGCCGGCGGTGGCGCAGGCGCTGTCGCCGCGCTTCGAGGTGGGCTGCGTCGCTCTCAGCAGCCAGATCGGCTCGGGCTCGCTGCCGGTGGACCGGCTGCCTTCGGCCGGCCTGGCGATCGGACCCGCGGGCAGCCCCAAGGGCGTGGGCACCGCGCTGGACGAACTGGCCCGCGCGCTGCGCGGCCTGCCGCTGCCGGTGGTGGGCCGCATCGCGCACGACCAGCTGCTGCTGGACCTGCGCTGCCTGGACGAGGCCGCGCCGTTCATGGCGCAGCTGCCGGCGCTGCGCGAGGCGCTGGGCATGGAGCCGCTCGCGGGATGATCGTCGGAACATGATCATTGGCACTGCAGGCCACATCGACCACGGCAAGACCACGCTGGTGCGCGCCCTCACCGGCGTGGACACCGACCGCCTGCCCGAGGAAAAGCGCCGCGGCATCTCCATCGAACTGGGCTATGCCTACCTGCCGGCCGACGATGGGCAGGTGATCGGCTTCGTCGACGTGCCGGGCCATGAGCGCCTGCTGCACACCATGCTGGCCGGTGCCACCGGCATCGACCACCTGCTGCTGCTGGTGGCCGCCGACGACGGCGTGATGCCGCAGACCCGCGAGCATCTTGCGGTGGCTGCGCTGCTGGGCCTGTCGCACGGCACCGTCGCCCTCACCAAGGCGGACCGGGTGGACGCCGCGCGCCTGCAGCAGGTGCACACCGAGGTGCAAGCGCTGCTGGCGCCCACGCCGCTGGCCGGCGCGCCGGCGTTTGAGGTGTCGGCCACCACCGGCATTGGCGTCGACGAACTGCGCCGCCACCTGCTGCAGCAGGCCGCCATCCCGCGCGCGGCCGATGCGCGGCCAGCGTTCCGGCTGGCCATCGACCGCGCCTTCACGCTGGCCGGCACCGGCACCGTCGTCACCGGCAGCGTGCATGCAGGCGCCGTGTCGGTGGGCGACGAGCTGCGCCTGGTGCCCGGCGATCGCCTGCTGCGCGTGCGCAGCCTGCATGCGCAGAACCAGCCGGCGCAGCAGGCCGCGCCCGGCCAGCGCTGCGCGGTGGCACTGGCCGGCATCGAGCGTGAGGCGGTGGGCCGCGGCCAATGGCTGTGCGCACCCGAAGTGGCCCAGGCCACCGAACGCATGGACGTGCGCCTGCAGCTCTGGCCCGGCGAGGCCAGGCCGCTGCGCAGCGGCACCACGGTGCACCTGCACCTGGGCACCGCCGACGTGCTGGCCAGCGTCGCGCTGCTGGACGTCGAAGCCCTGCAGCCCGGTGGCACCGCCCTGGCGCAACTGGTGCTGCGCGCGCCGGTGGGCGCCTGGCATGGCGACCGCGGCGTGCTGCGCGACGCCACCGCCAGCCGCACCGTGGCCGGCATCACCGTGCTCGACGCGCAGGCGCCGGCGCGCTACCGCCGCACGCCGGAGCGGCTGCAGTGGCTGGCCGCCGCCGCGTTGCCCGATGCGGCGCCGCGGCTGCAGGCGCTGCTGCAGGCCGCGCCGCAGGGCCTGGACCTGTCGGCCCTGGCGCGCGGCCTGGGCTGGCGCGTCACGGACCTGCCGTTGCCGGCCGAAGCCGTGTGCATCGATGCGCAGGCTCGCGCGGTGGCGTGCCCGGCGCCTGGCGGGCAGTCCGCGCGGGCGGAGGACACCGGCCACTTGGTCGCCATCGCCAGCGGCCACCTGCAGGCGTTGCAGCAGCGGCTGGTGGACGCGCTGGCGGCGCTGCATGCGCAGCAGCCCGACGAGATCGGCCCCGATCCGCGCCGCTTCAAGCGCCTGGCCGCGCCGCGCATGGACGACCTGGTGTTCCGCCATGCGCTCGATGCGCTGGTGGCCGAGGGCCGCGTCGTGCGCAGCGGCCACTGGCTGCACCTGCCCGCGCATGCGGCGCGGCTGTCCGAAGCCGAGGAGAAGCTGGTGGGCAGGCTGATGCCGGCGATGCTCGAAGGTGGCTTCGATCCGCCGTGGGCGCGCGACCTCGCCAAGCTCACGTCCACGCCCGAGCCCATGGTGCGGCTGACGCTGGCCAATCTGTCGCGCCGCGGCCAGGCCTTCGCCGTCGTCAAGGACCTTTACTATCCGCTGCCCACGATCGAGCGCCTGGCCGGGCTGGCACGGCAGGCGGCGGCGGGGCCGCAGGGCCTGTGCGCCGCGAGCTTCCGCGACGCCACCGGCCTGGGCCGCAAGCGGGCCATCCAGTTGCTGGAGTTCTTCGACCGGGTGGGCTTCACCCGCCGCGTGAAGGACCTGCATGTGCTGCGGCCCGATGCCGCACTGTTCGACGGCGGCCGCTAGCGGCGGCCGCACACACCGGAAGGGAATCGTCCCCGGTGGGACGGCCGGGCTTCAAACCCGGTGGGTGGCGCCACGCGTCGCCGGGAGGGTTCGACTCCCTCTCCCTTCCGCCACCCTGGCGGCGGACCGGGGCCCTGTTACGGGTGCGGGCGGCTGGGGCACACTCGCGGCTTTTCCGCCCTGCCCTGCGCCATGACCCCTGCCGAACGCAAGCCGATCACGCTGCACCGCCTGCGCGAGATGCATGCCGCCCGCGAGAAGATCGCGATGCTGACCTGCTACGACGCCACCTTCGCCCGCCTGCTCGATGCGGCCGGCGTGGACGTGCTGCTGGTGGGCGATTCGCTGGGCATGGTGCTGCAGGGCCAGGCCAGCACCGTGCCGGTGAGCCTGGACGACATGGCCTACCACACCGCCTGCGTGGCCCGCGGCAACCGCAGCGCCTGGGTGGTGGGCGACCTGCCCTACGGCAGCTACCACCAGTCCAACGAGCAGGCGCTGGCCAGCGCGGTGCGGCTGATGCAGGCCGGCGCGCACATGGTCAAGCTCGAAGGCGGCGGCTGGACGGCGCCGGTGGTGCGCTTCCTGTCGGAGCGCGGCGTGCCGGTGTGCGCCCACCTGGGGCTCACGCCGCAGTCGGTGCATGCGCTGGGCGGCTGGCGCATCCAGGGCCGCGATGAAGCGGCGGCGCAGCTGATGCGCCAGCAGGCCCGCGAGCTGGCCGAGGCCGGCGCGCAGATGCTGGTGGTTGAATTGATTCCCGCCGCGCTGGGCCGCATGCTGGCCGATGAGCTGCCGATTCCCGTCATCGGCATCGGTGCCGGCGTGGGCTGCGGCGGCCAGGTGCTGGTGCTGCACGACATGCTGGGCCTGACGCAAGGCCGGCTGCCGAAGTTCGTCCGCAACTTCATGCAGGGCAGCGACGGCGTGGAAGCCGCGGTGCGCGCCTACGTGGCGGCGGTGAAGGAAGGCAGCTTCCCCGACGACAAGCTGCACGGCTACTGAACAAACCGACGACAGGAGACACGCGATGAAAGTGCTTCACCGCATCGACGAACTGCGCGCCGCGCTGGCGGGCGGTCCCCGCCCGGCCTTCGTGCCCACCATGGGCAACCTGCATGAAGGCCATCTGGCCCTGGTGCGCCAGGCCCGGGCGCACGGCGTTCCGGTGGTGGCCAGCATCTTCGTCAACCGCCTGCAGTTCGCGCCGCACGAGGACTTCGACCGCTACCCGCGCACCCTGCCGCGCGACGCCGAGCTGCTGGAAGGCGCCGGCTGCGACATCGTCTTTGCGCCCGACGAGGCCGAGATGTACCCGGTGCTCCAGGGCTTCAAGGTGCAGCCGCCCGCGGCGCTGGCCGACATCCTGGAAGGCCACTTCCGCCCCGGCTTCTTCACCGGCGTGTGCACCGTGGTGATGAAGCTGTTCCAGATCGTGCAGCCCGGCATCGCGCTGTTCGGCAAGAAGGACTACCAGCAGTGCATCGTGGTGCGCAACATGGTGGAGCAGTTCAACATGCCTATACAAGTGATCGGCGGCGAGACGGTGCGGGCCGACGGCGGCCTGGCCCTGTCCTCGCGCAACGGCTACCTCAGCGATGCCGAGCGCACCGAGGCCGTGGCGCTGAGCGCGGAGCTGCAGCGCGTGGCCCAGGCGGTGCGCGGCGGCCGCCGCGACTTCGCCGACATCGAGGCCGCGGCGCTGCAGGCGCTGCGCCAGCGCGGCTGGCAGCCCGACTACGTGGCAGTGCGCCGCCGCGCCGACCTGGCGCAGCCGCAGGCCGCCGGCGAGCCGCTGGTGGTGGTGGCCGCCGCGCGGCTGGGCAGCACGCGGCTGATCGACAACCTGGAGATCTGACGCCGGCGCTTGGCGCGCCCGCCGGGGCGCCGCAGAATCGTTGCCCCCTTTTCCACCGTGGAGCGCACGATGAACGCTGCAGTGCAGAAGAAGCCCGAGGGCTACCACACCGCCACGCCCTACCTGACCATCACCGGCGCGGCGGCCGCCATCGACTACTACCGCCAGGCCTTCGGCGCGGTGGAGGTGATGCGGCTGGCCGACCCGGGGGGCGCCATCATGCATGCCGAGATCCGCATCGGCGACTCGATCATCATGCTCAGCGAGGACGCGCCCCAGTGGGGCGTGCGCAGCCCGCAGGCCATCGGCGGCACCGCCTGCTCGGTGATGCTGTACGTGGATGACGTGGACGCGACGTATGCCGCGGCCATCGCCGCCGGCGGCAAGCCCGCCATGCCGGTGGAAAACCAGTTCTACGGCGACCGCAGCGGCTCCTTCCTCGACCCCTTCGGCCACCGCTGGATCGTCTCCACCCATGTGGAAGACGTGTCCAACGAGGAAGTGGCCCGCCGGGCGGCGGCCTTGTTCGCGCCGGGCGCGGGCTGAAGGAGCGTGCGCGGCGCAGGCGGGCAATGCCTCAAGTTCCCGCGGCGCGGCCCGATGACCGTTACAAACCCCGCCGCTCAGGAGCTTGTCACGTGTCTCTCGGAACCGCCACGCACCTCGCGCCCTTCGTGCAATGCGCCAGCACCCTGCCGGCCATGCCCGAGGTGGCCAACACGCTGATCCGCTCCTTCTCGCGCGACGACCTCTCGCTGGGCGAGGTGGCCGGGCTGATCGGGCGTGACCAGGTGCTGGCGGCCAAGGTGCTGCGGCTGGCCAATTCGCCTCGCTACTCGCCTTCGCACAGCATCGCCTCGCTGAAGGACGCGGCTGCCACGCTGGGCCTGCGCTCGCTGCGCGACCTGACGCTGGCCGCCTGCATGTGCAGCGCCTTTCCGTCGGTGATCGGCTTCGACCGCCTGGCCTTCTGGCGCTCCACGCTGGCGCTGGCGGCCTACACCCAGCCGCTGGCACGGGCGATGGGCCTGGACGAGGACGAGGCCTACCTCGGCGGCCTGGTGCTGCGCACCGGCCAGATCCTGATGCTGATGACCGACCCCGAGCATTCGGTGCTGGCCCACTACCAGGCCAGCACGGTCGACTCCACCATCGGCGTGGAAAGCCGCCTCTTCGGCTGCAGCCACCCCCGAGGTGACGGCCGCGCTGGCGCACCACTGGCATTTCCCCGCCTCGCTGGTGATGGCGCTCACCGCGGCGGTCGATCCGCTGGCCACCCGGCCCTTCAGCCGCATGGGCGCCGCGCTGCGGCTGGCCAGCGTCATCACCGACTGCCGCGAGCTGGGCGTGCCGGTGCAGGACGGCCTGCAGCTGATGCAGTCGGCACTGCTGGAACACCTGCAACTCGACCTCGGCTGGCTGGAAGCCCACCTGCCCGACCATCGCCTGGCCACCGCAGGTGTGGAGGCCCTGGTGCACTAGCACCCCGGGTCGGATCAGCCCGACACCACCGGGATCCCTCGGAACTGCCCGGCCTGGGCCGCACCGGCCGGCTTGGGATAACGCGCCGCGTCGAAGCGGTGCAGCAGCTCGGCCTCGCGCGCCTTGGCCAGCGCCACGTTGGCGATCTTCACGTGGCCGTAGCCGCGCATCTTCTGCGGCACCGCCGCGATCTGCGTGGCCAGCGCCAGGTTGCCGGCGCTCAGCCTGGGCAGCAGCTCGTCCAGGCGCGATTCGAAGGCCGCGATCAGGCCGCGCTCCATCCGCCGTTCCTCGGTGTAGCCGAACACGTCCAGCGGCGTTCCGCGCAGCGCCCGCGCCTTGGCCAGCACGCCCAGCGCCGGCATCAGCCAGGCGCCGAAGCGCATCTTGCGCGGCGCGCCGCCGTCCTTCGGGCGGCTGAGCAGCGGCGGCGCCATGTAGAACTCCAGCTTCATGTCGCCTTCGAACTGCTGCGCCAGCTGCTGCCTGAAGGCGCCGTCGGTGTACAGCCGCGCCACCTCGTACTCATCCTTGTAGGCCATCAGCTTGAGCAGGCTGGCCGCGGCGGCGCGGGTGAAGGGCAGCGTGGCGTCGGCGCCCAGCGCCTGCTCGCGCTGCTGCAGCTGCCGCACACGGGCCTCGAAGCGGCGCGCATAGGCCGCATTCTGGTAGCCGGTGAGGTGGACGACGCCGCGAGCGACCAGCGCTTCCAGCGACTCGCCATCGGCGCTCGCCGCCGCTTCGGCCGGTGCGTTCAGCAGCGTGTGCAGCGCGGCTTCGTCGGCCGCGGCCATGCGGCCCAGCGAGAAGGCGAGCTGGTTGGACTGCACCGCCACGCCGTTGAGCTCGATGGCGCGCTGCAGCGCCTCCAGGCTCACCGGGATCAGACCGCGCTGCCAGGCATAGCCCATCGCCAGGATGTTGCTGACGATGGAGTCGCCGAGGAAGGCTTCGGCCAGTGCCTGGGCCTCGAAGGTCTCCACGCGGTCGGCGCCGGCGGCGAACTCCAGCTTGGCCAGCAGCAGGTCGGTCTTCAGGCTGGCATCGGGGTTCTTCAGCGACTCGGCCACCGGGATCTCGTGCAGGTTCGCCAGCACGCGGGTGCGGCCATGGCGCACCGTCTGCAGCGCCTCGGGGGAGGCGGCCACCACGATGTCGCAGGCCAGCACCGCATCGGCCTGCTGGGTGTCGATGCGCACCTGGTTCAGGCGCTCGGGCGTGTCGGCCAGGCGCACGAAGCTGAGCACCGAGCCACCCTTCTGCGCAAAGCCCATGAAGTCGAGCACGCTGGCGCTCTTGCCTTCCAGGTGCGCGGCCATCGCGATCACCGCGCCCACCGTCACCACGCCGGTGCCGCCGACGCCGGTGACCAGCAGGTCGTAGGGCCCGGTCCAGGCATGCGGCGCGGGCCGCGGCAGCGCCGCCACCTGCTGCATGAAGCGCTCGGCGCCGGCGCCGGCCAAAGCGCCCGTCTTCTTGCGCGGCCGACCACCCAGCACGCCGACGAAGCTGGGGCAGAAGCCCTTGGCGCAGGAGTAGTCCTTGTTGCAGCTGCTCTGGTCGATGCGGCGCTTGCGGCCCAGCGGCGTCTCGTGCGGCAGCACCGCCACGCAGTTGCTCTGCACCGAGCAATCGCCACAGCCTTCGCACACCCGCTCGTTGATGAAGAGGCGCCGCGCCGGGTCCACCATCTCGCCCTTCTTGCGGCGGCGGCGCTTCTCGGCCGCGCAGGTCTGCTCGTAGATCAGCACGGTGACGCCGGCCACCTCGCGCAGCCGGCGCTGCACCGCATCGAGCTGGCTGCGGTCGTGGAACTCGGTGCCCGCCGGAAAGCGGCTCTTGATGGCGTCGTACTTGTTGATGTCGTCGGACAGCACCACCACCTGCTTGACGCCTTCGCTCTCCACCTGCCGCGCGATGGCGTCGACGCTGATGACGCCGTCCACCGGCTGGCCGCCCGTCATGGCCACCGCGTCGTTGAACAGGATCTTGTAGGTGAGCGTGGCCTTGGCCGCCACCGCCTGCCGGATGGCGAGGTAGCCCGAGTGGTAGTAGGTGCCGTCGCCCAGGTTCTGGAACACATGCGGCACCTTGGTGAACATCGAGTGCGAAACCCAGTCCACGCCCTCGCCACCCATCTGGATCAGGCCCGCGGTGTCGCGGTCCATCCAGTTGGCCATGAAGTGGCAGCCGATGCCGGCGCGCGCGGTGGAGCCTTCGGGCACCACGGTGGAGGTGTTGTGCGGGCAGCCGGCGCAGAAGTATGGCAGCCGCTTCACGCTGTCGGCGTCATTGGCCAACAGCTCGGGCGGCGTGAAGTCGCGCACCAGGTGGCGCTTGTCCATCTGCGGGTTGCCGGGAAAGTGCCGCACCAGCCACTGGTCCACCAGCTGGATCAGCCGCGAAGGCCGCAGCTCGCCCAGGTCCGACACCAGCGGCCGGCCCTGTGCATCGCGCTTGCCGACGATGGCCGGGCGCACCGGCTGGTTGTAGAACAGGTCGCGCATCTGCGTCTCGACGACGGCGCCCTTCTCCTCGATCACCAGCACTTCCGCCAGGCCCTGCGCAAAGGCCTGCATGCGCGTGGTTTCCAGCGGGAAGCTCAGGCCCACCTTGTACAGGCGCACCCCGGCCTCGGCCAGCATCGCCGGCGTGATCTCCAGCCGGCGCAGCACCTCCATCAGGTCGAAGTGGGCCTTGCCGCAGGTGACGATGCCCACCGTGGCGTGCGCCGATTCGATGACGTGGCGGTCGATGCTGTTGACGGCCGAGAAGGCACGCACCGCATCCAGCTTGTCGGCCAGGCGCGATTCGATGCGCAGCGAAGGCAGGTCGGGCCAGCGGTAGTGCAGGCCATCGGCCGGCGCCTGGTGGCCGGTGGCGGCGCGCACGGTGTCGGCATCGGCCCAGGCGGCGACGCGGGACTGCACGAGGTCCAGGTCGACCGTGGAGCCGCTCTCCACCACTTCGGACAAGGCGGTCAGGCCCACCCAGGCGCCGCTGAAGCGCGAGAGTGCGTAGCCGTACAGGCCGAACTCCAGGTACTCGGCCACGTTGGCGGGCGACACCACCGGCATGCTCCACCCCATCATCGCGTGGTCGCTCTGGTGCGGCATGGAGGAGCTGACGCAGCCGTGGTCATCGCCCGCCACCACCAGCACGCCGCCATGCGGCGACGAACCGTAGGCATTGCCGTGCTTCAGCGCATCGCCCGCGCGGTCCACGCCCGGGCCCTTGCCATACCACATCGCGAAGACGCCCTCGACGGTGCGCTCGGCATCCGATTCCACCCGCTGCGTGCCCAGCACCGCGGTGGCGCCCAGCTCCTCGTTGATGGCGGGCAGGAAGCGCAGGCCGCATTCGTTGAAGCGCTTGCCCGCCTTCCAGATGGCCTGGTCCAGCATGCCCAGCGGCGAGCCGCGGTAGCCGCTGATGAAGCCCTGGGTGTTCAGCCCGGCGGCCTCGTCACGCGCGCGCTGCATCAGCATCAGCCGCACCAGCGCCTGCGTGCCGGTGAGAAAGACCTGGCCACCGGTGGCCCACAGACTGTGGGCGAGCTGGTAGTCGGGCCGGGTGATCGCGCTTGTCTCGGGCGCTGCGGTGGTGGTGGTCATGCGACGGCTCCACTTGCTTCTTGGGATCGCCAAAGCATAGGGGCGCACCTGCGGCAATCCATGCTTGTTTTGCCGCCCGCAAGCTAAATTGCAAGCAAACCATTCCACCAAACCACCATGACAGAGCAGATTTCACTCGACGCCCTCAGCCTGCGCATCCTGGCCGAACTGCAGCGCGACTCACGCCAGACGGTGCAGCAGCTGGCCGAGGCGGTGGGCTTGTCGTCCAGCCCCTGCTGGAAACGGGTGAAGGACATGGAAGCCGCCGGCGTCATCCGCGGCTACACCGCGCTGGTGGACGCCGAGAAGGTGGGCCTGGGCCTGCGCGTGGTGGTGGAAGCCAACCTCGAGAAGCACAGCGAGGACCTGGTGCGCCGCTTCGAGGCGGCGGTGGCGGCCAGCCCGCACATCGTGCAATGCCACAGCACCACCGGCCAGGCTGACTACGTGATGACGGTGCTGGCGCCCGACATCAAGCGCTATGAGCAGCTGCTGCACGACACCATCTTCCGGCTGCCCGGCGTGACGCATGTGCGCTCGTCCATCGTGCTGCGCGAGATCAAGGCCGAGGTGGCGCTGCCGGTGGAGCCGGCCGGCGCGGCGGCGGTCGCGGCGCGGCCGCGCCGGGCCGCGCGCTGAGGAATCGCTACCGGCCCACCATCTTCTGCATCGCCTGCGGATACCGCGCGCCCTGCACCGGAATCGCCTCGGCGGCCTCGCGGATCTCGCGCAGGTCCTCGGGCGTGAGCAGCAGGTCGGCGGCGCCCAGGTTCTCGTCCAGCCGGTGCAGCTTGGTGGTGCCTGGAATCGGCACGATCCACGGCTGCTGCGCCAGCAGCCAGGCCAGCGCCACCTGGGCCGGCGTGGCGCCCTTGCGCTCGGCGGTGCGGCGCAGCAGGGCCACCAGCGCCTCGTTGGCCTGGCGCGCCTCGGGCGTGAAGCGCGGCAGCGTGGCGCGGAAGTCGCCGGCCTGCAAAGGCGTGCTGGCGTCCATCTGGCCGGTGAGGTAGCCGCGGCCCAGCGGGCTGAACGGCACCAGCCCGATGCCCAGCTCGGCCAGCAGCGGCAGCACCTCGGGCTCCAGGTCGCGGGTCCACAAGGAATACTCGCTCTGCAGCGCGGCCACCGGCTGCACCGCATGCGCGCGGCGGATGGCATCGGCGCCGGATTCCGACAGCCCGAAGTGCTTGACCTTGCCCTCGCGGATCAGGTCGCGCACCGTGCCGGCCACGTCCTCCACCGGCACTTGCGGATCGGGCCGGTGCTGGTACAACAGGTCGATCACGTCCGTCTTCAGCCGCTTGAGCGAAGCCTCGGCCACCTGGCGGATGCGCTCGGGCCGGCTGTCCACGCCAGGCATGGATTCCACGGTGAATCCGAACTTGGTGGCGATGACCACCTGGCTGCGCACCGGCGCCAATGCCTCGCCCAGCAGCTCCTCGTTGTCGAACGGGCCGTAGACCTCGGCGGTGTCGAAGAAGGTGATGCCGCGGTCCACCGCGGTGCGCAGCAGCTTCACCATCTCGCCGCGGTCGGGCTTGGGCAGGTAGCCGTGGGTCATGCCCATGCAGCCCAGGCCCAGGGCCGACACCTCCAGGCCGCTGCGGCCCAACTGACGCTTGTGCATGCCGATCCTCCGGTGGTTGTTCGACCGGAGTGTGCCCGCCGGCGCAAGCACCGGCGGGCCGTAGGGGCGTCAGGCCACCTGCACCTCGATGCGCCGCGGCTGCGCATGCTCGGCCTTGGGGATGCGCAGCTTCAGCACGCCGTGCGCCAGCTCGGCCGAGACCTTCTGGCTGTCCAGCTCCTTGCTGAGCGTGAACACGCGGCGGTAACGCGCGCGGTCCACTTCCACGTGGCTGGCGGTCATGCCCTCGGGCACCGAAAGGCTGACGGCGCCTTCGATCGTCAACGTGTCGCGCTCGACGTTGAGTTCGAGCGACTCCTTGGCCACGCCGGGCAGGTCGGCATACAGCGTGATGCCGGTGGCATCCTCGATCACGTCGACGGCGGGCACCAGGGCGGCTTCGGCCTGGTTGCGCTGCGGCTGGCCTTCGGTGCGCTGAGCGGGTACTTGAGCGGTGGTGTTCATCACGAGCTCCTTCATTCCAGGTTGTCTAGACAGGCAGGTGCGTCACTGCACCGTGATGCGGCGCGGTTGGGCGGCCTGGCGGCGCTGCACGCTCACGCGCAGCACGCCATCGCGATAGCTGGCCGACACGCCTTCGGGATCGGCGTCCTCCGGCAGGCTCACCACGCGCTTGAAGGCGCCTGCAAAGCGTTCATTGATGTGCACCGTGGACTTGTCGGCGCCGCCTTCGGGGAGCGAGGCGCGGCGCTCGCCGGCCACGCTGAGGATGCCGCGGTCGAGCTGCACCTCGATGCTGGCCGGGTCGAGCCCGGGGGCGAAGGCGTACACCTCGAACGACTGCGGCGTGCTGCCGACGTTGAGGGCGGGATAGCCGCCACGGGCGTAGCCGCGGATGCTGGGCGTCAGGTCGAAGGCCTGCTGCATCTCACGCTGCAGGCGGTCGAGTTCGGCGAAGACGTCGCGCGAGAAAAGGGATCGTGCCATGGCAAATCTCCTCGTGGGTGGACCAGGCGCCGCGTTGATCTGAGGGGGTGCGGCGCCGATGGATCCAACAATGAGGATGGGCCGGCGGGGTTTCAAGAGGGGGTGCGAACTGGCGCATGACACGTTCGCGCTTGACAATTTTAGTAACGAGTAACGATACTATCTGATGATCGAAAGCTTCTCGGACAAGCGCACCGCAGCGATCTTTCTGGGCCAGGAGGTGCGCGGTTTGCCGAGGGAGATCCAGACGACTGCCAGACGGAAGCTCAAGATCATCGACGCCGCGCAGTCCCTTGAATCGCTCCGCGTGCCGCCGGGCAACCGTCTTGAGCCGCTGAAAGGAAACCGCAAGGGCCAGTGGAGCATCCGCATCAACGACCAGTGGCGGATCTGCTTCAAATGGCATGACGGCAGCGCGTTCGAAGTCGAGATTGCGGACTACCACTGAGGCATGCGGTCACACACAGGTCAACGGAGTGAACGACCATGAGCATTTCACGCAACGAACTGAAGGCGCTCAACCTGCGCGGCGTGACCACCGGCCCCCGGCTCGACCCGGTGCATCCCGGCTCGGTGCTGTTGAGCGATTTCATAGAGCCCATGGGCATCACGCGCTACCGCGTGGCAAAAGCCATCGGCGTGCAGCAGCGGCGCATCGACGAGATCTGCGCCGGAGAGCGCGGCATCACGGCCGACACGGCGGTTCGCCTGGGCCTGGCCTTCGGCGTGGAGCCGCAGTTCTGGCTGCAACTGCAGGCGCAGTACGACATCGAGGTGATCCAACGCGACCAGGGCGACCGGTTGGCAGATGAAGTGCAGCACCTGGCTGCTGCCTGACCCAGCCACCGGCATGGGCCGCAGCCGTCACTTGGCCGGACGCCGCTCCAGCACATGGACCACCAGCAGGCCGGCGACGATGGCCCAGAAGGCAGCGCCCATGCCCAGCATCTGCATCCCGCTGACGGCGATCACGAACACCACCAGCGGCGCAAGCGATGCCTTGTGCGCCGAGAACGCCGACTCGAAAGACGCCTCAATGGCAGGCAGCAAGGCCAGCCCCGCCAGCGCGGCAACCGCCTCGCGCGACAGGCTGGCGAACAAGCTCACCAGCGTCGGCGCAAAGCTGCCGAACAGGATGTAGACACCACCCGCGCAAACGGCGGCCATGTACCGACGCTGCTTGTCGGCATGCGCCTCGGGGCCGGTCACGATGCCGGCGATCATGGCCGACGGGTTGAGGTTGTGGCAGCCCCACGGCGCCGCCAGCAACGACCCGGCACCACACAGCACCACCACCTTGTCGACCGGCGGCTCATACCCGGCCGTCTTGAGCACCGCGAAGCCGGGCAGGTACTGGCCGGTGAGCACCAGCACCGTCATCGGGATGGCGATGTTGACCGTGGCGTGCCATGTGAAGACCGGCCGCGTCCACACCGGGCTGGCCATGGACACCGACAGGCTGCTCGTGTCGAGTTGCCCCGTCAGCAGGCACAGTACGGCGCCCGACAGCATTACCGCAGCGACCGCCCAACGGGGCGCAAATCGGCGTACCAAAAAAAGGCCAGCACCATTCCGGCCACGAGCAGGGGCTGGGTTTGCAACGAGCCGACCACGGCCACGGCAAACACGAGAAGGATGCCGCCGTTCAACGCCGAGGCCACCTGGATCGGGATCCAGCGAACCAGCCTCTGCAGCAAACCGAAGCAGCCGACCGCAGTCACCAGCACATTCGAGACGATGAAGGCGCCAATCGCCTCTGCCCGCGGCACACCGGCCATCGCTGTCATCAAGAACGCGATGCCCGGCGTGGACCAGGCAGTGACCAGCGGCATGCGGTACTGCAGGCTGGCCACCATGGTGGTCAGGCCGGCACCGATGGAATAGGCCCACAACCAGGACACGATCTGTGCCTCGGACAGGTGCGCGCTCTCCGCGACCTTGAACACCAGAACAGTGGGGCCGGCGTAGCCCACGACAACCGCGACCAGCCCCGCCGTCAGGGCCTGCCAGGAGAAGTCCTCGAACCACCGTTGCAGTCGGGACAATGGTTGCTGTGCCGCCGCCGCTTCATCGTTCACGTCGCCTCACCGGGTGCTTGCCGTACAAGCGACCGATGCTAGAGCGCAAAAACGATGGATTTGCGCGCGCCAAGCGCTACTACTGACCTCGCTTCGCCACCAAGGTCAGGATGTCGTAGCTCGCCACCAGCTCGTCGTGCTGGTTCTTCACTTCCACGTCCCAGGCCACCACGCCCTGGCCGACGCCCTTGTCGTCGGTCTTGTTGCGGTCGATCTTGCGCTTGGCGGTCAGCCGGGCCTGGATGGTGTCGCCGATGGCCACCGGCTTGACGAAGCGCAGCGTGTCCAGCCCATAGTTGGCCAGCACCGGCCCCGGGGCCGGGCTGACGAACAGGCCTGCCGCGGCCGACAGCACGAAGTAGCCGTGCGCGATGCGCTGGCCGAACTGCGTTTGCTTCGCGGCGATCTCGTCGAAGTGCATGTAGAAGTAGTCGCCCGACACGCCGCCGAAGTTGACGATGTCGGCCTCGGTCACCGTGCGCCGATGCGTCAGCAGCGAGTCGCCCACCTGCAGCTCCTCGAAGTGCTTGCGGAACGGATGCTGCGGCGTGTCCGTCACGCGCGCGCCGCGCACATGCTCGCCGGTGATAGCCGCCAGCATCGTGGGCGAGCCCTGCACCGCCGCGCGCTGCAGGTAGTGCTTGACGGCGCGCACGCCGCCCAGCTCCTCGCCACCGCCGGCACGCCCAGGCCCGCCGTGCTTGAGCGAAGGCAGCGGCGAGCCATGGCCGGTGGACTCGTGCGCGGCCTCGCGGTCCAGCACCAGCAGCCGGCCGTGCAGCGCCGCAGCCACCGGGATCACCCGCGCGGCGATCGCCGGATCACGCGTGACCAGCGTGCCCACCAGGCTGCCGCTGCCGCGCGCGGCCAACGCCAGTGCCTCGTCCACGCCGTCGTAGCCCATCAGCGTGCTGACCGGGCCGAAGGCCTCGATGTCGTGCACCGCAGTGTTCTTCAGCGCATTCCGCGCCAGCAGCAGCGTGGGCGCGAAGAAGGCGCCTTCGGCCGTGCCCTCGCCCATCGGTGCAAAGCCGTCGGCCGCGCCGTAGACCAGCTCCGCGCCTTCGCGCAGCATCGCCACACGCTCGCGCACGTCGTCGAACTGCGCATGCGAGGCCAGCGCGCCCATGCGCACGCCTTCGACCGACGGATCACCCACGGTGATCTTGGTCAGCCGAGCGCGCAGCGCCTCGGCCACCGCGTCGATGCGGTCATGCGGCACGATGGCGCGGCGGATGGCGGTGCACTTCTGGCCGGCCTTGACGGTCATCTCGCGCGCCACCTCCTTGACAAAGAGATCGAACTCCTCGTCGTCGGGCGTGACGTCGGGCGCCAGGATCGCGCAGTTGAGCGAATCGGCCTCGGCATTGAAGGGCACGCTGTGGCGGATGAGGTTGGGCTGCACACGCAGCTTGGCCGCGGTGTCGGCCGAGCCGGTGAAGGTGACCACGTCGGCACCGCCCAGGCGGTCCAGCAGGTCACCGGTGCTGCCGATCACCAGCTGCAGGCTGCCCTCGGGCAGGATGCCCGACTGCACGATCAGCCGCATCGCCGCTTCGGTCAGGTAGCTGGTGGCGGTGGCGGGCTTGCCGATGCAGGGCATGCCGGCCAGGAAGCTGGGCGCGAACTTCTCCAGCAGGCCCCAGACGGGGAAGTTGAAGGCATTGATGTGCACCGCCAGACCGCCGCGCGGCACCAGGATGTGCGTACCCGCAAAGCCTCCCTTCTTGCCCAGCGGCATCGCCGGGCCCTCATGCACCAGGTTGCCCGACGGCAGCTCGTTGCTGCCCATGCTGGCATAGGCGAACAAGGTGCCGGCGCCGCCCTCGATGTCGATCCATGAATCGGCCCGCGTGGCGCCGGTGTGGGCCGAGACGGCGTAGAGCTGCTCCTTGTGCTCGCTGAGGTACTTGGCCAGCGCCTTCAGCCGCTGCGCCCGCTGCTGGAAATCCAGCTGCAGCAGGTTGGGCAGGCCCACGCGCCGCGCATGCTCCACGGCCTCGGCGAAGTCGATGGCCTCCGCATGCGTGCGGTACACCGGCTTGCCATTGACCGCGCTGCGCAGCGTCTGCGCCCCCTCGGCCCCCAGCCAGCGGCCACCGATGTAACTCTGAAGAACGGGCGTGCTCATCAACGACTCCTGATTTGTGCGAGGCGGGTCATCGCTCATCGAAAGAAAGGACAACTCGCTCGGTAAGCGGATGCGCCTGGCACGTCAGCACGAAGCCGTTGGCCACCTCGTTCTTGTCGAGCGCGAAGTTGCGCTCCATGCGCACCTCGCCTTCGATGACCTTGGCCCGGCAGGTGCCGCACACACCCGAGGTGCAGGAAAAAGGCACTTCCAGCCCCGCGGCCGAGGCGCAGTCGAGGATGCTCGGCTGGTCCTTGCTGTACGAGATCTCGCGCGACAGGCCGTCGCGCACGATGGTGATGCGGGCCGCCGGTGCATCACCCGGCAAGGCCTCGTGCACGATGGCACCGACCCCGGCCCCCGCCCCGGCAGCACCTGGCTGCCCGGCCGGCGCGGCCACGCCGAAGCGCTCGATGTGGATGCGGTCTTCCGGCACGCCGGCGGCCAGCAGCGCGGCCTCGGCTTCGTCGTTCATCTGGAACGGGCCGCAGATGTACACATGGTCGATCTGCGCGGCCGGCACCACAGAGCGCAGGAACTCCCCGATCTTGTCGCGGTTCATCACGCCCATGTTCAGCGGCGCATCGGTGTGCTCGTCGCTGAACACATGGTGCAGCACCAGCCGCGTGAGGTAGCGGTTCTTCAGGTCTTCGAGTTCTTCCTTGAACATCGTCGACTTCTGCATGCGGTTGCCGTAGATCAGCGAGAAGCGGCTCTGCGGCTCGCGCGCCAGCACCGTCTTCATGATCGACAGGATGGGCGTGATGCCCGAGCCGCCCGCGATGCCCACGTGGTGGCGCCGCGCCTCGGGCTGCAGCGGAACGAAGAAGCGGCCCTGCGGCGCCATCACCTGCAGCATGTCGCCGGGCTGCAGGTGCTCGTTGATCCAGTTGGAGAACACGCCGCCCTTGACCTTGCGCACGCCCACCCGCAGCTCGCCGTCGTCGACACCCGCGCAGATGGAGTACGAGCGTCGCAGATCCTGCCCGTCGACCTGCGAACGCAGCGTGAGGTACTGCCCCTGGGTGAAGCCGAACACCTCGCGCAGCTCGGGCGGCACGTCGAACGAGACGACCACGGCCTCGGGGGTGTCGGGCGTGATGCTGCGCACACGCAGCGGGTGGAACGAGAAGCTCATGGGTGGTCTCCGAGTGCAGCGGATGGCACTCCGGGGTGGAAGCTAGATCGGCTTGAAGAACTCGAAGGGCTCTTGGCAAGACAGGCAGCGGTACAGCGCCTTGCAGGCCGTGGAGCCGAAGGCCGACAACTGCTCGGTGTGCGTGCTGCCGCAGCGCGGGCAGGCGATGCGCTCGCGCCGCACGATGCGAATGGGCGCACCCGCCGCAGGCACGGCGCCGGTGGGTCCCGGCGGTGCGATGCCGTATTCGCGCAGCTTGCGCCGGCCTTCGTCGCTGATCCAGTCGGTGGTCCAGGCCGGCGCGCGCCGCATGCTCACGCGGGCGGGGCCCAGGCCGGCGGCGTCGATGGCCTCCAGCACGCTGCGCTCGATCACCTCGGTGGCGGGGCAGCCGGAGTAGGTGGGCGTCAGCACCACCTCCAGGCCGTCGTCATGCGCCAGCACATCGCGGACGATGCCCAGCTCACGCACCGAGATGGCAGGCACCTCGGGGTCGGGCACGCCATCCAGCACGCGCCAGGCTTCGGCCAGGCGGTCGCCGGCGGAGATCACCACACGCCCCCGGGGAAGCTGCGCTGCAGGTGCTGCATCTCGGCCAGGATGTAGCCCATGTGCTCGCTGTGCACGCCGCGCTTGCCGGTGGAGCGGAAGGCGCTGTCGCGCGGAACGGCCAGGCCAGCTTCGTCCAGCACCGGCTTCACCTCGGCCAGCCAGGCGGCCTGCAGCAGGCAGGGCTGCGGACCGAGCCCGCTTTCGTAGGCGGCGTCGTCGACCGCATCGGTATCGAACAACTCGGGCAGGTACAGCCACGCCTGCGACAGCGCGGCCTCGGTGCGGCGGCGCGACTCATCGGTGCCGTCGCCCAGCCGCACCACCCAGTCGGCCGCATGCTGCTGGTGGTAGCGCGCCTCCTTCACCGCCTTGCCGGCGATGGCGGCCAGCTCGGCGTCGCTGGAATCAGCCAGGCGTTCCCACATCAGCTTGAGCCAGGTGGCCAGCATCAGGTTGCGCACCACGGTGAAGGCGAAGTCGCCGCGTGGCAGCTCGGCCAGCGTCAGGTTGAAGTAGTCGCGCTCGTCGCGCAGGAAGGCCAGCCGGTCCTCGTCGAAGCCCTGCCCTTCCAGCCGGCCGGCATGCGTCAGCAGCGCGCGGCTCTGGCCGACGAGATCGAGCGCCATGTTGGCCAGCGCGATGTCTTCCTCCAGCACCGGCGCATGGCCGCACCACTCGCCCAGCCGCTGCCCGAGGATCAGGCAGGTATCACCCAGCCGCAGCACGTACTGCACCGCGGGGGACCGTTCCAACTGGATGGATGCTTGCATAAACCCTCAGCCAAACTTGTCTAGACAACAACACCAAGCACACACCGCGGATCCGGCTCCGCCGGTCCGCCGGTGTGGCCCCCTGGGGGGTGCGGCGAAAGCCGCTCCGGGGGTCTACATATGATCCACGGACTTCGGCAGCTCGTAGAACGTGGGGTGGCGGTACACCTTGTCCTCGGCCGGGTCGAAGTACATGTCCTTGTCGCGCGGGTCGCTGGCCACGATCTGGTCGCTGCGCACCACCCACACGCTGCTGCCTTCCTGGCGGCGGGTATAGACGTCGCGTGCCATCTGGATGGCCATCTTCGAATCGGCCGCATGCAGGCTGCCGCAGTGCTTGTGGTCCAGGCCGGCCTTGCTGCGAACGAAGACTTCCCACAACGGCCATTCGGCCTGGCTGGCTTGCTGCTGGCTCATGCGGCCTCCTTCATCGCCTGCTTGTTGGCGTGCGCCATCGCGGCTTCGCGCACCCAGGCGCCGTCGTCCCAGGCCTTGACGCGGGCGCCCAGGCGCTCGCGGTTGCAGGGGCCGTCGCCGTTCACCACGCGCCAGAACTCGTCCCAGTCGATGGTGCCGAAGTCCCAGTGGCCACGTTGCTCGTTCCACTTCAGGTCCGGGTCGGGCAGCGTCACGCCCAGCACCTTGGCCTGCTCCACCGTGGCATCGACGAACTTCTGGCGCAGCTCGTCGTTGCTCACGCGCTTGATGCCCCAGCGCATCGATTGCGCGCTGTTGGGCGACTGGTCGTCGGGCGGGCCGAACATCATCAGGCAGGGCCACCACCAGCGGTTCACCGCGTCCTGCACCATGGCCTTCTGCGCATCGGTGCCCTGCTGCATCATCGTCAGCAGCGCCTCGTAGCCCTGGCGCTGGTGGAAGCTCTCCTCGCGGCAGATGCGGATCATGGCCCGCGCATAGGGCGCATAGCTGCAGCGGCAGATGGGCACCTGGTTCATGATGGCCGCGCCGTCCACCAGCCAGCCGATGGTGCCCATGTCGGCCCAGGTCAGCGTGGGGTAGTTGAAGATGGAGCTGTACTTGGCCTTGCCGGTGTGCAGCGCCTGCAGCAGTTGGTCGCGGCTGGTGCCCAGCGTCTCGGCTGCGGCATACAGGTACAGGCCGTGGCCGCCCTCGTCCTGCACCTTGGCCAGCAGGATGGCCTTGCGCTTGAGCGTGGGCGCGCGGCTGATCCAGTTGCCTTCCGGCAGCATGCCCACGATCTCCGAATGCGCATGCTGGCTGATCTGCCGCACCAGCGTCTTGCGGTAGTGCTCGGGCATCCAGTCCTTGGCCTCGATGAAGTCGCCGGCATCGATGCGCTCGTCGAAGCGCTGCTGCAGCGCCAGTTCATCGGCCGAGCGCAGGGTCTTCGGCGCGTCGGCGCCCTCCTTGCCCATCGTGTCCATCGCTTGCGTGTACATGCTGGCTTCCTTTGCGGTTCGGGTGTTCGGCGTTCGCGGTTCAGCGGTCGGAAAAGCGCGGCGCGCGCTTCTCGCGGAAGGCGGCTACGCCTTCCAGGTAGTCGTGCGCGCGGCCCAGGTCGCGCTGCAGATGGGCCTCCTCGTCCAGCGCGGTGGACAGGTCCGTGGTGCCGGCCGCATCCATCGCCTGGCGGGTGGCCACCAGCGCGCGCGTGGGCATGGCGGCCAGGCGTGCGGCCAGCGCCGCGGCGGTGGTGGCCAATTGGTCGTCGTCCACGCACTGCCAGATCAGGCCCAGCTGCTGGGCCTGCTCCGCCGGCAGCTTGTCGCCCAGCAGCGCCAGCCCCAGCGCGCGCGCCCGGCCCACCAGTCGCGGCAGCAGCCAGGTGCCACCGGTGTCGGGCACCAGGCCGATCTTGGCGAAGGCCTGGATGAAGCTGGCCGAGCGCGCGGCCACCACCAGGTCGCAGCACAGGGCCAGGTTGGCGCCAGCGCCGGCCGCCACGCCATTGACCGCGGCCACCACCGGCACCGGCATCGTGCGCAGTCGCTGCACCAGCGGGCGGTAATGGCGTTCGATCAGGCCGCCAAGGTCCTTGGGCGGAGCGCCGGGCGCCAGTTCGGGCGCGGCGGCCGGGTCTGCCAGGTCCTGGCCGGCACAGAAGCCCCGCCCGGCGCCGGTGATCACCACGCAGCGCACCTGCGCATCGGCCGCAGCGGCATCCAGCGAGGCCATCAAAGCTTCATGCAGTTCGCCATTGAAGGCGTTGAGCTGCGCAGGCCGGTTGAGCGTGAGCGTGCACACGCGGCCGGCCCCGGCGTCGGCCAGAGACGACAACACAAGGCCTGGGGTATCGGGCAACGGCATGCGGCGGGTCTCCTGTCTGTCCGGATATTGTTCTACCGACCGGTCGGTCAATCTTAATGCGTGATGCTCTGCAGATCAACCGCTGCGGCCACCGTGAACCTTGGTGACAACCCTTGGAAGCCGCCAACGCCACATGTAATGGATCGCAACGGCGCCGCTCGCCGGTCCTGGCTCGCTCCAGCGCAACGGTCGGCTGCCGAAGATCCAGGCCCAGCCCGATGCAACAATTCGCCATGACCACGCTCCACGATCCCCTCCAGAACGACCGCGAAGCCTCGACGCAGGACACCACCCGCATCGACGACGTGCGCATCTCGGCCGTGCGGCCGCTCATCTCGCCGGCGATGCTGCTGGATGAACTGCCGGTGGACGCGGAGTTGCAGCGGCTGGTCGAGCGCAGCCGGCGCCAGATTTCCGACGTGCTGCAGGGCCGCGACGACCGGCTGATCGTGGTCACCGGCCCCTGCTCCATCCACGACCACGACCAGGCCATCACCTATGCCCACCGGCTGCGTGCGCTGCAGGCCGGGCTGGATGACGCGCTGGTGCTGGTGATGCGGGTGTATTTCGAAAAGCCGCGCACCACCGTGGGCTGGAAGGGCTACATCAACGATCCGCAGCTCGATGGCAGCTTCCGCATCAACGAAGGCCTGCGCAAGGCACGCACGCTGCTGCTGGAGATCGGCGCCATCGGCCTGCCCACCGCCACCGAGTTCCTCGACCTGCTGAGCCCGCAGTACGTGTCCGACCTGATCGCCTGGGGCGCCATCGGCGCACGCACCACCGAAAGCCAGAGCCACCGCCAGCTGGCCTCGGGCTCCAGCTGCCCGATCGGCTTCAAGAACGGCACCGACGGCGGCGTGCAGGTGGCGGCCGATGCCATGGTGGCCGCGGCCGCGCCGCATGCCTTCATGGGCATGACCAAGATGGGACTGGCCGCCATCTTCGAGACCCGCGGCAATGCCGACACCCATGTGATCCTGCGCGGCGGCAGCAGCGGCCCCAACTACGGCGCCGAGCATGTGGAGGCTGCCTGCGCCGTGCTGCGCAAGGCCGGCCTGCGCGAGCAGGTGATGGTGGACTGCTCGCATGCCAACTCCCAGAAACAGCATGCGCGGCAGATCGAGGTGGCGCACGACGTGGCGCGGCGCATCGCCGAAGGCGAGCGGCGCATCACCGGCCTGATGATCGAAAGCCACCTGGAGGAAGGCCGCCAGGACCTGAAGCCCGGCGTGCCGCTGAAGCACGGCGTGTCGGTCACCGACGCCTGCATCGGCTGGGCGCAGACCGTGCCGGTGCTGCAGGCGCTGGCCGACGCGGTGCGCACGCGCCGCACCCGCGGCGGTTGAAGCACCGCCCACCCGTGCAGCACGCAGGCGGCGTGGCATGAAGACGCTGCTCATCGTGCACCACTCGATGACCGGCGGCACCCGCCAGATGGCCGTGGCCGCCGCCGAGGGGGCGCGCACCGAGCCGATGCTGCAGGTGCGCAGCCTGCAGGCACAGCAGGCCCAGCCCGCCGACCTGCTGCAAGCCGACGGCTACCTCTTCGCCACGCCCGAGAACCTGGCCGCGATCGCCGGCCTGATGAAGGACTTCTTCGACCGCTGCTACTACCCGGCCCTGGGCCGCATCGAAGGCCGGCCCTATGCGGTGATGGTGTGCGCCGGCAGCGATGGCAGCAGCGCGGTGCGGCAGGTCGAGCGCATCGCCACCGGCTGGCGGCTGAAGGCCGTGGCGCCGGCGCTCATCGTGTGCACACATGCGCAGACGCCCGAGGCCATCCTGGCACCCAAGGTCATCGCGCCCGAGGAACTGGCGCGCTGCCAGGAACTGGGCGCGGGGTTGGCGGCGGGGATGGGGCTGGGGGTGTTCTGAGGCGCACAGCAAAAAGCCGTCGCAAGCGACGGCTTCAGCTACATGGTCGGGGCGACACGATTCGAACGTGCGACCTACTGCTCCCAAAGCAGACGCGCTACCAGGCTGCGCTACGCCCCGACTGAGAACCGCGGATTGTAGCCCGGGTGCGTAGGTTCACAGGCTGGCCGGCTCGGTCGGGGGCGGCAGCTGCAGCTGTCGCGCCACCGCGATGCATTGCTCGATGTGCTGGGCGCACACATAACGCAGCATCGTGAAGGTGAGCGCGGCCGACACCGCTTGTCCGGCGATCGGCACGTACTTGGCGGCCTGCTGGGTGGTCAGGCGCACGCCCACCATCTTCAGCAGCCGCACCACCACGTCGCGCGTCACCAGCTTGCCCACCAGCATGCCGCCCCCGGCCGACATGGCCTTGTAGACCACCAGCCGGCGGTCCGGCGCCAGCCGCTCGATCTGCTCGGGCGTCAGGCCGAAGATCTCGTTGATCTCGGGCAGCAGCTTCACCAGCATGCCCACGTCGGTCAGCATGTCCAGCCCGGGGATGGGCACGGCGGCCACACCGGCCGCCACCGCCGCGCGCTTGTTCACCAGGCGCCGCGCCGCGCGCGCGGCCGTTTCCAGCTGCTGCGGGGTGGAAGGCACCACCACCCAGGCATTCGGCTCTTGTCTGGACAACTTGGGCTTGATCATCTTCATGCCTGCTGCTGCTGCGGCAGCACCACGATGCCGTCCTCGTCCGCATACAACCACTCCCCAGGACGCACCCACACGCCCTGCAGCTGCACCGGCAGGTCCACCAGGCCTTCAGCGCGGCGCTCGGTGGGCAGCGGCACCAGTGCCAGCGCGCGGATGCCCAGCGGCAGCGGCCGCAGCTCGGCCACGTCGCGCACGCAGCCATCGATGACCACGCCGGCCCAGCCATTGCGGGCCGCGGCGGCGCCCAGGTTGCCGCCCAGCAGCGCCCGCCGCAGCGATCCGCCGCCAGCCACCACCAGCACCCGGCCCTGGCCCGGCGATTCCACCGCGGCCTTGACCGGCGTGTTGTCCTCGAAGCACTGCACGGTGACCACCGGTCCGAAGAAGGCGGCGCGGCCGCCATAGTCATGGAACACCGGGGGCAGCACGCGCAGCGCCCCGGTGGTGTCGGCCTTGTAGCGGTCACACAGATCGCAGGTCGGGATCATTCAGGCGTTCTCCACTTTGACGAGCGGGGGTCGGATGTTCTCCCGCCGCGCCGGCAGCATCGGATGGTGCTCCCGCGCGACGTTGAGGATGATGGAGGTGGAGGTCTCGGTCATCAGGCAGAAGCGCGTGACGACCGCGTCCAGGTGCGCCACGTCGATCACCGCGATCTGCAGGATCCAGCTGTCCTCGCCGGTGACGTTGTAGGCGTCGATGACCTCGGGCGTCTCCTGGATCAGCCGCACCACGCGGGCGTATTCGGCACGGCCCACGCGGATGATGGCGCGGATGCCGTAGCCCAGCGCGCCCACGTTGACGCTGGCGCGGTAGCCGGTGATGACGCCGGCCGCCTCCAGCTTGCGCACGCGCTCGCTGACCGCGGGCTGCGACAGGTGCACGCGCCGGCCCAGCTCGGCCATGGTCAGGCGTGCATCGGCCTGCAGCTCGGCCAGGATGCGAGTGTCGTAGCCATCGAGCGCCGATCCGGCGCTGAGGGTGGCAGGCGGCGTGGCGATTCCCATTTTCAAAGCCTAGCACGCACAAGACGATGAATTGCAAGGCTTGGCAACGGCTAGACCTTGCTTCCCCTCTCGAAGCTCCGCAGCCGGGCTCCTAATATTTGCGCCATGACGACCACTGCCCGCGCCTGTTCCGGCGGCTCCATGCTGTCACCGCTCATCCTGGCCTGCCTGCTTGCCACCTGGCTGGTCTGGGGCTCCACCTACCTGGCCATCAAGTACGCGCTGATCAGCTTTCCGCCCTTCTTCCAGATGGGCACCCGCTTCCTGGCGGCCGGCGGCCTGCTGATGGCCTGGATGGCCTGGCGTGGCGCGCCGATGCCGCAGCCACGCCAATGGCGCGATGCGCTGGTGGTGGGCGCGCTGATGCTGGGAGGCGGCATGGGCGGCACCGCGGTGGCCGAGACCACCGTGGGCTCCGGCCTGGTGGTGGCCTTCATCGCGGTGGTGCCGTTGATGATCGCGCTGGTGAACCTGCTGTTCGGCGTGCGGCCGCGGGCGTCGGAAGCCGCCGGCATCGCGGTCGGCCTGGTCGGCGTGCTGATGCTCACGCAGGGCCAGGGCTTCCAGGCCTCGCCCGGCGGGCTGCTGGCCATGTGCATCGCCTGCGGGAGCTGGTCGGTGGGCAGCGTGCTCAGCCAGCGCAGCCTGCCGCTGGCGCCCGGCGCGATGGGTTTCGCCAGCGAGATGCTGTGCGGCGGCGTGGTGCTGATGGGCCTGGCCTGGATCAGCGGCGAGACGCCGCAATGGCCGCCCGCCACCGCGGCCTCGGCGGCCTGGCTGTACCTGGTGGTGGCCGGCTCGCTGATCGCCTTCAATGCCTACATGGTGCTACTGGCGCGGGCGCCGGCCGGGCTGGCCTCCAGCTACACCTTCGTCAACCCGGTGATCGCGATGCTGCTGGGCGTGCTGATCGCCGGCGAGCAGGTCACCGGCTTCGAATGGGCGGCGGTGTCGGTGGTGCTGGCCGGCGTGGTGCTGCTGATGTGGAAGCCGGCGGCACGCTGAAGCGGGCCGCCACCCCCGCCGCGGGCCGGCTCAGCGTTCGGTCCAGGCCTTGCGGAAGCTGTCGGCCAGCGGCTGCAGCAGGTAGCCCAGGAAGGTGCGCTCGCCGGTGCGGATGAAGATGTCGGCCTGCATGCCGGGCTGCACCCGCTCGCCCTGCAGCCGGGCCAGCTCGGCCGGCGGCACTTCCACCCGCACCATGAAGTAGGTCTGTTCGGTGCGGTTGTCCTGCGCGGCATCGGCGGCCACGTAGCTCACGCTGCCGTTCAGCTCGGGCGTGGTGCGCTGGTTGAAGGCATGCAGCTTGATGCCGGTGGACTGGCCGAGCTGCACGCGGTCAATGTCGGCCGGCAGCACCCGGGCCTCCACCAGCAGGCGGTCGGCGCTGGGCACGATCTCCATCAGCACCTCGCCGGGGCCGATCACACCGCCCGCGGTGTGCACGTTCAGCCCGGTGATGGTGCCGGCCACCGGCGCCCGCAGCTCGGTCAGTTCCAGCGTGCGGCGGGTGGCGCTTTCACGCTCCAGCAGTTCGAAGCTTTCGCCCTGCACCTTCTTCAGCTCCTGCGCCACCTCTTCCTGGAAGGTCTTGCGCACCTGGAACTTCTTCAGCTCGCGCTCGCTGATGGCGGTGCGGGTGGAGGCGATGCGCGAGCCCAGCTCCTCCTGCTCGCCGCGCAGCTTGGCGATGTCACGTTCCAGCGAGCGCAGCCGGGTCTTCTCGACCATGCCCACCGCGTCCAGCTCGCGCAGGCCGGCCAGGTCACCTTCGATGCTTTCGCGCTGCTCCTGCTTGGCGCGGCGCTGCGACTCCAGCCCGGTGATCTCGCTGCGCAGCGCGCCGATCTGCTGGTCGAGGATGCCCAGCTCGCCGCTGCGCGCATTGCGCCGCGCGGCGAACAGCGTCTGCTGCGCACGCAGGGTCTCGGCCACCTGCGGCTCCGCGGCGCGGTCCAGCAGCGCCTGCGGAAACCGGATGGCCGGCAGCTCGTCGCGCTCGGCCACCAGGCGGGCCTCGGTGGCCAGCGCGATGTCGCGGCCGCCGGTGACCACGCCGTGCGCGGCGCCGGCGCGCGTCTCGTCCAGCCGCACCAGCACGTCGCCGGCCTGCACCCGGCTGCCATCCTGCACCGCGATCTCCTTGATGACGCCGCCCTCGGGGTGCTGGATCTTCTTGCGGCTGCTGTCCACCTTCACAGCGCCGGCGGCCACCACCGCCGAGGCCAGCGGCGCCAGCGTGCTCCAGGCCACCGACAGGCCCACCGTCAATGCCAGCACCAGCAGACCGATGAGCGTCCAGCGCCGGCTGTCGGCCGCGGCGCGGGCCTCGCCCACCACCAGCCCGGCCATCGCCTGCTGCCTGGCCATTGCATCAACCATGGGCCACCCCCAGTGCGCCGAGGTCGCGGCCCTCGGGTTGTGCCATCACGCGTCGGGTGATGGCCGGCATCACCTCGGCCGTCGGGCCCAGGCTGGCGATGCGGCCGTCCACCACCACCATCAGCTGGTCGGTGCCGGCCAGCAGCGCCGGCCGGTGGGCAATGACCACCACCGTGCGGCCAGCCGCCTTCAGTGCCTCCATCGCCTGGCGCACCGCGGCCTCGCCTTCCGCATCCAGGTTGGAGGTGGGCTCGTCCAGCACCACCAGCGCGGGCTGGCCGTAGAAGGCCCGCGCCAGGCCGATGCGCTGGCGCTGGCCGCCCGACAGGTTGGCCCCGGCCGGGCCGATGGGCGTGTCGTAGCCCTGCGGCAGCGTGAGGATCATCGCGTGCGCGCCGGCCAGGCGGGCCGCCTCCACCACCTGCTCGGGGTCGGGTTCGCCGAAACGGGCGATGTTGGACGCCACCGTGCCGGGAAACAGCTCGATGTCCTGCGGCAGGTAGCCCAGCGCGGGGCCCACGTCCTCGCGCCGCCAGGCGGCGATGTCCACGCCGTCCAGCCGCACCACGCCCACGCCGGGCCGCCACACGCCCATGGCCAGCCGCGCCAGCGTGGACTTGCCGGCCGCGCTGGGCCCGGTGATGCCCAGGCACACGCCCGGCGCCACTCGGAACTGCAGGCCCTGGACGGTGAAATGCCGCGCCTCGGGCGGGCCGGCGGACACGCCGTCGAACACCAGCTCGCCCGTCGGCCGCGGCAGCGGCATGGCGGGCCGCTCGTCGGCCACCGCCTGCAGGTCCTGCGACAGCCGGCGATAGGCCTCGCGCGCGCCGAGGAAGCCGCGCCAGCCGCCGATGGCCGACTCCAGCGGCGCCAGCGCGCGGCCCATCACGATGGACGACGCGATCATCACGCCGGCCGTGCTCTGCTGCAGGATGACCAGCCAGGCGCCCACCGCCAGGATGGCCACCTGCAGGAACAGCCGGAAGGCCTTGGCCACGCCGGCCACGTTGGCCGCCTCGTCACTGGCCAGGCCCTGCAGGCCCAGCGCATAGTCGTGCCGCAGCCGCCAGACCCGCGACAGCGCGGGCACCATGCCCATGGCCTGCACCACCTCCGCATTGCGGCCCGACAGCTCGGCAAACTGCGCACTGGCCGACATCTCCTGCCCCGCCTCGGTCAGCGGGCGGCGCGTGGCGCGCTCGTTCCACAGGCCCAGGCCCAGCAGCAGCACGCCGCCGGCCAGTGCCACATGGCCCAGCCACGGATGCAGCAGGTACACCAGGCCGATGTAGACCGGCATCCAGGGCGCGTCCAGCAGGCTGAGCGTGGTGGGGCCGGCGAAGAAGTTGCGCAGCTGGTCGAGGTCGCGCAGCGGTTGCGCGGTGCGGCCACCCTGCAGCGTGCGCCGGAACACCAGGCCCGACAGCTGGGCGTCGAAGCGCACGCCCATGCGCACCAGCAGCCGCGAGCGCACCACCTCCAGCAGCGCCAGCGTGGCCAGGCAGCCGGCGGCGAACAACGTGAGGTACAGCAGCGTGGGCAGGCTGCGCGAGGCCAGCACCCGGTCGTACACCTGCAGCATGTACAGCGACGAGGTGAGCGCCAGCAGGTTGATGAAGAAACTGAAGAAGGCCACCGACCACAGCGTGCGGCGCACGATCTGCAGCGCCCGGTGCAGGGCGCTGTCGGAGGCGGCGGGTGCGGGGCCCGGGGCGCGGGAGGAGGTCATCGGCGGCGGTGTTGGCGTGGCGGGAACGACGGGGCGATGGGGAAGGCGAGGAGGATGGGGACGGCGAAGGGGGACGGCGGCGGGATGCGGCGCAGCCCGTCACGGCGCGGGCACGGCGCTGCGGGGCGCACCCCGCGGCCGCCCTGCCCTGCCCGGTTTGCCCACCGGCGCTGGCTTCAGCCGACGCGCGTCCTGCGGCTGGCGGCCACCGCGCCCAGGCCCGCCAGCAGCGCCAGCGCCAGCGAGGCCGGCTCGGGCACGCCGGTGGGCGGCTCGGCGGCCAGCAGCTCGAAGGCCTGGCTGCCGCTGGTGGGGCTGCCGTCCTGCCAGAACCACTCCACGTCCGGCGACGCATTCACCAGCGTCAGCGTGTGGCCGCCGGCGGCCAGGTTGAAGTCGGCCACGTCCAGCAGGTAGCGCAACAGGCCGTTGCTGCCCACGGCGGTGCTGCTCAGGCTGCCGCTGCGCAGTGCACCGTCCAGCCGCACTTCGAAGCTGTCGAAGGCCGGCCCCTGCGAATTGGCGCCGTGGAAGCCCCACCAGACGATCGCGTCCAGCGTGCCAGCGGCGCTGACCAGGTTGTTGGTGAAGCTACCGGCGCTGTCGTCGGCCTGCACGCCGCCCAGGGTGCCGCCGGGCGGGCTGCTGAACAGCGGCGCGGCAGTGGCCGGGCCCAGCGCGCAGGCGCCGGCCAGCACCAGCGCCGCGGCCACCACCCGCTGCACGCACTTGTCTTGGTTGAACATCGTTTCCTCCTTCTGTTGATGAAATCAGGGCGCCGGCTCCTGCAGCACGCCCAGCACCGGGAACTCGAACTCGATCCAGTCCAGCATGAAGTCGCTGCCGTGCTGCACGCCGTTGGCATCCGGCCCGGCGGCGGCCGCAAATCCGCCGCTGGCATCGGCATAGGCCCCGAACTCGAAGCTGTCGCCCTGCCATGCGCCGGCGCTCAGCTCCAGCGCATGGAAGCCGGCGGCCGCCTCCAGGCTGAGCTGCAACGTGCCCTGCGCATTGACGGCGGTGAAGGCCCGCTCGGCCACCACCTGGTTGTCTACGTCGAGCAGCCGCAGCCGGCCGGCCTCGAACAGCAGGCCGCCGTCGTCCTGCAGGAAGAAGCGCGACAGCGCCAGGTCCACCTGCGTGGCCTCGCGGTCCAGCTCCACCCGCAGCACCTCGCGGCCGTCGATCTCCTGGCGCACGCTGCTGCTGGCCACCGACTGCCCGCTCACGCCCAGGTCGCCCTGGTAGATGTCGCCGCCGGCCAGGCCCTGCGGGCTCACGCCGTGCAGGCTCACGCTGCTGAAGGCGGTGCCGTCGTCGGTGGCGTCGGCCTTGTGCAGCAGGGTCAGGTCGGCATGGCTCCAGGCCGCCGCCCACTGGCCGCCGGTGCCGGTCTGGCGCACCGGGGCGTCGCCGATGCGCACCGTCTCCACCGGCGCCGGCTGCACTTCGATCTCGACGCGGGCGGTGTCCAGGCCGCCCTCGCCATCGCTGACCACGTAGCTGAAGGCGGTGCTGCCGCTGAAGCCGGCCGTGGGCTCGAAGCGGTAGCCCACGCCGTCCACCCGCGTCAGCGTGCCGGCCAGGCCGGTGGTGTCCACCGAGGCGATGGCCAGGGATGGCCATCGGCATCAACGTCGTTGGCCAGCAGTTGCGCGAAGGTGATGACCACCGGCTGGCCGGCCGTGGCCGCCACGCTGTCGTCGCCGGCCACCGGTGGCGTGTTGTCCACCGGCTGGGTGCCCACGGTCACCGCCAGGCGGGCTGCATCGGCATGGCTGCCGTCCTCGTCCACCACCGTCACCGCGATGTTGCGGCTGCCTGTGCTGGCATAGGTGTGGCTCACGTCGCCGGCGCTGTTGACCGTCTGCGTGCTGCCATCGCCCCAGTCGATGACGTAGGCCTGCACGGTGTCGGTACCGGGGTCCGCCACGGCGCCCAGCGTCACCACGTACGGCTGGCCGGCGGTGGCTGCCGTGGCGCCGGTGAGCGCAAGCAGCGGCGCGACGTTGTTGACGTTGACCGCCTGCGTGCGCGTGGTCTGGCCCCCATCGCCGTCGTTGGCGGTGACGCTGATGGTGCGGGGCGTGCTGTTGCCAGGTCCGTCGCCATCGTCGGTAAACACATGCGTGACATTGCCGCCGAGCGCGGCCAGCTGTGCGGCCGTCAGGGTCTGCAGCGCAGAGCCGTCGCCCCAGTCGATGCTGTAGCCCAGCGGGTCGTTGGTGGTGGCCGCGTCGCTGGCGCTGATGGCCAGGGTGTAGGTCGCGCCTTCGTTCGTCGCGCCCGCACCGCTGACCGCGAGGTTGGGTGCAAGGTTGTTGACCGTCACCGCCTGCGTGCCCAGCACGAAGGTGCCGTCCTCGTCGGTGGCGCTGACGGTGATGCTGCGGGCAGTGCCACCGTTGCCGCCGTCGGCATACACGTGGTTGAAGCTGCCTGCGGCCGCCGCCCATTGCGCCGGCGTGAGGTTCTGCACCACGCCGTCGCCCCAGTCGATGCGGTAGCCGGTGCGGGTGTCCGCGCCGGGGTCGGTGACGGCACCGACGGTGAGCGTGTAGCTGGCGCCTTCGTTGACCGCCGGCGCACCGCTGACCGCAGCGGTCGGCGCGACGTTGGTCACCGCCACGCTGAAGCTGTCGCTGGCGGTCTCGCCGTTGACGTCGGTCACCGTCACCGTCACGGTGCGGTTGGCCGCGCCGTCGGCATACACATGGTCCAGCACGAGGGCCGGCGTCAGCGTGGTGCCGGTCTGCAGCGCGCTGCCGTCGCCGTAGTCGATGCTGTAGCTCCAGCCCGGCGAGCCGTTGTCCTGCCCGTCGCTGATGACGATGCTGCGGCTGAGCGACTGGCCTTCGGCCAGCGTTTCGTTGCCACCGGCCTCGATGCTGACCTGCGGGGTGGCCGCGCCCACGCTCACCGCCAAGGTGGCGGCGTTGGCGTGGCTGCCGTCCTCGTCCACCACCGTCACGGCGACGTTGCGGGCACCGGCGCTGGCATAGGTGTGGCTGACGTCGCCGGCCGTGGTGACGGTCTGCGTGCTGCCGTCGCCCCAGTCGATGACGTAGCTCTGCACGGTGTCCGTGCCCGGGTCGGTGATGGCGCCGAGTGCCAGCACGTACGGTTGCCCCACCACGGCCGCCGCGGCGCCGGTCACGGCCAGCTGCGGCGCCACGTTGTTGACGTTGATGGCCTGCGTGCGCGTGGTCTGGCCCCCATCGCCGTCGTTGGCGGTGACGCTGATGCTGCGGGCGGTGCTGTTGACCGGACCGTCCTGGTCGTCGGCGAACACGTGGGTGACGTTGCCGCCCAGCGCGGCCAGCTGCGCCGCCGTCAGGGTCTGCACCGCCGAGCCATCGCCCCAGTCGATGCTGTAGCTCAGCGGGTCGTTGGTCGTGGCCGCGTCGCTGGCGGTGATGGCCAGGGTGTAGGTCGCGCCTTCGTTGGTCGCGCCCGCGCCGCTGATCGCCAGGTTGGGCGCGAGGTTGTTGACCGTCACGGTCCGGCTGCCGAGCACGAAGGTTCCGTCCTCGTCGGTGGCGCTGACGGTGATGCTGCGGGCCGTGCCCCCGTTGCCGCCATCGGCATACACGTGGTTGAAGCTGCCGGCGGCTGCAGCCCATTGCGCGGGCGTGAAGGCCTGCACCACGCCGTCGCCCCAGTCGATGCTGTAGCCGGTGCGGGTGTCGCTGCCGGGCTCGGTGACGGCACCGACGGTCAGCGTATAGTTCGCGCCCTCGTTGACGCTGGCCGCGCCGCCGACCGTGGCCACGGGTGTCACGTTGTTGACGGTGACCGCCTGCGTGCGGGTCGTCAAGCCGCCGTCACCGTCGTTGGCGGTGACGCTGATGGTGCGGGCGGTGCTGTTGACCGGGCCGTCCTGGTCATCGGCAAACACATGCGTGACATTGCCGCCGAGCGCGGCCAGCTGTGCGGCCGTCAGGATCTGCAGCGCAGAGCCATCGCCCCAGTCGATGCTGTAGCCCAGCGGGTCGAGCGCCCCTGCGGCGTCGCTGGCGCTGATGGCCAGGGTGTAGGTCGCGCC
This sequence comes from Aquincola sp. J276, assembly GCF_024700035.1. Lineage (NCBI taxonomy): Bacteria > Pseudomonadati > Pseudomonadota > Betaproteobacteria > Burkholderiales > Sphaerotilaceae > Aquincola > Aquincola sp. J276. The sequence goes on from NZ_JAJONC010000001.1 coordinate 1,314,911, forward strand.
TTCGTTCACCGCCGCCGCGCCGCCCACGGTGAGCACCGGCGCCACGTTGGCCACCGTCAGGCTCTTGCTGCCCAGCGTGAAGCTGCCGTCCTCGTCGGTGGCGGTGACCACCACCGTGCGCAAGCTGCCGCTGCCCACGCCGTCCGCATACACATGGCTGAAGCTGCCGTTGGCCGCCGCCCACTGCGCGGGCGTGAAGGCCTGCACCGTGCCGTCGCCCCAGTCGATGCTGTAGCCGGTGCGGGTGTCTGTGCCGGGATCGGTGATGGCGCCCACGCTCAGCACATAGCTGGCGCCTTCGGCCACGCTGTTGGCACCGGTGACGGCGGCGACCGGCGCCAGGTTGCTCACCAGCACCGAGCGCGTGCCGGCGTTGGTCCAGGTGCCGTCCTCGTCCACCACCGACACGTTGATGTTGCGGGTGACGGCGCCGTCGGCATACACATGGCTGACCTGCCGGCTGGGCGGCAGATCGGCGGCCAGCACGGTCTGCACCGGGCTGCCGTCGCCCCAGTTGATGTCGTAGCGCTGCACGGTGTCGGTGCCCGGGTCCACCACGTCCAGCGTCATGGTGTACGCCGAGCCTTCGGCCACCGACGTGGCGCCCTGCAGCTGCACCGTGGGCGCCACGTTGGCCACCTGCACCACGAAGCTGTCGCTGCCCTGCTGCGCGCCGGAGTCGTCCACCGTCACCTGCACGGTGTAGCTGCCGCCGTGGTCGGCATAGGCATGCGAGATGTTGAAGCTGAGCACGCCCGCGGCCAGATTGCCGCTGCTGGTCTGGCCGTCGCCCCAGTTGACGGTGTAGCTGCGGCCGGCCGGCGCCTGGTCGGTGGGGTCGGTGAAGCTGATGCTGCGGGTGAATACCGTGCCTTCGTTGACCGAGAGGTCGGCGCCCGCCTGCACGGTGATGACCTCGGCCGGTGCCACCACGTTCACGCTGCGGCTGCCGGCATTGGCGAACACGCCGTCCTCGTCCTGCAGCGCCACGCGGATGGTGGGCGTGCCGGGGTTGGCGTAGGTGTGCTGCAGCTCGCGGTTGGCCGGCAGGTCGGCCGCGGCCACCACCTGCAGCGGCGTGCCGTCGCCCCAGTCGATGCGGTACTGGGTGACGGTGTCGGCGCCCGGATCGACCACGGTACCCAGGTCCAGCACATAAGGCTGGCCCTGCACCGCATTGGCATTGCCGAACAATGCCAGCGTGGGCGCCACATTGGCCACCACCACCTGGAAGCTGTCGGTCGCCACGCTGTTGGGCAGGCCGCGCTGGTCGTCGGCGCGCACCTGCACGGTGTAGCTGCCGTTGTCGGCAAAGTAGTGGCTGATGCTGTGGTTGGGCGTGTTGCCCACCGTGAACACCTGCGGCGCCTGGCCGTCGCCCCAGTCGATGGTGAGCAGATGGCCCTCGGGGTCGGGGTCGCCCAGCGTGATGCTGTGGCTGAACCACACGCCCTCGTTGGCGGTGTCGTTGGCGCCGGCCTCCAGCCGCGGCCCATCGTTCACGTTGGCCAGGTTGATGGTGGTGAGCACCGGCGTGGAGGCATAGGCCACGCCATCCGAGCCGGTCCAGCGGAACTGGTCGGCACCGAACCAGTCGGCATTGCCCTGGTAGGTGAGCTGGCCGGCCTGCAGCTGTGCCAGCGTGATCTCCTGCCCGGCCACCACGGCGGTGCCGTTCAGGCGCAGCGTGCCCTCGCCCGGCAGCGTGGTGATGCGGATGGACTGCAGCGTCTGGCCGTCCACGTCGGCAAAGCCGGCCTCGAACACGGCATTGCCCAGCACCAGCGGCGTGTCCTCCAGGCCGTTGGCAATGACGTCGGACACCTGCGGCGCGGTGTTGCTGAAGCGCTGAAGGCGGATCTCGTAGGTGTCGTTGCCACCATCGCCCACGCCGTCGCCATTGCCATCGCCGCTGGCGATGTAGCTGCTCCAGCTGACGACGAAGCCGCCATCGGCCATGGAGATGATGGCCGGCTGCGACTGCGTGCTGTATTCGTAGCTGTTGACCTTCGTTTCGCCGTCCACCGCCTGGCCGGCGGCGTTGTACTGCTGCAGGTACACGTCACCGCTGTTGTCGCCGTGCCAGGCCACTACCCAGCCGCCGTTCTCCAGCGCGGTGACATCGACGTCGTACTGGCTGCTGTTGATGGTGGTGTTGACGCGGAATTCCGCGCCCACGGTGTTGCCCGCGGCATCGAAGCGCTGCGCATACACACCCCAGCCGCTCAAGTCCTGCTGCAGCGATTGCCAGGTGACCAGGTAGCCCCCGTCCTTCAAGGCGGTGATGGCGGCCTGATCCTGCTGGCTGTCGGTGTAGCTATTGACGGCGAATGCGCTGCCTTGCGGGGCGCCGGCGGCGCTGAAGCGCTGGCCGAACACGCCGGTGCTGCTGCCGTCCTCCCTGTCGTCCGACCACACCACCACGAAGCTGCCGTCGCTAAGCACTGCCAGCGCCGGCTGCGACTGGTAGCGGAAGGTTTCGCCCAGGCCGGGGTTGGCCTTGGTCTCGCTGCCCAGCACGACGCCGTTGGCGCCATAACGCTGGAAGAAGACGTCGGAATATTCGGTGTTGTTGTCGCTGTAGGAGTCGTGGTGCCAAGCCACGATGAAGCCGCCGTTGGCCGTGGCTGCCAACGCCGGCTGGTATTGGCTGGAGCTGGTAAGAGTGTTGACCAGGAACTCAGCCCCGGCCGCGCTGCCGTCGGCGTTGTAGCGCTGGCCGTACACCCCCAGCCGGAGCCGTCCTGGTTGAGCGACTGCCACACCACCACATGGCCGCCGCCGGCCAGGCCGACGACCTGCGCGTTGTCCTGCTGGCCGTCGGTGGTGGTGTTGATGCGGAATTCCGCACCCGCCGCGTTGTCGTCGGCGTCATAACGCTGGCCGTAGACACCATAGCTGCTGCCGTCGGCACCGCCCTGGTCGGTCCACACCACCACATAGCCGCCATCGGCCAGGCGGGCAATGTCGGACTCGACCTGCTGGCCGGGGCGCGTGGTGTTGACCGTCTGCTCCAGGCCGAAGCGCACCGCGCCGTCGATCTGCGGCGTGACGTTGATGGTCACCGCGCGGGCGGCGCTGGCACCGCCGTCGCCATCGGTCACGCGGATGCTGACAGTGCGGCTGGCGATGGGATTGCTGACGGTGTTGGCATAGGTCAGGTTCTCGATCACCTGCTCCACCGCCTCCACGCTGGCATTGGCATTGAAGCGCACGCTCAGCTTGTCGCCATTGGCGCCGGCGCTGACGATCTGCCCGATGGCCACGCCGCTGAAGCTCACCACGCTGCCCACCACGCCCACCTGGCCGGCACCCAGGCCTTCATGGCGGATGCCCAGCTGGTCCTGGTTGTCCAGGCTCTGCAGGCCGAGCTGGTCCTGCGCGCCGTAGTCGGTGAGGTAGTTCACCTCCAGCAGGCCACCGTCGAAGTTGGCCGAGTCGGTGTCGATCAGGCCCACGCCCGGGTCGATCAACTGCGGCACCGCATTCACCAGGTTCTCGGCGAAGGTGACGCTGGGCGTCACGTCCACCAGCTGCGGGTTGGCCTGGCGTGTGAGCAGCGCCGGGTTGCCGAACACCTGCTGGTAGATCTGGTACTGGCCGCTCTGGTAGTCGTAGTCGGTCCAGGCGATGACGAAGGCGCCGCCCGCCAGGCCCTGGATGGCCGGCTGCGAGGCATTGCTGTTGTTGTCCGCGGTGTCAACCCGCGTCTCGTTGTCCAGCGCGCGGCCGGCGGCATCGAACTGCTGGACCATGACCCGGCCGCCGTCGTAGTAGGTCACGGCAAAGCCGCCATCGGACAAGGCCGTGACCGCCGGCTGCCCTTCATCGTTGAAGGTGTCGGTGTTGACCCGGAACTCGCTGCCCACCGGCGCGCCGTCGCTGCCGTAGCGCTGGCCGAACACGCCGCCGCTGTTGCCATCCTGGCCTTCGGAGCGCCACACCACCACGAAGCCGCCGCCGGTGAGTGCGGCCACATCGGGCTGGTGCTGGGTGTTGGGGCCGTAGCTGTTGACCTGGAACTCCGCACCCACGGCGCTGCCGTCGGCGGCATAGCGTTGGCCGTGGATCCCATAGGTGCCGCCGTCCTGGCCGGCGCCCGTCCACACGACGACGAAGCCGCCACCCGCCAGCGCGGCCACCGCCGGCTCCGACTGGTCCGAGTTCTCGAAGCCGGTGCTGGTGTTGACCTTGAACTCGCCGCCCAGCTTGGCACCGTCGGCAGCGAAGCGCTGGCCGTAGACGTTGTAGTAGCTCCCGTCCTGGAAGTCGCTGTACCAGGTGGCCACGAAGCCGCCGCCGGCCAACGCCGCCACGGCCACCTGGCTCTGGCTGTTGCCCGTACCGGTGTTGACCAGGAACTCGGCGCCCGCCGGCACGCCGTTGGCGTCGAAGCGCTGGCCGAAGATGCCGCTGCCGCTGCCGTCCTGATTCTGCGACGTCCACATCAGCACGAAGCCACCACTGGCCAGGCCGGCCGCGGTGGGCGCAACCTGGTCGTAAGGGGTGTAGGTGTTGGCCTGGAACTCGCTGCCCACCGGCACGCCGTTGGCATCGAAGCGCTGCGCATGCACGCCAGTGCCCCAGCCGTCCTGGCCTTGCGAGGTCCAGACGATCACGTAGCCGCCATCGGCCAGCCGGGTGATGGCCGGCAGGTTCTGCGTGTCGGGGGCATAGGTGTTGACCAGCTCGTTGCCGAACAGCGCCTGCGCGCCGTCCGCCTCGGGCGTGACGTTGACCGTGACCACCTGCGGCTCGCTGGTGGCGCCGTCGCCATCGCTCAGGCTGATGCTGATGGCGCGGCTGCCCACCGGGTTGGAGGCGGTGTTGGCATAGGTCAGCGCCTCCACCACCGCTTCCACTGCGGCGGGCGTGGCCTGGGCATTGAAGCGCAGCACCAGGTCGGCGCCGGCACTGCCGTTGGTCAGCACGGTGGCCACCACCACGCCGCCCACGCTCACCGCGCTGCCGGTCACCCGCACCTGGCCCGGCCCGTCGCCGGTGCTGCGCAGGCCCAGCTGGTCCTGGGCGCGCACGTCCTCCGGCAGCTGGGCCACCTCCAGGTTGCCGTAGCCGGAGATCACGCTCACCCACAGCTGGCCGCCATCGAAGTTGGCCGAGTCGGCATCGGCCAGGTCGATGCTGGCGTCGATCAGCTGCGCTGCGGCATTCACCAGGTTTTCCGGCAGCGTGATGCTGTCGACCAGGTCGGTGATCACCGGCCGCGACTGGCGCGTGGTGGTGGCCGGATTGGCCAGCAGCTGCTGCACCACCTCGTAGCTGGCCTGGGACTGCACATAGTCGCCCCAGGTGGCCACCAGGCTGCCGTTGGCCAGTGCCGTGACCTGCGGCAGGCTGACGTTGCCGCCGCTGTCCAGCGTGTCCAGCCGCAGCTCGCCGTCCAGCCGCGTGCCGTCGGCCGCGAACTGCTGCAGCCAGGCCTGGCCGTTGTCGATCCAGGCCACGGCAAAACCGCCGCCAGGCAGGGCCGTCACGCTGGGCGTGTGCTGGTTGCCGACGATGTCGGCATGGATGCGGAACTCCGGCCCCACCGGCGCGCCGGACGCATTCAGCCGCTGGCCGTAGACACCGCCGCTGTTGCCGTCCTGGCTGTCGGAGTGCCACACCACGATGTAGCCGCCGCCGGCGAGCGCCGCCACGTCGGGCTGGTATTGGCTGCCGTCGGTGTAGCTGTTGACGCGGAACTCGCTGCCCTGGGCGCTGCCGTTGGCCGCGAAGCGCTGGCCATAGACCCCGGCGCCAGAGCCGTCCTGGCCGTCGCTGCGCCAGACGATGAGGAAGCTGCCATCGGCCGCGGCGGCCACGGCCGGCTCGGCCTGGTACGAACTGCTGGCGTCGGTGTTGACCGTCCACTCCGGGCCCACCGGCACGTTGGCGGCATCGAAGCGCTGGGCGACGATCTGGTAGTAGGTGCCTTCGTGGTAGTAGCTGTACCAGGTGGCCACGAAGCCGCCGCCGGGCAAGGCCGCCAGGCTCACCTGGCTCTGGTCGTTGTCGGTGCTGGTGTTGATGCGGAACTCGCTGCCCGCCGGTGCGCCGTCGGCGCCGAAGCGCTGGCCATACAGCCCGGTGCTGCTGCCGTCCTGGTTCTGCGATTCCCAGGCCACCACGAAGCCGCCGCCGGCCAGGCCCACCACCTTGGGGTGGTCCTGCACCTGCAGCGTCTGGGTGTTGACCTGGAACTCCGGCCCCACCCGCTCGCCGGCCGCGGTGTAGCGCTGGCCGAACACGCCGCCCTGCGATCCGTCCTGGCCTTGCGAAGTCCACACCGTGACATAGCCGCCGCCGGTGAGCGCGGCCGTGGCCGGTTCGCCCTGGGTGTCGGGCCGGAAGGTGTTGACCACCTCGTTGCCGAACAGCGGCTGCGGGCCGTCGGCCTGCGGCGTGACGTTGACCGTCACCAGCCGCGGATCGCTGGTGCCGCCGTCGCCATCGCTCACGCTGATGCTCACCACCCGGCTGGCCGACGGGGCCGACGAGGTGTTGGCATAGGTCAGGCTCTCGATCACCGCCTCCACCGCGGCGCTGGTGGCGCCGGCGTTGAAGCGCAGCACCAGGTCGGCGCCGGCCGCGCCGCCCAGCTCGATCACGCCGATGGCCACGCCGCCGTAGCTCACCGTGCTGCCGCTGACCGACACCTGGCCCGCGCCGGTGCCCACCGAAAGGATGCCCAGCACGTCCTGCTGCACCAGGCCGGCGGCCAGCGGTCCGTCGTTGTCGTGCGGATAGCCGTTGATCACGCTGACCCACAGCCGGCCGCCGTCGAAGTTGGCGGAATCGGCATCGCTCAGCCCCGCGCTGGCATCGATGAGCTGGCCACCGGCATTGACCAAGGCCTCGTCGAAGGTGACGCGGTCGGCCAGGTCCACCAGCACCGGGGCCGCCGAGCTGGCCACCGAGCCCGGCGTGCCGAACACGCGGTGGAACACGCCGTAGCTGTTGTCGGTCCGGCGCTCGGCGTCGTAGTTGCTCCAGGCGGCCACGAAATTGCCGCCGGCCAGGCCAACCACGTCCGGTTCGATCTGCGTGCTGGCGGTGCGCTGGTTGAGGACGAACACGCCGTCCACCCGCTGGCCGGTGGCGCTGAACTGCTGGGCCACCACCTCGTAGTTGGAGCCGCCCACCGCATAGGTGGAGTCCCAGGTGACGACGAAGCCGCCGGTGTCCAGCGCGGCCACGCGGGCGTAGTTGTTGTAGTCCGCCCGGGTGTCGGGCGTGCTCACCAGCAGTTCGGCACCCAGCTTGCTGCCGTCGGCCGCAAAGCGCTGCGCCAGCACGCTGTTGGTGCTGTCGTCATGCCACACCGCCACGAAGCCGCCGCCGGCCAGGCCCACCACGTCGGCGCCCTGCTGCGTGCCGGCCACGGTGGTGTTGGCGATGATCTCCGACCCCAGCTTGCTGCCATCGGCCGCGAAGCGCTGCAGCACGATGCCGTAGCCGCTGCCGTCGGCACCGCTGGTGTCGGTCCACGCCGCCACGAAGCCGCCGCCGGCCAGGCTGGCGAGCTGGGGCTGCACCTGGCTGCCGTTCACATTGCTGTTGAGCGTGAACTCGGCGCCCAGCGGCGTGCCATCGGCCGCGAAGCGCTGGCCCAGCACGTCGTAGGTGTAGCCAGCGGTGGCATTGGAATAGTCGCTCTCGTAGGCCACCACGAAGCTGCCGTCGGCCAGGCCCAGCAACGTGGGCATGTTCTGGGTGCTGGTGATGGTGGTGTTGACGCGGAACTCGCCTCCCGCCGGCTGGCCGGCGGCGTTGAAGCGCTGCGCATACACGCCGCTGCCGCTGCCGTCGTGGCCGCTGGTCCAGGCCACCACGTAGCCGCCATCGGCCAGGCCGGAAACCGCCGGCTGGTTCTGGGTGTTGAGGGTGTAGCTGTTGACCTGCACCTCGGCGCCCTGGGCACTGCCGTTGGCGGCGAAGCGCTGCAGGTGGATGCTGCCGCCGCTGCCGTCCTGGCCGCCGTCGCTCACCCAGGCGATGACGTAGCCGCCGTTGTTCGGGCCGAGCAGCCGGGCGAGGGACGCATCGGTCTGCTGCCCGCCTTCCTGGCTGTTGGCCTGCAGGTCGCCGGTCAACGGCTGCACTGCGGCCGGATCGGCCTCGGGCGTGATGCTGATGAGCACGTCACGCACCGGGCTGTTGGCGCCCGCGCCGTCGGTCACCTGCACACGCAGTTCGCGCGTGGCATTGGGGGCCTCGGAGGTGGTGCTGTAGCGCAGGCGCTCGATCACCTCCTCGATGGCCTGGGCGGTGGCGCTGCCGTTGAAGGTGATCTCCAGCGTGCGGCCGCCGCCGCCGTCCAGCGTGGCGCTGAGGCTGCCGATCTGCGTGCCCCCGTAGCTGATGGCGCTGCCGGCCACACCCACCTGGCCGGCGCCGTTGCCTTCATGCGCGATCGCCAGCTGGTCGTCGGCGCGGTTGCTGTTGCCGGTGTAGCTCACGGTGAGCTTGCCGTTGGCGAAGCCGGTGGCGCCGGCGTAGTCCAGCTGCACCGCATCGTCCACCAGCACGCCGGCCTGGGCCTGCGCCTCGGTCAGGGTGCGTTCCTCCGCCAGGTCGGTCAGCGCCAGCGTGGGCGCGCTCACCGTGGCCTGGATGCGGATCTGCACCGCCACCGGCTCGCTGCTGCCGCCGTCGCCGTCGCTCAGGCGCAGGCTCAGGCTGCGGTCGGTGGTGCCGGCCGGTGGCGAGGTGTTCTGGTAGGTGATGTTCTCCACCAGCGCCCGCACCGCCGCCGCATCGGCCGCTGCGTTGAACTGGATGACCAGCAGGCTGTTGCCAGCGCCGCCGCCATTGATGGTGCCGATGGCCACGCCGCCGAAGCTCACCACGCTGCCGGCCACGCCGATCTGGCCGGCGCCGTTGCCCTGGTGGCGCACGCCCAGCACCTCGGTGGCGGTGGCGCCGTTGCCCAGTTGCAGCGTGAGGGCGCCACCGGCGAAGTTGGCCGAATCGGCATCGCTGACCGACACGTCGGTATCGATGGTCACGGCCAGGCCGGCGAACACCGGGCTGGCGGCGCTGGAGCTCAGGGTCACCAGCTCCACCACGTCGGCCAGCACCGGATTCGCCTGGCGGGCCAGCGAGGCACCGCTGCCGAAGATCTGCTGCGCCACCTCGTAGGTGTTGTTGCCGCCGCTGCCGCTCGGGCGGTAGTCGGTGTACGCCACCACGAAGTTGCCATTGCCCAGGTCGGCGATGGCGGGCTGGTATTCGGTGCTGTTGGAGGAAGACACCAGCTTGCGCTGGCCGTCCAGCGCTACGCCGGCGTTGCTGTACTCGCGGATGTAGACGTCCTGCGTGGTGCCGGTGCCGGTGGTGTCGTAGTTGTCGTTGTACCAACTGACCACGAAGCCGCCGGTGGACAGGCCGGTGACCGCCGGCTGGTACTGGCCGCCGGTGGTGCTCTCGTTGACCAGGAACTCGCCGCCGACCTTCACGCCCGCGGCATCGAAGCGCTGGCCATACACCCCGGCGCTGCTGCCGTCCTGGCCGTCGGAGCGCCAGACCACGACGAAGCCGCCATTGCTCAGCAGCGCCACCGCGGGCTCGTACTGCGCGCCGGCAGTGCTGCCATTGACGAGGAAGGTGTCGCCCAGCGTGCCGTCGGCCGCCACGGTGCGGCCGTAGACGCCGTAGCTGCTGCCGTCGTTGCCGCCCTGGTCGGTCCACACGATCACCAGGCTGCCGTCGGCGCGGGCCACCAGGTCGGCCTGTTCCTGGGTGCTGCTCTGGGCAGTGGCCGCGTTGCCGGGCACGGTGGAGATGCGGGTCTCCGCCAGCGTCACCGCACCGGTGTTGTCGAAGCGCTTGAGGTAGATGTCGTAGCCATTGCCACCCGCCTGGGCCGACGACCACACCGCCGCGAAGCCGCCGGTGTAGCCGGCCACCGAGCCGTCGTACTGCGCGCTGGCAGTGGTGCTGGTGACGACGAAGTTGCCGCCCTGGGCCACGCCGGCGCCGTTGTAGCGCTGGCCGATCACGCCCTGGCCGCTGCCGTCGAAGGCGCCGCTGTCGTTCCACACCAGCACGAAGCCGCCGTCGCTCAGGGCCGCGGCCTGCGGCTGCTGCTGGCTGCCATTGGCCACGGTGCCCGCGCGCACCTCGGGCCCGGTGGCCACGCCGTTGGCGGCGAAGCGCTGCCAGTACACGCCGCTGCCGGCACCGTCCTGGCCTTCCGAGGTCCAGGCGATCACATAGCTGCCATCGGCCAGCACCGCGATGTCAGGCTGGTCCTGGGTGTTGTTGCGGTAGCTGTTGACCGCCTCCTCCCCATGCGCCACCGGCCGGCCGTCCAGCTCGGCCGTCACCTGGATGGTGACGGTGCTGGCCTCGCTGCTGCCGCCGTCGCCGTCGCTGATGCGCAGGCCCACCGTGCGGCTGGGCTGCGGGCTCTGCGAGGTGCTGGCGTAGGTGAGGTTCTGCACCAGCGCTTCCACCGCATCCACGGTGGCGCTGGCGTTGAAGGTGATGACGAGGTTGGCGCCATTGGCGCCGCCGCTCAGCGTGCCGATGGCCACGCCGCCATAGCTGACGGTGCTGCCGGCCAGGCTGATCTGGCCCGCGCCGTTGCCCTGGTGGCGCACGCTGAGCTGGTCGCCCGCCTCGCCGCCCTGCACATAGAACAGGTCGAGCCGGCCGCCGGCGAAGTTGGCCGAGTCGGTGTCCGACAGGCTCACCGCCGCATCGATGAGCTGCGGCGTGGTGTTCACCAGGTTCTCGGCAAAGGTCACGCTGCCGGTGAAGTCGCCCAGCGTCGGGGCCGACTGGCGGGCCAGCGCGGCGCCGCTGCCGAACACCTGCTGCACGATCTCGTAGGTGTTGTTGCCGCCGTCGCCCGTGGACTGGTAGTCGCTGTACGCCACCACGAAGTTGCCATTGCCCAGGTCGGCGATGGCGGGCTGGTATTCGGTGCTGTTGGAGGAAGACACCAGCTTGCGCTGGCCGTCCAGCGCCACGCCGGCGTTGCTGTACTCGCGGATGTAGACGTCCTGCGTGGTGCCGGTGCCGGTGGTGTCGTAATTGTCGTTGTACCAACTGACCACGAAGCCGCCGGTGGACAGGCCGGTGACCGCCGGCTGGTACTGGCCGCCGGTGGTGCTCTCGTTGACCATGAACTCGCCGCCGACCTTCAGGCCCGCGGCATCGAAGCGCTGGCCATACACCCCGGCGCTGCTGCCGTCCTGCCCGTCGGAGCGCCAGACCACGACGAAGCCGCCGTTGCTCAGCAGCGCCACGCTCGGCTCGTATTGGTAGCCGGCGGTCGTGGTGTTGACGAGGAAGGTGTCGCCCAGCGTGCCGTTGGCGGCCACGGTGCGGCCGTAGACGCCGTAGCTGCTGCCGTCGTTGCTGCCCTGGTCGGTCCACACCACCACCAGGCTGCCGTCGGCGCGGGCGGCGATCTGCGCCTGCTCCTGCGTGCTGGGCTGTGCCGTGCCCGGCTGGCCCGGCACGGTGGAGATGCGGGTCTCCGCCAGCGTCACCGCACCGGTGTTGTCGAAGCGCTTGAGGATGATGTCGTAGCCATTGCCACCCGCCTGGGCCGACGACCACACCGCCGCGAAGCCGCCGATGTAGCCCGCCACCGCGCCGTCGTACTGCGCGCTGCTGGTGGTGGTGTTGACGATGAAGTTGCCGCCCTGGGCCACGCCGGCGCCGTTGTAACGCTGGCCGATCACGCCCTGCCCGCTGCCGTCCACGCCGGAGTTGTCTTCCCACGTGAGCACGAAGCCGCCGTCGCTCAAGGCCGCCAGGTGCGGCTGGCGCTGCTCGCCTTCCGTGGCGCCGGCCGCACGCACCTCGGGGCCGATGGCGGTGCCGTTGGCCGCGAAGCGCTGCCAGTACACGCCGGTGCCGGCGCCGTCCTGGGCCTGCGACTCCCAGGCGATGACGTAGCTGCCATCGGCCAGCACCGCGATGGTGGGTGTGTCCTGCGTGCTGGCGCGGTAGGTGTTGACCGTCTCCTCGCCGTGCGCCACCGGCCGGCCGTCCAGCTCGGCCGTCACCTGGATGGTGACGGTGCTGGCCTCGCTGCTGCCGCCGTCGCCGTCGCTGATGCGCAGGCCCACCGTGCGGCTGGGCTGCGGGCTCTGCGAGGTGCTGGCGTAGGTGAGGTTCTGCACCAGCGCTTCCACCGCATCCACGGTGGCGCTGGCATTGAAGCTGATGACGAGGTTGGCGCCGTTGGCGCCGCCGCTCAGCGTGCCGATGGCCACGCCGCCATAGCTGACGGTGCTGCCGGCCAGGCTGATCTGGCCCGCGCCGTTGCCCTGGTGGCGCACGCTGAGCTGGTCGCCCGCCTCGCCGCCCTGCACATAGAACAGGTCGAGCCGGCCGCCGGCGAAGTTGGCCGAGTCGGTGTCCGACAGGCTCACCGCCGCATCGATGAGCTGCGGCGTGGTGTTCACCAGGTTCTCGGCAAAGGTCACGCTGCCGGTGAAGTCGCCCAGCGTCGGGGCCGACTGGCGGGCCAGCGCGGCGCCGCTGCCGAACACCTGCTGCACGATCTCGTAGGTGTTGTTGCCGCCGTCGCCCGTGGGCTGGTAGTCGCTGTACGCCACCACGAAGTTGCCACTGCCCAGGTCGGCGATGGCGGGCTGGTATTCGGTGCTGTTGGTGCCCGACAGCAGCTTGCGCTGGCCGTCCACGGGCACCCCGTTGTTGCCGTACTCGCGGATGTAGACGTCCTGCGTGGTGCCGGTGCCGGTGGTGTCGTAGTTGTCGTTGTACCAACTGACCACGAAGCCGCCGGTGGACAGGCCGGTGACCGCCGGCTGGTACTGGCCGCCGGTGGTGCTCTCGTTGACCAGGAACTCGCCGCCGACCTTCACGCCCGCGGCATCGAAGCGCTGGCCATACACCCCGGCGCTGCTGCCGTCCTGGCCGTCGGAGCGCCAGACCACGACGAAGCCGCCATTGCTCAGCAGCGCCACCGCGGGCTCGTACTGCGCGCCGGCAGTGCTGCCATTGACGAGGAAGGTGTCGCCCAGCGTGCCGTTGGCGGCCACGGTGCGGCCGTAGACGCCGTAGCTGCTGCCGTCGTTGCTGCCCTGGTCGGTCCACACCACCACCAGGCTGCCGTCGGCGCGGGCGGCGATCTGCGCCTGCTCCTGCGTGCTGGGCTGTGCCGTGCCCGGCTGGCCCGGCACGGTGGAGATGCGGGTCTCCGCCAGCGTCACCGCACCGGTGTTGTCGAAGCGCTTGAGGATGATGTCGTAGCCGTTGCCGCCCGATTGCGAAGACGACCACACGGCCGCGAAGCCGCCGGTGTAGCCCGCCACCGCGCCGTCGTACTGCGCGCTGCTGGTGGTGGTGTTGACGATGAAGTTGCCGCCCTGGGCCACGCCGGCGCCGTTGTAGCGCTGGCCGATCACGCCCTGCCCGCTGCCGTCCACGCCGGAGTTGTCTTCCCACGTGAGCACGAAGCCGCCGTCGCTCAAGGCCGCCAGGTGCGGCTGACGCTGCTCGCCTTCCGTGGCGCCGGCCGCACGCACCTCGGGGCCGATGGCGGTGCCGTTGGCCGCGAAGCGCTGCCAGTACACGCCGGTGCCGGCGCCGTCCTGGGCCTGCGACTCCCAGGCGATGACGTAGCTGCCATCGGCCAGCACCGCGATGTCGGGCTGGTCCTGCGTGCTGGCGCGGTAGGTGTTGACCGCCTCCTCGCCGTGCGCCACCGGCCGGCCGTCCAGCTCGGCCGTCACCTGGATGGTGACGGTGCTGGCCTCGCTGCTGCCGCCGTCGCCGTCGCTGATGCGCAGGCCCACCGTGCGGCTGGGCTGCGGGCTCTGCGAGGTGCTGGCGTAGGTGAGGTTCTGCACCAGCGCTTCCACCGCATCCACGGTGGCGCTGGCATTGAAGCTGATGACGAGGTTGGCGCCGTTGGCGCCGCCGCTCAGCGTGCCGATGGCCACGCCGCCGTAGCTGACGGTGCTGCCGGCCAGGCCGATCTGGCCAAAGCCGTTGCCCTGGTGCCGCACGCCCAGCTGGTCGGTGGCATCACCGCCCTGCACATAGAACAGGTCGAGCCGGCCGCCGGCCAGGTCAGCGGAATCGCTGTCCGCCAGGCTGATGGCTGCGTCGATCACCTGCGGCGCGGTGTTCACCAGGTTTTCGGCGAAGGTCACGGTGCCGGTGAAGTCGCCCAGCGTGGGGTCGGCCTGGCGAACCGGCGGATTGGCATCGCCGAAGATCTGCTGCGCGATGCGGTAGGTGTTGTCGCCGGGGCCCGCGGCGGTGACGTAGTCGGCATAGACCACCACGTAGTTGCCGTTGCCCAGGTCGGCGATGTCGGGCTGGTACTCGGTGCTGTTGCTGCCGGACGCCAGCTTCTGCTGGCCGGTGAGGGCCACGCCCGCCGCGCTGTATTCCCGCAGGTACACGTCGGCCGTGCTGCCGCTGCCGCTGCTGTCGTAGTTGTCGTTGAACCAGGTGACGACGAAGCCACCGGTGGACAGGCCGGTGACCGAGGGCTGGTACTGGCCGCCGTTGGTGGTCTCGTTGACCAGGAAGGCCGCGCCCACCTTCGCGCCGGCTGCGTCGAAGCGCTGGCCGTAGACGCCGGCACTGCTGCCGTCCTGCGCATCGGAGCGCCACACCACCACGAAGCCGCCGCCCGACAGCATCGCCACGCTGGGCTCGTACTGCGCGCCGCTGGTGAAGGTGTTGACCAGGAAGGGATTGCCCAGCGTGCCGTCGGCCGCCACGGTGCGGCCGTACACGCCGTAGCTGCTGCCATCGCTGCCGCCCTGGTCGGTCCAGACGATGACCAGGCTGCCGTCCGCCCGCGCCGCGATGTCGGCCTGCTCCTGCGTGCCGGCCTGGGCGCTGCCCGGGCTGCCCGGCACGGTGGAGATGCGGGTTTCCGCCAGCACCGTGGCACCGCTGTTGTCGAAGCGGCGCAGGATGATGTCGTAGCCGTTGCCACCGGCCTGGGCCGACGACCATACCGCCGCGAAGCCGCCGGTGTAGCCCGCCACCGCGCCGTCGTACTGGGAGCTACTGGTGGCGGCGTTCACCACGAAGTTGGCGCCCTGCGGCACGCCGGCCGCGTTGAAGCGCTGGCCCATCACGCCGGTGCTGCTGCCATCGGCCTCGGCGTCGTCCTGCCAGGTGACCACCCAGCCGCCATCGCTCAAGGCGGTGATGCGCGGGCTGTGCTGGCCCCCTTCGGTGAGCTGGTTGATGCGCCACTCGGGCCCTACGGCCACGCCGGCCGCGCTGAAGCGCTGGGCATAGATGCCCTGGCTGTCGGAGTCGTCCTGGCCGTACGACTGCCAGACCACCACGTAGCTGCCATCGGCCAGCACCGTGACCTTCGGCGCCTCCTGGCTGCCCGGTTGGAAAACGTTGACCGCGCTTTCGCCAAACACGACGCCCATTGCCCGCTCCTCGAATGTTGTGGCTGTAACGAAGCGGCGCACCAGCGCGCCGAGACGTAACAGTTGTTCTCCGAGTGTTGGCTGGCGTTGCGTTGAGCAACAACCCCTAAATTGCTGAGGCTGCGCGAATTTCCACAGCCTAGGGGGATCAGTGTCTGCTCACCCCCTTGACTTCATCATTTTTTCTTCATAGCTGCCGCGCGAATGGCGCTCAGGGTGCTGCGGGTGGTACTGACGTCGGTGTCCAGCTTCACATGCAGCAGCGTGGGGCGGCCACTGTCGAGGGCGGCGGCGAAGGCCGGCTCGAACTGCGCGGTTGCGTCGATGCGCTCGGCGCGCCAGCCGTAGGCCCGGGCCAGCGCGGCGAAGTCGGGGTTGAACAGGTCGCTGCCGCTCACGCGGCCAGGGTAGTCGCGCTCCTGGTGCATGCGGATGGTGCCGTAGGTGCCGTTGTCCACCACCACGCTGATGAGCCGCGTGGCGCCGTAGCCGGTGGCCGTGGCCAGCTCCTGGCCGGTCATCAGGAAGTCGCCGTCGCCGGCGATGTTGACCACGGTGCGCTGCGGCTGCAGCAGCGAGGCCGCCACCGCCGCCGGCACGCCGTAGCCCATTGCGCCCGAGGTGGGCGCGAGCTGCGTGCGGCCGTGGTGCTGCAGCCCGAAGTAGCGCACATAGCGGTGCAGCCAGCCGGCGTAGTTGCCCGCGCCGTTGGTGTACACGGTGTCCTCGGGTGCCAGGCGCTGGATGGTCTTCATCACCTGGGCCATGTCCATCGGCACCACCTCGGGCGCGACGTGGTTGGCCTCGTAGTCGGCATGCGCGGCGGAGGCCCAGTCGGCCCAGCGCGGCGTGCCGGCGGGTGCGGCCAGCGTCTCCAGCGCCTTGCCGGCATGGCACATCGCGCTCTGCAGCATCAGGTCGGCGCTGTACACGCGGCCCAGTTCCTCGGCGCCAGCATGCATGTGCACCAGCTTCTGTGCCGGCCGCGGCACCTGCAGCAGGGTGTAGCCGCTGGTGGTCATCTCGCCCAGGCGCACGCCCACGGCCAGCACCAGGTCGGCCTCGCGGATGCGCTGCGCCAGATTCGGATTGAGGGCGATGCCCACGTCGCCCGCATACAGCGGATGGCGGTTGTCGAAGGTGTCCTGGAAGCGGAAGCCGCAGCCCACCGGCAGGCCCCAGTTCTCGGCGAAGCGCTGCAGCGCCTGCACGCTCTCGGCCGTCCAGCCGCTGCCGCCGGCGATGACGAAAGGCCGCTTCGCTGCAGCCAGCATTGCGCGCAGGTCGCGCATCGCGCCAGCTGCGGGCCAGGCGGTGGCGGGTTCGATGCGCGGCAGCACCGGCGCCGCGGTGGGCGCGGCCAGCATGTCCTCGGGCAGCACCAGCACCACCGGGCCCGGCCGGCCCTGCATCGCGGTGTGGAAGGCGCGGGCCACGTACTCGGGCAGGCGGTCGGGGTCGTGCACCTCGCCCACCCACTTGGCCATGCCCAGCGTGCCGGGGCCGAACACCTGCCGGTAGTCCAGCTCCTGGAAAGCCTCGCGGTCGCGCTGGTCGCTGGCCACCTGGCCGACGAATAGCACCATCGGCGTGGAGTCCTGGAAGGCGGTGTGCACGCCGATGCTGGCATTGGTGGCGCCGGGGCCGCGGGTGACGAAACAGATGCCCGGCCGGCCGCTGAGCTTGCCCTGCGCCTCGGCCATGAAGGCGGCGCCGCCCTCCTGCCGGCAGGCCACGAAGCGGATGCGCTCGCGGTGTTCATGGAAGCCGTCGAGCACGGCCAGGTAGCTTTCACCGGGCACGCCGAAGGCGGTGTCGACGCCTTGTGCAACGAGGGCTTCGACCAGGGCATGGCCGGCGGGGCGAGTGTTCATGGGACGGCAGGTGTTGAGGGTTGGACAGCGGGTGCGGCGGCGATTATGCGAGCCGCCCTTCCCCGCATGGGCGCCCCCGCCGCGGCCCCCCCGCACCCCCTTCCGGGCCCCCATTGTTGAAGTGCGCCGGGGGTGTTGCCGCACGGGTCGGCCGCCTACCTTTGAAGCACGGCCGCTGCAACCCGCTGGCGGCCGGCCCGCACAGGAGGCACACCTTGAAGATCCTCATCCCACCCCATCACCGGCGCCTGCTGATCCGGCTGGCGGCCGCGGCCGCCGTCTCCACCGGCCTGTCCACGGCCCTGGCCTTCAAGGTCGACATGTACGCCATCGGCAACTGGAGCGGTGGCAACTGCGCGCCCGGCGACACCGACGCCGACCGCGGTTCCTGGCCCGGCATGGCCACGGCCTGGTACGACCGCATGGGCGCCATCGGCCACAGCAAGACCGGCAAGTTCGTCGACGGCAACACCACGCTGCAGCGCTTCTGCGACCCCAGCTTCGATGCCGGCTGCCTGGACTTCGCCTACGTGGACTGGCCCGACGCGGCCATCGTGGCCGCGCATGGCTTCGATGCCGGCAATGCCTGGGGCGCCCTGATGCGCAACAGCTGGAAGAACCAGTGCAGCCTGCGCATGGGCGGTGCCGGCGGCACCACCTTCGTGGGCGACAAGAGCCTGAAATTCCTGCACGCCTCGTCCTGCTACAGCCTGAACGACAACTACTTCAGCAACATGCGGGTGGCGATGAAGGAGCCCGGCACCGCCAAGGGCCTGCATGTGATGACGGGCTTCCACGGGATCATGTGGATCAGCTCCAGCTTCAACGGCGACTACCGCGACACCGCCAGCGACGGCCACGTGATGCCGGTGGCCACCGCCTGGGTCACCAACCACTACAAGTCCAACCAGTTCTCCTGCGCGGGCTACGACCCGTTCGGCTGGTTCGGCACCTGCCAGGACCAGTGCCCCACCGCGATGACCGTGGGCCCCAGCGGCGGCAATGCGCTCAACCGGCTGCTGCACGAGCGCTACAACAACAGCGCCGCCTTCGGCCCACCCACCGGCCGCAGCTGGTACGCCTGGATGGGCTATCGCGGCTGCGACCCGGTCGGCGAAAACCCCTTCAACCCCTGAAGCAGGACGCACACCATGAACTCCCTCAAGCTCAATCCCACCGCCGCTGCCTGCGCGGCCCTGGCCGCCCTGGCCTGCTGCCTGCCGGTGCAGGCGCAGAGCCGGCTCGACGTGCTGCAGAAGGACGTGGCCGCCGCGCTGTCGCGGGTGATGCCCAACGGCCCGGGCGAGGTGGTCGGCAAGCTGGCCAACGTGCGGCCCGATGGCGCCATCTCGCGCGGCTTCAATCCCGGCCGCGTGTCGCAGGCGGTGTTCGGCCGCGGCAGCCCGAGTGCGGCGCCCGAATGCCGCGGCGCCACCACGCCGATGAAGGAGCCGGACGAAGGCCTGTGCACGCTGGAACTCGGCGGGCGCGACGATCCCGCGGGCGCCTACGTGCAGCTGGCCTTCAGCAAGAACATCGGCCAGGGCGACATCCGCTACTTCCGCCGCGCCGCCTTCAAGCCGGGCGACGAGGGCACGCCGCAGCCGCTGAAGCTCACCGACGAGGACGCCTACAAGACCGCGCTGGCCTTCGCCGAACTGCTGGGCATTCCCAAGTCGGAGATCCCGCAGGCGCCGCCGGGCGCCAAGGTGCCGCTGCCGGTGCGCACGCTGGTGGCCGGCGCGGCCGACGAGCCCGGCGCCAATGCCCGGCAGTTCGAGCTGCAGAAGGTGGTGGTGCTGCCGCGGGCCTTCCTGGTGCCCGGTGGCCTGCTGCGGGACGGCACCAGCGGCGTGGCGCTGGACCATGTGATCGCGCCCGGGCAGGCGGTGATCGCCATCAACGACGCCGGCGTGCAGTTCGCGCAGGTGCAGGGCTGGTCGGATGCGCAGATCGATCCCAAGACCGACGCCCGGCGTGCCAAGTCGGCCAGCACGCTGGTCAACGAGATCACCCAGGACCTGTGGAACGAGGGCGTGCGCGAAGTGCGCTCGATGTCGGTGCTGATCGCGCTGCGCAAGGGCTATCCGCATCCCGACGATCCCAACCCGCCGCTGTGCCCGGTGTGCGGCGTGCTGCAGCCGGCGGTGAAGGTCATCGTCTCCCAGGCGACGCGGGAGCGGCTGCAGACCTCGGAGAAGGCCTTCGCCGCGCCCGGCCTGGTGCGCGAATACGACCTGCTGGCACCCACCGAGGCCGAAGGCGCGCTGCGCTGAAGCCCCGCACCCTTTCAAGGAGCCCTCTCATGCCAAGAACCTCTCTGCTGCCCCTGACCGCCGCCTGCGCCCTGGCCTGCGCACTGGCCGTGCCCGCCGCCCAGGCCGCGGTGGCCGGCGGCACCGGCCCCGACTTCGAAGGCGGCTTCGAGAACATCGCCTACGGCCTGGCCGGCAACGTGTTCCAGCTCACGCCGCGGCTGTTCATCAACGGCCTGGGTTCGCCCGGCGGGCCGGCCAGCGTCACCACGCTCAACAGCGCGCTGGACTACGCGGTGTCGGTGGCCGGCGCGGGCAGCGGCCTGATGACGGTGGACTACCGCATCACCAACAGCAGCGCCACCGACAGCTTCTCGCAGCTGCGCTTCATGGTGTTCGCCAATCCCGACGGCGAGCAGCTGAACTTCCTGGACCGGGTCACCGAGACCTGGGGCGCGGCCGTGGCCGGCGACCCGGTGCGCCGCGAGGTGCATGCGGCCACGGCCGACCCCTTCGACAACATCCTGGGCCGCTTTGCGGTCAATGCCAACCTGACCGACGCGGCGCCCGATGCCGCCTGCCTGGCCCCGGCCGGTTGCGACGCGGTGATGGGCCTGCAATGGAACGCGCCGACGCTGGGCCCGAATGAAAGCCTGCTGGTGCGGCTGGCGCTGTCGGACGACGGACGTTCGGTCTCCGGCCGCTCGCTCAGCTTCGCCGGCGTAGGCGCCGCGGGCACCACGTTGACGGTCTCGGGCTTCAGCCAGGTGACGGCGGTGCCGGAGCCCTCCACCTGGGCGATGGCGCTGGCCGGGCTGGCGGTGGTGGCCCGCCTGGCGGGCCGCCGGGCGCGGCGGTTGCCGGCCTGAAGTGCGCTGGAGGGAACGGCGCCAGGAGTCAGGGCGTGGACGGACTGAAGCGGATGGCGATGGTGAGCGGCCTGGCCTGGGCCGCGCTGCATGGCAGCGTGCTGGGCGCCCCGGGCGGGCCGCGGCCCTCGGTGGCCGCTTCGGCCGCCTCGGCCGCCACGCCCGCGCCCAGCTACGAGGAACGGGTGCGCCGCTGCCAGGCGCACCCGGTGCGCGCCGTGCGCGAGGAATGCCTGCGCCAGGTGCGCAAGGATTTCGGCCGGCCCTGAGGTCGGCCCGCCGCCGTCAGCGGCCTTCGGCGGGCGGCTGCCCAGCCTCTTGCGCTTCCTGCGCCTTCTGGGCCTTCTGCGCGATGTGCCGGTACACCGTGCTGCGGTGCACGCCCAGGGCCCGCGCGGCGGCCGCCACCCGGCCCTGCTGGGCCTGCAGCGCGCGGTCGATGGCCTCGGCCGTCAGGCTGCGCAGGTCCGCCGGTCCTTCCGCCGGCACGGCCGCCGCGCCTGCAGCCGGCGGCAGGGGCTGCGCCGGGCCCATGGCCGGCAGGCCCGTGGCAACGGCCGCCGCGGCCACCGGGCGGCCCGGCAGCGGCGGCAGCTGGGCCACGCCGATCACCGTGCCCGGATCGGCCAGCGCCACCAGCGTGCGCAGGGTGCTGGCCAGCTGGCGCAGGTTGCCGGGCCAGGGCCGCGCGGCCAGTTCGGCCACGGCCTCGGGCGACAGCTTCAGGCCCATCGCCTGCCCGCCGGCCTGCACGAACAGGCGCTCGACCAGCGCCGGGATGTCCCGCCGCTCGCGCAGCGCCGGCAGCGCCACGGTGTAGTCCTGCAGCCGGTAGAACAGGTCGGCGCGGAAGCTGCCCGCCTCCACCATCGCGGCCAGGTCGCGGTGGGTGGCGCACACCAGCGCGAAGTCCACCGGCACCGCCCGCCCGCCGCCCAGCGGCGTCACGCTGCGTTCCTGCAGCACCCGCAGCAGGCGCGACTGCAGCAGCAGCGGCATGTCGCCGATCTCGTCGAGGAACAGCACGCCGCCATCGGCTTCGCGCACGCGGCCGACCTGGCCCTTGCGCTGTGCGCCGGTGAAGGCACCCTCGGCATAGCCGAACAGTTCGGCCTCCACCAGCGTCTCCGGCAGCGCCGCGCAGTTCAGCGCCACGAAGGGCCCGCGCGCGCGGCTGCTGCGCTGGTGCAGCAGGCCGGCGAACACGTCCTTGCCCGATCCGGTCTCGCCCTGCAGCAGCACCGAGCTGCCGGCGTCCAGCACCCGCACCGCACGCGCCAGCAAGGGCTCGATGGTGTCGTCGGTGCTGAAGGCCGCCGGCGCCCGCGCGCTGCCGCCGGCCGGCCGCACCGGCGCGGCGGTGGCCGTCGGCGCGTGCTGCCAGGCCGCGGCGAAGCCGTTTCCGGCATGCGTGGTCAGCAGGCCGCCGCGGCCGTCCAGGCTGCGCCAGCCGCGGTCGAACAGAGCGTCCATCGAATGGTCCAGCACCGCGCCCCAGCGCAGTCCCAGCGCCCGCAGCGCGATGGGATTGGCACCGACGATGCGGTCGTCCTCCAGCAGCAGCACCGCCTCGCGGGCGGTGCCCAGCATCGGCGCCTTGGCATGGAAGCGCAGCAGCCGGCGGCCCTGCGCATCGGCATGGATGAGCCGGTGCTCGATCTGCTCGCCGGCCAGCTTCACCAGCGCCAGCGCATGCTGGTGCATCTCGCTGGCGCTGCCCGAGACGTCCAGCACGCCCAGCACCTCGCCGCGCGGCAGAGGATGGGCGCGGCCGCGCAATGCAGGATGTGGTGCTCGTCCAGGAAGTGCTCGGCGCCGCGCACCTCCAGTGCCTGCCGCTCCACCAGCGCGGTGCCGATGGCATTGGTGCCGCATTGGTCCTCCGACCAGCCGACGCCCGGCTGCAGGGCGACGCGCTGCGCACGGCGCAAGAACTCGCTGCTGCCGCCTTCTTCCAGGATCAGGCCCTGCGCGTCGGTGAGGATCAGCACGCTGCGGGTGTGCGCCATCTGCTCGGCCAGTGCCTCCAGCTCCGGCTGCGCATGGTCGATCAGCTTGCGCGAGGCTTCCAGCCGGCTGGCGAAGACCGAACGGGCCAGCGGCTCCGGCCCCGGCACCTGGCCGCGGCAGCGCTGCCAGCTGCGCTCGATCAGCTGCGACAGCGGCGAAGCGCCGGCTGCCGGCAAGGTGCCTTCCTCGATGAAGCGGCGCCGCGCCGCCTGCATGCTGGCAGCGTCGGCGGGAAGTTGTTGCATGCGCTTGTCTCCGCGTCTCGTCGGGTCGCGAATCGCGCCTGCCACGGCAGGTGCTTGTCGCAGCTTGCGACAACGCGCCCATGCCGCCCGTCGCAGCCGGCAAGACCACCGCCGGCCTGCGGATTGTGGGCCGCCCCATGCGGCTTCTTCGCCCTCGGCAGCGGGCTGCCTTTCGGTGAAAACCCGTGCTTCGGTGGCACAGCGTCTGCAGAAAGAGGACTGCAGCGGCGCATGTCGCAGCCGCTCGAAGCCCGCAACCGCCACCGTCACGGAGACACCCCATGGACATGCTCGAACCCGGCCGCTTCGGCACCCCCGTCGCCTTCAAGAAGCGCTACGGCAACTACATCAACGGCCAGTGGGTGGAGCCCGCGCAGGGCCAGTACTTCGACAACCTGACGCCGGTCACCGGCCAGGCCTTCTGCGAGATCCCGCGCTCCACCGCCGAGGACGTGGAACGCGCGCTGGATGCCGCCCATGCCGCCAAGGCCGCCTGGGGCAGGACCTCGCCGGCCGAGCGCGCGGTGATCCTCAACAAGATCGCCGACCGCATCGAGGCCAACCTGCCGATGCTGGCCGCCGCCGAGACCTGGGACAACGGCAAGCCCATCCGCGAGACCACCTTCGCCGACCTGCCGCTGGCAGTGGACCACTTCCGCTACTTCGCGGGCTGCGTGCGTTCGCAGGAAGGCAGCATCAGCGAGATCGATGCGCAGACCTATGCGTACCACTTCCATGAGCCGCTGGGCGTGGTGGGCCAGATCATCCCGTGGAACTTCCCGCTGCTGATGGCGGTGTGGAAGCTGGCGCCCGCGCTGGCCGCCGGCAACTGCGTGGTGCTCAAGCCTGCGGAGCAGACGCCGGTGTCCATCCTCGTGCTGATGGAAGTCATCGGCGACCTGCTCCCGCCGGGCGTGCTCAACGTGGTCAACGGCTTCGGGCTGGAATGCGGCAAGCCGCTGGCCAGCAGCCAGCGCATCGCCAAGATCGCCTTCACCGGGGAGACCACCACCGGCCGGCTGATCATGCAGTACGCCAGCCAGAACCTGATCCCGGTGACGCTGGAGCTGGGCGGCAAGTCGCCCAACGTGTTCTTCGCCGACGTGATGAGCAAGGACGACGCCTTCTTCAACAAGGCGCTGGAAGGCTTCGCGCTGTTCGCGCTCAACCAGGGCGAGGTGTGCACCTGCCCGTCGCGGGTGCTGATCCAGGAATCGATCTACGAGGCCTTCATCGAGCGCGCGGTGGAACGCGTGCGCGCCATCAAGCAGGGCAACCCGCTGGAGATGAGCACGATGATCGGCGCGCAGGCTTCCAGCGAGCAGCTGGAGAAGATCCTCAGCTACATGGACATCGGCCGCCAGGAAGGCGCGGCCTGCCTGATCGGCGGTGGCCGCAACCTGCTGGAAGGCGACCTGAAGGACGGCTACTACGTGCAGCCGACCGTATTCAAGGGCCACAACAAGATGCGCATCTTCCAGGAGGAGATCTTCGGCCCGGTGGTGTCGGTCACGACCTTCAAGGACGAGGAAGAGGCCCTGGCCATCGCCAACGACACGCTGTACGGCCTGGGCGCCGGCGTGTGGACACGCGACATGAACACCTCGTTCCGCATGGGCCGCGGCATCCAGGCCGGCCGCGTGTGGACCAACTGCTACCACGCCTACCCGGCGCATGCGGCCTTCGGCGGCTACAAGCAGTCCGGCATCGGCCGCGAGAACCACAAGATGATGCTCGACCACTACCAGCAGACCAAGAACCTGCTGGTGAGCTACAGCGACCAGGCGCTCGGCTTTTTCTGAGCCACTGAGCCGCTGAGCCCGCGGCCCGGCTGCCCGGCCGGGCCCTTTCCACCCGAGGAGACACCCATGACCACCTTCCCCACGCGCTGGGGCAGCCCGCTGCTGGCTGCCGCTTTCACCGCCACGCTGGCCCTGCCCTGCACCACCGCGCAGGCCAATGATGAGCTGGCCAGGTTGTCCAGCCAAGAAGGCCAGTGGCCGATGTACGGCCGCGACTATGCCAACACGCACTACAGCCCGCTCAAGCAGATCGGCCGCGGCAACGTGAAGAACCTGAAGCTGGCGTACACGCTGCAGCTGGGCGCGCTGCGCAGCAACGAATCCACGCCCATCGTGGTGGGCGACATGCTGTACGTCTCCAGCTCCTGGGGGCCGAAGACGGTGTTCGCGCTCGATGCCGCCACCGGCGCCATCCGCTGGCGCTACGAGCCCGACCTGCCCGGCGACACCATGCAGTACGGCTGCTGCGACGTGGTCAACCGCGGCGTGAGCTATGGCGACGGCCGCATCTACGTCGGCCGGCTGGACGGCCACCTGGTGGCGCTGGACGCCAAGACCGGCGAGGAGCTGTGGGACACCAAGGTGGTGGACTACAAGCAGGGCGCGGTCATCACCTCGCCGCCGCTGGTGGTGAAGAACATGGTGGTCACCGGCTTCGGCGGCGGCGAATACGGCGTGCGCGGCGCCCTCAGCGCCTACGACGCCAAGACCGGCAAGCAGCTGTGGAACACCTTCACCACCGCCGGCGAAGGCGAGCCGGGCAACGACTCGTGGAAGGGCGACAGCTGGAAGAACGGCGGCGGCGCTGCCTGGCTGATCGGCTCCTACGACGCGAAGACCAACACCATCTTCTACGGCACCAGCAACCCCAGCCCCTGGAACAACGCGCTGCGCGGCCCCGACAGCAGCGACTACGGCCAGTTCACCAACCTCTACACCAGCTCCACCGTCGCCTTCGATGCCGACACCGGCAGGATCAAGTGGTGGCTGCAGGGCACGCCCTACGACGCCTGGGACTTCGACGGCGTGAACGAGGCGGTGCTCGCCGACCTGAAGATCGACGGCAGCACGCGCCCGGTGATGATGAAGGCCGACCGCAACGGCTTCTTCTATGTGGCCGAGCGCAACAGCGGCAAGCTGATCTCGGCCCAGCCCTTCGTGCCCACCAACTGGGCCACCGGCATCGACCTGGCCACCGCCCGGCCGATCGAGGTGCCGGCCAAGCGGCCGCGCACCGGCCATGCCGCCAGCGACATCTGCCCCAACCTGCTGGGCGGCAAGAACTGGCAGCCGATGTCCTTCGACCCCAACACGCAGCTGGTCTACATCCCGGCCAACAACGTGTGCATGGACATGGCCGCCACCGAGGTGCAATACAAGAAGGGCACGATGTACCTGGGCAAGGAGTTCCCGGCCAAGCCCGGGCCCGGCGACTACCTGGGCGAGCTGGTGGCCTGGGATCCGGTGAAGCAGCGCAAGGCCTGGGGCCTGAAGGAAAGCACGCCCTTCAACGGCGGCACCCTGTCCACCGGCGGCGGGCTGGTGTTCGCGGGCAACAACGGCGGCCTGTTCCGCGCGCTGGACGCGAAGACCGGCGAGGTGCTGTGGCGCATGAACCTGGGCTCGGGCATCGGCGCCGGCCCCATGACCTTCACCGCCGGCGGCAAGCAGTACGTGGCCGTCGTGGTGGGCCGCACCGCGTCGATCCCCGCCTTCCTCGGCGACCTGGGCAAGACCATGCTGTCCACGCCCGAGGGCGGCGCGCTGTTCGTGTTCTCGCTGTGATGCGGAGGCCACCTGCCATGTTCACCTGTCTAGACAAGTGGCGGCGCAGCCTGCTGGGCGCCGGCCTGGCGGCCGCCTGCATCGGCGCCGCCGCAGCCACCGGCGCGGTGCCGGCCGAAGGCCCGCTGCGCGCCTGCGCCGACCCCGACAACCTGCCCTTCTCCAGCGCCGCCGAGGGACCGAAGGGCTTCTATGTGGAGCTGGCGGACAAGCTGTCCGAAGCCCTGGGCCGCGGCGCCGCGCAGGAGGTGTGGCACTCCACGCTGTACGCCAGGCGTGCCGTCCGCAGCACGCTGCTGGCCCGACGCTGCGACCTCTACATCGGCCTGCCCGCCGAAGGCGATTTCATGCGGCCGCAGGTGGTGATGTCGGCGCCCTTCGCGGTGCATCACTACGCACTCGTCCTGCCGCCTGGCCAGCGGATCTCGGGCGTGGCTGAGCTGCGCGGCCGGCGCGTGGCGGTGCAGCTGCTCACGCCGCCGCACCAGCTGCTGGCCACCACCGAGGGCATGCAGACGGTGACGGTGCGCTCGCCCGAGGAAGGCCTGCAGGCGCTGGCCGAGGGCCAGGCCGACGTGGCCTGGCTGTGGGGCCCTTCGGCCGGCTACCACAACCGCACGCGGCATGCGGAGCGCTGGCAGGTGCTGGCCACCGACGGGCCGGGCATGGCCTGGCCGGTGGCCATCGGCTTCCGCCGCGACGACGCGGCGCTGCGGGCCCAGGTGCAGCAGCAGCTCGACGGCCTGCAGGGCTGGATCACCGGCCTGGCAGCGAAGTACGGCTTTCCGGCCGGGCCGGCGCTGCCACTGGCCGCGGCGGATGCGCCGGTGCTGCGGCTGGCGGCGGCCGGCGCGGTGGGCGGGCTGATGGGCCAGGCGACCGCAGCGGTGGTGGCCGATGCGGCGGGCAGCGATGCGATGCTGTCGCGCGGCAGGACGCTGTTCAACACCAACTGCTCCCACTGCCATGGGCCCAACGCGCAATCGCCCGAAGCGCGCATCGACCTGCGCAAGCTCGGCCGCCGCTATGGCGACGAGATGACCGAGGTGTTCCACGCCACGGTGCGCGCCGGCCGGCCCGACAAGGGCATGCCCGCCTGGAAGGGCGTGCTGGCCGAGGACGACATCGCCTCGATCAAGGCCTTCGTCGACAGCGTGCAGCAGCGCAAGTAGCCGCCGCATCTTCGGCTACCCTTGGCCGCAGGTTGTACAAGGCAGGAGACAAGCATGACGGTGGACCGCGTGACCGCCACGCCGCAGGCGCTGGCGTTGATCGACAAGCTGAGGGCCGAGCACGGGCCCTTGATGTTCCACCAGTCGGGGGGCTGCTGCGACGGCAGCGCCCCGATGTGCTACCCCGACGGCGAGCTGATCGTCGGCGACGGCGACAGGCTGCTGGGCCACATCGGCGGCATGCCGTTTTTCATCAGCGCGCCGCAGTTCGAGTACTGGCAGCACACGCAGCTCATCATCGACGTGGTGCCCGGGCGCGGCGGCATGTTCTCGCTGGAAGGCCGGCACGGCGAGCGCT
Source organism: Aquincola sp. J276 (assembly GCF_024700035.1). Taxonomy (NCBI): domain Bacteria; kingdom Pseudomonadati; phylum Pseudomonadota; class Betaproteobacteria; order Burkholderiales; family Sphaerotilaceae; genus Aquincola; species Aquincola sp. J276. Next base: position 1,342,679 of record NZ_JAJONC010000001.1, read on the forward strand.
TCCTCACCCGATCGCGGCTGTTCACCGACGACGAGAACGCCTGGCTCAAGGCAAACGCGCCGGCGTTGACCGCCACGCAGGCCGCGGCCCTGCCCACCCGCGAGGTGGTCGCATGAAGCGCCTGTTCCTCAAGCCCGTCGCGGCGGCCTGCTCGCTGCTGCTGGCCGGCGCCGCCGCGCAGGCGCAGCCGGTGGAATCGGTGGTCATCACCGGCACCCGCAGCGCCGAGCGTGCCTTCGACGTGCCCGCCTCGATCGACCGTGTGGACGGCGAGGCGCTGCGCGACCAGCAGTGGCGCGTCAACCTGTCGGAAAGCGTGGCCCGCATCCCCGGCCTGCTGGTGCAGAACCGGCAGAACTACGCGCAGGACCTGCAGGTGTCGTCGCGCGGCTTCGGCGCCCGCGCCACCTTCGGCGTGCGCGGCGTGCGGCTGATCCAGGACGGCATCCCGCTGACCATGCCCGACGGCCAGGGCCAGACCGCGCTGATGGACCTGGAAGGCGCCGGCGCCATCGAGGTGCTGCGCGGCCCCTTTGCGGCGCTGTACGGCAATGCCTCGGGTGGCGTCATCCACGTCATCGGCGACGACGCGCCGAAGCGCCCCTTCGTCGAAGCCAGCGTGATGGGCGGCAGCGACGAGACCTGGCGCACCGGCGTGCGCTTCGGCGTCGCCAGCGGCAGCTTCGGCGCCACCGGCAATGTCTCGCGCTTCGAGACCAACGGCTCGCGCGACCACAGCGCTGCCCGGCGCGACCTGGCCAATGCGCGCCTGCGCTTCGGGCTGGACAACGGCGCCAGCATCGTCGTCATCGCCAACGCGCTCGACCAGCCCGACACGCAGGACCCGCTGGGCCTGACCCAGGCGCAGCTCGACGAAGACCCGCGCCAGGCCGGCACCAATGCGCTGGCGCAGGACACGCGCAAGAGCATCCGCCACAGCCAGGGCGGCGTGGTGTTCCGCCATCCGCAGCTGCTGGGCGGCGCGCTGGAGGCCAGCGTCTATGGCGGCCAGCGCCAGCTCACCCAGTACCTCGGGCTGCCGCTGGCGGCGCAGGGCATCACCTCGTCGGGCGGCGTGGTGGACCTGGACCGCAACTTCTCCGGCACCGGGCTGCAATGGCGGCTGGGCGACGACCAGCGCTCGCTGACCGTGGGCCTGGCCTACGACCGCATGCGCGAGCACCGGCAGGGCTTCGTCAACACCGCCGGCGTGGCCGGCGAGCAGCGCCGCGACGAGCAGGACAGCGTCAACAGCTTCGACCAGTTCGTCATCGGCAGCTGGCAGGTGGCGCCCACCTGGAAGCTCACGGGCGGCCTGCGGCACAGCGTGGTGCGCTTCAAGGCGGAAGACCGCTTCATCACCGGCACCAACCCCGACGACAGCGGCTCGGCCCGCTACAGCGCCACCAGCCCGGTGCTGGGCGTGCTGCACCAGCTCACGCCCGACGTGCACCTGTTCGCCTCGCTCGGCCGTGGCTTTGAGACGCCCACCTTCGCCGAGCTGGCCTACCGCAGCGCCGGCCAGCCGGGCCTGAACTTCGACCTGGCCGCGGCCAAGAGCCGCAACTTCGAGGCGGGCGTCAAGGCGCGGCTGGGCAGCAGCATGCGCGCCACCGCGGTGGCCTTCCGCGCCGACACGCGCAACGAGGTGGTCTCGGCCGGCTCCAGCGGCGGCCGCACCGTGTTCACCAACGCCGGCAAGACGCGGCGCACGGGCCTGGAGCTGTCGATGGAGGCCACGCTGCCGGCCGGCTTCAACGCCATGCTGGCCTACACCTACACCAAGGCCGAATACCGCGACCTGGTCACGCCGGCCGGCGCCGACCTGTCGGGCAACCGCATTCCGGGCGTGCCGCGCCAGGTGCTGTTCGGCGAGCTGGGCTGGCGCCACCAGCCCAGCGGCTTCAGCACCGCGGCCGAGGTGCGCGGCGCCAGCAAGCTGATGGCCAACGATGCCAACACCGCCTCGGCGGCCGGCTACGTCGCCGCCAGCCTGCGCGCCGGCTTCGAGCAGCGCATGGGCGCCTGGAAGCTCAGCCAGTTCGCCCGCGTCGACAACCTGTTCGACAAGGACTACGTCGGCTCGGTCATCGTCAACGAAGCCAACCAGCGCTACTTCGAGCCCGCCCCCGGCCGCACCTGGGCACTGGGGGTGACGGGGAGCTACAGCTTCTAGTGTTGGATTGATTGACAACAGCCTTGCCTGTTGTCATCATCTCCAACATGAAGGCCATCGCCCTGATCCGCCGCCGCGTCGTGGTGGCAGAAGACGCGTTCGCGGAACTGGCCGTCTGGCGCCTGCCGGCGCCGGTGCCGCCATCCGGCCACCCTTTCAAGTACCGGCTGGCCTACGTGGTTCAAGGTCGGTGCGTGCTGCGCTACGACAACGAGCGCGGCAAGGGGGATCACCGTCATGTCGGTGAGGTCGAATCGGACTACGTGTTCGAAACGCCTGAGCGGCTGATGCAGGATTTCAACGCGGACATCACGAGGTGGAACCATGAAAACGGTCGTTCTTGAAGTACGTTCTCTGGCCGACACGCTGGCCGATGCCGCGCGGGCGATGAACAGCGGCCGTGCCGATGCCGCCACGCGGATCGGCTTCGCCACGCCGGAGCTGCTGTGGCAGGTGCTCAGCGCCAAGCGCTGGGAGTTGCTGAAGGCCTTGTGCGGTGCCGGCCCGGTGTCCATCCGCGAAGCGGCGCGGCGGGTGGGCCGGGACGTGAAGGCGGTGCACGGCGACGTCACTGCGCTGCTGCAGGCCGGCGTGCTCACCCGCCCCGCCGACGGCAGCGCCGGCATCGAGTTCCCGTTCGATGCGGTAAGGGTGGAGTTCCTGCTTCAAGCCGCCTGAACCACCCGCTGCGTGCGGCGCACCCGCCGCACGTTGAAGGCGCTGGCGATCAGCACGCCCTGCACCGCGGCCAGGCCGATCCACACGGTGGTGTAGCGGCCCTGGTCCATCAGCGCGCCGAACAGCAGCGGCGCCACCGCCTGGCCGATGTCCAGCCCCGCATACACCACGCCGTAGACCCGGCCGGTGGCGTTGTCGGGCGAGGAGCGCTTGACCAGCAGGTCGCGCGACGGCCCGGCGATGCCGGCGAAGAAGCCCATCGCGCCGAACAGCACCGGCACCGCGGTGGCCGGCAGGTCGCTCAGGCCCAGCACCAGCGCCACGGCGGCCGCCACGCCGAAGGCCGCGCCCACGATGCGCTCGCAGCGCGCGGGGTCGGACGCCAGGAAGCCGCCCACCACCATGCCGCCGGCACTGCACACCATGTAGATCGTCAGGCACATGGCCACCAGGCCCATCGGCACCTCGTGCAGCCGGCGCGCGGCCTCGGGCGCGAAGCTCTGCACCACGCTGAGCGACGCGGCATAGAAGAAGAAGAACGCGAAGCACATCCACACCGCGGGGATCTTCAGGAAGTCGAAGGCGCCTTCGGCCTGCAGCGGCGCGGCACCCGGCCGCGCGGCGGGCGTGGCCGGCAGCGGCGGCAGTTCCAGCTGCCGGCGGTTGACCAGCAGCAGCGCCAGCACGCCAAAGGCCAGCGCGGCCGCCGCCATCAGCGCCACCCGCCAGCTGAACGCATGCGCCAGCGGCACCAGCATGGCCGGCGCCAGCGCCCAGCCCAGGCTGCCGGTGATGCCGTGCACGCTGTACGCATGGCCCAGCCGCGCCTTGCCGATCCTGCGGTTGAGCAGCGTGTAGTCCACCGGATGGAACACGCCGTTGCCCACGCCCGCCACCGCCGACCAGAAGGCCAGCATGGCGTAGCTGTGGCTGGTGGCATAACCCAGCGCGGCGGCGCCCAGCAGCCCCAGCCCCATGAACAGGATGGGACGCGGCCCGAAGCGGTCCACCGCGAAGCCCGACACCGCCTGCACCACGCAGCTCACCACGAAGAAGATGGTGAGCAGGAAGCCCAGCTGCGTATAGCTGACGGCGAACTCGTCCTTCAGCCACGGGAACAGCGGCGCCAGCAGCAGCTGGCTGTAGTGGCTGATGAGGTGGGCGATGCCCACCAGGCCGATGAAGGTGGCGTCCTGCCGCAAGGGAACGGGCGGTGCTGCGAGTGTGCTCATGCCGGCGATGGTAGGCGGCGGTTCCTCGGCAGCTTTACGATAGGCGGCCAACTTCTGTCGAGATCATGCCAAACCCGACACCGCAACGCATCGGCCCGCTGACGCCGCACCTGTTCACGCCCACCGCGGGGCGGCCGGTGCGCGCCAAGCGCCACCGCCTGACGCCGGAGCAGTTCGTGGTGCCGCATGCGCACCACTGGGCGCAGTTCGCCTTCTCGGCCACCGGCGTCACGCGGCTCACCACCGCCGACGGCAGCTACATCGTGCCGCCCTCGCGCGCGGTGTGGGTGCCGCCGGGCATGGAGCACGCGGTCACGGTGCTGAGCGAAACCGACCTGATGACGCTGTACTTCCACCAGCCGCCCGGCCGCTGCGGCCCGCAGGTGCCGCGTGCCGAGGAAGCCGTCTGGCGCCAGTGCCGGGTGCTGGAGGTGACCGACCTGCTGCGCGCGCTGGTGATGGCGATGGACGCCCGCCCCGACGGCCTGGCCCGCCCGCTGGTGCTGGACCGCGAGGCCCAGGCCCGCGAGGCGCGGTTGAATGCACTGGCCCTGGACGAGCTGCGCCGCGCCCGGCCGGTGAAGCTGGGCGTGGACCTGCCCGCCGATGCCCGCCTGCGCATGCTGTGCGAGGCGGTGCTGGACGACCCCACCCGCCATGCCACGCTGGAAGGCTGGGCCCGCGATACCGGCGCCAGCGCCCGCACCGTGGCCCGCCTGTTCCAGCAGGAGCTGGGCACCAGCTTCGGCCAATGGCGCCAACAGGTGCTGCTGGCCAAGGCGGTGGCGATGGCAGCGCACAAGCATCCGATGAAGCGCATCGCCGCCGACCTGGGCTATGCCAGCGCCAGCGCCTTCACCGCGATGGTCCGCCGCTCGGTGGGCATGCCGCCGGCGCGCTTCTTCGGCGCCGCGTTGCAGCCCGGGCCGTGACGAAAGCCCGGTTTTGCCTCCCCTGTTCGGGGGACATCGTCGTGCTCCGCTGCCCACAATGACCGCCGCCACCGGCACCACTGCCGCCAACGGAGACGTCATGAGCCTGGACTTTTCTTCCATCCACAACCACCACGAGAGCAGCGTGTTCGAAGCCGTCGTCGAGATGTCGGCCCGCTTCCCCGAGGTGGCCGCCCGGCATGAGCTGCTGATCGACGTGGCCTGCATCGCGCTCAACCGGGTGCAGCCGCGCTACATCCGCCACAAGGTGGACTACCTGTTCTACCTGACCGAAGCCGAGCGCGCGGCCAATGCCCAGATGATCGCCTCGGCGGTGCAGCATGCCTTCGATTTCGTCAGCGCGCGGGAGCGCGCCAAGCCGGCGCCCAAGCTGGCCGCCTGAAGCGGCCCGAGGCGCTCAACCCAGCGCGCCTGGCAAGGCCCAGGCCGCCGCCAGCAGCGGCTTGGCCCACTCACCCACCTGCAGTAGCGGCGCCTGCTGCACGATGCGCCCGCGCTGCAGGTGCAGCAGCAGCACCGGCGCCGGCCGCCGGCCCTGGCGCGGATCGCCCTCGGCACTGTTGTCGTACAGCCGCAGGCTGGCCAGCTGCGGCAGCAGCTTCACCAGGTTGGCGCGGCTGCTGTCGAAGCGCTCGCGGATCCTGGCCTCGGGGATGTCGTGGCCGCCTGCCGCCACCCGGCTGCGCACCCGCTGCAGGTGCAGCTCGGGCGTGGCCAGGCCGGCAAACCACAGGTGCAGCTCGGCGCCCTGCTGCGCGCCCTGCAGCAGCAGTGCCGGCAGCGTGCGGCCGCCCAGCGTGGTTTCCATCGCATAGGTGCCGCCTTCGGCCAGCGCACGCTGCAGCCCGCGCAGGCCGAGCTGCCAGGCCTGCGCATTGGCGGCTTCCAGCCCCAGCGAGGCATCGGCCTGCCGCAAGTTGCGTGCAGCGATGTCGGGATTGAAGTAAGGCACGCCGGCAGCCTGCAGCGCGGCGCCGCCAATGCTGCTCTTGCCGGCGCCGTTGACGCCGGCCAGCACGTACAGGCGCGCGGCGCTCACCGGGCGGCGGGAGTGCCGCCGCCGTCGGCCTGCACGGCCGCCAGCGCGGCATCGGCCAGTTGATCGGGCGTCATCGCGAAGGCATCGGCCATGCGGTCGGCCACGCCGGGCGCCTGCATGCGCTGGTACATCTCGTCGAATCGGCGGGTGAGCTGGTCCAGGTCGGGCTCGGCGGCCTGCTGCAGCGCCAGGTAGCGCTCCACCGACATCAGCACCATCGCCGGCTGCTCATGGCGGGTGACCACCACCGCGCCGTGTGCCATCACCGTGCTGGTGACCTTGTTCATGCCCGAGACCAGCTGCGTGGCGGAGACGCTGGGCAGCGCCTGCATGCGCTGGCGCGAGCGGGCCTGCAGGCTGGAACTGGCGATCGCGGCGGGCAAGGCGGACATGGCGGACCTCCAAGAGGAATGTCCGCCATCTTACCCAAAATACCCGAAATGGGTATCCTGGGTGTCCACGTCAGTGCACTACGCGCTCGAAGGAGAAGTCGCCCTCGTGCAGGTTGACCGGGATCACGTCCTTCGGCCCAAAGCGGCCTTCCAGGATGAGCTTGGCCACCGGGTTCTCGATGCGCTGCTGGATCGCCCGCTTGAGCGGCCGCGCTCCGAAGGCCGGGTCGAAGCCCACCTTGGCCAGTTCCTTCAGCGCCTCGGGCGAGACGTCGAGCTTCATCTCCATCTTCTCGAGCCGTGCTTCCAGGCCCTTGAGCTGGATCTTCGCGATGTTCTCGATGTGCTGGCGGTCCAGCGCATGGAACACCACCGTCTCGTCGATGCGGTTCAGGAACTCGGGCCGGAAATGCTCCTTCACCTCGCCCCACACCGCCTCGCGGATCAGCTCGCTGTCCTGCCCCGCCATCTGCATGATCAGGTGCGAGCCCAGGTTGCTGGTCATCACGATCACCGTGTTCTTGAAGTCCACGGTGCGGCCCTGGCCATCCGTCAGGCGGCCATCGTCCAGCACCTGCAGCAGCACGTTGAACACGTCGGGGTGCGCCTTCTCCACCTCGTCGAGCAGCACCACGCTGTAGGGCTTGCGCCGCACGGCCTCGGTCAGCGCGCCGCCTTCGTCGTAGCCCACGTAGCCCGGGGGCGCGCCGATCAGCCGGCTGACCGAATGCTTCTCCATGTACTCGCTCATGTCGACCCGGATCATGTGGTCGGTGGAGTCGAACAGGAAGCCGGCCAGCGCCTTGCACAGCTCGGTCTTGCCCACGCCGGTGGGGCCCAGGAACAGGAAGCTGCCCAGCGGCCGGTTGGGGTCGGAGAGGCCCGCGCGCGAGCGCCGGATGGCGTCGGCCACGGCCACGATGGCCTCGTCCTGGCCCACCACGCGCTCGTGCAGCTTGGCCTCCATCTGCAGCAGCTTGTCGCGCTCGCCCTGCATCAGCTTGTTCACCGGGATGCCGGTGGCGCGCGAGACCACCTCGGCGATCTCTTCCGCACCCACCATCGTGCGCAGCAGCTGCGGGCCGCCCTTGCCGTCCTTGGCGCCGGCGGCCTTGCCGGCTTCCTTGGCCTGGGCTTCCTTCAGCCGCGACTCCAGCCCCGGCAGCTTGCCGTACTGCAGCTCGGCCACCTTGTTGAAGTCGCCCTTGCGCTTGAATTCCTCGATCTGGAACTTGATGCGGTCGATCTCTTCCTTCACATGGGCCGAGCCCTGCGCCGCGGCCTTCTCGCTCTTCCAGATCTCCTCCAGGTCGGCGTATTCGCGCTGCAGCTTGACCAGCTCTTCCTCGATCAGGCCCAGGCGGCGCTGCGAGCCTTCGTCGTGCTCCTTCTTCATCGCCTCGCGCTCGATCTTGAGCTGGATGACGCGGCGGTCCAGCCGGTCCATCACCTCGGGCTTGGAGTCGATCTCGATCTTGATCTTGGCCGCCGCCTCGTCGATCAGGTCGATCGCCTTGTCGGGCAGGAAGCGGTCGGTGATGTAGCGGTGGCTCAGCTCGGCCGCGGCCACGATGGCCGGGTCGGTGATCTCCACGCCGTGGTGCACCTCGTACTTCTCCTGCAGGCCGCGCAGGATGGCGATGGTGGCCTCCACCGTGGGCTCGCCCACCAGCACCTTCTGGAAGCGGCGCTCCAGCGCGGCGTCCTTCTCGACGTACTTGCGGTATTCGTCCAGCGTGGTGGCGCCGATGCAGTGCAGCTCGCCACGCGCCAGGGCGGGCTTGAGCATGTTGCCGGCGTCCATCGCGCCCTCGGCCTTGCCGGCGCCCACCATGGTGTGCAGCTCGTCGATGAACAGGATGATGCGGCCCTGGTCGGCCGACACTTCCTTCAGCACGCCCTTCAGGCGTTCCTCGAACTCGCCGCGGTACTTGGCTCCGGCCAGCAGGCCGGCCATGTCCAGCACCAGCACGCGCTTGTCCTTCAGGCTCTCGGGCACCTCGCCATTGACGATGCGCTGCGCCAGGCCTTCGACGATGGCCGTCTTGCCCACGCCGGGCTCGCCGATCAGCACCGGGTTGTTCTTGCTGCGGCGCTGCAGCACCTGGATGGCGCGGCGGATCTCGTCGTCGCGGCCGATCACCGGATCGAGCTTGCCCTGGCGGGCGCGCTCGGTCAGGTCGAGCGTGTACTTCTTGAGCGCCTCGCGCTGGCCCTCGGCCTCGGCCGAGTCCACCTTGGCACCGCCGCGCACCGCATCGATGGCGGCTTCGAGCGACTTGCGGGTGACGCCGTGGCCACGCACGATGCCGCCCAGGTCGGTCTTGGCATCGGCCAGCGCCAGCAGGAACATCTCGCTGGCGATGAACTGGTCGCCGCGCTTGCCGGCTTCCTTCTCGGCCGCCTGCAGCAGCGCCACCAGGTCCCGGCCGGGCTGGACCACCTGGCCCTGGCCCTGCACCTGCGGCAGGCCGGCCACGGCGGTGTCCATGGCCGTTTTCAGCGCGGCGGTGTTGGCGCCGGCGCGGTCGAGCAGGGCCTTGGGCCCGTCGGGTTGCACCAGCATGGCGGCCAGCACGTGGGCCGGTTCAATGTAGGGGTTGTCGCGCGTGACGGCGAGCGTCTGCGCTTCGGCCAGGGCCTGTTGGAAGGCGGTGGTGAGCTTGTCGATTCGCATGGGGTTTGACCTCCGATTGCGAGAGACATGAGGCGCTCTGGCCCCGTTTTCAAGTTGCGCCAGGTCAAGGCCTGGCGCATCGACGGTGGCTACAGCCGGTCGCCCAGGTCGTGATAGTGCCCGGCGTGGAATACCAGCGGCGCCGTCTCGGCCGCATGGCAGTGGGCCAGCACCTGGCCGATGAACAGCACATGGTCGCCGGCCGTCTGCTGCGCCGTCAGCGCGCACTCGAACACCGCGGCGCAGCCGGCCAGCACCGGCGCGCCGTGCGCCCCGTCGCGCCAGTCGCCGCCCTGGAACTTGTCGGCCACCGACGACGCGAAGCGCCGCGACAGCTCGACCTGGTCTTCCGCCAGCACGTTGACCGCGAACACCGGCGCCGCCGAGAACGGCGCCAGGCTGCCGCTGGCCTGGCGCAGCGACCACAGCACCAGCGGCGGATCGAGCGACAGCGCGCTGAAGGAATTGGCCGTCAGCCCCACCGGCGCGCCGTCGGCGTCGCGGCAGGTGATGATGGTCACGCCGGTGGCATAGCGGCCCAGTGCCGCGCGCAGCGCCAGGCGCGCGGCGGCGGGGTCGGCCTGGGCGGGCAGCTTCATCGCCGCGTCGATGGGTGCGTTCATGGGCGCAGCGCCGCCCGCGCGAGCAGGAAGCCGAGGCTGGCGCACAGCAACGCGCCCAGCACGTGGGACAGGGTGTGGGCCGCGGCCATCGGCAGCTCGCCGCGCTGCAGCAGGCCCAGCGATTCGCCGGAGAAGGCCGAGAAGGTGGTGAGCCCACCGAGGAAGCCGGTGACTGCAAGGTGGCGCAGCGTCTCGTCCGGGTGGCGTGCGAACAGCACCATCGCCGCGCCGACCAGGAAGCCGCCCACGCAATTCACCAGCAGCGTGCCCAGCGGAAAGCCGCGCCACAGGCCGTTGAACCACAGCCCGGCGGCAAAGCGGGCCAGCGCACCGGCGGCCGCGCCGATGCCGATCGCCGCCACGGTGGTCCAGGGCACCGCGCCGAGGGCGGCCGTCATGCGGGCTGCACCGCCGGCAGGGCGGGTGGAAGCCCGGCAACGCTGCCGGCGAGGTTGGTCGCCGGCAGGCCCCAGCGAGCGGCGGCGGCATCGTCGGCCACGCGGGCATCCACCCAGCGGGCGCCGTCGGCGCAGTGTTCCTTCTTCCAGAACGGGGCCTGGGTCTTCAGGTAGTCCATCAGGAACTCGCAGGCCTGGAAGGCCTCGCCGCGGTGCGCGGCGGCCACGGCCACCAGCACGATCTGCTCGTTCAGCGCCAGCGGGCCGATGCGATGCACCACCCGCGCGCCGCGGATGCCAAAGCGGCGCTGCGCCTCGTCGATCATGGCCTCGATCGCGCGCTCGGTCATGCCGGGATAGTGCTCCAGCTCCAGCAGGCTGACCGGCGCGGCGGCCTGCGCGGCACTGCCGTCGCGGTCGCGCACCGTGCCGACGAAGGCGGCCACCGCGCCGATGCCGGCATCGCCGGCACGCAGCTCGGCCACCTCGGCGGACAGGTCGAAATCGGTGGCCTGCACACGCACCCGCGGCCGGGCCTGGCCGGCGGCGGAGGTGTGCGCTATTTCCATCTGCATTTGCGGGATTGTGGCATCTAGAATTCAGCCCCATGCCCGGCAACACCTTGTCCCCAGCCCGCTTCGGCGACCTGGGCGCAAGCCTGGGCCTCAAAAAACTGCGGCGCTTCTGACCGGAGCTGCGGTTCCGTGTTCGGATGCGCGACGCAACGGACCTGGCCGCCCCGCTCCACCCCCCCCGCTCCCCGCTGCCACCCACCCGCTGAGCCGCCACGCGCACACGGTTTGCCCCTTGCGGTCGCAACCAGGAGAACTGTTCGTGCTCGATCTTTCAGGTGTGTGGATCCCCCTCGTCACTCCCTTCGACGGCGGCCGTGTCGACCTGCCGGCGCTGCGCCGGCTGGTGGCCACGCTGGCGACCGGCGGCATCGCCGGCTACGTCGTGTGCGGCAGCACCGGCGAAGCGGCGCTGCTGAGCGAGGCGGAGCAGCGCCAGGTGCTGCAGGCGGTGATGGCCGAGCGGGCCGGCCTGCCGGTGCTGATGGGCGTGGCCGGCAGCGCGCCGGCCGCGGTGCGCGACGAACTGCTGCAGTGGGCCGAATGCGGCGTGCAGGGCTTCCTGGTGCCGCCGCCGCTGTACGTCAAGCCGCCGCAGGCCGGCGTGATCGACTTCTTCAGCATGCTGGCCGATGCCTCGCCGCTGCCGGTGGTGCTCTACGACATCCCTTCGCGCACCGGCACCCGCATCCAGCGCGAGACGGCGCTGGCGCTGGCGGCGCATGAGCGCATCACCGGCCTGAAGGACTGCGGTGGCTGCGCTGCCGACACGCAGGCGCTGATCGACGACGGCCGGCTGCAGGTGCTGGCGGGCGACGACGTGAACATCTTCGCCACGCTGTGCGCAGGCGGCGCGGGCAGCATCTCGGCCTCGGCCCATCTGCACCCGAAGCTCTTCGTGCGGTTGCGCGAGCGGCTGCTGGCCGGCGACCTGCCCGCCGCGCGCCGGCTGTGGCAGGCACTGCTGCCCTGGATCGACGCCGCCTTTGCCGAGCCCAACCCGGCACCGGCCAAGGCCGCGCTGGCGGCGCAAGGCCTGCTGAAGAACGAGCTGCGCGCGCCGATGCGGCCGGTGTCGGCGGCGCTGCAGCAGCGCATCGAAGGCTTGGTGGCCGATCTCGGCCGGCTGGCCGCGGCAGGCTGAAGCCCGCCTTCAGCCGCCGGTGACCGGGGGAAGAACGCCACCTCGGCGCCCTCGGGCAGCGGCTGGGCTTCGTCCTGGCACATCAGCTGGTCGACCGCACAGCGCACCGCGCGGCCGGCGCCCAGCTTCTCGGCATGCAGCGGGCTGCGCGTCACCAGTGCGGCGCGCAGGTCGGCCACGCGGCTGCCGGCGGGCAGCTCGACGGCCTCGCCGCTGCCCAGTGCCTCGCGCAGCGAGGCGAAGTAACGCACCTGCACCTTCATCGCGCCGGCCCGCTCAGGTGCCCACCAGCGCCTGCATCGGCAGGAAGGCGACGGTGTCGCCCTTCGCGATGGCCTGGCCGGGCGGGTTGTCCACCAGGCCGTCGGCCCAGACGGTGGACGTGAGCACGCCCGAGCCCTGGTTGCTGAACAGCACCAGCGCGCCGCTGGCCTCATCGAAGCGCACGCGCAGGAACTCGCGCCGCTTGTCGGGCCGCAGCCAGTCGAAGCCGGCGCGGGCCTGCATGGCGCGCGGCAGCGTGGCCGGCAGGCCCTGCAGCGCCTGCAGCACCGGGCGCACCGCCACCATGAAGGTGATGAAGGCCGACACCGGGTTGCCCGGCAGGCCGACGAACAAGGCTTCGCCACCGCCGGCCCGGTTCACCGCGCCAAAGGCCAGCGGCTTGCCCGGCTTGATCGCCAGCTGCCACAGCGCCAGCCGGCCCTCGGCCTGCACGGCGGGCTTCACATGGTCTTCGTCGCCCACCGACACGCCACCGCAGGTGAGGATCAGGTCGTGCCCCTCGGCCGCCGTGCGCAGCGCCTGCCGCGTGGCGTCCAGCCGGTCGGCCACGATGCCCAGGTCGGTCACCTCGCAGCCGGCCGACTGCAGCAGCCCGCGCAACGTGAAGCGGTTGGAGTTGTAGATCGCGCCCGGCGGCATGCGCTCGGGCGGCACCTCGTCGGGCATCACCAGCTCGTCGCCGGTGGAAAACAGTGCCACCCGCGGCCGGCGCAGCACCTGCACCGTGGCGGCGCCCACCGAGGCGGCCAGGCCGAGCGCCTGCGGCGACAGGCGCTGGCCGCGCTCCAGCACCACGGCGCCGCTGCGCACGTCCTCGCCACGGCGGCGGATCGAGAGGCCCGGCGTGGGCAGCAGGTTCACGCGCACGCTGCCGAGGTCACCCGCCCCGCCTGCCACCGCCTCACAGCGTTCCTGCATCACCACCGCATCGGCGCCGGCCGGGATCTGCGCGCCGGTGAAGATGCGCGCCGCGGTGCCGGGCTGCAGCGGCTGGCCCACGGTGCCGGCGGGGATGCGCTGGCTCACCGGCAGCACGGTGCCTTCGGCCTGCACGTCGGCCACGCGCACGGCGTAGCCGTCCATCGCAGTGTTGTCCTGCGGCGGCACGTCCAGGCCGGAGCACACCTCGGCCGCCAGCACGCGGCCCAGCGCATCGAAGGTGGACAGCGTCTCGGTGTCAGTGATCGCCGCGGCGCGGGCGCCCTCGCCCAGCAGGCGCAGCGCCTCGTCCAGCGGCATCAGCGGGGAACGCTCGGGGGATGGGGTCATGCAGCCTCGTCGGGAAAGTGGTGCTCCGGCCGGTAGTCGAAGCGGTCGCCCGATTGCAGCAGCCATTGCGCCACCGCGGCGGGATCGTCGATGGATAGCTGCGGCAGCGACGTGGCCACCGGCGGCGGGCTGTCGGTGGCCAGCGCCACCACGAAGGGATCGTCGGTGTAGAGCGGCGCCATCTGCTCGGGCGCGGCGGCGCGGCGCACCTCGATCTTGGGCAGGTCGGCATGCTTGAAGCCTTCGACCAGCACCCAGTCGCAGGGCGACAGCTCGGCCAGCAGCTGGTGCACCGATGGTTCGGTCTCGGCGTCGTACTCGCGCAGCAGCGCCAGCCGCTTCTGCGACGCCAGCAGCACCTCGAAGGCACCGGCCTCGCGGTGGCGCCAGCTGTCCTTGCCGGGCTGGTCGACGTCGAAGCGCTTGTGCGCATGCTTGAGCACCGACACCCGCCGGCCCGACGCCTTCAGCGCGGCCAGCACGCCGGTGATCAGCGTGGTCTTGCCGACGTTGGACGGGCCGGCGAAACCCACCACCTTCACGGGCACTGCCTGCTGGATCAAGTGCTGACGCGGGCCGAGATGTAGGCCTTGACGCCCTGCGGATCGGCCGGCATCACGGTGAAGCGCTTGGGCAGGTCCTCGATGCCCTGCAGCGCAGCCGGGCGGTCGGGCTCGCGGCCCAGCGCCTCGCGGATCGTCTCGGCGAACTTCACCGGCAGCGCGGTTTCCAGCACCAGCGTGGTGGTGCCGGCCAGCGACTGCTCACGCGCCACCTTCAGGCCGTCGGCGGTGTGGGTGTCGATCATCACGCCGTAGTGCTCCCAGGTGTCGCGGATGGTGCGCAGCCGGTCGGCATGGGTGCTCTTGCCCGACACGAAGCCGAAGGACGCGATGCGCTCGAATTCATCGGGCTTGAGGCTGAACACGCCGGCCTGCTCCACCTCCTCGCCGAACAGGTGGCGCACCTGCTCGCCGTCGCGGTTCATCAGGTCGAAGACGAAGCGCTCGAAGTTGCTCGCCTTGCTGATGTCCATCGACGGGCTGGAGGTCTCGTGCGTCTCGTGGCCCTTGCGCACGCGGTAGGTGCCGGTGCGGAAGAACTCGTCCAGCACGTCGTTCTCGTTGGTGGCCAGGATCAGCCGCTCGATCGGCAGGCCCATCATGCGGGCCACGTGGCCGGCGCAGATGTTGCCGAAGTTGCCCGAAGGCACCGCGAAGCTCACCCGTTCCTGGTTGTGCTGCGTGGCCTGGAAATAGCCGGCGAAGTAGTACACCACCTGCGCCAGCAGCCGCGCCCAGTTGATCGAGTTGACGGTGCCGATGCGGTGCGCGCGCTTGAACGGCAGGTCGTTGCTCACCGCCTTGACGATGTCCTGGCAGTCGTCGAACACGCCTTCGATGGCGATGTTGTGGATGTTCTCGTCCTGCAGGCTGAACATCTGCGCCTGCTGGAACGGGCTCATGCGGCCATGCGGGCTCAGCATGAACACCTGCACGCCCTGCTTGCCGCGCATCGCGTACTCGGCGGCGCTGCCGGTGTCGCCCGAGGTGGCGCCCAGGATGTTGAGCGTCTCGCCGCGGCGGGCCAGTTCGTACTCGAACAGGTGGCCCAGCAGCTGCATCGCCATGTCCTTGAAGGCCAGCGTGGGCCCGTTGGACAGCGCCTCCAGCGCCAGCCCCGGCTCCAGCGGCTTCAGCGGCACGATGGCCTCGGTGCCGAACACCGCATGGGTGTAGGTCTTGTGCGTCAGCGCCCGCAGGTCGTCGGCCGGGATGTCGTCGATGTACAGCGACAGGATCTCGAACGCCAGGTCCGCATACGACAGCGTGCGCCAGCGGTTCATCGTGGCGTCCTCGATGTGCGGATAGCGCTCGGGCAGGTAGAGGCCGCCGTCGGGCGCCAGGCCTTCGAGCAGGATCTCGCTGAAGCTGCGGCGGTCGGTGTTGCCGCGGGTGCTGATGTATTTCACGGTCAGGCCAGTTCTTCCTTGCGCAGCGCGACGATGGGCGCCAGCACCGTGGGCAGCGCCTGCATCTGCGCAAGCGCCTTGCGCATGCGGCCTTCCACCGTGTCGTGCGTCAGGATGATGAGGTCGGTCTGCCGCTCGCCTTCGGCGGATTCGCGTTGCAGCACTGCGTCGATGGAGATGTCCAGCTCGGCCAGGATGGTGGTGATGCGGCTCAGCACCCCGGTCTCGTCGGCCACCACCAGGCGCAGGTAGAAGGCGGTGCGCACCTGCTCGATCGGCAGGATGGGCGCGTCGCTCATCGCATCGGGCTGGAAGGCCAGGTGCGGCACGCGGTGGTCGGGGTCGGCGGTGTGCAGCCGGGTGATGTCGACCAGGTCGGCCACCACGGCGCTGGCGGTGGGCTCGCTGCCGGCGCCCTTGCCGTAGTACAACGTGGTGCCCACGGCATCGCCCTGCACCACCACCGCGTTCATCGCGCCTTCCACATTGGCGATGAGGCGCTTGGCCGGCACCAGCGTGGGGTGCACGCGCAGCTCGATGCCGTCGTCGCGGCAGCGGGTGATGCCCAGCAGCTTGATGCGGTAGCCCAGCTGCTCGGCATAGCGGATGTCGGCCGCCTGCAGCTTGGTGATGCCCTCGACGTAGGCCTTGTCGAACTGCACCGGCACGCCGAAGGCGATGGCGCTCATCAGCGTGAGCTTGTGGGCGGCGTCCACGCCTTCGATGTCGAAGGTGGGGTCGGCTTCGGCATAGCCCAGGCGCTGCGCTTCGGCCAGCACGGTGGCGAAGTCCAGGCCCTTGCTGCGCATCTCGCTGAGGATGAAGTTGGTGGTGCCGTTGATGATCCCGGCGATCCACTCGATGCGGTTGGCCGTCAGGCCCTCGCGCAGCGCCTTGATGATGGGGATGCCACCGGCCACCGCCGCCTCGAAGCCCACCATCACGCCGCGTGCGCTGGCCGCCGCGAAGATCTCGCTGCCGTGCACCGCCAGCAGCGCCTTGTTGGCGGTGACCACATGCTTGCCGGCCTCGATGGCGGCCAGCACCAGCGCGCGCGCGCGGTCGGTGCCGCCGATCAGCTCGACCACGATGTCCACGTCGGGCCGGCGCACCGCGGCCTCGAAGCCGTCGTCGATCGGCACGCCGGTCGCACCCAGCGCCTCGGTGGCCTTGGCGGTGTTGCGCGCGGTGATGGACACCACTTCCAGCCCGCGGCCGGCGCGGCGCTGGATCTCAGCCTGGTTGCGTTGCAGCACATGCACCACGCCGCTGGCCACCACGCCAGCGCCGAGCACGGCGATCCGAATCGGTTTCATTGGGAATGTCTCTTGCGGTAGTGCTCGAGGAAGCGCGCGATGCGGCCGATGGCCTCGGCCAGGTCGTCGGAATTGGGCAGGAACACGATGCGGAAGTGGTCGGGCGTGGGCCAGTTGAAGCCCGTGCCCTGCACGATCAGCACTTTCTCCTCGGCCAGCAACTCGTAGGCGAACTGCTGGTCGTTCTGGATCGGGTACATGCGCGGGTCCAGCCGCGGGAACATGTACAGCGCGGCCTTGGGCTTGACCACGCTCACGCCCGGGATCTGAGTCAGCAGCTCGTAGGCCAGGTCGCGCTGGCGGCACAGCCGGCCCGTGGGCGCCACCAGGTCGTTGATGCTCTGGTAGCCGCCCAGCGCGGTCTGGATGGCGAGCTGGCCCGGCGTGTTGGCGCACAGCCGCATCGAGGCCAGCATGTTCAGGCCCTCGATGTAGTCGCGTGCATGGCGCTTGTCGCCCGACACCACCATCCAGCCGGCGCGGTAGCCGCAGCTGCGGTAGTTCTTGGACAGCCCGTTGTAGGTGATGCACAGCACGTCGTCGGCCAGCGAGGCGATGCTGGTGTGCACCGCGCCGTCGTACAGCGTCTTGTCATAGATCTCGTCGGCCAGGATCAGCAGCTGGTGCTCGCGCGCCACCTGCACGATCTCGCGCAGCACGCTCTCGGGGTACAGCGCGCCGGTCGGGTTGTTCGGGTTGATGACGACGATGGCCTTGGTGTTGGCCGTGATCTTCGAGCGGATGTCGGCGATGTCGGGCAGCCAGTCGCTCTGCTCGTCGCACATGTAGTGCACCGGCGTGCCGCCCGACAGCGCCACCGAGGCGGTGTACAGCGGGTAGTCGGGCGAAGGCAGCAGCACCTCGTCGCCGTTGTTCAGCAGCGCGTTCAGGCTCATCGTGATGAGCTCGGAAACACCGTTGCCCAGGTAGACGTCGTCGACCGTGACGCCCTTGATCTGCTTTTGCTGCGTGTAGTGCACCACCGCCTTGCGCGGCGCGAACAGGCCCAGGCTGTCGGTGTAGCCCGCCGTGTGCGGCAGGTTGCGGATCATGTCCTGCACGATCTCGTCGGGCGGCTCCAGCCCGAACGCGGCCACGTTGCCGATGTTGAGCTTGATGATCTTCTGCCCCTCGTCCTCCATCTGCCGGGCCTTGGCCAGGACGGGTCCACGAATGTCGTAACACACGTCGGCGAGCTTGGTGGACTTTGAGAGAGGCTTCACAGGGGGATTCTCCGAAGAACCGATAATTAGAGCACGTATGAAATTCCAACCCGACCATCTCGAAGGCGTCAACAGCATCTCGCGCGTGGAGCCCGGGCGCCTGTGGGTCAACGGCACGCCCTGGACCGCCAGCGTGCTGGTGCCCTGGCGCGGCCAGGCGCTGGCATGGCCCGTGGGCGCGCTCGCGGAACTCACCGCGGCGCACTTCGAGCAGGTGCTGTCGCTGCAGCCCGAACTGGTGATCTTCGGCTCGGGCCCGCAGCTGCGCTTCGTCAGCCCGGCGCTGCAGCGCTCGCTGATCGAGCGGCGCATCGGCGTGGAGACGATGGATACCGCGGCCGCCTGCCGCACCTACAACGTGCTCGCCAGCGAAGGCCGATCGGTCGTCGCGGCCCTGTTGCTGCCAGCGCAGTGAATCCTCACCGGCAAGGCAAGTTCAAACCTCACGAAACCGAGCTCGTCGTACGACCCCCGTATAATCGAGGGTTGTTCCTGCACCGTCAGGTAACCCCATAGAAGAGATCCGCCTTCATGACGCCAGCCCTCAATAAAGCCCTCCCGGAGTTTGAAGCGCTTGCCACGGGCGGTGTGAAATTCACACCCCAGGCGTATGCCGGTCAGACGGTGATCCTGTACTTCTACCCGAAGGACAACACCCCCGGCTGCACCACCGAAGCAATGCAGTTTCGTGACCACCACAAGGAGCTGGTGGCCGCCGGCGCCGTGGTCTTCGGCGTGTCGCGCGACAACATGGCCTCGCACGAGAAGTTCAAGCAGGCGCTCGACCTGCCGTTCGAACTGATCGCCGACACCGAAGAGAAGCTCTGCCACATGTTCGGCGTGGTGAAGAACAAGATCATGTACGGCAAGAAGGTCAAGGGCATCGAGCGCAGCACCTTCCTGATCGACGCCAACGGCGTGCTGCGTGCCGAGTGGCGCGGCCTGAAGGTCGCTGGCCACGTCGAAGAAGTGATCAAGGCGGTGAACGCCTTGAAACTCGCCGCCTGAGCACGCCCCGCAACGGTCATGAACCCCGGCGCATAATGCGCCGCATGTTCGTGAGTTGTTGCGACCCCGCGTCCATCCCCTCCAAAGCCGCGCAGGCCCCTGCGCGGCTTTGTCGTTTCTACGAGCCTGAAAAGCCCACCGCCCATGCCCCTGCCCAAGCCGCCGACCCGCAAAGCAGCCGTACTCGCTTCCGCCGACTTCGATTCGCAGGCCGCGCCCAAGACCGGCAAACGCGCCGCCAAGCAACCTGCAGCGGCCGAGGTGGCGCCCGCGGTGCTGGACCTGTTCAGCCATGACGAGACCGAGGTGCCCGCGGCCAAGGCCGCGCCGGCACCCGCCCCGGCCCGCCAGCCCGGCGGCCGCACCGCCGCCCGCGAGCCCGCAGGCCGCGCGCCGGCCACCGCGCGCAGCCCGGCGCAAGCCCCGGCCCTGCCGGTGCCCGCCCCGGCGGCCCGCAGCGCCCCGGTGACCGCCCGCGCCGCGGACCGCCCGGCGCCGCAGGCCAAGCCGCGCCGTCCCAAGCACACCGGCCCGGCCAAGCTGTTCGTGCTGGACACCAACGTGCTGATGCACGACCCGACGTCCCTCTTCCGCTTCGACGAGCACGACATCTACCTGCCGATGATCACGCTCGAGGAACTCGACGGCCACAAGAAGGGCATGAGCGAGGTCTCGCGCAACGTGCGCCAGGTCAGCCGCGAGCTGGATGCGCTGGCCGCCGCCGACAACCTCGCCGATCCCAAGGCCGGCATCCCGCTGGCCAAGAGCGGCCACAAGGAAGCCGGTGGCAAGCTGTTCTTCCAGACCACGCTGCTGGACGTGAAGCTGCCGGCCGGCCTGCCGCAGGGCAAGGCCGACAACCAGATCCTGGGCGTGGTGCAGGGCCTGCGCGAGCAGATGCCCGAGCGCGACGTGGTGCTGGTGTCCAAGGACATCAACATGCGCGTGAAGGCGCGTGCGCTGGGCCTGCCGGCCGAGGACTACTTCAACGACAAGACGCTGGAAGACGGCGACCTGCTCTACAACGGTGTGCTGCAGCTGCCTTCGGACTTCTGGGAGCGCCACGGCAAGACGATGGAGAGCTGGCAGCAGAGCGGCCACACCTTCTACCGGATCGCCGGGCCGATGGTGCCGGCGCTGCTGATCAACCAGTTCGTCTACCTGGAGTCGCCGGGCGCGGTGCCGCTGTATGCGCGCGTGGTCGAGATCACCGGCAAGACGGCGGTGCTCAAGACGCTGAAGGAATACACCCACCAGAAGAACGCCGTGTGGGGCGTGACCGCGCGCAACCGGGAGCAGAACTTCTCGCTGAACCTGCTGATGGACCCGGAGTGCGACTTCATCACCCTGACCGGCACCGCCGGCACCGGCAAGACGCTGATGACGCTGGCCGCCGGCCTGGCGCAGGTGATGGACGAGCGCCGCTACACCGAGATCATCGTCACCCGGGTGACGGTGCCGGTGGGCGAGGACATCGGCTTCCTGCCGGGCACCGAGGAAGAGAAGATGAGCCCGTGGATGGGCGCGCTGGACGACAACCTGGAAGTGCTGGCCCGTAGCGACAGCAGCGCCGGTGAATGGGGCCGCGCGGCCACCAACGACCTGGTGCGCAGCAAGATCAAGATCAAGAGCCTGAACTTCATGCGCGGGCGCACCTTCCTGAACAAGTTCGTCATCATCGACGAGGCGCAGAACCTGACGCCCAAGCAGATGAAGACGCTGATCACCCGCGCCGGCCCGGGCACCAAGATCGTCTGCCTGGGCAACCTGGCGCAGATCGACACGCCCTACCTGACCGAAGGCTCGTCGGGCCTGACCTACGCGGTCGACCGCTTCAAGGGCTGGCCGCATTCGGGCCATGTGACGCTGGCGCGCGGCGAACGTTCGCGGCTGGCGGACTTCGCTTCCGAGGTGCTCTGACGGCGGCGCACCTTCCACACCCGCCATGAGAAGCGGCCCACCGGGGCCGCTTTTTTTCATTCCGCCAGGTAGTCGAAGAAGGCCTTGGAGTTGGTGTCGCGGCCGAGGAAGTCGCGCACCAGTTCCAGCGGCGGCTTCTGCCCGCCTTGCGCCAGCACGCTGTCGCGGTAGCGCTTGCCCACCGCTGCATCCAGCCGCCGGCCCTCGAAGGCGGTGCGCAAGTCCATCGCCACCACCAGGCTGTAGAGGTAGCCGTAGTAGCCCGCGGCATAACCGCCAGCGATGTGGCCAAAGCCGGCCGGCAGCATCGTGCCCTGCACATGACCCACCGGCGTGGCGCCTTCCATCGCCACCCACAGTGCCAGCGGATCGACCGGCTGGCCGGCCGGGCGCGGGCCGTACAGCGCCAGGTCGTAGGAGGCATACAGGTGCTGGCGCGAATAGGTGAGGCCCTTGCCGTGGTCGCGCGCCCGGCGCGCCTGGGCCAGCATCTCCCGCGGCACCGGCTTGCAGTCGGCGCACACCTGCTGCATCAGCCCCAGCACCTCGGGGTCGTAGACCCAGTCCTCCAGCATCTGCGACGGTGCCTCGACGAAGTCCTGCAGCACCGAGGTGCCGGCCTGCGCGGTGTAGCGCGTCCTCGACAGGTTGTTGTGCAGCGCATGGCCGAACTCGTGCAGCAGCGTCTCCACCTCCTCCAGCGACAGGCCCTTGCGGTCGAGGTTGACCACCAGCGCCGACATCGGCAGCCGGCCGCTGGCGGTGGACACGCTGCGCAGTGGCCACACCGCCGCATGGTTGTACTTGCCG
This sequence comes from Aquincola sp. J276, assembly GCF_024700035.1. Classification (NCBI taxonomy): domain Bacteria; kingdom Pseudomonadati; phylum Pseudomonadota; class Betaproteobacteria; order Burkholderiales; family Sphaerotilaceae; genus Aquincola; species Aquincola sp. J276. The sequence goes on from NZ_JAJONC010000001.1 coordinate 1,364,366, forward strand.
TCGCGCGGATACAGGTCGATGAGCAGCGTGGACAGCCGCTGGCCGCTGTCGGCATCCACCACCGCCCAGGCCTGGGCCTCGGGGTGCCACAGCCGCGCGCCCTGGATGCGCTCATGCCGCACGCCGAACATGCGCTCGGCCAGCTTCATCACGAACTGCACGCTCTCCTGCGGCGGGAAGTAGGGGCGGAAGGCCTCCTGGTCGATGCTGTAGCGCTGGCGGCGCACCCGCTCGCCGTAGAAGAACACGTCCCAGCGCTGGATGCGGGTGTCGGCCAGCGGCTGGCCGGTGTGCTCGGCCTTGGCCTGGCGCAGCTCCTCCACGTCGCGCAGCTCGCTGGCGGTGACGGCGGCCTTGACCTCGTCCAGGAAGGCCTGCGTGCGCTCGGTGCCGCCGGTCATGCGCCGGCGCAGCACGAAGTCGTCGTAGCTGGCATGACCGAACAGCGCGGCGTACTCGGTGCGCAGCCGCACGATCTGCGACAGCCGCTCCAGGTTGGCCGGGCCGCCCTCCGTCATCTTGGCGCGGTACATGCGCTCGCGCGCGGCGGCGGACTCGGCGTTGTTCATCACCGCCAGGTAGCTGGGCATGTCCAGCCCCAGCAGGATGCGGCGCTGCGCATCGCGCCGGGCGCCGCGCCAGGTGGCCTCCGGCACGCCCTTCAGCTCGGCCTCGGTGAAGGCCACGCGGGTGCGGCCGTCGCGCACCGCCTTGTCGAAGGCCAGGCCCAGCTCGCCGATGCGGTCGGCCAGGCGCTTGGCCTGCGGCCGCTGCGCCGGCGGCAGCGCCACGCCCGAATCCTCGAAGGCCTCCATCGCCAGCGACGCGGCACGCTGGTCGATGGCATCGCCCGGCGGCAGCGACTTCAGCGCCTGGTACAGCCGCTCGTTCAGGCCCAGCGTGGACAGGAAGCCCTGCCACCGCAGCTCGCAGGCCTGGGTGGCGGCGCGCACCGCCGCCTGCGGATGCACGTTGGACAGGAAGCCGATGGGGTAGTAGCGGTCCTCGATGGTGGCCGACAAGGCGTCGGAGGCCGCCAGCCAGCCAGCATCGGCCGGCCGGCGCTCCAGCGCGGCCAGCTGCGCCCGCGCCTCGGCCAGGCCCTGGTCGCAGGCCTGGCGCACCGCGGCAGGCGAGGACAGCACGGGGAAGTCCGGCACGTCGGCGGCCGGGGCCGGCACCGCGGCCAGCAGGCCGGCGGTGACGGCGCTGGCCAGCACCACGCCGCGCAGGGCGGAGAGCCTGTCCATCAGCGCGCCGGGCCGGTGGCGGTGGCGGTGGCAGCCGCCGCGGCGGCCACCGCGTTCTTCGGATGCACCAGCACCCGCCGGCCGTCCGGCGTGCGCTCGGCGGTGCCGACGATCAGCTCGATGAGCCTGCCCGGCGTGAGCGACGGATTCACCGCCAGCATCTTGGCCGCCAGGTTGGCCACCTGCGGCGAGGCCATCGAGGTGCCCGACAGCGCCACCCGGTCGCCGCCCGGCAGGAAGCTCTCCACCTGGTAGCCGTTGGCATGCACCTTCACTGTGGGGCCGTAGCTGGTGAAGGGTGCCTCGTCGCCGGCGCGGTCCACCGCACCCACCGTCAGCAGGTTGGGCAGCACGATGCCGGCCGGGATGTCCTCCACGAAGCTGGCGTCGCTGTTGCTGTTGCCGGCGGCGGTGACGAAGAGGATGTCGGGCGCACTGGCGAAGGCCTTGGTCAGGCCGGCCTTGCCGATCTCGAACAGCTCCCGCGCGGTGGCCTTGCGCTCCTCGGGCGTCTTGCCCAGGCCGCACTGCTCCAGGTCGTTCTCGATGGCGTTGACATTGCCGCCCCAGCTCATGTTGACCACGCGCACCTGGTGCTGCTTGAAATAGTCCACGTAGGCCTGCGCGGCCTGGGCGTCGCGCTCCGACAGCTCGCGGCTGGGGCACGGGTCGGGCTTGAGCGTCCAGCCGAACTCGATGCGGGCCACCAGCAGGCGCGCGCCCGGGTTGCCGGCCATCGCGATGCCGGCCACATGGGTGCCGTGCTCGTAGTTGCCGGCCAGGCCGATCTGCTCCACCGCCGACTTGTACTGGTCGGGCGCCAGCGTGGAAAGGTAGCGCTTGACCTCGCTGGCCTCCTTGCTGTCGATGTTGGACTGCAGGTCGGAGAAGCCCTTGGTACGCGCCTTCATCTGCGGCAGCTGGGCTTGCAGCTCCTTGGGGATCGGCATCAGCTCGCCGCTGGCCGGGCGGGCGTACTTGTCGAAGGCGATCAGCGCCGGCTTGCCCTGCGCATCCGCCAGCACCTGCTTGCCGAACAGCGCGGTGTCGGTGCCGCTGTCCCATACGGCGATGGCCACCGGCTGCTTCACCTGCGCCGGCGTCAGCGTGACGTCGCGCGCGGCCCAGATGTCGGGCTTCTGCACCTGGTGGGCGGCCAGGTAGCTGCTGTATGTGTCCACCAGCGTGTTCTTCAGTGGCAGCACGGCGGTGAGCGACAGCCGGGCATTCACCAGCGCGGGCGCGAAGTCGGAGCTGAGCGTGCCGCTGCGGTCGACGATGGGCTGCATCACCTCGCGCACCCGCCCCAGCACCAGCGCCTCGCCGATCAGCTCCATGCCCATCTTGGCGCTCTTGATGTCGTTCTCGATCACCGCGTAGGGCATGCCGTCCAGCTCGCGGCGGATCTGGGTGGCCACCGCGCGCTGGAAGGCCTCGCCCTGCGGGCCATGCGCCTTGGCGGCCTGCGCCATCGCCCGCAGCCGCAGGCCCGACAGGAGCTTGTCGGCCGGCTTGTCCTGCAGCGCGCGGATCTGCTCGCTGCGGGCCAGCACCTGGTCGTAACGGCCGTCCAGGTAATCCAGCGCCGCCAGCAGGCCCAGCAGGTCGCGCTGGGTGGCCTTGTCCGGGATGTCGTAGCGGGCCAGCACCGATTCGGTGTCGCGGCGGATGGCCGCGGCCAGCGGCGCAAAGCGGTCGGCCTCGCGCACCACCGGCTCCAGCGGGCCCTTGACCTCGTAGCTGAAGCGCGGAAGGTCGGCGGCCTTCTCGATGCGGGGCCTGGCGGGCTGGTCAGCCGCCGAAGCGATGCCGGGCAGGGTGGTGCCCGACACGGTGAACAACAGCGCGGCGGCGGTGGCCGCCCAGGTGTGCTGGTACATGCGCAGCCTCGAAAGTTTTCCGAGGGCCCATGGTACGGCGCGAGTTCAAGGCCTCGGTTAAGCCTGCACCGCCTCGCGCAACTGCTGCAGCGCGGCCGGGTCGTCCATCGTCGTCAGGTCGCCGGTGTCGCGGCCCTCGCACACCGCCTGGATGGCGCGCCGCAGCAGCTTGCCCGAGCGGGTCTTGGGCAGCGCCGCCAGGAAGCGCACCCGCGCCGGCCGCGCCACCGGGCCCAGCTGCTCGTCCACCCGCTTCATCACCTCGCCTTCCAGCTTGAGCGCCTGCTCGGGCGTGGCGGCCAGGCTGGCGTCCTTCAGCACCGCGAAGGCCACCGCCACCTGGCCCTTGAGCGCATCGGCCACGCCCACCACCGCCACCTCGGCGATGGCCGGATGGCTGGAGATGCTCTCCTCGATCTCGCGGGTGCCCAGCCGGTGGCCGGCGACGTTGATCACGTCGTCGGTGCGGCCGAGGATGAAGAAGTAGCCGTCCTCGTCGCGCACGCCCCAGTCGAAGGTGCTGTAGACGAGGCGGTTGGGCACGCTTTTCCAGTAGGTGTTGACGAAGCGCTCGTCGTCGCGCCATACCGTCTGCAGGCAGCCCGGCGGCAGCGGCGCCTCGATGGCCACCACGCCCTTGCGGTTCGGCTCGGTGATGTCCTGGCCCGTCTCCTCGTCCACCAGCTTCACGTCGTAGCCCGGCACCGGCAGGCCGGGGCTGCCGAACTTCGAGTGCTGCTTCTCCACGCCGTTGGCCAGCGCCAGGATCGGCCAGCCGGTCTCGGTCTGCCAATAGTTGTCGATGATCGGGCAGCCCAGCGCCTGGCTGATCCACTGGGCCGTGGGCTCGTCCAGCGGCTCGCCGGCCAGGAACAGCGCGCGCAGCGAGCCGAGGTCGTGCTTGCTCATCGCCGTGGTGTCGAACTTCTTCAGCACCCGCACCGCGGTGGGCGAGCTGAACATCGTGGTGACCTTGAAGCGCTCCACCAGGCTCCACCAGATGGATGCGTCGGGCCGCGTCGGCAGGCCTTCGTAGAGGATGGTGGCCATGCCGCTGATCAGCGGGCCGTAGACGATGTAGCTGTGGCCCACCACCCAGCCGATGTCGCTGGTGCAGAACAGGGTCTCGCCCGGCTTGCCCTGGAAGATGTCGCGCATGCTGGTGGCCAGCGCCACGGCGTAGCCGCCGGTGTCGCGCTGCACGCCCTTGGGCTTGCCGGTGGTGCCGCTGGTGTACAGGGTGTAGCTGGGGTGGGTCGACTCCACCCAGGTGCACGGCACCTCGGCGTCCAGGTGCCGGGCGCGGGCCTCGGCATAGTCGATGTCGCGGCCGGCCACCGGCTCGAAGGGCACCAGCCCGCGGTCCACCATCACCACCCGCTGGGGCCGGCTGGTGGCCAGGCGGATGGCTTCGTCGAGCAGCGGCTTGTACGCGATGGGCTTGCCCGAGCGGGAGCCGCCGTCGGCGCTGACGATCAGCTTGGGCTGCGCGTCGTCGATGCGGCTGGCCAGGCTCACGCTGGCGAAGCCGCCGAACACCACCGAGTGGATGGCGCCGATGCGGGCGCAGGCCAGCATCGCGAACACGGCCTCCGGGATCATCGGCATGTAGATCAGCACCCGGTCGCCGGCCACCACGCCCTGCTCCTGCAGGATGGCGGCCATGCGCTGCACTTCCTGGTGCAGTTCGGCATAGCTGAGGATGCGCTCCTGCCCCACCTCGGTGGAGATCCACACCAGTGCGTTCTGCCCGCCGCGGCCGGCCACGTGGCGGTCCACCGCGTTGTGGCACAGGTTGGTGGTGCCGCCCCCGAACCAGTTGGCGAAGGGCGGCTTGTCGTGCTCGCACACCTGCGAGAACGGCTGCTGCCAGTCGATCAGGCCGGCCTGCTCGGCCCAGAAGCTGTCGCGCTGCTCGATGGAACGACGGTGGTAGTCCGCATAACGGCCGGCTGGGCTCATGCATGTCTCCTGTTGAACTTGTGGTGGCATTTCAGCCACGGGGGCTGACGTTTGACTGACTCGCCGACCCCCCTCTGAAGGGGTGGTCCGGTCCGCGCGATCGGCAGCCGGCACCTTCGCTGCAGCTTTCAACGCGTGCGATAAGTCGTTGAAAAACCTGTTTTTTCCCTAGCGGAACGGTGGAAAGCCGGTGTTAAAGTCGCGCCCCGTGACGCAGCCTACCCCCCATCCGTGCCGTATCGCCTCGCCAAAGTTTGCGCTATCGCAACCCTTTGCGTGGCGGCTGCCGCGCACGCCGCACCCGAGGCGACGGCCCCCGTGCCGTCGGTGCCCGCGGCGGCACCGATGTCGGACCCGGTGACCGCGCTGCTGATCGAACGCGGCCTGCTGCCGGCCTCCAGCGCCACCGTGATGAACACGATGCGCGAGAAGACCTCGGACCTCGTGATGTCCGCGATGAACTTCCTGGGCGTGCCCTACCGCCGCGGCGGCACCAGCGAGCAGGAAGGCTTCGACTGCAGCGGCTTCACCCGCCAGGTGTTCGAGATGAGCGTGGGCCGCGTGCTGCCGCGCCGCGCCGACGAGCAGGCCAAGGCCCCCGATTTGTTCAAGGTGGCGCGCACCGAGCTCAAGCCCGGCGACCTGGTGTTCTTCAACACCATGCGCCGCACCTTCTCGCACGTGGGCATCTACGTGGGCGAAGGCAAGTTCATCCATGCGCCGCGCCCGGGTGGCGAAGTGCGCATCGAGGACATGGGTGCCAGCTACTGGGCCAAGCGCTTCACCGGCGCCCGCCGCGCGCCCGAGGTGGCGGAGCTGGAGCAGCGCATGCAGCTCGGCCTGCAGAACCTGCGCTCCGCGGTGCAGGGCTCGCCGGCCAACTGACGACGCGGGCCGTGCCGGCCTGCGTACAAGCCCTGACCTGCAGCGCGGATTGCCCGCAGCGTGACGGCCGTCACGCCCGGCACAATCACCGCCATGGCTGACAAGGTGTTTCCGATCGCCGACCTGCGCAGCGCCCTGCCGGCGCCGCCCGCACCGTTCACCGCCGCGCCGAACGGCCTGCTGTCCGACCGGCTGGGCCGGCCGCTGCGCGACCTGCGCATCTCGGTGACCGATCGCTGCAACTTCCGCTGCGGCTACTGCATGCCCAAGGAAGTGTTCGGCCGCAACTACCAGTTCCTGCCGCAGCAGGCGCTGCTGAGCTTCGAGGAAACCACCCGGTTGGCCCGCCTGTTCGCCGCGCACGGCGTGCGCAAGCTGCGCCTGACCGGCGGCGAGCCGCTGCTGCGCAAGAACGTGGAAACGCTGGTGGGCATGCTGGCCGCGCTGCGCACCGCCGACGGCGAGCCGATGGACCTGACGCTCACCACCAATGCCTCGCTGCTGTCGCGCAAGGCGCAGGCGCTGAAGGACGCTGGCCTGCAGCGGGTGACGGTGAGCCTGGACGCGATCGACGACGCGGTGTTCCGCCGCATGAACGACGTGGACTTCGCGGTGGCCGACGTGCTGGCCGGCATCGAGGCCGCGCAGCGCGTGGGCCTGGGGCCGATCAAGGTCAACATGGTGGTGCGCCGCGGCACCAACGACCACGAGATCCTGGCGATGGCGCGCCATTTCCGCGGCACGGGCGTGGTGCTGCGCTTCATCGAGTACATGGACGTGGGCAGCACCAACGGCTGGCGCATGGACCATGTGCTGCCCTCGGCCGAGGTGCTGGCGCGCATCGATGCGGAGCATCCGCTGGAGCCGCTGGCACCCAGCCAGCCGGGCGAGACCGCCGAGCGCTGGCGCTACCGCGACGGCGGCGGCGAGATCGGCCTCATCAGCAGCGTGACGCAGGCCTTCTGCGGCGATTGCAACCGGGCGCGGCTGTCCACCGAGGGCAAGCTGTTCCTGTGCCTGTTCGCCAGCCGCGGCCACGACCTGCGGGCCTTGCTGCGCGGCGGGGCCACCGACGAGGCGCTGTCCGCGGCCATCGGCGGGGCCTGGGGCGCGCGGGACGACCGGTACTCGGAGCTGCGGGCGCAGCTGCCGGCTGACGCAGCGGAGCCGGGGTTTCGCAAGGTCGAGATGCACTACATCGGTGGATGATGGGGCCCCCGGGCCGGCCTGGGGCAGCCCGGCGCGCGGCCCGGGGAATCGGCCCCGTGAAGGCTCGCCATGAACATGTCTGACATCACCGGGCTGGTGCTGGCCGGCGGGCTGGGGCGGCGGATGGGAGGCGTGGACAAGGGGCTGCAGCCGTTCGAAGGGCAGCCGCTGGCGCGGCGGGCGCTCGAGCGGTTGCGGCCGCAGGTGGGCGCGCTGATGCTCAATGCCAACCGCCACCTCGACGTCTATGCCGCCTGGGGCGTGCCGGTGTGGCCGGATGCCGACGACCAGTTCGCCGGGCCGCTGGCCGGCATGCTGGCCGGGCTGCGGCATGCCGACACGCCCTGGCTGGCCTGCGTGCCCTGCGACGGCCCGCACTTTCCGCCGGACCTGGTGCAGCGCCTGGCCGCGCACGCCGAGGCCGCGGACGCGGTGATGCCGGTCACCCTGGATCCCGACACCGGGCGCCGGCAGCCGCAGCCGGTGTTCGGCCTGCTGCGCCGCAGCCTGGCCGACGACCTGGCCGGCTTCCTGGCCGATGGCGGCCGGCAGGTGGAGGCCTGGGCGGCGCGGCTGCGCTGCGTGCAGGTGCCGTTCGCCGATGCTCGGGCCTTCGCCAATGCCAACACCGCGCAGGACCTGGCGCGGCTTTCACGACCATGACCTCCACACCCCCGCTGCCCGTTGAGCTGCTGCAGCCCGCGCATGCGGCCGCCTACAAGCGTCTGCGCGACCTGATGCTCAGCCGCCATCCCGAAGCCTTCACCTCCGATGCGCAGACGGAGCATCACCGCACCGTGGACAGCTACGCCGAGCGGCTGCAGGCCGGTGACGGCGGCTTCACCCTGGGCGTGCTGCAGGCCGGCGAACTGCTGGGCGCCCTCACCTGCGAGATCTCCAGCCGCGCCAAGGAACGGCACCTGGGGCACCTGGTGGCCATGATGGTGGCACCCGGCCACCAGGGCCGCGGCCTGGGCGGCCAGCTGCTGGCGGCCACCGTGGCCCGGGCGCGCGAGACCGGCGGGCTGCTGCAGCTCACGCTGACGGTCACGAAGGGCAACGGGCCGGCCGTCGCCTTGTACGAGCGCGCCGGCTTCCGCACCTGCGGCTGCCTGCCGCGTGCGCTGCGCCTGGCCGACGGCCGGTTGTTCGACAAGCTGCAGATGGTGCTGCCGCTGGACACGGACTGATAGAGCGCGCACAACGGCCCGATCAAGGCCGCCGTTTCCATCGTTTTCTGTCAATTCATCACGGCCCGCGTCGATAAGGTGGGGTTGCCGGCCCAGGTGTACGGGGCTGGCGCTGCCCGCAACTTTTTCGTCCGCCGTCATGACCCTCCGCCCTTGGCTCGGCCAGCCCCTGTTCGAGGAACTCGAGCTCCGCATCCTGTATTCGGCCGACCTCTCGCCCCTGGCCGGCCCGGCCGCCGTGGTCGACCAGCGGCTGGTGTCTGCGGGCGACATGCTGCACACCGCCACGCCGCAACCCGCGGCCACGCTGCTGTTCATCGACGAGCGGGTGGCGCCCGACGATGCCCGCCTGGCGGCCTGGCGCAGCAGCACCGAAGGGCTGCAGGCGCAGGCCGACGAGGTGACCATTGCAGCCGACGAGGACGGCGCCCAGCGCGTCGCCGAAGTGCTGGCGCAGCAGCCGGCCGGCAGCCGTTGGCAGTTGCTGCCCTACCTGGGTGAAGCGGGTGAACAGCTGGGCACCAGCCCGGCTGCCGCCGCGGCGGCTGCGTCGGCGTCGGCTGCCCCGGCTGCAGACACGCAGGTGGCCGAACTGGTCTTCATCGATGCCCAGGTGGAAGGCGCCGCCGTCCTGCTGGCCGACATCCAGGCCCAGGCCGACGCGGGCCGGGCCATCCAGGCCCTGCTGCTGCAGCCCGGCATCGACGCGCTGGCGCAGATCGGCAACGTGCTGCGCTCGCACAGCGGGCTGTCGGCGCTGCACCTGGTCAGCCACGGCAGCAGTGGTGCCGTCAGCCTGGGCGGACAGGTGCTGGACGCCGCCACGCTGGCGCAGCGGGCCGATGAGCTCGGCGCCTGGCGCGCCGCACTGTCCGCCGATGCCGATGTGCTGCTGTACGGCTGCGACGTGGCCGCCGGCAGCAACGGCCTGGCATTCGTGCAGGCGCTGGCGCAGCTCACCGGCGCCGACGTGGCCGCTTCCGACGACCTCACCGGCGCCACGCTGCTGGGTGGTGACTGGCGGCTGGAGGTGCATCAGGGCGTGATCCAGACCGCGCTGGCCATCGGCCTGCAAGGCCAGGCCATGTTCGGGCAGACGCTGGCCAACGCGGCGCCGGTGCTCGCGCCGTCGGCCCCGGAACTCGCGTCGCTGGCCACGCTGGACCGGCACAACGCCGGCCAGACGGTGGCCTCCTTCCTGGCGGGCCAGGTGAGCGATGCCGACGCCGCCAGCGCATCCGGCATCGTCGTCACGGCCACGGCGGGCACCGCCGGCAGCTGGCAATACTCGCTGGACGGCGGCGCGACGTGGGCGGATGTCGGCTCCGTGGCCGGCAGTTCGGCGCTTGCGCTGCGCGAGCAGGACCTGATCCGGCTGGTGCCCGGCGACAGCAGCGCCGGGAGCGCCTCCTTCAGCTTCCGCGCCTGGGACCAGACGACCGGCAGCGCCGGCAGCAAGCTGGACGCCTCGGTGAACGGCGGCAGCACCGCTTTCAGCGCCGCCACCGATACGGCCACGCTCAACGTGGTGGTGGCCGACAACCAGGCCCCGCAGTTCGGCACTGGCGGTCGGGTCATCACCAGCCTGGGCGCGGATGATCACTTCGCCAGCGCCAACCTGCTGCAGCCTGACGGCAAGCTGCTGGTGGTGGGTGCCTACGGCAACCTGGACGGCGCCGTGGTGCGCTACAACGCCGACGGCTCGCTGGACACCGGCTTCGGCACCGGCGGCGTGGCCGTCGTGACGTTGAATGAAGGTTTCGGCGAGTTCACCAGCGTGGCGCGGCAGGCCGACGGCAAGATCGTGCTCGCTGGTTATGCCATCAGCGGCACCACCTACGGCTTCACCGCCGTGCGGCTGCTGGCCAACGGCACGCTGGACAGCAGCTTTGGCACCGGTGGCCGTGTTCTCACCACCTTCCATGCCGCCGATGGCCGGGCCATCGGTGCCGGCGTCGCCGTGCAAGCCGACGGCCGCATCGTGGTCGGCGGTTATGCCGGCGATTCCGGCTCGCACGACGTGGTGGCGGTGCGCTACACCAGCACCGGTGCGTTGGACACCACCTTCGCCAGCGGCGGCAAGTTCCGCACGAGCGTGGGCAGCGACGTCGTCATCGAAGCCGTGACGCTGGACGCCAGCGGCCGCCTGCTGCTGGCCGGCCACAGCACCACGTCCGGCTTCACCGACATGGCCGTGGTGCGCCTGACCACCGCCGGCGCACTGGACACCAGCTTCAGCGGGGGGCGGCGTCTTCCTCAGCCCCGGCAACCACACCGATGCCGCCGCCTACGCCATCACGGTGCAGGCCGACGGCCGCATCCTGCTCGCCGGCGATGCCGACGGCCAGGGCCTGGTGATGCGGCTGACCTCTGCCGGCGTGCTGGACACCAGCTTCGGCACCGATGGCGACGCCGAACTGGCGGTCGGCAGCAGCACCTTTCTGGCCCAGGTGCGTGTGCAGGCCGACGGCGGCATCGTCGTCTCCGGCCACGCCAGTGCGGGCAAGAGCGCGGCGCTGGTGGCCCGGCTGCAATCCGACGGCAGCACGGACACCGCCTTCGGCATCAGCGGCCCGGGCTACACGACCATCACCCACAGCACCGGTACCGACCGCGGCTTTGCGCTCACCACCCAGGCCGACGGCAAGCTGCTGATGTCGGGCCCGGCGGCCGACAACACCCGCTTTGCCACCGCCCGCCTGACCACCACCGGCGCGCTGGACACCAGCTGGAACAACACCGGCCCGCTGGGCGGCAGCGTCGCCTTCACCGAGAACGGCAGCGCCGTGGTGCTGGACAACGACGTGGTGGCCTACGACATGGAACTGGCCACCGCGGGCAACTACAGCGGCGCCACGGTGCAGATCGAGCGCAGCGGCGGCGCCGATGCGCAGGACGTTTTCAGCGCCACCGGCGCGTTGGGTGCACTCATCGAAGGCGGCGCCCTGGTCTACAACGGCAGCACCATCGGCAGCGTCACCGCCAACAGCGGTGGCCAGCTCCTGCTGACCTTCAACAGCAGCGCCACGCAGGCCAACGTCAACGGCGCGCTGCGCTTGATCGCCTACCGCAACACCAGCGAGGCGCCGCCCGCGTCGGTGCAGCTGCAATGGACGCTGGCCGACGGCAATACCGGCACCCAGGGCGCCGGCAGCAACCTGGCCGGCAGCGGCAGCACCACCGTCAACATCACCGCCATCAACGATGCGCCGGTGCTGACGGCAGCCGCGCCGGCCATGGCGCCGATCACCGAAGACGACACCGCCAACGGCGGCCAGACCGTGGCCTCGATCGTGGGCGGCAGCGTGAGCGACCCGGAAGGCACCGCGCCCGGCATCGCCATCACCGCCACCACCGCCTCCCTGGGCACCTGGCAGTACTCCATCAACGGCGGCAGCAGCTGGGGGCCGTCGGCACGGTCAGCAACACCTCGGCCCTGCTGCTGCGCAGCACCGACCTCGTGCGCTTCGTGCCCAACGGCAGCAACGGCACCAGCGCCAGCCTCACCTACCGCGGCTGGGACCAGGCCAGCGGCAGCGCCGGCAGCAAGGTGAGCACCGCCAGCAACGGCGGCAGCACCGCCTTCAGCACCGCCACCGACACCGCCTCGATCACGGTCACGTCGGTCAACGACGCGCCGGTGATGAGCCCCGCCACGCCCGCGCTGCCCACCATCACCGAAGCGCAGACCACCAACACCGGCAGCACCGTGGCCACCCTGGTGGGCAGCAGCATTTCCGATGTGGACAGCGGCGCGGTGCAAGGCATCGCCATCACCGCGGCCGGCACGCCGGCCGGCAGCTGGCAGTACTCGCTCGACGGCGGCAGCAGCTGGCAGGCGCTGGGCAGCGTCAGCGCCAGCTCGGCCCTGCTGCTGCGCAGCACCGACCGCATCCGTGTGTTGCCCGACGGCCTCAACGGCGGCACCGCCACGCTGACCTACCGCGCCTGGGACCGCAGCAGCGGCAGCGCCGGCACGCTGGCCGATGCCGGCAGCGGCGGCGGCAGCAGCGCCTTCAGCAGCAGCAGCAACACCGCCAGCCTCAGCATCACGCCGATCAACGATGCGCCGGTGCTCACCGCCACCGTGCGCACCCTGCCCGCCATCGCGGCGGTGGCCAACCTGGGCAGCCTCGGCCAGACGGTGGCCGGCATCGTCGGCGACACCATCACCGACGTGGATGCCGCAGCGCGCAAGGGCATCGTCATCACGCAGTTCACCGCGGGCACAGGGCAGTGGCAGTACTCGGTCAACGGCGGCTCCAGCTGGGAAGACTTCGACCACGCCGCAGCCGCCGGCAGCCAGGGCTACCTGATGCAGTGGCACTTCCGCATGCGTTACGTGCCGGCCGACGGCAGCAGCCACACCGCCGGCTTCGAGTACCGCGCCTGGGACCGCAGCGCCAACGACACCGCCGCCAACACCGTGAGCGTGGCGTTCATCGGAAGCACCGGCGGCAGCAGCGCCTTCAGCAGCGCCACCGCCACGGTCACGCTGCAGGTCGACGCCGCGCCCGGCAACACCGCGCCGCGCTTCGGCGGCAGCGGCACGGTGATCGTGCGACCGGACGCCTGGGGCGCCAACCGCGCCCACGACGTGGCGGTGCAGGCCGACGGCAAGCTGGTGCTGGCGGGCAACGGGCAGCTGGACGGCACGGTGATCCGGCTCAATCCGAACGGCACGCTGGACACGAGTTTCGGCAGCGGCGGCAAGGTCGACGTTTCTCTGTACGGCGACAACGTGATGCGGTCGGTGGCGGTGCTGTCCAACGGCAACCTGCTGGTGACGGGCTACGTTTACCGGAACGACAGGCCCGCCTACGGCCAGCAGGTCTTGTCGCAGACTTTCCGCCTGCTGCCCGACGGCACGCTGGACAGCAGCTTCCATCCGTTCATGGACGTGGACGGCAGCACCCTGCCGCAGTACATGCTGACCGAAGCCATGGCCCCGCTGGCCGACGGCAAGGTGCTGGTGGCCGGCACCATCAAGACGGTGGCCGACGAACTCGACCCGGGGCGGCTGGTGCTCTCGCGGCTGCGCGCGGACGGCTACCTGGACACCAGCTTCGGCACCGCCGGCCACTACGAGCTGGCGCTGGGCGAGGACACCCAGGCCACCGCCGTGGCGGTGGACGGCAGCGGCCGCATCCTGGTGGCGGGCTTCAGCGGCAGCGGCGGCCAGTACACCAGCTTCGTGCTGCGCACCAGCGCCGCCGGCGTGCTGGACACCAGCTTCGGCAGCAACGGCATCGCCTGGGGCAGCGCCGGCAAGCCGGACGCGATGGTGGTGCTGGCCGACGGCAGCGTGGTCGTGGCCGGCACCAGCGAAGGCAGCGAAGCGGTGGTGCAGCGCTTTGCCGCCAACGGCGCGCCGGACGCCGGCTTCGGCAGCGGCGGCGTGCAGGTGCTGGCGCTGGGGGCCGATGCCGGCCTGCGCGACCTGGCGCTGCTGCCCGATGGCCGGCTGCTGGCCAGCGGCTGGATCAGCACCCAGGGCAAGAGCGACATGCTGGCCGTGCGCCTGCTGGCCAACGGCAGCCTGGACACCAGCTTCGGCAGCGGCGGCAAGCTGGTGCTGCGCGCCAGCGCCGAGCCCGAGATCGCCCACGGCCTGGTGGTGCGCCCGGACGGCAGCATCGCGCTGGCTGGCGGCGAAGCCCAGCAGCTGATGGTGACCAACCCCTCCTTCGGCCGCGTGGCGGTGGACAACGACGACACGGCCACCGCCCCGGGCTTTGCCACCGCGCTGCGCACCGCCGACGGCCAGCTGCCCAGCGGATGGTCCAACGGCTCCACCCTTGGCGGCAGCGTCAGCTACACCGAGAACGGTGCGGCCGTAGTGCTGGACAACGACGTATCCGTCGTCGACGCCGAACTGGCCGCACAGGGCCATTACGCCGGTGCCAGCGTGCGCATCGAGCGCAGCGGCGGCGCCGACGCCACCGACGTGTTCAGTGCCACCGGCACGCTGAGCGCGCTGGTGCAGGGCGGTGCGCTGGTGTACGGCGGCACCACCATCGGCACCGTCACCACCAACAGCAACGGCACGCTGCTGCTCACCTTCAACAGCAACGCCACGCAGGCCCGGGTGAATGCTGCGCTGCGGCTGATCGCTTATGCCAACAGCAGCAATGCACCGCCGGCCAGCGCGACCATGGTGTGGACCGTCAGCGACGGCAACACCGGCGCCCAGGGCAGCGGCGGCGCCGCCAGCACCACCGGCAACACCGTGGTGCAGATCACCGCCGTCAACGACGCCCCGGTGATCGCCGCCGTGGCGCCGGTGCTGGCGCCCGTCAGCGAAGACGCCGGCAGCCATGGCGGGCAGACGGTGGCCTCCTTCATCGGCAGCAGCCTCAGCGACCCCGATGGTGCGGTGCCCATCGGCATCGCCATCACCTCGCTGCTGGCCGGCAACGGCGTGTGGCAGTACTCGCTGGACGGCGGCACCAGCTGGCAGGCCATGGGCACGGTGAGCAACAGCGCTGCCTTGCTGCTGCGCGGCAGCGACCGCGTGCGGCTGGTGCCCGACGGGCAGAACGGCACCAGCGCCAGCCTGACCTACCGTGCCTGGGACCAGACCAGCGGCAGCGCCGGCAGCAAGGCCAGCACGGCCACCAACGGCGGCAGCACCGCCTTCAGCACCACCACCGACAGCGCCACCCTCACCGTCACGCCGGTCAACGACGCACCGGTGATGGCCGCCGCCGCCCCGGGCTTCAACACGCTGACCGAAGACACCACCAACCCGGGCGGACGCACGGTGGCCGAGGTGCTGGGCAGTGGCCTGATCGACGTGGACAGCGGCGCGCAACAGGGCATCGCCATCACCAGCATCAACGCGGTCAACGGCAGCGGCCAGTACTCGGTCGATGGCGGCGCCACCTGGCAGGACGCCGGCAGCGTGAGCGAAAGCGCCGCCCTGCTGCTGCGCAGCACCGACCTCATGCGCTTCACGCCGGACGGCCGCAACGGCGGCACCTCCACCATCAGCTACCGCGGATGGGACCAGAGCAGCGGCACCGCCGGCAGCAAGGCCGACACCACCGTCAACGGTGGCACCAGCGCCTTCAGCACGCAGGTCAACATCGCCACCTCGGTGGTCACGTCGGTCAACGACGCGCCGGTGCTCACGCCTGCGGCGCCGGCCCTTGCTGCCATCGACGAGAACGCCGCCGCCCCCGCGGGGCAGACCGTGGCCTCCTTCACCGGCAGCAGCATCACCGACGTGGACAACGGCGCGCAGGCCGGCATCGCCGTCATCGGCAGCAGCGCGCCGGCCGGCAGCTGGCAGTACTCGCTGGACGGCGGCACCAGCTGGCAGGCCCTGGGCAGCGTGTCGGCCAACGCCGCGCTGCTGCTGCGCGCCACCGACCGCCTGCGCCTGCTGCCCGACGGCCTGAACGGCGGCACCGCCACCCTGAGCTACCGGGCCTGGGACCAGACGACCGGCACCGCCGGCAGCACCGCCAACACCGGCAGCAGCGGCGGCAGCACCGCCTTCAGCAGCGCCACCGACACCGCCAGCCTGCTGGTGGCGGCGGTGAACGATGCGCCGGTGATGGCCGCGGCCACGCCGGCGCTCACCGCCCTCACCGAGGACAGCACCGGCCATGCCGGCCAGACCGTGGCCAGCCTGGTGGGCGCCACCATCACCGACGTGGACAGCGGCGCGCTGCAGGGCATCGCCCTCACCGCGGCCAGCACCAGCACCGGCGGCTGGCAATACAGCCTGGACGACGGCGCCACCTGGGCTGCGGTGGGCAGCGTGAACCCCGGCGCCGCGCTGCTGCTGCGTGCCACCGACCGGGTGCGCCTGCTGCCCGATGGCCAGAACGGCGGCAGCGCCAGCCTGGGCTGGCGCGCCTGGGACCGCAGCAGCGGCAGCGCCGGCACGCTGGCCGACACCGGCAGCGGCGGCGGCAGCAGCGCCTTCAGCACCACCACCAACACGGCCAGCCTCGGCGTGGCTTCGGTCAACGATGCGCCGGTGCTGGCACCCGCCGCGCCGGTGCTCGCCCCTGTCGACGAGAACGCCACCGCGAACAGTGGCCAGACGGTGGCGTCCTTCCTCGGCAGCAGCCTGGGCGACGTGGACAGCGGCGCCGTGGCCGGCATCGCCATCACCGGCGCTATTGCAGGCAACGGCAGCTGGCAGTTCTCCACCGACGGCGGCGGCAGCTGGCAGGCGCTGGGCACCGTCACCGCCAATGCGGCGCTGCTGTTGCGCGGCACCGACCGCGTGCGCTTCGTGCCCGACGGCCTGAACGCCACCAGCGCCAGCCTCGTCTACCGCGGCTGGGACCAGACCAGCGGCAGCGCCGGCAGCAAGCACGACGCCAGCAGCACCGGCGGCAGCAGCGCCTTCAGCAACGCCAGCGACACCGCCACGCTCAGCGTGACCGCGGTCAACGATGCACCGGTGCTCACCGCGCTGGCGCCGGTGCTGCCGGCCATCGGCGAGGACGACGCCAATCCGGCCGGCCTCACCGTGGCCAGCCTCGTCGGCGCCAGCATCAGCGATGTCGACACCGGCGCGCTGCAGGGCATCGCGCTCACCGCCACCGGCGGCAGCGGCGGCAGCTGGCAGTTCTCCACCAACGGCGGCGGCACCTGGCAGGCGGTGGGCACGGTGTCGGGCGGCAGCGCGCTGCTGCTGCGCAGCACCGACCTGCTGCGCTTCGTGCCCGACGGCCTGAACGGCGGCAGCGCCAGCCTCGGCTGGCGCGCCTGGGACCGCAGCAGCGGCAGCGCCGGCAGCCTGGCCGATGCCAGCGTGCACGGCGGCAGCACCGCCTTCAGCAGCGGCACCGACACCGCCACGCTCACCATCACCGCCGCCAACGATGCGCCGGTGCTGGCACCGGCCGGCCCGACGCTGGGCACGGTCACCGAAGACCAGGCCAGCCCTGCCGGCCAGACGGTGGCCGCGCTCGTGGGCAGCAGCATCAGCGACGTGGACAGCGGCGCGCTGCAGGGCATCGCCGTCACCGCGGCCAGCAGCACGGCGGGCACATGGCAATACTCGCTGGACGGCGGCAGCAGCTGGAGCGCCGTCGGCAGCGTGAGCGGCAATGCCGCGCTGCTACTGCGCGGCACCGACCGCCTGCGCCTGCTGCCCGACGGCCAGAACGCCGGCAGCGGCAGCATCGTCTGGCGCGCCTGGGACCGCAGCAGCGGTGTCGCCGGCACCACCGCGAACACCAGCAGCAACGGCGGCAGCAGCGCCTTCAGCAGCGCCACCGACACCGCCACCGCCACCGTCACCGCCGTCAACGACGCACCGGTGCTCAGCACCGCCGCCCCCACGCTCCCGGCCATCGGCGAGGATGACAACGCACCGGCCGGACACACGGTCGCCGCCATCGTCGGCGGCAGCATCAGCGACGTGGACAGCGGCGCGGCCACCGGCATCGCCGTGGTGTCCACCAGCGGCAGCCACGGCCAGTGGCAGTACTCGCTGGACGGCGGCGTCAGCTGGCAGGCCGTGGGCGGCGTCGCCCAAGGCAATGCGCTGCTGCTGGGCGCCAGCCACCAGCTGCGCTACCTGCCCGACGGCAGCCGCGGCGAGACCGCGACGCTGGGCTTTCGCGCCTGGGACGGCAGCACCGGCAGCGCCGGCAGCCGGGCGGACGCCAGCAGCACCGGCGGCAGCAGCGCCTTCAGCAGCACCAGCGACCTGCTGAGCCAGCCGGTGCTGCCGGCCAACGACGCGCCGGTGCTCACCCCCGCCGCGCCGGTGCTGCCGGCCGTCAGCGAAGACGCCCTCGACGGCAGCGGACAGACGGTGGCCGCGCTGGTGGGCGGCAGCATCGCCGACGTGGATGCCGGCACGCTGCAGGGCATCGCCCTCACCGCCACCAGCGTGGTCGGCGGCGGCGCCTGGCAGTTCTCCACCGATGGCGGCAGCACCTGGCAGGCGGTGGGCTCGGTGGCCGACGACAACGCCCTGCTGCTGCGCTCCACCGACCGCATTCGCTACCAGCCGGACGGCCTGGACGGCGGCAGCGCCAGCCTGGCCTGGCGCGCCTGGGACCAGACCAGCGGCAGCGCCGGCACGCGGGCCGATGCCGGCGTGCATGGCGGCACCACCGCCTTCAGCAGCGCCACCGACGCTGCCAGCCTGGCCATCACCGCCGTCAACGACGCGCCGGTGCTCACGCCTGCCACCCCGGCGCTGCCCGGCCTGACGGAGGACCAGACCGCCAGCGCCGGCCACACCGTGGCCAGCCTGGTGGGCGGCAGCATCGCCGACGTGGACGGCGGCGCCCTGCAGGGCATCGCCATCACCGCCGCCAGTGCGCCCACCGGCGGCTGGCAGTACTCGCTGGACGGCGGCGGCAGCTGGCAGGCGCTGGGCGCGGTGAGCGACGGCAGCGCGCTGCTGCTGCGCGGCACCGACCGCCTGCGCTTCGTGCCCGACGGGGCCAATGCCGCCAGCGCCACCATCGGCTTCCGCGCCTGGGACCGCAGCAGCGGCAGCGCCGGCAGCAAGGTGAGCACCGCGGCCGCGGGCGGCACCAGCGCCTTCAGCACCGCCACCGACACCGCCGCCATCAGCGTCAGCGCCGTCAACGACGCGCCGGTGCTCACGCCCATCGCGCCCACGCTGGCCTCGGTGCCGGAATGGGACACCAACCCGCCCGAGCAGACGGTGGCCTCCTTCGCCGGCGGGAGCATCGGCGACGTGGATGCCGGCGCGCTGCAAGGCATTGCGGTGACGGCGCAGTCGCCGGGCACGGGCAGCTGGCAGTACTCGCTGGATGGCGGTGCCAGCTGGCTGGACATGGCGCCGCTCGGCCCGCTGGGCGATGCCAATGCCCTGCTGCTGCGCGCCACCGACCTGGTGCGGCTGGTGCCCGACGGCGTCAGCGCCACCACCGGCAGCCTGGGCTACCGCGCCTGGGACCGCAGCAGCGGCAGCGCCGGCAGCCTGGCCGATGCCAGCGCCAACGGCGGCAGCAGCGCCTTCAGCAGCGCCACCGACGTGGCGGGCATCACCGTGTCCAACAGCAATGCCGCCCCGGTGCTGGCGCCGGCCGCGCCGGTGCTGCCCGGCCTGACCGAGGACGACACCGCCCATGCCGGGCAGACGGTGGCCTCGGTGCTGGGCGGCAGCGTGAGCGACCCCAATGCCGGCGCGGCGCAGGGCGTCGCCATCACCGCGCAGGTGGCGGGTGCGGGCGGCTGGCAGTTCTCCACCGACGGCGGCGCCAGCTGGCAGGCGATGGGAGCGGTGTCCGATGCCTCGGCCCTGCTGCTGCGCGCCACCGACCGCGTGCGCTACCTGCCCGACGGCAGCGGCGCCACCAGCGCGAGCTTCAGCTACCGCGCCTGGGACCAGACCAGCGGCAGCGCCGGCAGCCTGGCCGATGCCAGCCTCCACGGCGGCAGCAGCGCCTTCAGCAGCGCCAGCGACACCGCCAGCATCTCGGTCACCGCGCTGAACGACGCGCCGGTTCTCAGCCCGGCCGCTCCGGCGATGGCCGGCCAGACCGAGGACCAGCTGGCGCCTGCCGGCCAGACCGTGGCCAGCCTGCTGGGCGGCAGCATCAGCGACGCCGATGCCGGCGCACTGCAGGGCATCGCCGTCACCGCCCAGTCGGCCGGCGGCGGCAGCTGGCAATACAGCCTGGACGGCGGCAGCAGCTGGGCCGCGCTGGGCGCCGTCAGCGATGCGCAGGCCCGGCTGCTGCGCCCGGCCGACCTGCTGCGCCATGTGCCCGACGGCGCCAACGGCGGCACCGTGAGCCTGGCCTGGCGCGCCTGGGACCAGACCAGCGGCAGCGCCGGCGCATGGGCCGATGCCAGCGTGAACGGCGGCACCAGCGCCTTCAGCGCGGCCACCGACACCGCCACGCTGGTGGTCTCCGCCGTCAACGATGCGCCGGTGCTGACGCCCGCCGCGCCGGTGCTGCCTGCGCAGACCGAGGACGAGCTGAACCCTGCGGGCCATCTGGTGGCCACGCTGCTGGGCGGCCCGCTGTCGGACGTGGACAGCGGTGCGCTGCAGGGCGCTGCGCTCATCGGGCAGTCGGCGGCCGGCGGCAGCTGGCAGTTCTCCGTCGACGCGGGCGGCAGCTGGCAGGCGCTGGGCGCCGTCAGCGATGCGGCCGCGCTGCTGCTGCGCAGCAGCGACCTCGTGCGCTTCATGCCGGACGGCCTGGGCGGCAGCACCGCCAGCCTGTCCTTCCGCGGCTGGGACCGCAGCAGCGGCAGCGCCGGCAGCCTGGCCGATGCCAGCATGAACGGCGGCAGCAGCGCCTTCAGCAGCGCCAGCGACACCGCCACGCTGGCGGTGGGCGCGGTCAACGATGCACCGGTGCTGGCGCCCACCGCGCCCGTGCTGGCACCGCTGACCGAGGACGAGACGGCCAACGCTGGACAGGCGGTGGCGTCCTTCCTCGGCGGCGCGACCAGCGACGTGGACCCCGGTGCGCTGGCCGGCATCGCCGTCACCGGGCTGGCCTCTGGCAACGGCGGCTGGCAGTTCTCGCTGGACGGCGGCGCCTCCTGGTCGGCCATCGGCGCGGTGTCCGATGCTTCGGCCCGGCTGCTGCGGCCCACCGACCGCGTGCGCTTCGTGCCCGATGGCGCCAATGCCACGAGTGCCAGCCTCAGCTACCGCGCCTGGGACCAGACCAGCGGCAGCGCCGGTGCGCTGGCCGATGCCAGCCTGAACGGCGGCAGCACCGCCTTCAGCAGTGCCACCGACACCGCCAGCCTGAGCGTGAGCGCCGTCAACGATGCGCCGTTGCTCACACCGGCCGCACCGGTGCTGCCCACGCTCACCGAGGACGACACCGCCGGCAGCGGCCAGACCGTCGCTGCGCTGCTGGGCGGCAGCGTCAGCGGCGTGGACAGCGGCGCGTTGCAGGGCATCGCCATCACCGGTCAGGACCCCGGCCGCGGCAGCTGGCAGATCTCCACCGACGGTGGTGCCAGCTGGACGGCCGTTGGCAGCGTGAGCGACGGCAGCGCCCTGCTGCTGCGCGACATCGACAGCATCCGCTTCCTGCCGGACGGCAGCGGCGCCGACAACGCCAGCCTGAGCTACCGCGCCTGGGACCAGACCAGCGGCAGCGCCGGCAGCCTGGCCGATGCCAGCCTGAACGGCGGCAGCACCGCCTTCAGCAGCGCCAGCGACACCGCCACGCTCGACATCACCGCCGTCAACGATGCGCCGGTGCTCACGCCGGCGGCCCCGGTGCTGCCCAGCGTGACCGAAGACCAGGCCAGCCATGGCGGCCAGACGGTCGCGGCCATCGTCCGCAGCAGCATCGCCGATGCGGACGCCGGTGCGCTGCAGGGCATTGCGCTCAGCGGCCTGGTGGCCGGCAGCGGCAGCTGGCAGTTTTCGCTCAACGGCGGCGCCAGCTGGTCGGCCGTGGGCAGCGTGAGCGACGGCAGCGCGCTGCTGCTGCGCTCCGGCGACCTGCTGCGCCTGGTGCCCGACGGCCAGAACGGCACCGCCGCCAGCATCACCTACCGGGCCTGGGACCAGACCAGCGGCAGCGCCGGCAGCAAGGTGGACACCAGCACCGCCGGCGGCAGCAGCGCCTTCAGCAGCGCCAGCGACACCGCCTCGCTCACCGTCACCTCGGTCAACGATGCGCCGGTGCTCACGCCCGCCGCGCCCAGCCTGCCCGCCCTCACCGAGGACGATGCCAACCCCGCCGGCCAGACGGTGGCGGCGCTGCTGGGCGGCAGCGTGGCCGACGTGGACGGCGGCGCGCTGCAGGGCATCGCCGTCATCGGCCGCACGGCGCAGGCCGGCGCCTGGCAGTACTCGCTGGATGGCGGCGCCAGCTGGCAGGCAGTGGGCGCCGTCAGCGATGCCGGCGCCCTGCTGCTGCGTGCCGGCGACCGTCTGCGCTTCCTGTCCGACGGCAGCGCCGGCAGCAGCAACAGCCTGAGCTACCTGGCCTGGGACCAGACCAGCGGCGTGGCCGGCGGCCTGGCCGACGTGCGCACCGCCGGCGGCAGCAGCGCCTTCAGCCTGGCGGCCGACACCCTGGGCGTGAGCGTGTCCGACGTCAACGATGCGCCGGTGCTCACGCCCGCGGCCCCGGTGCTGCCCAGCCTCAGCGAGGACACCCAGGACGATGGCGGCACCAGCGTGGCCTCGCTCGTCGGCAGCAGCATCAGCGACGCCGATGGCGGCGCGCTGCAGGGCATCGCGGTGCACGGCGCCGCGGCCACCGGCGGCACCTGGCAGTACTCCACCGACGGCGGCGGCAGCTGGCAGGCCCTGCCGTCCGTCAGCGACGCGGGCGCCCTGCTGCTGCGCGGCACCGACCGGGTGCGGATGCTGCCCGCCGGCAGCCAGGCCGGCAGTGCCAGCCTGAGCTACCGCGCCTGGGACCAGACCAGCGGCAGCGCGGGCAGCCTGGCAGACGCCAGCCTGAACGGCGGCAGCACCGCCTTCAGCAGCGCCAGCGACACCGCCACGCTCGGCATCACCGCCGTCAACGATGCGCCGGTGCTCACGCCCGGCGCGCCGGTGCTGACCGCCATCGCCGAGCACGACACCCAACCCGCCGGCCAGACGGTGGCCTCCTTCACCACCGGCCGCATCGCCGATCCCGACGGCAGCGGCCTGGCCGGCATCGCCGTCGTTGGCCAGAGCCCGGGCAGCGGCAGCTGGCAGTACAGCCTGGACGGCGGCAGCACGTGGTCCGCCTTCGGCAGCGTGGGCCCGGCCGCCGCCCTGCTGCTGCGCGACACAGACCTCGTGCGGCTGGTGCCCGATGGCGTCAATGCCACCAGCGCCAGCTTCGATTTCCGCGCCTGGGACGGCAGCAGAGGCACGGCCGGCAGCCTGGCCGATGCCAGCTTGAACGGCGGCAGCACCGCCTTCAGCAGCGCCAGCGACACGGCCAGCCTGTCGGTCTTCGTCATCAACGATGCACCGGCCCTGACCCCTGGCGCGCCGGTGCTGCCCGCCATCACCGAGGACGACACCGGCCATGCCGGCCAGGCCGTGGGCCTGCTGGTGGCCGGCCGCATCGCCGACGCCGACGCCAGCGCACTCACCGGCGTGGCGGTCATCGGCCAGTCACCGGGCAGCGGCAGCTGGCAGTACAGCCTGGACGGCGGCGCCACCTGGGCCGCGGTCGGCAGCGTGAGCGATGGCAGCGCCCTGCTGCTGCGCGCCACCGACCGAGTGCGCTACCTGCCCGACGGCAGCGGCGCCGACAGCGCCAGCCTCGCCTTCCTGGCCTGGGACCAGACCGCCGGCACCGCCGGCCAGCGGGTGGACAGCAGCGTGCGCGGCGGCAGCAGCGCCTTCAGTGCCGCGTCCGACAGCGCCAGCGTCAGCGTGGCCGCGGTGAACGATGCACCGGTGCTGGTGCCGTGGTCGCCGGCCCTGCCGCCGCTGTCGGAGGACGACACCGCCAGCACCGGCCAGAGCGTGGCCGCGCTGCTGGGCGGCAGCGTCGGCGATGCCGATGCGGGCGCGCTGCAGGGCATCGCGCTGGTGGAGGCCGACGCCGCCGCCGGCAGCTGGCAGTACTCGCTGGACGGCGGCGCCAGCTGGCTGGCGCTGGGCTCGGTGGCGGAGGACGACGCGCTGCTGCTGCGCCCGGCCGACCGGCTGCGCTTCGTGCCCGACGGCCTGGACGCTACCAGCGCCACGCTGCGCTACCGTGCCTGGGACCAGACCGCCGGCAGCGCCGGCAGCCGCGCCGACACCGGCGCCGCCGGCGGCAGCAGCGCCTTCAGCAGCGCCAGCGACATCGCCGCCGTGGCCGTCACCGCGGTCAACGATGCGCCGGTGCTCACGCCCGCCGCGCCAGTGCTGCCGCCGATCACCGAGGACGCCGGCCTGCATGCCGGCCTGACCGTGGCCGCGCTGCTCGGTGGCAGCGTGAGCGACGTGGACGCCGGCGCGCTGCAGGGCGTGGCCGTCACCGGCCTGGTGCCGGGCAACGGGCGCTGGCAGTACTCGATCAACCACGGCGCTTCCTGGGTGGACATGGGCGCGGTGAGCGACAACGCCGCGCTGCTGCTGCGCGCCACCGACGTGCTGCGCCTGGTGCCCGACGGCATCGACGCCGACAGTGCGCAGATCACCTACCGCGCCTGGGACCAGTCCACCGGCGTGGCTGGCGGCACCGGCGACACCAGCGTGAACGGCGGCAGCACCGCCTTCAGCGTCGCCACCGACACCGCCTTCCTGGCCATCACCGCCGTCAACGACGCGCCGGTGCTGGCGGCCGGCACCACCGCGCTGAGCCCCATCGATGAAGACCAGCTGAACCCGCCCGGGCAGACGGTGGCCTCCTTCGCCGGCAGCATCAGCGACGTGGACCCGGGCGCGCTGGCCGGCATCGCCGTCACCGGGCTGGCCTCGGGCAACGGCGGCTGGCAGTTCTCGCTGGACGGCGGCGCCTCGTGGTCGGCGATCGGTGCGGTGTCCGATGCTTCGGCCCGGTTGCTGCGGCCCACCGACCGCGTGCGCTTCGTGCCCGATGGCGCCAATGCCACCAGTGCCAGCCTCAGCTACCGCGCCTGGGACCAGACCAGCGGCAGCGCCGGTACGCTGGCCGATGCGCGCAGCCATGGCGGCGCCTCGGCCTTCAGCAGCGGCACCGCCAGCGCATCGATCAGCGTCACGGCGGTCAACGATGCGCCGGTGCTGACGCCGGCCGCGCCGGTACTGCCCCCGCTCACCGAGGACGACACCGCCGGCAGCGGCCAGACCGTCGCTGCGCTGCTGGGCGGCAGCATCAACGTCGTGGACGGCGGCGCGTTGCAGGGCATCGCCATCACCGGCCAGGGCCCGGGCCTCGGCAGCTGGCAGACCTCCACCGACGGCGGAGCGACCTGGACGACCCTGGGCAGCGTGAGCGACGGCAGCGCCCTGCTGCTGCGCGACATCGACCGCATCCGCTTCCTGCCCGACGGCAGCGGTGCCGACAACGCCAGCCTGAGGTACCGCGCCTGGGACCAGACCAGCGGCAGCGCGGGCAGCCTGGCCGACGCCAGCCTGAACGGCGGCAGCACCGCCTTCAGCAGCGCCAGCGACACCGCCACGCTCGGCATCACCGCCGTCAACGATGCGCCGGTGCTCACGCCCGGCGCGCCGGTGCTGACCGCCATCGCCGAGCACGACACCCAACCCGCCGGCCAGACGGTGGCCTCCTTCACCGCCGGCCGCATCGCCGATCCCGACGGCAGCGGCCTGGCCGGCATCGCCGTCGTCGGCCAGAACCCGGGCAGCGGCAGCTGGCAGTACAGCCTGGACGGCGGCAGCACGTGGTCCGCCTTCGGCAGCGTGGGCCCGGCCGCCGCCCTGCTGCTGCGCGACACCGACCTCGTGCGGCTGGTGCCCGATGGCGTCAATGCCACCAGCGCCAGCTTCGATTTCCGCGCCTGGGACGGCAGCAGCGGCGCGGCCGGCAGCACGGCCGATGCCAGCCTGAACGGCGGCAGCACCGCCTTCAGCAGCGCCAGCGACACCGCCAGCCTGTCGGTGGTGGTCATCAACGAAGCACCGGTGCTCACGCCCGGCGCACCGGTGCTGACGGCCATCACCGAGGACGACACGGCGAACGCCGGCCAGGCCGTGGGCAGCCTCGTCGCCGGCCGCATCGCCGACCGCGATGCCGGCGCGCTCACCGGCGTGGCCCTCACCAGCCAGTCGCCCGGCCAAGGCCGCTGGGAATACAGCTTGGACGCTGGCGCCACCTGGGCCGCGGTCGGCAGCGTGACCCACGACAGCGCGCTGCTGCTGCGCGCCACCGACCGACTGCGCTACCTGCCCGACGGCAGCGGCGCCGACAGCGCCAGCCTCGGCTTCCGCGCCTGGGACCAGTCCACCGGCACGTGCGGCAGCCTGGCCGACACCCGCCTGCCTGGCGGCAGCAGCGCCTTCAGCAGCGCCAGCGACACCGCGTCCATCAGCGTCGGTGCGGTCAACGATGCGCCGGTGCTCATGCCCCGCCATGCGGTGCTGCCCGCCATCACCGAGGACGACCTGCAGCCGACTGGCCACAGCATCATCAACCTGCGCGGCGGCGTCACCGATGCCGATGCGGGCGGCTCGGGCTCGGGCGGCATCGCGCTCACCGGCGGCACGGCCGGCTCCAGCGGCAGTTGGCAGTACTCGCTGGACGGCGGCGCCAGCTGGCAGGCAGTGGGCAGCGTGAGCGAGGGCGATGCCCTGCTGCTGCGCGACGCCAACCTGCTGCGCTTCATGCCCGATGGACGCCAGGGCGGCACCGCGCGGCTGGACTACCGCGCCTGGGACGGCAGCACCGGCAGCGCCGGCCAGCACGCCGATGCCCGCCTGAGGAGCGGCAGCAGTGCCTTCAGCAGCGCCGACGACAGCATCACCCAGCCGGTGAGCGACGTGCCCGACGCGCCGGTGCTGCAGCCCAGCGCGCCCACGCTGCCCACGGTGCGCGAAACCGACACCGACCCGGCCGGCGCCAGCGTCTCGTCGCTGCTGGCCGGCCACCTGACGGATGCCGATGGCGGTGCGCCCGGCATCGCGCTCACCGGCGGCAGCGAACAAGGCGGCCGCTGGCAGTACACGCGCGACGGCGGCGGCAGCTGGCAGGACGTGGGCCCGGTGTCCGAAGCCAGCGCGCTGCTGCTGGGCGCCGACGACCTCCTGCGCTTCCTGCCCGGCGGGCCGGACGGCGGCAGCGGCAGCCTGCAGTACCGCGGCTGGGACGCCGCCGATGCCGGCGCGGCAGGCAGCCGCGCAGTGGTCGCGGGCCCGGCCTTCAGCCAGGCCAGCGACCTGCTGCAGGCGCAGGTGCAGGCCGAGAACGACGTGCCCCGCCTGGGCGGCACCACCGCCGTGCAGTGGACCGGCACGCCGGTGGCGCTGGCACCGGCGCTGTGGCTTTCCGACGCCGAGCTGTCGGCGCGCGACGACTTCGGCGGCAGCCTGCTGACGCTGGCGCGTGCCGGCGGCCCGGTGGCCGGCGACCTGATCCTGGCCCCCGGCCTGCCTGCCACTGCCGGCGCCCTGTGGCTGCACGACGGCCAGCCGGTGGCCACCGTGGTACAGCACGGCAACGGCCAGCTGCAGCTGCAGGTGCTGCCCGGCGTGGGCGCCGCGCCACTGCAGGCCGCACTGCGCACGCTGCAGTACCACCAGGCCGACCCCGCCGCCCAAGGCGAGCTGTGGCTGCGCTGGACGCTGGACGACGGCAACCGGGGCGCGCAAGGCCTGGGCGGCGCCCAGCGGGCCCTGGCCGACAGCCGCGTGGTGCTGGCGGCGCCTGCACCTGCGCCGGTCCCCCCACCCGCACCCACACCGACCCCCGCACCGGCACCCGCACCGGCACCCGCACCGGCACCGGCCCCCTCGCCAGCTCCCGATCCGGACCCCGCCCCCGCAGCGCCGCAGGCCACGCTGGCCCCGCCGCCCTGGCCCGACGTGCCACCTCCTCCGCCGCCCACCGCCGACGCGCCCGCGCCCGCGCCCGCGCCTGTTGCATCGCTGCCGAGCCCCGAGGTGCACAAGGCGCTGCCGCCGGAGGCCGCCGCGGCCGGCCGTGCCGCGGCCGTGCTGCCCACGCCGTCGGTGCCAACGCTGCGCTGGTCCTACACCACCGGCCTGCCGGCCGGGCCGTTGTCGTCCGACAGCCAGCCATCGTTCATCGCGCCGGCCGCCGTGTGGGCCGGCTGGTACGAGCCGGCGCAGCCGTCGTCATGGCTGTCGCCGGCCCTGCGGCTGGAGAGCGCGCCCCCGGTGCCGGACGCTGAAGCGGATGCGATGCAGCTGTCGCTGCAGGTCGGCGTGGTGCTGCTGTCGGCCGGTGCGCTGTGGTGGGTGGGCCGCACCGGCGGCCTGCTGGCCGGCCTGGCCACCACCGCGCCGGCCTGGCGCGACATCGATCCGCTGCCCATCCTGGTGGAGGAGGACGAGGACCGGGTGGCGCGCATCGGCTGGGCACCGCGGGACGATGCCGACGAGGCCGCATTCCAGGCCATCGACGACCTGTTCGAGCCCGCCGCGCCGGCGCGTGCCTGAGCGCGGGCGCCGGCGCGGCGGCGCCGGTGGTTCAGGCCGCGCTGCTGTCGCGCAGCCGCAGCGCCTGGTTGGCCAGGGCGTCGGCGCGTTCGTTGTAGGTCTCGCCGTTGTGGCCCCGCACCCAGCGGGTGCTCACGCGGCGCGCGTCCACCAGGGCGAACAGGCGCTTCCACAGCGCCAGGTTGGCCACCGGCTCGCCCTTGGCATTGCGCCATCCCTTGCGCTCCCATCCGGCGCGCCATTCGCTGATGCCCTTGAGCACGTACTGGCTGTCGGACACCAGCTCCACCGCCGCGCCCTCGGGCACGCGCGACAGGCCCTCGATCGCCGCGGTGAGTTCCGCGATCTGGTTGGTGCCGGGGCCGATGAAGCCGTAATGGTCGCTCTCGGTCACGCCGTCGGGCGCGATCAGCACCACGCCCCAGCCGGCCGGGCCGGGATTGGACGGTGCGCAGCCGCCGTCGGTGTAGGCCACCCACTTCATGCGCAGCCTCCGGCAGCGGCGCGGGAACGAATGTGGTTCTCTCTTCGGGTCATGGGTTCTCAGTCAACAGGGAAATCGTCGGACGGTTGCCGGTGGATGGCCGGCTGCCGATGCGCGGCCACCGCGGGCGCGGCCTGGCGGGCCACCTTCTGCCGCCGCGCCAGGCCCACCAGCCGCATGCCTCGCACGCGCTTGACGGCCAGCAGGAAGTACACGGAGCCCAGCACCGGCCACCAGCGGTCGCCCACGCCGTCCATCCAGCCGAAGCGGTCCAGCCAGGGCTGCGAGCGCAGCGCCGGCCTATAGCAGCCGAAGCGGCCACCCTCCACCTCGAAGCTCAGCAGCCGCAGCCAGTCGCGCAGCCGCCAGTAGTGGATCAGGTCGGGCGACTGCGGCAGGTACAGCGGCGCCTTGCCGCCCAGGCCGCGGCGGATGCGGCCCAGCCGCTGGCGCAGTCCCCACAGCCCGGCCGGGTTGAAGCCAAGAATGGCCACCCGGCCCTCGGGCACCAGCACCCGCTCCACCTCGGCCAGCGTCAGGTGCGGGTCGCGCGCGAATTCCAGCGTGTGCGGCAGCACCACCAGGTCGATGCTCTGGCTGGGAAACGGCAGTGCATCGAAGTCGCAGTGCAGCGCGACCTGCCGCGGCGGCGCGGTGATCAGCGGCTCCGCCGCGGCGTCGGGCGGCGTCCCGGGCGCGGCCGGCTCCGCGCTGTCGGTGGCCAGCCACTGATGCGGCATGCGGTTGGTGCGCAGGCCGTCGAGCTGCGGCAGGCCCAGCTGCAGCGCATGGAAGCCGAAGAGATCGACCACGGCGCGGTCCAGCCGGTCCTGTTCCCAGGCCAGCAGGTAGCGCCCGGGCGGCGTCTGCAGCCAGGCCACGAGCCGATCGTGATCCGGCACATTAAGCATCGTATGTAAAGTGGCGTTGCGCAAAGGCTTTCACGGGGGATCGGCTTTCTATAATTCCGCTTGACTCGCGGTAGCGACCCCCACGCATGAACCTGGTAGCCCTCAGCGCCTTCACCGACAACTACATCTGGATGATCGACGATGGCCGCCGGGCCCTCGTGGTCGACCCGGGTGACAGTGCGCCGGTGGAGGCGGCGCTCGATGCGCGGGGCCTCGAGCTCGCCGGCATTCTAGTGACGCACCACCATGCCGATCATGTCGGCGGCGTGGATGCCCTGCGACCCCGCCTGCCCGCCGCCGATCCGCTGCCGCTGTACGGCCCGCGCGCCGAGCGCCTGCCCGAGCCCTGCACCCGCGTCGACGATGGCGACCTCGTCACGCTGATGGACCTGCGCTTCGAGGTCATCGACGTGCCCGGCCACACCGCCGGCCACATCGCCTACCTGCTGCGCGACGGCCTGCCCGGCGCGCCCGATGCCGGCCCGGTGCTGTTCTGCGGCGACACGCTGTTCTCCGGCGGCTGCGGCCGGCTGTTCGAAGGCACGCCGGCGCAGATGCACCACTCGCTCGGCCGCCTGGCGGCCCTGCCCGGCAGCACCCGCGTGTGCTGCGCGCATGAGTACACCCTGTCCAACCTGCGCTTTGCCGCGGCCGTCGAGCCCGGCAACGGCGCGGTGGCCGACCACCTGCGCTGGTGCGAGCACCAGCGCGCCGCAGGGCAGCCCACGCTGCCCTCCACCATCTCGCGCGAGCGCGAGATCAACCCGTTCCTGCGCAGCGAGGCCCCGGCCGTCGTGCGCGCCGCTCGTGACCACGGCGCGCCCGACGCGGCCCCGGTCACGGTCTTTGCCACGCTGCGTGAATGGAAGAACCAATTCAGATGAATCCGCCACATCCCCGAAGAACACAGGGCCTGGTCGCCCTGGCCGCCTCCCTGCTGCTGACCGCTTGCGCCACCACCGCGCCGCCCACCGGCACCGGCCGCACGCCGGACACCGAATCCACCACCACCGCCCCTGCCACGCCGCTGCCCGAGGCCGTCTCGGCACCCAGCGCGCCGGCCCAGCCGCCTGCGGCCGAAGCCGCCGGCATGCCGGTCGACCCCTTGCGCCCCGAGGTGCAGATCGACATCGACGATGCCGCCTCCCGTGCCGACCTGTGGGTGCGAGTGCGCAACGGCTTCGCCATGCCCGACCTGGACAACGAGCTGGTGCGCAAGCATGAGCAGTGGTATGCCTCGCGCCCCGACTACGTGGAGCGCATGACCAGCCGCGGCGGCCGCTACCTGTTCCACATCGTCGAGGAACTGCAGAAGCGCGGCATGCCCGCCGAGCTGGCACTGCTGCCCTTCATCGAGAGCGCCTTCAATCCCAAGGCCATGTCGGTGGCCAAGGCCTCGGGCATGTGGCAGTTCATGCCGGCCACCGGCCGCGATTTCGAGCTGCGCCAGAACATGTTCCGGGACGACCGCCGCGACGTGCTGGCCTCCACCCGCGCCGCGCTCGACTACCTGCAGCGCCTGCACAACATGTTCGGCGACTGGCACCTGGCCCTGGCCGCCTACAACTGGGGCGAAGGCAGCGTGCAGCGCGCCATCGCGCGCAACGAGAAGGCCGGCCTGCCGACCGACTACCTCAGCCTGCGCATGCCCGACGAGACGCGCAACTACGTGCCCAAGCTGCAGGCGGTGAAGAACATCGTCAGCCGCCCGGCCGACTTCGCGCTGACGCTGCCGCCGCTGCAGAACCACCCCTACTTCCTGAGCGTGCCCATCGAGCGCGACATGGACGTGGCGCTGGCCGCCAAGCTGGCCGGCATGTCGGCGTCGGACTTCGCGGACCTCAATCCGCAGATGAACAAGCCGGTGATCCTGGCCTCGGGCACGCCGCAGATCCTGCTGCCCTACGACAACGCCAATGCCTTCCTGCACAACCTGCGCCGCCATGAAGGCGCGCTGGCCAGCTGGACGGCCTGGGTGGTGCCGCGCACGATGAAGCCGGCCGATGCCGCGCAGCAGGTGGGCATGGCCGAGTCGGAGCTGCGCGAGATCAACCGCATCCCGCCGCGCATGCTGGTCAAGGCCGGTTCCACGCTGCTGGTGCCGCGCAGCCCGCAGCGCCAGTCGGACGTGCCGGTGCACGTGGCCGACAACGCCGCCATGCTGCTGGCGCCCGACGTGCCGCCGCTGCGCCGCGTGGCGCTGAAGGCCGGCAAGAAGGGCGAGACGGTGGCCTCGATCGCCCGCCGCTACCGCGTGTCGCCGGCCCAGGTGGCGCAGTGGAACGACGTGGGATCGGGCGCACGCTTCAAGGCGGGCAGCCAGATCGTGGTGTTCGTGCCCAATGCGGTGGCCACCACCCGCACCGCTTCAGCGGCCAAGACGGTCAAGCCCAGTCAGAAGGCCATCGCCGCGGTCGTTACCAAGGCCAGCAAGGCACCGGTCAAGCGCGTGGCCAAGGCCAGTCCGCCGATACGCAGCAAGGCGGCCAAGAGCACCCGGGTGGCCGGCACCGGCGGCTCCAAGTCGACCGACCGTTCGGGCCTGCGCGTGGCCGAAGGCCCGGGCAACGTCCGCCGCTGAAGGGCCCCGGCAGGGACCGGCGCTGCGTCAGCGCCGGTCGACCAGCGCGTGGGCGATGGTGGAAAGGTCCACGTATTCGAGTTCGCTGCCGGCCGGCACGCCCCGCGCCAGCCGCGTGACCTGCAAGGGCCGGTCGTCCGGCCCCTGGATGGCGCCCAGTGCCTGCTGCAGCACATGGGCGGTGACGTCACCCTCGGCGGTGAAGCTCAACGCCAGGATCACCTCCTGCACCTGCCCGTCGCGGGCGCGTGCCATCAGCGGCTGCACGCCCAGCTCGCGCGTGCCCACGCCGTCCAGCGGACTCAGCCGGCCCATCAGCACGAAGTAGTAGCCGCGGTAGCCGCCGGAGCGTTCCAGCGCGGCCTGGTCGGCGGGTGTCTCCACCACGCACAGCTGCCGCGCATCGCGGCTGCCGTCGCTGCAGACGTCGCACACCGGGGTGTCGGAGAAGGTGTGGCAGCGCTCGCAGTGGCGCACGTTCTCCATCGCCGCGGCCAGCGCACCCGACAGCGCGATTGCGCCCGGCCGGTCGTGCTGCAGCAGGTGGTAGGCCATGCGCTGGGCCGACTTCACGCCCACGCCGGGCAGCCGGCGCAGCGCGTCGATCAGCGTGGTGAGCTGCGAAGTGGCCAAGGCTGCTGCGCCGCCAAGCTCAGAAAGGCATCTTCATGCCGGGCGGCAGCGGCATGCCGGCGGTCACCTTGGCCATCTTCTCCTGGCTCAGCGCCTCGGCGCGCCGCACGCCGTCGTTGAAGGCGGCTGCCACCAGGTCTTCCAGCATGTCCTTGTCGTCGGCCAGCAGGCTGGGGTCGATGGTCACGCGCTTGACGTCGTGCTTGCAGGTCATCACCACCTTCACCAGGCCGGCGCCGGACTGGCCTTCCACCTCGATGGTGGCCAGTTCGTCCTGCACCTTCTTCAGGTTGTCCTGCATCGCCTGGGCCTGCTTCATGAGGCCGGCGAGTTGGTTCTTCATCATGATCGGTTCGCTTTCGTTGAATGGGAGGAAGGCGTCATTGCGGCTTGATGGAGCCGGGCACGATGCGCGCGGTGGGAAAGCGCGACATCAGGCCCAGCACCACCGGGTCGTTGAGGATGATCTGCTCGGCCTCGCGCTGGCGGCGCTCACGCTCGGCCCGGTCGCGCAGCGCAGGTGAGTCCTGTGGGATGCCGGCTTCGGGCAGGAGTTGCACCTGCAGCCCCGCCACGTCGGCCAGCACCGCCTGCAGCTTGTTGACCAGCGACGGCGTGCGCAGCGATTCGCGCTCGACGCGCAGCCGCCAGGCCGGCTTGCCGCCATCGGACGCGGCCTCGTCGATCCCCACCAGCTCGGCCTGCATGGCCAGCTCGCGCACCATCGCCACCACGGCCTGCTTCTGGTTGAGCCCGGCCACCACCGCGGCCCAGCGCTCGCCCAGGGCGGTCTGGTTCAGCACCAACGGGGCCGGCGCCGGCCGCGAGGCCGGGGCTGGCGGGCGGGCGACGGCGGGCAGCGCCAGCACGTCGGCCTCGGCCAGGTCGAAGTCGGCGGCAACGGCGGGCGCCTCGCGCGCCAGGTCGGGCGGCGCCTCGTCCAGCCAGGACGGCGGCTCGGGCAGGCTGTGGCGCGGCGCGGCGGCCGTCGGCCGGTTGGGCATGGCCGCAGCGAGGGCCGCAGACGGCGTGGGCGCGGCCGGATCCGGTCGGCCGGGCGCCGGAGCCACCGGCGCGCTCGGCGCCGGCCTGGCGGGCAGCGGCGCGACCCGGGCCGCGGCAGCCGCGGCCGCACCTTCGGGCATCGGCGGCTGCGGCCTGCCGCCAGGGCTTGCCGCTGGAGCTGGGTCGACATGCGGCTCGGCGTCGGTCGCTGCCGTCTGCTGCACCCTGGGCGGCATGGCTGGCGCCGCAGGTGCCGGCGTCGGCGGACTGCCCGCTGCCGGCCGCCGCGGCGGCACCTGCGTGCGCGCCACCGCCTGCGCCACCGGCGCCTTCAACGCGGCCGACGCCGGTGCGGCGGCGGGGCTGCGCGCCGCCGTGGAACCGCCCGGCCCGGGCGCGGCCGGCGCCGGTTCCCTGCCCGCGGGCGGGAAGGCGAACAACCGCAGCAGCACCATCGTCAGCGCCGCGTACTCGTCGGGCGCCAGCTGCAGCTCGCCGCGGCCGTGCAGCGCCAGGCTGTACAGCAGCTGCGTCTCGTCGGGCGGCAGCAGGCCGGCCAGCTCGCGCGTGGCGGGCGTGTCGGGATCGGTCTCGTCCAGCGCGCCGGGCACGGACTGCTCCACCGCCATCTGCTGCAGCAGCACCGTCATCTCTTCGAGCGTGCCGGCCGGCGACAGGCCGCGCTCGCGCAGCGTGTCCACGCCAGCCAGCAGCGCCGGGCCGTCGCGCCGGGCCACCGCCTCGACGAAGTTGGCCGCATGGCTGCGGTCGACCGCGCCCAGCATCTGGCGCACACCCTCGGCCTCGATGCGGCCGGCGCCGTAGGCGATGGCCTGGTCGGTCAGCGACAGCGCATCGCGCATCGAGCCGCGCGCCGCGCGCGACAGCAGCCGCACCGAGGCTTCGTCATGTTCCACCGCCTCGGCGTTCAGCACATGCTCCAGGTGCTCGTACACCACCTCGGGTGCCATCGGCCGCAGGTTGAACTGCAGGCAGCGGCTGAGCACCGTGGGCAGCATCTTCTCGGGGTCGGTGGTGGCCAGCACGAACTTCAGGTAGTCGGGCGGCTCCTCCAGCGTCTTCAGCAGCGCGTTGAACGACTCCTTGGTCAGCTGGTGCGCTTCGTCGATCATGAAGACCTTGAAGCGGCCGACGCTGGGCTTGTAGGCCGCGCGTTCCAGCAGGTCGCGGATCTCATCGATGCCGCGGTTGCTGGCCGCGTCCATCTCGATGTAGTCCACGTAGCGGTCGGCATCGATCTCGGTGCAGGCGCTGCACACGCCGCACGGATGGGCGGTGATGCCGCCGGTGCCGTCGGGGCCGATGCAATTCAGGCTCTTGGCCAGGATGCGCGAGACCGTGGTCTTGCCGATCCCGCGGGTGCCGGTGAACAGGTAGGCGTGGTGGAGCCGCTGCTGATCCAGGGCGTTGGTCAGGGCACGGACGACGTGCTCCTGCCCCACCATCTGCTCGAAGCTTCGGGGGCGGTACTTGCGCGCGAGCACGACGTAACTCATCGGGGCATTCTACGAAGCGCCCGCACACCGCCCGGGCGGGCAGCGCCGCTCCCCGATAATCCCGCCCCATGAATTCGAACGAAACCCGCGCCGACGCCGCGCCCGCCGAAGCCGCCCTCACCTATGAGCAGGCCGGCGTCAACTACGACCTGATCGACCCGCTGAAGGTCAGCGCGCAGCGCGCCGCCGCGGCCACCGCCGGCCACCTGGCCGCGCACGGCTTCACCGAGGTGGCCGCCTCGCGCGGCGAATCGGCCTACGTGGTGGACGTCGGCCCGTTCTACCTGGCCAGCATCGTCGAATGCCTGGGCAGCAAGGCCCTGGTGGCCGACGAGATGCAGCAGCTCACCGGCAGGAGCTACTACGACGGCATTGCCCAGGACACGATCGCAATGGCGGTCAACGACCTCATCACCGTCGGCGCCACGCCGCTGGTGGTGCAGGCCTACTGGGCCGCCGGCGGCAGCGACTGGTTCGGCGACGCGCAGCGCGCACAGGCGCTGGTGGCGGGCTGGAAGAAGGCCTGCGACACCTGCGGCGTGGCCTGGGGCGGTGGCGAGACACCCGCGCTGGCCGGCATCGTGGAGGCCGGCCGCATCGACCTGGCGGCCTCCTGCACCGGCCTGATCAACCCGAAGGAGCGGCTGTCGGTCGGCGACCGGCTGCAGGCCGGCGACGCCATCGTGCTGCTGGCCTCCAGCGGCATCCATGCCAACGGCCTGAGCCTGGCGCGCAAGCTGGTGGAGCGGCTGCCGCAGGGCTACCTCACCGAGGTGCAGCCGGGCCTGAGCTACGGCGAGGCGCTGCTTGCGCCCACCACGCTGTATTCGCCGGTGACGGAGGCGCTGTACAAGGCCGGGGTGGTGCCGCACTACTGCGCCAACATCACCGGCCACGGCTGGCGCAAGCTGCTGCGCCACCCAGCCGAGCTCACCTACCGCATCCACACGGTGCCCGAAGTGACGCCGGTGCTGAAGTTCATCCAGCAGCACGCCAGGCAGGACGACCGCGAGGCCTACAGCACGCTCAACATGGGCGCGGGCTTCGCCATCTTCGTGAACGCCGCCGATGCCGATCGCGTGGTGCAGATCGCGCAGGCGCAGGGCGTTCCGGCGCTGGTGGCCGGCCGCGTGGAAGCCGGCCCGAAGCAGCTGCTGATCGAGCCGCTGAACATCACCTTCGGCAACGACGACCTGCAGCTGCGCTGAGCCGCCGATCCGGTCGCCCGCGCAGGGTGACCGGCGCATGCCCCTACAATGGTCAGCGACGGGCCTCCTCGCATGGAAGCGCGGCCAACCGGGTCAGGTCGGGAACGAAGCAGCCCCAACCGTTGCAACCAGTGCCGAGATCAGGCTCGTCACCTTTCCCGCCTCACCGTCAGGCGGGCGTCGCAGGCAGTTCCGTCGCCTCGCCGGCCACCACGGCCTCCTGGACCACCGGCTGCACGCCGGCCCCCACCTCGTCTTCCTCACCCGCCAGCGGATCGCCCTCGCCGTGCATCGCGCCCTGCGCCGCGTCATGCAGTTCGCGCGGCTGCAGGTGCAGCACCCGGGCATAGCGCTGCGCCACCTTGTCGAGCGCGGCCGGCACCTGCCGCGCCGGCAGCCCCATGGCATCCACCGCCTCGTTGGCCGCGCTGGCCACGGTGCGCAGGGTGTCGTCGTCGTTGTCGCAGTGGCGCACCGGGGTGTTCACCGGCACGCGGCGGATCATGTGCAGCACCGCATCATCCATGCCCCAGTGGCGGGCCACTGCGGCGCCCATGGAAGCGATGTCCACGCCCAGCACCGCGAAGGCCGCCACGTCCTCCGGCATGCCGGGTTCGTCCGGGCCGCCGTCGCGCCCGGGTGCGGGCTGCATCAGCCGGTGGACCTGCTGGGCTTCGTCGGGGAAGTGGTAGTGCACCAGCAGCCGGCCCAGGTTCTGCATCAGCGTGACGAGGTAGACCACCTCGGCGTCATAGCCGGCCGGCCGCAGCGCCTGCGCCAGCCGCGCCGCCCGCTTGACCCGCAGGATGCAGCGCGCCAGCTCCGCCTCGCCGCTTTCGTTCAAGGGGCCCGGCCAGGCACGCAGGCCCTGGGCCGCGCGGCGCAGGCCGTCCAGGCCGATCATCGCGATCGCGCGGCGAACCGTCAGCACCGGGCCGTTGCCGGCCACCTGCGCGCCGCGCACCTGGGCGGTGTTCACCTGGCGCAGCAGCTCGAACGCCAGCGCCAGGTCCTTCAGCGCCAGCTCGGCCAGTTCGCTCGTATGGCCGCTTTCCAGCGAAGCCAGCCGCGCCGCGCGCACCGCGCCGCCGCGCATCGCTGGCAGCGCGCCGATCTGGCGCACCCGCTCGAGCAGCACGTCGTGGGCATCGCCGCCTTGCGAGGCATTGTCCAGCCAGCCGTGCAGCGCGCGGGCCAGCGTGCGGGCGCTGTGGTAACGCTGGCGCTCCTGGCGGTCGGTGGCGCGGTTGACGATGGCACGCAGCGCCTCCGGCACCGGTCGCGGAATCGCCCACGGCAGGCGCACGATGTCGCGTCCGGCCGGAGGCATGCGTTCGATGCAGCGCCCGGTGTCGGCTTCGCCCAGGGCCGGCTCGGCCGCCAGCAGCTGATGCATCAGCAGGCCCAGCGAAAGCACGTCGCGCCCAGCGGCCGCTCCCTGGGCCTGCAGCCCATGCGCACCACCCGGCAACCGGGCCTCGACCATTTCGGGAATGGCTACTTCCAGGCCCATCACCTGGAGCTGGTCGGTGTCCGTCAGGGCCAGCAGGTGCAGCTGCAGGTCGCGGTGCGCGATGCCGGCCTCGTGGGCGAAGGCCAGGCCTTCCAGCGCCTGCGCCATCCAGCGCGCCACGTCGACGGCGGGTTCGCCTTCACGCGAGAGCTTCTCCGCCAGCGTGCGGCCGCGGGCATAGGCCACGTAGGGCCAGCGGTCGTGCGCGTCCACCTCCAGCGCCGGCGCCAGGCCTGGATGGTCCAGGCGGGCGGCCTTGCGCGCGGCCTGCAGCCAGCGCTCCAGGCCTTGCGCATCGCTGGGCTGCGAGCGCGGCAGCACCAGCACCCGTTCCTGCTGGCAGGCCGGATCCAGCACCGTCCACGCCATCGTGCAGGCACTGCGGCCAAGCAGATGGCGCAGCTCGAAGCGGCCGAAGGTGCGGACAACGGGTTTTGACGATGGCGGTGCAGCGGCGCTCATGGCTCGACGGCGACTGAAAACATCCCGATTGGACCGTGGCGCCGGCCTGTGCATGCGCCGAACAAAGGGCGGTTTGGGCGCCAGATGGTCCCGGTTTGCCAGCGGGCTCAGGCTATGGCTGCCATAGACCGCGCCACCGCGTCGCGAGAAAGCGTTGTGTCAGAATCGTTTCGCGCCTCACGGCAATTCAGGAAACGACATGAGCGAACTCATCAAGCACATCTCCGACGCGTCGTTCGAAGCCGACGTTCTGCAATCCGACAAGCCCGTGCTCGTCGATTACTGGGCCGAATGGTGCGGCCCCTGCAAGATGATCGCGCCCATCCTCGATGAGGTTTCGAAGGATTACGGCGGCAAATTGCAGATCGCCAAGCTCAACGTCGATGAAAATCGCGACGTGCCCGCCAAGTTCGGCATCCGTGGCATTCCCACGCTGATGCTGTTCAAGGATGGCCAGGTGGCCGCCACGAAGGTTGGTGCACTGTCGAAGTCCCAATTGACCGCATTCCTGGACGGTCATCTATAATCTGCCGGAGCTGCTGGCGGAAACGGCTCCCAGCCCCCGCCAGCTCCCAGATTGCCACCACGCCCGATGCCCCAGAGGCATCCACCGCGTGGAGTCGGCTCCTCCCACCAGCGTGTATTTGATAGCCCGCACGCGAGTTTGCTGATCCAGCGAATTCGCCCCGCGGCGCTGGCACAGCCCGAGCCGATCGTTCGGTGCGCTTGCTTGGCAGCAGCGCACCCTCCCAAGGTCCGCCTCCATGCATCTTTCCGAACTGAAGGCCCAGCACGTATCCGAGCTCATCAAGATGGGCGAGGCGCTGGAGATCGACAACGTCAGCCGGCTGCGCAAGCAGGAGCTGATGTTCGCGATCATGAAGAAGCGCGCCAAGGCCGGTGAACAGGTCTTCGGCGACGGCGTGCTCGAAGTGCTGCCCGACGGCTTCGGCTTCCTGCGCTCGCCCGACACCAGCTACATGGCGTCCACCGACGACATCTACCTGAGCCCGAGCCAGATCCGCCGCTTTAATCTCCACACCGGCGACATGATCGAAGGTGAAGTGCGCGTGCCGAAGGACGGCGAGCGCTACTTCGCGCTGGTCAAGGTCGACCGCGTGAACGGCCTCACGCCGGAGGAGAACAAGCACAAGATCATGTTCGAGAACTTGACGCCCTTGTTCCCCAAGGAGCAGTTCAAGCTCGAGCGCGACATCCGTGCCGACGAGAACATCACCGGCCGCATCGTCGACCTGATCGCGCCCATCGGCAAGGGCCAGCGCGCCCTGCTCGTCGCCCAGCCGAAGACCGGCAAGACGATGATGATGCAGCACCTGGCGCATGCGCTGGTGGCCAACCATCCCGAGGTGCACCTGATCGTCCTGCTGGTCGACGAGCGGCCGGAAGAAGTGACCGAGATGCTGCGCACCGTGCGCGGCGAGGTCATCAGCTCCACCTTCGACGAGCCCGCCCAGCGCCACGTGCAGGTCGCCGAGATGGTGATCGAGCGCGCCAAGCGCCTGGTCGAGCTGAAGAAGGACGTGGTCATCCTGCTCGACTCCATCACCCGCCTGGCCCGCGCCTACAACAACGTGCTGCCGTCGTCGGGCAAGGTGCTGACCGGCGGTGTCGACGCCAACGCGCTGCAGCGGCCCAAGCGCTTCTTCGGCGCGGCGCGCAACGTGGAGGAAGGCGGCTCGCTGACCATCATCGGCACCGCGCTGATCGACACCGGCTCGAAGATGGACGAAGTCATCTACGAGGAATTCAAGGGCACCGGCAACTGCGAGATCCACCTGGATCGCCGCATGGCCGAAAAGCGCGTCTACCCGTCCATCCTGATCAACAAGAGCGGCACGCGGCGCGAGGAGCTGCTGCTGAAGCCCGAGATCCTGCAAAAGAGCTGGATCCTGCGCAAGCTGCTCTACCCGATGGACGAGATCGAGGCGATGGAGTTCATCCTCGACAAGATGAAGTCGACGAAGAACAACCTGGACTTCTTCGACATGATGCGGCGCGGCGGCTGACGCCCCACGCTATACTTCCGGGTTTTCCGCTCGTGGGAAAGTGCGCATGCATGGGGCAGGCGTGGCTACCGTGTGACGAGTGGGCTGATGAACGAGGCACGTATGAAAGAAGGCATCCATCCCGCGTACCGCGAGGTCTGTTTCGTGGACCTGTCGAACGGTTTCAAGTTCGTCACGCGCTCGTGCGCCCAGACGCGCGAAACCGTGAAGATGGACGACGGCCGCGAGCTGCCGCTGTTCAAGCTGGAAACCAGCAGCGAATCGCATCCCTTCTACACCGGCACGCAGAAGAGCATCGACAACCTGGGCGGCCGGGTCGAGAAGTTCCGCAACAAGTTTGCGAAGGTCGGCATCAAGAAGTGATGCACGCCTGCAACGGCAACAGGGCAGCCTTGGCTGCCCTTTTTCTTGCCCGCTCGAACCCGGCCTTGCCCGCATGAACATTCCGACCCCTGCCCTGGTGGCCCAGCGCGCGGCCCAACCGCTGCCGCGCTGGGCGCTGTGGCTGTTCTGCGCGGCCTACCTGCTGCCCGGCGTGGTGGGCCGCGACCCCTGGAAAAACGCCGACCTCACCGCCTTCGGCGTGATGGCGGCGATGGCCGAAGGACGCATCTCCTGGCTTTCACCCTCGCTGGGCGGGCTGCCGGTGGACACCGCGCTGCTGCCGCACTGGCTGGGGGCCGCGTTCATCTGGCTGCTCACACCCTGGATCGACGCGCCAATGGCGGCCCGCATTCCGTATGCGCTGCTGCTGGCCCTGACGCTGGCGCTGACCTGGTATGCCACCTTCCAGCTGGCGCGGACCGAAGCGGCACAGCCCGTGGCCTTTGCATTCGGTGGTGAAGCGACGCCGGTGGACTACGCCCGCGCGCTGGCCGACGGCGCCATCCTGGCGCTGATGGCCACGCTGGGCGCGCTGCAGCTGGGCCACGAGACCACGCCCGAGCTGGCACAGCTGGCCAGCGTGGCGCTGGCGGTGTGGGCCTTGGCGGCGGCCCCCTTCCGCGGGCTGCGGCCCCGGCTGGCCATCCTGGCGGCGCTGCCCCTGCTGGCGGCCTGCGGTGCACCCGCCATGGCGATGGCGCTGGGTGCCATCGCCACGTTGTTGTGCGCACGATCGGGCTTCGACGCCGTGCGCCGATTCATGCCTTGGGTGGCGGCCGCCACGCTGGCGGCGGCGCTGGTCGGGGCCACGGTGCACAGCTGGGCCTGGCGCATCGACGCCGATGTGCTGACGGGGCTGCCGCGCATCGGCCGGCTGCTGGTGTGGTTCCTGTGGCCGGCCTGGTTGCTGGCGCTGTGGACGGCCTGGCGCTGGCGGCGGCACCTGCAGCACCGCCATATCTCGGTGCCGCTGGCCGTGGCCGGCCTGGCCGTGGTGGCCAGCGTGGCGATGGGTGGCTCCGACCGGGCGCTGATGCTGGGTCTGCCCGGTTTCGCGGTGCTGGCGGCCTTTGCGCTGCCCACGCTCAAGCGGGGCACCAGCGCGGCCATCGACTGGTTCTCGGTGTTCTTCTTCAGCGCCTGCGCCATCGGCGCGTGGGTGGTGTACGCCGCCTTCCAGACAGGGGTGCCGGCCAAGACGGCCGCCAACGTGGCCAAGCTGGCACCGGGCTTCAGCGCACGCTTTTCCCTGGTGAGCCTGCTGTTCGCCATCGCCGGCACCGTGGCCTGGATCGGGCTGGTGCGCTGGCGCACCGGCCGCCACCAGCATGCGCTGTGGAAGAGCCTGGTGCTGCCGGCCGGCGGCGTGGCCCTGTGCTGGCTGCTGCTGATGACGCTGTGGCTGCCGTTGCTGGACTATGCCCGCAGCTACCGGCCGTGGACGGAACGCCTGGCGCGGCATGTGCCTGCAGGCGCTTGCGTGGTCACGCGCGGGCTGCCGCTGTCGGCCGTGGCTTCGCTGGAGTATTTCGGGCGCTGGCGCGTGGTGGCGCATTCGCGGGGCACGACCGAGCTGCGCAGCGAAGGCAGCTGCCAGGTGTTGCTGGTCAGCGAGATCCGCGGTCGGCCGCAGCCTGCA
This sequence comes from Aquincola sp. J276, assembly GCF_024700035.1. NCBI lineage: Bacteria > Pseudomonadati > Pseudomonadota > Betaproteobacteria > Burkholderiales > Sphaerotilaceae > Aquincola > Aquincola sp. J276. Next base: position 1,407,102 of record NZ_JAJONC010000001.1, read on the forward strand.
CCTGCCGGCTGGCGCCTGGTGGCGCGCGAGAACCGCCCTACCGATCGTGACGAGGTGACGGCGATCTACCGCCGTCCCTGATTCAGAACTCGGAAGCGAAGCTGGCGCGCTGGTCGGCCGACTGGCGCACCCGTCGCACCCGCGGCGCCGGCAGCAGCAGGCGGAAGCAGGAGCCGCGACCCAGTTCGCTTTCCACCACCAGCTCGCCGCCGTGGCGCTGCACCACGTGCTTGACGATGGACAGGCCCAGGCCGGTGCCGCCGGTCTCGCGCGAGCGGCTGCCGTCCACCCGGTAGAAGCGCTCGGTCAGGCGCGGAATGTGTTCACGCGCGATGCCGATGCCGGTGTCGCGCACCTCCAGCTCGCCGCTCTGGTCGGGCCGCACGCGCCAGGCCAGCTCGATGCGGCCTTCCTCCGGCGTGTAGCGCACGGCATTGGTCACCAGGTTGGTGATGGCGCTGGCCAGCTCGCTCGGGTTGCCGGCCACCTCGTAGCCCGGCTCCACCTCGAAGCGGATCACGTGCCGGCCGGCCGACAGCGAGACGGCATCGGCGTGCAGGCGCTGCAGCAGCGTGTCCATCGCCGTCCAGCGATCGGGCGCGGGCCGGGGGCTGCCCTCCAACTGGGCCAGGGTGAGCAGGTCGCCCACCAGCGTCTGCATGCGCTCGGTCTGCTGGCGCATGAGCTGCAGCACCCGCTGCCGCTCGGCCTCGCTCAGCGGCAGGCTGGCCATCGATTCGACGAACCCCGACAACACCGTGAGTGGCGTGCGGATCTCATGCGACACGTTGGCGACGAAGTCGCGGCGCATGCCGTCGGCGCGTTCATGCTCGGTGATGTCCTGCGACAGCACCAGCTTGGCACCCTCACCATAAGGTCGCACCAACACCGACAAGGTGGCGCGCCCCAGCGGGCTGGCCAGCACGACCGGCTGCTCGAAGCGGCCGGCCTGCAAGTGGCTGACGAAGGCAGGCGACCGGATCAGGTTGGTGACCCGCTGGCGGCGGTCGCGCACCGGGTCCAGGCCGAAGTGGTCGGCCGCGACCGAATTGCACCAGTCGATCTGGTCGTTGGCATCCAGCATCAGCACGCCGTTGGGCGAGGCTTCGATGCCCGACAGGAACTGTTCGAGCCGGCCGCGTTCACGCTCCAGCTCGCGCTCGCGCAGGCGCAGCACCCGCTCGATGCGGTAGCCCATCTCGCCCCAGTAGCCACGCCCGCGCGGGGCCGGCGCTTCCTGCGAACCGCGCAGCCAACGCATCAGCCGCCGGCCCTTGAGCGAATCGACGGCCACCAGCACGGTGACGGCCAACCCCGCGCCGAGCGCCGGCCCGGTGTGCGGCAAGGGGCCGGTACCACCCAGCAGCCATTGTCCGAGGAGCGCCCCGGCCAGCGCCGCCAGCGCGGCGGCCAGCGTGCGCAGCAACCACCAGCTCATCGGCCGGCTCCGGTGCGCGGCCGGCGGCTCACGCGGAGACGCTGGCCTGCTGCGTCAGCCGGTAGCCGGCGCCGCGCACGGTCTCGATCATCGGCGAGCAGCCCACCGGGGCCAACGCCTCGCGCAGCCGCTTGACATGCACGTCCACCGTGCGTTCCTCGATGAAGACATGGTCGCCCCACACGCGGTCCAGCAGCTGGCCGCGGCTGTGCACACGCTCGGGATGCGTCATGAAGAAATGCAGCAGGCGGAACTCGGTGGGGCCGATCTTCACTTCGCGCGAGACGCCCTCCACCACCCGCGTGACCCGGTGCGTGGACGGATCCAGCACGAGGCCGCCCACCTCCACCGCCGCATCCAGCGCGTCGGGCGCCTTGCGGCGCAGCACCGCGCGGATGCGCGCCAGCAGTTCCTTGGTGGAGAACGGCTTGGTCAGGTAGTCGTCGGCGCCGGCATCCAGGCCGGAGATCATGTCCGACTCCTCCGAGCGGGCAGTCAGCATGATGACCGGCAGCCCCTTGGTGCGGGCATCGCCGCGCCAGCGCTTGGCCAGCGCCAGGCCCGACTGGCCGGGCAGCATCCAGTCCAGCAGCACCAGGTCGGGCAGCACGCCATTGACGGCCTGCTGCGCCTGCTCGGCGTCGGCGGCGATCACCACGTCATAGCCTGCATGCCGCAGGTTCAGGGAAATCAGCTCGGCGATCGCCGGCTCGTCCTCGACCACCAGTACCAGGCTCATCGCACTGCATCCTCGACGGCTTCAACGGAATGGTGACGGACGTCGGTGCCCTTCACCACGTAGATGATGGCTTCGGCCAGGTTCTTGGCATGGTCGCCCACGCGCTCGATGGCCTTGGCCACGAACACGAGGTCGATGCTCGACGAGATGGTGCGCGGGTCTTCCATCATGTAGGTGATGAGCTTGCGCAGCAGGCCGTCGAATTCCTGGTCGATCTGGTCGTCCTGCTTGAGCACCTCCAGCGCGCGGGCGGTGTCCAGGCGGGCAAAGGCGTCCAGGGCCTTGCGCAGCAGCGCAATGGCCAGGTCGGCTTCGAAGGCCAGGTCGGCCACCGGCACGCGCAGGCGGCTGGACACGCCGGTATTGACCAGGCGCTGCACCGTGCGGGCGATTCGCGCGGCCTCGTCGCCCACGCGCTCCAGGTTGGCGATGGTCTTGCTGACGGCGATCAGCAGCCGCAGGTCGCGGGCGGTGGGCTGGCGGCGGGCGATGATGCCGGACAGGTCGCTGTCGATCTCGACTTCCATCGAATTGACGCGCGTTTCCTGCTGCAGCACCTGGTTGGCCGTCTCGCTGCTGAAGTTGCTGAGCGCATAGATGGCCTGCGCCACCTGGGATTCCACCAGGCCGCCCATTTCCAGCACGCGGTTGGAGATGCCGCTCAGCTCGGCGTCGAACTGGGTAGAGAGATGCTTGTCCGGCATGGTGTGACTCCGTTCAGCCGAAACGGCCAGTGATGTAGTCCTCGGTGTCCTTCTTCTTGGGCTTCATGAACAGCTCAGAAGTGGGCCCGAATTCGATGAGGTCGCCCAGGTACATGTAGGCGGTGTAGTCGGAGCACCGGGCCGCCTGCTGCATGTTGTGGGTGACGATGGCAACGGTGTAGTCGCTTTTCAGCTCGTGGATCAGCTCCTCGATCTTGCCGGTGGAGATCGGGTCCAGCGCCGAGCAGGGCTCGTCCAGCAGCAGCACCTCGGGCTTGATGGCGATGCCGCGCGCGATGCACAGCCGCTGCTGCTGGCCGCCGGACAGGCCGGAGCCGCTCTGGTTGAGCTTGTCCTTCACCTCGTTCCACAACGCGGCCTTCTTCAGCGCCCATTCCACGCGCTCGTCCATCTCCACGCGCGGCAGGTCCTCGAACAGCCGCACGCCGAAGGCGATGTTGTCGTAGATCGACATCGGGAAGGGCGTGGGCTTCTGGAAGACCATGCCGATCTTGGCCCGCACCAGGCTCACGTCCAGCTTCGACTGCAGGATGTTCTCGCCGTCCAGCAGGATCTCGCCTTCGGCACGCTGCTCGGGGTACAGCTCGAACATGCGGTTGAACGTGCGCAGCAGGGTGCTCTTGCCGCAGCCCGACGGGCCGATGAAGGCGGTGACCTTCTTCTCCGGGATGTCCAGGTTGATGCGCTTGAGCGCGTGGAAACTGCCGTAGTAGAAGTTCAGGTCGCGGATCGACAGCTTGGCTTTCTCGGTGACCGGCAGGTCGACTTTGGTGTCCATGGATCGGGCCTCGGGTCAGTGTTTGTTGCGGAAGAGCACGCGCGCCAGGATGTTCAGCGCCAGCACGCCCAGCGTGATGAGGAACACGCCGGCCCAGGCCAGCTTCTGCCAGTTCTCATAGGGGCTCATCGCGAACTTGAAGATGGTCACCGGCAGGCTGGCCATCGGCTCGCGCATGTCGGCCGTCCAGAACTGGTTGGACAGCGCGGTGAACAGCAGCGGTGCGGTTTCTCCGGCGATGCGGGCGAGGGCCAGCAGCACGCCGGTGATCACGCCGGCCCGCGCGGCCTTCAGCGTGACGGCCGAAACCACCTTCCACTTCGGCGTGCCCAGGGCGTAGGCCGCCTCGCGCAGCGCGTTGGGGATCAGCATCAGCATGTTCTCGGTGGTGCGGATCACCACCGGGATGACGATCAGCGCCAGCGCCAGCACGCCCGCGAAGCCCGAGAAGCTCTTGATCTGGTCCACCACCGCGGCATAGATGAACAGGCCGATGACGATGGACGGCGCTGACAGCAGGATGTCGTTGATGAAGCGCGTCACATTGCCCAGCCAGCCCTTCTGGCCGTACTCGGCCAGGTAGATGCCGGCCATGATGCCGATGGGCGTGCCCAGCAGCGTGGCCAGCCCCACCATCATGGCGCTGCCGAAGATGGCATTGGCCAGGCCGCCGGTCTCGGCCTGCGGCGGCGGCGTCATCTCGGTGAACACCTGCAACCCGATGCCGCCGATGCCCAGGCGCACCGTCTCGAACAGGATCCACACCAGCCACACCAGGCCGAAGCCCATGGCTGCGAGGGACAGGGTGAGCGCGAGCGCATTGACGCGCTTGCGCTGGCGGTGCTTGGCCAGCTTGGAGCCGGTGATGCTCAGCGTGGTCATGTGCGGGTTCCTTCCGACTTCTTCAGGCGCGCCAGCAGCAGCTTGGACAGCGACAGCACGACGAAGGTGATGAAGAACAGCACCAGGCCCAGGTAGATCAGCGAAGCCTGGTGCAGGCCCTCGCCGGCCTCGGCGAATTCATTGGCCAGGGCGGAGGTGATGCTGTTGGCTGCGTCGAACAGCGACAGCGAGTTGAGCTGGTTGAAGTTGCCGATCACGAAGGTGACCGCCATCGTCTCGCCCAGCGCACGGCCCAGGCCCAGCATGATGCCGCCCACCACGCCGGTCTTGGTGTACGGCAGCACCACCTTGTAGACCACCTCCCAGGTGGTGGAACCCAGGCCGTAGGCCGATTCCTTGAGCATGGGCGGCGTCACCTCGAACACGTCGCGCATCACCGAGGCGATGAACGGGATGACCATGATGGCCAGGATGATGCCGGCCGACAGGATGCCGATGCCCACCGGCGGGCCGGACACCAGCGCGCCCAGGTACGGCACGTCGCCCACCCAGCGCTGCAGCGGCTGCTGCACCCAGGTGGACAGCAGCGGGCTGAAGACCAGCAGGCCCCACATGCCGTAGACGATGGACGGCACCGCGGCCAGCAGCTCGATGGCCACGCCCAGCGGGCGGCGCAGCCAGTTGGGCGACAGCTCGGTGAGGAAGAGCGCGATGCCGAAGCTGACCGGCACCGCGATCAGCAGCGCGATGAACGAGGTCATCAGCGTGCCGTAGATCATCACCAGGCCGCCGTACTTGTCCTGCACGGGGTCCCAGTCGGTGGACCACAGGAAGCCGAGGCCGAACTGCTTGATGGCCGGCGCCGCGCCGACGATCAGCGAGACGATGATGCCGACCAGCAGCAGCAGGGTGAAGATGGCGGCGCCATGCGCCAGGACGGAGAACACTCCGTCGGCCCAGGGCACCCGGCGGCGGCGCGCGGGGGGTCCACCACGGGAGCTGGAACGGGCCATGGGGCGGGCGTTGTCTGATGGGGTAGCGGGCAGTGTAGCGGCCACATTCCCTCCGTTTGAGCCGGCAGCCCGGCGGGGTTGTCAACGCAGCTCAGGGTGCAGACACGCGGCCTGCACCCTGGATCAACTGCTTGTGTGCTGCAGGCGGCTTACTTGAAGGCGACGGCATTGCCGCCGGCGTCCTTGATCTGCGAGGACCACTGGGCCCGCACCAGGTCCTTCACCGAGGCCGGCAGCGGCACATAGTCCAGCTCGTCGGCCATCTTGTCGCCGTTGGCATAGGCCCACTCGAAGAACTTCAGGGCGGCCGAGGCGCTGGCCGGCTTGTCCTGGTTCTTGTACATCAGGATGTACGTCGGGTTGGTGATGGGCCAGGTGGTCTTGCCGGGCTGCTCGGTGGTGATCTGGTAGAAGGTCTTGGTCCAGTCGGCGCCGGCGGCAGCCGCCTTGAACGTGTCGTCGCTCGGCGACACCCATTGGCCGTCCTTGTTGCGCAGCATCGTGAACGTCATCTTGTTCTGCTTGACGTACGCGTACTCCACGTAGCCGATGGAGTTGGGCAGGCGCTGCACGAAGGCGGCCACGCCCTCATTGCCCTTGCCACCCGCACCGGTCGGCCAGTTCACGGCGGTGCCCTCACCCACCTTGGACTTCCACTCCTCGTTCACCTTGCTGAGGTAGTTGGTGAAGATGAAGGTGGTGCCCGAGCCGTCGGCGCGGCGCACCACGCTGATGGCGGCGTCCGGCAGCGGCACGCCCGGGTTCAGCGCGGTGAGCGCGGCATCGTTCCAGCGGGTGATCTTGCCCAGGTAGATGTCGCCCAGCGCCTGGCCGGTCAGCTTGATCTGGCCCGGCTGGATGCCGGGGATGTTGACCACCGGAACGACGCCGCCGATCACGGTCGGAAACTGCACCAGGCCGTCCTTGGCCAGTTCCTCGTCCTTCAGGGGCATGTCGGTGGCACCGAAGTCCACCGTCTTCGACTTGATCTGCTTGATGCCGGCGCCCGAGCCCACCGACTGGTAGTTGATGCGTGCGCCGGTCGCCTTGTTGTAGGCATCGGCCCACTTGGCGTAGATGGGGGCCGGGAAGGTAGCGCCCGCGCCGGTGACGTCCTGCGCATGGGCGAGCTGGACCGAGAAGGCCAGCGCGGCAGCCGCGGCGGCGAAACCGAAGGGCTGGAGGCGGGCACCTGCGGTGCGTTGAGCTTGCGACGACATGGACTAACCTTTCTACAGTGATCTGACTGGAAGTCACTGTAGGCAGGCTGTGTGACAGTGACATGACATCCCGCGCCTGGCGGGGCCATGCCGCAGGCGTTTACACGGTCACGGCCGCGGCCGCCAGGCGCTCGGCCGCTGCACGGGCCAGCTGGCCGTCGCTGGCCTCCACCATCACACGCAGCACCGGTTCCGTGCCTGAGGCACGGATCAGCAGCCGGCCGCTGTCGCCCAGCTCACGCTGGGCTCGCTCCTGCTCGGCGGCCAGGTGGCGGTTCTGCCGCCAGTCCAGCCCGTCCGGCAGGCGCACGTTGATCAGCACCTGCGGGAACAGCTCGACACCGGACAGCAGGGCCGAGAGCGAGGTGTTGTTGCGCCGCACGGCCTGCAGCACCTGCAGCGCGCTGACGATGCCGTCGCCGGTGGTGTGCTTGTCCAGCGCCAGCAGGTGGCCGGAGCCCTCCCCGCCCAGCTGCCAGCCGCGCGCGCCCAGCTCTTCGAGCACGTAGCGGTCGCCCACCTTGGCGCGCACGAAGGGCAGGTTGCGTTTGCGGAAGGCCAGCTCCACGGCCATGTTGGTCATCAAGGTGCCCACCGCGCCGGCCACGGCCTGGCCCTGCGCGAGGCGGTCGGCCACCATCACGTACAGCAGTTCGTCGCCGTTGTAGAGGCGGCCCGCGGCGTCCACCAGCTGCAGTCGGTCGGCGTCGCCATCCAGCGCGATGCCGTAGTCGGCGCCCCGCTCCTGCACCGCCTTGACCAGCGCAGCAGGCGCGGTGGCGCCCACGCCGTCGTTGATGTTGGTGCCATTGGGCGCGCAGCCGATGGAGCTCACCTCGGCGCCCAGTTCGTGGAACACATCCGGCGCGACGTGGTAGGCCGCGCCGTGGGCGCCGTCCACCACGATCTTCAGGCCCTTGAGCGACAGCTCGCTGCCGAAGGTGCTCTTGCAGAACTCGATGTAGCGGCCACGGGCGTCGTCGATGCGGCGGGCCTTGCCCAGGCCGGTGGAATCGACCCATTGCGGCGCCTCTTCCAGGGCGGCTTCCACCGCCGCCTCCCAGTCGTCGTCCAGCTTTTCGCCGCGGGCGGAGAAGAACTTCACGCCGTTGTCATTGAACGGGTTGTGCGAGGCGCTGATCACCACGCCCAGGTCCAGCCGCAGCGCGCGCGTGAGGTAGGCGACGCCAGGCGTGGGCAGCGGGCCGGACAGCAGCACGTCCACGCCGGCGGACGCGAAGCCCGCCTCCAGCGCCGACTCGATCATGTAGCCGGAAATGCGCGTGTCCTTGCCGATGACCACCGTCGGGCGCTCGGCACTGCGCCGCAGCACGCGCCCCACCGCATGGCCCAGCCGCAGCATGAAGTCCGGCGTGATCGGCGCGCGGCCCACCGCACCGCGGATGCCGTCGGTGCCGAAGTAACGTCTTCCCATGGTGTTTTCTCCTCAGTCTTGTTGCGCCCAGCGCGGCAGGCCGATGGCCGCGAATACCTTCAGCGCATCCACCGTCTCGGCCACGTCGTGCACGCGCAGCACCCGCGCGCCCCGCTCCGTGGCGGCCAGGGCGGCGGCCACGCTGGGGATGAGCCGGTCGCCCACCGGCCGGCCGGTGACGGTGCCCAGTGTCGACTTGCGCGACAAGCCCACCAGCAGCGGATACCCCAAGGCCAGCAGCGCTTCCTGCTGACGGATCAGGCCGAGGTTGTGCGCCACCGTCTTGCCGAAGCCATAGCCCGGATCCAGCACGATGCGTTGCGCCGCCACGCCCTGCGCCCGCAGCGCGTCAGCGGCATCGCGCAGGAACTGCATCACCTCCGCCACCACGTCCTGATAGGCGGGCGCCAGCTGCATGGTTTCCGGCTCGCCCTGCATGTGCATCAGGCACACGCCACAGCCCGGGTGGGCCGCCACCACCTCCGCGGCACCGGGCACCCGCAGCGCCCGGACGTCGTTGATGATGTCCACGCCGAGTTGCAAGGCGGCCGCCATGACCTGCGGCTGGCTGGTGTCCACCGATACCGGCACGCCCAGCGTGACGGCATGGCGCAGCACCGGCAGCACGCGGGCCAACTCTTCATCCGGCGTAGGCCGGGGTGAGCCGGGCCGGGTGGACTCGCCGCCGATGTCCAGGATGTCGGCACCCTGCGCCACCAGCATGTCGCAGTGGGCGCAGGCCGCGGCGGCATCCCGCCCGCCGTCGGAGAAGGAATCGGGCGTCGCATTGACGATGCCCATCACCTGCGGCCGGCGCAGGTCGATCTCGAAACGGGTGGTCTGCCAGATCATCGGAAACAGTGAAGCGGAGCGGCCGAGGCGCCGCGAAACGAAAAAACGGGGCCGAAGCCCCGTTTGCGCGCCGTGCAGGCGCTGCCGGTCAGCACGCTCAGGCAGCGGCCGGGGCGCTTTCCGGATTGACCGGCGGCGTCGGACCACCCGGCTTGGACGAGGTGGGCGTCCAGTCCTTCGGCGGGCGCGGCGGCTTGCCGTTCATGATGTCGTCGATTTGCTCGGCGTCGATGGTTTCCCACTCGAGCAAAGCCTTGGCCATCGCATGCATCTTGTCCTGGTTGTCCTCGATCAGCTTGCGGGCGATGGTGTACTGCTCGTCGATGATGCGGCGGATCACCAGGTCCACCTTGCGCATCGTCTCTTCCGACATGCTGGTGGTCTTGGTGACCGAACGGCCGAGGAACACTTCGCCCTCGTTCTCCGCATACACCATCGGGCCCAGCTCGTCGGTCATGCCGTAGCGGGTGACCATGTCGCGGGCAATCGCGGTGGCCCGCTCGAAGTCGTTGCTGGCGCCAGTGGTCATCTGGTTCATGAACACCTCTTCCGCAATGCGGCCGCCAAACAGCACGCTGATGGTGGAGAGCATGCGCTCCTTGTCCATGCTGTAGCGGTCGCCCTCGGGCAGCTGCATCGTCACGCCGAGCGCACGGCCGCGCGGGATCACCGTCACCTTGTGCACCGGATCCGTCTTGGGCATCAGGCGGGCCACCAGGGCGTGGCCGGCCTCGTGGTAGGCGGTGTTGCGGCGCTCTTCCTCGGGCATGACCATGGACTTCCGCTCGGGGCCCATCATGATCTTGTCCTTGGCGCGCTCGAAGTCGACCATCTCCACCACGCGGCCACTGCGGCGCGCGGCGAAGAGAGCAGCCTCGTTCACCAGGTTGGCCAGGTCGGCGCCCGAAAAGCCCGGGGTGCCGCGCGCCAGGATGTCGGCCCGGATGTCCTGGCCGACCGGCACCTTGCGCATGTGCACGTTAAGGATCTGCTCGCGGCCGCGAACGTCCGGCAGCGTCACGTAGACCTGGCGGTCGAAGCGGCCTGGACGCAGCAGCGCGGGGTCGAGGATGTCGGGCCGGTTGGTGGCCGCCATCACGATCACGCCCAGGTTGGTCTCGAAGCCGTCCATCTCGACCAGCATCTGGTTCAGCGTCTGCTCGCGCTCGTCGTTGCCGCCGCCCAGGCCAGCACCACGATGGCGACCCACCGCGTCGATTTCATCGACGAAGATGATGCAGGGCGCGCTCTTCTTGGCCTGCTCGAACATGTCTCGCACGCGGGCCGCGCCGACACCGACGAACATTTCCACGAAGTCGGAGCCCGAGATGCTGAAGAACGGCACCTTGGCTTCACCCGCAATGGCCTTCGCCAGCAGCGTCTTGCCGGTACCCGGAGGGCCGACCAGCAGCACGCCGCGCGGGATGCGGCCGCCCAGCTTCTGGAACTTCTGGGGGTCCTTCAGGAAGTCGACCAGTTCCTTGACCTCTTCCTTGGCCTCGTCGCAGCCGGCGACGTCGGCGAAGGTGGTCGAGTTGTTGGCCTCGTCCAGCATGCGCGCCTTGGATTTGCCGAAGCTGAAGGCGCCGCCCTTGCCGCCGCCTTGCATCTGCCGCATGAAGTAGATCCACACGCCGATCAGCAGCAGCATCGGCCCCCAGCTGATCAGGATGCTCATCAGGATCGACGGCTCCTCGCGGGGCTTCACGTCGAACTTGACGTTGTTGTTGATCAGGTCGCCGACCAGGCCGCGGTCCAGGTACGTTGCGGTGGAGCGCAGGCGCTTGTCATCGTTCGTGATCGCCACGATCTCGGTACCGCCTGCAGCACCTTCCTGCAGCGTCACCGATTTGATGCGCTTGGCACGCACTTCCTCCAGGAAATCGGAGTAGCCGATCTGGTTGCCGGAAATCGCACCTCGGTCGAACTGCTTGAAGACGGTGAACAGCACCAGTGCAATCACCAGCCAGACCGCCACCTTGGAAAACCATTGATTGTTCACTGCGGCTCCTTCTGCCCGTGACTGTCACGACGCCCAAATGGCGCCTTGCACGCAACTGGGGATGATTCTAGTGGACTCAAGTTAACGATCTCCGGTGCATGACCCGTACTGTGTCAGAGCTTTGAAGCAGGGATGACGTGATGAAAGGGGTCGTCATCCCGGCTTCTTCAGACCGATGCCGACGAGAAAGGTTTCAGAGGAACGGTCGCGGGAGGCCTTGGGCTTGATCGGCTTGACCACGCGAAACTGCTTCTTGAACATTTCCACCAGCTGGCTGTAGCCGCTGCCATGGAACACCTTGGCAACCAGCGCGCCTTCTGGCTTGAGGTGGGCCTGCGAGAACTGCAGCGCCAGTTCCACCAGGTGGCCGACGCGGGCAGCGTCCGAGCTCTCGATGCCCGACAGGTTCGGCGCCATGTCCGAGACCACCACATCCACGGCGCGGCCGGCCACTTCCGCCTCCAGCTGCTGCAGCACCTCGTCCTCGCGGAAATCGCCCTGGATGAATCTCACGCCTTCGATGGGCTCGAAGGGCAGCACGTCCAGCGCGATGATGGTGCCATTGAGCTCACCCACCGCCGCACCGCCGGTGCCTGCTTCCTTCGGGGCGAACTTGCGGCGCAGGTACTGGCTCCAGGCGCCCGGCACGGCGCCCAGGTCCACGACCAGCTGGCCGGGCTTGATGAGCCCCAACGCCTCGTCGATTTCCTTGAGCTTGTAGGCCGCGCGGGCGCGGTAGCCCTCGCGCTGGGCCAGCTTGACGTACGGATCGTTCATGTGATCCGCCAACCACGCCTTGTTGACCTTCTTGCTTTTCGTCTTGATTTTCATGCCGCACCGATAATAGGCATATGCCCGCAATCCAACTGACACCTTCGCAGCGCAAGGAACACCGCGCCGCTGCGCATCATCTTGACCCCGTCGTCCTCGTCGGCGGCGACGGCCTCACCCCGGCCGTGACCAAGGAAATCAACAACGCGCTGAACGCCCACGGCCTGATCAAGGTCCGCGTGTTCTCCGACGACCGGGCGGCCCGCGAGGCGATGTTCGCCCAGCTCAGCCACGAGCTGGACGCCGCGCCCATCCAGCACATCGGCAAGCTGCTGGTGCTGTGGCGGCCGATGCCCGAGAAGACCAAGGCCGAGCGGGACGACCGCATGGCCGGCCCGAAGATCGTCAAGATCCTCAAGTTCAGCAAGAGCGGCAATCACCGGCCGCAGATCAAGAAGGTGAAGGTGCTGGGCAACGAACGCGTGACGGCCGGTGGCGAGATCAAGCGCGCCCGCAAGCGCACCACCAGCATCAAGAAGACGACGGCCTGATACCGGCAGCCGGCGCCGCCGCGCGCCAGGCCAGCGCCCCCACCAGCACGCCCTTCAGCGCAAACAGGCCCAGGCTGATGGCGTGCAGCTGGCCGAAGCTGAGCGTGCCCTGCCCTGCACGCGCCGCCACCATCAGCGGCTGCAACGCGTAATAGCCTGCCACGGTGCAGAACAGGGCGCCCAGCGCCAGCCACACACCCACCTGCCGGTCCGGCGCCAGCTTGCGCTCGATCGCAGTCACCACCAGCGCGAGCGCCATGCTCACCACCGCCTCCTGGGCAAAGATGCGCCCGACGATGCGGCCCGCCTCACCGGGCGCCATCGCGAACGCAGCCGGCGTGGCGATGGTGGCGATACAGATGAGCAAACCGGCCCAGAGGGCCGGCAGCAGCATGCGCAGGCGCGGCAGCATCGTCAGATGTACCGGACGTCCACCACTTCGTAGCTCTTGACGCCGCCAGGGGCACGCACCTCTGCGATGTCGCCGTTTTCCTTGCCGATCAGCGCCCGGGCGATGGGCGAACTGATGGAGATCAGGCCCAGCTTCAGGTCGGCCTCGTCGTCGCCCACGATCTGGTAGGTCACCTGGGCGCCGGAGGCTTCTTCCTCCAGGTCGACCGTGGCGCCGAAGACCACGCGGCCGCCGGCGTCCAGCGTGGCGGGGTCGATCACCTGGGCGGCGGCCAGCTTGCCTTCCAGCTCCAGGATGCGGCCTTCGATGAAGCCCTGCTTGTCCTTCGCGGCTTCGTACTCGGCGTTTTCCGACAGGTCGCCCTGGGCACGCGCCTCGGCGATGGCCTGGATCACCGCATGGCGCTCGACGGTCTTCAGGCGATGGAGTTCTTCTTTGAGCTTTTCGAAACCGCGCCGGGTCAGGGGAATGGTGGCCATGTTCAAACCTGCAGAGACAAATGAAAACCGCCGCCGGGGTCGTGGACAACGACCCGGCGGCGGGCGCGAGGTGCGGTCAGTTTAGTGCACTTCGGTTCGCAACCGGGCGTGGAGTTCCTGCAGCGAGGCGACCGTCAGGTCGTCCTGGTGCTTCAGCGCCTCGGTGGCGGCTTCGCAGCCGGCCATCGTGGTGTAGTAGGTCACCCGGTTGGCCAGCGCCGCAGTGCGGATGTAGCGCGAATCGGCGATGGCCGTGCGCGTCTCGTCCACCGTGGTGAACACCAGCTGGATCTCGCCCGCCTTCACCATGTCGGCGATGTGCGGCCGGCCGTCCTTGACCTTGTTCACCGTCTTCACCGGCACGCCGGCCGCCGCAATGGCGGCCGAGGTGCCCTTGGTGGCCACGATGTTGAAGCCCAGGTCGTGCAGGTCGGAAGCCACCTTCACCGCGCGGTCCTTGTCGGTGTTTTTTACCGAGATCACGACCGTGCCCTTGGTGGGCAGCCGCGAGCCGGCGCCGAGCTGGCTCTTCAGCATCGCCTCGCCGAAACTGTCGCCCGCGCCCATCACCTCGCCGGTGGAGCGCATCTCGGGGCCCAGGATCGGATCGACGCCCGGGAACTTGTTGAACGGAAACACCGCTTCCTTGATGCTGAAGTACGGCGGCACGATCTCGCGCGGCGGCTTGCCGTCGGCATTGCGCTGGTCGGCGAGCTTCTGGCCGGCCATGCAGCGTGCCGCGATCTTGGCCAGCGGCTGGCCCGTCGCCTTGCTCACATAGGGCACCGTGCGCGAGGCACGCGGATTGACTTCCAGCACGTAGACCACGGCGTCGTCGCCCTCGCCCTGGATCGCGAACTGCGTGTTCATCAGCCCGACCACGCCCAGCGCCTTGGCCATCACCGCGGCCTGGCGGCGCAGTTCGTCCTGCAGCGCAGGCGACAGCGAGTACGGCGGCAGCGAGCAGGCCGAGTCGCCGGAGTGGATGCCGGCCGCCTCGATGTGCTCCATGATGCCGCCGATCAGCACCTCGGTGCCGTCGCAGATGCAGTCGACGTCGACCTCGATCGCGTCTTCCAGGAAGCGGTCGAGCAGCACCGGCGACTTGTCGCTGACGCGCACGGCTTCGCGCATGTAGCGCTCCAGGTCCTTGTCGCCGTGCACGATCTCCATCGCGCGGCCGCCCAGCACGTAGCTCGGGCGCACCACCAGCGGATAGCCGATCTCGTGGGCCAGGGCCATCGCCTGGTCCTCGGTGCGGGCGGTGCGGTTGGGCGGCTGCTTCAGGCCCAGGTCGTGCAGCAGCTTCTGGAAGCGCTCGCGGTCCTCGGCGATGTCGATGGAGTCGGGCGAGGTACCGATGATCGGCACGCCGTTGGCTTCCAGGTCCAGCGCCAGCTTCAGCGGCGTCTGGCCGCCGTACTGCACGATCACGCCGACCGGCTTTTCCTTGTCGACGATCTCCAGCACGTCTTCCAGCGTCACCGGCTCGAAGTACAGGCGGTCGGAGGTGTCGTAGTCGGTGGAGACGGTTTCCGGGTTGCAGTTGACCATGATGGTCTCGTACCCGTCCTCGCGCATCGCCAGCGCCGCGTGCACGCAGCAGTAGTCGAACTCGATGCCCTGGCCGATGCGGTTCGGCCCGCCGCCCAGCACCATGATCTTGCGCTTGTTGGTGGGCTCGGCCTCGCACTCCTCGTCGTACGTGGAGTACATGTAGGCCGTCTGCGTCGCGAACTCGGCGGCGCAGGTGTCCACCCGCTTGTAGACCGGGCGCACGTTCATCGCATGCCTGGCGCGGCGCACGTCGTGCTGGTTGCTGCCCAGCAGCTTGCCCAGGCGCTTGTCGGAAAAGCCCTTGCGCTTGAGGAACAGGAACTCGTCCTTCGACAGGCTGTCCACCGTGCGGCCGGCCAGCGCCTGCTCGGTCTTCACGATGTCCTCGATCTGCGCCAGGAACCACGGGTCGATCGCGGTTTCCTCGAACACTTCTTCCAGCGTCATGCCGATGCGGAAGGCGTCGCCCAGGTACAGGATGCGCTCGGGACCGGCTTCGCCGATCTCCTGGATGATCTCCTCGCGGTCCGTGGAGCGTTCGGTCAGGCCGTCGATGCCGGTCTCCAGGCCGCGCAGCGCCTTCTGGAAGCTCTCCTGGAAGGTGCGGCCCATGGCCATCACCTCGCCCACCGACTTCATCTGCGTGGTCAGGCGCGAATCGGCCGCCGGGAACTTCTCGAACGCGAAGCGCGGGATCTTGGTGACGACGTAGTCGATGCTGGGCTCGAAGCTCGCCGGCGTGGCGCCACCGGTGATGTCGTTGCGCAGTTCGTCCAGCGTGTAGCCCACCGCCAGCTTGGCCGCGATCTTGGCGATCGGGAAGCCGGTGGCCTTGGAGGCCAGCGCCGACGACCGCGACACCCGCGGGTTCATCTCGATCACCACCATCCGGCCGTTGTCCGGGTTGATCGAGAACTGCACGTTGGAGCCGCCGGTGTCCACGCCGATCTCGCGCAGGATGGCGATCGACGCGTTGCGCAGCAGCTGGTATTCCTTGTCGGACAGCGTCTGCGACGGTGCCACGGTGATCGAGTCGCCGGTGTGGATGCCCATCGGGTCCAGGTTCTCGATCGCGCACACGATGATGCAGTTGTCCGCCTTGTCGCGAACCACTTCCATCTCGTATTCCTTCCAGCCGATCAGCGATTCCTCGATCAGCAGTTCCTTGGTCGGCGACAGGTCGAGGCCGCGCTTGCAGATCTCCTCGAACTCCTCCGGGTTGTAGGCGATGCCGCCGCCGGTGCCGCCCAGCGTGAAGCTGGGACGGATCACCATCGGGAAGCCGTTGCCGCCGATCTGCTGGACGATCTGGCGCTGCACTTCCAGCGCTTCTTCCATCGAGTGGGCGATGCCCGACTTGGCCGAGTCCAGGCCGATGCCGGTCATCGCGTCCTTGAACTTGAGGCGGTCCTCCGCCTTCTCGATGGCCTTCTCGTTGGCGCCGATCATCTCCACGCCGTACTTGGCCAGCACGCCGTGCTTGTGCAGGTCGAGCGCGCAGTTCAGCGCCGTCTGGCCGCCCATGGTGGGCAGCACCGCGTCCGGCCGCTCCTTGGCGATGATCTTCTCGACCACCTGCCAGGTGATGGGCTCGATGTAGGTCACATCGGCCATCTCCGGGTCGGTCATGATGGTCGCCGGGTTGGAGTTGACCAGGATGACCTTGTAGCCCTCGGCCCGCAGCGCCTTGCAGGCCTGGGCGCCGGAATAGTCGAACTCACACGCCTGGCCGATGATGATCGGGCCCGCGCCGATGATGAGGATGCTCTTGAGGTCGGTGCGCTTGGGCATTTACTTTTGCTCCATCAGGCTGACGAAGCGGTCGAACAGGTAACCGATGTCATGCGGACCGGGCGAGGCTTCCGGGTGGCCCTGGAAGCAGAACGCCGGCTTGTCGGTGCGGGCCAGGCCCTGCAGCGTGTTGTCGAACAGGCTCACGTGCGTGGGTCGCAGGTTGTCCGGCAGCGTCTTCTCGTCCACCGCGAAGCCGTGGTTCTGGCTGGTGATGCTCACGCGGCCGCTGTCGAGGTCCTTCACCGGATGGTTGGCCCCGTGGTGGCCGAACTTCATCTTGTAGGTCTTGGCACCCGAGGCCAGCGCCATGATCTGGTGGCCCAGGCAGATGCCGAAGGTGGGCATGCCGGCGGCGATCACCTCGCGCGTGGCTTCGATCGCGTAGTCGCAGGGCTGCGGGTCGCCCGGGCCGTTGGCCAGGAACACTCCGTCGGGCTTCATCTTCAGCACCTCGGCGGCGGGCGTCTGCGCCGGCATCACGGTGATGCGGCAGCCGCGGCTGGCCAGCATGCGCAGGATGTTGCGCTTGACGCCGTAGTCGAAGGCCACCACGTGGAAGCGCGGATCGGCCAGCTTGCCGTAGCCGCTGCCCAGCGCCCACTCCGTTTCCAGCCATTCGTAGGGCTGCGTCGCCGACACCACCTTGGCGAGGTCGAGGCCCGACATGCTGGGCGCGGCCTTGGCCTTGGCGATGGCGTCGTCGATGTGCTGCTGCGTGAGCACCGTGCCGGGCTCGAAGGTCGCGATGCAGCCGTTCTGCGCGCCGGTGGTGCGCAGCACCCGCGTCAGGCGGCGGGTGTCGATGTTGGCGATGCCCACCGTGTTCTCACGGCGCAGGTAGTCGGACAGCGTGGCCGTCTGGCGGAAGTTGGAGACACGCAGCGGCAGGTCCTTGATCACCAGGCCGGCGGCATGCACCTTGGACGCCTCGACGTCCTCCTCGTTGACGCCGTAGCTGCCGATGTGCGGATACGTCAGGGTGACGATCTGGCGGCAGTAGCTCGGGTCGGTGAGAATTTCCTGGTAGCCGGTGAGCGCGGTGTTGAACACCACCTCGCCGACCGTGTGACCGGCAGCGCCGATCGACGCGCCTGAAAAGACCGTGCCGTCTGCGAGTGCGAGCAGTGCGGGAGGCAGGACGGGTAGCAAAGGGAAGGCTCCGAAGCGGTGCGCCCCCTGGTCCTGTTGCGCGAATCCGCACGCGGGCAGGCCTGCGTGCGGCGGCTCGGTTCCGGTGCGAAAAACGTCAGTGGTTTCTCGGGGGCAGCGTGAGAGGGTAAACCTGCTGAGTATAGCCGCCCGGCATCGGACCGAGCCCGATGACCCTTGGACGAATCCTGCCGTCAGCCCAGCGCGGCGATGCCGGCGCGTGCGATCTGGGCGTCTTCGTTCGACTTCACGCCGCTGACACCCACGGCACCCACCACCTGGCCCTGCACCAGCACCGGCACCCCGCCTTCCAGCATGCCTTGCAGCACCGGCGCGCTGAGGAAGGAGACGCGGCCCTGGTTGATCATGTCCTCGTAGCCCTTGCTTTCGCGACGGCCGACGGCGGCGGTGTGCGCCTTGGCCGGCGCGATCTGCGCCGAGATGGGCGCGGCACCATCCAGGCGCTGGAACCACAGCATGTGGCCGCCATCGTCCACGATGGCGATGGACACCGCCCACTGGTTCTTCACGGCCTCGGCTTCGGCGGCGGCGGCGATCTTCTTCACGTCCTCGAGGGACAGGTACGGCTTGGTATTCATGGAAATGTGGGCTGGATGAGGGAACACACGCACTTTACCGGCCTTGGCGGCGCCTTCCGGTGACAGGATGCGGAACTAGAATCGCTCCGCTCGATCAGAGCGCTGTCACATCCCTCTGGAGGCTCCCGCAATGAACGAATCCCTGCAAACCTCGTACCCCGGCTTTGCTGGCGGTGCGGCGCTTGCCGAGCAGCGCAACCGCGTGCTGCGCAACACCTATTGGCTGCTGGCCCTGTCGCTGGTGCCAACGGTGCTGGGCGCGTGGATCGGCGTGAGCACCGGCATTGTCGCGTCGATGGGCATCGGCATCAGCACCATCGTCTTCCTGGTGGGCGCATTCGGCTTCATGTTCGCCATCGAGAAGTTCAAGCACTCGTCGGCTGGCGTCGGCCTGCTGCTGGGCTTCACCTTCTTCATGGGCTTGATGCTTTCGCGCATGCTGGCGGCGGTGCTGGGCTTCAGCAACGGCGCCACGCTGATCATGTACGCCTTCGGCGGCACGGCACTGTCGTTCTTCGCGATGGCTTCGCTGTCGACCATGATCAAGCGCGACCTGTCCGGCATGGGCAAGTTCCTGTTCATCGGCGCGATCATGCTGCTGGTGGCGGGCATCGCGAACATCTTCCTGCAGTCGAGCGCGATGATGCTCACGCTGTCGGTGATCGCGGTGGGCCTGTTCTCGGCCTTCCTGCTCTATGACATGAAGCGCATCATCGATGGCGGCGAGACGAACTACGTCTCGGCCACGCTGGCCATCTACCTGGACCTGTACAACATCTTCCAGAGTCTGCTGGCCATCTTCGGCATCGCAGGCGGCGACCGCGAGTGACACGCGGACAGCTATGAACAAAAGGGGCCTCCGGGCCCCTTTTTCATGCCCGCATCACGCGCCGTCGTCAGGCCGCGGCCGGTGCGCGCTCGAACACCGCGATGCTTTCCACGTGGGCCGTGTGAGGGAACATGTTCACCGCGCCGGCGGCGACGCACCGGTAGCCGGCCTGGTGCACCAGCAGCCCGGCATCGCGCGCCAGCGTGCCGGGATTGCAGCTCACGTAGACGATGCGGCCGGGGGGTGCCCAGCCACCGGTGTCGGTCAGCTGGCAGGCCTCGGCCAGCGCCTTGCACAGCGCCAGCGCACCTTCGCGCGGCGGGTCCACCAGCCACTTGTCGGCCCGCCCGTCCTGCATCAACTGCTGTGGCGTCATCTCGAACAGGTTGCGGGCCACGAAGGCCGTCTTGGCGGCCAGCCCGTTGGCCGCCGCGTTCTCGCGCGAGCGGGCCACCAGCGCCTCGCTGCCCTCGATGCCCAGCACCTCGCGCGCCTGGGTGGCGATCGGCAGGGTGAAATTGCCGAGGCCGCAGAACCAGTCGATCACCCTGTCAGTGGCCTGCGCCTGCAGCAGTCGCAGCGCACGGCCGACCAGCACCGCATTGATGTGCTGGTTCACCTGCGTGAAATCGGTGGGCTTGAAGGGCATGGTCAGGCCGAACTCGGCCAGGCGGTAGCTCAGCACCGGGCCGCCCTCGTCCAGCAGCCGGACGGTGTCAGGACCTTTCGGCTGCAGCCACCATTGCACGCCGTGCTGCCGACCAAAGGCGCGCAGGCGCTGCAGGTCGGCATCGGTCAGCGGCTCTAGGTGGCGCAGCACCAGCGCGGTCACGTCGGTGCCGGCCGCCAGTTCGATCTGCGGCAGCCGCTCGCGCTGGTCCATCGACATCACCAGCTCGCGCAACGGCAGCAGCATCGCGCTCACATGCGCAGGCAGCACGGGGCACACCTTCATGTCGGCGATGTAGCGCGACTTGCGCTCGTGGAAGCCGACGAGCACCTCGCCCTTCTTCACCACGTGGCGCACCGACAGCCGCGCGCGATCGCGGTAGCCCCAGGCCGGCCCTTCGATCGGGCGCAGCACACGCTCTGGCTTCACCTTGCCCAGGTGCCACAGGTTGTCTTCCAGCGTGCGCTGCTTGACCGCCACTTGCGCCGACACATGCAGGTGCTGCATCTTGCAGCCGCCACAGGCGCCGGCGTGCAGTCCGAAATGAGGGCAGCCCGGCTGCACCCGCTGGCTGCTTTCGCGACGCAGGGCCGTCATCGTGGCCTGTTCCCAGGCGTTCTTGCGCCGTCCCACCTGCACCTGCACCTGCTCACCGGGCAGCGCACCTTCGATGAAAACGACCTTGCCCTCTTCGTTGTGGGCGACGCCTTGAGCTTCGAGATCGAGCGATTCGACCGTCAGCCATTCATTCACTTGAGTCATGCACCGGATTATCCGGTGCGGCCCGCCAACGGCTTCAGAACACCGAGTCGCGGTCCACGCCGTGGCGCATCATCCGGCGCTTGAGCTTCAGCAGCGCCTCCTGCTGGATCTGGCGGATGCGCTCGCGCGTCAGGCCCATGCGCTCGGCCAGCACCTCCAGCGTCTCCGGCTCGCGGTCGCGCAGGCCGTAGCGGCCAGACAGCACCTCGCGCTCGCGGTCGTTGAGCTCGGCCAGGCCGTTGTTGAGCAGCGCCTCCACTTCATGGCTGAGGGTGATGCCCATTGGGTCGATGGCCTGTTCATCGGCCACCGTGTCCAGCATCGACTCACCGGCGTCGCGCTCAAGCGGCGCATCGAGCGAGGCGGGCTGCTCGGCGAACTTCAGCAGTTCGGACACCTCGTGCACCGGCCGGCCCACCAGCGACGCGATCGCCTCCACCCGCACCGGCCGCTCGCCTTCCGGGCCATGCGAATGCTCGGCCTCCAGCGTGCGGCGTGCCTTGAGCACCTGGTTCAGCTCGCGCACGATGTGCACCGGCAACCGCACCAGGCGGGCCTGGTGCATGATCGCGCGCTCGATGCTCTGGCGGATCCACCACGAGGCATAGGTGGAGAAACGGAAGCCCCGCTCCGGCTCGAACTTGCCGATGGCATGCATCAGCCCGAGGTTGCCTTCCTCGATGAGGTCGGTCATCGGCAGGCCGCGGCCCAGGTAGTTCTTGGCGATGCTGACGACCAGCCGCAGGTTGCGCTCGATCATCGCCTGCCGGGCAGGGAAGTCGCCGGAGCGTGCCTTGACCGCGGTGTCGTACTCCTCCTGCGGTGTCAGCAGGGGCGCCTTGCGGATTTCGCGCAGGTAGGTCTGCAGCGTGTTGCCGACGTCGCTTTCGCCGGCCGGAATCTCGACCGGCACCTTGGCATCGCTTACATCCGGCTCGGCGCGGAGTTCGATGTCAGGCGTCTCCTCCGGCGTGGGCCTGGCAGGCAGCAGCGGCAAGCGCGCCGCTGCGCTGTCCACCCCATGTCCGTTCTGCGTTTCGATTCGCCTGGTCATGGGTGGATCTCCGCTCCATTGAAGCCTTAACGCGGCGGAAGCAGCCTGGCCGGATCGACCGGACGGCCCTGCTTCCGGATCTCGAAGTGCAGTTGTACACGGTCGGCGTCGCTGGAGCCCATTTCAGCGATCTTCTGGCCCCGCTTGACCGACTGGTCTTCCTTGACCAGCAGGGTCTGGTTGTGCGCGTAGGCCGTCAGGTAGGTGCTGTTGTGCTTGACGATCACCAGGTTGCCATAGCCGCGCAAGCCCGAACCGGCATACACCACCCGGCCATCGGCCGCCGCGAGCACAGGATCGCCTGCTTTGCCAGCGATTGCCAAGCCCTTGTTTCGCGACTCATCGAAACCACTGGTGACAGCGCCGCGTGCAGGCCAGGCCCAGTTGATGTCGTCGTCGCCCGAGGCGCTGGTGACAGTGGCGGTGCGTTCGGGCACGCTGGGCGCCGGCGCGCTGGCGGCGGCGGGCGTGGCAGCCGCCACGCCGGACGCCGCGGACGCGCCGGCCTTGGCGTCCAGCGCACGGCTCTCCACCTTGGCCGGTGGCACGCCGCGCGTGGAAGCGACCGCGGGATCGGTGCCCGGCGGCACCACGCGAACCACCTGCCCGACCTCGATCAGGTTCGGGTTGTCGATGTTGTTCCAGCGCGCGATGTCGCGCCAGTTCTGGCCCGATTCCAGGCCGACGCGGATCAGCGTGTCGCCCGGCTTGACGGTGTAGTAGCCTGGCTTGCCGGCGTTCTCGATGCCGGGCGGTGGCGGCTTGTCGGCTTCCGGCACGGCGGCCACGGGTGCGCGCGCAGCCGAAGGCACGCCCACGCGGTCCTCCACCGGTGCCTTGTTGCGCGGGGAGGCGCAACCTGCCAGCGTGACGGCCAGCACGCAGGCCGCCAACACTCGGAACGAACTCGTCGTACGCCCGGGGACCGGGCGCTGCCAGTGCAATCGCATCAGAAAGGAATCTCCGCTATTCAACGCCGGATTTTAGGGGGACGAAGTTGACGGCATCGTGCTGCCGCCGCACCCACTGCGTCTCGGTCCGGTCGACGATGACCAGGACCTGTCCGCGCCCGCTGGGGGCCTGCATCGGCGCCACCAGACGGCCGCCAACCGCCAGCTGGTCCAGCCAGGCGGCCGGCAGGTCCTCGCCGCCGGCGGCCGCGATGATGCTGTCGTAAGGCGCATTCGGCCCGTGACCGATGCGGCCATCGCCATAGATCAGGCGCAGGTTGTTGCGCCGCAAGGGCGCCAGCAGTTCGCGCGCCTTGTCGTGCAGCGGCTTCAGCCGCTCGATCGAATACACCTGCGTGCCCAGCACCGATAGCAGCGCCGCCTGGTAGCCGCAACCGGTGCCGATCTCCAGCACCTTGCCCAGAGACTCACGCTGCCGTGCGGCGCGGCCCTCCAGCAGCAGCGAGATCATCAGCCCCACCACCGACGGCTTCGAGATCGTCTGGTTGAGGCCGATCGGCAGGCTGGTGTCCTCGTAGGCCTGGGCTGCCAGCGCGGTGTCGACGAAGAAGTGCCGGGGCACCTGGGCCATCGCGGCGAGCACCGGCTCGCAGTGCAGGCCATCGGCGCGCAGGCGGGACACCATGCGCGCCCGCACGCCTTGGGAGTCGAGCCCCAGGCCGCTCGGGGCCGCCTGCTGGCGCGCTGCCACCGCGGCCTCGTGCATCGGCCGCTGCGGGCGCAGCAAGGTCTGGCCGGTGGTGCCGGCCGGTCGCGGACTCTTCTGCGAAGAGGCCTTGGCCAGCGGGATCGGGAACGAACGCGCCCGGGTGGTCATGCCACCGTTCCAAGCGCCTCGCGCCATGCCGGCAGCGCCGCATGGTCCGTGAGGTCGACCTGCAGCGGCGTGATCGACACGCAGCCCGATGCGGTGGCGTGGAAATCGGTGCCCTCCCCGGCTTCACGCGCGTCGCCGGCCGGCCCGATCCAGTAGATGGTCTCGCCGCGCGGATTGGTCTGCCGGATGGCGGGCTCGCTCGCATGGCGGCGGCCCAGCCGGGTGAGCTTGCGCGGCAGTTGGTCCGCATCCGCGCGGTTGGGGATGTTCACGTTGAGGAGCCAGGGCCGGCCTTCCAGCGGCAGCGCCAGCACCTGCTCCACGACGGCACGCGCGACGCGGGCTGCGGCATCCAGGTGCTCCCAGCCCCGCTGAACCTGCGAGAACGCGATGGCCGGCACGCCGAAAAGAAAGCCTTCCATCGCGGCGGCAACGGTGCCTGAATACAGAGTGTCGTCGCCCATGTTGGCGCCGTTGTTGATGCCGGACAGCACCAGATCAGGGCGCTCGGGCAACAGGCCGGTCATCGCCAGATGCACGCTGTCCGACGGCGTGCCGTTCACGTATTGGAAGCCGTTGGCCGCGCGGTAGACCTGCAGCGGCCGCCCCAGCGTCAATGCGTTGGACGTGCCGCTGGCGTTCTGCTCCGGGGCGATGACGTCGATCTGGCCCAGCCCTTCGATGGCCCGCACCAGGGCAGCCAGTCCAGGGGCGAGGTAACCGTCGTCGTTGGCGATGAGGATGCGCATCAGGGCATTGTAGGGATGGGACCGTCGCCTGCGCGACCGCGCCGGGTGGCACCGCTGCCTATCATCCCGCCACGAAACGCGGCGCCGTGCCGCAGCAGGAGACAAGCGATGCAAGCGTGGGTGTGCGACAACCCGGTGGGCGTGGAAGCCCTGCAATGGAAGCAACTGGACATGCCGCAGCCGGCGGCCGGTGAGGTGCGCATCGCCATCCATGCGGCCAGCCTGAACTTCCCCGACCTGCTCATCGTGCAGAACAAGTACCAGGTCAAGCCGCCGCTGCCCTTCGTACCGGGCGCCGAGTTCTCCGGCCGCGTGGACGCCGTGGGCGAGGGTGTGTCGCACCTGCGCGTGGGCGACCCGGTGACGGCCATCGGCGCCACCGGCGGCTTCGCCACCCATGCGTGCGTCAAGGCCGACCGCGTGATACCGCTGCCTTCCGGCTTTGCACTGGAAGATGCCGCCGCGTTCGCGTTCACCTATGGCACCTCGCACCATGCGCTGATGGACCGTGCCGCATTGCAGCCCGGCGAGACCGTGCTGGTGCTCGGTGCCGCCGGCGGGGTCGGCACCTCCGCCATCCAGATTGCCAAGGCCGCGGGGGCGCGGGTGATCGCGGCGGCTTCCAGCGACGAGAAGTGCGCGCTGTGCGCCGAGATCGGTGCCGACGCCACGATCAACTACGCCACCGCCGACCTGCGCGAGGCCTTGAAGGAACTGACGCAAGGCCACGGCCCCGACGTCGTCTACGACCCGGTGGGCGGCGACTTCGCCACCGCGGCCTTCCGCTCGATCGCCTGGCGCGGCCGCTACCTGGTGATCGGCTTTACCGCCGGCACCATTCCGGCCGTGCCCTGGAACCTGCCGTTGCTCAAGGGTGCCTCGGTGGTCGGCGTGTTCTGGGGCGACTTCGTGCGCCGGGAACCCAAGGCCAGCGCCGCGGCCATGGCCCAGTTGGCCGACTGGTACGCGCAGGGCAAGATCAAGCCGGTGATCGACACCCGGCTGCCGATGTCGGAGCTGCACGCCGCCTATGCGCGCATGGGAAGCCGGCAGGTGCGCGGCAAGGTGCTGCTGGTCAACAGCTGAGCCCGCGGCCGCTGTCAATCACCCTCCCCCGGGGGGAAGCTCGATGCGCTACGATGCGCCGCACAATCTGCGGCGCAGAAACACCTGTTTCGGGTGTGGCATGAGGGGGTAGAGCCATGGCCGTCAAGGTCCTGATCCTGGAAGACAATCCGGTCGCACGCAGTTTCCTGTGCCGTGTCGTGAGAGAAAGCTTCAGCGACACCATCGTCATCACCGAGGCGGGCGACCTCGAAAGCGCGCGCAAGCACATCAACCTGACGGGCGGCGCCCGTGGCCTGCACGGCGTCGATCCCTTCAAGCTGATCCTCGTCGACCTCGAGTTGCCTGACGGCAACGGCATGGAACTGCTGGCCGAACTGGTGCACTACCCGGCCACCAAGATCGTCACCACGCTCTACTCCGACGACGACCACCTGTTTCCCGCCCTGCAGCGTGGCGCGGATGGCTACCTGCTCAAGGAAGACCGGTTCGAGGTGCTGGTGGAGGAACTGCAGAAGATCGTGCGGGGCCAGCCCCCGTTGTCCCCCGCCATTGCGCGCCGGCTCCTGACGCACTTCCGTGGCAATCCACAGGAGGGCGCGGCCGTGGATTCGGGCTTTTCCACGCCCTTCGGCTACGCCACCAGCCGACCGGTGCCCATCGAGAAGCCACTGGATCATGAACGGCTCACCCCGCGCGAGAACGAGGTGCTCACGTACCTGAGCAAAGGCTTCACGATCAAGGAGATCGCCAGCCTGATGGGCATCAAGTGGTTCACCGTGAACGACCACATCAAGTCCATCTACAAGAAGCTCAACGTCTCCAGCCGGGCGGAAGCGGCTGTGCTGGCCAGCAAGCAGGGCCTGGTCTGACCGCACACCCCTTGCGCAGGCCACCGCCTGCCCACCGCCGCGCGCTTCATGACCCCCACTGCCCTCCCCTCGCGAGGCGCCGACACGGGCCCTGACTCCAGCTTCGATGCATCCGCATGGGAGCGCACGCTGGGCCGGCCCCTGGGCCACGCGGTCGCGGTCGGCTGGCGAACCCGGGTGGTCGCAGCGGCGGCGCTGCTTGCCTGCCTGGCCGTGTTCCTGCTGGTGCGCGCCCTGGCCGCGACGCCTTCTCTGGGCGCCAGTTGGCGCGTGGACGCCGATGGCCGCCTGATCGCCAGCGCCGTGCCCGCCCGCTCTGGCGCCATCGACGCCGCAGTGGTGGTCGGCATGCTCGACGCCCACGGCCGACCGCTCGCCGTCGCGCCGGGCATGCTGCAGCGCTCGCCTCGCTGGATCGTCGGAGACGACGAGCGGGCGCAACATGCCCGGCTGCATTCGAAGCTCAACGAAGCGGTGAAGCTGGGGCCTATCACCCTCGTGCTGGCTGAGCAATCGCCGGTCGCACTGCGCCCCCATGCCCGCGGCATCGGCGGCTTGGGAGCTGGTTTCTGGCTCATGGCGGGGCTGGCGCTGGCGCTTTTCCTGACGGCTGCCGTCGTCGCTGCCGCGCGCCCGAACGAGCGCAATCTGCTGTATGCCGTCATGGCGACCTGCCAGGCCGCCAATCTTGCGTTCATCGCCGCAGAGTCGGTGCCGGGCCTGTTGCTTCCTCAGTGGCTGTTGGACTGGGACTTCACCGCACGGACTTCCTTGGACCTGGCCACCGGCGCCGCCTTGATCCAGGCCACCGGCATCCACCCACGCACCTTGCGCCATCGCACCGTCATTGCCGCAACGGGATGGATGGTGGCGCTGCTGCTCATGTGGTGGGTATGCACTGGGCAGTTGCCCGGCGCGTGGTGGTGGACTCAGGGCGCAGCCATCGCTGCAGGACTGGTGGCCATCGCGCAGCTTCAGCAGGCACGCAAGCTGGAGCCTCATCCCGCCTCCCTGCTGTTGCGTCGTTTGGCCACCGTCGCCGTGTCCACGCTGGGCCTGCTCACCGTCGCGATGGCGACCGCTTCCGGCAGCACCGCCAACGCACACCTTGCCACCGCCATCGGCTCGACGGTGTGGGTGGTGTTCCTGGCATCGCTGCTGGCACTGCTGCCCTTTCTATCGCGGTCGCAGCAGGTCCTGCGCGAATTTTCGATGCTGGCGGGCGTCAGCACCGTTGCCACTTCGCTCGACCTGCTGTTCGTGGCCTTGTTTTCCCTCGGTCAATTCGCCTCGGTGACGCTGGCGCTGTTCATCTCAGTCGCCATCTATGCCGGCGTCCGCCAGTGGCTGCTGAACCGCATCATGGACAGTACCGTACTCACCACCGAGCGCGCGTTCGAGCAGCTTTACCGCTTGGCGCGTGAGGTAGAGCGGCAGCCCGAGCATGTAGGCGAGCGGTTGTGCCAGTTGCTGCGCGAATTGTTCGAGCCCATGGAAACGATGCTGGTGGCCAGATCACTGCCCTTCGCACGCGTGGCGGGCGACGGCTCCACCCTCATCGTGCCGGTCCCGCCGGTGCCGGGTGCCCATGAGCAGCCAGACGCCACGGTCGTGCTTCGGTATGCCAGAAAAGGCACCCGCCTGTTTTGCGACGAGGACGCCCGGCTGGCTGACCGCATCTGCGAGCAGCTCAAGCGCGCCGTGGCCTTCGATCAAGCGGTGGAACAGGGCAGGAGTGAAGAGCGCATGCGGCTGGCGCAGGATTTGCACGACGACATTGGTGCTCGCCTGCTGACGCTGATGTATCGCGCCCCGGATGCCGAGACCGAAGAATATGTGCGCCACACGCTGAAGGACCTAAAAACACTGACCCGAGGGCTCGCCGCATCCAACCACAGACTGTCCCACGCCGCGGCGGAATGGAAGGCGGATATCGCTCAACGCCTGAATGCTGCGAACTGCCAGCTCGCATGGTCCTTTTCCGCCGACAGGGACCTGGTATTGAACGTCGTTCAATGGTCTGCACTCACACGCGCCCTGCGCGAGCTCATCAACAACATCATCAGCCATGCCCAGGCGTCGCGTGTCGAAGTAGATGCCTCGCTCCAGCATGGCCAGTTCACCATCACGGTGAGGGACAACGGCGTTGGTGGCCCACCTTCGGCCTGGACACATGGTCTGGGTTTGAACGGCGTCAGGAAGCGAGTTCGGCAGTTGGGGGGCCACGTCGAATGGCAGCAGCGATCTGCGGGGGGCATCCAGTGCCGCATATGGATTCCAGCGCTCGGTGCCGAGAACAAAAACTTCAACTGAAGCGACTCGCGTGCAACGCAATGTGCGGCCCTCAGGGGCGCATGTCTTGCGCCTCACCCCGATTTAGCTGCCCCCAAAAGGCAAAAACCCCCGCACAACTATTCGTTATGCGGGGGCATGCGCTGGGTAAATAGCCTGACGATGTCCTACTTTCACACGGGAACCCGCACTATCATCGGCGCTGAGGCGTTTCACTGTCCTGTTCGGGATGGGAAGGAGTGGGACCACCTCGCTATGGTCATCAGGCTTGACGGGTTGCCGGGTTGACGCCTGTTGGGTCAGCCCAGCCAATTCAAAGAGTGTAATCAGTATTCAACGATTGCGCCAAGGTTTGGCATAACGTGATCTTTGACGGTCGTGTTGTCAAAGTTATAGGGTCAAGCCTCACGAGCAATTAGTACTGGTTAGCTTAACGCATTACTGCGCTTCCACACCCAGCCTATCAACGTCCTGGTCTCGAACGACTCTTCAGGGGGCTCAAGGCCCCGGCAAGACTCATCTTGAGACGAGTTTCCCGCTTAGATGCTTTCAGCGGTTATCTCTTCCGCACTTAGCTACTCGGCAATGCCACTGGCGTGACAACCGATACACCAGAGGTGCGTCCACTCCGGTCCTCTCGTACTAGGAGCAGGCTCTCTCAATCTTGCAGCGCCCACGGAAGATAGGGACCAAACTGTCTCACGACGTTTTAAACCCAGCTCACGTACCTCTTTAAATGGCGAACAGCCATACCCTTGGGACCGGCTACAGCCCCAGGATGAGATGAGCCGACATCGAGGTGCCAAACACCGCCGTCGATATGAACTCTTGGGCGGTATCAGCCTGTTATCCCCAGAGTACCTTTTATCCGTTGAGCGATGGCCCTTCCATACAGAACCACCGGATCACTTTGTCCTACTTTCGTACCTGCTCGACTTGTCAGTCTCGCAGTCAAGCACGCTTATGCCAATGCACTATCAGCACGATTTCCGACCGTGCCTAGCGTACCTTCGAACTCCTCCGTTACACTTTGGGAGGAGACCGCCCCAGTCAAACTGCCCACCATACACTGTCCCCAACCCGGATCACGGGCCAAGGTTAGAACCTCAAACACACCAGGGTGGTATTTCAACGTCGGCTCCACCCAATCTAGCGACTGGGTTTCAAAGCCTCCCACCTATCCTACACAGATCTGTTCAAAGTCCAATGTAAAGCTACAGTAAAGGTTCATGGGGTCTTTCCGTCTTTCCGCGGGGAGATTGCATCATCACAAACATTTCAACTTCGCTGAGTCTCTGGAGGAGACAGTGTGGCCATCGTTACGCCATTCGTGCAGGTCGGAACTTACCCGACAAGGAATTTCGCTACCTTAGGACCGTTATAGTTACGGCCGCCGTTTACTGGGACTTCAATCAAGAGCTTGCACCCCATCATTTAATCTTCCAGCACCGGGCAGGCGTCACACCCTATACGTCGACTTTCGTCTTTGCAGAGTGCTGTGTTTTTAATAAACAGTCGCAGCCACCGATTCTTTGCAACCTCATTGGGCTCCCCAAGTAAATGGTTCACCTACTAAAGGCACACCTTCTTCCGAAGTTACGGTGTCAATTTGCCGAGTTCCTTCTCCAGAGTTCTCTCAAGCGCCTTAGAATACTCATCTCGCGCACCAGTGTCGGTTTGCGGTACGGTCGCGTGCAGCTGAAGCTTAGTGGCTTTTCCTGGAAGCAGGGTATCACTCACTTCGGAGGCAAGCCTCCTCGTTATCACACCTCAGCTAAGCCCTCCGGATTTGCCTAGAGGGCACGCCTACATGCTTGAACCGGGATATCCAACACCCGGCTGAGCTAACCTTCTCCGTCCCCACATCGCACTGCACGTCGGTACAGGAATATTGACCTGTTTCCCATCAGCTACGCATCTCTGCCTCGCCTTAGGGGCCGACTCACCCTACGCCGATGAACGTTGCGTAGGAAACCTTGCGCTTTCGGCGAGGGGGCTTTTCACCCCCTTTAACGCTACTCATGTCAGCATTCGCACTTCTGATACCTCCAGCAGACCTCACGATCCACCTTCACAGGCGTACAGAACGCTCTCCTACCGCGCATCTTGCGATGCACCCGCAGCTTCGGTAACTGGCTTAGCCCCGTTACATCTTCCGCGCAGGACGACTCGATCAGTGAGCTATTACGCTTTCTTTAAATGATGGCTGCTTCTAAGCCAACATCCTGACTGTTTTAGCCTTCCCACTTCGTTTCCCACTTAGCCAATTTTAGGGACCTTAGCTGGCGGTCTGGGTTGTTTCCCTCTTGTGTCCGGACGTTAGCACCCGGTGCACTGTCTCCCAAGCTGTACTCATCGGTATTCGGAGTTTGCAATGGTTTGGTAAGTCGCCATGACCCCCTAGCCATAACAGTGCTCTACCCCCGATGGTAATACTTGAGGCACTACCTAAATAGTTTTCGGAGAGAACCAGCTATCTCCAGGTTTGTTTAGCCTTTCACCCCTATCCACAGCTCATCCGCTAGTTTTGCAACACTAGTCGGTTCGGACCTCCAGCACCTGTTACGGTACCTTCATCCTGGCCATGGATAGATCACCTGGTTTCGGGTCTACACCCAGCGACTGAACGCCCTATTCGGACTCGATTTCTCTACGCCTTCCCTATTCGGTTAAGCTCGCCACTGAATGTAAGTCGCTGACCCATTATACAAAAGGTACGCCGTCACCTTGCGGCTCCGACTTTTTGTATGCATGCGGTTTCAGGATCTATTTCACTCCCCTCCCGGGGTTCTTTTCGCCTTTCCCTCACGGTACTAGTTCACTATCGGTCGATTACGAGTATTTAGCCTTGGAGGATGGTCCCCCCATCTTCAGACAGGATTTCACGTGTCCCGCCCTACTTGTCGCACGCCTAGTTCCACAGCCTACTTTTTTCATACGGGGCTATCACCCGCTATGGCCAGCCTTTCCAGACTGTTCTGATAAGTGAGCTGCTAAAACGTGCAGGCTCTTCCGATTTCGCTCGCCACTACTTTCGGAATCTCGGTTGATGTCTTTTCCTCGAGCTACTGAGATGTTTCAGTTCACCCGGTTCGCCTCGCATGACTATGTATTCATCATGCGATACCCCTAAGGGTGGGTTTCCCCATTCGGAAATCTCCGGATCAAAGCTAATTTGCCAGCTCCCCGAAGCTTATCGCAGGCTATCACGTCCTTCGTCGCCTGTAATCGCCAAGGCATCCACCACATGCACTTAGTCACTTGACCCTATAACTTTGACACCTCACGCTTGAGGCGTCGTCAAGGACTGAAAATCAACTATCTGTTGACTTTGAGTATTTACGCGTTATGCCGAACTTCAATTCTTGAAGTTTGTTTTGACGCAATCATTGAACGTCACCTTCGCTTCGGAAACAGCTTTCACTGCATCCAATGCGTCGACAACAATTACTGATTTCGACTCTTTGAATTGTTAAAGAACGACAGGCAACCACACGGATCGCACAGGCCAAGAACTCATCAGTTCTTGGCCTGAACAATCTTCATTGGTGGAGGTGAACGGGATCGAACCGATGACCCCCCTGCTTGCAAAGCAGGTGCTCTCCCAGCTGAGCTACACCCCCCAATAGGTGGTGGGTCTGGTTGGATTCGAACCAACGACCCCCGCCTTATCAAGACGGTGCTCTAACCGACTGAGCTACAGACCCCAATCTGCCGTCAAGTACAGCCGATAAGCGTGGGCGCAAGAATTAAAGCACCAGACTATCCAGAAAGGAGGTGATCCAGCCGCACCTTCCGATACGGCTACCTTGTTACGACTTCACCCCAGTCACGAACCCTGCCGTGGTAATCGCCCTCCTTGCGGTTAGGCTAACTACTTCTGGCAGAACCCGCTCCCATGGTGTGACGGGCGGTGTGTACAAGACCCGGGAACGTATTCACCGCGGCAAGCTGATCCGCGATTACTAGCGATTCCGACTTCACGCAGTCGAGTTGCAGACTGCGATCCGGACTACGACCGGTTTTCTGGGATTGGCTCCCCCTCGCGGGTTGGCAGCCCTCTGTACCGGCCATTGTATGACGTGTGTAGCCCTACCCATAAGGGCCATGAGGACCTGACGTCATCCCCACCTTCCTCCGGTTTGTCACCGGCAGTCTCATTAGAGTGCCCTTTCGTAGCAACTAATGACAAGGGTTGCGCTCGTTGCGGGACTTAACCCAACATCTCACGACACGAGCTGACGACGGCCATGCAGCACCTGTGTTCTGGCTCTCTTTCGAGCACTCCCAAATCTCTTCAGGATTCCAGACATGTCAAGGGTAGGTAAGGTTTTTCGCGTTGCATCGAATTAAACCACATCATCCACCGCTTGTGCGGGTCCCCGTCAATTCCTTTGAGTTTCAACCTTGCGGCCGTACTCCCCAGGCGGTCAACTTCACGCGTTAGCTTCGTTACTGAGAAGAAACCCTCCCAACAACCAGTTGACATCGTTTAGGGCGTGGACTACCAGGGTATCTAATCCTGTTTGCTCCCCACGCTTTCGTGCATGAGCGTCAGTGCAGGCCCAGGGGATTGCCTTCGCCATCGGTGTTCCTCCGCATATCTACGCATTTCACTGCTACACGCGGAATTCCATCCCCCTCTGCCGCACTCTAGCCATGCAGTCACAAATGCAGTTCCCAGGTTGAGCCCGGGGATTTCACATCTGTCTTGCATAACCGCCTGCGCACGCTTTACGCCCAGTAATTCCGATTAACGCTTGCACCCTACGTATTACCGCGGCTGCTGGCACGTAGTTAGCCGGTGCTTATTCTTCAGGTACCGTCATTACCCCAGGGTATTAGCCCAGAGCGTTTCTTCCCTGACAAAAGCGGTTTACAACCCGAAGGCCTTCTTCCCGCACGCGGCATGGCTGGATCAGGCTTGCGCCCATTGTCCAAAATTCCCCACTGCTGCCTCCCGTAGGAGTCTGGGCCGTGTCTCAGTCCCAGTGTGGCTGGTCGTCCTCTCAGACCAGCTACAGATCGTCGCCTTGGTAGGCCTTTACCCCACCAACTAGCTAATCTGACATCGGCCGCTCCAAAAGCGCGAGGTCTTGCGATCCCCCGCTTTCACCCTCAGGTCTCATGCGGTATTAATCCGGCTTTCGCCGGGCTATCCCCCACTTCTGGGCACGTTCCGATGCATTACTCACCCGTTCGCCACTCGTCGCCAGGTTGCCCCGCGTTACCGTTCGACTTGCATGTGTAAGGCATGCCGCCAGCGTTCAATCTGAGCCAGGATCAAACTCTTTAGTTCGATCTTGTTTAATCACTCAAAGAATTGAAGTGAACTTCACTTCCATGAGCGTTTGAGGTCCGAAAACCCCGTTGCCTTGCGGCTTGACGGTGCTCGCCTTCAAACGCCCACACTTATCGGCTGTAACTTTTTAAAGAACTGCGGCCCTTGCAGGTCGCTGCTGATTTCGTTTGCAGTAATCAGCGAAGACAGTGATTATGACGTTCTTTTTAAATCCCTGTCAACTGCCGGGTCTTTCGATCCGCTTCGCTTGCCATTCGCCGCCGCTTCCTTCGAAACAACCGCGCTGTGATCAGCGAAGCCTTGCACTATAGCATGGGATTTTTGAGGCGGTCAACTTTTTGCGTGGTTGATGTTTGCAGGTGGCGCGTCACAGGCCAGGGCCCAGAATCGGACGATGGTCAAACCTCAGGCGAACCACGCTGCACTTCCCCATGGTCCTGATGCCGATGCGGCGATGGCCCAGTATGAAGAGCGCGCCGGGCGCTATGACTGGGAGCTCGCAGCTTTTGAGCCTGTCCGCCGTGCGGCGATCGAGCAACTTGCGATCGGCCCCGGGCAATCGGTGGTGGATGTGGGCTGTGGCACCGGCTTGAGCCTGCCGCTGCTGGGAGCGGCCGTGGGCCCACGGGGCCGTGTGCTCGGCGTGGAACCTTCGCCGGGCATGCTGTCCAGGGCGCGCGCCCGCGTCGTGGGCATGCGCATGCCCTGGATCGACCTGCAGCAGTCGGTTGCCGAACTGGCGGACTTCTCCGGCATCGCCCCGGTCGACGCCATGCTGTTCCACTTCACGCACGACGTGCTTCGCAATCCGCGTGCAGTGCAGTGGCTGATGTCGCAGGTGAAACCGGGGGGCCGGGTGGTGGCCGCAGGGCTGCAATGGGCACCTTTGTGGGCGGTGCCAGCCAATCTCTTCGTCTGGTCGGCGGCGATGTATTCGACGACTTGCCTGGAAGGGCTGGCGTGCCCGTGGGATCTGTTGCGGCCCTACCTCTGCGAGGTGGAGGAGCAGTCGCTGTGGGCCGGTTCGATCTACATCGCCGCCGGCCGACGACGAGACTGAGTCTTCAGGCGAGAGACAGCCGTGTGCGCGCCTCGACATACTCGCGCTGAAGGCGGGCCACCAGTTCGCGTGCAGGCAGCACCTGCTTGACGGCCCCGATGCCCTGGCCCGAACCCCAGATGTCCTTCCAGGCCTTCTTGGCGCCATCGCCACCGAAGCTCATCTTGCTGGGATCGCTGACCGGCAGGTTGTCGGGGTCGAGCCCGGCGCTGACGATGGAGCGCTTCAGGTAGTTGCCATGCACGCCAGTGAACAGGTTGGAGTAGACGATGTCATCCGAGGCGCCGTCCACGATGGCCTGCTTGTAGTCGTCACTGGCACGGGCTTCTTCGGTGGCGATGAAGGCGCTGCCGATGTAGGCGAAATCGGCGCCCATGGCCTGGGCGGCCAGCACCGCAGCGCCGGTGGCGATGGAGCCGGACAAAGCGATCGGGCCATCGAACCACTCGCGGATCTCCTGGATGAGCGCAAACGGGCTCTTCACGCCGGCGTGGCCGCCCGCGCCGGCCGCCACGGCGATGAGACCGTCGGCGCCCTTCTCGATCGCCTTGTGGGCGAAGGTGTTGTTGATGATGTCGTGCAGCACCACGCCGCCCCAGGCGTGGACGGCTTCGTTCACGTCGGTGCGCGCGCCCAGCGACGTGATCACGATGGGCACCTTGTAGCGGGCGCAGACCTCCATGTCGTGCTCGAGCCGGTCATTGCTCTTGTGCACGATCTGGTTAATGGCAAAGGGTGCGGCCTTGGCTTCCGGATGCGCGCGGTCGTGGGCGGCCAGCGTCTCGGTGATCTCGGCCAGCCAGTCTTCCAGCTGCGACGCCGGGCGTGCATTGAGCGCTGGCATCGAGCCCACCACGCCTGCCTTGCACTGCTCGATGACGAGCTTCGGATTGCTGACGATGAACAGCGGCGAACCGATGATGGGCAAGGGCAGGTTCGCAAGTACGGGGGGCAATGCCATCAGAAGGCCTCCAGAGCCATGTGGGTGACGCCCTCGCTACCTTCGACGATGCTGTGACACACGCCGGGCACCTTGGACAGGATGTGGTCGGCATAGAACCGACTGGTGATGATCTTGGCCGCCATGAACGGCTCGTCGACGCCGGCGGCCAGGCGTTCCTCGGCCACCAGCAGTGAACGCGCCAGCTGCCAGCCCGCCACCAGGTTGCCCGCCAGCATGAGGTACGGCACGGACCCCGCAAACACGGCGTTGGGATCGGCCTTGGCCTGCTGGACCACGAAGTCGACCACCCGCAGGAAAGCCTCGCGCCCTGCCTGCAGGTGCTGCCGCACCGCGCCAGCGTGCACGCTGCCGCTGGCGGCCAGGGCCTGCTCGGTCTGCTCGATGCGCGCGGCGATGGCACGTGCCGTGGCGCCGCCATCCCGTGCCGTCTTGCGGCCGACAAGGTCGTTGGCCTGGATGGCCGTGGTGCCTTCATAGATGGTCAGGATCTTGGCGTCGCGGTAGTACTGGGCCGCGCCGGTTTCCTCGATGAAGCCCATGCCGCCATGCACCTGCACGCCCAGGCTTGCCACGTCGATGCTCATCTCGGTGCTGTAGCCCTTGACCAGCGGCACCATGAATTCATAGAAGGCCTGGTTCTGTTGCCGCACTTCGGCGTCCGGATGGGCATGAGCAGCGTCGTAGGCGGCGGCGGCGGTCAGCGCCATCGCGCGGCATCCCTCGGTGCAGGCCCGCATCGTCATCAGCATGCGCTTGACGTCGGGGTGGTGGAT
Organism: Aquincola sp. J276; assembly: GCF_024700035.1. Lineage (NCBI taxonomy): Bacteria > Pseudomonadati > Pseudomonadota > Betaproteobacteria > Burkholderiales > Sphaerotilaceae > Aquincola > Aquincola sp. J276. The sequence continues at coordinate 1,443,639 of NZ_JAJONC010000001.1, forward strand.
GATGGGGGCGGCCGTGCGCATGGAGCCATCCACCGGCCGCGACTGCACGCGCTCGCGGGCGTAGGCCACGGCCTTCTGGTAGGCCCGCTCCGCCAGCGCGATGCCTTGCGTGCCGACGGCAAAACGGGCGGCGTTCATCATGATGAACATGTACTCGAGGCCGCGGTTTGCCTCGCCCACCAGCGTGCCGATGGCGCCGCCATGGTCGCCGTACTGCAGCACGGCGGTGGGGCTGGCCTTGATGCCGAGCTTGTGCTCGATGCTCACGCAGTGCACGTCGTTGCGCGCGCCCAGCGAGCCGTCGGCATTCACCAGGAACTTGGGGACGATGAAGAGCGAGATGCCCTTGACGCCCTCCGGCGCACCGGTCACGCGGGCCAGCACCAGGTGGACGATGTTGTCCGCCATGTCGTGCTCGCCGAAGGTGATGTAGATCTTGGTGCCGAAGATCTTGTAGGTGCCATCGGGCTGAGGCTCGGCGCGGGTGCGCACCGCCGCCAGATCGGAACCCGCCTGGGGCTCGGTGAGGTTCATCGTGCCGGTCCAGCTGCCGTCGATCATCCTGGGCAGGTACAGCGCCTTCTGCTCGTCGGTGCCGGCGGTCAGCAGCGCCTCGATGGCGCCGTCGGTCAGCAGCGGGCACAGCGCGAAGCTGAGGTTGGCGCTGTTGATCATCTCGATGCAGGCCGCGCCGATGGTCTTGGGCAGGCCTTGCCCGCCGAATTCAACCGGATGCTGCAAGCCCTGCCAGCCGCCTTCGCCGAACTGGCGGAAGGCCTGCCTGAAGCCCGGCGTGGTGGTCACCTGGCCGTCCTTCCAGGACGAGGGATGCTTGTCGCCTTCCCAGTTGAGTGGCGCCACGACGTTCTCGTTGAAGCGGGCACATTCCTCCAGCACGGCCTGGGCGGTGTCGATGCCGGCTTCTTCGAAGCCGGGCAGTTGCGACAGCGTCTGCAGGCCGGCCAGCTCCTGCATGCAGAACAGCATGTCGCGCACGGGGGCTCGGTAAGTCATCTGGTTGTCTCCGATGGATCGCGAGAAAAAGGCGCCGCAAGGGGCGCCTTCACTCCTGCCGGTGCGCCTTACAGCGCCTTCACCAACTCCGGCACCGCATTGAACAGGTCCGCCTCCAGCCCATAGTCGGCCACGCTGAAGATCGGCGCCTCGGGGTCCTTGTTGATGGCCACGATGACCTTGCTGTCCTTCATGCCGGCCAGGTGCTGGATGGCGCCCGAGATGCCCGCGGCGATGTACAGCTGCGGCGCGACGATCTTGCCGGTCTGGCCGACCTGCCAGTCGTTGGGCGCGTAGCCCGCATCCACCGCGGCGCGGCTGGCGCCCAGTGCGGCACCCAGCTTGTCGGCCAGCGGGGTGAGCACTTCGTTGAACTTGTCGCTGCTGCCCATCGCCCGGCCGCCCGAGACGATGATCTTGGCGGCCGTCAGCTCGGGCCGGTCGTTCTTGGCGATCTCGCTGCCGACGAACGTGGCCTTGTCGCTGGTGGCGGCGGCTTCGGCCTTCTCCACTGCGGCGCTGCCACCTTCGTGCGCGGCGGCGTCGAAGCCGGTGCCGCGCACGGTGATGACCTTGACCCCGTCAGTCGCCTGCACCGTGGCGATGGCGTTGCCGGCGTAGATCGGGCGCTCGAAGGTGTCGGCGCTGACCACCTTGGTGATGTCGCTGACCTGGCCGACGTCGAGCTTGGCGGCCACGCGCGGGGCGATGTTCTTGCCGCTGGCCGTCGCCGGGAAGACGAGGTGGCTGTAGTTGCCGGCGATCGCCAGCACCTGCGCGGCGACGTTCTCGGCCAGGCCGTGCTCCAGGCCGGCGGCTTCGGCCAGGATCACTTTGCTGACGCCCGCGATCTTGGCCGCCGCATCGGCCGCGCCCTGCGCGTTGTGGCCGGCGATGAGCACGTGCACGTCGCCGCCCATCTGGCTGGCGGCAGTGACGGTGTTGAAGGTCGCGCCCTTCACGGTCGCGTTGTCATGTTCTGCGATAACAAGTGCGGTCATGGTCAGATCACCTTGGCTTCGGTCTTGAGCTTGCTCACCAGCGTGGCGACGTCGGGCACCTTGATGCCGGCGCTGCGCTTGGGCGGCTCGCTGACCTTCAGGGTCTTGATACGCGGGGCCACGTCGACGCCCAGGTCGGCCGGCTTGACGACCTCCAGCGGCTTCTTCTTGGCCTTCATGATGTTGGGCAGCGTGACGTAGCGCGGCTCGTTCAGGCGCAGGTCGGTGGTGATGACCGCGGGCAGCGTGACCGACAGGGTCTCCAGGCCGCCGTCGACTTCACGGGTGACCGATGCTTTCCCATCAGCAACTTCCACCTTCGAGGCGAAGGTGGCCTGCGGCAGGTCCGCCAGCGCGGCCAGCATCTGGCCGGTCTGGTTGCAGTCGTCGTCGATGGCCTGCTTGCCCAGGATCACCAGGCCGGGCTGTTCCTTGTCCACCAGCGCCTTGAGCAGCTTGGCCACGGCCAGCGGCTGCAGCTCGTCGGTGCACTCGACCAGGATGCCGCGGTCGGCGCCGATGGCCATCGCGGTGCGCAGGGTCTCCTGGCACTGCGTGGGGCCGCACGAGACAGCGATGACCTCGGTGGCCACGCCCTTCTCCTTCAGCCGCACGGCCTCTTCCACCGCGATCTCATCGAACGGGTTCATGCTCATCTTCACGTTGGCGATGTCCACGCCGGTGCCGTCGGCCTTGACCCGCACCTTGACGTTGTAGTCCACCACCCGCTTCACGGGGACGAGTACCTTCATGCGCTTGTGCTCCTAGCAATGGGAAATCAAAAACGAACGATCGTTCGATTCTAAGGGCCAAGGCCGCCGGAACGTGCATTCTTGGCACCCGGGCTGACCCGAACCTACACTGCGCGCCCGATTCGGCGCCCTGTCCATGACCACCTCCGCCCTGCCGGTGCACATCGGCGTCTTCGACTCCGGCCTTGGTGGCCTGTCGGTGCTGCGGGCACTGCGTCACAGCCTGCCGGCCGCCCAGCTCAGCTACCTGGCCGACAGCGGCCATGCGCCCTATGGCGAGCGTGACGCCGTCTTTGTCAGCGAGCGCACCGCCCGGGCCGCGGCCTTCCTGCGTGAACAGGGCGCGCAGTTGCTGGTGATCGCCTGCAACACCGCCACCGCGGCGGCCGTGGCCGGGCTGCGGCAGGCGATGCCGGACTGGCCCATCGTGGGACTGGAGCCCGGCCTGAAGCCCGCGCTGGCCCTGACCCGCCGCGGCAGCGTGGGCGTGATGGCCACCCAGGGCACCCTGTGCAGCCCCCGCTTCGTGACGCTGAAGAACCGGCTGGCCGCTGCGGCGCCGCAGGTGCGCATCCATCTGCAGGCCTGCGTCGGGCTGGCCCGGGCCATCGAGCAGCATTCGCTGCACAGCGCGGAGGTGGGCGAATGCATCGAGCGCCATGCGGCGCCGCTGCGCGCTGCGGGCTGTGACGTGGTGGTGCTGGGCTGCACCCACTATCCGCTGGTGGCCGGGCGCATCCAGGCTGCGCTGGGCCAGGACGTGCAGCTGGTGGACACGGCCGACGCCGTGGCGCGACGCACCGTCGCCTTGGCCACGGCCTTGCCGGCCCTGCAGCAGGCGCCCGGCTGCACGCTGTGGAGCACCGGTGACCCGGCAAAGCTGCAGGCCGCAGCCGAGCGTTGGGCCGGCGTGGTGGCGACGGCCGGGCAGGCCCCGGTGTAGGCCGTCGCCGGGGTGCAGGCCCGGCGCTGCTGCACGGGCCACTTCGGGAAAGTCAGTCGGCGGAAGAGCCGCCTGCCGCGCCCACGCCGCGGGCCACGTCGATCGGCCGCAGCAGCAACAGGCCGGCGACGAAGAACACCGCCGTGGACAGGATGGCCAGCCGGTGGTTGCCGGCCGTGAGCCAGGTCACCAGGCCGTAGGTGAGCGGACCCAGGATCGCGGCCAGCCGGGTGGCGAAGGTCCACAGGCCGAAGAACTCGGCCAGTCGGTCGGCTGGCGCCAGGGCACCGGCCAGCGCACGACCGGCTGATTGGCTGGAGCCCATGCACAAGCCGGCCAGGACCGCCGCCACCCAGAACAGGCCGGGCCCGGTGGCGGCATAGGCCAGCAGCGTCATCACCAGCCAGCCCACCAGCGTGGCGCCCAGCGTGCGCTTGTGGCCCGAACGGTCCTGCCAGTAGCCGAAGAGGAAGGCCCCCGCGGCCGAGGCGATGTTGACCGCGAACACCAGCGCCATGGTGTCGGTCTGCTGGAAGCCCAGCGCCTGCTCCGCATACACCGCGGCCAGTGCCACCACCACGGCGATGCCCGCCTGGTAGGCGGTGCTGCAGGCCAGCAGCCACGCGAAGTCCCGGTAGTGCGCCGCCTGGTGGCCGGTGCGTGCCAGCCGCGCCAGGGCCTGACCAACACCCGCCTGGCCGGCCGGACCGGCGGGCTGCGGCTGCGGCTGCGCCCGTTCCTTCAGCAGCACGAAGGTGGCGACCGAGGCTGCCGCGTACACGCCGGCGGTGATCAGCATGGTGACGGGCACGAACTGCGCGGCCTCCTGCCCCTGTCCCTGGGCCCACAGCACATAGGCCAGCGACAGGCCCAGCGACAACATGCCGCCGAAGTAGCCGAAGCTCCAGCCCCAGCCGGACACGCGGCCAATGGCCTCGCGCCGCGCCAGCTCGGGCAGGAAGGCGGCGTTGAGCGCCTCGCCGTACGAATAGAAGGTGTTGGACACGATGACCGCCACCGCCGCCAGGGCCACGTCGCCGCGGCCGCAGGCCGCCAGCGCCAGCGTGGCCAGCACGCAGCCGGCCGTGGTCCAGGCCAGCACCCGCTTCTTGGCACCGCGCTGGTCGGCATGCGCCCCCAGGGCGGGCACGGTGAGCATGGTGATGGCGCTGGAGACCGCGATGCACAGCGTCCACGCCAGCGTGGCCCAGCTGGCGCCCTGCGCCACCACGCCCACGAAATAGGCGTTGAACACGGCGGTGAGCACCACCGTCGTGTAGCCGGAGTTGGCGAAGTCGTACATCGCCCAGCCGAACACCTCGCGCTTGCGCACGCCGGCGTTCAAAGCCGCTTGGGGAAACCAGCTCAAGCCACCTCCTGCAGTCCACGGGCGGCGCAGGCTAACACCCCGCGGCCCCGCGGCAGGACTAGGAGGGGGTGCGTCCGCTGGTGCGCGGCGGGGCCGGGGGCGGCATGAAGTCGGCCATCACGGCCTCGAAGCAGGCGGCGCCCTCGGCACTGCCGTAGGCACGCAGGCCGCGGCCGGGTCGCCAGTCACGTCCGCTGGCGGGATCGGTGAGCACCACATCCACCTCGGGCGCACCCGCGGCCCGTCGCTGCAGGACGAGGTGGACGGCGGCGGGTTGGGACGAGGGATTCATGCGGGTGCGCTCCTGTGTGGCACCGATTCTTGGCCCTGGAACGCGGGGGGTGGCATCGCCCGCACGGGGGATTGGCCCGCCGCCGTGGGCGGTGTCGTCAGCGCCCGGTAGGCACCCACAGCGACAGCCGCGGCAGCATGGCGCGGTAAGGCACCAGCAGCACCACGGCCATCAGCCACTTGACGCCCAGGTCGCCGGCGGCCAGGGCGCGCCAGTCCAGATCGGTGCCGGCAAAGGCCAGCGAGAAAAACAGCAGCGTATCGATGACCGAGGCGACTGAAGACCCGACAAACGGGGCTTTCCACCACGATTGCGTGCGCCAGCGGTTGAACACCGCCACGTCCAGCAGCTGCGACACGATGAAGGCGACGCCCGAGGCCAGCGCGATGCGCCACGGCGCCAGCAGCAGCGACACCACCACCGCGATGGCAAAACCCATCCATGCCACCCGGCGCGCGGCGGAGGCGCCGACCGCGCGGTTGGTGAGGTCGGTCACCAGGTAGGCCACCGGAAAGGTGAAAGCACCCCAGGTGAGCCAGTCGTTGATGGGGAACTGGACGAGGAAGTTGGACGAGACGATGACCAGCATCATCGCCAGCACGGGACGCCACAGGCGCCCGAGCGGAAGCCGGGTGTCGGACATGGGAGGAATCCAGGGAGTGGATGGGACGGCGCGCCGCGCGGGTCGCCGCCTGGTGCCGGGGACGGGACTCGAACCCGTACGCCGCTTGCGCGACAGCAGATTTTAAGTCTGCGGCGTCTACCGATTTCGCCACCCCGGCCGGGGCGCGGAGCATACCGGACGCAGCTACTTGCGCTGGTTGTCGAGCGAGGGCGGCGGCGTGTAGCCCAGCTCGCGGGCACGCGCCTCCCAGCGTGCGGCGGGCTGCGGCTGGTCCTGGCGGCGGTAGTGCAGCGCCAGCTCGTAGCTGGCGATGCCGTTGCCCAGCTCGGCGGCGTACTGCATCCAGCCTTCGTAGCGCGACAGCTCGGCGCCGCTCTGCGCGCCGGTGCGCCAGGCGCGGCCGACGCGGGCGGCGGCGTCCTTGTCGCCGCGGGCGGCCTTGAGCAGGTCGGCCTGGTAGTCCTTGTCGGCCCCGGGATGCGGCTCGAAGGACCGGCGGAACAGCCGGATGTCGTTGCGCCGCAGGATGGCCGCAGCCTCCTTGGCGCCCTCGCGCATCACCTCCGCGCCGCCGGCCAGCTTGCTGTCGGGCCAGCGCTGCAGGTAGCGGTCGGCCAGGCGCACCACGTCGGGCGGCCACACGGTGGCCTGCAGCGTGGCCCAGTCGCCGGCCTCGTCCTCGGTGCGGAAGCGGCTGCCGCCGGCCGCGGCCGTGCTCGCCGGCCGCGCCGCCAGCAGCACCGGCTGCCGCGTGTTCTCGGCGATGAAGGGGAACTGCGCGAACTGCCGGATCAGCGACACCGGATGGTTGAGCATGGTGCGCTGGGTTTCCAGCTTGACCAGCCGGAACAGGTCGGAGAACGACAGCTCGTCCGACGCGGTGCCCAGCTGGTGCACCAGGGCACCGGTGTAGAAGGTGTTCTGCGTCTCGTTGTTGGGCGCCAGCGCGGGCTTGCCGGCGCCGGTGGAAAAGGCGATGAGGCAGCCCGGCGGCGCTTCCACCTGGTTCAGGCCCTCGCCGGGCTTGAGCGCGGCGCGCAGGTCGGTGCGGCAGGCATCGATCACCGCGATGGTCAGGCCCTGCTCGCGGCGCGGCAGCTTCAGCACCACGTCGGGCTGCAGCACCATGCTGCCCTTGAGCAGCGTCTCGGGCGTGCCCGACGGGTTGACGCCGGCGCCCAGCAGCAGGTTCTCCGCATTCAGCTGCACGCCGTGGCCGCTGAAATAGAACAGCACGATGGCATCGGGCGGCGCGGCCGCCACCCGGCGCAGGAAGGCCTCCACCGTGGCGCGCGCGGCGGCCGGGTCGAGGTCGATGCCGGCGGTGACCTGGAAGCCGCGCCTGGCCAGCGCCGCCTCCATGTCGCGCACGTTCTTGTGGATGGAAGGCAGGTCGAAGGGCTCGGGATAGGCGCGGTTGCCCAGCACCAGGGCCAGGCGCTCGCCCAGCACCACCGCGGCCGGCACCTCCGGCGCGACGGTAGGTACGGGCGCGGTGGCCGCGGGCGACGGATTGCCTGCCGGTGCCACGGGCGCGGCACCGTACTGCGCCGCCACGCGGCCCGCGGCGCCGCCCAGCCAGGCCGCCAGCGGCCATTGCCACAGCCGGCGGCGCAGGCGCGACGCCAGCCGGCGCCGGAGGGCGGAGGGAGCTTCGGGATCTGGGCGAGTCATTTCGGGCAGTCCAGCGCGGGCCAGGGGGATCGCATTGTTCCGGCAAACGGATGCCGTCACTGCCCTGCGTGGCCGGCCGGCCCGGGCCCACCTCCGCGATGACGCCGGCCCGCAGCCGCACCGCCACGTTCTCGGTGCGCACCGCCTCCTCGAAACGTTCCTTGCGCGCCTGCTCGGAGACCGAGGCCACCGACGACAGCGAGCCGCTCAACTGCGGCGACGCCGGCAGGAAGCCGTTGTAGAGCACCGGCACCTCGCTGAGCAGGCCGGCGCCGTCGTGGAAGAAGCTGTAGAGCCCGGCGCCGATGCGCGGGCCGGTGAGGTAGACGGCCGTGGAGCCGCGCGCGCCGTTCTTCGGCAGCACCTGCACGAAGCCGGCACTCAGGCCGGCACGCGGCGCATCGGTGCCGATGGCGCCCACGTCCACCGCGATCGGCGCGTCGCTGTTGCCGAAGCTGCCTTCCAGCGTGTAGGCCGCGGGGTCGAGCAGCGTGAGCTGCAGGCCGGGCGTGGAGCGCACGGTGCCGAAGGCCTCGTCGTTGTACCAAAGCCGTGCGCGGATCACGCTGCCCGGATCGGTGCGCAGGCTGCCGGCAGTGATGCGCACCAGGTCGGCCGCCACGCCGTCCACCGGCACGGGGGTGCCGTCGATCGCCACCGTCTGGTTGCCGATGCGCAGGTTCTGCCCGGCCAGCGTGATGACCGACTGCCGCGCCGGCAGCGCCAGGTTGTTGGCGTCGCCCGCCGTGTTGGGCTGCCAGGCACTGCCGAAGCTGGTGGGCGACAGCGTGGCCTCGTTGGCGCTCAGGGCCGACAGCCCGCCGCGCAGGTCGTTGGCCACCTGCCCCAGGCGGATGGAGCCGCCGGCCGGCGACAGCAGCAGCAGGCTGGTGTCGGCGGCGCTCGTGATGCTGCTGCCTTCGGCCTGCACGATGACGTCGCTGGCGAAATGCAGGCTGCGGCCGGCGGGATCGACCACGCCCACGGCCACATCGGCCGGCGCATAGCTGGGCGCGGCATGCGCCACCAGCGCCAGCTGGGCAGTGCCCTCCAGCGACCAGGTGCCGACGAGCGTGAGCAGTCCGCCGTCCATGCGGCTGCTGCCGGCGGACAGGCGCAGGTCGCCCAGCACCAGGTCGGCATGAACGCCGGCCGCGTCGGCGCTGGACAGCTGCAGCGAAGCCGCGTCGATCGACAGCGGCTGCGCGGCGCTGGTGTTCCAGCGGTTGCCTGCCGCGGTGGCGGTGATGGCACCGCCCGCGGCCAGGCGGATGGGGCCGGTGGCCGCGACGGTGACCGGCGCTGCGTAGGTCTGGTCGCCGCTGGTGGTGACGGAGCCGGCCAGCGTGACGGCGCCTTGCGCGTCGATGGACTGCAGCGTCTGCGACCCGCCGAGCTGCAGCGAAGCCCCGGCCGCGATGGTCAGCGCCGTGCCGTCGGGCAGGCGCTCGCTGCCCACCGTCTGCAGCAGGCCGGCCTGCACCGTGGTGCTGCCGCCGTAGATGCTCGCGCCACCCAGCACCAGCGTGCCCTCGCCGGACTTGAGCAGGACGCCGCGGCTGTTGCCGTCGGCCATGACGCCGTCGTAGCTGAGCGTCTGGCCGGCGGCGACGTCGAGCGTGCCCCCGCTGCCCTGCAATGCCAGGCCGCGGTTGGCGGCCAGCGTCATGCTGCTGCCGATGCGCAGCGTGCCGCCGTCCAGCAGCAGGTGCGCCGGGCTGGCGCTGCCGGGCGCGGCGCCCAGGTGGCCGTCGCGGCCGATGGCCAGCACGCCGCCCAGCACCTGCGTAGGGCCGGTGTAGCTGTTGTCGGCGCTGCCGGCCAGGGTGAGCGTGCCGCCGCCGGCCTTGGCCAGGCCACCGTCGCCCTCGATGCGGCCGCTGAACAGGTGGTCGGCGGCATCCGCGCTGGTGAGCAGGCCGCTGGCGATGCGCAGGCGGGCGCTGCCGTCGGCCGCCTGGCCGGCCCGGTCGTCGAAGCCGGACACGGTCTCGGCACCGCCCAGCCACAGCATGGCGCCATTGGCGATCTGCACCCGCGTGGCATCGGCCAGGCGGTCGGCGGCGTCGGTGGCCAGCGTGCCGGCCTCCACCAGCGTGAGGCCGGTGTAGGCCTGCGCACCCGCAAGCGTGAAGCGCCCGCTGCCCAGCTTCGTGAGGCCGCCCACACCGTCCAGGCGGCCGCTGAAGACGGTGTCGGTGGCATCGCCGGTGGTCAGCGTGTGGGCGCCCAGCGCCACCTGGGCGCTGCCGTCGGCCGGCAGGCCGGCCAGGTCGGCCAGCGAGGCGATGGTCTCGTCGCCGCCCAGCACCAGGACGGCGCCGTTGGCCAGCTGCAGCGCGCCGGCGTCGGACAGGCGCTGCGCCGCGCCAGTGGCCAGGGTGCCGGCCTCGATGCGGGTGAGGCCGGTATGGCCGTTGGCGCCGGCCAGCAGCAGGGTGCCGCCGCCGGTCTTGGTGAGGCGGCCGGCGCTGCTGCCGTCGGCGGTGCCGCCTTCATAGGCCAGCGTCTGGCCGGCGGCCACGTCGATGGTGCCGCCGGCGCCCTGCAGGGTGATGACCCGCCCCGCGGCCAGCGCGAAGCTGTTGTCCACCCGCAGGCTGCCGCCGTCCAGCAGCAGGCCTGCGCCGGCCACGCCCAGCTGCGCGTCGGAAGACAGCCGCAGCACGCCGCCCAGCACCGAGGTGCCGCCGTGGCTGTTGGCCCCCGGCTGCGCCAGCGTGAACATGCCGCTGCCCTGCTTGACCAGCCGCCCGGCGCCGCCGCTGCCCACCAGCTGCCCCGTGTAGACGGTGCTGTTGGCATCGCCCAGCGTCAGCGTGTGGGTGCCCAGCAGCAGCCGGGCGCTGCCGTCGGCCACCTGCCCATCGGCATCGGCGAGCGAGGCGACCGTCTCCGCCCCGCCCAGGGCCAGCACCGCGCCGTTGGCGATCTGCAGCGCGCTGCGGTCGTCCAGGTGGCCGGCGCTGCCGCCTTCGGTGGCCAGGGTGCCGGCCGCCACCAGCGTCAGCCCGGTGTAGCTGTTCAGGCCGGCCAGCGTGAAGCGGCCACTGCCCGTCTTGGTGAAGCCGCCCGAGCCGTCGATCACGCCGCCGAAGCGGGTGTCGCTGGCATCGCCCGCGGCCAGCGTGAAGCTGCCCAGCAGCACCCGTGCGCTGCCGTCGGCCACCTGGCCGGTTGCGTCGGCCAGCGAGCCGATGGCCTCGTTGCCGCCCAACTGCAGCTGCGCGCCGTTGGCCACCTGCACTGCGCCGGCGTCGTGCAGGCGCTCGGCGCCCTGCGTGGCCAGCACGCCGGCGGCCACCAGTGTCAGGCCGGCGTAGGTGTTGGCACCGGCCAGCGTCAGCGTGCCGCTGCCGGCCTGCGTCAGGCCGCCGCTGCCGCTGATGTCGTTGGCCACCAGCAGCGCGTTGCCGCGCTGGAAGCGCAGCAGGCCCTGGTTGAGCACGCTGCCGCTGCCCAGGCTGCCGGTGCTGCCGCCATCGCCGACCTGCAGCACGCCGGCCGCGATGGTCGTCGGGCCGCTGTAGCTGCTGTCGCCGGTGAGCGCCAGCAGGTCGGTGCCTGTCTTGGTGAGTCCGCCGGTGCCGACGATGCGGCCGCCGAAGGTGGTGCCGCCGCCCAGCGTCAGCGTGTGGCTGCCCAGGTCCACGCCGCCGCCTGCGGCGCCGCCGCCAGCCAGGCTGCCGAGCGTCTCGTCGTCGGCCAGCACCAGCGTGGCGCCGGCCGCATCGGCCAGCTGCACCGCCGCGCTGTCGGCAAGCGCCGCGCCGCCGGCCAGCGTGAGGCCGCCGGACAGCACCGTGGTGAGGCCGGTGTAGCCGTTGCTGCCGCTGAGGGTGAGCATGCCGCTGCCCTGCTGCGTGAGCGTGCCGCTGCCGTCGATGCGGCCGCTGACGGTCAATGCAGTGCTGCGGTCGAACACCAGCGCGCCCTGGTTGAGCACGTTGCCGCTGCCCAGCGCGCCGGTGCCGCCGCCCTGCCCCACCTGCAGCGTGGTGCCGGCCTGCACGGTGGTGAGCCCGCCATAGGTGTTGTCGCCGGTGAGGATCAGGCGGCCCGTGCCCGCCTGCGTGAGCGTGCCGCTGCCGGTGATGGTGTTGGCCACCACATGGCCGGCCGCATCGCTGCGGTCGAACACCAGCGCCGCGTTGTTCCCGACCGGCCCGCTGCCCAGGCTGCCGGCGGCGCCGCCATTGCCCACCTGCAGCGTGCCGTCGGCCACGGTGATGCCGCCCGCCATGCTGTTGTCGCCCGCCAGCGTGAAGCGGCCGCTGCCCAGCTTGACCAGCTGCACGGTGCCCGGCGCACTGGTGCTGCCGGTGATGCTGCCGGCGAACACCGTGGAGGCGTTGTTGCCGCCCAGGGTCAGCCGGCGGTCCAGGCCCAGCGCCACCGTGGCGCCGGCCGCGCCGCTCAGCGATCCGATGGTCTCGTTCGCATCCAGCACCAGTGTGGCACCGGCATCCAGCTGCACCGCCGCGGTGTCCGCCAGTGCATTGCCGCCCAGCAGCCGCAGGGTGCCGCGCTCCACCGTGGTCAGGCCGCTGTAGCTGTTGCTGCCGGACAGCGTGAGCTGGCCGGTGCCGGCCTGCGTCAAGCCGCCGCTGCCGCTGATCGCCATGCCCAGCACCAGCGCGCTGCTGCGCTCCACCACCAGCAGGCCGTTGTCGACGATGGCGCCGCTGCCCGCCGAGCCGGTGCCGCCGCCGCTGCCCAGCCGCAGCACGCTGCCGCTGTCAATGGTGGTGCCGCCGCCGTAGCTGTTGTCGGCCGCCAGCGTCAGGCTGCCGCTGCCCGTCTGGCGCAGCGTGCCGGCGCCGGAAATGGTGTTGGCCACCGTGAGCGCCGCACTGCGGTCGAACACCAGGCTGCCCTGGTTGACCACCGGGCCGCTGCCCAGCGTGCCGGTGGCGCCACCGGCGCCCACCTGCAGCGTGCTGCCGGCGTCGATGGTGGTGCCGCCGCCGTGGCTGTTGTCGGCGCCCAGGATCAGCAGGCCGCTGCCGGTCTGCACCAGCGCGCCGGTGCCGGTCATAGCACCGGCCAGCGTGAAGGCCGCGCTGCGGTCGAACACCAGGCTGCCGTTGTTGGTGATGCCACCGCTGCCCAGCGTGCCGGTGCTGCCACCCGCGCCCACGCGCAGCGTGCTGCCGGGGTCGATGGTGGTGCCCAGGTAGGTGTTGTCGGCGGTGAGCGTGAGCAGGCCGCTGCCGGTCTGCGTGAGGCTGCCGTTGCCTTGCAGCAGGCTGGCCAGGGTGAGGTCGGCGCTCCGGTTCACCACCAGGGCACCGTCGAGGTCGATGGGCCCGCTGCCCGCCGTGCCGCCGGCGCCGCCGTTGCCCAGTTGCAGCGTGCTGCCGGTGTCGATGGTGGTGCCGCCGCCGTAGCTGTTGTCGGCGGTCAGCGTGAGCAGGCCGGCGCCTGCCTGCCGCAGGGCGCCGCTGCCGCCGATGGTGTTGGCCAGCGTGATGGCATTGCTGCGGTCGACGATCAGCGTGCCGTCGTTGGTGATGGCGCCGCCGGCCACCGAGCCGGTGGTGCCGCCGTTGCCCAGCTGCAGGCTGCCGCCGGCCGCGATGCTGGTGCCGCCCGCATAGCTGTTGCTGCCGGTCAGCGTGAAGTTGCCGCTGCCCTGCTTGATGAGCTGCAGCGTGTTGGCCACCGTCACGCTGCCGGTGATGCTGCCGCTGAACAGCGTGCTGGTGTTGTTGCCGCCGGTGCTCAGCGCCTGGTCGGTGGCCAGGGCCACGGTGCCCGCGCCGGCCAGCGAGCCGATCGTCTCGCTGGTGTCGATGGTCAGCGTGGTGCCGGCATCCACCTGCACCGCGCTGCCGTCGCCGATGGCGCTGCCGCCCTGCAGCGTCAGGCCGCCGGTGCCGCTCACGGTGGTGGTGCCGCCGTAGCTGTTGCCGCCCGACAAGGTGAGCAGCCCGGTGCCCGCCTGCGTCAACGATCCGCTGCCGCTGATGGCATTGCCCACCGCCAGCGCATTGCTGCGGTTGAACACCAGCGCACCGTTGTTGACCACCGCGCCGCCGCCCAGCGTGCCGGTGGTGCCGCCGTTGCCCACCTGCAGCGTGCCGCCGGACTCCACCGTGGTGCCGCCGGCATAGCCGTTGTTCGCGGCCAGCACCAGCGTGCCGCTGCCGGCCTGCCGCAGCCCGCCGCTGCCGTTGATGGCGGTGGCCTGCACGACGGTGTCGCTGCGGTCGAACACCAGGGTGCCGTCGTTGCCGACGGTGCCCGCACCCAGCGTGCCGGCCGTGCCGCCGTTGCCCACCTGCAGCGTGGCGCCACTGGCGATGGTGGTGCCGCCGGCATGGCTGTTGTCGGCGGCCAGCACCACGGTACCGGCGCCGTTGGCGGCCAGGCTGCCGCTGCCGCTGATGGCGCCGCCCACCGTGACGCTGCCGCTGCGGTTGAACACCAGGCTGCCATCGTTCACCACCCCGGCCGTGCCCAGGCTGCCCGAAGCGCCGCCATCGCCCACCTGCAGGCTGCGCCCGCTGTTGATGGTGGTGCCGCCGCCGTAGCTGTTGTCGGCGGTCAGCGTGAGCAGGCCGGCGCCTGCCTGCCGCAGGGCGCCGCTGCCGCCGATGGTGTTGGCCAGCGTGATGGCATTGCTGCGGTCGACGATCAGCGTGCCGTCGTTGGTGATGGCGCCGCCGGCCACCGAGCCGGTGGTGCCGCCGTTGCCCAGCTGCAGGCTGCCGCCGGCCGCGATGCTGGTGCCGCCCGCATAGCTGTTGCTGCCGGTCAGCGTGAAGTTGCCGCTGCCCTGCTTGATGAGCTGCAGCGTGTTGGCCACCGTCACGCTGCCGGTGATGCTGCCGCTGAACAGCGTGCTGGTGTTGTTGCCGCCGGTGCTCAGCGCCTGGTCGGTGGCCAGGGCCACGGTGCCCGCGCCGGCCAGCGAGCCGATCGTCTCGCTGGTGTCGATGGTCAGCGTGGTGCCGGCATCCACCTGCACCGCGCTGCCGTCGCCGATGGCGCTGCCGCCCTGCAGCGTCAGGCCGCCGGTGCCGCTCACGGTGGTGGTGCCGCCGTAGCTGTTGCCGCCCGACAAGGTGAGCAGCCCTGTGCCCGCCTGCGTCAACGATCCGCTGCCGCTGATGGCATTGCCCACCGCCAGCGCATTGCTGCGGTTGAACACCAGCGCACCGTTGTTGACCACCGCGCCGCCGCCCAGCGTGCCGGTGGTGCCGCCGTTGCCCACCTGCAGCGTGTTGCCGGCGTTGATGGTGAGGCCGCCGAAGCTGTTGGTGCCGGTGAGCACCAGGCTGCCGCCGCCGGCCTGGGTGAGCGTGCCGGCACCGCCGAGCGATGCGGCGACGGTGGAGGCACCGCTGAGCGTCCAGATGCGCGGGTCCACCAGCGTGGCCGCGCCGTCCAGCACCAGGCTGGTGGCGCTGATGTCGGCGCCCAGCTGATGCGGCGTGCTGCTGACGCCCTGGGTGATGGAGACGGTGCCGGCTGCCGTCACCGCGGCGCCCAGCGCCACCCGGCCGGCACCACTGGCCGGCCCGCCGGCATCGTTGGCGGACAAGGTGAGGTTGGCGCCCGCACCGGTCACCGAGATCGCGGCGGCCACATTGATGTTGTTGCCCGCCTGCAGCGTGAGCGACGAGCCGTTGGTGGAGGTGATGGTGCTGTTGACGAACAGGTCGTTGGTCGCCTGCAGCGTGACCGAGCCGGCGCCGAGTTGCGTCTGCACCGCGCTGGCGCTGATGCGGCTGTTGGTGCCGGGGTCGGCAAAAGCCAGCGTGGGGCTGCCGAGGTCTTCGCTGACACCGTCGTCGTTCACATCGGGCGTGGCCAGATCGTCGATGGTGATGTTGGTCGGGTCCAGCAGCAGCCGGCCGCTGCGGCCCTTCGGGGCCAGCAGGTCCGTGCTGCCCCGGTAGTCCAGGAACCGCTTGCCGGACACCTCCACCTGCCCGCCATCGCCGCCTGCCTCGCCACCGCGCGCAGTGATGCGGCCCTGGTAGCGCGTGGCCTCGTCCGACCACACCACCACCGTGCCGCCATCGCCGCTGCGCCGGGCGCTGGCGTCGATCTGCGCGCCGGCGGCCACGGCCGTCATGCGCGCATTGGGCTGCGGACCCTGGCCCTGCCAGTTCCCGCCCACCAGCACGGTGCCGCCGCCCGCGTCGCCGCGTGCATCGATGCGGGCGGTGCCCGAAAGCAGCAGCTTCTCGCCCAGCAATTCGGCCTGCCCGCCCTGCTGGCCCGGCTGCTGGCCGCTGACGTCGACGGTGCCGGCCACGGTGGTGATGCCGTCGGTGCCGCCGTCGATCACCACCCGCCCCTCGCGCTGACCGATGCCTCGGGCGCGCACGATGCCGTCCATGTTCAGCACCGTGTCGGCAAAGCCGCTGCGGGCCACGGCGCGCGCCTCCACGCTGCCGCCATCGGCCAGCACATTGCCCAGCACCGACAGCCGCGTGGCCAGGTCTTCGTGTCGCATGTGGAAGAAGATGAGGCCGTCGCCCTCCACGTCCACCTGCACCGCGCCGGCCGCCGCCAGGCCCACCCGGGCGCCGCTGATGTGGCCGCCCTGCACCAGCGTCGGCCCTACCAGCGCCACGGTGCCGCTGGCGCGGATGTCGCCTTCGGCCCGCAGCTCGCCCGGCTGGTCCAGGCCACGGGTGAGCTGGTAGCGGCCATTGGCCAGCGCCTGTGGATCGAGGTTCAGCGTGGTGGCCACGAGGCCGCCCACGTCCACCTGCGAGCCGGCACCGAACAGGATGCCGCGCGGGTTGGACAGGAACACCCGGCCATTGGCCTGCAGCTGCCCCAGGATCACGCTGGGCTCGGCGCCCACCACGCGGTTGAACAGGATGGACGAGGCGCCGGGCTGCTGCACCTGCACCCGCTCGCCGGCGCCGATGGAGAAGCCCTGCCAGTCGATGCCGGCCTTGCCGGTGGTCTGGCGGATGACCAGCTGCCCGCCCTGCGGCGTGCCCACCTGCACCTGGCCGGCAGTCACCTGCGCGCCAGTGGGCAGCGCCTGCACCGGCAGCGCACCGGCCGCCAGCGCGGCGGCCAGGCACACCGGCTTCAGCGCCACGGCCAGCGGCCGCGCGGCACGCCGCAGGACCGGCCGATGGTGTGGGTGGGAGCGTTCACGCATGGCATAACCCCTCGTGCGGCCGCCGGCGGCCGCCATCCAGTTCAGAACAGCTTGCTGAATTGCAGGTACAGGCGCGGGTCGCGCTCGCGGGCATCCGCGCGCGGCGTGCCCACCAGCGGCTTGGCCAGGCTGGCCCGCAGCGCATAACCACCAGGCCGCACCCACGACACCGCCAGCCCGGCCGCCGTGTAGGTGGCCGCGTTGTCGAAGCCCGCCGGCCGGGACGAAGCGTCATGCCGGAACTTCACCCGGCCCGCGTCGTAGAACACGCCGAACACCACCTCGCGCGACAGCGACCCAAGCCAACTCTCGGGCGGCAGCAGCCGCAGCTCCAGCGTCATCAACTGGCCGCTGTCGCCGGTGCCTTCGCCGGGCGCGAAGCCACGCACGCCGTCGGGCCCGCCCAGTCGGAACTGCTCGGTGGTGTCCAGGTTGGAGAACGCCTGCTGCGCCCGCAGCGCGATGTACAGCAGCAGCCGCTGGTCCACGATGTTCTGCAGCCGGCTGAAGGCCAGCATCAGCTTGCGGTAGTGCTCGTCGTCGTCCAGCCCGGCGGGCGTGCCGCCGGGATAACGCACGCGGCCCAGCGCGATGTTGGCCTCGTAGGTGTTGACGCCGCCGCTCAGCAGGCTGTCGCGGAAGTCGCCGGTGGTGCCCAGGGTCAGGCTGTCCACGCGCTTCTTGTCCTCGCTGCGGGTGACGTCGCGGCGGTCTTCGTACCGCTTGTGCTCGAAGGAGCCCACCACGAAGGTGTTGAGGTTGCGCGAACGCACCAGCGGGTACAGCGCATAGGCCGTGAGGTTCAGCGCGTCGCCGTTGACGTCGAGCGGGAACTCCTCCTCGTCCAGCTGGTAGCGCACCGCCGAGATGGAAGCCCCCACCTTCAGCCCGTCGCTGCCGATGGGCAGGGTGTAGCCGGCCAGCGCGAAGCTCAGCCCGCGGTCGAAGCTGGTGAGCGCATTGAGCGTCAGCGCATCGCCGCGGCCCAGCAGGCTGTTGCCCGAGACCAGGCCCCCGATGCGCTCGGTGCCCAGGAAGCGCGAGCCGTTGAGGTCCACGTCGAGCTTGCCGGTCCAGCGGGCCTCGGCGGTGGGCGTGACCACCAGCGTGGCGGTGCCGGGCACCGAGCCGGTCTTCACGTCGAAGCGGGCGGTGATGCCGCGCAGGTCGTTCAGGAGGAACACCACCCGCTCCACCTCGCGCACCCGCAGGATGTCGCCCGGCTTCAGGCGCGCCAGGTAGGCCTCCACCACCTCGCGCTTGACCGGCAGGCCATCGCGCCAGTTCAGCTCCACCCGGTCGAGCCGGCCTTCCAGCACTGCGATGCGGATGACCCCGCCTTCGGGCGCCTGCTCCGGCAGGTAGGCATAACCCAGGTAATAGCCCAGCTCCCGCTGCAGGAAGCGCGTGACCTCCGTGGCCGCATTGACCAGGTCTTCATACGAGCGGCCGCGACCCACGTAGGCCGCGGTCAGCGCCGGAAGCGCGGCGCGCAATTCCGGCGGGGCATCCGGCGACACCGCATAGGCGGTCACGTCGATGGCGATGTCGTCCTGCGGCTTGGCCAGCTCGCGCGGCACCGGTTGCGGCGGCAGGCCCGGCGTGTCGGCCAGCGACGGCAATGCACGCGGCGCCAGCTCCGAAGGCGTGGGCACCACCGGCAGCGGCCGATCGGGTGGCTGCTGGGCTTGTGCGCCCCCATGGAACAGGCCCGCCAGCAGCAGGCACGCAGGCCACGTCCGCCGCCCGGCGGCTGCCTGGAACGTGCTGAATTGCCGCTGAGCCCCATCTATTTTCATCGTCCCCCCAAGGGCGGCATTGCCGACTGCGGGCGCATGGTAGCGAAGGAGTTCACGCTTCCTTATCCCCCAACGGGTTGACATCAATAAGAACGACTCGCGGCACTTTTCACGGTCACGGAACACTGCGACACTCGCGCCTCGCTGCGGGGGCTGCAAATAGTGCATACCTTTGTAGCAAGTGCACAACATAAAACCAACGGGGCGTGATCGATGCTGAGGATGTCGAAGTGAGCGACGGTTTCACGGGCACCAGTGCCATCGACGGCTGGCTTCAACCCCTGCCGGACGACGACGCGCCCTGCGGCCCCGACCTCGAATACGACAACGACTTCCTCGCGCTGAACCAGGCCGCCGCCGGCCGGCCCGAGACGCAGTTCGAGGCCGCCGTGCCGCCCGACTGGCGCGACGTGCGGGTGCGCTGTGAAGCGCTGATGGAACGCACGCGCGACCTGCGCATCGCCGTCATCTGGGTGCGTGCCTGCGTGCACCTCGAAGGCTTCGCCGCGCTGCCCGAAGGCCTGCGCCTGCTGCACGGCCTGCTCGATGCCTTCTGGGACACGCTGCATCCGCTGCCCGATCCCGACGACGGCGATCCCTATGCCCGCATGAATGCGCTGGCCCTGCTGCGCGAATCCGACGGCCTGGTGGGCGACGTGCGCCGCGCGGTGCTGTTCAGCCAGCGTGGCATCGGCGAAGTGCGGGTGCGGGCGGTGGAAGTGGCGCTGGGCCTGATGCCGGCCAAGGAAGGCGATGCCAACTACTCTCGCGACCAGCTGCAGCAGATGCTGGCGGCGGCAGCGGGGCAGCAGCCTGCATTGCGCAGCAGCCCGTCGGAGGCGATGGCGCAGCTGAAGGCGCTGGCCAGCCTGGCCAACGACAAGGCCGGCATCGAATCCGCGCCCGACTTCAAGCCGCTGCAGTCGCTGCTGCACATGCTGGTGGGCGTGATGCCGGCCGAGGCCGCCGATGGCGCGGCCGACGCCACCGGCGCCGATGCGGCGCAGGACGACGGCGCTGCAGCGGTGGATGGCGGCGGCGCTGCAACGTCGGGCGCCGCGCCGCGCCGGGGGCTGTCGGGCACCGTGGCCACCCGCGACGACGCCATCCGCGCCATCGACATGGTGTGCGACTTCCTCGAGCGCACCGAGCCCACCAACCCCGCGCCGCTGCTGTTGCGCCGGGCGCGGCGGATGATCAACCGCAACTTCCTGCAGCTCATGAAAGAGCTGGCGCCCGATGCACTGGCCGAGGTGGCCCGTGTGATGGGCGTCGATCCCGACAGCGTGCAACTGGACGACGAGTCCGCGTAGGGCCACAGCGCCCGGCCTTTCAACCAAGGAGTGAGTCATGGGTAGCAGCCAGAAATTCATCGCCCGCAACCGGGCGCCACGGGTTCAGATCGAGTACGACGTGGAGGTCTACGGCGCCGAGAAGAAGGTGCAGCTGCCCTTCGTGATGGGCGTGCTGTCCGACCTGTCGGGCAAGCCGGCGGATCCGCTGGCGCCGGTGGCCGACCGCAAGTTCCTCGAGATCGACGTCGACAACTTCGACGCCCGCATGAAGTCGATGAAGCCGCGCGTCGCCTTCCAGGTGCCCAACACGCTCACCGGCGAAGGCAACATCAACGTCGACCTGTCCTTCGACAGCATGGACGACTTCTCGCCCGCGGCCGTGGCGCGCAAGGTCGATTCGCTGAACAAGCTGCTGACCGCGCGCGAGCAGCTGCAGAACCTGGTCACCTACATGGACGGCAAGGGCGGCGCCGAGGAGCTGATCGCCAAGCTGCTGGCCGACCCGGCGCTGCTGGGCTCGCTGGCCGCCTCGGCCAAGCCGGCCGACGAAGGCAGCGCCACCTGAGGCGCGCCGCACGCTGACACCGCATTCCGGAGCAACACCCATGGCAGAAGCCCAAACCAGCCCTTCCGCATTGGCCGCGGTCAGCCTCGAAGGCAACGACCTTGCCTCGCTGCTGCAGAAGGAGTTCAAGCCCAAGAGCGACGAGGCCAAGAGCGCCGTCGAGCAGGCCGTGCAGACGCTCGCCCAGCAGGCCTTGTCGCAGACGCAGCTGATCGGCAAGGACACGATCAAGACGATCGAGGACATGATCGCGGCGATCGACAAGAAGCTGTCGGAGCAGATCAACCTGATCCTGCACCACGCCGATTTTCAGAAGCTCGAAGGTGCCTGGCGAGGCCTGCATTACCTCGTCAACAACACCGAGACGGACGAGATGCTGAAGATCCGCGTGATGAACATCAGCAAGCAGGATCTCGGCAAGACCCTCAAGCGCTACAAGGGCACGGCCTGGGACCAGAGCCCGCTGTTCAAGAAGCTGTACGAGGAGGAGTTCGGCCAGTTCGGCGGCGAGCCCTTTGGCTGCCTGGTGGGCGACTACCACTTCGACCAGAGCGCACCCGACGTGGAGCTGCTCGGCGAGATGGCCAAGGTGGCCGCGGCCGCGCATGCACCCTTCATCACCGGCGCCTCGCCCAGCGTGATGCAGATGGACAGCTGGCAGGAGCTGGCCAACCCGCGCGACCTGACCAAGATCTTCACCACGCCCGAGTACGCCGCCTGGCGCTCGCTGCGCGAGTCCGACGATTCGCGCTACATCGGCCTGGCGATGCCGCGCTTCCTGTCGCGCCTGCCGTACGGTGCCCGCACCAATCCGGTGGAGGCCTTCAACTTTGAGGAAGACACCGGCGCGGCCGACCACAGCAAGTACACCTGGGCCAATGCAGCCTATGCGATGGCCACCAACATCAACCGCTCCTTCAAGGAATACGGCTGGTGTTCGCGCATCCGCGGCATCGAGTCCGGCGGCGCGGTCGAGGGCCTGCCGACGCACACCTTCCCCACCGACGATGGCGGCGTGGACATGAAGTGCCCCACCGAGATCTCGATCAGCGACCGCCGCGAGGCCGAGCTGGCCAAGAACGGCTTCATGCCGCTGGTGCACCGCAAGAACAGCGACTTCGCCGCCTTCATCGGCGCGCAGTCGCTGCAGAAGCCCGCCGAATACGACGACCCCGACGCCACCGCCAATGCCAACCTGGCCGCGCGGCTACCGTACCTGTTCGCCACCTGCCGCTTCGCGCACTACCTGAAGTGCATCGTGCGCGACAAGATCGGCTCCTTCAAGGAACGCGACGAGGTGCAGCGCTGGCTGCAGGACTGGATCCTCAACTACGTCGACGGCGATCCGGCGCATTCGTCGGAATCCACCAAGGCCCGCAAGCCGCTGGCCGCCGCCGAGGTGGTGGTGGAGGAAGTCGAAGGCAACCCGGGCTACTACACCTCGAAGTTCTTCCTGCGGCCGCACTACCAGCTCGAGGGGCTGACGGTCTCGCTGCGGCTGGTGTCGAAGCTGCCTTCGGCCAAGGGGGCCTGAGTCTCGTTTCTTGGGGATGGCGGCGCAGGGTGCGCCGCCTAGAGTGTTCACGCGACAACCAACCGCCCGCTTCCGTCCAGGGCATCAAGGAGATCCATCATGGCTGTAGACATGTTCATCCAGATCGGCGACATCAAGGGCGAGTCGACCGACGCGAAGCACAAGGAAAAGATCGACGTGCTGGCCTGGAGCTGGGGCATGAGCAACTCGGGCACCACGCACATGGGCGGCGGCGGCGGCAGCGGCAAGGCCGCCGTGCAGGACCTGTCCTTCACCAAGTACATCGACTCGTCGTCCAACGCGCTGCTGAAGTCCTGCTGCGAGGGCACCCACCACGACAAGGCCACGTTGATCGTGCGCAAGGCCGGCGGCACGCCGCTCGAGTACGTGGTGCTGGAGCTGGAGGAAGTGCTGGTCACCTCGGTGTCCACCGGCGGCAGCGGCGGCGAGGACCGCCTGACCGAGAACGTGTCGCTGAACTTCGCCAAGTTCAGCTTCAAGTACCAGCCGCAGGATCCCAAGGGCGCCAAGAAGGGCGGCACGATGGACTACGTCTACGACATCGCCGGCAACGCCGCAGCCTGAGCGGGCGCCTAGCCCGCACCGCACCACCGGGCACCGCCAGGGGCCCGGACCGACTGTCCGCTGTACCAGAGCGCACCCATGGCCAAAGGCGACATGCACCTGCGCATCGAGGCAAAGAGCACCGGCGCGATCCGGGGCGAATCCAACGTTGCGAGCCACATCGGCGAGATCGAGGTCAAGGAATGGTCTTGGGGCATGGCCGCCGCCTCGGGCCTGGGCGGTGCCGGCACCGCCTCGCGCGCCGCGCTGTCCGAGCTGCGCCTGACCAAGGGCGTGGACAGTGCCTCCACCGCGCTGATGGCGGTGATGCGCAACAACGAGCAGATCAAGAAGGCCGTGCTGTCCGTGCGCAAGAGCGGCGGCGCACCGGCCATCGACTACCTGCAGGTCACCATCGAACGCGGCCGCATCACGGCCTTCGACATCGGCACCGAGTCGCCCGACAGCCCGGTGCTGGTCGAGCGCATCGCCATCGCGTTCGAGAAGATCGACGTCACCTACAGCGCGCAGGATGAAAAGGGCGCCAAGAAGGCCGCTTCGTCCTTCTCGGCGGAGATCACAGGATGAACCCCACACCCGAACAAGCCCTGCGCGAAGGCGACCCCCAGCGCGCGCTCAAGCTGCTGCAGGACCAGGTGCGCGCGAAGCCGGCCGAGCCGAAGCTGCGCATCTTCCTGTTCCAGCTGCTGTGCGTGCTGGGCCAGTGGGAACGTGCACGCAACCAGCTGGACGTGGTGGGCGAGCTGGATGCCTCGGCCCTGCCGATGGTGCAGACCTACCGCGAGACGCTGCAGTGCGAGGCCCTGCGCGAAGCCGTGTTCCAGGGCCGCAAGGTACCGCTGCTGTTCGGCGAGCCCGAGGCCTGGGTGGCACTGCTGATCGAGGCGCTGATCCGCGACGGCCGCGGCGAGGCCGAGGATGCGCACAAGCTGCGCATCCAGGCGCTGGACGACGCGCCCGACTGCGCCGGCCAGGCAGACGGCCAGGCCTTCGCCTGGATCGCCGATGCCGACATGCGCCTGGGCCCGGTGATCGAGGCGGTGATCAACGGCCGCTACTACTGGGTGCCGATGACGCGCCTGGCGGAAGTGAAGATCGAAGCCCCGGCCGACCTGCGCGACCGGGTGTGGACACCAGCGCAGCTGCTGTTCGACAACGGCGGCGAGACGGTGGCCTTCATCCCCACCCGCTATGCCGGCACCGACCTGACCGACGGCCTGCTGGCCCTGGCCCGCCGCACCGACTGGCTGGAGCCGCGGCCCGGGCTGTTCGTCGGCGCCGGCCAGCGCATGTGGGCCACCGACAGCGGCGAGCTGGCCCTGATGGACACCCGCTCCATCACCTTCAGTGCCTGACCACCGCCCTCTGATGGACACGAGGGCGCGATGGCCCTGAACAAAGTCACCGACCGCCTGCAGCCCGCGCTGCTCGACCGCCTGCGCGACGACGATCCCGGCAGCCGCACCGACGCGCCCGAGCAGCGGGTGCTGTCGCGCCAGCAGCTGCGCCAGGCGGTGCTGCGCGACCTGAGCTGGCTGTTCAACAGCGCGCGGCTGTCCGACTCGCAGCCGCTGGACGCGTACCCGCAGGCCCGGCGCTCGGTGCTCGACTACGGGCTGCCGGCGTTGTCGGGCCTGTGCGCCTCGTCGGTGGATGCGGTGTCGCTGGAAGCGCAGGTGCGCCAGGCCATCGTCGACCATGAGCCGCGCATCCTGCCCGCCACGCTGCGGGTGGAAGCGGTGGTGGCCGACGAGCAGCTGGACCACCACAACCAGATCAGCTTTCGCATCAGCGGCCAGCTGTGGGCGCAGCCGGTACCGCTGGAACTGCTGCTGCACACCGACATCGACCTGGAGACCGGGCGTGTCGACATCAAGGAACTGGCCCGCTGATGGACCCGCGACTGCTGCGCTACTACAACCAGGAGCTGGCACACCTGCGCGAGATGGGCGCCGAGTTCGCGCAGCAGTTCCCCAAGATCGCCGGCCGCCTGCGCATGGACGGCGTGGAGGTGGCCGACCCCTACGTGGAGCAGCTGCTGGAGGGCTTCGCCTTCCTCACGGCGCGGGTGCAGCTGAAGCTGGATGCCGAGTTCCCGCGCTTCACGCAGCGGCTGCTGGAGATCGTCTACCCCAACTTCCTGGCGCCCACGCCGGCGATGCTCATCGCCCAGCTGCAGCCCGACCTGGCCGATGCCGGCCTGGCCACCGGCACCACCCTGCCGCGCGGCAGCATGCTGCGCAGCGGCACCGGCCGCGCCGGCCAGACGGCCTGCCGCTTCCGCACCGGGCAGGACCTGACGATGTGGCCGCTGGAGATCACCGAGGCCGCCTACTTCACCCATGCGGCGCAACTGCCGCTGGCCAGCGTGCCCGAGTGGCGCAGCTACGGCGGCGGCGTGCGCATCAAGCTGCGCACGACGGCGGGGCTGGACTTCTCGCAGGTGCAGCTGGACGACCTGCGGCTGCACTGCGCCGGCATCGACGACATCGCCTACCGGCTGCATGAACTGGTGTGCGGCCATGTGCTGGGCGGCTTCGTGCTGCCGGCCGGCCCGCAGGCGCGCCGCGACCGCTGGCAGGTGCTGGATGCCGATGACGTGAAGCGGGTGGGCTTCGAGCCCGAGCAGGCGCTGCTGCCCCCGCCCTGCCCGGCTTCGACGGCTACCGGCTGGTGCAGGAGTACTTCGCCTTCCCGCAGCGCTTCCTGTTCTTCGACGTCTGCGGGCTGGGCGAGGCGCTGCGCGCGCTGGGCGGGCGCGAGGCCGAGCTGGTGCTGCTGTTCTCGCGCGGCGACGGCAGCTTGCAGCAGTCGGTGGACGCCAGCGCCTTCGCGCTGAACTGCGTGCCGGCGGTCAACCTGTTCGAGCAGCGCTGCGACCGCATCCATGTCACGCCGCAGACCAGCGACTTCCATGTGGTGGTGGACCGCACCCGGCCGATGGACTACGAGATCCACGACGTGCTGCAGGTCACCGGGCACGGCGTGGGCAGCGGCAGCGAGCGGCAGTTCATGCCGCTGTATGCCGCCTTCCATGCCGAGGACCATGAGCACGACGCCTACTTCGCCCTGCAGCGCGAGCCGCGCTTGCTGTCGACCACGCAGAAGCGCGACGGGCCCCGTTCCTCCTACGTGGGCAGCGAGGTGTTCATCAGCGTGGTGGACGCCCAGGAGGCGCCCTACAGCGGCAGCCTGCAGCAGCTGGGCGTGAAGGCGCTGTGCAGCAACCGCGACCTGCCGCTGCTGCTGCCCGCGGGCGCGGAGCTGACGCTGGAGACCACCGCGCCGGTCAAGGGCGTGCGGGTGATCAAGGGGCCGTCGCGGCCGCTGTCGGCGCTGCGCGAGGGCAACGTGGCCTGGCGCTTCGTCAACCAGCTGTCGCTCAACCACCTGTCGCTGCTGGACACCGATGCCGAGCAGGGCGCCGCCGCGCTGCGCGAGATGCTGCGGCTGTACGTGCACGAGGCCGATGCCGCGCAGCACAAGCAGGTGGAGGGCCTGCGCTCGGTGCGCACCGAGCCGGTGGTGCGCCGGCTGCCGATGCCCGGGCCCATCGCCTTCGGCCGCGGCGTGCGCATCGAGCTGGAGGTGGACGACCTGGCCTTCCAGGGCAGCAGCGCCTTCCTGCTGGGCTGCGTGCTCGAGCGCTTCCTGGCGCGGCATGTGTCGATGAACGGCTTCACCGAGACGCATGTGCGCTCGGCCAGCCGCGGGGCCATCCTGGTGGGCCGCCCCACCACGGGCACGAGGCCGGTGCTGTGAGCGCGACGAGTGCGGAGCAGCTGCTGCAGGCGCTGGCCGCCGAGCCCTGGCGCTACGACTTCTTCCATGCGCTGCGGCTGGTGGAGGCGGCCCATCCGCGGGCGCCCCGGCTGGGCACCGCGCGCCGTCCGCAGGACGAGCCGGTGCGGCTGGGCCAGTCGCCCGACCTGAGCTTCGCGCCGGCCACGCTGCATGCGGTGCGGCCGCGCACCGGCAGCCGGCCGCCGCGCATCGACGTGCGCTTCCTCGGCCTGTTCGGCCCCAACGGCCCGCTGCCGCTGCACCTGACCGAATACGCCCGCGAGCGCGAGCTGCATCACGGCGACGAGACCTTCGCCCGCTTCGCCGACCTGTTCCACCACCGGGTGCTGCTGCTGTTCTACCGCGCCTGGGCACAGGCGCAGCCGGCGGTGGGCATGGACCGGCCGGACGAGGACCGCTTCGCCGCCTTCGTCGGCTCGCTCATCGGCATCGGCAGCCCGGCGATGCGCCAGCGCGATGCGGTGCACGACCATGTGAAGCTGCACTTCGCCGGCGTGTTCACCCGCCAGTCGCGCAGCGCCGAAGGCCTGGCCGCGCTGCTGGGCGGCATGCTGCGCCGGCCGGTGCAGGTGGAGCAGTTCGCCGGCGCCTGGATGCCGCTGCAGCCGGCCGAACGCAGCCGCCTGGGCACGCGCCGCGGCGGCGCCCGCCGCAACACCAGCGCAAAGCTCGGCGCCGGCGCCGTGCTGGGCGCCATGGTGTGGGACCGGCAGCACCACTTCCTGGTGCACATCGGCCCGTTGGACCATGCCGCCTTTGCCGCCCTGCTGCCGGGCGGCCGGGTGCTGCCGGCGGTGGTGGCGCTGGTGCGGCAGTACGTGGGCGATGAATTCGGCTGGGGCCTGCGCCTGGGGCTGCAGGCCGAGCAGATCCAGCCCGCCCGCCTGGGCCGCCATGGCCGCCTGGGCTGGGACAGCTGGCTGCGCCAGCCCGGCCGCACCGGCATTGCGCCACTGCGGCTGCAGCCGATCGAGGCGCTGCGCTCCCTGCGCCGCCGACAGCACACCGAGAGCCACCGATCCACCACCGACTCGATAGAGGTCTGACCATGGCAGAAATCAGCCGCGTTGCCGTCTTCGGCAAGCTCAACGCCCTCGCCTACAAGGCGGTGGAAGGCGCCACGGTGTTCTGCAAGCTGCGGGGCAACCCGACGGTGGAGCTGGAGCACTGGATCGCGCAGATCCTGCAGAGCCCCGACTCCGACTGGCACCGCATCGTCAAGCACTACGGGCTGGATGCCTCGGTGCTGGCCAAGGACATCACCACTGCGCTGGACCGCCTGCCGCGCGGCGCCACCTCCATCAGCAACATCGCCGACACCATCGACACCGCGGTGGAGCGCGGCTGGGTGTACGGCTCGCTGATGTTCGGCGACACGGCCGTGCGCACCGGCACGCTGCTGCTGGGCATGCTCAAGACCGGGCTGCTGCGCAATGCGCTGTTCGCGATGTCGCGGCAGTTCGAGAAGATCAAGGCCGACGACCTGGCCGACAACTTCGCGCGCATCACCGAAGGCTCGCCCGAGGACGGCCAAGGCGCCACCGACGGCTCCGGCGTGGGCAGCGGCGCGCCGGGCGAAGGCTCGGGCGCCATCGCCCCTGCGGCCATGGGCAAGCAGGAGGCGCTGAAGAAGTTCACCACCGACCTGACCGAGCAGGCCCGCAGCGGCAAGATGGACCCGATCGTCGGCCGCGACGACGAGATCCGCCAGGTGGTCGACATCCTGATGCGCCGCCGGCAGAACAACCCCATCCTGGTGGGCGAGGCCGGCGTGGGCAAGACCGCGGTGGTCGAGGGCTTCGCCCAGCGCATCGCCCGCGGCGACGTGCCGCCGGCGCTGAAGGACGTGAAGCTGCTGACGCTGGACGTCGGACTGCTGCAGGCCGGCGCCAGCATGAAGGGCGAGTTCGAGCAGCGGCTGCGCTCGGTGATCGAGGAAGTGCAGGCCAGCCCGCAGCCCATCATCCTGTTCGTCGACGAGACCCACACCCTGGTGGGCGCGGGCGGCCAGGCCGGCACCGGCGACGCGGCCAACCTGCTCAAGCCCGCGTTGGCCCGCGGCACGCTGCGCACCGTGGGCGCCACCACCTGGGCCGAGTACAAGAAGTACATCGAGAAGGACCCGGCGCTGACCCGCCGCTTCCAGAACGTGCAGGTGGACGAGCCCGACGAGAAGAAGGCCATCCTGATGATGCGCGGCGTGGCCAGCACCATGGAGAAGCACCACAAGGTGCAGATCCTGGACGAGGCGCTGGAGGCCGCCGTCAAGCTCAGCCACCGCTACATCCCGGCGCGCCAGCTGCCCGACAAGAGCGTGAGCCTGCTGGACACCGCCTGCGCCCGCGTGGCCGTGAGCCTGCATGCCACGCCGGCCGAGGTGGACGACAGCCGCAAGCGCATCGAGTCGCTGGAGACCGAGCTGCAGATCATCGGCCGCGAGAAGGCGATCGGCATCGACGTGCGCGAGCGCGAGGACGACGCCAGCAGCGCGCTGGCCGAGGAACAGGCGCGCCTGGCGCAGCTGGAAGAACGCTGGGCCGGCGAGAAGAAGCTGGTCGACGAGCTGCTGGGCCTGCGCGCCACGCTGCGCGGCGGCCCCGGCGGCACGCAGCCGGTGGAAGGCACCGGCAGCACGCTGGAAGCCCAGGCCGCGGCCGATGCGAAGGCCGCCGCGGACGTCGACCGCGAAGCCACGCTGGCCCGGCTGCAGGAGGTGCAGCAGCAGCTCACCACGCTGCAGGGCGAAAGCCCGCTGATCCTGCCCACGGTCGATTACCAGGCGGTGGCCGCGGTGGTGGGCGACTGGACCGGCATCCCGGTGGGCCGCATGCAGCGCAACGAGATCGAGACGGTGCTCAGGCTGCCGCAGCTGCTGGCCCAGCGCGTGATCGGCCAGGACCATGCGATGGAGATGATCGCCAAGCGCATCCAGACCAGCCGTGCCGGGCTGGACAACCCGAGCAAGCCGATCGGCGTGTTCATGCTGGCCGGCACCTCGGGCGTGGGCAAGACCGAGACCGCGCTGGCGCTGGCCGAGGCGCTGTACGGCGGCGAGCAGAACCTCATCGTCATCAACATGAGCGAGTACCAGGAGGCGCACACCGTCTCGTCGCTCAAGGGCGCGCCCCCGGGCTACGTGGGTTACGGCGAAGGCGGCGTGCTGACCGAGGCGGTGCGCCGAAAGCCCTACAGCGTGGTGCTGCTGGACGAGGTGGAGAAGGCCCATCCCGACGTGCACGAGCTCTTCTTCCAGGTGTTCGACAAGGGCTTCATGGAGGACGGCGAAGGCCGCAGCATCGACTTCAAGAACACGCTGATCCTGCTGACCACCAATGCCGGTACCGACCTCATCGCCAGCATGTGCAAGGACCCGGAGCTGATGCCCGAGCCCGAGGGCATGGCCAAGGCGCTGCGCGAGCCGCTGCTGAAGATCTTCCCGCCCGCGCTGCTGGGCCGGCTGGTCGCCATCCCGTACTACCCGCTGTCCGACGAGATGCTGGCCAGCATCGTGCGGCTGCAGCTGGGCCGCATCAAGAAGCGCGTGGAAGCGCGCTACAAGATTCCGTTCGAGGTGGGCGACGACGTGGTCAAGCTGGTGGTCAGCCGCTGCACCGAGAGCGAATCCGGCGGCCGCATGATCGACGCCATCCTCACCAACACCATGCTGCCCGACATCAGCCGCGAGTTCCTCACGCGGATGATGGAAGGCAAGCCGATCGAGCAGGTCAAGGTGGGCGTGGGGGACGGCAACTTCAGCTACAGCTTCGGCTGACCGCTGGCCCGCATACCAGTCCTGCACAGCCACACCCACGGGAGTTCCACTGACATGATCGACCTCACGCTTTGGTCAGCCACCCTGCGCGACGACCTGCTGCTGAAGAACATCACCATGCCGGGAAGCCACGACGCCACCATCTACGACGGTGACGACTTCAGCAAGAGCGGCTTCACCAAGTACGTGGTGTCCAAGTCCCGCTCGATCACCCAGAGCGGCACGATCGGCGAGCAGTGCCGCGCCGGCTCGCGCTTCTTCGACGTGCGGCTGAAGACCGACGGCGGCGTGGTGCGCGGCTACCACCAGACGGCCGGCCAGGGCGGCGTGGGCGCCACCTCGCGCAAGATCCTGGACGACGTGGACGGCTTCCTGGGCGCACGGGGGAGCGAGTTCGTCATCCTGCGCATCTCCCACACCGACCGCTCCACCGGCATCGTGGACGAGGTGCTCAACCATCCCATCGCCAAGCGGCTGTACAAGGGCAACGGCAACCTGGCCAATGCCCGCATCGGCGACCTGCGTGGCAAGGCCATCTGCATCTTCGACGTCAAGAAGTTCGGCTTCAAGAAGAAGACGATCGGCAGCAACAAGGACAGCCAGATCGACCAGGCCAAGGGCATCCACGGCTTCTACAAGTATTCGAACGGGCAGAACGTCACCGACGGCCTGCCGATCTGCGGTTGCTTCGAAGGCAAGGTGTCGATCAACGACGTGATCGCCGACGGCCTGAAGGGGGCCAACGAACATGCCTGCCACCCGGACGACCACCTGTTCTTCCTGTACTGGCAGCAGACCGGCGGCTACGTGGAAAGCAACACCAAGGCCCCGGGCGGCGTGGACCCGAAGTCGCCGCTCAAGCTCACCGGCGGCACGCATGCCAACACACCGAAGATGATCAAGCTGCTGCAGCAGCATTCGGTCAGGCACTTCGCCTACAAGCCCGAGAAGGCGGACGAGGCGCAGTGGAAGGTGGTGGCCGCCAGCCGCGGCGACCGCATGTGCCTGCCCAACGTCATCAGCTACGACTTCGTCAACCCGACGACCAGCGAGCAGATCGTGCTGATCAACGATCCGGGCGTGCGCCACTACCTGCAGCGCCGCGCCTGAGCGCCTTGCGGAAGCTGCCGGCATGCAACGCCCCCCAGCCCCTGCGCCCCAGGCCGAAGTGACCTTCGACGAGGCGCTGCGCATGGCCATCGGCCTGCACCGCGACGGCCGCTGGGAAGGGGCCGAGAAGCTCTACCGCCGGCTGCTGGCCTTCCAGCCTGGCGATGCCAACACCATGCACTTCCTGGGCATGCTGCTGCACCAGCGCGGCCAGCGGGCCGAGGCGCTGCCGCTGCTGCAGGAGTCGGTGCGGCTGGACCCGACGGTGGCGGCCTGGCAGAACAACCTGGGCAATGCGCTGCTGGACGCCGGCCGCGGCCAGGAGGCGGCCGACGCCTACGAGCGCAGCTTCGACCTCGACCCCGGCAACCTCGACGTGCTGAACAACCTGGGCTGCATGCTGATGCGGCTCAGGCGCTTCGACGAGGCCGAGGCCTCGCTGCGCACCGTGCTCGAGCGCAACGCCGACTACGCCGACGCGCACTTCAACCTGGCTTCGCTGCTGTCGCGCGTGGGCCGGCTGCCCGAGGCCTATGTGCACTTCGCGCGGACGCTGGAACTCAAGCCGCAGGACACGCGCTCGCGGCGGCTGCTGGGCATCGTCTATGCGCAGGCCGGCCGGCTGGCCGAGGCGGCCGGCGTGTTCCGCGAATGGCTGGCGGTGGAGCCCGACAGCGTGCAGGCCCGCCACCACCTGGCGGCCGTCACCGGCGACGGCGTGCCCGAGCGGGCGCCCAACGACTACGTGGTCGACGTGTTCGACAGCTTCGCCGGCAGCTTCGACGAGCGGCTCACCGCGCTGGAGTACCGCGCGCCGCAGCTGGTGGGCGATGCGCTGGCCGAGGCGCTGGGCGCCCCGCCGGCCAAGCCCACGCTGGACGTGCTGGATGCCGGCTGCGGCACCGGCCTGTGCGCACAGCATCTGCGGCCCTATGCCCGTCGGCTGGTGGGCGTGGACCTGTCGCCCGGCATGCTGGCGCAGGCTCGCCTGCGCGGCGGTTATGACAGTCTGCAGGCCGCCGAGCTCACCGCCTGGCTAGCCGCCCATCCGTCGGCCTTCCACGTCATCGTCTCGGCCGACACGCTGTGTTATTTCGGCCGGCTGGACGAGGTGCTGGCCGCGGCCGCACGCAGCCTGCGGCCCGGTGGCCTGCTGGTGTTCACGGTGGAGGCGCGCAGCGCCGGCGCCGACCACCTGCTGGAGCCGCACGGCCGCTACAGCCACACGCAGGACTATGTGCAGCGCAGCCTGGCGGCTGCCGGCCTGGCGCATGTGCAGCTCGCCTCGGTGGCGCTGCGCAAGGAAGCCGGCCAGCAGGTGGCGGGCTGGCTGGTGACCTCCCGGAGACAAGATGCCTGAAGCCAGCGCCACGCCGCTGATGACGCTCACCACGCCACTGGGCGAGGACGTGCTGCGGGTGCGCAGCCTGTCCGCCCACGAGGAACTGGGCCGTCCATTCGAGTTCCACGTCGCCGCGCTGGCGGACGATCCCTCGGTGGACCTGGACAGCCTGCTGGGCCAGCCGGCACACGTCACGCTGCGGCTGGCGGACGATGGCGCGCGGCACTTCCACTGGCGTGGTGGCGTCGACGGGCATCGACGGCGTGGCTGGCAGGCTGCTGGCGGCGCGGCTGGTGCTGCGGCCGTGGCTGTGGCTGCTGACGCGGCGGGCGGACACGCGCATCTTCCAGGGCAAGACGGCGCAGCAGATCCTGGCCGACGTGTTCAGCGCCTATGTGCACAGCGTGCGCTTCGACCTCGGCACCACGCTGCCCACCTACGAGTACTGCGTGCAGTACCGCGAGTCGGACTTCAACTTCGTCAGCCGGCTGATGGAGCAGGAAGGCCTGTACTACTTCTTCGAGCACACCGAGGCCAACCACACGCTGGTGATCGTGGATGCGATGTCCGCGCACACGCCCTACCCCGGCCACGAGACCGTGCCCTTCCGTGAATCGCTGGACGGCATGCTGGAGCTGGAAGCCATCACCGAATGGCGCAGCAGCCTGGAGGTGCACACCGGCAAGGTGGTGCTGGACGACTACAACTTCACCACGCCCGACACCTCGCTGCAGGCCCAGGCCACCGGCAACGGCACCGGGGCCGACGGCGCGCTGGAACACTACGACCCGCCGGGCGACTACCAGGCCAGCGCCGACGGCGACCGCTATGCCGCGCTGCGGCTGGACGAGCTGGCTGCCGCCGCGGTACGCAAGTCGGGCTCGGGCAATGTGCGCGGCCTGGCCACCGGCAGCCGCTTCACGCTGCAAGACCATCCCCGCGATGCCGAGAACGCCGAGCATGTGCTGGTGTCCACCCGCATCGACGCCGGCTTCACCGACCAGGAATCCGGCCAGGCCTCGTCCTGGTTCCGCTGCAGCTTCACCGCCGTGCCCGGCAGCACGGTATACCGGCCGCCGCGCATCACGCCCAAGCCCACGGTGCCGGGGCCGCAGACGGCGGTGGTGGTGGGCACCTCGGGCGAAGAGATCGACACCGACGAGCATGGCCGCGTGAAGCTGCATTTCCACTGGGACCGGCTGGACCAGCGGAACGAGAACAGCTCGTGCTGGGTGCGGGTGTCGCATCCGATGGCGGGCAAGGGCTTCGGGATGATCGCGCTGCCGCGCATCGGGCAGGAGGTGGTGGTCGACTTCATCGAGGGCGACCCCGACCGGCCGCTGGTCACCGGCCGCGTCTACAACGCCACGCAGACGGTGCCCTATGCGCTGCCGGCCAACAAGACCGTGTCCACCGTGCGCAGCATGTCGACCACCGGCGGCGCGGTGTCCAACTTCAACGAGCTGCGCTTCGAGGACAAGAAGGACAACGAATACGTGTGGTTCCAGGCCGAGAAGGACTTCTACCAGTACGTGAAGAACGACAAGGCCGTCTGGGTGGGCAACGACGAGTTCCGCATCGTCACCAACGACCAGAAGGAAGAGATCAAGAACGACGTGCAGCGCAAGATCGGCAACCACCGCAAGGAAAGCGTGGGCGGCGACCAGAGCCTGGACATCACCGGCAAGAGCGCCAACCAGGTGGGCGGCGCCTACGGCCTGAAGGTCACCGGCGACCTGGTGCTGGAGTCGGCGGCGGCGGTGTCGGCCAAGTCGGGCGCGGACATGGTGCAGAAGGTGGGCGCCAACCTGGGCGTGGAGGCCGCGGCCAACGTACACATCAAGGGCGGTGCCAACGTGGTGATCGAGGCGGGCGCCATGCTCACGCTGAAGTGCGGCGGCGGCTCGGTGGTCATCGGCCCGGCCAACGTGGCCATCACCGGCGCCATGGTGCTCATCAACTCTGGCGGCGGTCCCGGCGCCGGCAACGGCGCGAGCCCCAAGACGCCCGAGGCCATCCAGGCACCCGAGGCGCCCGAGGCCCCCACCGATCCGCTGGCCTGATGCACCCGGCCCGCCGCGGCGCCTGAGATGGCCCAGTACCGCCTTGCCGGCCCCACCTGCGGCGCGCAGCAGACGCTGTTCACGCAGGACGGCACCCTGCAGCGCGCACCCGCTGCGCTGCCCGGCGCGCTGGTGGCGGTGCAGGCCGGCGCCGCCAGCGGGCTCGATCCGCTGGTGCTGTGGCGCCGCGCCGCCTGCGTGCAGGAGGCCGCCGCGCTCGGCGCCCGCGAGGCACCGGCCGCCATCCTGCGCGAGACCGGCTACCAGCTGCAGTCATTGATCGAAGGTCTGCTGCCCGGCCTGCTGATGATGATGGCGGTGGTCGGCGCCTCCGCCGCGCTGGGTGGCGCCATCGGCGCCGCGGTGGGCGCGCTGGCCGGTGGCGTGGGCGCGGTGCCCGGTGCGGCGGCCGGTGCCACGCTGGGCACCGACGTGGGCATCGCGGTGCTGGCGTGGCTGGGCCTGGGCTTCCTGGCGGCGGCCATCGGCCGCGGGCTGGGCGAGGTCAGCGGCATGGTGATGCAGGCGGTGCGCCTGGCCTGGGACGCGCACGGCACGCCGCGCCGCGATGCCGACGTGCAGGCCGCCGGCCGGCTGATGGCCGATGCAGTGGCGCGGCTGATGATGCTGATCCTGATGGCCATCGTGGCGCGGCTGACGATGGGCCAGGCCACCGGCGCCAGCGCACGCGCGGCCGGCTCGGCCGACGAGCTCATCGCCGCGCTGCGCAGCAGCCGCCTGGGCGCCGGCTTCGCCGACTGGGTGGCGGCCAATGCGCAGTCGCTGCTGCGCAACCCGCGGCTGCGCCCGCAAAGCGGCGGCAGCGGCGGCGCGGCGGGTGGCAGCGCGACCAGCACACCTTCCCAGTTGCGCCCGGCGGCACCGCCCCCGCCCGCGCCGGCGCCCACGCCGGCCCCCCGCCGCGGCCGGCCGGCCGCAAAGCGCGCGCACGCGCTACATGGGTCGCACGCCGGGCAAGGACTCGGCCACCGGCCGGCAGGTGCAGGCCCGCATGCGGACCGACGGCACGCTGCGCGACAACCTGATCACCGGCAAGCCGGAGATCCTGGCCAGCGACGGCAGCTGGCAACCGCTGGCCAAGGCCGACATGACGCATGTGGCCGGCAAGGACGCGGTCACGCAATGGAACCAGCACCTGCGCCAGTTCGGCGCCAAGTCGCCGGAGGTGCGCGAGTTCATGCTGAACCCCGATAACTACACTCTGGACTACTACCGGCTCAATCGCTCGGCGGGTGCCGTGCTGGGCCAGACCGAGCGCTACCTGCCGCCGTTGAAGTGAAGCCCGCCGATGACCTCATCCCCCGCACCCATCCCCTTGTCCGACGCCGCCTTGCAGGCCCTGCAAACCCATGCCAGCCAAGGCCGTGCGGCCTGGGCCGCCGGCGACCTGCCACAGGCCGAGGCAGAGTTCCTGGCCGCCTGGGCGTTGATCCCGGAGCCCAAGCCCGCACACGGCCATGCGCAGTCGATGGCGTCGGGACTGGTGGCGTTCTTCATGCAAACCCGGCAGTTCGACAAGGCCGCCCTCTGGCTCGAACGCATGCGCGAGGCCTACGGCCCCGGGCCCGATGCTTCGGAAGCTGATTTCATCGGCGCCGCACTGGCCTACGAAACCGGTGACCTCGACACTGCCTTCCAGGGCTTCCAGGCGCTGTACAAGCGCTTCAAGCGCCGGCCCTTCCAGGACGAGGACCCGAAGTACCTGAAGTTCTACCTGCAGCGCGCCGGCGGCGCATCCAAGCCATGAACTCGCTGCCCGATGCCCTGCATCAGCGGATCGAAGTCCTGTCGGAACAAGGCAACCAGCACTTCGACGCCGGCCGGCAGGCGGCCGCCATCTCGGCCTGGCAGGCTGCGCTCGAACTGCTGCCGCCCCCGGCGGTGCAATGGGAGGCCTGGACCTGGCTGCAGACCGCCATTGGCGACGCCTATTTCCAGCTGGGCAACTTCGCGGCCGCGCGTGCCGCGCTGCTCGACGCACTCAACGGCCCCGGCGCGCAGGAGAACCCCTTCGTGCACTACCGGCTGGGCCAGGCCAGCAGCCGCCTGGGCCAGGAGGCCGACGCACGCGAGCACCTGCTGCGCGCTTACATGCTGGATGGCGAAGACATCTTTCACGCCGAGCCCGGCGGCGAAGGCTGGCTCGGCCTGCTGCGCCAGGCCGGCCTGGTGGATTGACGCCACGCAGCCACCCGTGACCACACAGTCGCTCATCGGTGTGCTCGGGGGCCACACGCTGCTGTTGCTGGGCATGCCTTCGCAGGTCGAAGCCTTCTTCCAGGCCGTGGCCACGCCCGGGTTGCGGTGGCCCGCGCAAGTGCCGCCCGAGCTCGTGACCGCCCGCCTCTACCGCCGCTATCTCCAGGTGGACCAGTTGCCGGGCGCATGTGCCGCCTTCGGCGCGCTGAGCCCCAGCCGGGGCAGCTGCCTGCCGGTGCGGCTCTTGTGCCGCTGCTGCAGCAACTCGACGAGGCCGCGCACGCCGCAGCCGCGTTCCATGCCGAGTTCGGCATCGACCAGCCGCTGCGCCTCGTGCGTGCCGACATGCCGGCCTTCATGCTCGACAAGAAGCGGCCGCTGGCCGACTACGACGCGCTGCAGGGCGCGCCGTTCTGGAGGCGTTGACGGTCGCCATGCCCGGTACACCACGCGCCATGCCTGCATCCGACGCCTTCGAGCGCATCGCGGCCCACTGGCCCGCCGTGGCCGAGCGGCTGGGCGAGCGGCGCGAGGCCTTCCTGACCACGGCTGCGCAGCATGCGGCGCGGCATGGCCTGGCCGATGCGTTGTCGCAGCAGCGTTACCTCAACCTGAGCTTCGCCTTCGGCCCGGGCTTCGAGACCCGGCCGCAGTATGAATGGGCGCTGGCACTGCTGGCCGACGAGCGCCTGCTGCCGCAGGTCAAGCTGCACCAGCTGCTGCACCGCGCACAGGCCGAACTGCAGCGCAGCGGCGGCGACGCGGCGGCGCTGGTGCGTGCCGACGGCGCGCTGCTCGACGCGGCCGATGCACACGCGCGCAGCCAGGACGCCGATGCCGTACCGCTGCCGCGCACCGCCTGCGACATCGAGGCGATCGACCTGCGTGTGCTCGATACCGAGTGGCGCCACGAATACTGCCTGCTCGACGGCCAGTGGCAGCGCGTGCCCGGCCCGCCCGCGCCTCCGGCCCTGCGCATCGACGCCACGCAGCTGGCGCCATCGGTGCTGGCAGTGCTCACGCATGCCGCACAGCAGGGCCCGCTGGCCCGGCTGCAGGTGCGCCAGGCGCTGCATGCCGGCTGCGGGGAGCGGCATCCGGCCGTGCGCTGGCTGGGTGCCGAAGGCCTGGCACACCGGCAGGGCCACGAGGCCCGCGCCGCGAGCTGGCCGGTGATGGCAATGCCGCCGCAGCCGCCCGCCACCGGCCTGGGCCTGGCGCTGGCCGAAGAGGTGTCTCCCGCCGTGTGCCTGCTGCAGCTGCCCACCTGCGGGCTGCGCGACACGGGCGTGCCGTTGGGTCCGCAGCAGGCGCAGGTGTGGGCCTATCCCGCCGACCAGTGGCTGTTCGCGCTGCAGCGCGAGGCCGCGCCGGAGGCCGCCTGGCCCGCACCGGCCGGCCATGCCGCACCGCCCGCCGCCACCGGCCCGGCCACCCGCTGCCACATCGAGCGCGACGGCTTCGCCCTCGATGCGCGGGCATGGACCGCCGGCTTCGACCAGGCGCTTGCCGCGGCCTGGCGTCAGGGCCTGGACAGCCTCTTCACCCATTGGCAGCGCAGCGCCGAAGCGGCCACGATGCGCGCCACGCCCGGCCTGCTCACCGGCCGCGCCGCGCTCACCTGGGGCTGGCGCGAAGGCCCCGGCGGGCTGGCGGGCGAAGCGCTGCTGCGCGTGGCGGGCGAGCTGGACCTGGCCTGCAGCCTAGCCCTGTCGCTGGAGGGCGAGATCGACCTGGGCGGCAGCCGCGCGCGCGTGGCGCTGCAGGCCGAAGGCCAGGCCCCGCTGCAGCGCACGCTGCTGCGCGACACGTTGCGCCCCGGCCTGCTGGACACGGTGCTGCCGCTGTCGATGGAACTGCGCCTGCCCTGGCAACTGAGCCTCGACCCCATCGCCCATGACGACGGCCTGGTGTGGCGCGAGGCCGGCCCCTGCAGCGGCGCCCTGGTGCTGCAGGCCGGCCTGCGGCCGCGGCAATCCGGCGGCAGCGGCTGGCAATGGTTCGTGCGCGCCTCGCTGGAGCCGGTGCTGGCACCGGTGACGCTGCACGACCCCCTGCTGGGCCACACGCGGCGCCAACTGGCGCTGCTGCCCGCATTGCTGCTGCTGGACTGGAGCCTGGGCTGATGGAACGCCTGCTGCTGCTGCGGCTGCGCTCGGTGGGCTGTGCCGCCGAAGCGCGCATCAACGACATCCCGGTGGTCCGCACGCCGGCCAGCGGCGGCCAGGTGAATGTGCCGGTGCATGAATACCTGCTGTCGGGCACCAATCAGCTGACGTTGCTGCTCGACCCGCGCGCGCCCGGCCTGCCGGCCGCGCCGCGGCTGGCCGCGCAGGGTCTGGCAGCCCAGGCGCGGCTGCTGCTGCCGCGCATCGGCCAGCCCGGCAGCGAACTGAGCGCCCGCACGCTGGCCGAGCTGGAACTGGGCGTGCTCGAGGGCGAGATCTACACCGCCCCGCTGGCCGCCCAGCGCAGCACCGAGCTGCCGATCAGCTTTCCGCGCTGGCGCTGGCTCGACCTGCCGCCGGTGGCCGATGCCGCCGCGGTGCAGCCGCTGGTGGCGGCCTTCGTGCAGGGCCTGGCGGTGTCGCTGGCCAAGGGCGATCCCGAGCCCTTCATGCAGGCCGCGCGCCTGCGCTTCGAGGAGCTGGCGGTGGCCTACCAGAAGCCGGTGGCCGAGCTGGCCGCGCGCTGGCGCGCCCGCATCCAGATGCTGTATGCCACCAAGGCGCTGCGCATGGTGCTGCCGGCACCAACCGAGCTGCAGCTGCGACCCTGCGCCGGCGGCCGGCTGCTGGAGTGCGTGGACGCTGCCGGCCAGCCCATCCTGCGCACCGAAGCCGGGCCCGACGGCAGCAGCCACGCCTGGCCGCTGCGGGTGGGCGTGGTGGAAGGCCATTGCCACGTCATGCGCTGACGCACCGCAACACGGACCGCTATGCTTGCAACGTCTGTTTACCCGCCCTGCCGTCGTCAGCCATGATCGTCCTCACCGTCCAGAGCTTCAACGGCCAACCCACGGCCGCGCTCTCCGCGACCTTTGACGAACTGGGCGGCACCGTCGGCCGGGCCGACAACAACCAATTGGTGCTGCCCGACCCCGACCGCTCCATCTCCCGCGTGCATGCACAGGTGGTGTTCCGGCATGGCGCCTTCGCGCTGGTGGACCGCGGCAGCAACCCGGTGCTGGTCAATGGCACGCCGCTGGGCAACGGCCGCGAGGCGCCGTTGAAGCAGGGCGACACGCTGCAGATCGGCGGCTACCTGATCGGCGTCAGCCTGGGCCAGCAGACCACCGCCAAGGACCTGTTCGCCGACCTCTTCGGCGACGCCGGCGCCAAGGCCCCGGCCGCACCGCCGCGCCCGCCGCCGCCGCTGTTCACCCAGTCCTTCGGACCCACGCCAGTGGCCGCGCCGCCGGCGCCCGCGGCCGGC
The DNA here is from genome assembly GCF_024700035.1 of Aquincola sp. J276. Lineage (NCBI taxonomy): Bacteria > Pseudomonadati > Pseudomonadota > Betaproteobacteria > Burkholderiales > Sphaerotilaceae > Aquincola > Aquincola sp. J276. The sequence continues at coordinate 1,483,969 of NZ_JAJONC010000001.1, forward strand.
GCGGCCAGCGTGATCCCCGACGATTGGGATCCGTTCGCGCCCTCACCGGCGCCGGCCTCCGTTGCCACGCCTTTCGGCGCGCAGCCACCGGTGGCGGGCGGCTCCAGCCCCTACATCCCCGACCTGCCGCTGCAGGCCCCCTCGGCCAGCAACTCGCTGGATGCGCTGTTCAATCTCGGCGGCAGCGGTACCGACCCCTTCGCCGGCTCGCCGCTGGCCGCGCCGCTGGCCGGCCCCAACACCGCGGCCGATGCCGACCCCTTGCGCGCGCTGGGCCTGCAGGCCACGCCGGTCGCGCCCAGCGCTTCCGACCATGTGTCCGACCTGAACACGCCGTGGATGGCGCCACCCCTGCGCGAAGCCGTGCCGCCCGCGCCGGCCATGGCGCCGCCGGTGGTGCCGGCACCCGCGCCGCTGCCCCCGCCGGCGCTGCCGCCGGGTGCGGTGCTGTCCTGGGACCAGCCTTCGCGCGAGACCAAGGTCGTCACCCTGCCCGGCGTGCGCCGCGTGCCGCCGCCGGAGCCACCGGCCCCGAGCCCTGCACCCGCACCGACGCTCGAGGCCGGCTGGATGGCCGAGGCCGATCCGCGGACGATGATCCGCCCGCCATCGGCCCCGCGGGCTGCGGCCGTGGGCACGACGCCGGCGCCCGCGCCCGACGAGCTGCTGGCCGCGCTGGCCGAGGGGCCTGGGCCTGCCGGCGGCCGAGCTGCGCGGGCTGGACGCCGACCAGCTGCGCCGCGTGGGCGCGCTGCTGCGCGAGTCCACCCGCGGCGCGGTGGAGCTGCTGGTGGCCCGCGCCGCCATCAAGCGCGAGATGCGCGCCGACGTCACGCTGATGGCCGCGCGCGAGAACAACCCGCTGAAGTTCTCGCCCAATGTGGAGGTGGCGCTCAAGCACCTGCTGGGCGCGCCCACGCCCGGCTTCATGGGCCCCACCGAGGCCATGCGCGATGCCTTCGACGACCTGCGTGCGCACCAGCTGGGCGTGATGGCCGGCATGCGCGCCGCGCTCGAGGGCGTGCTGCAGCGCTTCGACCCCGCGGTGCTGGAAGCCAAGATCAGCAAGCGCTCGGGCCTGGCCGGCCTGCTGCCCTCGGGCCGCAAGGCGCAGCTGTGGGAGCAGTTCCAGCAGCTCTATTCGCAGTTGTCGGCCGAGGCCGCCGACGACTTCCAGGAGCTGTTCGGCAAGGCCTTCCGCAAGGCCTATGAAGCGCACATCGATCAGCTGCAACAGGACGAGTGACCCTCGTTCCACTTGAGGAGAGCCCGCGATGCTGGCGTTGGAAGTCGCCCTGCTTTCCGAGATGGGGGGCCGCAAGGCCAACGAGGATGCCTGTGGCCACTGGCATTCGGTGGACGAGCTGTGCTGCGTGCTGGCCGATGGCGCCGGCGGCCATGGCGGCGGCGGCGTGGCCGCGCGGCTGGTGGTCGAACGCATGCTGCAGGGCTTTGCCGCCCGGCCCACCACAGGCGCGCGCCAGCTCACCGACCTGGTGTTCGACACCAACCGCGCGGTGATCGAGGCGCGCACGCCGCACACCGAGCGGGCCAACATGTTCAGCACCGTGGTCGGCCTGGTGATCGACTTCGTGCGCCACCGGGTGCACTGGGCCCATGCCGGCGACTCACGGCTGTACTGGTTCCGTGGCGGCCGGCTGCATGCCCGCACGCGCGACCACAGCCTGGTGCAGTCGCTGGTGGATGCCGGCCTGCTGCCCGCCGACCAGGCCCGCCATCATCCGCAGCGCAGCGAGCTGCGCTCGGCGTTGGGCACCGCCTCCGACGTGCTGGAGGTCAGCGACAGCGGCGAGCCGCACGAGGTGCTTCCCGGCGACGTGTTCCTGCTGTGCACCGACGGGTTGTGGGAGCACGTGCCAGATGCCACGCTGGAGGCCACGCTGCTGACCGCCGGCACCCCCACCGCCTGGCTGGCCGCGCTGGAGCGCGTGGTGACCGAAGCCACGCGGCAGAAGGCCAGCCATGACAACTTCACCGCGCTGACGGTGTGGACCGCCGCTGCCGCGGCCGACTGAGCAAAGGACACCGCATGCCGAACCAGACCTGCATGGGCGGACTGCTGAAGTGCAGCTTCGGCATGGCGCCGAGCAGCCTCATGCCCACGCCGAAGACGGTGATGACCAGCAACATGGTGGCGGCCAACATCCTGGACCATGTGCCGATGACCAACGTGATGCCGTTCGGCATGTGCCAGTCGCCGTCCAATCCGACGGTGGCCGCGGCCACGGCAGCCGCGCTGGGCGTGCTCACGCCCATGCCCTGCGTGCCGGCCACGCCGGCGCCCTGGGTGCCGGGCGCACCCACGGTGATGCTGTGCAATGCGCCGGCGCTGGACGACACCAGCAAGCTGATGTGCATCTGGGGCGGCGTGATCGAGTTCGTGCAGGCCGGGCAGGCGACCCACCAGATTCCCTGATCCCTCAGGGCTTGGCGCCGATGCGGCCGATCTCCACGCGGCGGTTCTCGGCCGCGAAGGGGTCGCTGCTGATCTTGGGCGTGGTGGCGCCCAGTCCCACGGCTTCCAGCATGGCAGGGTCGGCGCCCTTGTCCACCAGGTAGGTCTTGACGGCTTCGGCCCGGCGCTCGGACAGCGCCTTGTTCGCCTCGGCCGTGCCGGAGGCATCGGCATGGCCCTCGATGCGCACGGTGCGGCCGGTGCCCTTCTTGCCGCGCAGCACGTCGGCGAACACGTCGAGCTGCCGGCGCAGCATCTCGGGCAGCTCGGCCGAGCCCACCTTGAACGAAGCCGCGGGCAGCGAATAGCGCACCGCCGGCTTGAAGCCCATGCACTTGAAGCCCGCGGCCTCCAGCTCCTTGCAGGCATCTTCCGGGAACAGGCCTTCCTTCACCGCCTCCGCATCGGGCACCTGGTTGCCGATGTCCAGCGCATCGGCGGCATTGGCCTGCAGCAAGGTCACCAGGCACACGACGACGGCCGCGCTACGGCCGGCGTGCAACACAGTGGGCGAGCGTTTCATGTCGATTCCCCAACGAGCATTCATGCGGCAGACCGCGCCGCACCGAAGGCAAATGATAGTCGGCCAGCGTTGCGCAGCATCCCACGCAGGAGGGAATCAGGACGCCTTTTCCTATCGCGCAAAGCGTGACGCTGCAAGCATCGGCGTGTATCGTTGCCACCTCGTTTTGCGGGGCTGACACGCATGTGGGGTGCGCCGGTTCCGCCGGCTCCGGCTGCCACCGGCCGCCGCTGGCCCAGCACACAACCAAAACATCCATGACCTGGCACAACAAGGTGATGTGGACGGAGGGCATGTTCCTCCAGCCCCAGCATTTCCAGCAGCAGGACCGACACACCGCCCGACTCGTCGATGCCCGTGTCAATGCCGTGGTACCGCACTACTGGGGCTTCACCACCCTGGCCCTGGACGACGCCGCCTTGCTGCAGGGCAAGCTGGCCCTGACCAGCGCCAGCGGCGTGCTGCCCGACGGCACGCCCTTCCACATTCCTTCGCACGACGCCGCGCCGCCCGCGCTCGACGTGCCTGCCGACGCCCGCGACGAGCCGGTGCTGCTGGTGGCCGCGATGGCCCGCCCCGGCGTGGCCGAGAGCGACGTGGAGGACGCCACGCCCACCATGCCGCCGCGCTACCTGGCCAGCGACGTGGAAGTGGCCGACAGCCATGCGGTGAGCCTGCGCCAGGCGCCGCTGCAGATCGGACGCCTGAACCTGCGGCTGATGCTGGCGCGCGATGCGAACGAAGGCTTCACCCAGCTGGGCGCCGCCCGCATCGTCGAGCGCCGGGCCGATGGCCGCGTGGTGCTGGATGCGCAGTACGTGCCGCCGATGCTGCACGTGGCCGCGCATCCGGTGCTGGAGAGCTACCAGCGCGAGGTGCTGGGCATGGTGCGCCAGCGCAGCGAAGCCCTGGCCGCACGGCTGGCGCAACCCGGCCGCGCCGGCGTGGGCGAGATCGCCGACTTCGTCTTCCTGCAGGCGCTCAACCGCACCGAGCCGCTGCTGGCCCACCTGCCGCAGCTGCCGGCGCTGCCGCCCGAGCGGCTGTACACGGTGCTGCTGCAGCTGGCCGGCGAGCTGTCCACCTTCCGCGACCGCAAGCGCCCGATCGACTACCCGCCCTACCGCCATGACGACCTGGCGCCGTGCTTCCGCGCGGTGATGGGTGACCTGCGGCAATCGCTGTCGATGGTGCTGGAGCAGACCGCCATCCCGATCGAGCTGCAGGAGCGCCAGCACGGCGTGCGCGTGGCCATCATTGCGGACGTCGACTTGCAGCGGCGTGCGCAATTCGTGCTGGCCGTCAATGCGCAGATGCCGAGCGAAGCCCTGCGGGCGCGCTTCCCGTCGCAGGTGAAGATCGGCCCGGCCGAACGCATCCGCGACCTGGTGAACCTGGCGCTGCCGGGCGTGGCCGTCAAGCCGATGCCGGTGGCGCCGCGGCAGATCCCCTACCACGGCGGCTTCAGCTACTTCGAGCTGGAGACCCGCGGCAGCGAGCTGTGGCAGCAGCTGGAACGCTCCGCCGGCCTGGCCATGCATGTGTCGGGCGACTTCCCCGGCATCGAGTTCGAGTTCTGGGCGATCCGGCCATGACGGCCCGGCGCACCGACCAGCGGGACATTGAGCGATGAGCGACCAGGATCCGTTCTCGGCCTTCGAGTCCGACCGCACCGTCATCAAGCCCAGCGCCGGCCGCGGCATGCGGCCCGGTGCCGCCGCACCCGGCCAGCCCGCGGCCATGCCGGGCGCCGCGCCCGCGCTTGAAGCCGCGCCGCTGCCCGAGCTGCCCGGCGTGGCCGGCTTCAACCCGCTGCTGCAGGCGGCCTCGCCGCTGCTGGGCACGGCGGCGCGGCTGCGCACCATGCCGCACCATCCCAATCCGGCCGCATTGCGCGCGGCGCTGGCCGAAGGCGTCAAGCAGTTCGAGGCCACGACGCGTGCGCAGGGCCTGCCCAACGAGCAGGTGATCGCCGGCCGCTACGTGCTGTGCACCTTCATCGACGAATGCGCCAGCAGCACGCCCTGGGGCGGCTCGGGCGCCTGGGGCTCGCAGAGCCTGCTGGTGCTGTTCCACAACGAGGTGTCGGGCGGCGAGAAGGTGTTCCAGCTGATGGGCAAGCTGGCCGAGAACGTGCCCGCCAACCGCAACCTGCTGGAGCTGATGTACATGGCGCTGGCCCTTGGCTTCGAGGGCCGCTACCGCGTGATCGACAACGGCCGCGCGCAGCTGGAAACCGTGCGCGAGCGGCTGGCGCAGATGCTGAAGCAGGCCACGCCCGCGGTGGACAAGGAGCTGTCGCCCGCCTGGGCCGGCGTGCGCGCCGCGGGCCAGCGGCTGCGCGACGGCATCCCGGTGTGGGTGGTGGCGGCCGTCACGGCGCTGGTGCTCATGCTGGTGTTCATCGCGCTGCGCATGGCCATCAATGCCCGCACCGATCCCACCTTCGAGGCGCTGCAGTCGCTCGACGTGAAGGCGCCGCCGCCCGCGCCGCCGCCGGTGCCGGCGCCCCAGCCACGCCTGGCCGGGCTGCTGGCACCCGACATCCAGGCCGGCCTGGTGGAGGTGCGCGACTATGCCGACCGCTCGGTCATCGTGATCCGCGGCGACGGCTTCTTCGAGCCCGCCAGCGCCGACGTGGCTGACCGCGTCAAGCCGCTGCTGGGCCGCATCGCCGCCGCGCTCAAGCCGCTGCCCGGCCCGGTGCTGGTCACCGGTCACAGCGACAACCAGCCCATCCGCTCGGTGCGTTATCCGTCGAACTGGCACCTCTCGCAGGAGCGGGCCGACAGCGTGAAGGCGCTGCTGGCCGCCACGCTGCCGGCCGAACGGCTGCGCGCCGAGGGCCGTGCCGACAGCGAGCCGGTGGACGGCAACGACACGCCCGCCGGCCGCGCCAAGAACCGCCGGGTCGAGATCACGCTGGCTTCGCCGCCGCAAAGCTGAAGCCTGCCGGAGCCACAGTCCATGAAACGTGTGTTGAACGTATTGCTGGGCCCTGCCGTGCTCGGCAGCCTGGCGGTGCTGGCGCTGAGCGCCATCGTCTGGTGGCTGGGACCGCTGCTGGCCTTCGGTGCCGATGCGGCAGGCCAGGTGTCGCGGCCGCTGGGCAGCGCGATGGCGCGCGCGGTCGTCATCGTGCTGATGTGGCTGCTGTGGCTGGGCCGCCTGGGCTGGCTGGCCTGGCGCCGCAGGCAGGCCAATGCCGCGCTGCTGCAGGGCATCGCGCCGGGCCCCAGCGCCAGCGACCAGGAAGCGCAGGTGCTGGACCAGCGCTTCCGCGAGGCGGTGGCCAGGCTGAAGGCCGGCGGCCGGGGTCGCCGCTGGCTCAGCGGAACGGACGCGCTGTACGAGCTGCCCTGGTACGTCTTCGTCGGCGCGCCGGGCTCGGGCAAGACCACGGCGCTGCTGCATGCCGGGCTGGACTTCATCGGCGCCGACAGCCAGCAGGGCGCGGCCGTCAAGGGCGTGGGCGGCACCCGCCACTGCGACTGGTGGTTCACCGCCGATGCGGTGCTGATCGACACCGCCGGCCGCTACGCCACGCAGGAATCCGACCGCCAGGTCGATGCCTCGGCCTGGGACAACTTCCTCGGCCTGCTGCGCAAGTCGCGGCCGCGCCGGCCGATCAACGGCGTGCTGCTGACCGTCAACGTGCAGGACCTGCTGCAGCAGGGCGCGACCGAACGGCAGGAGCATGCGGCCGCGCTGCGCGCCCGGCTGCAGGAGCTGCAGACCAAGCTGGGCGTGCGCCCGCCGGTCTACGTGATGGTGACCAAGGCCGACCTGATCGCCGGCTTCATGGAGAGCTTCGACGCGCTGGGCAAGGAAGAGCGCGAGCAGGTCTGGGGCTTCACCTTCCCGCACGGCGCGCAGCCTGCCGAGAACCCGCTGGCCGACTTCGATGCGCAGTTCCGCGCGCTGGAAGAGCGCCTGTCGGCCGGGCTGATCGGCCGCCTGCAGGCCGAGCGCGACGTGGGCAAGCGGGCCGCGATGTTCGCCTTCCCGCAGGAATTTGCGAGCCTGAAGCCGGTGCTGGCCGGCTTCCTGCAGCAGGTGTTCGGCCCCGCGCCGGCGCTGCAGGATAGGGTCGACCTGCGCGGCGTGTACTTCACCAGCGGCACGCAGGAAGGCACGCCGATCGACCGCGTGATGGGGCTGCTGTCGCGCTCCTTCGGGCTGGAGCGCCGGGGTGCGGCCACGCTGGCCGGTGCGCGCGGCAAGAGCTTCTTCCTGAAGCGGCTGCTGCAGGACGTGGTGTTCCCGGAGGCGCACCTGGTCTCGGCCAATCCGCAGGCCGAGCGGCGGCGCTTCGCGCTGCGCATGGCCGGCTTCGCCACCGTGGCCGTGGCCGGCACTGCGCTGGCCGTGGGCTGGGCGGTGAGCTATGTGCGCAACCAGGCCTACGACGCCGAAGTGGCCGCCAGGCTGCCGGCGCTGCAGCAGGCGGTGGACGCACTGCCGCCGGCCACCAGCGCCGACCCCGCGCCGATCGCGCCGGCGCTTACGGCGGTGCGTAATGCCGCGCAGAGTGAACGTTTCTCGCTCGACGATCCGCCGCTGCTGGACACCCTGGGCCTGTACCAGGGCGACAAGCTGGATGCCGGCGCCCGCCTGGGCTACCGCCGACTGCTGGAACATGCGCTGCTGCCGCGCGTGGCCCAGCGGCTGGAAGAGCGCCTGCGCGCGGCGAACAAGGACAACCTGGAGCAGGCCTACGAGGCGCTCAAGGCCTACCTGATGCTCTACACGCCCGACCAGTTCGACGCACCCACGCTCAAGGCCTGGATCGGCATCGACTGGGATGCGCAGTTCCGCAACCTGCCGCCCGAGCAGCGGGCCGCGCTCGATGCCCACCTGGATGCGCTGCTGGCCCAGGGCGCGCCGCAGAGCGCGCGGCCGATCGACACCGCGCTGGTGACCAGCGTGCGCGACATGCTGGCCTCCTTCCCCATCGAGTACCGCATCTACAGCCGGCTCAAGCGGCGCTTCCGCGGCGAGCTGCCGGAGTTCTCGGTGGCCGCCAAGGCCGGCCCGCAGGCCGACAAGGTGTTCGAGCGGGCCAGCGGCGAGCCGCTGTCGCGCGGCGTGCCGGGCTTCTATACGCGCCAGGGCTATGTGCAGGCCTTCCAGGGCAGCGTGGGCCTGTCGGCCGCGCAGCTCCAGGCCGAGGAGCAATGGGTGTTCGGCCGCAAGGCCAGCGCCGGCCAGGCCGCCAATGCCCTGCTGGGCAATGAGCTCACCGACCGCGTGCGGCGCCTGTACCTGCAGGACTACATCAAGGCCTGGGACGCGTACCTGGCCGACGTGCGGCTGGTCAAGCTCACGAGCCTGGAGCGCAGCATGGAAGTCGCGCGGCTGCTGTCGGGCGTCGATTCGCCGCTGAAGCTCTACCTCGCCGCCGTGGCGCAGGAGACCACGCTGGTGCCCCCTGCCGCGGCGCCGGGTGCGCTGGACAAGGCCGCCCAGGCCGCCAACCAGGCCAAGGCCGACCTCGCCAAGCTGGCCGGCGGCGGGCCCGCCGTGGCGCCGTCGGCCGGGCCGGTCGAGAAGATGGTGGACGACCATTTCGCCAGCATCCGCCGCCAGGTGCAGGGCCAGCCGGCGCCCATCGACGACACGGTGAAGGCCTTCGGCGAGGTGTTCGCACAGCTGCAGGCCATCGACGCGGCGCAGAAGAGCAAGTCGCCGCCGCCGCCGGCCGGTGGCGGCGCCGCCAAGCTGGTGGCCGCGCAGCAGCCGGAGCCGGTGCGCTCGATGCTCGAACAGCTGGCCGACGTGAGCGCCAAGCAAGGCCGAGTGGCCGAGCGCGACGTGATGACCGGCGACCTGAAGCCGATCTTCGACTTCTGCACCCGCGCGGTGGCCAACCGCTACCCGTTCGCGCCCAGCTCGCGGGCCGACGTGCTGCCAGAGGACTTCGGCCAGCTCTTCGCGCCCGGCGGCCTGCTCGACGAGTTCTACAACCGCCGGCTGGCCGCGCTGGTCGACACCAGCGGCGCCACCTGGACCTACAAGCCGCTGGCCGATGGCACCCGCCCCGCTGCGCCCGCGGCACTGGCCGATTTCCAGCGTGCGTCGCGCATCAAGGAAGCCTTCTTCCGCGGCGGCGGGCGCACGCCGGGCTTCAAGCTCGACCTGCGCGCGGCCGAGCTCGGCACGCTGCAGGAGGTCACGCTCGACATCGACGGCCAGGTCGTCAAGTTCACCCCCGGCGCGGCCACCGCCGCCACCGTGAGCTGGCCCAGCCAGCGGGTCGCCTCCACCGTCAGGCTCAGCAGCACGCCGGGCGCGGCGCCGCTGGTGTTCGAAGGGCCGTGGGCGCTGTTCCGGCTGTTCGACCGCTTCGAGGTGCAGCCCTCGGCCCAGCCCGAGAAATTCAGCGTGCTGATGACGCTGGAAGGCCAGCGCGTGCGCTTCGACGTCACCGCCAACAGCGTGCTGAACCCCTTCCGGCTGCGCGAGATCCAGCAGTTCCGCTGCCCGGGCGCCTTGTGAGCGCGGTGCAGGCACCCGCCGCCGGTTGGCACGGCAAGCTGCCGACGCTGGGCGACTTCGCCAGCCGCCGGCTGCCGCCGGCCTTCGTGCAGCGCTGGGACGAATGGCTGTCGGCCGGCCTGGCCGGCCTGCAGCAGCAGCCGGGTTGGCTGGACGGCTACCTCGCCAGCCCGAGCTGGCGCTTCCTGCTGATGCCCGGCGTGATGGACGAGCAGCCCTGGGCCGGCGTGCTGATGCCCTCGGTGGACCGCGTCGGCCGCTACTACCCGTTGACGATCGCGCAGCCCCTGCCCGCCCTGCCTTCGGAGGCCGACGCGATGGAAGCGTTGTGGGCCTGGCTGCTGCGCATCGACGAGGCCGCGGCCGATGCGCTGCACGAGGACTGGACCATCGACGCGCTGGAAGCCGAGTTGCAGCGCATCGGCACACCGCCGTGGACAGGCGGCCCGCCGCCGCTGCTCGCAGCGCCCGCCGCCGGCGGGGTGCAGCGCCTGGCGCTCGGTGGCCATCGCCATGGGGCGGCGCGCGTGGCCGCCGACTGGCTGTCCGCGGGCCTGATGCAGGCCCGCGGCGCCGCCTACTGGTATGCCGAAGCGGACCTGGCCACGCCGCAGCTGCTGCGCTCCGAAGGCCTGGCCACCGCCGGCCTGCCCGGGCTGCTGTTCGGCGGCCTGCCGCAGCCGCTGGCGGACAATGGCCCGGCCAACGCAGACGCATCACGATGAGTTCCACTGACGACGACGACGATCGCACCCTCATCCGGCCACCGGTGCCGCCTGCCGCCGGGTCCGCGCCCGCCGACGCGCCGACACCCGCAGCCGCTGCGGCCGACGATGAGCGCACCGTCTTCGCACCGTCGCCTTTGCTGGGCACCGACGAGCCGCCCCCGCGCCCGCCTGCGACCTCGCCCGACGACAACGGCAACGCCTTGCCGGTGGGCACCCGCCTCGGCGAATTCGAGCTGACGCGGGTGCTGGGCGAAGGCGGCTTCGGCATCGTCTACCTGGCGCAGGACCACTCGCTGCACCGCCGCGTCGCGCTGAAGGAGTACATGCCTTCGGCGCTGGCGGCGCGCAAGGGCGGCACGCAGGTGTCGGTCAAGAGCGAGCGCCACCGCGAGACCTTCGAGGCCGGCCTGAAGAGCTTCGTCAACGAGGCCCGGCTGCTGGCCCAGTTCGATCACCCGTCGCTGGTGAAGGTCTACCGCTTCTGGGAAGCCAACGGCACCGCGTACATGGTGATGCCCTTCTACGAGGGCATGACGCTGAAGGACAAGCTGCGCGAGATGGGCGCCGCGCCCGACGAAGCCTGGCTGCGCGGCCTGCTGGCGCCGCTGACCGAGGCGCTGGCCGTCATCCATGCGGAGCATTGCTACCACCGCGACATCGCGCCCGACAACATCATCCTGCTGGCCGGCAGCGGCAAGCCGCTGCTGCTGGACTTCGGCGCCGCCCGCCGCGTGATCGGCGACATGACGCAGGCGCTGACCGTCATCCTCAAGCCCGGCTATGCGCCGCTGGAGCAGTACGCCGAGGTGCCCAGCATGAAGCAGGGACCGTGGACCGACGTCTATGCGCTGGCCGCGGTGGTGTATTTCGCCATCCAGGGCCGCACGCCACCGGTGTCGGTCGGCCGCATGATGGGCGACAGCTACCAGCCGCTGACGGAGGCCGCACGCGGCCTCTACAGCGGAACCTTCCTGGCCGCGGTCGACCGGGCGTTGAAGGTGCGGCCCGAAGACCGCACGCCGAGCATCGAAGCCTTCCGCGCCGACATGGGCCTGGGCCCCGGCGGCGCGCCGGACGTGCAGACGGTCTTGCAGGGCGAGGCACCACCGCCGCCGGCCGTGACCGGCACGCCGGCTTCGGCCGCAGGGCGCGCCGCCGCCGCCGGTGGGGCGACGACGGCCGGCGGCCGCTCGGGCCGGTGGATCGGCATCGGCGCCGGCGTGCTGGTGCTTGGCGGTGTGGGCGCGTTCTTCGCGCTGACCCCCGGCAAGCCGCCGCCCGCGCCGCCGGTGGTGGCGACGGCACCTGCGCCGGCACCCACGCCGTCTCCGGCGCCGGCGCCCCTGCCCGCCCCGGCGCCTGCGCCCGCACCAATCCCCGCGCCGAACCTGCCCTTTACCGTCGACGGTGAACTCGACCGCATCGTGCAGGCGCAGACGCCGGGTTTCAGCGTGGAAGCGTCCTCTGCACGACCGCAGCTGCGCATCGGCCGCGACCGGCTGCGCTACAGCGTCACCTCGTCGCGCGACGGCTACGTCTACACGCTGGTCAAGGGCCCCGACGGCTCGCTGGTGCTGCTGCATCCCAACACGATGGCCCGGGCCAATCGCATCAGCGCGGGCAAGCCGCTCACGCTGCCGCCGGCGGACGCGGCCATCGAGACCTCGGAGCCCGCCGGGCGCGAGGACTTCGTCGTCATCGTGTCCGCCGTGCCACGCAGCTTCGACCACCTGCGCGGCAAGCGCGATACCTTCCTGTTCCTGCCCACCGGCGCCGACGCGGCCGCCCTGGCCGCCGCCCACACCGGCCCCGGCTCCACCTTCGCCGGCCGCCCCGGCCCGTGCGAAGGCGACGCCTGCACCGCCTACGGCGCAGTGCGCTTCAGCGTCGACGTGGTCAGGTAAGCCCGCGCACCGGCGCGGAGATGCCGGGCACGAAGGCCTCGAACACCCGCAGCGGCGCCTCGCCGCGCGAGAACACCGAGCTGCGCCCGGCCACCACCGGCCCGGGCCAGCGGCCGCCCGCCACCTGCTGCCAGGCGTCGCTGGCCCGCTGATGCCACGGGCTCCCGCGCCCGTGCCACTCCGCCACCAGCGGCGTGCGGCGCACCGACCGATCGACGAACAGCAGCGCCGCCAACGGTCGCTGGCCCAGGCCCACCAGGGCCTTCCACGGCCCGTGCAGCGCGCTGTGCGGCGCCACGCTGCGCGCCCACACCACCGGCGCATCACCCACGTGCAGCACCACCTCGCGCACCAGGCAGCGGGTGCCGGGCGGCACGCCCAGGTCGGACGCCTCACCGGGCAGCAACGGCGCCACCGCCTGCAGCAACCGCTGCACGCGCACTTCACCGCCCCACGCAAAAAGCCGCTGGGTCAGCGAGCCCGGGGCCCGCTGCCAGCGGCGTACCGACCGCCTTGCCGCCGGCGTCACTTCGAGGTCGGCATCACGAACTCCGCGCCCTTGGGCGTGCTGGCCGGCCAGCGCTGCATGATCGACTTCTGCCTGGTATAGAAGCGCACGCCTTCCTCGCCATAGGCATGCATGTCGCCGAACAGGCTGCGCTTCCAGCCGCCGAAACCGTGCCAGGCCATCGGCACCGGGATCGGCACGTTGATGCCGACCATGCCCACCTGGATGCGCCGTGCGAACTCCCGCGCCACGTTGCCGTCGCGGGTGTAGCAGGCCACGCCGTTGCCGAACTCGTGGTCGTTGACCAGCTGCACCGCCTCGGCGAAGTCCTTCGCGCGCACGCAGGCCAGCACCGGGCCGAAGATCTCTTCCTTGTAGATGCGCATCGCCGGCGTCACGTGGTCGAACAGCGTGCCGCCGGTGAAGAAGCCTTCTTCGTGCCCCGCCACCTGGTGGCCACGGCCGTCGACCACCAGCTGCGCGCCCTCTTCCACGCCCAGCGCGATGTAGCCCTCGATGCGCTCCAGCGCCTGGCGGGTGACGATCGGGCCCATCTCGGCGTCGAGCTCCATGCCGTTCTTGATCTTCAGCGCCCTGGCGCGCTCGGCCAGCAGCGGCACGATCTGGTCGGCCACGTCGCCCACCAGCACCGCCACGCTGATGGCCATGCAGCGCTCGCCGGCCGAGCCGTACGCCGCGCCGATCAGCGCATCCACCGTCTGCTCGATGTCGGCGTCGGGCATCACCACCATGTGGTTCTTGGCACCGCCCAGCGCCTGCACCCGCTTGCCGTGGTGGGCGCCGGTCTCGTAGATGTACTGCGCGATCGGCGTGGAGCCGACGAAGCTCAGCGCCTTCACGTCCGGGTGGGTCAGCAGCGCATCCACGACCGTCTTGTCACCCTGCACCACGTTGAACACGCCGTCGGGCAGGCCCGCCTGCTTCAGCAGCTCGGCCATGAACAGGCTGGGCGATGGATCGCGCTCGCTGGGCTTCAGGATGAAGGTGTTGCCGCAGGCCAGCGCCACCGGAAACATCCAGGCCGGCACCATGCACGGGAAGTTGAACGGCGTGATGCCGGCCACCACGCCCAGCGGCTGGCGCAACGTCCAGTTGTCGATGCCGGTGGACACCTGGTCGGTGAAGTCGCCTTTCAGCAGCTGCGGAATGCCGCAGGCGAATTCCACGATCTCGATGCCGCGCGTGACCTCGCCTTGCGCATCGGTGAACACCTTGCCGTGCTCGGCGGTGATCATCGCCGCCAAGGTGTCGCGGTGCTGGTTCATCAGCGCCAGGAAGTTGTTCATCACGCGGGCGCGGCGTATCGGCGGCGTGTCGGCCCAGGCCGGAAAGGCGGCGCTGGCCGCGGCCACCGCGGCGTTCACGTCGTCCACGCTGCCCAGCAGCACCTGCCGCGCCACCTGACCCGTGGCGGGGTTGTAGACGGCCTGGCTGCGGCCGCCACTGCCGGCGCTCGGCTGGCCGCCAATCCAATGGCCGACGTCGGTGGTACGGGTGAAGGCTTCGGGTGCGCCCATGGTGTCTCCAGCTGCTGATGCGGTGATGCAAGGCCGCGAGTCTAGAAGCCGCGCAGCGCAATGCACAGCCATGGCATGTAGACGCATTGTTCAGTGCGATGAACAATCAGCCGATGACTACGACGTCTCCCGACCAACTCTGGGCTCATGTGCACTGCCTCGGCGCCCTGGCGGAGGCGGGCAGCTACACCGCGGCTGCCGCCAGGCTGCAGGTGAGCAAGGCCGCGGTCAGCCAGCGCATCACCGAACTGGAACGGGCGGCCGGCGTTCCGCTGGTGCAGCGCACCACCCGCAGCGTGCGGCTCACGCCGGCCGGCCAGCAGCTGGTGGACCAGACGCGGGGCGCCTACGAGCAGATCCAGCGCAGCTTCGCCAGCGTGCGCGACCTGGCCGCCACGCCCAGCGGCGTGCTGCGCATTACTGCACCGGTGGCGCTGGGCCGCCAGTACATCGCACCGGCGCTGGCGGGCTTCCACCGCGCGTTTCCGTCCGTCCGCGTGGACCTGGAGCTGTCCGACCGGTTGGTGCCGCTGTCACGCGAAGGCTTCGACCTGGCGGTGCGCCACACCCATACGCCGCCCGACGACCATGTCGCCTGGAAGCTCTGCGACTCCCGCACCCTGCTGGTGGCCAGCGCCGACTACCTGGACCGGCGCGGCCTGCCGGAGCATCCATCGGCGTTGGCCGGACATGACGCTTTGGCCTACCTGCGCCCCGGTCCGTCCATCTGGCAGTTCGAACGGCAGGCGCAGGCGGCTGCGGAGCCCGAGCGCATCGAGGTGACCGTCCATGGCCCGTTCCGCGCCAACAACTCCGAAGTGCTGCGTGACGCGGTGATCGATGGCCTGGGCATCGCGCTGTTGCCGGACTTCAGCGCAGCCGCCGCGCTGGGCTCCGGCCGGCTGCGCGTGGTGCTCCCGGACTGGCGCCCGGTCGGCTTCTTCGGCGACGCCATCCATGCCATCCGCCCTTGGAGCCCGCACACGCCGCGCGCAGTGCACGAGGTGGTGGAATGCCTGCGGCGGGCCCTGGCGCCAGGATTCGCCTTGCCCTGATCCGACGCACGCAAGCCAGACACAAAGCAAACGGGGAAGCCACTGGCTTCCCCGTTTGCATTGCATTCTGGAGCGGGAAACGAGACTCGAACTCGCGACCTCAACCTTGGCAAGGTTGCGCTCTACCAACTGAGCTATTCCCGCATTTCAAAACTGCGCCAGTTTGGTGGCTGGCTAGCCCGCTATTCTAGCCAGGGAATGTTTGCTTCTGCAAGCACTTCAAACCCGGACTGAACAACTTTGGAGGCGCGATCCGGAGTCGAACCGGACTAGACGGATTTGCAATCCGTTGCATAACCGCTTTGCTATCGCGCCACCGCCCGGCAAACCGGGTTCACTCGACAAAAAGGGGAAGCGGCTGCTTCCCTTTTCATTCTGCATGCTGGAGCGGGAAACGAGACTCGAACTCGCGACCTCAACCTTGGCAAGGTTGCGCTCTACCAACTGAGCTATTCCCGCATACGACGCTGACTTGGTGTGTTCAGCGAAGCTCTGCAGTATAGGCAGCCCCAGCGACCGAGGCAAGCCTAATCCCGACTAAAACTCAATGCTTGATGCCCGCGGGCGTCACGCTACCTCCGCCCGCAGCCGGCGCGGCCTTGGTCTCCGGCACCACTTCCTCGTCCGGCAGAGGCTGCGGCGCGCTTTCGAGCGCCACTTCCAGCACGCGGTCGATCCACTTCACCGGCACGATCTCGAGATTGTTCTTCACGTTCTCGGGGATCTCCTGCAGGTCCTTGACGTTCTCCTCCGGGATGATCACCGTCTTGATGCCACCCCGGTGCGCCGCCAGCAGCTTCTCCTTCAAGCCGCCAATGGCCGTCACTTCGCCGCGCAGCGTGATCTCGCCGGTCATGGCCACGTCGGCCTTGACGGGGATGCCCAGCAGCGCCGAGACGAATGCCGTGGTCATCGCGATGCCGGCACTCGGGCCATCCTTCGGCGTGGCGCCATCGGGCACGTGGATGTGCACGTCGCGCTTCTCGAAGAGCTCGTCCTTGATGCCCAGGCGCCGCGAGCGTGACCGGACCACCGAGCGTGCCGCCTCGACCGATTCCTTCATCACGTCACCGAGCGAGCCGGTGCGGATGATGTTGCCCTTGCCGGGCATCACCGCCGCCTCGATGGTCAGCAGGTCGCCGCCCACCTCGGTCCAGGCCAGGCCGGACACCTGCCCCACCTGGTTCTTCTTCTCGGCACGGCCGTAGTCGTACTTGCGCACGCCCAGGAAGTCATGCAGGTTCTCGTCGGTGACGACGACCTTGCCCTCGTACTTCTTCAGCTGGATGCCCTTGACCACCTTGCGGCAGATCTTCGAGATCTCGCGTTCCAGCGAACGCACGCCGGCCTCCCGCGTGTAGTAGCGGATGATGCCGCGCAGCGCGCTCTCGGTGACTTCCATCTCGTCGTCCAGCACGCCGTTGTTCTTGGCCTGCTTGGGCAGCAGGTAGCGCTGGGCGATGTTGAGCTTCTCGTCCTCGGTATAGCCCGACAGGCGGATCACTTCCATCCGGTCCAGCAGCGCCGGCGGGATGTTCATCGAGTTGGACGTCGCCACGAACATCACGTCCGACAAGTCGAAGTCGACCTCGACGTAGTGGTCGCTGAAGGTGTGGTTCTGCTCGGGGTCG
This sequence comes from Aquincola sp. J276, assembly GCF_024700035.1. Classification (NCBI taxonomy): domain Bacteria; kingdom Pseudomonadati; phylum Pseudomonadota; class Betaproteobacteria; order Burkholderiales; family Sphaerotilaceae; genus Aquincola; species Aquincola sp. J276. The sequence goes on from NZ_JAJONC010000001.1 coordinate 1,500,830, forward strand.
AGCACTTCCAGCAGCGCCGAAGACGGATCGCCGCGGAAGTCCATGCCCAGCTTGTCGATCTCGTCGAGCAGGAACAGCGGATTGCGCGTGCCCACCTTGCTCAGGCTCTGCAGCACCTTGCCCGGCATGGAGCCGATGTAGGTGCGGCGGTGGCCGCGGATCTCGGCTTCGTCACGCATGCCGCCCAGCGCCATGCGCACGAACTTGCGGCCGGTGGCGCGCGCCACGCTCTGGCCGAGCGAGGTCTTGCCCACGCCCGGAGGGCCCACCAGGCACAGGATCGGCGCCTTCACCTTGTCGACGCGCTGCTGCACCGCGAGGTATTCCAGGATGCGGTCCTTGACCTTGTCCAGCCCGTAGTGGTCCTCGTTGAGCACCTCCTCGGCGTTCGACAGGTCATGCTTGATCTTGGTCTTCTTGGCCCAGGGCAGGCCGACCAGGGTGTCGATGTAGTTGCGCACGACCGTGGCTTCTGCCGACATCGGCGACATCAGCTTGAGCTTCTTCAGCTCGCTCTCAGCCTTCTTGCGCGCGTCCTTCGGCATCTTGGCCGCGGCGATCTTCTTCTCGAGTTCCTCGAGATCCGCGCCCTCTTCGCCGTCGCCCAGTTCCTTCTGGATGGCCTTGACCTGCTCGTTCAGGTAGTACTCGCGCTGGCTCTTTTCCATCTGGCGCTTGACGCGGCCGCGGATGCGCTTTTCCACCTGCAGGATGTCGACTTCATGCTCGAGCAGTTCCAGCAGCTTTTCCAGCCGCTTGTCGGTCTCGAACAGGTCAAGCACCGACTGCTTGGCCTCGAGCTTGAGCGGCAGGTGCGCGGCGATGGTGTCGGCCAGGCGGCCCGCATCGTCGATCCCGGCGATGGACGTGAGGATCTCGGGCGGGATCTTCTTGTTCAGCTTGACGTACTGGTCGAACTGCTGCGTGACCGCGCGGCGCAGGGCCTCGATCTCGGGCTTGGTGTCAACGGCCGGCTGGATCGGCGACACCTCGGAGACGAAGTGCTCCTCCGTTTCGGTGATCGACAGCGTGTTGGCTCGCTGGGTGCCTTCGACCAACACCTTCACGGTGCCGTCAGGCAGTTTCAGCATCTGCAGGATGCTGGAGACGCAGCCGACGTCGAACATGTCGTCGGCCTTGGGCTCGTCCTTGCCGGCGGCCTTCTGCGCCACCAGCATGATCTGGCGGCCGGCTTCCATGGCGGCTTCCAGCGCCTTGATCGATTTCGGGCGACCCACGAACAGCGGGATCACCATGTGCGGAAACACCACCACGTCGCGCAAGGGCAGCAACGGCAGGGTGATCGGATCCGAGGGCAAAACAGGATGTCCGGACATGTAGAAACCTCTCTTTCCAAGCCGACGTGGGGCCCGAGCGGGGGATTGCAAGGCGGCCCGCCAGGGCCGCATGAGAAGCTTCCAGGAGACCGCCGCCGGCCGCGGTTGCAGGCGGCAGCAACTCAGGCACTCGCCTTGGCCTCGTGGTAGACCAGCAGGGGCTTGGAGCCCTCTTCGATGTTGTGTTCATCGACCACCACCTTGGCCACGCCATCGAGGTTGGGCAGGTCGAACATCGTGTCGATCAGCGCATGTTCCATGATCGAGCGCAGGCCGCGGGCGCCGGTCTTGCGGGCCAGCGCCTTTCGCGAGATGGCCTGGAGCGCCGAAGTGCGGATCTCCAGCTCGACGCCGTCCATGCCGAACAGGCGCTGGTACTGCTTGAGCAGCGCGTTCTTCGGCTCGGTCAGGATCTGCACCAGTGCGTCCTCGGTCAGCTCGCCCAGCGTGGCGACCACCGGCAGGCGGCCGACCAGTTCCGGAATCAGGCCGAACTTGATCAGGTCTTCCGGCTCGGTGGAGCGGAACACCTCCGAGACGCGCTTCTCGGTCTTGGTGTGCACCGTGGCGCCAAAACCGATGCCCGACTTCTCCGTGCGGTTCTGGATGACCTTCTCGAGGCCGTCGAACGCGCCGCCGCAGATGAACAGGATGTTCGTCGTGTCGATCTGCAGGAAATCCTGGTTCGGATGCTTGCGCCCACCCTGCGGCGGCACGCTGGCCATGGTGCCTTCCACCAGCTTCAGCAGCGCCTGCTGCACGCCTTCGCCCGACACGTCGCGCGTGATGCTCGGGTTGTCGGCCTTGCGGCTGATCTTGTCGATCTCGTCGATGTAGACGATGCCGCGCTGGGCGCGCTCGACGTCGTAATTGCAGTTCTGCAGCAGCTTCTGGATGATGTTCTCGACGTCCTCGCCCACGTAGCCGGCTTCGGTCAGCGTGGTGGCGTCGGCGATCACGAAGGGCACGTTCAGCAGCCGCGCCAGGGTCTGCGCCAGCAGCGTCTTGCCCGAGCCGGTGGGGCCGATCAGCAGGATGTTGCTCTTGCTGAGCTCTACCTCATCCTTGCTGCTGGCGCCCATGTGCTTCAGGCGCTTGTAGTGGTTGTAGACGGCCACCGACAGCGTGCGCTTGGCCACTTCCTGGCCGATCACGTACTGGTCGAGGCTGGTCTTGATCTCCGCGGGCGTCGGCAGGTCGGACTTGGCCGCCTTGGCGGTGGCGCCGTCGGCCGGCACCTCGTCACGGATGATGTCGTTGCACAGCTCGATGCACTCGTCGCAGATGAACACCGACGGACCGGCGATGAGCTTCTTCACCTCGTGCTGGCTCTTGCCGCAGAAGGAGCAGTACAGAACCTTTTCGCTCGAAGCGCCTTTTTTCTCGGCCATGGGTATTCAGGTTTCGCAGACGCGAAGGTCAATGCAGGGAATGATAGTCCAACGCCACCGGGGTACCGGCGGGCCGGCAAAGCCCCTGACGGGGCCTCGCAGCTCAGCCGCCCGCCCCGGGTGGCAGGGCTGTTACGGGCGCTTGTCCAGCACCTGGTCGATCAGGCCGTAGGCCTTCGATTCCTCGGGGTCCAGGAAGAAGTCGCGCTCCATGTCGGCGCGGATCTTCTCGATGGACTGGCCGGTGCGGTCGGCGTAGATGCGGTTGAGCTGCTCGCGGGTCTTGAGGATCTCGCGGGCATGGATCTCGATGTCGGTGGCCTGGCCCTGCGCGCCGCCCGACGGCTGGTGGATCATCACGCGGGAGTTCGGCAGCGCGAAGCGCTTGCCCTTGGCGCCGGCCATCAGCAGGAACGAGCCCATGCTGGCGGCGATGCCCATGCACAGCGTGGACACGTCGGGCTTGATGAACTGCATCGTGTCGAAGATCGACAGGCCCGCGCTGACGCTGCCGCCCGGCGAGTTGATGTACAGGTGGATGTCCTTGTCGGGGTTTTCGCTCTCCAGGAACAGCAGCTGCGCCACCACGAGGTTGGCGGTCTGGTCGTTCACCGGGCCGACGAGGAAGATGACCCGTTCGCGCAGCAGGCGGCTGTAGATGTCGTAGGCCCGCTCACCGCGGCCGGATTGTTCGATGACCACGGGCACCATGCCCAGGCCGGTGGTTTCAAGCGCGCTCATGAGTTGTCCTTGCGAATAGGGAGTCTGTACAACATGCGGGTCGATTATGGGCCTGCAAGAGGAGGCCCTAAGAACGGAAAAGGCGCCTGCCTTGCGGCGCGGCGCCTTCCGTTGCGACCTGCGGATCGCACAGGGAGGTCAGGCGGTCATCAGCTCGTCGAAAGGCAGCTGCTTGTCGGTGACCTTGGCGCGGCCGAGCACGAAGTCGGTCACGTTGTTCTCGATCACCACGGCTTCCACCTCGGCCATGCGCTGGCGGTCGCTCAGGTACCAGCGCACCACCTCGGCCGGCTTCTCGTAGCTCTGGCTCATCTCTTCGATGTGGGCCTGCAGCTGCTCGGGCTTGGCCTGCAGGTTGTTGGCACGCACCAGCTCGGCCACCACCAGGCCCAGGCGCACGCGCTTTTCGGCCTGGGCGGTGAACAGTTCGGCCGGGATCGGCGCCTTGTCGGCGTCCTTGACGCCGCGCTGCTTCAGGTCGGCGCGGGCCGACTCGACCATGCGCTCGGTCTCGGTCTTGACCAGCGCCTGCGGCACGTCCAGCTGGGCCACCGACACCAGTGCGTCCATCACGGAGGCCTTGTTGCGGGCCAGCACGCGGAACTTGACCTCGCGCTCCAGGTTCTTCTTGATGTCGGCGCGCAGCGCTTCCACCGTGCCGTCGGCGATGCCGAGCGACTGGGCGAAGGCGGCGTCGATTTCCGGCAGCACCTGCGATTCGATCTTGGTCATCGTGACCAGGAAGTCGGCTTCCTTGCCGGCGACGTCCTTGCCCTGGTAGTCCTCGGGGAACTGCAGCGGGAAGGTCTTGCTTTCGCCGGCCTTCATGCCGCGCACGGCCTTGTCGAACTGCTCCAGCATCTGGCCTTCGCCGACGATGAACTGGAAGGCCTCGGCCTTGCCGCCGGCGAAGGGCTCGCCGTCGATCTTGCCTTCGAAGTCGATGGTCACGCGGTCGCCTTCCTCGGCGGCGGCGTCGGCCGGGCGCTGGGCGAAGGTGCGGCGCTGCTTGCGCAGGATGTCGACGGTCTTGTCGATGGCGGCGTCGGTCACCTCGGACGACACGCGCTCCACCTCGGCGCCGGCCAGGTCGCCGATGACCACTTCCGGATACACCTCGAAGGTGGCGTCGAAGGCAAAGGAGCCCTCGGGCGCCTCGTCCTTCTGCGTGATGCTGGGCATGCCGGCCACGCGCAGCTTGGCTTCGTTGGCGGCGGTGTTGAAGGCCTCGCCGACCTTGTCGTTCACCACCTCGTACTGCACCGAGTAGCCGTAGCGCTGCGTCACCACGCTCATCGGCACCCTGCCGGGGCGGAAGCCGTCGGCCTTGACGGTGCGAGCCAGCTTCTTCAGCCGCGTCGACACTTCGCCGGCGATGACATCGGCCGGCAGCGTCAGCGTGATCCGGCGTTGCAGTTTCTCGAGGGTTTCAACCGTGACCGTCATTTGTCCGACTCTCTTGTTGCGTACTGTGGTGCGCGGGGGGGGGGACTCGAACCCCCACACCATTGCTGGCGTCAGGACCTAAACCTGGTGCGTCTACCAATTTCGCCACCCGCGCTGGAAGTGGAAAGAAGGGGCTGCTTCCGGGCGGAAGCGCCCCTTCGCTGTTTTTGTGAACCGCGGATTCTAACCAGCCTGCGCGGGCTCACGTTTCACACGGAACCATGCCGCGTACATCGCCGGCAGCGCCAGCAGCGTGAGCGCGGTGGCCACGATCAGCCCGCCCATGATGGCCACCGCCATCGGACCCCAGAACACGCTGCGCGACAGGGGGATCATCGCCAGCACCGCGGCCGCGGCCGTCAGCACGATGGGGCGGAAGCGGCGCACCGCCGACTCCACCACCGCCGTCCAGGTGGGCACGCCGCGGGCGCGGTCGTGCTCGATCTGGTCGATCAGGATGACCGAGTTGCGCATGATCATGCCCATCAGCGCGATCACGCCCAGCAGCGCGACGAAGCCGAACGGCCGGTTCAGCAGCAGCAGCGCGCCGGCCACGCCGGCGATGCCCAGCGGCCCGGTGAGGAACACCAGCACCGAGCGGCTGAAGCTCTGCAGCTGCAGCATCAGCAGGGTGAAGATGATGAACAGCATCAGCGGCACGCCGGCGGCGATGGAGCCCTGGCCCTTGCTGCTTTCCTCCACCGCGCCGGCGATCTCGATGGTGTAGCCCGGCGGCATGCGCTGGCGCAGTTCATTGAGCTGCGGCCACAGCTCGGCGGTGACGGTCGGGCCCTGCAGGCCTTCGGCCACGTCGCCCTGCACGGTGACGGCGAACTGCCGCCCCTCGCGCCAGATCACGCCCGGCTCCCAGTCGAAGCGGATGCTGGCGATCTGCGTCAGCGGGATGACGCGGCCGGTGGCGGTGGGCACGTAGCCGTTGGCCAGCGACGTGACGGCGGCGCGCTCGTCGGCCGGCTGGCGCAGCAGGATGTCGATCAGCCGGTCGCCTTCGCGGTACTGGCCCACCGGCGTGCCGGACAGCAGCGTGCGTGACGCCTGGGCGATGCCCTGGCTGGTGACGCCCAGCGCGCGCGCCTTGTCCTGGTCGATCTCCAGCCGCAGCACCTTGACCGACTCGTTCCAGTTGTCGTTGACACCGCGCATGTTGGGGCTGGCGCGCAGGATGGCCAGCGCCTGGTCGGCCCACTGGCGCACCTGGGTCACGTCGTCGCCCATCACCCGGAACTGCACCGGATACGGCACCGGCGGGCCGTTGGGCAGCAGCTTCACGCGGCCGCGGACGTCCGGGAATTCGGCGGCGAGGATGGCCGGCAGCGCCTTGCGCAGGTGCTCGCGGGTTTCCAGGTCCTTGGGCAGCACGATGGCCTGCGAGACGTTGGCCTGCGGGAAGATCTGGTCCAGCGGCAGGTAGAAGCGCGGCAGGCCCGAGCCCACCCAGAGGGTGACGCTCTCGACGCCGGGCTCCTTCATCATCCGGGCCTCGAAGCGCTTGGCCACCTCGTTGCTGTGCTGGATGGTGCTGCCTTCAGGCAACCACAGGTCCACCAGCACCTCGGGGCGGCTGGAATCGGGGAAGAACTGCTGCTGCACCTTGCCCATGCCCACGATGCCCAGCGCGAAGGTGAGCACCGTCAGGCCGATGGTGATCCAGCGGTGGTGCACGCACCAGTCCACCAGGCGGCGGAAGCGCATGTAGAACGGCGAATCGAACAGCTCGTGCACCTCGCCGCCCTGCACCCGGCTGTGGGTGTGCAGCAGGCGGGCGCCCAGGTAGGGCACGAAGTACACCGAAACAACCCAGGAGATGACCAGCGCCGCGGTGGTGACGGCGAAGATGGCGAAGGTGTATTCGCCGGTCATCGACTTGGCCAGGCCGATGGGCAGGAAGCCGGCCGCGGTGATCAGCGTGCCGGTGAGCATCGGCATGGCCGTCACCTCGTAGGCGTAGGTGGCGGCATGCAGCTTGTCGAAGCCCTCCTCCAGCTTGCGCACCATCATCTCGACCGCAATGATGGCGTCGTCCACCAGCAGGCCCAGCGCGATGATCAGCGAGCCCAGCGAGATCTTGTGCAGGCCGATGCCCCAATAGAACATCGTCACGAAGGTGATGGCCAGCACCAGCGGAATGGTGATGCCCACCACCAGCCCCGGCCACACGTCGATGCGCAGCGGCCGGGTGTGCAGGCCCAGGCTGATGAAGCTCACCGCCAGCACCACCACCACCGCCTCCACCAGCACCTTGACGAACTCGCCCACCGAGCGCGAGACGGCCGAAGGCTGGTCCTGCACCTGCGACAGCTCCAGCCCGGCGGGCAGCGTGCGGCGCACAGTGTCGGCGCGGGCGCGCAGCTGCTTGCCCAGCTCGATGATGTCGCCGCCCTTGGCCATCGAGATGCCCAGCGCCACCACCTGGCGGCCCTGGTGGCGCACCATGGTGGAAGGCGGGTCGGCGTAGTCGCGGCGGATCTCGGCGATGTCGCCCAGGCGCAGCGTGCTGCCGGCGCCGGTGGCCGGGTTGGTGCCGCGGATGGGGAACTGGCGCAGCTCCTCCACCGAATTGAAGGCGCCGCCGATGCGCACCTGCAGGTTGTCGGTGCCGGCGTTGAGCACGCCGGCGCCTTCCACCGCGTTCTGCGCGCCGAGCTGGCCGATCACCTGGTTGAAGTCCAGCCCCAGCTGCGCCAGGCGGCGGGCCGAGATCTCGATGAACAGCTTTTCGGGCTGCACGCCGAACAGCTCCACCTTGGCCACGTAGGGCACCTTCAGCAGCTCCTGGCGCACGGCCTCGGCCTGCACCCGCAGCTCCTCGTCGCTGAAGCCGTCGGCCGACAGCGCGTAGATGGTGCCGTAGACGTCGCCGAACTCGTCGTTGAAGAAGGGGCCGATCACGCCCGCCGGCAGCGTGGCGCGCATGTCGCCGATCTTCTTGCGCACCTGGTACCAGGTGCCCGAGACCTCCTTGGGCGGCGTGCTTTCCTGCAGCTGGAAGATGGTCAGCGATTCGCCGGGCTTGGTGTAGCTGCGGATCTTGTCGGCATGCGGCACCTCCTGCAGCGCCTTTTCGATCTTGTCGGTGACCTGGTCGGCCACCTGCTGCGCGGTGGCGCCGGGCCAGTAGGCCTGCACCACCATCGCACGGAAGGTGAAGGGCGGGTCCTCGTCCTGGCCGAGCTGGAAGTACGCGGCCACGCCGAGCACCATCAGCACGATCATCAGGTAGCGGGTGAGCGCCGGATGCTCCAGCGCCCAGCGCGAGACATTGAAGCGCGAAGGCTCGACGGCCAGCGGAGTCGGGTCGGTCATGGGGGGCGGCTCCGGTGGCTCAGCGTGCGGCGGAAGCGGCCGGTGCGGCCGGCGGCGGCACCGGCGCGCCCGGCTCGGCATACAGCGTGACCTTCTGCCCCGGTGTCAGCACATGCACGCCGGCCGTCACCACCCGCTGGCCCGGCTGCAGGCCGCCGGCGATCACCACGTCCTTGCCGTCGGCACCGCCCACCTGCACCGGCTGCGCACGCACCGTCATCGTGCCCGGCTCCACCACCCACACGGTGGAGCGGCCCTGCTCCTCGAACACGGCCGACAGCGGCAGCTTCGTCACGCCCTCCACCCGCGGCAGCGCGATGGAGGCGGTGGCGGTCTGGCCCAGCCGCACGCCGGTGCTGCCCACGTCGGCCTTGACCAGGAAGGTGCGCGTCACCGGATCGGCGGCGGCCGCCACCTCCCGCACGGTGGCGGGAATGGGCTTGCCTTCCTGGCCCCACAGCGACACCTGCACCGCGCCGGCCTTGCCCATCAGCGCCCGCATGCCGTTGAGCCGGTCTTCCGGCACGCTGAACACCACGTCGCGCGGGCCGTCGTGGGCCAGGCGCAGTACCGGCGTGCCGGCGGCCACCACCGTGCCGGGCTCCGCATCCACCGAGGTGATGACGCCGGGCGCGTCGGCCAGCAGCGCGGTGTACGCCCGCTGGTTGCCCTGCACGCCGGCCTGCGCCCGCGCCTGCTCCAGCTGCGCCTGGGCCGCCTGGGTGGCGGTCTCGCGGCGTTCCAGCTCGGCGCCGCTGATGAAGCCCTGGGCCTTCAGCTCGCGATAGCGCTTGAGGTCGGCGGCAGCCAGGTCGTAGTTCACCTGCGCGGCGCGCACCGCGGCCTGGGCGGCGGCTTCGCCCAGGCGCAGGTCCTGCGGGTCCAGCTGGGCCAGCAGCTGGCCGCGCTTGACGGTGTCGCCCAGGTCCACCGGGCGGCGGGTGATCTTGCCCGGCACCTGGAAGGACAGCCGCGATTCGGTGCGCGCCCGCACCTCCGCCGCGTAATCGACGCTGCCGCCCGCGCTGCCCGCGGCAATCACCGTGGTGCGCACGGCGCGGATGGGCTCGGCTTCCGGCTCGGGCCGCGAACAAGCGGCCAGCAGGGCCAGCGACAGCGCGCCAGCGGCGACGGAAAGGAGGTGAAGGCGCATCGAAACGTGTCCTTGTGACGTCGGAACCCCGCGGTTCGCGGATTGTCGTGTGCCGTGTTTTGCGGCTGTTCTCTGGTACTGACTGACCGGTCAGTAATGTAGAAGTCGCGCGGGTGGCATGTCAATCGACTGCGAACCTGCGAGGGTTGAGTGCCGCTTATGTGGACAATCGCGGTCCCGTGAGCGTCGACCACTACGAAAACTTCCCCGTTGCCTCCTGGCTGTGCCCGCCAGGATTGCGGCCGCCGATCCAGGCCATCTACTGGTTCGCGCGCACCGCCGACGACCTGGCTGACGAGGGCGACCTGCCCGCCGACGAGCGCCTGGCCGCGCTGGCCGAGTACCGCGCAGCGCTGCAGCGCGCCTTCGACGGCGACTCCTCCGGCCGCTGGGCGCCGGTGTTCGCGCCACTGCAGCGCATGATCATTGCGCACCGCCTGCCGCGCCAGCCGCTGGAAGACCTGCTCAGCGCCTTCGAGCAGGACACCCGCAACCCGCTCTACCCCGACCGCGCCGCGCTGCTGGACTATTGCGCGCGCTCCGCCAATCCCATCGGCCGCCTGCTGCTGCACCTGTACGGCGTGGATACGCCGGCGGCGCTGGCCGAATCCGACGCCGTCTGCACCGCCTTGCAACTCATCAACTTCTGGCAGGACCTGCGCATCGACCTGCCGCGCGGCCGCCACTACGTGCCGCTGGCCGATGCCCGCCGGCATGGCCTGACGCCGGCCGGCCTGGAGGCCGAGGCCGCGGCGCAGCAGGCCTCGCCCGCCACCCGCGCGCTGGTGCGCGAGCTGTGCGCCTGGGCCCGCCAGAGCATGCTGGCCGGCGCGCCGCTGGTGCACCGCCTGCCCGGCCGTGCCGGCTGGGAGCTGCGCCTGGTGGTGCAGGGCGGCCTGCGCATCCTCGACAAGATCGCCGGCCAGGACCACGACAGCCTGCGCCGCCGCCCCACCGTGGGCGCCGCCGACGCGCCGCGCCTGCTGTGGCGTGCGCTCACCATGACCCCCGCCGACGCACCGGCCCGAAGGCCCGCATGACCCCCGAGCAATACGTGCAGGAGAAGGCCGCGCGCAGTGGCTCCTCCTTCTATTACGCGTTCAAGTTCCTCACGCCGCCACGGCGCGCGGCCATCACCGCCTTCTACGCCTTCTGCCGCGAGGTGGACGACGTGGTGGACGAGGTGCACGACACCGGCGTGGCCGCCACCAAGCTGGCCTGGTGGCGCAAGGAGGTGGCGCAGTCCTTCGCCGGCACCGCCACCCATCCGGTGATGAAGGCGCTGATGCCGCACGCAGGCGACTACGACATCCGCCCCGAGCACCTGATGGCGGTGATCGACGGCTGCCAGATGGACCTGGAGCAGAGCCGCTACCTCGACTTCACCGGCCTGCAGCGCTACTGCCACCTGGTGGCCGGCGTGGTGGGCGAGGTAGCGGCCAGCATCTTCGGCCGTACCCAGGCGCAGACGATCGAGTACGCGCACCGCCTGGGCCTGGCCCTGCAGCTCACCAACATCATCCGCGACGTGGGCGAGGACGCGCGCCGCGGCCGCATCTACCTGCCGGTCTCGGAACTTCAGCAGTTCGACGTGAAGGCGCATGAGCTGCTGCAGCGCACCGCGCCCTGGGGCTACAGCGACCGCTTCACCGCGCTGATGCGCTTCCAGGCCGAGCGTGCCCACCGCTTCTACGACGAGGCCTTCGCGCTGCTGCCCGCGCAGGACCGCCGCGCCCAGCGCCCGGGGCTGATGATGGCCAACATCTACCGCACGCTGCTGCGCGAGATCGAGGCCAGCGACTTCCAGGTGCTGCACCAGCGCATCGCCCTCACGCCGGTGCGCAAGGTGTGGATCGCGATGCGCACCAACTGGCAAGCGCGCTAGCCGTGGACTGCCGCGTCGCGGTGATCGGTGGCGGCTGGGCCGGCCTGGCCGCCGCGGTGGCCGGCGTGCAGCGGGGTGCCCAGGTGACGCTGTTCGAGATGGCGCCGCAGCTGGGCGGCCGCGCCCGCGAGGTGCCGATGGACGGCCTGCCGCTGGACAACGGCCAGCACATCCTCATCGGCGCCTACCGCCATACGCTGGCCCTGATGCGCACCGTGGGTGCATCGCCCGAGGCCCTGCTGCTGCGCTGCCCGCTGGCGCTGGTGTATCCCGACGGCAGCGGGCTGCGGCTGCCGCCCGGGTCGGCCATCCCGGCCTTCGTGCGCGGCGTGCTGGCCTATCCCGGCTGGGGCTGGCGCGACCGCGCGTCGCTGCTGCTGGCCGCCGGCCGCTGGGGCGCCAGCGGCTTCCGCTGCGCGCCGCGAGATGGCGTGGCGCAGCTCACCCGCAGCCTGAGCCCGGCGGTGCGCCAGCAGCTCATCGAGCCGCTGTGCGTGGCCGCGCTCAACACGCCAACCCAGCGCGCCAGCGGGCGGGTGTTCCTGCGGGTGCTGCGCGATGCGCTGTTCAGCGGCGCCGGCAGCGCCGACTTGCTGCTGCCGCGCGCCAGCCTGGGCGCGCTGCTGCCCGCGCCGGCGCAGGCCTGGCTGCAGTCGCGCGGCGCCACCGTGCGCATGGGCCAGCGGGTGCAGCAGCTGCAGCGCGAAGGCAGCGCCTGGCAGGTGGAAGGTCAGGCGTTCGACCAGGTGCTGCTGGCCACCTCCGCCCGCGAGGCGGCCCGGCTGGCTCAGCCGCTGGCGCCCGCCTGGGCCGCGCGCGCCGCGGCCTTTGACTACGAACCCATCATCACCGTGTACCTGCGCTGCCCCGGCGCCCGCCTGCCGCTGCCGATGATGGCGTTGCAGGCCGGCCCGCAGGCGCCGGCGCAGTTCGTGTTCGACCTGGGAGCGCTGGCCGGCGACCGCGGCACCCATGGCGTGTTTGCCTTCGTCATCAGCGGCGCCCGCGATTGGGCGGCACTCGGTCTGGAGGCCACGGCCGAGGCCACGCTGCTGCAGGCCCAGGCCGCCTTTGCCCCCGGCACCTGGCCGGTGGTGCCCACGGTGCTGCGCACGCTGGCCGAGCGGCGCGCCACCTTCCTCTGCACCCCGGGGCTGGACCGCCCGCCCGCCGCGGTGGCACCCGGCCTGTGGGCCGCCGGCGACTACGTGGAAGGCCCCTACCCCGCCACGCTGGAAGGCGCGGTGCGGGCCGGGCAGGCGGCGCTCGCCGCGGCGCTGGCCGGCTGAGCCCCGAGCTTGCTCAGCGCTTCGGCGCGCGCATCGACACCGGCTCCAGGCCGCCGCCCGCCGGCGCTGGAAGAACCGGCCCGAACGGCGCCGCCAGCGGTTCGCCCACGAACACGCCCTGCAGTGGCCAGGCCACGCTCTTCCAATAGGCCTCGATGGCCGTGGCGCCCTGCGCGTAGTGCAGCAGCAGCACCTGCGGATGCGGGAACTTCTGCAGGTGGTTGCAGGGCTCGCTCACCGTGCCGTAGCTGGCGGTGGCGCCCGAGTCCAGCCATTCCAGCGCGGTGCTCTGCCCGCCCACCCGATCCAGCTGGCCGCCGAAGGAGGTCAGATGGTCGGCCAGGGCGCCGTCCACCCAGCCCAGGCCGTCCAGCCCGCTGAGCTGTGCAGTACCGGTCTGCAGCAGCAGCAGGCGCTGCTGCTGCCGCGGCTGGTCGGCCTGCTCCACCCGCACCGCCAGGCCCAGCGCCGGTACCGGCCCGGCCGGCGGAAACAGCCGATGGCGCACGTTGCGCGCTGCGTCGGTGGTGGACAGGTACAGCGCATTCGCCGGCCCGGACCAGCGCCGGCCCAGCCGCCCGTCGGCCGAGACGCCGCGATCGATCAACCGCCGGGCCTGCTCCACGTCACGCGCAGCCAGCAGCATCGACGGCCGCAGCTGATGGTCCCGCCACGGCATGCTGCTGGCCGAGTTGAAGTAGGGCGAAGGCCGCGAGCGGTCGCAGCTGCGGCGGCAGAAATCGGCATCGAAGCCCAGCGCCAGCGCGCCGGTGATGGACTGGCACTGCACCGCATACGGCACCGTCCAGGCCAGGGCCAGCGCCTGCGTGGTGTCGCCGAAATGGCTTTCCACCTGCTGGCGCAGCGCGGCGAATTCCTCCGGTGTCAGGCTGCCGCGCACCGGCAGCTCCAACCGCAGCACCTGTCGCGGCTTCAAGCCCCGCCGCTCGATGTAGTAGGCGCCCACCGCCACCGAGTACGGGTCCGCGGTGTTGATCACCAGGCCGATGTCGGCCGGCATCAGCCGCGTGCCCACGCGCGGCACCTGGATCCATTGCCGCGCAGCTTCCGGTGCGGGCTCGGAGGCCGGGGCTTCGGCAGCGGCGGACCCGGCGGATGCCGCAGCCGAAGGCGCTTGCGCGGTGGCCACTGCAGCCAGCGACACGCCAGCCAGTAACACGACCGCATGCCGCGCGGCGCACGCCAGTTTCGCGATGCAAAAATTCAAGAAGCGCTTCACAATATCGGCATGCGAAAAAATGATGGTCAAACGCCCACGATCCAGGTATTGGAACGGGCTTTCGCGCTACTCGATGTACTGGCCGAGCACCAGGATCCTGTCTCGCTCAAGGAAATCAGCGAGCGGTCGGGACTGCATCCTTCCACCGCCCACCGCATCCTCAACGACATGGCGGTCGGCCGCCTGGTGGACCGGCCCCAGGCCGGCAGTTATCGGCTCGGCATGCGCCTGCTGGAGCTCGGCAACCTGGTGAAGGCGCGGCTGGACGTGCGCGACGCGGCGCTGGCGCCGATGCGCGAACTGCACAAGCTCACCCACCAGCCGGTGAACCTCTCGGTGCGGCAGGGCGACGAGATCGTCTACATCGAGCGCACGTACAGCGAACGCTCGGGCATGCAGGTGGTGCGTGCCATCGGCGGCCGCGCGCCGCTGCACCTCACCTCGGTGGGCAAGCTGTTCCTGGCCCATGAAGACCCGCAGCGGGTACGCGCCTATGCCACGCGCACCGGCCTGGCCGGCCACACGCGCAACAGCATCACCGACATCGCGCGGCTGGAGCGCGAGCTGCACGGCGTGCGCCACCAGACGGTGGCACGCGACGACGAGGAACTGGAGCTGGGCGTGCGCTGCATGGCCGCCGGCATCTACGACGACCAGAACAAGCTGGTGGCCGGACTGTCGATCTCGGCGCCGGCGGACCGGCTGGAAGAAGGCTGGCTGGAGCGCCTGAAGGCCACCGCCAGCCAGATCTCGTCGGCCCTGGGCCACCGCATCTCGCAGGGCCCGGCGGCGGGGCTCAAGGCGTCGTCTTGACCGCCGTGCTCACCGCCAGGCTGCCCGGCAGCTCGGTGGTGACCCACTTGCGGATGCGCTCGGCATCGCCGATGCGCGAATACTTTCCGGCCGAATCCAGCAGCACCATGATGACCTTGCGGCCGGCCACCTGGGCCTGCATCACGAGGCAGCGGCCAGCTTCGGAGATGTAGCCGGTCTTCTGCAGGCCGATGTCCCAGGAGCCGCTGCGCACCAGGCCGTTGCTGTTGCGGAACTGAAGCAGCCGGCTGCCCACCTCCACCCGGTGCTCGGGCGATGTGGAGAGCTGGCGGATCACCTCGTGCTTGCTGGCTTCCTTCACCAGCTCGGCCAGGTCATGGGCGCTGGACTGGTTGTTGCTCGACAGGCCGGTGGGCTCCACATAGCGCGTGTCGTTCATGCCCAGCTGGTGGGCCTTGCGGTTCATCGCCGCGACGAAGGCCTGCAGGCCGCCCGGGTAGTGCCGGCCCAGCGCATTGGCTGCGCGGTTCTCCGACGACATCAGCGCCAGGTGCATCATCTCGCCACGCGTGAGCTGCGTGCCCACGGCCAGCCGGGAGCCGCTGTGCTTCTCGGTGTCGACGTCGTCCTGCGTGATGGTCAGCACCTCGTCGGCCGGCAGGTTGGCTTCGGCCACCACCAGCGCCGTCATCAGCTTGGTGATGGAGGCGATCGGCAGCACGGCCTGGGAGTTCTTGCTGAACAACACCTCGTTGGTGTCCTGGTCCAGCACCAGCGCGACGCTGGACTTGAGGTCCAGCGGATCGGTGGCGCCATGCAGGCCGTAGAGCTGGCCGAAGGACATGCGGGCCGGCTCGGGGTTGACGATCGCCACGCGGCGCTTGGCCACCACCTTGGTGGTGCGGTCGGCCTTGACCTTGGCGCTGGCCTGGCGCGCCGCCGGCTTCTTGGCCTTGACCGTCTTGGCGGGCTTGGCCGCCGCTTCCGCGGTGAGCGGTTGGAACAATGCCGCGGCCACGCCGACAGCACCTGCCACACACAACAAACGTAAAGATTTCAGTGCGCGTACCACACCCGGCTCCTGTCAAGAAGTCAGTGTAGGCGAAGCAAAAAACACACGCAAGATCAGAAACTTACGCCACGTTCCTCAAGTGGCGCCTTTTGGCGCCACCTGGGGCCTCAGCCTTGGGCCGCGACACGTTCGGTCTTGCTGTGCAACTTGTTCAACGCCGCCAGGTACGCCTTGGCCGAAGCCACCACGATGTCCGGGTCGGCACCCACACCATTGACGACACGTCCGCCCAGCTGCAGGCGCACGGTCACCTCTCCCTGGGATTCTGTGCTTCCGGATGTAATCGCATTGACCGAATAGAGCAGCAGTTCGGCGCCACTTCCGACGCGGGACTCGATGGCCTTCAGGCTCGCGTCCACCGGGCCGTTGCCGTCGCTGCTGGCGTGATGCTCCACTTCGCCGGCCGCGAAGGCCACTGTGGCGTGCGGGCGCTCGCCCATCTCCGAGCGCTGGGACAGCGCCAGCAGCCGGTAGTGCTCGCGGTCGGGCGTGACGCTTTCGTCCGACACCAGCGCCAGGATGTCCTCGTCGAAGATCTCCGACTTGCGGTCGGCCAGGTCCTTGAAGCGGGCGAAGGCCGCGTTCACGTCGGCTTCCGATTCCAGCCCGATGCCCAGCTCCTGCAGCCGCTGCTTGAAGGCATTGCGGCCCGACAGCTTGCCCAGCACGATCTTGTTGGCCGACCAGCCCACGTCCTCGGCGCGCATGATCTCGTAGGTGTCGCGCGCCTTCAGCACGCCGTCCTGGTGGATGCCCGAGGCATGTGCGAAGGCATTGGCGCCCACCACCGCCTTGTTGGGCTGCACCACGAAGCCGGTGGTCTGGCTGACCATGCGCGAGGCCGGCACGATCTGCGTCGCGTCGATGCCCAGCTCCAGGCCGAAGTAGTCGCGGCGGGTCTTCACCGCCATCACGATTTCTTCGAGCGAGCAGTTGCCCGCGCGCTCGCCCAGGCCGTTGATCGTGCATTCGATCTGCCGCGCGCCGCCCAGCTTGACGCCGGCCAGCGAGTTGGCCACGGCCATGCCCAGGTCGTTGTGGCAGTGCACCGACCAGATCGCCTTGTCGCTGTTGGGCACCCGCTCGCGCAGCTGCCGGATGAAGTTGCCGTACAGCTCCGGAATGGCGTAGCCCACCGTGTCCGGGATGTTCAGCGTGGTGGCGCCCTCCTCGATCACGGCCTCCAGCACGCGGCAAAGGAAATCCGGGTCCGACCGGTAGCCGTCCTCGGGCGAGAACTCCACGTCGGCCGTCAGGTTGCGGGCGAAGCGCACTGCCTGACGCGCCTGCTCCAGCACCTGCTCGCGCGTCATGCGCAGCTTCTTCTCCATGTGCAGTTCGCTGGTGGCGATGAAGGTGTGGATGCGCGAGCGCGCCGCACCTTTCAGCGCCTCCGCAGCGCGGGCGATGTCGCGGTCGTTGGCGCGGGCCAGCGAGCACACGGTCGACTCCTTGATGACGTCGGCGATCGCCTTCACCGCCTCGAAATCGCCGTTGCTCGAGGCCGCGAAGCCCGCCTCGATCACGTCCACGCGCAGCCGCTCGAGCTGCCGCGCGATGCGCAGCTTCTCGTCCTTGGTCATCGACGCGCCGGGCGACTGCTCGCCATCGCGCAAGGTGGTGTCGAAGATGATGAGCTTGTCGGCCATGGCGGGTCTCCTTCGGATGCCTCGTGGGTGTCTTTGTAGTGTCGAGCGGCAGCGTCAGGCAGTGGCGCCTTCGGCCTGTGGCTCGAAGCGCCCGGCGCGCATCAGGCCGCCCAGCACCGCCTTCATCGACGCAGTGGTGGTGTTGGCATCGATGCCCACGCCGAAGCGGGTGGCGCCATCGATGCGCAGCTCCAGGTAGGCCGCCGCGCGGGCCTGGGCACCGCCACCGATCGCATGCTGATGGTAGTCCAGCACCTCCACCGTGGCCGGCGACAGCGCGCGCAGGCCGTCGACGAAGGCATCCACCGGACCGTTGCCTTCGCCCTGCAGGCGATGGGTGCGGCCGGCGTGCTGCACGTCGGCGCGCACCGTCACGCGGCCGTCGTCCTGCTCGGTCACCTGAACATGCGCGATGTGGGCCTGTGCCACGCCGTATTCACGCTCGAAGATGGCCCACAGGTCGGCGGCGTTCAGCTCCTTGCCCTCGGTGTCCATCACCTGCTGCACCACGCGGCTGAAGTCGATCTGCACCCGGCGCGGCAGCTCCAGGCCGTATTCGCTCTCGAGCAGGTACGCGATGCCGCCCTTGCCCGACTGGCTGTTGACGCGGATCACCGCCTCGTAGCTGCGGCCGAGGTCCATCGGGTCGATGGGCAGGTAGGGCATGTCCCAGATGTCGCCCTCGCGCCGCGCGGCGAAGGCCTTCTTGATCGCGTCCTGGTGCGAGCCCGAGAAACTTGTATAGACGAGATCGCCGACGTAAGGATGGCGCGGGTGCACCGGCAGCTGGTTGCAGTGCTCCACCGTGCGGCGGATCTCGTCGATGTCGGAAAAGTCGAGGCCCGGCGCCACGCCCTGGGTGTACAGGTTGAGCGCCACGTTCACCACGTCGAGGTTGCCGGTGCGCTCGCCGTTGCCGAACAGGCAGCCTTCCAGCCGGTCGGCGCCGGCCATCAGGGCCATCTCGGCGGCGGCGGTGCCGGTGCCGCGGTCGTTGTGCGGGTGGATCGACATCACGATGCCGTCGCGCCGCTCGAGGTGGCGGTGCATCCACTCCACCATGTCAGCGAACACGTTGGGCGTGCAGCACTCCACCGTCGAAGGCAGGTTGATGATGCAGGGCCGCTGTGGCGTGGCGCGCCATTCGGCCGATACCGCATCGACGATGCGCTTGGCGAACGGCAGCTCGGTGTTGGAGAACATCTCCGGCGAATACTCGAAGGTCCACTGCGTGCCGGGCTGGCGCTCTGCGCATTCGCGGATCATGCGGGCATGCCTGACGGCGAGATCGACCACGCCGTCTTCGTCCAGGCCCAGCACCACGCGGCGCATCACCGGCGCGGTGGCGTTGTACAGGTGCACGATCACGCGCTTGGCGCCCACCAGCGATTCGAAGGTGCGGGTGATGAGGTGGTCACGCGCCTGCGTCAGCACCTGGATGGTCACGTCGTCGGGCACGAGGTTGCGCTCGATCAGCAGCCGCACGAAGTCGAAGTCGGCCTGCGACGCCGACGGGAAGCCGACCTCGATCTCCTTGAAGCCGATGCGCACGAGCTGCTCGAACATGCGCAGCTTGCGCGCCGGGTCCATCGGCTCGATCAGCGCCTGGTTGCCGTCGCGCAGGTCGACGCTGCACCACACGGGCGGCTTGTCGATCACGGCATCGGGCCAGCGGCGGTCGACGAGGCCGACGGTGGTGGCAGCGCGGTACTTGGCGGCAGGGTTCTTCAACATCGACATGGTGGTCTTTCGTTGGTGTGAACGCAGCCGGATTTCCCAAAAGCAAACGGCCCGCTGCGTTGCGCTAGGCGGGCCGTTGATCCGGGGAGAAAAAAATTCTGGACGAGATCGTTCAGCGCGCCTGAAGCACGCCTAGTAGCAGCGAGGTGGTTGCGATGCGGAACGACATCGCCACGAATATATCACCCGAATGGGGGAACGTGTTCTAGCGGTGAAGGCCTTCTTCGTCCGGCTCATCGGTGGACGTGGCGATCACGCTCACCGGCCGGCCCTTCATCTTGCGGTATACGTACACGCCGTAGCCCGACAGCCCGTACACGCAGAACAGCGCGAACAGCACGATCGGCGGGTGGATGTTGATCACCGCGATGCCGAGCGCGATCAGCACGATGACGATGAACGGCACCGAGCGCTTGAAGCTGACGTCCTTGAAGCTGTAGAACGGCACGTTGGTCACCATCGTCAGCCCCGCGTACAACGTGGCGCCGAAGGCGGACCAGGCCAGCCACGGCAGGCTCCACACCTCGCGGAAGCCCGCGTCGTCCATCACCCAGATGAAGCCGATGATCAGCGCCGCCGCGGCCGGGCTGGGCAAGCCCTGGAAGTAGCGCTTGTCCACCACGCCGATGTTGGTGTTGAAGCGCGCCAGCCGCAACGCGGCGCAGGCGCAGTACACGAAGGCCGCGATCCAGCCCGCCTTGCCCAGGCCCTTGAGCGCCCATTCGTAGGTGATGAGCGCCGGCGCGGCGCCGAAGCTCACCATGTCCGACAGGCTGTCCATCTGCTCGCCGAAGGCGCTCTGCGTGTTGGTCATGCGGGCGACGCGGCCGTCCAGGCTGTCCAGCACCGCGGCCATGAAGATGCCGATGGCCGCCTGCTCGAAGCGGCCGTTCATCGCCATCACCACCGCATAGAAGCCGCCGAACAGCGCGGCCAGCGTGAACAGGTTGGGCAGGATGTAGATGCCCTTGCGGCGGGGCCGGTCGCGCAGGTCGTCGGGTTCCTGCAGCGACAGGGCTGCGTCGTTCTGGTCATTCATCTTCAAAGCATACCCCGCAGAGATATGAGGGCCGCAGACAGCCGAAGGCCGCGGAACCCGGGCCGGCGAAGGCCCGGGCCGCCGCGGCCCGGAGATCGCCGATGGCGATCAGTTCTTCGACTGGTCGACCAGGCGGTTCTTCTTGATCCACGGCATCATCGCGCGCAGCTTCTCGCCGACCACCTCGATGTCGTGCTCGGCCGTCAG
Organism: Aquincola sp. J276; assembly: GCF_024700035.1. Classification (NCBI taxonomy): domain Bacteria; kingdom Pseudomonadati; phylum Pseudomonadota; class Betaproteobacteria; order Burkholderiales; family Sphaerotilaceae; genus Aquincola; species Aquincola sp. J276. The sequence continues at coordinate 1,521,117 of NZ_JAJONC010000001.1, forward strand.
GCGGCGGCGCGATTGCAGCGTGGGCGCGCCGGCCTTGTTCTCCAGGATGAAGCTCTTGGCGTATTCGCCGGTCTGGATGTCCTTCAGGCACTGCTTCATGGCCTTCTTGGTCTCTTCGGTCACCACGCGCGGGCCGGTGACGTACTCGCCGTATTCGGCGTTGTTCGAGATCGAGTAGTTCATGTTGGCGATGCCGCCTTCGTAGATCAGGTCCACGATCAGCTTCAGCTCGTGCAGGCACTCGAAGTAGGCCATCTCGGGCGCGTAGCCGGCTTCCACCAGCGTCTCGAAACCGGCCTTGATCAGCTCGACGGTGCCGCCGCACAGCACGGCCTGCTCGCCGAACAGGTCGGTCTCGGTCTCTTCGCGGAAGTTGGTCTCGATCACGCCGGCCTTGCCGCCGCCGTTGGCCACGGCGTAGCTCAGGGCCAGGTCACGCGCCTTGCCGCTCTTGTCTCCATGCACGGCGATCAGGTGGGGCACGCCGCCGCCTTGCTGGTAGGTGGCGCGCACGGTGTGGCCCGGGGCCTTGGGTGCGACCATCCACACGTCCAGGTCGGCACGCGGGATCACCTGGCCGTAGTGCACGTTGAAGCCGTGGGCGAAGGCCAGCGAGGCGCCTTCCTTGATGTTGGGCTCAACGTCGCGCTTGTACACGTCGGCGATCTGCTCGTCGGGCAGCAGCATCATCACGACATCGGCGCCCTTGACGGCCTCGGCCACCTCGGCCACCTTGAGGCCGGCCTTCTCGACCTTGCTCCAGGACGCACCGCCCTTGCGCAGGCCGACCGTGACCTTGACACCGCTGTCGGTCAGGTTCTGGGCGTGGGCATGGCCTTGCGAGCCGTAGCCGATGATGGTGACGTTCTTGCCCTTGATCAGGCTCAGGTCGGCGTCCTTGTCGTAATAGACCTTCATGGTTCTCTCCAGCAGAAATTAGGTGGGTTCAGTGAACAAGCAGCCGCCGCGAAAACGGCTCTGCCGGGGGTGGGTCAGACTCTGAGAATCCGTTCGCCGCGGCCGATGCCGCTGGTGCCGGTGCGCACGGTCTCCAGGATGGCCGTGCGGTCGATCGCCTCGATGAAGGCGTCGAGCTTGCCGGAGTCGCCGGTCAGCTCGATGGTGTAGCTCTTCTCGGTGACGTCGATGATGCGGCCGCGGAAGATGTCGGCCATGCGCTTCATCTCCTCGCGCTCCTTCCCGACGGCGCGCACCTTGATGAGCATCAACTCGCGCTCGGTGAAGGCGCCTTCGGTCAGGTCGACGACCTTGACCACTTCGATCAGGCGGTTCAGGTGCTTGGTGATCTGCTCAATCACCTCGTCGCTGCCGCTGGTGACGATGGTCATGCGCGACAGCGAGGGGTCCTCGGTCGGGGCGACCGTGAGGCTCTCGATGTTGTAGCCGCGGGCGGAGAACAGGGCCACCACGCGCGAGAGGGCGCCCGGCTCGTTCTCGAGCAACAGGGCAATGACGTGTTTCATGAGTTTTCGTCCTGCGCGCTCTTCAGACCGGCGGCGGTAACCGACGGCCCTTGGCCACGCTGTGCGAGGTTGAGGAAAGAAGTGAGTCGGCCGGAAGCCGGTCGGCACCCTTCGGCAGGTGGCTGCGGCCGCGCGGTAACGCCAGCCGCCCTCACCTGCCTAGTGGCGCTTCACAGGTCTTCCGAGCCCAGCAGCATCTCGCTGATGCCCTTGCCGGCCTGCACCATCGGCCAGACGTTCTCGGTGGGGTCGGTGCGGATGTCGAGGAACACGGTGCGGTCCTTCAGCGCCATGGCTTCGCGCAGCGCGCCTTCCACGTCGCCCGGCTTCTCGATCTTCAGGCCCACGTGGCCATAGGCCTCGGCCAGCTTCACGAAGTCGGGCAGCGCGTCCATGTAGCTGTGCGAGTAGCGGCCGCCGTAGTCCAGCTGCTGCCACTGGCGCACCATGCCGAGGTAGCGGTTGTTCAGCGACAGGATCTTGACCGGCGTCTTGTACTGCAGGCAGGTCGACAGCTCCTGGATGCACATCTGGATGGAGCCTTCGCCGGTGACGCAGAACACGTCGCTGTCCGGCTTGGCCAGCTTGATGCCCATCGCATACGGCAGGCCCACGCCCATGGTGCCCAGGCCGCCGGAGTTGATCCAGCGGCGCGGCTGCTCGAAGCGGAAGTACTGCGCGGCCCACATCTGGTGCTGGCCGACGTCCGAGGTGATGTAGGTGTCGCGGTCGCGCGTGAGCTCGCACAGCGTCTCGATCACGTACTGCGGCTTGATGACCTCGCTGCTGCCCTTGTACTTCAGGCACTCGCGCTTGCGCCACTCGTTGATCTGGCTCCACCAGGCCGACATCGACGCGGTGTCCGGCTTGCTCTGCGCCTCGCGGATCTGGGCGATCAGCTCGACCAGCACGTCCTTCACGTCGCCGACGATGGGGATGTCCACCCGCACGCGCTTGGAGATCGACGAGGGATCGATGTCCACGTGGATGATCTTGCGCTCGACCGATGCGAAGTGCTTCGGGTTGCCGATCACGCGGTCGTCGAAGCGCGCGCCCACCGCCAGCAGGACGTCGCAGTTCTGCATCGTCATGTTGGCTTCGTAGGTGCCGTGCATGCCCAGCATGCCCAGGAACTGCGGGTCGCTGGCAGCCGAGGCGCCCAGCCCCATCAGCGTGTTGGTGACGGGCGCGCCCAGCAGCGCGGTGAGCTCACGCAGCTCGGCCGAGGCATTGCCCAGGATCACGCCGCCGCCGGTGTAGATGTAGGGGCGCTTGGCCTGCAGCAGCAGCTGCACCGCCTTGCGGATCTGGCCGCCGTGGCCCTTGCGCACCGGGTTGTACGAGCGCATCTCCACCTTGTCCGGGTAGACGAAGGGGGCGGTGTTGAGCGAGACGTCCTTCGGGATGTCGACCACCACCGGGCCGGGCCGGCCGGTGCGGGCGATGTGGAAGGCCTTCTTCAGCGTGGCGGCCAGGTCGCGCACGTCCTTGACGAGGAAGTTGTGCTTGACGATGGGCCGCGTGATGCCGACGGTGTCGCATTCCTGGAAGGCGTCCAGGCCGATGGCCGGCGTGGGAACCTGCCCGGTGATGATCACCATCGGGATGGAATCCATGTACGCGGTGGCAATGCCGGTGATGGCATTGGTGACGCCCGGGCCCGAGGTGACCAGCGCAACGCCCACGTCGCCGGTGGCGCGTGCGTAGCCGTCGGCGGCATGCACGGCGGCCTGTTCGTGGCGCACCAGCACGTGCTCGATCGTGTCCTGCTTGTACAGGGCGTCGTAGATGTAGAGGACGGCACCGCCGGGATAGCCCCAGAGATACTTGACGCCTTCGGCCTGCAGGCAGCGCACGAGGATCTCGGACCCGTTGGGGTCGGCGGAGGCGGCGTGGGGGGAGGAAGGCTGCGCCGAGGCGGCGCGCTTGATTTCGGCGGGGGAGATGTCCATGACTGACCTTTGCGATTTTCTCTGACGAAAAACCATCGGTGCCCCTTCTCGCGCCCTCGTGAGGCGGATGTGGAGCCGGTGCTGCCGGGAGGCGCCCCAGATCGGCGTGCCCCCAGCAAGATGTGCTGAGCCGAGGATTATGGCATCACTCCTGGCACCTTTGGGGGATGGACGTGGAGGCCCGGTGCCATAATCCGCCGGCCTCGCAACAGGGGCTGCCGCCTCTTGCTGCCTTGGCCACCGACAAAGAACTATCCGATTTCCTGAAGAGCGTGGAAAAGCGCGCCTTCAAGCGCACCGTGTACGCGGTGCGCGACGACGATGCCGCACTGGACATCGTGCAGGACTCGATGATCCGGCTGGCCGAGAAGTACGCCGACCGGCCTGCGGCCGAGCTGCCGCTGGTGTTTCCGCGCATCCTGTCCAACGCCACCATGGACTGGTTCCGGCGGCAGAAGGTGCGCAATGCGGTGGTACGGAACCTCTCGTCGTTCGAATCGTCCGAAGACGACGCGGGCGGCGGCGATTTCGATCTGCTGGAAGCGCTGGAAAGCGCCGACGGCAGCCTGGGCGCCGAGAGCGCGGCCGACAGCGTGTCGCGGGCGCAGATCCTGCAACTGATCGATACCCAGGTCGGCGAGCTTCCGGCCCGTCAACGCGAGGCCTTCCTGCTTCGTTACTGGGAGGAACTCGACGTCGCAGAGACCGCCTCCGTGATGGGTTGCTCCGAAGGCAGCGTCAAGACGCACTGCTCACGGGCGGTCCATGCACTCGCGAAGGCACTTCGCTCCAAGGGAATTGCACCATGACGAACACATCTTCCTTGGCCCCCGAATCGTTGCAGGACCAGTTCGCGCGCCGCGTGGCCGCGCGGCTGAGCGAAGCGGTGGCCGCCGGCACCCCGCCGGACATCGACACCCGCCTGCGCTTCGCGCGCGAGCAGGCGCTGCAGCGCGCCCGTGCGGTGCGCCAGGCCGCTGAAAGCGCCGAGCCGGTGGTGGCCCTGGGCCTGGCATGGCCGGCACCCTGCGCCTGGGCCGCGGCGGCGGCACCAACTGGTGGCTGCGGCTGGGCTCGGCGCTGCCGCTGCTGGTGCTGGCCGGCGGCCTGCTGCTGATCCAGGAATGGCAGAGCCGCTCGCAGATCCAGGCCGCGGTGGAGATCGACACCGCCTTGCTGTCCGACAGCGTGCCGCCCGACGCCTATGCCGATCCCGGCTTCGTCGAGTTCCTGCGCACCGCGGCCGAATGACCGCTGCACTGCGCTTGCTGCAACGGCAGGCGGCCCGCGGGCTGCTGCTGGCACTGCTGTGCACCGCCGGCGCCACGCTGGCGCAGACCAGCGGTGACGGCACGCCCTGGAAGCGCCTGAGCGCGCCGCAGCGCAGCGCCCTGGCCCCGCTGGAGCGCGACTGGGCGACGCTGGATGCGTCGCGCCAGCAGAAGTGGCTGGAGATTGCCGCGCGCTTCCCGGGGATGTCGGCCGACGAGCGCGAGCGCATGCAGCAGCGCATGGCCGAATGGGCCAAGCTGTCGCCGCGCGAGCGCGGCCAGGCCCGCATCAATTTCCAGGAAGCGCGGCAGATCAGCCCCGAGGAGCGCAAGGCCCGCTGGGAGAGCTACCAGGCCCTGCCGCCCGACGAGAAGCGCCGGCTGGCCGACCGGGCCCGCCCGCCGCGCAACGACCGCGACACCCTGCTGCCCGGCTCGGCCACCCACACCGACGGCAGCAAGAGCAACATCGTGCGAGCGCCCTCGGCGCCCACGCCGGTGCGGCCAGTGGCGCCCACCGTGGTGCAGGCCGGGCCCGGCGCCACCACCACCTTGCTGTCGCGCCCGGCCAAGCCGCCGCTGCACCAGCAGACCGGCGTGCCCAAGATCGCGGCCACGCCGGCCTTCGTCGACTCCACCACCCTGCTGCCCAAGCGTGGCGCCCAGGGAGCCGCGGCGCGTTCGGCGCCGGCCTCCGAGCCGGCGTCCGAGGGCCCTTGACCCCTGTTACATGACGGCTGAGCGCCCCCCGCAATTCGACATTCCCGGCATCTGGCGCCGGCTGGCCTGTTTCCTCTACGAAGGCGTGCTGCTGTTCGGCGTGGTGATGATCGCCGGCTACCTCTACAGCAGCCTCACGCAGCAGCGCAATGCACTGGAGGGCCGCCACGGGCTGATGGCCTTCCTCTTCCTGGTGCTCACGGTGTATTTCGTGTGGTTCTGGTCGCATGGCGGCCAGACGGTGGCCATGAAGGCCTGGCATGTGCGGGTGGTGCGCCGTGACGGCCAGCCGCTGAGCCAGGGCCGGGCGCTGGCGCGCTCGTTGCTGAGCTGGATCTGGTTCCTGCCCGCCACGGCCACCGCCTGGCTGGCCGGGCTGCACAGCCTGGGCGCCATCACCGCCTTGCTGATCGCCGGCGTGGCCACCTATGCCGCGCTGGCCCGGCTGCATCCGCAGCGGCAGTTCCTGCACGACGCCCTGTGCGGCACGCAGCTCATCACCTGGCGGCCGGTGCGCCCGCCGCGGCGCACGGCCGCGGCATGACCCGGCCCGACAAGGGCCGCAGCGGCCTCGCCCGCATCCTGTATGCCACCGGCTACTCGGCCGCGGGGCTGCGCGCGGCCTATGCCGGAGAACCGTCCTTCCGCCAGGAAGTGTGGGTGGCGGTGCTGATGCTGCCGGCCGCCTTCTGGCTGGGTCGGGGCTGGGTGGAGGTGGCGCTGCTGGCCGGCAGCGTGCTGCTGGTGCTGATCGTGGAGCTGCTCAATTCCGCCGTCGAAGCGGTGGTGGACCGGGTGTCACTGGAGCATCACCCGCTGTCCAAGCGCGCCAAGGACATCGGCAGTGCGGCGGTGCTGATGTCGCTGCTGCTGTGCGGCGGCATCTGGCTTGCCGCCGGGTGGCATCGGTGGGGAGGAGGGTGACGATGGCGTTGTCGGTGTGTGTGTACTGCGGCTCCCGCGCGGGGGATTCGCCGCTCTTCCTGCAGGCCGCCCGCGAGGTGGGCGTGCTCATCGGCCAGGCCGGTGGCCGGCTGGTGTACGGCGGCGGCAAGGTGGGCCTGATGGGCGCGGTGGCCGATGCGGCGCTGGCCGCCGGCGCCGAGGTGCTGGGCGTGATCCCGCAGGCGCTGATGGCGCGGGAAGTGGGCCACCGCGGCCTGACCGAGCTGCAGGTGGTGGACACCATGCACCAGCGCAAGCTGGCCATGGCCGAGGCATCCGACGTGTTCGTCGCGCTGCCCGGCGGCATCGGCACGCTGGAGGAGATCTACGAGATGTGGTCGTGGCAGCAGCTGGGCTACCACGACAAGCCGGTGGCGCTGCTCAACGTCGATGGCTACTACGACGCGCTGCTCGAATTCACGCGCATCAGTCACCAGCGCGGCTTCGTGTCCCAGCCCCAGTTCGAGGCCTTGATCGTGGACACCGACGCGCCGCGGCTGATGCAGCGGCTGGCCGGCGCAGCGGCACGGGCCACCGCGCCGGACGACTACTCCAAGCTGTAGCGCCCGGCGGGGTGCTTCAGATCGCCGACTCGTCCGTCTCGCCGGTGCGGATGCGCACCACCTGGTCGATCGGCGAGACGAAGATCTTGCCGTCGCCGATCTTGCCGGTCTTGGCGGCCTTGACGATGGCCTCGATGCAGCGGTCGACGTCATCGTCCTTGACCACCACTTCCACCTTCACCTTGGGCAGGAAGTCCACCACGTATTCGGCGCCGCGGTAGAGCTCGGTATGGCCCTTCTGGCGGCCGAAGCCCTTGACCTCCACCACGGTGAGGCCGGAGACGCCCACCTCGGCCAGCGCCTCGCGCACTTCCTCGAGCTTGAAGGGCTTGATGACGGCGGTGATCTGTTTCATGGCGGGCTCCGGGAATGCGTCAAATTACGCTGATTTAAGCATGGAAGCCCCCGGCCCCGGGGATGGTGGCGGCAGCGCCCCGGCCTCATGGCGGGTCACCGCGCGGGCGCCGCCCGGCAGGCGATGATCCGGGGGTGAAAGCGCATGATCTGCCCCCCGCCCCGACCCCCTGCCGCCGGGTTCCGAGCCGGTGATCCGGGTGCACGACGACCCCGCCGGCATCGACGCCGCAGCCTGGAACGCCCTGCTGGCCGCCCAGCCCTCGCCCACCCCGTTCCTGCGCCATGAATACCTGCTGGCGATGCAGCGTTCGCGCAGCGCGGTGGCGTCCACCGGCTGGTCGGCCGCCTTCGTCACCGTGGAACAGGACGGCCGGCTGCTGGCCGCCTGCCCGCTGTACCTGAAGGCCCATTCCTACGGTGAATACGTGTTCGACTGGGCCTGGGCCGATGCCTACGAGCGCCACGGCCTGGCCTACTACCCCAAGCTGCTGGGCGCGGTGCCCTTCACGCCGGTGCCCGGCACGCGGCTGCTGGCGGTGGACGAGGCCGCGCGCGACCTGCTGGTGCAGGCCATTGCCGCCTTTGCCCGCCAGGCCAAGCTGTCGTCGGCCCACCTGCTGTTCTTCGACGAGACCGACCGCGCCGCCTTCGAGCGTGCCGGCTGGCTGCTGCGCGAAGGCGTGCAGTTCCACTGGACCGCGCCGCAGGGCCAGCCGTGGTCCAGCTTCGAGGCCTTCCTGGGCAGCCTGCAGCGCGAGAAGCGCAAGAAGATCCAGCAGGAGCGGCGCAAGGTGGCCGAGGCCGGCGTGAGCTTCACGGTGCATCACGGCGAGCAGATCGACGACGACCTGTGGGACTTCTTCCACCGCTGCTACACCCTCACCTACCGGGCGCACCATTCCAGGCCCTACCTCCAGCGGGCCTTCTTCACCGAGATGGCGCGCCACATGCCGAAGCACTGGCTGCTGTTCGTGGCGTGGCAGGGTGAAGGGGCGCAGCGGCAGCGCATCGGCGCATCGCTGATCGCGCTGGATCCGCAGCGCCGGGTGGCCTACGGCCGCTATTGGGGGCCACCGCGTACGTGCCCTGCCTGCACTTCGAGGCCTGCTACTACCAGCCGCTGGCCTGGTGCATTGCCAACGGCTACCAGCGCTTCGAAGGCGGGGCGCAGGGCGAGCACAAGATGGCCCGCGGCCTGCTGCCGGTGAAGACGGCCTCGGCCCACTGGCTGGCCGACCGCCGCTTTGCATCGGCCGTGGCCGATTTCCTGGAACAGGAAGGCGCCGGCATCGGCGCCTACGTGGACGAACTGAAGGAGCGCAACCCCTTCAAGCCGCCCGGCTAGCGGTTTGGCTCAGGCCTGTTGCCTGGCCTTCTTGTAGGCCTCGATGCCCGAGCGGATCTCTTCCTTGGCGGCCTCGGGGCCTTCCCAGCCCTGCACCTTGACCCACTTGCCGGCTTCCAGGTCCTTGTAGTGCTCGAAGAAGTGCTGGATGGCCTTCAGGCGCATCTGGTTGATGTCCTCGGGCTTCTGCCAGTGGGTGTAGATGGGCAGCACCTTGTCGATGGGCACGGCCAGCAGCTTGGCGTCGCCGCCGGCTTCGTCTTCCATCTTCAGCACGCCGATCGGGCGGCAGGTGACCACCACGCCGGGCGACAGCGCGAACGGCGTGATCACCAGCACGTCCACCGGGTCGCCGTCGTCCGACAGCGTCTGCGGCACGTAGCCGTAGTTGCACGGGTAGTGCATGGCCGTGGTCATGAAGCGGTCGACGAAGAGCGCACCGCTGTCCTTGTCCACTTCGTACTTGATCGGGTCCGCGTTCATCGGTATCTCGATGATCACGTTGAACTGGTCCGGGGCGTTCTTGCCAGGGCTGACTTTTTCAAGGCTCATGCGGTTTCTCGAGGCTCTGATGGGAGGTGCGCGATTCTATGAGCCGCACTTTTCGCGGCCCTGACGGCGCGCCGGCAGCACAAGGAAAACACCATGCAATCCGTGCATGACCTTCCCGTAGCATGGCCCGGCACTGCCAGCCCAGGCGCCACCCACAGGCGTGCGTAACAAGACAAGACTGGCACTCGATCCGCACCATGTGACCCACTGGAAGAGGAGAGAACCGATGTCGAATCAGATGGCGCTGTATGCAGCGCTGGCCTGCGGCCTGGCCGCTGTCATCTACGGCTTCGTGCAGCGAAGCTGGATCCTGCGACAGGACGCGGGCACCGCGCGCATGCAGGAGATCGCCGCCGCCATCCAGCAGGGTGCGGCGGCCTACCTGGCGCGGCAATACCGCACCATCGCCATCGTGGGCGTGGTATTGGCGGTGCTGATCGGCATCTTCCTGGACCTCACCACCGCCATCGGCTTCGTGGTGGGCGCGGTGCTGTCGGGCGCCTGCGGCTTCATCGGCATGAACGTCTCGGTGCGGGCCAATGTGCGCACCGCGCAGGCCGCCACGCGCGGCATCGGCCCGGCGCTGGACGTGGCCTTCAAGGGTGGCGCCATCACCGGCATGCTGGTGGTGGGCCTGGGCCTGCTGGGCGTGTCGCTCTTCTTCTGGTTCGTGGCGGGCAACGCTTCCACCACCGACGGCAAGGCGCTGTCGGCCGCGCTCAAGCCGATGCTGGGGCTGGCCTTCGGCTCCTCGCTCATCTCCATCTTCGCGCGGCTGGGCGGCGGCATCTTCACCAAGGGCGCCGACGTGGGCGCCGACCTGGTGGGCAAGGTGGAGGCCGGCATCCCCGAGGACGACCCGCGCAACCCGGCGGTGATCGCCGACAACGTGGGCGACAACGTGGGCGACTGCGCCGGCATGGCGGCCGACCTGTTCGAGACGTATGCCGTCACGCTCATTGCAACCATGGCGCTCGGCGCGCTGATGGTGACCGCGGCCCCGATGGCCGCGGTTCTGTATCCGCTGGTGCTCGGCGGTGTGTCCATCATCGCCTCCATCGTCGGCTGCGCCTTCGTCAAGGCCAGCCCGGGCATGAAGAACGTGATGCCGGCGCTGTACAAGGGCCTGGTGGTCTCGGGCGTGCTCTCGCTCATCGCCTTCTGGTTCGTCACCGCCGCGGTGATGCCCGACGACGCGCTGGGTGCGGGCACGCAGATGCGGCTGTTCGGCGCCTGCATCGTGGGCCTGCTGCTCACGGCCGCGCTGGTGTGGGTCACCGAGTACTACACCGGCACCCAATACAAGCCGGTGCAACATGTGGCGCAGGCCAGCACCACCGGCCACGGCACCAACATCATCGCGGGCCTGGGCGTGTCGATGCGCTCCACCGCTTGGCCGGTGATCTTCGTGTGCATCGCCATCGTGGCCGCCTATGCGCTGGGCGGGCTGTACGGCATCGCCATCGCCGCCACCTCCATGCTGAGCATGGCCGGCATCGTGGTGGCGCTGGATGCCTACGGCCCCATCACCGACAACGCCGGCGGCATCGCCGAGATGGCCGAGCTGCCTGACAGCGTGCGCGCCGTCACCGACCCGCTGGACGCGGTGGGCAACACCACCAAGGCCGTCACCAAGGGTTATGCCATCGGCTCGGCCGGCCTCGCCGCGCTGGTGCTGTTCGCCGACTACACCCATGCGCTGGAGGCGCGCGGCATGCAGGTGAGCTTCGACCTGAGCAACCACATGGTGATCGTGGGGCTGTTCATCGGCGGGCTGATCCCCTACCTGTTCGGCGCCATGGCGATGGAGGCCGTGGGCCGCGCCGCGGGCAGCGTGGTGGTCGAGGTGCGCCGGCAGTTCAAGGAGATCCCCGGCATCATGGAAGGCACGGCCAAGCCGCAGTACGGCCAGGCGGTGGACATGCTAACCAGCGCCGCCATCAAGGAGATGGTGATCCCCAGCCTGCTGCCGGTGGTGGTGCCGATCCTAGTGGGCCTGCTGCTGGGCCCGGCCGCGCTCGGCGGGCTGCTGATGGGCACCATCGTCACCGGCCTGTTCGTGGCCATCAGCATGTGCACCGGCGGCGGCGCCTGGGACAACGCCAAGAAGTACATCGAGGACGGCCACCACGGCGGCAAGGGCAGCGAGGCGCACAAGGCCGCCGTCACCGGCGACACCGTGGGCGATCCCTACAAGGACACCGCCGGCCCGGCGGTCAATCCGCTGATCAAGATCATCAACATCGTGGCGCTGCTGATCGTGCCGCTGCTGCCGGCCGGTGTGATCGGATAGACGACCTGTCTAGACAAGCACCGCGCATTCCACGCGGTTGCGGCCGGCCTTCTTGGCCGCGTACAGGGCGGCGTCGGCCTGCTCCAGCAGCGCCTGGGCGCTGGCCGCGCCGCCCGCCACCGAGGCCACGCCGAAGCTGCTGGTGATGCGCAGCGTGCCCTGCCCTTCGATGTGCTTGCCGGCATGGCGCTCGATCTGCTGGCGCAGCCGGTCGGCCACCTGGCGGGCCTCGTCGATGTCCAGGCCGGGCAGCAGGATGCAGAACTCCTCGCCGCCGTACCGCGCCAGGATGTCCTGCGGCCGCAGCGTGGTGCCCAGTGCCCGGGCCACGGCCTTGATCACCAGGTCGCCCACCGCATGGCCATAGCGGTCGTTGAAGGACTTGAAGTGGTCGATGTCGGCCATCACCACGCACAGGCCGCCGCCGCTGGCATCGCCATGCAGCCGCGCGGCCAGCGCACGGGCGAAGATCGGCTCGAAGGCGGCAAACAGTGCACGCCGGTTGAAGCAGCCCGACAGCGGATCGCGCGTGGCCAGCTCGGTCAGCTCGCGGTTCTTGGCCTCGATCTCCTGGCGCGACGCCTCCAGCGCGCCCAGTGCGGCCCGCAGCTCGGTGTTCATGCGGTCCAGCTCGGTCACGTCGTCGAAGGTGACCAGTGCGCCCCGCACGGCACCGCGGGTGTCCTTCACCGGCGTGGCGTGCAGCACCAGCCGGCGCGGCGGCGCACCGTCGGGCTGCGGGATGGCCAGCACCTCGCCGGTGCTGGCTTCGCGGCTGTCCATCACCCGGTGCCAGGCATGCTCGTGCGGCTCGGCGGGCATGGCCTGCACCAGCCATTGCAGGCCCGAGGCGGGCTTGCCCAGCCGGTCGGCCGCGGCCGCCTGCGGATGCAGCCCGTCGAAGGCGCGGTTGGCCATGACGATGCGGCCGGCGCGGTCCACGATCATCACCGCCTCGGTCAGCGTGTCGAAGGCATGCTTGACACGCTCGGGCACGGCGGCGCCGGGGTCCAGGTGGTGCAGCACGCGGCGCAGGAACAAGGCATACAGCAGGCCGCCGGCCAGCCACATGCCGGCCATGAACTGCAGCCAGCGCCAGTCGGCCGCCGGCGGGGCGAAGCGCATCTCCACCTGGCCCCAGGGCTGGGCCTGGCGCCGCACCTCCACCATCAGGTGGGTGACCGAGGAGCCACCACCGGGCGGCGGCACCCAGTGCGCATGGCCTTCGGTGGCGGCCAGCAGGCTGCCGTCGATGCGGCGCACCGCCATCGACAGCAGCTCGCCGTCGGCCGCCACCGCCTGCTCCATCGCCCGGCGCAGCAGCGGCGCCGGATCGGGCTGCTGCACCAGCACCGCCAGCTGCGTGGACACGGTGTTGGCCAGCCGCACGCGGGCCATGCGCTCCGGCTCGCCGGCCGGCGGGAACACGCCCAGCAGCAGGTCCAGCAGCAGCACCAGCAGGCTGGTGAGGGCCGCCAGGCCGATGGCGATGCGTTCGGCCGGGCCCAGGCGCACCAGCATCATGGCCGCGGCGCCGCCAGGGCCGCGGGCATGGGCACGGCGGCGGCGGGCGCGGGCGCCGGGGCCGCCAGGCCGGCAAAGCTGACCTTGCAGCGCAGGCCGCCGGGCAGCGCGCCGTCGGGGTTGGGCAGCAGCAGCCGCACGCGGAAGGAGCTGCTGGCTGCGTCGATGGTGCGGTCCACCAGCTGCACCTGCGCCTGCTGGGGCGGCAGGCCGGGCAGTTCGGGCAGCACGGTGGCGGCCATGCCGGGGCGGATGCGCAGGAAGGCGGCGGCCGGCATCAGCACCTCCACCCGCAGCGGGTCCAGCACCGCCAGGCGCAGCACCGGCTTGTCCTCCACCCGCTCGCCGGGCGAGGCGTAGCGCTCCAGCACCACGCCGTCCAGCGGACTGCGGATCACCCGCTGGCCCAGCTGCGCACCGGCCACGGCCAGGTCCTGCGCGGCCACTTCGAGCTGCTCGCGCACCTGGCGGGTGCGGGCGGCGGCCATGGCGTGATCGGCCACCGCCTGGTCCACCGCCACCGCGGAGACGAAGGCCTGGCCATGCAGCTCGCGGGTGCGCTGCAGCTTGCTGTGGGCGAAGGCCTCGGCGCTCTCGGCCGAGGCCAGCTCGGCCTGCGCGCGGCTGCGCTGCTCGGCGGCGGAATAACCGGCGCGTTCCACCGCGGCGGACAGCTGCACCAGCACCTGGCCCTTGCGCACGTTGTCGCCGCGCTCGGCCAGCATGCGGCTGACCACGCCCACCACGGGCGCGCCCAGCTCCACCGTCTGCGAAGGCTCGATCAGGCAGCCCAGCGCCTGCTGGGCAGCGGCGTCGACCGGGGCCAGGGCGGCGGCGCACAAGGCAGCCCCGGCGGCCAGGAGGCGCAGTCGGCCGCGCGGGCGTGAAGGCGGATGCGACTGCGACTGCGACTGCGGATGGAAAACATGAAACGTCATGGTGCGGGGCCGGCGGCCACATTGCGATGGGTGGATATCGGCAGACAGCCCATACCAAAGTAGTGTTTTGGTCATTTTTGCCACCTTCAATCAATCCGCCGGCCCTGCAAAACCCAGCTGCTCGCAGGTGGTCCGGTCGTCCTGGCGCAGGGCGGCCCGGCGGCCCGCGTCATGGCGCTCGGCCAGGCGCTGCGGCAGCGCCGCCAGCAGGTCGGCCAGCGGGCCCTGCACCACCGCGCCGGGCAACCGGCGGCACAGTGCCGCCGCCGCGCCGGCCAGCCGCGGATGCAGCAGGAACAGGCCGGCGTCCAGCGCCAGCCAGCGCTGCACCGCACCGGGCTGGCCCTGGCGCGCGCAGCGGCCGGCCAGCTGGCGGTCCAGCCGGCGGGCGGGGTTGTGCTGGCAGGCCAGTACCTGCAGGCCGCCGGCGGCCGCCACGTCTGCGGGCACGGCGATGTCGGTGCCTCGGCCGGCCATGTTGGTGGCCACGGTGATGGCACCGGCCTGGCCGGCGCGCGCCACGATGGCGGCCTCGGCGGCATCGTGGCGGGCATTGAGCACTTCATGCGGCAGGCCGGCGCGGACCAGCAGCGCGGACGCCCGCTCGGAATCGGCCACCGAATCGGTGGCCAGCAGCACCGGCAGGCCGGCCGCATGCAGCCGCTGTGCCTCGGCCACCACGCCGGTCCAGCGGGCGGCGTCGGTGGCATGCAGGCGCGTCGGCCGGTGCAGGCGGCGGCTGGGACGGCGCAGCGGAATGCGGCGCAGCGCCAGGCCGTAGGCCGTGGCCAGCTCGGCCCGCGATTCGTTCAGCGTGCCGCTCATGCCGCCCAGCAGCAGATAGCGCGGAAAGAAGCGCTGGAAGGTGGTCTGCGTCAGCGTGCGGCTGCTGCCGCTGGGCTTGCAGCCTTCCTTCAGCTCCACCAGCGCCTGCAGGCCGCGCGACCAGACCCGGCCCTCGGCCACGCGGCCGGTGGTTTCGTCGATTAGCAGCAGCTTGCCGTCGCGCACCAGGTAGTGCCGGTCGCGCTGGTACAGGTGGCGTGCGGCCAGGGCCAGCCGCACCGCATCGGTGGTCTGCCGCCGCGCCGCCGGCGCCACGCCCAGCCGTTGCAGATGGGCGGCCACGGCGGCGCTGCCGGCCTCGGTGAGCTCGGCGCTGCGCTCGGCGGTGTGCAGCCGGTAGTCGCGCCGCGCGCCCAGCAGGCCGCTGATGCGCCAGGCCGCACGGCAGCGGGCCTGCTCGTCTTCGTCGGGCAGGCTGTGGCTGAGCACCAGCGGGGTCATGGCGTCGTCGAGCAGGATGGCGTCGGCCTCGTCGATGAAGGCGCAGCACAGGCCGCGCAGCAGCAGCGGCAGGCCGGTGGCCGCGCGCAGCTGCAGATCGGTGGTGGCGCCGCGGCGCGCGAGCTGGTCGCGCAGCCAGTCGAACACCAGCTCGCGCGCGGTGCAGTAGGTCACGTGGCAGCGGTAGGCGGCCATGCGCTGCACCGGGCCGTCGGGCTGCACCACGGTGCCCACGCCGAGGCCCAGCGCCGCATAGGCCGGCTGCAGCCAGGCGGCGTCGCGCTGCACCAGGTAGTCGTTGGCGGTGACCAGGTGCACCGGCACGCCGGCCAGGCCGGCCACCGCCGCGGCCAGGAAGGCGGCCAGCGTCTTGCCTTCGCCGGTGGCCATCTCGGCCAGCCGGCCCTGCAGCATCGTGCGGGCGGCCAGCAGCTGCACCGCATGCGGCACCAGCCCCAGCTGGCGCTGCGCCGCATCGGCGGCCAGCGCCAGGGCTTCGGGCAGCACCGCCGCGGCCAGGCCCTGGCGGGCCAGCGTGGCGCGCACCGCCTGCAGCCGCGCGATGCGGCCGGGCTCGGGCAGCGCCGCCAGCACCGCGGTCGCCTGCTGCACCGCCTGCAGGAAGCGGCGCGTGCCCAGGCACTCGCCCGGCCGGGGCAGCAGCCGCCAGGCGGTGGCCAGCGCGGCCAGCCAGCGCGGCGGCGGCGCATCGGGCCGCTGCGGATAGGCGCCGTGCAGCACGCCCGGGCGCGGCAGCGGCATGGGGGGCGCAAAGGACAGCAACACCGTCAGGCCGCCTGGAAATGGCGCAGCAGCAGCTGGCGGGCGCGGCGCCAGGCCTGCGTGGCCAGCGGCGCGCTGCCGTGGTCGAAGCGCACCCAGGCACGGGCGCCGATGCGCTCGGCCGGCGCGGCCGGCACCTGCAGGTCGACGACGAAGGCGGGGGACAGCGTCTTCAGCCCCTGCGGATCGGCCGGATCGGTGAGCCAGCGGCCGCCGGCGGCCTCGCCCAGCGCGGCGCTGGGCAGCTGGCCGGCGGCGGCCGGCACTTCGCGCAGCGCGACGGCGGTGAGCGCGCGGCCTTGCAGCGCCGCGGGCGCATCCGACAGCCGCACCGACACCGCCGGCGGGCTGCGGCGCAGCAGGTCGATGTCGGCCTCCGGCACCGGCACCCGTAGCGACAGCGGCCGGCCGTCCAGCACGTAGCCCAGCAGGCTGCCCTGGGCGGCGTACTGCAGCGGCAGGTCCTGCGGCTTGGGCAGCACCAGGCGGCCGTCGGCCGGGCTGTGCAGCGCCAGCGCGGCGATGCGGGCATCCAGCCGCGCCAGCTCGGCATCGAGCCGGGCCAGCTCCGTGCCCAGCCGCTGCGCCTGCGCGGGGTCGATGAACAGCCGCTGCAGCCGTTCCACCTCCAGCGCCTCGGCCCGCGCGGCCAGCGAGCTGCGCTCGGCGCGCAGTGCCGGGTCGTCCAGCCGCAGCAGCAGCTGGCCCTCGCGCACACTGTCGCCATCGGCGGCCAGCACCTCGGTGACGAAGCCGGCGCTGCCCGCACGCAGCTGGGCGCCTTCGGGCGCGGTGACCACGCCCTGCGCCAGCGTGCGCTGCGGCAGCGGCACGGCCACCAGCAGCAGCAGCAGCGCCGCGGCCAGGCCGGCGGCGGTGGCCACCGCGCGGCCGCGGCGCCGGTGCAGCCGGCCGTCGTGCCGCAGGAACTGCACCAGCTTCCACAGCGGGGCCAGCACCAGCGTGACGGCCGCCCACAGCAGCGCCACCGCGCCCAGCGCCACCGATTGCGCGGTGACCCAGCCCACCACCATCACCGCCACCACCCAGCGGTAAGCGGCCGCGGCCAGGCCGTAGCCCACCAGCCAGGGCACCTCGCCCGGGCCCTGCACCGGTGCGGCACGGGCCCGCAAGCCCAGCAGGTGGCGCTGCAGCAGCCACAGCAGGTAGGCCTGGCTGCGCTGGGCCAGGTTGGGCATGTCCAGCAGGTCGCTGAGCATGAAGTAGCCGTCCATGCGCAGCAGCGGATTGCCGTTGAACAGCAGCGTGGACACGCCGCAGACGAACATCACCACGAAGGCCGTGTCCTGCACCAAGCCCGGCTCCACCAGCAGCCACACCGCCAGCGCGCAGGCGGCCAGCAGCAGCTCGGCCACGATGCCGGCCGCCGCCACCGCGATGCGATGCCTGCGTGCCGGAAAGCCGTTGGAGGCCGATGCATCCACGAAGGGCACCGGCAGCGCCAGCATCAGCGTGATGCCCACCTTGTGCACCTCGCCGCCGAAGGCCCGCACCGCCATCCCTGGGCCAGCTCGTGCAGGCCCTTGAGCACCGGGTAGGCCAGCCAGGCGATGAGCAGGTGCCGCGGCGACGCCATGTGCGCCGCGGCGAAGGCGGCGATCTCCTGCGCATGCAGGCAGGCGGCGACGGCGGCTGCGGCGATGGAGGCCAGCCAGGCCAGCAGCACCGGGCCGCTGGCCAGCCGGCGCGACAGCGGATCCAGCCGCCGCAGCAGCGACGACGGATCGCCCAGCGTCACCTTGAAGGCCAGCGGATTGACGGCGCGCCGCCGCTCGGCACGCCGGCGCTCGTCGGCGCGGCGGAACAGCAGCGCCACGTCGGGCGTGCGCTCGCACTGCATCAGTCCGGCGGCATCCAGCTGCGCCAGCAGCACGATCACCTCGCGCTGGGTGGGCGCGGCGTCGTCGCCCAGCGCCCGCACCGCATCCCACGCCTGCTGGACGCTGGCACGGCCATCGAAGCGGCCGGCCAGCCGCCAGGCCGCGGCATTGATGCGGTGGTGGCGGCCGGACAGGGTGTCCTCCAGCACGTACCAGACGCCGCCGCGCGCCGGGCGCCGCTGCACCCGCACCTGCGCATGCAGCCGAGGATGCAGGCCGGCCACGCGGTACCAGTGGGGGCTGTCGACGGGCTCGTTCATGCCACCCAGCTCCACCACTGCAGGCGCAGCCAGTCCACCAGGCGGTGGCTGGCGATCCACAACGCGGGGCGGCGGCCGGCCTCGATGCGGGCGATGCCGCGCAGGCCTGGCCGCAGCGGCGGCGTGGCGCCTTCGATCGCGGCTTCCACCTCGAACACGTTGCGGCCCTGCACCACCGCGGCCACCGGCGTGATGCGGCGGATGCGCAGCGCCAGCGGCTGCGCCGGCGAGGCGGCCAGCACCATGCGGCCGGGCTGGCCCACCCGCAGGCCGGCGATGTCGCGCTCGTCCACCTCCACGATCACGCGGTGGCCGTCGCCCTGGGCCACCGTCATCAGCACGTCGCCCCGGCGCACCGGCGCACCCAGCGAGGCCGACAGGTCGCCCTGGATCACCACGCCGGCAAACGGCGCCTCCAACCGAGCGCGGCGCAGCGTCTGCTCGGCCAGGTCGAGCTGGGCGCGCGCTTCCTCGGCGCGGGACAACGCCATCACCAGCTGCGCACGGTCGTGGCGGGCCAGCGCCTCGGCATAGGCCTGGCCCTGCTGCTGGGCCTGGCTCTGCCAGCGCCGGCGTTCGCTGTCGAGTTCGTCGCGGGCCAGCTCGGCCAGCACCTGGCCGGCAGCCACCACGTCGCCCGGCCGCGCATGCACCTGCTCGATGAAGCCGTCCACCGGCGCCACCAGCACCCGCTGCACCGCGCCCTCGATGCGGGCCTGGCCGGTGATGCGGTGGTCCGCCGGCACCACGGCCGCCACCAGGGCCGCCGAAGCCGCCAGGGCCACAGCGCAGGCCAGCAGCTTGGTGCCGGCGTGGCCGGGGCCGAGCAGCCGGTCGCGCAGCGCGCGCAGCTCGTCCAGCGCATGGCGCGGCAGGCTGCGTTGCTGCCGGCGCTTGAGCTCCAGCAGCGGGCCGAGCAGGCAGGCCAGGTGCTCGCACAGCGCCACCTCCGCCGGCTCGAAGCCGCGGCCAGCGCCGCGCTCGAACACGATGGCGCCCAGCGGCCGGCCGGCATCGGCCAGCGGCACGCTGCACAGCGCTGCATGCGCGCCCGCATGGTCGCGGGCCAGGGCTTCGTGCGCCCAGTGGATGGCCGGTGGCCCGTCCGTGGGCTGCGGATGCACCAGCGTGGCGGCCTGGTCGATGGCCTCGTCCATCGCGGCGGCCAAGGCCCGGGCCAGCGCCCGCTCGGCCGGCGCCTGCGCCTGGTGGGACACGCCCAGCAGCCGGGTGGCATCGGCCTCGTCGCGCAGGCCAATGGCCACGCGGTCGCAGCCCAATGCCACCGACAGCTCGGTGGCGGCGGCCGCGGCGGCTTCGGCCAGCCGGGCATGGGCCAGCGTGGCGGCCTGCAGGCGCAGTGCCAGGGCGGCCGGATCGGCCGCGGCGCAGGAAGATTCGACAAGTGACATAAGCAGCCACGATAGCGGCCACACAAGTGATAGAAGCCGCAAAAAGAGGCCGCAAGCCGGCGCATACGCGGGCACAACCAGCGGTTCGACGACCGCGGCGGCTGTGGCGCCGGCCCTTCCTAGAATGGCCCGATGCAGTACACCCAGACGCGTCAGCTGTTCGTCACCTTCTTGCTCGCGGCCCTGCCCGCATTGATCTTTCTGCTGGATGTGCAAACACCGCTCGGCTACGCCGAATGGGCCATGTACATCATCCCGATGTCGCTGACGCTGCTGCAGAACCGCAGCGCGGTGCCGCTGGTGGAAGCGGCGGTGTGCACGGTGCTCATCATCGTGGGCTACTACCAGTCGGCCGGGGCCACCACCGCGTCGGGCTTCGCCCACATCAACCGCGGCATCGGCATCACGGCGGTGTGGACCATCGCCTTCACCGTGGTCAATGCGCTGAAGACGCGCCACCAGGTCAACGACATCCTGTGGCAGCAGCAGGGCGAGAGCGCGGTGGCGCAGGCGCTGCTGGGCGAGCTGACGCCCGAGCAGATCGGCCAGAAGGCGATGAGCGCGCTGTGCGAGTTCACCCATGCGCCGGTGGGCGTGCTGTACCGGCTGGAAGGCCAGACCCTGCTGCGCTGCGGCGGCCATGGCTTCGACCCGGCCACCACCGCCGAGCGCTGGCAGCTGCCCGACGGCCTGCTGGGCGAGGTGGCCGTCAGCGGCCAGCTGCGCCACCTGCGCAAGGTACCCATCGAGCACCTGCCGATCGCCAGTGGCCTGGGCCGCAGTCCCTCGGCGCAGCTGCTCATCGCGCCGCTGCGCGCCGACGGACAGGTCTGCGGCGTGATCGAGCTGGGCTTCGCCACCAGTGCCGAGGAACTGGGCGAGGCCCGCATGGCCCGCAAGCGCGCGCTGATGCGCGACGTGGGCGAGGCGGTGGGCGTGGCCATGCGCAGCGCGCTGTACCGCGAGCGGCTGCTGTCGCTGCTGGAGGAAACCCAGCGCCAGAGCGAGGAGCTGCAGGCCCAGCAGGAAGAGCTGCGCGTGACCAACGAGGAGCTGGAGGAGCAAAGCCGCGTGCTCTCCGAGTCCCAGGCGCGGCTGGAGACGCAGCAGGTGGAGCTGGAGCACACCAACCTGGCGTTGTCGGAGCAGAAGGCATCGCTGGAACGGCAGAAGCAGCACCTGGTGCAGGCGCAGAACGCGCTGCGCACGCATGCCGAGCAGCTGAAGGAGGCCAGCCGCTACAAGTCGGAGTTCCTGGCCAACATGTCGCATGAGCTGCGCACGCCGCTCAACAGCGCGCTGATCCTGTCGCGCCTGCTGGCCGACAACCGCGAAGGCACGCTGACGCCCGAGCAGGTGAAGTACGCCCAGACCATCCATGCCGCCAACAACGACCTGCTGGCGCTCATCAACGACGTGCTGGACCTGTCGAAGATCGAGGCCGGCAAGGCCGACCTGGAACTGGGCACGGTGCGCACCGACGACCTGCTGCAGCGCCTGCGCGCCACCTTCGAGCCGCTGGCCCTGCAGAAGGGCGTGGCGCTGCAGGTGGTGGCCGAGCCCGGCATGCCCGAGCGCCTGCACACCGATGCGCTGCGGCTGCAGCAGGTGCTGAAGAACCTGATGGCCAATGCGCTGAAGTTCACCGAGCGTGGCCAGGTCTCGCTGCGTGCCCTGCCCACGACCGAGGGTCGCATCGCCTTCGCGGTGCAGGACACCGGCATCGGCATTCCGAAGTCGCAGCAGGAAGTGATCTTCGAGGCCTTCCGCCAGGCCGACGGCAGCACCAGCCGCCGCTTCGGCGGCACCGGGCTGGGCCTGTCCATCTCGCGCGAGCTGGCCCGCCGGCTGGGCGGCGACATCACGGTGGACAGCGAGCCCGGCCGGGGCAGCACCTTCACGCTGGACCTGCCGGTGGAGCTGCAGGAAGAAGCCGGCGGCCCGGCCGATATGGCGGCCGAGCGCAGCGCCACGCCGGCACCGGCACCGGCAGCCGCCGCGTCCCCCGCACCGGCCCGGGCCCCCTCCCCGGCACTGGCACCGGCACCGGCCGCCGCGCCGGCGCCGGAGCCCGCACCGCCTGCCGCGCCGGTCGCGGCACGCACGCCCAGCCCGCGCCGCCACACCGGCCGGCTGGTGCTGGCGGTGGAGGACGATCCCACCTTCGCCAAGGTGCTGTGCGAGCTGGCCACCGACCTCGGCTTCGACTGCGAGATCGCCTCCAGCGGCGAGGAAGCGCTGCAGCTGGCGCGCGAGCTGCGGCCCAACGGCATCCTGCTGGACGTGGGCCTGCCCGACCAGTCGGGCCTGACGGTGCTGGAGCGCCTGAAGCGCGACCCCGACACCCGCCACATCCCGGTGCATGTGGTCTCGGCCCATCCGCATGTGCAGACCGCCCGCGAGCTGGGTGCGGTGGGCTACCTGCAGAAGCCGGTGGACCGCGAAGGCCTGGCCGGCGCGCTGGATGCGCTGCAGCGCCGCATGCAGCAGCAGGTACGCAGGTTGCTGATCGTGGAGGATGACGATGGCTTGCGCAGCCACCTGCAGTTGCTGCTGGGAGGCGAAGGTGTGGAGATCACTGCCGTGGGAACGATCGCCGATGCGCTCGCGCAGCTCGGCCGCTCCACCTTCGACTGCATGGTGATGGACCTGGCCCTGCCCGACGGCACCGGTTACGACCTGCTGGAACGGATTGCCGCAACCGAGGACTACGCCTTCCCACCCGTCATCGTCTACACCGGCCGCGAGCTCAGCCGCGACGAGGAACAGCGGCTGCGCAAGCATTCGCGGTCCATCATCGTCAAGGGCGCGCGCTCGCCCGAGCGGCTGCTGGACGAGGTGACCCTGTTCCTGCACAGCGTGGAAGCCACGCTGCCGGCCAACCAGCGCCAGCTGCTGCGTCAGGCCCGCCAGCGCGACGCGGTGCTGGACGGCCGGCGCATCCTGCTGGCCGAGGACGACGTGCGCAACATCTTCGCGCTGTCCAGCGTGTTCGAGCCGCTGGGGGCCAAGCTGGTGATCGCCCGCAACGGCAAGGAGGCGCTGCAGAAGCTGGAGGCCGAACGCAGCCAGATCGACCTGGTGCTGATGGACATCATGATGCCGGAGATGGACGGCCTGACCGCCCTGCGCCACATCCGCGAGCATGCCGAATGGGCCAGCCTGCCGGTCATCGCGCTCACCGCCAAGGCGATGGCCGACGACCGCGAGCGCTGCCTGGCCGCCGGCGCCAACGACTACATCGCCAAGCCCATCGACATCGACAAGCTGGTGTCGCTGTGCCGCGTGTGGATGCCCAAGTGAACACCCTGGGCGAGCACGCCACCACCCCCGCCGCGGCGCTGCAGGAAGAACAGCTGTTCGACCTGGAGATCCGGCTGCTGCTGGAGGCGGTGTACCAGCGCTGGCAGCACGATTTCCGCGACTACGCCATCAGCTCGCTGCGCCGGCGCATGCGCCAGGCGATGGCGCATTTCCACTGCGACAGCCTCTCGGCGCTGCAGGGCCGCGTGCTGCACGAGCCGGAGGTGTTCGCGCAGATGCTGCAGTTCTTCACCGTGCAGGTCAGCGAGATGTTCCGCGACCCCAGCTACTTCCGCGCGCTGCGCGAGCAGGTGCTGCCGGTGCTGCGCACCTACCCGTCGCTGAAGATCTGGGTGGCCGGCTGCAGCCATGGCGAGGAGGTGTGGTCGCTGGCCATCCTGCTGGCCGAGGAAGGGCTGCTGTCGCGCACCATCCTCTATGCCACCGACATCAATGCCGCGGCGCTGCAGCGCGCGGAGGCCGGCATCTATCCGCTGGACCGCGTGGCCGGCTTCAGCCGCAACTACCTGGCCGCGGGCGGGCGCGGCTCGCTCTCCGACCACTACACCAGCGCCTACGGCGGCGTGGCCTTCGACCGTCGGCTCAAGCAGCAGATCGTGTTCGCGGACCACAGCCTGGCCACCGACAGCGTGTTTTCCGAGGTGCATTTCGTCTCTTGCCGCAACGTGCTCATCTACTTCAAACGCCCGCTGCAGGACCGCGCGCTGGGCTTGTTTGCCGAGGCGCTGGTGCGCCGCGGCTTCCTCGGCCTGGGCCTGCGCGAGACGGTGCAGTTCAGCGGCCACGCCGGTGCCTTCGAGCCGGTGGTGCCCGACCAACGCATCTACCGCAAGGTATGAGCGCCGCCGCCCGACCGCCCGAAGGCGGCGCCTCCTCCTGGAAGGATCCCGCGCAGCGGGACGGTGCGCCAGTGAACACGGTGCCTGAGCCGTTCCGGCCGGAGGCGGTGGTCATCGGTGCCTCCGCCGGTGGCGTGCAGGCGCTGCAGACGCTGCTGGCCGCGGTGCCCGCGCACTTCCCGGCGGCCATCGCGGTGGTGCTGCACCTGCCGCCCGACCGGCCGAGCGCGCTGGCCTCGTTGCTGGGCGCGAGCTGCGCGCTGCCCGTGGCCGAGGCCATCGACAAGCAGCCGATGCTGCCCGGACAGGTGCTGCTGGCGCCGCCCGACTACCACCTGCTGGTGGAGCCCGACCGCAGCGTGGCGCTGTCGGTGGATGCACCGCTGCTGTATTCGCGCCCCGCCATCGACCCGCTGTTCGAAAGCGCGGCCATCGCCTACGGCCCGGCGCTGCTGGGCATCGTGCTCACCGGCGCCAGCCGCGACGGCAGCGAAGGCTTGGCCGCGGTGCGGCGGCAAGGCGGCCAGGCCTGGGTGGAGGCACCCTCCACCGCCCTTGTCTCCACCATGCCGGCGGCCGCGCTGGCCCACGCCGGCGCCGACCTGGTGGCGCCCCTGGACGAACTGGGCGCCCGCCTGGGTGCATGGGCCTGTCGATGATGACGACGACGACGCGAACCCCCGAACGTGACGACGTCAACCTGCTGGTGGTCGACGACGTGCAGCAGAACCTCATCGCGATGCAGGCCCTGCTGGCCCGCCCCGGCGTGCAGGTGCTCACCGCCCGCAGCGGCCCCGAGGCGCTGGAACTGCTGCTGACGCAGGACATCGCGCTGGCGCTGCTGGACGTGCAGATGCCGGGCATGGACGGCTTCGAGCTGGCCGAGCTGATGCGCGGCGCCGAACGCACCCGCGGCGTGCCCATCATCTTCCTGACCGCGGCGCCGCGCGACGGCCAGCGGCTGTTCCGCGGCTACGAGGCCGGCGCGGTGGACTTCCTCTACAAGCCGATCGACCCCGAGTGCTGCGCAGCAAGGTGGCGGTGTTCGTCGAGCTGTTCGAGCAGCGCCGTGCGCTGGCGCAGACGGTGGGCGAGCTGCAGCGCGTGATCGCGCTCAACGAGGCGATGGTCGCGGTGCTGACGCACGACCTGCGCACGCCGCTGCAGGCGATGATGGCCGGCGCGGACCTGATCCGCCGCAAGTCGGCCGACAGCGGCGCCCGCAACGCGGCCGACGGCATCCGCTCCAGCGGCCAGCGCATGAACCGCATGATCGCGCAGCTGCTGGACTTCTCGCGCATCCGCTCGGGCTCGCTGCGCATCGACAAGGCACCCTCCGACCTGGGCGCGCTGTGCGCCACGGTGCTGGACGAGATCCGCCAGGCGCGGCCCGATGCCCACATCCAGCTGCATACCGAAGGCGACCTGAACGCCAGCTTCGACCCCGACCGGCTGATGCAGGTGATCGCCAACCTGGTGACCAATGCGGTGCAGCACGGCGCGCCCGACCAGCCGGTGGAGCTGCGGCTGGACGGCACGCGGGCCGAGGTCATCGCGGTGGAGGTGAGCAACACCGGCACCCTGCCGCCGGCGGTGCGCGAGCGGCTGTTCGAGCCTTTCCGCACCAGCAGCGCCAGCAGCGGCGGCCTCGGGCTGGGCCTGTACATCGTGGCGCAGTTCCTGGAAGCGCACGGCGGCCAGGTGCAGGGCCGCTCCAGCGACGAGGGGCGCACCGTGTTCAGCTTCTCGCTGCCACGCGGACTGCCGATGGCCAGCGCGGCATAGCCGGCCGCCTGCGGCCCGCCGCACAATGCGGGCCATGTCCGGCCCCGCAACCTCACGCTACTGGCAACGCAATCGCCGCCTGATCGGCGCGCTGCTGGGCGTGTGGTCGGTGGCCACCTTCGGCGTGCTGTTCTTCGCCCGCGAGCTGATGTTCCAGTGGCTCAACTGGCCGTTCGCCTTCTGGTTCGCGGCGCAGGGCGCGCTGCTGATGTACGTGGCCATCATCGCGCTGTATGCGCGGCTGATGAACCGGGCCGACGAGCAAGCGCGCCAGGCCCCGCAGGCCGAGGCTGCGCCGCCAGGCCCTTGAAGCGGGCGCCGATGCGCGCGGCCCGCCGCGCCGACGCGGCAGGCAGTGAGGGCGCGCCGGTCCGCCGGCCTCGCCAGCAGCGTGTTCTGGCCGCTGACCCTGGCCCTGGTGCAGGCGCTGGGCTGGCGCGCCCGTCCGCCGCCGCTGCGCGATGCCCGGCTGTGCTGGCTGGGCGCGGCCCTCGCGGCACAGGGTTTCGTGATCGCCGCCATGGCCACGGGGATGCTGGATCTGCTCGCCGGCGACCGGCTGGCGCCGCAGCGGCTGGGCGCCCTCACCTTCGGCCTGCTGCCCGCGGGCTTGCTGCTGCCTGGCATCGGCAGCCCGGCCGTGGCCGGTTGCATTGCCTTCGTGGTGATGTATGGCGCCGGCCTGGGGCTGCTGACGCTGGTGCGGGCGGCCGCGCCGCTGCGCCTGTTCGGGCCTGGACCTTATGCGCTGGTCGCAGGCGCGCTGGCCACGCCGGCGGTACTGGCCCGCGCGGCCGGATCGGCGGCCTATGCGATGGCCTGGCGCGGCCGGGCGCTGCGGCCGCCGGCCTCAGCCGGCTGAAGCGGGCAGCCGCGCCAGTGCGGCCACGGTGGCCAGGCAGGCCCGCGCGGCCTCGCCGCCCTTGACCACGAAGTGCTCGGTGAAGTAGCGGCGGTGCTCCGCATGCTCGTGGAAATGGTGCGGTGTCAGCACCGCCGAGATGACCGGCACGCCGGTGTCCAGCTGCACCCGCATCAGGCCGTCGATCACCGCATGGGCGACGAAGTCGTGGCGGTAGATGCCGCCGTCCACCACCAGGCCGCAGCCGACGATGGCGGCATAACGGCCTGAACGCGCCAGGCGCTGCGCATGCAGCGGGATCTCGAACGCGCCCGGCACGTCGAACACGTCCACCGCATCGGGCGGCACGTCGCGCTGTTCGAGCTCGGCGAAGAAGGCCTCGCGGGCGCGGCCGACGATGTCGGCATGCCAGCCCGCCTGGATGAAGGCGAAGCGCGGGCGTTGCGAGGAAGCGGAAGCGGAAGGCTGATTCATGGAGGGCCTGTTGCAAGGTTGACCAGAATCAGGGCGCACGGGCGCAGCGGCCCGCCGCACCGTCACGTGCCGCAGGCCATGCGCTCTCTTTCATCCGGACTGTGACCGTCGGCCCCGGCATCGCACCGGGTCTGCTGACCCCGGCCTGCAGCAGGCCGGGCGCTCGCGGGCTCATGCGGCCGCAGCCGCCATCACCGCCGGTGGGGAATTCCACCCCGCCCTGAGAACGTGGCGCGCAGTCTATGCGCCGGCCGAAGAGCCCGGTGGCAGCAGGTCTTCGATCAGCGCCGCGGCTTGCTCGAAGTCCAGCTCGTCGATGCGGGCGGCCAGCGCGTCGAACTGGGTGCGGCCCACCGCCTGCTGCAGCGCCGGCGCGAGCGCCTGGAAGCGCGGCAGCGCATTCAGGTCCTGGGCCCGCAGCAGGGCCTGCAGCCGGCGCAGGGCCTCGGTGTCCAGCGGCGCCTGCGCGGCGGCGCCATCCCGCGCCTGCTGCTGTTGCCGGGCGCGCGCCAGCAGCACCGGCTGCGCCTGGGCCATCAGCGCGGCCAGCGCGTGGGCCAGGGCCGCCATGGCAGGCGGCACGGCCGTGGCGCCGGGCTCCGCCAGCAGCGCGGCTTCGGCCTCGCCCGCCAGCCGCTGCACCGCCAGCGCGCCCAGGGTGCCGGCCGAGCCGCGCAGCTTGTGCACCCGCGCGGCCAGCGGCGGCGGGCTGGCGGACCCGTGGGCCGGCGCGGTCTCGCTGAGCTCCGCCAGGTCGCCGAACTCGTCCAGCATGCGGCCCAGCAGTCGGACGAAGAGGTCGGCATCGCCACCCAGCCGCACCGCGGCGCCTTCGGCGTCGATGCCCTCGATGGCCGGCCAGTCGGCCGGCAGGCCGATGCCGTCGCCGGGCGCCACCGCCAGCGCCCGGCCCCGTGCCCGCTCCACATGGCGGCGCACGCAGCGCACCAGCGAGCGTGCATCCAGCGGCTTGGCCACGAAGTCGTTCATGCCGGCCTCGAACACCCGCTGCCGCTCGGCCAGCATCGCACCCGCGGTCAGCGCCACCACCGGCAGCGCCTGCAGCGCCGGTTCCTGGCGCAGCCGGCGCGTGGCCTCCAGGCCGTCCATCACCGGCATCTGCACGTCCATCAGCACCAGGTCCACTCCGCCTTCTCCGCCGCGCAGATGCTCCAGCGCATCACGGCCGTTGACGCAGGCCACCACGCTGGCACCCTCGCGTTCCAGCACCCGGCGCGCCACCTCCAGGTTGACCTCGCTGTCGTCCACCACCATCACCCGCACGCCGGGCAGCCAGCGCAGCGACTGGCCGTCCAGCCGCGTGGCCTCCAGCAGCGCGCCACCACGGCCGAAGCGGCGCAGCGCCTGGTTCACCGCATTGAATAGCGCGGCCGCGCACACCGGTTCCCGCAGCCAGGCATCGGCGCCCTCCAGCGGTTGTGCATCGGCCGGCGCCGCCACCGCGGCCGGCGCCGGCACGCACACCAGCACCAGCGCCGGCTGGCCCGGGGCCGGGACGGCGGCCCGCCAGTCGTTCAGCAGGGCTGCGGCCTGCTCGGCCGGCGGCCGTGCCGCGTCGATCACCAGCACGTCGGCGGCGGCCAGCCGGCCGGCGCTGCGCTCGGGTCCGGCGGCCAGCTCGTCGGCCTGCCAACCCAGGGCCTTGGCGGCGCCCAGCAGCGCCGGCCGCTGCTCGCTGCCCTGGCCGGCCACCAGCAGCCGCATCGTGCCGGCGGCGGCCGGCCCGGGCGCGCCTTCGTCCTCGCGTGCCAGGCCCAGTGGCAGCACCACCCAGAACTCGCTGCCCTCGCCGGGGCGGCTGTGCACGCCCACCTCGCCGCCCATCAGCCCGGCCAGCCGGCGCACGATGGACAGGCCCAGGCCCGTGCCGCCGAAGCGGCGGGTGGTGGAGGCATCGGCCTGGGTGAAGGGCGCGAACAGCCGCTGCTGCACCTCCGGCGCGATGCCGATGCCGGTGTCGCGCACCGTCCAGCACAGCCACGCCCGCTCGTCCTGCCGGTGCAGCACCTCCACGTCCAGCGAGACGATGCCCTGCTCGGTGAACTTGATGGCATTGCTCAGCAGGTTGGTGAGGATCTGCCGCACGCGGGTGGCGTCGCCGCGCACATGGCGCGGCACGCCGGCCAGCGCCGGCATGCGCAGGGCCAGGCCCTTGCCGTCGGCCTGCACCGACAGCACCTCGGTCAGCTCGGCCAGCAGCCGCGCCAGGTCGAAGGGTGCCTCCTCCAGCAGCATCTCGCCGGCCTCGATCTTCGACAGGTCGAGCACGTCGTCGATGACCCCCATCAGCGCCCGGCCGGCGGTCTGGATGCGCTGGATGAAGCCGCGCTGCTCGGCATCCAGCGCCGATTGCTCCAGCAGGTACGACAGCCCCATCACCGCATTGAGCGGCGTGCGGATCTCGTGGCTCATGTTGGCCAGGAACTGGCTCTTGGCGATGTTGGCCAGCTCGGCCTGCGCGGTGCGTTCCTCCAGCTGCAACTGCACCGTCTTCAGCTCCGTCACGTCCATCACCACCGAGACGAAGCCGTGCACGCCGTGCTCGTCGCGGTCGGGCAGGTAGTGCAGCCAGTAGTGCACGGTGCTGCCGTCGGGCAGCTGGCGGCTGCGCTCGGCACGCACGCGCTCGCCGCGCAGCGCGGCCCGCATCAGCGGCTCGTTCAGCGCATACAGCTCGGGGCCGAACAGCTCGCGCTGGGTGCGGCCGACCATCTCGGCCGGGTCCAGCCCCAGCCAGCTGCGGTAGGCCTTGTTGGCGAAGGTGCAGCGCATGTCGGTGTCCCAGTGCGCCAGCACGCCGGGAAAGGCATCCATGGCCAGCCGCAGCAACCGTTCGCGGTCGGCCAGCTCGCGCTGGGCGCCGCGGCTTTCCTGCACCAGCGCATCGAGGCGGCGGCGCTGCTCGGTCAGCTCGGTGATGTCGTGCACCAGCACGTACAGGCCGCGCACCTCGCCGTCCACCTTGTCGGGTACGTAGTGGGCCAGGGTATGGCGCTCGGGCAGGCCGTGCATCGCCGGGAAGGTGCGCTCGAAGGTCTGCGGCTCGCCAGCCAGCGCGGCCAGCAGGTGCGGCTCGTTGCTGCGGAAGATTTCCGGGCTCATCACCGAGCGCAGGTTGCGCCCGGGCATGGCGCCGCGCGGCAGGCCGAACCAGTGGTGGTATGCATCGTTGGCAAAGCGGTTGTCCAGGTGACGGTCCCAGTAGCCGACCATGGAAGGCAGCGCGTCCAGCAGCGTCTGCAGGTCGCGACGGGCGCCTTCCAGCGCGGCGGTGCGGTCCAGCACCTGCTGCTCCAGGGTGGCACTCAGCTCGCGCAGCCGGCGCTCGGCGGCCTTGCGTGCGCCCACGTCGCGGATGGTCATGCCCACGCCCTGCAGCCGGCCGTGGGCATCGCGGATGGGCGAGACCGCGATGGACACCTCGGCCAGCGAGCCGTCGCGCACCCGGCACACGGCATCGAAGGGCGGCACCGACTCGCCGCGCGCCATGCGCTCGCGCAGGCCCTCGTGCGGCAGCGTGCCGTCCTGCGCCAGCAGCACGCTGGACAGCGGCTGGCCCATGGCCTCGGCCGCGCCGTAGCCGAAGATGCGTTCGGCCGCATGGTTCCAGCCGATCACCGTGCCCGCCATCGACTCGCCGATGATCGCGTCGCTGGAGGTCTGCAGGATGCCGGCCAGCCGGCTCTGGTGCAGCCGCGCCCGCAGCTCCGCACGCCGGTTGCGCAGCACCACATAGCCCAGCGCCGCCAGCAGCAGCGAGGCGACGACACCCCCGGCGAACACCCGCGTCGGCGACACCAGGTTCAGCCCCTGCATGAAGGCCGGCTGCGCCCGCAGCTCCAGGTGCCAGGCCCGGCCGAACAGCTCCCGCTGCAGCTGGATGCCCAGGTCGGCGGTCGCGCCGGCATGGAAGCCCGGCGATGCGAAGAAGTGCTCCGCCGGCCCGCCCGGCTGGCTGTCGGCCACGCCGATGGCGAAGCCCACCTCGCGCAGCGCCACCTCCCTGAGCACGTCGTCGATCGACAGCGGCGCATACACCCAGCCGATGCCCGCCGCCTGCCGCTGCTCGGGCGTGTCCACTGGCAGGCCCGGGGCATACACCGGCAGCAGCAGCAGGAAGGAATGCATCGGCCGTTCGCGCGCCTGCACCAGCGTGATGGGCGCGGTGAGCGCGGCCCGGCCGCTGGCCAGGGCCTGCAGCGCGGCGTTGCGGCGGCGGGCCTCGGAGGCGATGTCCAGCCCCACGGCATTGGGCCCGCGCTCCACCGGCTCGATGTAGAGGATGACGAAGCGCTCGCCCGCATGCGGCGCGAAATGCTGCACCCCGAAGGTGGGCCAGCCGTCGCGCCGCGCGGCCTCGATGAAGGCCACCTCCTCGTCCACCGGCACGCGCCGGATGAAGCCGAAGCCGCGCGCGCCGGGAAACTCGCGGTCGATGTCGCGGGACAGGTGGTAGCGGCGGAACACCTCGCGGCTCAGGCGGTCGCCGGCGGCCATCACCACGCCGCGTGCGCCGCGCAGGCCCTTTTCATAGTCCTGCATGCGGGCCATCAGCCGGTCGGCCACGCGGCCGGCCTGCTGCTCGAAGCGGGACTGGGCGAAGGCCTGGTTCAGCTGCGACTGCTGCAACGCCAGCAGCGCCGCCACCAGCAGCCCGGCCAGCAGCAGCGCGATCGCGCCGGCCGCGGGCTGGTGAAGCGCGCGCCACGGCCGGGCGCTGGTCAAGCGGCGTCCTCCCCGCGGCGGCGAGGCACCACGCCACCGTCCGCGGCCGCCTGCAGCAGCGCCTGCGCGCAGGCCAGCAGGCGCTGCGGCTGCGGCGGCTTCATCTGGAAGGCCACCCCGGGCTGCTCGCACCAGGCCTGCACCCGGGCATCCGGCTCGCTGCCGCTCATCAGCAGCACCGGCACCGTGGCCAGCGGCGCCGAGGCGCGCATCTCGGCCAGCAGCTGCAGCCCCGGCAGGTCGGGCAGGTTCAGGTCCAGCAGCACCAGGTTGGGGATCGCCTGGCGGGCCAGCCGCAGGCCGTCGGCGCCCCGCTTGGCGAAGCGCACCTTGCCCAGCGACCGCAGGCATGCGCCCACCACCACGATGACGGTGGGATCGTCGTCGACGATGAGAAGGTCATGTGGCGCGTTCATCGTTCACCGGCGGACTGCTGTGCTGCAAGCATTCTGAGTGGCCCCGGTGCGTGCCTTCGATAGGCGCATGCCCTGCCCTGGGGACGTCCTGCGGCAGGGGCAATCGCGGGGCCGGCCCCGGGCCGCGGCTTTAGACTGGCGGCTTTTGCCCCGGCCCGCCCGGCCCGGGCCGTGCCGTGCCAACGCCTTCCCAGATGCCGCTCCCGCTCGCCGACCGACTGCAGTTCATCGATCCGTTCTACGTGATGGAGTGCGCCAAGGCGGCCGACGAGATCGCCCGCAGCCCGGCCTGCGACCCCGCCCAAGGCGGCCGGCCGATGATCTACCTGAACATCGGCGAACCCGACTTCACCGCCCCGCCGCCAGTGCTGCAGGCCGCGCAGGCCTGCCTGGCCGCCGGCCGCACCCAATACACCGCGGCCACCGGCCTGCCGGCGCTGCGAGAAGCCATCAGCCGCTGGTATGCCGAGCGCTTCGGTCTGGAAGTGCCGGCGCGCCGCATCGTCGTCACCGCGGGCGCCTCGGCCGCATTGCAGCTGGCCACGCTGGCGCTGGTGAACCCGGGCGACCAGGTGCTGCTGCCCGACCCCAGCTACCCCTGCAACCGGCACTTCGTGGCCGCGGCGGGCGGCCAGGCGGTGTTGCTGCCGGCCGGTGCTCAGTCCCGCTTCCAGCTGGATGCGGCCGCGGTGCAGGCCGCCTGGGGGCCGCACACCCGCGGCGTGCTGCTGGCCTCGCCCTCCAATCCCACCGGCACCTCCATCGCGCCGGACGAGATGCGCCGCATCGTCGACGTGGTGCGCGAGCGCCACGGCTTCGCCATCGTCGACGAGATCTACCTCGGCCTGAGCTACGACGATCATTTCGCGGCCAGCGCGCTGCAGCTGGGCGAGGACGTCATCTCGATCAACAGCTTCAGCAAGTACTTCAGCATGACCGGCTGGCGGCTGGGCTGGATGGTGCTGCCCGAGCGGCTGGTGGCCCCGGTGGAGCGGCTGGCGCAGAACCTGTTCATCTGCGCCTCCAGCATCGCCCAGCAGGCCGCGCTGGCCTGCTTCCTGCCCGAGTCCATCGCCACCTACGAGGACCGCCGCGCCGCCTTCCGCGCCCGGCGCGACTTCATCGTGCCGGCGCTGCAAAGCCTGGGCTTCGGCGTGCCGGTGGTGCCGGACGGCGCCTTCTACGTATGGGCCGACGTCAGCGCCCATGCAGCCAGCAGCTGGGACTTCTGCTTCAGCATGATGGACAAGGCCCACGTGGCCCTGACCCCCGGCCGCGACTTCGGCCCGGCGGCCGGCGAGCGCTACATGCGGCTGTCCTTCGCCAACAGCCTGCCGCAACTGGAGGAAGCCGTGCGCCGGCTTTCCCAGGCGCTGTGACCGGCGCCGTGAAGCCGCACTTCGAATATCCGGTGCGGGTGTACTGGGAGGACACCGACGCCGGCGGCGTGGTGTTCTATGCCAATTACCTGAAGTTCTTCGAACGGGCGCGCACCGAATGGCTGCGCAGCCTGGGCCATGAGCAGCAGCGGCTGAAGGACGAGGGCGGCGCGATGTTCGTCGTCACCGACACCCGCACCCGCCACCTGAAGCCGGCCCGGCTCGACGACTTGCTTCACATCGACGTGGTACTGGCGGAACGAAGCCGTGCCACGCTCACGCTGCGCCAGCATGCGCGCCGCGCGGGCGAGCTGCTTGCCGAGGGCGAGGTGCGCATCGCCTGCGTCGAGCCCGGAACCTTCCGCCCGCGCCGCATTCCGAATCCCCTTCTCGAAGCGATGCCCGACATCGCCATGCATCCATGAACCAGGACATGTCCATCATCTCGCTCGTGCTGGAAGCGAGCTTCGTCGTGCAACTCGTGATGGCCGGGCTGCTCACCGTCTCGCTCATCAGCTGGACGGTGATCTTCGGCAAGCTGGTGGGCCTGAAGCGCGTGCGCGGCCTGAACGAAGGCTTCGAGCGCGAGTTCTGGTCCGGCCGCAGCCTGACCGAGCTGCAGCAGGCGGCCACCTCCTCCAAGACCACCGCGCCGATGGAGCGCATCTTCGCCAGCGGCATGCGCGAATTCCTGAAGCTGCGCGAGAAGCGGCTGGACGGCGGTGCGCAACTGGACGGCGCCCGCCGCGCCATGCGCGCCAGCTACCAGCGCGAGCTGGACGTGATCGAGAGCAACCTGAGCTTCCTCGGCTCGGTGGCCTCGGTCAGCCCGTACGTGGGCCTGTTCGGCACGGTGTGGGGGATCATGCATGCCTTCGTCGGCCTGGCCAACCTGCAGCAGGTGTCGCTGGCCACGGTGGCCCCCGGCATCGCCGAGGCGCTGGTGGCCACGGCCATCGGCCTGTTCGCGGCCATTCCGGCGGTGATCGCCTACAACCGCTTCGCCCGCGACATCGACCGCATCGCCACGCAGCTGGAGACCTTCATCGAGGAGTTCTCCAACATCCTGCAACGCAACGCCACGCAGCCCGCCGCGCGCTGAAGGGCCCCGACCATGGCAGCACTCAACTCCCGAGGCGGCGGCCGCCGGCGCCGTGCGATGAACGAGATCAACATGGTCCCGTTCATCGACGTGATGCTGGTGCTGCTGATCATCTTCATGGTCAGCGCGCCGCTCATCACCACCGCCACCATCGACGTGCCCACCGTGGGCAAGGCCAGGCAGGCCGAGAGCCGCAAGATCGATGTGCAGGTGGCGCTGGACGGCAGCATGAAGCTGGCCTCCGAAGGCAACGAGCGCAGCATCACGCTGAAGGAACTGGCCGCCAACGTGCGCGCCGCGCAGGCCGGCGACGCGCAGGTGCCGGTGGTGATCGCGGCCGACCGCAACGTCAAGTACGACACCGTGGTGAAGGTGATGGACACGCTGCAGCGCGCGGGCATCCAGCGCGTGGGCCTGTCGGTCAAGGCGGGGGGCTGAACGCGGATGGCCGACGAACAAGCCGTCGACGTGCTGCGCCCGCAACAACCGGGCGGCATGCGGGCCGGCGCCGTGGCTGCGGTGCTGGCGCACCTGGCGCTGGTGGGCGCCATCGCGCTGGCCGTGAAGTGGCGCGTGAGCGAGCCCGAGGGCACCACCGCCGAGCTGTGGGCCGCCAACACCACCGAAGCCGCGCCGCGCGGCGAGCCGCCGCCGCCAGCCCCCACGCCGGCGCCCGCGCCCGCCCCGGCTCCTGAGCCGCCGCCCCCGCCGCCTCCTCCCGCCCCGGCACCCGCGCCGGTGCCGGCGCCCCCGCCGCGGCCCTCGCCGGCCGAGCGCGATGCCGAGATCGCGGTGGAGAAGGCGAAGAAGGAGAAGGAACGCCAGGCCGAGCTGGCCCGTGAACGCGAGCGCGAGAAGCAGCGGGAGCAGGAACGCGAACGCCAGGAGGAGCGCCGCGAACGCGAGGCCCGGCAGAAGGCAGAGCGCCAGAAGGCCGAGGAACAGGCGCGGCGCGAGAAGGCGGAGGAAGAGAAGAAGGAACGGGCCGAGCAGCAGGCCAAGGCCGCCCGCGAGAAGGCCGAGCGGGACAAGGCCGAGAAGGCCGCCGAGGCCCGTCGGGAGCAGCTGCGCAAGGACCAGCTGGCCCGCATGATGGGCCAGGCCGGCGCCACCGGCGCACCGGATGCCACCGGCACCGCCCAGCGCGCCGCGGGCCCTCGGCCAGCTATGCGGGCCGCATCATCGCCCGCGTGCGGCCCAACATCGTGCTGACGGACGAGGTGCCCGGCAGCCCGGTGGCGGTGGTGGAGGTGCGCGCCGCGCCCGACGGCACCATCCTGGGCCGCCGCCTGGTCAAGGCCAGCGGCGTGAAGGCCTGGGACGATGCGGTGCTGCGTGCCATCGACCGCACCGACACCCTGCCGCGCGACGTGGACGGGCGGGTGCCGTCGTCGATGGAGATCGTGTTCCGGCGGGGCGACTAGCGGCCGCGCCGCACCCACCACCCATCCACCGACCAACGCCCCGGCCCCCACAGCAGCAGGCCCAGCAGCAGGCTGCCCCAGAACACATGCTGCTGCAGCGCGGCCTCGCCGATGTCGGGCAGGCTGACGACGGCCACCGCATTGACGACGAACAGGCCCAGCGCAGCGAAGCGGCCGGCCAGGCCGAGCACCAGCAGCACCGGCAGCACCAGCTCGCCCGCCGTGCCCATCAGCGCAGCCACTTCCGGCGGCAGCAATGGCACGCGGTATTCGTCGGTGAACAGCGCGACGGTGATCTCCCAGTCGCGCAGCTTGGTCAGGCCGGACAGGAAGAACACCTGGGCCAGGTACAGCCGGGCGGCCAGCTGGGCCAGCGGCTGGGCCGCTTCGAGCGCGCCGACGATGCGGCGCTGCCAGGCCTGCAGGGCCGTGGCGGGAGTGATGCTGTTCATGGGGACTCTCCTTCCGGCGCCACCGGCGGCAACACCCGCACGCCGGCCAACCGGTCTTGTTGCAATGCCTCGCCCAGCCAGCTGGCGAAGTCGAGATCGGGCGCTGCATCCAGCGCCTCGGACAGCACCTGCCCGGCCAGCAGTGCCCGCGTGAAGTCGCTGGCCGCCGGGCCCAGCGCCGCCACGCGCACATGCCAGCCCTGTCGCCACACCGCGGCCGCTTCGCCACGCCGCACGGCCATCGCGGCGCGCACGTCGGCGAAGCGGTCCGCCGGCTGCGGCTGGCCTTCGGGCAGCGGCTGGTGCGCCTGCCAGATGGTCACCACCGGCCAGCGAGAGCGCAGCAGTGCCGTGCCGGGCACCAGCAGCAGCTGCAGCCGGTCGGGATCGGTGTCGCCCAGCCGCTCCAGGGCCCGCACCGTGGCCGGCGCATCGGCCGCGCGTGCAGCCTGGTGCACCAGCCAGTCCAGCCGGGCCACGTCGGGCAGGTAGGGCTCGCTGGCCAGCGTGGGGCTGTCGGCGATGAAGGCCGGCAAGCCGGACCCGAATTCACCGAGGTCGCCCCGCCTGGGGGCTGGGCGCGCCAGAACACCCGCGCCAGCGCGGCCATCGATTCGCCGCCGATGAGCGCGGCCACGGTGGGATACGCCGCAGCCAGCGCACGTTCGGCCGCCGCGCCGGCATTGGCCTGGTAGACCTGCAGGCCGCGCGCCAGGCCGGCCTGCGGCGCCCGCAGTGCCAGCCCCGGGCCCGGCACATGGCCGCCAGGCTGCACCGCGCCCAGCAGCGCGGCCTGCCGCGCCGCCTCGCGGCCGGAGGTATCGGCGGCGCTCACAGGCCCGCCTCCTGGCGCTGCAGCGCATCGGCCCGCGCGGCTTCTTCCAGCAGCACGTCCAGCACAGGCAGGTCGGTGTCCCATTCGATCAGCGTGGGCACGGGGCCCAGGCGCCGCACCGCATGGGCATACAGCTGCCACACCGGCGGATGCACCCGGCTGCCATGGTCGTCCACCACGATGTCGCCGCTGTCGTCGTAGCCGGCCAGGTGGATCTCGCCCACCTGCCGCGCGTCCAGCGCATCGACCCAGGCCCGGCCTTCGGCCAGCGGATCGAGGCCCGCATTCAGCGCATTGACGGCGATGTTGTTCAGGTCCAGCAGCAGCCAGCAGCCGGTACGGCGGGCCAGCTCATTGAAGAACTGCGGCTCGGCCAGCGTGTCGTCGGCCCAGCCCAGGTAGGCGGCCAGGTTCTCCACGCCGATGGGCCGGCGCAGCCGCTCCTGCACCCGCTGCACGTTGCTGCACAGGATGCGCAGCGATTCGTCGTTGAAGCCCAGCGGCAGCAGGTCGTTGCCATGCACCACCGGCCCGCCGGCCGCCTGCGGCGCGCGGGCGAAGCAGGCATGGTCGGACACGCGCACCGGCTGCATGCGCTGCACCAGCATGGCCAGCCGGTCCAGGTGCCAGGCATCCAGACCGGCCGCCGAGCCCAGCGCCAGGCCCACGCCATGCAGGCTCAGCGCATAGGCCTCGCGGGCCTGCGCCAGCACCGCCAGCGCGGCACCGCCTTCGGCGAAGTAGTTCTCCGAATGCACCTCGATGAAGCCCAGCGCCGGCCGGCGCTGCAGCAGCTCGGCCTCGTGCGGCTGGCGCCAGCCAATGCCGGCGGCGGGTGCAGGCGTGGAATGCATGGCGCGGGCGGTCAGGGTTCGTGCGCTCAGCTCTTGGCCTTGGCCGCTTCCTCGGCGGTCATGCCCTTCATGTCCTTGCAGGTGCCCTTGGCCACGTACTTCCATTCGTCCGGTGCGTTGTCGGTCTTGGCCTGGCCGGCGCAGCTGTGGGTCTTGCTGAGGTTGGCGCAATCGTTCTGGCCGGCCTTGGCGATGCCGTAGCACTTCTCCTTGCCCTTGTCCTGCGCGGCGGCGTGGCCGGCCAGGCCGAGGGCCAGCACCGAGGCAAGGGCGGAAGAGGCGATGAGGCGGTGGTTCATGAGGATGCTCCGTTGAAGGACTGAAGGAAGTTGGGATGGTCGTCGAGGACCGGCATACCGGCAACGCTGCCGGCCTGCTTCAGTCGACGGTACCCACCGCTACTTACACTGCGGCCGACAAAAAACTTTCCTTCGTGCCCATGAGTGATTTCGCGCGTCAGGTCGAAAGCCTGCGTCCCCAGCTGCTGCGCTTTGCCCGCACGCAGTTGCGCAACGAGGCCTGGGCCGAGGATGCGGTATCCGACACCTTGCTGGCTGCGCTGGAACGGCCGCAGGCCTTCGGTGGCCAGTCGCAGCTCAAGACCTGGCTGGTGGGCATCCTCAAGCACAAGGTGGTGGACCAGCTGCGACGCCATGCACGCGAAGCCACGGTGCTGGTGGACGAGGACGGCGAGGACCTGGACGAGCTGCTGTTCACGCCCCAGGGCCATTGGCGCGAGCCACCGGCGGCCTGGGCCAGCCCGGAGGCCTCGCTGGGCGAGCGCCAGTTCCTCGAGGTGCTGGAAGCCTGCGTGCAGCATCTGCCGCCCGCCCAGGGCCGCGTGTTCATGATGCGCGAGTGGCTGGAGCTGGACAGCGAAGAAATCTGCAAGGAATTGCGCATCACCCCGACCAACCTCTGGGTGCTGCTGCACCGCGCGCGGCTGCGGCTGCGCGAGTGCCTGGACCTGCGCTGGTTCCAACGTGCCAGCCGCCCCGCCTGATGTTGCGACGACACCCATGAAGCTGATGCCCAACTGCCGCGAAACCACCCGCCTGGTGCTGGCCGGCGAAGACCGCCGCCTGCGGCTGGGCGAGCGCATCGGCGTGCGCCTGCACCTGATGGCATGCCACGGGTGCACGCATTTCTCGGCGCAGGTGCTCGTGATGCGCGAGGCCATGAAGCAGTGGCGCGCCGGCCGGGACGGCCCGGCCGATCCCCCGCTGCCCAGGCGGCCTCACGACTGACCGCGCGGCCGCAAGTCCCACGACGCCTCAATCCAGCGCGCCGCCGCCGCGCTGCAGGTCCTGCCCCTGCCAGCCCAGCGCCACCTGCAGCGCCAGCACCACGGCCTCGATCTGCAGCACGAGCGCCAGGCTGGGCGGCGACACGCCCGCGGCCAGCGCCGCCTGCTGCGGCAGCAGCGGCACATGCATGAAGCCGCTGCGCACGCCGCTGCCGGCCAGCCGGTGCTGCAGCCCGAAGAACACATGGTTGCAGACGAAGGTGCCGGCGGTCTGCGACACCGATGCCGGATGGCCCGCCGCCTTCAGCGCCGCCACGATGGCCTTGATGGGCAGGGTGCTGAAGTAGGCCGCTGGCCCATCCGCCACCACCGGCAGGTCCACCGGCTGCGCGCCGGCGTTGTCGGGGATGCGCGCGTCGTCGACGTTGATGGCCACGCGCTCCACCGACAGGTCGGTGCGGCCGTCGGCCTGGCCCAGGGCCAGCACCAGCCGGGGCCGATGCAGGGCCAGTGCTTCATCCAGCGCCCGCAACGACTGGCCGAACACGCAGGGCAGCACCACGCCGACCACCTGCGCCGCCGGGCCGCCGGGCAACTCCAGCTGGCGGCCGTGCAGCGCCCGGGCCACCGCGCCACTGGGGTTGAGCGGCATGCCGCCAAAGGGCTCGAAGCCGGTGACGAGCACCGTGGGAAGGGCTTGACTGCTGTGCATCGCTGCATTCTGGCCCGCCGCGTACACCTCTTCACAGGCGTCGGAACATGACTACAGGCATTGCCGAGCCGGCCCGACAGGCGCGCCGCGCAGCGCTGCCTACAGTTTCCGTATCGCGCCCAGGCGCATCTGCACAGGAGTTCGAACGATGCAAGCGACCCACCGCAACCGGCTCGCGATCGTGGCCTCGGCCGCCGCCCTCACCTTCCTGACGGCCTGCAGCCCGCGCAGCGACGACACCGCCGCCACCGGCACCGCCGGCGGCACGGTGGCCAGCACCGAGCCCGCACCGGTGCCCACCACGCCCTCGACCACGCCGCCGGCCACCACCACCGACTCGACGACCACCACGGCGGGCAGCGGCAACACCGGCAGCACCATGGACAACGTGGGCGATGCGGCCCGCAGCCTGGGCAATGCCGCCGAGAACGCCGCCGGCAACGTGGCCAGCGCCACCGGCGACGCCAGCCTCACGGCGAAGGTGAAGACCGCACTGATCACCGCGCCCGACCTGGGTTCGCTCAACATCGACGTGGACACCGCCAACGGCGTGGTCACGCTCAATGGCGAGGTGAAGAACGCCAACGAGAAGACCAAGGCCGAACAGGTGGCCTCCACCGTGATCGGCGTCACCTCGGTGGTGAACAAGCTGCAGGTGGCCAACAGCTAAGCGGCAGGGTCCCCCCAGCCGCCGCCGCCCGGCGTGTTCAGCACGAACACGTCGCCGGGCTGCAGTTCGGCCGAGCCGATGTGCCCCAGCGTCTCCACGCGGCCATCGGCTCTTTGCACATGGTTGCTGCCCACCTGGCCCGGCCGGCCGCCCTGCAGCCCGAAGGCGCCATGGAGGCGGCCGTTGCTCAGGATGCTGGCCGTCATCGGCTCCAGGAAGCGGATGCGGCGGGTGCCGCCATCGCCGCCCTTCCAGCGGCCGGCGCCGCCGGAGCCGGCACGGATCTCGTAGCCTTCCAGCCGCACCGGGAAGCGGAACTCCAGCACCTCGGGATCGGTCAGGCGGGAGTTGGTCATGTGCGTCTGCACGACGCTGGTGCCGTCGAAACCCTCGCCCGCGCCGGAGCCGCCGGACACCGTCTCGTAGTACTGGTGGCGCGCATTGCCGAAGGTGAAGTTGTTCATCGTGCACTGGCCGGCCGCCATCACGCCCAGCGCGCCATACAGCGCATTGGTCACGCAGGTGGAGGTCTCCACGTTGCCGGCCACCACCGCCGCCGGCGGACGCGGGTTGAGCATGCAGCCCTCGGGCACGATGACCTGCAGCGGCTTCAGGCAGCCGGCGTTGAGCGGGATGTCGTCGTCCACCAGCGTGCGGAAGACGTACAGCACCGCGGCCATGGTCACCGCCTTCGGCGCATTGAAGTTGTTGGGCAGCTGCCCGCTGGTGCCGGTGAAGTCGATGGTGGCCGCCCGCGCGGCCGCATCCACCTGCACCTGCACCCGGATGCAGGCACCGTTGTCCAGCGGCAGCTCGAAGCGCCCGTCCTTCAGCGCGGTGATCACGCGGCGCACCGATTCCTCCGCGTTGTCCTGCACATGGCCCATGTAAGCGGCCACGGTGGGCAGGCCGTACTGCGCCACCATCGCATGCAGCTCCTGCACGCCCTTCTCGTTGGCCGCGATCTGCGCCTGCAGGTCGGCCAGGTTCTGCGCCGGGTTGCGCGCCGGCCAGGGGCCGCTGGCCAGCAGCGCCAGCAACGCCTGCTCGCGCAGCACCGGGCCCTGCGGGCCCACCTCCACCAGCTTCATGTTGTCGATCAGGACGCCTTCGTCGGCGATGGTCTGCGAGAACGGCGGCATCGAGCCCGGCGTGCTGCCGCCCACGTCGGCATGGTGGCCGCGCGAGGCCACGTAGAAGGCGGGCCGCGTGGCATCGGCGCCGCTGGCCTCGTCGAGGAACACCGGCGTCACCACGGTGATGTCGGGCAGGTGGGTGCCGCCGTGGTACGGGTCGTTCAGGACGAACACCTCGCCCCGCTTCATGCCCGGGTTGCGCGCGATCACGCTCTTGATGGATTCGCTCATCGAGCCCAGATGCACCGGCATGTGCGGCGCATTGGCGATGAGGTTGCCGGCGCTGTCGAACAGCGCGCAGGAGAAGTCCAGCCGCTCCTTGATGTTCACCGAGTGCGCGGTGTTCTGCAGCCGCAGGCCCATCTGCTCGGCAATGTTCATGAAGAGGTTGTTGAACACCTCCAGCATCACCGGGTCGGCCTGGGTGCCCACTGCCACGGTGCCGGCGCGTGGCCGCACCCGGTGCAGCTCCACCGCGCCGCCGGCCAGCAGCCGGGCCTGCCAGCCGGGCTCCACCACGGTGGTGGCATTGCGCTCGGCCAGGATGGCCGGGCCGTCCACATGCGCGCCGGGCGGCAGCTGCTCGCGCTGGAACAGCCAGGCATCGCGCCAGCCGGCCGGCTGCTCGTCGGCCAGGCAGTACATGCGCACCGCCTCGGCCCGCGGCACGGTGTGCAGGGGCGCCGCGCCGGCGCCCGGCGTGGCGATGCGGTCGCCGGGCAGCACCGCTTCCACCGACACCGATTCGATCTCCAGCGGCTTGTCCGGCGGCAGGAAGGCGAAGCGCTGGCGGTAGGCGGCCTCGAAGTCCGCGCGCATGCGCTGCGGCTCGGTCAGCGCCACCTGCAGCGCGGTGTCGGTGCCGCGCAGGCGCAGCTGGGCCCGGGCCTGCAGCTGCATGCCGGCCGGCTCGCCGGTCGCCTCGCCGGCCTGGGCGGCCAGCTCCTGGCGCGCGGCCGCTTCCAGCGTGGCGGCCAGGGCCTGCGCGGCGGCCAGGCCTGCAGCGTCCAACGCCTGTTCCACCGAGGCTTCGCGCATCACGATCTGGTCGGCCAGGCCCATGCCGTAGGCACTCAGCACGCCGGCCAGCGGATGCACGTACACCGTGCGCATGCCCAGGGCATCGGCCACCGCGCAGGCATGCTGGCCACCCGCGCCGCCAAAGCACTGCAGCGTGTAGGCGGTGACGTCGTAGCCGCGTGCGACCGAGATGCGCTTGATGGCATTGGCCATGTTGGCCACCGCGATCTGCAGTGCGCCTGCGGCCACGTCCCTCCGCATGCACGCTGCGGCCGCCGGCCTGCTGCATCTGCTCGGCGATGGCCTCGAAGCGGTGCAGCACCTCGGCACGGTCCAGCGGCTGGTTGCCGCGCGGCCCGAACAGCGCGGGGAAGTGCGCCGGCTGGATGCGGCCCAGCATCACGTTGGCATCGGTGGTGGCCAACGGGCCGCCGCGGCGGTAGCTGGCCGGCCCGGGATGGGCGCCGGCCGATTCCGGCCCCACGCGCAGCCGCGCCCCGTCGAAGCGGATGATGGAGCCGCCGCCGGCGGCCACGGTGTGGATGCTCATCATCGGCGCGCGCATGCGCACGCCGGCCACCTGCGTCTCGAAGGCGCGCTCGAACTCCCCGGCATAGTGCGACACGTCGGTGGAGGTGCCGCCCATGTCGAAGCCGATGACCTTGGCATGGCCGGCCGCCGCGGCGGTGCGCACCATGCCCACGATGCCGCCGGCCGGGCCGGAGAGGATGGCGTCCTTGCCCTGGAACCGGCGGGCCTCGGCCAGGCCGCCCGAGCTCTGCATGAACAGCAGCCGCACGCCCGGCATCTGCGCGGCCACGCGGTCCACGTAGCGGCGCAGGATG
This sequence comes from Aquincola sp. J276, assembly GCF_024700035.1. Lineage (NCBI taxonomy): Bacteria > Pseudomonadati > Pseudomonadota > Betaproteobacteria > Burkholderiales > Sphaerotilaceae > Aquincola > Aquincola sp. J276. Next base: position 1,564,825 of record NZ_JAJONC010000001.1, read on the forward strand.
GGGCTCAGGTAGGCATCCACCACCGTGGTGTCGCCGCGCGGCACCAGCTTGATGAGCGGGCTCACCTCGTGCGAGATGGACACCTGGGTGAAGCCGAGCTCGCGCGCCAGCGCGCCGGCCGCGGCCTCGTGCGCGGTGAAGCGCCAGCCGTGCATGAACACCACTGCGCAGGCGCGTATGCCGCTGTCGAAGGCCTGCTGCAGCCGGGTGCGCAGCGCGGCCTCGTCCAGCGGCTGCACCACGCTGCCGTCGGCGCCGATGCGTTCGTCGGCCTCGATCACCCGCTCATGCAGCAGCTCGGGCAGCAGGATGCGGCGGTCGAACAGCCGCGGCCGCGCCTGGTAGGCGATGCGCAGCGCATCGCGGAAGCCGCGGGTGGTGACCAGCACCGTGCGGTCGCCCTTGCGCTCCAGCAGCGCATTGGTGGCCACGGTGGTGCCCATCTTCACGCAGCCCACCAGCTCCGGCGTCACCGGCTCGTCGGGCTCCAGCTGCAGCAGCCGGCGGATGCCCTCGACCGCCGCGTCGTCGTAACGGCCGGGGTCCTCGCTCAGCAGCTTCAGGGTGTGCAGCACGCCGCCGGGCGCACGGCCCACGATGTCGGTGAAGGTGCCGCCGCGGTCGATCCAGAACTGCCAGCGTGGGTCCATGGGCTTGCTCACTCGGTCAGGGAAAGCGCCGACCAGCGTTCGGTCAGCACGGTGGTGATGTCGTGCACCGTGGCGCCGGTGGCGGCGTGCACGGCGGCCGCATAGGGCGGCATGTTGGTGCATTCCAGCACGATGTGCTGCAGCGGACCGGCCTGCTGCAGCAGGCGCAGCGCGGCCTGCACCACCTCGGCCTGCGCATCGGCTTCGTCCAGCATCGGCAGGTCGTCGACCAGCGTGCGCTGCAGCCGGCAGCCGGGCGGCAGGCCGGCCACCGGCGTGGCCACGTCCGCGCCCACGGCCCGCAGGTGGGCGGTGCCCAGGGCCTGCGCATCCACCGTCACCACGCCGGCACTGCCGGGCGGCAGCTCGGCCAGCTTCAGCAGGCTGGACGTCCACACCGGCACCGGCAGCGCCGCCTGCAGCTGCGGCTGGAACATGGCGAGAAAGCCGCAGCTGGTGGCGAGGGCGGCCGCGCCCTCGTCCACCAGCTGCCGCGCGGCATCGACGAAGGGCTGCAGCAGCCCGGCCGCCTGCTCCCGCACCACGCGCTGCGGGCTGGCACCGGCCACCACCCGGCGCCGCACCGGGAAGGCGAAGGTGTGCGGATGGCCGATGTCGCCCGGCAAGCGCGGAAAGCGGGTCTGCAGCATCAGGATGCCGAGGAACGGCGCGGCCATCACAGCGAGCCGGCCGAGCGGGCGGCCTGGTCGTACATGCCGCTCATGGTGCGCAGCAGCCGGGCCAGCTCGCCCACCGGGGCATTCAGCTCGGTGTCCAGGCTTTGCAGCAGGCACTGCTCGCGCACCGCGCGGTAGGCCTGCACCGCGGCTTCGCCGGCGGGGGTGGGCTGGTAGAACACCTCCTTGCCCTGCCTGCTGGCCTCCAGCAGCCCGGCGGCCACCAGCTTCTTCAGCGAATAGGCCACCACATGGGTGTCCTCGTAGTTCAGCACGAAGCAGATGTCGGCCAGCTTCTTGTGGCGCGCACGGTGGGCCACGTGGTGCAGCAGCAGCACGTCGGTGAAGGTGAACTCGCCCTGCCCGGCCGCGGCCATGCAGCGCACCGCCCAGCGGGAGAAGGCATTGAAGGCGACGATGAGGCCGAACTCGAACTCCGACAGCTCCGCGCTGCGCGGCGACACCAGGTGCGCCGAGCTGACGATGCCCGCGCCCGGCTTGCCGCGCCGGTGCGAGCCGGCCGGGGCGGCGCTGGGAGTCGCGCGTTTTTGCATGCGGGTTGCCTGCGTCATGTCGGCAAGTTGCTGAGAAAACGTCGACGTTTTATCGCAAAGCCGTGGCCCCGGCAATGCGGTTGCCCGGCACCTCCGGGTAAGCCCCGGCACGCACCGTGCTAGCCATGCCCGTTTTCGGTGCGACAGTTCGCACACCTCTTTGCTGGAGCGACCTCATGCCTGTGACCCGTGTCCCTTCGATGCCCACCACCCTGGCCGCCACGCTGCTGACGCTGGGCGCGGTGATGGCCAGCCAGGCCCAGACCAAGTGGGACCTGCCCGCCGCCTATCCCGCCACCAACTTCCACACCGAGAACCTGACCCAGTTCGCGGCCGACGTGGACAAGGCTACCGGCGGCAAGCTCAAGATCACCGTGCATGCCAACGCCTCGCTGTTCAAGGCCAACGAGATCAAGCGAGCGGTGCAAGGCGGCCAGGCGCCCATCGGCGAGGTGCTGCTGGCCAACTTCGAGAACGAGAACCCGATCTACGGCGTGGACGGCATTCCTTTCCTGGCCACCAGCTATGCCGAGTCGAAGAAGCTCGCCGAGGCGCAGAAGCCGGTGCTGCAGAAGCTGCTGGCCTCGCAGGGCATGATGCTGCTGTACGCCGTGCCGTGGCCGCCGCAGGGCATCTACGTGAAGAAGGAGATCGCCTCGGTGGCCGACATGCGCGGCCTGAAGTGGCGCGCCTACAGCCCGGCCACGGCCAAGGTGGCCGAGCTGATCGGTGCGCAGCCGGTCACCATCCAGGCGGCCGAGCTCTCGCAGGCGCTGGCCACCGGCGTGGTGGAGAGCTACATGTCCAGCGGCTCCACCGGCTACGACAGCAAGACCTACGAGAGCATCAAGTACTGGTACGACACCCAGGCCTGGCTGCCCAAGAACGGCATCCTGGTCAACAAGAAGGCCTTCGACGCGCTGGACAAGCCCACGCAGGACGCGCTGCTCAAGGCCGCCGCCGATGCCGAGGCCCGCGGCTGGAAGATCAGCGAGGAGAAGAACGCCTGGTACAAGAAGGCGCTGACCGACAAGGGCATGAAGATCATGACGCCTTCGCCCAAGCTGGTGGCCGACCTGAAGCAGGTGGGCGGCATCATGCTGGCCGACTGGCAGAAGAAGGCCGGGCCTGACGGGGATGCGGTGATCAGCGCCTTCCGCAAGTGATGCGCCGTCTGCTGGACGGGCTGTACTTCGCGGCCGGCGTGGTGGCCGCGAGCTTCGTGGCGCTGATCGCGCTGCTGATGATCGGCCAGAGCGTGCTGCGCGGCCTGGGCGTGCGCACCGGCGCCGTGCCCGACGTGGTGGCCTGGTGCTGCGCGGCGGCCGGCTTCTTCGCGATGGCCCATGCCTTCAAGCACGGCGACTTCGTGCGCGTGACCCTGCTGCTGGAGCATGTGTCGCCCCAGGTGCGGCGCGTGCTGGAGCTGGTGTCGCTGCTGATCGGCACCGCCGCCGCCAGCTACTTGATGTGGGCTGCCGTCTCGTTCACCTACGAGAGCTGGGAGTTCAACGACATCGCCACCGGCCTGCTGCCGATGCCGCTGTGGATTCCGCAGCTGGGCTTTGCCATCGGCTCGGTGCTGCTGTGGATCGCGGTGGTGGACGAGCTGGTGATCGTGCTGCGCGGCGGCCGGCCCAGCTTCGTGGTGGCCGTGGAGCAGCGGCACGCGCAGGGCGATTTTTCTTCCGACATCTGACGAACCCGGGACCGACGCGACGATGGACATCCTGACGATGGGCGCGATCCTGCTCGTGCTGATGCTGGTGCTGCTGGCCGGCGGCGTGTGGATCGCGATGACGCTGGCGATCGTGGGCTGGGTGGGGCAGGCGTTCTTCACCAGCACACAGCCGGCCAAGAACCTGTTCTCCGCCTTCTGGGAGTCCAACGCCTCGTGGGAGCTGGCGGCGCTGCCGCTGTTCATCTGGATGGGCGAGATCCTGTTTCGCACCCGGCTGTCGGAGGAGATGTTCGAGGGCCTGCGGCCCTGGCTCAACCGCGTGCCGGGCCGGCTGATGCACACCACGGTGCTGGGCTGCGGCATCTTCGGCTCGGTCTCGGGCTCGTCGGCCGCCACCTGCGCCACCATCGCCAAGGTGGCCCTGCCCGAGCTGCAGCGCCGCGGCTACTCCGAGCGGCTCGCGCTGGGCTCGCTGGCCACCGCCGGCACGCTGGGCATCCTCATTCCGCCATCGATCACCATGGTGGTGTACGCGGTGGCGGCGGATGCCTCCATCATCCGCATCTTCCTGGCCGGCTTCATTCCCAGTGCGGTGCTGATGGCACTGTTCTCGGGCTACATCGCCTGGTGGAGCATCCGCCACCCGGCCCAGGTGCCGCCGCCGGATGCGCCCACCTCGTTCATGGAGAAGATCCGCCGCTCGGGCCAGCTCATCCCCTGCGCGGCGCTCATCGTCTTCATCTGCTGGGTGCTCATCGCCGGCTACGCCACCGCCACCGAATGCGCGGCCTACGGCGTGGCCGGCGCGCTGGCGCTGGCGGCCTGGGGCCGCAGCCTGACCTGGCGCAACTTCGTCGAAGGACTGATGAGCGCCACCCGCACCAGCTGCATGATCATGTTCATCCTGGCCGGGGCCTCCTTCCTCACCAAGACCATGGCCTTCACCGGCATTCCGCGCGAGCTGGCCGAGTGGGTGGACAGCCTGCAGCTCAGCCCCTATGCGCTGATCGCGGTGCTGGTGGGCGTGTACCTGGTGCTGGGCACCGCGCTGGACGGCATCTCGATGATCGTGCTCACCTCGGCCGTGGTGCTGCCGATGATCCAGAAGGCCGGCTTCGACCTGGTGTGGTTCGGCATCTTCGTGGTGCTGCTGGTCGAGATCGCCGAGGTCACGCCGCCGGTGGGCTTCAACCTCTTCGTGCTGCAGAACATGACCGGCAAGGACAGCAACACCATCGCCCGCGCCGCCCTGCCCTTCTTCGGCTGCCTGGTGGTGTGCATCGTGCTCGTCACGGTATTCCCCCAGCTTGTTACATGGCTGCCCGATGCGGTGATGGGAGCCGATCCGGTGGTGGCGCCGCCGGGCACCAATTGAGGGCCGGCGGCCCGGCTTATCGGCCTTTCTGGATCGGCGCGCCTGCCTAGCATGCAGGGGCGTGCCGGTGTGTCTGTTCCGGCGCTTCCCACGTGCCACGAGGACACCTGATGTCTGATCTTTCCTTGCCGCCGCTCGAGTTCTCGATGCAGGACACGGTCCCGGCCGACCTCGGCCCCGACCGCGGGCCGGCCTACGATCCGTTCAAGTGGCCCACGCCGCCTTATGCCAGCTACCCGGAGCCGGTGCGCCAGAGCCGCCCCGAGGACTGCGACCTGGAAGGCCTGAGCGGCAAGGCCCGCCCCGGCAAGCTGATGTCGCTCACGCCCGAAGCCGGCATCGCGCATGTCAAGGTGCTGCCCGCGCGCGCCGCCATCCCGCTGCGCTTCGACCAGTTCCGCCGCCTCACGCTGAAGGCGCCGCTGCCCACGCTGGGCTCGGCCCACAACGACCCGCATGCGGCCATCGTCGACCACCGGCCGGCGGTGCCCTTCCGCATCATCTGGCGCGACGGCACCTCCACCGAAGGCCTGACCATCGGCCATGTGGATGCGGCCTACGGCGTGTTCATCTTCGAGCCGGTGGACGATGCCGGCACCGTGCTGCGCGGCTTCATCCCGCGCGAGGCCTACAGCGAGGTGGAGTTCGGCACCCGCCTGGGCGAGCTGCTGGTGGAACAGCAGGCCGCCACGCCGGCGCAGATCGAGCAGGCGGTGGAAGAACAGTCGCGCATGCGCTCCCAGAAGCTGGGCGACATCCTCGTCACCCGCCAGATCGTCACCGCCGACCAGCTGCTGGAAGCCATCGAGCAGCAGGCCAAGATGCCGATGGTGCGCATCGGCGAGGCGCTCACCGCGCTGGGCCTGATCACCGGCCAGCAGCTGGACGACGCGCTGGCGCAGCAGAAGCACGACCGCTCGGTGCCGCTGGGCGAGATGCTGGTGCGCCAGGGCCTGGTCTCGCGCCAGGACCTGCAGACCGCGCTGGCCCGCAAGATGGGCTACCCCGTGGTGGACGTGGCCCACTTCCCGGTGGAACAGGAAGCGGTGCGCAAGCTGCCGTTCGCGGTGGCCACGCGGCTGACCACGCTGCCGCTGCTGCTGCGCGGCGGCCGCCTGATCGTGGCGCTGGAGGATCCCTCGCGCCGGGCGGTGATCGAGGAGCTGGAATTCGTCTCGCAGCTGAAGGTGGTGCCCACGCTGGCCACTGCCGCGCAAGTGCAGCGGGCGCTGCCCGGCGTGTACGAGCGCTTCGGCATGGACACCTCGGGCGCCCGCAACGACGACCCCAGCGCCGCCATCGAGTTCGAGCCGCAGGACGCCAGCAAGCTGGTGGAGACGCTGGAACTGCAGCATTCCAGCGCCGCCAAGGAAAGCGACGACGACCAGCCGATCGAGCAGTCGGACAACTCGCTGGTGCGGCTGATCAACCAGATGATCATCGACGCCCACAACCAGGGCGTGTCCGACATCCACATCGAGACCTACCCCGGCCGCGAGAAGCTGAAGATCCGCTTCCGCAAGGACGGCGTGCTGCGTGCCTACCTGGAGCTGCCGCACACCTACCGCGCGGCGCTGATCGCGCGCATCAAGATCATGTGCGACCTCGACATCTCCGAGCGCCGCAAGCCGCAGGACGGCAAGATCAACTTCGCCAAGTTCAGCCCCCAGCACAAGCTGGAGCTGCGCATCGCCACCATCCCCACCAACAACAGCCTGGAAGACGTGGTGATGCGGCTGCTGGCCTCGGCCAAGCCGCTGCCGCTGGAGAAGCTGGGCGTCTCCGAGCGCAACTACAAGCGCCTGACCGAGGCCGTGGGCCGCCCCTACGGCATGGTGCTGTGCGTGGGCCCCACCGGCAGCGGCAAGACCACCACGCTGCATTCCGCGCTGGCCAAGATCAACACGCCCGAGCGCAAGATCTGGACGGCCGAGGACCCGGTGGAAATCACCCAGGCCGGCCTGCGGCAGGTGCAGGTGAATGCCAAGATCGACTGGACCTTCGCCAAGGCGCTGCGCGCCTTCCTGCGCGCCGACCCGGATGTCATCATGGTGGGCGAGATCCGCGACGGCGAGACGGCGCACATGGCGGTGGAGGCCTCGCTCACCGGCCACCTGGTGTTCAGCACCCTGCACACCAACAGCGCGCCGGAGACGGTGACGCGGCTGCTGGACATGGGCATGGACCCGTTCAACTTCGCCGATGCGCTGCTGGCGGTGCTGGCCCAGCGGCTGGTGCGCCGCATCTGCGCCCACTGCCGCGTGGCGAGCCCCGCCACCGAGCAGCAGGTGGCCGAGCTGCTGCACGACTACCTGCATGTGTTCCCGCCGCAGGACGAGCGCTTTGCCGGCGAGACGGAGGAGGCGCTGCTGGCGGACTGGACCGCGCGCTTCGGCAGCAACGGCAAGCTCATGCACTACCACGCGCCGGGCTGCAAGCACTGCGACGACAGCGGCTTCAAGGGCCGGGTGGGCCTGCATGAGCTGCTGTCCATGTCACGCGAGCTGCGCCGGCTGGTGCAGACCGGCGGCCGCGTGGAGGAGATCCTCAACACCGGGCTGGCCGAAGGCATGCGCACCCTGCGCCAGGACGGCATCGAGAAGGTGCTGCAGGGCCTGACCACCATCGAGGAAGTGCGCGCCACGAGCAACACCTGACATGGCAAGGCCTCAGAATCACGGGTTTCACAGCCCACGAGCGACGAGGCCTTCCATGCGACAACTTTCTCCTGCCGGCCAGGACGCAGTCAACGGCATCGCCCAGCGGCATGGCTTCAGCGCCGATGCGGTGACGCACATGCTGGAAGCCGTGATCAACGGCAACGGCGGCATGGCCCAGTTCAGCCATCCCGAGTTCGCCGGCTCCGGCCAGTGGATGCGCGGCGGCATGACGATGGTGTCGGACATGTTCAACAACCAGCTCAAGAGCCGGGTGGACAGCCTGTGCGCCGAGCTGTCCGAGCTGGTGTCCAGCCAGCCCGACCTGGTGCGCAGCGGCAGCTTCCAATCGCAAAGCCAGGGCGGCGGCTACGGCCAGCAGCAGCACAGCGGCGGCCAAGGCGGCGTGCAGAGCAACGACCGCAACAGCTTCGGCCAGGCCAGCCTGTTCGTGCCGGCGGCGTCGGGCGGCGGCAGCGGCGACTGGTGGCCCGACGACCTGCGCTGGCCCAACAGCACCGGTGCGCAGAACAACGTGCGCTATGCCTACTTCGCCCAGGCCCACCGCCTGGCCATCGACGTGGGCGGCCGCGTGACCGTGTACGACACGCAGGACCACAACATCGGCGGCTTCGGCCAGCAGCAGTCGGGCAGCGGCACGCTGAGCTTCAACAGCCAGTACGGGCTGGTGGACGTGGCGTCGCTGCCGGTCGTGTGGTCGTCGGACGGGCAGCCGCAGCAACAGCCGGCGGCTTCGTTCTCGTCGTCGTCATCGTCGCCCTCGCCGGGCGAGCAAGGCGACGTCTTCGCCACCATCGAGCGCCTGGCCGACCTGCGGTCCAAGGGCATCCTGAGCGACGAGGAATTCGCGGCGAAGAAGGCGGAGTTGTTGAAGCGGATTTGAGTTCTTGGCGGGGGAGGCCATAGGTGCTTGGACGCCGCGGGAGGGCGGGGCACTGGCCTCCGGGACTGTCCCCCGGCCCCAGCCTAGGGCTGGGACCTCCTCCTCTTATGTCCCTGCGCCCAGCACCCCACCGTCCCGCGTGGCCCTCGCTGCCGCCTCGAGCGGAACACATCACCCCGAAGCTACGTGCTGCAGGCACATCGTCAGCGATAGGCATTGAGCCCCGTTCCATCAGCCATCAGCACCGCAGTCAGTTCAACGCCGAAGCCGCCCCCCGCCCGCCAGACGCCCGCCCGTCGCCCGCCGGCATGTCGATCGGCACCGGCCCCTGCACGATCAGCGTGCGGGTCGGGAACGCGAACTGCACGCCGATGCCGGCCAGCTCGCGCATCAGCGCCAGGTTGATGCGCTGCTGCTCGTCCATGTAGACGTTAAAACCCGGGTCCTGGACGATGTAGACCACCTCGTAGTCCAGCGAGCTTTCGCCAAAACCCTTGAAGTGCGCCCGGTCGAACTTCAGCCGATCGCTGGCCTGCACGATGCGCTGCACGATGCCGGGCACCTGCTCGGCCTGCTCGGGCGTGGCGTCGTAGGTGATGCCGAAGGTGAAGACGATGCGCCGGGTCTGCAGCCGCTTGTAGTTGTTGATCGTCTGCTTCAGCAGCTCGGTGTTCGACATCACGATCTGCTCGCCCTGCAGGCTGCGGATGCGCGTGGTCTTCAGGCCGATGCGCTCCACCGTGCCGGCGGTGCTGCCGATGACGATGAAGTCGCCCACCTCGAAGGGCTTGTCCACCGCGATGGAGACGCTGGCGAACAGGTCGCCCAGGATGTTCTGCACCGCCAGCGCGATGGCGATGCCGCCCACGCCCAGGCTGGCCACGAAGGCGGTGATGTTCACGCCCAGGTTGGCCAGGATGGACAGCAGCACCACCGCCCATACCAGCGTGCTGGCGCCCCAGGCCATCAAGGTTCCGGCGGCGCTCACCTGCTGCGGATTGGCGCTTCCCGCCGTGTGGCGCTGGTGGTAGGCGGCCAGGCCGGCCTGCACCGCGCGGTTCATCCACAGGCCCATCTGCACCGCCAGCGCCAGGAACCACAGGTGCTCCACCCGGCTGTGCCAGCGGTCCGGCAGGTCCAGCACGCCCACGCCGATGAGCACCGAGGCCACCAGGATCAGCCAGCGGTTGGTGCCGGCCAGCACGTTGACCAGGAAGTCGTCGATGCGCGTGGCGGTGTGCTGCGCCACCTTGCCCGCGCGTGAGACGGCGAAGCGCAGCGCGGTGGTCAGCACCAGGTAGGCGATGCAGGCCGCCAGCAGGCCCCACAGCAGGTTGCTCAAGGGCACGCCGCCCAGCCGGGTGACGCCAAACCAGTCGATCAGTTCGCTTTGATTCATGGCGGCGCATGCGGCAAGCGCCGTGCCGCCACCCGCGGTTACAAGGCCGCGCTGCGGAAACCGGTGAAGCCCTCGTCCCGCTCGGCCGCGGCAAAACGCCGCGCCTTGGGGTGGGCGATGCGGTGTGGCTCCAGCGCCGCCACGCCGCGCAGCACCCGCAGCCGGCCATCGACGCCGCCGGCCGCGCCGCCCGGCCAGGCGCGGGCATGGCCGGCCACCCATTCGCGCACGCCGCCCCAGGCCCAGCCGCGCGCGCCGCCCTGCATCGCGGCCAGTTCCCATTCCACCTCGGTGGGCAGCCGGCGGCCGGCCCAGCGGCACCAGGCATCGGCCTCGTACCAGTTGACATGCAGCACCGGCTGCGCGGCCGCGGCGCGCTGCAGCCGGCCGAAGCGGCGCAGCAGCACGCCGTTGCGCAGCTGCTCCACGTCGCGCGGGCTGCGCCGGCCCTCTCGTTCCACCCAGGCCCAGCCGTCGGCATGCCACCAGCGGGCCTCGTCGTAGCCGCCGTCCTCCACGAACTCGGCGAACTGCGACCAGCTCACCGGCTGGGCGTCGATCTCGAACTCGGGCACCGCCTCCTCATGCGCCCACTGCTCGGACGGCGGCACGTAGCCGCCCGGCTGCGACCCGAGCGGAAAGCGCTGCGCGCCGAACAGCAGCGGCTGGCGCAGCGGCAGCACCGGCGCCGCGACGGCCAGCGTGGCGGCGCCCTCCAGACCCAGCGCCTGGGCCAGCGCGGCAAAGCGCTCGACCAGCGCGTCCTCGTACATCAGCGCATCGCGGAACCAGTGCAGGTCGTCGTCGTCCTCGCCGGCCAGCAACTCCACCGTGACATCCAGCGTGTCGGCCAGGTAGGCGCGCGTGGCGCCGAAGTCGGGCAGCGCCATGTGCCAGCGGGCGGCGCCGCCCACGGCGTCAGGGTTCCACCAGCCGTCGGCGCCGGGGTCGATGCTGGCCAGCGGCGCACGGCCGCGGTCGGCCTGCGGGCCGCGGGCACGCTGCAGGTTGCGGGCGATCCAGCGCTCCTGGTACCAGGCCGCATGGCCGGCCAGCCAGCGGGCCGGCGCCAGCACCGCGGCATCGGCGGTGGGCAGGCGGCGGGTGTCGGGCGCGCCCTCGAACAGCGCCAGCCAGCGCAGCGTGCGGTTGCGCGCGTCGATGAAGGCCAGCGACAGCACGTCGGCATCGGCCACGCGCATGCGGCGCGGGTCGGCAAGCAGGGCATCGATGGCACTCGACATCAACGCGGATGGACAGCGGCGGGCATGCCATGGATTATCCCGGTGCGGGCCTGTCGCACCAGCGACAAAGCCGAATCGAACGACCGTGCTAAAACGCGCGATCCCCCCAGGAGACACATCGATGGACCTCAACTTCACCGCGGAAGAGCAAGCGTTCCGCCAAGAGATCCGGCAGTGGGTGGCCGCCCACCTGCCGCAGGACATCAGCCACAAGGTGCACAACGCCCTGCGCCTGAGCAAGGACGACCTGCAGCGCTGGGCCAAGATCCTCGGCAAGCAGGGCTGGCACGGCTGGGCCTGGCCCAAGCAGTTCGGCGGCCCGGGCTGGAACGCCATCCAGCGCCACCTCTTCGAGGAAGAGACCGCGCTGGCCGGCGCACCGCGCGTAGTGCCCTTCGGCCCGGTGATGGTGGCCCCGGTGATCATGGCCTTCGGCACGCCCGAGCAGCAGAAGAAGCACCTGCCCGGCATCATGAGCGGCGAGGTGTGGTGGAGCCAGGGCTACAGCGAGCCGGGCTCCGGCTCCGACCTGGCCTCGGTCAAGACGCGGGCGGTGCGCCAGGGTGACAAGTACATCGTCAACGGCCAGAAGACCTGGACCACGCTCGGCCAGTACGGAGACTGGATCTTCTGCCTGGTGCGCACCAGCACCGAAGGCAAGCCGCAAACGGGCATCAGCTTCCTGCTGATCGACATGAAGAGCCCCGGCATCACCGTGCGGCCCATCATCACGCTGGACGGCGAGCACGAGGTCAACGAGGTGTTCTTCGACAACGTCGAGGTGCCGGCCGAGAACCTGGTGGGCGAGGAGAACAAGGGCTGGACCTACGCCAAGTACCTGCTGGCGCACGAGCGCACCAACATCGCCGACGTGAACCGTGCCAAGCGCGAGCTGGAACGGCTCAAGCGCATCGCCAAGGCCGAGGGCGTGTACGACGACGCCCGCTTCCGCGACCAGATCGCGCTGCTGGAAGTGGACATCGTGGCGCTGGAGATGATGGTGCTGCGGGTGCTGAGCGCCGAGACCAGCGGCAAGAGCAGCCTGGACGTGGCCGGCCTGCTGAAGATCCGCGGCAGCGAGATCCAGCAGCGCTACACCGAGCTGATGATGCTGGCCGCCGGGCCCTTCGCCCGGCCCTATGTGCACGAGGCCATGGAAGCCGGCTGGCAGGGCGACCACGTCGGCGCGGCCTACCTGGCGCCGCTGTCCGGCACCTACTTCAACATGCGCAAGACCACCATCTACGGTGGCTCGAACGAAGTGCAACGCAACATCGTTGCGCAAACCGTGCTCGGGAGCTGACATGAACTTCGACTTCACGGAAGACCAGGCCTCGCTGCGCGACGCGGTGCAGCGCTGGGTGGAAAAAGGCTTCTCCTTCGACCGCCGCCATGGCCTGGCCAAGGCCGGCGGCGCCACGCGCGCGGTATATGCCGAACTGGCCGAGCTGGGCCTGGCCGGCCTGGCCGTGCCGGAGGCGCACGGCGGCATGAACTTCGGCCCGGTCGAGGCCATGGTGGTGATGGAGGAACTGGGCCGCGGCCTGGTCAACGCGCCCTACACCGAGGCCGCGCTGGTGGCCCCGGCCTTGTTGTCCGCTGCACCCGAGGCGCTGCAGGCCGAGTGGCTGCCGAGGATCGCCGACGGCTCGGCCCTGTTGGTGCCGGCGCTGCAGGAGCGCCGCAGCCGCTACCGGCTGGACGACGTGCAGGCCACCGCGACGCAGGCCGGCGAAGGATGGACCGTGAGCGGCGCCAAGAGCGTGGTGGCCGCGGGCGACGAGGCCGATGCCTTCGTGGTGAGCGCGCGGCATGCGGGCGGCATCGGCCTCTTCCTGGTGGACAAGGCCGCGGCGCAGGTGCGCGGCTATCCCACGCAGGACGGCGCGCGGGCGGCCGAGGTCACGTTCGACAACGCTGCCGCCGCGCTGGTGGCGCAGGATGGCCTGCCGGCGCTGATGCATGCCACCGACGTGGGCATCGCCGCGGTGTGCGCCGAGGCCGTCGGCCTGATGGACCGGCTGCTGGCCATCACCGTCGAGTACATGAACCAGCGCAAGCAGTTCGGCGTGACCATCGCCACCTTCCAGGCGCTGCGCCACCGCGTGGCCGACGTGAAGATGCAGGTGGAGCTGGGCCGATCGATGAGCTACTACGCCACGCTCAAGCTCGGCGAGCCGCAGGAGCAGCGCCGGCGCGCGCTGTCGCAGGCCAAGGTGCAGTTGGGCCACAGCATGCGCTTCGTCGGCCAGCAGTGCGTGCAGCTGCACGGCGGCATCGGCGTGACGGACGAGTACGTGGCCAGCCACTACTTCAAGCGCCTGACGATGCTGGAAATGGCCTACGGCGACACGATGCACCACCTGGGCGAAGTGTCGGCCCGCATGCAGGACACGGCCGGCGTGTTCGCATAGCGGGATCACCGGCGGCGAGGTTCATGGCCGCGTCATCTTGTCTAGGCAAGCTGCCGGCAGGCCCGCCCAAAGCGGGCCTGTTTGCATTGCACAGCCACAAGATCGCCAGGAGTACCCCATGAACGTCACCATCCGCCAGGGCTTCGTGCTCGCCGGCCTCACGCTGGCCGCGCTGCTGGCCATCGCGCCCGCCGCGCAGGCCGCCAACCCCATCGTCATCGCCCACCGCGGCGCCAGCGGTTACCTGCCCGAGCACACGCTGGCCGCCTACGAGCTGGCCATCAAGATGGGCGCCGATTACATCGAGCCCGACCTGCAGCTGACCAAGGACGGCCAGCTGGTGGCGCTGCACGACGACACGCTGGACCGCACCACCAACGTGGCCTCGTGGTTCGCGCGGCGCAACGGCGGCTACAAGGTCAGCGACTTCACGCTGGCCGAGATCAAGGCGCTGACGGTGGTGCCGCCGGCCGGTGGCACCGCCAAGTCGGTGTACCCGGGCTTCACGCCGGCCAACCCCCGCTATGACGTGCCCACCTTCCAGGAGGTGATCAGCTTCGCCAAGCAGCAGAGCGCGCTGGTCGGCCGCACCGTGGGCATCTACCCCGAGGCCAAGCAGGCCGACCCGGTGATGGAGAACCAGATCCTGTCCACGCTGACGGCCAACGGCTACGGCCGCGCCGCCGACAAGGTGTACATCCAGTCCTTCAGCGACGGCACGCTGCGCAGCATCGAGGCCAAGCAGCAGGCCCAGGGCCAGGACATGAAGCTGGTGCTGCTGGGCGCGGCACTGACCGGCGGCGACGGCGTGGCGCGAGTGGGCGTGTTCGGCGCGGGCGGCAGCGTGCAGATGCTGTCGCTGGCCGAAGTGGCGAGCTTTGCCGACGGCATCGGCATGGTCATCAACTATGCGGCCGCGCCGCTGAGCAAGGCCTTCATCGACCAGGCCCACGCCGCCGGCCTGGAAGTGCACGGTTGGACCTTCGGCCAGCCCGACAAGGCCCTGGCCGCCGCCGAGTACCAGCGCTACCTGGAAATGGGCATGGACGGCGTGTTCAGCAACTACCCCGACCTGGCCGTGGCCGGCGTGCAGGCCTACGTGGCCTCGGTGCCCGAACCGCAGACCTATGCGCTGATGGCGCTGGGCCTGGCCGGCCTGGGCGTGGCCGCGCGGCGTCGCCAGCGCGCCGCTACAGTGGCTGCATGCCTGAAGCCGTCCCACGCCTGATCGAGCGTTTTCCCGGTCACCTGACCGACGTGGCCGGCCTGCGGGTCGGCCACCACACGCTGCCAGGCGCCCCCACCGGCTGCAGCGTGGTGCTGTGCCCGCCCGGCGGCGCGGTATGCGGGGCCGACGTGCGGGGCGCCGCCCCCGGTACCCGCGAGACCGACCTGCTGCACTCCGACAACCTGGTCGACCGGGTGCATGCGCTGCTGCTGTCCGGTGGCAGCGCCTTCGGCCTGGATGCGGCCGGCGGCGTGATGCGCTGGCTGGAAGCCCAGGGCCACGGCCTGCCGGTGGGTCCGGCGCGCGTGCCCATCGTGCCGGCCGCGGTGCTGTTCGACCTGTGGCTGGCGCCCACGGCGCGGCCCGATGCGGCGGCCGGCTGGGCAGCCTGCGAGGCGGCCTCATCCCAGCCGGAGGCCGAAGGCTGCGTGGGCGCCGGCACCGGCGCCACGGTGGGCAAGCTGTTCGGCATCGGCCGCGCGATGAAGGGCGGCATCGGCAGTGCATCGCTGCAGGCGCATGGCGTGACGGTCGCGGCGATGGTGGCGGTCAATGCCATCGGTGACGTCATCGATCCGGCCACCGGCCAGCCGCTGGCTGGCGCACGCACCGGCGACGGCATGGCGCTGCAGCACAGCGCGCGCAGCATCGTCCAAGGACTGGCGGTGCAGGTGCCGGCCACCGGCAGTGCCACCACGCTGGGCATCGTGGCCACCGATGCGGTGTTGACCAAGCCTCAGGCCAACCGGCTGGCGACCGTGGCGCACGACGGGCTGGCGCGCAGCATCAACCCGGTGCACACCGCCAGCGACGGCGACACGCTGTTCGCGCTGGCCACCGGCACCGCCGCCGCCGCCCCGCCGATGTCGGTGCTGGGCACGCTGGCGGCCGAGGTGGTGGCCCGGGCGGTGCTTAACGCGGTGCGCGCCGCCACCGGCCTGCCGGGCCTGCCGGCCTGGCGCGAGCTGGGCTGAAGCGCCGGCTCAGCGGCCGGCGACGGAGGTGGGCCGCACGCCTTCGAAGGTGACCTCGGTGCGGCGGTTCTGCGCCCGGCCGGCGGCGCTGGCGTTGTCGGCCACGGGCGACTGCGGCCCCAGGCCTTCGGTGGCAATCATCCCGGGTTCCAGTCCCTTGCCCACCAGGAAGCGCTTGACCGCATCGGCCCGGCGCTGGGAGAGCTTCTCGTTGTAGGCGTCGGTGCCCACGTTGTCGGTGTAGCCGCGGGCCGAGACGCTCTGCCAGGTCACGTCCTTCATCTTGGCCACCTCGGCCAGCAGCGTCTGCTGGTCGGCGGGCAGCACATCGGTGCGGTCGAAGTGGAAGCGGGCGACGGCCTTGACCGCCACCTTTTCCACCGGGCCGGCCGGGGGATCGGCGGCGAAGGCCGCGGCGGCGAGCAGGCTGCAGCAGCAGGCGGCGGCCGCGGCGCGCAGGCGGGACCGGCGCTGGAGAGCGGGACGTTGGGCGGGCAGGGTCATGAGCGGGCTCCTGGTGAGGCTGTCGAAGCAGGTGCGGGGCGGGCGGCGCTGCTGTCGGGGCCGCCGCTGCAGGCACGCCAGGCGGCGCGCACGGCGGGCGGCATGGGCCGCGGCGCGGGCAGGTCGAGGCCGGGGCGCACCTCGCGCCACTTGGCATGGCCTTCGCGCTGCAGCTGAGGCAGGCGGGCGCACAGGCCGCGCGCCACGGCGGCCAGCGCCTCGGGCGAGGCGGCCGCGTCGGTGGCCACCAGGTACGACATCACGCCCAGCGTAGGCACCGGCGCGCCGCCGCCGGGCAGCGCCGCCTCGGTGGGCAGGTAGGTCTTCAGCGCGCGGCGTCCGGCGTCGCTGGCGCTGTCCAGCGGCAGCAGGCGCAGGCCGGCGGCGGTGCCCGAAGGCAGCGACGCCAGCCAGGCCGACGGCTGGCCGTCCATCAGCAGCACCGCGTCCAGCTTGCCCTGGGCCAGCGCCACCATGGCGGCGTCACGGCCCAGCGAGGTGACGGCCGACAGCGGCAGCTCCTCGCCGAACAGCCGGCGGTACAGCACCAGCGACGACTGCGCCCGCGCGCCATCCAGCAGCCCGGTGTTGATGCGCTGGCCGCGCAGCGCCTGCAGGTTGCGCAGCGGCGAATCCGCCCGCACCAGGGCCAGCACCGGCTGCAGATGCAGCGGCGCCACCACCCGCCAGGCGGCGGGAGCGATCTGCAGCGCGTCATAGCGCACGATGGCCAGCGGCGCCGCGCCCGGCGCCAGCCCCTCGGCCGCCAGCGCGCGGCCCAGCTCGGCGGCCATGCGTTGGTCGGTGGAGGCATCGGCATCGGCCAGCACCTCCAGCGGCGGCGCCAGGGCGGCCGGCGCGGGCGCCGGCGGTGTGACGGCCGGCGCAGGATTCGGCACCGGCGGCGGGGCCGCCGGCAATCCGGCGCTGGGCGCTTCCAGGCCGTCCATGGGATCGGTGGAAGTACCCGGCGGCGACGGCCACAGCCAGAAGGCGATGCCCAGCGCCACCGCTGCCACCGGCACCGCCGTCCAGCGCTGCCAGCCCGTGTGGCGCCCGGTTGGCGGCGAGGCTGGCGCAGGCCCGGACGGCGGCGCGCGGAAGACCGGCTTGTGTCCGGCTGCGCGCGAGGCGCCGGCTGGCGGATCGGGCAGCAGGCGGGGCTCGGCGGCGTGGGCGGCCTGGGCTGCCTGGGCGGCCTGGGCTGCCTGGGCGGCTTGCGCGGCCCGGGCGGCCTCGGCCTGGCGTGCTGCTTCGGCCGCCTGGGCGGCGCGGGCTGCCTGCTCGGCACGGGCCCGCTCGGCCTCTTGCGCGGCCTGCTCGTCTCGCCGGGCCTGGTCCTGGCGGGCCCGTTCAGCTTCCTGCGCCGCGCGGGCTTTGCGTTCCGCTTCACCCTGCACGGCCTTGGCAGCCTCGGCCTCGCGCGCTGCAGCCTGCGCTTGCAGTTCGGCCTTCACCCGCCGGGCCTCTTGCGCGGCCTGCTCGGCTTTCAGCGCCTCTGCTCGGCGGGCCTCTTCGGCCTCCTGCGCCGCGCGGGCTTTGCGCTCTGCCTCGGCCTTTTCGGCCCGGGCGGCCTCGGCCTGGCGGGCTTCCTCGGCCGCCTTGGCAGCTCGGGCTTCCTGCTCCGCCCTGGCCCGCTCGGCCTCTCGCGCGGCTTGCTCGGCCTTCAGCGCCTCCGCTCGGCGGGCTTCTTCAGCCTCCTGCGCCAGGCGTGCCCTGCGTTCCGCTTCCACCTGCGCAGCCTTTGCGGCCTCGGCCTGGCGGGCTTCCTCGGCCGCCTTGGCAGCTCGGGCTTCCTGCTCCGCCCTGGCCCGCTCGGCCTCTCGCGCAGCTTGCTCGGCCTTCAGCGCCTCCGCTCGGCGGGCTTCTTCAGCCTCCCGCGCCGCGCGGGCCTGGCGCTCTGCCTCCGCCCTTTCGGCCCTGGCGGCCTCGGCCCTGCGCGCTTCGTCGGCCGCCTTGGCGGCCCGGGCCTCCTGCTCGGCCTCGATCCGCCGGGCTTCCTGCGCGGCGTGCTCGGCCTTCAGGATTTCTGCCTGCCGGGCGGCTTCTGCCTCCTGCGCCAGGCGCGCCCTGCGTTGCACTTCAGCCTGTGCGGCCCTTTCGGCCTCGGCCTTGCGCGCTGCTTCGGCCGCCCTGGCGGCCTGCGCGTCCTGCTCGGCCTTGACCCGCCGAGCCTCACGCGCCGCCTGCTCGGCCTTCGACGCCTCGGCCCGACGCGCCTCCTCGGCTTCCCGCTCGGCATGCGCCTTCCGGGCCGCCTGGGCCCGCTGCGCCTCGTCCTGCGCGGCCCGGGCCTGCGCCGCCGCATCCGGCGCGGGATGCAGCGGTGCCAGTTGCACCATGTTCGTCGTCGGCTCCGCGGGCCTGGCCTGACCGGCCACGCGGCCCTCGGCGTCCACCGCCAGGTCCACCTTCAGTTCTGCCGCACCGGCCTGGGCGCGGCCGTCGTCGGCGCGCGCGGCGGCAGCCACGCGGGACATCAAGGCCTCGATGGCCGCGGTGAAGTCGTCCGGCTGCTGTTGCGAAGATCCCGTCGACTTGCCACCTGCCTGTTCGGCCATCACGTCCTCTTCCACTGCGTTACTGCGTACCTGCCGGAGCGTACGCAGGTTTTGCCCCGGCGGATGTCGGATGAAACCGCTGGCTACACTCCCGCCCCTCATGCATGTTGGGCTCCGCGGCGGGCCGCAAGGAGATGCTGTGCGCTTGGCTCAGGTGTTGTTCACGCAAGGCTTCGGCACCCGGCGGGTGTGCGCGGGCCTGATCGGCCAGGGCCTGGTGTCCATCGGCGGGCGGGTGGCCGACGATCCCGACGAGGACGTGGACACCGACGGCCTGCGCTTTTCCGTCCAGGGCCGCGAGTGGCAGTTCCACGCCAGCGCCCTGGTGCTGCTGAACAAGCCGGCGGGTTACGAATGCTCGCAGAAGCCCAAGCACCACCCCAGCGTGCTGAGCCTGCTGCCCGCGCCGCTGCGCACCCGGGGCCTGCAGCCCGTCGGCCGGCTGGACGAGGACACCACCGGCGTGCTGCTGCTCACCGACGACGGCACGCTGATCCACAAGCTCACCTCGCCCAAGCACCATGTGCCCAAGGTGTACGAGGTGACGGCCAGGCATCCGGTGGACGAGGCGCAGGTCAACAAGCTGCTGGCCGGCGTGGTGCTGGACGACGACCCCCAGCCGGTGCGCGCCGCCGCCTGCGAAGCCACCGGCGAACACACGCTGCGGCTGACCCTGACCGAAGGCAAGTACCACCAGGTCAAGCGCATGCTGGCCGCGGTGGGCAACCGCTGCGAGGGCCTGCATCGCAGCGCCATCGGCGGCCTGACGCTGGCCGACGGGCCGGCCGCCGGCCTGTGGCGCTGGGTGTCCAGCGAGGAACGCGCCGCGCTGCTGGCACCGCGATAATCCCGGCCATGCGCGTTTTCCGCGGTTTTCACCACCCCGACATCGCCCCCGCCTGTGCGCTGACCGTCGGCAACTTCGACGGCGTGCACCGCGGCCACCAGGCGATGCTGGCCCTGCTGAACAACGAGGCCCGCCACCGCGGCGTGCCCAGCTGCGTGCTCACCTTCGAGCCGCATCCGCGCGACTTCTTCGCGATGAAGGCCGGCACGCCCGAGAAGGCGCCGGCGCGCATCGCCACGCTGCGCGACAAGCTGTCCGAGCTGGAGCGCTGCGGCATCGAGCAGGCGGTGGTGCTGCGCTTCGACGAAGGCTTCGCCGCGCAGCCGCCGCAAGCCTTCATGCAGGACGTGCTGGCCGACGGCCTGCATGCCCGCTACGTGCTGGTGGGCGACGATTTCCGCTTCGGCGCCCGCCGCGCCGGCGACTACGCCATGCTGGACGCCGCCGGCCCGCAGCTGGGTTTCGACGTGGCGCGCATGCAGAGCTACGAGGTGCACGGCCTGCGCGTCAGCAGCTCGGCCGTGCGGCTGGCGCTGGCCGCCGGCGACATGGCCCGTGCCGCCGCGCTGCTGGGCCGCCCCTACAGCATCAGCGGTCACGTGGTGCACGGCCGCAAGCTGGGCCGCGAGCTGGGCTTCCGCACGCTGAACCTGCGCTTCGGCCACCGGCTGCCGGCCGCCGCCGGCATCTTCGTCGTGCGGGTGCACGGCCTGGGCCGCGGCCCGCTGGCCGGCGTGGCCAGCCTGGGCGTGCGCCCCACGGTGGAGGACGCCGGCCGCGTGCTGCTGGAAACCCACTGCCTGGAATGGCCGCTCGACCTGGACGAAGGCTACGGCCGCGTGATCCGCGTGGAGCTGCTGCACAAGCTGCACGACGAGCGCAAGTACGAGTCGCTCGAGGCCCTGAAGGCCGGCATCGCCCGCGACGAAGCCGATGCGCGGGCCTGGTTCCGGCTTGCCACCTAGAATCCCCCGATGGCCACCGACCGGACTTTGCTCGATCTGCTGCGCTGGCATGCCGCCGGCCGCCGGCAGACCACGCGCGACCGAATTCGGCGCGCGCGCTGATCCTGCCGCCGCTACCGTGGCCGCGGCCGCTGCTGCCGCACCCCTGCCGGCCAGCGACCTGCCCCGGTGGCACCGCCCCACTTTGCCCTGATGCCACGAGCGCACCCGCAGCACGGGTGCGGCAAGCGCCATGACCGACAAGACCGACAACTCCACCGCCGCGGCAGCCGCCACGGACTACCGCGCCACCCTCAACCTGCCCGACACGCCCTTCCCCATGCGTGGCGACCTGCCCAAGCGCGAGCCGGGCTGGGTCAAGGCCTGGGACGAGGAAGGCACCTACAAGCAGCTGCGCGATGCCCGCTGCGGCGCGCCGCTGTTCGTGCTGCATGACGGCCCGCCGTACGCCAACGGCCAGCTGCACATGGGCCATGCGGTCAACAAGATCCTGAAGGACATGATCGTCAAGGCGCGGCAGCTGGCCGGCTTCGACGCTCAGTACGTGCCCGGCTGGGACTGCCACGGCCTGCCGATCGAGAACGCGATCGAGAAGAAGTTCGGCCGCAACCTCAGCCGTGACGAGATGCAGGCCAAGAGCCGTGCCTATGCCACCGAACAGATCGACCAGCAGCGCACCGACTTCAAGCGCCTGGGCGTGCTGGGCACCTGGGAGCGCCCCTACCGCACGATGGACTTCGCGAACGAGGCCGGCGAGATCCGCGCCTTCAAGCGCGTGATCGAGCGCGGCTTCGTCTACCGCGGCCAGAAGCCGGTGTACTGGTGCTTCGACTGCGGCTCGTCGCTGGCCGAGTTCGAGATCGAATACGCCGACAAGAAGAGCAGCACCATCGACGTGGCCTTCCCGGCCGCCGACCCGGCCGCGCTGGCCGCGGCCTTCGGCCTGTCGGCGCTGCCCAAGCCGGCCTTCGTCGTCATCTGGACCACCACCGCGTGGACCATCCCGGCCAACCAGGCGCTCAACCTCAACCCCGAGCTGGACTACAGCCTGGTGGACACCGAGCGCGGCGTGCTGCTGCTGGCCTCGGCCCTGGTCGACAAGTGCATGGAACGCTACGGCCTGCACGGCACGGTGCTGGCCACCGTGAAGGGCCGCGCGCTCGACGGCCTGCAGTTCCGCCATCCGCTGGCCGCGGTGCACCCGGGCTACGACCGGCTGAGCCCGGTGTACCTGGCCGACTACGCCACCGCCGACGACGGCACCGGCATCGTGCACTCGTCGCCCGCCTACGGCCTGGACGACTTCAACTCCTGCCTGGCCCACGGCGTGAAGGTGGAGGACATCCTCAACCCGGTGCAGGGCAACGGCGTGTACGCGGCCGATTTCCCGCTGTTCGGCGGCCAGCACATCTGGAAGGCAGTGCCGGTCATCATCCAGGCGCTGAAGGATGCCGGCCACCTGCTGGCCACGCACGACATCACCCACAGCTACCCGCACTGCTGGCGCCACAAGACGCCGGTGATCTACCGCGCCGCGGCGCAGTGGTTCATCCGCATGGACGAAGGCGAAGGCGTGTTCACCCAGGACAAGGCGCCGAAGACGCTGCGCCAGCTGGCGCTCGACGCGATCGAGCAGACCCAGTTCTACCCGGAGAACGGCCGCGCCCGCCTGCACGACATGATCGCCAACCGGCCCGACTGGTGCATCAGCCGCCAGCGCAGCTGGGGCGTGCCGATCCCGTTCTTCCTGCACAAGGTGACCGGCGAGCTGCACCCGCGCACGATGGAGATCCTGGACCAGGCCGCGGCCATCGTCGAGGCCGGCGGCATCGAGGCCTGGAGCCGCGTCACGCCCGAGGAGATGCTGGGCGCCGACGACGCACCGCACTACGCCAAGAGCAGCGACATCCTGGAGGTGTGGTTCGACTCCGGCAGCACCTTCTTCCACGTGCTGCGCGGCACCCACCAGGGCACCGCAGAGCATCCGGGCCACCACCAGAGCGGCCCCGAGGCCGACCTGTACCTGGAAGGCCACGACCAGCACCGCGGCTGGTTCCATTCGTCGCTGCTGCTGGCCTGCGCGCTGTTCGACCGCGCGCCCTACCGCGGCCTGCTGACCCACGGCTTCACCGTGGACAGCCAGGGCCGCAAGATGAGCAAGTCGCTGGGCAACGGCATCGACCCGCAGGACATCACCAAGAAGCTGGGCGCCGAGATCATCCGGCTGTGGGTGGCCGCGAGCGACTACTCCGGTGACATCGCCGGCGACGACAAGATCCTGGCCCGCGTGGTGGATGCCTACCGGCGCATCCGCAACACGCTGCGCTTCCTCCTGGCCAACGTGTCGGACTTCGACGCCGCCACGCAGGCCGTGCCGCTGGAGCAGATGCTGGAGGTGGACCGCTATGCGCTGGCGCGTGCCTCGCAGTTCCAGGCCGAGATCCTGGCCCACTACGAGAAGTACGAGTTCCATCCGGTGGTCGCCAAGCTGCAGGTGTATTGCAGCGAAGACCTGGGCGCCTTCTACCTCGACGTGCTGAAGGACCGCCTCTACACCAGCGCGCCCGACAGCCTGGCCCGGCGCAGCGCGCAGACCGCGCTGTGGCACATCACCCAGGCGATGCTGCGCTGGATGGCGCCTTTCCTCAGCTTCACGGCCGAGGAAGCGTGGCGCGTGTTCGGCGGCAAGCAGACCATCTTCGTGGAGCACTACTGGTCGCTGCCGCAGGCTGACGAAGGCCTCATCGCCAAGTGGAACCGGGTGCATGCGGTGCGCGACGCGGTGAACAAGGCGATCGAGGCGGTGCGCGCCGAAGGCGCGGTGGGCTCGTCGCTGCAGGCCACGGTGACGGTGGGCGCGCCCGCCGAGGACCATGCCATCCTGGCGTCACTGGGCGACGACCTGAAGTTCGTGTTCATCACGTCCGAAGCCGTGCTGGCGGCGGCCGACGAGTTGTCCATACAAGTGACGCCGTCCACCGCCACCAAGTGCGAGCGCTGCTGGCACTGGCGCGACGACGTCGGCGTCGACACGGCCCACCCGACGATCTGCGGGCGCTGCACGAGCAACCTGTATGGCGAGGGTGAGACCCGCCGTTTTGCCTGACCTGCCGAGGCATTGCACCTTCCATGGCCAAACGTTCCCCCGCCGTCTCCAAGTCGTCGTCCTCGTCCGCCCCCAGCCTGGCCGTCTGGCTGGGGCTGGCGGTGGTCATCATCCTGCTGGACCAGTTCACCAAGACGCTCATCCTCGGCTACTTCCAGCTGGGTGACAGCCGCACCGTCACATCCTTTTTCAACGTGGTCCGGGTGCACAACACCGGCGCGGCGTTCAGCTTCCTGGCTGGGGCCTCGGGCTGGCAGCGCTGGTTCTTCATCGGACTGGCCAGCGTGGTGTCGGTCTTCATCCTGGTGATGCTGAAGAAGCATCCGGGGCAGAAGCTGTTCTGCTTCGCGCTGGCCATGATCCTGGGCGGCGCCATCGGCAACGTGGTGGACCGCGCCCTGCACGGCTATGTGGTCGACTTCATCCAGGTGCATGCCGGCGGCAAGTACTTCCCCAGCTTCAACATCGCCGACAGCGCGATCACGCTGGGCGCCATCAGCCTGATCGTGGATGAGCTGCGCCGGGTGAGAAGCAGCCGCTGATCCACCCGCCCTTGGGGCCGCGAGCGCAGCGAGCTGGGAGGTCCTGACACTTTCGCGACGCGCGCCCCCGCGCAGCCGCCGCAGAATCGGCGCATGGGCACCCTCCACCTCATCCGGCACGGCCAGGCCTCCTTCGGCGCCGACGACTACGACCAGCTGAGCCCGCTGGGCCGCCGGCAGGCGGTGCGGCTGGGCGAATACTTCCGTGCCAAGGGCATCAGCTTCGAGGCCGCGCTCGTGGGCACGTTGCGCCGGCATGTACAGACCTTCGAAGGCATCGTCGAAGGCCTGGAGGCGCCGCTGCAGCCGCTGGCCTGGCCAGGATTGAACGAGTACGACGCCGCCGCGGTGATCGGCGCCTTCCACACCCAGCCGCTGGCCATGCCCGACACGCCCGAGCTGATCCGCCACCACTTCCGGTTGCTGCGCGACGGCCTGGCGCGCTGGATGCGCGGGCAGACGCAGCCGGTGGGCATGCCGAGCTATGCCGACTTCCTGCAAGGCGTGACCAGCGCCCTGGACCATGTGCGCAGCCAGTACGCCGGCGACGTGCTGCTGGTGTCCAGCGGCGGGCCCATCGCCACCGCGGTGGGCCATGTGCTGGGCACCTCGGCCGAGACCACCATCGAGCTGAACCTGCGCATCCGCAACTGCTCGGTGACCGAGTTCGCCTTCACGCCCAGGCGCCACATGCTGCTGAGCTACAACGGCCTGCCGCACTTCGAGCACCCGGACTGCGCCGGGTGGGCCACCTACACCTGAGCGCCGGGGCGGGCCGCCTCAGGGCAGCAGGATGCTGCAGCCGGTGGTGGCGCGCGATTCCAGCTCGCGGTGCGCCTGCGCGGCCTCGGCCAGCGGATAGCGCTGGTCGATGGGCACCTTGACCGCGCCGCGGGCCACCATGTCGAACAGGTCGTCGGCCATGGCCTGGGTGGATTCGCGCGTGGCCAGGTGGGTGAACACCGTGGGCCGCGTGACGTACAGCGAGCCCTTGGCCGCCAGCATGCCCAGGTCCACCGGCGGCGCCTTGCCCGAGGCATTGCCGAAGTTGGCCAGCAGGCCGAAGGGCCGCAGCACGTCCATCGAGCGCACGAAAGTGTCCTTGCCCACCGAGTCGTACACCACCTTCACGCCGGCGCCGCCGGTGATCTGCTTGACGCGCTCAACGAAATCTTCGCTGCGGTAGTTGATGGCATGGGCCGCGCCGTGGTCCAGCGCCAGCTGGCACTTCTCGTCGCTGCCGGCGGTGCCGATCAGCTGCAGGCCCATGGCCTTGGCCCATTGGCAGGCGATCAGGCCCACGCCGCCGGCCGCCGCATGGAACAGCACATGGTCGCCCGGCTGCAGGCCGCCCGCCGGCTGCGTCTTGCGCAGCAGGTACTGCACTGTCAGTCCCTTGAGCATCATGGCCGCGCCTTCCTCGAAGCTGATGGCCTCCGGCAGCTTCACCACGCACTTGGCCGGCATCACCCGCAGCAGGCTGTAGGCGCCGGGCGGCTGGCTGGCGTAGGCCGCGCGGTCACCGGGCCGCAGGTGGGTGACGCCCTCGCCCACCGCCTCCACGATGCCCGCGCCTTCCATGCCCAGCGTCAGCGGCAGCGGGTTGTTGTACAGGCCGGTGCGCTGGTAGACGTCGATGAAGTTCAGGCCGCAGGCCTGGTGGCGGATGCGCAGCTCGCCGGGGCCGGGCTCGCCGACGCTCACGTCGACCAGCTTCATGACCTCGGGGCCACCGTACTCGGTGATCTGGATGGCGGGGGCGGTGGTGGGCAAGGCGGTCTCCTCGATACGTCTGTGGGACAAGGAGCGCCATCTTGCCGCGCTTGCACGTACCCTGCAGGCCATGCGCAGACTCGACCTTGCACCCAACCTCGCCATCGCCACGCTGTGGGCCGACTGGCTCTGCCAGGGCGGCATACCGGCCACGGTGCAGCGCGCCTTCACCAGCGGCATTGCCGGCGAGATCCCGCCCGACCAGGCCCTGCCCGAGGTCTGGCTGACCGACGACAGCCACTACGACCGGGCCCGCGCGCTGCTGGCCGAGCTGCGCGCCCGGCCCAGCCGCCACTGGCATTGCCGCGGCTGTGGCGAGTCCATCGAAGGCGGCTTCGAACAGTGCTGGAACTGCGGTGCGATGATGCCGGCATGACCGCGCAGTCCCTGAATGTCCGCACCGCCCTCCTCCTGACGCTACCTCCCCTGCTGTGGGCCAGCAACGCGGTCGCCGGTCGCATGCTGGTGGGCATCGTGCCGCCGGTGATGATCAATGCGGCGCGCTGGATCCTGGCCCTGATGGTGCTGCTGCCGCTGGGCTGGCAGGCCATCGGCACCCCGGCCGCGCGGGCCCAGGTGCTGGCGCGCTGGAAGCCGCTGGCCCTGCTGGGGCTGACCGGCGTGGGCGCCTACAACGCGCTGCAGTACGTGGCGCTCACCACCTCCACGCCGCTCAACGTCACGCTCATCACGGCCAGCTCGCCGGTGTGCATGATGATCGTCGGCGCGCTGTTCTACGGCCAGCGCCCCACCGGCCGCGGCCTGCTGGGCGCGGCGTTGTCGCTGCTGGGCGTGGCCCTGGTGCTGGCCCGCGGCGAGCTGGCATCGCTGGCCGGCATCCAGTTCGTGCCGGGCGACCTGCTGATGCTGCTGGCCATGCTGAGCTGGGCCTTCTACAGCTGGATGCTGGCCAAGCCGCCGGCCTCCATGGCCGGCGACCAGCGCCCGGCCTGGGACTGGTGGGGCTTCATGCTGATCCAGACGCTGTTCGGCCTGGGCTGGGCCGGCGGTGCCGCGCTGCTGGAAGCCGCGCTGGTGCCCACGCAGGTGCACTGGAGCCTGGCCACCGCGCTCACGCTGGTGTACATCGCGCTGGGTCCCTCGATCCTGGCCTACCTGTGCTGGGGCCGCGGCGTGGCGGCGGTGGGCCCTTCCACCGCGGGCTTCTTCATCAACCTGACGCCGCTGTTCGCGGCGCTGCTGCAGGCGCTGCTGCTGGGCGTGCCGCCGCAGCCCTACCACGCGCTGGCCTTCGCGCTGATCGTGGCGGGCATCGTGGTGTCGTCCAGGCGATAGCGCGGCCGCCGCGGGCGGCTTCAGGCACCGGCGCCGGCCCCGGCCTTGGGAAACACCCGTTTCAGGGCCGCCACCAGCGCCTGCACCTCGGGCGCCACGGGACCGGCGGGCCAGGCCGCGGCCAGGCGGATGCACAGCGCCGACTCCTCTTCCAGGCGGCGGAACACCACCCCTGGCGCCGGACGGTGTTCAGGGACTGGGGCACCAACGCAAAGCCGCGGCCTTGGGCGATCAGGCCCAGCAGCACCGGATGCTCCGCGGGTTCGGCCAGGCGCGGCGGATCGAACCCCAGCCGCGCGAACACCTGCTCGCAATGCTCGAAGTAGGCAGGGTTGAGCTTGCGGTCGAACCAGAACAGCGTGTCCTGCGCCAGGTCCAGCAGCCGGATGCGCCGGCGCCGCGCCAGGCGGTGGGCCGACGACAGGCACACCACCAGCGGGTCGTCGCCCAGGTGTTCGGTGACCAGGCCCTGCGTGGCCGAAGGCAGGCCGATGACGGCGGCGTCGAGCGCACCGCGGTGCAGGTCGCGGATCAGCTGCGACGAGAGCTGCCGCCGGATGCGCAGCGGCAGGCCGGGCCATTCCGACTCGAAGGCATCGCCGATGCCGGCGAACAGGCTCACGTCCACCACGGTGGTGATGCCCAGCCGCAGCGCACTGCGGCCGGCGGCGGGCTGGAAGCGGCTGACCGCCTGGTCGAGGCCGCGCACGAGCGCACGTGCCTGCTCCAGGAAGCGTTCGCCGGCCTCCGTGAGCCGGACGCCGCGCCGGTCGCGGTCGAGCAGCCGGGCGCCCAGCATTGCTTCCAGCGCCTGGATCTGCCGGCTCAACGGCGGCTGGGTGATGAACAGCCGCTCCGCTGCGCGCCGGAAGTTCAGTTCCTCGGCCACGGCCACGAAATACCGCAACTGCCTGAGGCTGGGCGGCTGTGCCACATGCTGCTCCGTCGAAGGGGTGATGCCGCAAAGGTATCAGGCAAAAGGCATTGGCGCCCTGTTGGCGGCGGCGCTACGGTGGCGGCATGACATCACCTCACACCCTTCCCCCGCCCACCCCGTACGACCGGGGCCTGGCCCTGCTGCAGCGCCTGGAGGGCCGCGAGCCACCGTCCCTGGTCGAGGCGCTCGGCGACGTGGCGCCCGACCTGGCGCGGCTGGCCATCGGCTTCGTCTACGGCGAGGTCCTCGCGCGGCCGCAGCTGGCGCTGCCGCAGCGCCAGCTCGTCACCGTCGCCGCGCTGGCGGCGATGGGCCATGCCAGGCCGCAGCTCAAGTTCCACATCGCTGGCGCCCTGAATGCCGGCTGCAGCAGCCAGGAGATCGTGGAGCTGATGATCCACCTGGTGGTGTATGCCGGCTTTCCTGCCGGCCTGAACGGCATGTTCGCCGCCCAGGAAGTGTTCACCGAGCGGGGCGTGCCGCACCGGCCGGCCCCGCCGGCCGGCGCAGGCGCCGCCGCGGCCGACCGCTACCGGGCCGGATGGGAAGCGCTGTGCCGCATCGACGGCAGCGCGGGCACGCAGGTCGTGGCGTCGCTGTCCGGCGTGGCGCCCGACCTGGGCCGCTTCATCGTCGAGTTCGCCTTCGGCGACGTCTACACCCGCGGCGGGCTCGACCTGCTGCAGCGCGAGCTGGCCACGGTGGCCATGCTCAGTGCGCTGGGCCATGCCGCGCCGCAGCTGCGGGTGCATGCACACGGCCTGCTGAACGTGGGCGGCACGCCGGAGCAGCTGGTGGAGGTGGTGATCCAGGTCGCCGCCTATGCCGGCTTTCCAGCGGCGCTCAATGCGATGCGCGTCGTCCAGGACGTGCTGGCGGAAAGGGCGTCGACCTCCGCCGCCTGACCGGCCGCTGTGCCGCCCCGGCTAGCCGGGCCAGTGCCGCGCGAACACCGGCGCCACCACCGGATGCGCATCCACCCGCTGCATCAGCGCCGCGAAGGCCGGCCGGTGCGTGGCCAGATGGGCGCGGGCGCCCGACCACTTGGACACCACCGCGGCCAGCAGGTCGAGCGCGCCGAGCTGCCCGCCGGCCAGCCAGGGCGTGGCCTCGAAGCTGTTGGCAAACACCTCCCACAGCGCATGCAGGCGCTGCCGTGCGCCGGCCTTCAACGCATCGCAGTGGGCCGGCTCGGCCGGGCTGCACCAGCGCTCGGGGTAGTCGATGATGCCGATGGCCGCATAGCAGTTGGCCACGATGTAGACCAGCCCGCGCAGCGATTGCGCGCGGGCGGCCGGCGCCTGCGGCAGCAGGCCGCTGTCCGGGTGGCGCAGGCCCAGCTCGGCAAGGATGGCGGCGCTTTCGCTCATCACGCTGCCATCGGGCCAGCGCAGCGCCGGGATCTGCTGCAGCCGGTTGACGCCGCGCAGCTCTTCCAGCGCGGAGGCCTCGTCCCAGGTGGCCGCATCCACCCGCCGGTAGGGCTGGCCGGCCAGCTCCAGCGCGGCTTCCACCGCGGCCGACCCGCTGCCGTCATAGCCATACAGCACACAGCTTGCTTCGTGGTCCATCGTCGCGCTCCCCGCGCCTTGCGCGCCTCAGAAGGTGCCCGGGTAGGCGCCCCCGTCGAGCAGGATGTTCTGGCCCGTCAGGTAGCCGGCCTGCATGCTGCACAGGAAGGCACACACCGCGCCGAACTCTTCGGCGCTGCCGAAGCGCTGCGCCGGAATGCCCATGCGCCGGCGATCGGCCAGCTCGTCCACGCCCACGCCGCTCTTGGCGGCGCCGGCCTGCATGGTCTTGCGCAGCCGGTCGGTGTCGAACGCGCCCGGCAGCAGGTTGTTGATGGTGACGTTGCGCGAGGCCAGCCGGCCCTGCCGCGCCAGTCCGGCCACGAAGCCGGTGAGCCCGCTGCGCGCGCCGTTGGACAGGCCCAGCACGTCGATGGGTGCCTTCACCGCGCCCGAGGTGATGTTGACCACGCGGCCGAAGCCGCGCTCGGCCATGCCGTCCACCGTGGCCTTGATCAGCTCGATCGGCGTGAGCATGTTGGCATCCAGCGCGGCGATCCAGGCCTCGCGGTCCCAGCTGCGGAAGTCGCCGGGCGGCGGGCCGCCGGCGTTGTTCACCAGGATGTCGACCTGCGGGCAGGCGGCCAGCGCCTCGGCCCGGCCGTCGGCGGTGGCGATGTCGCCGGCCACCGCGCGCACCTCCACCTGCGGATTCAGCGCACGCAGCGCGGCCGCCGTGTCCTGCAATGCCTCCTCACCGCGTGCGGTGATGGTGACGTTGACGCCTTCGCGCACCAGCGCCTCGGCGCATCCCTTGCCCAGCCCCTTGCTGGCGGCGCACACCAGCGCCCACTTGCCTGCCACACCCAGATCCATCGCTACTGCCTCCAACGCGTCAACAACCATACCCCGCCCAGCACCAGGCCCGTGCCCACGGCCAGCCAGGGTGTGAACGGCTCGTCCAGTATCAGCACGCCCATCGCGAGCGTGCTCATCGGCCCGATCATGCCCACCTGCGAAGCCATCGATGCGCCAATGCGCTCGATGGCCATCATCACCATCAGCACCGGCGCCACCGTGCACACGGTGGCGTTCAGCAGGCTCATCCACAGCACCGCGTCGGGCACCTGCAGCGCGGCCACCGGCTTCAGCACGAAGAACTGCGCGATGCACAGCAGGCAGGCCACGCTGCTGGCCAGGCCGCTCAGGCGGGCCGAGCCCAGGCGGCGCACCGCCTCGCCGCTGAGCACCAGGTACACCGCATAGCTCACCGCGCTGGCAAACACCAGGCCGGCGCCCAGCGCGGCGCGCGGTCCCTCGAAGCTGAGTTCACGGCCGAACACCAGCGCCACGCCCGCATAGCCCACGGCCAGTGCCAGCGCCTGCTTGCCGCTGACGCGGCGGCGGTACACCAGCCAGCCGATCAGCAGCACGATGGTGGGGTTGAGGTACAGGATCAGCCGTTCCAGGCTGGCGCTGATGTACTGCAGCCCGATGAAGTCGAGGAAGCTGGCCAGGTAGTA
Source organism: Aquincola sp. J276 (assembly GCF_024700035.1). Classification (NCBI taxonomy): domain Bacteria; kingdom Pseudomonadati; phylum Pseudomonadota; class Betaproteobacteria; order Burkholderiales; family Sphaerotilaceae; genus Aquincola; species Aquincola sp. J276. Next base: position 1,596,147 of record NZ_JAJONC010000001.1, read on the forward strand.
GCCGGTGAAGCCCAGCAGACCCACCGTGCCCCAGTCGCGGCGCGACAGCGCCGGCTTGCCACGCCCGGCCCACCAGGCCAGCAGCATGAACAGCGGCAGCGCGATGAGCATGCGGAAGAACAGCACCTGCACCGCATCCACGCCGTGGCGGTACATCAGCTTGGCCACGATGGCCTTGCCGGAGAACGCGATGGCCCCCGCACTGGCCAGCGCCAGCCCGGGCCACACCGGCGCGGCAGCGGCGGGCTGGGGAACGGCAGGGGCGGCAGGGGGCGTGGACATCGGCCGGGCACTATAGACGCGCGCAGCCGGATGCGCCGCGGGCCTTGCCGCATCGCGAAGGCTGCAGGCCGCCATTGAAAAGGGCTGCCGAAGCAGCCCCTTGTGCATGACCTGCGCGCCGCGCGGTCACTCTTCCTGGAAGGCTTCCTCGCGCTTCTTCTTGACCGAAGGCAGCAGCACGATGACGACCATCAGCGCGGCGGCGATGAGCAGGCCGGCCGACAGCGGACGCGTCATAAAGGTGCTCCAGTCGCCGCGCGACAGCAGCAGTGCGCGCCGCAGGTTCTCTTCCATCATCGGGCCCAGGATGAAGCCCAGCAGCAGCGGCGCGGGTTCGCAGCCCAGCTTGTAGAAGATGTAGCCCACCACCGCGAAGCCGGCGCCCATGTACACGTCGAACGCGTTGTTGTTCAGCGTGTAGAGGCCAATGCAGCAGAAGCACATGATGGCCGGGAACAGGAAGCGGTAGGGCACCGTCAGCAGCTTGATCCAGATGCCGATCAGCGGCAGGTTCAGGATGATCAGCATCAGGTTGCCGATCCACATCGAGGCGATCAGGCCCCAGAAGAGGTCGGGGTTGCTGCTCATCACCTGCGGGCCGGGCTGGATGCCCTTGATGGTCATCGCACCCACCATCAGCGCCATCACCGCGTTGGGCGGAATGCCCAGCGTCAGCATCGGGATGAAGGAGGTCTGCGCGCCGGCGTTGTTGGCCGACTCGGGGCCCGCCACGCCGCGGATGTCGCCCTTGCCGAAGCGCCCGCTGGCACCGGCCAGCTTCTTCTCCATCGTGTACGAGGCGAAGGACGACAGCAGTGCGCCACCGCCGGGCAGCACGCCCAGGATGGAGCCCAGCGCGGTGCCGCGCAGCACGGCCGGCGCGGCCATCCTGAAGTCTTCCTTCGTGGGCCACAGGCCCTTCACGTTCTTGGTGAAGACCTCGCGGCTCTCGGCCGGCTGGCCCAGGTTGGCGATGATCTCGCCGAAGCCGAACACGCCCATGGCGATGGCCACGAAGTTGATGCCGTCGGTGAGCTCGGGGATGTCGAACGAGAAGCGCGGCGTGCCCGAGATGACGTCGGTGTTCACCTGGCCCAGCAGCAGGCCCAGGATGATCATCGAGATGGCCTTGAGCAGCGAGCCCGAGGCCAGCACCACGGCACCGATCAGGCCCAGCACCATCAGCGAGAAGTACTCCGCCGGGCCGAACTTGAAGGCCAGCTCCGTCAGCGGCGGCGCGAAGGCCGCGATGACGATGGTGCCCACGCAGCCGGCGAAGAAGGAGCCCAGGCCCGCGGCCGCCAGTGCCGATCCGGCCCGCCCCTGGCGCGCCATCTGGTAGCCGTCGATGGCCGTGACCACCGAGCTGGATTCACCCGGCACGTTGATCAGGATGGCGGTGGTGGAGCCGCCGTACTGCGCGCCGTAGTAGATGCCCGCCAGCATGATGAGCGCCGGCGTGGCGTCGAGTGCATAGACCGAGGGCAGCAGCATCGCGATGGTGGCCACCGGGCCCAGGCCCGGCAGCACGCCGATCAGCGTGCCGAGCACCGCGCCGCCGAAGGCGTACAGCAGGTTCTCGATCGTGAATGCCACCGCGAAGCCGGTGGACAGATTGGTCAACAAGTCCATGTCAGGAACCTCAGCCGCCGGTGGCCATGAAGGAAGGCCACAGCGGGATCACGAGGCTGAGCCCCTTGATGAAGATGAGCCAGGAGAAGACGGTGAGCACGATGGCGTTGATGAGCGCCTCGCGCAGGCGGAACTCGTCGCTGGCCGAGGCCGAGATGAGCACCAGCAGCGGCAGCGCGATGACCATGCCCATGTGCGGCAGCAGCCAGCCGAAGGCGGCCACGGCACCCACCACGATGATCAGCGGCTTCCACGCCCACTTGCCGATCGGGTCGCCGGTTTCGGTCTCGATGGTCAGGGCCTGGAACAGCACGATGGCGCCCAGGACGGCCATCAGGATGCCGAGGCCGAACGGGAAGTAGCCGGGACCCGGCCGCGCCGAGGCGCCAAAGCTGTAGCTGGTCGCTCCCCAGGCGAACGCGATGCCCACGACCACGAACATCAGCCCCGACCAGAAATCTTTCTGGCTCTTGATCTTCACGCTGTCTCCTTGCGATGCGTTGATGGCGGCGGATTCTAGGCAGGGGGGTCGGCACGGCCCCTGTGGATTCCACGTAATGCCTTATCACAGATGAGCGGCGCAACGCCACTCGACCAGGCCGGGGAAACAAGCGCTGACAAGGGTTTAGCGATGGCGGGGGCCGCCGAAACTACATCTTGAAACTGTCCCTCGCCGCCAAGAAAGGTCCCACGCCATGCGCACCCACCTGCTGCACTTCACCGTCCGTCCGGTTGCCGACGAAGCGGAACTGAGAGCAGCCTGTGCGGTGCGGGCCACCGCCTACGGCCGCCGCCTGCCCAACGTGGTGAGCCTGTGGTGCGAGCCGGACGAGCTGGACCGCCAGCCAGGCGTCATCGTGTTCGCGGCCTTCAGCAAGGCCACCGGCGAGGCCATCGGCACGGTGCGCCTGGCCACCAACCACCAGCGGCCGCTGCAGATCGAAGGCAGCGCCGCCCTGCCCGCGGCCTACCTGGGCACCCGCAATGCCGAGATCACGCGGCTGGCCATCCTGCCCGGCCAGGACGACCCGGCCATCAAGCTGGCGCTGATGAAGGCGGTGTACCAGGCGGCGCTGGCGCGCAGCGTGGAGTGGATGGTGATCGGCGCGCGCCTGCCCAGCCTGGTGCGCGGCTACCAGCGCCTGGGCTTCACCGATGCCCTGCCGCGCGGCGAGATGGTGCCGCTGGCCCATGCGGGCAACCTGCCGCACCGGGTGCTGGCCTTCAACGTGCGCACCGCACGCGCCGACTGGCAGGCCGCGCAGCATCCGTTCTACGGCTTCATGATCGAGCAGCAGCACCCCGACATCACGCCGCTGCCGCAGCAGCAGGCGGTGCCCGCGGCCGGCCTGCAGGCGCTAGCGGCCTGAGTCCGCGAAGCAGCCATCGGGCGGTCGGCGCCCGCCGGTCACCGAGGCCATCACCGCCTTCAGCTCCTCCTCGGTGAAGGGCTTGCTGAGGAAGGCATCCATGCCGGCATCGGCACAGCGCTGGCGGTCCTCCAGCGCGCTGTTGGCCGTGAGCGCCACCACCGGCAGACGCGGCAGCCCCGCCTGCCGCTCGGCCTCGCGGATGCGGCGCGTGGCCTCCAGGCCGTCCAGCACCGGCATCTGGCAATCCATCAGCACCAGGTCCGGCCGCTGCTGCGGCGCACCGGCGGCCGCGGCCACCGCCGCCAGGCCGTCGCGCACATGCGTGACCTGGCAGCGCAGCCGCTGCAGCATGGCCTCGGCCAGCATCGCGTTGACCTCGTTGTCCTCGGCCAGCAGCACTTTGTGCGGCAGGCCCACCGCGCGCAGGCCGGCACCTTGCGGCGGCTGCGGCACGGCGGGCTGCAGCGGCTGCAGCGGCAGCACCAGCTCGAACCGGCTGCCCTGGCCCACCCGGCTGTCGCAGCGCAGCCGCCCGCGCATGGCCTGGGTGATCTCGCGTGCGATGTTCAGGCCCAGGCCCACGCCGGCCCCGGGCACCGTGCCGGGCCGCCGCGCCTGCGTGAAGGCGTCGAAGATGTGCGGCAGGTCGGCCTCGGCGATGCCGGGGCCGGTATCGGCCACGGTGATGCGCAGGCCCTCGTCGCACCAGTCGGCGGACAGCCGCACCTCGCCATGCTCGGTGAACTTCACCGCATTGCCCAGCAGGTTGTGCAGCACCTGGCGCAGGCGGGTGGCATCGGCGATGACCTGGGTCTCGGGATCGATGTCCAGCGCCGCATGGAAGCCGATGCTACGCTCCTGGCAGCGCACCAGGTAGATGTCCACCAGCTCCTCCAGGTCGGCCAGCAGGTAGAAGGGCGCGGGCTTGAGCTCCACCCGGCCAGCCTCGATGCGGGAGAGGTCGAGCAGGTCGTTGATGATCTGCAGCAGGTGCTCGCCCGAATGCTCGATCAGGCCCAGCCGGTGGCGCACCTGCGGATCGGGATGCTCGGCGGCCAGCATGCGCGCCAGCCCCAGGATGCCGTGCAGCGGCGTGCGCAGCTCATGGCTCATGGTGGCCAGGAAGCGTGTCTTCACGCGGCTTTCCCGCTGCGCCAGGGCCAGCGCCAGCGCACGCTCCTCCGCGATGCGGGCGGTGAGGAAGCGCAGCCGGAACACCTCGGCCAGCCGCAGCTCCGATCGCCGCGCGGTGGCCAGCAGCAGGCCCAGGAACAGCAGCAGGCCGATGCCGCCGGTCAGGCCGATGCGGTCGCCGCGCCAGATCATCGCCAGCGCGGTGGGCAGGATCATCGGCAGCACGTAGGCCAGCGTCGCCTGCTGGCGCACCTGCAGTCCGAAGGTGGCCACCGCGGCCACGCTGCACAGGCTGGCCGCGATCACGGCGACGATTTCCTCGTCGGGCGAGCGCATCAGCCAGGCGCCGCCCAGGCCCCATACCGCGCCATCCACCGCCAGCAGCGCCACCGTCCAGCGCAACCAGCCTTCGGTGCCAGGCCGCCCGCGCAGCCGGTACACCTGGGCCTGCACCATGCGCGGCACGGCCACGCCGATCTTCAGCGCCACCCAGGTCCACAGCAGCTGCGGCTCCACCCGGCCGTAGACATGCAGCGCCAGCACCATCGCGAAGCCGGTGGCCACCAGGGTGCCCAGCGTGGTGTGGGCGAACAGCATGCGCAGCTGTTCGGTGGTCACCTGGGCGGCGACCTCTGGGGGGCGGTGGCGGGGCCGCTTGCGCAGTGCGCTCCCCGGGGCTGCCCATCGGGTGATCGTCGGTGCTGGACATCCGCCACCAGTATGACCGCGCCCGTGGCATGGTGGCCGGCCCCTGTCCCTAGAAGGTCAGCCGGTCTCGCTCCACTTGGGCGTGGTGCGCAGCACTTCCTCGATCGTGGTGCTGCCGTCGGCCACCTTCATCACGCCGGCCAGGCGCAGCGGGTGCATGCCGTCGGCCAGCGCCTGGCGGCGCAGGGCGGCCGGGTCCAGCACCGGATGCACGGCGGCGCGGGCCGCGTCGCTCATCACCATCAGCTCGTACAGGCCGGCGCGGCCGCGGAAGCCCGTCATGCGGCATTCCAGGCAGCCCACCGGCCGGTAGGCCCGCACCGCGCCCTTCAGACGCCACGGATGGGCGGCGGCATCCAGCGTTTCGCGGGTGGCGCCCTCGTCGCGCACCTTGCAGGCCGGGCACAGGGTGCGCGCCAGCCGCTGCGCCAGCACGCCGATGACGGTGGCGCTGATGAGGTACGGCGGCACGCCCAGGTCGGCCAGCCGGGTGATGGCGCTGGCGGCATCGTTGGTGTGCAGCGTGCTGAACACCAGGTGGCCGGTGAGCGCGGCCTGGATGGCCATCTCGGCGGTGGCCAGGTCGCGTATCTCGCCCACCATGATGATGTCCGGGTCCTGCCGCATCAACGCGCGAAGGCCTTCGGCAAAGCCCAGGTCCAGCGCGGTCTGCACCTGCGTCTGGTTGAGCGCGGGCTCCACCATCTCGATCGGGTCTTCGATCGTGCAGACGTTCACCTCGTCGGTGGCCAGCTTCTTCAGCGTGGAATACAGCGTGGTGGTCTTGCCGCTGCCGGTGGGCCCGGTCACCAGGATGATGCCGTGCGCGCGGCCGGTCAGCTCCTGCCAGCGCTGCGCCTCGTTGGCGCCGAAGCCCAGCGCCTCGATGCTCTTGACCACGGTGTCGGGGTCGAAGATGCGCATCACCATCTTCTCGCCAAAGGCCGTGGGCAGCGTGGACAGCCGCATCTCCACCTCGCCGCCGGGCACGCCGCCCACCTCGGGGCGGATGGTCTTGATGCGGCCGTCCTGCGGGCGGCGGCGCTCCACCACGTCCATGCGGCCCAGCAGCTTGATGCGCGCGGTCATCGCGGTCATCACCGAGGCCGGCAGCTGGTAGACGGTATGCAGCACGCCGTCGATGCGGAAGCGGATGGCGCCCATGTCGCGCCGCGGCTCCAGGTGGATGTCGCTGGCACGCTGGTCGAAGGCGTACTGCCACAACCAGTCCACCACCTGCACCACGCCCTGGTCGTTGGCGTCCAGCTGCTTGTTGGCCTTGCCCAGCTCCACCAGCTGCTCGAAGCTGGCGATGGCCGAGGTCTCGCCGCTCCGGGCCGCGGCCTTGACCGACCGCGCCAGCGTGTAGAACTCGGTGGTGTAGCGCTGCACGTCCACCGGGTTGGCCAGCACCAGCTTGAGCTTCTTGCGGGTGTGGCCCTCGATCTCGGACAGCCAGCCGGTGTCCAGCGGCTCGCTGGTGGCCACGGTCACTTCCACCAGCCCGACGTTCAGCGGCAACGCGCGGCGCGATTCGGCATAGTGGATGGACATGACGTCGGCCACGCGGCCCACGTCCACCTTCAGCGGGTCGATGCGCACATAAGGCATGCCGAGGTGGCCGGCCAGCCATTCGGTCAGGGCCTCGGTGTCCAGCGGCTTGCCGATGCCCTGGCGCACCAGGCCGGCGGCGCCCAGGCGCACCAGCGGATGCTGGCGGCTGTCGCCGGCGCCGAAGCGGCGGGCCACGCGCTCGGCCTCCTCCGCGGCGATCCAGCCATCGGCCTGCAGCCACTGCAGCAGGGCCCGCCAGTCGAGCCGGCCGGCAGGTGCGTCGGCGGTTGCGCGCTGCGCAGGGGAGGAAGCGGCTGGATTCATGCGGGCGTGTACTGCGGCGGGCGGTTCGGCGGGTATCAGGCGGCGGCGGCCGGCGGCGGCAGCGGGCGCACCATGCGCAGCCACTTGCGGGCCGGCACGCCCAGCGGGCCGAACCGCTTTTCGATGTTATCGGCGCGGGCAATGAGTTCTTCACGATCCGGCACCACCACGCCGCGCGCGGCCACCACCACGGTGTTGCCTTCGCGCGTGGGCCGCAGGCTCCACACCTGGTCGCGACCGAAGGCGGCGGCGATGCGCTCGGCGCTCGCCAGGAAGCTGGCATGGCGGCCGAACAGGTTGACCGTCATCAGCCCGCCATGGGCCAGCACGCGATGGCAGTCGGCGTAGAAGCGCTCGTCGTCCAGCACCGGCGCGGCAGCCTCGTGGTCGTACAGGTCGACGTTGAGCACCTGCACCGTCTGCGTGTGGGCCGCGCTGCGCACCCAGGCGCCTGCGTCCTGGTTCAGCACCGTCAGCCGCTCGTCGTCGTCACCCAGCCGGAAGCGCATGCGGCAGGCGGCGATGACGGCCGGGTTGATCTCCACCGCCGTGGTCCGCATGCGCAGCACCTGGTGGCAGAAGCGGGTGATGGCCGCCGCGCCCAGCCCCAGCTGGACCGCATGGCCCTGCGTGAGTTCGTCGGTGGGGCGCCACAGCATCCAGGCCATCATGCGCTGGATGTATTCCAGCTCCAGCGCACGTGGCTTGGCGATGCGCATGGCGCCCTGCACCCAGACCGATTCGAGGTGCAGGTAGCGCACGCCGTCCAGCTCCGACAGCGTGACCTCGGGCAGGGAGGCCGCCTTCATGCGGCCACCCCGGCGGCCACGAAGGCCTCGCGCCAGGCGGCCAGCTTGCGCTCGAAGGACCAGCTGGCGTTGGCCGGACTGGTGGATGGCAGGCGCCACACCGGCAGGCCGAGCGCCGCAGTCACGCGCATGGAGCGGGCCGATTCGGCGCCGTTGTGCGCGATGCCGCGCAGGCCCGGCGCCTGCCGCAGCAGGCCGGGCAGGTCGTTGGGCTCGGCGGCCTCGATCGCGCTGTCCAGGCTGCCGGGGCGGCGGCAGGCCGCATACACGTCCCACAGTCCGAGGCCGCGGTCGCGCACTTCCTGCAGGCGCGCTTCATAAGTCAGGGAACGCAGGTCGATCTCCCAGAGGGCCGACAGGATCGGCCAGAAATGATTGCGGGGATGGGCGTAGTACTGCTGCGCCACCAACGACCGCGCGCCGGGAAAGCTGCCCAGCACCACCAGCCGGGTGTGGGAGGCGATGACCGGCGCCAGGCCGGTGAGCACGGGCAGCGGCCCGGTCATGCAGCGAAAGCCGACAACCGCGGCAGCGCGGCGCGCGCATTGTCGGCCGTGCGGCGGGCGGTGTGCTCCAGCGTCCAGCCGCGCAGCTCGGCCAGCGTGCGGGCGATGCGCGGCAGCTCGGCCGCCTCGTTGCGGCCGCTGGCCTCGCCCTGGGCGCGGGTGTCGGCGGTGCGGTAGAGCCAGTGCGGCGGGATGTCGGGTGCGTCGGTCTCCAGCACCGGCACATGGTCCGGCACGCTGGCGGCCAGGTGGCGGATCTGCCGTGCGCGCTCGAAGGTCATCGCACCGCCGAAGCCCAGGCGAAAGCCGCGGTCCACAAAGTGCGCGGCCTGCGCGTCGCTGCCGTTGAACGCATGCACGATGCCGCCGGGCACCTCGATGCGGCGCAGGTGCTTGAGCAGCAGGTCGGCCGAGCGCCGCACATGCACGATGACCGGCAGGCCGGCATCCCGCGCCAGCTTGAGCTGGGCCGCATAGAAGCGCTCCTGCCGCGCGACATCCAGCCCGGGCACGAAGAGGTCGAGGCCGATCTCGCCCACCGCCACCAGCCGCGGGTCGTCCGCATGTTCGCGCAGCGCCTGGGCCATGCGGTCGAGGTCCTCGTCGGCCGACTGGCCCACGTACAGCGGATGGATGCCCCAGGCATAGGCCAGGCCATGCTGGTGCGCCAGCGTGCGAACCGTATCGAAATGCTTCACCAGCACCGCCGGCAGCACCAGCATGCCGACCCCTGCCGCACGGGCCCGGGCCACCACTTCGCCGCGGTCGGCGTCGAATTCGGGCGCGTCGAGATGGATGTGGGTGTCGATCCAGGACATGGCATGGATCATGCCGCAGCAAGCCCGAAGTCCCGGCTTGCTGCGCAAACCCGCATGCCGTGCTACTGTCGTCTTGAGTCTTCTTGACTGTTCAGGGGCGTCATGAAACGAACTCCGCTCTACAGCGCGGCCAGCCGCTCGCGGCAGGCCGCTCCTCCGGTGCCCACGGCGCCGACCGAGGCCGCACGGCGCAGCGCCGCGCCGGGCCCATCGCCCGGAGAAACGTCGGCGCATGGACCGCGCGAGGCAAGCGCCGGTGCAGGTGCGCCACGGCCACCGCGCGGCACTTCCACCCGGGCAGGCCGCTGGGCCTTCGCGGGCGGCGGTGCGCTGGTGGGCCTGTGCGTGGCCACCGTGGCGCTGCTGATGCTGCAGCCGCCCGGCCAGCGGCTGACGCAGAAGGACATCGACAAGGCGGTGCTGCACACCCTCAACACCAAGCCGCTGCCGCAGCTGTCCACCAAGGCGGCCGACATCGTTCGGCCATCGGTGGTGCGGGTGGTGGGCCTGTCCAGCCCCAGCGATGCCGAGGCCAAGGACGACGATGAGGGCGGCGTGGGCAGCGGCGTGGTCATCACCGACCGCGGCGTGATCCTCACCAACCTGCATGTGGTGGCGGGCTCGCGCCGGGTGAAGGTCACGTTTGCCGACGGCACCGAGGCCGACGCGCAGGTGATCAACGTGCAGCCCGAGAACGACCTGGCGGTGCTGCAGGCGCAGAAGCTGCCCGACGACCTGGTGCCCGCCACCATGCGCTCCACCGGCGACCTGCGCCCCGGCGACCGGGTGACGGCGGTGGGCTTTCCGTTCGGCATCGGGCCTTCGGTGTCGCACGGCGTGGTCTCGGGGCTGAAGCGCGAGTTCCGCTCGCCCGAAGGCAAGCAGGTTCTCACCAACCTCATCCAGTTCGACGCCGCGGCCAACCCGGGCAATTCGGGCGGCCCGCTGGTCACCGACGAAGGCGAGGTGGTGGGCATCGTCACCGCCATCCTCAACCCGGTGCAGCAGCGCTTCTTCGTGGGCATCGGCTTTGCCGTGCCCATCGAGAACGCCGCGGCCGGCGCCGGCATGCACCCGTTCTAGGCACAGCCTGTCCTGTTTCCAGTTCACCAGGAGTTCCATCGATGGATAACCAACGCAGCGCCGCCGACGTCAGCACCTTGATGGAGCAGGTGCTCTACGAGGTCAAGCGGGTGGTGGTGGGCCAGGACCGCTTCCTCGAGCGGGTGATGGTGGCCATGCTGGCGCAGGGCCACCTGCTGGTCGAAGGCGTGCCCGGCCTGGCCAAGACGCTGACGGTCAACACGCTGGCCAAGGCGGTGTCGGGCCAGTTCAAGCGCATCCAGTTCACGCCCGACCTGGTCCCGGCCGACCTGGTGGGCACGCGCATCTACAACCAGAAGAGCGGCGACTTCAGCACCTCGCTGGGGCCGGTGTTCGCCAACCTGCTGCTGGCCGACGAGATCAACCGCGCGCCGGCCAAGGTGCAGAGCGCGCTGCTGGAGGTGATGCAGGAGCGGCAGGTGACCATCGCCGGTCACAGCTACCCGGTGCCCAAGCCCTTCCTGGTGATGGCCACGCAGAACCCGATCGAGACCGAAGGCACCTACCCGCTGCCCGAGGCGCAGGTGGACCGGTTCATGATGAAGGTGATCGTCGGCTACCCCACCGACGAGGAAGAGTTCGTCATCGTGCAGCGGGTGACCGGCGCGCCGGTGGACGTGGTGCCGGTGGCCACCACCGACCAGCTGGCCGCGCTGCAGCAGGAGTGCCGACGCTCGTACGTCGATCCGTCGCTGATCAACTACGCGGTCAAGCTGGTGGCCGCCACCCGCGAGCCCGGCCGCTTCGGCCTGCCCGACCTGGCGAAGTACATCACCTTCGGCGCCAGCCCGCGGGCCACCATCAACCTGATCGAAGGCGCGCGGGCGCTGGGCTTCCTGCGGGGCCGCAACTATGCGCTGCCCGAGGACGTGAGCGACCTGGCTGCCGACGTGCTGCGCCACCGCCTGTCGCTGAGCTACGAGGCGCTGAGCGACGGCATCACCGCCGAGCAGATCGTCTCGCAGATCCTGCAGAAGGTGCCCGCGCCGGCGCGGCCGCTGGAGCACCAGGACGCCAAGGTCGTCAACGGCTGAGCCGGCACGCCACCATGCAAGCCACCGAAACCCCGCCCGGCGGCGTCGAGGCGCTGCTGACGCAGCTGGAATGGACCGTGCTGCGCCGCCTGGACGGCTGGCTGCAGGGCGACTACCGCACGCTGATGCGCGGCAACGGCCTGGACCTGGCCGACCTGCGCGAGTACCAGCACCACGACGACGTGCGCCACATCGACTGGAACGTCACCGCCCGGCTGCAGCAGCCGCATGTGCGCGAGTTCACCGAGGACCGGGAGCTGAGCGCCTGGTTCCTGCTGGACCTCAGCCCGTCCATCGACTTCGGCGCCCGGGTGCGCAAGCGCACGCTGTCCACCCACTTCGTCGGCGCGATGGCACGCGGCCTCACCCGCCACGGCAATCGCGTGGGCGCCCTGCTCTACGGCAGCCAGGTGGACGCGGTGATCCCCGCGCGCGGCGGCCGCCGCCATGTGCTGCACCTGCTGCACCGGCTGCAGTCGCGGCCCGCGGCCAAGCTGGGCACCGGCACCCGGCTGGCCGACCTGCTGCAGCGGGCGGCCGGCGCGATTCCGCGGCGCTCCAGCGTGTTCGTGGTGTCCGACTTCATCAGCGAGCCCGGCTGGGACAAGCCGCTGGCGCAGCTGGCCCGCCGCCATGACGTGGTGGCCGTGCGCCTGTATGACCCGCTGGAGATGAAGATCCCCGACCTGGGCATGGTGCTGATGCAGGATGCCGAGACCGGCGAGCAGATGTTCGTCGACACCGGCGCGCGCGGCTTCCGCCAGCGCTTCGAGAAGATCGCCGCCGAACGCGAGGCCGCGCTGCTGGACGGCCTGGCGCGCGCCGGCGTGGACACGCTGGAGCTGTCCACCGAGGACGACCTGGCCGATTCGCTGCTGCGCTTCGTCGATGCCCGCAAGCAGCGCAGCCGACTTGCAGCGGGGGCCGTCGGCACCCGGAGGTTTGCATGATGAACGGATTCAATTTCCTCTGGCCCGACCTGCTGTGGCTGCTGCTGGCGGTGCCGCTGCTGGTGCTGCTGTACCTGTGGCTGCTCAAGCGCCGCAAGCGCAGCGCGGTGGCCTGGGCCAGCCTGGGCATCGTGAAGGAGGCGGTGGGCCGCGGCAACGCCTGGCGCCGCCATGTGCCGCCGCTGCTGTTCCTGGCCGCGCTGGTGTCGCTGCTGCTGGCCATCGCGCGGCCGGCGGCCAAGATCACGCTGCCGCTGGTCGAGCAGACCATCGTGCTGGCCATCGACGTGTCGGGCAGCATGCGCGCGGCCGACGTGGAGCCCAACCGCCTGGTGGCCGCCCAGAACGCGGCCAAGAGCTTCATCGCCGACCTGCCGCGCCAGGTGCGCGTGGGCGTGGTGAGCTTTGCCGGCACCGCCGCCGTGGTGCAGCCGCCCACCACCAGCCGGGACGACGTGGCCGCTGCCATCGACCGCTTCCAGCTGCAGCGGGGCACCGCCATCGGCAGCGGCATCGTGCTGTCCCTGGCCACCATCTTCCCGGATGCCAACATCGACCTGTCGCAGGTCACCGGCCAGCGGCCGATGCCCGGCGGGCTGGACGAGAAGAAGGCCGACCCGGGCACCGCGCCGGTGGAGCCCGGCTCCTACAACTCGGCCGCCATCATCCTGCTGACCGACGGCCAGCGCACCACCGGCCCCGATTCCATCGACGCTGCCCGCATGGCCGCCGACCGCGGCGTGAAGGTGTACACCGTGGGCATCGGCACCAAGGAAGGCGAGACCATCGGCTTCGAAGGCTGGTCGATGCGGGTGCGGCTGGACGAGGAGACGCTGAAGAACGTGGCCTCCGCCACCCGCGCCGAGTACTTCTACGCCGGCACCGCCGAGGACCTGAAGAAGGTGTACCAGTCGCTGGGCTCGCGGCTGACGGCGCAGAAGAAGGAGACCGAGATCACCGCGCTGTTCGCCGGCCTGGGCGCAGCGCTGGCGGTGGCGGCAGCGGCGCTGTCGCTGCTGTGGTTCCACCGGGTGCTGTAGCGCCCCGTGCTGCAGCGCGCCTTCAGTTGAAGCGCGTGGCCAGCGCCTCCGACGCCTTGGCGGTGGACAGCGCGCGGCGGCCGATCACCTCCACCCGCTGCACCGGCTGCACCGGCTGCGCCGGCGCGGCCGCGGCTTCCTGGCTTTCCTGCAGCGAGGCACGGCGGCCGATCACCACCACCTGCTGCACGCCCTGAGGCTCCACCGCCGGCGGCGGCAGGCGCTTGCCCACCACCACCACGCGCTGCACCGGCTCGCCGGCCTGGGCGGCGGGTGCGGCCGCCAGGCCGGCGGCGGCGGCGATGGCGGCGCTCATCACGAGCACGGTGGTGCGAAGCGGGCGTTGCATGTTCATGGCGGTACTCCTGGCTGCTGACGGGGTCAGTGTGCAAAGCCGCCGGCTGCGCAACCAGCGGCGTGCGACGAACCGCCGCCACGGCGGTGCGAGCTGCCGTGCAGACCGACCGGCTGCGCCGCCTCGCTACAGTGCGGCACCCGTTTCCGCTTTCAGTTCAGGATCCCTTTGCCATGACCGGCTCCCACCGCCCACTGGTTCGTGTCTTCCTCACCGGGCTGCTGGCCGCCCTGCCGCTGGCCGCCACGCTGGCCATTCTGGTGTGGCTGGTGCAGCTGCTGCTGCAGTGGGTGGGCCCGGGCAGCCTGCTGGGCAGCGTGTTCGTGGCGCTGGGCTTCGGCCTGGGCGGCACCGCGGTGCTGGGCTACCTGCTGGGCATCGCGTTCGTCTGCGCCGGGCTGTTCGCGCTCGGCCTGCTGGTGGAAACCGGCCTGCAGCGTGGCCTGGCCCGGCTGGTGGATGGCGTGATGCTGCGCATCCCCGTGGTGCGCACGGTGTACGACATGGTGCGCAGGATGGTGGGCCTGTTCGCACCCGGGCAGGACGACAGCCTGCGCTCGATGAGCCCGGTGTGGTGCCACTTCGGCGGCGTGGGCGGCGCGGCCGCGCTGGCACTGCTGGGCAGCCCGGAGCCGGTGCTGCTGGAAGGCCGCCGCTACCTGGCGGTGATGGTGCCCACCTCGCCGGTGCCCATCGGCGGCGGGCTGCTGTACGTGCCGGAGGAATGGGTGGTGCGCGCCGACATCGGCATCGACGCGGTGACCAGCATCTACGTGTCGATGGGCCTCACCTCGGCCCAGCACCTGGGCGCCGCGGCGCCGGTGCGTCAAGGGCCCTGAAAGCCGCCGGCGCGCAGCGTGATGACAAGGGTGTCCCGGTGGCCCTGGTCGCCGTCGGGCTGGATGGGCGTGCTTTCGTGGATCACGCGCGCGTCGTCCAGCAGCAGCGTGGTCCAGGGCTGGGTCATCGTGAAGCGCAGGCCGTGCGGGCCATCGGCCTCGAACACGCGGGTCTCGCCGCCCTTCACATGGTGGCGCTGCACCAGCATCACCGCCACCAGGTCCACGCCGTCGCGGTGCGCGCCTTCGGGCGTGGGCCGCCCGATGCCGCCCTGGGTGTCGATGCGGAAGGGATGCGCCTCGATGTACCAGGGCTGGCTGCCGCGCAGTGCGCTGGCGCGCCCGGCCAGCATGCACAGCAGGCGGTGCCACAGCGGATCGCCCACCAGCGCCGGCTCGATGGGCTCGAACCAGCGCTCGATGCCGCCGTGCAGCGCGTTGTATTCCACCGGCTGCCAATGCGCGCGGTGCGGCATCAGGGCCACCGCCTCGCCTTCCACCACGAAGCAGCCATGGCGCCGGCGGCGGTAGCGGCCACCATCGCGCAGGTGCTCGTCGGGCGGCAGGCGGTCCCAGAAGGGCAGCCAGCGCGCCAGGGCCTCGGGCGTGGCCTGGAGGCTGTGGCACAGGCCGGCGGCATCGAGCACCGCATGGCCCTGGCGTTGCATGGCCGCGTCGACTTGCGCGGGCGGGGTGATGGGAGGCTGCAACATGGTGCACCGAGGATAACCGGCCGGCGTACACCGCCGTCACGGCACAATCGGTCACCCTTGCGGCACCGTTCGATGTCCATCAAGCACCGCATCCTCGTCATCGTGCTGGCGCTCCACGCGCCCTGGCTGCAGGCGCAGACGCCGGCGGAGCTCGTCCTTTCCGGCCGCCAGGCCCTGGGCGCCGACCCCGAGGCCAGCCGCGCGCTGGCCGGACGCGCGCTGGAAGCCCTGGCCCGCCGCCCCGATGCGGACGTGCACCTGCGTGCCCGCCTGCTGCTGTGCGACTACTTCGCCGAACGCGACCTGGCCGCCGCCGAGCAGCAGGCGCAGGCGATGCGCGCGCTGCTGCCGGCCACCCGCCGCGGCGGCGCGGAGGCTGCCGTCCTGCTGTGCGAAGGCGTGGCCCAGGAAGCCCGCGGCGACAGCCGGCGTGCGCTCGCACTGTTCGACCGTGCGGTGTCCACCGCGGCCGCTGGCGGGGACGACGAGCTGATGGCCGACGCCCTGTTCCAGCGTGCCTACCTGCGCGGCGTGCAAGGCGAGCTGGCGGCCGGCCTCACCGACATGCGCCGCGCCATGTCGCTGTACGAGAAGCTGCAGCAACCGCAGCAGGCGCAGAACGCGCTCAGCGGCATCGCCATCCTCTACAACCGCATGGGCGACCATGCGCAGGCGCGGCACTACTTCGAGGCCTCGCTCAAGCTGCAGCGGGCCTCCGGCATGTCCCGCGAGGAACTGGTGACGCTGCACAACCTGGGCCGCACGCTGGAAGGCATGGCCGACTGGCCGGCCGCGCACAAGGCGTTCGAGGAGGCGCTGCACCTGGCCCGCCGGATCCACTACCCGCGCGGCGAGGCCTATGCATTGCGCGGCCTGGCCAGCGTGCGCAATGCGCGGCAGGCGCCCTCGGAGGCGCTGGCGCTGCTCGACCTGGCCTCTCAGATCCAGCAGGACACGCCGGACGAGCGGCTGCGCGGCCAGTTCCTGCTGCAGCGGGGCATCGCGCTGCGCCAGCTGCACCGGCCGGCCGAGGCGGTGGAACTGCTGCAGCAGGCGATGGAAATCTTCCGCCGCGCGGATTCGCTGGCCGAGCAGGTGGCCGCCGGTGGCGAGCTGGCCGCAGCGCTGAAGGACAGCGGCGACTGGCGCGCCGCCTTCACCCACCATGCCGCCTTCAAGGAAGCCTCCGACACGCTGCTGCGCCGCCAGCTGGACCAGCGCTTCGCCACGCTGAAGATCGAGTTCGACAGCGCCGCCAAGGACAAGGAGAACGCGCTGTTGCAGCGTGAGAAGAGCGCCGCCGATGCCGCGCTGGCCCAGGAACGGCGGGTGGGCCGCCTGAAGCTGGTGGTCATGCTGCTGGCCACCGCGCTGGTGGTGGTGCTGGCCGCGCTGGCCTGGCGCCAGCGGCGCAGCGGCCGCACGATGCAGAAGCTGGCGATGACCGACGAGCTGACCGCCCTGCCCAACCGCCGCCATGTGCTGGCGCGGCTGGAAGCCCTGCTGGCGCCCGGCGCCGGTGGCGGTGCGCTGCTCATCGTCGACCTGGACCATTTCAAGCGCTTCAACGACGAGCGCGGCCACCTGATCGGCGACGAGGTCCTGCGCGCCGTGGCCGACGTGCTGCGCCAGGCGGTGCGCCCGCCGGCCGCGGTGGGCCGCCTGGGTGGCGAGGAATTCGTCGTGGTGCTGCCGCGCGCCGACGTGATGCGCGCCGCCGAGGTGGCGGAAGACCTGCGCCGCCGGGTGCAGGCCATCGACGCGGCGCCTTGGAGCCTGGGTTCGGGCACCGAGATCACCACCAGCGTGGGCCTGACGCTGGCCGAGCCCGGGGACGACCTGAGCACGATGCTGCGCCGGGCCGACGAGGCCCTTTACGCGGCCAAGGCCGCCGGCCGCAACCGCGTGGTGGTGCGCACCAAGGTGACGGAGGCGCAGGACGGCCAGCAGGCCGATGCGGTGATCGGCGCGGCCCGGCAGGCGCTGCGCCTGCCGCTGGCGTCGGCGGACGCCGACTCTCATTCCCGGGGTTGACACAGGTCAAGTTTCACTCCGGTGACTTTTATCACTTGACTCTAATTTCCTGCCATTTTCAGTCAGTTTGCCTAGACTGGGTTGGTGGCTCAACTGCACGACTCCCCGTGGCCCCTGCTGGGCCGTGAGAGCACCGCACTGCTCGAGGTGTCGGACTGCGCCATGGCCGTGCTCGATACCAGCGGCTGCATGCTCTGGCAGAACAGCGCCTTCACCACCCTGATCGGCCGCCCGCCGGGCGCGCTGCAGGGCCTGCACCTGGCGGCGGTGCTGCACAGCGCCGGCTCGGCCACCAGCGGCGCGCCACAGCCGCTGTCCATCGCCCATCGGCTGGCCGCCGGCCAGCGCATCGAAGGCATGGAACTGCCCGGCCTGCACACCGACGGCCGGCCCTGGGTCGGTCGCCTGAGCGTGGCGCCCGACCCCGGCGGCCACTACCTGCTGGCCACGCTGGCCGACGTGACCGAGGCGCATCGCCTGCGGCAGCACAACGAGCAGTTGCGCGAGCAGCTGGACGTGGTGCAGCAACTGGCCGGCATCGGCCTGTGGGAATGCGACGCGCGCACGCAGGACAGCCGCTGGGACCGCCAGACCTTCCGCCTGGCCGGCCAGCCGCCCGGCCCGCAGCCGCCCACGCTGGAACAGCTGGCCCGCCGGATCCATCCCGACGACGACTTCATCGGCCGCTACCGGCGCTCGCTGCTGGCGCCGGGCGATTACTCGGCGCGCTTCCGCCTGCATGACCGCGAAGGCGGCGTGCGGCACCTGCATTCGCAGTGGCGGGTGCAGCCCGGCGCCGACGGCCTGCCGCGCCGGGTGCTGGGCATCCTGCGCGACGCCACCGACCTGGCCGAGCTGGTGCGGTCCTTCGAGGACACCAGCGCCCACCTGTCGATGGCCCTGGAGCTGGGCAACATCGCCATCTGGCGGCACGACCTGCGCAACGACAGCGTGGCCTGCAACCCGCAGATGCGCAGTCTGGCCGCGCTGCCGCCCGGCGACGCCGACTTCGCCCATGCCGACTGGCTGGCCGCGGTGCACCCGGCCGACCTGCCGCGGGTGCAGGCCGACCTGGCGCAGGCCCGTCGCGGCACCGAGCCGACGGACCTGCAGGCCCGCTACCGCGGCCCGGACGGCAGCTGGCGCATGCTGCTCACCCGTCGCGTGGCCCAGCGCGACGAGCAGGGCCGCGTGGTCGCCTTGCTGGGCGTGGCCTTCGACGTCAGCGGCCAGGCGGCCGACGCCGAGCGCGCGCTGGCCCTGGCCCGCACGCTGGAGGCCGCGGCCCGCGCCACCGGCCTGGGCATCTGCGCGCTGGAGCGCCGGGGCCGCCGCCACCGCCGCTGGCACATCACCTGGAATGCGCAGATGCATGCGCTGTCGGCCTGGCCCGCCGGCAGGCGTCCGCCGTTGCGGCTGTCGGAGTGGGTACGCCACTGTGTGCACGAGGACGATGCGATGCTGGTGCAGGGCGTGATCAGCCGCTGGCTGCGCCGGCCGAGCGGCCCGCTGGACCTGCAGTTCCGCACCCGCACGCCGCCCGGCGACGGGCCGCGCTGGCTGTCCGTGCGCGGCGATGCGCCCGACGACCGGCAGCTGTTCGCGGTGGTGATGGACGTGACCGACCGCCATCTGTCGCTGCAGCGCCTGCAGGCCGCGGTGGAGCGGGCCGAGCTCGCCACGCGCGGCGTGGGCATCGGCACCTGGGAGCGGCGCGCAGACGGCACCGTGCTGTGGGACGAGCAGATGTTTCGCCTGCGGGAGATGCCGATGCAGGTGCCCGCGCCCGACACCGCCGCGCGGCTGGCGGTGGTGCACCCCGACGACCGCGAGGCGATGGCGTGCTACCACCCGTCGTCCGAGGGCATGGCGATGTCGCCCACCTATGAATTCCGCGTGGTGCTGCCCGATGGCCGCGTGCGCTGGCTGGCCTCCCGCTCCCGTCCGCTGCCCGACGCCCATGGCCGCGAGATGCGCCGCATCGGCGTCAACTGGGACATCACCGACAACAAGATGGCCGAGCTGGCCCAGCGCGAGCGCGAAGCGGCGCTGCGCGAAAGCCAGGCCAAGTCGCGGCTGCTGGCGCGCATCAGCCACGAACTGCGCACGCCGCTCAATGCCATCCTGGGCGTCACCCAGCTGATGCTGATGGCCGCCGGCACGCCCGACCCCGCGCAGCGCCAGCGCCAGCTGGAGCAGGTGCAGTCGGCCAGCCGACACCTGCTGGCGCTGATCGACGGCGTGCTCGACCTGTCGGCCTACGAAGGCGGCGAGATGCGCCTGGCGCTGCGGCCGGTGGACCTGTCGGCGGTGGTGGCGCAGTCCGTCTCGCTGCTGGCCTCGGCGGCGCAGCAGCGCGGCATCACCATCGAAGGCCCGGCCGCCGGCCCGCCACCACCGCCGCCGCGCGGCGACGCCACCCGGCTGCGCCAGGTGCTGGTGAACCTGCTGTCCAACGCCATCAAATACAACCGGCCGCAGGGCAGCGTGCGCATCGCCACCCGTGCCGTGGCCGCGGACCAGGTGCCCGAGGGGCATGAGAAGGTCGGCCATGTGGTGCTGTCGGTGGCCGACACCGGGCCGGGCATCCGGCCCGGGCAGATCGACCAGCTGTTCCAGCCCTTCAACCGCCTGGGCCGCGAGCATGACGAGGTGGAAGGCACCGGCATCGGCCTGGCCATCGTGAAGGCGCTGGCCGGCAGCATGGGCGGCTGGGTGCAGGTGCACAGCTCGCCCGGCGAGGGCAGCACCTTCGAGGTGTGGCTGCAGCAGGCGCAGACGGCCGACGAAGCCGGCCTGCCGCCCGCCACGCCGGCACCGCCGGGCACGCCCAGCCGGGCCGACGACCTGCGCCGGCCGCTGCCACGCCTGCGCAGCGACGGCACCGGCAGCGTGCTCTACATCGAGGACAACCCGATCAACGCGATGATCGTGCAGGCCTCCATGGCGCACCGGCCGCTGATCCAGCTGCAGGTGGCGGTGGACGGCACGTCCGGCATACGGCTTGCCGGCACATCGTGCCCGGACCTCGTGCTGCTGGACATGCAGTTGCCCGACACCGATGGCCATGCCGTGCTGAAAGCGCTGCGGGCCGACCCGCGCACGGCGCACCTGCCGTGCATCGCGCTGTCGGCCAACGTGATGTCCGACGACATCCAGCGGGCACTGGCCGCCGGTTTCACCGACTACTGGACCAAGCCCATCGAGCTGCCGGCCCTGCTCGGCGCGCTGGACACCTTGTTCGGCCGCGCCGGCGAACCCCCACGTGCCTGACGCGGCGGCGCCACGCCGTCAGGCACCCGACCACCGGGCGCCGGACAATCGGGCCCATGTCCCAGTATTTCGAAGTCCACCCCGACAACCCTCAGCCCCGCCTGCTCAAGCAGGCCGCGCAGCTGCTGCAGCAAGGCGGCGTCGTGGCGATCCCCACCGATTCCAGCTATGCGCTGGTGTGCCAGCTGGACGACAAGTCCGCCGTGGAGCAGCTGCGCCGCATCCGCGAGGTGGACGAGAAGCACCACCTCACGCTGCTGTGCCGCGACCTGAGCGAGCTGGCCAGCTACGCGCGCGTGGACAACAAGCAGTACCGGCTGCTGAAGCTGGGCACGCCCGGCCCCTTCACCTTCATCCTGGAAGCGACGAAGGAAGTGCCGCGGCGCGTCAGCCATCCGTCGCGCCGCACCATCGGCCTGCGCGTGCCCGACCACAAGGTGACGCAGGCGTTGCTGGAGTCGCATGGCCAGCCGCTGCTGGCCACCACGCTGATACCGCCCGGCGAGACCGATCCGATGAACGACCCCGCGGACATCCGCGAACGCTTCCAGAAGATGCTGCAGGCGGTGGTGGATGCCGGCGCCTGCCCGATGCAGCCCACCACGGTGATCGACCTGACCGACGATGCGGAGCCGAGGCTGGTGCGCCTGGGCAGCGGCGACCCGTCCCGCCTGGGCCTCAGCTTCGATTGAGCGCCTGCAGCACCTGCTGCGGATCGAAGCCCAGCAGCGGCTTGCCGCCGGCCAGCACCAGCGGCGTGCCCGGCGCCATGTGCGCCTGGAAGGTGGCCTGGCAGGCCGCGTCCCGTTCGATGAAGCATTCCTCGAAGGGAACGCGGTGCTTCTCCAGCCACAGCCGGGCCTGGGTGCAGTAGGCGCAGGTCACCGACGAGATCAACCGGATGTCGCCCGGCCGGGCAATAGCCACCAGGCGTTCGGCCGCGCGCTGCTGCGCCGTGGCATGCCACCACTGGCTGGCGCCGCTGACCGCCGCGATCAGCAGCACCAGGCCCAGCAGCGACTTGGCGGAAGGACGGCTGCCGGCCATGGAGGCGCGCCTGCGCTGCCGCTCAGACGACGGCGGTGACGACCACTTCCACCTTCCACTCGGGCTTGGCCAGGGCGGCCTGCACCGTGGCACGCGGGGGCGCATTGCCCGGGGCCACCCAGGCGTCCCACACGGCGTTGAAGGCGGGGAACTCGGCCAGGTCGGTGACGAACACCTGCGCCATCACGATCTTCGACTTGTCGGTGCCGGCGCGCCCCAGCAGCGCGTCGATGGCCTCCAGCACCTGGCGCGCCTGGCCGGCCATGTCCTGGGTGGCGTCGGACGGCACCTGGCCGGCCAGCCACACGGTGCCGTTGTGCACCGCCATCTCCGACAGGCGCGTGCCGACGTCGAATCGTTGAACCATCATTTCTTCACTCCGTGGTGTTGGGATGCGTGCTTCCTGGCGGGCGGCGCCGCCTTGCTGCCGATCTTGGATTCGGTGCCGGCCATCAGCTTGCGGATGTTGCCGGCATGGCGCCACACCAGCAGCAGGCTCATCACCGCGATGGCGATGGCCATGGCGCCGGGGCCCCAGATCAGCAGCTGGTAGAAGGGTGCGAAGGCCGCGGCCACGATCGAGGCCAGCGACGAATAGCGGAAGAAGTAGGCGATGATGAGCCAGGTGAGCAGCGTGGCCGCGCCCAGGTAGGGATTGAGCGCCAGCAGCACGCCCGCCGCGGTGGCCACGCCCTTGCCGCCCTGGAAGCGGAAGAACACCGGCCACAGGTGGCCGACGAAGGCCGCCAGGCCGACCGCCGCGACGGTGGTCTCGCCCCAGCCGAAGCGCGGCGCCAGCAGCAGCGCCGCCACCACCGGGACATAGCCCTTGAGCGCATCGAACACCAGCGTGAGCAGCGCGGCCTTCTTGTTGCCCGAGCGCAGCACGTTGGTGGCGCCCGGGTTGCCCGAGCCGTAGCTGCGCGGGTCCGACAGGCCCATCGCGCGGCTGATGATCACCGCGAACGACAGCGACCCGATGGCATATGCCAATGCCACCGCCAACAGGCTCGACCACTCCATCGCAACGCGCTCCACCGTGTTCTTGTCAGCCGGCCAGTGTATGCCGCCCGGTGGCCGCTGCTCAGATGGCGCAGTGCACGGGCCTGGCACCCAGCGGGCCGGTGAGCACCGCCGGCTCGATGCCCACCAGGAAGCCGCGGCGGCCGCCGTTGATCAGGATCCTCGGCAGCTGCAGCACCGTCTCTTCCACGTACACCGGCATCGCCTTGCGGGTACCGAAGGGCGAGGTGCCGCCCACCAGGAAGCCGCTGTGGCGCTGCGCCACCTCGGGCTTGCAGGGCTCGATGCCCTTGGCACCGATCGCCCGCGCCAGGTTCTTGGTGCTCACCTGGCGGTCGCCATGCATCAGCACGATCAACGGCTGCGCCTTCTCGTCCTGCATCACCAGCGTCTTGACGACCGCATGCTCATCCACGCCGAGCTGGCGCGACGACTCGGTGGTGCCGCCATGGTCGACGTACTCGTACACATGCTCGGTGAACGGCACGCCGTGCTGGCGCAGCCACTGCGTGGCCGGCGTCTCGCTGACGTGCTTGTGCTCCTTCTTCGCCATGGCGCTGCCTGCTTACTGGGCCGGGTCGCGGTGCTGCCAGCGGATGCGGTCGATCTCGGCCAGCACCTCGGGCGACAGCGGCAGGCTCCAGGCATCGATGTTCTCGTCCAGCTGCGCCACCGAGGTGACGCCGATGATGGTGCTGGCCACCCGCGGGCTGCGGTAGCAGAAGGCCAGCGCCAGCTGGGTGGGCGTGAAGCCGTGGTCGCGCGCCAGCTGGTTGTATAGACGAGCCGCGGCCAGCGATTCCGGACGGCCCCAGCGCTGCTTCTTCATCGTCTCGAACAGGGCCAGGCGGCCGGGGCGGCTGTCGTCCTCCAGGCCCTTCTCGTCGTACTTGCCGGTCAGCAGGCCAAAGGCCAACGGCGAATAGGCCAGCAGTGACACCTGCTCGCGGAACAGCGTCTCGTCCAGCGCGTTGTCCACGCTGCGGTTGACCAGGGTGTACGGGTTCTGCACGGTGGCCACGCGCGGCAGGCCGTGCTGCTCGGCCAGCCGCACGAACTCATGCACGCCCCAGGGCGTCTCGTTGCTCAGGCCGATGGCCTTCACCTTCCCGGCCTGCACCAGCTTGCCCAGCGCTTCCAGCTGCGGCTGGATCGGCGTCACCGGCTGCTCCTTGGCGGGGTCGAAGTAGATGCTGCCGAAGGACGGCACGTTGCGGGCCGGCCAGTGGATCTGGTAGAGGTCGATCACGTCGGTCTGCAGCCGGCGCAGGCTGGCTTCGCAGGCGGCGATGATGTCCTGGCCGGTGAGGTCGCCGCTGGCGTTGCGGATCCAGTCGTAGCCGCGCGCCGGGCCCGCCACCTTGGTGGCCAGCAGCAGCCGGTCGCGCACGCCGGGCCGCGCCGCGATCCAGCGGCCGATGATGCTCTCGGTCAGCGTGTAGCGGGCGGCCGAGGGTGGCACCGGGTACATCTCGGCGGTGTCGAGGAAGGTGACGCCGCGTTCGACCGACCGGTCGAGGATGGAATAGGCCGTGGCCTCGTCGACCTGCTCGCCGAAGGTCATGGTGCCCAGGCAGATGCGCGTGGCCTGCAGGTCGCTGCGGCCCAGCCGCACGTGGAAGTCGGAGGAGGAGGTGATGCTCATGCGGCCAAGTGTGCCGCAGGCCGTGCGCCCCGGCCGGGCCACGGGCTTGGCGGCCGGCCCCGGCAAATACTGGACGGTACCGGCGGCCGGCCCGTGGCTGAGCTGCGCCTACAGTGCCGGCATGCCGATCCACTCCGCCTGGCCGCCACCGCGCCGCACGCCCGTGCTGCTGGCGGTGCTGGGCCTGCATGCGCTGCTGTACCTGGCCTGGCCGCGGCAGCCGGCGATGCCGCGGGAGATGGCGCGGCCGGTGCGGCAGCCGACGGTGCTGCGGCTGCTGTGGCCTTCGCCGACCGGTGCGGTCGCCACGCCGGCGGTGCCACGCCTGTCCGTGCCGCCACGCAGTGCGCCGGCGGCGGTTCGGTCCGTCCCGCCGGCGCCGCGGCCGGTGGGCCAGGCCATCACCCTGCCCGCCGCAGGCCTGGCCACGCCAGCTCCCGCGGCCGAGCCGCCGGCCAGTGCTCCACCGCGGGCCGAGCCGCTGCTCGACCTGCGCCTGCCCGCCCGGGCCGCGTACGCCGCGCCGCCCTCACCGGCCGCCGAAGCCCTGGCCGACCCGCGCGCCAACGCACCACGGCCCACCTGGGAAGCGCGCCTGGCCCGCCGACTGGACACCCGCGTGAGCGAGGAGGTGCAGTCCGACGGCAGCGTGCGCCTGCGCCGCGGCGACGGTTGCCTGCTCACCAAGGCCACCCGCGGATCGCAGCTCGACCCGTTCAGCGAACATGCCAAGACCGCGCCGCGCAGCGTCGGCTCATGCGACTGAGCCGACGGCCCTCGCGCGCTCTTCCTCCTGCAGCCGCAGCACGCGCCGCTGCACCTTGCCGGTGACGGTCATCGGCAGGCTGTCGGCGAACTCGATCTCCTTGGGGTATTCATACGGCGCCAGCCGGCCGCGCACGTGGGCCTGCAGCTCGGCGGCCAGGCCGTCGTCGCCCGCGAAGCCGGGCGCCAGCACCACGTAGGCCTTGACCACCGCGCCGCGCTCGGCGTCGGGCTTGGGCACCACGGCGGCGTTGAGCACCGCCGGATGCTTCACCAGGCAGTTCTCGATCTCGCTGGGCCCGATGCGGTAGCCCGCGGCCTTGAACACGTCGTCGCTGCGACCCTGGTACCAGAGGTACCCAGCCTCGTCCATCACCGCGGTGTCGCCGGTGCGGCACCAGCTGTCGGCCGGGTCGCCGGTGAACTTGGCGGCGGTGGCGCGCGGGTTGTTCCAGTAGCCCAGGAAGAAGATGGGGTCCGGGTCGCCATGCACGTCGCGCCGGTGCAGCGCCACGTCGCCCGGCGTGCCGCGCGGGCATTCGTTGCCTTCGTCATCGATCACGGCGATGCGGTGGCCCGGGTACGCCCGGCCCATGCTGCCGGGTCGCGCCGGCCAGCCTGGCGCGGTGCCGCCCCCGGCAGCGGCAGGCTGGCGCAGTTGCCGACGATGTAGTTCATCTCGGTCTGGCCGAACATCTCGTTCATCGGCACGGCCAGCACGTCACGGCACCAGGCGAACACCGCGTCGCCCACCGGCTCGCCGGCGGCCATCACCGACTGCAGCCGCAGCTTGGGAAAGCGCGCCCGCGGGTCGGGCACCGCCTTCATCATCGCCTTCAGCGCGGTGGGGAAGAGGAAGGTGTGCGTCACGCCGTGGCGCTGCATCAGGCCGAAGGCGGTCACCGGGTCGAAGCGGCCGGTGTAGCCCACCAGCGGCCGACCGAAGTACAGCGTGGGCAGCAGCACGTCGATCAGGCCGCCGGTCCAGGCCCAGTCGGCCGGGCTCCACAGCACCGGCCCGCCATCCGGCGCGGTGAAGCCGTTGTGGCTGCAGACGAAGCCCGGCAGGTTGCCGATCAGCGCCCGGTGCGGCAGCAGTGCGCCCTTGGGCGGGCCCGTGGTGCCGCTGGTGTAGATGAGGATGGCCGCATCGTCGGCCGCGGTGTCCACCGGCGTGAAGCGGTTGTCGCTGCCCGCCAGGCCGGCGCGCCAGTCGCCATCGCCCTGCCCTTCGGCGGCGCCCACCGCCAGCACGTGGCGCAGCGCCGGGCATTCGGCGCGTGCGGCCTGCAGCGAAGCCATTGCGCTCTCGTCGGCGATCGCCACGCCGGCCTCGCTGTCCTGCAGCCGATAGGCCAGCGCCTCGGGGCCGAACAGCATCGACAGCGGCATGGCCACCGCGCCCAGCTGGTAGATCGCCATGTGCGACACCACCGTCTCGTAGCGCTGCGGCATCACGATGGCCACGCGGTCGCCGCGCTGCACCCCCAGGCGCTGCAGCAGGTTGGCCAGCCGGTTCACATCGGCCTGCAGCCGCGCGAAGGTGTAGGCGCTGCGCTCGCCGCTGTCGCGCTCGTGGTGCACCGCGATGGCCTCGGGCGTGTCGCGCGCCCAGCGGCCGCAACACACCTCGGCCAGGTTGAAGCGGGCCGGCACCTGCCAGCGGAACTCGGCATGGATGCGGGCGTGGCGGTCGGCGGAAGGGTCGGCTTGCGGGCCGGCGCCCGGACTGCGGCGCGGCATGGCGGCTCAGCCCTCGTTGCCCGGGGCGGACCCCGCTGTGCCGAAGGCCTGCAGCGCCGGACCGGTGATGCGGCACAGCCGCCAGTCCGGCATCACCGTCGCACCCATGCGCTGGTAGAAGGCGATGGCGTTCTCGTTCCAGTCCAGCACGCACCACTCGAAGCGGCCGTAGCCGCGCTCGGCCGCGATGCCCGCCAGCCGCGTGAGCAGCGCCTTGCCCAGCCCGCTGCCGCGGTGCGCAGGTTGTACATACAAGTCCTCCAGGTACAACCCGGGCTTGGCCAGGAAGGTGGAGAAGTTGGTGAAGAACAGCGCGAAGGCCACCACGCGGCCTTCCACCTCGGCCACCTGGCATTCGGCGGCCGGCTTGTCGCCGAACAGGTGCGGATGCAGCGTCTCGGGCGTGGCCTGCATCAGGTGCGTGAGCTTCTCGAAGTCGGCCAGCTCGCCGATCAGGCCGACGATGGCCGGCACGTCGCGCGGCTCGGCCGCGCGCAGGACGAAGGATGTGTTCATGCGGCCGATTCTGGCAGCGCGCCGGCGGCCGCCCGGCCCGCGGTTTCCCGGCTGCGCAGGTGACAGCGGCGTGCCCGCAGGCCCCTTACAGTCGGCCGCATGCAGCCCGCCGACATTGCCCCCCTGCCCGCCACCGCCTACCTGCCGCGCCGCGAGGCCACCAGCCGCTTCGTCAGCGTGCGCGGCCTGCGCTACCACCTGCGTTGCTGGGGCGACCCGCAAGCCGACGGCGACAAGCGGCCGCTGGTGCTGCTGCACGGCTGGATGGACGTGGGCGCCTCGTTCCAGTTCATGGTCGATGCGATGGCCGACGGCCGCGCCATCGTCGCGCCTGACTGGCGCGGCTTCGGCCTGACCGAAGGCCCGGCCACCGACACCTACTGGTTCCCCGACTACGTCGGTGACCTGGATGCGCTGCTGGAAGCCCTGCTGCCCGGCCGCACGATCGACCTGCTGGGTCACAGCATGGGCGGCAACGTGGCGATGGTGTATGCCGGCCTGCGGCCCGAGCGCATCCGCAAGCTGGTGAACCTGGAAGGCTTCGGCATGCCGCGCACCCGGCCCGAGGACGCGCCCAAGCGGCTGCTGCAGTGGCTGGACCAGCTGCGCACGCCGCCCGCGCTGGTGAGCTACGAAGGCCCGGAAGGCGTGATGCGCCGGCTGATGAAGAACAACCCGCGCCTGCCCGCCGACAAGGCCGCCTGGCTGGCCGGCCACTGGTCGGCCCCGCAGGCCGACGGCCGCTGGCACCTGCGGGCCGATCCGGCGCACAAGGGCGTGTCGCCCACGCTGTACCAGGTGGAAGAGGCGTTGGCGCTGTGGCAGCGCATCGCCGCGCCGGTGCTGTGGGTGGACGGCGCGCTGACCGACCTGGCCGCGATCTGGGGCACCCGCTACACCCGCGAGGAATTCGAGACCCGGCTGGCCACGCTGCGCGCCCCGATCACCCGCGCGCGGCTGCCGGCCAGCGGCCACATGCTGCACCACGACGAGCCCGACGCCCTGGCCGCGTACATCGAGCGTTTCCTGGACGCATAGCCGGCAGTTCGTCCACCGGGCGCCATGCCGGGGGCCATGCGAAAATCGCTCCCCTTCAAGAGGAATGGCAAGCATGGACAACGAAAAGGTCAACGAGATCGGCGCCCTCCTGGCGGACCTCACCACGCGCACCGAAGCGCTACGGGGGTATCTTTGACTACGACCGCAAAGCCCTGAGACTCAACGAAGTCAACGCGGCGCTCGAGAATCCCAACGTCTGGAACGAGCCCAAGCGCGCCCAGGAACTGGGCCGCGAGAAGCGCACGCTCGACACGGTGGTCGAGACCATCAACCACCTGACCAGCAGCCTGGCCGACAGCACCGAGCTGTTCGACATGGCCAAGGCCGAGAGCGACTTCGACAGCATCGCCTCCATCGAGATGGATGCGCGCAAGCTGCAGGAAACCGTCGAGCAGCTCGAGTTCCGCCG
The DNA here is from genome assembly GCF_024700035.1 of Aquincola sp. J276. Taxonomy (NCBI): domain Bacteria; kingdom Pseudomonadati; phylum Pseudomonadota; class Betaproteobacteria; order Burkholderiales; family Sphaerotilaceae; genus Aquincola; species Aquincola sp. J276. The sequence continues at coordinate 1,624,836 of NZ_JAJONC010000001.1, forward strand.
GATGTTCAACAACCCGGCCGACCCCAGCAACTGCTTCATCGACATCCAGGCCGGCGCCGGCGGCACCGAGGCCTGCGACTGGGCCAGCATGCTGCTGCGCCAGTACCTCAAGTACTGCGAGCGCAAGGGCTTCAAGACCGAGGTGATGGAAGAGACGGAAGGCGACGTCGCCGGCATCCGCTCGGCCACCATCAAGGTGGAAGGCGACTACGCCTTCGGCCTGCTGCGCACCGAGACCGGCGTGCATCGCCTGGTGCGCAAGAGCCCGTTCGACTCGGCCGGCGGCCGTCACACCTCGTTCGCGAGCCTGTTCGTCTATCCCGAGGTGGACGACTCGATCGAGATCGACATCAACCCCGCCGACGTGCGCACCGACACCTTCCGCGCCAGCGGCGCGGGCGGCCAGCACATCAACAAGACCGACTCGGCGGTGCGGCTGACGCACATCCCCACCGGCATCGTCGTGCAGTGCCAGAACGACCGTTCGCAGCACCGCAACCGCGACGAGGCATGGCAGATGCTTCGCTCGCGCATGTACGAGCACGAGATGCGCATCCGCATGGCCGAGCAGCAGAAGCTGGAGGACACCAAGACCGACGTGGGCTGGGGCCACCAGATCCGCAGCTATGTGCTGGACCAGAGCCGCATCAAGGATCTGCGCACCAACGTGGAGATCAGCAACACGCAGAAGGTGCTCGACGGGGACCTGGATCCCTTCATCGAAGCCAGCCTGAAGCAGGGAGTCTGAGTGACCGAAGCACTGCTTTTCGACCTCGACGGCACGCTGATCGACAGCATGCCGCACCACCACGGCGCCTGGATCGAATGGCACCGGCGCCATGGCCATCCGATGGACGAAGCGGGCTTCTTCGCCGCGACGGCCGGCCGCGCGAATGCGGAGATCCTGTCCGACCTGCTGCCCGATCTCGACGCCCAGGCGATCGACGCCCTGGCCGAGGAGAAGGAGGCGATCTACCGCGAGCTGGCACGCCCGGCGCTGCAGCTCATCGGCGGCGCGGCCGAGCTGGCCACGCAGGCCCGCGCGCAGGGCCTGAAGCTGGCTGTGTGCACCGCGTCGGGCCTGCTCAACATGCAGCTGGCGTTCGAGCGCTTCGGCATCGGCGAGTGGATCGACACCGTCACCAGCCCGGCCGACGGCCTGCGCGGCAAGCCGCATCCGGACATCTTCCTCGAGGCCGCGCGCCGCCTGGGCGTGGCGCCCGAGGCCTGCGTGGTGTTCGAGGACGCGCCGCTGGGCATCGAGGCCGCGCAGCGTGCCGGCATGCGCGCGGTGGCGCTCACCACCACCATGCCGCGCGAGGCCTTCACCGGCTTCGCCAACGTCGTGGCCATCGTGCCCGACCTCAACGGCTTCGATCTCGGCGCCCTGGCCCTTTAGCCCTTTCAGCTCCAACGGAGAAGTCACACATGCGCGAAGGACCCGCCCTCACCGTGCGCCGCTCGGACTACACCGAGCCCGCGTACTGGATCCGCAGCGTCGAGCTCACCTTCGACCTCGACCCCGCCAAGACCATCGTCAGCAGCCGGCTGGTGATCGAGCGCAACCTGTCGGTGGCGCCGCAGCCGCTGAAGCTGCACGGCGAAGACATCACGCTGCTGCGCGTGCAGGCCAATGGCGAAAGCGTGAGCTTCCGCCACGAGCCGGGCCTGCTGGTGATCGACAACCCGCCCGGCGACCACTTCACGCTGGACATCCGCAACACCTGCTGCCCGGACAAGAACACCCAGCTGTCGGGCCTGTTCTCGTCGGACAGCGGGCTGTTCACGCAGTGCGAGGCCGAGGGCTTCCGGCGCATCACCTACTTCCTGGACCGGCCCGACGTGATGGCCGTCTACACGGTGCTGCTGCGGGCCGACAAGAAGCGCTATCCGGTGCTGCTGTCCAACGGCAACCTGCTGGAACAGGGCGATCTGGACAACGGCCGTCACTACGCGAAGTGGCACGACCCCTTCCGCAAGCCGAGCTACCTGTTCGCCGTGGTGGCCGCCGACCTGGTGGCGCGTGAGCAGCACATCCGCACCCGCTCGGGCCGCGACCACCTGCTGCAGGTGTACGTGCGCCGCGGCGACCTGGACAAGACCGAGCATGCGATGAACTCGCTGATCGCCTCGGTGGTGTGGGACGAGGCCCGCTTCAAGCTGCCGCTGGACCTGGAACGCTTCATGATCGTCGCGGTGGGCGACTTCAACATGGGCGCGATGGAGAACAAGGGCCTGAACATCTTCAACACGAAGTTCGTTCTGGCCAGCCCGGCCACCGCCACCGACGTCGATTTCGCCGGCGTGGAAAGCGTGGTCGGCCACGAGTACTTCCACAACTGGACCGGCAACCGCATCACCTGCCGCGACTGGTTCCAGCTGAGCCTGAAGGAAGGCCTGACCGTCTTCCGCGACCAGGAATTCAGCATGGACATGGCCGGCGGCGTCAGCGCCAAGGCCGTCAAGCGCATCGAGGACGTGCGCGGCCTGCGCCAGGTGCAGTTCCCGGAAGATGCCGGCCCGATGGCGCACCCGGTGCGGCCCGACGAGTACCAGGCGATCAACAACTTCTACACCGCCACGGTGTACGAGAAGGGCGCCGAAGTCGTGCGCATGATGCAGACGCTCGTGGGCCGCGAAGGCTTCGAGCGCGGCATGACGCTGTACTTCGAGCGGCATGACGGCTTTGCCGTCACCTGCGACGACTTCGCCCAGGCCATCGCCGATGCCAACCCGGGCAGCATGCTGTCCACGCGCCTGGACAAGTTCAAGAACTGGTATGCGCAGGCCGGCACGCCGCACCTGAAGGCCCGCGGCAGCTACAACGCCGAGCAGCGCAGCTACACCCTGACGCTGGAGCAATGGAGCGCGCCCAGCCCCGGCCAGCACAACAAGCGGCCCTATGTCATCCCGGTGCAGATGGGCTTGATCGGCCCCGATGGCCAGGCGCTGCCGGTGCAGCTCGACGGCGAGTACCCCAGCGCCTCCACCGAGCGTGTGCTGGTGCTGGACGACTACCGCATCGACCTCACCTTCATCAACGTCGACGTGCCGCCGGTGCCTTCGCTGCTGCGCGGCTTCTCGGCGCCGGTGCGGCTGGACGACGGCCTGAGCAATGCCGAGCTGCTGACGCTGCTCAAGCACGACAGCGACCCCTTCAACCGCTGGGAGGCCGGCCAGCGGCTGGCGCTGTCCAACATGATGGCCGCCACGCAGTCGGACGCCGCACCGGCGCTGGACGACGCCATCGTCGACGCCCTGCGCAACGTGCTGCGCGACCCGTCGCTGGACGCCGCCTTCAAGGAACTGGTGCTCACGCTGCCCAGCGAGCGCTACGTGGCCGAGCAGTTCGAGGTGTCCGACCCGCAGCGCATCCACGTGGTGCACGAGGCCATGCGCGACCAGCTGGCCGCGCAGCTGCATGACGACTGGGTGTGGGCCTGGGAGCACCACCAGGTCACCGACGGCTACCGCCCCGATGCGCTGCAGAGCGGCCGCCGCGCGCTGGCCAACCGCGCGCTGCAGATGCTGGTGCGCCATCGCGGTGGCCACCGGCGACGAGGTGTGGCAGGGCAAGGCCTATGGCCGCTTCAAGGACGCCGGCAACATGACCGAGCGCCTGGGTGCGCTGCAGGCGCTGGTGGAGGCCCATGCACCGCTGGCCGAGCCGGCGCTGCAGCGCTTCTACGAGATGTTCAAGGACGAGGCCCTGGTCATCGACAAGTGGTTCGCGTTGCAGGCCGGCGCGCCCGAGCCGGTGGGCCCGCAGGCCGGGCGGGTGTTCGAGCGCATCAAGGCGCTGATGAAGCACCCCGACTTCTCGCTGAAGAACCCCAATCGCGCACGCAGCCTGGTGTTCACGCTGATGTCGTCCAATCCCGCCGCCTTCCACCGCAGCGATGCGGCCGGTTATGCGCTGTGGGAGGCCCTGGTCACCGACATCGACGCCGCCAACCCGCAGCTGGCGTCACGCCTGGCCCGGATGATGGAACGCTGGCGCCGCCTGGCCGAGCCCTGGCAGACCGCGGCCCGCGAAGCCCTGGCCCGCGTGGCCGCCAAACCCAACCTCAGCGACGACACCCGCGAAGTCGTGTCCCGCGCACTGGAAAGCTGAACCATGGAAAAACGCATCAGTCTTACGCAATACCTGGTCGAGCAGCAGCGCAAGCACGGCCACATCCCGGGGCAGCTGCGGCTGTTGCTGGAGGTGGTGGCCCGCACCTGCAAGCGCATCGCCATTTCCGTCAACAAGGGCGCGCTGGGCGAAGTGCTGGGCAGCGCCGGCAGCGAGAACGTGCAGGGCGAGGTGCAGAAGAAGCTGGACATCATCGCCAACGAGGTGCTGATCGAGGCCAACGAATGGGGCGGCGCGCTGGCCGCGATGGCCAGCGAGGAGATGGACTCCATCCACGTGGTGCCCAACCGCTATCCGCAGGGCGAATACCTGCTGCTGTTCGATCCGCTCGACGGCTCCAGCAACATCGACGTGAACGTCAGCATCGGCACCATCTTCTCGGTGCTGCGCAAGCTGGGCGACCACGAGAGCGTGGGCGAGCGCGACTTCATGCAGCCGGGCAGCCGCCAGGCCGCCGCCGGCTATTGCGTCTACGGCCCGCAGACCACGCTGGTGCTGACGGTGGGCGACGGCGTGGCCATGTTCACGCTCGACCGCGAGCAAGGCTCCTGGGTGCTGACGGCCGAGAACGTGCGCATCCCCGAGGACACCAAGGAATTCGCGATCAACATGAGCAACAAGCGCCACTGGGACGCCCCCGTGACGCGCTACATCGACGAATGCCTGGCCGGCAGCGAGGGCCCGCGCGGCAAGGACTTCAACATGCGCTGGATCGCCAGCATGGTGGCCGACGTGCACCGCATCCTCAGCCGCGGCGGCATCTTCCTGTACCCGTGGGACAAGCGCGAGCCCGAGAAGCCCGGCAAGCTGCGGCTGATGTACGAGGCCAACCCGATGGCCTTCCTGATCGAGCAGGCCGGCGGCGCCGCCACCAACGGCCGGGAGCGCATCCTCGACCTGCAGCCCGGCAAGCTGCATGAACGCGTGAGCGTGGTGCTGGGCTCCAAGAACGAAGTGGAACGTGTGACGCGCTACCACCTGGAAGCCAAGCAGTGATTTCGGGCTATACTGTTGGGCTGTTGCCGGTGTAGCTCAGTTGGTAGAGCAGCGCATTCGTAATGCGAAGGTCGAGGGTTCGACTCCTTTCACCGGCACCAGAAGCTCAAGCGAACAAGCCGACCCCCGGGTCGGCTTTTTCATGGGCGCTTTCCGAGCGCAGTCGTCTTAGCATCGTGCCGCCCGCACCGGGACAGGAGCGCACGATGACACTGCAGGCCGGCCACGACAGCCCCCGCGCACGCGACGCGCTGCGCGACCTCATTGCCGCACGGCACGGCAAGATCGTCTCGGCCCACGATGCCGTGCGCCTGATCCGCGACGGCGACACGGTGGCCACGGGCGGCTTCGTGGGTATCGGCTTTCCGGAGAACCTGGCGGTGGCGCTGGAGCAAGCCTTCCTGGCCGACAACGCCGCGGGCGCCGACGAACACAGTCCCGGCCTGGGCAAGCCGCGCAACCTCACGCTGGTGTGCGCTGCCGGCCAGGGCGACGGCAAGGAGCGTGGCCTCAACCACCTGGGGCACGCCGGCCTGCTGCGGCGCGTGATCGCCGGCCACTGGGGCCTGGTGCCGCGGCTGCAGGCACTGGCCGTCAACAATGCCATCGAGGCCTACAACCTGCCGCAGGGCGTCATCTCGCACCTGTTCCGCGACATCGCGGCCGGCAAGCCGGGCCATCTCTCGCGCGTGGGCCTGGGCACCTTCGTCGACCCGCGACACGGCGGCGGCAAGGTCAACAGCCGCACCACGCAAGACCTGGTGATGCTGTGGCCGTACGAAGGCGGGGAATACCTGTTCTACAAGGCCTTCCCGATCCACGTGGCGCTGGTGCGCGGCACCACCGCCGATGCGGACGGCAACGTCACCATGGAGCGCGAGGCGCTCACGCTGGAGACCCTGGCCATCGCGACGGCGGCGCACAACTGCGGCGGCATCGTCATCGTGCAGGTGGAACGCGTGGCCGAGCGCGGCAGCCTGCCGCCACGCCAGGTGAAGATCCCCGGCGTGCTGGTGGACTGCGTGGTGGTGGCCGAGCGCCCCGAATACCACCCCCCAGACCTTCGCCACCGCCTACAGCCCCGCCTTTGCGGGCGAGCTGCGCGTGCCGCTGCACGAGGCCGAGCCGATGCCGGCCGGAGACCGACAGGTCATCGCCCGCCGCGCCGCCCTGGAGCTGCTGGCCGGCAGCGTGGTGAACCTGGGCATCGGCATGCCGGAGGGCATCGCCCGCGTGGCTGCCGAAGAGCGCATCACCGACCTCATCACCCTGACGGCCGAACCGGGCGTCATCGGCGGCGTGCCGGCCTCCGGCCTGGACTTCGGCGCGGCGGTCAACACCCAGGCGGTGATCGACCAGCCCAGCCAGTTCGACTTCTACGACGGCGGCGGGCTGGACCTGGCCTTCCTGGGCCTGGCGCAGGCCGATCGCGAGGGCAACGTGAACGTGTCCCGCTTCGGGCCCCGGCTTGCTGGCGCGGGTGGCTTCATCAACATCTCGCAGAACGCGAAGAAGGTGGTGTTCGTCGGCAGCTTCATGGCCGGCACGCAGGCCAAGTTCGTGCACGCGGTGGAGCAGCGCACTTTCGCCGGCCAGCAGGCCGCCGCGCGCGGACAGCCGGTGCTGTATGTCACCGAGCGCTGCGTGTTCGAACTGACGCCCCAGGGCCTGGTGCTCACCGAACTGGCACCCGGCGTGGACCTGGAGCGCGACGTGCTGGCACACATGGGCTTTGCGCCGTTACTGCGCGGCATGCCGCGGCGCATGGATGGCCGCATCTTCCGGCCCGGGCCGATGGCGCTGCGCGAACAGCTCACTGCCCAGCCGATGAATGACCGGCTGCGCTGGCAGGCCGAGCAGGGCGTGCTGTACATCGACTTCTCGCGCCTGGCGATCCGGCGCCTGGAAGATATCCAGCGGGTGGAGGACGAAGTGGCCCGGCTGCTGTCACCGCTGCGCCGCAAGGTGCCGGCCATCGTCAACTACGACGATTTCCAGCTCGACGAAAGCCTGCACGAGGCCTGGGGCGCGATGGTGGCTCGACTGTCCGAGCACTACTACAGCCGGGTGACGCGCTATGCCAGCAATGCCTTCGTGCGCGCCGCGCTGGCACACACGCTGAGCGCCCGAGGTGTGCAGCCCAACCTGATGCCGCGCCCGGCCCCGCCGTAGCTTGCTGCAGACAGCAAAAAAGCCCGGTACCTTGCGGCACCGGGCTTCGGCTTTTTCAATGGTCGGGGCGGCGGGATTCGAACTCGCGACCCCTTGCACCCCATGCAAGTGCGCTACCAGGCTGCGCTACGCCCCGACTGAGCCAAGCAGTATAGCCTGAAGTTTTCTCAAATGGTGAGCAGGCTGCGAATCGAAAGCAATTCGATGCGCAGCTGGTCGAGCGACACCGCTTCGTGCGGCGCCAACGTGCCGTCATGTTCGTCGTCGAGGTGGTGCAGCTCGTCGGCCTGCAACAGGTCATGGGGTTCGTCATCCGGCCCGTGCAGCTCGGCTTCATGCGCTGGATGGGCAGCGCCGTGGCGGCCCAGGCCCTGCATCTCGGCCAAACGGTTGCGGGCACCGCTGATGGTGAAGCCCTGGTCGTACAGCAGCTCGCGGATGCGGCGGATCAGCAGCACCTCGTGGTGCTGGTAATAGCGCCGGTTGCCCCGACGCTTCATCGGCTTGAGCTGCGTGAACTCCTGTTCCCAGTAGCGCAGCACATAGGGCTTCACGCCGCAGAGTTCGCTCACCTCACCGATGGTGAAGTAGCGTTTGGCAGGGATCGCGGGAAGCGCTTTTTCCATAGAAATCAACGCTCCACGGGTTGGCGCTCAAACTTTACTCGAACTCGTCCGGGCTCGGGATGTCGCCCTGCACCAGGCCCTTCAGTTTATGACTGGCGTGGAAGGTCACCACGTTGCGCGCGGCGATCGGGATCGACTCACCCGTGCGCGGATTGCGGCCGGGCCGGGGCGCCTTGCGCCGGATGTTGAAGTTGCCGAAGCCCGACAGCTTGACGTCGTCGCCCTTCACCAGCGCGGCGTGGATGATGTCGAAGAAGGCTTCGACCATGTCCTTCGACTCGCGCTTGTTCAGCCCCAGCCGCTCGAACAGCAGGTCGGCCAGTTCGGCCTTGGTGAGGGTCGGCGTCTCGAGGGTCGGCAGGATCACGCGGTCCATCGCAGGTTTCTCCTCCATCAGCCGCGCAACCTCGCCTGCAGGCGGCTGCCCAGGCGCTCGACGATGCCGGCCACCACGGTATCGACACGTTCGTCAGTCAGCGTGGCGCTGTCGTCGAGCAGTTCCACACGAACGGCCATGCTGCGCTCGTCGGCAGCGATGTCGGCGGTGGGCGCCTTGGGCTTGTAGATGTCGAACAGCTGCGCATGGCGCACCAGGCCGGAGGCGTCGTCGGTGATGGCGCCGATCAGCGCGTCGTGGGCCACCGTGTCCTTCACCACCAACGCGAGGTCGCGCCACACGGACTGCTGGCGTGGGATCGACTGGAAGCTGGGCACCACCTGGGCAGCCAGCGCCTCGGCATCCAGCTCGAACAGCACCGGCGCCTGCGGCAGGTCATAGCCCTGGCGCCACTTGGGGTGCAGTTCACCGATCCAGCCGATGGGCTGGCCGTCCAGCTCGATGCGCGCACTGCGGCCCGGATGCAAGGCCGGATGCTCGGCGGCGACGAAGGTGGCGCGGCGCGGCGCCAGCAGCGCCTCGACGTCGGCCTTGACGTCGAAGAAGTCCACCGCCCGCTCGGCCACACCCCATTGCAGCGGCTGCGCCGGGCCATAGGCCAGGCCGCTCAGCCGCATCGGCTGCGACACGCCGGCCACGGTGGTGAGCGTGTCCGTCACCGAGGCATCGCGGCGGAACACACGGCCCAGTTCGAAGATGCGCACCCGCTGCGCACGACGCGCAAGGTTGTATTGCAGCACCGCCACCAGGCTGCCGATCAGGCTGGACCGCATCACCGACAGCGGCGAGGCGATCGGGTTCAGCACCGGGATCGGATCGGCATTGCCGGCCAGCTCCTGCTCCCAGCGCGCTTCGACAAAGCTGAAGTTGATCGTCTCCTGGTAGCCCAGCGCAGCCACCGCGCGGCGCAGGGCGTGGCTGCCGCGGCGGGCCTCAGGCCGCACGCGGGCGGTCACCGGCGCCAGCGGCGGCGTGTCCGGCAGCTGCGTGTAGCCCAGGACCTTGATCACTTCCTCGATCAGGTCTTCCTCGATCTGCAAATCGAACCGGTGGCTGGGCGGCGTCACCGTCAGCACGCCTTCGGCCTCGGTGAACGGCAGGCCCAGGCGACGCAGCACGTCGGCGCATTGCGCCTGCGTCACCGGCATGCCGATGACCTTGGCGGCGCGCGCCACGCGCAGCTGCACCGCTTCACGCTGCGGCATGCGGGGCTGCTGGTCGTCGATCGGGCCCGCCTCGCCGCCGCAGATGTCGATGATCAGGCGCGTGATGTGCTCGATGTGCTCCACCGTCAGCGCAGGGTCCACGCCGCGCTCGAAGCGGTGGCCGGCGTCGGTCGAGAAGTTGAAGCGGCGCGAGCGGCCGGCCACGGCCTTGGGCCACCAGAACGCGGCCTCCACGTACACGTTCTTCGTCTCGTCGGACACCGCAGTGGCGTCGCCGCCCATGATGCCGGCCAGCGATTCCACCGCCTGCGCATCGGCGATCACGCCCACCTGGTCGTCGAGCGTGATGGTGTTGCCGTTGAGCAGCTTCAGCGATTCGCCCGCGCGGCCCCAGCGCACCACCAGGCCGCCGTGGATCTTGTCCAGGTCGAAGATGTGCGAAGGCCGGCCGAACTCGAACATCACGTAGTTCGAGATGTCGACCAGCGCGGTGACCGAGCGTTGGCCACAGCGCGCCAGGCGGTCGACCATCCAGGCCGGCGTCCTGGCCTGCGTGTTGACGTTGCGCACGATGCGGCCGGAGAAGCGGCCGCACAGGTCGGGCGCTTCCACCGACACCGGCAGCTTGTCGTCGTGCGAAGGAGGCACCGGCGGAAATTCGGGCTTCCGCAGCGGCGCACCGGTCAACGCCGACAGCTCGCGCGCAACCCCGTACACGCTCAGGCAATGCGCCAGGTTGGGCGTGAGCTTGAGCGTGAAGATGGTGTCGTCGAGCTTCAGCACCTCGCGCACGTCCACGCCCACCGGCGCGTCGTCAGCCAGTTCCAGCAGGCCGCCGTGGTCGTCGGACAGCTTCAGCTCACGCGCCGAGCACAGCATGCCGAAGCTCTCCACGCCGCGCAGCTTGCCCACCTTGATCTCGAACGGCTTGCCGTCGTCGCCCGGGGGCAGCTCGGCGCCCACCAGCGCCAGCGGCACCTTGATGCCGGCGCGGGCGTTGGGCGCACCGCAGACGATCTGCAGCGGGCCGTCCTTCGAATGCTCGCCGGCATCGACGCTGCACACCCGCAGGCGGTCGGCGTTCGGATGCTGCGTGGCCTCCAGGATGCGGCCGACCACGATGCGCGAGAACGGCGGCGCCACCGGCCGCATCTCTTCGACTTCCAGGCCGGCCATCGTCAGCGTGTCGGCCAGTTGCTCGGTGCTCAGCGGCGGGTTGCAGAACTCACGCAGCCAGGATTCAGGGAATTGCATGTCGTCGCTTCTCTTCCAGGGTTCTTCGTGGGCGGGCGCTTACTGGAACTGGCTCAGGAAGCGCAGGTCGCCGTCGAAGAACAGCCGCAGGTCATTCACGCCGTAGCGCAGCATGGTCAGGCGGTCGGGGCCCATGCCGAAGGCAAAGCCGATGTAGCGCTCGGGGTCGAGCCCGAAGTTGCGGACCACGTTGGGATGCACCTGGCCGGAGCCCGCCACCTCCAGCCAGCGGCCCTTCAGCGGGCCGGACGAGAAGGCGATGTCCACCTCGGCCGACGGCTCGGTGAACGGGAAGAAGCTGGGGCGGAAGCGCAGCGTCAGGTCATCGGTCTCGAAGAAGGTGCGGAAGAAATCGGTGAATACCGACTTCAGGTCCTTGAAGCTCACGTTCTCGCCGATCCACAGGCCTTCGCACTGGTGGAACATCGGCGAGTGGGTCGCGTCGCTGTCCACGCGGTAGGTGCGGCCGGGCGCGATCACGCGGATCTCCGGCATCGTCGCCTTGCCCTCGTGCGCCTTCACATGCTGCATCGCGTAGCGCACCTGCATCGGACTGGTGTGCGTGCGCAGCAGGTAGCCGCCGCTGGCGCCCTGCGCATCGACGTAGAAGGTGTCGTGCATCGAGCGCGCGGGGTGGTCGGCCGGCGTGTTCAGCGCGGTGAAGTTGAACCAGTCGTTCTCGATCTCCGGGCCGTCGGCCACGTCGAAGCCCATCGAGCCGAAGATGGCCTCGATGCGCTCCAGCGTGCGCGACACCGGGTGCAGGCCGCCGGTGCCGCGGCTGCGGCCGGGCAGCGTCACGTCCAGCGACTCGGCCTTCAGCTGCGCCTGCAGCTCGGCATCGGCCAGCGCCTGGCGGCGCTCGGTCAGCGCGGCTTCGATGCGCTGCTTGGTGGCGTTGATCTCGGCCCCGCGGGCCTTCTTCTCGTCGGGCGGCAGCTGGGCCAGCGACTTCAGCAGCTCGGTCACGCGGCCGGCCTTGCCGAGGAAACGCGCCTTGGCGTTCTCCAGGTCGGCGGGCGTCGCGGCCTGCGCGAACTGCTCTTGCGCCGCCTGCACCAGGGAGTCGAGATCGTTCATCTTGATTCGGAAATGAAAAAGGCCGCCACCAAGGTGACGGCCTTGAAGCTTGGGGGCGACGCGCCGCGCGAACGGCGCGCGCCGGATCAAGCGAGCTGGGCCTTCACCTTGTCGACGATGCTGCCGAAGGCAGCGGGGTCGTTGACGGCGAGATCGGCCAGGACCTTGCGGTCGATGCCGATGTTCGCCTTCTTCAGGCCGGCCATGAACTTGCTGTACGTCACGCCCAGCTCACGGCTGGCCGCGTTGATACGGGCAATCCAGAGCTGACGGAACACGCGCTTGCGGGTACGACGGTCACGGTAGGCATATTGCCCGGCCTTCATCACCGCCTGCTTGGCGATGCGGAAGACGTTCTTGCGACGGCCGCGGAAACCCTTGGCAAGAGCCAGGATCTTCTTGTGACGAGCGCGTGCGGTTACACCACGTTTGACGCGAGGCATGGTTTTTCTCCTTACTCAGAAATCTTAAAGACCCGCGAACGGCAACATCTGAGCCATGTGGCCCATGTTGGTCTCGTGCACATTGACGGCGCCACGCAGGTGGCGCTTGTTCTTGGTCGACTTCTTCGTGAGGATGTGGCGCTTGAACGCCTGACCGCGCTTGACGGTGCCACCCGGGCGAACGCGGAACCGCTTGGCCGCGCTCTTCTTGGTCTTCATCTTGGGCATGACTGCTCCTTCTTAGTGACCCCTGCAGGCGACTGCAATGGACTTGCAGTGCTTGTTGGCCTGTCAGCGGCTTCTCTTCAAACCCTGCGGTGACCAGACCGCAGGGCCGAATCTCGTACTTACTTGCGCTTGGGCGCCAGCACCATGATCATCTGGCGGCCTTCGAGCTTGGGCATGTTCTCGACGACGGCCACGTCGGCCAGCTCGTCGCGGATGCGTTCCAGCAGCCGCATGCCGATGTCCTGGTGGGTGATCTCGCGGCCGCGGTAGCGCAGCGTGACCTTGCCCTTGTCACCATCTTCAGCGATGAAGCGGCGCAGGTTGCGCATCTTGATCGCGTAGTCGCCTTCGTCCGTGCCCGGACGGAACTTGACTTCCTTGATCTCGATGACCTTCTGCTTGCTCTTGGCTTCGGCGGCCTTCTTCTGTTCCTGGTACTTGAACTTGCCGTAGTCCATCAAGCGGCACACCGGGGGGTCGGCGGTGGCGGCGATCTCGACCAGATCGACGTCCAGCTCGCCCGACATCCGCAAAGCCTCCTGGATGCTCACGATGCCCAGCGGCTCGTTGTTCACCCCGTTCAGGCGCACTTCGGGCGCCATGATTTCGCGGTTCAGCCGGTGCTTGCGCTCCGCATTGGGAGTGCGACGGTCAAGGAAAGTAGCGATGGTTCAGACCTTCAAACGAGCCCAAGGCAAGCAACGGCTCGACAGTGATGACGGTGCGTTCACGGGGGAACTCAGACCTTGCCGGTGATGTCCGCCGCGAGCTTCTGGACGAAGTTGTCGAGGGGCATCACGCCGAGATCCTGGTTGCCACGTGCACGCACGGCAACGGCCCCGCTTGCCTTCTCCTTGTCGCCAACGACAAGGATGAACGGAACCTTCTGCATGGAATGCTCACGGATTTTATAGGTGATCTTCTCGTTGCGCAAATCGACCAAGGTTCTAACCCCTTGTTTTTGCAGCGTTTTCGCAATATCGGAGGCGTATTCGGCCTGGCCGTCGGTGATGTTTGTGACAACAACCTGCACCGGCGCGAGCCAGGCGGGCATCGCGCCGGCGTGCTGTTCGATCAGGATGCCGATGAAACGCTCGAGGCTGCCGACGATGGCGCGGTGCAGCATGACGGGCGTCTTGCGCTCGCCCGACTCGGCCACGTACTCGGCGCCCAGGCGCTCGGCCATCGAGAAATCGACCTGCATCGTGCCGCACTGCCACTGGCGGCCCAGCGCGTCCTTCAGCGTGTACTCGATCTTGGGGCCGTAGAAGGCGCCGTCGCCCGGGGCGATGCGGAAATCGACGCCAGAGCGGCGCAGGCTTTCCATCAGCGCGTACTCGGCCTTGTCCCAGATCTCGTCGGAACCGATGCGGGCGTCTGGCCGCGTGGCTACCTTGTAAATGATGTCGGTGAAGCCGAAGTCGGCATACACCTTCTGCAGCAGCGCCGTATAGGCCACGCATTCGTCGAGGATCATGTCCTCGGTGCAGAAGATGTGGCCGTCGTCCTGCGTGAAGCCGCGCACCCGCATGATGCCGTGCAGCCCGCCCGTGGGCTCGTTGCGGTGGCACTGGCCGAACTCGCCGTAGCGCAACGGCAGGTCGCGGTAGCTCTTGATGCCCTGCTTGAAGATCAGGATGTGGCCGGGGCAGTTCATCGGCTTGAGCGCGTAGTCGCGCTTCTCCGATTCCGTGACGAACATGTTGTCGCGGTACTTGTCCCAGTGACCCGTCTTCTCCCACAGCGTCTTGTCCAGGATCTGCGGGCCCTTGACCTCCTGGTAGCCGTTGTCGCGGTAGACGGCGCGCATGTACTGCTCCACCTGCTGCCAGATGGTCCAGCCCTTGGGGTGCCAGAACACCGTGCCGGGCGAATGCTCGTCCAGGTGGAACAGGTCGAGTTCGCGGCCGAGCTTGCGGTGGTCGCGCTTCTCGGCTTCCTCGATGCGCTTGATGTAGTCGTCGAGCTGCTTCTTGTCGGCCCAGGCGGTGCCGTAGATGCGCTGCAGCTGCTCGTTCTTCGCGTCGCCGCGCCAGTAGGCGCCCGACAGCCGCGTAAGCTTGAAGTTCTTCAGGAAGCGCGTGTTCGGCACGTGCGGGCCGCGGCACATGTCCACGTATTCCTCGTGGTAGTACAGGCCCATCGCCGTCTCGTCGGGCATGTCGTCGATCAGACGGAGCTTGTAGTCCTCGCCGCGCGACTTGAACACCTCGATCACTTCGGCGCGCGGCGTCATGCGCTTGATGACGTCGTAGTCCTTGGCGATGAGCTCGCGCATGCGCGCCTCGATGGCGGCCATGTCCTCCGGCGTGAAGGGGCGCTCGTACGAGATGTCGTAGTAGAAGCCCTCCTCGATCACCGGGCCGATCACCATCTTGGCCGTGGGATACAGCTGCTTGACCGCATGGCCGACCAGGTGGGCCGTGGAGTGGCGGATGATCTCGACGCCCTCATCGTCCTTGGGCGTGATGATCTGCAGCTTGGCGTCGTGGTCGATGCGGTCGCTGGCGTCCACCAGCTTGCCGTCCACCTTGCCGGCGACGGTGACCTTGGCCAGGCCCGGGCCGATGGACTGGGCGACTTCGGCCACGGAGACCGGACCCGCAAACTCGCGTTTCGAGCCGTCGGGCAGTTGGATGGCGATCATGGAAAGAATGCTCCGGAAATGAAAAAAGCGCGGGACAAGCCGCGCTCGATTCGTTCAGTGTGCGTGCACCCGGGTGCAGGCAGAAAGGGACGTGACAGCGCGGCGGCTAGCCTGTGGGGGCCATGCTCCTAGTTCGCGGTGTCATAACCGTCATGCCTTTCTCGCTCTTGTGGGGGCTTGAATGAGGGCCGGATTCTAGATCAGGCCAGCGCCGTGCGCTGGACCAGCCACCAGGCCGCCACGCCGATGGCCGCCGCCGAGCCTCCACGCAGCACCGCGGGCACATACAGCGCCGCCCGGCGCAGCAGGTACAGCAGCGGCACCACCGCGGCCACGATGGCCAGCTGGCCCAGCTCCAGCCCGAGGTTGAAGCGCAGCAGCGCCCAGCCGAACTCGGCCGCCGGCAGGTCCAGCTCGCCCAGGACGCCAGCGAAGCCGAAGCCATGCACCAGGCCGAAGACGAAGGTGACCAGCCCGCGCCGGCGGCCGAACAGCGGCCTCAGGTTGTCGATGGCGGCGATGGCGATGGTCACGGCGATGGCCGGCTCCACGAACCAGCCGGGCAGGCTCACCAACCCAAGCGCGGCCAGCGCCAGCGTGATGGAGTGGGCCAGGGTGAACAGCGTGACCACGCCCACCACCGGCAGCGCCGCCTCGCGCCAGTGCGCCACCGGCGCCCAGCCCGGCGCCTGGCCTGGCGTGCGACGCAGCACGGCCGGCAGGATCAGGCACAGCAGAAACAGCAGGTGGTCGTACCCGGTGACGATGTGGTGCACGCCCTCGGCCAGGAAGGAGGCCGGCGCGGCCTGGTGCGGCGCCGCGGTGGGGTCCAGCAGGCGCGGCGTGGTACGGCCATCGGCCGCCACCAGCTTGGCGATGCCGCGGTGGGTGGGATCGACCTCGGCCAGCAGCGTGTAGCTCATGGGCGCCTCGGCCGCCACGCTGCAGGGCGCGGTGAACTGCAGCACCGCATAGGCGCCGTCGGCCCGGCGTTCCAGCAGGGGGCCGGCGACAGGCTGCCAATCGCAGCCCGCCACCTGCAGCCGCGGCAGCACATGGGCGGTGATGGCCGGCCAGGCCTGGCGCACCTCGCCCCAGGTGAGCCGGCGGTCGCCGTCGGCGTCCAGCGCGGGCAAGGCGGCATCCAGGTCACGCAGGGCGACGTCCCAGCGCAGCTCGGTACCGCCCTGCGGCGACGCCTGGAACACGAGGTAGGCATCGCTGGATTGGTGGGCCAGTGCGCTGCCGGCCAGCGCCAGCCACAGCAGCAGGAGGCCGGGCAGCGCGCGCAGGCGCTCAAGGCTGCGCATGCAGCAGGGCTTGCAGGCGTTGGTCATGGAGTCCCATCGCTTGGGTGGTCTGGCGGGCCTGCTGCAGGGCCGCGGCATCCTGCGCGGCGGTGGCCACGCGGGCCAGCAGCAACAGGTCGAAAGGCTCGCGCTGGGTGGCGAGGTTGGCCTGCGCATGGCGCACGGCGGCGGGCAGGTCGCGCTGCACCCACCAGGCGAACAGGGCCAGCTCGCGCAGGTGGCCGTCCTGGCCGCCGGGGCGCTGCGCGGCCTGCTCGTAGCGCTGGCGCAGCTCGGCTGCGTCGGCAGGACCGCCGCCGGCCGCCACGCGGCGCAGCAGCACCGGATTGCTGCGCGGCTGGCCGTCCAGCAGTCGGAGCGCCTCCTGCGGGCGGGCCGCGTCGATCAGCAGGTCGGCCAGGGCCAGTGCCGCATAACGGTCCTGCGGATCGGCCTGCAGCGCGGCCCGCAGCGCCTGCTCGGCGGGTTGCGGCCGGCCGGCGCGCTGTTCCAGCTCGCCCAGCGTGGTGAGCAGCCAGCCGCGGGTGCCGGCGTCCCGGGTCTGCGGCAGCAGGCCCAGCAGCTGTTGGCGGGCCGCGGTGGTGTCGCCCCGCAGGGCCTGGTTTTCGGCCAGGCAGGCCTGCGCATGCAGCCGGGCGACGGCCTGCTGCTGCAAGGCGGTGCAGGCGGCGTCGGAGTCCGCATAGCGGCCGCGCAGCCGGTGCAGCGTGGCCAGGGTGAGCCAGGCCTGAGGCTGCCGGGCGTCCCGCGCCAGCAGGGCCTGCAGCCGCGCCTGGGCGCTGTCGAAGCGGTGGATCGACTGCTCGGCGGAGGCCAGCGCCAGCACCACCGGTGCCGGTGCCTGGGCATCGGCCGCCCAGGGCTGCAGCAGGGCCAGCGCCCGCCCGGCGAAGCGCGGGTCGCCTTCCGCATGGGCCTGGGCCATGAGTGCGCCCGCTTCATGCACCGCCAGCGTCGGGTCGGCGGCCACCGCCGGCCCGGCCGGCGCCCGGCGTGCCGGCAGCGACTCGACCAGCTCGGCGTCGCTGGCCGGCCGCCACGGCGCGGCCGCTGCCGTGCCGGCCGCGGCCAGCAGCAGCGCCGGCAGCGCGGCGCGGACGGCGATGAAGCGCAGCCGCCTCATTGCTCAGCCCAGCGGCTCGGGCTCGGTGCCTTCGGGCGTGGGCGGCGTCACCGCCTCGATGCCCACCGGCTCCCGGTCCTCGGGCTGCAGTGCCACCAGCGAGCGCAGGTAGGCGACGAAGCCGGCGCTGTCGGCGCTGGCGCTGGCGGGCACGCCGTCCAGCGGACCGCCGGCATTGCCGGGACCGCCATCGTCACCGTCGCCGTCGGAGCCGCCGAAGCAGCCCGCCAGCACCAGCGTGCAGGCGGCCAGCACGGCCACGGTGCAAAGCTTTGCATTTCGGGTCATGGTGCGGCTCCTTTCAGCGGCTGCCGGGCAGCGGCGTGTCGGCATAGGGGAAGCTGGGCAGCAGCGTCACGCGGGCCTGGTCGACGGCGTCGTGCAGCCTGAGCGACGTGGCGCCCAGCGGCACGTTGGCCGGCTTGCAGTCGGCGCCCAGCTTCAGCGCATTGGCATCGCCATTGAGCATGCACAGGCCACCCATCACTGCCACCAGCGAGATGTCCACCACGTCGTCGCGCAGGCGGCGGCCGTTGGGATAGCCCGCCGCATCGCCGCCGGCCAGGCCGAGCCGGTTCTGCTGCGCCTCGGGCGTGGGCGGGGTGCTGGTGTTCAGCCGCAGCATCTCCGAAGGCACCACGCCGGCCGGCTGGTTGACGCCGGCGATGCCGGTGAGGAAGGTGGTGACCAGGTCGGTGCGCGGCAGGTTCTTCGGCGCGGCACCGGCGGCCGGCAGCACGACTTCCAGCAGCGCGGGCAGCGTCGGGTGGGTCACGTAGTCGGCGAACTGGGCGTCGTCCTTCGGCTTGCTGGCGTTGAAGCGGTCCTTGTCGGGCAGGCCGATCACCACCTCATTGACCAGCGGCATGCCCAGGCGCGACACCTGCGTCCAGGCGCCACCGGACTTGGCGGCGGTGCCGTGGCCCTTCGCCGGCGCCGGGTCGAGCAGGCTGCCCTGGCGCAGGCTGGCGGTGGTCCAGCCGCCGATGACCGGCTCCGCGCCGGCGGTCAGGCAGCTGCGGTGCACCTCCAGGGCCAGCGAAGTGACGTTCTTGTTGGCCAGGTCGTCGCGGCCGGCATTGATGTTGGCGGGGTCGGTGATGACGCCCACCGGCGCATTTACCAGATCGAAGATCGTGCCCAGGTTCACCGCGAACGGGTCCTTGCGCTGGCCGACGAACACCCGCGCCGGCTGCGCGCAGCCCGGCACGGTGACGGTGTAGATGTGCTTGCCGGCATAGGCCGCGTAGTCGGCAATCGTCTTGGCGCCGATGTTGTCCACCGGCTTGTCGAAGCGCGTGGCGCCGCCGCTGGCCTGGGTGACGGCCGCCCGGGTGCCGCCGCGGCGGTCGCCGCGCACCACCTCGAGCGTGAAGCTCTCGTTGAGGTTGAGCGTGGCCGCGCGCGGATCGCTCACCGTGCCCGACTGGATCAGCGGGATCGGCACGTTCTTGCCGCCGATGGGCAGCGCCGTGCCCTTGAGCGTGTTCTGGAAGCGGAAGGCGAAGGTGATGTCCTCCTTCGCATCGCCGTTGTTGTCGATGTGGATCTCGTACAGCGCGTTCGGGTCCATCGAGAAGTAGTTGGGCCCGCCGTACGGATCCTGCAGCGGCAGGTAGTCGGCGATCAGCGTCACGTAGCCGGTGCGGTTGGGCTCGTAGCTGGAGAACATGTAGAAGTCGGTCGCGTCCACCTTCGGCGTGCCGGTGATGGACGGCGCCTCCCGGTGGCTGGACGCCTGCGCGGCGGTGGCGAGCAGCAGGCCGCTGGCAAGCGCGGCGACGAGGGGCAGCAGGCGGACCTGCGGGGCGGTGTGGGGTGTCATGGTCATCCTCGGCATCTCCTGGACAGCCGGGCCGGCAAGGGCCCGGTGGCGGGACGGCGAGGGGCTGTGCCGCTGCCGTCTGCTGGGCTGTACGCAGGCTTGCCGACATCGGATTCACGTTTCGGACACCGCGGCGAAACAGGCGCCGCCCGCGGCCGGCTACACCAGCGGCCGCGCCTCGATGCTGGGTCGAGCGGCCAGCGCCGCGAAATCGTCCGCCAGCCGCTGCGACTCGGCCAGCGCCCGCCGCCACAGCCGCACCCGCGCGGGCACGTCGTGCGCCAGGCGCTGGAAGTCGGTGCGGTCGGGCAGCTTGCCGCCCGGCAGCGACTGCGCCACCCAGTGCGGGTCGGGCGCCAGCACCACCACGTTGTCCAGCCGGTGGCTGGCCCGATGGCGGCTGCGCCAGGCCTTGTCCAGCCAGCCGGGCACCAGGCTGGACTGGAAGTGCGGGTAGAGCACCAGGCCCTCGGCCATCGCGGCGTAGTCCAGGTGCAGGTGGTAGTCGGTGATGCCGCCGTCCCAGTAGGCGCCGGGCGGGGCGCCGGGGATGTCGCGCACCGCCTGCAGCCAGAAGGGGATGGAGCAGCTGGCCAGCACGCTGGGCCGCAGGTTGACGGGCGACAGTGGCACGGCATGGGTGCGGAAGTCGGTCAGCGGCACCGGCAGCGCATCGCGCGCATCCTGGAACACCACGCGCTCCAGCCAGCCACCCATCGCGCTGCGGCTGACGGCATTGCTGGCGAAGGCGCCCAGGTAGCCGAGCGGCGTGCGCCAGCGGCCTTCGCGGCGCAGCAGCGGATGGTGGCCGCGGCTGGTGAACACATGCAGGCGGTAGCGCGGGTGCTGCAGCACCTCGGCTTCACGTCCTGCGAAATGCTCCGCCAGCTTGGCGCCGAACACCTCGCTGACGTGCGCGGGCAGCGGCGGCTTGCCGGGCCGGTGCTCGTAGGTCTGGGTGATGTAGTCCTCCGCGAGGCGGGCCAGCGCGGCGTCCGGGTCCGCGAGGCAGGCCGATGCCATGCGCCAGGCGCCGATGGACGCGCCCAGCAGGTGCACCGGCTGCGCGCCGCCGCCGGGCAACCAATGTCCGAAGAGGTAACGGTCGAGCGGGTTCAGCGCGAGGCCCTTGGGGCCGCCGGCAGCCGCCGGCATCACCCGCACGTCGGCCGGCTGCAGGCCGTGTTCCTGCAGGTGTTGGCGGGCCCGCGGGCCCGCCCAGATCTGAAGCGCAGTCATTCCGTATGGCGGCCGGGCGGCCAACCGGTTGTACGCAAGGATTGTTGCACCGCGACATTGTTGGATACGCTATCGACCACCACGCACTCGCACTTCGGTCCACAGTGGCGTCACTCATGCAGCCGCAGCCTCTTTCCCCTCGCACGGTGACGTGCGCCGCCCCTCGCGGGAGCGGTGCAGGTGCACCCGTCGAACGGGGCGGCGCGGTCTGCGGCAGGCTGGCTGGCCTGCGCCGTGCGACCGGAGTGTCGCGCGGCAACAACAGCAGCGTGCGCGAAGTTGGCAAGCAGGCACAGCGGCCCACCGGCCCTGCGGCGCGTTGTCATCCATGAACGCGCCCGCAACATTCAAGACAGGCTGCAACCGTTGTCCGTCCGCATCCGCCGACGGAACGTTGTGCCTCCCACGCATTCTGAAGGTGCGCTCCTACAGCGGGGACCTGGGCTAACCCCCAGACTCGCTGCGCACCCCGCTCAACACTGAACCACCACATCACCACCATGGCAGATTCCGATACACAGCACCGCGCGGCTTCCGCGCCCCCGCTGCGCCGCGGCTCGATGCCGCCGCGCCCCTGGTTTGGCGTGCTCCGTGGACTGGCGCTGGCGCTGATGCCCGGGGTGCCCAGATTCCCGAAGGACCGCAGCAGCCCCTGGCGCGCTGCGGCCGACCGCCGCCGCACCATCTTCCTGTGGACGGTACTGCTGGTCAGCGGCGTGGCCACCTGGCTGCTGCCCGCCACCGACGGCGACATGACCGCGGTGGAGATCGTGCAGACGGGCCTGTTCGCGCTGCTGTTCGGCTGGCTGTCGGCCGGCTTCATCACCGCGATGATGGGCTTCAAGGTGGCGCTGTTCGGCGACAAGCATGCGTTGACGCTGCCCGACGAGCGCATGCCGCTGGACCCCACGGCGCGCACTGCCCTGATCATGCCGATCTGCAACGAGGACATCGACACGGTGTTCACCGGGCTGCGCAAGACCTGCGAATCGCTGGCCGCCACCGGCGCGCTGAAGCTGTTCGACGTCTACGTGCTGAGCGACAGCTCCGACCCCGCCATCCAGGCCGCCGAGGTGGAAGCCTGGAAGCAACTGCGCCGCACCCTGGGCGACGACGGCGAGCCGCTGGCCGGCGAAGGCCGCATCTTCTACCGCTGGCGCAAGCGCCGCACCAAGCGCAAGGCCGGCAACGTCGCCGACTTCTGCCGCCGCTGGGGCAACAACTACCGCTACATGGTGGTGCTGGACGCCGACTCCACCATGACCGGCGAGACGCTGGTGCAGATGGTGCGCATGATGGAAGCGCACCCCAAGACCGGCATCCTGCAGACGCTGCCGCGCACCCAGGGCCACAGCACGCTGCACGCCCGTACCCAGCAGTTCGCCTCGGCCGTCACCGGCCGGCTGTTCGCGCTGGGCCTGGCCTACTGGCAGCTGGGTGAATCGCACTACTGGGGCCACAACGCGATCCTGCGCATCGAGCCCTTCATGAAGCATTGCGCATTGGCGCCGCTGGAAGGCCGTGGCGGCCTGTCGGGCGAGATCCTGTCGCACGACTTCGTGGAAGCCGCGCTGATGCGCCGTGCCGGCTACGAGGTGTGGCTGGCCCCCAACCTGGAAGGCAGCTTCGAGCAGCAGCCGACCAACCTGCTGGACGAGCTGGGCCGCGACCGCCGCTGGTGCCAGGGCAACCTGCAGAACTTCCGCCTGATCGCCGAACCGGGCTGGCAGCCGGTGCACCGTGCCATGTTCTTCACCGGTGCGCTGTCGTACATCACCGCGCCGGTGTGGCTGGCCTTCGTGGCCGCCGGGGTGTGGCGTGCCGCCACCCAGCCCGAGGTGGATGCGAGCATGCCCGGCCTGCTGGCCGCCGCCGGTGGCGAGGCCGCCGCGCTGTGGGCGCTGACGCTGACCCTGCTGCTGCTGCCTCGCCTGCTGGGCGTGGTGGGCGTGCTGCTGCGCAAGGAGCAGGCCCTGTTCGGCGGCACGGCGCAGCTGCTGCGCAGCTCGGTGGTGGAGCTGTTCCTGTCCGCCCTGCAGGCGCCGGTGCGCATGCTGGCGCACACCATGTTCGTGATCGGTGGCCTGACCGGCCTGAAGCTGCAGTGGAAGTCGCCCCCGCGTGACGCCGAGAGCCTGGGCTGGAAGGACGCCTTCACCCGCCTGGCGCCGATGCTGCTGCCGGCGCTGGCCCTGTTCGGCGCCGCGATGCTGGTGGATGCCAACGTGAGCTGGATGCTGGTGCCGCTGCTGCTGGCCACGCCGCTGGTGGTGTACGGCAGCCGTGAACAGGAAGCCGCCGACGGCCGCCTGCCGCGCACGCTGCTGACCCCGGTGGAACATGCGGTGCAGGTTCGCCTGGGCCTGATGGCGCCGGCCAGCGCCGGCCGTGCCAGCCGCCGCCCCGCCCTGCCCTCGCCGGCGGCCACGGCAGGCGTGGCGCTGGCCCCGGCCCGTGCGATCGGCCGCTGGCCGACCAAGGTGGCGCTGGCCTTCGTGCCGGCAGTGATGGCCACGGCCGTGCTGGCGCCGCAACCGTTGGCCACCAGCCCGGAACCGCCGCGTGTGGTGGCCGAGATGGACACCCGCTATGCCGAGCGCGTGCCCGCCAAGCGCCCGGTGCGCACTGCCGCCGTGCGGGTGGATGTGCGCAGCAAGATGACCAGCCCCGCGGCCGTGCTCCCGCCGGCGGTGGTCACCGACGAATCGGTGGCCGACAGCTGATCGGCCCTTCAGCCGCGGCTGGAACGAAGACGGCGCCCCGCGGGGCGCCGTTTTTCTTGGAGCCGTGCCGGTCAGCGGGCCGCGATCACGCCGCAGGCCAGGCGGGCGCCGGCATTGCCGGTGGGCTGCGAACGGTAGTCGTCGGCATTGGCATGCACGATGACCGCCTTGCCCAGGATGTCGGCGGCGCCGCCGCCGATGCCCAGGCCGGGCAGGTGCACCCGCAGTTCGGCCTCGCCGGCCGCATCGGCCTTCAGGTTGGGCATGTCGCCGGCATGGTGGGCGCCGCCGCTGCCACGCGCGCCATGCGGATGGCCCTCCGGGTTGAAGTGACCGCCGGCGCTCATCGCGTCGCTGGCGCTGCAGTCGCCCTTCTCATGCACATGGAAGCCGTGCTCGGCGCCGGGCTTCAGGCCGCTGACACGGGCCACCGCCATGACATGCTCGCCTTCGCGGAAGAACTGCACCGTGCCGGTGGTGGTGCTGCCCTGCGTGGGCGCCAGTTGGGCCACGGCCACCGGGCTGCCCTGGGTGCCGGCCATGCCATGGTGGCCATGCATGCCACCGCCGGCGCAGCCGGCCAGCAGGGCCGCGGCGGCGCTGGCGGCCAGGGCGTGGAAGGCGGTGGATCGGGACATCGGGGTCATCGGCTTCTCCTGTGTGTTGGATGAAGCAACCGGCAAAGGCCGGGCCTGCGCCGGGGACCGCCGGCTGTCGTCAGGCCGGCGCCATCGCCGCATGGCCCGGGCGGGCCAGAGCCTCGCCCTTGGGCGTGTCCTTCAAGTAGAGCTTCCAGAGGAAGCCCAGGGTGTTGTCGCCATAGGAAATGGCCTTGCGCGGCAGGGCCAGCGGATCGAACTGGGCGGTGGCGGCACCGCGCTGGCAGGTCACGCCGCTGCTGTAGCCGGCCTCGGCCGCGGCCTTCAGCGTGTCCACCGTGTGGGAGCCGTAGGGGTAGCACACATGCGGCACCTCGCGGCCCAGCTCCTGCTGCAGCCGCTGGCGGCTGTCCAGCATCTCGGCCCGCTGCACCTCCACCGGCTGCTCGGCCAGGCGGATGTGGCGGAAGGCATGGCTGCCCACCTCGATGCCCAGGCCGGCGATCTCGCGCAGGCGGGCGTAGCTCATCAACGGCGGCGTGCCGCGGCCGTGGCCGGCCAGCCAGCTGGCGCCACCGCCCGCCTCGCCTGCCACCGCGTACGACACGGCCGGATAGCCGAAGTCCTGCAGCACCGGCACCGCATGCTCGTAGAAGTTCTCGCAGCCGTCGTCGAAGGTGAGCACCGCGGCCCGCTCGGGCATGGGCGCGCGGCCCTGCAGCGCGGCCAGTGCGTCGGTCATCGACAGCACCTTCACCCCCCGCCCACTTCAGCGCCCGCATCTGCGCGCGGAACTTGTCGACGTCACAGTAGCCGGCGCGGTGCGCCTTCATCGGCGGGAACTTGCCGACCTGGTGGTACATGAAGATCGAGATGCCGGGCATCGGGCTGCTTCCTCGGGTGGATGGCGGCTCAGGCCGCCCGGCCGCGCCGCGCGGCGCGCGCCTCGTCGTAGGCCGCCACCGTGTTGCGCACCATGATGTCGGCAGTGAAGCGCCGCTCGTAGATGTCGCGGGCCGCCCGGCCCATCGCCACCCGCAGCGCGCTGTCGCTGCCCAGGCGGACGATCGCGTCCGCCAGCGCCTGTGCATTCTCCGACGGCACGAGCAACCCGCTCGCCCCCTCGGCAATGATCTCCGCATTGCCGCCCACCGCGGTGGCGATGGCCGGCCGGCCGGCGGCGCAGGTTTCCATCAGCGTGAGCGACAGCGCCTCGTGGCGCGAGGGCGCCAGCACCACGTCGCAGGCGGCCAGCAGCTCGGGGATGTCCTGGCGCTGGCCCAGGAAGCTGACGCGCCCGGCCAGGCCCAGGCGCTCGGCCTGCGCGCGGATCTGCGCGGCCCAGGGCGTGTCGGTGGCGCCGGTGATGGCCAGGTGCACCGGCAGCGTGGCCGGCAGCAGCGCCAGTGCGTCCAGCGCCACGTCGTGCGCCTTCACGTCCACCAGGCGCGAGTTCATCAGCAGCTGCAGCGGCTGTTCGGGCGTGGGCCCGGCCAGCCGCGCGGGCTGCATGCCGATGTCGGGCACCGCGGAATACACCACCGACACCTGCGCCGCCGGCAGGCCGTGCTGCACCAGGTGGTCGCGCACCGCATTGGAGACGGCCAGCAGCTTCATCTCGGGACGGAACCAGCGCCACGAGATCATCGAATTGGCGCTGGCCACCGCGGCCACGCCGCTCCAGCGCGAGGCCCAGTCGGCATAACGCCCGCCGCGCTGCGCCTGGCCGTGCAGCACGTCGGCCCGCCAGCGGCGGGCGAAGCGCGCCAGCTTCCAGGCCGACAGCGGGTCGTACATGCCGTGCATCGGCACATGCAGGCAGGTGTGGCCGTCGGCCCGCATGCGCTCGCCCATCCAGCCGTCCAGCGGACCGGCGAAGGCCACCTGGTGGCCGCGTTCGGCCAGCGCGGCCGAGGTGGAGACGACGCGGCGCTCCATGCCGCCGAGGATGTGGCTGTGCGCCACCATCACCACGCGCCGGGGCGCCTGCCCGCTGGCCGTCACTTGCGGCCTTGCAGCTTGGCAAAGGCCGCTGCCATCGCGCCGCCGGCCGCTGCCGGCTCGGGCGCGCCGCGGCCACGTGGTGCGCGCTGGTCGCGCGTGGGCGGGCGGTAGCCGCCGGCATCGGCGCCCTTGGCCGGCACGGCGGTCTCCAGCTTCATCGTCAGCGAGATGCGGCCGCGCGCCAGGTCCACCTCCAGCACCTTCACCTTGACGATGTCGCCGGTCTTGACCACCTCGCGCGCATCGTTGACGAACTTGTTGCTGAGCTGGCTCACGTGCACCAGGCCGTCCTGGTGCACGCCCAGGTCGACGAAGGCACCGAACTGCGCCACGTTGCTGACCGTGCCTTCCAGCTGCATGCCGGGCTGCAGGTCCTTGATGTCCTCCACGCCTTCATTGAAGCGGGCGACCTTGAAGTCCGGGCGCGGGTCGCGGCCGGGCTTTTCCAGCTCGGCCAGGATGTCCTTGACGGTGATGGCCCCGAAGCGTTCGTCGGCCAGCGCCTCGGGCTTGAGCTTGCGGATCACATCGGCATTGCCCACCAGCTCGGCGATCGGCCGGCCGGTGCTGCAGATGATCTTCTCCACCACCGGATAGGTCTCGGGATGCACGCCCGACTGGTCCAGCGGGTTGTCGCCGTCGCGGATGCGTAGGAAGCCTGCCGCCTGCTCGAAGGTCTTGGCACCCAGGCCGGACACATCGAGCAGCTGCTGCCGGTTGCGGAAGGCGCCGTGCGCATCGCGCCAGCGCACGATGGACTGCGCCACCGCATTCGACAGCCCCGACACCTGCGCCAGCAGCGGCGCCGAGGCGGTGTTGAGGTCCACGCCCACCGAGTTCACGCAGTCTTCCACCACCGCGTCCAGCGTGCGGGCCAGCTCGCTCTGGTTCACGTCGTGCTGGTACTGGCCCACGCCGATGCTCTTGGGGTCGATCTTCACCAGCTCGGCCAGCGGGTCCTGCAGCCGGCGGGCGATGCTCACCGCGCCTCGCAGGCTCACGTCCAGATCGGGCAGTTCCTTGCTCGCGAACTCGCTGGCCGAATACACCGAGGCGCCCGCCTCGCTCACCACCACCTTGGTGATCTTGACGTCGGGCGCCAGCGCTTCCACGCGCTTGATGAGGTCGGCCGCCAGCTTGTCGGTCTCGCGGCTGGCGGTGCCGTTGCCGATGGCGATCAGGTTCACGCCATGCTGCGCCACCAGCCGGCCCAGCGTGTGCAGCGAGCCCTCCCAGTCGCGCCGCGGCTCGTGCGGGTAGACGGTGGAGGTGTCCAGCACCTTGCCGGTGTCGCTGACCACCGCCACCTTCACGCCGGTGCGGATGCCGGGGTCCAGCCCCATCACCACCCGCTTGCCGGCGGGTGCGGCCAGCAGCAGGTCGCGCAGGTTCTCGGCGAACACCTTGATGGCGGTGGCCTCGGCGTTCTCCCGCAGGCGGGAGAACAGGTCGCGCTCGATGCTCAGGCTGAGCTTGACCTTCCAGGTCCAGCCGATGGCCTTGCGGATCAGGTCGTCGGCCGGGCGCTTGGCATGGCTCCAGCCCAGGTGGCGGGCGATGCGGCCTTCGGCGATGCTGGGCTGGCCGGGCACCGGCACTTCATCCAGCTTCAGCTTGGCTTCCAGCAGCTCCAGCGTGCGGCCGCGAAACACCGCCAGCGCGCGGTGGGAGGGCACGGTGCGGATCGGCTCGGCATAGTCGAAGTAGTCGCGGAACTTGGCGACGTCGGCGTTCTGCTCGTCCTTGCCGTCCATCAGCTTGCTGGTGAACAGGCCCTCGGACCACAGCCATTCGCGCAGCGGGCCCACCAGCGCGGCGTCCTCGGCCCAGCGCTCGGAGAGGATGTCGCGCACGCCGTCCAGCACCGCAAACGCATCGGCGAAGCCGCCTTCCGCATTGGTGAAGGCAGCGGCCTCGGCCATCGGGTCCAGCGACGGATCGGCGAACAGCTTGTCGGCCAGCGGCTCGATGCCGGCCTCGCGGGCGATCATGCCCTTGGTGCGCCGCTTGGGCTTGAAGGGCAGGTACAGGTCTTCCAGTTCCTGCTTGGTGGGCGCGGCCTCGATGGCGGCGCGCAGCTCGGGCGTGAGCTTGCCTTGCTCGTCGATGCTCTTGAGCACCGCGGCGCGGCGGTCCTCCAGCTCGCGCAGATAGCCCAGGCGGGCTTCCAGGTCACGCAGCTGGGTGTCGTCCAGGCCGTCGGTGGCTTCCTTGCGGTAGCGGGCGATGAAGGGGACGGTGGCACCGCCGTCCAGCAGGTCGACGGCGGCTTTGACTTGGGCCGGCCGAACCTGCAGTTCGGCGGCGATTTGCAACAGGATCTTGTCCAAGGCAGGCACGGGAAACCACGGGAAAGGGCCCGAAGTGTGCCACCGCCGGCCCGCATGGGCCGGGCTTGGACAGGCCGCTCAGAACAGTGCGAAAGCCGCGCCGACCAGCATCGTGGTCAGCGCCATGGCCACCGCGAAGTGGCGCTCCAAGCGGTTGCCGCCACCGCAGGTGGCCAGAGGGTGGCGCTCGGCGGGCGCATCGGAGGACACCAGTGACGACCAGGACATGCGCTTTCTCCTTGATGCAGCGTCGGGCTGCCCCCTTGCCTTCGGCATTTGCCGGGCTGTCTGCAGTGTTGGTTGCCCGCCGCCTGCGCAATCCGCTGAAAAGCGGTGCTTTGTGCCATGTCAGGAAAGTGGCGGGCATCGGCTCCTAGACTGGCCCCATCCACCCGACCGCAGCGCCGGGGGCCGGTCGAGGAGACAACGCCGTGTTAGCCGCCTTCATCACCCACGCCGATTGCGCCCGCCACGAGATGGGCCCGCAGCACCCTGAATGTCCGGAGCGCCTGGCCGCCATCCAGGACCACCTGCTCATCAAGGGCCTGCTGGACTACATGTGCCCGTATGACGCACCGCTGGCAACCCAGCAGCAACTGGCGCGCGCCCATTCCGCGATGTACGTGCAGGAGCTGCTGGCCAGCGCGCCCACCGAGGGCCACCGGCAGGTGGACCCCGACACCGCGATGTGCCCGCACACCGCACAGGCCGCGCTGCGCGCCGCCGGCGCGGTGGTGCAGGCCACCGACCTGGTGCTGGGCGGCCAGGCCCCTGCCGCCTTCTGCTGCGTGCGGCCGCCCGGCCACCATGCGGAGCGTGCGGCGGCGATGGGCTTCTGCTTCTTCAACAACGTGGCGGTGGGCATCCGCCATGCGCTGGATGTGCACGGCCTGCAGCGGGTGGCGCTGATCGACTTCGACGTGCACCACGGCAACGGCAGCGAGGACATCTTCCGCGGCGACGAACGGGTGCTGATGTGCTCCATCTTCGAGCGCGGCCTCTATCCCTTCAGCGGCGACGAGGCCGCCGGCCCGAACATGGTGAACGTGGGCCTGCCCAGCCGCTCGGGCAGCGAGGCCTTCCGCGCCGCGGTGGCGGACCGCTGGCTGCCGGCGCTGGAGGCCTTCCAGCCGCAGCTCATCTACGTCTCCGCCGGCTTCGACGCCCACCGGGAGGACGACATGGGCAACCTCGGCCTGGTGGAGGCCGACTACGAATGGGTCACGCGGCAGCTGCTGGCGGTGGCCCAGCGCCACTGCGGCGGGCGCATCGTTTCCTGCCTGGAAGGCGGCTATGTGCTGAGCCCGCTGGCCCGCAGCGCGGCGGCGCATGTCAAAGTGCTGATTGGCGCAGACTGATCCGGCCCCACCGGCACCCCATGGACAAGCATTACCTCTCGCCCCTGTTCTCCCCCGAATCCATCGTGGTGCTGGCCGGCGATGCCGATGCGCCCGACAGCCTGACGCCGCAGGCCCGCACGTTGCACGAGGCGCTGCGGGCCCAGCGCTTCAGCGGCACCCTCGCCTTCCTGGACATCCACACCAGCGGCACGCTGGCCGACCTGGCACAGACACGCGCCGACCTGGCCATCATCGCCCTGCCCCGGCAGGACGTGGCCGCGGCGCTGGAGGTGGCCGGCCGCATCCACTGCCGCTCGGCGCTGATCATCTCGGCCGGCATCGACGGCGCGCTGGCGGCGGAGCTCAAGCGCATCGCCCGCCGCGAAGGCGTGCACCTGCTGGGGCCGAACGGCCTGGGCCTGCAGCGGCCGCGGCTGCAGCTCAATGCCAGCGCCCTGGGGCCGCTGGCGCGCACCGGCTCGCTGGCGCTGGTGTCGCAGTCGGGCGCGCTCACCTCTTCCATGCTGGACTGGGCGCGCAACAACGCGGTGGGCTTCTCGTCGGTGGTGTCGCTGGGGCCGAACACCGCGGTGGACATCGCGCAGGTGCTGGACTTCCTGGCCAACGACCAGCACACCCACAGCATCATCGTGTACCTGGAAGGCATCTCCAATGCGCGCCGCTTCATGAGCGCGCTGCGATCGGCGGCCAACGCCAAGCCGGTGGTGGTGCTGAAGGCCGGCCGCCGGCCCGCGGGCAACGAGGCCGCGCACACGCACAGCGGCACCATCGTCGGTGCCGACGACGTGTTCGATGCGGCGCTGCGCCGCGCCGGCGCGGTGCGCGTGCGCTCCTTCGTCGAGCTGTTCTCGGCGGCCAAGTGCCTGGCCTCGCGCTACCGGGCGGTGGGCAGGCGGCTGGCCATCGTGACCAACGGCGGCGGGCCGGGTGTGCTGGCGGCCGACTGGGTCAACGAGATCTTCCTGCAGATGGGCAAGCTGTCGGTGGAATCTGCCAC
Organism: Aquincola sp. J276; assembly: GCF_024700035.1. Classification (NCBI taxonomy): domain Bacteria; kingdom Pseudomonadati; phylum Pseudomonadota; class Betaproteobacteria; order Burkholderiales; family Sphaerotilaceae; genus Aquincola; species Aquincola sp. J276. Next base: position 1,655,491 of record NZ_JAJONC010000001.1, read on the forward strand.
GGCACTGAAGCCGCTGCTGCCGGAGCAGGCTTCGCTGGCCGACCTGATCGACCTGTCGGAAGAAGCCACCGCCGCGCACTACCGCGCGGCCATCGAGGCCGCCTCGCGCGACCGCGGCATCGACGGCGTGCTGGCCATCTATTCCACCAAGGCCGGCGGTGATTCGGGCGACGTGGCCGCGGCGCTGGTGGACGTCAAGCGCAGCCTCAGCAAGCCGCTGCTGGCCTGCTGGATGGGCGATGCCTCGGTGGGCAATGCGCGCCAGCAGTTGAACGAGGCGGCCATTCCCAACTTCCGGACGCCCGAGGCCGCGGTGGGCGCCTTCGGCAACATCGCCTCGTTCTACCAGAACCAGCTGCTGCTGCAGCAGACGCCGCCGCCGCTGTCCACGCTGGCCAAGCCCGACATCGAAGGCGCGCGGCTGGTGATCGAGAGCGTGCTGGCCGAGCGCCGCAAGGTGCTCACCGAGATGGAGTCGAAGACGCTGCTGTCGGCCTTCCACATCCCGGTGACCAACACCATCCTGGCGCGCAACGCCAACGAGGCGATGATGATCGCCACGCAGCTGGGCTTTCCGGTGGCGCTGAAGATCGACTCGCCCGACATCCTGCACAAGAGCGACGTGCAGGGCGTGGCGCTGAACATCCTCAACGGCGCGGGCGTGCGCGACACCTACAACGACATGGTGGAGCGGGTGAAGCGGCTGCAGCCCGGCGCGCGGCTCAATGGCGTGACGGTGCAGAAGATGGCGCGGGCCCAGCGCGGCCGCGAGATCTGCATCGGCCTGGTGAGCGACGAGCCCTTCGGCCCGGTGATCATGTTCGGCGCCGGCGGCACGATGATCGAGCTGATCCGCGACCGCGCGATGGAACTGCCGCCGCTGAACAAGTTCCTGGCCCGCCGGCTGATCGAACGCTCCCGCGTGGCCGAGACGCTGGTGGAATGGCGCGGCGCCAGCCCGGTGGACATGGACGCGCTGGAGCGTGTGCTGCTGAGGGTCTCGGAGATGGTGTGCGAGCTGCCGCAGCTGCGCCAGATGGACATCAACCCGATCATCGTGGACGAGTCGGGCGCGGTGGCGGTGGACGCCCGCATCATCGTCGACAGCGCCTCGCAGGGCGTGGGCATGGGCAGCGGGCCCAGCCCCTACAACCACCTGGCCATCCTGCCCTACCCGGCGCGCTACGAGCAGGTGTGGCCGATGCGCGGCGGCGGCGAATACACGGTGCGGCCCATCCACCCCAACGACGCGCAGATGCTGCAGGACCTGGTGCAGAGCCTGTCGCCCGAGAGCCGCTACTTCCGCTTCGTCAGCTCGATGACGCAGCTGCCGCCGCCGATGCTGGCGCGCTTCACGCTGATCGACTACGACCGCGAGATGGCGCTGGTGGCGGTGCACAAGCAGCGCGAGGCCGCCACCGACGGCACCATCGTCGAGACCGAACGCATCATCGGCGTGTCGCGCTACGTGACCAACCCGGACCAGTCGAGCTGCGAGTTCTCGCTGGTGGTGGCCGATGCCTATGCGGGCAAGGGCATCGGCTCACGGCTGATGGAATGCATCATGGACGTGGCCCGCGAGAAGGGCCTGTCGGAGATCGAGGGCCTGGTGCTGACCAACAACCCGGGCATGCTCAAGCTGATGCGCGGGCTGGGCTTCGAGGTGAAACCGTTCGCGGAGGACCCGGACTTCAAGCTCGTCACGCACGCGCTGTAGCGGCCAGCTGGAAGCCGGCCACCAGGCGCGACAGCGTTTCGGCCTGGCGGCGCAGGCTGTCGGCGGCGGCCGCGCTCTGCTCCACCAGCGCCGAGTTCTGCTGCGTGCTGTGGTCGAAGCCGGCCACCGCGCCATGCACATGGGCCACGCCGGCGGCCTGGGCCGCGGTGGCGGCGGAGATGTCGTTGATCAGCATCGACACCTGCTGCACCTTGTCCACGATGCCGGCCATCGCCTGGCCGGCATCCTCCACCTGGCGGTTGCCGGCGTCCACCCGCTCGCCGCTGGCCTGGATCAGCGACTTGATCTCCCGCGCCGCCTCCGACGAGCGCTGCGCCAGCTGCCGCACCTCGCTGGCCACCACCGCGAAGCCACGGCCCTGCTCGCCGGCCCGGGCCGCCTCCACCGCCGCATTCAAGGCCAGGATGTTGGTCTGGAAGGCGATGCCGTCGATGGTGCCGATGATCTCGCCGATCTTCTTGGACGAACCGGCGATCTGCTGCATGGTGCGCACCACCTGCGACATGGTGGCGCCACCCTCCTGCGCCGCCTGCGAGGTGGCCGCGGCCAGCATGCGCGCCTGCTCGGCCGTCTGCGCATTGAGCTGCACGGTGCTGCTCAGCTCGTTCATGGCCCTGGCCGTCTGCTGCACGCTGCCGGCCTGCACCTCGTTGCGCTGGCTCAGGTCGGCATTGCCGCTGGCGATCTCGGCCGAGCCGGTGGCGATGCTGTCGACGCTCTGGCGCACCTGGCCCACCAGCGTGGCCAGGCTGGCGCTCATGCGGGCCATGGACGCGACGATGCTGCGCTCGTCGCCCCGGCGCACGGGCAGCGGATGGGCCAGGTCGCCGCGGGCGATGCGCTCGGCCGCCTGCACCACGTCATGCGGCTCGCCGCCCACCTGCCGGGTGATGCAGCGCGTGGTGAGCACCGACACCGCCAGCCCCGCCACTGCCGCCACCGTCAGCAATGCCAGCATGGCCCAGCGGCCCACCGCATGGTCGCGCTCGGCGGCGCCCGAAGCTTCGCTGGCGCCGCGGCCCACCTGGTCCACCAGCGCCACCAGCGCCTTCTGCGCCGTGCCGATGGCCTCGTAGCCGGCACCCGCCAGCAGCAGCCGGGCCGGCTCCTTCTGGCCGCTGCGCGACAGGCTCATCACCTTGTCCTGCTCGGCGCTGTAGACCTGCCAGGCCTGCTGGAAGCGGGTCCATTCGGCGCGCTCCTGCGGGCTGTCGATCATCGGCTCATAGCGCTCGGCCGCCTTGGCCATGGCCGCGCGCATGCGCACGCGGTAGTCCTCCAGCGTGTCCATGTACGCGGCGTCCGGGCTGATGACATGGCCCAGTTCCACCCGCCGCAGGTCGGAGGTGAGCGTCCGGATCTCCAGCAGCAGCTGGCCCTTGGGCACCCATCGGCCGACGATGACCTGCACCGCCCCGTCTAGCCGGGACATCTGGTAGAGCGCCATCGCGCCCAGCGCACCGTTGATCAGGACCAGCAGCCCGAAGGCCAGCGCCAGGCGACGGCCCAGCGACAGGAATGCGGCAGGTGTGTGCATGTGAGGTTCCCCGCGGCGGAGCATCCGACGTGGGAAGGACTTCGACCGCAGGCCTGCTGTTTCAAGCCGCCGCGCGGCCGCGCACGGCGTTTTCCTACCTCTGGGGGATGCGTCAGCCGGCCCGGCGCCAGGCGGCAGCGCCGCGGCCCGCGCGCAAGCCGCTGGCCATCGTGGCCTGCAGCAGGTAGCCGCCGGTGGGTGCTTCCCAGTCCAGCATCTCGCCGGCGATGAAGATGCCTGGGCGGGCCTGCAGCATCAGCCGCTCGTCCAGCGCCTGCAGCGCCACCCCGCCGGCGGTGCTGATCGCCTCGGCCACCGGACGCGGCGCCACCACGGTCAGCGGCAGGGCCTTGAGCGCGGTGGCCAGCGCGGCCGCGTCGTCGAGCTGCGCCCGTGGCAGGAGTTCATGCAGCAGCGACACCTTGGCGCCGGCGAGGCCCAGCCGGCTCTTCAGGTGCGTGGCCAGGCTGCGGGTGCCGCGCGGTCGCTTCACCTCGGCCAGCACACGCTCGGCATCGAAGGTGGGCAGCAGGTCGATGTGCAGCAGGGCGCTGCCCTGCGCCGCCACGGTGTCCCGCAGCAGCGCCGACAACGCATACACCAGGCTGCCTTCCACGCCGTAGTCGCTCAGCACGAACTCACCGGCCCGCTCGAAGTGGCGCCCATCGTGCGCGGTGAAGCGCAACGCGGCCGGCTTGATCGGGGCGCCGGCGAAGCGGCTGCGCAGGTGCTCGCTCCAGCCACGCTCGCCGTCGGGCCGCGCGATCTCGAAGCCGCAGTTGGCCGGCTGCAGCGGCGCCACGTCCACGCCCTGCGCCTGCAGCAGCGGCACCCAGCGGCCGTCGGAGCCGAGCTGCGGCCAACTGGCGCCGCCCAGCGCCAGCACCGTGGCCCGCGGCTGCACCGTCAGCTCACCGGACGGGCCCTGCAGCCGCAGCGCGCCGCCGTCGTCCGTCCAGCCCAGCCAGCGGTGCCGCTGATGAAAGCGCACGCCGGCCAGCCGCAGCCGATGCAGCCAGGCGCGCAGCAGCGGCGCGGCCTTCATGTCCACCGGAAACACACGGCCCGAGCTGCCGACGAAGGTCTCGATGCCCAGGGCTGCGGCCCAGTCGCGCATGGCCTGCGGACTGAAGTCGGCCAGCCACGGCGCCACCTCGGCGGCCCGCGGGCCGTAGCGCTCGGTGAAGGGCTCGATGGGCTCGCTGTGCGTGAGATTCAAGCCGCCCTTGCCGGCCAGCAGGAACTTGCGGCCGACCGACGGCATCGCGTCATAGAGGTCCACCTCGCGGCCGGCGGCGGCCAGGGCCTCGGCCGCCATCAGGCCGGCGGGGCCGCCGCCGATGACCACGGCATCGGCATTCACGACCCAAACCCTTCCAGCACGTTGACGGCATTGATGCCCACCTCGGCCACCGCATACCCGCCTTCGAAAGTGAAGACGGTGGGCAGCCCGGCCGAAGCCAGGTCGCGGCCGATGTCGAAGTAGTCGGCGCTGCGCAGCGTGAAGGCGGAGATCGGGTCGCCCTCGAAGGTGTCCACGCCCAGCGGCACCACCAGGGCCTGCGCGCCGAAGCGCTTGACTTCGTCCAGCCCGCGGCCGAGTGCGGCGCGCCAATCGGCGAAGCCGGTGCCGCGTGGCAGCGGCAGGTTCAGGTTGCAGCCGGCGCCCTCGCCTTCGCCACGCTCGTCGGCGTAGCCCAGGTAGAACGGGTACTCGGTAGACGGGTCGCCGTGGAGGGACACGGTGAGCACATCGCCGCGCGCGTAGAAGATGCTCTGCGTGCCGTTGCCGTGGTGGTAGTCCACGTCCAGCACCGCCACCCGCTCGAAGCCGCCGTCGCGCAATGTCTGGGCCGCCAGCGCGGCGTTGTTGAGGAAGCAGTAGCCGCCGAAGAAGTCGGTGCCGGCGTGGTGCCCGGGCGGGCGGGTCAGTGCGAAGGCGCTGCGGGTGCTGCCCGAGGCCACCGCCTGCGCGGCGGCCACGGCACAGGCTGCGCCCTGGCGCGCCGCGGTCCAGCTGCCGGCGGTGAGCGGCGTGCCGGCATCGAACGAAAACAGCCCCATGCGTGCCGCGAAGTTGGCGGGCAGCACATCGGCGCGGAAGCCGCGCACCGGCCATACCGACGGCAGCGCATCCAGCTCGGCGTTGGCCGGGTCCAGCGCCACCCATTCGTCCCAGGCGCCAGCCAGGAACTGCAGGTAGCGCGGGCTGTGGATGCGGGCCAGCAGCGCTTCGTCCAGCGGGCCGGGTTCGGTGATCGTGCCGACCGGGCGCTTGTGCAGCTCCGCCAGCAGATGGTCCAACCGGTCTGGTGATTCATGGCACGGCACCAGCCGACCGCGAAACATCTCGTGGCGGCCGGCATGCTGCCGGTGCAGGGTGTTGTGGACGATGAGCATGGCGGCATTGTTGCAGCCGCCCCGGGCGCAGCGAACTGGGGGGCCGACTCAAGTCCGCCGGGCCGCCCCAAGGACTTGAGCGCCCCCGGGGGGCCGCGAGCGCAGCGAGCTTGGGGGCTCGACTCACCCCCGCAACGAAGCCCTCAGCGTGGCGCCGATGTCGGGCCGGTCGGCGAAGGGGTCGCTGGGGTTGCGATGCTGCAGCACGTCGTCCATGCGCTGCTGCACCGTCTTCAACGCATGCGGGTGGCTGAAGACGTAGAACTGACGCTCGCGCACCGCGTCCATCACCTTCTGGGCGATGTGGGCGGCGGTCACCTTGCCGCTGCTCACGGCCTTGGCCGACATCGCGCGCGAGATCTTCTGGCTCACCGTCTGCTGCTGCGCTTCGTCCGCCAGGTCGGCCGGGCGATTGCGCTCGCTGAGGTGGATGCCGGTGGGCACGAAGAACGGGCACAGCACCGAGGCGCTGATCTGGTCGGTCACCAGCGACAGGTCCTGGTAGAGCGTTTCGCTCAGCGACACCACCGCATGCTTGCTGACGTTGTACACGCCCATGTTGGGCATGTTCACCATGCCGGCCATCGACGCGGTGTTGACGATGTGGCCCTGCCATTGCGGGTCGGCCTTCGCGGCGGCCAGCATCATCGGCGTGAACACACGCACGCCGTGCACCACGCCCATCAGGTTGACGCCCAGCACCCATTCCCAGTCCTTGGCGCTGTGCTCCCAGATCAGCCCGCCGCTGCCCACGCCGGCGTTGTTGAACACCAGGTGCGGCGCGCCGAAGCGCTGCTGCACCGCGGCACCCATCGCTTCGACCTCGGCGGCCTTGGAGACATCGAGCCGGTAGGGCAGCACGTCCACGCCCAGCGCCTGGATCTCCTCGGCGGCGCGCTGCAGTGCTTCGGCCTGCACGTCGGCCATCACCACGTTCATGCCGGCCTGGGCGGCCAGGCGCGAGGTTTCCAGGCCGAAGCCCGAGGCCGCGCCGGTGATCACGGCCGTGCGGCCGGGCAAGTCCTTCATCGCTGTGCTCCTGAGTGATGCTCGGCGGGGCAGAGCATCTCGATGTGGGGGATGTCGTCTTCGAGGTAGGTGTCGCCCACCGGCTGGAAGCCGAGCGAGCCGTAGAAGCGCTGCAGGCGCGCCTGCGCGCTGATGCGCACCGCGCGGCCGGGCCAGGTGTCCTGGCAGCGGGCCAGGCCCTCGCACATCAGCGCCAGGCCGGCGCCGGTGCCGCGCACCTCGGGCGCGGTGATGACGCGGCCGATCGACGGCTCTTCGTACTTCACGCCCGGGTCCACCAACCGCAGGTAGGCCAGCAGCCGGCCTTTTGCGTCATGGCCCAGCAGGTGCCAGCACTGGTCGTCCAGGCCGTCGGGGTCGAGGTAGGCGCATTGCTGCTCCACCACGAAAACCCGCGCACGCAGCGCCAGCAGGTCGTACAGCGGCTGCAGCCCCAGGCCTTCGAAGCGGGTCCAGGTCCAGCCCAGCGTGGCCATCAGACCAGCTTGACCAGTTGCTTGCCGAAGTTGCGGCCCTTCAGCAGGCCGAGGAAGGCCTCGGGCGCGGAAGCCAGGCCTTCGGCAATGCTTTCGCGGTACTTCAGCTTGCCGGTGCCCACCAGCGTGGCCAGCTCGGTCAGCGCCTGCGGCCACAACTCCATGTGCTCGCTGACGATGAAGCCTTCCACCCGCAGCCGGTTGGTCAGCAGCAGCTGCGGCTGCTGCAGCGGGATGGGCTCGCCGTTGTAGCCGGCGATCATGCCGCACAGGGCGATGCGGCCGAAGGCGTTCATGCGCTGCAGCGCGGCGTCCAGGCCCAGGCCGCCGACGTTCTCGAAGACGCCGTCGATGCCGTCCGGTGCGGCCTGCTTCAGCGCCTGCGACAGGCTCTTCAGGTCGGTGTGCTGCTTGTAGTCGACACAGGCGTCGAAACCCAGTTCGTCGATGACGAAGGCACACTTCTCGGGCCCGCCGGCAATGCCCACCGCGCGGGCGCCACGGGCCTTCGCCAGCTGGCCCACCACGCTGCCCACGGCGCCGCTGGCCGCGCTCACCAGCACGGTGTTGCCTTCCTTCGGTGCAATGATCTGCGTCAGGCCGTACCAGGCGGTCACGCCGGGCATGCCCACCGCGCCCAGGTAGGCCTGCAGCGGCACATGCTCGGTGCTCACCTTGCGCAGTGCGCCCCGGGTGTCTCCGTCCAGAAGCTGGTACTCCTGCCAGCCCCCCATGCCCACCACCTTGTCGCCGACGGCAAAGCCCGAGTTCTTCGAGGCCACCACCTCGCCTACGGTGCCGCCGCCCATCACCTCGTTCAGGGCCTGCGGTGCGGTATAGCTCTTGGTGTCGTTCATGCGGCCGCGCATGTACGGGTCCAGGCTCAGATAATGGTTGCGCACCAGCACCTGGCCATCGGCAAGCTCGTCGGGCACGGTGGCTTCCACCAGCTTGAAGTTGTCGGCGGTGGCCTCGCCGGTGGGGCGCGAGACGAGGTGGATCTGGCGGTTGATCGTGGTCATGGTCTTCTCCTGTGGGGTGGGCGAGCGTCAGTCCGACGCGCCGCCGCGGCGGACCTTCATGCCGCCGACGGTGAGGGACTTCAGGTGCTTGAAGGTGCCGGTGGCATGTGCAACGAGGGCACCCTTCTCGTCCAGCACGCTGGCTTCGCAGAACGACATGGTGAGCGTGCGGTGCATCACCCGGCCCTGCACCCGCAGGCGGCCCAGGCCGGGCCGCATGAAGGTGGTCTTCATCTCGATGGTGACGACGCCGGTGCGCGGCTCGCCACCGGGCTCGTCGGGGCTGCGGGCAGCATGGCCCATGGCGGCGTCGAGCAGCGTCATCGTCACGCCGCCATGGGCCATGCCCCAGGCGTTGGTGAGCTGCTCGTTCAGCGTCAGGGCCAGCTCGGAATGCCCGCCGTCGAAGCGCAGCAGCTCGCAGCCCAGGTGTGCCAGGAAGGGGATGTGGGCCAGCGAAGGCAGGCCCGCGGCGGGCGTGGTCATCCGCCGAAGATGGCGCTGACGCCGCCGTCCACCGCGATTACCTGCCCGGTAATGTGCTTGCCCGCGGCCGAGGCCAGCAGCAGCGCGGCGCCCTTGAGGTCGTCGTCGTCGCCCAGGCGGTTCAGCGGCGCGGCGGCGGCCATCTTCTCGGCGCCCACCGCGGCCAGCAGGCCGTGCGTCATGCGGCTGGGGAAGAAACCCGGCGCCAGCGCATTCACATTGATGCCGTGCGCGCCCCACTCGCCGGCCAGCACGCGGGTGAAGTTCACCGCCGCGCCCTTGCTGGTGTTGTAGGCCACCGTCTTCATCGTCGGCGGGTTGCCGGCCAGGCCGGCGATGGAGGCCACGTTGATGATGCGGCCCGACTTGCGCGGGATCATGCTGGCGCGTCCCACGGCCTGGGCGAACATGAACAGGCTGCGCACGTTCAGGTTCATCACCTTGTCCCAGGCTTCGAGCGGATGCTCCTCGGCCGGGGCACCCCAGGTGGCGCCGGCGTTGTTCACCAGGATGTCGATGCGGCCCATGCGGGCCATGGTCTCGTCGACCACCTTCTGCACGTCTTCTGGCTTGGCGGCGTCGCCGGCGATCCAGCGCGTGTCGATGCCCCTGGCCTGCAGGTGGGCGGCGGCCTCCTCCAGGTCGGCCGCCTTGCGGGAGGTGATCATGACCTTGGCACCGGCCTCGCCCAGGGCCTCGGCGATCTGCAGCCCCAGGCCGCGCGAGCCGCCGGTGACCAGGGCCACCTGGCCGGTCAGGTCGAACAGCTTCATCACGGGTGTGCTCATCACGTTCTCCTCACTTGTCTAGACAGGCTACTGCCCACGGATGCGCGAGCGCAGCCAGATCAGCAGCACGCCGCCGGCCACGGCCACGCCGCCGCAGGCCTGCATCAGCAGGCCGGCGTTCTCGTCGGTGCGGGCCACGAAATAGCCCAGGGTGGCGAGGATGATGCCGCCGTACAGCAGCACCCACACCAGCTTCTCCATCGTCTGGGGCTTCATCGGCAGCCCCAGGGTCAGAACCAGTCGTCGCGCATCTCGCGCGTGAGCGTGTTGCGGGCAGCGACCGGCGCCAGCCAGGCGTCGATCTTCGGCAGCTCGAAGTCGAAGAAGTAATGCATGGCCGACAGTGTGCCCTGCCGTCGCGGCTCGGCCAGGCCGGGGCCGGCGGCCTGCGCGGCCACCGCCACGTCCAGCCACAGCCAGGCCAGCACCAGGTGGCCGAAGGCCTGCAGGTAGGGCGTGGCATTGGCCAGCGCGTCTTCCGGCACCCCCGACGCCCAGGCCGACTTGGTGGCCGCGCCCACCCGCTGCAGCGCCGCGCCCAGCGCATTGCCACGCGCGGCCAGCCCGGCCACCTGGCCGGCGCGCTGGGCGGTGTCGCTGATGCGGCCTGCCAGCAGCTTCAGGCCCGCGCCGCCGTCCATCACCACCTTGCGGCCCAGCAGGTCCAGGCCCTGGATGCCGTGGGTGCCCTCGTGGATCATGTTCAGGCGGTTGTCGCGCCAGTGCTGCTCCACCGGGAAGTCGCGGGTGTAGCCATAGCCGCCATGCACCTGGATGGCCAGGCTGTTGGCCTCCAGGCCCCATTCGCTGGGCCAGCTCTTGGCGATGGGCGTGAGCACCTCCAGCAGCAGCCGGGCCTCGTCGGCGGCCTGCACGCTGCCGGTGTGCTGCTCGTCCACCAGGCGGGCGCAGTACAGGCCGAGCGCGATGCTGCCTTCCACATAGGCCTTCTGCGCCAGCAGCATGCGCTTGACGTCGGCATGCTCGATCAGCCGCACCGGCGGCTGCGTGGCGTCCTTGCCGGCCGGGCCCATCGGGCGACCCTGGCTGCGGTTGCGGGCGTAGTCCAGGCTGGCCTCGTAGCCCGCGCTGCCCAGCATCGCGGCGCCGAAGCCCACGCCGATGCGCGCCTCGTTCATCATGTGGAACATGCAGCGCAGGCCCTGCCCGGCCTCGCCCACGCGGTAGCCGATGGCGCCGGCCGCGCCGCCCGGCATGTGCTTGCCCTCGCCGAAGTTGAGCAAGGTGTTGGTCGTGCCGCGATACCCGAGCTTGTGGTTCAGGCCGGCCAGCACAACGTCGTTGCGCTCGCCGGTCAACTGGCCTTGGGGGTCGATCAGCCGCTTGGGCACGATGAAAAGGGAGATGCCGCGGGTGCCGGGCAGCAGCTTGCCGTCGGGGCCGGGGATCTTGGCCAGCACCAGGTGCACGATGTTCTCGGTGATCTCGTGCTCGCCGCCCGAGATCCACATCTTGTTGCCGGTGAGCCGGTAGCGCGGGCCCAGCGGATCGGCCTCGAAGCCTTCGCCATCGGGCACCGCACGGGTGGCGATGTCGCTCAGGCTGGAGCCGGCCTGCGGCTCCGACAGGCACATGGTGCCGAACCAGCGGCCGGCGAATTCGTTCTTGGCGAACACCTCGCGCTGCAGCGGCGTGCCGTGCGCCATCAGCAGGTTGGCATTGCCGGCGGTGAGCATGCCGTAGGCGCTCATCGCCACGCTGCCCAGCTTGAAGAAGCCGGCCGCGGCCAGCTGCACCACGAAGGGCAGCTGCATGCCGCCGAACTCATAGGGCTGCGCCGCGGCGATCATGCCGCTGTCGGCATAGGCCAGCGCCGCCTCGTGCGTGGCCCGCGGCAGGTGCACCCGCTCGCCGTCGAAGTGCGGCTCCTCGGTGTCGGCCAGGCGGTTGAAGGGCGCGAATTTCTCGCGCGCCAGCCGCTCGCAGGTGTCCAGCACCGAGGTGACGGTCTCGGCCGAATGGTCGGCAAAACGCTCGCGGGTGAACAGCGCATCCAGCTGCAGCCAGTGCTGCAGCAGGAAGTCCAGCGTGTCGCGGTAGGTCTTCATGCCGGGCAGGACGTCACAGCACCTCGAACACGCCGGCCGCGCCCATGCCGCCGCCGATGCACATGGTGACGCACACCTTCTTGGCGCCGCGGCGCTTGCCTTCGATCAGCGCATGGCCAGTCAGGCGCTGGCCGCTCACGCCATACGGGTGGCCCAGCGCGATGGCGCCGCCGTTGACGTTCAGCCGGTCCATCGGGATGCCCAGCTTGTCGGCGCAGTACAGCACCTGCACCGCGAAGGCCTCGTTCAGCTCCCACAGGTCGATGTCGTCCACGGTCAGGCCCAGGCGGGCCAGCACCTTGGGCACGGCATAGACCGGGCCGATGCCCATCTCGTCGGGCTCGCAGCCGGCCACCGCAAAGCCGAGGAAGCGGCCCAGCGGCTTCAGGCCCTTCTGCTCGGCATGGCGCTCGCTGACCACCACGCAGGCACCGGCGCCGTCGCTGAACTGGCTGGCATTGCCGGCGGTGATCACGCCGCCCGGCAGTGCGCTGCGGATGCCCTGCACCGCCTCCAGCGTAGTGCCGGGGCGGATGCCCTCGTCGGTGCTGACGGTGACCTGCTTCGTCGTCAGGCCCATCACCGGATCGGCGACACCGGCAGTGACGGTGATCGGCGCGATCTCGTCGGAGAAGCGGCCGGCCTCGCGCGCGGCGGTGGCCTTCTGCTGGCTGGCGGCGCCGTATTCGTCCATGCGCTGCTTGGGGATGCCGTAGCGCTTGGCCACCGTCTCGGCGGTTTCCAGCATCGTCATGTAGATGGCAGGCTTGTTCTCGCTCAGCCAGCGCTCGGCCAGCATGTGCTTGTTCATCTCCTGCTGCACGCAGGAGATGCTTTCCACGCCACCGGCCACGTAGGCATCGCCCTCGCCGGCGATCACGCGCTGCGAGGCCATCGCAATGGTCTGCAGGCCGCTGGAGCAGAAGCGGTTGACGGTGACGCCCGAGACGGTGAGCGGCAGCCCGGCGCGCAGCGCGATCTGCCGGGCGATGTTGGCGCCGGTGGCGCCTTCGGGGTTGGCGCAGCCCATCAGCACGTCCTCGATCACGCCGGGCTCGATGCCCGCGCGTTCGACGGCCGCGGCCACCGCATGGCCGCCCAGCGTGGCGCCGTGGGTCATGTTGAAGCTGCCCTTCCAGCTCTTGGCCAGGGGCGTGCGGGCGGTGGAGACGATCAGTGCGGAAGTCATGTGGTTCTCCCCGTCTTGTTCAGTTGAAGCTCTTGCCTTCGGCGGCCAGGCGCGCCAGCAGCGGCGCCGGCTCCCAGAACGAGGCATCGTCGTGCGGGTTCTTGGCGAAGCGCTTCATCGTCTGCACCACGTTGAACAGGCCCTGCGTGTCGGCATAGTTCATCGGGCCGCCGCGGTGCAGCGGGAAGCCGTAGCCGGTGAGGTAGACCATGTCCACGTCGCTGGCCTTGCTGGCGATGCCCTCGTCGACGATCTTGGCGCCCTCGTTCACCAGCGAATACACCAGTCGGTGCACGATCTCCTCGTCGCTGATCTTGCGCGGGGTGATGCCCAGCTCGGCGCGGTGCTTCTCGATCATGTCGTTGACCACGGGCGACGGGATCGCATCGCGCTTGCCCGGCACGTAGTCGTACCAGCCGGCGCCGGTCTTCTGGCCGTAGCGGCCCATCTCGCACAGCAGGTCGGCGGTCTTGCTGTAGCGCATGTCGGGCTTCTCGACATAGCGGCGCTTGCGGATGGCCCAGCCGATGTCGTTGCCGGCCAGGTCGCCCATGCGGAACGGGCCCATCGCGAAGCCGAAGCGCTCCACCGCCTTGTCCACCTGCTGCGGCGTGGCGCCTTCTTCCAGCAGGAAACCGGCCTGGCGGCTGTACTGCTCGATCATGCGGTTGCCGATGAAGCCGTCGCACACGCCGGACACGACCGCGGTCTTCTTGATCTTCTTGGCCAGCGACATCACCGTGGCCAGCACGTCCTTGGCCGTCTCCTTGCCGCGCACCACCTCCAGCAGCTTCATCACGTTGGCCGGGCTGAAGAAATGCATGCCCACCACGTCCTGCGGCCGCCGGGTGAAGCCGGCGATCTTGTCGACGTCCAGCGTGGAGGTGTTGGAGGCCAGGATGGCACCGGGCTTCATCACTTCATCCAGCGTGCCGAACACCTTTTCCTTGACGCCCAGTTCCTCGAACACCGCCTCGATCACCAGGTCGGCATCCTTGATGTCGCCGTAGTCCAGCGTGGTGCTCAGCAGCGACATGCGCTGGTCGTACTTGTCCTGCTTGAGCTTGCCCTTCTTGACCTGGGCCTCGTAGTTCTTGCGGATGGTGGCCACGCCGCGGTCCAGCGCTTCCTGCTTGGTCTCGAGGATGGTCACCGGGATGCCGGCGTTCAGGAAGTTCATCGAGATGCCGCCGCCCATGGTGCCGGCGCCGATGACCGCCACCTTCTCGATCTTGCGCTGCGGCGTGTCCTCGGGCACGTCGGGGATCTTGCTGGCCGCGCGCTCGGCGAAGAAGGCATGGCGCAGGGCCTTGCTCTCGGGCGTCATCATCAGCGCGATGAAGGCCTCTCGCTCATAGGCCAGGCCGTCGTCCAGGTTGCGGGCCTTGGTGGCCTGCTCCACGCAATCGACGCAGCGCGCCGGTGCGGGGAAGTTCTTCGCCATCGCCTTGACGGTGTTGCGCGCGAACTGGAAGTAGGCATCGCCCTCGGGGTGGCGGGCCTTGAGGTTGCGCACCAGCGGCAGCGGCCGCACCGTGGCCACCTGTTCGGCCAGCGCCAGCGCGGCTTCCAGCACATCGCCCTCGGCGACCTTGTCGAACAGCTTCTGGCCCGGCAGCGCGGCCAGCACCTCGCTCTTGACCGGATCGCCCTTGACGATCATGTTGAGCGCCACTTCCACGCCCAGCACCCGCGGCAGGCGCTGCGTGCCGCCGGCACCGGGCGCCAGGCCCAGCTTGACCTCGGGCAGCGCCACCTGCGTACCCGGTGCCACCACGCGGTAGTGGCAGCCCAGCGCCAGTTCCAGCCCGCCGCCCATGCACACGCTGTGGATGGCCGCGATCACCGGCTTGTCGCTGTTCTCCACCACCTTGATGAGCGACAGCAGGTTGGGCTCGGCCAGCGCTTTCGGCGAGCCGAACTCGCGGATGTCCGCGCCGCCCGAGAAGGCCTTGCCGGCGCCGGTGATCACGATGGCCTGCACCGCCGCATCGGCGTTGGCCCGGTCGATGCCCTCGGCCGTGGCCTTGCGGGTCTCGTAGCCCAGGCCGTTGACCGGCGGGTTGTTCAGCGTGATCACGGCGACATGGCCGCGGACCTCGTAGCTGGCTGTCATGGGGGTGTCTCCTCAGGAAGCGCGGAAAAAGAACGATCGTTCGATTCTAGGAAGCGGTGCAGCAAAAATCCTGTCCCTGCCGTGACAAGGGGCCTTGCCAGACCCCCGTGGATACCCTAGCGACGCGCACGCCCGCGGCCCACGCCGGGCCGCCCCAAGGCGGCCGCGCAACCCGCTTGGCGGGTGGGACCGTGTACCCACGGGACCGGGTGCTCAAACCTCCAGCCATTCCTTTCGGACGTAGTTGTCGGCTTTGAGTGCGGCTGGGGTGCCCTCGAACACGATCTGCCCGTGGCCCATCACGAAGCACCGCTCGGAAACTTCCAGCGCGATGGTGAGCTTCTGCTCCACCAGCAGCACCGAGATGCCGCGGCGCTTGAGCTCGCGCAGGTACTCGGCCACCAGTTCCACGATCTTGGGCGCCAGGCCTTCGGTGGGCTCGTCGATCATGATCAGGTCGGGGTCGCCCATCAGCGTCCGGCACAGCGTCAGCATCTGCTGCTCGCCGCCCGACAGCACGCCGGCCTCCGTGTGCTGGCGTTCCTTCAGCCGCGGGAACATGGCGTACATGTCGTCGAAGCTCCAGCGCGGCTTCTTGCCGCCGCCACCGCGCTTCTCGCCCAGCATCAGGTTCTGGTGCACCGTGAGCTTGGGGAAGATGTCCCGGTTCTCCGGCACGTAGCCGATGCCCAGGTGCGCGATCTCGAAGGCCTTCCTGCCGATCAGCGGCTGGTCGCGCCAGGTGATGCTGCCGGCCGCATCCACCAGGCCCATGATGGCCTTGACGGTGGTGGAGCGGCCCGAGCCGTTGCGCCCCAGCAGGCTGACGATCTCGCCGGGCCGCACCTCGAAGTTCACGCCATGCAGCACATGGCTCTTGCCGTAGAAGGCATGCAGGTCGGTCAGCTTCAGCATGCCTTGGCCTCCGCGGCCTGCGTCTCGGCCAGCACCGAGCCGAGGTAGGCCTCCTGCACGCGGGCATTGGCCCGCACCGCATCCGGCGTGTCGAAGGCGATCACCTCGCCGTACACCAGCACCGCGATCTTGTCGGCCAGGCCAAACACCACGCCCATGTCGTGCTCCACCGTCAGCAGCGTCTTGCCCACCGTCACCTCGCGGATCAGCTCGATGAAGCGCTTGGTCTCGCTCTTGCTCATGCCGGCGGTCGGCTCGTCCAGCAGCACCACGTCGGCCCCGCCGGCGATGGTGATGCCGATCTCCAGCGCACGCTGCTCGGCATAGGTGAGGTTCATCGCCAGCGTGTCGCGCTTCTTGTGCAGCCGGATCATCTCCATCAGCTGCTCGGCGCGCTCGTTGGCATCGCGCAGGCGGCTCAGCGCCTTCCAGAAGGCATAGCGGTGGCCCTGCGACCACAGCACCGCGCAGCGCAGGTTCTCGAACACGCTCAACCGGTTGAACAGGTTGCTCACCTGGAAGCTGCGCGCCAGCCCGCGGCGGTTGATCTCGTAGGGCTCCAGCCCGTCGATGCGCTGGCCGTGCAGCCGGATCTGCCCGCTGCTGGCGCCGAAGCGGCCGCTGATCAGGTTGAACAGCGTGCTCTTGCCCGCGCCGTTGGGGCCGATGATGGCCACCCGCTCGCCCGGCTGCACCGCCAGGCTGGCGCCGCGGATGATGGCCGTCTTGCCGAAGGACTTATGCAGGTCCACCAGCTCCAGCGCGGGGCCGGCGCCCTGCACGGCCGGGTGTGCAGCAGCGGTGGCCATCACAGTGCCTCCTCGCGGCGGCGCAGCGTGCGCTCGATGTCGGTCTGCACCTCGGCCCATTCGTGCTTGAACTGCCGGCGGCTCAGCTCGAACAGCGCGATGCCCACGGCCATCACGAACACCGCGCCGAACCAGGTGTCGAAGTGCTCGATGTTGAGCGTGGCCCCCAGGTACTTGACGGTGGGCCCCAGGGCCGCATCCAGCTGCAGGTGGTAGATCATCTCGACGATGGCGCCCGCGCCCGCCAGCACCACCAGCGCGGTGCCGCCCAGGGCCAGGTAGGCCGTCCACAGCGCGCGCAGCTTGCCGAAGGCGGCCACGCGCAGGTTCATCATCAGCAGGCTGGCGATGCCGCCCGGCGCATACATCACCATGAACAGGAAGACGAGGCCCAGGTACAGCAGCCAGGCCTTGGTGAACTCCGACAGCAGCACCGTGGCCAGCACCATCAGCACCGCGCCGATGATGGGACCGAAGAAGAAGGTGGCCCCGCCCAGGAAGGTGAACAGCAGGTAGGCGCCCGAGCGGCCCGCGCCCACCACCTCGGCGGTGGCGATCTCGAAGTTGAGCGCGTACATGCCGCCCGACACGCCCGCGAAGAAGCCCGCGATGATGAAGGCGGTGTAGCGCACCCGCTGCGGGTTGTAGCCGATGAAGGCCACGCGCTCGGCGTTGTCGCGCACCGCATTGAGCATGCGGCCCAGCGGCGTGTGGGTGAAGGCGAACATGAGCGCGGTGCACACGAAGGTGTAGAACGCCAGCAGGTAGTACACCTGGATCTGCGGCCCGAAGCTGATGCCCCACACCGGCTTGCCCACCACGCGGTTGCCGGCCACGCCGGCTTCGCCGCCGAAGAACTCCGGCACCATCAGGCTCATCGCGAACACCAGCTCGGCCAGGCCCAGCGTGATCATCGCGAACGGCGTGCCCGACTTGCGCGTGGTCACCCAGCCCAGCAGCACCGCGAAGAACATGCCGGCCACGCCGCCCACCAGCGGCAGCAGGCTCACCGGGATGGGCAGGCTGCCGCCCGAGATGGCATTGAGCGCATGGATGGCCACGAAGGCGCCCAGCCCGGTGTACACCGCATGGCCGAAGCTGAGCATGCCGCCCTGGCCCAGCAGCATGTTGTAGGACAGGCAGGCCACCACCGCGATGCCGATCTGCGACAGGATGGTGACGGCCAGGCTGCTGGCAAACAGCTTGGGCAGCACCAGCAGCAGCAGCGCGAAGCCGCCCCACACGAACCACCGGCCGACGTTGTAGGGCCGGAAATGGAATTGACGCTGGCCCATTCAACCCTCCCGCGTGCCCAGCAGGCCCTTGGGCCGGAAGATCAGGATGAGCACCAGGAACAGGTAAGGCAGGATGGGCGCCACTTGGGAGATGGTCAATCGCAACAAGGAATGGTTGGCCGCCTGGTCGCCCGGCTGCAGGCCCACGAGCCGCACCACGTCGAGCACCGAGACGTCGATGGCCACCGCGAAGGTCTGGATGACGCCGATGAGCAGCGAGGCCACGAAGGCCCCCGCCAGCGAGCCCATGCCGCCCACCACCACCACCACGAAGATCACCGAGCCCACGGTGGCGGCCATCGCCGGCTCGGTGACGAAGGTGCTGCCGCCGATGACGCCGGCCAGTCCTGCCAGCGCCGAGCCGGCGCCGAACACCAGCATGAACACCCGCGGCACGTTGTGGCCCAGCGCCTCCACCATCTCGGGGTGCGTGAGCGCGCTCTGGATCACCAGGCCGACTCGGGTGCGGGTGAGCAGCAGCCACAGGCTCACCAGCATGGCCAGGGCCACCACCATCATGAAGCCGCGGGTGGCCGGAAACGGCGAGCACACCACCCGTACCGCTGCGTCGGCGGCACGGCACATCGCCTCGGGCGCGGCGCCCCACACGACGCTCATGCCCTGCACCGACGAATTCACCAGCGTGAAGGCCGGGCCCTGCAGCGCGGGCGGCGGCGTGAACTCCACCGCCGTGCGGCCCCACACCAGCTGCACCAGCTCCAGGATCACGTACGACAGGCCGAAGGTGGTGAGCAGCTCCGGCACATGGCCGAACTTGTGCACCTTGCGCAGGCAGGTGCGCTCGAACAGCGCACCCAGCACGCCCACCGCCAGCGGCGCCAGCACCAGCCCGGGCCAGAAGCCCACCAGCCGCGCGATGGAGTACGCCACGTAGGCGCCCAGCATGTAGAAGCTGGCGTGGGCGAAGTTGAGCACGCCCATCATGCTGAAGATGAGGGTGAGCCCGGAGCTGAGCATGAACAGCAGCAGCCCGTAGCTCAGCCCGTTGAGCATCGATATCGTGAACAGTTCCATCGGCGCAGTGTCGGTTCAGGGTCGGCGCACGGCCACCCGGGGCCGGCACGGCGGGAGGACGACGACGACGTCAGGAAGGCCGGTTCATCTGGCAGCTGGTGGGCGTGCTCGACACGTAGGGCGCGAACTCGGCCACCGGCGCCAGCGTCATGCCGGTCTTCTCGGGCGTATACGGGAACTTGCTGTCCGCCTTCTGCCACACGGTGATGTAGAGCGTCTGCTGCAGCTGGTGGTCGGCCTTGCGCATCTCCACCTCGCCGCCGAAGGCACTGGTGAGCTTCAGGCCTTCCAGCGCCGGGGCCACCTTCACCGGGTCGGTGCTCTTGGCCTTGGCCATCGCGGCGCCCAGCGTCTCGTAGATGCGGATGATGGAGCCGGTGTAGAAGTCGTCGCTGAACTTGGTCTGGAACTCCTTCATCCAGGCGTCGATCTGGCCACCCATGTTGTAGTGGTTGTAGCCCACCTGGTACACGCGGCCGGCGCCGTTGTTGCCCAGTGCGGTGGGCGTGCCGGTGACGCCGGCGTAGTACGTGTAGAACTTGCCGTTGTAGCCGCCTTCGGTGGCGGCCTTGACCAGCAGCGACAGGTCGGAGCCCCAGTTGCCGGTGATCACGCTGTCGGCGCCCGAGGCCTTGATCTTGGCGATGTAGGGCGCGAAATCGCGCACCTGGGCCAGCGGATGCAGGTCCTCGCCGACGATCTCGATATCCGGGCGCTTGCGCTTGAGCGCATCCTTCGCGTAGCGCGCCACCTGCTGGCCGTGCGAGTAGTTCTGGTTGAGCAGGAACACCTTCTTGATGTCGGCCTGGCCCTTGATGAAGGTGGTCATCGCCTCGATCTTCATCGAGGTGTCGGCGTCATACCGGAAGTGCCAGTAGCTGCACTTGCTGTTGGTCAGGTCCGGGTCCACCGCGGCGGTGTTGAGGAAGATGATCTCCTTGCCCGGGTTGCGCTCGTTGTGCTTGTTGATGGCGTCGATCAGCGGAATGGCCACCGACGAGCCGTTGCCCTGCAGCACATAGCGGATGCCCTGGTCGATGGCCGCCTTCAGGTGGTTCAGGCTCTCGGTCGGGCTCAGCTTGTTGTCCATGCCGATCACCTCGAACTTCACGCCGGCCGGGTTGGTGGCGCTGAACTTCTCGGCGAAGAACTGCAGGCTCTTGAGCTGGTTGGTGCCCACCGGGCCCATCAGGCCCGACAGCGGGTCGATCCACATGAGCTTGACGGTCTGCCCCGCCAGCGGCTTGGCCTGCGCCCACACCCCTGCCGAGCCCGCCGCCATGGCGGCACCCAGGCCGAGGGTGAGCAAACGACGCGACGTGTTGATCGATCCGGTATTCATCCGCTTGTCTCCTTGAGAGCCATCACCTGCGCCGCTGCACTGCAACGGCCGGCCGCAAGTTAATGGATGAACAAGGGCAGCGGTAGGAGGGTGTTCCCTGTCGCTGCGGCGACACCGCGCCGCAGCGCCCGGCATGGTGCTCAGGAAGGCAGCTTGTGGCCGCGGAACTGCTCGCGCAGCTTGAGCTTCTGCAGCTTGCCGGTGGCGGTGTGGGGCAGCTCGTCGACGAAGGCCACGTCGTCCGGGATCTGCCACTTGGCGATGCGGCCTTCGAAGAAGCCCAGCACCTCCTCGCGCGTCACCTCCGCGCCCGGCTTCCTCACCACCACCAGCAGCGGCCGCTCGTCCCACTTCGGATGGGCGCAGGCGATCACCGCGGCCTCGTGCACCGCCGGATGCGCCATGGCGATGTTCTCCAGTTCGATGGAGCTGATCCACTCGCCGCCGGACTTGATCACGTCCTTGCTGCGGTCGGTGATCTGCATGTAGGCGTCCTCGTCGATCGCGGCCACGTCGCCGGTGGGGAACCACTGGCCGTCGCGGCCGGGCACCTGCACCAGCGGCGAGGCGTCGCTGCGGTAGTAGCGGTCGATCACCCAGTGGCCGCGCACCACCAGGTTGCCGGCAGCCTTGCCGTCCCAGGGCAGCGGCTGGTGGTCGTCGTCGATGATCTCCATGTCCACGCCGTAGATCACCTTGCCCTGCTTCTCGAGGATGCGGCGCTTGCTGTCGGCGTCCAGCGCATCGTGCTTGCTCTTGAGCTTGCACAGCGTGCCCAGCGGCGACATCTCGGTCATGCCCCAGGCATGGATCACCTCCACGCCGTAGTCGTCCTCCAGCGTGCGGATCATCGCCGGCGGGCAGGCCGAGCCGCCGATCACCGTGCGCTTGAAGGTGCTGAACTTCAGGTCGTTCTGCTTGACGTAGGTGAGCAGGCCCAGCCACACCGTGGGCACGCCGGCGCTGAAGGTCACCTTCTCCTGCTCGAACAGCTCGTACAGCGACTTGCCGTCCAGGTGCGGCCCCGGGAACACCACCTTGGCGCCCACCAGCGCGCTGGAATACGGCAGCCCCCAGGCATTGACGTGGAACATCGGCACCACCGGCAGGATCACGTCGCGCGCCGAGCAATCCATGGCGTCGGGCAGCGCCGCACCGAAGGCATGCAGCAGCGTGGAGCGGTGGCTGTACACGGCGCCCTTGGGGTTGCCGGTGGTGCCCGAGGTGTAGCAGATGCTGGAGGCGGTGTTCTCGTCGAACTCCGGCCACACGTAGTGGCCGTCCTCGGCCTCCACCAGTTCCTCATAGCTCAGCAGGTTGGAAATGGCGGTGGACGCCGGCATGTGGCTGCGCCCGGCCAGCAGCACGAAGTGCTGCACCGCGCCCAGGTGCGGCAGCAGCTTCTCCACCAGCGGCAGGAAGTTGATCTCGAAGCACAGCACCTTGTCCTGCGCATCGCCCACGATCCAGGCGATCTGCTCCGGGAACAGCCGCGGGTTGATGGTGTGGCACACCAGCTGCGAGCCCGAGGTGCCGTAGTACAGCTCCAGGTGGCGGTAGCCGTTCCAGGCCAGCGTGCCGACGCGGTCGCCCGGCTGGCAGCCCAGCCGCGCCAGCGCCTGCGCCACCTTGCGCGCGCGCAGCGCCACCTCGCCCCAGGTGGTGCGGTGGATGTCGCCCTCCACCCGCTTGCTGACGATCTCGGTATCGCCGCTGTGCCGCGCCGCATGCGTCAGCAGCGACGAGATCAGCAGGGGCATGTGCATCATCTGGCCCATCAGGGACATGGTGGTTTCCTCCTCTCGCACCAACCGGGATGGTCGGGATTCACGCTGGATGATAGGAATGGGGGCACCGGGCGCCGGCTGGCGGTTTTCCCTGATGCCGCCGCACCGGGCGGCTCCTGAAGTTGTGGGATGTGGGCGCGGGCCGGGCTGGCGATGCTGCGGCCGCCACAACGAGGAGTGCCCCATGCATCACGCCCCTTCGCAACCCCGGCCCGCCGCCAGCCGCAGCCCGACCTTGCGCCGCCGCCCGCCGACGGCCGCCACGCCGCTCCTGGCGGCGCTGGCGGCCGCATTGATGGCCGCCGGCTGCGGCGGTGATGGCGATGACGACGACACGCCGGACGAGCCGGCTGCCGCCGTGCTGCGTGGCACGGTGGCCGTGGGTGCCGCACTCGCCGGCGCGCAGCTCACCATCAGCGACCGCGCCGGTGCCGCCGCCTGCAGCGGCGAGCTGGCGCCCACCACTGCCGGCGGCGAATACAGCTGCAGCCTGGCGCCCGCTGCCCAGGCGCCGCTGCTGGTGGTGGCCACCGACCCGGCCGGCGGCCATGCGCCGATGGTGGCGGTGCTGCCCACGCTGCCGGCCCCGGGCAGCGAGGCGGTCACCAACGTGACGCCGCTGACCACGGCCATCGTCGGCCAGCTGGCGCCCGACCGCAGCGCGCTGTCGGTGGTGGCCACGCCGTCGCTGGTCGACACCGCGCGGCTGGAAGCCGTCACCCAGGCCGTGGTGGCGCAGCTGGGCCCGGTGCTGGCCAGCCTGCAGCTGCCGGCGGGCTTCAACCCCTTCAGCACGCCGCTGGTGGCCGCCACCGCCAGCACCGCGGGCAATGCGGCCGACCAGCTGATCGACGTGCTGCGCATCACCCAGGTCAACGGCGTGCCGATGATCAGCACCGTCGACCGGTCCGACGCGCCGGTGGCGATGGCCGATGGCGTGCAGCCGGCGCCCACGCTGGCCGCGCCGCCGGCCGCGGCACTGGACCTGGCCGGCGCGCTCAAACTGTCCAGCCAGGCGTTCACCCGCTGCTTCGCGCTGCCGCTGGCCCAGCGGGTGCTGGCCACCGAAGAGAACGTCGATCCCGCCGACGGCGGCCCGCGGCTGCTGTCGGTGGCGCCAGCCTGCGAGGACATCGCGGCCGACGACTACCTGCACCAGGGCTACACCGCCCAGCAAGCCTTCCACGGCCTGATGACGCGCTCAGACATGACCGGCGCCACCTTCGATCCGCCGCAGGTGCTGCGCTACATCGACGACACCAGCGCGGCCGACCGCGACGCCGCGGTCGTCAACATGCACTACCGGGACGCCGCCGGCGTGGCCGGCAACTTCATCACCGTGGCGCGGCGGCTGGCCGGCACCGCCACCGCCGGCCATGCCACCGACTGGTGGCTGCATGGCAACCAGGCGCCGGTGGAGGCCAGCATCACGGCGTCCATCCGCCGCAACGAACAGCTGGCGCCCAGCCCCGGCACGCCGCCGTTCGCCAATACGGGCGCCAGCCGCTACGAGAGCGGGCTCAACATCTTCATCAACATGAAGGGCCCGGGCAGCCGGGGCATGCGCGCGGCCCGGGTCAAGGGGCCCGGCCTGCCCACCGCCGGCCTGGTGTACACGCCGCCGCGCGCCAGCATCTGTACCAGCCAGAACTGGCTCAACCTGTTCAGCAAGGACGGCAATGTCGATCCCGCCGTGGCCCTGCCCGCGCCGGACAACGGCAACATCTTCCGGCTGCAGCGCACCCAAGGGCTGGCAGGCGCGCAGGCCACCACGGTGCGGGCCAACCCGAATGCCGGCACGGCCGACAACAGCAACGTGATCTGGGCCCATCCGCTGGACTACGGCCAGCCGCCCGGCAGCACCGCCTATGTGGACTTCGGCCAACTGCGCGCCCATGCGGCGTACACCTTCGAAGTTTTTTACGAAGGCGAAACAACGGCCCGCCACACGCTCACCCGCACCACGCTCACGCCGGTGATGCCGGCCACGGCCGGGGCCTCGCTGCGCTGGCATGCGCTGGATGCGGCCACCCTGCAGGCGCTGGACCCGGCGCAACCGGCCGGCGGCGCCCAGGCCAGCCTGCAGATCGGCTGGCAGGCCGACCCCTATGCCGAGCCGGTGCGCAGCGTGGGCGTGTACAGCTTCGCCGGCGGGCGCAGCGTCAACCAGGGCACGGTGCCGGTGGCACACCGCATTACCACGGTGACCGCGACCGCGCCCACCACCGGCCTGACCTGCGAGGCGGGTGAACGCTTCATGCCGCTGGCCGCCGACGGCAGCGCCGGGCGCAGCATCCAGCTGCGCTACCGGATGCCGGACGGCAGCTTCAAGGACAGCCTGACGCGCTACAACTGAACACAGGGCCATTGGGGCAGCCACCGGCAAGCGGCCGGGCCGGTGGCTAGACTCCCGCGCATGAGCCACGAACACGACGACCCGAAGTACCCCGTCCACAAGACCGACGCGCAATGGCGTGCCGAGCTGGACCCGATGCAGTACCAGGTGGCGCGGCATGCGGCCACCGAGCGCGCCTTTACCGGCAAGTACTGGGACCACACCGACAGCGGCCAGTACAACTGCGTGGGCTGCGGCACGCCGCTGTTCGATTCCAGCACCAAGTTCGACGCCGGCTGCGGCTGGCCGAGCTACTACGAGCCGATCAACAGCGAGGTGGTGGAACGCGTGATCGACCGCTCGCACGGCATGCTGCGGGTGGAGGTGCGCTGCAACAACTGCGGCTCCCACCTGGGCCATGTGTTCGAGGACGGACCCGAGCCCACCGGCGAACGCTTCTGCATCAATTCGGCAGCGATAGACTTCGCGCCCAAATGAAGCTGTTGTTCGATTTCCTGCCGATCATCCTGTTCTTCGGCGCCTTCAAGTACGCCGAGAACCACAAGGAATGGGCCGCCGCCTTCGCTTCCGAGCATTTCGGCTTCATGGTCTCCGGCGGGGTGGTGGGCACGGCCGAGGCGCCGGTGCTGCTGTCCACCGTGGTGGTGATCGTGGCCACGCTGGCCCAGGTGGCCTGGGTCATGGCCCGCGGCAAGAAGGTGGACACCATGCTCTGGGGTCAGCCTGGTGCTGGTGGTGGTGCTCGGCGGCGCAACCATCTGGTTCCACAACGAGACCTTCATCAAGTGGAAGCCCAGCGTGCTGTACTGGGTGATGGGTGCCTCCTTCCTGCTGAGCGAGCTGCTGCTGCGCAAGAACCTGCTGCGCCTGCTGCTGGGTGAGCAGCTGAAACTGCCGGACTACGCCTGGCAGCGCTTGAACCTGGCCTGGGTGGCCTTCTTCGCGGTGATGGGCGTGCTCAACCTGTGGGTGGCCTACAGCTTCTCCACCGACGCCTGGGTCAACTTCAAGCTCTTCGGCGGCATCGGCCTGATGCTGCTGTTTACGCTGGCCCAGGGCGTGTACCTGAGCCGCCATGTGCAGGAAGAACCCGTGGCCGAGGCCGAGGCACCGGGCAAGTAGCCGCCATGAGCGTTTCCGCCACCGACATCGAAGCCTGCCTGCGCGAGGCGCTGGCGCCCACCGCGCTGCAGGTGCAGGACGACAGCCACCTGCATGCCGGCCATGCCGGCGCCCGCGAGGGCCGGCATTTCACCGTGCGCATCACCAGCGCCCGCTTCGCCGGCACCAGCCGGGTGGCGCG
Organism: Aquincola sp. J276; assembly: GCF_024700035.1. NCBI lineage: Bacteria > Pseudomonadati > Pseudomonadota > Betaproteobacteria > Burkholderiales > Sphaerotilaceae > Aquincola > Aquincola sp. J276. The sequence continues at coordinate 1,681,183 of NZ_JAJONC010000001.1, forward strand.
GCACCGCCTCGTGTACAGTGCCCTGCAGGCCCTGATCCCGCAGGGCATCCATGCGCTGGCCATCGAGGCCCGCACGCCCGAAGAGGCCGGCTGACGCCCCAACCCCCTTCACGCGGCCCTGGATTGCCCCCCGTGGCCACGCCCTTCACCCCCAGCCTGCACCTACCGCAGCATCCCGAGAGGCCCTTGCCCATGAAGACCCAGCTTTCCCTGCTTGCCGCCGCACTGGTCGCCCTGCCGATGGTGGCCGGCGCGCAGAACGTCGCCATCGTCAACGGCAAGGCCGTGCCCAAGGCCCGCGTCGAAGCCCTGATGACCCAGGCCACCCGCGGCGGTGAACAGCCGCGCACGCCCGAGCTGGAAGCGCGGGTGAAGGAGGAAGTGGTGCTGCGCGAGATCTTCGCGCAGGAAGCCGAGAAGCGCGGCATGGCGCAGACGGCCGACTACAAGAGCCAGATGGAACTGGCGCGCCAGAGCATCCTGATCCGCGAGCTGTTCACCGACTTCCAGAAGAAGAACGTGGTGTCCGACGCCGATGCCAAGGCCGAGTACGACAAGTTCAAGGCCCAGTCGGCCGGCCAGGAATTCCGCGCCCGCCACATCCTGGTGGAGACCGAGGACCAGGCCAAGGCGCTGATCGCCGAGATCAAGGCCGGCGGCAACTTCGAGGAAATCGCCAAGAAGAACTCCAAGGACCCGGGCTCCGGCGAGAACGGCGGCGACCTGGACTTCGCCAAGCCCGACGCCTACGTGCCGGAGTTCGGCCAGGCCATGGCCGCGCTGAAGAAGGGCGAGATGACCGAGACGCCGGTGAAGACCCAGTTCGGCTACCACATCATCAAGCTGGAAGACACGCGCGAGGCGCAGTTCCCGGCCTTCGAGGAAGTGAAGCCGCAGATCCAGCAGCGCCTGACGCAGGTCAAGCTGCAGCAGTTCCAGCAGGACCTGCGCGCCAAGGCCAAGACGGACTACAAGTTCCAGGAGTGAGCGACGCGCGCCGCTCACTCCGGGCGGCGCAGATCGGGCAGCCGCGCCTCGTGGCTGCCCAGCCAGCGGGCCACGGCATCGCCGGGCATCGGCCGGGCCACCAGGTAGCCCTGCCCCACGTTGCAGCCTGATTGCTGCAGCAGCCGCCAGTCCTCCATCGTCTCCACGCCTTCGGCCACCGACACCAGGCCGAGCCGGCCCGCCATCTCCAGCGCCGACTGCAGCAGCGTCTTCAGGTGCGGGCAGCGGTGCGCGCCGTGCACGAAGGAACGGTCGATCTTCAGCTCGGTGCAGGGCACCCGCGCCAGCTGCTGCATCGACGAGAAGCCGGTGCCGTAGTCGTCGATCGACAGCCCCACGCCGCGCATGCGCAGCCGGGCGAGCACGCTCAGCGTGGCGGCATCGGAGGCCACCGCCGCGCTCTCGGTGATTTCCAGCACCAGCTGCGAAGGCGCCACCCCATGCCGTGCCAGCAGCGCGGTGACCGCCTCCACCAGCCCGGGCGTCTGCAGCGACAGCGGCGACAGGTTCACCGCCATCGACAGCCGCAGGCCGCGCGCGCTCCAGCGCGCCACCTGCGCGAGGCTCTGGTCCATCACGGAGCGCGTCAGGTCGCCGATGATCCCGTGCTGCTCGGCGGTGGCGATGAAGCGGTCCGGCGGCACCATGCCCAGCACCGGGTCGGTCCAGCGCGCCAGCGCCTCCACGCCGCGGACCAGCCCGGTGCGGATGTCCACCTTGGGCTGGAACTGCGGCGTCACCCGCCCCTGCGCCACCGCCAGCGCCAGCACATCGGGAGCGATGGGCTGCGGCACGCTGGGCAGGCTGGGCGCTTCGCCGCTGGCCTGCATCTGCTGGCTCGCTTCCAGCGCGGCGGCCATCACTTCCGAGGTCAGCGGCTTGGCCACGCCGGCCAGCAGCCGCATCGACAAGGTGGCGGCCATGGCCTCCACCGCCCGCATCAAGGCGCCTTCGCGGCTGCTGGCCACCACGAAGGGCGAGCGCACGCCGTGGCGCCCCAGGTGCTGGATCAGCTCGAAGCCGTCCATCACCGGCATCTCCAGGTCGATGACCATCAGCGTGGGCGGCAGCGGCAGCCCGGCCAGCCGGCGCAGCGCATCCTCGCCGTCCTGCGCCTCGTGCACTTCGCTCACGCCCAGGGCGCGGCACAGCGACACCGCATGCTGCCGCTGCACCAGGCTGTCGTCGACCACCAGCACCACGTCGCGCGCGGCCTGCGGTCGATCAGAAGGAAGTGAAGGAGGACTCATCGACGGTGTCGTCCGCCCGCTGGCGGGCTGGTGCGGCCGCTGGCCGCTTGGCGGAAGGCGAGCCATGCCGCGCGGCCGAGCGCGCCAGGCCCAGCGCACGGCGGGCGGGGCCGGCCGCCTCGGGTTCGGCGACGCCGCCGGTGGCCAGGCGGAAGAAGCCCATGGTCTGCTGCAGCGCCTCGGCCTGCGCGCTCATCTCGGCCGAGGTGGCGGCCAGTTCCTCGGAGCTGGAGGCGTTCTGCTGCATCGCCTGGCTGAGCTGGCCCACCGCGGCATTGATCTGCGCCACGCCGGCCGACTGCTCCTCGCTGGCCGCGGTGATCTCCTGCACCAGGTCGGAGGTCTTGCTGATGCTGGGCACCATGGCGGTGAGCAGCTCGCCCGCGCGCTCGGCCAGCTGCACGCTCTCGCTGGCCACGTTGCCGATCTCCTCGGCCGCCACCTGGCTGCGCTCGGCCAGCTTGCGCACCTCGGCGGCCACCACCGCGAAACCCTTGCCGTGCTCGCCGGCGCGTGCAGCCTCGATGGCCGCATTCAGCGCCAGCAGGTTGGTCTGGTAGGCGATGTCATCGATGATGACGATCTTGCGGGCGATCTGCTTCATGGCCGAGACCGTGGCCGACACCGCCTCGCCGCCCTCCCTCGCCTCGCCGGCGGCCTTGCCGGCCATGCCATCGGTGACCTTGGCGTTGTCGGTGTTCTGCGCGATGGAGGCCGTCATCTCCTCGATGGAGGCGCTGGTCTGCTCCACGCTGGCGGCCTGCTCGCTGGCGGCCTGCGACAGCACCTGCGAGGTGGCGCTCACCTGCTCCGAAGCGGTGGCCAGGCTCTCGGCACCGTCGTTCACCTCCCGCACCACGTTGGTCAGGCGGGCCACCATGTCGCGCACCGCGGCCAGCATGCTGCGCTCGTCGCCGGCGCGGGTGCGCACCTCCACCGTCAGGTCGCCCTGCGCCACGCGCCGGATGACCTCGGCCGCATAGGCCGGCTCGCCGCCCAGCAGCCGCAGCAGGCCGCGGGTGATGAGCACGCCCATCACCGCCGCGATGAGCACCGCGCCGGCCGACAGGCCCAGCATCAGGTCGCGGGTGTGCAGGTAGCTGGCGGCGGCCTCCTTCACCGTCGACTGCATCAGCTGCACCTGGAAGTCGGCCATCTCGTCCAGCGCGGCCTCCAGCCGCGCATTGGCAGGCGCGAAGTCGTCGCGCACGAAGGCGGCGGCCTGCTCGCGGTCGCCGTCCATCAGCGCGTACAGCGACGGGTACTTGGTGGCCAGCGTGGCCCGCCGGTCCTTCACCGCGGCCATCAGTTCGCGGCCGCGGTCGGTGTTGACCATGGCATCGAACTGGCTCACCAGCGTCTCGTCGCGCGCACGGTTGGCCGCCACCCGGGCCTTGAAGGGCTCGACGTTGAAGCCGGCCGGCGCCAGCAGGATGGCCCGCAGCTGCCGCCCGTTGTCCACGGTGAGGGTCTGCATCTCCTTGGCCATCATGGCCTTGGCCACGCGGTCGTCGACGATGAGCGAGGTGCGCTCGTTCATCTCCGACAGCCGGCTGATGCCGAGCGCGGCCAGCGCCAGCATCAGCGCCACGACGGCGCCAAAGCCCAGGCCCAGCCGGGTGGCCACTTTGAGGTTGTTGAACATGGTTGGCTTCCTGCCGTGCGTGACGGCGTTCAAGAAGGAAACGGCATGGATGCGGCCGGCGTGGCTGCCGGCTGCGGTGCATGCGGCAGCGCCATCACGCCGGGAAGACGGGCGCGCGGGCTGCGGTTCGGGAATGGGCGCGGGGCGCCGGAGGGCGGTGGCCAGAGCGCGCGGGGATGGGCGGCCGGCCGGCGCGGCGCGCGCAGCGGGCACCGGGCCGCGCCCCGGTCAAGGCCGGGGAAGGCGCGCTTGGCACCCGTGGCGGCGCCGGCAAGGCTGTACTGACCTGACATCTCTCGTGCTCCAAGACACTTCGACGAATAGGCCCACGGTTCGTACAGCTCTTGACCCGGGTCTGGGTCACATATCGGAAGAAGCGGCAGCGGACTTGAGATGCCGGGCGGCGCCGCCCGCCCGGCCCGCGCAGGCGGTCAGCCGGCTTCGGCCGGCTCCGCCGAAGCCACCAGGCGCCCGGCCTCGATGACCAGCTGGCGGTCGCAGCGACGGGCGATGGCCCGGTCGTGCGTGACCAGCACGAGCGTGGTGCCGGCCTCGCGGTTCAGCTCGAAGATCAGCTGCATCACGGTTTCGCCGGTGGCGAAATCCAGGCTGCCGGTGGGCTCGTCGGCCAGCAGCACGGCCGGCCGCACCACGAAGGCCCGGGCCAGCGCCACGCGCTGCTGCTCGCCGCCCGACAGCACCCGCGGATAGTGGCCCAGCCGTGCGCCCAGGCCGACGCGGCCGAGCATCTCGGTGGCCGCGGCGCGGGCGTCGTTGCGGCCCATCAGCTCCAGCGGCAGCATCACGTTCTCCAGCGCCGTGAGGTTGCCCAGCAGCTGGAAGCTTTGGAACACGAAGCCCACCTTCTGCGCCCGCACCGCGGCGCGGGCGTCCTCGTCCAGCGCGAAGAGGTCGGTGCCGGCCAGGCGCACCGTGCCCTGCGTGGGCACGTCCAGCCCGGCCAGGATGGACAGCAGCGTGCTCTTGCCGGAACCGGACGCGCCGACGATGGCCACCGATTCCTGCGCACGCAGAGTGAACTCGATGCCATGGAGAATCGTCAGAACACCGGTCGAGTCGCGTACCTCTTTGCTGACGCGGTCGACTTCGATGATGGGTTGCTGCATGAAGATGGAGTCGAGCTTGGAACGGACGGGTGGAAGGCTGACCGCGCAACGGCGGCAGGTGCTGTTGCACTGTAGCGCGCTGGGGCTGGCCTTCGGGCTGGGCGGGATGCTGCCCGTGGCGGCGCTGGCAGCGCCCGCCACGCCGGTGATCCTGGTGGTGGGCGACAGCCTTTCCGCCGAATACGGCCTGCCGCGCGGCAGCGGCTGGGTGGCGCTGCTGGAGCGCCGGCTGGCCCAGCAGCGTGTGCAGGCGCGGGTGGTGAATGCCAGCATCAGCGGCGACACCACTTCCGGCGGGCGCTCCCGCCTGCCGGCGCTGCTGGCCCAGCACAAGCCCACGCACGTGATCCTGGAGCTGGGCGGCAACGACGCGCTGCGCGGCCTGCCGCTGGCGATGACGCAGGCCAACCTGGCCGAGATGGCACGCGCCAGCAAGGCTGCCGGCGCCCAGGTGCTGGTGGCCGGCATGCAGGTGCCGCCCAACTACGGCCGCAAGTACAGTGACGACTTCGCCGCGCTGTTCGCCACCGTGGCCAAGGCCGAGGGCACGGCGCTGGTGCCCTTCCTGCTGAAGGGCGTGGCCGACGTGCCGAATGCCGAGGCGCTGTTCCAGCCCGACCGCATCCACCCGCGCGAGGCCGCGCACCCGACGATGCTGGACAACGTCTGGCCGGTGCTGCGGCCGCTGCTCAAGTAGCAGGCTGCCGCCCGCCGCGGCGTCAGCGCTCGTTCTGGCGCGGGCCGCGGTCGGCCCGCTCGGCCCGTTCGGCACCCGACTTGTCGCGGCCGGGGCCGCCCATCGGCATGCGCGGCGCTTCCATGCGCGGGGCTTCCATGCGCGGGGCCGGCGCGGGCTGGGCCGGCATCGGCCGCGGCACAGGCACGGCCCGCTGCTCTGGCATGCCCCGTGGCTGGGGCTGCGGCTGGCCCCCGCCCTGCGGCGGACGCTGCCACTGCGGCTGCACCGGCACCACCCGCTCCGAAGGCGGGCGCACCACCGGCGCCGCGGGGCTGCCGTCGCGGTTGCGCAGGCCGCCGCCGGGATTGACGCCACGCCAGTGGTCGGGCACGCCGTCGGCGTTGCGGTCGTTGCCGCGCTGGCGTTCCAGCAATTCCCGGTCGATGCGGTCGTCGCGCCCGTTGTTGTCGCGGTCGCGGTCGAAGTCGCGGCCGGTGTCCACCGTGCGGCCGGGCCAGGGCCTGCCGATCGAGCCGGGCGGGTTGCCGCTGTCGATCACGCGGGAAGGCGGCGCATCGTCGCGCCGGCGGTCGGGCCACGGACGCGGATTGCGGTCATCGGGCCGCGGCAGCAGGCCGGCGGTGGGCGGTGGCGGGCGCCAGCCGTCGCGGCGGTGGTCCCAGAAGTCGCGGTTGCCACGCGGGTCGGTGATCACGCGGTCGCCGATGCGCTCGCGCCGGCGCAATATGTCCGACGGCACGACGGTGATGCCGCCCGGCAGGCGCTCGTTCACCCAGGGCGTGCCGTGGCCGCGGTCGGGCAGGCGCCAGCCGGGCGGGCGCGGACCGGGGCCGTAGTACGGGTCGAGGTGGTCGCGCCAGCGCGGCGCGATGCGGTAACCCGGCACGTAACGCTCGCGCGGCGACAGCGGCACCCAGCCCACATAGGGCGGCCCGCCGACGGTCACGCCCACGCTCACGTTGCCGCCGCCGATCCATGCCACCAGGCCGGGCGAATACACCGGCCGCACTGCATAGCGCCCCGGCGCCCAGCCCCAGCGGCCGTTCCACTGCACCCAGCGGCCGTAATGGAAGGGCGCGAAGCCCCAGGGCGCATCGTCCACCCAGGTCCAGCCCCAGGGCGAGATCCAGCTCCAGCGGCCGTAGCGGTACGGCGCCCAGCCCGCGGCCACGCTGGTGGGCGCCCAGATGGCGCCGTATTCGGGATGGTTGTCCCAGCGGCCGTAGCGGGCCAGGTCGTCGACGCCGGTCATCTCCGGCGACACCTCGCGGTCCAGTGCGGCCAGGCGCTGGTCGTCGGCGCGGTCCTGCGCCAGCACCCAGTCGCTGAACGGGTCCTGCGCGGGAGAGGACCAGGTGTAGTGCGTGGCCCCGCCCTCGCGCCAGAACTCGGCGCGCTGGCCGGCGCGCACGTCCAGCGCGCTGTCGGGCGCGTCGAAGCGGGCGCTGCCGGACCACACGCCCAGCACCATGCTGGGCGCGTCCACGTCCACCCGGTAATGGCCGGCCACCTGCGGCAGCACGCGGCCGGCATCGGACACCACCTGCAGCTCGCGCGCCACCTCGCTGGAGCGCACGCGCAACGCCAGCGTGCCGCGGTCGACGGCCACCTGCACCTGCGCATCGTCCAGCTCGCGCAGGGTCACTTCGGTCTGGCCGTCCAGGCGCAGCGTGGTGGAGCCGATCTGCAGCTCGGCGCGGCCCCCGGCGTCGGTGGCCAGGCGGTCGCCACGGGTCAGCGGGCGGTTGCGCTCGGCGGCCACCCATTCATTGTCCTGGCGGTCCAGCAGCCACACGGTGCCCTGGGTGTCGCCCACGCGGCCCACCCGGCCGGGTGCGTCTTCCTGGGCCTGTGCCGGGCCTGCCAGGCACATCAGCCCGGCCAGCAGCCAGCCGGCCAGCGGTGAAGCAATGGTTCTCATGCAGCAGTCTCCTGCCCTGTTCAACGCTTTTCGGCCCCCGGCGGCCGACTTGGTTCACCCCGGCTTACAACTGCTGCCAGCTCTTGCGCCGCGTTCAATCGTCCGCGTTCGGATCCATCTCGGGGAACAGCACGCTGGTGAAGCCCAGCCGCGTCAGGTCCGTCATGCGGGTGGGATACAGCCGGCCGATCAGGTGGTCGCATTCATGCTGCACCACGCGGGCGTGGAAGCCCTCGGCCTCGCGCTCGATCGGCCGCCCTTGCGGGTCGACACCGGTGTAACGGATGCGCTGGGCGCGCGGCACCACGCCGCGCAGCCCGGGCACCGACAGGCAGCCCTCCCACCCTTCCACCATCACGTCGTCCAGCGGCGTGATCACCGGGTTGATGAGCACCGTCTTGGGCACCGGCGGCGCCTCGGGGTAGCGCTCGTTGCGGTCGAAGCCAAAAATCACCAGCTGCAGGTCGACGCCGATCTGCGGCGCGGCCAGGCCGGCGCCGTTGGCCGCGGCCATGGTGTCGAACATGTCGGCGATCAGCGCATGCAGCTCCGGCGTGTCGAACTCGGTCACGGGCGGCGCCACGCGCAGCAGGCGGGGGTCGCCCATCTTCAGGATTTCTCGTACTGCCATCGGTTCGTCTCGTTCAGGTTGCGGATGCACCGGCCTCGGCCAGCAGGGCCTGCAGGCCGGCCTCGTCCAGGATCGTGATGCCCAGCTGCTGGGCCTTCTCCAGCTTGCTGCCCGCCTCGGCGCCGGCCACCACGTAGTTCGTCTTCTTCGACACCGAGCCCGCCACCTTGGCGCCGGCCGCTTCCAGCAGGTCCTTGGCCTCGTCGCGGCTCATGGTGGGCAGCGTGCCGGTGAGCACGAAGGTCTGGCCGGCCAGCGGCTTGGGCGCGGCGCGCTCGGCGCCTTCATGCTCGGGCCAGGTGACGCCGGCGGCACGCAGCTGCTCGGCCACCTCGCGGTTGTGCGGCTGCTCGAAGAAGGCGCGGATGCTTTGCGCCACCACCGGGCCCACGTCGGGTACCTCCAGCAGCTGCTCGTAGGTGGCGTCCATCACCGCGTCGAGCTGGCCGAAGTGCCGGGCCAGGTCCTTGGCGGTGGTTTCACCCACGTGGCGGATGCCGAGCGCGTACAGGAAGCGCGGCAGCGTGGTGTGCTTGCTCTTGTCCAGCGCCTGCACCAGGTTGGCGGCGCTCTTGTCGGCCATGCGCTCAAGTGCCGACAGCTTGGCGATGCCCAGGGTGTACAGCTCGGGCAGGGTGCGGATCAAACCGCCGTCCACCAGCTGGTCGACCAGCTTGTCGCCCAGGCCCTCGATGTCCATCGCGCGGCGGCCGGCAAAGTGCAGCAGCGCCTGCTTGCGCTGCGCCGCGCAGAAGAGGCCGCCGGTGCAGCGGTGGTCGATGCCGCCGCGCTCGCGCAGCACGTCGCTGCCGCACACCGGGCAATGTCGCGGCATGCGGAAGTTGGGCACGTAGCCCGCGCGCGGCCCGGGCACGCGGCCCACCACCTCCGGGATCACGTCGCCGGCGCGGCGCACGATCACCTTGTCGCCGATGCGCACGCCCTTGCGGCGCAGCTCGAACACGTTGTGCAGCGTCGCATTGCTCACCGTCGTGCCGCCGACGAACACCGGCTCCAGCTTGGCCACCGGCGTGAGCTTGCCGGTGCGGCCCACCTGGATGTCGATGGCGCGCAGCACCGTCACCTGCTCCTGCGCCGGGTACTTGTGCGCCACCGCCCAGCGCGGCTCGCGGGTCTTGAAGCCCAGCTGCTGCTGCAGGGCGCGGTCGTCCACCTTGTAGACCACGCCGTCGATGTCGAAGGGCAATGCATCCCGCTGCGCCGCGATGCGTTCATGGAAGCCGGCCAGGCCGTCGGCCCCTCCACCACCGCGCGGTCGGCGTTGACCGGCAGGCCCATCCTGGCCAGCGCATCCAGCGTGGCCGAATGGCTGGGCGGCACGTCCCAGCCCTGCACGTCGCCCAGGCCATAGGCGAAGAAGTCCAGCGGCCGCTGCTTGGCGATGTTGGCGTCCAGCTGGCGCACCACGCCGGCCGCGGCATTGCGCGGGTTGACGAAGGTCTTGCCGCCGGCCTCGCGCTGGCGCTCGTTCAGTGCCTCGAACGCATCCCGGCGCATGAACACCTCGCCGCGCACTTCCAGCACAGGCGCATTGCAGCGCTTGAGCCGCTTGGGGATGACGCCGATGGTGCGGATGGTGTGGGTCACGTCCTCGCCCGTCTCGCCGTCGCCGCGGGTGGCGGCCTGCACCAGCACGCCGCCCTCGTAGCGCAGGTTCACGGCCAGGCCGTCGAACTTCAGCTCGGCGTTGTAGCGCACCGGCGGGTCGGCCTCGGCGAGCTTGAGCGCATTGCGCACCGAGGTGTCGAACTTCAGCGCGCCGGCCGGCGTGGTGTCGGTCTCGGTCTTGATCGACAGCATCGGCACCGTGTGCCGCACTGGCGTCAGGCCTTCCAGCACCGCGCCGATCACGCGCTGCGTGGGCGAATCGGGCGTCAGCAGTTCGGGATGCGCGGCCTCGATGGCCTGCAGTTCCTGGAACAGCTTGTCGTACTCGGCATCGGGGATCGTCGGCGCGTCCAGCACGTAGTAGGCATGGGCATGCGCTTCGAGCAGGCCACGCAGTTCGGCGGCGCGGTGGGCGGGGTCTTCCGTTCGGGGCATGGCGCCAGTGTAGGCAGGCTGTGACACAGTGCATTCCTCCGCGCTGCAGCCCTTTCGCCCCATGACCTCATTCGACTACGACCTCATCACCCTCGGCGCCGGCTCCGGCGGCGTGGCCGCTTCACGCCGGGCCGCGGCGCTGGGCGCCAAGGTGGCCATCATCGAAGGCAGCCGCGTGGGCGGCACCTGCGTGATCCGCGGCTGCGTGCCCAAGAAGCTGATGATGTATGCGGCGCAGCTGGGCGACGCCATCCACGAGGCCCGCGGCTACGGGTGGGCGGTGGAGGCGGCGACGTTCGACATGGCGCCCTGGGCCGCGCAAAAGGCCTCCGAGATCCGCCGGCTGGAAGGCTTGTACCGCCAGCTGCTCAACGGATCGGGCGTGGAGGTGCTGGACGGCTGGGGCCGCATCGACGGCCCGAACACCGTGGTGGTGGGCCAGCGCCGCATCACCGCCCGGCACCTGCTGATCGCCACCGGCGGCCGGCCGGTGCGCGACAGCATCGAGGGCATCGGCGACTGGCCCACCTCGGACGACGTGCTCGACCTGCAGCACCTGCCGGCCGAGGTCGGCATCGTCGGTGGCGGCTACATCGCGGTGGAGTTCGCCAGCATCCTCGCGCGGCTGGGCGCCAAGGTGCAGCTGTTCTACCGCGACCGCCAGCCGCTGCGCGGCTTCGACGAGGACTTGCGCACCCGCGTGGCCCAGGCGCTGGAGGCCGCCGGCATCGTGCTGCATGCAGGCCAGGCGCCGCAGCGCGTGGACAAGCAGGGCGACTGCTACCAGCTGCACATGGCCAGCGGCATGACGCACCGCTTTCCCTTCGTGCTGAACGCCACCGGCCGCCGGCCACACACCGCGGGCCTGGGCCTGGAGACCATCGGCCTGCAGACCGACGCGGCGGGCGCGGTGCCGGTGAACGAGCGCTTCGAGACGCCGGTGCCGGGCGTGCATGCCATCGGCGACGTGACCAACAAGCTCAACCTGACGCCGGTGGCCATCGCCGAAGGCCGCGCCTGGGCCGAAGCGCTGTTCGGCGGCGAAGCCGGCGCCGCCCGTCTGCCCGACTTCAGCCAGATCGCCACCGCGGTGTTCACCCTGCCGCCGCTGGGCACCATCGGCCCCAGCGAGGCCGACGCGCTGGCGGCCGGCCACACGCTGAAGGTGTTCGAGGCCGATTTCCGGCCGATGAAGCAGACCTTCATCGGCGGCGCCGAGCGCAGCTACATGAAGCTGCTGGTGGACGCCGACACCGACCGCGTGCTGGCGGTGCACATGCTGGGCGCCGACGCACCGGAGATCGTGCAGAGCCTGGCCGTGGCCCTCACCTGCGGCGCCACCAAGGCCCAGTTCGACCGCACGGTGGCGGTGCACCCGACGTCGGCCGAAGAGTTCGTGCTGATGAGGCAGCCGGCGCGGGTGGTGAAGGCGGGCGCCTCAGGAAGCCGCTGGCAGGTTGTTCAGCTGAACAACCGCCGCGCCGCCGCCGAGCCGGCGGTGAGGTCGCGCTGGGCAAGCTGCGCGTACAGCGTCTTCAGGTCGCCGGCGATGCCGGTGAAATGCTGCAGCGTGATCGGCCAGCCGCGGTCGTCCACCAGCGTGCCGTCCATGCTGGTGGCCAGGGCGCGGGCCACTTCCTGCCAGGCGGCGAAGGGCTCGGCCGATTCGGGTGTCTGCGGCACGTCCAGGCTGAGGGTGACGTCGCGCAGCGCGGCGGCGGCCGGGTCTTCGGCCAGCGCGGCCTGCGGGTCGAAGCCCAGCACCAGCACCGGCGGCGCGCCCGGCTCGGGCGACGGCAGCACCAGCCGGCCCGGCAGGCTGCCGGGCACGAAGCCCTGGCGTGCCGCGCTTTGCTGGATGAAGCCCACCGACCAGGCCGCGCTGTTGGCGCGCAGCACCATGCTCAGCTGCGCATCGTGCGGACTGGCAAAGCCGTCCAGCTCGCGGGCGCGGGCGGCCACTTCCAGCATGTCCGGAAAGTCGGGCATCGCGCCCACCGCCTCGGCAAAGGCCTGCACCTTCTGCACGAACTCCGAATACTCGATCTCGTTGAGCGCGCCGCTGCGGTTGGCCAGTTGCACGCCGGCCTGCAGCTCGTTGTAGCGGCGGCCCGGCGCGGGCGCTTCCCAGTCGCCGGTCTCGACGTTCAGGCCCTCGATGTGGAAGGGCTTGGTGCCGGCGCGGCGCGAGGGCGGCATGTGGGCCAGCACCATGTCGCCGCTGACCGGCGACTCCAGCGTCAGCGGCACGATGGCGTCGATCAGCGGATCGATGCGCGCCAGCCGGCGTCCGCCCACCGGCGGCACCCGCAGCTCGGGCAACACCTCGATGGCCGGGTCCGGCTCGACCGAAGGCACCGCGGGCTCGGCCGCGGCGGCGCCTTCCAGGCCGGGTTCCACCCGGGCATGGCCGGGCAGTTCGCCATCGGCGCGGCGCGGGCCCGCATGGCGCGCGGTCCAGATGCTGTGGGCCACCAGGGCCAGCACCACCAGCACCGCCACGATCGTCAAAGCCATCGTCAAGGTCATCGTCGTCCCGTCCTCAAGCCGCTTCGACCATGCCGACCGCGGTTTCCATGTCCACCGCGACGATGCGCGACACGCCCTGCTCCTGCATCGTCACGCCGATGAGCTGCCGTGCCATTTCCATCGCGATCTTGTTGTGGCTGATGAAGAGGAACTGCGTGCCCTCGCTCATCTGCGTCACCAGCTTGGCGTAGCGCTCGGTGTTGGCGTCGTCCAGCGGCGCATCCACTTCGTCCAGCAGGCAGAACGGCGCCGGATTCAGCTGGAAGATGGCAAACACCAGCGCAATGGCGGTGAGTGCCTTCTCGCCACCCGACAGCAGGTGGATGGTGCTGTTCTTCTTGCCCGGCGGCTGCGCCATCACCTGCACACCCGCGTCCAGGATCTCGTCGCCCGTCATCACCAGCCGCGCATTGCCGCCGCCGAACAGGCTGGGGAACATGCGTCCGAAGCCTTCGTTCACCTGGTTGAAGGTGTTGTTCAGCAGGTCGCGGGTTTCCAGGTCGATCTTGTGGATCGCGCCTTCCAGCGTGCCGATGGCCTCCAGCAGGTCGGCGTTCTGCGCATCCAGGAAGCTCTTGCGCTCACGCGCGCTGGCCAGCTCGTCCAGTGCGGCCAGGTTCACCGCGCCCAGTGCGGCGATCTCGCGGTTGATGCGGTCGATCTCGCTCTGCAGGCCGTGCAGCTTTACGCCGTCGGCCTCGATGCCGGCGGCCAGTTGCGCCAGGTCGACCGCGGCGGCGGTGAGCTGCTCCATGTACTGGGCGCCGCCCAGCGAGGCGGCCTGCTGCTCCAGCTGCAGTTTGTTGATGCTCTCGCGCAGCGGCTCCAGGCTGCGTTCCAGCGTCAGCCGCTGCTCGTCCGACCGGCGCAGCTGCATGGACAACTCGTCGTATTCGCTGCGCTGGGCGGCCAGCGCCTTCTCGCGTTCCACCCGCAGCGCCAAGGCGTCCTGCAGGCCGGCCTGCGCAGCCGCATCGTCGAAGCCGGCCAGCTCCTGCTGCAGTTGCCCGGCCGCCTGCTCATTGCTGGCGGCCTGCTGCGCGGCCGTCTCGATCGCACGCTGCAGCTCGCCCCGGCGCGCAGCCAGCGAGCGGGCCGAGAACTGCGCCTCCTGCGCCTGGCGCTCCAGCGCCCGCAGCTGCTCGCGGGCATCCGCCAGCTTGCGCTCGGCACCGATCACCGCTTCGTCCAGCTCGGCATGGCGCTCCTGGGTGTTGGCCAGTTGCAGGTCCAGTTCCTCGAAGCGGGCCTCGCCGGTCACGCGGCGCTCGGCCAGCTCTTCCATCTGGCCATCGATCTCGGCCAGCTCTTCCTGCAGCTGGCTGCGGCGCGACTGGGCGGCTTCGCTCTGCTGCTGCAGCCGCATCAGCTCCACCTGCAGCTGGTGGGCGCGCGTCTGCGCCTCGGCGGCCTCGCGACGCACCGCGGCCAGGCGGTTGGCGGCCTCGGCGTACGCGGCTTCGCTGCGCACCGCGGCGGTCTTGCTTTCCTCGGTGATCAGCGACTGCGCGCGCAGCTCCAGCGCCAGGTTCTCGATCTCCTGCGCGCGGGCCAGCATGCCGGCCTGCTCCGAATCCGGCGCATAGAAGGCCACCGCGAACTGCGACACCGCATGGCCCTCGCGCGTGACGATGATCTCGCCATGGGTGAGCTGGCCGCGCGAGGCCAGCGCCTCGTCCAGCGAAGGCGCGGTGTACACGCCTTCCAGCCAGTCGGTCATCAGTGCCTTGAGGCCGGTGTCCTGCAGCCGCAGCAGGTCGGACAGCCGCGGCAGCGTGCGGTGCAGGTCCTGCACCGCAGCCGACGGCTTGGTGAAGAAGGCCAGCTTGGCCGGCGGTGCATCGGCGGCGAAGGCCTTCACCGTGTCGACCCGGCCCACTTCCAGTGCGCTCAGCCGCTCGCGCAGCACCGATTCCAGCGCGGTCTCCCAGCCGGTCTCGATGTGCACCTGCGTCCACAGGCCGGGCAGGCCGTCCAGCCCATGCTTGGCCAGCCAGGGCTTGAGCTTGCCTTCGGTCTGCACCTTCTCCTGCAGCGTGCGCAGCGCTTCGAGGCGGGCCGACAGCTCGGCATGGTGCGCCGTCTCGCGGTTGACGGTGGCCTGCTGGGCGCGGCGCTGCTCGTCGAGCTGCGGCACCTGCTCGGTGAGCTCATGCAGGCGCTCGTCGGCGATGGCCTGGGCTTCGGCCGCGTCCTCGCTTTGCGCGCGCAGCTCTTCCAGGCGGCCGGCATCCGGCGCGGACAGGCCCTGGCGCTCGGCGGACAGGCGTTCGCGGCGGCCGCGCAGCGCGCGGGTCTGCTCCTCGATGTTGCGGCTGTCGGCGGCCAGCAGCTGGATCTGCTGCTGCACCTGCGTGACCAGCCCGCGCTGCTCGTTGGCCCGCGCCTGCGCGGCGCGTACCGCGTCTTCCAGCGTGGGCAACGCGCCGGCCTGCTCCTCGGCCTGCGCGGCCAGCACCTCGGCCTGCTCGTCGGCGGCGGCGATCTGCCCGGCGATGGTCTCCAGCTCGGCCTCGGCCTGCGCGCCGCGGTCGGCCCATTGCGCGATTTGCGCCTGCAGCTCGGCCAGCCGCTGCTGCGCGCGGTTGCGGCCTTCCACCACGTAGCGGATGCGCTCCTCCAGCCGGCTGACCTCCAGCGAGGCCTCGGCCAGCGCACCTTGCGCGGTGTGCAGGCCATCGCTGGCGGCGTAGTGCGCCTGGCGGATGGTTTCCAGCCCGGCTTCCAGGTGGCGCAGCTCGGCCAGGCGGGCTTCCAGGGCATTGGTGGCCTCGGCGGCGGCGGTCTTGATGCGCTGCTCTTCCGTGGCCGCGTCGCGGTGCTTCAGGAACCAGAGCTGGTGCAGCCGCAGCGTGCCGCGCTCCTGCAGCCCGTGGTACTGCGTGGCCACCTCGGCCTGCTTCTCCAGCTTCTCGAGGTTGGCGTTCAGCTCGCGCAGGATGTCTTCCACCCGCGTGAGGTTCTCGCGCGTGTCCTTCAGCCGGTTCTCGGTCTCGCGCCGGCGTTCCTTGTACTTGCTGACGCCGGCCGCTTCCTCGAGGAACATGCGCAGCTCTTCGGGCTTGCTCTCGATGATGCGGCTGATGGTGCCCTGGCCGATGATGGCGTAGGCCCGCGGGCCCAGCCCGGTGCCCAGGAACACGTCCTGCACGTCGCGGCGGCGCACCGGCTGGTTGTTGATGTAGTAGCTGCTGGTGCCGTCACGCGTGAGCACGCGCTTGACGGCGATCTCGGCGAACTGGTTCCACTGGCCGCCGGCGCGTGCATCCTCGTTGCTGAACACCAGCTCCACGCTGGCGCGGCTGGCCGGCTTGCGGTTGCCGGAGCCGTTGAAGATCACGTCCTGCATCGACTCGCCGCGCAGCTCGCTGGCCTTGCTTTCACCGAGCACCCAGCGCACCGCATCCATGATGTTGGACTTGCCGCAGCCATTGGGCCCGACGACGCCGACCAACTGGCCGGGCAACTGGAAGGTGGTGGGTTCCGCGAAGGACTTGAAGCCCGAGAGCTTGATCTGGTTGAGCCGCATGAGCGCGTGCCCTGGAGCGCGCCAAGGTGTTGATTCAGAAGGGTTTTTTGTTCGTGCGCCGGGGCAGGAACGGGGCCGGATGATACCATCGCGCCCCCTCGTTCCCGGGCCCCTTCCCGGGCGCGCAACCCCTTGTTGCACCCGCGGCGCGCACGGCGCCGCCTCCTGCTGCCATGGCCAAGAACGCCAAGAAATCGAAGTCCGAACCCGTGGCCACGGCGCCCGTCGCCACCGCCGCGCCCCAGCGCCAGATGCCGCCCAACCCGCCCAGCGCGCCGAGCAAGGAACTGCATGTGTTCCCCAACCCGGCGCCCGAGCGCGACTACGTCATCCAGTTCCAGGTGCCCGAGTTCACCTGCCACTGCCCGCTGACGGGCCAGCCCGACTTCGCCCACTTCACGATCGACATGATTGCCGACCAGCAGTGCATCGAGCTCAAGAGCCTCAAGATGTACTTCTGGAGCTATCGCAACGAAGGCGCGTTCCACGAGAAGGTGACCAACACCATCCTCGACGACATCGTGAAGGCCACCGACCCGCGCTTCGTGCGCATCACCGCCAAGTGGTACGTGCGCGGCGGCATCTACACCAACGTGGTGGCCGAGCACCGGCAGAAGGGCTGGCAGCCGCAGCCGGTGGTGGAGCTGCCGAAGCACGCCGCCGAATCCGGGCTGCTCTGACGATGCCGCTGGCCGAACGCCCGCCCTACCAGAAGTTCGACGTGCGCGTGGCGCGCAGTCGCATCGACGGCTTCGGCTGCTTCGCGGCCGAGCCGATCCCGCCGCGGCTGAAGATCGGCGAGATCCGCGGCGAGGCCATCAGCGTGGCCGAGGCCCGCCGCCGGGCCGAAGGCCAGCAGCGCATCATGATCGTGGAGGTGTCGCACAAGACGGCGATCGATGCCTCCAAGAGCACCGACCCGATGCGCTTCACCAACCACTCCTGCCAGCCCAATGCCCGCCTGGTGATCCGCGACGGCCGCATCGAGTTCTACGCCGTCAAGCCCATCGCCGTGGGCGACGAGGTGACGGTGAACTACGGCGAGACGCACCACGAAGGCAAGCTGGAATGCCGCTGCGGCGCGGTGGGGTGCGTGGGGCGGTTGTAACTCACTGCCCCTGCGCCGCCACTACCTCCGCGATCGCCTTGCCCACCTCGGCCGTCGTGGCCTTGCCGCCCAGGTCGGGCGTGCGGGGCCCGCCGTCCTGCAGCACCGTCTCGATCGCCTGCAGCACCGCGGCGCCGGCTTCCGGGTGGCCCAGGTGCTCCAGCATCATCGAGCCGGCCCAGATCTGGCCGATCGGGTTGGCGATGCCCTTGCCGTAGATGTCGGGCGCCGAGCCGTGCACCGGCTCGAACAGCGACGGGAACTTGCGCTCCGGGTTGAGGTTGGCCGAGGGCGCAATGCCGATGGTGCCGGTGCAGGCCGGGCCCAGGTCGGACAGGATGTCGCCGAAGAGGTTGCTGGCCACCACCACGTCGAACCAGTCCGGGTGCTGCACGAAGTGCGCGGTCAGGATGTCGATGTGGTACTTGTCGGTGCGCACGCCGGGGTAGGCCTTGGCGATCTCGGCGAAGCGCTCGTCCCAGTAGGGCATCGAGATCGAGATGCCGTTGCTCTTGGTGGCCGAGGTGAGGTGGCGCTTGGGCCGCTTCATCGCCAGCTCGAACGCGAACTTCATGATGCGGTCGGTGCCCTGGCGGCTGAACACGCTTTCCTGCAGCACGATCTCGCGGTCGGTGCCCTCGAACATCTTGCCGCCGACGCTGCTGTACTCGCCCTCGGTGTTCTCGCGCACGATGTAGAAGTCGATGTCGCCCACCTCGCGGCCGGCCAGCGGGCTCTTCACGCCGGGCATCAGGCGTGCGGGGCGCAGGTTCACGTACTGGTCGAACTCGCGGCGGAACAGCAGCAGCGAGCCCCACAGCGACACATGGTCGGGCACCGTCGCCGGCCAGCCCACCGCGCCGAAGAAGATGGCGTCGTGGCCGCCGATCTGCGCCTTCCAGTCGGCGGGCATCATCGCGCCCTCCTTCAGGTAGCGCTCGCAGCTCCAGTCGAACTCGTCCCACTGCCACTCGATGCCGAAGCGCGTGGCCACGGCGTCCAGCACGCGGAGCCCCTCGGGCATCACTTCCTTGCCGATGCCGTCGCCGGCCATCACGGCGATGCGGTGCTTCGTGCTCATGGGTTCAATCTCCTGCTTGGGTGAGGAACGGCAGCGCTGCTTCCAGCAGCCGTTCGGGCGCCTCTTCGGCGATGTAGTGGCCGCAGGGCAATGCGCTGCCCTGCACGTCGGTGGCGACACGCCGCCATTCGGCCAGCGGATCGAAGCAGCGCTGCACGATGCCCTGCGCGCCCCAGAGCGCCAGCAGCGGCATCGCCAGCCTGCGGCCGGCGTCGCGGTCCTCGCGGTCGTGCTGCAGGTCGATGCCCGCGGCGGCGCGGTAGTCCTCGCACATCGCATGGGCGGCACCGGGCAGCGCGATGCAGCGCTCGTATTCGGCCCAGGCCTCGGGCGCGAAGGGCGACAGGCCGGCGCTGCGGCGACCCATCACGTCGCCCAGGTAGGCGGCGGGGTCGGCCTCGATCAGGCGCTCGGGCAGCGGTGACGGCTGGATGAGGAAGAACCAGTGCCAGTAGGCGCGGGCGAAGGCCTCGTTGGTCTGCTCGTACATGGCCAGCGTGGGCGCAATGTCCAGCACCACCAGGCGCTGCACCGCCTGCGGATGGTCGGCGGCCAGCCGGTGCGCCACGCGGGCGCCGCGGTCGTGGGCCAGCACGCCGAAGCGCTCATGGCCAAGATGCCGCATCACGGCCAGCATGTCCTCGGCCATCGTGCGCTTGGCATACAGCCGGTGCTCGGCATCGCCCGCGGGCCTGGATGAATCGCCATAGCCGCGCAGGTCGGCGACCACCAGCGTGAAGCGCTCGGCCAGCGCCGGCGCCACCTTGTGCCAGATGGCGCGGGTCTGCGGATGGCCGTGCAGCAGCAGCAGCGGCGGGCCCTTGCCGCCGGTCACGCAGGCGATATGCACGCCGTCGGCGGTGGGAATGCGGAGTTCCTGGTATCCGGCGTACAGGCTCATGGCGGTGGGCTTTCCGATGACTGCTGGAGGCTGCGACTTTAGGCGCACCCTGGCGGCCCGGCCGTTCGGCATCGGCAGTTCATCCGGTCGCTGGCCGCACGGATGCGCGGCAGACCGCTTCGCGATAATCGCCCGATGAACCCTTTGCTGAACCGCCTGCAGCCCTATCCGTTCGAGCGCCTGCGGCAACTCACCCGAGACATCGTGCCGAACCCGGCGCTGCGGCCGATCAGCCTGGGGCTGGGAGAGCCGCGCCATGCCACGCCCAGGCTGATCGAGGAGGCGCTGACCTCGTCGCTCAAGGGGCTGTCGAGCTACCCGGCCACCGCCGGCGACCCGAAGCTGCGCGAGGCCATGGCCGGCTGGCTGCAAACGCGCTACGGCGTGGCGGTGGATGCAGCCACGCAGGTGCTGCCGGTCAACGGCTCGCGCGAGGCGCTGTTCTCGCTGGCGCAATCGGTGATCGACCCCACGCGGCCGGGCGCCACCGTGGTGTGCCCGAATCCGTTCTACCAGATCTACGAAGGCGCGGCCCTGCTGTCGGGCGCCGAGGTGGCCTTCGCCAACAGCGATCCCGCGCGCAACTTCGCACCCGACTGGTCGCAGATCGACGAGGCCACCTGGGCCCGCACGCAGCTTGTCTATGTATGTTCGCCGGGCAACCCCACCGGCGCGGTGATGCCGCTGGACGAGTGGCGCACGCTGTTCGAGTTGTCGGACCGCCATGGCTTCGTCATCGCCAGCGACGAGTGTTATTCCGAGATCTACTTCCGCGACGAGCCTCCGCTGGGCGGCCTGCAGGCCGCGCAGGCGCTGGGCCGCAGTGACTTCCGCCGCCTGGTGATGCTGACCAGCCTGAGCAAGCGCAGCAACGTGCCGGGCATGCGCTCGGGCTTCGTGGCCGGCGATGCCGAGGTGATGAAGCAGTTCCTGCTCTACCGCACCTACCACGGCAGCGCGATGAGCCCCATCGTGCAGGCCGCCAGCCTGGCCGCCTGGGGCGACGAGGCGCATGTGGTGGCCAACCGCGAGCTGTACCGCACCAAGTTCGCCCAGGTCACGCCGGTGCTGGAAGAAGTGCTGGACGTGGCCCTGCCCGATGCCAGCTTCTACCTGTGGGCCGGCGTGCCGTCGGCTTTCAACGGCGACGACGTGGCCTTCGCCCGCGGGCTGCTCGCTCAATACAATGTTTCGGTGCTGCCGGGCAGCCTGCTCGCACGCAGCGCGCATGGCAGCAACCCCGGCGCCGGGCGGGTGCGCCTGGCGCTGGTGGCCGAAGTGGCCGAATGCCTCGAGGCGGCGCAACGCATCGCCTCCTACGTCAAGTCCTTGTGAGACCCCCCATGACAGCAGAACTGCAATCCACCATCGAACTCGCGTGGGAAGCCCGCTCCGACATCACGGCGCTGAACGCGCCCGCGGTGCGTGAAGCCGTGGAGGAGGTGATCGGCCAGCTCAACACCGGCCGCCTGCGCGTGGCCGAGCGCCAGGCGGTGGGTCAGTGGGCGGTGAACCAGTGGGTGAAGAAGGCGGTGCTGCTGAGCTTCCGCCTGAACGACAACAAGCCGATGCATGCCGGCGAGCTGGCCTTCTTCGACAAGGTGCCCACCAAGTTCACGCACCTGACCGAAGAGGAAATGCGCGCCACCGGCGTTCGCGTGGTGCCGCCCGCCGTGGCCCGCCGCGGCAGCTACATGGCCAGGAACGTGGTGCTGATGCCCAGCTACGTGAACATCGGCGCCTACGTCGACGAAGGCACGATGGTGGACACCTGGGCCACCGTCGGCAGCTGCGCGCAGATCGGCAAGAACGTGCACCTCTCGGGTGGCGTGGGCATTGGCGGCGTGCTGGAGCCGCTGCAGGCCAACCCCACCATCATCGAGGACAACTGCTTCATCGGCGCGCGCTCCGAGGTGGTGGAAGGCGTGATCGTCGAGGAGAACTCGGTCATCTCCATGGGCGTGTACATCGGCCAGAGCACCAAGATCTACGACCGCGAGACGGGCGAGATCCACTATGGCCGCGTGCCGGCCGGCTCGGTGGTCGTCAGCGGCAACCTGCCCAGCGCCGACGGCAAGTACAGCCTGTACTGCGCGGTCATCGTCAAGAAGGTCGATGCGCAGACGCGCGCCAAGACCAGCTTGAACGACCTGCTGCGCGCCTGACCCGCAGCGCCCAGCCAAGATGAGCGGCGGCAACCTGGAGCGCGTGCTGCGGCTGATGGCCGAGCGGTCGGCGTCGGACGTGTACATCTCGGCCAAGACGCCGATCCTGATCAAGGTGAACGGGCAGATGATGCAGCTGTCCGACCAGCCGCTCACCCCCGCGCAGCCGCGCCAGCTGCTGGCCGAGATGCTCACCGACGAGCAGCTGGCCGAGCTGGACGCCACCAGCGAGCTGAACGCCGCGGTGGCCGTGCCCGGGGTCGGCAGCTTCCGGCTGTCGGCCTTCAAGCAGCGCGGCTCGGTGGCGGCGGTGTTCCGCTGCATCCCATTCAACATCCCGCCGATCGACACCCTGGGTGTGCCCGACGTGCTGTCGCAGATCGTGCTGGAAAAGCGCGGCCTGATCCTGATGGTGGGCGCCACCGGCAGCGGCAAGAGCACCACGCTGGCCTCGATGCTGGAGCTGCGCAACCAGCGCATGACGGGCCACATCCTCACCATCGAGGACCCGATCGAGTTCCTGTTCAACAACAAGAAGTCGGTCATCAACCAGCGCGAGATCGGCCGCGACACGCAAAGCCTGCAGGTGGCGCTGCGCAATGCGCTGCGGCAGGCGCCCGACTGCATCCTGATCGGCGAGATACGCGACCGCGAGACGATGTCGCTGGCGCTGTCGTATGCGCTGTCGGGCCACCTGGTGCTGGCCACGCTGCATGCCAACAACAGCTACCACGCGCTGGGCCGCATCCTGTCGCTGTTCACGCCGGAGTCGCGCGGCTCGCTGCTGGCCGACCTGGCCGCCGGGCTGCGCGCGGTGGTGTCGCAGCGGCTGCTGCGGGCCACGTCGGGCGGCCGTGTGCCCGCCATCGAGGTGATGCTCAACACCCAGCTGGTGGCCGAGCTGATCGAGAAGGGCGACATGCACGGCGTGAAGGAGGCGATGGAGAAGTCGCTGGCCGAAGGCTCGCAGACCTTCGAGCAGGACCTGGCCCGGCTGGTGAACGAAGGTACCGTCACCCGCGACGAGGCGCTGGCCAATGCCGACTCGCCCACCAACCTGCTGTGGCGGCTGCAGAACGCCGCCGTGCAGGCCGCGCGGCCGGTGGCCCGGGCCGAGGAATCCGACGTGGCCGTGTACACCGAGGTGACGATGGACGTGCCCGCCCCCACGCTGGCGCCACCGCCACCCTCGCCCTTTGGCGCGGGCAGTGCACCGGCCACCTTCCCCACCCTGCCCCGCACCTGATGACCGCCGCCCTGCACCTGGCCGAAGCGCTGATCGCGCGCAACTCCACCACGCCCGCGGACGCCGGCTGCCAGGCGCTGATTGCCGGCCGGCTGGCCGCCATCGGCTTCACCTGCGAGACGATCGAAAGCGGCCCGGCCGACTTCCGCGTCACCAACCTCTGGGCCAAGCGCAGCGGCACCCGGCCCGGGCCCACGCTGGTGCTGGCCGGCCACACCGACGTGGTGCCCACCGGCCCGCTGGAGCAGTGGTCGAGCGACCCGTTCATGCCCACCCACCGCGACGGCAAGCTCTACGGCCGCGGCGCCGCCGACATGAAGAGCAGCATCGCCGCCATGGTGGTGGCCGCCGAGGAATTCGTCGCCGCGCAGCCGCAGCATGCCGGCGCCATCGCGCTGCTGCTGACCAGCGACGAGGAAGGCCCGGCGCTGGACGGCACGGTCAAGGTGGTCGACCTGCTGGCCGCCCGCGGCGAGCGGCTGGACATGTGCATCGTGGGCGAGCCCACCTGCGTGGACACCCTGGGCGACATGGTGAAGAACGGCCGCCGCGGGTCGCTTTCGGGCAAGCTGCGGGTGGCCGGCGTGCAGGGCCACATCGCCTATCCGCAGCTGGCGCGCAACCCGATCCACCAGTTCGCGCCGGCATTGGCCGAGCTGGCCACCATCGAGTGGGACCGTGGCAACGAGTACTTCCCGCCCACCAGTTGGCAGGTGTCGAACATCCACGGCGGCACCGGCGCCACCAACGTGATTCCGGGCGAGGTGGTGGTCGACTTCAACTTCCGCTTCAGCACCGAGAGCACGCCCGAAGGCCTGAAGGCCCGCGTGGCCGAGGTTCTGGACCGCCACGGCCTGCAGTACACGCTGGACTGGACGCTGGGCGGCGAGCCCTTCCTCACGCCGGTGGGCACGCTCACCGAGGCGCTGGGCGCGGCCATCCGCGAGGAAACCGGCGTCACCGCCGCGCTGTCCACCACCGGCGGCACCTCCGACGGCCGCTTCATCGCCAAACACTGCCCGCAGGTGATGGAGTTCGGCCCGATCAACGCCAGCATCCACAAGATCGACGAACACGTGATCGCCGCCGACGTGGAGCGGCTGAAGAACATCTACCGCGGCCTGCTGCACAAGGTGCTGGCATGACGCTGATGCAGGCCATCGAGGCTGCGGCCGCGCGGCTGGAGGCCGCCGGCGTGAGCTTCGGCCACGGCACCACCAACGCCTTCGACGAGGCCGTGTGGCTGGTGCTGTGGCGCCTGGGCCTGCCGCTGGACGAGCTGGACGCGGTGGCCGAACGCGCGCTGTCCGCCGACGAGCAGGCCGCCATCGACGCGCTGGTGGGCGAGCGCATCGCCACCCGCCGCCCGGCCGCCTACCTGACGAAGGAAGCCTGGCTGCAGGGCGTGAGCTTCTACGTGGACGAGCGCGCCATCGTGCCGCGCTCGCTGATCGCCGAGGCCCTGGCCGACGGCACGCTGGACGCCTGGCTGAGCGACGCCACCACCCGCGTGCTGGACCTGTGCACCGGCAACGGCAGCCTGGCGGTGCTGGCCGCGATGGCCTGGCCCGAGGTGGCGGTGGACGCCGCCGACATCAGCACCGACGCGCTGGCCGTGGCCCGCATCAACGTGGACCGGCATGGCCTGGCCGAACGCATCCGGCTGGTGGAAAGCGACGGCCTGGCCGCGCTGCCGGGCCCGTACGACCTGGTGCTGTGCAACCCGCCCTACGTCAACAGTGCCTCGATGGCGGCATTGCCCGCCGAGTACCGCGCCGAGCCCGAACTGGCGCTGGCCGGCGGCGCCGACGGCATGGACTTCATCCGGCGCCTGCTGGCCGATCTGCCGCAGCGGCTGTCGCCCAACGGCGTGCTGGTGCTCGAGATCGGCCACGAGCGTGCGCACTTCGAAGCCGCCTTCCCCACGCTGGAAGCCGTGTGGTTGCCCACCAGCGCCGGCGACGACCAGGTGCTGCTGCTGGACCGCGAAGCGCTGGCCTCGCTCGGCTGATCGGACACGGCGGCACGGCCTTGCGCCGGGCCGACGACAATCACCGGTTGCGCGCGACGGCTTCCCTGCCCGCGCCCTGCCCGCCGCGTACCGCGGCCGGGCCCCGCTTTCAGCTGCTTGCCCATGATCACCCTTCGCAACCTCACCCTCCGCCGCGGCACCAAGGTCGTGCTCGACAGTGCCAGCGTCACGCTCAACCCGGGCGAGAAGATCGGCCTGGTCGGGCGCAACGGCGCCGGCAAGTCCAGCCTGTTCGCGCTGCTGGCCGGCCGGCTGCAGGCCGACGGCGGCGACGCCGAGATCCCGCCGCGCTGGCGCCTGGGCGAAGTCGCGCAGAACATGCCCGAGACCAGCGACGGCGCCACCGACTTCGTGCTGCAGGGCGACATCCCGCTGATGGAGGCGCAGGCCGTGCTCGCCGCGGCCGAGGCCAGCGACGACGGCAATGCCATCGCCGATGCGCACATGGGCATCGAGGAGGCCGGCGGCTTCGACGCCCGCTCGCGTGCGCAGGCGCTGCTGCTGGGCCTGGGCTTCAAGGTGCAGCAGCTGGATGCGCCGGTGAACAGCTTCTCCGGCGGCTGGCGCATGCGGCTGCAGCTCGCCCGTGCGCTGATGTGCCCGGCCGACCTGATGCTGCTGGACGAGCCCACCAACCACCTGGACCTGGACGCGCTGGTGTGGCTGGAAGGCTGGCTGCAGCGCTTCACCGGCACGATGATCGTCATCAGCCACGACCGCGAATTCCTCGACGCGATCACCAAGGTGACGCTGCACCTGGACGAAGCCAAGCTCACGCGTTATGGCGGCAACTACACCACCTTCGAGGAAATGCGCGCCGAGCGCATGAGCCAGCAGGCCACCGCCTTCGTCAAGCAGCAGGAACGCATCGCGCACCTGCAGCGCTTCATCGACCGCTTCAAGGCCAAGGCCAGCAAGGCCAAGCAGGCCCAAAGCCGCGTGAAGGCGCTGGACCGCGTGGAAAAGCTGGCCCCGGTGCTCACGGCCAGCGACTTCAGCTTCGAGTTCAAGGAACCGGTGAGCCTGCCGAATCCCATGCTGGCGATGCGCGAGGTCGTGTGTGGGTACATGGTGCCCCCCGTCCGCCGAGTACGGCGGCCTGCCCCCCGAGGGGCTGGCGGAGCCGCCTTGGGGCGGCCCGGCGGCGGCCCCGCCGAGGACGAGGCAGCGCTGGTGCCCAAGCCCATCGTCCACAACGTGACGCGCACGGTGCTGGCCGGTCAGCGCATCGGCATCCTGGGCGCCAACGGCCAGGGCAAGTCGACCGTGGTCAAGACCATCGCGCGGGAGCATCCGGCGCTGGCTGGCGAGATCACCGAGGGCAAGGGCCTGGCCATCGGCTACTTCGCGCAGCAGGAGATGGACCTGCTGCATGCCGACGACGCGCCGCTGCAGCACATGGTGCGGCTGGCGCGCACCGTCGGGCCCGAGGCGCGCGAGCAGGAGCTGCGCGACTTCCTCGGCAAGTTCCGCTTCACCGGCGACATGGTGCAGCAGCGCATCGGCTCGCTGTCGGGCGGCGAGAAGGCGCGGCTGGTGCTGGCCAGCCTGGTGTGGCAGCGGCCCAACCTGCTGCTGCTGGACGAACCCACCAACCACCTGGACCTGACGACGCGCGAGGCGCTGTCCATGGCGCTCAACGAGTTCGAAGGCTCGGTGATGCTGGTCAGCCACGACCGCGCACTGCTGCGCGAGGTGTGCGACGAGTTCTGGCTGGTCACCGCCGGTGGCCTGCAGGAATTCGACGGCGACCTGGACGACTACCAGCGCTGGCTGCTGGAGCAGTCGCGCGCGGTGCAGCGGGCGGCCGCCAAGGGCGAGAAGTACACCGCATCGCCGCGGCCGGAGGAGCCGAAGGCGGCACCCGCGGCGCCTGCGGCGGCGACCGGCAAGCCTGCGGGCAAGCCGGGCGCCGCGCCCGCACCGGCCGTGCAGCAGGGCCCCGCCCGCCGTGAAGACAAGAAGGCCCAGGCGCAGGCCCGCGCCAAGGTGGCGGAGCGAACCCGGCCGCTGCGCATCGAGATCGAGCAGATCGACAAGCGCATGGCCGCCCTGGTCAAGGAGCGCACGCAGTGCGAGGCGCAGCTGGCCGCCGGCACGCTGCCGGGCAGCGAGATTGCCGAGCTGGGCCGCAAGCTCAACCACATCAACGCCGAGGTGACGATGCTGGAGGAACGCTGGCTGGAGCTGAGCAGCGAGATCGAGAGCCTGCAAGCCGCGGCGGGTTGATCCGCACGACCGCGACGCACCGGGCCGCCCATGACATGCTCATGCGCGGCCATTTCCAAATCCACTTTCATTGTGTGCAATTGAATTGCGCGCTACATTACTCCCATGCGCTCCAACCGTCCCGCCTCCACCACCGCCCCGACGGCCGATGCCGGCTGGCTGGCCTTGGACCGGCAGCTGTGCTTCGCGTTGTACTCGTCCTCGCTGGCGATGACCAAGCTGTACAAGCCGCTGCTGGAGCCGCTGGGCCTCACCTATCCGCAGTACCTGGTGATGCTGGCGCTGTGGGAGGCCGATGGCGCCAGTGTGGGCGAGCTGGGGCAGCGGCTGTCGCTGGATTCCGGCACGCTCACGCCGCTGCTCAAGCGGCTGGAGGCGTCCGGCTTCGTCCACCGCCTGCGCGACCGCGAGGACGAGCGCCGCGTGCGCGTGCAGCTCACCACCACCGGCCGTGCGATGCGCGAGCGGGCACTGCAGGTGCCGCAGGCGGTGGCCTGCGCCAGCGGCTGCGCGCTGGAAGAACTGGTGTCGCTCACCCGGCGCCTGCAGGCGCTGCGCGACAGCCTGAATCAAGAAGCCGAACGTGCGGCGGCCTGATCCGCACGAACCACAGAAAGGCAACACACCATGGCGATCGAGAAGACCCTGTACACCGCACGTGCCACCTCCACCGGCGGCCGCGACGGCAAGTCCAAGAGCGACGACGGCAAGCTGGAAGTGAAGCTGGCCCCGCCGAAGGAAATGGGCGGCAACGGCGAAGGCACCAACCCCGAGCAGCTGTTCGCCGCCGGCTATTCGGCCTGCTTCCTGGGCGCCATGAAGTTCGTCGCCGGCCAGCAGAAGGCCTCGCTGCCGGCCGACACGCAGATCGCCGCCGAAGTGGGCATCGGCCCGCTGGCCGGTGGCAAGGTGGGCTTCGGCATCAGCGCCGTGCTCAACATCACCATCCCCGGCTGGGAACAGGCCAAGGCGCAGGAACTGGTGGACGCGGCGCACCAGGTGTGCCCGTACTCCAACGCCACCCGCGGCAACATCGACGTCACGCTGAACGTGGCGGTCTGAGCCGACACGGCGTCGGTCAATCGACGCCGAGCAGGCCCAGCAGCATGCGCACCCGGGCCTGCGCCGGGGTGAGCAGGCCGGCCGAGGGCAACGCGCCGGTCACCTCGATCACGCCGCCGGCCAGGCAGCGGCTGCAGCGCAGCACCGGCACGCCATCGGCCACGGCGGTGCGCAGCGCTGCTTCCAGCGCCTCGTGCAGCGTGCCGTTGCCGGTGCCGGCCACCACCAGGCCGGCCACGCCGGCGGCGCTCAGCGCCTGCACCGCCCGGCCGTCGACGCCAGCCGCACTGCTCAGGATCTCGATCCAGGGCCACGGTTGCGGCACCGCCTGCAGCGCGGCCAGGCGCTCGGCAGCGCCCTCTCGCGGCGCCGGCCAGGGCCGCAGCGCCCTTACCTGACCCGCTTCCACATAGGCCAGCGGGCCGGCATCGCCGGAGCCGAAGGCGTCCAGCCGATAGGTGTGCGTCTTGCGCACCTCGTGACCCGCATGCACGGTGCCGGCCAGCAGCGCCAGCACGCCATGGCAGCCGGGCGTTCGCGCCAGCAGCACCGCATCCAGCAGGTTCTGCGGGCCGTCGGCCATGAGCGCGGTGGCCGGCCGCATCGCCGCCACCAGCACCACCGGCTTGGACGGCGACAGCACCTGCTGCAGGAAGAACGCGGTTTCCTCCAGCGTGTCGGTGCCATGGGTGACCACCGCGCCGGCCACCTCTGGCCGTGACAGGTGATGCGCCAGGCGCCCGGCCAGCTGCAGCCACACCTCGTAGCCCATGTCCTTGCTGTCCAGCTGGGCCACCTGCTCGGCCTCCAGCGGCTGACCGGCAAGGTCCGGCACCGCCGCCACCAGCTGCTCGACGCCGATCTGCCCGGCGGTGTAGCCCACCGTGTCGGCTGCATGCGCCGCCGTGCCGGCGATGGTGCCGCCAGTACCGAGGATCACGACGGTGTCGAGTGCGTTTTGCGCGTTTTGCATTTGTTTGGAAGCTGGATAAGAATACAGGCACTGGACGAATTCACAGGAACCCCGATGGCCGATCGCCCGAAGCTCACCGAACGTCAGCAGCAGATTTTCGATCTTGTGCGCACGGCCATCGAAACCACCGGTGCGCCGCCCACGCGGGCGGAAATTGCCCGGCAGCTCGGCTTCAAGTCGGCCAACGCCGCGGAAGAGCATCTGCAGGCCCTGGCGCGCAAGGGCGTGATCGAGCTGGTGGGCGGTACTTCGCGCGGCATCCGCCTGCCCACCGGCATGCTGCAGGCAGTGAACGAGGCCCGCGAAGCCCGCGGCCGGCAGTTCAGCCTGCCGCTGGCCAGCCTGGCCCAGCTCACGCTGCCGCTGATCGGCCGCGTGGCCGCCGGCAGCCCCATCCTGGCGCAGGAACACATCGACCAGACCTACGTGATGGAGGCCAGCCTCTTCGCCAGGCGGCCCGACTACCTGCTACGCGTGCGCGGCATGAGCATGCGCGACATCGGCATCCTCGACGGCGACCTGCTGGCGGTGCAGAAAGCCAGTGAAGCCCGCAACGGCCAGATCGTCGTGGCCCGGCTGGGCGACGAGGTGACCGTCAAGCGCTTCGAGCGCAAGGGCAGCAGCATCCGCCTGCTGCCCGAAAACCCCGATTTCGCACCGATCGACGTGTCGGCCGACGAGAGCTTCACGCTCGAAGGCCTGGCCGTGGGCCTGGTGCGCAACACGATGCTGATGTGATGCCCCGCACGCAGGTCAAGTCGCTGGTCAAGGCGCCGAAGGCCGACTGCGCCGCGGCCTGCCAGACGCTGGAACAGCTGCCCAACATCGGCCCCGCCCTGGCGGCCGACCTGCGGCTGATCGGCATCCATGCGCCGCGCGACCTCGTGGGCCGCGACGCCTTCGTGCTGTACCAGGCGCTGTGCGCCAAGACCGGCAAGCGCCAGGATCCCTGCGTGCTGGACACCTTCATGGCGGCCACCGACTTCATGCGCGGCGCCGCGGCGGCGCCGTGGTGGACCTACACCGCCCAACGCAAGCTGCTGTACGGGCAGATCGACGCGCACTGACACGGCCGCCCAGGCCTCTCGGCCAAGGCCCAACAAGCCCGGTTCCCCGCGCCTTATCGGCGTTTTGCGTGTGCGTGCACCCGCAAAGAATGACTTCATGCACGAAGCCATGCGCCGATATCCCGGAGACCATGTTGAACGACCTCCTGTTCCAAGTGCGGCGCCTGCGGGCGAGCGGCAGCGCGCGGGTGGAGGTCTGCCCTCCGGCCGTGCTCAGCCCGGTCGATCCGGTGTGGTCGCGGCTGATGCGCTGGGTGTCCGCACCCGCGCCATGGCAGGCGGCCCTCACGCCGCCCGGCGGCCGCCGGCTGCAGCGCACCAAGGACGACTTCGTGGCCAGCCTGAAGGACATCGGCACGCCGCAGGCCTCCACGCTGATCGACCGGGTGCATGTGGCGCGCTCGCCTCGCGAGCTGTGGCACCTGCGTTCGGCGGTGTTCCAGCTGGTGTCGCTGCACCACAGCCAGAGCGAGGCCCAGCGCCGGCTGGAACGCCTGAACCACCACTTTCCCACGCGCTCGCCGCGCTCGGGCTTCGGCGCGCTGGACGCATGAGCGACCGACGCTTCACGCCGGCGGCCCCGGGCCAGCCGCGCAACTACACCGTGGCCGGCCTGCGCGGCGTGGCCAGCGAGCAGAACGCCCGCATCACCGCGCGCAAGGCCTTCGTCGACACCAAGCTGGTGTTCATGCAGGTGCTGGCCGGCATCGAGAGCACCGACGCCAACGTGGAATGGCTGCGCAAACAGGTCCGCAGCGCGCAGATGCCGGAAGATCTGTGGCTGTTGCGCTCCGCGGTATTCGACGCGCTGCGCAGCGACCCGCACAACGGCGCCCGCCTGCGCGAAGCCCTGCGCCGCAGCCTGGACGGCGTGCTGCCCGGCACCTACATGGCCAGCAGCTTCACCACGCTCTGAAGCCGTGCGGGCGGCCGAGGCACAATGCCCGGCCACATGAACATCATCATCCTCGACGACTACCAGGATGCGGTGCGCAAGCTCAAGTGCGCGTCGCTGCTCGAACCGCTCAATGCGAAGGTGTTCACCAACACGGTCAAGGGCATCGGCCAGCTGTCGGTGCGCCTGCGTGACGCCGATGTGCTGGTGCTCATCCGCGAACGCACCGCCTTCCCGCGCCAACTGCTGGAAAAACTGCCCAAACTGAAGCTGATCTCGCAGACCGGCAAGGTGGGCTCGCACATCGACGTGGAAGCCTGCACCCGGCTGGGCATCGCGGTGGCGGAAGGCACGGGCTCGCCGGTGGCCCCGGCCGAGCTGACCTGGGCGCTGATCATGGCAGCCATGCGCCGGCTGCCGCAGTACATCGGCAACCTGAAGCACGGCGCGTGGCAGCAGTCGGGCCTGAAGGCGGCGGGCATGCCGCCCAACTTCGGCGTCGGCCAGGTGCTGCGCGGCAAGACGCTGGGCATCTGGGGCTATGGCCGCATCGGGCAGCTGGTGGCGGGCTTCGGCCGCGCCTTCGGCATGCAGGTGCTGGTGTGGGGCCGCGAGCCTTCGCTGGAGCGCGCCCGGGCCGACGGCCTGGCCACCGCCGTCAGCAAGGAATCCTTCTTCGAGACCTGCGACGTGCTGACGGTGCACCTGCGGCTGAACGACGCCACCCGCGGCATCGTCACGCTGGAAGACCTGTCGCGCATGAAGCCCACCTCGCTGTTCGTCAACACCTCGCGCGCCGAGCTGGTGGAGGAGAACGCGCTGGTGTCCGGCCTGAACAAGGGCCGGCCGGGCCTGGCCGCGGTGGACGTGTTCGAGAGCGAGCCCATCCTGCAGGGCCATCCGCTGCTGCGACTGGAGAACGCGGTATGCACGCCGCACATCGGTTACGTGGAACAGGACAGCTACGAGCTGTACTTCGGCGCCGCTTTCCAGAACGTCGTCAACTTCGTCAACCAGCAGCCCACCAACCTGCTGAACCCTGAAGCGCTGCGGGTGCACCGGTGACGGCCGTGCCGCAGGCCGCAGGCGCAGTCCAGGCCACGGCGGCGCTGCGGTGGGCCCTGTTGTTCGGCAACTTCGCGATCGGCTGCGGCGTGATGGTCACCGCCGGCTCGCTGAACGACCTCACCCGGTCGCTGCAGGTGAGCGTGGCGGTGGGCGGGCAGCTGATCACCATCGCCGCGGTGGTCATGGCCTTCGGCGCGCCGCTGCTGGCCGCCGCCGTGGGCGGCTTCGACCGCCGCCGCCTGCTGACCTTCGCGCTGGCCTGGTACGCGATCGGCCATGCGCTGTCCGCGCTGATGCCGGGCTACGCCGCCCTGGTGCCGGTGCGTGCTGCCAGTGTGCTGGCCGCGGCGGTGTTCACCCCGCAGGCCGCTGCCACTGCCGCCTGGCTGGCCACGCCGGCCGAGCGCGGGCGGCTCATCACCTTCATCTTCCTGGGTTGGTCGGTGGCCAGCGTGGTGGGCATGCCGGTGCACAGCTACATCGGCGAGACCTTCGGCTGGCGCTATGCCTTTGGCGTGGTGGCGCTGCTGGCGCTGGTGGCCGCGGCCTGGGTGTGGCGCGTGGTGCCCGACGGCGTGCGCCCGCCGGCGATGAGCCTGCGCTCCTGGCGCGAGGTGTTCACCCATCCGGCGCTGATGGCCATGGTGCTGGTGACGGCGCTCTCGGCGGCCGGCCAGTTCACCGTGTTCTCCTACTTCGCGCCCTACTACCGGCAGGTGCTGGGCGCCACCGGCGCGCAGACCAGCCTGCTGTTCCTCTGGTTCGGCGCCTTCGGGCTGCTGGGCAACGTGCTGCTGTCGCGCCATGTGGACCGTTTCGGCGCCTCGCGCGCGGTGGCCCTGGCCCTGGGGCTGATGGCGCTGTCCATGCTGCTGTGGCCGCTGGGCACCAGCCTGGGGACCATGGCCGCGCTGCTGGTGCCGTGGGCGCTGGGCTGCTTCTCCAGCAACTCGGCGCAGCAGGCCCGGCTGGGCCAGGCCGCGCCGGCCTGGGCCGGCGCGCTGATGGCGCTCAACACCTCCGCCATCTACCTGGGTCAGGCGGTGGGCGCGGCCGGTGGCGGCGCGCTGGTGGCCGCGCATGCGGGCCAGGCCGGCGCCGCTGCCTTCGGCGGCTTCCACCGCATCGGGCTGGCGTGGCTGCTGGCGGCGCTGGCGCTCAGCGCCTGGGCCACGCACCGGATGCGCCGCGATGGCTGAGCCCGCCAGCCCGCGCGACCTGTTCCGCGCCTTCACCCGGATGAGCCTGATGGGCTTCGGCGGCGTGCTGCCCATCGCCCAGCATGAGCTGGTGGAACGCCTGGGCTGGCTGACGCGGGAGGAGTTCGTCGAGATGCTGTCCATCGGCCAGGTGCTGCCCGGCCCCAACGTCGTCAACGTGGCGCTGATGGTGGGCGACCGCTTCTTCGGCTGGCGCGGCGCCGCCGCCGCGGTCGGCGGCATGCTGGGCGTGCCCTTGCTGCTGGTCATGAGCCTGGCGGTGCTGTATGTGGGCTTCGCCAGCCAGCCGATGGTGGCCGGGGCGCTGCGCGGCATGGGCGCGGTGTCGGCCGGGCTGGTGCTGTCCACCGCGGTCAAGCTGCTTCCGGCGCTGAAGAAGAACCCGATGGGCCGCACCGCCTGCGGCCTGGTGGCGGTGGCCACGGTGGCCGCCATCGCCGGCTGGCGGGTGCCGATGGTGTGGGTCATCGCGCTCATCGGCGGCGGCGCCTGCGCCTGGGCCTGGTGGGTGCTGGGGCGGCGCGCACCATGACCTTCCTGATCGGACCGCACGCGCTGGCCTGGGCCGACTGGCTGGGCCTGTTCACGCAATTCCTGCTGCTCTCGATGCTGGCCATCGGCGGTGCCATTGCCACCGCGCCGGAAATGCACCGCTACCTGGTCAACGAGCACGGCTGGCTGACCGACGCGCAGTTCACCTCGTCCATCGCCCTGGCGCAGGCCGCGCCGGGTCCCAACGTGCTGTTCATTCCGGTGCTGGGCTACGGCGTGGGCGGCCTGCTGGGCGCGGCGGTGATGCTGCTGGGCAGCCTGATTCCCAGCACCACGCTGGCCCTCACCGCCACCCGCTGGGGCGCACGCCGACGTGAAAGCCGCGGCGTGCGCGCCTTCGTGGCCGGCATGTCGCCGGTGACGCTGGGCCTGCTGTTGTCCACCGGCTGGGTGCTCACCGAGCCCTCGCGCGGCAGCGCGGGCGCGATGGCGCTGGTGGCCGTCACCGTGCTGGTGATGTGGCGTACCCGGCTGAGCCCCATCTGGATGGTGGCCCTGGGCGCGCTGGTGGGCATGTTCGGAGGCGCCTGACATGGCATCGACTCATTTACCGACTGAACCACGCCCGGTGCGCTGGGGCATCCTCTCCACGGCCAGCGTCGGCCTGCGGCGCATCGTGCCGGTGCTGCGGCAGACCCCCGGGCTGATGCAGCTGCAGGCCATCGCCTCGCGCAGCCAGGCCGCTGCCGACGCGGCGGCCCAGGCGCACGGCATTCCGGTGGCCCACGGCAGCTATGAGGCCCTGCTGGCCGACCCGCAGGTCGACGCGATCTACAACCCGCTGCCCAACCACCTGCATGTGCCGCTGACCCTGGCCGCGGTGCAGGCCGGCAAGCATGTGCTGTGCGAGAAGCCGTTCTCGATGAACGCCGCCGAGCTGGCTGTGCTGCGCCCCCATGCCAGCCGGGTGCACATCCGCGAAGCCTTCATGGTGCGCCACCATCCCCAGTGGACGGCAGTGCGGCAGGCGCTGCGCGGTGGTGCCATCGGCACCCTGCGCTTCATGCAGGTGCCCTTCGCCTACTTCAACGACGACGCGGCCAACATCCGCAACATCGCGGCCACCGGCGGCGGCGCGCTGTACGACATCGGCTGCTATGCGATCGCCGCGGCGCGCTGGTGCTTCGAGCGCGAGCCCGAGCGTGTGGTGTGCGCCATGGAACGCGACCCCGCCTTCGGCACCGATCGCCTGTCCAGCGGCGTGCTCGACTTCGGCCCAGGCGGGCAGATGGTGTTCAGCGTCAGCACCCAGGCCCACCGCTACCAGCGGCTGCACCTGGTGGGCAGCGCCGGCCGGCTGGAGGTGGAGATGCCGTTCAACGCGGCGCAGGGCGCGCCCACCCGCTACTGGCTGGAGGATGCGGCCGGCCTGCGCACGATCGACCTGCCGCCGGCCGACCAGTACCTGCTGCAGATGGAGGCCTTCTCCCGCGCGGTGCAGGCCGAGGCGCCCACCGCCGCCGGCCTGGACGAAGCCGAGGCCGGCATGCGCATCATCGACGCCCTGTTCGCCTCGGCGGCCAGCGGCCGCTTCGAGGCCGTGGCCAAGGGCTGACCGCCCGCCCGAGGGGCCCGCAAGCGCAGCGCGCTTTGCGGGCCGCCGTCTAGCCGAGCGCCCTGCGCGCGTTGTGGAACATCCGCAGCCACGGGCTGTGCGCCGACACGTCGCCGGGCGTCCAGCTCATCTGCACGTTGCGGAACACCCGCTCCGGATGCGGCATCAGCGCGGTGAAGCGGCCGTCCGGCGTGGTCACCGAGGTCAGGCCGTCGGGGCTGCCATTGGGGTTGGCCGGGTAGGCCTCGGTCGGCTGGCCCTGGGCATCGATGAAGCGCATGGCGCGCTGCACCCGCGCCGCGTCGCCGCGCTGCGAGAAGTCGGCAAATCCCTCGCCGTGCGACACCACGATCGGCAGCTTGCTGCCGGCCATGCCGGTGAAGAACACGCTGGGGCTCTGCAGCACCTCCACCATCGACAGCCGCGCCTCGAACTGCTCGCTCTTGTTGCGGGTGAACTTGGGCCAGGCATCGGCGCCCGGGATGATGGACGACAGCGCCGCCAGCATCTGGCAGCCGTTGCACACGCCCAGCGCCAGCGTGTCGGTGCGGCCGAAGAAGGCCGCGAAGGCCTCGGCCAGCTGCGGATTGAACAGGATGGAGCGTGCCCAGCCTTCGCCGGCACCCAGCGTGTCGCCGTAGCTGAAGCCGCCGCAGGCCACGAAGCCCTGGAACTGGTCGAGCCGCGCGCGGCCGGACTGCAGGTCGCTCATGTGCACGTCGAAGGTGTCGAAGCCGGCCAGCGACATCGCATAGCTCATCTCGACATGGCTGTTGACGCCCTGCTCGCGCAGGATGGCCATCTTCGGCTTCGCGCCGCCGATGCCCACCAGCGGCGCCATCTGCGTCACGGCCTCGACCGGGTCGAAGGTCAGGTGCTGGCTCAGGCCGGCGTCGTCGGGCGCGCCAACAGCCGCATGCTCGGCATCGGCGCAGGCCGGGTTGTCGCGCAGGCGGGCGATGCGCCAGCTCACCTCGTCCCAGGCCTGGTGCAGCTGCTGCAGCGGCGCGCTGAACACCGCCTTGGCATCGCGGTACACCTCCACCACGCCCTTGGTGTTGGGCTTGCCGATCACATGGCTGTGGCGGCTCAGGCCGTGGGCGCGCAGCGTCGCCATCACCGCGTCGCGGTCCTCGGTCTTCACCTGGATGACGGCGCCCAGCTCTTCGTTGAACAGCGCCTGCAGCGTCAGCTCGGTGCGGCGCGCGCTGACCTGGGTGGCCCAGTTCTTGGAGTCGCCGTATTCGGCGCGGCTGTCGGAGATGCCGTCGCCTTCGGTCACCAGCAGGTCGACGTTCAGGCTCAGGCCCAGGTGGCCGGCGAAGGCCATCTCGCAGGCCGCCGCCCACAGGCCGCCGTCGCTGCGGTCGTGGTAGGCCAGCAGCTTGCCGTCGGCCCGCAGCGCATTGATGGCAGCCACCAGCGCCTTGAGCTGGGCCGGGTCGTCCACGTCGGGCACCGCGTCGCCGAACTGCTGCAGCGTCTGCGCCAGGATGCTGCCGCCCATGCGGCGCCGGCCCTGGCCCAGGTCGACCAGGATCAGGGTGGTGTCGCCCGGCTGCAGCTGCGGCGTGAGCGTGCCCCGTACGTCGTCCAGCGTGGCGAATGCGGTGACCACCAGCGACACCGGCGCCACCACCTGCTTGCCCTGCCCGCCTTCGCTCCAGCGGGTGCGCATCGACAGCGAATCCTTGCCCACCGGCACCCCGATGCCCAGGGCCGGGCACAGCGCCAGGCCCACGGCCTTGACGGTGTCGTACAGCGCGGCGTCTTCGCCCGGCTCGCCGCAGGCGGCCATCCAGTTGCAGCTGAGCTTGACGCGCGGCAGGTCCAGCGGCGCGGCCAGCAGGTTGGTGATGGCCTCGGCCACCGCCATGCGGCCGGAGGCGGGTGCGTCCAGCGCGGCCAGCGGCGTGCGCTCGCCCATGGCCATCGCCTCGCCGCGGAAGCCGGCGTAATCGGCCAGCGTCACCGCGCAGTCGGCCACCGGCACCTGCCAGGGGCCGACCATCTGGTCGCGGTGGCTCAGGCCCCCCACCGTGCGGTCGCCGATGGTGATGAGGAACCGCTTGCTGGCCACGGTGGGGTGGCGCAGCACGTCCAGCGCGGCCTGTTCCAGCGTCACGGCGCCCAGGTCGAGCGGCGCCAGCGTGCGCGCCACGCGCTGCACGTCGCGGTGCATCTTGGGCGGCTTGCCCAGCAGCACGTCCATCGGCATGTCGATCACACGCTCGCCGCCGGGGCCGTCTTCCAGCACCAGCTCGCGGTCGCTGGTGGCCACGCCCACCACGGCGAACGGGCAGCGCTCACGCTCGGCCATCGCCTCGAACAGCGGCAAGCCGGCCGGGTCCAGCGCGATGACGTAGCGCTCCTGGCTCTCGTTGCACCACACTTCCTTGGGCGCCAGGCCGGTTTCTTCCAGCGGCACCTTGCGCAGGTCGAAGGTGGCGCCCTGGCCCGCGCCGTCCACCAGCTCGGGAAAGGCATTGCTGATGCCGCCCGCGCCCACGTCGTGGATGGCCATGATGGGGTTGCTGTCGCCCAGGGCCCAGCAATGGTTGATCACTTCCTGCGCGCGGCGCTCGATCTCCGGGTTGCCACGCTGCACCGAGTCGAAGTCCAGCGCAGCCACGTTGGTGCCCGCCGCCATCGAGCTGGCGGCACCGCCGCCCATGCCGA
This sequence comes from Aquincola sp. J276, assembly GCF_024700035.1. NCBI lineage: Bacteria > Pseudomonadati > Pseudomonadota > Betaproteobacteria > Burkholderiales > Sphaerotilaceae > Aquincola > Aquincola sp. J276. The sequence goes on from NZ_JAJONC010000001.1 coordinate 1,719,420, forward strand.
TGCGCATGCCCGGGCCGCCCAGCTGGATCAGCAGCGTGCCGGGGCCGAAGGGCAGCTTCTTCGTCTGGTCGGCGCGGATGGCGCCCAGGCCGCCGGCGATCATGATGGGCTTGTGGTAGCCGCGGCGCAGGCCGTCCACCGTCTGCTCGTACACACGGAAGTAGCCGCCCAGCGCGGGCCGGCCAAACTCGTTGTTGAAGGCGGCGCCGCCCAGCGGACCCTCGATCATGATGTCGAGTGCGCTGGCGATGTGCTCGGGCTTGCCGTAGGGCTGGCGTTCCCAGGGCTCGTCGGTCTCGGGCAGGTTCAGGTTGCTGACCGAGAAGCCGGTGAGGCCGGCCTTGGGCTTGGCGCCGCGGCCGGTGGCGCCTTCGTCGCGGATCTCGCCGCCGGCGCCGGTGGACGCACCCGGGAAGGGCGAGATGGCCGTCGGATGGTTGTGCGTCTCCACCTTCATCAGCACATGCGACAGCTCGCGGCGCGCACCGTACTGCGGCGCGTTGGTGTAGCCCTCGGGCGCCCAGCGCTCGATCTCGCCGCCTTCCATCACCGCCGCGTTGTCGTTGTAGGCGATGACGGTGGCCTGCGGGCTGGTCTTCTCGGTATGGCGGATCATGCCGAACATCGACACCGGCTGGCGCTCGCCGTCGATGGTGAAGTCGGCATTGAAGATCTTGTGGCGGCAGTGCTCGGAGTTGGCCTGCGCGAACATCATCAGCTCGACGTCGCTGGGGTTGCGGCCGAGGTTCTGGAAGGCGTTGACCAGGTAGTCAATCTCGTCGTCCGACAGCGCCAGTCCGAACTCGCCGTTGGCCTGCACCAGCGCGCCGCGCCCGGCGCCCAGCACGTCCACGTGCACCAGCGGCTTGGCCGGCTGCTCGTCGAACAGGTGGGCGGCGGCCTCACGCTCGAAGGCCACGTTCTCGGTCATGCGGTCGTGCAGCAGCGCGGCAGCGGACTGCAGTTCGGCCTCGGTCAGCGGCTTGCTGCCGCCGAGCAGGCCGGTCTTCAGCGTCAGCCGGTATTCGGTGACACGCTCCACCCGGTGGATGGCGATGCCGCAGTTGTGCGCGATGTCGGTGGCCTTGCTGGCCCAGGGGCTGACGGTGCCCAGCCGCGGCATCACCACGATGGCCGGGCCCTCGCTGCCGCGGTCTGCCGGGCCGGCGTAGGCGTCGCCATAGGTCAGCAGCGCGGCCAGCTTGTCCTGCGTGGCGGCGTCCAGCGGCGAATCACTCCACACCCAGTGCACATGGCGCGCGGCCACGCCGGTGATGCGCGGGCTGATGGCCGCAAGCCGGGCCAGCAACGCTTGTGCACGGAAGGGCGACAAGGCGTTGCCGCCCTCGAAATGCAAAAGATGCTTGGAAGAAGTGGGCAAGACGGCAGCCATGTGAGTGCGCCAGGGGCGGCGGCAGGGGGACTGGAAGCGAGCCGGCGATTCTAGAAGCTCGATGGGATAATCCCGCGCCATGACGATCACCCTCAAAACCGGCGCCGACATCGAAGGCATGCGCATCGCCGGGCGCCTGGCCTCCGAGGTGCTGGACATGCTCACCGAGCACGTCAAGCCGGGCGTGTCCACCGAACACCTGGACAAGCTGGCGCACGACCACATCGTGAACGTGCAGGGGGCCATCCCCGCGCCGCTGAACTATGCGCCGCCGGGCTACACGCCCTACCCGAAGTCGATCTGCACCTCGATCAACCACCAGGTGTGCCACGGCATCCCGAACGACCGGCCGCTGAAGAACGGGGACATCGTCAACATCGACGTCACCGTCATCAAGGACGGCTGGCACGGCGACACCAGCCGCATGTTCATCGTGGGCGAGGGCTCCATCGCGGCCAAGCGGCTGTGCAGCATCACCTTCGACGCCATGTGGAAGGGCATCGCCAAGGTCAGGCCCGGCGCGCGGCTGGGCGACATCGGCCACGCCATCCAGACCTTCGCCGAGAACCAGGGCTTCTCCATCGTGCGCGAGTTCTGCGGCCACGGCATCGGCAGCAAGTTCCACGAGGAGCCTCAGGTGCTGCACTATGGCCGCCCGGGCACGCTGGAAGAACTAAAGGCCGGCATGATCTTCACCATCGAGCCGATGATCAACGCCGGCAAGCGCGAGATCCGCGAGATGGGCGATGGCTGGACCATCGTCACCAAGGACCGCTCGCTGTCCGCGCAGTGGGAGCACACGGTGCTGGTCACCGAGACCGGCTACGAGATCCTCACGCAGTCCGCCGGCACGCCGCCTCCGCCGGCCTTCATCACGGAAGCCAAGGCCGTCTCGGCCTGACCGCATGTCCGCCCGCTTGAACGCAGCGCCGGCGCCGGGCGGGGTCGGCGCACTGCGGCAACGCTTCCGCGACACCAAGCAGCAGTTGATCGAGCACTTCCGCCAGTCGCGGGCCACCACGCCCGCGGCCATGCGGTTGATCCGCGGCCTCACCCGCCATGCCGATGCCACGCTGGCCGACCTGTGGCTGCATGCCGGCATGCCGCCGGGCGCCACGCTGGTGGCCGTGGGCGGCTATGGCCGCGGCGAGCTGTTCCCCTACTCCGACGTGGACGTGCTGGTGCTGCTGCCGGCCGACAGTGCACTGGGCGCCAACGATGCGCTGCGCTCGTCGGTGGAAGGCTTCATCACCGCCTGCTGGGACATCGGGCTGGAGATCGGCTCGTCGGTGCGCACGGTGGCGGAATGCGTGGCCGAGGCCGCGCGCGACGTGACGGTGCAGACGGCGCTGCTGGAGTCGCGCTACGTGTGCGGCGCCAAGCGGCTGTTCCAGGCCTTCCGCACCGACATCGGCACGGCGATGGAGCCCAAGGCCTTCCTGCGCGCCAAGTCGCTGGAGATGCAGCAGCGGCATGTGAAGTACGAGGACACGCCCTACTCGCTGGAGCCCAACTGCAAGGAAAGCCCGGGCGGCCTGCGCGACCTGCAGATGGTGGTGTGGGTGGCCCGCGCGGCCGGCCTGGGCCGCACCTGGAGCGAGCTGGCGGCCAACGGCCTGATCACGCCCTTCGAGGTGAAGCAGCTGCAGCGCAACGAAGGCCTGCTCAAGCTGATCCGCGCGCGGCTGCACGTGGTGGCGGGCCGGCGCGAGGACCGGCTGGTGTTCGACCTGCAGACGGCCGTGGCCGAGAGCTTCGGCTATCGCTCCTCGGGCGGGCAGCGCGCCTCGGAAGTGCTGATGCGCCGCTACTACTGGGCGGCCAAGGCGGTGAGCCAGCTCAGCCAGATCCTGATGCTGAACATCGAGGAGCGCATCAACGGCTCGGAAGACCTGCCGATGCGACCGATCAACGGCCGCTTCTTCGACCGCGCCGGCATGCTGGAAGTGGCCAGCGACGACCTCTACCTACGCGACCCGCATGCGGTGCTGGAGACCTTCCTGGTCTACCAGCAGACGGTGGGCGTCAAGGGCCTGTCGGCCCGCACGCTGCGGGCGCTGTACAACGCGCGCAACGTGATGAACACGGCCTTCCGGCACGACCCGGTGAACCGCACGCGCTTCATGCAGATCCTGCGCGAGCCGGGCGGCCAGACGCATGCCTTCCGGCTGATGAACCAGACCTCGGTGCTGGGCCGCTACCTGTGGGTGTTCCGCCGCATCGTCGGCCAGATGCAGCACGACCTGTTCCATGTGTACACGGTCGACCAGCACATCCTGATGGTGCTGCGTAACGTGCGGCGCTTCTTCATCCCCGAGCATGCCCACGAGTACCCGTTCTGCTCGCAGCTGGCCTCGCAGTTCGACCGGCCCTGGGTGCTGTACGTGGCCGCGCTGTTCCACGACGTGGCCAAGGGCCGCGGCGGCGACCACTCCGACCTGGGCGCGGTGGAGGTGCGGCGCTTCTGCCGCGACCACGGCATCGAGCGCCATGACGCCCAGCTGATCGAGTTCCTGGTCAAGCACCACCTGACGCTCAGCCGCACCGCGCAGAAGGAAGACCTGTCCGACCCCGACGTGATCCAGCGCTTCGCGGCGCTGGTGCGCGACGAGCGCACCCTCACCGCGCTGTACCTGCTGACGGTGGCCGACATCCGCGGCACCAGCCCCAAGGTGTGGAACGCCTGGAAGGGCAAGCTGCTGGAGGACTGCTACCGCTTCACGCTGCGGGCGCTGGGCGGCGCCAAGCCCAATGTCGATGCCGAGATCGAGGCGCGCAAGGCGGAGGCCCGCGCGCTGCTGGCCCTGGCCTCGCAGCTGCCCGAGACCGAGGCACCGCTGTGGGCCACGCTGGACCTCGGCTACTTCACCCGCCACGACGCCATCGACATCGCCTGGCATGCGCGCATGCTCTGGCGCCACCTGGCCGCCACCGATCCGGTGGTGCGGGCCAGGGCCTCGTCGGTGGGCGAAGGCCTGCAGGTGCTGGTGTATGCCCCCGACCGGGCCGACCTCTTCGCCCGCATCTGCGGCTACTTCGACGGCGCGGGCTTCAACATCCAGGACGCCAAGGTGCACACCACGCGCAGCGGCTATGCGCTGGACACCTTCCAGGTGGTGCATCCGCAGATGGACAACACGCCTTCCAGCTACCGCGACCTGATCTCGCTGGTGGAGGTGCAGCTGATGAAGGCGCTGCAGAGCACCGGCCAGCTGCCCGAGCCCAGCCGCGGCCGGGTGTCGCGCCGGGTCAAGAGCTTTCCCATCGTGCCGCGGGTCTCGCTGCGGCCCGACGAGCGCGCGCAGCGCTGGCTGCTGTCCGTCAGCACCAGCGACCGCTCGGGCCTGCTGTATGCCATCGCCCGGGTGCTGGCGCGCCACCAGATCAACCTGCAGCTGGCCAAGATCAGCACCCTGGGCGAGCGCGTGGAAGACACCTTTCTGGTGGACGGCAGCGCGTTGCAGCGATCCAAGGCACAGTTGCAGATCGAAAGCGAACTGCTCGACGCGGTGGCGCCCCTGCCGACCTGAGCCGGGCCACCGCGCCAGCCCACGAACAACAACGGACCGCCCATGAACCGACTGCAACAACGCCTGCAGGACATCGCGCCTGCCCGCCTGGCGGCCATCAAGCGCGGCATCGAAAAAGAGAGCCTGCGCGCGCAGCCCGATGGCGCCCTGGCGCTCACGCCCCACCCGGCCGGGCTGGGTTCGGCGCTGACCAATCCGCACATCACCACCGACTTCAGCGAGTCGCAACTGGAACTGGTGACCGGCGTGCATCAGGACGCCCAGGCCGCCATCGACGAGCTCACCCGCATCCACCAGTTCACCTACCACGTGATGGCGGAGGCGGGCGACGAGATGATGTGGGTCTCCAGCATGCCCTGCGGCCTGCCCACCGACGAGACGATTCCGCTGGGCCGCTACGGCAGCAGCAACGTCGGCCGTGCCAAGAGCGTGTACCGCATGGGCCTGGGCCACCGCTACGGCCGGCGCATGCAGACCATCTCGGGCATCCACTACAACTGGTCGCTGCCGGGCCTGAGCAACGACGAGTACTTCGCGCTGATCCGCAACTTCCGCCGCCAGTCCTTCGTGCTGCTGGTGCTGTTCGGCGCCTCGCCCGCGGTCTGCGCCAGCTTCGTGGAAGGCCGCCAGCACGAGCTGCAGCCGCTGACCGAACGCACCCTGCACATGCCCCATGGCACCTCGCTGCGCATGGGCCGGCTGGGCTACCAGAGCGACGCGCAGGCGTCGCTGTCGGTGAGCTACAACTCGCTGGAAGGCTACGGCGCCAGCCTGCAGGAGGCGCTGACCAAGCCCTACCCTGCGTACGAGGCGGTGGGCATCCGCAACCCGGGCGGCGACTACAACCAACTGGCCACCACGCTGCTGCAGATCGAGAACGAGTTCTACGGCACCATCCGGCCCAAGCGCGTGATCTTCCCGGGCGAGCGACCGCTGCATGCGCTGCGCGAGCGCGGCGTGGAGTACGTGGAAGTGCGCTGCATGGACCTCGATCCGTTCTTGCCCGCCGGCATCGATGCGGCCACCGCGCGCTTCCTGGACGTGTTCCTGATGCACTGCCTGCTGCAGGACAGCCCGAACGACACGCCCGACGAGATTGCCGCGCTGGCGCGCAACCAGCACCGCACGGCGGCCCGCGGCCGCGAGCCGGGGCTGACGCTGGAGCGCGGCGGCCGCGAGGTGAAACTGGCCGACTGGGGCGACGAGGTGCTGGCCGAGTGCGGCCCCATCGCCCAGGCGCTGGACGCTGCCACCGGCGCCGGCAGCGACTACCGGGAGGCGGTGGCTGCCGCCGTCACCGCCTGGTCGCAGCCCGATTCACTGCCTTCGGCCCGGGTGCTGCAGGCCCTGCGCCAGGAGCACGACGGCTCGTTCATCGGATTCGCCCGCGCCCAGTCGCTGCGGACGCAGCGGGCCATGCTGGCCCTGCCCTATCCGCCGGAGATGGCGGCGCACTTCCGCGCCCTGGCCGAGCAGTCGGTGGAGGAGCAGAAGGCCATCGAGGCGGCCGACACGATGCCGTTCGAGATCTACCGGCAGGCCTACCTCGCGCCGCGGCGGTTGATCGCCTGAAGCTCAGGGCTCCGGGTGCTGCGGGTCGAACTCCGGTTCGGCCGGGTCGTTGGGCATCGGCACCTGGCCGTCGTCGGGCTCCACCGGGGGTGAGCCAGGCTGGTTCGGCGGCACGTCCTGTTCTTCATGCGGGCGGGGCTTCATCGCGGTACTCCTGGTTGACTGTGGCTGTCAGGCGGCATTGAAAAAGCCCGCACTTGGCGGGCTTGCTTGGCAAACCGGGGGCCCCGGCGCCCGCGCCTTGTCAATGGCTCAGCCCATGTGCAGGCCGCCGTTGCAGCTGAAGTCGGCGCCGGTGGCAAAGCCGGACTCCTCGCCCGCCAGCCAGGCCACGATGGAGGCGATTTCCTCCGGCGTGCCCAGGCGCTTGATGGGGATGGTGCTGATGATCTTGTCCAGCACGTCCTGGCGGATGGCCTTGACCATGTCGGTGGCAATGTAGCCCGGGCTCACGGTGTTCACCGTCACGCCCTTGGAAGCCACCTCCTGCGCCAGCGCCATGGTGAAGCCGTGCATGCCGGCCTTGGCCGCCGAGTAGTTGGTCTGGCCGAACTGGCCCTTCTCGCCATTGACCGACGAGATGTTGATGATGCGGCCCCAGCCCTGGTCCAGCATGCCGTCGATCACCTGCTTGGTGACGTTGAACATGCTGTCGAGGTTGGTGGACATCACCGCCTGCCAGTCGGCCAGGCTCATCTTGCGGAACTGGCCGTCGCGGGTGATGCCGGCGTTGTTCACCAGCACGCTGATCTGGCCGTGCTCGGCCTTCACCTTGTCGAAGGCGGCGACGGTGGAATCCCAGTCGGCCACGTTGCCCACCGAGGCGTAGAAGGTGTAGCCCAGCGCTGCCTGCTCATCGAGCCACTTCTTGAAGTCACGGCTCGGGCCGCAGCCGGCGATGACCTTGAAGCCGTCCTTGTGCAGGCGCTGGCACATCGAGGTGCCGATGCCACCCATGCCACCCGTCACGTACGCCACTTTCTGTGCTGCCATTCGATATCTCCTCTTGCATCGTCCGCCGATGCATCACTATGTCCGTTGTCGCCCGGGCGACATCCCGGGCTTACCCGTGTTTCAGCGCTCGACCGTCAGGGCCACGCCCATGCCGCCGCCGATGCACAGACTGGCGATGCCCTTCTTCGCGTTGCGGCGCTGCATCTCGTGCAGCAGCGTCACCAGGATGCGGCAGCCCGACGCACCGATCGGGTGGCCGATGGCGATGGCGCCGCCATTGACGTTGACCTTGCTCAGGTCCCAGCCCATCTCGTTGTTGACGGCGCAGGCCTGTGCAGCGAAGGCTTCATTGATCTCCAGCAGGTCGAGGTCCTGCGCCTTCCAGCCGGCGCGCTGCAGCGCCTTCTGCGAGGCGGGCACCGGGCCCATGCCCATGTAGGCCGGGTCGAGCGCGACGGTGGCGTAGCTGGCCAGGCGGGCCAGCGGCGTCAGGCCGAGCTGCTCGGCCTTCTTGGCCGTCATCAGCACCACGCCGGCGGCGCCGTCGTTGATGCCCGAAGCATTGCCGGCGGTCACCGAGCCGGCCTTGTCGAAAGCGGGACGCAGGCCGGCCAGGGCTTCGGCGGTGGTCTTCTTGTTGATGAACTCGTCGGCATCGAAGAGCACCGGGTCGCCCTTCTTCTGCGGGATGCTCACCGGCACGATCTCGTCCTTGAACTTGCCGGCTTCCTGCGCGGCCACGGCCTTCTGCTGCGAGGCCAGGGCGAAGGCGTCCTGCTTCTCGCGGCTGATTTCGTACTTCTTGGCCACGTTCTCGGCGGTGATGCCCATGTGGTAGCGGTTGTACACGTCGAACAGGCCATCGTTGATCATGGTGTCGACCATCTTCCAGTCGCCCATGCGCTGGCCGTCGCGCGAGCCCATCAGCACGTGCGGCGACGCGCTCATGTTCTCCTGGCCGCCGGCGATGACGATCTCGGAATCACCGTCGCGGATGGCCTGCGCGCCCAGCATCACGGCCTTCAGGCCGGAGCCGCACACGGCGTTGATGGTGAGGGCCGGCACGCTCTGCGGCAGGCCGCCCTTGATCACGCTCTGGCGCGCCGGGTTCTGGCCCGAGCCGGCGGTCAGCACCTGGCCAAGGATCACTTCGTTGATCTGGTCGCCGGCCAGGCGCGCACGCTCCAGCAGGGCGGCGATCACCGTGGCGCCGAGTTCGGGCGCGGCGATCTTCGAGAGGGGAACCACCGAACTTGCCCACGGCAGTTCGGGCGGCGGCGACGATGACGATGTCGGTCATGGGATGTCTCCTGTATGGACCGGTGTGGATGGAATGCTGGAACCGGGCGCCGTCAGGCCTTTTGCTTGACGTAGCGGCCGGGGGCAGGTTCGATGACCTTGTGGGTGCGGCTGCCGTAGGACTTCGGTGCTGCAACTTGTTTGCCAGCGTGCTGCGCGAGCCAGGCGGACCAGTCGGTCCACCAGCTGCCCGGGTGCTCCTGGGCGTCGGCGAACCAGTCGTCCGCGCTGGCGGGCACCGGATCCGTACTGCCGATCCAGTGGCTGCGCTTCTTCTTGGCCGGCGGGTTGATGACGCCGGCGATGTGGCCCGATGCGCCAAGGACGAATCGCTTCGGGCCGGAAAGGATCTTGAGGGACTGGAAGGCGGAGGTCCACGGCACGATGTGGTCCTCGCGAGAGCCGTAGACGTACACCGGCGCCTCGATGCGGCCGAGGTCGATCTGCTCGCCACACACGGTGAGCTTGCCGGGCACCTTCAGCTCGTCCTGCAGGTAGGTGTGGCGCAGGTACCAGCAGTACATCGGGCCGGGCAGGTTGGTGGAGTCGCTGTTCCAGTACAGCAGGTCGAATGGCGGCGGGGCTTCTCCCTTGAGGTAGTTGCCCACCACGTAGTTCCATACCAGGTCGTTCGGCCGCAGGAAGCTGAAGGTGGTGGCCAGCTCCTGGCCCTTCAGCAGCTTGGGGCCGGCGGGTGCGGCCTCGCCCAGCGTCAGCTCGCGCAGCTGCACCGCGGCCTCGTCGACGAAGAGGTCGAGCACGCCGGTGTCGCTGAAGTCCAGCAGCGTGGTCAGCAGCGTGAGGCTGGCGGCGGGCTGCTCGCCCCGCGCGGCCAGCACGGCCAGCGCGGTGCTGAGGATGGTGCCGCCGACGCAGAAGCCCAGCATGTCGAAGGTGTCGGCGCCGGTGATGTCCTGCACCGCGGCGATGGCGGTTAGCGCGCCATGCTCGATGTAGTCGTCCCAGGTCTTGGCGGCCAGCGACGCATCCGGATTGCGCCAGCTCATCACGAAGGTGCGGTGGCCCTGCTCCACCGAGTAGCGGATCAGCGAGTTCTCGGGCTGCAGGTCCAGGATGTAGAACTTGTTGATGCACGGCGGCACGAACAGCATCGGCCGCTCATACACCTTGGCCGTCAGCGGCTTGTACTCGAGCAGCTGGAAAAACTCGTTCTCGTAGACGACGGCGCCCTCGCTCGTGGCCACGTTGCGGCCCACCTCGAAAGCACTTTCATCCGTCTGCGACACATGCCCCTGGCGCACGTCGTTCCACAGCTGCCGCAGGCCGGTGGCGATGCTCTCGCCCTGCGAGTCGATGGCCTTGCGCAGCGCCTCCGGATTCAGCGGCAGGCAGTTGCTGGGCGCGGCCGCGTCGATCCACTGCTGCACGGCGAAGCGCAGGCGGGCCTTGGTCTTCGCGTCGCCTTCCACCGCCTCGGCCATCTGCATCAGCGTGCGGGCATTCAGCAGGTAGGTCTGGGCGATGTAGGCGGCCGCGGGGCTCTTGGCCCATTCGGTGGCGGCGAAGCGGCGGTCGCGCAGCGCGGCCAGCGTGCCGGCCGGGTTGGCCGCGGCATCCCCAGCGGCGGCCGCCGCGGTGGCCAGGCCGCTGTTCATGCGGGTGAGCGTGTCGTTCCACAGCTCGGTGGCCTGCTTCAGGTAGTCGGACTGCACCTGGTTGATGCGGTCGGCCGGCAGCTTGAGGCCGGACATCGACTTCCAGATCTCGCCCAGGGCGTGCCCGAACGCCTGCGCGCCCTCCACGGGTTGGGGCAGGGTCGGGGTAGGCTTTGCCATCGTCTTGTCTCCGTCATGGTGGCCCGACGACTCCACCCGTCGGGAAGCGACTGCAATCGCTGGATTGTGGGGGTTGGGGCCGGTGGTTCGTGACCGAACGCACCCTTCCAGAACCCTCAGAATTCTGCATGATGAGCTTACTTTTCACTTACTGAAATACGCAGGTTTACTTAATATGTACCTCGTCGCGATTGCCTGGATGTACGTCGTCTTGATGATGGCGGTCGCCGAGGCCACCAGCAGTCAGGGCACGGTGCTCGGCGCGCTGGTCACCTTCGTGCTCTACGGCGCGCTGCCGCTGTCCATCGTCATGTACCTGATGGGCACGCCGATGCGGCGCCAGGCCCGGCTGGCGCGGGAGGCGCAGGCCGCCGCGCAGGAGGCGGCGTTGCAGGAGACGGCGTTGCAGGAGGAGCTGCCGCCCGCAGCGGCAGGAACCGACGGCGGGGCGCCGTCAGCGCAGCCAGACGGCCGCGGCCAGGCGGCCGGTGATGCCGTCCCGCCGGTACGAAAAGAACCTTGACGGTGCTTCGACAGTGCACCAGGCACCGCCGGTCGTGGCGGAGACGCCACATGCCGCCAGTCGCTCCCGCGCCAGGGCGGGCAGGTCGGCCAGCCAGCGCAACTCGCCGTCGGGCCGGCGGCGCGGGATGAAGCGGCGGTCGCCGGCGGGGTCGCCGCCGAAGGCCTGCAGCACTTCCGCGCCCACCTCGAACTGCCGCGGCCCGATGCACGGGCCCAGCCAGGCCTGAAGCGCGTCCGGCCCGCACCCGGCAGCGTCGCACAAGGCGGCCACGGTGGCATCGAGCACTCCGCCGGCCAGGCCGCGCCAGCCGGCATGCGCGGCCGCCACGCCGCGGCCCTGCGGTGCGGCGAACAGCACCGGCAGGCAATCGGCCACCTGCACCGTGCAGGCCACGCCAGGTTCCGTTGTGAAGGCGGCATCGGCTTCCAGCGGCTCGCTGCGCCGGGCGTCCGCGGGGGTCAGCCGCAGCACGGTGCGGCCATGCACCTGGCGCAGGAACACCGGCGCCGCGCCGATGGCCTCGGCGAAGCGGCGGCGGTTCTCGGCCACCGCCGCCGGGTCGTCGCCCACCGCCATGCCCAGGTTCAGGCCCTGCCACGGCCCGGGGCTGACGCCGCCCTCGCGGCTGCTCATCCAGGCGCCGACGCCGGGCGGCACCGGCCAGTCCGGCGTCAGGCCGGTGGCCAGCAGGTCACTCCGCATCGGGGCAGTTTCCCGGCTGCGCCTGGTCGAAGGCGGGCAGTTGCATGCAGGCCTCGTGCACCCGCATCACCGTGGGCACGTGGTCCAGCCGGCAGCCGAAGCGCTGCGCATTGAAGATCTGCGGCACCAGGGTGCAGTCGGCCATCGTGGGGGTGTCGCCGTGGCAGAAGCGGCCGGTGGCCGGGTGGCCGGCCAGCTGCTGCTCCACCGCCTGCAGGCCGGTTTCCACCCAGTGGCGGATCCAGCGGAGCTTGTCGTCCTCCGACACCTTCAGCTCGTGCACCAGGTAGCGCAGCACCTTCAGGTTGTTGATGGGGTGGATCTCGCAGGCCACGTCCAACGCCAGCGAGCGCACCCGCGCGCGGCCCAGTGCATCGCGCGGCAGCAGCGGTGGCTCCGGATGCGTCTCGTCCAGGTACTCGATGATGGCCAGCGACTGGGTGAGCGTGGCGTCGCCCGCGCACAGCGCCGGCACCAGGCGCGAGGGCGCCAGGGCTGCATAGGCGGGGCCTTGCTGCTCGTTACGCACCAGGTGCACCGCCCGGTAGTCGTAGGGCAGGCCCTTGAGCCCCAGCGCGATGCGCACCCGGTACGAGGCCGAAGAGCGGAAGTAGCCGTAGAGCGCCAGGTCGACCGGACGCGCCGCGTCGCTCATCGGATCTGCACCCGCAGGCTGCCCAGGCCCTCGACGCTGCCCTCGATCAGGTCGCCGCGCACCACGGCGCCCACGCCGGCGGGCGTGCCGGTGAAGACGAGGTCGCCGGGCTGCAGGGTCCAGGCCTTGGACAGCGTCTCGATGGTCTCGGCCACGCTCCAGATCAGCTCGGTGAGGTCGCCCTTCTGCCGCGGCTGGCCGTTCACCTGCAGGGTGATGGCGCCCTTCAGCAGTTCGCCGGTGCGGGCGATGGGATGGATGGGGCCGATGGGCGCCGACTGCTCGAAGCCCTTGCCGATGCTCCAGGGTCGGCCCTGCTTCTTCATCTCGTTCTGCAGGTCGCGCCGGGTCATGTCCAGGCCCACCGCATAGCCGTAGATGTGCTTGACCGCATCGGCCGCGGCGATGTCGCGCCCGCCGGTGCCGATGGCCACCACCAACTCGATCTCATGGTGCAGGTTGCCGGTGAGCGTGGGGTACTCGACCTGGCCGGTCTCGCCGTCGGCCACCGGCACCACGGCGTCGGCGGGCTTCATGAAGAAGAACGGCGGCTCGCGGCCGCTGAAGCCCATCTCCTGGGCATGCTCGGCATAGTTGCGGCCGACGCAGTAGATGCGGTGCACCGGAAACAGGCCGCCACCGGCCACGGGCACGGCCGCGATGGCCGGTGCAGGTACGACAAAGTCCATGATGTCCTTGCTGTGATGCTGCGAAGGGAAGCGCCGGATGATGCCACTGCCCACGGCTAAACTCCGCCGCCATGCTGCTGACCGAGCGCGACAAGATCAAGCACTGCCGCGCCTGCGGCAGCGCGGTGAACTACCTCATTCCGCCCGACGACAACCGCGAACGCGCGGTGTGCCCGTCCTGCGGCACGGTTCACTACGAGAACCCGCTGAACGTGGTGGGCACCGTGCCCTACTGGGCCGACCAGGTGCTGCTGTGCAAGCGCAACATCGAGCCGCGCTACGGCTTCTGGACGCTGCCGGCCGGCTTCATGGAGCTGGGCGAGACCACCGCCCAGGGCGCCGCCCGGGAGACGGACGAAGAGGCCGGCGCCCACATCGAGATGGGCCCGCTGTTCAGCGTGATGAACGTGATGCGGGTGGGCCAGGTGCACATGTACTACCTGGCGCGACTGACCGACACGGTGTTCAACCCGGGCCCGGAAAGCATCGAGGCCCGGCTGTTCCGCGAGGATGAGATCCCCTGGGACGAGATCGCCTTCCGCACCGTGCGGGAGACGCTCAAGCGCTACTTCGAGGACCGCCGCGCCGGTGCCTTCGGCCTGCACACGGCCGACATCTAGACCGGGGCCTGCTGGCTCGCCCAAGGGCCGGTGACGCCGTCCACGCCGCATTGCCACAGCGTGCGCACGTCGGCGTCGTCGGCCACGCCTTCGGCCTGCACCTGCATCGACATCGCATGCAGCAGCGCGACGGTGCTGCGCAGGAACTCCTGCGCCGCCTCGCTGTGGGCCACGCCGGCGCACACCGAGGCATCCAGCTTCACATAGTCCAGCCCCAGCTCGTACAGCCGGTCGATGCGGTGCAGCCGCTCGCCGGCATGCTCCAGCCCCAGCCGCACGCCCAGTGGCCGCACGGTGCGGCCGAAGGCCTGCACCGCATCGAACTGGTCGGCGGCCGCCGCCTCCGGCACTTCCAGCCACAGCTGGCCGGCCGAGCGCGGCCGGTCTTCCAGCAGCTGGCGCAGGTGGGCGACGAAGCCGCTGTCGGCCACCGAGGCCGGTGCGATGTTGACCGCCCGCGCCGCGCCGTCTTCCTGGATGCCGGCCAGCGCCAGCGACACCGCCTCCGCATCGAACAGCGCGGTGAGCCGGTTGCGCATCGCCAGCGGCAGCCAGCGCGCGGCCGGCTCGTAGGCACCACCGGGCTGCAGCTGCACCCGCAGCGGGCACTCCAGGTGCAGGCGCCGGCCCATGCGGTCCACCACCGGGAAAGCCACCAGGCGCAGGCGGCCGGCCTTGTCCTCGATGGCGGACAGCAGCTGCACGCGCCAGGCCCGTTCGCCCTCGCCCAGGCCGCCGGCGCCGGCGCTGCCGTCCAGCACCTCGGCGTGGTAGGGCTTGCCGGCCTCGGCCCGGGCAAGCGCCAGGTCGGCCTGCGACATCAGGGCGCCCGGGCTGGCTTCGCGCGGCCATTCCACCGCGCCGATGAAAGCCCGCACCGCGCCGCTGTAGGTGGGCAGGCTGCTGCGCAGTGCCGCGGCGATGGATTCCGCCGTCTCGGCCGCCAGGCCGGGCGTGGGCAGCGCCAGCGCGAAGTCCGACCCGTTCAGCCGGCCGGCCAGGCAGCCGTCCACCCGCTCGGGATAGGTGCTCAGCACCTGGGCAATGGTCTCCAGCACCCGGTCGGTGGTGTCGCGGCCCACCGCCCGGTTCAGGCCGGTGACGTCGGCCAGCCGCACCAGCACCAGGCCACCGCCGTCGGCGCCGTCCTCGCGCTGCTGCAGCGCGCCGAGCTGGCCGAGAAAATGCGAGCGGTGCGGCAGGCCGGTCAGCGGGTCGCAATGGGCCTGGCGGCGCAGCGCCTCCGCCCGCGCGGCCTGCGCCTCGAACAGCGCCTTCATCCGCACCACCATGCCGTTCATGGCCGAGGCCACGCGGCGCAGGTCGGGCATGCTGGGTTCGTCCACGATGACGTAGCGACCGTCCTCCAGCGCCTGCGCCTGCCGCACCGTGGCTTCCAGCGGCGCGCGGATGCGCCGCACCACCATCAGCGACAGCAGCGCCGCCACCAGGCCCACGCCCAGCATCACCAGGCTGGCCCGCACGCCGCCGCGCCACAGCTCGTCGTAGGCATAGCTGTCGTGCGACACCACGGTGACCGTGCCCAGCGAACGCCAGCCGTCCGACACCTGCGCCACGCCCGGCGAGGAGCTGATGGGCAGCAGTGCCGTGAACCAGCCCGGCGCCCGCAGCGGCCCGGCCGGCGTCTCGCTGACGATGCCGGTGCCGCCATCGGCACGCGCCAGCGCGATGCGCCGGTAGAAGCCCGTGTCGGCCTGCGCGGCCACCACCAGCTTCATCAGTTCGTCGTCGCCGCCCTGCTGCGACAGCACCAGCGCCAGCGCCTGGGCGGTGTCGTTGTTCTTCATGGCCAGCTGCGTCTGCAGCACGGCCCGGGTGGACAGCAGGTTGACGCTCACGGCGCCGCCGATCGCGAGCAGCAGCACCGCGGCCAGCAACAACCAGAGTTGGCGTATCAACGACATGGAAAACGGATCCTTCTCTCAAAAACCTTCGGCGCGGGCCTTGCCCAGCACCTCGCGCCAGCGCGACAGGCGCGCCACCGGATCACCGGCACGTTCCGCCCCGACACCCTGCCACAAGCCCTCGCCGTTGAAGCTGAAAACAGGCACCAGATCCGGGCGCCGTGTGGCCGGGCGCACATCGGGCACCAGGTTGTCGAGGATCAGCGGATCGGCCTGTGGCGAGGCATGGTAGGCAAGCACCATGTGCGCTTGCGGCGGCCCGCCTCCCCCGAGTTGGGCCCGGACATACACCAATCGCAATCGGGACACGGGCGTGCCTGCGGCCACCAGGCTGAAGTACTTGGCGATGGCGAAGTCCTCGCAATCGCCCTCGCCACGCGCCAGCGTTTCCAGCGGGCTGGCCCAGTAGTCGATCTGGTTCCACACCACGGTGTCCTCCCGGAAGCGGATACGGCGGTTGAAGAAGTCGTTGACGAAGCGCAGGCGGTCCTCCTCCTGCATCTCCGCGGCCTGCACCAGCGCCGGCCGCAGCGCGGGCAACGCGGCCACGGCCGCCGGGCCCAGCAACTGGGCGGCGATGGCCATGCGGTCGTCGTCCCACGGCGCGGCGTGCAGCGTGCCGGCCACGAGCGCCGCGCCGGCCAGCAGCGCGGCCAGCAGCCAGCGGGCCCCGCGTCGCAGCAGCGGCGCCGGACACGCTGCGGGCACGCAGGAGCGGAAGGCGGAAGGCACGGGTGGCGGCAGACAACGCGGGCGCCAGCCCGACGCGGGCGGCTCGTGCCTTCTGTTTCGTCATCCACCCCGCCGACTTGAGCCGCGGCCACTTCGCGCGGCGGCATGAAAAAGGCCGCCCAAGGGCGGCCCGCGCGGCGGTGAGGCCGGTCAGCGCTTCTGCGGCGGCAGGTCGGTGCAGCTGCCGTGGGCCACTTCGGCGGCCATGCCGATGCTCTCGCCCAGCGTGGGGTGCGGGTGGATGGTCTTGCCGATGTCCACCTCGTCGGCGCCCATCTCGATGGCCAGGGCCACCTCGCCGATCATGTCGCCGGCATGCGTGCCGACGATGCCGCCGCCCAGGATGCGGTGCGTCTCGGCATCGAACAGCAGCTTGGTGAAGCCCTCGTCGCGGCCGTTGGCGATGGCGCGGCCCGAGGCCGTCCACGGGAACAGGCCCTTCTTGACCTTGATGCCCTTGGCCTTGGCCTCGTCCTCGGTCAGGCCCACCCAGGCCACCTCGGGGTCGGTGTACGCCACGCTGGGGATCACGCGGGCGTCGAACTGCGCCTTGGTGTCGCCGGAGGCGACTTCCGCCGCCACATGACCCTCATGCACCGCCTTGTGCGCCAGCATCGGCTGGCCGACGATGTCGCCGATGGCGAAGATGTGCGGCACGTTGGTGCGCATCTGCACGTCCACCGGGATGTAGCCACGCTCGCCCACGATCACGCCGGCCTTCTCGGCGCCGATCTTCTTGCCGTTGGGCGTGCGGCCCACGGCCTGCAGCACCAGGTCATAGAGCTGCGGTTCCTTGGGCGCGCCCTCGCCTTCGAAGCTCACGCGGATGCCCTCGGCCGTGGCCTCGGCGCCCACGGTCTTGGTCTTGAGCATGATGTTGTCGAAGCGCTTGGCATTCATCTTTTGCCACACCTTGACCAGGTCGCGGTCGGCGCCCTGCATCAGGCCGTCGAGCATCTCGACCACGTCCAGCCGCGCGCCGACAGTGGCGGAGTACACCGTGCCCATTTCCAGGCCGATGATGCCGCCGCCCACCAGCAGCATGCGCTTGGGCGTCTGGCGCAGCTCCAGCGCACCGGTGGAGTCGACGATGCGCGGGTCCTTCGGGAAGAAGGGCAGGTGCACCGCCTGCGAGCCGGCGGCGATGATGCACTGCTTGAACCTGATGGTCTGCGTCTTGCCCGTGCCTTCACGGCCGGTGCCGGTCGTTTCCTCGACCTGCAGATGGTGCGGGTCGACGAACTGACCGTTGCCGCGCACCACCGTCACCTTGCGCATCTTGGCCATGGCGGTGAGGCCGCCGGTGAGCTTGCCCACCACCTTGTTCTTGTGCGCCAGCAGCTTGGCCGGGTCCACCTGCGGCTCGGCATAGGTGACGCCGAGGTCGGCAAAGTGCTTGACCTCGTCCATCACCGAAGCCACGTGCAGCAGCGCCTTGCTGGGGATGCAGCCCACGTTCAGGCACACGCCGCCCAGGGTGGGATAGCGCTCGACGATCACCGTCTTCATGCCCAGGTCGGCGGCGCGGAAGGCGGCCGAATAACCGCCGGGGCCGGCGCCGAGCACGAGCATGTCGCACTCGATGTCGGCACCGCCGGCATAGCTGCCGGCGGCGGGGGCCGGGGCTGCGGCGGCAGCAGGTGCCGCGGCCGGCGCAGGGGCCGGGGCCGGGGTCGGGGCCGGTGCGGGCGCGGCAGCGGCCGGCGCCGCAGCGCCTTCGGCTTCCAGCATCAGCAGCAGGCTGCCTTCGCTGACCTTGTCGCCGATGGCGGCCTTCAGCTCCTTGACCACGCCGGCGGCCGACGACGGAATCTCCATCGAGGCCTTGTCGCTCTCCACCGTCACCAGGCTCTGCTCGGCCTTCACCGTGTCGCCGGGCTTGACCAGCAACTCGATCACCGCCACTTCGCTGAAGTCGCCGATGTCCGGAACCTTCACTTCGATCAATGCCATGTCGTGATCCTTCCGGTCAGAGGACGATGCGGCGGAAATCAGCCAGCAGCGAAGCGAAATACACGTTGAAGCGGGCCGCGGCCGCGCCGTCGATCACGCGGTGGTCCCAGCTCAGGCTCAGCGGCAGGATCAGCCGCGGCACGAACTGCTTGCCGTCCCAGCGCGGCTCCATGGTGCTCTTGCACACGCCCATGATGGCCACCTCGGGCGCGTTGATGATCGGCGTGAAGTACTTGCCGCCGATGCCGCCCAGCGAGCTGATCGAGAAGCAGCCGCCGCTCATGTCGGCCGGGCCCAGCTTGCCGTCGCGCGCCTTCTTGGCCAGATCGCCCATCTCCTGGCTGATCTGGAAGATGCCCTTCTTGTCGGCGTCCTTGATCACCGGCACCACCAGGCCATTGGGCGTATCCGCCGCGAAGCCGATGTGGAAGTAGTTCTTCAGCACCAGCTGGTCGCCGTCGAGCGAGCTGTTGAACTCGGGGAACTTCTTCAGCGCCGCCACGGCCGCCTTGATCATGAAGGCGAGCATCGTGACCTTGATGCCCGACTTCTCGTTCTCCTTGTTGGTGGCCACGCGGAAGGCCTCCAGCTCGGTGATGTCGGCATCGTCGTGGTTGGTGACGTGCGGGATCACCACCCAGTTGCGATGCAGGTTGGCACCGCTGATCTTCTTGATGCGCGAGAGGTCCTTGCGCTCGACCGGGCCGAACTTGGTGAAGTCCACCGTCGGCCAGGGCAGCAGGCCCGGGCAGGCACCGCCGCCCGCGGCTGCCGCAGCCGCGGGCTTGGCAGCCGCGGCGGCCTTGGTCTGCGCGCTGCCGTTCATCACGCTCTTGACGAAGGACTGCACGTCCTCCTGCGTGATGCGGCCCTTGGGGCCGGAGCCCTTCACTTCTTCCAGCGGCACGCCCAGCTCGCGCGCGAAGCGGCGGATGGAGGGCGACGCATGCGGCAGGTTGCCCTTGGGCGTGCCGGGCTCGTGGGCCGGCAGCGCCGCGGTGGGCGAAGTGCGCTCGGGCGCGGGCGCCGAAGCGGCGGCCGGCGCCGGGGCGGGCGCAGCCGCTGCGGGTGCCGGGGCGGCGGCAGCAGGCGACGGGGCAGCGGCCGGCGCCGCAGCACCGGCGGCGCCCTCCAGCACCGCGATCAACGTGCCCTTGGACACCTTGTCGCCCACCTTCACCTTCAGGTCCTTCACCACGCCGGCATGCGACGACGGGATCTCCATCGAGGCTTTGTCGCTCTCGACGGTGATGAGGCTCTGCTCCACCTTCACGCTGTCGCCGGGCTTGACCATCACCTCGATCACGGCCACTTCGTCGAAGTCGCCGATGTCGGGCACGGTCACCTCGATCGGGCCGGCGGCCGCAGCCGGCGCGGGCGCCGGGGCCGGAGCGGCAGCAGCAGACGCCGGCGCCGCAGCAGCCGCGGGCGCTGCTGCGGGAGCCGGGGCCGGCGCGGCAGCGCCTGCGTCGGCCGATTCCAGCATCAGCACCAGCGTGCCTTCGCTGACCTTGTCGCCCACCTTGACCTTGAGCTCCTTCACCACGCCGCCGTGCGACGAGGGGATCTCCATCGAGGCCTTGTCGCTCTCGACGGTGATGAGGCTCTGTTCCGCCTTGATGGTGTCGCCGGGCTGAACCATCAGCTCGATGATCTCGACTTCCTTGAAGTCCCCGATGTCGGGGACCTTCACTTCGATCAATGCCATGAGGTTGTCTCCGTCTGCCTTTTATGCGTACAGCGGGTTGATCTTGTCGGGGTTGATGCCGTACTTCTGGATGGCCTCGGCCACCTTGCTCACGGGCACCGCGCCGTCGTCGGCAAGCGCCTTGAGCGCCGCCACCACCACGTAGTGGCGGTTCACCTCGAAGTGCTCGCGCAGCTTGCTGCGGAAGTCGCTGCGGCCGAAGCCGTCGGTGCCCAGCACCTTGTAGCTGCGGCCCTTGGGAATGAAGGCGCGGATCTGCTCCGCGTAGTTCTTCATGTAGTCGGTGCTGGCGATCACCGGGCCCGCATGCGCGCCCAGCTGCTCCGTCACGTAGGGCACGCGCGGCGTCTCGGTCGGGTGCAGCAGGTTCCAGCGCTCGGCGTCCTGGCCGTCGCGGGTGAGCTCGTTGAAGCTGGGGCAGCTCCAGATGTTGGCGGCCACGCCCCAGTCGGCAGCCAGCAGCTCCTTGGCGGCGATGCTCTCGCGCAGGATGGTGCCGCTGCCCAGCAGGTTGACCCGCGGCGCGCCGGCGGCCGGTGCGGCGCCTTCTTCCAGCAGGTACATGCCCTTGATGATCTGCTCCTCGGTGCCGGCCTTCAGGCCCGGCATCGGGTAGTTCTCGTTGAGCAGCGTCAGGTAGAAGTAGACGTTGTCCTGCTTCTCGACCATGCGCTTCAGGCCATGGTGCAGGATCACGCCCACCTCGTGCGCGAAGGTCGGGTCGTAGCTGATGCAGTTGGGGATGGTGCCGGCCAGGATGTGGCTGTGGCCATCTTCGTGCTGCAGGCCTTCGCCGTTCAGCGTGGTGCGGCCCGAGGTGCCGCCCAGCAGGAAGCCACGGGCCTGCATGTCGCCGGCGGCCCAGGCCAGGTCGCCGATGCGCTGGAAGCCGAACATCGAGTAGTAGATGTAGAACGGCACCATGATGCGGTTGTTCGTCGAGTACGACGTCGCCGCGGCGATCCAGCTGGCCATGCCGCCAGCCTCGTTGATGCCTTCCTGCAGGATCTGGCCGGCCTTGTCTTCCTTGTAGTACATGACCTGGTCCTTGTCGACCGGCGTGTACTGCTGCCCCGCGGGGTTGTAGATGCCGATCTGGCGGAACAGGCCCTCCATGCCGAAGGTGCGCGCCTCGTCCACCAGGATGGGCACGGTGCGCGGGCCCAGGTCCTTGTCGCGCAGCAGCTGCGTCAGGAAGCGCACGAAGGCCTGCGTGGTGCTGATCTCGCGGCCTTCGGCGGTGGGTTCGAGCACGGCCTTGAAGGTCTCGATCGGCGGCACCACGAAGGCTTCTTCGGCCTTGGTACGGCGCTGCGGCAGGTAGCCGCCCAAGGACTTGCGGCGCTCATGCAGGTACTGCATTTCGGGCGTGTCGTCGGCCGGCTTGTAGAACGGGATGTCGGCCAGCTTGTCATCCGGGATGGGGATGTTGAAGCGGTCGCGGAAGGCCTTGACGTCCTCGTCCACCAGCTTCTTGGTCTGGTGGGCGGTGTTCTTGCCCTCGCCGATCTTGCCCATGCCGAAGCCCTTGACGGTCTTGATCAGCAGCAGCGTCGGCTGGCCCTTGTGGTTCACGGCGCGGTGGTAGGCGGCGTACACCTTCTGCGGATCATGGCCGCCGCGCTGCAGGCGCCAGATGTCGTCGTCGCTCATCTTGGCGACCATCTCCAGCAGCTTGGGGTCGCGGCCGAAGAAGTTCTTGCGCACGAAGGCACCGTCGTTGGCCTTCATGGCCTGGTAGTCGCCGTCGACGGTGTCCATCATCACCTTGCGCAGCGCACCGTCCTTGTCGCGCGCCAGCAGCGGATCCCAGTAGCTGCCCCACAGCAGCTTGATGACGTTCCAGCCCGAACCGCGGAACTCGCCCTCCAGCTCCTGGATGATCTTGCCGTTGCCGCGCACCGGGCCGTCCAGCCGCTGCAGGTTGCAGTTGATGACGAAGATCAGGTTGTCGAGCTTCTCGCGCGCGGCCAGGCCGATGGCGCCCAGGCTTTCCGGCTCGTCCATTTCGCCGTCGCCGCAGAACACCCACACCTTGCGCTGGCTCGTGTCGGCGATGCCGCGGGCATGCAGGTACTTCAGGAAACGCGCCTGGTAGATGCCCATCAGCGGGCCCAGGCCCATCGACACCGTGGGGAACTGCCAGAACTCCGGCATCAGCTTCGGATGCGGATAGCTGGAGATGCCCTTGCCGTCCACTTCCTGGCGGAAGTTGAGCAGCTGCTCCTCGGTGATGCGGCCTTCCAGGAAGGCGCGGGCATAGATGCCGGGCGCCGAGTGGCCCTGGATGTAGAGCAGGTCGCCGCCGTGCACGCCGTCGTCGCCGTGCCAGAAGTGGTTGAAGCCCGCGCCGAACATCGTGGCCAGCGAGGCGAAGCTGGAGATGTGGCCGCCCAGGTCGCCACCGTCCACCGGATGCAGGCGGTTGGCCTTGACCACCATCGCCATGGCATTCCAGCGCATGTACGCGCGCAGGCGCTCCTCGATCTCCAGGTTGCCGCCGCAGCGCTCTTCCTGGTCGGTGGGAATGGTGTTGACGTAGGCGGTGGTGGCCGAGAACGGCACGTCGATGCCGGCCTGACGCGCGTGGTCGATCAGCTGCTCGAGCAGGAAATGCGCTCGCTCACCGCCTTCGGCGCCGATGACTGCAGAGAGGGCGTCCAGCCACTCGCGGGTTTCCTGGCTGTCGGAATCGTTGGCGGCCGCGCCGCCGGAGAAGGATTCGGGCACTGCAGACATGCGTTGTCTCCTGGTTTTTTACCGAGGTGGTCGATGGGGCGGGGGTAAAACGGGCGGCAGTTTCGCACAACTCCACCAATTTTCAAACAGTGAGAGTTGGTTTTGTAATGTGAAATTTCAGAGGGTTTAGGAGGGAGTCCGTGCCGCGAAATCCTGCTTCCCGCGCTCCGATAATCCGCCGATGCAGCCCCGCCACGATCTGTTTGCCTCAGGAAGTACTTCGTTCACCCGGGGGCAGCGCTTGCTCAACCGCTGGTGGCGGCGGCAGTCGCCAGCGCGGCAGGACCGCTTCGTCACCATCGGGCCGCTGGTGTCGGTGCTGCTCTTCCTCGCGGCCATCATCTCGGCCTTCTGGTACCTGCGCAACGAAGAGATCGAGCGCGAGATCGAGTCGGTGCGGCGCGACACCGAGATCGTCCAGCAGCAGATCCGCCTGCGCCTGATCGAGAGCCAGGAGCAGATGATCCGGCTGGCCGGGCAGATGACCCGCCGCCCGATCGACGCCGCCGACTTCATCGACCAGGCCGCCACGCTGGGCCGCGAACGGCCCGAGATCACGCAGATCGCGTGGGTGACCGCCGAGCGTGAGCGCAAGGCCAGCCACTCGGTCTCCGGCTATCCGGTGGAGGCCAATCCGGCGCTCGATCCCTCGCTGCCCGCGCTGGGCCGCGCCAGCGAGCCCGAGCGTGCCTTCGGCGTGGCGCGCGACCTGCGCCAGCCGGTGTACTCGCGCGCGTTCGTGAACCCCGCGGCCGCGCCGGTGTTCCAGCTGCAGGTGCCGCTGTTCGACGGCAGCCGCTTCGCGGGCGTGCTGCT
Organism: Aquincola sp. J276; assembly: GCF_024700035.1. Classification (NCBI taxonomy): domain Bacteria; kingdom Pseudomonadati; phylum Pseudomonadota; class Betaproteobacteria; order Burkholderiales; family Sphaerotilaceae; genus Aquincola; species Aquincola sp. J276. The sequence goes on from NZ_JAJONC010000001.1 coordinate 1,743,029, forward strand.
GGCCGAGTATTCGGTGGAGACGCTGCTGCGCCTGGCCGTGCCGGACGTGGTGATCAAGCGCCACACCATCGCCGTGCTGGACGACCAGGCGCGCGAGGTGGCCAGCAGCGAGTCATCGCGCCGCAGCCAGATCATTCCGCGCGCGCCCATCGTGCACGACGCGCCGCTGGCGCCCACCGCCAACGGCCTGGTGGTGCGCGGCCAGGGCTGGCGCACTTCCATCGGCCTGATCAGCAACACGCTGTTCTGGATGGTGGTGGCGCTGTCGGGCCTGACGGTGTGGATGCTGCTGGCCACCTGGCGCCACATGCGCCGCCGCGGGCAGATCCAGGGCGCGCTGGTGCAGGAGACCAACTTCCGCCGCGCGATGGAGAACTCCATGCTCACCGGCATGCGCGCACTCGACATGGAAGGCCGCATCACCTACGTGAACCCCGCCTTCTGCGCGATGACCGGCTTCTCCGAGGCCGACCTGATCGGCGCGCGCCCGCCCTTCCCGCACTGGCCGCCCACGCTGATCGACGAGAACATGCGGCTGCTGCAGCAGGAACTGCAGGGCCGCAGCCCGGCCGGCGGCATTGAAGTGAAGGTGATGCGCAAGGACGGCACGCAGTTCGATGCGCGCATGTACGTCTCGCCGCTGATCGACAGCAAGGGCCACCAGACCGGCTGGATGACCTCGATGACCAACATCACCGAGGCCAAGCGCATCCGCGACCAGCTCTCGGCCTCGCACGAGCGCTTCACCACCGTGCTGGAAGGGCTGGACGCCGCGGTGTCGGTGCTGTCGGTGCAGCAGAGCGAGCTGCTGTTCGCCAACCGCTCGTACCGGCTGTGGTTCGGCGCCGAGGCGCGCGGCCACGACCTGCTGGCCGGGCCCAACGCCGCGCTGCGCTTCCTGGCCGACCAGGACGACATGGTCGACAGCCTCTCGGGCCTGCCCACCGAGGAGCTGACCGAGGCCGGCTCCGACCCACGCGAGGTGTACGTCGAGTCGCTCAACAAGTGGTTCGACGTGCGCAGCCGCTACCTGCAGTGGACCGACGGCCGGCTGGCGCAGATGCTGATCGCCACCGACATCACCGCCCGCCGCCGGGCGGAGGAACAGGCCTCGCGTCAGGCCGAGAAGGCGCAGGTCACCAGCCGGCTGGTGACCATGGGCGAGATGGCTTCATCGGTGGCGCATGAGTTGAACCAGCCGCTGACCGCCATTGCCAACTACTGCAACGGCATGGTCAGCCGGGTGAAGAACGACGCCATCCAGAAGGACGACCTGATCGCCGCGCTGGAGAAGACATCGCGCCAGGCGCAGCGGGCCGGGCAGATCATCCACCGCATCCGCAGCTTCGTGAAACGCAGCGAGCCCCAGCGCCAGCGTGCCGAGGCCCGCACCATCATCGACGAGGCGGTGGAGCTGGCCAACATCGAGCTGCGCCGCCGCAACGTGGAGCTGCACACTTACGTGGCGCAGCGCCTGCCGCCGCTGATGTGCGACCCCATCCTGATCGAGCAGGTGGTGCTCAACCTGGTGAAGAACGCGGCCGAGGCCATCGACGTGGCGCAGATGCCGCCGCAGCGCCGCCACATCGAGCTGCGCGTGGTGCCGCGCCACACGCCCGAGGAAGGCGGCGTGATCGAGTTCAGCGTGACCGACATGGGCCCGGGCATGAAGGAGGACGTGCTGTCGCGCATGTACGAGGCCTTCTTCTCCACCAAGGCCGACGGACTGGGCATCGGCCTCGGTCTGTGCCGGTCCATCGTCGAGAGCCACCGGGGGGCGGATCAAGGCGCAGAACCTCTACAATGGAGAGTCGGTCGTGGGCTGCAGATTCGTCTTCACGCTCCCTGTCGACACCGCCCTGCCCCGCAGTGAATTCCCCCTGCGGCGGCGCCCTCAGCCCCTGCCAACAACACCGTTGCCTCATGAGTTTGATTCCCAAAAAGGGTACCGTGTATGTCGTCGATGACGACGAGGCCGTGCGCGATTCGCTGCAGTGGCTGCTCGAGGGCAAGGACTACCGCGTGAAGTGCTTCGACTCCGCCGAGTCGTTCCTCTCGCGCTTCGATCCGCGCGAAGTGGCCTGCCTGATCGCCGACATCCGCATGGACGGCATGAGCGGCCTGGAGCTGCAGGACCGCCTGAAGGAACGCCGCTCGCCGCTGCCCATCACCTTCATCACCGGCCATGGCGACGTGCCCATGGCCGTCACCACGATGAAGAAGGGCGCGATGGACTTCATCGAGAAGCCGTTCAAGGAAGAGGAACTGCTGAACCTGGTGGAGCGCATGCTCGATTCGGCCCGTGCGGCCTTCTCGCAGCACCAGGAAGAAGCCAGCCGCGGCGCGCTGCTGGCCCGCCTGACCACGCGCGAGGCCCAGGTGCTGGAACGCATCGTGGCCGGCCGCCTGAACAAGCAGATCGCCGACGACCTGGGCATCAGCATCAAGACGGTGGAGGCGCACCGCGCCAACATCATGGAAAAGCTCAATGCCAACACCGTGGCCGACCTGCTGAAGATCGCGCTCGGCGCGCAATCGAAGGCCTAGGCAGCGCACGGCTTGGCGGCGCCGGCGGCGCCCAACGATCACTCGCCACCCACCAGGCCGCCCTCCAGCGGCCTGTTTACTTTCCGGACCCCACCCATGACCGCCCAGATCATCGACGGCACCGCCCTCTCCAACCAAGTTCGCGCCCAGGTGGCGGTGGAAGCCGCCGCGCTGGCACAGCAGCAGGGCCGCAAGCCGGGGCTGGCCGTCATCCTGGTGGGCGACGACCCGGCCAGCGCCGTGTACGTGCGCAACAAGGTCAAGGCCTGCAACGACAACGGCCTGCATTCGGTGCTGGAGCAGTACCCCGCCTCGCTGACCGAGGCCGAGCTGCTGGCGCGCATCGCCGCGCTGAACGCGGACGAGGCCATCCACGGCATCCTGGTGCAGATGCCCGTGCCCCGGCACATCGACCCGCACAAGGTGATCGAGGCCATCGCGCCCGAGAAGGACGTGGACGGCTTCTCGGTGCGTAGCGCGGGTGAGCTGATGAGCGGGCTGCCCGGCCTGCGCCCGGCCACGCCCTACGGCTGCATGAAGCTGATCGAAAGCACCGGCGTGCCGATCAAGGGCAAGCATGCGGTCGTCATCGGCCGCAGCAACACGGTGGGCAAGCCGATGGCGCTGCTGCTGCTGCAGGCGCATGCCACCGTCACCATCTGCCACAGCGGCACGCCCGACCTGGGCGCGCACACCCGGCTGGCCGACATCGTGGTGGCCGCCACCGGCCGCCGCAACACGCTGACGGCCGACATGGTCAAGCCTGGCGCCATCGTCATCGACGTGGGCATCAACCGCAACGAGGAAGGCAAGCTCTGCGGCGACGTCGACTTCGCGGGCGTCAAGGAAGTGGCCGGTTTCATCAGCCCGGTGCCGGGCGGCGTGGGGCCGATGACGATCGCGATGCTGCTGGTGAACACCCTGGAAGCCGCACGGGCCGCCTCGGCGCGGTAAAACGGGCCATCCACAAGGAACTCGCATGACCGACCTCTCGACCAATCCCCTGCTCAAGACCGGCGGCCTGCCCGCCTTCGACGCCATCCAGCCCGAGCATGTGGGCCCGGCCGTGGACCAGCTGCTGGCCGATGCCTCCGCCGCGCTGGAACGCGCGGTGAGCGACGAGGTGCCTGCCACCTACGAAGCCATGTCCGCCGTGCTGGACGTGGCCACCGAGCGCCTGGGCACCAGCTGGGGCGCCGTCAGCCACCTGAGCCATGTGATGGACACGCCCGCCCTGCGCGCGGCCTACACCGAGAACCTGCCCAAGATCAGCGAGTTCTACACCCGGCTGGGCGCCGACGAGCGGCTCTACGCCAAGTACAAGGCCATCGCCAACGCGCCCGAGGCCGCGCAGCTGAGCGCGCCGCGCCGCAAGGCGCTGGCCAATGCGATGCGCGACTTCGTGCTGTCGGGCGCCGAGCTGCAGGGCGAGGCCAAGGCCCGCTTCGCCAAGATCCAGGAGCGGCTGTCGGAGCTGAGCCAGCAGTACCGCGAGCATGTGCTGGATGCCACCGACGCCTTCAGCTACTGCGCCAGCGACGCCGAGATGGCCGGCGTGCCGGAAGACGTGCGCGAGGCTGCCCGCAACGCCGCCGCGGCCGACGAGAAGGAAGGCTACAAGATCACGCTGCAGTTCCCGAGCTACTACCCGGTGATGCAGTACGCCAGCGACCGTTCGCTGCGCGAGAAGATCTACACCGCGTACGTCACCCGCGCCAGCGAACTGGGCCCGCCCGAGCGCGACAACAGCGCGGTGATGACCGAGCTGCTGCAGCTGCGCCAAGAGGAAGCGCAGCTGCTGGGCTACGGCAGCTATGCCGACGTGTCGCTGGTGCCCAAGATGGCCGAGTCGCCCGAGCAGGTGAAGGGCTTCCTGGCTGACCTGGCCGCGCGCGCCCGCCCCTATGCCGAACGCGACCTGCAGGAGCTGCGCCAGTTCGCGGCCAGCGAGCTGGGCCTGACCGACCTCAAGCCCTGGGACACCGCCTTTGCCAGCGAGCGGCTGAAGCAGGCGCGCTACGCCTTCAGCGACAACGAGGTGAAGCAGTACTTCACCGAACCCAAGGTGCTGGACGGCCTGTTCCGCATCATCGAGACGGTGTTCGAGGTGCAGATCCGCCCCGACACCGCGCCGGTGTGGCACGAGCATGTGCGCTTCTTCCGCGTGGAGCGTGAGGGCACGCTGCTGGCGCAGTTCTACCTCGACCCCTATGCCCGCCAAGGCAAGCAGGGCGGCGCCTGGATGGACGACGTGCGCGTGCGCTGGGCGCGGCCCGAGGGGACTCTGCAGACGCCGGTGGCGCACCTGGTGTGCAACTTCCCGTCGCCGCAGCCGGGCCGGCCCGCGCTGCTCACGCACGACGACGTCATCACCCTGTTCCACGAGTTCGGGCACGGCCTGCACCTGATGCTCACGCAGGTGGCCGACATCGGCGTGTCGGGCCTGTCGGGCGTGGAATGGGACGCGGTGGAGCTGCCCAGCCAGTTCATGGAGAACTTCACCTGGGAATGGGAGGTGCTGCAGCGCCTGACCGCCCACGTGGACACCGGCGAGCCGCTGCCGCGCGCGCTGTTCGACAAGATGATCGCGGCCAAGAACTTCCAGAGCGGCATGGCCACGCTGCGGCAGATCGAGTTCGCGCTGTTCGACATGCGCCTGCACCACGAGCCCGGCGCGGCCACCCAGGTGCAGCAGGTGCTGGACGAAGTGCGGCGCGAGGTGGCGGTGCTGGAGGCCACGCCCTTCAACCGGTCGCAGCACACCTTCTCGCACATCTTCGCAGGCGGTTATGCGGCGGGCTACTACAGCTACAAGTGGGCCGAGGTGCTGTCGGCCGACGCCTGGGGCGCCTTCGAGGAAACCGGCCCGCTGGACGTCGAGACGGGGCGCCGCCTGCGCCGCGAGGTGCTGGAAGTGGGCGGCAGCCGCCCGGCGATGGACAACTTCAAGGCCTTCCGCGGCCGTGAGCCGTCGATCGACGCGCTGATGCGCCATCAGGGCATGGTGTGAGCCCCGGGCTGCATGCGGTAGATTGCGCCGCATGAGCCCCCGCCCTGCCGCACGTCCTCGCGCCCTGCCCTGCCTGCTGGCCAGCGCTGCCCTGCTGGCCGGCACCGCGGGCGCGCAGCCCACGCTCTACAAGATCGTCGAGCCCGACGGCCGCATCACCTACACCGACCGGCCGATCACCAACAGCACCGGCCGCGTGTCGCCGGTGGGCGGCAACGGCGTGGCCGGCGCCCCCATCGACGACAGCATCGCCACCCTGCCGGTGGCCCTGCGCGGCGTGGCCACCAGATTCCCGGTGACGCTGTTCACCGCCACCGACTGCGTACCCTGCGACCGCGGCCGTGAGTACCTGCGCCAGCGCGGCATCCCCTTCCGCGAACGCCTGGCCAGCACCGACGCCGACCGCGAAGCCTGGCAGCGCGTGGTGGGCGCGCCCGAGGCACCGGCCGTCAGCATCGGCACGCAGATGCTGCGCGGCTTCGCGCCGGACACCTGGGGCGAGTACCTGGACGTGGCCGGCTACCCGCGCGACAGCAGGCTGCCGCCGAACTACCAGGCACCGCCGGTGGGGCCGGTGGCAGTGGCGCGGCCGGGGTCGAGCGGGACGACGGCGGGTGAACCCGCGACGCCCCCGGCCACACCAGCGCCGGTGCCCGCGGCGCCTGCGCCCGCGGCCACGGACACCGGCGTGCCGGTGCCCGCGATCAGGTTTTAGGGAGCGGGCCGCCGGGGCGACCAGGCGGCGTAGTCGCCCTTGAAGGGCTGCCAGATGTCGAAGTCCTTCATGAAGGGCCACGGCTGCTCGTAATGCGTCAGCGGCCGGACCGGCAGCCAATCACGCGGGATCCACGGCGTGTCGAGGTCGAGTTCGTAGCCCGCGCGCCAGGCCATCTTTGCGTACAGGGTCGCGTACGCCACGATGAAATGGTTGGTCAAGCCTGACTCGAACTGGAAGCTGCGGGCTCGCTGCCGCGGGCTGCAGCGGTCGAGCAGCTTGCTACGCATCGTGGCCTCGTCACCGCGGGCGAGCGCCAGCAAGAACTCGAAGATCACCAGCCGGGGGGCGCAAATGACGCTTGAACAAATCCGGCTGCGCCAGGGCACGCCCGCAGTCCTCGGCCAGCGCAGGCCATTGGTGCGCCAGCGCGCGGTGCATCTGCAGGCGCGCAAACTCATGCGTGGTGACGATGGTCTTCCGGCCACGGTCGAGCGTGATCCGCACTTGACCAACAAGTAGGCAAACTGGTTCATGCCCCCGAGGTCATCGTCTTGAAAGCCAGAACTCATGGCAGGAATCACGCAGTCCCTGGAAACGCCATCAAGGGCCAGAGCGCGATCCTATGCCGCTTACCGCAACTAAATTTAACGCTCGAAAGCGTAGTGGGTCGTCGGTTTGCATCGAACTGACCAAATGTTCGATACCGCGCCGAGTGTTCTTGGCGGCTCATTGATACACCAAGATACCTATCAACAGTCAAAAGAGCTGTATCCCGTTTCGCTCTGCCGGAAAAATAACGTGAGAGACAACTGCGACGAATAGCCTAATAATCAAAGCTACTGTTTGCCCTTCCATTCTCATCCAAAGCGAGAACAAATCCATGCCAGCGACCGCCGGTGTGAGCCTCCATTAATTCATGCAATTCATGTACCAATTGTGGAACCCTATCTTCAGGATCGTCCAGTAACTTACTGACAAATACACCATTCCGCACCAGAGAGTACTTCAGATCGACCGACCACCCCCGTCGTAAGTCTCGTATTTGAACTCGCAGCGCATCGTATCGTATTCGCTCCCTGCAGACCGGTGCATCATCTCAAGAATCTGATTCAGAACTAGAACCTGCTGTTCTACACTCATTGTCCCGCCTCATTCCTAAAAAACTTCCTCATTATTATGCCATTGATTTCATAGTCAATCCTGACACTATCCGGGCGAGGTGAAAAAGCATCAATTCTATTGAATCTCACGATCACTCGGCCGACCTCGTCCCCGTTAATCAATGCCGCCTTAATCTCGTTCTCCCAGCGCTTGAAAGCAGAATTATTAAAATTCCCATCCTGAGGAAAAATATTAAACCGATCACACGTCCCACCAAACTGGCAAGCCTGAATATGACCCCCGACATCAGTCGGAAGCCCCTCCTTTCCGACTGCAGTCTGCCGCGCATCACGTACTCCTCTTGACAGGGAAGGAATGTAGCTAAGCTCATCGACCAAACCGCCTTCGTTTGTCCTAAACTCGATCCCGTTGCTTAGTCTAACGATTGAGTTCGGGGGTGGGTCATTTAGTATTTTGTATGCAGCATCGCCTCGCGTCACACCCGATGCGGCGAGCTCAATAATAGTCCGCTGTGCTTCTGGGTTGGCAGAGCCATGCACCTTGGCCCCGCCTGCTCGAGAGCCTGTTTGCCCAAGCCGCCCACCCCCTTTGCCGCCCCCACCCGAATCAGAGTCCAACAGCCCCACACCCATAACAGCAGCGAACATCGCCGGGTCCGCCAGCAACGTGTCGCGGACGTATTGATCAACAGGCTTGCCGGGGTCGGACTCGTTCGACTGCAGGCGAGTCACCGCTGCAGCCAAGTCCTGCTTGCTGAAGGGCGAAATAGCCTGGCGAATCAGATAGGCGGTTGCCGCCGCCTCTGGTGTGAGCTTGCTGGCTGCTTCATCGCGCACTTGCGCATACAAGCTGCGTTCATCCTTGCGGTCCGCCACGCACTGCACGTCAGCGCCGCACATGGCCGCGATCCTGTCGTCGCTCAGTAGCGCGACCTGGGCTTCCATGCCCGCCACCATGCTTTCGCAGCTGGCTACGCCCCGGCAGTCTTTGCCTGCATTGACGATTCGCTGGCGCACTTGTGGGTTGCGGACGGCATCGGGCTTGCTCAGGTAGTTGTTGACCACCTCGTTGAATGCCGCTGCGCCGCCGGCCCCACCACCCACCGCCGCGCCCGCAGCAGTGCTGACCAGTGCAGTCAGCCCGCTGGCGAGCGCCTCGTCCACACCAGCTGACTTCAAGGCATCAGCCACCAACGGCGCGGTCAGGGCGCCGCTGGCGGCTCCGGCTGCTCCGAGACCGCCGCCCGTGAGGGCACCGATCGTGGTGTGAGCGGCCAGTCGCAAAAGCCCGTTGCTGCCCCAGTCGGCTCGCAGCTGCTCGGCCTCGGTTCGCAGTTGCTCGGCGATGGCTGCATCACCATTCGCCGCGGCATTGAGCGACTGCACGTCCTTGCGGTTGGCCTCGGCCAGCTTGTCGTCGGCAAACTTCCCCACCACCGTGCTCGCCTGCCGGCCGAACTCCGCCGTGATCGCCACTTGCGCCTCGACCTCGGCCTTGACTTTCTCCTTGTTGAAGAGCTGCGCGAGCCCTATTTCGCGATCGCCGGTGCGCGCGTCGACATCGCCTGCTACCCCGGAAATGGCGGCCTTGCTTTCGGAGCGGGCCGAGTCGGCATCGGTGCCGACGCCAACGGCACCCAAACCCGCGCCGGGCCGGCCGCCGGATGAGCCGCCGCCCGCTCCCACGCCGACGCTCACGCTCTTCGCGCTGTAGCTGGCACTGTTCTGAAGGTCGGTGACGGTGGTGCCACCCTGGGCTTCGTAGCGGTTCTTGCCCGCGTCGATGGCCGCCTGTGTGCTGGTGATCTGCCCGCCTGTCAGGTCCGTCCTGCCCGCGACCTCCACCTGGAAACCGCCGTCCCCCGCACGCAAGGCACTCTGTTCGCCGACGCTGAGGAAGTCGCTGCGGATGCTGGTGGCGCCAATCTGCGCGCTGCCATTGGGCGCAGCCCCAAAGGTGACGCTGCCGCCTGCGCTGCGGCTGCGCTCCCGGTAGCGCGCCTGGTCCTGCAGGCTCTCGATGACCAGGTCGCCGCCCACCTGCGCCGACACCTGATCGCCCCGCACCACGGCGCCCCTGAGCTCGGTGTTACCACCCGATTCGATGTGCACCGAAGCGCCAACGACGCGGCTGTTGTCGAAGGTAGTGCTGTTGCCCGCGCCCTCGCCCTTGCCGGTGCTGGCGCTTACCGTGATGCCTAAGCTGCTGCCACTGCCTGCGTTGCCCAGGCTCATCCCCAGGCCGATGCTGCCGCTCTTGCTGCTGTTGCTGCTGCGCTCGGTGCTGGTGTTCTGCGAAGCCAGCAGCCGCACGGCGTCGTCGGCACTGATCGCCACCCGGCCCCCGGCCACGACATCGCTGCCCTGGACCACTACGTTGCTGGCCGCGCCGCCGCCAGTGGCCCGGATGCGCACGTCGCCGCCGGCCACGACCGTGCTGCCCCGGCTCGTATCGGCCTGGCTGTGCTGCTGGCTGCGGCTGCTGGTGCCGCCCACGCTGAGGCTGACGCTGAGGCCGCCGACTTTGTCTGCTGCGTTGCCATCGACCCGTACCGCCGAGCCGTCCGCGCTCGTCTGGTCAGTAGGCACCCGGCCCTGTGCGTCGCCCTGCCCTGCAGCCAGTGCATCGAGCGCCGCGTTGACCTGCAGTGCAGCGTTGGCGCCTGCAAGGGCCTGAAGGCGGCTGCTGCGGGTGTTGCTGGCGGCTTGGAGTTGGCCTTGCGCGGCCTGCAAGGCGCTGAGCACCGGGCTGCTGATCGTAAAGCTGACGCCGCTTTGCCTGGACCTGGACACGGCGCTCTGAGCCCTCGTCTCCCGCGCTTCCTGGATCAGGACCTGCTCAGCCTGGATGTCAATGTCGCCTGCCGGGCTGACGACGTCACTCCCGGTCTGCAAGTACGCGCCACCTGCGACGAGCGCGACGTTGCCGGACAAGCTGCCAATCTGGCTGCCTACCGGGATGGTCGCGTCGGAGCGGGACGCCTGCTGCAGCTGCTGCTTGCCCGCCGTCAGGCCGCCACCCGTGCCGAAGATGCCGCTCTTGGTGCGGCTGCTGGCGGCTTGGCCTTCGCTGTGCTCCTGCGCGGCAATCACCTTCAGGTCGCGGCCTGCGTCGATCCTCAAGCCTTGATCCGCCACCACCTGGCTGCCCTGGACGACGACGTCCTGCCCGGCGCGCACCAGCACCGACTGCCCCTCGATCACGCTGCCCTCGACGTGGGTCGTCTCTTCGCGGCTGGTGCGCGTGCGGGTCGTGCTGCTGAGCAGCGAACTCGACTTGCGGTAGCCCTCCGCGAAGCTGTTCTGGGCGGTCGACATGGATTCGACGCGGACATCCCTGTCTGCTTCGATCACCGTGGCGCCTTGCTGGGCGCTAAGGTGGGCGCCGACCAAATGCACGTCCCCCTCTCCCTGATCGGCCGGCCCGGTCGCGCGCACCAGCAGGCTGCCCTGGGCCGACACGCTGCCGCCGACCACCGACTCGCTGCGGCTACTGGCACGGTTGAAGGCGCGACGCCCCACCGCCTGGATGTCTGTGCTCTCCGACGCCGTGGCCGCAGCGATGCTGACCTGGTCGCCCTGCAATCGGATGTCGCCCTGGGCGGCCAGCGTGCTGCCACTCAGGTGCAGGCGTCCGCCCGAGCCTGCGGCTTGCGCGGAATCGCGTCCGGCCAAGAGCACCAGGTTGCCGGCAGCGTCGAGTTCGCTGGCGACCTGCGTGGTGTGGGCTTCTTCCACGAAGCCGGTGCGGCCACGAACGCTGCGCCCCTGGGTCACATGGCTTTCAAGCCGGTACTCGCCTTGCACGGCGCTGACCGTGATGCTGCGGCCCGCCAGCGCCTGCAGGTCACCTTCGGCGTTCCGCAGTGAAGCACCCGTCACGGTGAGGTCCCGGCCAGCAGACACCAGCAGATCCTGGCCGGCCTGGATCGTCGCGATGCGGTCCGCCGCCATGCGTTCGCTCTGCACCACGCCGCGGCGGTTGGCGGCGCTCTGGTGCGTCTGCACCGTGCGCGTCTGCAGTACGACATCCCGGCCCGCCGAGAGGTCAACGCTCCCGGCGAGCGCGGCCACGCTGCCGGAGGTGTTCACCAGGTCGCGCTCGGCGCTCAGCAGCACGCTCTGCGTCGCCTGGATGCGGCCGGTATTGTCCAGGTCGTTGCCGGCAGAGGCTTCGATCCAGTCACCGGACAGCGTGCCGCTGTTGGTCAAGCTTCCCGGCGTGACGACGCTTACGCTGCCGCCCGCCATCAGCGTCCCGGTGGGCAGCAGATCGCCGGACAGGGGCCGGCGCAGATAGACCTGGGGCACCAACACGCGCTGCGTGCTGCCGTCGGGCAGCCGCACATCCTGCTCGACCAGCCATACGATGTCGGTGCTCAGCAGCGCCATCTGTTCGCCGGTCAGCGCAATGCCGGGGGTCAGTTGATACCGATGGCCGAAGGCGGCCCCGGCATTCATCAGCGACAGATATTCCGACTCGGTATCGCCATAGCCGGCGAGGAAGCGTCGCCCGGTCAACGCGAGGATCTGGTCGTTGACCAGCTGCTGCTCGCTGAAGCCGTCCCCGTAACGCTTGTGCTGGCGCTGCGGATCGAGCGCCAACTGCCGCTGGAAGTGCTCACTGGAAAGGAAGCTGCGGTAGTTCGTGAAGGCCGGATCCGTCTCGACCAGGTAGCTCGCGGCAGGTCTTGTGTTCAGCACGAACAGGCTGCCACCTGGCGCGCTCAGGCGCGGCGCCAGCGTCAGCACCACAGCCTGCGGCCTGGCCGAAGCGTCGCGCACCTCGTACCGCAGGGCCACGGGCACCTGTGCAGCGCCCTCCGCCCGCACGGCGGCGGCCGAGGCGCCCGGCGGCATGCCTTGCCGAATACCGGGCGCGCGTTCCGACACGCTGCCGGCCCGGCGATCCACGCGGCTGACTGTCCAGGCCTGCTGCCGCTGCAACAAAGGGGCGGGCTGCGACTGCGCCATCTGCGCCGCGCCCTCTGCCGGCGGGGACGGACGTTCCTGTGCTTCGTCTGCGCCGTCATTGCTCAGCGACTCGATCGATGACCATGCCGGCACGTGCGTCGTCCCGATCCTGGACGCTCCAGCGCCGACCGGCGCCGCGCCCGGTCGCTCGACGCCTGCAGGCAGCGCACCTGACACAGCCCGTGGGTCAACGGGCTGGCCGGCCACGCTGCCTGCGCCCGAGGCCGCAGCGCCACCGTATCCGCTACCGATGGCGGTGGTGGCGCCGCCCTGCAAGGCGGCAGCATGCCGCACCACGACGCTGGTTTCGACATCCACCGTGATGACGCTGGGTGCCGGATTGAACGGCTGCTCCGGGTCCAGGCGGCGGCGGCGGCCGGAACCGAATCCACCCTCCGTCAGATTCGAATGCTGCGACGTGCCGGCATACGTGGTGATCTGCTGGCCCTGGGTCGCCAGGTTGCGCACGGCTGCGCGAATCCCGTCGTCGTCGGCCAAGCCGTTCACCATCAGATCGCCGCCGGCGACGATCCGGCTGTCACGGTTGGTGATTTCGACGCCGTCGATCGTCATGCTGCCGCCCGACAGGATGCGCCCCGGCTCGCTGTTCACGATCTGCTCGCGCTGGACCGACGACGTCACTCTGAAGACGGTGTAATCCCCAACCGAGTCGACTTCGTTTTCGTAGTCGACTTCCGCGTTGTATTCGTTAAGGGCTGCGCCAAGCTGGTCGCGTTTGACGTGGTATTCCGCATCCCACGCCTGTGTCAGGGCTCGCCAGTGGTTGCACTCGGGCGACTGCACGTCGGCGACGGACATGCCAGCGCTTTCCGTCTCCTGCGACACCGTGCAGCCCGCACCGGGCTCTGCTGGCCGCGGCCGATCCATCCGCGCGATGCCGAAGCGCTGGTAGGCGTCGGAATCCCACGTGTAGTTCCATGTGATGACATCGACGCAGTTGCCGCCGGCTTCGCTGTAGTCGCAGTTGCTCGACTGGCTGAAGATCGGCAGCATGTTCTGACGCCTGCCGTACAGCTCCGGCCGCACGATGCAGGTTGCATACATGGAGCGGTTTTCGACGCCGGAACACTGCGCCAGGTCATAGCGCCGGGTGCTGCCATCGGGCACGAGATAAGCGCTGGCCGGTCCTGCCGTCACCGCCCCCATGACGGTGCTGACGCCGCTGTTGGCATTCAAGATCGCGTCGGACCGCAGCGTCATGTCGCCTGCCGCTTCGATGCGCCCCGCGGTGTTGTTCAGGCTCTGCGCCCGAGCCGTCGCCTGCCAAGCACTCGTATCCAGCAGGCCACCGATGGACAGGCCGCCCAGGCTGTAGAGCAGCGCGTCGACACCACTGTTGCTAATGTTGCCCGCGCCGATGTCCAGCCGCTGCCGCGCCGCCATGGTGCCCGCTGCGCTGTTGCTCACGCTGCCGGCCTGCAGTGCGATGAAGTCGCCATAGATCCGCCCGGTATTGGCGATCACTGGAGAGGACAGCCGCGTATGGCCACCCGGTGCTGCGCTGCTGATCAGCCCGACGTTGCTCAGGTGAGCGCCGGCATCGAGGACCACGTTACCGCCACTGATCTCACCGGTGTTGGTGATGGCGGCGGTGCTTTGCGCACGCAAGGTGCCTGCGGCGTTCAAGACACCCGTGTTGACGATGTGGTGCGCACGAAGCGTGAGATCCTGGCGCGCGCTGAGCGTGCCCCCATTGCTGTAGTCGCCGTCGAGATCGACGGACAAGCTGGTGCCGCTGATCGTGCCCCCGGGTTGCCGCTGGCCGTGCTCAGCGCCAGCAGGCCATCGGCGGTGACCGTGCCGCCTGTGTTGATCAGCGTGGGAGCCGACAGGCTCAGGTTGCGGCGGGCGGAGATGTCGCCGCCGGTGTTGTCGGTGGCCTGCGTGTGCAGCACTGCATCGCGGTCGGCGGCCATCCTGCCACCGTGGTTGTCCAGCAAGGGGCTGGCGACTTCAAGGTCACGGCCTGCAATGCGGCCTCCAACACTGCTGCCGTCCAGCACGGTCGCCCGGTTGCTGATCGACTGCGTCGCAGCCAGCGTCATGTCGTGTGCGGCCACCAGCGCGCCAGCGTCGTTGTCGATGCGCGCGGCCGCCACGGCCACCGAGCCCGCTGCACTCTTGACGGTGCCGCCGGTGTTGAGCACCTGCTGCGCGGCGGCATCGATCCGCAGGCCCTGCGCGCCGGACAGCATTCCGCGGGTGTTGTCGACGGTGCCGCCGATCGTCAGCGCGAGCTGCCCGAGCGCTGCAACCGAGCCACCGCGGTTGTCCAGCCCGCCCGCAAGCATCGTGAGGCCGCCCGCGGAGCCTAATGCTCCGGACGCGTTGCGAAGCGTCCAACCGCGGGTGTCAAGCGTGACGTCGTTGCCGTGGATCCAGCCGCCCTCGCCGTTGTGCAGTGCCATCGTCGTGGCATGTAGCACACCGCCGGCCTGCAGGGTCGCAGAGGCAGTGTTGTCCAGCAGACCGACGAGCAAATCAAGATCACCGGCCGCCGAGGTGAGGCCTGCACGGTTGAGGTAGTCGCCCGTGCCGGTCACGATCGAGGCGTTGCCGTGCAGCGCCGAGATGCGGCCGCCTGCACCGTTGTCCACACGTGCCGCGCTCAGCACCAGCGAAGGCCGGGAGCCGCCGTTGCCAGTGGCCGCGAGCAATGCCCCGCCGCGATTGAGCAGCTCGCCTGCACTGACGTTGAGCTGGCCGAAGGCGGACAACAAGCCGCCGTCGTTATCGAGCGTGCCTGCCGTCTGCAGGTCCAGCGTACCGTCGCGGCCGATGCGGCCCGCCAAAATCGAGCCGGTGTTGTTGAGGGCAATTGCGCGCAGACTCAGCGCCTGCGCCGCGACCGTCGCCTGCGCGCCGGCATCCTGCAGGTTGTCCAACGTGGCGACTGACAGCAACGCGTCGCCACCGGCCACGATGGTCGCTGAACCACCCGCCGTTGCTCGGTTCGTCAAGGTGTGCGCCTGCGTGTCGAGGTGGAGCGCCTGCGACGCACTGAGGCTGCCGCCGCTGTTGTCGAAGCTCAATGTCGTGGCGCGCAGGTGGCCAGCGCTGACCATGGCGCCGCCCACGTTCGAGGTGTGCCCCGCATCCAGCACGAACGAAGCCCCGCGGGCCTGCATGCGCCCACCCGTATTGACGAGCTGCCCCGTGTGCATGTCCAAGTCGGTCGCCGCATCGAGCAGCCCGCCTGCGTTGTCGACCTTGCCGGCACGCATTGCCAACGTGCTCGACGGCGCACCGGAGAGCGATGCTGCGGATGACTGGGGCACCTCGGTGCGGATGATTCCCTCGCGATTGCTGAGGGTGCCCTGCACCGCGACGTTCAGGCTGCCCATGCTCTCGATCTGGCCCTGGTCGTTGACCAGCCCGCCGGCTTCGATCTTCACAGTCCGTTCGCCGCGCACGAGTGTCTGCACGGTGGTCATCTGGTCTGCCACAGTCAAGGTAAGGTCGCGCCCAGCCAGCACTTGAGATTGCACGCCCAGATCGGAGGCAGTGCTGTACAACGATTGCGCCGTCAGCGTCAGGTCGCGGCTGGCGCCGATGCTGCCGCCGGCATTGGCGACGACGCCGCTGGCGCCGAGGCTGACATCGGCCGCCTGCAATGCACCGTCGCCGTTGAACCAGCTGCCCACCACCAGCGTTGCGGTGCCCGGGCTGGCCACCGATCCGCCAGCGTTGCTGACGATCCCGGTCTGCAGCTGCAGCCCATGCTGCGCCTGAATCAGCCCGCCTGCTTGGTTGCTGACGGCATCGCGCACCGCCAGGATGAGCCGAGCATCCTTCGCGCCTTCGGCCTGCAACACGCCAGCATCGTTGCTCAGGCGTTCTGCCTGCAAGTGCAGCGTGCCACCTGCCAGGATCTGCCCACCGTGATTGGTCGCAGTCTGGCTGACCACGATGTCGGCATCACCCGCCGCCTTGATCAAGCCCGGCGTCTTGCCGGCCTCCGAGCTCTTCCGCTTGGTGCTGCGCCGGTTGCTCAAACCTTCTGCGCGCAGCGTGAGATCGCTGCCGCTTTGAATGAGCCCGCCTGCATTGACGAGCTGCCCGCTCGCATGAAGGTCAAGCGCCTGAGCGGCGAGTGCACCGTCGTCGTTGGTAAAGACGCCGGTGCGCAGCACCGTGCGGCCATGGCTCGTGACCAGGCCTTGGACGTTGATCAGCTCGCCAGCGGACAGGCTCAGCGCGCCGCTGCCGACGATGCGGCCTCGGGTGTTGTCCAGAACGCCTGCCCCGGACTGCGCAGGCGCCGGGCCCAGCGTGTCGATCAGCAGACGCTCGGCATGAATTTCGCCGCCTTCATTGCGCAAAGCGCCGCTGCGCAGCGTGGCTGCGCCGCCGGCTACCAGCACGCCGACGTCGTTGTCAGTACCTGAGGCATCGATTTCCAGTGCACGCCCGGCCAGCACATGACCACCACGGTTGATCAGCGGACCGGCCAGCAACCGCACGTTGCCCGTAGCGCGCAAGGAACCGCCGTCGTTGACCAGCGCCTGGCCAGCGGTGTCGATGCGCAGATCGGCAAGCTGCGGTACGTCACCCGAACGGCCGGCAGCAATGCGGCCTGCAGCATTGTCCAGGCGTGCCGAACGGAGATCGACCCCACCCTGCCCGACGATTTCGCCTGCGCGATTGCTGATGGCGCTGCCACGGGCTGACAAAGCCCCCACCGACGCCAGCGTGCTCTGGTCGTTGACCCATTCGCCTGAGGCCTGCAACTGCAGGGCACCTCCTGCAAGCATGCGGCTCGCGCCGCTGTTCTCGACACGTCCCGCCTCGATTCGCACGTCAGCCAGGCTCTGCAGGTCGGCACGATGGGTATTGACGATCGCGTGCACCGTACTGACAAGCAGCGGCCCATTGGCGCCAATGCTGCCGGCCTCGTTTCGCACGGCATCGGCCCGCAGGGTCAGCGCCGCCTGGGCCGCGACTTCTGCTCCCTCGTTCAGGAGCTCGCCACGAATGCCCAGCTCCATTGCCCCGTTCGACGCGATCAGGCCCTGGGCGAACGTCGCACTGCCTGCCGGCGCAGCAGACGGTGGCCGGTGGTTGCGTAGCGCCGATGCACTGATGCCTAGAGCGTCGCCGCTTTGCAGCAAGCCCTGGTTGTCCAGCGCGCCCGACAGGGCCAACGTCAGTGAGCCGACGGCCTGAAACAGACCGCTGTTGGCAAGGTCGCCGGTCATAAGGTGGGTTCGGCCACTCGAGCTCACCACGCCGCTGTTGCGTATGCTGGCGGCCTGGATGCGGGCATCGCGACCAGCCACAATGCGGCCGGTGTCAACGTTCAGCAGCAGTCCTCGGGTATCGAGCACCAGCGAGCCCGTGGCCTCCTCACGCCCCACCCCTGCCTGAAGTCGCCCGCTGGTGTTGTCGACGCCACCGGCACCCGCATCCACGCGCAGATCACCGCCCGCACCGATCATGCCGCCCCGGTTGTCGAGCGCTTGGGCAAGGCCGAGGTCGAGCGCCTGACCAGCGCTCACCACGCCTGCAGTGTTGGACATCCGGGTAGCGCGCAAGTGCAATGCGCCCTCGGTGCTGGCAATGGCACCCTGCGTGTTGTCCACCATGCCGGCGGCCAACTGCAGAGCTTGGTCGGCGATCAGCCGACCAGCGCGGTTGTCCAATGCTGCGCCGCCCGTGTCGAGCCTGAGCGTGCTGGCGCTGGAGATTTCGCCCCCCGCATTGGAGACCACCCCGCGCGAGACCACATCGGTCGGCCCCGCGGCCGTGATCGTGCCGCCTAGGTTGCTGAGCGAGTCGCTATCCAGGCGCAGGGTTGTGCCGGCTTCAATGCGCCCAAAGTCGTTGACCAGCGATGCGGCATCGATCCTCAACGACTCCCGCGCGAAGACCCTGCCTTCTCGGTTGTCCAGCACCAACGCCACGGCACTGGGGCCCTCCAAGCCTGCCAGCGTGACGCTGCCGCCGCCCACGATGTCTGCACCGTGGTTAACCAGTTGCCGGGCACTCACCCTAACTTCGCGGCCAGCCACGATGAGCCCTGACTTGGATTGACGCAGGCTGGCGCCCTCCACCCGCAGATCGCGGCCCGCCTGGAGGGATCCGCCGTCGAGCAACAGATCGCCCTGAACAGTCACATCCCCATCGGCACCCGCTTGAACCCTGCCGCCCGCTCCTTGCAATCGAATGGCGTTGACGCTGACATCGCTACGGCCGTCGATCAGCCCGCCGCTGTTGATCAGGGTTCCGACAACCACATCTAGCATGCCCGCTGCTCGCACGAGGCCACCAGCGTTGTCGAACTCGCGACCTTGTGTGTCGAGGCTGAGCGCCCCGCCGGTGGTGATGACGCCGCCACGGTTGTTCACTCGGCCCTGCGTCAGCCAGAGGCTGCGCGGCTCGGCTGGCGTCAGGTCCCCACCCGCGATGAGACTGCCCTGTTCGTTGTCGAGGAGACCTTGGCCCAGTGCAATCCGCACCTGCGGTGCGCTGATCCGGCCCGCCTGGTTGCCCAGGCCAGCGGCGGTGAGGCTGACCGCCTGGTTGCTGAGGATGTTGCCGCGCTGGTTGTCGATCTGCGTCGCAAGCAAGCTCAGCGCACCACCTGCCGCGAGCGTGCCATCCAGATTCGACAGGCCTTGTGAGCTGCCTTGCAACTGCAGCGAGTGCTGCGCGGTCATGCCCGAACCGTCGTTTTCGATCCGCCCAGCCGTGGCCAGAAGATCCGTTCCCGCCGACAGCATCGCACTTCGTCCTGCAGCGTCACGTCGATTCAGCAACTCGTCAGCGTTGAGCCGCAGGGCCCTCCCGGCGGCAATCGTGCCCCCGGCGTTGTCCAGCCGCCCCGCGGCCGCATCCACGCTGACGGCACCGTCACCCACGACGAGACCTTGTGTGTTGATCAAGCCTTGCCGCGCCAGCACCGTCACGTCCGATGCGGACGAGACGAGGCCCTGGCTGTTGTCCAAGCTGCCTGCCTGCAACGTCACCCCTGTCGCAATGCCGGCCGCTGCTGCTGCAGCAGGCGTCAGCGTCGA
Source organism: Aquincola sp. J276 (assembly GCF_024700035.1). Lineage (NCBI taxonomy): Bacteria > Pseudomonadati > Pseudomonadota > Betaproteobacteria > Burkholderiales > Sphaerotilaceae > Aquincola > Aquincola sp. J276. Next base: position 1,762,436 of record NZ_JAJONC010000001.1, read on the forward strand.
CACGATCTGCCCACTGCGGTTGACGACCGACGCCGCCTGCAGGGACAGCGTGCCGTCGGACAGGAGTGCCCCGCCGCTGTTGTCGAGCAGGCCATCGGTCAACACCACGTCGATCGAGCGCTTGGCTGACACCAGACCATCGCGGTTGCTCATCGCGCCATCCAGCGATAGGCGCACGTCGGCGTCGCTAGAGACTTCTGCTGGCCGACCGGCGGTGCCTTCATTGCGCAGCAGGCCGGCCCGGATGCTCACCCCGGCAGCCCCCAGAAGCTGACCCTCGCTGTTGTCAAGTTGCCCTGTTGCGGCCAGGTCAAGCTGTCCGCTCGTGACCACCGTGCCGCCTGCATTGCGTATGTCAGCGGCTCGGGCTGTGATGCCCGCACGGGCTTGCCATGCGCCGGCCATGTTGGTCCAACGTCCGGCGGCAACGACGTTCAGCGGCCCCTGCGCCACGACCTGAACTGTCTTTGAATGAAGCTCACCGTCGCGAGCCACCAGCCGGGCATCGGCAGCCGAAGTGATCTCACTGCCATCGAGCTGGAGCTCGCCGGCTTCGATCCGCAAACTGCGCTGCGCCTGCCACCGCCCCGACGTATCGTGCAGATGACCAGCAACCATCTTCAGTGAGCCCGTGCTGTGCAGCACCCCGCTGGTGTGGGCCGCACCGGCAACGGTCAGGCTCAAGGAACCCATAGGGTCCCGCTGGACGGTGGACCCCGTATGGTGCAGTTCGGCGGCCTCCAGGCTGAGGGTGCCCGCCGCGTCCAGCTTGCCCGCCTGGCGCAGCACACCGCCGCTGTTCAGCACGATGTCGCCGGCCCGACTGCCATCCACCTGCATGGCCGTCGACACGCTGCCGCCGAGCACCATGTCGCCCGTGCTCGCCAGGTTGACGCCGAGCGCGCCGTGGCTGTCCGCCAGGCTCAGCTGGCCATCGACCGACAGCGTCAGGTTGCCCTGCAAGGCGGCCAGCCGGCCGGTGGAATTGACACCCAGCCCGCGCTCGGTGGCCAGCAGGTACACCTGCCCTGCGAACATGGCCCCGAGCTGCTTGACGTCGACCGCGAACATCGGCGCGGCGCTGCCGTCGGCCGCGCTGCTCGGCGTGACCTCGGGTGCCTGGCCCAGCCTCGCATAACCGACGTCGTTGCCCCCGGCGACCACGTGCAGCCGGCGCGCCCACACCTCGCCGCCGATGGCTAAGCCGCGCGCAAGAAGGTCCAGCTGTTCCAGCGACGTGGCATCCAGGCCCTGGGCGCCGACCTCGATCAGGCCGGTGCGGATCTTGATGCCCTGCAGGGCTCCTTGCGCCCCGTACTGCGGCACCCCCGTGCCGAGCACGGCCCGGTCGGTGTTGATGAAAGCCAGCCCGTCGACGACCAGGCCGTTGGGGTTTGCGATCACCAGATCGGCCTTGCGCCCCGCCACCTCGATGGCCCCCAGCAACTGGCTGCGCTGTGTGCCCAGGACTTCGTTGACGATGACCTTCGCGGGCACGTAACCCAGCTGCGGATTGCCGGCCACCCAGCCGCCAAGCTGCGTCTGGGTACTGCCGGCCGCGTTGTTGAGGATCAGGCCGCGGCGCTCGACATTGAAGTCGGTGTAGAGGTTGCGGCTGACACCTGCCGCGCTGGGCGGCGCGATGTGCACGATGGGCACGCCATTGGCCGCCGCGTCCATCAGGGGCCGCTGACCTGCGGGCGCACCTGCGTGTGGGGTCAGCGGCAGCGTCTGGGCCTGGGCGTCGTGCAGGGAGCCGATCGCCCCGACGACCAGAGCCGCCGCGCAAGCCACGGCGCGCAGCGCGTTGGCCAGGGCGGGCGGTTGCGCAGCGCGCCGGCGGCGCGTCTGGCCGGTGCGACCCGACGCGCTGGCCGCCGTTTCCTGCACGACCATGTAGTTGCCACGGGTACGGTTAAAGACGACGCGGTGCAGCTGGCTGTTCATGACACCCCCTTGGGCGTGGACAGGTCCGCCCGGCAATGCAGCGGCATAGGGATGCGCGGGCACTGGCGCCGCGCGTGGATGGAACTGCCTGACTCAGAAGGCGAAAGTCGCGCTGACGTAAGCGCTGGTGCGCGCCGTCTTGAAGCCCTCGGGGCGCTTGAGCGGCTTTGCCAACGTGAAGTCGAACTGCCACGGGCTTAGCCGCGCGCGCACGCCGAGGGCCGCGCCCGTCAGGCGGTGCCCCGGCAGGCTGGCATCGCTCGGGCCCCAGACGCGCCCCATGTCCAGGGCGGCGACAGCCTGGAAGTCACGGCCCCAAGCCTGCACCGGGGTCGTCAGTTCGTTGCGCCACACCCAGCCGCTCTCGGCCATCAGCACCGCATCCCCATCGAAGCCCCGCACGCTGGCCCGGTTGCCGATGGCGAACTGGTCGATGCTAGTGCTGTACTCGCGGTTGAACTGCGCCTTCATGCTGGTGTGCAGCTGCCACCGGCGGGGCGAGTCGGCCGCGCCGCCAGCCTGTAGCTCCGGCAGCGCCGCGCTGGCGTTCACCAGCCAGATGCGCGGGCGCAGCGTGGGTATCGGCGGCCCGTCAGCATCGCGTGCCAAGTGGATCAGGTCGGGTTGGGCCCGCAGCCAGGGCATGCCACGCCGGTAGCCAAGTTCCAGCTCGACGCGACCGGTTTGGCCGAATAGCAACTGCCAGCTCAAGCCGGTTTCCAGGGCCGTGGTGCGACGCTGGGCGGTGACCAATTCGACGTCGTCCAGATGGCTGTGCGCACGGCGGCTCGACAGCGCTGCATGTAGCCCCGTCTTGCTGGCCGCCGTGCGCCACACCGTGTGCTGCCAGCGCAGTTCCGCGGACCGCGATTCACCACGCGACAGTGGCGCGGCAGACGTGAGCCGGATGCGCTGCGCGAAGCGGCTGCGCGACAGGCTCAGGCTGAAGGTGTTGTAGCCCCACGGCAGGCTGTAGCTGATGCTGCTGCCCATGCTGCGGCGGCTCGGCCCGGGGGATTCGGCATTGCTGTTGAAGCCGAGGCTGAGCACGTCGTTCAAGCCCATCGGATTGTCGAGCGCCGTATTGACGGAGAGCTGGGTACGCCCCATGGGCCGCCCACCGGCGTTGTCCAGCGTCAGCCCGCCCCGCAGCCGATCACGCCAGGGCCCGACGCGCCGCAGGATGGTGACCACGCTGGTATCGGGCTGCTCACCCGGCGCCAGCGTGGTGGTCACCGTCTGGCTGCGCAGCCGCTTCATCTGCTCGACACCCTGCTCCAGGTCGCGGCTGTCGAGCAGGCGGCCGTGGCCGGTGGGAAATGCGTTGCGCCAGATACCCCAACGCATGTCGGGGCCGCCCTCGGGGCTGTCCGCATCCACGAACCGGATCTCGGCGATGCGCCCGGCATGCAGCGTGAACCGGACCTCGCCATGCTGCAGCGTCTGCGGCCCCAACGAGACGCGGCTCGTCACGTAACCCTGCTCGATCAACAGCGCATCCAGGTGGCCGGCGATCAAGCCCAGGCCTGCCGCACCGATGCACAGGCCCCGATAGCGCTCGGTGGCCGCCAGCAGCCAGCGCAGGCGGTCGGAATCCGGGCCGTCGAGTTTGAAGTTCGTGATGGGGAAGCAGGGTTGCTCGACGGGCAGGTCCGGTGGCGACAGGCTGCTGCCAGCGGGCCTGAGCACATCGGCCTTCGGCACCTGCGACGCCTGCTGGGCCCGGTCGCGCTCTGCCTGGCGGCGCAAGCCTTCGTCGACGCTGGCACCCACGTCCTGCGCACACAGGCCCATGGCCGGCCAACCCACCACCAACAGGACGACCCACCAGCCCGGGGTTGTCCGCGCCCTTGCGCTGGCGGACGCTGCCGACACGGAACGCTCCGATGGCTGCGCGTTGTTCCATGACATCTGCGACCCCCTTTCGTGTGGAGTTCAGTGACCAAGGCGGCGTGGACGATGGCTGCAGCCGGGGATATGCCAACGGACATGGGCAACGACGGCGACCAGCGGGTGTTCAACTTCGGAGGACAGCCGCGTACGGCTCAGGCGAATGCAGCGCCGGACCATGCGCACAAGGACGACGCACCGAAAGCGGCCTGACGTGCGGCCATGGGCGTGCTGCGTGGGCGGCAGGACGTGCGACGCAGGTCGCACCAACACTCGGGAATTGCACTCCCTGTCGATCGATCACTCGATCGCGGGTGGCGTTTGATCGATTGAAATGATATGCAACCGATGCGGCGTGCGCATGCTCCACCTGACGTCAAGCAATGGCAATCTGGAACAATTGCACGATCCAATTCAGAGGCGACCAGGAGCGGCTATCTTCTGCTGTCGAATTGTGTCAATTGCAATGCACGCGGATCGCTGGCGCTTGATGGCCTAGTAGCCAAAATGGGTCTTCGCTTTCCCTCTTCGATCCACAACAAGCTCGAAAGTCTTCCAGTTACCACCTGTGTGGTCCAGCATCAAATCGTGCAGCCGGCGCACGAGTCGGGATACATCTCTCGTTGGATCTTCCAGCACCGATTGCCACAAACGACTACCACGAACAAAAGAAAATGTTGAACCCACGGACCAGTCACCGTCTTCAATGTAGCAATCGAATTCGCACGTCATCTCCTCATAATCAAATTCTGCGGACTGGCTCATGACCTGAGTGATCTTCTGCAAAAGTTCTACTTGCTGGTAGATGTACATGACGCCCGCCTTGCTTTCATGAATTGTTGCGTTGAGATAAGCCAGCCGAATGCTCGCCTTCCAGACCATCTCGAGCCACAGGCTTTCTGCATGACGGAGGCGCCACATCTGAATGTGCACACGGTCGATAGGTCGCCGGATAGAGCCGGCGTGCCGATGGCGTCGCCCTGCAAGCGGACAGATGTCCGACTTCACCGACACGCACCAAAGGCATGGATGAAATCGGCCGAACGATCCTGCGATGGAGGCCGCATACGCCCCATGGCGCGTTGCCATGAAAGCCAACGCCACCAACGCTGCAGGACGTCACGACACCCGCCGCCACATGGCGGACTTACCCCATCAGGGGTATTCAGCGGGCGGTCAAAGCCGCCGCGTCAACCGCGCGCCCAGCCCCACCGCCGCCCCCATCACCCAGAACACCGGCGCCACGCCCAGCGCGGCGCCGGTGGCGCCGAACAGCAGCGGCATCAGCGTGCTGCTGGCGTTGATCGTCATCGAACGCAGGGCCAGCGCCTCGCCGTGGCGGTCGTGCGGCGTGAGGGCATGCAGGGTGGACATGATCATCGGCTGCACGCAGCCCAGCGTCAGGCCCAGCACGGTGGCGCAGGCACCCATCAGCCAGGGCGAATGGATGAACGGATACAGCACGAACACCGCGCCGGTGGCCAGCATGGCCATGCGCAACACCACCGCCGGCTGCAGCCGCGCCGCCATCAAGGGGATGAGCACCCGCACGCCGGTGACGGCCAGCGGGAACACGCCCAGGATCAGTCCGATGGTCGAGGCGCTGAACCCGCGTTCGTGGCCCAGGATGGGCACGGCGAAGCTGTGCACGTCCCAGCATGCCGACAGCAGCCAGTTGATACCCAGCAGGCTGCCGATGCCGGGCAGTCGCAGCAGGTCCCAGGCCTTGCGGCGGCCTGCATCACGGGGCCGCGGCGGCGGCGTCTCGCGCGGCACGCTGCGGGCCAGCACCGCGGCGCACAGCGGCAGCGCAAACAGGAACAGGTAGGCCGCGCGGAAGCCGGCCAGGTCGATCAGGGCCCCGGCCGAGACCGCGCCCACCACGTTCGACAAGGCCGGCGCCAGGCCCAGCCAGCTGAACACCCGCATGCGCTCCACCGCATTGCCGGCGTTGCGGCCGGCGGTGCGCTGGATGGTGATCAGCCCGACGTTGGCGCCGCCGCCGCACAGCACCGCCGCCAGCCCCAGCAGCAGCCACTGCAGCACGCCGGGCGCTAGCCAGGTGCCCAGCACCGGCAGGCCGGCGCCCAGCGCAGTCATGGCCACCGCCGCCCGCATCGGCCGGTGGTAGCCATGGCGGTCGGCCATGCGCCCGGCCGCCAGCGCCAGCAGCACCGCCGAGACGGCGAAGAGCGCCATCAGCAGGCCCACGGACAGCGCGCTGCCGCCTTGCTGCAGCAGCTGCAGCGGCGCGGCCAGCCGCACGCCGGCCATCGCGCCGTGCAGGCCGATCTGGCCGCCGATCAGGGCCAGCAGCGCCCGCGGCGGCAGGCCGGCGGGCTGGTCGGTGGACGATGCCTGCGCCGCCTCAGGCATTGGGCGTGGCTTCGTCGTCGAACTCCAGCGTGCCGGGCAGCAGCTGCCGTGCCAGCGCCTCGGGCATCGCCTCCACGCTCTTGAGTTGGCGCGCCATCGCGCGGGTACGCACATGGGCCTGGTCGATGGTGCTGCTGGCTTCGTCCAGCTTCTTCTTGGTCTTGGCCAGCACGTCGCCGAACTTGGTGAACTCGGTCTTCACCGCGCCCAGCACCTCCCACACCTCGGCACTGCGTTTTTCCAGCGCCATGGTGCGGAAGCCCATCTGCAGGCTGCTCAGCGTGGCCAGCAGCGTGGTGGGGCCGGCCAGCATCACCCGGTGGTCGCGCTGCAGCGCCTCCACCAGGCCCGGCCGGCGCAGCGCCTCGGCATACAGGCCTTCGGTGGGCACGAAGAGGATGCCGAAGTCGGTGGTGTGCGGCGGCGCCACGTACTTCTCGCGGATGCTGCGGGCCTCGCGACGCAGTTGCAGCTCGATGCCCTTGGCCGCAGCTTCCACCGCCACCGGGTCGGCCCGCTCCTGGGCCTGCAGCAGGCGCTCGTAGTCCTCGCGCGGGAACTTGGCGTCGATGGGCAGCCACAGCGGCGCGCCGTCGTCGCGCCGGCCGGGCAATCGGATCGCGAACTCCACCCGCGCGCCGCTGCCGGCAATGGTCTCCACGTTGGTGGCGTACTGCTCGGGCGTGAACACCTGCTCCAGCAGGCCGGCCAGCTGCACCTCGCCGAAGATGCCGCGGGTCTTCACGTTAGTGAGCACCCGGTGCAGCGAGCCCACGTCGCGCGCCAGCGCCTGCATCTCGCCCAGGCCCTTGTGCACCTGCTCCAGCCGCTCGGCCACCTGCTTGAAGCTCTCGCCCAGGCGCTGCTCCAGCGTGGCGTGCAGCTTCTCGTCGACCGTGGCGCGCATCTGCTCCAGCTTGCGTTCGTTGTCCTGCTGGATCGTGGCCAGGCGGGCGTCCACCGTCTGCCGAACGTCCAGCAAGCGCTTGTCGGTGGCCTCGGACATCAGCCGCAGCTGCGCGCCCAGGGTGTCACCGAAGCGGCGCAGCGCGGTGTCCTGTGCCTCGCGGCCGGACAGCAAGGCGCGGCTCAACTCCTGGCGGGTGCTGCTGGCGCTGCGGTCCACCTCGTTGCGCAGCTCGCTCACCAGCCGTCGGCCATCGCCGCGCAGCAGCAGCACCACCAGCAGGATCAGCACGACGAGGGTGACGACGAGCAGCGCGAGGACAAGCGTTTCGATGGTGGGCATGCCGCCATTCTCGGCCAGCGCTTCAGTCCGGTTGGTTGGGCTGCACCGGCTCGCAGATCACTTCCGAGGTCACCGAGTTGGCGATGAAGCATTGCTCATGCGCCTCGTGGTGCATCTCCGCCAGCTCCTGCGCGCTGGGCAGGCGATCACCGGAAAAACGCACCTCGGGCTTCAGCGTGACCTGGGTGATGGACACCTTGCCCGCTGCGTTCTGCTGCATGGTGCCCACCGCGTCGTCGCGGTAGCTGTCCACGCGGAAGCCGCGCTGCGCCGCGATGGACAGGAACCACAGCATGTGGCAACTCGACAGCGAGGCGACGAAGGCCTCCTCCGGATCGACCGCCGATGGATCGGAGAACGGCACGCGCACCGCATGCGGCGACGACGACGCCGCCACCTCGGCCCCGCCATCGAAGCGCCAGGCATGGCGGCGGCTGTAGCGGTTGTCGGTGAAGGCCTCGGCCTCGCCGCGCTGCCAGCGCACCTCGGCGCGGTGCTCGGATGCGCCGCTGCGGCTCACCGGATCACCTCGGGGTTGACGGGCGTGGGCGCGCGCTGGCCCGTCAGTGCGGCGATCAGGTTGTCGGCCGCCAGGTCGGCCATCGCACGCCGGGTGCGCACGGTGGCGCTGGCGATGTGCGGCGTGAGCACCACGTTGGGCACGGTCAGCAGCGCGGGGTGCACGTTGGGCTCGCCCTCGAAAACGTCCAGCCCGGCGGCGGCGAGGGTGCCGCGCTTCAGCGCCTCGGCCAGCGCCTCGTCGTCCACGATGCCGCCGCGGGCGATGTTGGTCAGCGTGGCGGTGGGCTTCATCAGCGCCAGCTCGGCGGCACCGATGGCATGGTGGCTGGCCGCCGAATACGGCAGCACCAGCACCAGGTGGTCGGCCTCGCGCAGCAGTTCCTCCTTGCTCACGTAGCGGGCGTTGATCGGCGCTTCCTGCTCGGCCGGCAGGCGGCTGCGGTTGTGATAGATCACGTTCATGCCGAAGCCCAGCGCGCCGCGCCTGGCAATGCCCTGGCCGATGCGGCCCATGCCGAGGATGCCCAGCGTCGCGCCGTGCACGTCGCTGCCGGTCAGCAGGTTGTAGGACCAGCGCGTCCAGCGGCCGTCGCGCAGGTAGTGCTCGCCCTCGGCGATGCGGCGGGCGGTGGCCATCATCAGCGCGAAGCCGAAGTCGGCGGTGGTCTCGGTGAGCACGTCGGGCGTGTTGGTCACCAGCACGCCGCGCGCGGTGCAGGCCGGCACATCGATGTTGTTGTAGCCCACGGCCATGTTGCACACCGCCTTGAGCTGCGGATTGGCGTCCAGCAGCGCGGCGTCGATGCGCTCGCCGCCGGCCACCAGCACGCCCTCGTGGCCGGCGAGCTGGCCCGCCAGCGCACCGGGTGGATGCTGCACGTCGCCCTCGTTGGGCGTGACCTGGAAGTGCTGCGCCAGGCGCTGCAGGGTCTCGGGGAAGATCTCTCGGGTGACGAGCACGGACTGCATGGCTGCGCCTTTCTGGTGAGGTTCGATCAATCAAGGAAACGGGTGAAGCCCGCCACCGGCTCGCGGGCGGTGCGCAGGCTGTTCTCGATGGCCGCCGGATCGGCATGGCCCAGCGCCATGCCGCACACCAGTGCCTCGTTGGCGGGTGCGCCCACATGCGGCAGGATGAGGCGGTGCCACTCGATGAAGGCGGCCTGCGGGCAGGTGTCCAGGCCGCGGGCGCGGGCGGCGATCATGATGTTCTGCAGGAACATGCCGTAGTCCAGCCAGCTGCCCTGTTCCATGCGGCGGTCGATGGTGAAGATCAGGCCCACCGGCGCATCGAAGAACAGGTAGTTGCGGCCATGCTGCTGGTGCATGCGCTCGCGGTCGGCCTTGCCGATGCCCAGCAGGCCGTACAGGCCCCAGCCGGTGGCGCGGCGCCGCTCGATGTAGGGCGGAAACCAGTCGGTGGGGTAGTAGGCGTATTCGGCCTGGTGCTCGGCGCGGGCCTGCGGGTCATCGTGGGCGGCGACCAGCTTGCCGCACAACGTGGCCAGCGGCTCGCCGGTCAGCACGTACACCTTCCAGGGCTGCACATTGGAGCCGGAGGGCGCCTGCGCGGCCACATGCAGGATGTCCTCGATCACCGGGCGTGGCACCGGCGTGGGCAGGAAGCGGCGGATCGAACGCCGGCTGGTGATGGCCTCGTCGGCCGTCATGCGTCCACCCGCAGCGGCTGCAGCGCGGCCAGCAGCGCGGGCGGCAAGGCCATCGGCCGGCGGTTCAATCGGTCGACGTACACATGCACGAAGTGGCCGGCGGCGGCGCACAACGGCTCCCCCTGGCCGAACAGGCCGATCTCGTAGCGCACGCTGCTGCGGCCCACGCTGGCCACCCGCATGCCGGCTTCCACCACCTGCGGAAAGCTGAGCGAGGCGAAGTAGTTGCAGTGCGTCTCGATCACCAGCCCGATCGACTCGCCGGCCTGCGGATCGAGCGCGCCGGCCTGGATGAGGTAGCGGTTCACCGCGGTGTCGAAGTAGCTGTAGTACACGACGTTGTTGACGTGGCCGTACACGTCGTTGTCCATCCAGCGGGTGGGCACCTCGGTGAAGTGGCGGTAGGCGCCGCGCGGCTGCGGCTGGGGGCGGGCTGTTTCGCTCATCCGGTGCATTCTTCCATCGGCTCGGCCCGGCGGTCGGCCTGCCAGGCCTGCCACTGGCGCTGGGCTTCGCGCAGCGTCTGCAGGTGCACCGCCACCGAGTCGTCGATCACCCGGCCGTAGCCGCCCGCCATGCTGATGGCCACCGGCACGCCACGTTCGCGGCAGGCGGTGAGCACCCGGCGATCCCGCTCGGCCAGGCCGGCGGCGCTGATCTTCAGGCGGCCCAGGCGGTCGCCTTCGTGCGGGTCGGCGCCGGCCAGGTAGAACACCAGGCCCGGCAGGGCGGCCTGGTGGCGCTGCCACAGCGTGGCCAGCGCACTGTCCAGCGCAGCGAGGTATTCGTTGTCGGCGCAGCCGTCGGGCAGTTCCACGTCCAGGTCGCTGGCCTCCTTGCGGAAGGGGAAGTTGCGCGCGCCGTGCAGCGACAGGGTGAACACGCTGTCGTCGTCGGCAAAGATGGACGCAGTGCCGTTGCCCTGGTGCACGTCCAGGTCGATCACCGCCACGCGCAGCAGCCGCCGGTGGTGGCGGTGCTCCTCGGCCTGCATCAGCCGGGCGGCCACCGCCGCGTCGTTGAACACGCAGAAGCCGCTGCCCTTGTGCGCATAGGCATGGTGGGTGCCGCCGGCCAGCTGCGCGGCCACGCCTTCGCGCAGCGCGGTGCGGGCGGCGCAGATGGTGGCGCCCACCGAGCGGCGGGCCCGCTCCACCATCGCCGGCGACCAGGGAAAGCCGATCTCCCGCTGCTCGGCAGCGGACAGCAGGCCCTCGACCACCGAGGTGACGTAGTGCGGCGTGTGCGCCAGCGCCAGCTCGCCGTCGGTGGCGGCAATGGCCTCCGCCAGCACAACCCCGGCTGCCTCGGCCTCCACGCGATTGCGCAGCAGCCGGTACTTGGGCATCGGGAACCGGTGGCCGCTGGGCAGCGGCAGCACGAAGTGATCGGAGTAATACGCCTGCATCGCAACCCATTGTGGCGGGGACCCGGCCGCCAAGCGCCCCGGCGGCCTTCTAGGAAGCGCTCTCTAGAATTGTTGCAGCGCAACAAAATGGCTTGCAATGGAGGCTCACGTCCCTATACTTCGGTTCATGGTGCAGTGCAGCAAAAGCTTCCCGGGCACCAGCAAGTTCCCTTATCAAGACGGAGATTTCACATGCTGACCCCTGAACAAATGCTCGCCGCCCACAAGGCCAACCTGGAAACCCTGTTCGGCCTGACCAACAAGGCCTTCGAAGGCGTCGAGAAGCTGGTCGAGCTGAACCTGCAAGTGGCCAAGACCGCCCTGGGCGAAGCCGCCGAGACCACCTCCGCCGCCCTGTCGGTGAAGGACGCCCAGGAGCTGATCGCCCTGCAGACCTCGCTGCTGCAACCGGTCGCCGAGAAGGCCGCTGCCTACAGCCGCCATGTGTACGACATCGCCGCCGCCACCAGCGCCGAAGTGACCAAGGTCGCCGAGACGCAGATGGCCGATGCCCAGCGCAAGTTCATGACCGTGGTCGACACCGCCGCCAAGAACGCCCCCGCCGGCAGCGAAAACGCCGTCGCCCTGGTGAAGTCGGCCGTGGCCGCCGCCAACAACGCCTTCGAAAGCGTGCACAAGGCCGCCAAGCAAGCCGCCGACGTGGCTGAAGCCAACCTGACCGCGCTGACCAACACCGCCGTCAAGGCCGCTTCCACCACCGCCACCAAGGCCAAGCGCGCCACCGCCTGATCTTCTGGATGTCTCCTCGGTACCTTCCGGCGCAGGCCGGCGTACCGTTCAAAAGGCCCGGCTCTGCCGGGCCTCTTTCTTTGGGGCGCGCGAAGCGCTCAGCGCGTGGCCAGCGCGATCTTCTGCCGCAGCGCCGGCAGGGCCGCCAGCGCCGCCTCGCGCCCGGCCGCGATGGCCTGGCGGCGCACGGTGAAGTCGGCACTCGACACGCCCACCAGGCGCGGCCGCACCACCACGTCGGCATCGCGCAGCTCGAAAGTGTTGATGCTGCGGCTCATGATGGCGAAGGTCTGCAGCAGCATGCGCATCGGGTCGCCGGTGGGGTTGCCATCGGGCGGCATCGAGATGTCCACCGCGATCACCAGCTCCGCGCCCATCTGCCGGGCAAAGCGCACCGGCACCGGCGAGGCCAGGCCGCCGTCCACGTACTCGCGGCCGTTGATCGTCACCGGCTGGAACACGGCCGGCACCGCGCTGGAGGCCCGCACCGCCGTGCCGGCATCGCCGCGGCGGAACAGCACCGGCTCCCCGCTGTCCAGGTCAGTGGCCACCACGCCCAGTGGCATGGGCAGCTGCTCGATCGGCCGGTTGGACGCCTGCTGGCGCACGTAGCGGGCCAGCGCCTCGCCGCGGATCAGCCCACGGCCGGGGAAGGCCCAGTCGGTGATGGCCGATTCGTCCATCGCCAGCGCCACCTTGGCCAGCTCGGCGCCGCTGCGGCCGGCCGCATACATGGTCGCCACCAGGCTGCCCGCGGAGGTGCCCGCCACCAGGTCGGGCTTGATGCCGGCTTCCTCCAGCACCTGGATCACGCCGATGTGGGCAAAGCCCCGGGTGGCCCCGCCACCCAGCGCCAGGCCGATGCGCGGCGGGCGCGGTGGCGGCGGGGGTGCGGCCGGCGGCGGTGGCGGCGCGGGTGGCGACGGTGGCGGTGCGGTGGCACAGCCGGCGAGCGCACTGGCGGCCAGCAACGCCAGCAGCCGGCGACGGCCGCTTAATTCTGGATGGGCATTAGCAAGCAACTTATTCGTTCTTCTCAAATATATATGCGGTCCCTAAAGTGCCCACTGGTGCACGGGAGGGGCCCGTGCATGCTATTGGACACGCGCAAGGCGCAAGGACTCGATGGACGGGATGGCAGTGCTCAGCGGCTTCGGCGCCGGCGCGCTCGACGGGCGGGCCAGCGCGGGCCGCGCCGTGCTCGCGGCGCCCCTGGCTTATCCTTCCCTCCCCGCGCATCGGCTGGCGGGCACCGGCATCGCCCAGGCGGTGGCAGCCGTCCGGGCAGCCGGCGGCGGCCGTCCGGCACCCGGCCCGGTCGATGCGGCGCGGACGGCCGCCACGCTCATCGGCTTCCTGCCGGCCTCCGGGCCCGGCGCCAGGCTCATCACCTCCATGCCCGAACGCCGGGTGCGCACGCAGCGGCCCGCAGCGTGCGGCACCGCGGGCTTCCAAGTGATTCATTGAACCCAGCATGTACCAGTACACCGACTTCGATCGCCAGTTCGTCCACGCGCGTGCCGCGCAGTTCCGCGACCAGCTCGAGCGCAACCTGCGCGGCGAGCTGGGCGACGACGAGTTCCGCCCGCTGCGGCTGCAGAACGGCTGGTACATCCAGCGCCACGCGCCGATGCTGCGGGTGGCCGTGCCCTACGGCGAGCTGGCCAGCCGCCAGCTGCGCCAGCTGGCACGCATCGCGCGCGAATACGACCGCGACTACGGCCACTTCACCACCCGGCAGAACCTGCAATACAACTGGATTCCTCTGGACAAGGGCGCCGACGTGATGGACCTGCTGGCCGAGGTCGACATGCACGGCATCCAGACCAGCGGCAACTGCATCCGCAACATCACCAGCGACGCGCTGGCCGGCATCGCGCAGGACGAGATCGTCGACCCGCGCCCCTACTGCGAGCTGCTGCGCCAGTGGAGCACGCTGCACCCAGAGTTCGCCTTCCTGCCGCGCAAGTTCAAGATCGCCGTCACCGGCGCGGTGGAAGACCGCGCCGCCACGCTGTGGCACGACGTTGGCCTGCACGTGCTGAAGAACGAGGCCGGCGAGGTCGGCTTCAAGGTGTTCGTCGGCGGCGGCATGGGCCGCACGCCCGTGATCGGCAGCCTGATCAACACCTTCGTGCCCTGGCAGCAGATCCTGGTGTACCTGGAAGCCATCGTGCGGGTCTACAACCGCTACGGCCGCCGGGACAACATGTACAAGGCCCGCATCAAGATCCTGGTGAAGGCCGAGGGCCAGAAGTTCTTCGACGCGGTGAATGCCGAGTTCCAGGCCATCCTGGACCGCGACACCGATGGCGACGCGCAGATCATTCCCCAGGCCGAGTTCGACCGCGTGGCCGCGAACTTCGTGGTGCCGGCCGGCGTGGCCCCGGCCGACGAGGTCGCGCTGCCGGCTGATGCGGCCCCGGGATTCGACCGCTGGCTGCAGCGCAACGTGGTGGCGCACCGGGTGCCGGGCTACCGCGCGGTGCAGCTGTCGCTCAAGCGCCCCGGCCAGGCGCCGGGGGATGCCACCGGCAGCCAGATGGACCTGGCCGCCGACCTGGCCGACCGCTTCAGCCACGGCGAGCTGCGCGTCACGCACGACCAGAACCTGCTGCTGCCCTGGGTGCGCCAGAGCGAGCTGCCGGCGCTGTTCCAGGCCGCCAAGGCCGCCGGCTTCGCCTCGCCCAACATCGGCTACCTGACCGACATGATCGCCTGCCCGGGCGGCGACTTCTGCGCGCTGGCCAATGCGCGCTCCATCCCGCTGGCGGAGGAATTGACCGAGCGCTACCAGGACCTGGACGAGCTGCACGACATCGGCGACATCGACCTGCACATCAGCGGCTGCATCAACAGCTGCGGCCACCACCACAGCGGCCACATCGGCGTGCTGGGCGTGGACAAGGACGGTGCCGAGTGGTACCAGCTGACCGTGGCCGGGTCCGACGGCAGCACGCTGAGCGGCGCCGCCACGCCGGGCAAGGTGATCGGCCCCTCCTTCGCGGCAGACGAGATCGCCGACGCGGTGGAAGCCGTGATCACCACCTACAAGCGCGAGCGCGCCCCCGGCGAGCGCTTCATCGACACCGCCCGCCGCCTGGGCGTGCCGCCCTTCCGCGCCGCGGCCGATGCCGTGCGCCGCAGCACCGCCCGCGCGGCCTGACCCCCGGAGGATCAAGACCATGAAATTCATCGATCCCCATCGCGATGCCTGGCACACCGTCGTCGGCGAGGACGGCCCGATGCCGCACCCCAACCCCGCCCCCAACCGCCTGCTGACGCTGGAGCAGTGGCACGCCGTGCGCGAGCATTGGCCCGCCGACGTGAAGGCCGGCGTGATCGTGCCCAACGACGCCGACATCGAGCAGCTGGAAGCCTGCCTGCCGCGCCTGGGCCTCGTGGTGCTGCAGTTCCCCAAGTGGGTGGACGGCCGCGCCTACAGCCAGGCCCGCATCCTGCGCCGCCGCTACCGCTTCGCCGGCGAGGTGCGCGCCACCGGCGACGTGGTGGTGGACATGCTGCCGCTGCTGCAGCGCACCGGCTTCGACGCCGTGGTGCTGCGTGGCGACCAGAAGATCGAGCATGCGCAGCGCGCGCTGTCCTTCTTCCCGCAGCACTACCAGGGCGACGTGGTGGAGCACCAGCCGCTGTTCGCCCGCACGCACAAGCCGCAGGTGGCCTGATGGGCGCGATCGACCTCAACGCCCGCGCCAGCGCCGACTTTGAAGGCAAGCTGGCCCGCACGCTGGCCGTGCTGCGGCAGGCCGCGGCCGACCATCCGGGCCGGGTGGTGCAGGGCACCAGCCTGGGCGCCGAGGACATGGTCATCACCGACCTGATCGCCCGCCACCAGCTGCCCATCGCGCTGGCCACGCTGGACACCAAGGCGCTGCACGACGAGACGGTGGCGCTGATCGGCCGCATCGAGCAGCACTACGGCGTGCCGGTGGAGGTGTTCAGCCCGCCGCAGGAGGCGGTGATCCATTTCGTCGCCCTGCATGGCCCGAAGGCCATGTACGAGAGCATCGAGCTGCGCAAGGCCTGCTGCGCCGTGCGCAAGCTGGAACCGCTGGGGCGCATGATGGCCGGGCGCGACGCCTGGATCACCGGCCTGCGCCGCGAGCAGTCCAACGACCGCGCGGCGGTGGAGTTCGTCGAGCACGAGCCCAACGGCCGCACCAAGTACAGCCCGCTGGCCGAATGGACCTGGGGCGACGTGTGGCACTACATCGGCCTGCACGCCGTGCCCTACAACCCGCTGCACGACCAGTTCTACCCCAGCATCGGCTGCGCGCCCTGCACCCGCGCCGTGGCGCTTGGCGAGGACTTCCGCGCCGGCCGCTGGTGGTGGGAGCAGGACGGCGCCAAGGAATGCGGCCTGCACGTGCACGAGGATGCTTCGCCCGGCGAGGTGTCGACCCTGTTGAACCGATGAGCCCTACACCGATGAACGCCCCGCTCTCCGTCGACCAGTTGCTGCCGCAGCTCGACAACGCCCACCTCGACCACCTCGAGGAAGAGGCCATCTTCATCCTGCGCGAGGTGGCGGCCAGCTTCGAGCGGCCCGCCCTGCTGTTCTCCGGCGGCAAGGACTCCTGCGTGGTGCTGCGCCTGGCCGAGAAGGCCTTCAAGCTGCGCCCCGATGCCAGCCAGCCCAATGAGTTCAAGGGCAAGCTGCCCTTCCCGCTGCTGCATGTGGACACCGGCCACAACTTCCCCGAGGTGATCGAGTTCCGCGACCGCCGCGTGGCCGAGATGGGAGAGCGGCTGGTGGTGGGGCACCTGGAAGACAGCATCAAGCGCGGCACCATCCGCCTGGCCCATCCGCTGGAGTCGCGCAATGGCCACCAGACCGTGACGCTGCTGGAAGCCATCGAGGAGCACCGCTTCGACTGCCTGATCGGCGG
The DNA here is from genome assembly GCF_024700035.1 of Aquincola sp. J276. Taxonomy (NCBI): domain Bacteria; kingdom Pseudomonadati; phylum Pseudomonadota; class Betaproteobacteria; order Burkholderiales; family Sphaerotilaceae; genus Aquincola; species Aquincola sp. J276. The sequence goes on from NZ_JAJONC010000001.1 coordinate 1,779,158, forward strand.
CGCCCGGCGCGATGAAGAGAAGGCCCGCGCCAAGGAACGCATCTTCAGCCACCGCGACAGCTTCGGCCAATGGCAGCCGAAGGAGCAGCGGCCCGAGCTGTGGACGCTGTTCAACACCCGCCACAAGCCGGGCGAGCACTTCCGCGCCTTCCCGATCAGCAACTGGACCGAGCTGGACGTGTGGCTGTACATCGCCCGCGAGCAGATTCCGCTGCCCAACCTGTACTTCGCGCACGACCGCCAGGTGATCCGCCGCAAGGGCCTGCTGGTGCCGGTGACCGAGGTGACGCCGCCGGAAGCCGGCGAGACGGTGGAGACCGCGCAGGTGCGCTTCCGCACCGTGGGCGACATGACCTGCACCTGCCCGGTGGAAAGCCCGGCCGCCAACGCCACCGACATCGTGGCCGAGACGCTGACTGTCACCGTGAGCGAACGCGGCGCCACCCGCATGGACGACCGCACCTCGGACGCTTCGATGGAGCGCCGCAAGAAAGAGGGCTACTTCTGATGAGCACCGCAACGACCGTGGACACCACCGCGGCCACCACCGTCTGCGCCGACCACCGCGCCCTGCGCTTCCTGACCGCCGGCAGCGTGGACGACGGCAAGAGCACGCTGATCGGCCGCCTGCTGTACGACAGCCGCGCCATCCTGGCCGACCAGCTGGACACGCTGGAAAAGCGCGCCGCCGGCCAGCCGATCGACCTCTCGCTGCTGACCGACGGCCTGGAGGCCGAGCGCGAGCAGGGCATCACCATCGACGTGGCCTACCGCTACTTCGCGACCAAGCAACGCAAGTTCATCATCGCCGACGCCCCGGGCCATGAGCAGTACACCCGCAACATGGTGACGGCCGCCGCGGGCAGCGACGCCGCGGTGGTGCTGGTGGACATCACCAAGATCGACTGGCAGGCGCAGCCGGTGCAGCTGCTGCCGCAGACGCGCCGCCACACGCTGCTGGCCAAGCTGCTGCGGGTGCCGAGCATCGTGTTCGCGGTGAACAAGATCGACGCCATCGACGACATCCGCCCCGCCTTCGAGGCGGTGAGCCAGGCGCTGCGCGCCTTCGCGCAGGAAGCCGGCGTGGAGGTGGCCGGCATCATCCCCGTCTCGGCCCTGCGCGGCGACAACGTGACGCAGCCGCTGGCCTGCGCCTGGTACGGCGGCCCCTCGCTGCTGCAGGTGCTGGAAAGCCTGCCCACCACGCAGGAGCGCACCGAAGGCGAGCTGCTGCAGCCGGTGCAGTACGTCGCCCGCGACGACGGCGAAGGCGTGGGCCACCAGCCGCGCACGCTGTGGGGTCGCATCGCCCACGGCGGCGTGAAGGCCGGCGACACGGTGCAGGTCTTCCCGAGCGGCGAAACCGCCGTCGTGGCCCAGGTGCGCCTGGCCGGCGAGGTGGTGGCGGCGGCGCGCGCGGGCCAGTCGGCCGGCATCGTCCTGGACCGCCAGCTCGACGTCTCGCGCGGCGACTGGATCGCCACGCCCAGGAGCCTGCAGGCCACGCAGAAGTTCAGCGCCACGCTGGCCTGGCTGGACACCGAGCCCGCCGTCGTCGGCCGCAAGTACTGGGTGCGCCACGGCAACCGCTGGGTGCAGGCGCGCATCAGCAGCATCGAGCACCGGCTGGACATCCACACCCTGGCCGCCAGCGAGGCGCATGAACTGGCCGTCAACGAGATCGGCGAGGTGACGGTGGAGACCCAGCAGCCGCTGCCGGTGGAGCCCTACGGCAGCAACCGCGTGGGCGGCGCGCTGATCGTGGTCGACGCCACCAGCAACCGCACCAGCGGCGCGCTGCTGGTCAAGGAAGCGGCGTGACGCAGGCAGACGCCCGGCCGTTGCTTGGCCACGTGGTGTTCATCGGCGCCGGCCCGGGCGCGGCCGACCTGATCACCGTGCGCGGCGCCCGCCGCCTGGCCGAGGCCGAGGTGGTGCTGTTCGACGCGCTGACCGACCCCGCGCTGCGCGAGCTGGCGCCGAACGCCCGCTGGATCGACGTGGGCAAGCGCGGCTTCTGCCATGCACCCAAGCAGACCGAGATCAATGCGGTGCTGGTGCGCTGCGCCCACGAGTACCGCCGCGTGGTGCGGCTCAAGGGTGGCGACCCCAGCATCTTCGGCCGGCTGGAGGAAGAGCTGCTGGCGCTGGCCGAAGCCGGCATCGGCTGCGAGGTGGTGCCCGGCGTCACCGCCGCCATCGCCGCCGCGGCCGCCACCCAGCGCCCGCTCACCCGCCGCGGTCGCGGCCGCAGCGTGAGCCTGTCCACCGCGATGACGAAGGAAGGCAGCCTGGCCGAGGCCACGCCGCCCAGCGCCGACACCGAGGTGTTCTACATGGCCGGCCGCCAACTGGCCGCTTTGGGCCGGCGGTTGCTGGCCGCGGGCTGGCCCACGGACACGCCGGTGATGGTGGTCTCGCAGGCCGGCACGCCCGACCAGCGCGCCAGCGACCACCGCCTGGACACGCTGGCCGCGGCCAGCATGCTGCATGCGGGCCGGCCGGCCATCGTCACCGTCGGCGCGGGCGCCCGGCCGGTGTCGCCCGAGGCCGCGACGGAGGTGCTGGCGGTGCCCTCCGGCCGCACAGCGTCCGTGGAAACCCCCACGCCTTAGAATCCCGCGTTCTTCATGGAGCGGCCGCCACATGAATCCCCGGCGCGGCCGCACTCAACATTTCCTTCAGGCTGAAGCCCCATGACCCACGTCGTCACCGAAGCATGCATTCGCTGCAAGTACACCGATTGCGTCGACGTCTGCCCCGTTGATTGTTTCCGCGAGGGCCCGAACTTCCTGACGATCGACCCCGACGAGTGCATCGACTGCGCCGTGTGCATCCCCGAGTGCCCGGTCAATGCCATCCTGCCGGAAGAAGACGTGCCGGGCGACCAGCAGCACTTCATCCAGCTGAATGCCGACCTGGCCAAGAAGTGGCCCAGCATCACCAAGCGCAAGGCCTCGCTGCCCGACGCCGAAGAGTGGAAGGACCGCACGGACAAGCTGTCCGAGCTGATCCGCTGAACCCATGATCGAGACCGACGCGCTGATCGTCGGTGCGGGCCCGGTCGGGCTGTTCCAGGTGTTCGAGCTGGGCCTGCTGGAAATCGGCGCGCATGTCGTCGATTCGCTGCCCCAGCCCGGCGGCCAGTGCATCGAGCTGTACCCCGACAAGCCGATCTACGACATTCCCGGCATCCCCGCGACCAGCGGGCGCGAGCTGGTGGACCGGCTGCTGCAGCAGATCCAGCCCTTCAACGCGCCGCTGCACCTCGACCAGGAAGTGAGCGCGGTGCAGCGCCAGCCCGACGGCCGCTTCTTGGTCGAGACGCGGCGCGGGCTGCGCTTCCTCGCCAGGACGGTGTTCATCGCCGGCGGCGTGGGCGCCTTCCAGCCCAAGCCGCTGCGGGTGGAGGGCCTGGCCGCCTTCGAAGGCACGCAGCTGCACTACCGCGTGGACCAGCCATCGCGCTTCGCCGGCCGCCACCTCGTGGTGGTGGGCGGCGGCGATGCGGCGCTGCACTGGGCCAACCACTTTGCCGAAGCAGCCGGACCACTGGCCGCAGCCAGCGTCACCCTGCTGCACCGGCGCGATGCCTTCCAGGCGCCGGCCGCCGAGGTGGCCCGCATGCGCGCGCTGTGCGCGGCGCACCGCCTTCACTTCGCGGCCGGCCAGGTCAGTGGCATCGGGCAGTCGGCCGACGGCATGCTGTCCGCCATCAAGGTGCTGGGCGGCGACGGCGTCACCCGGCTGATGCCGCTGGACCACCTATTGGTGTTCCAGGGCCTGAGCCCGCGGCTGGGCCCGATCGCCGAATGGGGCCTGGCCATCGAGCGCAAGCAGGTGGTGGTGGACACCGAGAAGTTCGAGACCAGCGAGCCCGGCATCTTCGCGGTGGGTGACGTCAACACCTATCCCGGCAAGAAGAAGCTGATCCTGTGCGGCTTCCACGAGGCCACGCTGGCTGCCTTCGGTGCGGTGCGGCATGTGTTCCCCGACAAGCCGGTGCACCTGCAATACACCACCACCAGCCCGCGCCTGCATGAGCTGCTGGGGGTGGAGTCACCGCGCCACGACGACGACGTGCATTGACCGGCAGCGGCCGCCTCAGGCCGTGGCCGCGCCGTCCACCACGCGGCGGATCAGCGGATGCTGTACCCGCCGCTCGGTGCCGATGGCGTAGAACGGTTCCCGCACGCCGTCACAGCTGCCGACCGGCCGCACCCGGTAGTGCTCCAGCAGGTCGTCATGCACCAGCAGCGCGGCCGGGAACACGCCCATGCCGTGGGCCCCGAAGGTCTTGAGCAGGGCGCTGTCCTCGAATTCGCCCACCACGTTGGGCCGCACGTCGTGCCGCGCGAACCAGGCATCGATCTGGATGCGCACGATGGCATGCGCGGTGGGCAGCAGCACCGGCACCTTGGCCAGTGATTGCGGAAAGCCCTTGCGGGCCGCGGCCAGCAGCGCGGGCGGCGCATACCAGCCCAGGTCGGAGCCGCCCAGCGCATGGCTGTAGAGCTTCAGGTTGGCGCTCACCGGCGCCGGCCGGTCGGCGAGCACCAGGTCCAGCTTGTGCAACGCCAGCTCGGCCAGCAGTTCGTCGAAGCCGCCTTCATGGCACAGCAGCCGCAGGCCGGGCTCGGCCAGCACCGGCGTCATCAGCCGGTGCACCACCAGCTTGGGCAAGCCGTCGCTGATGCCCACCGCCAGCCGCAGCGCCGGCTGCGTGGCGGCATCGCGCACCACGTCGGGCAGCTGCTCGCCGAGCTGGAAGATCTGGTCGGCATGGCGCAGCGCGGCCTCGCCGGCCTCCGTCAATGCCAGGCCGCGGCCGGCGGGCTTCAGCAGCGCATGGCCCAGCGCCTGCTCCAGCTCGCGCACCTGCGCACTCACCGTCTGCACCGCCACGTCCAGCCGGTCGGCCGCCCGGGCCATGCCGCCTTCCTTGGCGACCACCCAGAAGTAGTGCAGGTGCTTGTAGTTGAAGCCGGGGCGCATGGCCGATCCTAGCCGGCGCGGCGGCGTGCGGCCATGGTGCCCACCAGGGCCACGCCGGCCAGCAGCAGCGCGGCGGAGGCCGGCTCCGGCACCGCCGGCAGCGGCTCGGTGCGGGCACTGAACTGCCAGCTCACCACCTCCTCGGTGGTGCCGTTCAGCGCCGGCCGTGAGGCGAACTCCACCGTGCGCGCGGGCGAAAGCCAGCTGGCACGGAACAGGTTGGCGTACTCGCCCGACGCGGTGGCGAAGCCCAGGCCGTGGCTGCTCAGCCGGCCGTCGGCGCGCACCAGGTTGTCGACCTCGAACGGATCGTTCAACGGGATGGCGGTACCCGTCGGCTGCAGGCCGGTGATGGTGCTGCCGTTGCGCTGGCCCAGGATGCCGGTGGCCAGGTAGTAGCCGCTGCCGTCGGGCACGTCCTGCGTGACCAGGATGCCGCTGGCCGATACCCCGGTGCCGCTGTAGGCGAAGTCCCAGTACAGCTCGGCACGGGCCGGCGTGGCCAGTGCTGCCAGGCCGGCGGCCAGCAGGGCGATGGCGGCCGGCGCGCGGTTCAGGGTGCGTGCGGTCATGCGGTGTTCTCCTCGTCGTGGCGCGGGCCCGGTGCCCGCGGCCGGCATTCTGGCCGCGCCCTGCATGCTTTCTGAGGCAGGACAAGACTCACCTCGATACCGCGCCACAGAATCGGCTGCATACGCGCCACGACGCCATGTCCAGCAGCACCGATGCCGCGTCCGGCGGCCCGCCCTCCACCCCGGCGCCCGGCTCCGGGCCGGCCCTGGCGCAGGCCATGGCGCGGGCCACCACGCTGGGTGAACTGGCGCGGGCGGCCGCGGGCATCGACCTGCTGGTGGAACGGCTGCACGACGCCGGCCAGCCGGTGGGCGGCATCGCGCTGCAGGTGCAGGCCTTGAGCGCCCGGCTGTTCGACCGCGCCTGGCGGCTCATCGCGCCGGACGCGCTGGTGGACCACAGCTGCCTGTTCGTGATGGGCAGCGAAGGCCGTGGCGAACAGCTGCTCAAGACCGACCAGGACAACGGCCTGCTGCTGGCCGATGGCTGGCCTGCACCGGACGACCTGCCGGCGCTGTGCCAGCGCTTCTCGGACGCGCTGGCCGACTTCGGCTATCCGCCCTGCCCCGGCCGCATCATGCTCAGCGATGCGCAGTGGCGCGGCCCGGCTGCGGCCTTCAGCCAGACCGTGCGAGGCTGGCTGCTGCATCCCACGCCGGCCCATGTGATGACGCTGGCCATCTTCCTGGATGCGCAGGCCGTCAGCGGCGATGCACGGCTGCTGCAGCCGGTGCGGGACGCGGCCTTCGAGCTGGCCACCGGCAACGACGTGCTGCTGGCCCACTTTGCTGCCGCGGTGCATGCATTCGGTGACGCGCGCGGCGGCCTGCTGCGGCTGCTGGGCCGCGGCACCCTGCCGCCGCTGCTGGATGTGAAGAAGGCCGGCTTCCCCATCGAGCACGGCGTGCGGGCGCTGGCGCTGGCACACCAGGTGACGGCCACCGGCACCGCCGAGCGCATCCAGGCCCTGGTGGCTGCCCACCAGCTGGCGCCGGACAGCGGCGCGGCGCTGGTGGACAGCCTGCACCTGTTCATGTCGCTGCGGCTGGACGCCGGCCTGCGCGCCCGGCGCAGCGGCCAGGCCTATGCCGGCGTGCCCACCGCGGCGCTGACGCCGCAGCAGCAGCACCGGCTGGTGCAGGCCCTGGAAGAGGTGGCCCGTTTCAAGGCGATGCTCACGCAGCGCTTCCGGCTGGAGCTTGTCTAGACAGGCGGGCATGTGCAAGGGGTGTCACCTCTGTTCATGATTTTCCTGAACCTCAATGCGCCAGGCGCTGCTTTTCCGGAAGACTCGTGCTGCCTACCCTTCGGCCATCCCCATCCATCCGCCGGAGGCGCCGCATGCAAGCCCTGGAAACCTTCCTCCAATCACCGTTCCTCTCGCAGCCCATGTGGCTGTGGCTGGTGTTCGTCGCCGTGGTCATCAGCCTGCTCACCTTCGACCTTGGCGTGCTGCACAAGGACGAGAAGGAGATCGGCGTCACCGAGAGCCTGTGGCTGTCGGCCGGCTACATCACCGCGGGCCTGCTGTTCGGCGCCTGGGTGTGGTGGATGCTGGGCGCCCAGAGCGGCATCGAGTACTACACCGGCTTCCTGATCGAGAAGTCGCTGTCGATGGACAACGTGTTCGTCATCGCGATGATCTTCGGCTTCTTCGCCATCCCGCGGCAGTACCAGCACCGGGTGCTGTTCTGGGGCATCCTGGGCGTGATCGTGATGCGCGCCATCATGATCGGCCTCGGCGCCGCGCTGGTCACGCAGTTCAGCTGGGTGCTGTACGTGTTCGGCGGATTCCTGGTGCTTACAGGCATCAAGATGCTGTGGTTCGCCGACAAGCAGCCCGACCTCGAGAACAACCCCGTGCTGAAGCTGCTGCGCAAGATCATGCGCGTGACGCCCACGCTGCACGGCAAGGCCTTCTTCGTGAAGCAGCCGCATCCGCAGACGGGCCAGGCCGTGCTCTGGGCCACGCCGCTGTTCCTGGCGCTGTGCCTGGTGGAGATCGCCGACCTGATCTTCGCGGTGGATTCGGTGCCGGCCATCTTCGCCATCACCACCGATCCGTTCATCGTCTACACCAGCAACATCTTCGCCATCCTGGGCCTGCGTGCGCTGTACTTCGCGCTGGCCGCGATGATCCACCGCTTCGCCTACCTCAAGTACGCGCTGGCCCTGGTGCTGGTGTTCATCGGCGGCAAGATCTTCCTGGTGAACTTCATCGGCAAGACGCCGCCCGCGCTGAGCCTGTCGGTCACGCTGGGCCTGATCGCCGGTGGCGTGGTGTACTCGATGTGGAAGACCCGCGGCATGCCGGCCACGTTGCCCACCCAGTCATGAGGAGGCAGGCCGCCGTGGCAAGGTAGGCCGCGGCAACAGGGGCACGGGGCGCTGCGGCGCCCCTTGCCCTTGCAGCACCGCCGCCTGCAGCGCGGCCATCGCCTGCTCGGGGTCGGCAGCGCCGGTGATGGCGCTGACCACGCAGACGCCATCGGCACCGCAGCGCATGGCCTGCAGGCAGCGCGCGGCATCCATGCCGCCAATGGCCACCACCGGCAGCTCGTTGAGCAGCGCGCACCAGTAGGCCAGGTTGTCCTCGCCCTGCGGCAGCCAGGGCATCACCTTCAGCTGCGTGGCATGGATGGGTCCGCAGGCGATGTAGCTGGGCCGCAGCGCCCAGGCGCGGCACACCTCCACGTAGCAGTGCGTGCTGATGCCCAGCCGCAGGCCGGCGGCGCGGATCGCTTGCAGGTCGGCATCGTCCAGGTCTTCCTGCCCCAGGTGCACGCCGTACGCGCCCTGCTCGATGGCCAGGCGCCAATGGTCGTTGATGAAGAGCTGCGCATCCACCGCTGCCGCGGCCTGCACGCTGGCACGGATCTCCTGCCGCAGCAGGGCCACGTCGGCCTGCTTGATGCGCAGCTGCACCGTGCGGATGCCGGCCGCCAGCACGCGCGCCACCCAGTCGGCACTGTGCACGATGGCATACAGCCCCATGGCGCGCTGCCGCAGCGGCGCGAAGCCCTCGAAGGGCCGCTTGACCGGCAGGTTGTCGGCCTGCAGCGCGAAGCCGGACAGCGGTGCACCGGCCGGCAGCCGGCGCCGCTGGGCCTCGAACATGTCGGCCAGCACCTGCGCCTCGGCATCGACGAAGCCCAGCTGCTGCGCAGCCTGCAGCGCGCTGGCGGCCTGCACGCCGAAGGCCTCGGACACCGGGTCCTGCATGGCGCGGCTCACAGCTCGAAGGGCCGGCCGCCCACGGGCGTGCTGGCCACGGCCATGTCCTGCGCCGCCACGAGGCCAGCCCCATGGCCCAGCCGCCCGGCCTGCACCGCGTGGCGGAAGGCCGCGGCCATGCGCACCGGATCGCCCGCATGGGCCACCGCCGAATTGAGCAGCACCGCATTGAAGCCCAGCTCCATGGCCTGCGCCGCATGCGAGGGCGCCCCCAGGCCGGCATCGACGATCAGCGTGGCCTGCGGCAGGCGGGCGCGCAGGGTGCGCAGCGCCCACGGGTTGAGCAGGCCCTGCGCCGAGCCGATGGGCGCGCCCCACGGCATGAGGATGCTGCAGCCGGCGTCCATCAGCCGCTGGCAGGTCACCAGGTCGTCGGTGCAGTACGGGAAGACCTCGAAGCCGTCGATCACCAGCTGCGCTGCGGCCGTCACCAGCTCGAAGGGATCGGGCTGCAGCGTGTGCTCGTCGCCCACCACCTCGAGCTTGATCCAGTGCGTGCCCAGCAGCTCGCGCGCCATGTGCGCCAGCATGATGGCCTCGCGCGCGCTGCGACAGCCGGCGGTGTTGGGCAGCAGCCGCGCACCGCTGGCGCGGATGATGTCGATGAAGCCGCCGTGCGCACCGGCATCGCCGGCCAGTTCGCGCTTGAGCCCCACCGTCACCACCTGCGCGCCGGAAGCCGCGATGGCCTGCTGCAGCACCTGCGGCGACGGATAGCCGGCCGTGCCCAGCAGGAAGCGGCTGCGCAGCGGCACGCCGGCCAGCACGAAATCGTCCTGCTCGGCGCTGTGGTTCGAAATGCTTGACACGATCAACCTCCCACGATGGGTTTGAAGCAATGCACCTGGTCCCCGGGCTGCAGCCGGTGGCCGGCCCGCGCATCCCGCGGCACGAAGCCGCCGTTGACCGCGGTGGCCACGTCCTGCGGCGCATGGCCCAGGCGTTCGATCAGCTGGGCCAGCGTGCAGCCGGCGGGCAGCTGCAGGTGCTGGCCGGCCACCTGCACGGGGATGGCGTCGTCGGAAGCGTCGGCACGGGCGTTCATGCCGCCTCCCGCAAGCCGCTGGCGGCCAGCGCCTCTTCCACCAGGGCCGGTGCCAGCAGCCAGCCATGGCGGAACAGGCCGTTGATGCGGGTGAGGCCCGCCGCCACCTGCAGCTGCGGCAGGTTGTCGGGCAAGGCGGGGCGCAGGTTGGTCTCCATGTGCAGCACCCGGCCCTCGGCCAGCTCCGGCAGCACGCTGTGCGCCGCGCTCAACAGGCCCAGCAGGCTGCGCACCGAGATGGGCGATCGGTCTTCCGACTCCACCTCGGTGGCGCCCACCAGCACGATGTCGTCAGGCCGCGGCACCAGGTAGACCCGCCAGCGCGGATGCAGCAGGCGCAGCGGCCGGTGCAGCACCAGGCCCCGCGCCTGCACCCACAGCAGCTCGCCCCGCACGCCGCGCACCGGCAGCTGCGGCCGCGCCCCCAGGCCGCGCACGTCGAACACATGGTCGTAGGCCTGGCCATCCAGCCGGCCGGCATCCACCTGCTGCACCGGCATGCGCCAATGCCAGCGCACGCCTTGCCCCGTGGCCTCGTGCGCCAGGGCCTGCATCGCCTGCACGCAGTGCAGCTGGCCTTCACCCGGCAACAGCCAGGCCAGCGCGGGGCCGTGCACCGCAGGCTCCAGCGCGGCCAGCTCGGCCGCCGACAACGGCCGCGGCTGCGGCTGGTCGGCCCGGCCGGCTGCCTTGGCCAGCAGCACCGCCAGCAGCCGCTGGGCGCTGCCGGCATCGCCGCGATGGGCCAGCAGCAGGCTGCCTTCGCGCCGGAAGTGAACTTGCCTGGACAACTGCGGCAGCCACCGCGCCCAGAGGTCCAGCGAACGCCAGCCCCGTTGCGCAGTGCGCAGGTCGGCCGTTTCCAGCTCGGCGATGGGGCTCAGCATGCCGGCCGCGGTCCAGCCGACCGCCTGCGGCGGCGTGCGGTCGTCCGGGCCCGCTGCGGGATCGAACACCTGCACCTCGTGGCCGGCAGCCGCCAGCCGCCAGGCCAGCAGGCGGCCCAGCAAGCCGGCCCCGGCGATCCCGACGCGACTCATGCCGCCCGCCCCTCGCCGGCCAGCGGCCGCAGCTGCACGGGCCGCGGTGCATGGCCATGGTTGAGCGGCCCGTTGCCCGCACCGGTGCGCACCGCCGCGCCGTGCCGCAGGGCCTGCTGCACGTAGGCGTGTGCGGCAGCCACCGCATCGGCCATCGGCTGGCCCAGTGCCAGCGCCGCCGCCACGGCGGAGGACAAGGTGCAGCCGGTGCCGTGCAGGTTGCGGCTGTGCAGGCGCGGCGCCTGGAAGCGCCGATGCAGGCCTTCGCGGGACTTCAGCACGTCCACGACCGTGTCGCCCGGCAGGTGCCCGCCCTTCAGCAGCACCGCCTGCGCGCCCAGCTCCAGCAGGGCATTGGCCGCGCCGTCCAGCTCGTCCACCGACACGATGGCGCGGCCCAGCAGCAGCGCGGCCTCGTCCAGGTTGGGCGTGACGAGCGCCACCCGGGGGAACAGCGCCTGCACGATCACCTGCACCGCGGCGGCATCGATCAAGGCTGCGCCGCTGGTGGCGATCATCACCGGGTCCAGCACCACCGGCCGCAGGCCGTGGCGGTCGATCGCTGCGGCCACGCACTGCACGGTGGCGGCCGAATGCAGCATGCCGATCTTCACCGCGTCGCAGCCGATGTCCTCGGCCACCGCGTCGATCTGCGCGGCCAGCACCTCCGTCGGCACCGCATGGATGGCGCGCACACCCAGCGTGTTCTGCGCGGTGATGGCAGTGATCGCGCTGCTGCCGTAGCAGCCCAGCGCGGCAAAGGTCTTGAGGTCGGCCTGGATGCCGGCGCCGCCGCCGCTGTCGGAGCCGGCGATGGTCAGCACCCGGGCATAGCGGCAGGCGGGGGGCGGCGGATTCGGTGGTCATCGCAGCTTCCTTCGCATGAGCGGGCACGCGCGCCGGAAGAAGAGTGACCGCCCTGGGGCCGGTGCTGCTTCCCTCCGCTGGCATGACCCAGTTCAGGTTCAAAGGGTGTTTCTCAGTCGTGCGTCGCACGACACCCCTAGCAAGCGCCAATTATGGCCACGGAACGGCGCGCCCTAGAATCGCCCCCGCCGCGGCCTCAGGGCCTGCGGCACTTCGCTGGGGGTGTTGGCCTGCGCAAGCGGGCCGACTGAGACAGTCCCTTTGAACCTGATTGAGGTAATCCTCGCGCAGGGAAGCCGACGGACCTGGTCCGCCGCACCGCCGCCCGCGGTGCCGCATGCAGCCTCCGCTTTGCCGCCCTGCCATCGACCCGAGACCACGATGGCTTCCGCACCGTTCCGCTTTTCCCTCCACTCGCTGGCGGCCGCCGCCGCCTGCGTGCTCGGCCTGCCGGCCTGGGCCCAGCAGGCCGCGCAGACGGTGGAGATCACCGGCCGCACGCTGCAGGCCGCGCCGGGCATCGGCGGCTTCGGCGAGCTGCCCTTGTCCAGGGCCCCCCTTTGCCGGCACCGTGCTGGGCGGCACCGCGCTGCTGGACGCCGGCGTCGAGCGCCTGTCCGACATCACCCGGCTGGATGCCAGCCTGTCCGATGCCTACAACTCCGACGGCTACTGGAGCTTCCTCTCCGTGCGGGGCTACACGCTGGACAACCGCTTCAACTACCGCCGCGACGGCCTGCCCATCAATGCCGAGACCAGCATCGGCATGGCCAACAAGGAGCGCATCGAGGTGTTCAAGGGCACCAGCGGCATCCAGGCCGGCACCAGCGCGCCGGGCGGCCTGGTGAACTTCGTGGTCAAGCGGCCGGACGCCGCGGTGCGCAGCGCCTCCCTGGAGTGGCGTGAGCAGGGCAGCATCGGCGTGGCCACCGACCTCAGCCAGCGCTTCGGCGCGCACGAAGCCTTCGGCCTGCGCGTCAATGCGGCCTACGACCATCTCGACCCGCAGGTGCGCTCGCTCGAAGGTCATCGCCGCCAGCTGGCCGTGGCCGGCGATTGGCGCATCGCACCGGGCACGCTGGTGGAGGCCGAGTTCGAGCATTCCCGCCAGAGCCAGCCCAGCGTGCCCGGCTTCAGCCTGTTGGGCGACAGCCTGCCCTCGGCACGACGCATCGACCCACGCACCAACCTCAACAACCAGCCCTGGTCGCTGCCGGTGGTGATGGAGGGCAACACCGCATCGCTGCGGCTGCAGCAGCAGCTGGGCTCGGGCTGGCGCTTCACCGCGCACGGCATGACGCAGCACCTGAGCACCGACGACCGGCTGGCCTATCCCTACGGCTGCAGCGCCGAAGACCGCTACGACCGCTATTGCAGCGACGGCAGCTTCGACCTCTACGACTTCCGCAGCGACAACGAACGCCGCCGCAGCGATGCACTGGACTTCTCACTGGCCGGCAGCCCGGTGCTGGCCGGCCTGCGCCACCAGTTCAGCACCGGCGTGCTGTTCACCCGCTTCAAGAGCCGCGCCCAGGGCCAGGCCTACAACTACACCGGCACCGGCCACATCGACGGCACGGCGGTGACCGAGCCTGCGCCCGAGCTGACCGACGAGAACACCGAGCGCGACGAACGCAGCACCGAGCTGTACCTGCGCGACATGGTGCAGCTGTCGGCCGACTGGCGGCTGTGGGCCGGCCTGCGGCACACGCGGCTGCACCGCGACAGCGTGCGCACCGACGGCTCGCGCGCCACCGGCTACGGCCAGAGCGAGACCCTGCCCTGGCTGGCCGCCAGCTGGCAGTGGACGCCGGCCACGGTTGTCTATGCAAGTTGGGGCCAGGGCCTGGAGTCCGACGTGGTGCCCAACCGCAGCTTCTACGTCAACGCAGGACAGGCGCTGCCGGCGCTCAAGAGCCGGCAGACCGAGCTGGGTATCAAGCACGAGCGCGATGACGTCAGCGCCTCGCTGGTGGCCTTCCAGATCGACCGCCCGCGGGCCGCCGACCTGTGCGATGCCAATGACCAGTGCCTGCGCCGCCCCGACGGCAGCGCCCGCCACCGCGGCCTGGAAGCGGCGCTCGGCTGGAGCCATGGGCCCTGGCAGCTGCGCGGCAGCGCGATGTGGCTGCAGGCCCGGCTGCGCAACAGCAGCGATGACAGCTTGAACGGCAACCGCCCCACCAACGTGCCGCCGCGCTCCTTCCGCCTTGCGGGCAGCTATGCCCCCGCGGCACTGCCCGGCCTGCAGCTGCAGGCCGGCCTGGTGCACGAGGCGGACAAGATGGTGCTGGACGACAACAGCATCGCCATTCCGGGCTGGACGACGGTGAACCTCGGTGCGCGCTACGTGCAGCGTCTGTCGCGCAGCCAGCTCACCTGGCGCGTGGGCGTAGACAACGTGGGCGACAAGCGCGCCTGGCGCGAATCGCCCTTCCAGTTCGGCCACGCGTACCTGTATCCGCTGGCGCCCAGGACTTTTCGCGCATCCATCCAGCTAGACCTTTGACGTAGCCAAAAAACTCGCTATACTGCGAGGCTCTGTTCCCCGATAGCTCAGTCGGTAGAGCGCCGGACTGTTAATCCGTAGGTCCCTGGTTCGAGCCCAGGTCGGGGAGCCAAGAACAGAAGAAGAAGGCCTTGCAGCGATGCAAGGCCTTTTTCTTTGCCCGGCCGCCGAACCTGCGCGGTCCGGCAGCGCAGTTCAAACGCGACGTCACACGTCCACTTCCACGTCGTCGCCGCGCAGCTCCATCAGCTCACGACGCGCCGCGGCTTCGCCCTTGCCCATCAGCTTGGTGAGCGACTGCACCGTGCTGCCGAAGTCCAGCGCACCGAAGTCCACCCGCAGCAGGCGGCGCGTGTCGGGGTTGAGCGTGGTGTCCCACAGCTGCTCGGCGCTCATCTCGCCCAGGCCCTTGAAGCGGCTGATCGTCCAGCTGCCCTCGCGCGCGCCTTCCTTGCGCAGCTTGTCCAGTGCGGCGACCTGCTCGCCTTCGTCCAGCGCGTAGATCTTGGCCGCGGGCTTTTTGCCGCGCGCCGGTGCGTCGATGCGGAACAGCGGCGGCTTGGCGATGTAGATGTGGCCGCGCTCGATCAGCTTGGGGAAGTGCCGGAAGAACAGCGTCAGCAGCAGCACCTGGATGTGCGAGCCGTCGACGTCTGCATCGCTGAGGATGCACACCTTGCCGTAGCGCAGGCCCGACAGGTCCGGCGTGTCATTGGGCCCGTGCGGGTCCACGCCGATGGCCACCGCGATGTCGTGGATCTCGTTGTTGGCAAAGAGCCGGTCGCGCTCCACCTCCCACGCATTCAGCACCTTGCCGCGCAGCGGCAGCACAGCCTGCGTCTCCTTGTCGCGGCCCATCTTGGCGCTGCCGCCGGCGGAGTCGCCCTCCACCAGAAACACCTCGTTGAGCGCCAGGTCGCGGCTCTCGCAATCGGTGAGCTTGCCCGGCAGCACGGCCACGCCGGAGCCCTTGCGCTTTTCCACCTTCTGGCTGGCGCGCTGGCGGGTCTGCGCCTGCTTGATCACCAGCTCGGCCAGGCGCTTGCCGTGGGCCACATGCTGGTTGAGCCACAGCTCCAGCGCCGGCTTGGTGAAGGCCGACACCAGCCGCAGCGCGTCGCGGCTGTTCAAGCGCTCCTTGATCTGGCCCTGGAACTGCGGGTCGAGCACCTTGGCCGACAGCACGAAGCTCGCGCGCGAGAACACGTCCTCGGGCATCAGCTTCACGCCCTTGGGCATCAGCGAATGCATCTCGATGAAGCCCTTGATCGCGCCGAACAGGCCGTCCTTCAGTCCGGCCTCGTGCGTGCCACCGGCCACCGTGGGAATCAGGTTGACGTAGCTCTCGCGCAGCGTGGCGCCTTCTTCGGTGTAGGCCACGCACCAGGAGGCGCCCTCGCCTTCCGCGAAGTTCTCGGTCTCGGCCGCGCCTGCGAACTGCTCGCCTTCGAACAACGGAATCACCGGGTCGGCCGCCAGGTGCTGCATCAGGTAGTCGCGCAGGCCGCCCTTGTACAGCCACGTGACGGTCTCTCCGGTCTTCTCGGTGGTCAGCGTGACCGTCACGCCCGGCATCAGCACCGCCTTGCTGCGCAGGAGGTGCAGCAGCTCGCCGCGCGGCAGCTCGGCACTCTCGAAGTACTTGGCATCGGGCCACACGCGCACGCTGGTGCCGTGCTTGCGGTCGCCCGACGCGGCCTTGGCCACGGTCAGGGGCTCCACCACGTCGCCACCGGAGAAGGCCAGCCGGGCATGCTGGCCATCGCGCCACACCGCCACTTCAAGTCGCCTGGCCAGGGCATTGGTGACGCTCACGCCCACGCCATGCAGGCCGCCCGAGAAGCTGTAGGCCCCGCCCGAGCCCTTGTCGAACTTGCCGCCCGCATGCAGCCTTGTGTAGACGATCTCGATCACCGGCACCTGCTCTTCGGGATGCAGGCCGAACGGAATGCCGCGGCCGTCGTCGTCCACGCCGATGGAGCCGTCTGCATGCAGCGTCACCGCGATGCGCTTGCCATGGCCGGCCAGGGCCTCGTCGGCCGCGTTGTCGATCACCTCCTGCACGATGTGCAGCGGGTTGTCGGTGCGGGTGTACATGCCCGGCCGCTGCTTGACGGGCTCCAGGCCCTTCAGCACGCGGATGGACGCTTCGCCGTAACTGGATTGCTTGCTTGCCATATCGGCGCGGATTCTAGGGACCGACCCTGGCCGGGCCCTGCGACGGCAGGTCCTTGTCCGCGCCCGCACCAATGTGAAGCTGTGTTTCGGATAGATTCGGCGGCATGAAGTCCACCGCCGCCGCACGTCCGTTGTCGATGAACCAGGTGCTGCTGTGCGGCGCATTGATCGTCACGCTGTCCATGGGCATCCGTCACGGCTTCGGCCTGTGGCTGCAGCCGATCACCATGGACCGTGGCTGGACGCGGGAGACCTTCGCGCTGGCCCTGGCGATCCAGAACATCTCCTGGGGCATCGCCGGGCCCTTCGCCGGCATGCTGGCCGACCGCTTCGGCGCCTTCAAGGTGCTGCTGGTGGGCGGGCTGCTGTATGCGCTGGGGCTGGTGCTGATGGCGCTGTCCACCTCCGGCCTGGCCTTCGCAGGCAGCGCCGGGCTGCTGATCGGCATGGCGCAATCGGGCACCACCTATGCGGTGATCTATGGCGTGATCGGCCGCAATGTCGCGCCCGAGCGGCGCTCATGGGCGATGGGCGTGGCGGCTGCGGCCGGGTCCTTTGGCCAGTTCCTGATGGTGCCGGTGGAGAACTGGCTGATCAGCGGCTTTGGCTGGCAGAACGCGCTGTTCCTGCTCAGCATTGCGGCCATCGCCATCCTGCCGCTGGCCTTCGGCCTTCGCGAGCCGGCGGTGGCAGCACCCACCGGGCCGCGCCAGAGCCTGCCGCAGGCGCTGCGCGAGGCCTTCGGCTATCCCAGCTTCCGCTACTTGATGGCGGGCTACTTCGTCTGCGGCTTCCAGGTGGTGTTCATCGGCGTGCACCTGCCCAGCTACCTCAAGGACCACGGCCTGTCGCCACAGGTGGCCACCTATGCGCTGGCGCTGATCGGCCTGTTCAACGTCTTTGGCACCTACACCGCCGGCGTACTGGGCCAGCGGCTGGCCAAGCGGCACATCCTGGCCACCATCTACGCGGCGCGCACGGTGGCCATCGTCATCTTCCTGTTCGTGCCGCTGTCGCCGGGAAGCGTCTACGTGTTCGCGGCGGTGATGGGCTTCCTGTGGCTGTCCACCGTGCCCCCGACCAACGCGGTGGTGGCGCAGATCTTCGGCGTGCAGTACCTGTCGACACTGGGCGGCTTCGTTTTCCTCAGCCACCAGGTGGGCAGCTTCCTGGGCGTCTGGCTGGGCGGCAAGCTCTACGACACCACCGGCAGCTACGACGTGGTGTGGTGGCTGGCGGCCGCGCTCGGCCTGTTCGCCGCGGCCATCAACCTGCCGGTGCGCGAGCACGCCATCGCCCGGCCTGCACCGGTGCCGGCATGACCCACCGCACCCGCCGCCTGCTGGCCTGGGCCGGCGCCGCCGCAGCACTGGCCGCGGTGTTCATGGCCTACCTGCAGCCCAGCCTGATGGTGGAGCTGGCCAACCAGGTGTGGAGCTGCTTCTGATGCCGCACGGCAGCGGCGAGCCATCGGCCTGGGTGCGGCGCTGGGCGCCGCTGGTGCGCCCGGGCGGCTCGGTGCTCGACGTGGCCTGCGGCAGCGGCCGGCACCTGCGCTACCTCGCGGCGCGCGGCCATGCGCTCACCGGCATCGACCGCGACGCCGATGCGCTGGCGCCGCTGCAGCCGCTGGGCCGGCTGATCGTCGCCGACATTGAGGGCAGGGCCTGGCCGCTGCCCGGCGAACGCTTCGACGCGGTGGTGGTCACGCATTACCTCTGGCGGCCGCTGCTGCCCACGCTGGTGGCGTCGCTAGCCCCCGGCGGCGTGCTGATTTACGAAACATTTACCGCCGGCAACGAGACCGTCGGCAAGCCCTCGCGACCCGATTTCCTGCTGCGCCCGGGCGAACTGCTGCAGGCCTGCGCCGGCCTACGCACCGTGGCGTACGAGGACGGCTTCATCGATGCGCCGGCCCGCTTCCTGCAGCGCATCGTGGCCGTGCGGCCCGACCCGGATGCCCCGGCGCCGGCGCGTTATCCCCTGTGAGGCGCCCCGGCCCCGACGGTTAAACTCCGTCGATTAGGAAGAAGCCGGTACCGCTATGAAACCGATTGTTGGCAGCATCGTCGCGCTGATCACGCCGATGCAGGAAGACGGCAGCGTCGACTATCCCGCGCTGCGCGCCCTGATCGACTGGCACATCGCCGAAGGCACCGACTGCATCGGCGTCGTCGGCACCACGGGCGAATCGCCCACCGTGTCGGTCGAGGAGCACTGCGAGATCATCCGCGTGGCGGTGGAACAGGCGGCGGGCCGCGTGCCCATCATGGCCGGCGCCGGCGCCAACTCCACCCAGGAAGCCATCGAGCTCACCCGCTTCGCGAAGAAGGTGGGCGCCGACTGCTCGCTGCAGGTCGTGCCCTACTACAACAAGCCGACGCAGGAAGGCATCTACCGCCACTTCCGCACCATCGCCGAGGCGGTGGACCTGCCGGTGGTGCTGTACAACGTGCCCGGCCGCACCGTGGCGGACATGAGCGTGGACACCACGCTGCGCCTGGCCCAGGTGCCCGGCATCGTCGGCGTGAAGGAAGCCACCGGCAACATCGAGCGCGCGGCCTGGCTGGCGCGGCAGAAGCCCGATGGCTTCTCGCTGTATTCGGGCGACGACGGCACCGCCGTGGCGCTGATGCTGCTCGGCGGCCAGGGCAACGTGAGCGTCACCGCCAACGTCGCGCCGCGGCTGATGCACGAGATGTGCATGGCCGCCGTGGCCGGCGACGCCCGCCGTGCCACGCAGATCCACATGCAGCTGCTGCCGCTGCACAAGCAGCTGTTCTGCGAGCCGAACCCCATCCCCGTGAAGTGGGCGCTGCAGCGCATGGGCCGCTGCGGCCCGGCCATCCGCCTGCCGCTCACGCCGCTGGACCCGGCCCTGCAGCCGCTGGTCGAGCAGGCGCTGCGCGAAGGCGGCGTGCTTTAGGCGCGCGCTGCTCCCTTTCCCCCTCTCCCGACAGACCACTTATCGCCCGCGCCCTGCGTGCCGGCGGCCTCACCCGATGCGTCAACTGAACCGTTCTACTTCTTCGCTGGCCGTCCTGGCGCTCGTGGCCACGCTGGCCGGGTGCTCGAGCGTCGAGAACCTGATGTCGGGCGACAAGATCGACTACCGCAGCAAGTCCAGGCAGTCGCAGACCCCGCTGGAAGTGCCACCCGACCTGACGCAGCTGGCCCGCGACGGCCGCTACCAGGCCGCGTCCGGCAGCGTGAGCGCCGCGGGGTACCAGGCCAATGCCAACGTGCCCGGCGCAGTGGCGCCCGAGGCCACGCAGACGGTGGCGCCGCAGGCCGTGGGCGACATCCGCGTGCTGCGCGACGGCAACCAGCGCTGGCTGTTCGTGCCCGCCACGCCCGAGCAGCTGTGGCCGCAACTGCAGCAGTTCTGGCAGGAGCGCGGCTTCGTGCTCACCACCGACACTCCCTCGGCCGGCGTGATGGAGACCGACTGGGCCGAGAACCGCGCCAAGATCGCCGACGACATCATCCGCCGCACGCTGGGCCGCGTGCTGGACTCGCTGTATTCCACCGGCGAGCGCGACAAGTTCCGCACCCGCGTGGAACGCGTGGCCGGCGGCACGGAGATCTACATCAGCCACCGCGGCATGGAAGAGGTGTACACCAGCCGCGAGCGCGACCAGACCAGCTGGACCGGCCGCCCGAGCGACCCACAGCTGGAAGCCGAATTCCTGCAGCGCCTGATGGTGAAGCTGGGCACCGACAAGGCCCGCGCCGACCAGGCCATCGCCAACGCAGCGCCGGGCACGACCACCGCCGCCACGGCCACGCCGGGTGCTCCCGCGCCCAGCCGCGCCCGCATCGTCCCGGGCGAGGCCGCCGCCACGCTGCAGATCGACGAAGGCTTCGACCGCGCTTGGCGCCGCGTGGGTCTGGCCCTGGACCGCGGCGGCTTCACCGTGGAAGACCGCGACCGCGCCGGCGGCATCTACTACGTGCGTTATGCCGACCCGAAGATGGCCGGCAAGGAAGAACCGGGCTTCTTCTCCAAGCTGTTCAGCTTCGGCGACGACAAGGGCAAGAACTCGCTCACCGGCCCGGGCCGCTACCGCATCAACCTGAAGTCGGCCGGCGAGCGCACCACCGCGGCGGTGTACACCTCCAGCGGCCAGCCCGAGAACGGCGACATCGGCCAGCGCATCGTGCGCATCCTGGCCGAAGACCTGAAGTAGGCCACGCAGGGCGGCCGCAGCACACATGCTGAGATTTCGCAGCCTGGGCAGCGGCAGCACCGGCAACGGCACGTTGATCGAGTCCACCCGCAATGGCCGCACCACGCGGCTGCTGGTGGATTGCGGCTTCTCCTTGCGCGAACTCACGCGGCGCCTGGCCCCGGCGGGCCTCACGCCTTCGATGCTGGACGCGGTGTTCATCACTCATGAACACAGCGACCATGTGGGCTGCGCACTGCAGCTCACCCGCCGCCATGGCGTGCCGGTGTGGGCCAGCCTGGGCACGTGGCAGGCCATGGACCGCAAGCCGGCGCCAGTGGGCGCCGTCACCGTGCGGCATATCGCGCTGGAAGGCGTGCCCATCCACTTCGGCGGCTTGCAGATCACGCCCTTCGGCGTGCCGCACGACGCGGCCGAACCGCTGCAGCTGCGCTGCACCGACGGCGTGGCCCGGCTGGGCGTGCTCACCGACCTCGGCGAGCCCACCGACAGCGTGCTTGGCCACCTGAACGATTGCCATGCGCTGCTGCTCGAGTGCAACCACGATGCACAAATGCTGGCCGACGGCCCCTACCCGTGGTTCCTCAAGCGCCGCGTGGGCGGCGTGCGCGGCCACCTGGCCAACACCCAGTCCGCGGCCATCCTGGAGGCCTGCAAGCATGCCGGCCTGCGCCATGTGGTGGCAGCCCACCTGAGCCAGAAGAACAACACGCCCGAGCTGGCCGCGGCCGCACTCAGCGCGACGCTCAGCTGCGCCGCCACCGAGATCGTGGTGGCCGACGCGCTGCAAGGCAGCCCCTGGCTGGACGTCGCCTGAACGGCTGAAGCCGCAGCCGCATGCGGCACGAGATGGCCGGCTTAACTCGGCCAGCTTCGGCGATGGGGCTGGCACCGGGGCGGCAGACTCGCGAGGTTGTGTTCAACCTACGCTTCTGCCATGACCCCGCAGTACCGAACCGCCCTGCCTGCCCTCGCCTTAGTGCTGCTCTTGGCCGCCTGCGCCGCGCCGCCCGTGGCGGAGCCGCTCGGCCCGCCTGCCAAGGAAACGCTGTTCGCCGTCACCGCCGGCAAGCGGCTGGTCAGCTTCAATGGCGGCCAGCCGCAAAAGCTGCTGAGCAACCAGGCCCTCACCGGACTGGCGCCCGAGGAACAGGTCCTGGGCATCGACTTCCGCGTGGCCCGTGGCCAGTTGTTCGCACTGGGCAGCAGCGGTCGGCTCTACCGCATCGACACCACGACGGCGGCGGCCACGCCGGTCGGCGGCCCGTTGGCCGTGCCGTTGGCCGGCCGGCACTTCGGCGTGGACTTCAATCCCACCGTCGACCGCCTGCGGGTGGTGAGCGACAGCGGCCTGAACCTGCGCCTGCATCCCGACACCGGCGCCGTGGTGGATGCCGATGCCAACACCCCGGGCCTGCAGCTCGATGGCCCGCTGGCCTATGACGCCAGCGACGTGAACGCCGGTCGCCAGCCCGGCGTGCAGGCCGCCGGCTATACCTACAACAAGGACAACGAGAAGATCACCACCAACTACGCCATCGATGCGGTGGCCGGCACGTTGGTGCGCCAGGGCAGCCTGGAAGGCACGCAGCCGGTGGTCTCGCCCAACACGGGCAGACTGTTCACCGTCGGGCCGCTCAACGCCGGCCCGATCGCGCAGGTGCACTTCGACATCAGCGACCTGAACAACGCCGCCTATGCAGCCATCCAGGCGCCTGGCCATGCCGCCACGGTGCTGTATCGCGTGGATCTGAAGACGGGCGCGGCCAGCCGCATTGGCACCGTGCAGGGCGGCGAAAATCTGGTGGGCATCGCCATCGAGCCATGAGCCCAGGCCCTTGCGGCCAGACGCAAAAAAGCCCCGACTGGCGGGGCTTTCTTGCGGCGAATTCAACTTGCGTTGTCATCGCCTGCGTTGGCGGAGTCGGAGGCGGCCGCATATAGCCCGCCAACCCGCATGAACCCTAGGAATCGCAGCGTGTGCCACGTTCCAGGTCCCCCACGAAGTCCCCCTTGGCAGCGCCTCTGGGTTCAGTGATGGGGCGGGACGAGCGTTCCTCGAGTCGCGCTTCCCCACCCCGGGAACGAGTCATCGCGTGAAACCGTCACTGAGCTCAGAGCCGCTATGGCCGCCAACTTCTCTTCGCGGGCCTTCGCCACCATCACGTCGCGCTGACGGGTCGCCCGAAGCTGCTCGTCCCACTGATTCGCCAAGAGGAACGTGTAGGCAGCTTCGCCCACCGCGACGCCGCCGGCGATGACCATCCACTCCCAGACAACTTTGGTGGGGAGCATCTGGTACGTGACCGCTGGGCTGATGCAAACGAGTGCTCCCAGCACGAGCACCGCTGCCCGCCAGAGGAAGCGCCTGCGGAGCCGTGAGGCTGCAGCGCTCCGCTGCGCGTACTGCTTGGCATCCAAGTAGTCCGCTTCAAGAATGCCGTCCGTTTTGTCCCGCATGCCCCATACCGCGGCCGCACAAACAAGGCAAAACGGCGCCGTGACCCCCGAGACGTAGGCCAGAAGACCTGGGGTGAGGTAGTGGAACGCGACGGCGGCAAGCCCCCAGTCAGCCCGATGAACATGACGCGCAGGAGCAGACGCGGGTAGAAGAGCCCGTCAATCAGATCTGGACGTCGTCGGATTGGACCCGTTGCAGCAGCCATGTCCTCATCGTTTCAAAAACTTCGTTCGCATCGGGGATGCCGTCGATGGTCGTGATCCTGACACGGCCGGCCAGCCTGAGCTGATTGCCCGCGATCGTGCCACCACCGACCAGATGAACCTTGGCGTTCAGACCCTCGGCATTTCGCAGTGCGGAGCCCAGGGTGTTCATGAGCTTTTGACCCTTGTCCGTAGTCTCCACCTTGTACCGAATCTTCAACGTGTATTCGATGTTGGAACCGGTCAAAGCGTCTAGATCGAGTTTCGCCGCCTCGTCAGGTTTCAACAAGCTCTTCAGCGCCCCCAAGATGCCGGTTTTTTTCGCTCGCTGACTCAACCACGCTCGCCGAGGAATCCATGGTTGCCGTGCGGGCAACCGCTGGGCCCGGTACCGGCTCCGCTGAGCTGTCGAGCGTCTCATCGGCTTCCAGCTCGCCGCCAATGTCAAGCTCCCGCACACCGGCCGCCTCAACCTTGTCGCGAGCAGCTTTCGGAAGTTGGTCGACAAGCCGGACCTGGTTGGTTCCTTCAAGTTCACCAGCGTGGTGCAACAGCCACTGCAAATGATGCTCCAGCTGCCGCTCTCGCATCGACGACGACTGCATCATGACAAGATGATTTGCGTAGACGGCGAAGAACAACGTGGCGTCCAGCCGCTCACGTCTCTTACCGTCCGTCGTTTGAGGGGCAACGAACTGTTCAACGGTCAGGCTCGTGGCAGCCGTGTCGTCCACGAGAAACGTCGACGCAGTCCCTGGCATGTACGTCATCAGCACGCCGAACAGCATGTCGGCTTCTGCGCGGTACTGTCCGATAAGGCGCCACTCCGGCGACTGGTCGGGAGGGCCCAGCGATTCACGCCTGTCCCCGATGGTCGGCTTCTTAGCCAGAGCCAACGCCAGCTGCTGCTTTAAGGTGGTCGCAGGCGGGCTGTGAAACAGCGCATGCTTGTAGACCAGAGTCTTCGCCTTCCGTTCCTTCGCCAAAACCGCACTCCAAGGTGTCACCAATCGTGACTCCTCCGATCATCTCCGTTTTCCGGAGGCGGGCATCCGGTGAACATTGACCACCTGCCACGCTCGCCCAGTTGGGTGAGCCACCCAGTCCGCGTAAGGGCCTGAAGTGCCACCCTTCTTGACCGATGACGAGATCGCCGAGCTGTGCGCGCCACTCAAGGCGCCGTCGGCGCAGGCGCGCTGCCTGAGCGGCCTCGGCCTGCTGGTGGCCCGCAAGCCGAACGGGCGGCCGCTGCTGATGCGCAGCGAACTGGAGCGGGTGCTGGGAGCCGAAAGGTTCAGCAC
The DNA here is from genome assembly GCF_024700035.1 of Aquincola sp. J276. NCBI lineage: Bacteria > Pseudomonadati > Pseudomonadota > Betaproteobacteria > Burkholderiales > Sphaerotilaceae > Aquincola > Aquincola sp. J276. Next base: position 1,803,754 of record NZ_JAJONC010000001.1, read on the forward strand.
GGACGGCGGCCGGCAGGCGCCCCGTGAAGGTGAGCCAGACCGGGCCCGGCTGATCGAGCTGTTCGCAGCGCGCGGAGCCAAGCGCCGCACCGCGCGCTGATCCATCCGTCCACCGGCAGCTGGCAATGGGTTATCACGCGGAGGCGTGGGCGTTGGGGGTCCATGGGGGGCAGCGCCTCCCTGGCGTACCGGTTTGCGCAGCGAACCGTTGTGCGTAACGGTTCCGCGGCGCGGGCCGAACGGTGGGCGCAGGGCCCGGCGTGAAACCCACCAATCGGTGCTGCCTCACCTGCCATTTGCGGGCTGGAACGGGGGTGGGCGTCGATACGATCGTCGCATGGCAGGTTGTCCCATCATCAGGCTGGCCAAGCACAAGACCGCGTCATCGCTGATCGGCGCAATGGGCCATCACGCGCGCACGATCCCGACACGCAACGCCGACCCGGCGCGGCTCTGCGAGAACCAGACCATCTGGGGCACCGAGGATCCAGCGGAGGTGGTCAGGCGCGTCATGGCCCGCACCGATCCCTTGGCCAAGCGCAAGGACGCGGTGCGCGCCGTCGAACTGTTCCTGGGCGCGTCCGATGACTTCTGGGAAGCCGGAGGCGACTGGCAGCTGCTGGCCCGCGCGCACCTGGCCATGCTGCGGCGCGAGTTTGGCGACGACAACATCATCGGCTGCGGACTGCACCTCGATGAACGCCGGCCGCATCTGTGGGCGATCGTCACACCGGTGACGCCCGACGGCCGGCTGTCCGCAGCGCACTGGTTCGACGGGCCCAAGAAGATCGCGGCGCTGCTCGATCGTGCACAGGGCAACTTCGCGCGGCTGGGCATGGAGCGGGCAAGGCGCGGCGTGAAGGCCACCCACATCGACATGCAGACGCTCCAGCAGGCGGCCGCCGGCAACGCGAGGGCGCAGCGCCGCGTGCAGCGTGAGCTGGCCAGGCGGGAGAAGGCCGCGCTCGAGGCCTCCCAGGTGGCCGAGGCCAAGGCAGCCAAGGCGATCGCCGAGGCGGAGCAGGCCCGAGCTGCGGCCACCAAGGTGGTGATGCAGTTGGCGGTCATGGAGACCAGGTTCAAGGGGATACAGGCGCGGGCCCAGAAGCTCGATGCCGTCGAAGCTGTTCAAGCCCGGCAGGCCACCGAGCTCAACGCCTTCGCCCGCCGGCTGGCCAGAGTGCAGGGCGCGATCGTCGAAGCCTTGAGGATGCTGCCGGCGGCCGTGGCCGACAAGATCGAAGCGGTGTGGGGGCCTCTCAGGAAAGCCGAGGCCGAGTTGCCCGCAGAGGTGCCAGCGACGGCGCGATCGAGCGGCAGCCTGACCAGCCCTTGGACCTGACGCACTTTTGCGTTAGAAATCAGATCAACGACTTAGCGGCGACGGCCTCACTTTTGAGGGCGTCTAACCAAAAGTGGTTGGACGCTCGAACGTCTCCCCAAAAATGGGGTGATGGTCAAACTTCGCGAGAGGCCGGAGTTCCGGCCTTGCATGCTCCGGACCGTCTTCGAGCTTTTGCGCACACGGTGCACTGCTCACTTTTGAGCGGCCCGGCCCAGTATCACCTTCCCCACGAATAGCCGCCGGCCCCGCAGTTGCGCTCCAGCGAAGCCATGATGGCGTCGGGCGGATAGGTTTTCGCTCGGTAAGCATCGACGTTCGCCTGGACTATCGCGCGGCAGTTTTTCGGCAGACCGGTGTCGCCGAGCCTAGGTCGGTCATTGGGATCGCCGCCTGACAAGAGCCATCCCGCCGCGAAGGCGATCGCCGCTGCCGAGCAGGTTCGCACTGCGCTTCCGCCGTTGAGCGCCACACCCATGTCAGGCAGTGATCGAAAGCCGCACGATGCGGCTGGCCATCAGCTTTGACAGCTCACGCGCCTCTTCTAGGGTGGTGCCGTCTCGCAGCCTCAAGACAACACTGCTGGGAAAGCCCGGGGACGCCTCGCCGCGATGCTCGAGGTAGAGAAACGGAGTGCCGTCGCCTGTTTCCTTCACGGTGAACAGGGGCTCGACCGATGCTGTGCTCATGCTGCTTATCTCTCAAGAGTGAGTCGCCGCAGCATCCTCGCCGACCCCTGCGTTACAGGCAACAGGAAATTTTCGCCGGCAGCGGTGCCCTAGGCTACCCTATCGGGGGCACTGCGCCTTGAGGTCACCTGCAACAGTTGAAGGTTGGCTCATGCAATTTTCATCGGGGGAGAAATGAAGTTTAGTACAGAGGTCCTGTTGGCTCAATACGGACATGTGGAACAACAAATAGCTTTGGCTGCGACGAAAACAGGCCTTCTTGTCACAGCGTATTCGGTGCTCGTCACTGCGTACGTCGTCTATTCCAAGGAGTGCCTGACAGTACTACAGGGAGATTTGTTTGCGCCGGAAAATCGACTGTCACTGTTCATTTCAATTACTGGCTTGGTGCTCCTGCTCGGCTTGATGCTTTCCTTATACGCCGTATTACCGCGCTGGACACACAAGCCGCACGAAATGATGTTTTACGGTGCAATTGCAAAAGATCACAAGACGTACGCCGAAAAGTGGAAAGAAGCGAAGGACGAGGAAATTGTCGATTGGCTGTTGACTGGGGTAGTCGGAAAATCGCAATGGCTTCGCACTAAATATCGAATCGTGGGCTTAGCCGTGTGTTGCGCGATCGGGGCCACGGGACTCACCTTTGGCGTTGCGATATATGCTCGCTTCGCGCTTGACTCGCCGGTTTGTAAGAACCCGACGGTAATAACGCAAACTGTTGGCGCGAGCCAGAATCATGATGAGAAGCTGGGCCTTAAGCCATAACGGCCCTCGATAGAACGTGCGACCGGGCCGGTGCCCGAGGCAATGCCATCGGCCACTTGGTTCTGCAGCGCCTCGAGAATTACGTCGATGCCGCCATCGTTGCGCTGCTGCGAGGTCGCCGTCGCCGCGATGCCGGTGTTGTTGATGATCGTCACTGGAGTGGCAACGCGCAGCACCTGAGGCATCTGCGTGGCCATAGAGCCGGCGCCGCCGATCTGCCGCATGGCTTGGTCGTGGGCCACCACCGTGCCGCTGTCCTTGCCCATCATCAGGTACTGCTGCCCGGCGATCTTCAGCAGCTCCGGGCCCAGCTCGTTGACGCGGTACATGCGGCCGCGCTCGACCGGGCCGCCGCTGGCGCGTCCACCACCAAGGCCGAAGTCGGCCAGGCCCATGTTGCCGCTGGTGATGCCCACGCCGGCACCGCTGCCGGTGAGCCACTTCAAGCCCTCCTGCACCAGGTTGAACAGGCCGCTGCCGATCGATGATGCCGTGCCCTGCATGCCGGTGACGATCGGCTCGATGGCCGGCTGCAGCACGGTGCGGGCGAACTGCGCCTTCAGCTCGCGCAGGAACACGTCGGCCAGGTTGTTGCCCTTGCGGAAGCCCTCCAGCAGGCCTTCAGCGACCGAGGCGCTGAGCGACGTGCGCGCCTTCACACCGGTCTCCTGCAGCAGCTGCTCGGCTTCCTTGAAGGCCTTCGTGCTGTTGAGCTGCTGCCGCTCGCGCAGCAGGTCGATCTCCTTCTGCAGCAGCTGGTTCTGCTGCTCGCCGATGCCGGCCAGCTCGCGCTCGGCGATCTGCTGTTCCTTGGTGGTGATCAGGCTTTCGATGCGCGCGTTCTCGATCGCGGCACGTGCCGTGGCGCTGGCGCCCATCAGCTCGATCTCTTCGGCCATCGACCGGTTGCCGGCCTCGAAGGCGGCCACGGCCTGTACCGCCGCCGTCGAGCTGCGGGTCAGCGCCTCGGTGGCCGCGTCGCGCGCAGCCTCAAGGGCCTTCTGCGCCGCGGCTTCGTCGGCCGCCTGGTCGATGCTGGCAGCCAGGTACTGCAGCTGCAGCCGGCGCGCCTCGGTCAGCTTGCCGAACTTGCCCAGCGCGATCTCGGTGTTCAGCTTCTCCAGCGCGCCTTCCTTGCCCAACAGCGCATTGCGCTCGCGCAGCGCTTTCAGCTCGCTGTCGTAAGGGTCTGTCTTGCTCCCGGTGCCGGCTGCTGCCGGCGGGCCGCCTGCAGGCTTGCGCAGCGGGTCGAAGCCGCGGTCCTCCTGCCGGCGCAGCGCCTCGGCCGCGCTCGGCCGCCTGGCCAGGATCTCGGCCGTCACGCGGTCCACCTCGGCCCGCGCGCGCACCGCGTCGGCTTTCACGGCCTCGGAGATGGCGGCAAAGCCTTTGAGGTCGAGAGTGCCCAGCGCCACCAGCTGCGCGGCCACGGCGCCGATCTCGCGGCCGATGCCCTGGAACACGTACTTCGTATTGGCGTACAGGACCTGCACGGTCTCGCTGACGGTCAGGAAGCCATCAGCCAGGATGCCGATGTCCTTGGCGCCGTCGCGCCCGCGCTTGATGGCGTCGGCCAGCTCGATCGCCTTCTCGGCCACGCTGCTGATGGTGCTGGCCAGCGCGGCCGTCGCGCCGCTGGCGTTGTCCATCGCGCCGGCCAGAACCTGAACGGCGTTGCGCGATTGGGTCATGGCCTGGCCCCACCGTCAGGGGCATGCGCTCGAATTCGCTGTTGATGGCCGCGCCGCCCTTCTGGATGGCTTGGAACACCTGCTCGGCGGTCAGCTTCCCGGCCTTGCCCAAGTCGCGCAGCTGGCCCACTGTCACGCCCATGCCGTCGGCGATCGCGCGGGCCAGCCGCGGCGCCTGCTCCAGCACGCTGTTCAGCTCCTCGCCCCGCAGCGTGCCAGATGCGAAGCCCTGGCCCAGCTGCACCAGCGCCGCGGCGGCGCTCTCGGCGTTCGCGCCAGACACCACCAGCGCCTGGTTGATGGTGCGGGTCACACCCAGCACGTCGCTCTGCGAGACACCCAGCGCTTCGGTGCTGCGCGACAGGCTGGTGAACAGGTCGGCCGTCTGGCCCAGGCCGGTGCGCGTCTCCTGTGCAATCGCGATCACCTCGCGCTGGGCGCGCTGGAAGTTCGCATAGCCGGTGGCCACCAGCGCCAGGCGTGCGTTCAGGTTCGTCATCGCGTCGGCGGCCTGGATGAACTCGCGGCCAAGTGCAGCCACCGACAGGCCGGCCAGCGCGTTGCGCATGGCCAGCGCGCCGGCCGAGGCCTGGTTGCTGGCTGCCGCGGCTTGTCTCGCGGCGGCTTGCTGCTGCTTGTAGGCGTCGAGCGTCTTCAGCGCTGCCGCGGCGGTCTCGAGCTGGGCCTGGGTGGCGCCGCGCTGCGCCAGCTCTTGCAGCTTGATCTGGCTGGCGGTCTTGCCGATGTTGTCGGCGGCCACCCGCAGCCGGGCGATGTACTGGTCGACGGCGGCCTTGCCCTTGGCCGCGCCGGCCTGCGTGCTGTTGCCCAGCTCCTTGCCCAGGCCGGTGGCCGACTGCTTGGCATCCGCGATGGCCGCCTTGAAGCCGGTGGCGTCACCGGTCAGCTTGATCGAACCGGTACCGACATTCTCGCTCATGGTGCCCTTTCAGTAGGTGGCGCCGTGCAGCTCTCCCGAGCTCCCGATGCGCCTCGCCCCGTTCCAGCAGGGCCGGTCCCAACCATGGGGCATGACTCGCCGCTCGATGCGGCAACCACCCCGGGCTATGGCCGGGCTATCTCGCCCGCGGTGGCCAAGACTTATCAGCCGCGCGCGGCGAGCGTGGCAAAGAAGCCGCGCTTGGACGAAGCGATGCTGGCGGGGACGATCGGCGCGTTCCACCACGGCTGGCCACCGACGCGCAGCACGAAGCGGAAGGCGGTCAGGTCGTAGTCGAACCACAGGTGCATCGACACCTCGCTGCGCACGCCGCCGGTCTTCACCGCGGTGAGGTAGTTGGCCAGGTCGCCGAACACGATGTCGCCCTGCTCGCCCACCGGTGCCATGGCTTCGCTGTAGATGATCGGCCGGCCCAGCAGCGTGCCGTACGGCGCACGCGACAGGCCGCCCGGGGGCATATACGCCGGCACGGCGGTGCCGGTGCCCGGGAACTGCATGGTCATCAGGTGCTGCTCGACGTCGGGGTTCATGAACCACCGGGCATTGCGCCGCGCCGCTGGCGTGATCGACGTCCACAGCTTGGTGATGTTGGCGAACAGCACGCTGTCGGCGGCCTGGCCGGCTTCCTTCGGCACGACGATGGTGCCCGGACTGTTCAGGATGCCCAGCGGCATGCCGACACCGGAGCCGGCCATGATGGCTGCGTTGACCTTGGCGCTGATCTTCTCCGGGGCCTTGCGGTTGACGTAGCTGGCCATGGCCGGCGCGTCCTCCAGCAGCTCATCGCTGAGCGGCACCATGGCCACGATCTTCTCGAGCTTGACGGTCTTGGCCTTCAGGTCGGGCTTCGACTGTGGCATCTCCTTGGCCTCGGATTCCCAGTAGGCCTGGATTCCACCCGACGACTGCCACTGGCGTGGTCTCGTCGGCGGGGAAGGTGATGCTGTTGCGCGACGCGATCTGCTGGTCGGTCAGCGGCAGCAGTGACTGCTCGCCCAGCACCTTCTCGATGATCGAGTCGCGGAACTCGGGGGGCACGGCGAAGCCGCCGTCCTGGCCAACACCTTCCGAGCCGTAGCTGTTCGGTGCGGAGTTGAGCACCAGGCGCGGATCCACCTGGCCGGCCTTGGCTGACCCGATCTTCACGGCTGCCACGAACTCGGCGAAGTTGCCGAAGCCCCAGCGCTGCGGGTCGGTCTCGCTGGGCAGGCGCTTGGCCGCCGGTTTGGCTGCCGCCTTGGCTGGCGCGGGCGCCGGTGCAGGTGAACCAGCGCGGTAGGACGCCATTGGAGCAATCTGGCGCATAGCCGGGCGACCGCTGCGCGGCCCCACATTGCCGGGCTGGAAGCGACTGTTGGCTTGGCCAGGAGGCCCGACCTCGGCAGCGAACTGATTGGCGGTCTCCAGTTGCCGCTCGAGCACCTCCACCTCGGCGGCGATGCGGTTGATCCGGTCTCGTTGGTCGCCTTCGGGGTCGCGGCCACAAACCGCCATGATCCTGCCTGCCTCGGCATACAGGCTGTTCAGACGTGCTTCAAGCGCCTCGCAGCCAGGCACCGCGTGAGGGGCGTGGGCAAGCACCATCGCGCCTGGCGCAAAACCGAGCGCTTGGGCAACAGCATGCGCGGTGACGGCGGTGGTTGCGGGGTGCTGCTGCAGGGACATGGCGGCCTTCCTCTGGCGATGCTGACGAATGGCCGGCATTGAACGGCCGGGGTCCACAAAGCCGGAAGGCAGAAATAAGCCGGAGCCCTATCGAGAGGCCTGGAAGCGCTCCGGCCGGTGGGCGAGGTAGCGCCGGGCAGCGCCGGCCCGGCCGCGGCGCGCGGCTGCGAAGAGAGACAGCAGCACCTCGAGCCGCCGGCGCGCGGCGCCGTGCTGCAGCTCCTCGGGGAAGCACTTGCGGAGGGTGGGCACGGTCAGGCCCAGGGCCAGCGCAATGGCCTGCTGGGTGGCGCCGCCGCCTGCTGCGGTGGCCACCAGGTCGCGCTGCTGGCGCGTCGGTTGGAAAGCAGGTCGACCGGCCATTCTTTTACGAAAAAGAGTTCTCGCCCGAAATTTCGGCTGGTGCAAAAAAGCCCATCCGTGGGGGGAGTGCCGTTACCGCACTCAAGGCCCAAGGGATTGGATCCACCCCCAGGGCCACGAGCAGCTCAGCTCGACGCCCCCTCTTCCCGCGCAAGCGCAACGAGCGCTTGCAAACCAGCAGTTGTCAGCTGGCCATTTTGTAGAACATAGCCTGCGCTTCGGAGAGGCAGCACCTCTGCGACAGACATCCCCATCAACGCCTCGTCGGCCTCCAGCTTCATCCGGTGGTAGTGCTTAAGACGCATCGGCTCCCTGATGTTCTCGAACCCCATCTTCAGCGCTAGCTTCCGAAGCGATGAGTGCACTGCCATACCAGCGAAGGGGCTGGCCTCACTTCGCTCCGTTCCTGCGGACAACTTCTCAACCAAAGCGCGCAGCCGAGCCGCTTCGTCAAGCGCCTCTCTCAGTTTGGCCGCCAAGTTCTCACGTTCCTCGGGCGCGGTGGCTGCGGCAAGTTGCTCCTGCACAGAATCGGCCTCCTGTTCCTTCTCGGCCAAGCTCTTCTCAGCCTGCATGACGACTTCGACTCCGCTTACCTTCAGCTGTCCGACGCGCTGAAGCTGCTGTGTCGCGACTTGCAGCGCTTCGTTCAGTCGCTCGCGAAAGACGTAAATCGCCGCGCCTGCGACAGCCGGCCACGCTGCCGAGTCGACGAGCTTTGCCAAAAACTCGAGCCAGTTCATAAACCCTCCCGTGTGATCGGATGCTATGCGACCCCGGCTTGCACTCGAGACCGCCGCAGCGGATCGAAGTAGGCTCGCCGGCGCAACGCAGCCATCACAGCCACACGTCGCGCACCGTGACGCGCCGGCCCAGCTGCCGCGCCACGCGGTTCACCACCTTCTGCCGCTGCGCCAGCAGCAGCTCTCGGGTGCGCTCGCAGATCTCGCCAGCAGCACCGGCCTGCCAGGCGCACACGGCTTCGGCCACCTCGCCGGCGGGCACCATCGGCACGCGCAGGGTGCAGCTCACCGTCGCGTCCAGTGCATGGAAGGTGCGCGGCGCGACGATGGCCCAGCGCACGGCCTCGGTGGGCTTCATTCGCATTCGAGTACTCCATGCCAAGCAGCACCGGGGACAGCAAAACGGGACACACCGGGACGCGCATCGGGACAGGAAACGGGACGGGACAATGTCCCGGTTTCCTTATGCGCGCGCGAGTCCCGTCCCTGTCCCGATGTCCCGAAAATCGGGACAGTTGAAGTTTGAAAACGGGACACTTACTTGCCCCCCGCAGGTCGATCAGGGTGCCCTGGGCCACCTCAATGAGCTGCGCGCGGACTGCCGCATCGCGGGCCCGGTAGTACGCTTTCTTCCTGGCCTCGGGCTCCGCGATCTGGCAGTCCTCGTAGAAGGCCTTACGCAGCTCCTTCTCGCTCATGCCGTTCTGCACCAGGTTCAGCAGCAGCTGCGTGCGCCCGCCTCGACCGGCGGACTGCTCGGCCTGCTGCGCCATCGCCACCTCATCCGCATCCGTGAGGTGTCGTGCCACCAGGGAGGTGACCGGGTCCCCATCGACGTCGGTACCAAGCTCGTGCTTCGTCAGAGAGAAGACCGCGTCGTCGAAGCGCTCGCCATCCTTGAGCTTGAAGCAGCTCATCGTAGCCAGCATCTCCCGTTCGTCACGGTGCACCCCGAACACGAAGTCGAGGTTCGCGACGAAGGCAGATGAGCCGCGCGGCCGCTCCGTGGCGGCGTGGCCGCTGTGGTGCACCAGCAGCACCGTGCAGCTCCACAAGTCGCGAAACTCGCGGCCCAGCGTGCGCAGGAAAGCGGCCACCTCGGCGGCAGCGTTCTCGTCACCGCCGAAGGAGCTAGACAGGGTGTCGATGATGACCAGGCCGGGAGACACACCCAGCCCCTGCGCCTTTCGCACAACCGTACGGGACTCGGTGGACAGCTCGAGCGTCACGGGCACCACATGTACCTGGGCTTTCCGGTGGTCAAGGCGGCGCGCCTCATGCCACGACTGGAAGCGAGGAGAAAGGCCTGCGCCGCCCTCGCCAGCGAGGTAGACCACCGGGCGCGCCAGGGTCTTGCGGCCGAGCCACGGCAGGCCGTGGCCCACGTGCAGGGCCAGATCCATCGCGATGAACGACTTGAACGTGCCCGGCGCGCCGAAGATGGTGCCGATCGCGCTGTCAGGCACTCGGTGCTTCACCAGCCACCGAGTCGCCTCAGCCCGCGTGCGCAGCTCGTCGAGGGTGAGCATCGGCAGTCCGTCGGCCGTACCCACCTGCGTCCGCTCAAGCTCAGCGAACCGGGTTGTAGCCAACGACGCGATGGCGGCAACATCGCCTCCACGCGCCGCCGCGCCGGCGATCTCGTCGCTGAGCGCAATCAGCTTCCGCTGCACTGCGCGTTCTCGCACGATGCCCGCATGCCGCTGCAGGTTGGCCGCCGTCGGCACGCTCTGCGCCAGCGCATTGAGGTGCACCAGGCCGCCGCATTCCTCGGCCTTGCCGGCCGTCTGCAGCTGCTCGAACACCGTGATGACGTCGGCCGGCTGGCCGGCGCCCACCATAGCGCCGATCGCCTCGAAGATGGCCTGATGCCGGCCATCGAAGAAGTCGGCCGACTGCACGACGTCGGCGATGCCGTGCCATGCGCCGTTGTCCAGCAGCAAGCCACCCAGCACCGATTGCTCCGCCTCGATCGAATGCGGCTGCGCCCGGTCAGCACCAGGCTCAGCCGGAACGCCGCCGCGGTCGATGGTGTGCACAACAGCCTCTTGCCAACGCAAGCGCGGTTCGACTGAGGCTGCCGGCGCACCTCTCACTGCACCCCCATCCTGCGCAGCAAGGCCTCGAGCTCGGCTAGGGTGGTGCTGGTGGTGGTGAAAGTCCATCGCGACACCACGTAGCCCACGCGGCCGTTGTCCAACTCCATGGCGTCACAGCGGATGCCGCGCAGCGCTGCCTGAGCCTGCAGCGTCGTGAAGGCTTTCAGCTCCGCCTCGGTCAGCAGCGCCGCCGCGACGTGCTCACGCGCCGCCCGGCGCAGGGGTGATGCCTCGGCCGTCATTCGAGCTCGCCCTGCAGCACGCGGAAGAAGCCGCGCAGCACGCTGTTCGGGTTCTGGGACATCAGGCCCGCGGCCGCGTACAGCTCGTCGTTGCTGGCCTGGCCATCGCGCAAGCTGGCCAGGAACTCATTCGCGATGCGCTCGCCGGCCATGAAGCCAGGCAGGTCGGCCTCGTGCGGCTCGGGCCCGATCTTGTCGCACACAACGCGGGCTGACTCGTTGAGCTTCGAGGCGGCCGGCGTGCGCTGCGCCGGGCGCTTGGGAGGGTGGTTGTTCGTTGGCATCGTCAGGCCGTGGGAGCAGGCTTGGTGGGGTGGCCACCATGGATGGCGAGGCAGCCGGAATCGATGAGGCAGTTTCTGCCCGCGGCCATGCGCGCCGCGCCGCCCGGGCCGTGGTTTCCTGTGGCACCGGCACCGCGCACACGGAGAGGATGCCGGCGGCGCGGTGGGCGGCATCGCCGGCGCCGAGGCCCAGCACACGCAGGCGTTGAACGACCGCGTTCAGCAGCAGGTCGCGGCTTCGCGAGGTGCGCCGGCCGCGCCTGGACTTGCCGGCACGCAGCATGTCTGCGGCGGCCCGCAAAACAGCGGCCGCCAGCGGCGCATGACCGGCGGCCACCAGGTCGTCCCAATCGAGGCCGCTGCGCCGCGCGGCATGCCACAGGGCAGGCTCCGCATGCCAGGCAGGTGGGTGCTGCAGGCGGCCGTCGCCCAGCGCCTGCTCGGGCTGGGCCGCCGCTGCCTCGAGCCACCGGACGACGGCGGCGCGCTGGCCCATCAGCGCCATGGCCGCGGCGGCGACCCGGTACTCGACCAGCAGCGGCTGCAGCCAGACTGCGAACGCCTTCGCGTCGATCTCCGTGTCGTGCAGCTCGGCTGCCAGGTCGGGAACGTCGGCCGCTACATCGGCTTCGGTGAAAGTGGTGCCGGGCTGGCCAGCAAGTGCGCCGAGGGCCTGAAAGGTGGGCTTGGTCATGTCGCGGCCTCACCGGTCAGGCTCTCTACGTACGCGACGACCTCGCGCCGGCGGAACCGCGTGCAGCGACTCGAAAGCCGCACCGGCTGCGGGAAGCCGGGCACCTTCGCCTTCAGCCGCGCGTAGATCGTCGCGGGCGTCACGCCCATCATCTGGCTGGCCGCCTTGATGTTGATGAGCACCGGGTCTTGACCCGGCCCGGTGGGCAGACTGATCGGGGTGATGGTCCGTTCGTGCATGGTCAGGCGTCCAGACGATTGATGACGTCAACCAGTTGCTCGCGGGCCTGGGCAGCCAGTCTCGCCACGGCGTCACCGGCGTCTTCTGGATGTTGAATGCTGTTGTCACACAGCGCGTCGCCCAAGGCAGCCATGGCGAACAGCGCGGCGACAACGTTGAACAGCGGATCGATCAGCTCGGTCCGCTCCTGTGGGGTGGCAAGGCGCTTAGCCATGGCACACCTCACCGAAGACCACCATCTGCATTTCGGCGACGTCGCGCAGGTGGTCCTCTGCCAGCACGGAAATCACCACGCTGTTCAACGCCTTGATGTCGCGCAGCGTGCGCATCAGCACCAGGTCGAAGGCCTCACCGTCCGGCCGTGCGATGAATTCGCGGCCCAACATGCTCAGTTGGGCCTCGATGATCGCCAGCGCCTCGAGGGCGAGACATTGCAAGCCCTCCGATGGGGGTGTGGCGGCCGGGGCCGCAGTGCGCGTAGACTTCATGTCGTCGATTCCTGTCGCAAGGTTGCTGACACTGAAGAGCCGCCGGGTACCAGCCGCGCGGCTCTTCGCCTTTCTGGGGGTCATTGCTGCTGCGCGGCCTGCGGGGCTGCGCTCTCCTCCCTCCGCCGGCTCTGCTCGAGACGGAACAACACTTCACCGGCGATTGATCGCATGTTCTTGATCGCTGCTTGGCGCAGGTACGCTTTGAGCTCACTGGGCAAGGCGATGTACGTCGCCGACTTCGCTTCACTCATCTGACCTCCGTGGACCGAAAATGGTTCATGGGATGGATGATGGACCGAAAGTGGTTTACAGGTCAAGCCACTGCGCACTCATAATTCAGTCGATGAGCCGAGACGACCACCAGATGAAGATCAGGCTTCCTCAGAGCCTGAAAGCCGAGATCGAGGCGCATGCCAAGGACGCCCGCAGGACGATGAATTCGGAGATCGTTGACCGCCTGGAGGCCAGCTTTATTCCAGGTATGGTGTCACCGGCGATCGCCGTGACCATCGCGAGTAAGGACGCGCGAATCGCGGAGCTTGAGTTCCAGGTTGCTGAGCTGACCAACGCTTGTTCCAAGGTCGCTGATCGAGCCATCAAGCTCCTACGCGACATGGACAAGCACCAAGACCTTCCGCAGGACCTTCGCGAGGCCGGCGAGGAGCTCGAGAGAGCAGCCATTGGCGAATGGGGCCTTGGAGGCGTCGGCGAGGCGCCGTACACCGACATTCAGCTCTATGAGCGCTGGCGAAACGCCCAGGAAGTGCGGGCCAAATGGCGCGCAATGATGGCCGCAGAGAAGGCTCAACAAGCACTGCTGCGACCGGGTCCACAGATTGACCCTCTCGAGTAAGTCAGCGCTGAGTGGCCGTCAGCCCGCCGCCCTGAACGGCAGTACTTTGGCGCCCACCCGCAGCTGGTCGAGGTGGTCGGCCCACCACTGCAGCATCTTGCGGCGCTGGGGTAGGTAGGTCGCGAAGTTGTAGGCGGCGCTCACGTCGTCGCGGTCCATGTGCGCCAGCTGCAGCTCGATGTGCATGTGCTCGAAGCCCTCTTCGTGCAGCACCGTCGAAGCCAATCCCCGGAAGCCGTGGCCAGTCATCTGCCCACCGTAGCCCATGCGCTTCAGCGCCGCCAGGATGGTGTTGTTGCTCATCGGCTTCTCGTGGTCCCGCTCGCCAGGGAACAGCAGGCCCGACGGGCTGCGGTGCTGGTCCAGCAGCTTGACGACGTGCACGGCCTGGGTCGACAGCGGCACGATGTGCGGCGTGCGCATCTTCATGCGAGCTGCCGGGATGCGCCACTCGGCCTTGTCGAGGTCGAACTCTTCCCACCTGGCGCCGATCAGCTCGCCGGTGCGCACAAACGTCAGCGCCAGCAGCTGCAGCGCGAAGCGCGTGTAGGGGCTGCCGCCGTAGGCCTCCATCGCACGCAGCAGCGCCGGCAGCTCCTTCGCGTCGACGCGGGCGAAGTGCCCCTTCTTCCGCGGCTTCAGCGCGTCGCTCGGCCGCACGTCGGCTGCCGGGTTGCGCTCGATGAGGCCATGCGCCACGGCATACCGGAAGATCTGCCCGCAGGTCTGCAGTGAGCGCTTGGCGATGTCGAGTGCGCCGCGGGCCTCGATCTTCTTGGCCATGGCCAGCAGCTGCGGCGCGGTGATGTCCGCGATCGGCTTGGCGCCCAGCAGCGGAAACACGTCGGCCTCCAGCCGGCGCAGCACATAGTCGGCGTGCCGCTCGGACTTCGGCCCTCGCCAGTGCTCGAACCACGCGCGGGCGGCCGCCTCGAAGGTGTTGCCCAGGGCAACCTGCTTGGCCAGCTTGGCGTCGAGCTTGGCCTGCACCGGATCGCTGCCGGCCTTCAGCAGGTCGCGAGCTGCGTCGCGGTCTCGCCTGGCCTGCGCCAGCGGGACGGCCGGGTACAGGCCCAGCGCCAGCCGCTTCTCCTTGCCGTCGAACCGGTACTTCCAGCGCCAGTGCTTTGAGCCGTTGGGCTGCACTTCGAGGTAGAGGCCGCCGCTGTCGGCCAGGCGCAGGCGCGGCTTGTCATCGGGGCAGCGTGCGGCACGGCACGCGGTGTCGGTGAGGGGCATGGGGGACTTGCGGGCAAACCAGGGGAACAGCCCACCTGAGTCCCCCAAAGAGTCCCCCACCTGCCGCCCGCTGTCAATCAACGAACTTTGACAACGGCCAAGAAAAAAGCCCCGGAATCCGGGGCTCTAAGAGGTCTAGCTTGTCATCTTTGGTCATCGCCAAAGTGATCCTTGGCGGAGTCGGAGGGATTCGAACCCTCGATGCGCTTTTGGCACATACTCCCTTAGCAGGGGAGCACCTTCGGCCACTCGGTCACGACTCCAACATTCGAAGAAGCGGGATTCTAGCCTATGCCGAGGCGATTTCCTGCTCGAGATCGAAAGCTTTGTGCAGTGCACGCACAGCCAGCTCCATGTACTTCTCGTCGATGACGACGCTGGTCTTGATCTCGCTGGTGCTGATCATCTGGATGTTGATGCCCTCTTCGCTCAGCGTGCGGAACATCTTGGCCGCAATGCCCACGTGGCTCTTCATGCCGATGCCCACGATGCTCACCTTGCAGATCTTCGGGTCGCCCACCACCTCGGCCGCGCCCGTGGCCGGCACCACCTTCGACTTCAGCAGGTCCAGCGCGCGGCTGTAGTCCACGCCCTGCACGGTGAACGAGAAGTCCGTCTTCCCGTCGTGCGACACGTTCTGGATGATCACGTCCACATCGATGTTGGCATCGGCCACCGCACCGAGGATCTGGTAGGCCAGGCCCGGCTTGTCGGGCACGCCCATCACGGTGATCTTGGCTTCGTCGCGATTGAACGCGATGCCCGAGACAACGGCTTGTTCCATGTTTTCGTCTTCCTCGAAGGTGATCAGGGTGCCCGACTTGGCTTCCTCGTCGATGTCGATGTCCCAGGGCGTGAAGCTCGACAGCACACGCAGCGGCACCCGGTACTTGCCGGCGAACTCCACCGAGCGGATCTGCAGCACCTTGCTGCCCAGGCTGGCCATCTCCAGCATCTCTTCGAAGCTGATGGTATGCAGCCGGCGCGCCTCGGGAACGATGCGCGGGTCGGTGGTGTAGACGCCGTCCACGTCGGTGTAGATCAGGCACTCCGCGGCCTTCATCGCGGCCGCCACGGCCACGGCCGAGGTGTCGCTGCCGCCGCGGCCCAGCGTGGTGATGTGGCCTTCCGGGTCCACGCCCTGGAACCCGGTGATCACCACCACCTTGCCGGCGGCCAGGTCGGCGCGCACGCGGGCGTCGTCGATGGCCTGGATGCGGGCCTTGGTGAAGGACGAGTCGGTCTGGATGGGCACCTGCCAGCCGGCGTAGCTCACGCATTCGAGGCCTTCGGCCTGCAGCGCAATGGACAGCAGGCCCACCGAGACCTGCTCGCCGGTGGAGGCGATCATGTCCAGTTCGCGCATCACGCTGCCGGTGATGCGTTCAGGCTGCAGTTCCTTGGCCAGCCCGAGCAGGCGATTGGTCTCGCCGCTCATTGCCGAAGGAACCACCACCATCTGGTGCCCGGCGCGGGCCCACTTGGCGACGCGCTTGGCGACATTGCGGATGCGCTCCGTGGAGCCCATCGACGTGCCGCCGTACTTGTGAACGATCAGTGCCATGAGGGTGACGGCGAGCGCCGCGGCCCGCACGTTCTGCTTGAAAAAATCGGCCCGGGCGAGTCCGGGGAAGCCCGCGATTCTAGCGACCGTCGGCCAGTCACCCGTCGTTTGCAGAATCTGCAGCAAGGGGCAGCCACTCCAGGGTCACCCGCGGTCCGGCCTCCGCGGGGTTCACACTGCGTGCATCCAGGCCCAGCCCCGGCACGAACATCAGGCCGTGCGCACTCCAGAGCAACGGCGCTCCGCGCGCCCATGCCGGCACCGCCTGCTGCTGGAACATCTTCTTGAGGCTGCGCGGCGGGCGGTTGGCCGCGGACTGGAACTGCTCACCACCGCACCGGGCCCGCAGTTCGCACGCGAGCAGCCACGCCAGCGGCACGCCGCTGTCCGAAAGTTTCACCCGCAACACGCCCTGCCATGCCGGCACCGCGACGTTGCCCGGCGCATCGATCTGCAAAGCCAAGGCCGCGGGCCAGCCGGCCGCCTGCTCGCCCGGCACGGCCTGCAGCACAAGGCGGCCGCGGTAGTGGCGCAGCATGCGGCCGGGCCCCGCGGGCCACGAGGCGGACACGGCATCGGGCCACTCCTTGAGCAGGCGGTCGAGCAGGCGCTGCGGCGCACCTTGCCCCAGCTTCAGCGCCAGCCAGTGGCGCAGCACGATGGCCTGCTGCGCGGGCGTCAAGGCCTGCCAGGGCTCACGCAGCAGGGCGCGCCCGGCACTGCACCGTGCCAGCGCCTGGGTGGCCCAGTCCCGCAGGGCCTCATCGGCCTCGGCCATGCGGCGCGCGGAAGCGGCGAGCGCACTTTCCGCGTCGGCGAAGGCGCTGCTCAGGCCAGGCATCACCTGCAGCCGCAAGCGGTTGCGGGCAAAGCGGGAATCCGCGTTGCTTGGGTCTTCGACGGCGGCGATGCGGTGGTGCGCCACATAGGCGTCGATGGCCTCGCGCGGCTGGTCCAGCCAGGGCCGGGCCCAGGTGATGCCGTCACGCACGATGCAGGAAGGCATGGCGGCCAGGCCGGCCGGGCCTGCCCCGCGCAGGGCCTGCAGCAGGAAGGTCTCGGCCTGGTCACGCCGGTGATGGGCCAGCAGCACCAGTTGCACATCGGCCTGCAGCGCCATGTCGGTCAAGGCCGCATAACGCTCACGCCGGGCCCAGGCCTCGATGCTGTCGCCGCGGGCGGGGCGGCAGGTCAGGCGGCGCAGTTGCAAGGGCACACCGCAGGCCTCGCACAGGCGGGCCACCTGCGCCTGCCAACCATCGGCTTCGGGCATCAGGCCGTGGTGCACATGGAAGGCATGCACCTCGATGCCCAGTGGCCGTGCTGCCGCAACAGTGGCATGCAGCAGGGCCGCGGAATCACGGCCGCCGCTGACGGCCACCGCCAGGCGATGTGCCATCACGCGGCTGCCTGTGCAGGCTCAGCGGTCCTTGGTGTCGCTGAAGCGGCCGTAGGCCTGGAGGCGCTCGTAGCGGCGCTGCAGCAGCTCCTTCGGTTTCAGGTCGATGACCTGGCGAAGCGCATCGTTCAGCCCGCGCTTGAGCGACGCGGACATGGCCTTGGGATCGCGGTGCGCACCGCCCACCGGCTCGTTGATGATCTTGTCCACCAGGCCCAACGCCTTCAGCCGATGGGCGGTGATGCCCAGCGCTTCGGCCGCATCGGCGGCGCGTTCGGCCGTCTTCCACTGGGATGGAGGCGCAGCCTTCCGGCGAGATGACCGAGTACACCGAGAACTGCAGCATCAGCATCTGGTCGCCCACGCTGATGGCCAGCGCACCGCCCGAGCCGCCTTCGCCAATGATGGTGGCGATGATGGGCACCTCCAGCTGCGCCATCTCGAAGATGTTGCGGCCGATGGCTTCCGATTGGCCGCGCTCCTCGGCGCCGATGCCGGGATAGGCACCCGGCGTGTCCACGAAGGTGAACACCGGCAGGCCGAACTTCTCGGCCAGCTTCATCAGCCGCAGCGCCTTGCGGTAGCCTTCGGGCCGCGCCATGCCGAAGTTGCGCGCGGCACGTTCCTTGGTGTCGCGGCCCTTCTGGTGGCCCAGCACCATGCAGGCCATGCCGTTGAATCGCGCCAGACCGCCGACGATGGACTGGTCGTCGGCAAAGGCGCGGTCGCCGTGCAGCTCCTGGAAGTCGGTGAAGATGTCGTTGACGTAGTCCAGCGTGTAGGGCCGCTGCGGATGCCGCGCGATCTGCGTGACCTGCCAGGGCGTGAGCTGGGTGTAGATGTCCTTGGTGAGCTGCAGGCTCTTCTTGTCCAGCCGCTCGATCTCCTCGGAGATGTCGACCGCGGATTCGCTTTGAACGAAGCGCAGTTCTTCGATCTTGGCTTCGAGCTCGGCGATGGGGGCTTCGAAGTCCAGGAAGTGCTTCTTGCTCATGCGGAGGTTCCTCTTGTTCTCAGTACTCGACGGGCAGCGGATCAAGGCTGCGCCAAAGGTACCAGGTGGCGACCGACCGGTAAGGTGCCCAGGCATCGCCCACTTCGCGCGCCTCAGCCCGTGACACCGGCTCGCCGCTGAAGTAGTTGAGGCTGATGCCCTTGATCAGGCCCAGGTCGTCGAGCGGCAGCACGTTGGGCCGCATCAGGTGGAAGATGAGGAACATCTCGGCCGTCCAGCGACCGATGCCGCGGATGGCGACCAGTTCCTCGATGATGGCCTCGTCGTCCATGTCCTGCCATTGCTGCACATGGACCGCACCGCTGTCGAAGTGCTGCGCCAGGTCGCGCAGGTATTCCACCTTGCGCGCGGAGAGGCCGGCCGCACGCATGGTGTCCACTTCCAACGCCATGACGGAATCAGGCTTCAGGCGCGTGCTGGGGTCGGGCAGCAGGGCGGCGAACTTGTCCCACACCGACTGCGCGGCCTTCACCGAGATCTGCTGGCCGACGATGGAGCGGGCCAGCGTGGTGAAGGCGTCGCCCCGGCTCTGCAGCCGGCCTTCGCCGAACTTGGGGATGAGCTTCTTCATCACCCGGTCGCGCTTGCTGAGGTGGCGGCACGCGTCGTCCCAGTAGGACGGCGTGACGATCACGTTCGCCGCAGGCGTTACAACAGCACGCGGCACGATCAGGCTCTCACCCAGGTGGTGCCTTGCGCCGAGTCCTTCAGCACCACGCCCTGCTCCAGCAACTGTGCGCGGATGCGGTCGGCCTCGGCAAAGTTGCGGGCCTGCTTGGCCGCGGCGCGGGCCTCGATGGCCGCCTGCAGCGCGGCCTCGTCCAGGCCTTGCCGGCCGCCCTGCAGGAAAGCCGTGGGCGGCTGCTGCAGCACGCCCAGCGTGGCGCCCAGCGCCTTCAGCAGGCCGGCCTGCGTGGCCGAGCCGCCGCGGTTGACTTCGCTGGCCAGCTCGAACAGCACGGCAATCGCGGCGGGCGTGTTCAGGTCGTCGTCCATGGCATCGCGGAAAGCGGCCGCGGCGGGTTGCTGCCAGTCGATGGGCGACGCCTGGGCGGGCACCTTCTCGAGCGCGGTGTAGAGCCGACGCAAGGCCGCACGCGCGTCGTCGATGTGGGCGTCGCTGAAGTTGAATGGGCTGCGGTAGTGCGTGCGCAGCAGGAAGAAGCGCAGCGTCTCGCCGTCGTAGCGCTGCAGCACTTCGCGGATGGTGAAGAAGTTGCCCAGCGACTTCGACATCTTCACGTCGTCGACGTTGAGGAAGCCGGTGTGCATCCAGTGACGTGCGAACAGCGCGCCGGTGGCGCCTTCCGTCTGCGCGATCTCGTTCTCATGGTGCGGGAACTGCAGGTCCATGCCGCCGCCATGCAGGTCGATCGGCTGGCCCAGCATGCTGCAGGCCATGGCCGAGCACTCGATGTGCCATCCGGGCCGGCCAGGACCATAGCGGCCGTCGAACTTGGCCTCCGGCGGCTCGTCGGCCTTGGCGGCCTTCCACAGCACGAAGTCCAGCGGATCGCCCTTGCCACCCTCGCCTGCCTGCACGGCCACGCGCTCGCCGGCACGCAGGTCGTCCAGGCTCTTGCCGGACAACTTGCCGTAGCCAGGGAAACGACGCACTGCGAAGTTCACGTCGCCATCGTCGGCGCGGTAGGCCAGGCCCCTGGCTTCCAGCTGCCCGATCACGTCCAGCATCTGCGGCACGTAGTCGGTCGCTCGGGGCTCATGCGTCGGCGGCAGCAGCCCGATGGCCGCGAAGTCCTGCTGCATGGCCTGCGTGGTCTGCGAGGTCAGCTCACCGATGGTGATGCCCCGCTCCACCGCACGACGGATGATCTTGTCGTCAATGTCGGTGATGTTGCGGACGTAGGTGACCTCGTAACCCGACGTGACCAGCCAGCGGTACACCACGTCGAACGCCGTCATCGTGCGTGCATGGCCCATGTGGCACAGGTCGTACACGGTGATGCCGCACACATACATCCGCACCTTGCCGGCTTCCACGGGCGTGAAGTCTTCCAGGGTACGGGTGAGGGTGTTGTGCAGGCGAAGGGTCATCGCGAAGGCCGCAAAGACAGCGGCCTCATCGTGGGAGGCCGCTCGTTAGAATCAGTCGGTCAGTATAGCGGCGCCCTGCCCGTACCTCACCCCACGCAACCCCGGCTACATGAAGATGAAACAAGGCTTGGCATTGGCGCTTTCGCTCTCGATGTTCGTGGGCGCTCCGGCGCTTGCGCAGAAGGTGCGGCTCGATACCTCGATGGGTCCCATCGTGCTGGAACTGGATGCCGAGAAGGCACCGAAGAGCGTTGCGAACTTCGTCGACTACGTGAAGGCGGGCCACTACAACGGGACCGTGTTCCATCGCGTGATCGACGGCTTCATGATCCAAGGCGGCGGCATGGACGCGTCCATGAAGGAGAAGCCCACCCGCGCCCCCATTCCGCTGGAAAGCAGGAACGGGCTGGTCAACGCCCGCGGCACCGTGGCCATGGCCCGCACCATGGACCCCAACTCGGCCACGTCGCAGTTCTTCATCAACCTGAAGGACAACAGCTTCCTCGACCAGGCCAACTCGCGCGACGGCAACGGCTATGCGGTGTTCGGCAAGGTGGTGTCGGGCATGGACGTCGTCGACAAGATCAAGGCGGTGCCCACCGGCAACAACGGCCCGCATCAGAACGTACCGCTGCAACCCGTGGTGATCAAGCAAGCCACTCTGGAGAAATGACATGACCAAGACCGTAGAAATCACCACCAGCGCCGGCGTCATCCGCGCCGAACTCGACGACGCCAAGGCACCGGCCAGCGTCGAGAACTTCCTGTCGTATGCACGCAAGGGCCACTACGACAACACCGTGTTCCACCGCGTCATCAAGGGCTTCATGATCCAGGGCGGCGGCTTCGAGCCCGGCATGAAGCAGAAGAACACGGACGCGCCCATCGCCAACGAAGCCAACAACGGCCTGAAGAACGCGCACTACACGCTGGCCATGGCCCGCACGTCGGCGCCGCACTCGGCCACTGCGCAGTTCTTCATCAACACCGCGGACAACGGCTTCCTCGACTTCAAGTCGGAGTCGCCGCAGGGCTGGGGCTACGCCGTGTTCGGCAAGGTGGTGTCGGGCCAGGACGTGATCGACAGCATCGAGAAGGTGCGCACCGGCCGCAAGGGCATGCATGACGACGTGCCGGTGGACGACGTGGTGATCCAGAAGATCACCGAAGTCTGAGCACCGCCCCACGATGACGCTGCCCGCCTTCTCAGAGGTGCACGCACCTCCGGGCTGGCGGTGCATCGAGTTCCTCTCCGACCTGCACCTGGGGCCCGACACGCCCCGCACCTTCGAGGCCTGGGCCCATCACCTCAACACCAGCCGCGCCGATGCGGTCTACCTGCTCGGCGACGTGTTCGAGGTGTGGGTGGGCGACGATGCCGCGGCCGAGCCCGGCAGCTTCGAACGGCGCTGCGTGCAGGTGCTCCGGCAGGCCGCCCACCAACGCCGCGTCGGCTTCATGGCGGGCAATCGGGACTTCCTGCTGGGCCATGATCTGCTGGCCCGCCTGGGCATCGAAGCCCTGGCTGATCCGACCGTGCTCACCGCCTTCGGCCAGCGCCTGCTCATCACGCACGGCGATCTGCTGTGCACCGCCGACACCGGCTACCAGGCCTTCCGCCGCCAGGTGCGCAGCACCGACTGGCAAGCCGCCTTTCTCGCCCAGCCGCTGGCCGCCCGCCGGCAGCAGGCGCGGCAGATGCGTGATGCCAGTCAGGCCGCGCAGCGCCAGTTGTCGCCCGACCAGTGGAGCGACGTCGATGACGACGAGGCAGCCCAGTGGCTGCAGCAAGCCAGCGCCCCTGCCATGGTGCATGGCCACACGCACAAGCCGGCTTCCCATGCGCTGGCCATCGGCACGCGCCATGTGCTGGGCGACTGGGACCTGGAGGCGCCGATGCTGCGCGGCGACGTGCTGCGCTGGACGGCCGACGGCCTGACCCGCCACGCCATCTCGCCCGCGCCGTGATCGGCTCCCTGCTCAGGGCCTGGCGCCGCAGCCGCGACGAGCGTGCGCTCGCCCGCCGCAGCATCCCGGACGGCCTGTGGAAGCACACGATGGCGCGTTATCCCTTCCTGCAGCGCCTGCCTTCCGAAGATGAGGCCGAGCTGCGCCGCATGGCCAGCCTGTTCCTCGACAAGAAGGAATTCACCGGCGCGGGCGGCCTGTCGGTCACCGACGAGATGGCCGTGGCGGTGGCCGCACAGGCCTGCCTGCCGGTGCTGCGGCTGGGCATCGAGCAGTACGACGACTTCGTCGGCATCGTGATGCATCCGGATGAAGTGGTCGCACGCCGCGAGGTCACCGACGAGCACGGGGTGGTGCACCAGTATGACGAGCTGCTGTCCGGCGAGGCCATGGTCGGCGGCCCGGTGATGCTGAGCTGGCAGGACGCCGGCGAGCGTGCAGCCGACGCCCAAGGCGCCGCCTACAACGTGGTGATCCACGAGTTCGCGCATGTGCTCGACATGCGCGACGGCATCGCCGACGGTGTGCCGCTGCTGCCCAGCGCCCAGGCGCAGGCCGAGTGGCACGACACCTTGATGGCCGAGTACGACCGCTTCAGCGAGCGCGTGGTGTGCGGCTACGAGACGGTCGTCGACCCGTACGGCGCCGAGGCGCCGGAGGAATTTTTCGCTGTTGCCAGCGAAGCTTTCTTCGTCACACCCAAGGCCCTGAAAGAAGAACAGCCGGTGATGTACCGGCTGCTCGCTTCGTTCTACCGCCAGACGCCCTGAGCTTCAGGGCGCGGGCGCTCGGGGCACGGATCAGGCCGTGGCCGGCTCCGCCTTCGGCTTGTCGCTCTTGCGCGGCGGCTGGATGTCCAGCACCGCGTTGCCGTCCGCATCGATGTCCACCGTCAGGCGGCCACCGTCCACCAGGCGGCCGAACAGCAGTTCGTCGGCCAGCGCGCGGCGGATCACATCCTGGATCAGGCGCTGCATCGGGCGGGCACCCATCAGCGGATCGAAACCCTTGGCGCCCAGGTGCTTGCGCAGCCCGTCGGTGAACGTGACCTCCACCTTCTTCTCGGCCAGCTGGCTTTCGAGCTGCAGCAGGAACTTGTCCACCACCCGCAGGATGATCTCCTGGTCCAGCGCACGGAAGCTGACGGTCGCATCCAGCCGGTTGCGGAACTCCGGCGTGAACAGGCGCTTGATGTCGGCCATCTCGTCGCCGCTTTCGCGGGAGTTGGTGAAGCCGATCGTCGACTTGCTCATGGTCTCGGCACCCGCGTTCGTCGTCATGATGATGATGACGTTGCGGAAGTCGGCCTTGCGCCCGTTGTTGTCGGTCAGCGTACCGTGGTCCATCACCTGCAGCAGCACGTTGAAGACGTCCGGATGCGCCTTCTCGATTTCGTCGAGCAGCAGGACCGCATGCGGCTTCTTGGTGATCGCCTCGGTCAGCAGGCCACCCTGGTCGAAACCGACATAGCCCGGAGGCGCACCGATCAGGCGGCTCACCGCGTGACGCTCCATGTACTCCGACATGTCGAAGCGGATCAGCTCGATGCCCAGGATGTAGGCGAGCTGCTTGGCCACTTCGGTCTTGCCGACGCCCGTGGGGCCGCTGAACAGGAACGAGCCGATCGGCTTGTCCGGCTTGCCCAGGCCAGAACGCGCCATCTTGATGGCGGCCGACAGCGCGTCGATGGCCGGGTCCTGGCCGAACACCACGCTCTTCAGATCGCGGTCCAGCGTCTTCAGCTTGCTGCGGTCGTCGTTGGACACCGAGGCCGGCGGGATGCGGGCGATCTTCGAGACGATCTCTTCCACCTCGGCACGCGTGATGGTCTTCTTCTGCTTGTTCTTCGGCAGGATGCGCTGGGCGGCACCGGCCTCGTCGATCACGTCGATCGCCTTGTCGGGCAGATGGCGGTCGTTGATGAACTTGGCGGACAACTCCGCCGCGGCCTGCAGCGCACCCAGCGCGTACTTCACGCTGTGGTGCTCTTCGAAGCGCGACTTCAGGCCCTTGAGGATCTCGATGGTCTGCTCGACCGAGGGCTCGACCACGTCCACCTTTTGGAAGCGCCGCGACAGCGCCGCGTCCTTCTCGAAGATGCCGCGGTACTCGCTGAACGTGGTGGCGCCCAGGCACTTCATTGCGCCCGAGCTCAACGCCGGCTTCAGCAGGTTGCTTGCGTCCAGGGTGCCGCCCGAGGCCGCGCCCGCACCGATCAGCGTGTGGATCTCATCGATGAACAGGATGGCGTTCGGCTGTTCCTTCAGCTGCTTCAGCACGCCCTTCAGGCGCTGCTCGAAATCGCCGCGGTACTTGGTGCCGGCCAGCAGCGCGCCCATGTCGAGCGCATAGACGGTCGACTCGGCCAGCACCTCGGGCACGTCGCCTTCGGTGATGCGCCAGGCCAGGCCCTCGGCAATCGCGGTCTTGCCCACGCCCGCTTCACCCACCAGCAGCGGGTTGTTCTTGCGGCGGCGGCACAGCACCTGGATCACGCGCTCGACCTCATGCTCACGGCCGATCAGCGGATCGATCTTGCCGTCGCGGGCGCTCTGGTTGAGGTTCTGCGTAAACTGGTCGAGCGGCGAGCCCTTGCCTTCAGCGGCATCTTCCTTCTCGCCCTCGGAGCCGGGGTTGTCGTTGGACTTCGACGGCTCGGGCGGATCGGACTTCTTGATGCCGTGGGCGATGAAGTTCACGACGTCCAGCCGTGTGACGCCCTGCTGGTGCAGGTAGTAGACGGCGTGCGAGTCCTTCTCGCCAAAGATGGCCACCAGCACGTTGGCGCCGGTCACCTCCTTCTTGCCGCTGCCCGTGCTTTGCACGTGCATGATGGCCCGCTGGATCACACGCTGGAAGCCCAGGGTGGGCTGCGTGTCGACCTCGTCGGTGCCTCCGACGGTCGGCGTGTTCTCCTTGATGAAGCTGGACAGGCTCTTCCGCAAGTCGTCGATGTTGGCGGCGCAGGCGCGCAGCACTTCGGCGGCGGAAGGGTTGTCCAGCAGCGCCATCAGGAGGTGCTCGACGGTGATGAATTCGTGGCGCTGCTGGCGTGCTTCCACGAACGCCATGTGCAGACTGACTTCAAGTTCTTGCGCGATCATGCGGCCTCCAAAATGCACTGCAGCGGGTGCCCTGCGCGACGTGCAGCAGCAAGCACCAGTTCAACCTTGGTCGCGGCGACGTCCTTCGTGTAGACGCCGCAAACGCCGCGACCCTCGTGATGGATCTTCAGCATGATCTGCGTCGCGGTGTCGAGATCACGCAGGAAGTATTCCTGCAACACCAACACCACGAACTCCATGGGGGTGTAGTCGTCATTGAGCAGCACCACCTGGTACATGCGCGGCGGCTCGGTTCGCTGCGCCTGGCGTTCGGCGACGACGGCGCCTTGACCGTCATCGACGCGCGGCGCTTCTGGCGGGTTCGGGGGCAGCGAGGGGGGATCCGCGGGCATGAAACGATTCTATAGACAGTGAATACCGGGGTGCGTCAATGCATATTGCATCGGCGCCCGCCGTCTCAAGGGGCGATGTGAGGCAAAAAGACAGCCCACACCTCCGCCAGTGTGCTACCTCAGCTTGCACCCCGGTAAAAAATGATGGTAATGAAACTCTATTGACATTAACGATACATGTGCCGGAGAATTCGCTTCCCTACGCAGGGCGCTGTTGCCCGTTTGTGGAGAGATTCATGGCAAATGGAACCGTCAAGTGGTTTAGTGACACCAAAGGGTTCGGCTTCATCGAACCTGAGGGTGGTGGGGCCGATGTGTTTGCGCACTTTTCCGCAATCCAGATGGAGGGCTTCCGCACTCTGAAGCCGGGCGCCCGCGTCACCTACGACCTGGTGCAAGGCCCGAAGGGCGATCTGGCACACAACATCCAGACCTCCGACAGCACCGGCGCACCGCGTCAGGCGCTGGCCGCGGGCAGCTTCGCAGCCGCCGCCGAGTGAGCGACCGAGGCACCCGTCCTCGGCACGCCAACCCGCCCCGGGAAAAGCCCGCCTCCGGCGGGCTTTTTTCATGCCTCGGTGGTGGCTGGATGCGACAGCGCCCGGTCCCATGGCGCGATGTCGTCCGCGAAGCGGCCAGCCAAAAAGTCGAGCATCGCCCGCAGCAACTGGGGCTGGTACTGGCGCGAAAGATAGGTGGCATGGATCTGCAACTGCTCGGGCTCATGGTCGGGCAGCAGACGCACCAGGTCCCCGCGAAGGATGGCGGCGCTGGCCAGATAGGTGGGCAGCAGCGCGATGCCGGCGCCTTCCATCGCCGCACGCATCAGCACCATGGGTTCATTGCTCTGCAGCGGGCCTTGCACCGGCACGCGCACCGGTCGAGTGCCCTGGTACAGCGTGTATTCGTTGCGACCGACATAGGCGTGAGTCAGGCAACGGTGGCCACGCAGGGCGTCGGGACCGTCGGGCGCGCCATGACGCTCGACATAGGCAGGAGAGGCACAAAGCACCGAGCGGCAGGTACCCAGACGGCGCGCCACCAGCGACTCGTCGAGCTTGTTGCTGATGCGCACGGCCAGGTCGATGCGGTCCTCCACCAGATTCACCGCCCGCTCCATGACCACCAGTTCCACCTGCGTCTGCGGATGCAGCGCGAGGAATTCGGCGACGGCCTGCGCCAGATGCGCCTGCGCGAACGACGGGCTGGCAGTCATGCGCAGGCGGCCGCTGGGCGCGCTGCTGCGTGCGCCAGCCAGCGACTTCACGTCGGACGTCAGTTCCAGCACCTTGCGGCAGCGGTCCAGCGCCTCGCGGCCGGCGTCGGTCAGGCTCACGCGGCGGGTCGTCCGGTGGAGCAGCCGCACGCCCAGCCATTCCTCCAGGCTGGCCAGGTAGCGCGACACCATCGCGCGCGACATGTCGAGCGCATCCGCGGTTTCCGTCAGGCTGCCCCGGTCGGCAATTTCAGCGAACACCTGCATCGCCGTGAATCTGTCCATGTGATTAGGCCGCTTGAGTAGACAAACATTCAACAGATCCGCAGTTTATTGCATCGTTTCTAGCAAATAAAGTTGCTGCACTTCTTCCACCCTTCGGACCCTCCATGAACAAGCTCCTGACACGCCTCCTTTCTTCCCTCGGCCTCACCCTGGGCGTCGTCGCCCAGGCCGCTGCCCAGGCCGCAGCGCCCGCGCCGCTCAGCCTGCAGGTCTACAACGCCGATGCCGGCAGCTTCCATGTCAATGCGGTCCTGGTGTCGGGCAAGACGGACGCTGTGCTGCTGGATACCGGCTTCACCAAGGCGGATGCGCATCGCATCGCGGCCATGGTGCTGGACAGCAAGAAGACGCTGAAGACCATCTACATCAGCCAGGCCGACCCCGACTACTACTTTGGCGCCGAGGTGCTCAAGCAGCTGTTCCCTGACGCCAAGCTGGTGACCACCGCCCCCACGCTGAAGAAGATCCAGGCCACGCTCGCCACCAAGCTGTCGGTGTGGAGCCCCCGCATGGGCGCCAATGCGCCGAAGAACGTGCCGCTGCCTGAGGTGCTGCAAGGCAACACCATCGCCCTGGAAGACCAGGTGCTCGAGGTGCGTGGCCTGGATGACTCGCTGCCGCACCGCAGTTACGTGTGGATTCCGTCGATCCAGGCGATTGCCGGCGGCGTGAACGTGTACGCCGGCCTGCATCTGTGGACCGCCGATGCGCAGACGGCGCAGGAGCGCGCCGACTGGGCCAAGAAGCTGGGTGTGATGGCCGCCCTGAAGCCGGCGGTGGTGATCCCCGGCCACTCGGCCCCCGGCACGCCGCGCGACGCCAGCCAGCTGGCCTGGAGCCAGGCCTACCTGGCGCGCTTCGAGTCCGAGCTGCCGAAGGCCGCCAACTCCGCCGCGCTGATCGAGGCGATGAAGAAGGCGTACCCGGAAGCAGGCCTGGGCATCGCGCTGGAGATCGGCGCCAAGGTCAACAAGGGCGAGATGAAGTGGTGATGGCATGACGTCGCACCAGCTTCACTACATCTACGACCCCTTGTGCGGCTGGTGCTACGGCGCCGCTCCGCTGGTGGCGGCGGCGCGCCAGGTGCTGCCGGTGCGGCTGCACGGCGGTGGCCTGATGGCCGGCGCCCAGCGACAGGTGGTGAGTGCCCGGCTGCGGGAGTACGTGATGCCGCACGACCGCCGGATTGCGCAACTCACCGGCCAGCCCTTCGGCGACGCCTACTTCGACGGCCTGCTGCACGACGGCGGCGCGGTGCTGGACTCCGAGCCGCCGATCACCGCGGTGCTGGCGGCCGAACAGCTGGCCGGCCGCGGCGCCGACTTGCTGGCCCGGGTGCAGGCGGCGCACTACCAGCAAGGCCGGCGCATCGCCGAGCCGGCGGTGCTGCGCGCGCTGGCCGCCGACATCGGGCTCGACGAAGCAGCCTTTTCCCAGGCCTTCGACGCCCTGTCCGGCGAAGCGACGCGGGCCCACATCGCCGACAGCCGGCAGCAGCTGGCCCAGGCCGGCGGCGGCGGCTTCCCGACGATGTTGCTGGAGGCGGACGGACGGCTGGAGCGCGTCGACGTCAGCGCCTGGCTGGGACGGCCCGAGGCGTTGGCCGCCTGGTTGATGAGCCGGGTGCCGGCGCCGACGACGCCGGTGGCGCAGGCGCCCCATGACCGCTTCGGCTGCGGTCCGCAAGCCTGCACGATCTGACCGTCGCCCCAGAA
The DNA here is from genome assembly GCF_024700035.1 of Aquincola sp. J276. NCBI lineage: Bacteria > Pseudomonadati > Pseudomonadota > Betaproteobacteria > Burkholderiales > Sphaerotilaceae > Aquincola > Aquincola sp. J276. The sequence continues at coordinate 1,832,789 of NZ_JAJONC010000001.1, forward strand.
ATATGGCTTTTTTGCAGAATTAGTCGTATCTTGCGTCTGACGCCTTGCCAATTCCGCCACATTGGCGGTCTTGTGCTTCGAGGCGTCGGGCAGTCGGCGCCGCAGCCGACGTCAAGTGAGATCGACCGATGACGCCTGTGCGACTGGAAGGCACCCTGCTCGGGGCGCGCCGGGTGGCCGAGCGGGGCGCCATCGCGGTGTTCGCCGGGCATTGGCGCAGCAGCTCCGAGCCCTGCCTGCTGAAGGCGGTACGCCAGGGCACGGGGGGAGCAGCACCGCTCGACCAGCTGCGGGCGGAAGCGGAAGTGCTGCGACGCCTGGCGGCGGTCAACGGCGTGCCGCATCTCATCGACTTCAACGCCAGCGAACGCACGCTGGCGTTTTCCTGCCCTCAGGGCGTTCCGCTGGCTTCACTACCACCGCCGGCGCGGCCCGACCTGGCCGCCGCGCTGCGGCTGGCGCTGGACCTGCTGCAGGTGCTGCAGGAAGTGCATGCGGCCGGCGTGGTGCATGCCAACCTGAACCCCGACACCGTGCTGCTGGATGCGGACAGCGGTGCCGTCAGCCTGATCGACTTTTCCGAAGCGCAGGCGCGGCGGCGTTCCGACATCGCCACCGCCAACCTGGCAGCCACCGCGGCCAGCCGCCTGCACCCCTTTACCGCGCCGGAGCAGACCGGGCGACTGGCCTGCCCGGTCGACTACCGCACCGACTACTACGGCTTTGGCGCCACCCTCTACTGGCTGGTCACCGGGCAGCCGCCCTTCGCCCGCGTGGACATGCTGACCCAGCTGCATGCGGTGCTGGCGCACCAGCCGGAGCCAGCGGGTCGGCTCAATGCGCAGGTGCCGCAGGCGCTGTCGGCGCTGATCGCCCGACTGCTGGCCAAGCGGCCCGACGCCCGCTACCAGTCGGCGCAGGCGCTGCGCGACGACCTGCGCTGGTGCCTGGCGGTGCTGCAGGGCAGCGAGGCCGACGAGCCGCGGCGCATCGGCCGCAGCGACCAGCGCACCGTGCCCGCCCTGCCGTCACGCCTGGCGGGGCTGGACCTGGCGGCCCTCGGCCTGCTGCCGCTGCTGGATGCCCCGGCGGGGCCCCGGCGCGTGGTGTTCGTCACCGGCCGGGCGGGCATGGGCAAGTCGGCGCTGGTGCAGGCGCTGCAGGAGCCGCTGCGAGAGCGCAAGGGGCTGCTGGTGTCCGGCCGCTACGAGGCCAGCCGCGGCAGCCGGCCCTACGCCGGCCTGGCGGAAGCGCTGGGGCAACTGGCGGAGCACTGGCTGTCAGAGGCGCCCGCCAGCCTGGCGCGCCGGCGCGGCGAGCTGCAGGCGGCACTGGGCCGACAAGCACAGCTGCTGCTGGACATGGTGCCGGCCTTCGCGCCGCTGCTCCAGCCGGCCCCGCAGGAAACGCCCCCAGCTCCAGCCGATGGGCTGCGCGGGGTGCTCAACCGCATCGCCCAGAGCGTGTCGGCGGTGCTGCGCCTGGCACGCCAGCAGAAAGGCCCCCTGCTGCTGTTCGTGGACGACCTGCAATGGGCGGACGCCGACTCGGTGGAGCTGCTGGGCCACATCGCGCGCGCGTTGAGCGACGGCAAGCTGCTGCTGGTCTGCGCCTGGCGGCCCGAGGACCTGCCGCCCGACCATGCGCTGCATGCCCTGGCCAGCGAGCTGGCGAGGCCGGACAGCGGCGTGCAAGCGGTGCCGCTGGCGCTGGACGGCCTGCCACCCGCCGCGGTCGGCGAGATGCTGGCCGACGTGCTGGACGCGCCGGCCGACCAGGTCGCCGGACTGGCCGCGGTGCTGCACCAGCGCACCGGTGGCAACCCGTTCCAGGTGCTCCAGCAGGTGCAGCGCCTGTTCGACGACGGCGGGCTGCGCCGCAGCGGGGGTCGCTGGCAGTGGGACGTCGCCGCGCTGCAGGCGGCGCCCGGCACCGATCACCAGGTGGACTGGCTGCGGCGCCACTGGGCCACGCTGCCGGCGCCCTCCCGCGAGGCGGCCGAGGTATGTGCCTGCATGGGCAGCGAGATCGACGCCGACCTGCTGCCCGAGGTGCTGGACGAGCCGCCCGATCGGGTCGACGACCGACTGCAGCCGCTGCTGCAGTGCGACATGCTGCGCCTGGCGCCCCGCCCGGGCGACCCGGGTAGCCGGGTGTTGCGCTTCTGCCATCCGCGGGTGCAGGAAGATGCGCTGCGCACGCTGCCAGTGGCAGTGCGACAGGGCTGGCATCTTCGCCTGGCCCGCGCCATGGCCGCGCGTGCGCAGCACAGCGCCGCTGCGTTGTTCGCGTTGGCCGACCAGTATCTGGCCGCCGGCTCCCACCTGTCGGCCGAGGACGATGGGCACAGCGCGATCCAGGTGCTGCTGGATGCCGCCGATGCCGCCACCGCCAGCGCTGCGTTCGCCCATGCCCGACGCTTCGCACAGGCGGCCTTGGCGTTGGCCGCGCCGACCGCTGCCGCCCTGCCCTGGCGGCTGCGTGCGATGACGGTCCTGCATGCGGCCCTGTGCACGCTGGCCCGGTACGAGGAAGCCGATGCGGTCTATGCGCGGCTGCGCGCCGAGGGTGAACACCTGCCGCTGCAGATGAGCCGGGCCGCGACGCAGCAGGCCATGTCGCTCACCTTGCGCGGCGACGCGGCGCAGGGCCTGGCGCTGGCGCTGGCGCAGCTCGACCGGCTGGGCATTGCGGTGCCGGCGCCGGACCACTGGGATGCGGCCGTCGAGGCGGAGCTGTCCGCCCTCTACCAGCTGGAGGAAGTCCAGGCGCCGCAGCGGCTGGACGACCTGCCGGCAGCGCGCGACCCGCGCACCGAGGCCGCCATGCAGTTGCTGGTGCAGATGTCCATCACCACCGTGCTCAGCCAGACGGAGTTCTTCCACTGGTCGATGCCGCGCAGCCTGCGCATGGCCTGCCAGGCGGGCCGCACCCGCGAACTGCCCTTCGTGCTGTCGTCCATCCAGCCGGTGCTCACGGCGCGGCGTGGCGACTTCCGCACCGGTCGCGGCCTGTGCGACGCCGCCCTGCGCCTGCTGGCCCGCCAGCCCGACCCCTGGCAGCAGGCGCGCGTCGACCTGGGTGGGGCCTGCGGCACGCTGCCTTGGCACCTGCCCATCGAGCACAGCGTGGACTGGGTGCGTCGCGGCTGTGCCCAGGCGCTGGAAAACGGCGACCCGGAATTTGCCGCCCTGGGTTACCTCGTGAGCCTGCCGCCGCTGCTGGACTGCGCCACCCACCTGGACGAAGTGCGCGCCGAGCTCGCCATCGCCTTCGAGCAGGCGGACAAGGCCCGCAGCCTGATTGCGCTGCAGATCTACGAGGTGTACCGGCAGTTCGTGCGCTGCATGGAAGGCAGCACGCTGGCGCCCGGCAGCCTGGCCGACGCCAGCTGGGACGACGAAGAGCAGCTGGCGCTGCACGCCCGCAACGCCTGGGCGACGGTGTTCCTGCATGTCTACCGGCCGCTGGCGGCAGCGATGGCAGGCGACTGGTCCACCGTGCTGGCGCAATGCCGGGCCGGCGTGGCCACGATGCGGCCCGTCACCGGCTTCTATGTCGTCAGCGTGCACCGGTTCCTGCATGCCGTGGCCCTGGCCCAGGCGATGCGGCGCACGGACGCCGGTCAGCCGGCGCTGCGCGTCGCGCTGGCGGAAGAACTGCAGCCGCTGGTGGACTGGATGGCCGAGCGCGCCGAGGACGCGCCGCAGAACTTCGGCCACCTGCTGAAGCTGCTGCAGGCGATGCAGGCCTGGGCCGCGAACCGATGGCATGCCGCGGCCACCGCCTTCGAGGCGGCGATGGAAGGCGCACGCCGGCACTGCCGGCCTTGGCACCACGCGCTGGCCTGCGAGCTGGCCGCCGACTGCCACGCCGACGCCGGCCTGCCGCAGGCCGCCGAGCATTACCGCCTGCTGGCCGCCGACAGCTACCGCCTCTGGGGTCGGCACCTGCCCGCCGCACCCACCCTGCAGCCACAGCCGGCCGACGCCAGCGCCGAGCCCGGGCCGGCGCCGCTCGAGCGCCCGCTGGAGCTGGACGTCATCCTGATGGCCGGCCAGGCCCTGGCCCGTGGCCGCGACCCCGACGACGTGCTGCGCAGCCTGTTCGGGCTGCTGCGCAAGTACGCCGCCGCCGAGCAGGGCCTGGTGCTGTGGCGCCGCGATGGCGACTGGGCGCTGCAGGCCTGCTTCGACAGCACCCATCCCTGGCTGCCGCCCGAGCAGGCCGGTGCGCTGCACCGACTGCCCGACCCGGTGCTGCGCTATCTGAACGCCACCGGCAAGCCGCTGCATGTGTCGGACGTGCCGCGTCACGTAAGCTATGGCCGCCTGGATGACCTGCGCATGCGCGGCGTCAAGAGCCTGCTGGCCCTGCCCATCCACAACCGCGGCGAGCACTGCGGCGTGGTGTACCTGGAGAACTGCCAGGCCCCCACCTGCCTCACCGGCATGCAGCTGGACACGCTGAACCTGGTCGGCCAGCAGTTCGCCACCGCCTTCGAGAACGCGCACATCAACCGCCACCTGGAGCAGTTGGTCGACGAGCGCACCGAGGCGCTCCGCCGCGAGATCGTGGTGCGCCGGCAGGCCGAGGAGATGGCGGCCGCCGCCAACCAGGCCAAGTCCGACTTCCTGGCCACCATGAGCCACGAGATCCGCACGCCGATGAATGCGGTGATCGGCATGTCGGCACTGGCGCTGCAAAGCGGGCTGGAGCCCAGGCAGCGCAACTACGTCGAGACCATCCACCGCAGCGCCACGCTGCTGCTGGGCCTCATCGACGACGTGCTGGACTTCTCGAAGATCGAGGCCGGCAAGCTGGAGATCGAGTCGGTGGCCTTCGACCTGGGCGAGGTGCTGGACGACGTGGCCAGCACGCTGGGCCTGCGCGCCGAGCAGAAGGGCCTGGAGCTGCTGTTCGATGTGCCGGCCGAGCTGCCGCTGCGCCTGGTGGGCGACCCGCTGCGCATCAGCCAGGTGCTGCTGAACCTGTGCAACAACGCCATCAAGTTCACCGCGTCCGGCGAGGTGGTGGTGCGCCTGCGTGGCGAGGCGGCGGACGGCGGCAGCCTGCGGCTGCTCGTCAGTGTGCGCGACACCGGCCCCGGCATCGACCCGCAACAGCAGCAGCGGCTGTTCAAGCCCTTCATGCAGACCGACGCATCGGTGAGCCGCCTGCACGGCGGCAGCGGGCTGGGCCTGTCGATCTGCCTGCGGCTGGTCACCTTGATGGGCGGCCACATCGGCGTGGAAAGCCAGCCCGGGCTGGGCAGCCGCTTCCATTTCGAGCTGACGCTGCCGGTGCAGCCTGCGCTACCTGCGCCTGCGCCCTCAGCCGCACGCAGCGCTCGCGCCCTGGTGGTGGACGACAACACCAGCGCCCGCGAGCTGATGGCGCGCGATGCAGCCAGCCTTGGCCTGCAGCCCGACATGGCTGACGGCCCGGACGCCGCGCTGCGGCTGCTCGCCGCCGGCCAGGCGGAAGGGCGGCCCTATGACATCGTGTTCATCGACTGGAAGATGCCTGCCGGCGATGGCTGCGCGCTGCTGCAGGCCCTGCAGGGCGGCACGGCCAGCGAACCGCGCGTGGTGATGGTGTGTGCGGCCATCGTGCGCTCGGAACTGATCGAGCAGCTGGAAGCGCTGCAGCTGCAGGCCGACGCGCTGCTGGGCAAGCCCTACACGCCCAACAGCTTCCGCCAGGCCTGTGCCCAGGCCTGGCACCGCGCGACGGTCGGCCCGCCGCAGTCGCCCATGCCCGCGATGGCGCCTGCGCCCAGCCTGCCGCCAGCGGACAACCTGCGCGGCGCCAAGGTGCTGGTGGTGGAAGACAACGAGATCAACCGCGAGCTGGCGCAGGAGCTGCTGAGGCCGCTGGCCCTGGACCTCACCTTCGCCGACAACGGTTGCAGCGCGCTGGCCATCCTCAGGCAGGAGAGCTTCGACGGCGTGTTGATGGACTGCCTGATGCCGCAGATGGATGGCTACGAGGCCACCCGCCGCCTGCGCAGCCAGCCCTCGCTGGCCGACCTGCCGGTGATCGCCATGACCGCCGGCGCGCATTCGGGCGACGAGGCCCGCGCGCTGGCCGCGGGCATGAACGACTACGTCAGCAAGCCCATCCGCATGGCCCATCTGCAGGCAGTGCTGGCGCGCTGGGTGGCACCGCGCCGGGCCGCCCGCCGGGCGGCCGCGCAGGCTCAGAACTTGTAGCCCACGCCCAGGTGCACCAGCAGCGGATCCAGCTTCAGGCTGGCGCGGGCCGGTGCGCCGCCCAGGGCGCCCACCACGCCGGTGGCGGTGGTCTTCACCCAGACCTTGCGCACGTCGACGAAGAAGGACCAACGCTCGCCCACCGGCACGTCGAAGCCGGCCTGCAGCACCGAGCCCCAGGCGCTCTTGGCCTCGAGCTGGTTCAGGTCGCCGTCGGGCGATTCCAGCAACACGGTGTAGTTGACGCCGGCACCGACGTAGGGCCGCACGGGGCCGCTGTCCAGCAGCCGGTAGGTGGCGCTCAGCACCGCCGGGCCGTACTTCACCTTGCCCAGCGTGCCGGTCAGCGGCGGCGCCAGCGCCGTGAGCGAGCCCGCGCCCTTGACCGTGGCCGTGGGCGGCACGCCCAGCGCCAGCCGTGCGGTCCAGCGGTCGGTCAGCGCGTAGCCGATCTCCACGCCCAGCGTGGTGTTGTTGGCCACCTTGGCCTTCGCACCCGGCACCGGCGCGCCGGCCACGCTTACCTTCAGGTCGGGCGAAAAGCCCACCACGGCCGGGCCGACCCGCAGGGACCAGGGCGATTCCTGCGCCTGCGCCGCAGCACCAAGGCCGCACAGGATTACACACAGGGACACGGGCATCAGACGGAGTTGTGGCATCAGATTTCTCCAGGATGACGGATGGACGGAAGGTCGCGGTGTTCACACCGCGGCAGGGAGCCGGAAGACGGACACGGCACGGACCAGGCTTTCGGATTCATGGCTCAGCTCGGAGGCCGAGGCGCTGGCTTGTTCCACCAGGGCGGCATTGCGTTGGGTGGCGGTGTCCAGCTCGCTGACCGACTGGCTCACCGAGCTGATGCCCGCGGACTGGTCGTTCACCGCATGGCTGATCTCGTCCACATGGCGGGTGACGCTGGCCACGCTCTGCACCACGCGCTCCATCTCCTTGCCGGCCCGCTCGACCGACTCGGCGGTGGCACCGGCATCCGCGATGGCGCGGTTGATCAGCGCGCTGATTTCCTTGGCGGAAGCCGCCGAGCGCTGCGCCAGGGCGCGCACCTCGGAAGCCACCACGTTGAAGCCGCGGCCGTGCTCGCCGGCGCGGGCCGACTCCACCGCCGCGTTCAGCGCCAGGATGTTGGTCTGGAACGCGATGGCCTCGATGGTGCTGGTGATCTCGGCCATCTTGCGGGAGCTGGCCGTGAGCGCACCGATGGTGGCCACGCCCCGGGCGATCGCGTTGCCGCCGTCAGTGGCCACGCGGGCCGCGTCCGAGGCCAGGCCCGACACGGTGCGGGCGGAGCTGGCCGACTGCTGCGCCATGGCATGGATCTCTTCCATGGCGCTGGCCGTCTGCTGCAGGTGCGCGGCCGACAGCTCGGTGCGCTGGCTCAGGTCGAGGTTGCCGCTGGCCAGCTCGGACGAGGTGCGCGAGACCTTGTTGGCGCTGGCGAGGATCTCCGTGACCACGCGCACCACCGACTGCCGCATCGCCTCCAGCGAGCGCGTCATGCGGCCCACCTCGTCGTCCCATCGGATGTCCAGCGGCTTGCTCAGGTCGCCGTCGGCCATGGCCTGGGTGTTGATGCGCAACTCGTCAATCGGCCCGACGATGGAGATCGTGATGCTCACGATCAGCAGCAGGCCCACCATCGCCGTCAGCGCGACGCCCCAGAACACCGTGCCCTGGAGCCCTGACACCGCCATGGCCAGCGCCGCACCGGTCGCCGCGCCCGACAAGGCCTGTGCCTGCAGGTCGGCGGCGCGCGATGCGAACAACGCCAGTCCGATGATCAGCGGCGTCAGCGTGATGCTGAAACCGACCAGCAGCCGCATGACCACCGGCATGCGCCGCCACAGATTCGACAGATCCGACATCCAAGCACTCCTTCAGAGCTTTAAATCCCTCTTGCTGGGGTGTTTTCGCCACTTCAAGGCTCGACTTGAACGGTTTGTGCGGGATTCAAGTGATGAATCGCGACATCCTGGGGCCGCACGAGGAAGCGGCGGCCCTCGGACAGCAGGGCCGAGAATTCAGGCGGTGGCAGGGCCTTGGAATACAGCCAGCCCTGGACCGTCAGGCGCTCCTGCAGCGGCAGCTGGCGCAGCTGCCAGGCCTGCTCCACGCCTTCCACCACCACCTCCAGCCGCAGCGTCTCGGCCAGCGAGCACACGCCACGGAACACCTGGCAGCCCAGCTCGGAGCCCAGCGTGTCGGTGAAGCTCTTGTCGATCTTCACGCCGTCCACCGGGAAGCGATGCAGGTAGCTCAGCGACGAATAACCGGTGCCGAAGTCATCGATGTGGATGCTGGCGCCGGTGGCGCGGATGCGCTGGAAGGCCGCGGCCACGCCGGCCTCGTCGCCCAGGAAGGTGTGCTCGGTGATCTCCAGCACCAGCCGCTGCCGCAGCCGCGACGCGATGGCCACGATGCGCTCCAGCGCCCGTGGCTCGCTCAGGGTGCAGGGGCTGATGTTCACCGCCACGCGAAAGCCCACCGGCATCTGCGCCCGCCACTGCACCACCTGCTCGGCCACCCGGCTGAGCACCCACACGTCCACCTCCACCATGCGGCTGGCCTTCTCCAGCGCACCGAGGAACTCGCCAGGCAGCACCGTGCCGCCGTGGGCGTCCTGCATGCGCATCAGCGCCTCGCAGCCCACCAGCACGCCGCTCACCGGCTCCACCTGCGGCTGGAAATGCACCGCGAACTGCTGGCCTTCGAACAGTGCCAACCGGCGCATCAGCACCAGCCGGTCGATGTGCATGTCGCTGTAGCGGCCGATGGGGTCGGCCAGCCGCAGCGCGGTGTCCTCCAGCCGCTCGCTGAACAGCGTGCCCAGCGCCTGCGCATCGTCGGTGTCGGTGGGCTGCATCGCACGCTCCCAGCGGCGCAGGAAGGGCGCGTACACCGCGGCGCCCAGCAGCAAGCCGCCCACCTGCATCAGCAAGGCCGCCGCCTGGCCGCCGCTGGCCAGCATCGCGTTGACGAACAGCGGGCTGTTGAACGGCAGGTCGGCGGTGAGCACCGGCACCAGCCCCAGGCGCGTGGCGGCATAGGCCAGCAGCAGGTTGGCCACCGGCACCAGCACGAAGGGCGGGGCCAGCCAGCGGTTGAAGATCAGCGGCAGGCCGAACAGCAGCAGCTCGTTCACGTTGATCAGTGCCGGCGCCACGCTGGCCAGCGCCAGGATGCGGTGGCGTCGCACGCGGGTGAAGAACACCAGCGCGATCACCAGCGACAGCGTCGCGCCGCTGCCGCCCATGAACACGAACAGGCCCATGAAGCTCTGGTTGACCACGCTGTCGACACCTGCAGTGGCCGCCGGGATCTGCTCCAGCAGCGGCAGCAGCGTGTAATAGCCGTGCACGCCCAGCAGCCACAGCAGCGAGTTGCCCACCGCATACACCAGGCCGGACAGCAGCGGCATGTCCAGTGCCACGGCCCGGGCCTGCAACCAGTCCGGGGCGGCGGGCAGGTCCAGCCGCACCGCCCCCAGCAGGGCCAGCAGCATCGCCACGCCGCCGACCGTGACGGCCACGCCCAGCAGGCTGGGCACGATGAGATTGATGGACTCGCCGACGTTCTCGCCGGCGGCGGTGTCGGGGTCGGACAGGCGGGTCCAGCGCCAGGTGCTCAGCCACTTCAGCAGCGGCACCAGCTGCAGCGGCAGCAGCAGCGCCAGCGGGATGGAGAAGGCCTTGGCGGCCACGCCCGCCGCGTCCAGCAGCAGCTCGCACATCACGCCGCAGGCCACGCAGACGAAGGCCACCGCGGTGCGCGAGAGCTGCCACTGCAGCGCCCGCATGGCGCCGGTGGCACCCCACACCACCAGCGGCAGCGCGATGCGCAAGGCCGAGGCCGCCGCCTCGAAGTACCGGGTGACGGCGGCTGGCAGGCCCAGCACCGACGACACCTGCACCAGCAGCAGCAGCGTGGACAGGATCATCAGGTAGGGCGTGAGCCACACCATGCTGTCCCGCACTGCCCGGGCGGCCCCGGTGGCGCCCAGCCGCAGGATCTGCATCTCCAGCGAGTGGAGCGCCGCCCGCAACGGCCGACGCCCCGCAACCTGACCATGTTCCATGGGAATGCCCGGTAAAGGCCTGGTCTGCACTGCCACGCGCCGGCCGTGGCGCCCGGGAGACTGCGGCGCCGATACGCGCACGACATCGTAGTCCCAGGCCCACGTCAATGTGATGAATTTGACAGCCCGAAATGGAGAAACCCCCGGGCCCTTTTCAGGGAACCGGGGGCTTGTCAGAGCTGCTGCGGCCGCTGGCGGCCGCAGGACGCATCACATGTGGTCGATCATCACCTGGCCAAAGCCCGAGCACGACACCTGCGTCGCGCCTTCCATCAGGCGGGCGAAGTCGTAGGTGACCTTCTTCGACGCGATGGACTTCTCCATCGAGCTGATGATGAGGTCGGCCGCTTCGGTCCAGCCCATGTGGCGCAGCATCATCTCGGCCGAGAGGATCTCGGAGCCGGGGTTGACGTAGTCCTTGCCGGCGTACTTGGGGGCGGTGCCGTGGGTGGCTTCGAACATGGCCACCGAGTCGCTCAGGTTCGCACCCGGGGCGATGCCGATGCCGCCGACTTGCGCGGCCAGCGCGTCGGACACGTAGTCGCCGTTCAGGTTCAGCGTGGCGATCACCGAGTACTCGGCCGGGCGCAGCAGGATCTGCTGCAGGAACGCGTCGGCGATCGAATCCTTGACGACGATGTCCTTGCCCGTCTTCGGGTTCTTGAACTTGCACCACGGGCCGCCGTCGATCAGCTCGGCGCCGAATTCCTTCTGCGCCAGCGCGTAGGCCCAGTCACGGAAGCCACCTTCGGTGAACTTCATGATGTTGCCCTTGTGCACGATGGTCACGCTGGGCTTGTCGTTGTCGATCGCGTACTGGATGGCCTTGCGCACCAGGCGCTCGGTGCCTTCGCGGGAGACGGGCTTGATGCCGATGCCCGAGGTGTTCGGGAAGCGGATCTTCTTGACGCCGAACTCTTCCTGCAGGAACTTGATCAGCTTCTTGGCCTTGTCGCTCTCGGCTTCGAACTCGATGCCGGCGTAGATGTCTTCCGAGTTCTCGCGGAAGATGACCATGTTGGTCTTTTCCGGTTCCTTCACCGGGCTGGGCACGCCCTTGAAGTACTGGATCGGCCGCAGGCAGACGTAGAGGTCAAGCTCCTGGCGCAGCGCCACGTTCAGGCTGCGGATGCCGCCGCCCACGGGCGTGGTCAGCGGGCCCTTGATCGACACCACGTAATCGCGCACGGCGTGCAGCGTTTCCTCGGGCAGCCACACGTCGGGGCCGTACACCTTGGTCGACTTCTCGCCAGCGTACACCTCCATCCAGTGGATCTTCTTCTTGCCGCCGTAGGCCTTGGCCACCGCAGCGTCCACCACCTTGAGCATCACGGGCGTGATGTCGAGGCCCGTACCGTCGCCCTCGATGTAGGGAATGATCGGTTCGTCGGGCACGTTGAGCGAGAAGTCCGCGTTCACGGAAATCTTCTGGCCACCCGTGGGCACTTGGATGTGCTGGTACATGGAAAGGGGCTCCGGGGTTGAAAACAGGGGAGAGTATCGCGAACGATTCTAGTTCAGCAGGGCTGTCAACCAGGGTTCGCGGGGCGGGCAGCGCCGTCGCTACCATCGGCGCATCCGATTGCACCGCCATAAACTTTCACCGATGAACCTGACACGAAGGGCAGCGGCGCTGCTGCTGCTGGCCGCCAGCGGCTGGGCCGGCGCGCAGGACAGCGCGCAGCGCCTGCGCACCATCCCGCTGAACGCGGGCATGCACAACATCAAGGCCGAGGTGGCCATGACCGAGGAACAGCGCCAGATCGGCCTGATGCACCGCAAGGAGATGCCGACAAACGACGGCATGCTGTTCATCTTCGAGCAGAAGGCGCCGCGCTGCTTCTGGATGAAGAACACGCTGCTGCCTCTGTCCATCGCATTCCTGGCCGACGACGGCACCGTGGTGAATATCGAGGACATGCAGCCCCAGCAACTGGACAGCCATTGCTCCACCCAGCCGGTGCGTTATGCGCTGGAAATGAACCAGGGCTGGTTTGCCAAGCGCGGCATCAAGGCAGGATCGAAGATCTCCGGCGCGCCATTCAATTCCGGCGCGCGCTGAAGAAATTGCGGGCAAAGAAAAAGCCGCCCGAGGGCGGCTTTTTGCGCAACGGATCGAGAACGATCAGTTGCTGGCGGCCGAAGCAGCGCCCATGGCGGCCGAAGCAGCATCGGCGGCAGCCGAAGCAGCCGGGTCAGCGGCGGGAGCCGGCGCGGGGGCGGGAGCCGGGGCTTCCACGGGAGCGGGAGCCGGCGCGGGCGCCTCTTCCTTCTTGCCGCAAGCGGTCAGGGCAACGCCAGCAAACAGGGCAGCCAACAGGAGCGATTTGTTCATTTGTGTCCTCGAATCGGTATATCGAACAATTACTGGTCATGGGGCGGACATGAACTGCCCGCCGCACAAGACAAGGAACGCTCGAGCTGTCCCTTTGTCTAGCCCGCGAGTATACGGTTAGTAAGGGAGTTCCCTAAAGACCCAGCGGGTGCGCAGGAAACGCAGCTTCGGATCGTTGCGTAATCGCCTCAACGACACCCCGCCATGTGCGGCGATCAGCGTCCTCGTCCAGCCATCGTCCGGCAAAGCGTGGGCCTGCACCCGCCTGCAGGCCGACATCGCCCGCCAGCAGCAGCGCCGGAAACTCGGACCGGTCCACCTCCGGGGCGGCCCGGCACTCCACCGCATGCGCGAACTGTCGCCTCCAGACGGTGAAACGGGGATGACGTCGGGCAACGTCGTCAAACTCGCGCGCCAGCATGAACAAGCGCCGCTGCGGGCCGCGCGCCCAGGCAGTGAGCGACCGCAGCAGCCGCGCATCGTCCAGTGGCCAGGCAGCGAAGTCGGCATCGATGCACTCGATGCGCGGCACGCCGGCCTCGGTCGCCTGCAGCAGCGCGCCCAGCAGTGCGTCGCGCAGCGCCACCGGCCCGCTGAAGCGGCGCGGCGCGTCGGTGGGCGCAGCAGAGGCGGTGTCCATGGACTAGGCCTGGCCGCGCACCCAACCGGCACGTGCCCATTCCGACAGCAAGCCGAGGGCATCCGCGCTCAAGCGGCCGACATCGGCGGCGTCCAGCGCGCCTTCGTCGGCCAGGCGGCGCATCAGCTTCGCATCGCGGCCACCGGCGCGGAAGGATTCGCCGTTGATGAACACATGGCGGTCGTCGTACATCATCCTGGTGCGGGCATCGAGCTGCACGGCACCAGCGCCAGCAAGCGCCGCGCCTGGCTCGAACCACACCGATGCCTTGGGCTCGCTGAGCACCTCGCCCACCGCGCAGGCCACGGCCTCGTCGTCGGCCAGCAGGCGCTGCACCGCCTCCACCGCAAAGGTGCCAAGCGCCACGGGCACGCGGCCGGGCTCTGCGGTGGCCGGCTGCGAGGGGTCGCGGTACAGCGGACCGGCGGCGCCGGGCGTGTCGTCGTCCATCGCATCGGCGGCGATGTCGGCCAGGCGCTGCAGCAGGTCGCGCGCCAGTTCGCCACGGCTGGGCGCGCGAAAGCCGATGGAGCAGGTCATGCACTCGCCGCCTTCGGCCACGCCGTCATGGCCCCACATCGGCGGCAGGTACAGCATGTCGCCCGGCTCCAGCAGCCATTCCTGCTGCGGCTGGAAGTTGGCCAGGATCTTCAGCGGCACGCCGTCCACCAGCGTGCGGTCGGCCACCGGGCCGATGCGCCAGCGCCGGCGGCCCTGCACCTGCAGCAGGAACACGTCGTACGAATCGAGGTGCGGGCCCACGCCGCCGCCTTCGGTGGCGTAGGAGATCATCAGGTCGTCCAGCCGCGCCTGCGGCACGAAGCGGAACTGCTGCAGCAGTGCATGCGCCGCCGGCACATGCAGATCCAGGCCCTGCACCAGCAGCGTCCAGCCGGGCTGGCGCAGCGGCGGCAAGGCGGTGCGGGCAATGGGCCCCTGGCGCAGCTTCCAGGCAGGCTTGCGGGCCTTTGCCGGCGCGGCGGCATGGACGATCAGGCGTGATTCCACACCCTCCTGCGCCGCCAGCTCGAAGGCCTGCGCGCGGGTGACGGGCGGCACGATGCCGGGGAACGCCTGGCGGATCAGCAGCGGCTTCTTCTGCCAGTGGCGGCGCATGAACTGCGCGGGAGACAGCCCGCCGAGCAGCGGCAGGGATTGGTCGATTTGCATCGGCGGATTGTCGCCGTGGCCCGGCAGCGCCTCAGCCGGCTTGTGACATCATCCTGCGATGCTGATCAATGCCCCTTGCGTCGTCTCCCTGACCTGGAGACTCGCCGACACCCAAGGCCAGGCCATCGACGAACTGACCGAGCCGGTGGAGTTCTTCTTCGGTGGCGACGACCTGCTGCCCAAGGTGGAAGAAGCCCTCGCCGGCCAGACCGAAGGCTACGAGGTGCACCTGCACCTGGAACCGGAACATGCGTTCGGCGACTACGACGCCGACCTGGTGTGCTTCGAGGACCGCGCGCTGTTCCCCGAGCAGGTGGAGCCGGGCATGCAGTTCGAAGGCCTGCCCGAAGGCGCCACCACGCCCGAGATGCCGGAAGACGCGATCTACACCGTGACCGAGGTCTATCCGTCGCAGGTGGTGCTGGACGCCAACCATCCGCTGGCCGGCATCGCGCTGCGGCTGCACCTGACGGTGCGCGGCGTGCGCGAAGCCACCGAGGAAGAGATCGAGGCTGGCAGCGTCAATGATTCGGCCGCCTTCAGCGTGCTGAACACCGTGCCGCCGGCACCCGGCGTGCACTGACAGCGCCGCGCCGCCTCAGGCGCTGCCGGTGGAGCCGAAGCCGCCGCTGCCGCGTTCGCTGGCGTCGAACGATTCCACGCGCCGGAACGCCGCCTGCACCACCGGCACGATCACCATCTGCGCGATGCGCTCCAGCGGCTGCACGGTGTAGGCCTGCGTGCCACGGTTCCAGCAGCTCACCATCAGCGGGCCCTGGTAGTCGCTGTCGATCAGCCCCACCAGGTTGCCCAGCACGATGCCGTGCTTGTGGCCCAGGCCCGAGCGCGGCAGCAGCATCGCCGCCAGGCCGGGGTCGCCGATGTGGATCGACAGGCCGGTGGGGATCAGCGCCGACTGGCCGGGCTGCAGTGCCAGCGGTTCGTCCAGGCAGGCACGCAGGTCGAGGCCGGCGCTGCCCGGCGTGGCGTAGGCGGGCATCTGCTCGGCCATGCGGGCGTCGAGCACTTTCACATCGATGACGGTCATGGTCGCGGGGTCCGGGTGCCGAGCCGGCCGGCGATGTTGCGCACCAGGGCGCGGGCCAGCGTGAGCTTGTCGGCGTTGGGAATCTCGTGGTGGCCCTGGGCGTCCACCAGCAGCAGCGCATTGTCGTCGCGGCCGAAGGTGGCCGGCCCGAGGTTGCCGACGATCAGCGGGATGTTCTTGCGCACCCGTTTCTCGCTGGCGTGCTGCAGCAGCTGCTCGCTTTCGGCCGCAAAGCCGACGCAGTAGGGCGGCTTCGGCAGCGCCGCCACGGCGGCCAGGATGTCGGGGTTCTCGGTGAGCGCCAGCGTGGGCACGCGGCGGTCGCCCTGCTTCTTGATCTTCTGGTCGGCGGTGGTGTCGGGCCGCCAGTCGGCCACCGCGGCGGTGGCGATGAAGACGTCGTGCTGTGCGGCCGCGGGCAGCACCGCATCGTGCATCTGGCGCGCGGTCTGCACATCCAGTCGGGCCACGCCGCGCGGCGTGGGCAGGTGCACCGGGCCGGCCACCAGCGTGACCTCCGCACCCGCTTCCTGCGCGGCGCGGGCGATGGCGAAGCCCATCTTGCCGCTGGAATGGTTGGTGATGCCGCGCACCGGGTCGATCGGCTCGAAGGTGGGGCCGGCGGTGATGAGCACCCGGAGGCCGGCCAGCAGCTTGGGCTGGAAGAAGGCCACCAGCGCCTCGCACAGCTCCACCGCCTCCAGCATGCGGCCGTCGCCGATCTCGCCGCAGGCCTGGTCGCCGGCGCCGGGGCCCAGCAGCGTGGCGCCGTCGGCCACCAGCTGCCGCACGTTGCGCTGGGTGGCGGGGTGGGCCCACATCTCGCGGTTCATGGCGGGGGCCACCAGCAACGGGCAGCGCTCGATCGGGCGCGCCAGGCAGGCCAGGCTCAGCAGGTCGTCGGCGCGCCCCTGCACCAGCTTGGCGATGAAGTCGGCGCTGGCCGGCGCGATGAGCACCGCATCCGCCTCGCGCGTGAGGTTGATGTGCGCCATGTTGTTGGGCTCGCGCGCGTCCCACTGGCTGGTGGCGACCGGGCGGTTGGACAGCGCCTGCATCGTCACCGCGGTGATGAAGTGCTCGGCGGCTTCGGTCATCACCACCTGCACGGCGGCGCCGGCGCGCGACAGCTCGCGCACCAGCTCGGCCGATTTGTAGCAGGCGATGCCGCCGGACAGCCCCAGCAGGATGTGGCGGCCGGCGAGGTCTTGGCGTTCAGGCATGGCCGCACTGTAGCCGCAGGCCAACGGACTGCTGTTGCGACGCCGAACCCGCAAATATGATGCCCACACCAAGTTACAGGACATCCTGAGTTTTCAGTAATTACTGAAAGTTCAGGCTAGAGTTCCGACCCATGGAGGCGCCCATGCAAACCCTTTCCCCCTGGTCAAGAGCTTCGTGTCCCATTTCGGCGAGATGGGCAGCCGCTGGGGCATCAACCGCACCGTCGGCCAGATCTATGCGCTGATCTTCGTGTCGGAGCAGCCGCTGAATGCCGACGACATCGCGGAGCAGCTGTCCTTCAGCCGCTCCAACGTGAGCATGGGCCTGAAGGAGCTGCAGTCTTGGCGGCTGGTCACGTTGCGCCACCTGCCCGGCGACCGCCGCGAATATTTCGAGGCGCCCACCGATGCATGGGAGATCTTCCGCACCCTGGCGGAAGAACGCCGCCGCCGCGAGATCGAGCCCACGCTGTCGATGCTGCGCGCCGCGCTGCTGGAAACGCCCCACAGCGACGCCGACCGCATCGCCCAGGAGCGCATGCGCGGCATGCACGAGCTGATCGAGCTGATGACCACCTGGTTCGACGACGTGCAGCGCATGGACCGCCAGACGCTGTCGCAGCTGATGAAGATGGGCTCCAAGGTGCAGCGCCTGCTGGAGTTCACCGGCAAGGTGAAGCTGGTGGCCGGCGGCAAGGGCGGCGGCAAGCCCGGCTGAACGCTCATGGAGACCCGCCCACCGCTCGCGCGCCGTGGCGCTGCGCTGCAGGCCGCCGCGGCCCTGCTGTGGCTGCCGCAGGCCGGGCTGATCGCCTGGGCGCTGCAGCGGCTGGCCGATGGCGGCGGCGTGCAGGCCGTGCTGTGGCCAGCCGCCGGGCTGGCGGCGCTGGGCGTGCTGCGTGCGCTGATGGACACGCTCGGCGCACGCTGGTGCTTCCGCGGCGCGCGTGCGCAGCTGTCGACGCTGCGTGCAGCGGCGGTGGCGGCGCTCGCCGCGCGCTCGCCGCTGGATGCCGACCGCTCGGCTTCCGGCCTGGCCGCCAGCGTCATGGCCGAGCAGGCGGAAAGCCTGGTGCCTTACCTCAGCCGCTTCGAGCCGACGCGGCTGCGGGTGATGGTGATGCCCGCGGCCATCCTGCTGGCGGTGGCGCCGCTGTCGTGGGTGGCGGCGCTGGCGCTGCTGCTGGCCGCGCCGTTGATCCCGCTGTTCATGGCCTTGATCGGCTGGCGTGCGCAGGCCGCCAGCCAGGCGCAGCTGGTGGAGATGGGCGGCATGAACGCCTTCCTGCTGGACCGCCTGCGCGGGCTGGCCACCATCCGCTCCCTGGGCGCGGTCGACCTCACCGCCCGCCGGCTGCGCCAGTCGGCCGACGACCTGCGCAGCCGCACGATGAAGGTGCTGCGCATCGCCTTCCTGTCGTCGGCGGTGCTGGAGCTGTTCGCGGCGCTGGGCGTGGCCACGGTGGCCGTCTACGTGGGCTTGCACCTGCTGGGCCTGCTGGAGTTCGGCGCCTGGCGCGGCCGCCTCAGCCTGGGCCAAGGCCTGTTCCTGCTGCTGCTGGCGCCGGCGTTCTTCGAGCCGCTGCGCGACCTGTCGGCCGTGTGGCACGACCGCGCGGCCGGCCAGGCGGCGCTGGCCGCGCTGCAGCGGCTGGGCGAAGGCGGCCTCCCGCTGCCGGGGGGTGCGCAGGTCGAGCAGGCCAGCCGGACCACCCTCCCTGCACGCCGCCCGCCGGCCGTGGCGCTGCGCCGCGTGCGCTTCCACCACCCGGCGGCGCCGCAGGCACCGGTGCTGCACAACGCCGACCTGCAGGTGGCCGCCGGCGAGCATGTGGCCTTGGTGGGCGCCAGCGGCAGCGGCAAGACCACGCTGCTGTCGCTCATCGCCGGCCTGGCCCCGGCCAACGGCGGCCAGGTGCTGATCGACGGCGAGCCGCTGGCCGCCCACAACGCTGCGGCGTTGCGCGGGCGCATGGCCTGGATCGGCCAGACGCCGCATGTGTTCGCCGGCACGGTGCAGGCCAACGTGGCGCTGGGCCGGCCGGGCATCGGCGCCGCGCAGGTGGCGCAGGCGCTGCGCGTGGCGGCGCTGGACGGCGTGGCCCAGGCGCATGCCGGCCATGCGCTGGGCGAGGCGGGCGCCGGCCTGTCGGGCGGCGAGGCGCTGCGCCTGGCCATCGCCCGCGCGGCGGCCGATCCGCAGGCCGACCTGCTGCTGGTGGACGAGCCCACCGCCCACCTGGATGCCGCCACGGCGGCCGACGTGACCGAGCGGCTGCTGATGCTGGCCCAGGGCAAGACGCTGATCGTCGCCACCCACGATCCGGTGCTGGCCGCGCGGCTGGACCGCAGCCTGGCCCTGCCGCTGCAGCCGGCCGCCGCGCACAGGAGCACCGCATGAACCGCCACGCCGCGCTGCGCCAGGTGCTGGCGCTGTTCTTCGCCGAGCGCCGCCGCGGCCTGCTGGGCGGCGCCGGGCTGGCGGCGCTGACGGTGGCCGCGGGCATCGGGCTGCTGGGCCTGTCGGGCTGGTTCGTCACCGCCACGGCGCTGGCCGGCGCCTCGGCCACCGCGGCCTGGGCCTTCGACATCTTCGCGCCAGGCGCCGGCGTGCGGCTGCTGGCGCTGGGCCGCACCGCCTCCCGCTACGGCGAGCGGCTGGTCACCCACGACGCCACGCTGGCGGTGCTGGCCGGCCTGCGCGAGCGGCTGTTCCGCGGCTGGGCCGCGCCGCAGGCCGCACGCCAGCTGCTGGCCCGGCCGGCCCGGCTGCTGTTCCGCCTGACGGCCGACATCGACGCGCTGGACAGCCTGTACCTGCGGGTGCTGGTGCCGGCCGTGGCCGGGCTGGCCTCCGCCACCGTCACCGGGCTGGCCGTCGGCCACTGGGTGCATCCCGCGCTGGGTGGCGCCCTGGCCGCGCTGCTGCTGGGCGTGGGGCTGGGGCTGCCCTGGTACATCGCCCGCCGCGCCGACCGGCCGGCACGCCGCCGTGCCCATGCCATCGAGGCGCTGCGCGCCCGCACGGTGGACCTGGTGGCCGGGCACAGCACGCTGCTGATGGCCGGCCGGCTGCCGGCGCAGCAGGCCGCAGTGCGGGCCGCCGATGCCCGCCAGGCCGAGGCCGACGACCAGCTCAACCGGCTGGACGGGCATGCCGGCCTGGGCCTGGGCATCACCGGCAGCCTGCTGCTGGCCGGCACCCTGGTGGCAGCGGCGGCGGCGGTGGAAGCCGGCCGCATCGGCCTGCCGCTGGCGGCCCTGGCGGTGCTGATGGTGCTGGGCGCCATCGAGCCCTTCGCCGCGCTGCGCCGCGGTGCGCTCGAACTGGGCCGCAGCGCGATGGCCGCCCGGCGCCTGGCGCCGCGGCTGGCGCAGGCCGATGCCGCCGAGCCGCCGCCGGTGCCTGCCCTGCCGCCCGGCCACCTGCTGCAGGCCGAGGCGCTGGTGCTGCGCCACCCGGGCGCCGCGCGGCCCGCGGTGCAGATGGACCGGCTGGTGCTGCAGGCCGGCGAGCGCGTGGCAGTGATCGGCCCCAGCGGCAGCGGCAAGAGCACGCTGCTGGCTGCCATCGCCGGCGAGCTGGCACCGGCCGCCGGCCGCCTGCAGGTGGCCGCCCCGCTGGCCCTGCTCACCCAGCGCACCGAGCTGTTCCAGGACAGCCTTCGCGACAACCTGCGGCTCGCCGCGCCCCGGGCCACCGAGGCCGAGCTGCGCCAGGCGCTGCACGCCGCCGGACTGCTGGCCCACGTCGACACCCTGCCCGCCGGGCTGGACACGCCGCTGGGCGAAGGCGGCCTGGGCCTGTCGGGCGGCCAGCAGCGCCGGCTGGCGCTGGCCCGGCTGCTGCTGCGCCCGGCGCGGCTGTGGCTGCTGGACGAACCCACCGAAGGCGTGGACGCCGCCACCGCGGCCGACATCCTGCAGCGCCTGTCCGACGCCCCGGGTCGCCCCGCCTGGCTGATGGCCACCCACCTGCGGCGCGAAGCCGCCCATGCCGACCGATTGCTGGTGATGCACGCAGGCCGCATCACCGCCGACCTGCACCGTGGCCAGCCCGCGTTCCGCGCGGCGCTGGACACCCTGCGACCCGACTGACATTTCCCACGCGACAAGGCCACCCATGGACCTCGACATCGTTGCGCTATCGCGATTGCAGTTCGCGCTGACGGCGCTGTACCACTTTCTCTTCGTGCCGCTGACCATCGGCCTGGCCGTCGTCATCGCCATCATGGAGACGGTCTACGTGATGACCGACCGCCCCATCTGGCGACAGATGACCAAGTTCTGGGGCACGCTGTTCGGCATCAACTTCGTGATGGGCGTGGCCACCGGCATCGTCATGGAGTTCCAGTTCGGCATGAACTGGAGCTACTACAGCCACTACGTCGGCGACGTGTTCGGCGCGCCGCTGGCCATCGAGGGGCTGATGGCCTTCTTCCTCGAAGCCACCTTCGTCGGCCTGTTCTTCTTCGGCTGGGACAAGCTGTCCAAGGTGGGCCACCTGATGGCGACCTGGGCCGTGGCCATCGGCTCGAACTTCTCGGCGCTGTGGATCCTGATCGCCAACGGCTGGATGCAGAACCCGGTGGGCGCCGAGTTCAACCCGCAGACCATGCGCATGGAAGTCACCGACTTCATGGCCGTCATCACCAACCCGGTGGCGCAGGCCAAGTTCGTGCACACGGTGTCGGCGGGCTACGTCACCGCGGCCATCTTCGTGCTGGGCGTGTCGGCCTGGTACGTGCTGAAGGGCCGGCACGTGCAGCTCGCCAAGCGCTCGATGACCATCGCCGCGTCGTTCGGCCTCGCCTCCGCGCTGTCTGTCGTGGTGCTGGGCGATGAATCGGGCTACCTGAGCACCGAGCACCAGAAGATGAAGCTCGCCGCGGTGGAAGCCATGTGGCATACCGAGCCCGCGCCGGCCGCCTTCACCGCCTTCGGCTTTCCCGACCAGCAAGCGCGCGAGACGCACTATGCGGTGCACATCCCCTTCGTGATGGGCCTGATCGGCACCCGCTCGCTCACCACCGAGATCCCGGGCATCCATGACCTGGTGGAACGCGCGAAGGAGCGCATCCACAACGGCATCAAGGCCTACGACGCGCTGCAGACGGTGCGCGCCGCCGGCCGCGACTCGGCCATCCCGCCGCAGGTGCGCGAGGTGTTCGAGCAGCACGGGCTGGAGCTGGGCTACGCCCTGCTGCTCAAGCGCTACGTGGACGACCCGCGCCAGGCCACGCCCGAGCAGATCGAGAAGGCCGCGTGGGACACCGTGCCCGCGGTGGCGCCCCTGTTCTGGTCGTTCCGGGTGATGGTGGGCCTGGGCATGTTCTTCATCCTGCTGACGGCCACGTTCTTCGTGCTCTCCACCCGCCGTGCGCTCGACAAGCACCGCTGGCTGCTGAAGGTGGCGGTGTTCTCCATCCCGCTGCCCTGGATCGCGGCCGAGTGCGGCTGGATCGTGGCGGAGGTGGGCCGCCAGCCCTGGGTGATCGAAGGCGTGCTGCCCACCGCCGCGGCCGTGTCCGACCTGGGCGTGGGCACCGTGCTGGCCACCATCGTCGGCTTCACGCTGCTGTACACGGTGCTGTTCGTCATCGAGGTGAAGCTGCTGCTCAAGGCCATCCGCAAGGGCCCGCAGCCCGACATCGGCGCACCGGCTTCCCTGAGCGGCCCGCTGGCGGCGCCGCAGCCCCCGCAAACCGTGGAGCACACCGCATGATCCTGCATGAATTCATCCAATACGACACGCTGCGGCTGATCTGGTGGGGCCTGCTCGGCGTGCTGCTGATCGGCTTCGGCGTGATGGGCGGACTGGACCTGGGCGTGGGCATGCTGCTGCCCTTCGCCGGGCGCAGCGACGTGGAACGCCGCGTCGTCATCAACAGCGTGGGCCCGACCTGGGAGGGCAACCAGGTGTGGCTGATCCTGGGCGGCGGCGCCATCTTCGCGGCCTGGCCACCGCTGTATGCGGTGTCGTTCTCGGGCTTCTACCTGGCGATGTTCGCGGTGCTGCTGGCGCTGATCGTGCGGCCGGTGGGCTTCAAGTTCCGCAGCAAGCGCGACGAACCCGCCTGGCGCAGCCGCTGGGACTGGGCGCTGTTCTTCGGCGGCTTCGTGCCGACGCTGATCTTCGGCGTGGCAGTGGGCAATGTGCTGCAGGGCGTGCCCTTTCGCCTGAGCGACGAGCTGCGCATCAGCTACGACGGCGGCTTCCTCGACCTGCTGAACCCGTTTGCCCTGCTGTGCGGGCTGGTGTCGGTGGCCATGCTGGCGATGCACGGCGCAGGCTGGCTGCTGCTGAAGACGGCCGGCCCCGTGGCCGAGCGGGCGCGGCGCTACGGCGGGCTGGCGGCGCTGGCCACCATCGTGCTGTTCGTCGCGGGCGGCTTGTGGCTGGCCTTCGGCAGCGTCGATGCCTATCGCGTGACCAGCGAGCTGGACCGCTTCGGCCCCTCCAACCCGCTGCGCAAGATGGCGGTGATGGCGCCCGGCGCCTGGCTGGACAACTACCGCGCGGTGCCGCTGCTGTGGGCCGCGCCGGCGCTGGGCGTGCTGGGCGCCGCACTGGCCTGGCTGGGCCTGCGCAGCCGGCGCGAGTTGACGGCGCTGGCCGGCAGCTCGGCCAGCGTGGTGGGCATCATCCTCACGGTGGGCGTGTCGATGTTCCCGTTCCTGCTGCCCTCGTCGGCCGACCCCAAGGCCAGCCTCACGGTGTGGGACGCGTCGTCCAGCCACCTGACGCTGTTCATCATGCTGGTGGCCACCGCCATCTTCATCCCGCTGATCGTGGCCTACACCACCTGGGTGTACCGGGTGCTGTGGGGCAAGGTGGACGAGGCCTCGCTGTCCGACCCGCAGATCCACACCTACTGAACCAAGGACAACACCATGTGGTATTTCGCCTGGCTGCTCGGCCTGCCCCTGGCCGCCACCTTCGCGGTGCTCAACGCGATGTGGTTCGAGCTGATGGAAGACGACGCGGCGCGCCGCGAGGGCGGCGGCGCTGCGCGCTGAGCCGGCGGTGCGGCTGCCCCGGCAGACGGCGCTGGTCGATGGCCAGCGCATCGAGTTCGCAGTGCAGGGCCACGGCCGCATCGGCGTGGTGCTGGTCAACGGCGCGGGCGGGCCGCTGGAAGGCTGGCACCGGCTGTGGCAGCCGCTGGCCGAACGAACGCGGGTGCTGGCCTACAACCGCGCCGGCATCGGCCGCAGTGCGCGGCCGGTGGCCGCACAGGCAGGTCCCCGGCTGGTGGCCGAGCTGCGCGCCTTGATGGCGCTGGCCGAGCTGCCGCGGCCCTGCCTGCTGGTGGCCCATTCGCTGGGTGGGCTGATCGCCAACCTGTACGCCCGGCAGCATCCGGGGGAGGTGGCCGGCATGGTGCTGCTGGAGGCCACCGCACCGGAAGACCCGCCGCTGCTGGCCGCTCACGCCGG
This sequence comes from Aquincola sp. J276, assembly GCF_024700035.1. NCBI lineage: Bacteria > Pseudomonadati > Pseudomonadota > Betaproteobacteria > Burkholderiales > Sphaerotilaceae > Aquincola > Aquincola sp. J276. The sequence goes on from NZ_JAJONC010000001.1 coordinate 1,856,950, forward strand.
CCGGCTGCAGCGGCTGCTGCAGTCCACGCTGGACCGGGTCTGGCCGGCCGACCCGCTGGGCGAAGTGCGCCAGGTGCCGGCCACGCTCGCGGCGCTGGCGGCAGCACCGCCCTTCCCGGCCATCCCGCTGCGGGTGGTGACCGGCGCCGCGCCGGCCATGGCCTGGGCCACGCCACCACAGGCGCGGGCGCTGCGGGCAGCCCATCAGCTTGGGCTCGCCGCCTTGTCACCGCGCGGGCAACAGGTGATGGCGCCGCGCAGCGGGCACTTTCCGCAATTCAGCGAGCCTGAGCTCGTGCTCCGGGAGGTGCTGGCGCTGCTGGACCTGCTGGAGGCGGCGGCGGGCACTCGGGAAGCGGCGCCCGGCTGACAGCCGGGGCGCCGCGTGTCGACCTCAGACCCGCTCGGCCACCCAGCCGCGCACCGACTGCAGCGCGCCCGCCAGCTTGCTGGCGTCGGTGCCGCCGGCCATGGCCATGTCGGGCTTGCCGCCGCCCTTGCCGCCCACCTGCTGGGCGACGAAGTTCACCAACTCGCCGGCCTTGAGCTTGCCGACACTGTCGGCGGTGATGCCGGCGGCCAGCTGCACCTTGTCGCCATCGACCGCGGCCAGCACGATGGCGGCGGTCTTGAGCTTGTCCTTCAGCTTGTCCATGGTCTCGCGCAGCGTCTTGGCATCGGCGCCCTCCAGCCGCGCGGCCAGCACCTTCAGCCCGTTGATGTCCACCGCCTGGCTCATCAGCTCGTCGCCCTGGGCCGAAGCCAGCTTGCCCTTCAGCGCGGCCAGCTCCTTCTCCAGCGCACGCACCTGGTCGAGCACGCCGCCCACGCGATGGGCGACCTCGGCCGGCGTGACCTTCAGCGTCGAGGCCAGGCCATCGACCGTGCGCTCCAGCGACTGCAGGTAGGCCAGCGCGTTGTCGCCGGTCACGGCTTCCACGCGGCGGATGCCGGCGGCCACGCCGCTCTCGGCCACGATCTTGAACAGGCCGATGTCGCCGGTGCGGCGCACATGGGTGCCGCCGCACAGCTCGCGGCTGCCGCCGATGTCCAGCACGCGCACGCTGTCGCCGTACTTCTCGCCGAACAGCATCATCGCGCCCAGCTTCTGTGCCTCGTCGATGCTCATGCTGCGCGCCTGGGTGTCGGCATTGGCCAGGATCTCGGCATTGACCAGCGCCTCCACCTGCGCGATCTGCTCGGCCGTCATCGGCGCGTTGTGCGCGAAGTCGAAGCGGGTGCGGTCGGCCGTCACCAGCGAGCCCTTCTGCTGCACATGGCTGCCCAGCACCTCGCGCAGCGCCTTGTGCATCAGGTGGGTGGCGCTGTGGTTGCGGATGGTCTTGGCACGGCGCTCGGCATCCACCTTGGCAGCCAGCACGTCGCCCACCTTGATCTCGCCTTCCACGATGCGGCCATGGTGGCCGTACACGTCGGCCTGGATCTTCAGCGTGTCTTCCACCAGCACGCGGCTGGTGGCGTTGCGCAGCTCGCCGGTGTCGCCGTGCTGGCCGCCGCTCTCGGCATAGAACGGCGTGTGGTCGAGCACGATGACCGCGTCGTCGCCGGCGCGGGCGGCGGCCACCGGCGTGCCGTCCACATAGACCGCGGTGACCTTGGCGCCCTCGTGCACCAGTTCCTCGTAGCCGTGGAAGGTGGTGGGCGTGCCGCTGTACTCCAGGCCGGCCTGCATCTTGAACTTGCCGGCCGCGCGGGCCTGCTCGCGCTGGCGGTTCATTGCGGCGTCGAAGGCCGCGCCGTCCACGCTCAGGCCACGCTCGCGGCAGACGTCGGCGGTCAGGTCGAGCGGGAAGCCGAAGGTGTCGTGCAGCTTGAAGGCGAGTTCGCCGTCCAGCACGCCACCGCCGTTGGGGTTCTTCGCCTGTAGCTCGGCCAGCGCGCCTTCCAGGATCTCCATGCCGTGGGCGATGGTCTGGAAGAAGCGCTCCTCCTCCTGCTTCAGCACCTCGGTGATGCGGGCCTGCTGCTGGCGCAGCTCGGGGTAGGCCTCGCCCATCTGCTCGGCCAGTGCGGCCACCAGCGTGTAGAAGAAGGGCTTGCGTGCGCCCAGCTTGTAGCCGTGGCGGATGCCGCGGCGGGCGATGCGGCGCAGCACATAGCCGCGGCCCTCGTTGCCGGGGATCACGCCGTCGGCCACGGTGAACGAGCATGCGCGGATGTGGTCGGCGATGACCTTCAGGCTCGGGCTGTCCTTGTCGCAGTCGCCGGCGCCGGCAACGTCGACAGCCTGCTTGGCCGCCGCCAGCAGGGCCACGAACAGGTCGATCTCGTAGTTGCTGTGCACATGCTGCAGCACCGCCGTCACCCGCTCCAGGCCCATGCCGGTGTCGACGCTGGGCTTGGGCAGCGGATGCATCACACCGTCCTCGGTGCGATTGAACTGCATGAACACGTTGTTCCAGATCTCGATGTAGCGGTCGCCGTCCTCATCGGGGCTGCCCGGGGGGCCGCCGGCGATCTCCGGGCCGTGGTCGAAGAAGATCTCGGTGCACGGCCCGCAGGGGCCGGTGTCGCCCATCATCCAGAAGTTGTCGGACATGTAGCGGCCGCCCTTGTTGTCGCCGATGCGCACGATGCGCTCGGCGGCCACGCCCACCACCTTGTTCCAGATCTCGTAGGCCTCGTCGTCCTCCGAGTACACCGTGACCCACAGCTTGTCCTTGGGCAGCTTGAAGTGCTCGGTCAGCAGCTCCCAGGCGTAGCTGATCGCGTCCTTCTTGAAGTAGTCGCCGAAGCTGAAGTTGCCCAGCATCTCGAAGAAGGTGTGGTGCCGCGCGGTGTAGCCGACGTTTTCCAGGTCGTTGTGCTTGCCGCCGGCGCGGATGCACTTCTGCGCCGTGGTGGCGCGTTGGTACGGCCGCTTGTCGAAGCCCAGGAACACGTCCTTGAACTGGTTCATGCCCGCGTTGGTGAACAGCAGCGTCGGGTCGTCGCCCGGCACCACCGGGCTGGAGGCGACGATGGTGTGTCCCTTCGATTCGAAGAAGTTCAGGAACGTGGAGCGGATTTCGGAGGCTTTCATCTTGTAAATTTTATCCGTTCAGGCCGCGGCACCCGGGTGGTGCAGGCGGATCTGCAGGTCGAGGAAACGGTAGAGGCGCTCGTCGTCGCTGAAGGCCACGTTGAAGCGCAGCCAGCCGGTGGGCCGCGGCTCGACGAGGAACAGGTGGCCGGGGCCCAGCAGGATGCCCTCGCCCGCCGCCTGCTGCGAGAGGTCGATGCAGTCCGTCAGGTCGGGGTGGCGGGCCCACAGGTACATGCCGGCCTTGGGCTCGCTGAACAGCTCGAAGCCCAGCTCCGTCAGCCGCCGGGCCACCACCTCGTGGGCCTGCGCCAGCCGGTCGCGCAAGCTCTTCAGGTGCTTGCGCCAGCGGCCTTCGCACAGCGCGCCGAAGGCCAGCCGCTCGGTGATGTCCGACGAGGTCAGGCCCGAGACCATCTTCAGCTGCGCCAGGTCTTCCAGCAGCTCGCCGCGGGCGGCCAGGTAGCCCACGCGGATGTTGGGCGAGATGGTCTTGGAATAGCTGCCCACGTACACCACCCGCCGCAGCTGGTCCAGGCTGGCCAGCGAGGGGCGCTGCTCGGGGTCCAGGTCGGCGTAGATGTCGTTCTCCACCACCGTCAGGTCGTGCTGGTCGGCCAGCTTCAGCAGCTGGAACAGCTGCGCCACCGGCGCGACCGAGTTGGTCGGGCTCTGCAGCCGCGGCTGGGTGAAGAACACCTTCGGCCGGTGGGCCCGCAGCAGGTCCTCGAACGCCGCCAGGTCGTAGCCGCCCGGCGCACGCGGCACGCCGACCAGCTTCGCGCCCAGGAAGCGCAGCATGAACATGAGGTTCGGGTAGCCGGGCTCGTCCACCATCACCGTGTCGCCGGGGCGCACCAGGCCCCGCGCCACCAGGTCGAACGCCTGGCTGGAACCCTGGGTCAGCAGCACCTCGCCCGCGCTGGCGGTGACCTGCCGCTCGGCCAGCGATTCGGCGATCAGCACCCGCAGCGCCATGTGGCCGTGCGGCAGGCCGTAGCCGCCCAGCTCCACGCCCTCGCTGGCCAGCTGGCGCAGGCTGCGGCGCACGCCTTCCTCGAACAGCCAGCCGTTGGGCAGCCAGCCGCAGCCGGGCTTCAGCTCGAGGTTGCGGCTCTCGAAGATGTGGCGCAGGTACCAGCGGGCGTCGAAGCGCAGGTCCGCCACATCGGTCTCCGCGGCGGCCGGCGCGGCCGCATCGGTGGCCCGGCGCTTGACGAAGAAGCCCGCGTTCGACCGCGACACCACCCAGCCCTGCGCCACCAGGCGGTCATACGCCTCCACCACGGTGAAGACGCTGATGGAATGCGCCGCCGCCAGCGCGCGGATGGACGGCAGCTTGGCGCCGCCGCGCAGGGTCTGGTCGGTGATCAGTTGTCGGAAGCCGTCGACGATCTGCGTCACCAGCGGCGTTCGCGATTCAGGATTCAGGGTGATCACGGTGCACCGTATTGGGGACAGTGTGTATGGGGTGCACCGCCAGCACAGTGCACTGCGGGCGGTGGCACGCTGTACATGGTATTCGCCACGCCGCGTGCCTAAAGTCACGGACGACCTCCCTGCCGCGAGAAGCACATGCCCGCCGAACTTGACCTGAAGACAACCCTGGTTCAGGGCCACGCCACCAATGCCGACCTGATGGCCCGCCGCCGGGCCGCCGTGCCCCGCGGCGTGGGCCAGGCGCACGAGATCTTCATCGCCCGCGCCGAGAACGCCGAGTTCTGGGACGTGGAAGGCAAGCGCTACATCGACTTCGCCGGCGGCATCGCGGTGCTGAACACCGGCCACTGCCACCCGCGGGTGATCGAGGCGGTGAAGGCCCAGCTCGACCTCTACACCCACACCTGCTTCCAGGTGGTGGCCTATGAACCCTACGTGGAGCTGGCCGAACGCCTGGCCGCACTGGCGCCCGGTGCCGCGCCCAAGAAGACGCTGTTCCTGTCCACCGGTGCCGAAGCCGTGGAAAACGCCGTGAAGATCGCCCGCGCCCATACCAGGCGCCCCGGCGTCATCGCCTTCACCGGCGGCTACCACGGCCGCACGATGATGACGCTGGGCCTGACCGGCAAGGTCGCCCCCTACAAGACCGGCTTCGGCCCCTTCCCGGGCGAGGTGTTCCATGCCCTGTTCCCCAACGAGCTGCACGGCGTGAGCGTCGAGGACGCGCTGCATTCGGTGGAGCTGCTGTTCAAGAACGACATCGAGCCCGAGCGCGTGGCCGCCTTCATCGTGGAGCCGGTGCAGGGCGAGGGCGGCTTCTACGAGGCACCCGCCGCCTTCGTGGCCGGGCTGAAGAAGCTGGCCGACCAGCACGGCATCCTGCTCATCGCCGACGAGGTACAGACCGGCGCCGGCCGCACCGGCACCTGGTTCGCCAGCGAGCAGTGGCCGGTGGCGCCCGACCTCATCACCAGCGCCAAGTCGATGGCGGGCGGCTTCCCCATCTCCGCCGTGATCGGCCGCGCCGACGTGATGGACGCACCCGGCCCCGGCGGCCTGGGCGGCACCTATGCCGGCAGCCCGATCGGCTGCGCCGCCGCGCTGGCGGTGCTGGAGGTGTTCGAGGACGAGCAGCTGCTGCAGCGCAGCCGTGCGCTGGGCGAGCAGCTGCGCGCCGGCCTGCGCGCCATCGCCGCCGACGTGCCGGCAGTGGTGGACGTGCGCGGCCTGGGCGCCATGGTGGCGCTGGAGCTCGGCCGCGGCGGCGATGTGCACCAGCCCGACGCCGACCTCACCGGCCGCGTGGTGCGCGAAGCCGCGCGCCGCGGCCTGGTGCTGCTGTCCTGCGGCAGCTACGGCAACGTGATCCGCATCCTGGTGCCGCTCACGGCCTCCGAGGCGCTGGTGGACGAAGGCCTGCGCATCCTGGCCGACAGCTTCGCGGCCGTGGCCTGAGCAGGCGGCCATGAGCATCGCCCTGTCTGCCGAACGCCCTGCCGCCGCCGCTGCACCCGCTGCCGCCGCCGGCCAGCCGCTGGTCAGCTTCGTCGGCGTGCAGAAGACCTACGACGGCGTGAACCTGGTGGTGCGCAAGCTCGACCTGGACATCCGGCGGGGCGAGTTCCTCACGCTGCTGGGCCCCAGCGGCTCGGGCAAGACCACCACGCTGATGATGCTGGCCGGCTTCGAATCGCCCACCGCCGGCGAGATCCTGCTGGAGCGCAAGCCCATCACGCGCACCCCGCCGCACAAGCGCAACTTCGGCATGGTGTTCCAGAACTACGCGCTGTTCCCGCACATGACGGTGGGCGAGAACGTGGCCTACCCGCTGACGGTGCGGCGCGTGTCCAAGGCCGACCAGGCCACCCGCGTGGAACGGGCGCTGGCCATGGTGCGGCTGCAGGGCATGGCCGGGCGCTATCCCTCGCAGCTGTCCGGCGGCCAGCAGCAGCGCGTGGCACTGGCGCGTGCGCTGGTGTTCGAGCCGCAGCTGGTGCTGATGGACGAGCCACTGGGCGCACTCGACAAGCAGCTGCGCGAGCACATGCAGATCGAGCTCAAGGAGTTGCATAGACAACTCGGCGTCACCTTCGTCTTCGTCACCCACGACCAGGGCGAGGCGCTGACCATGAGCGACCGCGTGGCCGTGTTCAACAACGGCGTGATCCAGCAGATCGCGCCCGCCGACACCATGTACGAGCAGCCGGCCAACCGCTTCGTGGCCGGCTTCATCGGCGACGGCACCATGCTGCCCGCCACCGTGCAGGCCGCCCAGCTGTCCGGCCATCCGGCGCACTGCAGCGCGGTGCTGGCCGATGGCAGCGTGCTCACCGGCATCAACGTCAACGGGGCCGCCGCCGCCCAGGTGATGGTGGGCATCCGCCCCGAACGCATCGCGGTGCAGGCCACGCCGCCGGCCGCGGGCGCCGGCAACACGCTGCGTGCGCAGGTGCACGGCATCGTGTACTTCGGCGACCACCTGCGGCTGCTGTGCGGCGTGGGCCCCACGCAGCTGGAAGCGGCCGTGAAGCTGCCGCTGTCGGCCCCCGCCATCCCGGCCGTGGGTGACACCGTGTGGCTGGCCTTCGCGCCCGAGCTCACGCGGGTCTACGCCTGAGCCGCCTTCCTTCCGATCCCCGTCCCCGTCCATCGAGAACCGCACCATGCACATGAAGTCCCTCGTTCTTGCCCTGTCCACCCTGCTGGCCCTGCCCGCGCTGGCGCAGCAGCAGCTCACCGTCGTCAACTTCGGCGGCGCCAATGCCAATGCGCAGAAGAAGGCGTACTACGAGCCCTTCGAGAAGGCCACCGGCACCAAGGTGATGGCCGTGGAATACAACGGCGAGCAGGCCAAGATCAAGGCCATGGTCGAGACGAAGAAGGTCACCTGGGACGTGGTGGAGGTGGAGTCGCCCGACGCCGCCCGCGGCTGCGACGAAGGCCTGTTCGAGAAGATGGACTACGCCCGGCTCGGTGGCAAGGAAGCCTTCCTGCCCGCGGCCGTCACCGAGTGCGGCGTGGGCGTGTTCGTCTGGTCCACGGTCATGGCCTGGAATGCCGACAAGCTCAAGGAAGGCCCCAGGACCTGGGCCGATTTCTGGGACGTGAAGAAGATCCCCGGCAAGCGCGGCATGCGCAAGGGCGCGCGCTACAACCTGGAATTCGCGCTGATGGCCGATGGCGTGAAGCCGGCCGACGTGTACAAGGTGCTGGCCACCAAGGACGGCGCCGAGCGCGCGTTCAAGAAGCTCAGCGAGCTCAAGCCGCACATCCAGTGGTGGGAGGCCGGCGCCCAGCCGCCGCAGTTCCTGGTCGCCGGCGACGTGGCGGTGAGCACCGTGTTCAACGGCCGCATCGACGCTGCCAACCGCGAGGGCAAGAACCTGAAGATCGGCTGGACCGGCGGCATCTACGACCTGGACTACTGGGTCATTCCCAAGGGCGCGCCCAACAAGGAAGCGTCGATGAAGTTCATCGCCTTCGCCAGCACCGCCGATGCACAGGCCGAGTACGCGAAGCACATCGCCTACGGCCCCACCAACAACAAGGCGCTGGCCAAGCTGGACGCCGCGGTGCTGGCCAACCTGCCCACCTCGCCGGCCAACGCCCAGCAGGCGCTGCAGCTCGACCTGAAGTTCTGGGCCGACCAGGGCGAGGACCTGGAAAAGCGCTTCGCCGCCTGGTCCACCCGCTGATGCCCGCCGCGGCCCGTTGAGATGAGCACCGCCACCGCCCTGCCCTTGCCTGGCCCGGCCGATCCGCAATCGCTGCAGCGGCAACTGGCGCGGGCCGGCCGGCAGCGCAAGTGGCGCGCATTCGCGCTCACCTTGCCGCTGCTGGTGTTCCTGCTGCTCACCTTCCTGGTGCCCATCGCCGGCCTGCTGAAGCGGGCGGCCGAGAACCCCGAGGTGGCCAACGCGCTGCCGCGCACGGTGGCAGCGCTGCAGGACTGGAGCCGCGAGGGCCCGCCGCCGGAGGCGGCCTTCGCCGCGGTGGCGACCGACCTGGCCGCGCTGCCCGACCGTGCCGATGCCGGCGCGCTGGCCCGGCGGCTCAACAGCGCCGAGCCCGGTGCGCGCTCCCTGGTGATGAACACCTACCGCGCCATGCCGCTGCCGGCCGGCGGCGACGCCCGTGCCGCGCTGCTGGCCATCGACGAACGCTGGGGCGAAGCCAAGTACTGGCAGGCCATCGCCAAGAACGGCGCGCGCTGGACCCCCGACTACCTGCTGGCCTCGGTGGACCTGCAGCGCGACGCGGCCGGCCAGGTGGAACGCATGGCGCCCGAGCAGCGCGCCTTCGGCGGCATCCTGCTGCGCACCTTCCAGATCAGCTTCATCGTCACCCTGCTGTGCCTGGCGCTGGGCTATCCGCTGGCCTGGTGGCTGAGCACGCTCAGCGCCCGCCAGGCCAATGTGCTGATGATCCTGGTGCTGGTGCCCTTCTGGACGAGCATCCTGGTGCGCATGGCCGCCTGGATCGTGCTGCTGCAGTCCGAAGGGCTGGTCAACCATGCGCTGGCCGCGCTGCATGTGATCGACCAGCCGCTGCAGCTGCTGTTCAACCGCACCGGCGTGCTGGTGTCGATGACGCACATCCTGCTGCCCTTCATGATCCTGCCGCTGTACAGCGTGATGAAGAGCGTGCCGCCCACCTACCAGCGGGCCGCAGTGTCGATGGGCAGCCCGCCGCTGGCCGCCTTCTTCCGGGTGTACGTGCCGCAGACCTACCCGGGCATTGGCGCCGGCGCACTGCTGGTGTTCATCCTGGCCATCGGCTACTACGTGACGCCCGCGCTGCTGGGCGGCCCCGATGACCAGATGCTGAGCTACTACATCGCCCAGTACACCAACGTGAACGTGAACTGGGGCATGGCCTGCGCGCTGGGCGCGCTGCTGCTGGCCGCCACCCTGGTGCTGTACGCGGTGTACCGCCGCATCACCAGCACCGAACTGAGCCTGGGTTGATGCGATGAAGCTGCTGCCGGTGTTTCCTGCCTATGCCACCCCGCTCGACAAGGCGGGCTGGTGGGCCGTGCGCTTGTTCTGCGTGGCGGTGCTGGCGTACCTGCTGGCGCCCATCCTGGTCATCATGCCGCTGTCGTTCAGCGAGAGCTCGTTCCTCGTCTACCCCATCCACGGCTGGTCGCTCAAGTGGTACGAGAACCTGTTCGGATCCGAAGAGTGGGCCCGCGCCGCGAAGAACAGCTTCATCGTCGCGCCCGCGGCCACGCTGATCGCCACGGTGCTGGGCACCATCGCCGCGGTGGGCCTGGCGCGCACCAGCTTCCCGTTCAAGGGCCTGCTGATGAGCCTGCTCATCGCGCCGATGGTGGTGCCCATCGTGGTGGTGGGCGTCAGCACCTACCTGTTCTTCGCGCCGCTGGGCCTGGCCGACAGCTACACCGGGCTGATCGTGGTGCATGCGGCGCTGGGCGCGCCCTTCGTGCTCACCACGGTGCTGGCCACGCTGCAGGGCTTCGACCACAACCTGGTCAAGGCCAGCCTGGGGCTGGGCGAGACGCCGGTGCGCACCTTCTTCCGCATCACGCTGCCGGTGATCGCGCCGGGCGTGGTCTCGGGCGCGCTGTTCGCCTTCGCCACCTCGTTCGACGAGGTGGTGGTGGCCCTGTTCCTGGCCGGCCCGGAGCAGTTGACCTTGCCGCGGCAGATGTTCAACGGCATCCGCGAGAATATTTCCCCCACCATTGCCGCGGTGGCCACGCTGCTCATCCTGTTCACCACCAGCCTGCTGCTGGCGCTGGAATGGCTGCGTGGCCGGCGGCGCTGAAGAAGTAGAAGGAACCTCATGGACATGAAGACCTCCCCGCTGGCGGCGCTGGCCGATGCCACGCTGCTCAAGACGGACGCGCTGATCGACGGGCAGTGGGTGGCCGGCAGCAGCCGCTTCGATGTCACCGACCCGGCCACCGGCGCCAAGCTGGCGGACGTGGCCGACCTGGGCGCCGAGGACACCGAAGCCGCCATCGCCGCCGCCAACAAGGCCTGGCCGGCCTGGCGCGCCAAGACCGCCAAGGAGCGCGCCGCCATCCTGCAGCGCTGGTACCAGCTCATCATCCAGCACACCGACGACCTGGGCCGCATCATGACGGCCGAGCAGGGCAAGCCGCTGGCCGAGGCCAAGGGCGAGGTGGCCTACGGCGCCAGCTTCATCGAGTGGTTTGCCGAAGAAGCCAAGCGGGTGTACGGCGAGACCATCCCCACCACCGACAACGGCAAGCGCTACCTGGTCATCAAGCAGCCGGTGGGCGTGTGCGCGGCCATCACGCCGTGGAACTTCCCCATCGCGATGATCACGCGCAAGGTGGCGCCGGCCCTGGCCGCAGGCTGCCCGGTGGTCATCAAGCCGGCGGAGCTCACGCCGCTGTCCGCGCTGGCGGTGGCCGAGCTGGCGCAGCGCGCCGGCATGCCGGCCGGCGTGCTCAACGTCGTCACCAGCACCCGTTCCTCCGAGGTGGGCCAGGTGCTGTGCAAGAGCGACCTGGTGCGCCACCTGTCGTTCACCGGCAGCACGCCGGTGGGCCGCATCCTGATGGCGCAATGCGCACCCACCATCAAGAAGCTGAGCCTGGAACTGGGTGGCAATGCGCCCTTCATCGTGTTCGACGATGCCGACCTGGACAGCGCGGTGGAAGGCGCCATCGCCAGCAAGTACCGCAATGCCGGCCAGACCTGCGTGTGCGCCAACCGCCTGTACGTGCAGGACACGGTGTACGACGCCTTCATCGCCAAGTTCACCGAGAAGGTCAAGGGCCTGAAGGTGGGCAACGGCTTCGAGGCCGGCGTGACCATCGGCCCGGTGATCGAGGACAAGGCCGTGACCAAGATCGAGGCCCACGTGGCCGACGCGCTGGCCAAGGGCGCGGCGGTGCTCACCGGCGGCAGGAAGACCGGCGACCGCTTCTACGAGCCCACGGTGCTGGCCCATGCCACGCAGGACATGCTGTGCGCCCGCGAGGAAACCTTCGGCCCGGTGGCGCCGGTGTTCACCTTCAAGACCGAGGCCGAGGCCATCGCGCTGGCCAACAACACCGAGTTCGGCCTGGCCAGCTACTTCTACAGCCGCGACGTGGGCCGCATCTTCCGCGTCGGCGAGGCGCTGGAGTACGGCATGGTGGGCATCAACACCGGCCTCATCTCCACCGCCGAGGTGCCCTTCGGCGGCGTGAAGCAGTCGGGCCTGGGCCGCGAGGGCTCGCACCACGGCATCGACGACTATGTGGAGGTGAAGTACCTCTGCCTGGGCGATATCCAGAAATAATCGCGGCCCCGCCATTCAGCAGTCCAGGCCGCCATGGAGTTCCGGCATGTCTTGTTCCTCGTCTTCCTGGCCGCCGCACTGCATGTGCACCTGCGCGGCAAGGTGCGCTTCAGCCTGAAGCGGGCGCTCGACTTCACCGTGCTGCTGGCGCCGCTGAACAGCCTGATGGTGCTGTTCTCGCGTGCGCCCACGCAGCCCTATCTCGACCCCAGGAGCTTCCCCGACCTGTCGCCCCTGGCCGCCAACTGGCAGCTCATCCGCGAGGAGGCCCTGCGGCTGAACGACGACGGCGCCATCCGCGCAGCGGCGGGCTACAACGACGTGGGCTTCAACTCCTTCTTCCGCACCGGCTGGAAGCGCTTCTACCTCAGCTGGTACGGCAAGGAGATGCCATCGGCCCTGGCGCACTGCCCGCAGACGGTGGCGCTGCTGCGGCAGATCCCGTCGATCAAGGCGGCGATGTTCGCCAGCCTGCCGCCAGGGGCCAAGCTGGTACGTCACCGCGACCCCTATGCCGGCTCGCTGCGCTACCACCTGGGCCTGGCCACGCCCAACGACCCCGCCTGTTACATCGAGGTGGACGGCCAGCGCTACCACTGGCGCGACGGCGAGGCGGTGATGTTCGACGAGACCTACATCCACCATGCCGAGAACGCCACGCAGCAGCAGCGCGTGATCCTGTTCTGCGACGTGGAGCGACCGCTGCACTTCGCGCCGCTGCGCTGGTTCAACCGCTTCTTCGCCAAGCACGTGATGGCGGCGGCTTCCAGCCAGAACGTGGAGGGCGAGCAGGTGGGCGGGCTGAACCGGCTGTTCGCCGGCGTGTACCGGTTGCGGCTGAAGGCCAAGGCACTCAAGGCCAGCCACCGCGGCGTGTACTACGCCGGCAAGTGGCTGCTGATCGCGGCCCTGCTGTGGCTGCTGTTCTGGTGAACGGCCGCCGGCGCTGAGCCGGCGCCGCGCGCCGGTGGCTCACTCGCCCGGCGCGTCCTCGTCGTTGGCGGCCGCCGACGGGCCGCGCTCCACCCGGTTGGCGAAGCCGGCGCGTCCCACCGGCGCCATGCTGGCGGCCTGGCCCATCGCCCGGCGCATCAGCGCGCCCGCATCCTTGCCATGCTCCGGATAGTGGCCCACGCCGGCGCTCACGGCCACCGCCACGTCGCCGCCGGCCACGCTGAAGGGCCGCTGCAGGCTGGCCACCAGCTTGTTCACCACGCCGGGCACGTCCTCGGCGTTGTCCACCCAGGCCAGCAGCACCGCGAACACATCGTGGCCCACCGAGGCCACCACGTCGCTGGCGCGCAGGCCGGCCCGCAGCCGCACCGCCACCTTGCGCCGCAGCACGTTGGCGGCTTCGCCGCCCATGCGCGCGGCCGCGGTGGCAAAGCCCTCGATGCGCAGCACCACCAGGGCCATCGGCGCCGGCTCACGCTCGCGCAGCGCCAGCAAATGGGTCATGTGTTCCTGCAACTGCGCATGGTTGGGCAGGCCGGTGGCCAGGTCGGTGGCGTGGGCCTTGCGGGCGGTGCGGTCCAGCTGCTTGCGCTCGATGCCCAGGCGCACGCGGCGCGGCAGGGTCTCGTTCTCGTTGGGCGACAGCACGTCCTGCACGCCGGCCTGCAGCAGCCGCATGGCCACCAGCGGCGACACCTGCGGCGTGACCACCAGCACCGCTGCATCCAGCACCGCATGCGAAAGCGCCGGCCACAGCGGCAGCTGCTGCATCTCGTCCTCGTCCAGCGTCATCAGCACCGCGTCGAAGGGCTGGCGGTGCAGCACGCCGTTGGCTTCTTCGAAGGTGGTGGCGGTGACCACGAAGGGCCCCCACGCCGAGCCCGCCAGATCGGCCGGCACCGGCCCGATCGCCAGCAGTTGGTAGGTCGTGCTCATGCTGTTCCCTGCACCAAAGAAAAAGGCCGCACGTGGCGACCTTGCAGCATTGGAGCGGGTGAAGGGAATCGAACCCTCGTATGAAGCTTGGGAAGCTGCCGTTCTACCATTGAACTACACCCGCGTGTCTGCGCGCAGTTTACGCCATGCAAGATGCCCTGCTCTCGCTCAACCTGAACGACCTGCGCCTGCTGTCGCTGCTGCTGCAGGAGTGCAGCATCACGCGGGTGGCCGACAGCGCGGGGCAGGCCCAGCCGGCGGTCAGCCGCAAGCTGCAGCGGCTGCGCGAGGTGCTGGCCGACCCGCTGCTGGTGCGCAGCGGCGGCCGCATGGTGCTCACCGAGCGGGCCGCCGCGCTGAAGGCGCCGCTGCGCGAGATCCTGGGCCAGGTGGCACGGCTGGAAGGCATCTCCACCTTCGACCCGGCGGCCGCCGACAAGGCCTTCAACATCGTCTGCGCCGACTGCCTGCCGCCCACCTTCCTGCCCCAGGTGATCGCGAGGCTGACCGGCGCGGGCAGCCGCATCGGCGCGCACATCCGGCCATCGAACCCGGCCTTCGATGTGGCGCAGGCGCTGGATGAGGGCGGCGTGGACCTGGTCATCAGCAACGACCCGCGCCCGCGGGAAGACCTGCGCACCGGCATGCTCTACACCGACGAGGTGGTGTGCATGATGCGGCGCGGCCACCCCTTCGAGCAGGAGCGGCGGCTGCCGCTGGCGCGCTACCTGCGCATGCGCCACCTGGCGCCCGCGGCCAGCAGCACGCCGCGCACCGGCCCGATCGACGGCGAGCTGGCCAAGACCGGCTACCAGCGGCAGATCGCCGCCACGGTGCCGGAGTTCAACCTCGTGCCCGAGGTGCTGATGGCCACCGACCTGGTGTTCACCACCGCGCGCCGCTTCGCCGAGCACTACGCGGCCAGCTGGCCGATCACCGTGGTGCGGGCGCCGAGCGAGATTCCGCCGATGCGCTTCTACCAGCTCTGGCACGAGCGCAACCACACCAGCGCCGCCAGCCGCTGGCTGCGCCAGCAGGTGGGCGCCGTGGCCGAAGGACTGCCGGCATAACAGATCCGTTATGCCAGGTATGGCCTGCAGCGGCCTATTGCCATGATCCCCTGCTTCCTAGACTGGCCTCATCGGTCACCAGGAGCACCCCATGCAACGCCGCCACTTCCTGCAATTCGGCACCGCCAGCGTCGCGGGGCTCGCCGCCCCGGTGCTGCGTGCGCAGCCGCTCACCAAGCTCAAGTTCACGCTGGACTTCCGCATCAGCGGCCAGGTGGCGCCCTTCTTCGTCGCCTTGTACAAGGGCTACTACGAGGCCGAGGGCCTGGAGCCCAGCTTCGACGTGGGCAGCGGCTCGGTGGCGGCCATCACCCGTGTGGCCAGCGGGGCCTACGACATGGGCTTCGGCGACATCAGCGCGCTGATCGAGTTCAATGCCTCGCAGCCCGGCGCGCCGCTGCTGCAGGCCGTCTACCAGTACTACAACCGCGCGCCGTTCGTGATCATCGGCCGCAAGGACCGCGGCATCACGCAGGACTTCAAGAGCCTGCAGGGCAAGCGCATCGCCGCTGCGGCGGTGGAAAGCACCCGCCGCGCCTGGCCGATGGCGGCCCGGCATGCCGGCATGAAGGCCGAGGCCATCGAGTGGGTGACCACCGATTTCTCGCAGCGCGACAACGTGATCATCCGCGGCGACGTGGACGGCGCCACCTACTTCCACGACTCGGCGCTGTCGCTGTTCCAGCGCATCGATCCGGCGCAGCTCAGCGTGCTGTCGTATGCCGAGGCGGGCCTCAACCTGTACGGCAATGCGATCCTGGCCTCCACCAAGTTGATGGCCGACAAGCCGCAGGCGGTACGCGGCTTCCTCAAGGCCACCAACCGCGCGCTGCTGGAATGCCTGGCCGACCCGGTGGCCGCGATGCAGCATGTCAAGCGCCGCGAGCCGATGGTCGACGAGAAGGTGGAGGCCGAGCGCTTCAGGATCACCGCTGGCTACGTCGCCAATGCCGACACCCGCAGCCATGGCCTGGGCGACGTGCGGCCCGAGCTGGTGCGCCAGCAGGTCGCCGAGGTCAGCCAGACCTTCGCCCTGAAGCAGGTGCCGAACGCCGATGCGCTGTACAACCTGTCGTTCCTGCCGCCGAAGGCGGAACGCACGATGAAGGCCTGACGCGATGGACGACCTGAACGAACACGACGCGCTGTACCTGCGGCGCGCCATCGAACTCTCGGCCATCACGTCGAAGGCCGGCAACCGGCCCTTCGGCGCGGTGATCGTCTCGGCCGACGGCCAGGTGCTGGCCGAGGCCGCCAACGACAACGCGGTGACCGGCGACTGCACCGCGCATGCCGAGACCAATGCGCTGCGGCTGGCCACGCCGGCCCACCACCGCGACGTGATGGCCGGCGCCACGATGTACGCCTCCGGCGAGCCCTGCGTGATGTGCGCCGGGGCCATCTTCTGGTCGAACATCCGCCGCGTGGTCTTCGGCATCGACGCGGTGAGCCTGCGTGAATTCCGCGTGGCGCAGGCCGGCGCGGGCGACATCGTGATGTCGTGCCGCGAGGTCTTTGCCGCCGCGCCGCACGCCATCGAAGTAGTCGGGCCCGCGCTGCTCGACGAAGCCGCGGCACCGCACCGCGCCTACTGGAAGATCTGAAGGAACACGACGATGAGCACCCCCTACACGATGCAGGAGCTGGCCAAGGAAAGCCGCATGGGCTCGATGGGCTCGGAGACGCACCAGCGCGAGATCCGCCGCATCGACCTGAGCAACTTCGACGAGCGCCGCGCCGAGATCACCGAGCAGCTCTGGGCCGCGTCAATCGACATCGGCTTCTTCCAGCTGACGAACCACGGCATTCCGCTGGCCGACATCCAGCGCGCGTTCGCGATGACGCAGGCCTTCTTCGCGCTGCCGGAGGAGGTGAAAGCCCGCCACCCGCTGAAGAAGGCCTTCAACGCCGGCTGGGAAAGCCGTGCGCAGGTGCGACCCTCCACCGGCACGCCGGACCAGAAGGAGAGCTACCAGATCACCCGGCCGCACATGGACGGCCTGTGGCCCGGCGAAGAAGCGCTGCCCGGCTTTCAACAAACGATGCTGGGCTTCGAGGCGCAATGCTGGTCGGTGGCGATGAAGATCCTGTCCTGCTTCGCCGACAAGCTTGCCTTTGGCAACCAGTTCTTCACCCAGGCGCATGATCCGTCGGTGCCGGCCTACCAGAGCACGCTGCGGCTGCTGCACTACTTCGCGATTCCGCCCGAGCGGCGCGACAACCTGGGCCTGTGGCGCGCCGGTGCCCACACCGACTTCGACTGCCTGACGCTGCTGTTCCAGCAGGCGGGCCAGGGCGGGCTGCAGGTGCTGCCGGGCAAGGAGCACGAGAAGCAGGAGTGGACGCCGATCGAGCCGGCCGACGACGTGATCACCTGCAACATCGGCGACATGCTGATGCGCTGGAGCGACGACCAGCTCAAGTCCAACTTCCACCGGGTGAAGAACCCGCGCCCCGACGAATACCAGGGCGCGCGCTACAGCCTGGCCTTCTTCGCACAGGCCAACCGCGACGTGGTGATCCAGGGCCCGGCGAAGAAGTACGAGCCGATCACGGCGGAGGACTACCTGTACCGCCGCGTGAACGCCAACTTCGCCAAATATTGATGGGGCGGGTTCAGCTGTAGACGGTGAAGCGCTTCTGCACGTGCTTCGGCGTCTCGATCTCGTCGACGATCGCCACGGCCAGGTCGGCCACGCTGATGCCGGCGGGTTCGCCAGCCACCATCGGCACCTCGTCGCCGCCCACGCGGTAGGCGCCGGTGCGCTCGCCGGGCGCCAGGTGCACCGGCGGCGACAGGAAGGTCCAGTCGAGCGCGTTGCGGCCGCGGATGCGGTTCAGCGCCTCGCGGGCGGCCAGCGCGCCCTGCTTCCACTCGGCCGGGAACTCCGGCGTATCGATCAACTGCAGCCCCGGCGCGATGAACAGGCTGCCGGCGCCGCCGACCACCAGCACGCGCTTCAGGCCCGCGGCCTGCACGCCGTCGAGGATGGCTTCGGTGCCCTTGAGGAACAGGTCGTGGATGTCGGGCAGGCCCCAGCCGGGGTTGTAGGCGTCGATCACGGCGTCGTGGCCGGCGACGGCGGCGGCCACCTGCTGCGCGTCCAGCGCATCGGCCTTCACGGCGGTCACGCCGTCGCGGCCGGCGTACTTGCCGGTGTCGCGGGCCAGCGCGGTCACGGCATGGCCGCGGCGCAGCAGTTCATCGAGCACGGCCTTGCCGACGAAGCCGGTGCCGCCGATCAGGGCGATCTTCATGGTGCGGTTCCAAGAGGTTGCGATGGCCTCATCTTCGGCCGCGCCGTGCGCCGCCGCCAGTCAGCGGAAGCTTTCTTCACCGTGAAGCCACGCTTCACACCGGCCGCACCAGCAGCACGTCGTTCTCGATCATGTCGAGCAGCCGCTCGGCCACGCTGCCCAGCAGCATCGCGGCCAGGCCGCTGCGGCCGGCGGTGCCCAGCACCACCAGGTCCTCAGGATGCCGCCAGCCGTGCTGCTGCAGCAACAGGCCGGGGTCGCCCGAGTCCAGCCACAGCCGCAGCCGCAGCCGCACCGGCTCGGGCAGGGTGCACCCGGCGATGAAGGCGGCGGCCGCGCGGGTGGCCTGCTCCCCACCCGCGTCGCGGGCCGAGGCCAGGTCCACCCCGGCGCGCGCGGGATAGGCGGCGCCGAAGGCATGGAACAAGGTGATCGGTGCCTCTGGCCAGCCGGTGGCCGCCACTTCCAGCGCATGGCGCGAGGGCGGCGACCAGTCGCTGGCCACGATCAGCCGCGGATAGGCCCGGCGGCCGCGCTGGCGCACCACCAGCACCGGCACCGGCGAGCGCCGCACCAGCAGGTCGACCGTGGAGCCCAGCACCAGCCGGCCCAGGCCATGGGCGCGCGCGGTGCCGGTGACGATGAGGTCGCAGCGCTGCTCGTCCGCCACCTTCAGCAGCGCCGCGCCCACCGGACCATGCGCCACCTGCACGTCATAGGGCACGCCGGCTTCGCCCAGCTCGGCCTGCAGCCGGCGGCGGGCCTGTGCCTGCAGCAGCTCGGCTTCCTCGCCGGTGACGGCCAGCGGCCCTTGCGCCTGCAGCTGGCCCAGCTGCGCACGCTCCGGCACCGTGACCACCACCAGCCGGGCGCCCCATTCGCGCGCCAGCAGCACCGCGCGGTCGATGGCACGGTCGCAGCGGCTGCTGAGGTCGGTGGCCACCAGCAGGCTGCGGGGGCGGGTGAGCGGCGGTTTCATGCCTGCGATTCTGGGGTGGGTGGCGGCAGCCGGCTTGATGGCGGTCAAGCCGCGGCGCCCACCGGGCCGCCGGCCCGCTCGGCGACAATGCCGCCCCTTCGCACCTGCCCCGCCGCACGCCATGACCGACGACCAACGCCCCCGCCGACCCATCCGCAGTTTCGTGCTGCGCGCCGGGCGCATGGGCACGGGCCAGCAACGGGCGCTGGCCGAACTGGGTCCCCGGTTCCTGCTGCCCTACCAGCCCGCGCCGCTGGACTATGCGGCCGCCTTCGGCCGCAGCGCGCCGGTGGTGCTGGAGATCGGCTTCGGCATGGGCGGCGCCACCGCGCAGATCGCCGCGGCGCGGCCCGACACCGACTTCATCGGCGTGGAGGTGCACGAGCCCGGCGTGGGCGCGCTGCTCAAGCGCATCGGCGAGGAAGACCTGACCAACCTGCGCCTGGTGCAGCACGATGCGGTGGAGGTGCTGCGCGACATGATCCCGCCCGGCTCGCTGGCCGGCGTGCACATTTTCTTTCCCGACCCCTGGCACAAGAAGAAGCACCACAAGCGCCGGCTGCTGCAGCCGGCCTTCGTGGCCCGGCTGGTCCAGCACATCGCGCCGGGCGGTTACCTGCATTGCGCCACCGACTGGCAGGACTACGCGGTGCAGATGCTGGAGGTGCTGGGCGCCGAGCCGCAGCTGCGCAACACCGCGGAAGGCTACGCGCCGCGGCCCGACTACCGGCCGCTGACCAAGTTCGAGCAGCGCGGCCTGAACCTGGGCCACGGCGTGTGGGACCTGGTGTTCACCCGCGTGGCGGCGGCCTGAAGCCGCCGGCCCTTCAGCCTGCGTCGGAAGCGGACTTGCGATAGGGCTCCTCGAAGTCGATGAAGTCCTTTTCCTGCTTCGCGTCGGCCACCCAGGCGGCCACGCCGGGCGAGGCCCACAGCCGGTCCACGTAGGCGGTCAGCTCCGCCGGCAGCGGCACGCCATAGGTGATGAGGCGGCCGGCCAGGGGTGCATAGAAGGCATCGGCCGCGCTGAACTCGCCGAACAGGAAAGGCCCGCCGCTGTCGTTCAGCGCCGCGGTCCACATGCCGACGATGCGATCGAGGTTGCGCCGCACGTCGGGCTGCTCGGCCAGGATGCGCTTGCCGACCGAGGGCAGCGAGGCCTCGATGTTCTGCGGCATGTGCTGGCGCAGCGCGCCGAAGCCCGAGTGCATCTCCGCCACCAGGCTGCGCGCGCGGGCGCGGGCCTGCCGCTCACGCGGCCACACCGCATGCTGCGGAAACAGCTCGGCCACGTATTCCACGATGGCCAGCGTGTCCCACACCGCGAAGCCCTCGTCCAGCAGCACCGGCACCAGGCCCACTGGCGTGATGCGCGCCAGCTCGGTGTGGAAGGCGGCGGCCGGGTCCTGGCTGAAGCGCAGCTTCCGCTCGGTGAACGGGATGCCGAAGTGCTTGAGCAGCACCCAGGGCCGCATGGACCACGACGAATAGTTCTTGTTGCCGATGATGAGCGTGAGCATGGCGTTCCTCTCCTGTGAGGAAGCATGCTAGCGGCGGCAGGCGGGCCGCCGCGCGGGCTCAGGCATGAAATGTCCGCATCACAGTGATGCGGCCGACACGGGCCCCGACCGTCAGGCCGACCACTCCACCCAGCCGGTGTAGGCCGTGAGCAGCACGATGGCGCCGAACACGATGCGGTACCAGGCGAAGACGGTGAAGTCGTGGCTGGACACATAGCGGATCAGCCAGCGGATGCAGATCAGCGCGCTGATGAAGGCGAAGGCCAGGCCCACGGCGAACATCGGTGCGTCGGCCATGCTCAGCGCCGCACGCTCCTTCCACACCGAGTAGGCGCCGGCGCCCATCAGCGTGGGGATGCCCAGGAAGAAGCTGAACTCGGCCGCGGCCTTGCGCGAGAAGCCGAACAGCATCGCGCCGATGATGGTGGAGCCCGAGCGGCTGGTGCCGGGAATCAGCGCCAGGCACTGGATCAGGCCCACCTTCAGCGCGTCCAGGGCCGTCATGTCGTCCACCGTTTCCACCCGTGCGAGCCGGCCGCCTTCCAGGTCGCGCTCGCCGAACTGCCGGCGATGGCGCCGCTCCACCCACAGGATGATCAGGCCGCCGACGATGAAGGCCATGGCCACCGGCACCGGATGGAACAGCCGCGCCTTGATGGCGCTGCCCAGCGCCAGGCCCAGCACCACGGCCGGGATGAAGGCGATGATGACGTTGCGCGCAAAGCGCTGCGCGACGGGGTCGTGCGTGATGCCGGCCACGGTGCGGCCGAGGCGCTGCCGGTATTCCCAGATCACCGCGAACATCGCGCCGGTCTGGATGGCGATCTCGAAGACCTTGGCGCCGTTGCCGGTGAAGTCGAGCAGCGAGGCGGCGAGGATCAGATGGCCGGTCGACGAGATTGGCAGGAATTCGGTGAAGCCTTCCACCAGGCCCATCACCGCAGCCTTCACCAGCAACATCACATCCACGTAGAAGCCTCCCGCCCAGGGCGTTGGTCAAAAAAGAGCCGGCGATGATACCGGCGGGGTGATGACGGCCCGGAGGCACGCGCCGCGCGGCGCCGCCCGCCGTCAGCGGGGCGTGCTGCCCAGCGCCAGCTCGATGCCGGCCTCGGTGATGCGCACGTCGACCTGCTGCACGCCGGCCTGGCGCAGCCGCTCGGCCTGGCGTGTGGAGGCACGCCACACCATCTGGCCTTCAAGCAATTGTTCGGCCACCACCGCGGCGGCCTGCTGCACCGGCTGCGGCCACGGCCCGCCGGCATCAGCCAGCTGCAGCGAGGCCACCCGCACCTGCGCCAGCCGCAGCGTCATGTCGCCGGCGTCGAAACGCAGCATGCTGTCGGCATCCAGCAGGCCGGCGGCGGCCTTGCGGGTCAGGCGCTCGGTGGCCTGCAGCGGCCACTGCACCGCCACGCGGTTTTGCGCCGGCAGCAGGCGCAGCACCGGCTGCTGGAGGGTGAAGTCCACCAGCGACAGCACCCGCCGCTGCTGCGGAAAGTCCGACACCAGCCGTTCCTGCAGCTGGGCCTCGGTGATGACGATGCGGTCGGGCAGGCCCAGCGTGCCGCAGCCCGCCAGCCCGGCCAGCGCGCCGGCGGCCATGAGTGCCGCCACCGTGCGCAAGGTGGTTCTTCTGTGCATGGCGGGCAGCTTAACCAAGCCGCCCTGCCGCGGTTGACCCTCCCTGTTCAGGGGGCTACATTAATGACTGACCAGTCAGTAACAACCGCCCTGGATGTCCTCCCCCGCCCACGAGCCCCCGCGCGCCACGCGCCAGCGTCGCAAGGAAGCCCGGCCGCACGAGTTGCTGGCCGCGGCGCTGGAGGTGTTCGTGGAGAAGGGCTTCGCCAACAGCCGGTCGGAGGAAGTGGCGGCCCGGGCCGGCGTGTCCAAGGGCACGCTCTACCTCTATTACCCGAGCAAGGAAGAGCTGCTGAAGGCGGTGATCCGCCACTACCTGGGCGAGGAGGTGCGGGCCGGCGCGGCCGAGGTGGCGCGCCATGCCGAGGCCGATCCGGAGGTGCTGTTCGGCGTGCTGGCGCAGTGGTGGCAGCGCGTGTACCAGAGCCCGGCCTGCGGCGTGTTCAAGCTGATCGTCACCGAGGCGCGCAACTTCCCCGACGTGGCGGCTTTTTATGTCAGCGAGGTGATCGAGCCCGGCTCGCGCCTGATCGGCCAGATGTTCGAGCAGGGCGTGCGCCGCGGCCAGCTGCGGCCGATGGACGTCGAGAGCGTGACGCACTCGGTCATCCTGCCCATGGTGATGCTGTGCCTGCACAAGCATGCGGTGGGCGCCTGCATGGTGCAGTCGTCGATGTCGCTCGACCCGCTTCGCTTCATCGAGCAGCACATCGACCTGGTGCTGCGCTCCGTCAGGCTGGCGACGGCGCCGCCGAAATAAACTCCCGGGCCTTCCGTCCCTCCGTCCCTCCGTTCCACCGCCCTTACGCCGACCTTCGCGCACAACGCCATGAACATCGAACTAGCCCGCTTCAACATGATCGAGCAGCAGATCCGCCCCTGGGACGTGCTCGACCAGGACGTGCTGACCTTGCTCACGCAGGTCAAGCGCGAGGCGTTCGTGCCGGAAGCCCACCGCGCGCTGGCCTTCATCGATACCCAGGTGCCGCTGCCCGCCGGCCAGAGCATGCTGGAGCCCAAGATCGAGGCCCGGCTGCTGCAGGAGCTGGAAGTCACCCGCGACGACCGCGTGCTGGAAGTCGGCGCCGGCTCGGGGTACATGGCGGCACTGCTGGCCAGCCGCGCCCAGCGCGTGACCACGCTGGAGATCGAGCCGGCGCTGGCCGCGCTGGCGCGCGAGAACCTGCGCCGCGCCGGCGTGGTGAATGCCAAGGTGGTCGAAGCCGATGGCGCCAGGGGCCTGCCTTCCGAGGCACCGTTCGACGTGATCGTGCTCTCGGGCTCGGTGGCCGAGGTGCCGCAGGTGCTGCTGGACCAGCTGAAGGAAGGCGGCCGCCTGGTGGCCATCGTCGGCCAGCAGCCGGTGATGCGCGCGGTGCTGGTCACCCGCAACGGCGCCGGCGCCTTCCAGCGCGAGGAGCTTTTCGACACCGTGGCGCCGCGGCTGTCCGGCTTCGGCGAGCCCACCCGCTTCACCTTCTGATCCAGCTGCCCGCCGTTCATGGCCAGCGACGTGCAGGTTGTCGCATGGCGGATGCCAGCCGCAGGAGCCTCGGGTGCAATCGCGCACCCGGCGTTCAGCGCGGCCGGTTGTCGTCGATAACAAACGTCTTCCCAGAGAGGAGCTCCATGCACATCCCCTTCCCGCGCCTGCGGCTGTCCCAGCTCATGCAGGTGGCCGCGCTGGCGCTTGGTGCCACGGCGGCGCAAGCGGAATCGCTGGTCGAGCTGTACAACGCCGCGCGCCCTTACGACGCCACCTACCTGGCCGCCCGCTCGCTGGCCGACAGCAACCAGTTCCGCGCCGCCCAGGCCGACGCCCTGCGGCTGCCGAGCATCGGCGTGGGCGCCAGCCACACCAATGCCCGCACCGACTGGCGCACCCGCGACCTCGACCTGAAGTCGCGCACCACGGTGGTGG
This sequence comes from Aquincola sp. J276, assembly GCF_024700035.1. Classification (NCBI taxonomy): domain Bacteria; kingdom Pseudomonadati; phylum Pseudomonadota; class Betaproteobacteria; order Burkholderiales; family Sphaerotilaceae; genus Aquincola; species Aquincola sp. J276. The sequence goes on from NZ_JAJONC010000001.1 coordinate 1,880,996, forward strand.
GACTGAGCGGCCGCCAGACGCTGTACAACCGCGCCGACAGCGCCACCATCGCCCAGGCCCGGGTACTGCTGGACGCCAGCGGCGCCGAGCTGGAAACCGCCGAGCAGGACCTGGTGGTGCGGGTGGCCCAGGCGTACTTCGACGTGCTGGCCGCGCAGGACACCCTGGGCACCGCGCAGGCCAACAGGAAGGCCATCAGCGAGCAGCTGGCCTCGGCCAAGCGCAACTTCGAGGTCGGCACCGCCACCATCACCGACACGCGTGAGGCGCAGGCGCGCTTCGACCTGGCCACCGCCCAGGAACTGGCCGCCGACAACGACCTGCGCACCCGCCGCGTGGTGCTCGACCAGCTGGTGGGCCGCGCCAATGTGCAGCCCAACCCGCTGCGCCAGCCGGTGATGCTGCCGTCGCTGGAGCCGGCCGATGCCGAGGCCTGGGTCACCAGCGCATGGGACAACCACCCTGGCATCCGCCTTGCGCTGGCCGGCCTGGAAACCGCCCGCCTGGAAACCGAGAAGGCCCGCGCCGGCCACCTGCCGACGGTGGAGCTCACCGCCCAGCTGGGCGGCCAGCGCCAGCGCGGCAATGCCGCCGAGCTGGCGGGCAACAGCGTGCCGGCCAGCGTGGGTGTGGAGATGAACCTGCCGCTGTTCGCCGGCTTCGCCATCCAGAACCGCGTGAAGGAAACGCTGGCGCTGGAAGAGCGCGCCCGCAACGAGCTGGACGCCGCCCGCCGCAACGTGGCCACGGCCACCCGCACGGCCTACTTCCAGGTGCAGTCGGGCCTGGCGCAGGTGCGTGCGCTGGAGGCCGCCGAAGCCTCCAGCAAGCTGGCGCTGGAAGCCACGCAGCTGGGCTACCGCGTGGGCGTGCGGGTGAACCTGGACGTGCTGAATGCGCAGACGCAGCTGTTCACCACCCAGCGCGACCTGGCCTTCGCCCGCTACAACGTGCTGCTCGGCACGCTGCGGCTGCGCCAGGCCGCCGGCCAGCTGCGCGGCGAGGACCTGCTGGCCATCAACAGCCTGCTGGCGCCCTGACCCTGGCCGCCGCCACCCCGGCGGCAGCGCTTAGCATGGGGTTCCCCGTCCGGAAGGAACCCCATGCCCCAGCTGCAACTCAGCGTCAACGGCCGGCCCGTGTCGGTCGAGGTTGAACCCCAGACCCTGCTCGTGGACCTGCTGCGCGGCCCGCTGGGCCTGACCGGCACCCATATCGGCTGCGACACCAGCCAGTGCGGCGCCTGCACCGTGCTGCTGGATGGCGAGGCGGTCAAGAGCTGCACCATGCTGGCGCTGCAGGCCGAGGGCTGCGGCGTCACCACCATCGAAGGCCTGTCGCCCGAAGGCGGCCCGCTGCACCCGGTGCAGGACGCCTTCGTCGCCTGCCACGGCCTGCAATGCGGCTTCTGCACCCCCGGCATGGTGATGACGGCGGTGTGCCTGCTCCAGCAGGAGCCGCAGCCCGATGCCGAACGCATCGCCCATGCGCTGGAAGGCAACCTGTGCCGCTGCACCGGCTACGTGAACATCGTCGAATCGGTGCAGACCGCCGCGCGCACGATGGCCGAAGGAGCGGCCCGATGAGCGCCGCGCTGGAATCCGGCCGCTACGGCAGCGGCCACACGGTGCGCCGCATCGAGGACCCGGCGCTGGTCACCGGCCGCGGCCGCTTCACCGACGACGTGGCGCCGCAAGGCCAGGTGCACCTGGCCTTCGCCCGCTCCACCTACGCGCATGCCCGCATCCTGTCCATCGACGTGGACAGCGCGCTGGCGCTGCCCGGCGTGCTGGCGGTGTACACCGGCGCCGACCTCGTGGCCGCGGGCGTGAAGCCGTTGCCCGGCGGCGGCTTCAAGCGGCCCGATGGCAGCCCCGGCGCCACCGCGCCGCGGCGGGCGCTGGCGCACGAGGTGGTGCGCTTCGTCGGCGAAGCTGTGGCCGCCGTGGTGGCCGAGAGCCGCGAGGCCGCGCGCGAAGCCGCCGCCGCCTTGTGGATCGACTACGAGGAACTGCCCGCCGTCACCGACGCGGTGCAGGCGGTGACAGCCGGCGCGCCGGTGCTGTGCGAGGCCGCGCCCGACAACATCGCCGCCGAGATGCGCCATGGCGACGCCGCCGCCACCGAAGCCGCCTTTGCCGCCGCGGCCCATGTGGTGTCGGTCGACATCCGCAACCAGCGCCTGGCCGCCAGCCCGATGGAGCCGCGCTGCACCCAGGCCGAGCTGGACGTGGCCAGCGGCCGGCTGACGGTGCGCCTGAGCAGCCAGATGCCCACCGGCGTGCGCAACGGCATTGCGGGCCTGATCCCCGGCCGCACGCCGGAGAACGTGCGGGTGAAGGTGGATGACGTGGGCGGCGGCTTCGGCATGAAGACCGGCCTGTACCCCGAAGACGTGGCCGTGGCCCATGCCGCGCTGCAGCTGCAGCGGCCGGTGAGCTGGCGGGCCGAGCGCATCGAGGAATTTCTCGCCTCCACCCACGGCCGTGACGTGGTCACCCATGCCGAGATGGCGCTGGACGCCGATGGTCGGGCCTTGGCGCTGCGGGTGCGCTCGCTCGCCAACGTGGGCGCCTATGCCACCGCCGCGGGGCTGGCCATCCAGCTGCTGATCGGGCCCTGGGTGTCCACCAGCATCTACGACCTGCAGACCATCGACCTGCGCTTTTCCGGCGTGCTGACGAACTGCGCGCCCACCGGCGCCTACCGCGGCGCCGGCCGGCCCGAGGCCATCTACGCGACCGAGCGGCTGATGGACGCCGCTGCCCGCAAGCTGGGTATGGACCCGGCCGAGCTGCGCCGGCGCAACATGATCCGCCCCGAGCAGATGCCCTACCGCAACCCGATGGGCCAGACCTACGACAGCGGCCAGTTCGGCCGCATCCTCGACCAGGGCCTGGCGCTGGCCGACTGGGGCGGCTTCGCCGCGCGGCGTGCCGGGAGCGAGGCCCGCGGCAGGCTGCGCGGCCGCGGCATCGCCACCTTCCTGGAATGGACCGGCGGCAACGCGCTGGAGGAACGCGTGGTGGTGGACGTGACGGCCGACGGTTTCATCGAGCTGACCTCGGCCACGCAGGCCATGGGCCAGGGCATCGCCACCAGCTATGCGCAGCTGGCGGTGGACGTGTTCGGCGTGCCGATCGAGCGCATCCGTGTGCTGCAGGGCGACACCGACCGCGCCAACGGCTTCGGCAGCGCGGGCTCGCGCTCGCTGTTCACCGGTGGCTCGGCGGTGCAGGTGGCTTCCGAGCGCACGGTGGACACCGCCCGGCAGCTCGCGTCCGAAGCGCTGGAAGCTCCGGCCGCCGACATCGAATACCGCCAGGGCCGCCTCACCGTGGCCGGCACCGACCTGGGCATCGGCCTGTTCGAGCTGGCCGGCCGCCAGCCCACTCAGCGCATCACGGTGGACGTGACCAACGCGGTAAGCGCCCCCAGCTGGCCCAACGGCTGCCACATCTGCGAGGTGGAGATCGACCCGGCCACCGGGCAGCTGGCCATCGTGGCCTACGCCTCGGTCAACGACATCGGCCGCGTGGTGAGCCCGGCCATCGTGCGCGGCCAGATCGAAGGCGGCGCGGTGCAGGGCATCGGCCAGGCGCTGCTGGAGCAGGTGGTGTACGACGGCGACAGTGGCCAGCTGCTCACCGCCAGCTTCCTGGACTATGCGATGCCGCATGCCGACGGCTTCGTCGGCTTCAAGACGCAGTTCGACACCTCCATCCCCTGCCTGACCAATCCGCTGGGCGTGAAAGGCGTGGGCGAGCTGGGCACCATCGGCGCCACGCCGGCGGTGGTCAATGCGGTGATCGACGCCCTGGACCATGCCGGCCAGGGCGCCGCGGCCGAGCGCATCCAGATGCCGGTGACCTCGGAGCGCGTGTGGCGCGCGCTGGCGGGCGACTACGACCCCGCGCCGCTGGCGGCGCTGCCCGAGGCGCTGCGCTAGTCAGCGCGGGCGGTCGGACGGCCGCCCGCGGATCACCACCTCGACGATGCGCCGCGCCATGCGCTCGGTGGCGCCGCGGTGGGCGGCCGAGAAGCTGAAGGCGTTCTGCACCCAGCTGTTACGCTGCGGGTCCACCGCCAGCGCGGCCGCGCGGCGCACGCCGTCGACCATGTCGGCCACACGCACCGAGGCGCCGGCCTTCAGCGACAGCTCCGCCGCATCGTCGAAATTGAAGGTGTGCGGCCCCATCACCACCGGGCAGCCGCAGGCCGCGGCCTCGATCAGGTTCTGGCCGCCCAGCGGCGCGAAGCTGCCGCCCAGCAAGGCCACGTCGGCCAGCGCGTAGTACAGCGGCATCTCGCCCATCGAATCGCCCAGCCAGATGTCGGCGCGGGCGGCCTCGGGCGGCGGGGCGTCGCCCCAGGCGCTGCGCCGCGCCAGCGTGAAGCCGCTGTTGTCCACCAGCAGCGCCACCTCGTTGAAGCGCTGCGGATGGCGCGGCACGATCAGCAGCAGCGGCCGCGGCGCCGGCAGCGCCCGCCAGGCCGACAGCAGCGGCTGTTCCTCGCCTTCGCGGGTGCTGGCGGCCAGCACCACCGCGCGCGGCGGATCGTTCAGCGAGGCACGCCATTGCAGGCCGCGCGCCAGCAGCTTGGGCGGTGGCTCGATGTCGTACTTCAGGTTGCCGCAGACCTCCACCTGTTCCGCACCGGCCGCATGCAGGCGCTGCGCATCGGCAGCGGTCTGCGCCAGCACCCAGCTCAGGCTGCGCACCGCCGGATGCAGCAACGCGGCCATGCGCTGGCCCTTGCGTTGGCTGCGCTCCGACAGGCGTGCATTGGCCAGCACCACCGGCACCCGCGCCTGCTCGGCCGCATGCAGCAGGTTGGGCCAGATCTCGGTTTCCATCAGCACGCCCGCCAGCGGCTTGTAGCGGTGCAGGAAGCGGCGCGCCGCGCCCGGCGTGTCATAGGGCAGCCAGGCCTGGATGTCGTCTTCCTGCAGCAGCGAGCGGCCGGCTTCCAGCCCGGTGGCGGTGCTGCAGGTGAGCACCAGCCGCAGCCCCGGCATGTGCGCCCGCAGGGCCTTGACCAGCGGCTCGGCCGCCCGCGTCTCGCCCAGCGACACCGCGTGCAGCCAGATCACCCGGCCCTTGATGGCCCGCCGCCGCGTGCGGTAGAAGCCCAGCCGCTCGCGCACGCGGCGGCGGTAGGCCGGCTCCGCCCGGCCGCGCCACCACAGGCGCAGCAGGTACAGCGGCGTGAGCGCGATCAGCAGCGCGCTGTACAGGAAGCGCGCGAGCCGGGGGGTCATCAGCAGCGGGCGGCGCGCATCGGCGGGTCAGTGGGCCGCGGTGGCCACTTCGGCATCGGGCTTCACCACCTTCAGGCGCTTCATGAAGTCGTCCTGGATGCGGTGCAGCGCCTCGTCGGTGTGGCCTTCGAAGCGCAGCACCAGCACTGGCGTGGTGTTGCTGGCGCGGATCAGGCCGAAGCCGTCGGCATAGTCCACCCGCAGGCCGTCGGTGGTGACGATCTCGCCGCCAGGGAAGTCGGCGTCGGCCAGCAGCTTGTCGATCACCTCGCGCGGCTCGCCTTCGGCGCAGGCCACGTTCAGCTCGGGCGTGCTGAAGCTGGTGGGCAGGCCGTTGAGCACCGCGCTCGGGTCGTCGTGGCGGCTGAGGATCTCCAGCAGCCGCGCGGCGGTGTAGGAGGCGTCGTCGAAGCCGTACCAGCGCTCGCCGAAGAACACATGGCCGCTCATCTCGCCGGCGATCGGCGCGTTGACTTCCTTCATCTTGGCCTTGACCAGCGAATGGCCGGTCTTCCACATCAGCGGCACGCCGCCGGCGGCCTTGATGGCCGGCGCCAGGCGCTGCGTGCACTTGACGTCGAAGATGATGGTGCCGCCCTTCACGCGGGTGAGGATGTCCTGCGCGAACAGCATCAGCTGGCGGTCGGGGTAGATGATCTGGCCGTCCTTCGTCACCACGCCCAGGCGGTCGCCGTCGCCGTCGAAGGCCAGGCCGAGGTCGGCCTCGGTGGCATGCACGGTGCGGATCAGGTCCTGCAGGTTCTCGGGCTTGGGGGGTCGGGATGGTGGTTGGGGAAGTCGCCGTCCACCCGGCTGTACAGCGCGATCACCTCGCAGCCCAGCGCCTGCAGCAGCTGCGGTGCGGAGGCACCGGGAATGCCGTTGCCGGAATCGACCACCACCTTCAGCGGCCGCGCCAGCTTGCAGTCGCCGACGATGCGGGCGATGTACTCCGGCACGATGTCCATCGCGGCCGAGCGGCCCTTGGCCACCGTGTAGTCCTCGGCTTCCATCCGGCGGCGCAAGCCCTGGATCTCGTCGCCGTAGATGGCGCGGCCCGACAGCACCATCTTGAAGCCGTTGTAGTCCTTGGGGTTGTGGCTGCCCGTGACCTGGATGCCGCTGTTGCAGCCGTGCCGGCCGCGGGTGGCGGCCACGTAATAGAGCATTGGCGTGGTGACGGCGCCCAGGTCCACCACGTCCAGCCCGGTGGAGGCCAGCCCTCGGATCAGCGCGGCGGCCAGGCCGGGCCCGGACACGCGGCCGTCACGGCCCACGGCCACGGCCTTCTCACCGGCGGCAACCGCCTCGGTGCCGAACGCCTTGCCCAGGTGCTCGGCAAAGGCCTCGTCGATGGTTTGCCCGACGATGCCGCGGATGTCGTAGGCCTTGAAGGCCGAAGCTGCAACTTTCATTCATTTCCTCCTGCGAACGATTGTAGGCAGGCTCCGTGGAAACCCCGGGGCGACGCCGCCCCACCGAAAGCCCCGGCAGGCACAGGTCCGAATCCGGCGAGTGCGCCCACGGCCGACGGCCACAATGGCCGCCATGGACAGCGCAGCCGTCATCGCCGGACCGACCCCCGCCACCGTGGCCGCCGGCACGCCGGACGACGCGCGTTATGCCGCCCTGGCGGCCCGTGACCCCGCTTCGACGGCCGCTTCTTCGTCGGCGTGACCTCCACCGGCATCTACTGCCGGCCGGTATGTCGCGTGCGGCTGCCGCAGCAGCGCAACTGCCGCTTCTTCCACCATGCGGCGGCCGCCGAGCAGGCGGGCTTCCGCCCCTGCCTGCGCTGCCGCCCCGAGCTGGCGCCGGGGCTGTCGCTCACCGACAGCTCGCAGGTGCTGGCGCGCCATGCCGCGCAGATGCTGAGCCAGGCCGTGGCCGAGGGCCGCCCCGTGGCGCTGCCCGAGGTGGCCGCCCGGCTGGGCGTGACCGACCGCCACCTGCGCCGCATCTTCCAGGAGGCGCATGGCGTGGCGCCGATGGACTTCATCACCACGCAGCGCCTGCTGCTGGCCAAGCAGCTGCTGACCGACACGCCGCTGCCGGTGACGCAGGTGGCCCTGGCCAGCGGCTATGCCAGCGTGCGCCGCTTCAACGCGGCCTTTGCCGAGCGCTACCGGCTGAGCCCCAGCGCGCTGCGCCGCGAGCGGTCGGGCGATGCGCCGCCCGACGCGGCCGCCGCGCCGGTGCTGCGCCTGGCCTATCGGCCGCCCTATGACGTCGACGGCGTGCTGCGCTTCTTCGCCCAGCGCGCGGTGCCCGGCGTCGAGGCGGTGGACCTGCCGACGCTGACGCTGCGCCGCACGCTGGCCATGCAGCGCGGCACACCGGCCGACGGCGCGCCGGCCATGGCGACCGGCTGGATCAGCCTGCGCTTCGTGCCCGACCGGCATGAATTGCAGCTCACGCTGGCCTCGGCGCTGATGCCGGTGGCCGGCGCCGTGCTGCAGCGGGTGCGGCAGGCGATGGACACCGACGCCGACCCGTCGCTGATCGACCCGGTGATGGCGCTGCTGCCGATGCCGCCGGTGCCGGGCATCCGCCTCGTCGGCAGCTTCGACGGCTTCGAGACCGCGATGCGCGTGGTGCTGGGCCAGCAGGTCACCGTGGCCGCGGCGCGCACCCTGACCCGCCGCTTGACCGAGCGGTACGGCGAGCCGATCGACACGCCGTTTGCCGACCTCACGCGCCTGGCGCCTACCGCCCAGGCCATTGCCGAGGCCGACCCCGAGACGCTGGGCAAGCTGGGCATCGTGCGCCAGCGGGTGCGGGCGTTGCAGGCGCTGGCGGCCGAAGTGCATGCCGGGCGCATCCAGCTGCACCGCGGCGCGCCGCTCGCCGCCACGCTGGACGCACTGCGCGCCCTGCCCGGCATCGGCGACTGGACGGCGCAGCTCATCGCGATGCGTGCGCTGGCCTGGCCCGACGCCTTTCCTTCCACCGACATCGGCCTGCTCAACGCCCTGGGCACACGCGACGTGGCGGCCGTGCTGGCGCAGGCCGAAGCCTGGCGGCCCTGGCGCGGCTACGCCGTCATCCGCTTGTGGCAGGGCATGCCGCCCGCTGCTGGAGAACCCACATGACTCACGCCAAGCTTCCCTTGATCACCGCGCAATCACGCCTCGACACGCCGCTGGGGCGGCTCACCGTGGCCGCCACCGACCATGGCCTGGCCGGGCTCTGGTTCGACGACCAGGCCCACCACCCGGGCTCAATCGACGCCCCCACCGACGACGCGCATCCCTTCATTGCCCAGGCGCGCGAGGAGCTGCAGCGCTACTGGTCCGCCGCCGCGCTGGGGCCGTTCAGCGTGCCGCTGGACTTGCTGGGCACGCCCTTCCAGCGCGCGGTGTGGCAGGCACTGCTGCAGATCGCGCCGGGCCGCACCGCCACCTATGCCGAGATCGCAGCGCGCGCCGGGGCCCCGGCCGCGGTGCGGGCCGCGGGCGCCGCCATCGGCCGCAACCCGGTGAGCGTCATCGTGCCCTGCCACCGCGTGATCGGCCGTGCCGGCGGGCTGACCGGTTATGCCGGCGGGCTGCCGCGCAAGCGGGCGCTGCTGCAGCTCGAAGGCGTGGCGGTGGTGGCATGAAGGCCCGCGACGGGATCGACCTGGTGATGCTGGCCGCACTGTGGGGCGCGGCCTTCCTGTTCATGCGCATGGGCGCGGCGGCCTTCGGCCCGGTGGCCTTGGCCGCCGTGCGCGTGACCGGCGCCGCCTGCTTCCTGGTGCCGCTGCTGGTGTGGCGGCGCGAGGTGCCGGCGCTGCGCGCCCACTGGAAGCCGCTGCTGGTGGTGGGCGTGATGAACAGCGCCCTGCCCTTCCTGCTGTTCAGCTACGCGGCGCTGGCCATCAATGCCGGCCTGTCGTCCATCTTCAATGCCACCACGCCGCTGTGGGGCGCGGTCATCGCATGGCTGTGGCTGAAGGACAGGCTGTCTGCCTCGCGTGTGCTGGGCCTGGTGATCGGCTTTGCCGGCGTCGCCTGGCTGGCCTGGGACAAGGCCAGCTTCAAGCCCGGCGACCATGGCGTGAGCGCGGCCTCGGCCATCGCAGCCTGCATGCTGGCGGCCTTCTTCTACGGCCTGTCGGCCAGCTTCACCAAGCGATGGCTCACCGGCGTGCCGCCGATGGCGGTGGCCGCCGGAAGCCAGCTGAGCGCCACGCTGGTGCTGGCCGTGCCGGCCTTCTTCTTCTGGCCCGAGCGGATGCCCGCGCCCGCCGACTGGGCCGCTGCCGCGATGCTGGCGCTGCTGTGCACCGGCGTGGCCTACGTGCTGTTCTTCCGGCTCATCGCCAACGTCGGCCCGGCCAACGCCATCACCGTGACCTTCATGATCCCGGCTTTCGCGGTGCTGTGGGGCGCGCTCTTCCTCGGCGAGCCGATCACCGGCGCGATGGTGATCGGCTGCGCGGTCATCCTGCTGGGCACCAGCCTGGCCACCGGTGTGCTCAAGCTGCCGGCTGCGGCGAAACCAAGCGTGGCGCGGCGCTGAAGCGCCCGGCGGGCGGTGCGCGGTGCGCGCTCCAGCTCGCCAGGTCAACGAGCGACGCCAGGTCCCGCGTCCTGCGCTGGCTTGGCGAACATCTGCTCAGCCGCGGCCAGCACCTCCGACGACGCCAGCGCGCCGTTTGCGCATCACCGGGTCGCACGATCGCGACCGACAGCAGCGGCGGTCCGCACCATCGCTCGACTGCCTGCCGTGCGTGCTGGAAGTGGTAGGGAGCGGGGCCGCCGGACGACACTCGAAGTCTTCGGCATCGCACACCGCAACCCGGGCCGATGCCAAGCACCGTCAACGCGACCTGCATCAGGCAAACGCTGACTGCTGCAGCGGACCAGTGGGCCATGACGACCTCCCTCCGTCGAGTCGTCAAAGCCTGGGGCGATGGTCACCGCGCCGACTCATCAAGGCGGAGGTCGCTTTGCACGATGAGACCACCAAAGCAAAAAAGGTCAGCTCCTTGCGAAGCTGACCTTGATGCGTTGTTGGCGGAGTGGACGGGGCTCGAACCCGCGACCCCCGGCGTGACAGGCCGGTATTCTAACCAACTGAACTACCACTCCATGTAGCTTCCGCATCGCTGCGCAAGTGCTACGAACTTGGCGTCCCCTAGGGGATTCGAACCCCCTGTAATCACCGTGAAAGGGTGGTGTCCTAGGCCTCTAGACGAAGGGGACTGATTCTTCGTACCTCTTGAACACGCTTACTTGGTGGAGGTAAGCGGGATCGAACCGCTGACCTCTTGCATGCCATGCAAGCGCTCTCCCAGCTGAGCTATACCCCCTTTAGTCGTTCCGCATTTTGTGCGGTTCGTCTTGAAGAAGAAGCGTGTTCAAGCGAGAAATGGAGTATAGAGTGATTTTTAAAGTTTGCGCAAGCGGTCGACCACGATAGCCTGAGTGAACAACTCAAGTACTGCATCGACCGAGGGCGTCTGCGCGCGGCCGCAAACGGCCACCCGCACCGGCATGGCCAGTTGGGGCATCTTCAAGCCGTGCGCCTGCAGCGTCTGCTTCAACGCGGCACTGATGGAGGCCTTGTCCCACGCGGGCAGCGCAGCCAGCGCGTCGGCCAGCGCCTGCAGCGCGGGCTTGATGGCATCGGTGAGCTGCGCCGCATCGGCTTCGCTTGGCTGCGGCTCGGAGAAATACATCGCCAGCCAGTCGGCCAGCTCGACCGTGGTAGCGCAACGGTCCTTGAACAGCGCCACGCGGCGCAGCATCGGCTCGTCGGCCGTGGCCTCGATGCCGCGGCGTGCCAGCTGCTGCACCACCAGCGCGGCCAGGCGATCGTTGTCGGCCTGCTTGATGTAGTGCGCATTGACCCAGCTCAGCTTGGCCGGGTCCCATTGCGCGGGGCTCCTGGACAGGTGCTCGCCGTCGAACCACTCGACCAGCTGGCGTCGCGAGAACAGCTCTTCGTCGCCATGACTCCAGCCGAGTCGGGCCAGGTAGTTGAGCATCGCCTCGGGCAGGTAGCCGCCCTCCTCGTAGGCCGTGACGCTCACCGCGCCGCGGCGCTTGGAGAGCTTCTGCCCGTCGTCGCCCAGGATCACCGGCACATGGCCGAACTGCGGCAGCGGCGCACCCAGCGCGTGGAAGATGTTGATCTGCCACGGCGTGTTGTTCACATGCTCGTCGCCGCGGAACACGTGGGTGATGTTCATGTCCCAGTCGTCCACCACCACCGCGAAGTTGTAGGTGGGCACACCGTCGGGCCGCACGATGATCAGGTCGTCGATCTCGCGGTTGGCGATGCTGATCGGGCCCTTCACCACGTCGTCCCAGGTGACCACGCCGTCCACCGGATTGGCGAAGCGGATGGCCGGCGCCACGCCTTCGGGCGGTGGCGGCAGCACCTTGCCCGGCTCGGGCCGCCAGCGGCGGTCATAGTGCGTCTTTTCGCCGCGGGCACGCTGGGCCTCGCGCATCTCGTCCAGTTCCGCCGGCGTGGCGTAGCAGCGGTAGGCGGTGCCGGCTTCCAGCATCTGCGCGATCACCGCGTTGTAGCGCTCCAGCCGGCGCATCTGGTAGATCGGGCCCTCGTCGTAGTCCAGGCCCAGCCAGCGCATGGCCTGCAGGATCTGGTCGACCGAGTCCTGCGTGGAGCGGGCGACGTCGGTGTCCTCGATGCGCAGCACGAACTCGCCGCCATAGTGGCGGGCGTAGGCCCAGGAAAACAGCGCAGTGCGCGCGGTACCCAGGTGCAGGAAGCCGGTGGGAGACGGCGCGATGCGGGTGCGGACGGTCTTCTTCATGCGCGTCGTGTTCAGGCTTGCTCGGTCGCGTTCTGCAGCGCCAGGCGGCTGCGGTTGGCTTCTTCTTCCTCGCCGCCCTGCGAGCGGCGCTGCGCCTCCATGGCGCTGAAGTCGGCCTGCGTCACCTCGCCGGTGATGTAGTGGCCGTCGAAGCACGAGGCCTCGAAGGTGCTGATCTGGTTGTTCAGCGTGCCCACCACGCGCTTCATCGCGTCCACGTCCTGGTAGATCAGCGCATCGGCGCCGATGTACTCGCGGATCTGCTCGATGGTGCGGTCGTGGGCGATCAACTCCTCGCGCGTGGGCATGTCGATGCCGTACACGTTCGGAAAGCGCACCGGCGGCGCCGCCGAGGCCAGGTACACCTTGCGCGCACCGGCTTCGCGGGCCATCTGCACGATCTCCTTGCTGGTGTTGCCGCGCACGATGGAGTCGTCCACCAGCAGCACGTTGCGGCCCTTGAATTCCACGCCAATGGCGTTGAGCTTCTGGCGCACCGACTTCTTGCGCACGCCCTGCCCCGGCATGATGAAGGTGCGCCCCACGTAGCGGTTCTTGACGAAGCCTTCGCGGTACGGCTTGCCCAGCTTCTGCGCCAGCTGCATGGCCGAAGGCCGGCTGGATTCGGGGATGGGAATCACCACGTCGATCTCGTTGGGCGGCATGGTGGAGATGACGCGCTGCGCCAGCGTCTCGCCCATGTTCAGCCGCGCCTGGTAAACGGAGATGCCGTCGATGACCGAATCGGGCCGGGCCAGATAGACGAACTCGAACATGCAGGGATTGAGTGTGGGCGACTCGGCGCACTGCTTGGTGTGCACCGTGCCTTGCATGTCGATGAAGATGGCTTCGCCGGGCGCCACGTCGCGGGTGACGGTGTGGCCGGTGCCTTCGATGGCGACGGTCTCGCTGCCGACCATCACGGTGCGGCCCTCCGGCGTCACCGCCTCGCCGTACACCAGCGGCCGGATGCCGAACGGATCGCGAAAGGCCAGCAGGCCGTAGCCGGCGATCAGCGCCACCACCGCATACGAGCCCTTGATGCGCTTGTGCACCGCCGCCACCGCATCGAAGATCACTTCGGGGTTCAGCGTCTTATCGCGCGCGGCGCGGGCCAGCTCGTGCGCCAACACGTTGATCAGCACCTCGGTGTCGCTCTCGGTGTTGATGTGGCGGCGGTCCACGTCCACCAGCTCCTGCTTCAGGGCCAGCGCATTGGTGAGGTTGCCGTTGTGCACCAGCACGATGCCGAAGGGCGCGTTCACGTAGAAGGGCTGCGCCTCTTCCTCGCTGTAGGCGTTGCCCGCGGTGGGGTAGCGCACCTGGCCCAGGCCGACGTCACCCGGCAGGCCACGCATGTTGCGGGTGCGGAACACGTCGCGCACCATGCCACGCGCCTTGTGCATGAAGCACTTGGTGCCCTGCATCGTGACGATGCCGGCGGCGTCCTGGCCGCGGTGCTGCAGCAGCAGCAGCGCGTCGTAGATCAACTGGTTGACGGGCGCATGAGAGATGACGCCGACGATGCCACACATGATGTTTCCTTCAGCCCGGTAGATGCCGGGCCACGTTCACCGGCAACACCGGCTTCAGCTCTTGCAGCATGGCACCCAGCCATGCCGCCCCTACAGATTCCTGCCACTGCGGCGAACGCGCCGCAGGGGTCAATGCCACCACCGTGGCCAGCGCCAGCAACAGCACGCCACCACGCATCAAGCCAAAACCGGCGCCCAGCACCCGGTCGACGAAGGCCAGCGGCGTGGCCTTCACCAACAGGCTGACGAGGCGGGCCACCAGGCTCCACACCATCAACGCCAGCACGAAGGTGATGGCAAACGCCGCCCCTGAATTGACCGCGCTGTCCGGCGTGCCGATGGGCAGCCAGGGCGCCACCGTCGGCGACAGCACCTGCGCCGCCACATAGGCCGCCACCCAACCAATGAGGGACAACACCTCGAAAATCAAGCCCCGCCACAAGCCCACCACGACCGACACCGCGAGCACCGCCAGCAGCGCCCAGTCGACCCAGCTCAGCGTGAAGGCAGGATCGACACCCGTCATCCCGCCACCCTCACAAGGTGAGCACGGCCGGCGCCAGGCCGGCGGAGCGCATGCGGGCCGAGGCCTTGTCCGCTTCCTCGCGGCTGCCGAACGGCCCCACCCGCACCCGGGTGCGCTTGCCCGAAGCGGTGTCGACCACCTGGGTATAGGTCTTGAGGCCCAGTTTCTCCACCTTGGCCCGCGCATCGCGCACGGCGCCAGCGTCGGCAAAGGCGCCCACCTGCACGACGAAGCGGCCGGCCGCCGGCTCGGAGGCCTTGCCTTCCAGCAAGGCGCGGGCGCGCTGGGCATCCTCGCGCGGCGCCGGCGCGGGCGGCGGTACCGCCGGCTTGGCCGCAGCCGGGGGAGGTGCCTCGGCGGCCGGCTTGCGCTCCGTCTCGGCCGGGCGTGGAGCGGGCGGCGTGGGAGCGGGCGCAGCGGCTGGCGCCGGGCTCGTGGCAGCCGGCGGGGCCACTTCGCGGCCAGCGTCGGCGGCGCGCTCGGTCACCATCGTGTCGGGCGCTGGCTCGGCCGGCGTCGGCACCGCGCGCGCAGCGGAACGTGCCGGCGGCACCTCCAGCGGGGCGGCGCCTTCCTTGCGTGGGATGTCGATCGGGATGTCCACCGGGATCGGCCGCGGCTGGGTTTCGAACAGCAGCGGAAAGCCGATGACGCCGACGCCCAGCAGCACCACGGCGCCGATGAGCCGCCGCCGAGCGGTGGTGCGGGCCCGCTGCACGGCCTCGGCCGGATCGGCGGGCTCGCGGGCAGCGGAAGGTTGGCGCTTGAAGAAGGACAGCAGGCCCATGCGTGGGGAAGGAGTCGGGGCGGAACGGAGGAGCTGGCCGGTGCGTTAGGCCCGCCGGGGCGGGAAGTCCACCGGGCCCGGCGGTTGGCAGCCGCGCCGGCCGCCGGGTCAAGCCGTGTGCTTGGCGCTCAGCCTCGGCAAGCCGTCCTTCAGCACGCCGCCTACGGTGTAGAAAGAACCGAAGACCACGATTCTATCAGCCGGGTCCGCGGCGGCCACGGCGGCGGCCAATGCCGCGGCCGGGTCGGCATGGGTGTGGACCGTCACCGGCTGCTGGGTGGGCAGGGCCTGCACCGCGGCCGCCAGCTCGTCTGCGGTCGCGGCGCGGGCGGTGTCCAGGTTGCACAGGTGCCAGTGGTCCACCAGCGGCGACAGCTTGGCCAGCAGCGCCGGCAGGTCCTTGTCGCGCATGGCGCCGAACACGGCATGCGTGCGCGGGAAGAAGCCCATCTGGTCCAGGTTGAGCGCCAGCGCGGCCACCGATTGCGCGTTGTGCGCCACGTCCAGCACCAGCGTCGGCTGGCCCGGCACGATCTGGAAGCGGCCCGGCAGGTCGACCAGCGCCAGCCCCTGGCGCACTGCCTGCGCGGTGATCGGCAGCCGGTGGTACATGGCCTCGAACACCGCCAGCGCACCGGCTGCATTCAGCAACTGGTTGGCGCCGCGCAGCGCGGGATAGGCCAGCGCGCTGAAGCGCCGCTGGCGGCCGGCCCACTGCCACTGCTGGCGGTCGCCGCCGTGGCGGAAATCGCGACCGGCCAGCCACAGGTCGGCGCCGATCGCGTCGGCATGGTCGATCACGCTCTGCGGCGGCATCGGGTCGCTGACGATCGCCGGCTTGCCCGGCCGCATGATGTGCGCCTTCTCGCGACCGATGTCTTCGCGGGTAGGCCCCAGCCACTCGGTGTGGTCGAGGTCGATGCTGGTGAGCACCGCGCAGTCGGTGTCGATGATGTTGACCGCGTCCAGCCGGCCGCCCAGACCCACTTCCAGGATCACCACGTCCAGCGGCGCATGCATGAAGGTGCGCAGGATCGCGAGCATCGTGAACTCGAAGTAGCTCAGCGTGGTGTCGCCGCGGGCGGCTTCCACCGCCTCGAAGTGCGGCAGCAGCGTGGCCTCGTCGGCCATGCGGCCGTTGATGCGGCAGCGCTCCTCGAAGTGCACCAGGTGCGGCTTGATGTACAGCCCCACGCGGTAGCCGGCGGACTGGGCGATGGCTTCCAGCATCGCGCAGGTGGAGCCCTTGCCGTTGGTGCCGGCGACGGTGATCACGGGCACGTCGAAACGGATGCCCAGGCGCTGGGCGACCGCGCGCACGCGGTCCAGCGTCATGTCGATGTTCTTGGGGTGCAGTCGCTCGCAGTGGGCCAGCCAGTCGGCGAGCGAGCGGGGGGCGTCGTCAGCATGGGCGCGCATGGTAGCGCGCTGGCCGGCGACGCCCGGCAGCAGGGTCAGGCGACCGCGTCGGCGCTTTGCCGCTGCAGCATGCTGAGCGCGCTGGCGATGGTGGCGCGGAGCTGGCGGCGGTCCACGATCATGTCGATCGCGCCCTTCTGCACCAGGAACTCCGAGCGCTGGAAGCCTTCGGGCAGCTTCTCGCGCACGGTGTTCTCGATCACGCGCGGGCCGGCGAAGCCGATCAGCGCCTTCGGCTCGGCGATGACCACGTCGCCCACGAAGGCGAAGCTGGCCGACACGCCGCCCATCGTCGGGTCGGTCAGCACGCTGATGTAGGGCAGCTTCGCCTTGGCCAGGTGCGTGAGCGCGGCATTGGTCTTGGCCATCTGCATCAGGCTGAGCAGGCCTTCCTGCATGCGCGCGCCGCCGGTGGCGGTGAAGCAGACGAAGGGCACGCGCTGCTCGATCGCGGCTTCCACGCCACGCACGAAGCGCTCACCCACCACCGAGCCCATCGAGCCGCCCATGAAGTCGAACTCGAAGCAGGCGGCCACCAGCGGCACCGTGTGCACCGCGCCGCCCACCACCACCAGCGCATCGGTCTCGCCAGTGGTTTCCAGCGCGTCCTTCAGCCGCTCGGGGTACTTCTTGCTGTCCTTGAACTTCAGCGCGTCGACCGGCAGCACCTCGTGGCCGATCTCGAAGCGGCCTTCTGCGTCGAGAAAGGCATCCAGCCGTTGGCGGGCGCCGATGCGGTGGTGGTGGCTGCACTTGGGGCAGACGTTGACGTTCTGCTCCAGGTCGGTCTTGTACAGCACCGTCTCGCACGAGGGGCACTTGATCCACAGGCCTTCCGGCACCGTGCGGCGTTCGCTCGGATCGGTCGGCTGGATCTTGGGCGGCAGCAGCTTTTCAAGCCAACTCATGTGGAAACTCCTTCATCTAGCGCGGCGCGGATCTCGGCGATGAACGCCGCCGCCGCCGGGGCGACCTGGTCGCGGGGCTGGGTTTGCAGGATCTGGACAAGGCGCGAGCCGATGACCACCGCATCCGACACCCGCGCCACCGCCTTGGCCGTGGCCGCGTCGCGGATGCCGAAGCCCACGCCCACCGGCACGTTCACATGGGCCTTGATGCGCGGCACCATGTCGGCCACCGCGGCGGTGTCCAGGTGGCCGGCGCCGGTCACGCCCTTGAGCGACACGTAGTACACGTAGCCGCTGGCGATGCGGCCCACGGCCTTCATGCGTGACTCGGTGGAGGTGGGCGCCAGCAGGAAGATCGGGTCGAGGTCGGCCTTGCGCAGCAGCGCGGCGAAGGCCTCGCACTCCTCGGGCGGGTAGTCGACGATCAGCACGCCGTCCACGCCGGCTTGGCCGGCATCGGCGACGAAGCGCTCGACGCCGTAGCGCTCCACCGGGTTGGCATAGCCCATCAGCACGACCGGTGTCTTGGCGTTGCCTTCACGGAAAGCGCGCACGGCGGCCAGCACTTGCGGCAGGCCGATGCCCTTGGCCAGCGCCCGCTCGGAGGCCTGCTGGATCACCGGGCCGTCGGCCATCGGGTCGGAGAACGGCACCCCCAGCTCGATGACGTCGGCGCCGGCGTCGGCCAGCGCCGCCATCAGCTCGGGCGTGACGTCTGCATACGGGTCGCCCGTGGTGACGTAGGGGATCAGCGCCTTGCGGCCCTGCGCCTTCAGCGCGGCGAAGGTGGCGGCAATGCGGCTCATGACAGCGAACCCTTCATCAGCGACACGCCGGCCAACTCGGCCACGGTGTTGATGTCCTTGTCGCCGCGGCCGGAGAGGTTGACCAGCAGGCTCTGGTCGGGCCGCATCGTCGGCGCCATCTTGATGGCGTGGGCGATGGCGTGGCTGGATTCGAGCGCGGGAATGATGCCCTCGATGCGGCACAGCCGGTGGAAGGCAGCCAGCGCCTCGTCGTCGGTGATGCCGACGTACTCCGCGCGGTTGAGGTCCTTCAGGTAGGCATGCTCGGGGCCCACGCCGGGGTAGTCCAGGCCGGCGGAGACCGAATGCGTCTCGATGATCTGGCCGTTGGCGTCCTGCAGCAGGTAGGTGCGGTTGCCGTGCAGCACGCCGGGCGTGCCCGCGGACAGGCTGGCCGCATGCTTGCCGCTCTCCAGCCCGTGGCCGGCGGCTTCCACACCGATCAGCCGCGTGCCCTCGTACGGGATGTACGGGTAGAAGATGCCCATCGCATTGCTGCCGCCGCCCACGCAGGCGATGACGGCGTCGGGCTGGCGCTGAGGGCCCAGCATCTCGGGCATCTGCACCAGGCACTCGTCGCCGATCACGCGCTGGAAGTCGCGCACCATCATCGGGTAGGGGTGCGGGCCGGCCACGGTGCCGATGATGTAGAAGGTGTTCTCGACGTTGGTGACCCAGTCGCGCAGGGCCTCGTTCAGCGCGTCCTTCAGCGTCTTGCTGCCCGACTCCACCGGCACCACCTTGGCGCCCAGCAGATGCATGCGGAAGACGTTGGGCGACTGGCGCTTGACGTCCTCACTGCCCATGTACACCACGCATTCCATGCCGTAGCGGGCGCAGATGGTGGCGGTGGCCACGCCATGCTGGCCGGCGCCGGTCTCGGCGATCACGCGGGGCTTGCCCATGCGCTTGGCCAGCAGCGCCTGGCCGATGGTGTTGTTGACCTTGTGCGCGCCGGTGTGGTTCAGGTCCTCGCGCTTGAGGTAGATCTGCGCGCCGCCCAGGTCGCGCGACAGCCGCGCGGCGTGGTAGATCGGGCTCGGGCGGCCGACGAAGTGCTTCAGCTCGTATTCGAACTCGCGGCGGAATTCGGGGTCCTTGCTGTAGTGGGCGTAAGCCTCCTTCAGCTCGTCGAGCGCGTGGATCAGCGTCTCGGCGACGAAGGTGCCGCCGTAGGGTCCGAAGTGCCCTTGGGCATCGGGTTGTGCGTAGCTGCTGTTGGTCATGGCAATCTGGAATCAGGGTTGGCTGCTGCGGCGGCGTCGGCCTGCGCCAGTTGCGCATCGGCCTGCCTTACCGCATCGCAGAACCGGCGGATCAGCAAGGCATCCTTGATGCCCTTGCCGGCCTCGACGCCGGAACTCACATCAACGGCCCAGGGCCGGATGCGCAGCACCCCATCGATCACGTTTGCAGGACTCAACCCACCAGACAAAACGACCGGAGCGGGTACGTCGGCGGGAATGAGCGACCAATCGAAAACCTTTCCACCACCGCCATAACCGTCGACAAAAGCGTCGAGCAGGATGGCCTGTGCTGCCGGGAAGCGGGAGACGAAGTCTAGCAAATCGAACCCCTTGCCGATCCGTGCGGCCTTGAGGAACGGCCGGGCGGGTGCGGCGCAGGCTTCCGGCGTCTCGTCGCCGTGGAACTGCAGCGTGGCGTTGGGCACCGCCTCCACTGCGCGCTGTACCTCGTCGGGCGTTGCATTGACGAACAGGCACACCGGCGTGATGAAGGGCGGCAGGCGCTGGGCCAGTTCCCGCGCGCGCTGCGGGGTGATGTAGCGCGGGCTGGGCTCGTACAGCACCAGGCCGATGGCGTCGGCGCCGGCTTCGACCGCGGCATCGACGTCCTCCTCGCGTGTCAGCCCGCAGATCTTGATGCGGGTGCGGCTCATTCAGGGCAGCCAGTCTTGCGCCGGCGTGTGGTCTGGGATCTCATGCCGTGCATCGTAGTACGGCCCCACGAAGTACAACCCGTCTGCCGGAAAGGTCGGCGCGGCGGCCTGGCGGCTGCGGGCGGCCAGTACTTCGGCCATCCAGGCGGCCGGCTTGTGTCCCTGCCCCACCTGCACCAGGCAGCCCATGATGTTGCGCACCATGTGATAGACGAAGGCGCTGGCGTCGAAATCGAAGCGCCAGTAGGCGCCGCGGCGCTCGATGCCGATGGCGCGCATCGTCTTCACCGGCGACAGCGCCTGGCAGTCGGCCGCGCGGAAGCTGCTGAAGTCGTGCTCACCGACGAGGTGCGCCGCCGCCTCGCGCATCGCGTCGCCGTCCAGCGGGCGGAACACCCAGCCGCACTGGCCCGCCTCGATCGCCGGCCGCACGGGCGACTCCAGCAGCACGTAGCGGTAGCGGCGGCCGCGCGCGCTGGCGCGGGCATGGAAGTCGTCGGCCACCGGCCTGCACCACTGCACCGCCACGTCCAGCGGCAGGAAGCGGTTGGTGCCGCGCACCCAGGAGAACGGCTCGCGCTCCACCGGCGCGTCCAGGTGCACCACCTGGTTCAGGCCGTGCACGCCGGCGTCGGTGCGGCCGGCGCACAGCGTGTGGATGGGCTGCGCGGCAAAGCTGCTCAGCGCCTGTTCCAGGTGGTCCTGCACCGTGCGGCCGTCGGGCTGGCTCTGCCAGCCGTGGTACGCGGTGCCGCGGTAGGCCACGCCGAGCGCGATGCGGCGCCCGGCGCCGCGCAGTTCACTCAAGGTTGTCGAGCAGGTTCTGCGCGCGGGCCTTCAGCGGGCCGCTGGCCTTGGCGACCACTTCTTCCAGCAGGTCGCGCGCGCCTTCCACGTCGCCGATCTGGCGGAACTCGTCGGCCAACTCGAACTTGCGCTGCAGCGGGTCGTCGCCGCCGTCGCGCAGGTCGGCGGTGGCGGTGTCGGCCACGCCGGCGCCGCCGAAGTCCTCCAGGTCGCCGAGGTCGAACTCCAGGTCGGCCGGCGTGGTGCTGCGGCGGTCGACCGCGGGTGGCTCGGGTGGCAGATCGAGGTCGAGCGACAGCGAATCCAGGTCCAGGTCCATTGGCGCGGTGTTCACCGAGGCCGACGGATCGGCGTATTCGGAGCGCGGCGCCGTCGTCGGCAGGTCGAAGTCCAGGCTGTTGTCGTCGCGGCCGGCCGAAGGCACCAGGCCGATGGGGCGGGTGGCCTCCATCGACATCGGCGACAGGTCGCCCGGCTGCGTCGGCTGGTCGAGGTCGAGATCGAGTTCCAGCGAGGAAATCGGCGGCAGGTCGGCGTCCAGGCTGGGGCTGGTGGTGGCGAAGCCCATGGCCGGCAGCACCGACTGCGGCATGGTGCTGGCGCCCAGTGGCTCGTTCATCGTGCTGCTGCTGGCATTGGCCGGCGACGGCGAGCCGCCCGGCTGGTACAGCGGGTTCTCGGGGTCGATCTGCTGGCCGAGCTGCTGCGCCTTCTGCCAGTCCTCGCCCTCGCCGCGGGTCATCGAGTACAGCTGGGTGGCCAGCAGCTCGTAGCCCTTGGTGTCGCGCCGCTTGGCATACACCTCGAGCAGCTTGGTGCGCACGGCCAGGCGGCCGGGGTCGCTGCGCATCGCCTCCTTCAGGATTTCCTCGGCCTGCAGGTCTCGGCCATAGGCCAGGTAGACATCGGCCTCGGCCACGGGGTCCACGTCGCCGATGGCGTCGAGCTGGCTCAGCGAATAGGTCATCGACGACGACGAGTTGCCGGTGGCCTCGCGGGTGTCGATGCGCTGGCCGCCGGTCGCGCCGAAGAAGGAATCGGGTTGAAGCCGGCTTTCCAGGAACGAGGTCTCGCCGCTGTCGGCCTGCTTCTTCTGCTTCCAGCGGTAGTAGCCCAGGCCGGCCAGCAGCAGCACCAGCAGGCCGGCGCCAGGGAGCAGCAGCGGGTTGTCGGCCAGCAGGCCCGGCTCCTCGTCGGCAGCGGCCGGCGTGGTCGCCGGAGCGGCGGGTGCGGAGGCCGGCCGGGCAGGCGCGGAAGGCGCCACGGCCACCGGGGCGGCCGGCACCACCGGCGCGGAGGCCGACGGGAGGCCCGGCGCCACCGCCGGCGCCGGTGTGGATGCCGGTGCGGTTGCGGTTGGCGGCACCAGGGGCGCCGAGGCACCCGCGGGCGGCACAGGCGAGGGAACGGCCACGCCCGGCACAGCGCCAGGCGCGGCGGGACCCGAGGCCGGCGACGCGGCGCCGACGCCGGCGCCCGTACCGGTACCGGCTTGCAGCCGCTTGAGGTCTTCCACGTTGCGCGCCAGTTCGGCCACGCGGGCAGCCTCGTCGCGGCGCTGGGCTTCGCCGGAGGCGCGTGCCTCGGGCGCCGACGCCTGCACCGAGCCTTGCGACAGGCGCAGCCGGTCCGGCGTGGGGGCGGCGGCCTGCTTGCGGTCGTCCACCTGCGCCTGCACCTGGCCGCGCGCCTGGCGCGCCGGCTCGTCGGGACGCACGCTGGGCACCACGCCGGCCAGGCGCTGGCGGTAGGCGCTGAAATCGGCGCTTTGCGCCTGGATCACCTGGCGGGCTTCGCCGCCGCTGATCTGCCGCACCTGCTCGGGCGTGGGCACGGTGAGCACGGCCCCGGCACGCATGCGGTTCATGTTGTCGTCCATGAACGCCTGCGGATTGCTGCGGTACAGCGCCACCAGCATCTGGTCAAGCGACACGCCCGGGTGCTGGGTGTTGGTGGCGATGCGGTACAGGGTCTCGCCCTGCCGCACCGCGTATTGGTCGCCACCCGCTGCACCCGGGGCACGCGGCGCGGGACGCGGCGTACCGCCCCCGTTCGACGGGGCGGCGGGCGACGCCGGCACCGGCTGGGCGGCCGCGGGCGGCTGCACCGGCACCTGCGCCACCGGCGGCAGCGCTGGCGCGGGGGCCACCGGTGGCGCGGGCGGCTGGGGCGCGGGCCGCGGGCTGGCCGGGCGCTGCACCGGCGGGGGCAGCGGCGCGGCGGAGATGGACGGCGGCACCGGCGCGGCGGCCACCGCCGGGGGCGGCGGCACACGGCCCGGCGGGTCGAACAGCATCGTGTATTCGCGCACCAGCCGGCCGCTGGCCCACGAGATGTCGAGGATGACGTCGACGAAGGGCTCCTGCACCGCGCGGTCGCTGGTCAGGCGCACGTAGGGCCGGCCGTCGGGGCGGCGCAGCAACTGCACCGAGGTGCCGGGCAGCACCGGGTTGTAGTCCACGCCGGCGGCGCGGTAGGCCTCGGGCGAGGCCACCCGCAGACGCAGCGTGGAGGCTTCCTCGGGCGAGATGCTGGTGACGTCGATCTCCGCCCGCAGCGATTCACCCAGCGACGACTGCACCGCCACGCGGCCCAGGCCCAGGGCCCAGGCGGCCGGCGCGGTGGCGCACAGCAAGGCCGCCACAGCGACGGCCGACAAGGCGGGGCCGTGCGCGGCCAATGAGCGTTTCTTCAAGGTGTCTCCCGGCAGCACATCGCGGCCCGCCCGAGGGCAGGACCGGCGCCAACGTTGTCTTGTAGGGGCTGGCGCCGGGCCTTGCACGGCAGCCTGCAAACGGTCGAATTCACAATATCAGCAAGCATATAGCCTGACGAGCTCATGCAACTTCTGATGATCGTGCCGACCGGTTTGCGGCGTCAGGCGTCCAGCAGGATGCGCAGCATGCGGCGCAGCGGCTCGGCCGCGCCCCACAGCAGCTGGTCGCCGATGGTGAAGGCTCCCACGTATTCCGGGCCCATCGCCATCTTGCGCAGTCGGCCGACCGGAATGGTCAGCGTGCCGGTGGTGGCCACCGGCGTCAGGTCGCGCAGCGTGGCTTCGCGGGTATTCGGAACAAGCTTGACCCATGGGTTGTCGTTGGCGATCAGGCCTTCAAGATCGGCCAGCGGCACGTCCTTCTTGAGCTTGAAAGTGAGCGCTTGGCTATGGCAGCGCATCGCGCCGATGCGCACGCAGAAGCCGTCGACCGGCACCGCGGGCGTGCCGAAGCCCTCGCCCTGGCCCATGATCTTGTTGGTCTCGGCCATGCCCTTCCACTCTTCCTTGGACATGCCGTTGCCCAGGTCCTTGTCGATCCAGGGGATCAAGGAGCCACCCAGCGGCACGCCGAAGTGCTGCGTCTCGTCGGCCGACAGGCTGCGCTGCTGGGCCACCAGCAGGCGGTCGATCTCGAGGATGGCGCTCTTCGGGTCGTCCAGCAGCGGGCGCACCGCGGCGTTCAGGGTGCCGAACTGGGTGAGCAGCTCGCGCATGTGCTGCGCGCCGCCGCCGGAGGCCGCCTGGTAGGTCTGGGTGCTCATCCACTCGACCAGGCCCGCCTTGTACAGCGCACCCACGCCCATGAGCATGCAGCTGACGGTGCAGTTGCCGCCGATCCAGTTGCGGCCGCCCTTGCTCAGCGCGTTCTTGATGACGGGCAGGTTCACCGGGTCCAGCACGATGACCGCGTCGTCCTTCATCCGCAGCGTGGAGGCGGCGTCGATCCAGTGGCCGTTCCAGCCGGCGGCGCGCAGCTTGGGGTACACCTCGGAGGTGTAGTCGCCGCCCTGGGCGGTGAGGATGATGTCGCAGCGCTTGAGCGCCTCGATGTCGAAGGCGTCGTGCAGCCTGGTTTCGTTCTTGGCCATCGCGGGGGCTGCGCCGCCCGCATTGCTGGTGCTGAAGAACACCGGCTCGATGTGATCGAAGTCGCCCTCGGCGACCATGCGGTCCATCAGCACGGAGCCGACCATGCCGCGCCATCCAACCAGACCTGTGAGTGCCATTTCAGTTCGCCCTTTCGTGTTGAGAAACCTGGTTCCCCGGCTCGCTTCGCCGGGGTCCAGGGTTGGGGCGAGACGAACCGGAGCTTGCTAGCTCTTGGTAATGCCCTTGGTGGTCTTGACGATCGCGTCGACCACGGCGTCGCCCATCTCGCGGGTGCCCACCTTGTGCGTGCCCTCGCTCCAGATGTCCGGCGTGCGCAACCCTGCCGACAGCACGGCGCTGACGGCCGACTCGATGCGGTCGGCAGCCTGGGGCTGGTTGAGGGAGAAGCGGAGCATCATGGCAGCAGACAAGATTGTAGCCAGCGGGTTGGCGATGCCCTTGCCGGCGATGTCCGGCGCGCTGCCATGGCTGGGCTCGTACAGCCCCTTGTTGTTTTTGTCCAACGAAGCCGAGGGCAGCATGCCGATGGAGCCGGTCAGCATGGCCGCCGCGTCCGACAGGATGTCGCCGAACATGTTGCCGGTGACGATGACGTCGAACTTCTTCGGCGCCTTCACCAGCTGCATGGCGGCGTTGTCCACGTACATGTGGTCGAGCTGCACGTCCGGGTACTGCGCATGCACCTCGGTGACCACGTCCTTCCAGAACTGGAAGGTCTCCAGCACGTTGGCCTTGTCGACGCTGGTGACACGCCCGCCGCGCTTGCGCGCCGCCTGGAAGGCCACGTGCGCGATGCGCTCGATCTCCGGCCGGCTGTAGCGCATGGTGTCGAACGCTTCCTCGGTGCCGGGGAAGTGCCCGTCCACCGCGGTGCGGCGGCCGCGCGGCTGGCCGAAGTAGATGTCGCCGGTCAGCTCGCGGATGATGAGGATGTCCAGCCCCGCCACCAGTTCGGGCTTCAGGCTGGAGGCATGGGTCAGCTGCTCGTAGCAGATCGCCGGGCGGAAGTTGGCGAACAGGCCCAGGTGCTTGCGCAGCCCCAGGATGGCCTGCTCGGGCCGCAGCGGGCGGTCCAGCTTGTCGTACTTCCAGTCGCCGACGGCGCCGAACAGCACCGCATCGGCGGCCTTGGCCAGGTCGAGCGTGGCCTCGGGCAGCGGATGGCCGCTGGCCTCGTAGGCGGCGCCGCCCACCGGGGCGCTTTCCAGCTCGAAGCTCAGGTCGAGCACCTTCAACACCTTGACCGCCTCCTCGACGATCTCCGGGCCGATGCCGTCACCCGGCAGCACTGCAATCTTCATGTGTCTTGTCCTCTTGGCGTGATTACAGCGTGCGGCCCAGCCAGGGCTTCTGCAGCAGGCGCTCGGCCTCGAAGGCGCGGATCTTGTCGGCATGGCGCAGCGTCAGGCCGATGTCGTCGAAGCCGTTGACCAGGCAGTACTTGCGGAAGGGTTCGATGTCGAAGGCCAGCTCCGTGCCGTCCGGCTTGATGACGACCTGCCGCTGCAGGTCGATGGTGAGCCGGTAGCCGACGAAGGCCGCCACCTCGTCGAACAGCTGCGCGACCTGCGACTCGGGCAGGCGGATCGGCAGCAGGCCGTTCTTGAAGCAGTTGTTGAAGAAGATGTCGGCGAAGCTGGGCGCGATGAGGGCGCGGAAGCCGTACTGGTCCAGCGCCCAGGGCGCGTGCTCGCGGCTGGAGCCACAGCCGAAGTTCTGCCGCGCCAGCAGCACCGAGGCGCCCTGGTAGCGCGGCTGGTTGAGCACGAAGTCCGGGTTCGGCTTGCGGCTGGCCGGGTCCTGCCCCGGCTCGCCATGGTCGAGGTAGCGCCATTCGTCGAACAGGTTCGGGCCGAAGCCCGAGCGCTTGATCGACTTCAGGAACTGCTTGGGGATGATCGCGTCGGTGTCGACGTTCTCGCGGTCCATGGGGGCGACGAGGCCCTGGTGCACGGTGAAGGCTTGCATGGCTTATTTCTTTCGAGCGGCGTCTTCGATGGTCTGGCCGGCCTTGGACACGTCCTTGCCGATGCCCTGGATGGTGTTGCAGCCGGCCAGCAGGCCGAGCATCAGCAACCCCAGGGCGAGCTTGTTGCGCATGGTGCGGCCCTCCGTCAGGCGATGCGGCGCACGTCGACGAAGTGGCCCTCCAGCGCGGCCGCGGCGGCCATCGCCGGGCTCACGAGGTGGGTGCGGCCGCCGGCGCCCTGGCGGCCTTCGAAGTTGCGGTTGCTGGTGGAGGCGCAGCGCTCGCCCGGCTCCAGCCGGTCGGCGTTCATCGCCAGGCACATGCTGCAGCCCGGCTCGCGCCACTCGAAGCCGGCGGCCTTGAAGATCTGGTCCAGGCCTTCCTTCTCGGCCTGCGCCTTCACCAGGCCGGAGCCCGGCACCACCATCGCCAGCTTCACATTGGAAGCCACGCGGCCGCCCAGGCGGCGCACCACCGCGGCGGCTTCGCGCATGTCTTCGATGCGCGAGTTGGTGCAGGAGCCGATGAACACCTTGTCGATGCGGATGTCGCTGATGGCCTGGTTGGGCTGCAGCGCCATGTACTGCAGCGCGCGCTCCATCGCGCCGCGCTTGTTGGCGTCCTTCTCGCGGTCGGGGTCGGGCACACGGTCCTCGATGGACAGCACCATCTCGGGCGAGGTGCCCCAGGTGACCTGCGGGCGGATGCTGCTCGCGTCCAGCTCGACCACGGCGTCCCAGTGCGCGTCGGCATCGGAATGCAGCGTGCGCCAGTAGGCCACCGCCTGGTCCCATTCCACGCCGGGCTTGGGCGCCAGCGGCCGGTTCTTCACGTAGTTGATCGTGGTCTCGTCCACTGCCACCAGTCCGGCGCGGGCGCCGCCTTCGATGGCCATGTTGCACACCGTCATGCGGCCTTCCATGCTCAGCGCGCGGATGGCCGAGCCGGCGAACTCGATGGTGTAGCCGGTGCCGCCGGCGGTGCCGATCTTGCCGATGATGGCCAGCACGATGTCCTTGGCGCCGCAGCCGGCGGGCAGCTTGCCTTCCACCTTGATCAGCATGTTCCTGGCCTTCTTGGCCAGCAGCGTCTGCGTGGCCAGCACATGCTCCACCTCGCTGGTGCCGATGCCATGCGCCAGCGCGCCGAAGGCGCCGTGGGTGGAGGTGTGCGAGTCGCCGCACACCACCGTCATGCCGGGCAGCGTTGCGCCCTGCTCCGGGCCGATGACGTGCACGATGCCCTGGCGCAGGTCGTTCATCTTGAATTGCGTGATGCCGAAGCGGTCGCAGTTCTTGTCCAGCGTGTCGACCTGCAGCTTCGACACCGGGTCGGTGATGCCGCCCGAGCGGTCGGTGGTGGGCACGTTGTGGTCGCTCACGGCCAGGTTGGCCGAAATGCGCCAGGTCTTGCGCGAGGCGATGTCCAGCCCTTCGAAGGCCTGCGGGCTGGTCACCTCGTGCAGCAGGTGGCGGTCGATGTAGAGCACCGCGGTGCCGTCTTCCTCGGAGTGGACGACGTGCTCGTCCCAGATCTTGTCGTAAAGCGTGCGGCCGGTCATGGTGGCTACTCCAGGTCAGGGTTCGAAGGAGACGACGGGCCGGGCGCGGCGGCCGCGCCCAGGGCGTCGATGAAGCGCTGCACCGCGGTGGGCAGCACGGGTTGCGTTCGCACGGCCAGGCGGTACTGCCGCCGGGCCCAGGGTTCGGTGAAGCCGAGCACCTTCACGTCGAACACGCGCTGCAGCCGGTCGGCCACGCCCGCGGGCAGCAGCGCCACGCCCAGGCCGGCTTCCACCAGTTGCGCCACGGCGTCGAAGCCACGCACCTGCACGCGCACGTTCAGCACGCGGCCGGATCGCTGCGCATGTTCCAGCATCGTCTGGTGCAACGAGCTGCCGATGGGCAGGCCGACGATCTCGTGATCGAGCAGCGCATCGAAGTCCACCGACTTGCGCCGCGCCAGCGCATGGCCGCGCGGCACCACGGCACGTAGCAGCGCCTCGCGGTACGCGTGGGTGCTCAGGCCTTCTTCCAGGTGCTGCGGCGGCACGTACACGCCCACGTCGGCGCGGCCGTCGGCCACCGCGGCCAGCACCTGCGCGCTGCCCAGGTCTTCCAGGCTGATGCGGATGCCCGGGTGCGCCTGCGAAAACGCCGCAAGGTCGGCCGGCAACGATTCGGCGATGGCGCCGGCGTTGGCCGCGATGCGCAAGTGACCGCGGATGCCGCGGGAAAACTCCATCACCTCGCTCTCCAGCGCGTTGAGCGAGGCATTCAGGCTGCGGATGTGGCGCACCAGCGCATGGCCGGCTTCGGTCAGTTCCACGCCACGCGCGCGACGGTCGAACAGCTTCACGCCCAGCCGCGTCTCCACATCCGACAGCCGCCGGCTGGCGGCCGCCAGCGCCAGGTGCTCCCGCTGGGCACCGGCGGTGATGCTGCGGGTTTCGGCGATGGCCAGCACGAGGTTCAGCGTGGTGAGGTCGAAGCGCATGGGCGGCGGCGGCGCGGCGGGCGTGCGGCGCGCCTATTCGGGCGTGATGCCCGCGCTGTTCACGGCCTTGGCCCACTTCACCGTTTCCTTGGCGGCGAACAGGCCCAGCTCGGCCGGCGTGCTGGGCGTGAGGGTGAAGCCCGAAACGGCCATCTTCTGCTGCACCGCCGGGTCGGTCAGCGCGGCGCGCACCAGCAGGTTCATCCTGCGCAGCACCGGCTCGGGCGTCCCAGCCGGGGCATACATCGCGAACCAGGCCGTCATCTCGAAGGCCGGCACCACGGTCGACATCGGCGGCACGCCGGGCAGCATCGAATGCTCCGACGCCGAGGTGACGGCCAGCGCGCGCAGCTTGCCGGCCTTGATCTGCGGCACCGCGGTGGCCAGGTCGGCAAACACCAGCTGGATCTGCCCGCCAATCGCATCGGTGACCGCCGGCTGCACGCCCTTGTAGGGCACATGCACCATCTGCAGCTTGTTGGCCGCCACCAGCGCATGGCCCGGGATCAGGCTGCCGCTGGAGCCGGAACCCCACGCCAGCTTCTCGGGCTGGGACCGCGCATGGGCCACGAACTTCTGCGCACTGTCCGCCGGCACCTGGGGGTTCACCAGCATCACGAACGGAATCTCGCCCAGGCGCGAGACCGGCGTGAAGTCCTTGATCGGGTCATACGGCAACTTGCGGTACAGCGAGGCATTGGCCGCATGCGTGGTGCTGGTGGCGATCAGGAAGCTGTAGCCGTCGGCCGGCGCCTTGGCCGCCGCGGCGGTGCCGATGCCGCCGTTCGCGCCCGGGCGGTTCTCAACGATCACCGCCTGGCCGACCGCGCGGCCGACATGCTCGCCGAGCACCCGGGCCAGCTGGTCGGTGGCGCTGCCGGCGGGGAACGGCACCATGAAGGTGACTGGCCGCTGCGGATAGGCGGCCGCGGACTGGGCCAGCGCAGCGGGGGCGGCGGCCACCAGCAGGCCGGCGGCAGCGGCCGCCAGGCACAGGCTGCGGCGCAGCGGGGATGCATTCATCTCGTGTCTCCTTCTGGGCTCACGCGGCGACCGCGCGGCAGGTTCAAAAGCATAGCCCCCGGCGGAAGGGCCCGAGTGCGGCATTGGTGTATCGAGCCTTCGCGTGCTGCGAAGGCTCCCGTCGACATCCCAATGCAAAACGCCCCGGGGGACCGGGGCGTTCTCAGGGGGCGAAAGCCCGATCAGCGCTGCTCGATCGGCTTCACGTCGCGGGCGGTGGCGCCCGAGAACAGCTGGCGCGGACGGCCGATCTTGTACTCCGGGTCGCCGATCATCTCGTTGAGCTGGGCGATCCAGCCGACCGTGCGGGCCAGCGCGAAGATCGCGGTGAACAGGCTCACCGGGATGCCGATGGCGCGCTGCACGATGCCCGAGTAGAAGTCGACGTTCGGGTACAGCTTGCGCGACACGAAGTAGTCGTCTTCCAGGGCGATCTTCTCCAGCGACATCGCCAGCTTGAACATCGGGTCGTCATGCAGGCCCAGCGCGTCCAGCACCTCGTGGCAGGTCTCGCGCATCAGCTTGGCGCGCGGGTCGTAGTTCTTGTACACACGGTGGCCGAAGCCCATCAGCTTGACGCTGCTGTTCTTGTCCTTCACCTGCTTGATGAACTCGCCGATCTTCTCGGCGCCGCCCTGGCGCTGGATGTCTTCCAGCATGTTGAGCGCCGCCTCGTTGGCGCCGCCGTGCGCCGGGCCCCACAAGCAGGCCACGCCGGCTGCGATGGCCGCGAAGGGGTTGGTGCCCGACGAGCCGCACAGCCGCACCGTGGAGGTGGAGGCGTTCTGCTCATGGTCGGCATGCAGGATGAAGATGCGGTCCATCGCGCGCACCAGCACGTCGTTGGGCACGTATTCCTCGCACGGCGTGGCGAACATCATCCGCATGAAGTTGGCCGTGTAGGACAGCTCGTTCTTCGGATAGATGTAGGGCTGGCCAATGCCGTACTTGTAGGCCATGGCCACCAGCGTGGGCATCTTGGCGATCAGGCGGATGGCCGAGATCTCGCGGTGCTGCGGGTTCGTGATGTCGGTGCTGTCGTGATAGAAGGCCGACAGGCCACCCACCAGGCCGGTCATCACCGCCATCGGGTGCGCATCACGACGGAAGCCACGCAGGAAGAACTGCATCTGCTCGTTGACCATCGTGTGGTTGGTCACCAGCTTGACGAAGTCTTCCTTCTGCTGCACGCCGGGCAGTTCGCCGTTCAGCAGCAGGTAGCAGGTCTCGAGGAAGTCGCACTTGGTGGCCAGCTGCTCGATGGGGTAGCCGCGATACAGCAGCTCGCCCTTGTCGCCGTCGATGTAGGTGATCGTGGAGTTGCACGAGGCGGTCGACAGGAAGCCGGGGTCGTAGGTGAACTTGCCGGTCTGCGCGTACAGCTTGCGGATGTCGATGACGTCCGGGCCCACCGTGCCCTTGTAGATCGGCAGGTCCATGCTGGGGCTGCCGTCAGTGAACGACAGGGTGGCTTTCACGTCGGAGGGGGTCATCTCACTTCCCTTTCTGGAGGATGGTTCCGGGGGTTCTCATCATCGCGAGCAGTTCGTGGACCTCTGGCCGGTCCATCTCTTCACTCGGTTCAGTGCGCATCAACAGCAGATCCAGCAGATCGTTGTCCGCCAGTTCCATCAATGCCAGCAAGGCCTGGGCCTGCGATTCGGTCAGGTGGCTCTCATGGCGATGGAAGAAGCGCTCGATGAACAAGTCGTTCTCGAGCAGCCCCCGTCGGCAACGCCATTTGAGGCGGTTGATTGCACCAGCGTCGAGCACAGTGTCCATCGTCACCCTTGCATCGTCCTGACCTGCGTGCATCCCCGCACTCAAACCGCGCGGCGAACCATCAGTTCCTTGATCTTGCCGATCGCCTTCGTCGGGTTCAGGCCCTTGGGGCAGACGTCGACGCAGTTCATGATCGTGTGGCAGCGGAACAGGCGGTACGGATCCTCGAGGTTGTCCAGCCGCTCCGCCGTGCCGTGGTCGCGGCTGTCGGCGATGAAGCGGTAGGCCTGCAGCAGGCCGGCCGGGCCCACGAACTTGTCGGGGTTCCACCAGAAGCTGGGGCAGCTGGTGGAGCAGCTGGCGCACAGGATGCACTCGTACAGGCCGTTCAGCTCGTCACGCTCCTCCGGCGACTGCAGGCGCTCCTTGTCGGGCGGCGGCTCGTCGTTCATCAGGTACGGCGTGATCGAGATGTACTGCTTGAAGAACTGCGTCATGTCCACGATCAGGTCGCGGATGACCG
The DNA here is from genome assembly GCF_024700035.1 of Aquincola sp. J276. NCBI lineage: Bacteria > Pseudomonadati > Pseudomonadota > Betaproteobacteria > Burkholderiales > Sphaerotilaceae > Aquincola > Aquincola sp. J276. Next base: position 1,913,341 of record NZ_JAJONC010000001.1, read on the forward strand.
GCAGGCCGGGCAGCGGCTTCAGCACGATCGGGTCCTTCAACGCGCGCATGTTGGTCAGGCACGCCAGGCCGTTCTTGCCGTTGATGTTCATCGCGTCGGAGCCGCACACGCCTTCGCGGCAGGAGCGGCGGAACGAGATGGTGGGATCCACCGCCTTGAGCTTGTTCAGGGCGTCGAGCAGCATGCGCTCGTGGCCGTCGAGTTCGATCTCGACGACCTGCATGTAGGGCTTGGCGTCCTTGTCCGGGTCGTAGCGGTAGATGTGGAACGTGCGCTTCGTCATGGCTGGGTAATCCTTGCAGACCGGGTTCAGAACGTACGGACCTTGGGCGGCACCGATTCGACGGTCAGCGGCTTCAGGTTGACGGGCTTGTACTCGAGCCGGTTGTCTTCGCTGAAGAACAGCGTGTGCTTCATCCACTCGGCGTCATTGCGGCCGAGCGGGAACTGCGGGTCGTCCGCGGGACGCTCATAGTCCTCGACGGTGTGCGCGCCACGGCATTCGGTGCGTGCCGCGGCCGAGATCATCGTCGCCTTCGCGGCTTCGATGAGGTTCTCCACCTCCAAGGCCTCGACGCGGGCAGTGTTGAAGACCTTGGACTTGTCCTTCAGCGTGATGCCCGGCACCCGCGCGGCCACTTCCTGGATCTTGCGCACGCCCTCGTTCATCGACGCCTGGGTGCGGAACACCGCGGCATGCTGCTGCATCACCGAGCGGATGTCGTTCGCCACGTCCTGCGCGTATTCGCCGCTGGTGCTGTTGTCCAGGCGGGCGACACGTTCCAGCGTGCGGTCCACCGCGTCGGCCGGCAGCGGCTTGTGGTTCTTGTTCTTGTTGTTGAACTCGACGATGTGGTTGCCGGCCGCGCGGCCGAACACCACCAGGTCGAGCAGCGAATTGGTGCCCAGGCGGTTGGCGCCGTGCACCGACACGCAGGAGCACTCGCCCACGGCATACAGGCCGTTGACGATTGCGTTGGGGATCTGCCCGTTGGGCGTGACCACCTGGCCGTGGATGTTCGTCGGGATGCCGCCCATCTGGTAATGGATGGTGGGCACCACCGGGATCGGCTCCTTGGTGATGTCGACGTTGGCGAAGTTGTGGCCGATCTCGAACACGCTGGGCAGGCGCTTCATGATGGTGTCGGCACCCAGGTGGGTCATGTCCAGCACCACGTAGTCCTTGTTCGGACCACAGCCGCGGCCTTGCTTGATCTCCTGGTCCATGCAGCGCGAGACGAAGTCGCGCGGCGCCAGGTCCTTCAGCGTGGGCGCATAGCGCTCCATGAAGCGCTCGCCATCGCTGTTGCGCAGGATGGCGCCTTCGCCGCGGCAGCCTTCGGTCAGCAGCACGCCTGCGCCGGCCACGCCGGTGGGGTGGAACTGCCAGAACTCCATGTCCTGCAGCGGGATGCCGGCACGCGCGGCCATGCCCAGGCCGTCGCCGGTGTTGATGAAGGCGTTGGTGCTGGCCGCGAAGATGCGGCCGGCGCCACCGGTGGCCAGCAGCGTGGTCTTGGCTTCCAGGATGTGGATGTCGCCGGTTTCCATCTCCAGCGCGGTCACGCCCACCACGTCGCCTTCGGCGTCGCGGATCAGGTCGAGCGCCATCCACTCGACGAAGAAGTTGGTGCGCGCCTTGACGTTCTGCTGGTAGAGCGTGTGCAGCATCGCGTGGCCGGTGCGGTCGGCCGCGGCGCAGGCACGCTGCACCGGCTTCTCACCGTAGTTGGCGGTGTGGCCGCCGAACGGACGCTGGTAGATGGTGCCGTCGGGGTTGCGGTCGAACGGCATGCCGAAGTGCTCGAGCTCGTAGACCACTTTCGGTGCCTCGCGGCACATGAATTCGATGGCGTCCTGGTCGCCCAGCCAGTCGCTGCCCTTGATGGTGTCGTAGAAGTGGTAGTGCCAGTTGTCCTCGCTCATGTTGCCGAGCGAGGCACCGATGCCGCCCTGCGCCGCCACGGTGTGCGAACGGGTGGGAAACACCTTGCTGAGCACCGCCACGTTGAGGCCGGCGCGTGCCAGCTGCAGCGAGGCGCGCATGCCGGAACCGCCGGCACCGACGATGACGACGTCGAACTTGCGGCGTGCGATGGAAGAAGCAGTAACGGCCATTTTCAGAGTCTCCAGAGCACTTGCACCGCCCAGCCGGCACAGCCGACGAGCCACGCGATCGTCGCCACCTGCAGCCCCAGGCGCAGGCCGACCGGCTTGACGTAGTCCATCCACACGTCGCGGATGCCGACCCACACGTGGTAGAGCAGCGAGACGATGACGACGAAGGTGAGCGCCTTCATCCACTGCTGGGCGAAGATGCCCGACCAGCGGTCGTAGCCCAGCTCGCCGGGCATCAGCACCTGCACCAGCAGGATGACGGTGAACAGGCCCATCAGGACCGCGGTGACGCGCTGGCTGAGCCAGTCGCGGAGGCCGTAGTGCGCGCCTACGACGATGCGCTTGGAACCGTAGTTGGTGGACATCTTGAGCGTGGGTTCTTCTTGTGGATTCGGATTCAGTACAGGCCGAACAGCTTGGCGCCGAGCAGCACCGTCAGCACGCTGCTGGAAGCCAGCGTGAACACGGCGGAGTGGTGGCCGGCACCCTTGGTGACGCTGTGGGTGGCGTCCATCCACAGGTGGCGCACGCCGGCGATGAAGTGCAGCAGGTAGGCCCAGATCAGGGCCAGCGCCACCAGCTTGAGGAACCAGCCGGGCACGAAGCCGATGCCGGCCGAGAACGCGCTGGCGAAGCCGTCATACGAGATCTCGGACGTCACGCTGGCATCGAACATCCAGATCACGAAGGGCAGCAGCAGGAACATCACCACGCCGCTGATGCGGTGCAGGATCGACACGATGCCCGCGGGCGGCAGGCGGTACTTGACGATCTGCGTGACGTGGATGTTCCGGTAGACGGGACGGGTTTTGAGGGTGTCTGCCATATGCATCCTTGGACCGGCTGGGGAGGGGAGTTTGTAATCGCAGTGAAACCGCACGAGTTTATTGCAACGCAGCACACGGGGCCTGTGGTTCGCCACACGCCCGACTGCGTCAACTGAGTTCGTTGCGATAGAAGTGGGCGCTGGTGTCGTAGAGGCCGCGGCGCCATTCCACGGGTTTGCCGCCGTAGGTGTAGGACAGCCGCTCCACCGACAGCAGCGGCGTGCCCTCGGCCACCTCGAGCAACTGCGCCGAGGCGCCGCTGGCCGCCACCGCGCGGATCTTTTCCTCGGCGCGGATCATGCGCACGCCGAATTCGCTTTCGAAAAGGCGGTACAGCGGCGCGCGCAGCTCCGACAGCCGCTCGGCCGTCAGGCCCTTGAACTGCGCGCCGACCAGCCAGATGTCGTCCAGCACCACTGGCCGCTCGCGGAAGTACAGCAGCCGGCGCACCTGCACCACGGCCTCGCCGCTCTTGAGCTCCAGCGCCTTGGCCACGTCGGCCGGCGCGCGCAGGCGGCGGCAGTCCAGGAAGCGACGCGGCATGTTGCCGGCGTCGCCCTCGTCGGGGATCAGCCGCAGGAAGCGGAACTGCACCTTCTCCTCGGCGTGGGTGGCCACGAAGGTGCCCTTGCCCTGGCGGCGCACCAGCAGGTTCTCGGTGGCCAGCTCGTCGATGGCCTTGCGCACCGTGCCCTGGCTCACCTTGTAGCGGGCGGCCAGCTCGGTCTCGCTGGGGATGGGTTCGCCCGGCTTCCACTCGCCGCCCTGCAGGCTGCGGGTGATCAGCGACTTGATCTGCTGGTACAGCGGGCTGAACGACGGTGCCACGGCGGTGGATGCGCCGGCCGGCTCGGGCGATGGCAACGCGGAAATCATGCCGCCATTGCATCACAAAAGCGATGTCTTACATAAGACATAAGATCTGCGACCGGTTCGTCAATCGCCCTGACGGGGGCTAAACTGGCGGGCTAGTCGGACCTCCGCGCCCCCTTCCTACTCATCCTCATCCCCATCAGGAGTTCTTCATGAGCAAGTCGCCCGTTCGCGTCGCCGTCACCGGTGCCGCCGGCCAAATCGGTTATGCACTGCTGTTCCGCATCGCCTCGGGCGAAATGCTCGGCAAGGACCAGCCGGTCATCCTGCAGTTGCTGGAGATCCCCGACGAGAAGGCCCAGAACGCGCTGAAGGGCGTGATCATGGAACTGGACGACTGCGCCTTCCCGCTGGTGGCCGGCATCGTCGCCACCGGCGATCCGGAAGTGGCCTTCAAGGACGCCGACTATGCCCTGCTGGTGGGCGCGCGCCCCCGCGGCCCCGGCATGGAGCGCAAGGACCTGCTTTCGGCCAACGCGCAGATCTTCACCGCCCAGGGCAAGGCGCTGAACAAGGTGGCCTCGCGCAACGTCAAGGTGCTGGTGGTGGGCAACCCGGCCAACACCAACGCCTACATCGCGATGAAGTCGGCCCCCGACCTGCCGGCCAAGAACTTCACCGCCATGCTGCGCCTGGACCACAACCGCGCCGCCTCGCAGATCGCCGCCAAGACCGGCAAGCCGGTGGACGCCATCGAGAAGCTGGCCGTGTGGGGCAACCACTCGCCCACCATGTACGCCGACTACCGCTTCGCCACCATCGGCGGCGAGTCGGTCAAGCAGCTGATCAACGACGACGTGTGGAACAAGGACGTGTTCCTGCCCACCGTGGGCAAGCGCGGCGCGGCCATCATCGCCGCGCGCGGCCTGTCGTCGGCCGCCTCGGCCGCCAACGCCGCCATCGACCACATGCGTGACTGGGCCCTGGGCACCAACGGCAAGTGGGTGACGATGGGCGTGCCCAGCAACGGCGAATACGGCATCCCGAAGGACGTGATCTTCGGCTACCCCGTCACCACCGAGAACGGCGAGTACAAGATCGTCGAAGGCCTGGAGATCGACGCCTTCTCGCAGGAGCGCATCGACTTCACGCTGAAGGAGCTGCTGGAAGAGCAGGACGGCGTCAAGCACCTGCTGTAAAGCGCCCTTGAAAGGCCGGCCGGTGTGCCGGCCTTGTTGTTTGGAGATTCCGTTCCATGACTGACAAGGTTCATCCGCGGGTGGCGCTGTTCGAGGCCGGGGAGGCGGTGGATGCGCTGCCGGTGTGCGACCACTACTCGGGCGTCGAGGAGCGCATGCGCAAGAGCCTTGAGCTCCAGGGCCGCATGGGCCCGGTGTTCGACGTCACGCTCGATGGCGAGGACGGCGCGCCGGTGGGCGGCGAGCGCGAGCATGCGGCGCTGATCGCGGAGATGGCCGACTCGCCTGCCAACCGCTTCGACCGCGTGGGCGCCCGGCTGGTCACCGTCGACCACCCTGCCTTCGGTGACGTGACCGACATCATCGTGCGCCGCGCCGGCGCCCGCCTGGCCTACCTGATGCTGCCCAAGGTGCGCGGCCTGGCGGAGCTGCAGCGCGGCATCGACGCCATCGACGCGGCCAGCGCCGCTGCCGGCCTGCAGCGCCGGATCCCGGTGCATGCGCTGGTGGAAACCCACGGCGCGCTGCGCGAGGTGTTCGAGCTGGCGGCGCATCCGCGCATCCAGTCGCTGTCGTTCGGCCTGATGGACTTCGTCTCGGCGCACCGCGGCGCGATTCCCGCCAGCGGCATGAGCGTGAAGGGCCAGTTCAAGCATCCGCTGGTGGTGCGTGCCAAGCTGGAGATCGCCGCGGCCTGCCACGCGCACGGCAAGACGCCCTCGCACTGCGTCGTCACCGAATTCAAGCATCCCGCGGCGCTGCAGGAGGCGGCCACCAAGGCCTGCCGGCAGTTCGGCTACACCCGCATGTGGAGCATCCACCCGGCGCAGATCGAACCCATCGTCGACGCCTTCACGCCCAGCACCGCCGAGGTGGACCTGGCCATCGACATCATCCTGGCCGCGCAGGCCGCCGACTGGGCGCCCATCCGCCACAACGACACGCTGCACGACCGCGCCAGCTTCCGCTATTTCTGGCATGTGCTGGAGCGCGCGCACCGCACCTCGTATGCCGGCGATCCCCAGCTGCCGGCCGAGATCCGCGCCGCCTTCTTCGACTGAACACCGCCCATGGCCCGCCAAGTCCCGATGCTGGTGCTGAAGACCTGGCCGGCGCCGCTGGAGCTGCGCACCGCGCGCACGCTGCTGCGCCAGTGGAAGGAAAGCGACCTGCCCGCCTGGTGCGCCATGAATGCCGACGCCCGGGTGCGACGGTACTTCCCGGCCACCCTGGGCACCGAGATGGCGGTGCAGGAAGCCCAGCGCATCCGCGGCGCCATCGCCCAGCGCGGCTGGGGCATGTGGGCGCTGGAGCTGCCGGGCAGCCTGCCCTTCGCCGGCACGGTGGGCCTGCACGTCACCACCATCGACGCGCCCTTCGTGCCCACGGTGGAACTGGGCTGGCGGCTGGCACCCGAGGCCTGGGGACGTGGCCTGGCCACCGAAGCCGCGCAGGCGGCGGTGCGCTTCGCCTTCGAGCACCTGGGCCTGGACGAGGTGACGGCCTATACCGCCGCCGACAACCTGCCCTCGCAGGCGGTGATGCAGCGGCTGGGCATGCAGCGCTCGCCCGCCGACGACTTCGACCATCCGCTCGTCGAGGCCGGCCATCCCCTGCGGCCGCACCGGCTCTTCCGCCTGCGCCGCGCAACATGAGTTCACGCTGCCCCGTGCAGCCGGCGCGACAATGAACCACGTCGTGCTGTATTCCCCCGGAGACCTTTGATGACCTTTCGTTTTTCCCACCTGGCCGCCCCGCTGATCTGCGCCGCGCTGGTGGCGCCGGCCCTGGCCCAGACACCCGCCAAGCCGGCCCAGCCCGCCGCCGCCAAGCCGGCCGCCAAGCCCGCTGCCAAACCTGCCGCCAAGCGCCCCGTCGCCAAGAAGGCCGTGCCGCCGCCGCCCGCGCCGGTGGAAGCCCCGCTGCCGGAGGCTTCGGCCGAGCAGCTGGCCGCGGCCGAGCAGACCTACTTCGGCAGCTACGCCTGCGAGTTCGACCAGACGCTGTCCATCGCCATGAACCCGAAGACCGCGGGCTATGTGGACGTGGACTTCAAGAAGCAGGTCTACGTGATGAAGCCGGTGCTCTCCAGCACCGGCGCGCTGCGGCTGGAGGACGTCAAGGGCCGTGCGCTGATGATCCAGATCGCGAACAAGTCCATGCTCATGGACGTCAAGGCCGGCCAGCGCATGGTCGATGAATGCCTGCATGAGCGCCAGCGCGATGCGCGCCTGGCGATGCAGGCCAACCCGCCGGCGTCCAGCCTGGGCATCGACCCGGCACGCGCCGCTGCGGTGGCTGCGCAGACGGCCGCCAGTGCCGCCGAGGCTGCTGCGGCTGCCGCCACCGCGGCCGATACCGCGGCCCGTGCCGCCAGCGCTGCGGCCAACGCCGCGTCGGCCGCTTCGCCGCGCTGATGATCGTGCGCTGATACGCGGCGCAGGCTCGGAAGGGCCGTTTCCGTATGCTTCCGTCGGATAGGTTCGGTATGTAGAATCGATGCATACCGAACCAATCACACGCCACCGCCATGGAAGCCACCGTTGCCGAACGCGGACAGATCACCCTCCCCAAGGCGGTGCGTGATGCACTTGGCCTGGTCAAGGGCAGCGTGCTGAAGGTCGAGCTGGACGGCGGCCGCATCGTGCTGCGCAAGGACGTGAGCGAGGCCCTGCGCAAGGTGCGCGGCAAGTTCAAGCTGGTGGACGGCCTGGCCTCCACCGACGACGCATTGCGCGCCATCCGCGGCCGCGCGCCGGGCGATCCGGCCGACCAATGATCGCCATCGATTCCTCGGTGCTGATCGACGTGCTGATCGGCGACGAACGTTATGCCGATGCGTCCGAGGCCTGCGTGGCCGAGGCGCTGGCCGCCGACGACGTGGTGGTGTCCGACGCCGTGGTGGCCGAGGTGCAGGCCATGCTCGACACCTCGGTCAGCCTGATGGACACGCTGGCCACGCTGGGCATCCGCCACCTGCCCGGCACCGAACAGGCCGCCATGCGCGCCGGCCACATGAACCGCCGTTTCCGCGCCCGCGGCGGCAAGCGAGAGCGCGTCGTCGCCGACTTCCTCATCGGGGCCCATGCCTTGCTTCAATGCAACGGCCTGATCACCCGCGACGACGGCTTCTTCCGCGAGTATTTCAAGGGTCTCAAGCTCATCGTGCCCAAGGCCTGAGCCCTGCAGTGAACCGATCCGCACGCCCCATGGAGCCTGACCACATGCTGCAAGCCTACCGCCAACATGCCGCCGAACGCGCTGCGCTCGGCATTCCGCCGCTGCCGCTCGATGCCAAGCAGGTCGCCGACCTGATCGAGCTGATCAAGAACCCGCCTGCCGGCGAAGAAGCCTTCCTGCTGGACCTGCTGACGCACCGCGTGCCTCCGGGCGTGGACGATGCCGCCAAGGTCAAGGCCAGCTTCCTGGCCGCCGTGGCGCACGGCGACATCGCGGTGCCGCTGGTCTCCAAGGCCAAGGCCACCGAGCTGCTGGGCACCATGGTGGGCGGCTACAACGTCAAGCCGCTGATCGACCTGCTGGACGACGCCGAGGTGGCCTCGGTCGCGGCCGAAGGCCTGAAGAAGACGCTGCTGATGTTCGACTTCTTCCACGACGTGACCGAGAAGGCCAAGGCCGGCAACGCCAAGGCCAAGGAAGTGATCCAGAGCTGGGCCGATGCCGAGTGGTTCACCTCCCGCCCCGAGGTGCCCAAGACCATCACCGTCAGCGTGTTCAAGGTGCCCGGGGAGACCAACACCGACGACCTGTCGCCGGCGCCCGATGCCTGGAGCCGCCCCGACATCCCGCTGCACTACCTGGCGATGCTGAAGAACACCCGCGAAGGTGCGGCCTTCAAGCCCGAGGAAGACGGCAAGCGCGGCCCGATGCAGTTCATCGAGGACCTGAAGAAGAAGGGCCACCTGGTGGCCTACGTGGGTGACGTGGTGGGCACCGGCTCCAGCCGCAAGAGCGCCACCAACAGCGTGATCTGGGCCACCGGCCAGGACATCCCGTTCGTGCCGAACAAGCGCTTCGGCGGCGTGACGCTGGGCGGCAAGATCGCGCCGATCTTCTTCAACACGCAGGAAGACTCGGGCTCGCTGCCGATCGAGGTGGACGTGAGCAAGCTCGAGATGGGCGACGTCGTCGACGTGATGCCCTACGACGGCAAGCTGGTGCGCAACGGCGAGACGGTGGCCGAGTTCAAGCTCAAGAGCGACGTGCTGTTCGACGAGGTGCGTGCCGGCGGCCGCATCAACCTGATCATCGGCCGCAGCCTGACCGGCAAGGCCCGCGAGTTCCTGGGCCTGCCCGCCTCCACCGTGTTCCGCCTGCCGCAGGCGCCGGTGGCCACCAACGCCGGCTTCACGCTGGCGCAGAAGATGGTGGGCCGCGCGGTCGGCCTGCCGGAAGGCCAGGGCGTGCGCCCGGGCACCTACTGCGAGCCGAAGATGACCACGGTGGGCAGCCAGGACACCACCGGCCCGATGACCCGCGACGAGCTGAAGGACCTGGCCTGCCTGGGCTTCTCGGCCGACCTGGTGATGCAGAGCTTCTGCCATACCGCGGCCTATCCCAAGCCGGTGGACGTCAAGACCCACCGCGAGCTGCCGGCCTTCATCAGCAACCGCGGCGGCGTCGCCCTGCGCCCGGGCGACGGCGTGATCCACAGCTGGCTGAACCGCCTGCTGCTGCCCGACACCGTGGGCACCGGCGGCGACAGCCACACCCGCTTTCCGATCGGCATCAGCTTCCCGGCCGGCTCGGGCCTGGTGGCCTTCGGCGCGGCCACCGGCGTGATGCCGCTGGACATGCCCGAATCGGTGCTGGTGCGCTTCAAGGGCCAGATGCAGCCGGGCGTGACGCTGCGCGACCTGGTGCACGCCATCCCGCTTTACGCCATCAAGGCCGGGCTGCTGACGGTGGCCAAGCAGGGCAAGAAGAACGTGTTCTCCGGCCGCATCCTCGAGATCGAGGGCCTGCCCGACCTGAAGGTGGAACAGGCCTTCGAGCTGAGCGATGCCTCGGCCGAGCGCTCGGCCGCCGGCTGCACCATCAAGCTCAACCCCGAGCCGATCAAGGAGTACCTCACCAGCAACGTGGTGCTGATGAAGAACATGATCGCCAACGGCTACGAGGACAAGCGCACGCTGGAGCGCCGCATCAAGAACGTGGAAGCCTGGCTGGCCAACCCGCAGCTGCTGGAAGCCGACAAGGACGCTGAATACGCGGCCGTGATCGAGATCGACCTGGCCGACATCAAGGAGCCGATCGTCTGCTGCCCGAACGACCCGGACGACGCCAAATTCATGTCCGAGGTGGCCGGCACCAAGATCGACGAGGCCTTCATCGGCTCGTGCATGACCAACATCGGCCACTTCCGCGCGGCGGCCAAGCTGCTGGGCGGCCAGCGCGACATCCCGGTCAAGCTGTGGGTGGCACCGCCCACCAAGATGGACCAGGACGAGCTGATCAAGGAAGGCCACTACGCCAGCTTCGGCACCGCCGGCGCACGCACCGAGATGCCGGGCTGCAGCCTGTGCATGGGCAACCAGGCGCAGGTGCGCGAAGGCGCCACCGTGGTGAGCACCAGCACCCGCAACTTCCCGAACCGCCTGGGCAAGAACACCAACGTGTTCCTGGCCTCGGCCGAGATGGCGGCCATCGCCTCCAAGCTGGGCCGCATCCCCACCGTGGCCGAGTACCACGCGGCGATGGGCATCATCAACGACGACTCGGCCAGCGTGTACCGCTACCTGAACTTCGACCAGATCGAGGAATACGCCGACACGGCCAAGGCAGTGACGGTGTAACGCCAGCCGCGCTCAAGCGCCCCGACGGCCCGCCTTCGTGCGGGCCTTTTTCATGGGCGGCGATGGCGGTGGCACCTGCGGGCCCAGCTCCGCCAGCAGGTGGGCGACGAAGTGGGTGAGCCGGGGCAGCGGATGCCGCACGGCGGGGTACACCACGTTCACCGGCCGGGGCGTGGGCAGGTGGCCGTCCAGCACGCTGACCAGCCGCCCGGCCGCGATGTCGTCGGCCACCAGTTCCTCGGGTTGCAGCAGCAGGCCGGCGCCGGCCAGCGCCGCCTGGCGCAGGGCCTGGCCGTTGTTGGAGGCGAAGGCGCCCTGCGCCGGCCAGGCCTCTGGGGCCGGGTCGGCGAAGCGCCAGAACGTCTGGCGGTTCCACACCAGGTGGTTCAGGCAACGGTGCTGCGCCAGGTCGGCCGGCGTGCGCGGCGCGCCGTGCGCGGCCAGGTAGGCCGGCGCGGCGCACACCAGCATGCGGTAGGGCCGCAGCGGCCGCACCACCAGCCGGTCGGTGTCCACCGGGCCGATGCGCACCGCCAGGTCGAAGCCTTCCTCCAGCAGGTCGACCACGGTGTCGCTCAGCACCAGCTCCACCCGCACCTGCGGATGCAGCGCCAGGAAGCGCGCCACCACCGGCGCGACCACGTTGGCACCCAGCGTCGTGGGCGCGCTGATGCGCAGCAGGCCGCTGGGCGTGCTGCGCTGGCGCTCGACGGCGCTTTCCGCCCAGCGCACCTGCTCCAGCACGCGGCGGCAGTCGTCGCAGAACACGCGGCCGATGTCGGTCAGGCGCTGCCGGCGGGTGCTGCGCTCGATGAGCCGCGCGCCCAGCTGCTGTTCCAGCTGGCGCACATGCTTGCCCACCATCACCGACGACAACCCCAGCGCGTGGGCGGCGGCGGTGAAGCTGCCGGCATCGGCGACCGCGACGAAGACTTCCATGCTGCGCAGCCTGTCCATGCTGGATTGCTAACCGGTGGTTCGTGATCTTCGAATCATCGCTGCATTGATGTGCGCAGGAAGCACAAACACACTGGCGGCTCCCGTTCAACATCAAAGGAAGCGTGATGAAGAAGATCCTGATCGTGGGCGCCAGCGGCGCCGTGGGCTCGGCCGTGGCGGAAGCGTTGTCCGGCAGCGGGCACCAGATCCTGCGCGCCGGCCGCAGCAGTGGCGACTTCCAGGTGGACATCACCCGCGAGGCCAGCGTGCAGGCGCTGTTCGAAGCCACCGGCCCGCTGGATGCCATCGTGTCGGCCGCCGGCAGCCTGCATTTCGGGCCGCTGGCCGAGATGCGCGCGGCGGACTTCGACATCGGCCTGCAGGACAAGCTGCTGGGCCAGGTGCGGCTGGCGCTGCTGGGCCAGCACGTGCTGCGCGACGGTGGCTCCATCACGCTGACCAGCGGCATCCTGGCCGAGGAGCCGGTGCGCCAGGGTGCGAATGCGTCGGCGGTGAATGCCGGGATCCACGGCTTCGTGATCGCTGCCGCCGTCGAGCTGGGCCGCGGCCTGCGCATCAACGCGGTGAGCCCCACGGTGCTGGAGGAATCGATGGGCGCCTATGGCGCGTTCTTCCCCGGCTTCATCCCTGCGCCGGCGCGCAAGGTGGCGCAGGCCTACAGGCGCAGCGTGGAAGGGGTGCAGACCGGCCGCGTGTACGCCGTGCACGGCTGACGCGGCCGGCGGTGGCTACAGCTCCGGCGCGATCTGCTCCGCGTAGTCGTATAGCGCGCCCAGGATGTCCTGGCCGCGCTCGTCGGCCGTCTCACCCAGCGTGTCGATCTGCTCCAGGAAGGCCGACACCGTCAGCGCGCCGCCGGCGCCCTCATGCAGCCGGGCCACGCGGTGGGCTTCCCAGCGGGCCTGCTCCTCGGCGTCGAGCGTGTGCGGGAAGTTGCGGGCACGGAAGCGGAAAAAGAGCTCCTCCAGCCGCTCGTCGGCAAAGGCCGGCCGCTTGGCCGCCATCGCGTCGGGCGACAGCGCACGCAGCCGCTGCAGCGTGCGCCGGTCCTCGTTGCCGACGAAGCCGCCATAGAGGTCTTCGTCGACGTCGGGCGCCTCGGCCGGCGGCGCGCGGTCGTAGACCTCGGGCCACAGGCCGGCCAGTTCCGGCACGGTGACGGCCGCGGCCTCGGCATGCCGCAGCGCCTGGTCCACGTCGATGCCCCAGCGCGCCACCACCGCCGGCGTCAGCGTCTTCAGGTTGCCCACCACCACCGGCGACTTGTTGAGGTGGATGGTCTTGATCGGCAGCCGGGCCACGCCTTCGGGCAGTGCCTCCGCGCGGCTGAACATGCGTTCGCGCAGCGTGGCGGCACTCAGGCCGCGCAGCTCACGCGGGTCCTGAGCCAGGTCCCAGACGATCACCTCGTTCTTGTTCTTCGGATGCGGCGCCAGCGGCCACACCAGGGCCATGCAGCCGCGCTCGGGGCCGTACATGCCGCTCAGGTGCAGGAAGGGCCGGCCCTGGCGCTGGGCGCTTTCCATCTCGGCGATCACCGCGTCCTTCTTGCGCAGCTTGAGGCAGAAGTCCCACAGCCGCGGCTGGCGCTCGCGGATCAGCCGCGCCAGCGCGATGGTGGCGCGCACATCGCTCAAGGCATCGTGCGCGGCCTCGTGCGCCAGGCCGTTGGCGGCGGTCAGGTGCTCAAGCTTGAAGGAGGCGCGGCCATCAGGGTGCAGCGGCCATTCGAGGCCTTCGGGCCGCAGGCTCCAGCAGGTGCGCACCACGTCCAGCAGGTCCCAACGGCCGCAGCCGTTCTGCCACTCGCGGCCGTAAGGATCGATCAGGTTGCGCCAGAACAGGTGGCGCGTCACCTCGTCGTCGAAGCGGATGGAGTTGTAGCCCACGCCGATGGTGTCGGGCCGGGCCAGCTGCTGCTCGATGGCGTCGGCGAAGGCATGCTCGGGGATGCCGCGCTCCAGGCAGGTCTGCGGCAGGATGCCGGTGAGCAGGCAGCTCTCGGGGCTGGGCAGGTAGTCGGGCGCCGGCTGGCAGTACAGCATCACCGGGTCGTCGATCTCGTTGAGCGCATCGTCGGTGCGGATGCCGGCGAACTGCGAAGGCCGGTCCCGCCGCGGCGAGATGCCGAAGGTCTCGTAGTCGTGCCAGAAGAAGTTGCAGCTCATGCGCCCTCTCCTTCGAGCACCGCTTCCACGGCCAGGGCCACCGCGGCCAGCCGCGCGTCGTCGCCGCGCACCGAGGACAGCATCAACCCCACCGGCAGCTCGTCCGGCGCCTGGCACGGCAGGCTGAAGGCGCAGCCGTCCAGGTAGTTGATGGCGAAGGTGTTGCGCAGCAGCAGGCCGTTGGCGCGGAAGAAGGCGTCGTCCGACGCCGCCAGTGCCGCGATGGGCGGCGCCACCATCGGCACCGTGGGGCACAGCAGCGCATCGAAGCCCTGCAGCCGGGTTTCTACCCGCGCGATCCAGTCGCGGCGGCGGTCGTGCAGGCCGATGTAGTCGGCCGCGCTCACCGGCTCGCCCAGGGCGATGCGGGCGGCCACGCGGGGGTCGAATTCGGCCCGTCGGGTGGCCAGCCGCTGGCGGTGCACCGCGAAAGCCTCCACCGACGAGAAGCCGCCGGGCGCATTGAGCCGGCCGATCTCGGCCAGCTCGGTGAGCGGGATGGACTCGACCAGCACACCGGCGCGCGACAGCCGCTGCAGCGCCCGATCGAAGGCATGGGCCACGGTGGTGTCCAGGCCGTCGAGCACCAGCGTCTGCGGCACCGCCAGTCGCAGGCCGGCGGCCGGTCGGCGGCGCACCGCCAGCGGCGCATCGGCGATGGCGGCATCCACCAGCAGGCAGTCGTCCACGCAGCGGGCCATGGCACACACCGTGTCCAGCGTGCGGGAGAGCTCGAAGGCGCCCACCCGTGGCACGCGCGCCTGGGTGTTCTTGAAGCCCACCAACCCGTTGAGCGCGGCCGGGATGCGGATGGAGCCGCCGGTGTCCGAGCCCAGGCCGGCCACCGCCAGGCCCAGGGCCACCGACACCGCCGCACCCGACGACGAGCCACCCGGGATGCGCGCCACCTGCGCATCGGCCGCATTGTGCGGCGTGCCGTGGTGCGGGTTGATGCCCACGCCGGAGAAGGCGAACTCGGTCATGTTGGTCTTGCCGACCAGCGCCGCGCCCTGCTGCCGCAGCCGCGCCACCACCGGCGCGTCGGCCGCGGCGGGCGGCTCGTCGCGGCAGGCGACGGAGCCGGCCAGCGTGGTCTCGCCGGCCACGTCGTACAGGTCCTTGATGCTCAGCGGCAGGCCCGCCAGCGGCGGCAGCTGCACCCCGGCCTTCAGCGCCGCATCGGCATGGCGGGCGGCGGCCAGCGCGGCGTCGGCATGCAGGCGGGTGAACACATGGCGCGCGGCCGGCAGCTCGGCACCGGCGAGGGCCCGGGACACCAGGGCTTTGTGGGTGGTGTCGCCGCGGCGGATCTGCGCCCGCAGCACCTCGATGCGCGGCAGCGCCGTGTTCTTCATGCTCATGCCACCGAGTTTGCCGCACATCAAGGCAGTACCCGCACCCGCAGGAAACTGGCAAAACGCGGCACACCCCGGGCGGTGAAGCCGCGGTGGCGGTAGGTGACCCAGGCGCCCACCGGCGGCGGCGCATCGCGCTGCGCGTCGGTGAGGCCGGTGCCGATCTCGAACACGATGCCTTCGGGCGTGCGCACCTGCAGCGCCCCCAGCCGGCCCGCATGGCGGCCCTGGCCCGGGCGGTGGCCGATCACCTGCGCCTCGGCGTCCTGCTCGGGCTTGAGCTTGAGCAGCACGTCGGTGCGGCCGGTGACGTAGGGCGCATCGGCCCGGTGCAGCATCAGGCCTTCGCCGCCGGCCCGCGTCACCTCGGCCAGCCGGCGCATCAGCGCGGCGGGCTCGGCGATGCGCTCATGCGGCACCGCCACCAGCTGCGGCCAGGCCACGGCGCGGGCCAGACGGTCGATCTCGGCGGCCCGCTGCTCGAAGCTGCCGGCCCCGCCGGGCAGCTCGAACACCATGTAGCGCAAGGCCTGCCAGCCGGCATCGTCAGGCCGCGCCTGGCGCACCAGACCGGACAGCGCATCGAAGCGCCCGCGGCCCAGCCACAGCTCGCCGTCCAGCGGCACCGCGGGCAGGCGGGCGGTGAAGGCGGCGGGCGCGGCGACCAGCCCGCCACCGCGAAAGCGCAGCGCCTGGCCGTCCCACTGGGCGCGCACGCCGTCGTACTTCTCGCTGACGAGGTGGCCGGCGGGATGGTCGCCGGCGCGGAACTCCCGGGCCAGCACCATGCGCGGCGGCGCGGCCTGGCCGTGCGTGGCGATGAAGGCGATGCCCGCAGCCACCAAGCGGCGACGGGTCCTGCTTGGCGGGTGTGGCATGGCGGTGCCCTCCTGCCCTGCTTCTTCGGCAGGCCGGGCCGCAAGCGGATGTGAAGTATTGCGCGGAGGCACATCCTTTGCGGCCATCCGTCGGCACAATCAAACGATCACCCGCAGCGGAGTTTGTTCATGCCGAAAGCCCACGCCTTCTCCAAGACGTTGAAGTCCTTCACCACCGCCTCCGGCAAGACGGGCCAGTTCTTCTCGCTGCCACAGCTTGCGAAGACCTACCCCAACGTGAACCGGTTGCCGGTGTCGATGCGCATCGTGCTGGAGTCGGTGCTGCGCAACTGCGACGGCCAGAAGGTGACGCCCGAGCATGTGCAGCAGCTGGCCAGCTGGCAGCCGGTGGCCGAGCGCACCGACGAGATCCCCTTCGTGGTGGCCCGCGTGGTGCTGCAGGACTTCACCGGCGTGCCGCTGCTGGCCGACCTGGCCGCCATGCGCTCGGTGGCCGCCAGCCTGGGCAAGAACCCCAAGGCCATCGAGCCGCTGGTGCCGGTGGACCTGGTGGTCGACCACTCCATCATGGTCGACTACTACGGCACCAAGAAGGCGCTGGACCTGAACATGAAGCTGGAATTCCAGCGCAACCAGGAGCGCTACCAGTTTATGAAGTGGGGCATGCAGGCCTTCGACACCTTCGGCGTCGTGCCCCCGGGCTTCGGCATCGTGCACCAGGTGAACCTGGAGTACCTGGCGCGCGGCGTGCACAAGACCAAGGACGGCGTGTACTACCCCGACAGCCTGGTGGGCACCGACAGCCACACCACGATGATCAACGGCATCGGCGTCGTGGGCTGGGGCGTGGGCGGCATCGAGGCCGAGGCCGGCATGCTGGGCCAGCCGGTGTACTTCCTCACGCCCGACGTGGTGGGCTTCGAGATGACCGGATCGCTGCGCGAAGGCGTCACCGCCACCGACCTGGTGCTGACGGTGACCGAGCTGCTGCGCAAGGAGAAGGTGGTCGGCAAGTTCGTCGAGTTCTTCGGCCCCGGCGTGGCCACGCTGCCGCTGCCCGACCGCGCCACCATCGGCAACATGGCGCCCGAGTACGGCGCCACCATGGGTTTCTTCCCGGTGGACGACAAGACCATCGACTACTTCCGCGGCACCGGCCGCACCAAGGCCGAGATCGAGGCCTTCGAGGCCTACTTCCGCGCGCAGGGCATGTACGGCGTTCCGGGCGCGGCGGGCGCCTCGAAGGAGCTGGCCGACATCCAGTACAGCAAGGTGGTCACGCTCGACCTCACCAGCGTGGCGCCCAGCCTGGCCGGCCCCAAGCGCCCACAGGACCGCATCGAGATCACGCACCTGTCGGAACAGTTCAAGGCGCTGTACAGCGCGCCGGTGTCGGCCAACGGCTTCAACCAGCCGGCCGAGAAGCTGGATGAAGTGTTCAAGACGGAAAGCGGCCTGGAGATCCGCAACGGCGATGTGCTGATCGCGGCCATCACCTCCTGCACCAACACCAGCAACCCCAGCGTGCTGCTGGCCGCCGGCCTGCTGGCCAAGAAGGCGGTGGAAGCAGGCCTGACGGTCAAGCCGCACGTCAAGACCTCGCTGGCGCCCGGCTCCCGCGTGGTCACCGAATACCTGGAGCGCGCCGGCCTGCTGCCCTACCTGGAGAAGCTCAACTTCAACCTGGCGGGCTACGGCTGCACCACCTGCATCGGCAATGCCGGCGACCTGACGGCCGAGCTGAACGAGGTGATCTGGCGCAACGACCTGGTGTGCGCGGCGGTGCTCTCCGGCAACCGCAACTTCGAGGCGCGCATCCACCCCAACCTGAAGGCCAACTTCCTGGCCAGCCCGCCGCTGGTGGTGGCCTATGCCATCGCCGGCAACGTGCGCCGCGACCTGATGACCGAGCCGGTGGGTTACGGCAAGAAGGGCAAGCCGGTGTACCTGGGCGACATCTGGCCCGCCAGCGACGAGATCCATGCGCTGATGAAGTACGCGATGAACGCCAAGGTGTTCAAGGCCAACTACGAGAAGGTGAAGACCGAGCCCGGCAAGCTGTGGGGCAACATCAAGGGCACCACCGGCCAGGTGTACGACTGGCCCGCCTCCACCTACATCGCCGAGCCGCCGTTCTTCCAGGGCTTCGAGATGCAGCCGCCGGTGGGCGCCGAGGTGGGCGTGAAGGGCGCGCGCATCATGGCGCTGTTCGGCGACTCGATCACCACCGACCACATCTCGCCCGCCGGCTCCATCAAGGACACCTCGCCCGCAGGCCAGTGGCTGAAGGAGAACGGCGTGCTGAAGGCCGACTTCAACAGCTACGGCTCGCGCCGCGGCAACCACGACGTGATGATGCGCGGCACCTTCGCCAACGTGCGCATCAAGAACCTGATGATCCCGCCCGGTGAGGACGGCTCGCGCGAGGAAGGTGGGGTCACGCTGTACCAGCCGGGCGGCGAGAAGATGTTCATCTACGACGCGGCGATGAAGTACATCGCCGAGGGCGTGCCCACCGTGATCTTCGCCGGCGAGGAATACGGCACCGGCTCCAGCCGCGACTGGGCCGCCAAGGGCACCCAGCTGCTGGGCATCAAGGCCGTGGTGGCCCGCAGCTTCGAGCGCATCCACCGCAGCAACCTGGTGGGCATGGGCGTGCTGCCGCTGCAGTTCAAGGCGGGCGACAGCTGGGAATCGCTGGGCCTGAAGGGCGACGAGCAGATCGACGTGCGCATCGAAGGGGCGCTGCGGCCGCAGGCCGACGCCACGCTGGTCATCCAGCGCGGCGACGGCAGCCGGCAGGAGGTGACGGTGGTGCTGCGCATCGACACGCCGATCGAGGTCGACTACTACCAGCACGGCGGCATCCTGCCCTTCGTGCTGCGGCAGCTGCTGGCGGCTTGAGCGTCATTTGATAGAAGTGATTTGACTGTCATTTCTGGCGATTGAACGGCAGACCACGGTGCACGATGGGCACCGTGTCTTCGCTGGAGGTCGCCATGCAGGTCAGCCTTTCGAAGTACCACCCCGCCACCGGCTGGCATCCGCCGCTGCCCATCGCGCTGGACAGCCGCAGCACCCTGGTGCTGGCGTTCGGCGGCAGCCGCTATGCCGACGATCCGGAGCCCTTCTTTGCCCTGGCCGATGCATTTCCGCAGTCGGTGCATGCGGGCTGCTCGTCCGATGGCGGCGGTGAAGGCTGCGCCGACGCGGCGCTGAACGTGGCAGTGCTGCGCTTCGAGCATGCACGCCTGGCGGCCGCCACCCTGACCGTGCGCCGCCGCGAGGACAGCGCGCTGATGGGCGCCGCCCTCGGCGCCCAGCTCCCGCAAGGCGGCCTGCGCATGGCCTTCCTGCTGGGCGACGGCGAAGGCATCGATGGCGAAGCCCTGCTGCGCGGCCTGCGCGGCAGCCTGCCCCGCTGCGTGATGCTGGCCGGCGGCCTGGCCCGGCGACCGCGCGGGCCTGGCCAAGGCCTGGGTCTACGGTGCCGACGGCCACCTGCCCGCCCCGGCCCGCGCCTGCGTCATCGGCCTGTATGGCGAGCGGTTGCGCTTCGGCCAGGGCCATGCCCGCGGCTGGCAGTGCCTGAGCCTGCCGCTGCCGGTCACCCGGGCCTGCGGCAAGGTGCTGTACGAGATCGCTGGCCGGCCGGCGCTGGCCGAATACAAGCGCCACCTGGGCGAACAGGCCGGCAGCCTGCCCGGCGTCGCGCTGGCCTATCCGCTGGCCGTCACCGACGCGGCGGGCGGTGCACCCTCCATCCGCAGCGTGCTGGCGGTGGACGAATGCCGCGGTGCCCTGGTGCTCAGCGGCACCGTGCCCGAGGGGGCCGTGGTGCGGTTGATGCACGCCCGCCCCGACGACCTGCAAGGCAGCAGCGAACGTGCGGCCCACCAGGCCCTGGCGGCGCTGCCGCCGGGTGCGCGCAGCGTGATGATCTCGGTGGGCTGCCCGGCGCGGCAGTGGCTGCAGGCCGAAGCGGGCTGCTCGCCCCGCACCGGCCTGCGCCCGGCCGAGCTGGCCGGCACCGCGCAGGTGGGCTTCCATTCGTTCGGCGAGGTGGGCCTGCCGGTGGGCGGCGCCGGCGGCGCCCAGCTGCACCACCAGACGCAGACGTTCACCGCGCTGGCCGAGGCCTGAGGAGCGCTAATCTGCCGGCATGGCAGAACCGTTCAAGAACCTGCTGGGCGAAGCGCGGGTGCGCGAGGCCGGCGAGCAGTTGCAGCGCACCTGGCCCGGCTTTGACCGGGCGCGCTTCGAGCAGCAGGCCCTGCAGGGCCTTCATTCGCTGGAACTGAAGGCACGCGCCAGACAGCTGGCCGCCGCGTTGCAGTCCACCCTGCCCGCCGACTTCGACGCCGCCTGCAGCCTGCTGGAACGCAGCCTGGCACCGCCCGCTGCGCCAGGCGAAAGCACCAGCGCGGCCGGTACCGGGCTGGCCGGCTGGATCGTCTGGCCGATGACCGAATGGGTGGCCACGGCCGGATTGGCGCAGCCCGAGCGGGCGCTGCAGGCGCTGCATGCGATGACCCAGCGCTTCACCGCCGAATGGGCGGTGCGGCCCTTCATCGTGGCGCATCCGCAGCTCACCTGGGCCACGCTGCAGCGCTGGTGCGACGATCCCAGCGCGCATGTGCGACGGCTGGTGAGCGAAGGCAGCCGGCCGCGCCTGCCCTGGGGCCTGCAGCTCAAGGCCCTGGTGGCCGACCCTTCGCCCACGCTGCCGCTGCTGGAACGCCTGCAGGACGACGAGAGCGACTATGTGCGCCGCAGCGTGGCCAACCATCTGAACGACATCGCCAAGGACCATCCCGCCCTGGTGGCCGACTGGCTGGCGGCCCACCTGCCCGGTGCGCCGGCACCGCGCCGCGCGCTGCTGCGCCATGCCAGCCGCACGCTGATCAAGCGCGGCGATGCGCGCGTGCTGTCCGCCTGGGGGCTGGGCCAGGCGCTGGCGGGCACCGCCACGCTGGCCATCACGCCGGGGCAGGCCCGGCTGGGCGAGGACGGCGTGACGCTGGAGGTGGGCCTGCAGTCCACCGCCCGGCAGCCACAGGCGCTCGAGATCGACTATGCGGTGCACCACGTGAAGGCCCACGGCGGCGCCACCGCCAAGGTGTTCAAGGGCTGGAAGCTGGTGCTGGCGGCCGGTGAATCACGCCTGCTGCGCAAGCGCCATGCGCTCAGGCCCATCACCACCCGGCGTTACCACGCGGGCTGGCACCGGGTGGAAGTGCTGGTCAACGGCCAGGCAGTGGCGGAGACCGGCTTCGAGCTAGCGCTGTAGGCGGGTTCAGGCGCGGGCCGCCCAGTCGGCCGCATCGAAGCCCACGGTCACCGTGCCGTCGGCCCACTCCACCACCGGGCGCTTGATGACGCTGGGCTGCGCCACCATCAGCCGGGAAGCGCTGGCCGCATCCACCGCCGCGGCGCGGGTGTCGTCATCCAGCTTGCGCCAGGTGGTGCCCTTGCGGTTGAGCAGCGTGTCCCAGCCGGCCGCCTGCAGCCAGTGCGCCAGCCGGTCGGCCGGCACGCCGGCCTTCTTGAAGTCGTGGAACTGGTAGGGCACGTCGTGGCGTTCCAGCCAGTCGCGGGCCTTCTTCACCGTGTCGCAATTGGGAATGCCGTAGAGCGTGATCGTCATGAAGGTTTGCTGTCGTTGCCCACGTCGCACAGCGGGTCGATGCCCGGCGACGCGCTGCGCACCTGGCCATCGGTGACGGACACCTGGTACCAGAAGCAGCCCCAGGCATCGTAGCGGTACGACCACACCTCGCCGCCCTGGCGGCCGCCGGAACGCTTCTCCGCCGGGCGGCCGAACTCACGCAGCAGCACCTCCACCGGCATGCCGGGCTGCACGCCCTGCAACAGCCGCTGCTCGGTGAGCACCTGTTCCCAGGAACGCACGCGGCCCTGGGCATCCAGGTCGACCATGTAGGTGTGCTTGCCGAAGGGCCCGCGGGCGTATTCCAGCCGGGTGCGGCCGTCGGGCAGGGTATACCGGCCGGTGGGTGCGCCCATGCGGGCGGCCACCTCGTCGGCCGTCTGGCCGGCCTGCAGGCCACCGGTGCCGTAGCTGGCGCAGCCGGCCAGCAGCACGGCGGCGAGGAGGGCAACTTGTCTGGTCATGACGCCATCCTGCGCCGCCGCGCAAACCCCTGCACCGGGTGCGGGTCAATCCGGCGTGCCGCCGCCCCGCGCAGCGCGCACCGCGGCGCGCTTGCCCAGCTCGATCTTGGCGATGGCACGGCGATGCACTTCGTCCGGGCCGTCGACGATGCGCACGGTGCGCTGGTGGGCATAGGCCTCGGCCAGCCAGAAATCCTGGCTGACGCCGGCGCCGCCGTGGGCCTGGATGGCCCAGTCCACCACCTTGCACGAGACGTTGGGCGCCACGACCTTGATCATCGCGATCTCGGCCTGCGCGGCCTTGTTGCCGGCCACGTCCATGCGGTGCGCGGCATTCAGCGTCAGCAGCCGGGCCTGGTCGATCATGCAGCGCGATTCGGCGATGCGCTCGTGCCAGATCGACTGCTCGGCCAGCGGCTTACCGAAGGCGATGCGGGTCTGCAGCCGGTCGATCATCATCTCCAACGCACGCTCGGCCGCGCCGATGGAGCGCATGCAGTGATGGATGCGGCCGGGGCCGAGGCGGCCCTGCGCGATCTCGAAGCCGCGGCCCTCGCCCAGCAGCATATTCTCGGCCGGCACGCGCACGTCGGTCAGCGAGATCTCCATGTGGCCGTGCGGCGCGTCGTCGTAGCCGAACACGCTGATGTGGCGTTCGACCTTCACGCCCGGGGTGTCGGCCGGCACCAGGATCATCGACTGCTGCGAATGCCGCGGCGCGTTGACGTCGGTCTTGCCCATCACGATGTAGATGGCGCAGTGCGGGCTGCCCGCGCCGGAGGAGAACCACTTGCGGCCGTTGATGACGTAGTGGTCGCCGTCGCGGCGGATGTCGCACTGGATGTTGGTGGCGTCCGACGAAGCCACCGCCGGCTCGGTCATCAGGAAGGCCGAGCGGATCTCGCCGGCCAGCAGCGGCGCCAGCCAGCGGTCCTGCTGCGCGGGGGTGCCGTAGCGCTCCAGCGTTTCCATGTTGCCGGTGTCGGGCGCGGAGCAGTTGAACACCTCGCTGGACCAGCTCACCCGGCCCATCACCTCGCACAGCGGGGCGTAGTCCAGGTTGCTGATGCCGGGCACGCCGCGGTACTCGTGCGGCAGGAACATGTTCCACAGGCCCTGCTTGCGGGCGATGACCTTCAGTTCCTCCACCACCGCGGGCTGTTGCCAGGCGTTGCCGGCGCGGCGGAAGGCGTCCATCTCGGCGTGGTAGCGCGCCTCGTTGGGGTAGATGTGTTCGTCGAAGAACGCGTTCAGGCGCTTCAGCAGATCGGTCGTCTTGGCCGAATAGTCCCAGCTCATGGTTGTCTCCTTCGCACTGGCCCACCAAGGGCCGCCGCGCAGGAACGCCGGGGCCCGATGGTTGATTGAACCACCGCGGGGCGCCGGCGGCGGTCGCAAAGGTGACGGCGCGTGCCGGGTGGAACCCGCGGCCCTGCGGCGCCTTCAGGCCAGCAGCTTGCCCGGATTCATCAGCCCCAGCGGATCCAGCGCCGACTTCACCGCCTGCATCATGCGCCGCTCGACGGGGCTCTTGTAGCGGGCGGCCTCGTCGCGGCGCAGCACGCCCAGGCCGTGCTCGGCCGAGATGGAGCCGCCGCGCGCGGCCACCGCGTCGTGCACCAGCCTGTTCAGCGGGCCTTCCAGTGCCACGAAGGCCGGCGCATGCACCGGGCCCAGGCGGTCTTCGGCGGGCGACAGGTTGTAGTGCAGGTTGCCGTCGCCCAGGTGGCCGAACACGACCAAGCGCACCCCGCTGAACTGCGCGGCGATGGCCGCATCGGTGCTGGCCAGGAACTCGGGGATCCGCGAGATCGGCAGGGCGATGTCGTGCTTGATCGTCTTGCCTTCGGCGCCCTGCGATTCGGAGATGTTCTCGCGCAGCGCCCACAGCGCCTCGAACTGCGCCAGCGAGGTGGACACCGCGGCATCAGTGGCATCGCCCGCCTCCAGCGCCGCTTCCAGCAGGCCCTCGATGGCGGCCTGCGCATGTGCCTCGTCGTGCGCGTCGGACACCTCCAGCAGCACGTACCAGGGGCTGGCCTCGCCCAGCGGCTGGCGGCTGCCGGGCATGTGCTTGAGCACCAGGCCGATGCAGACGTCGCTCATCAGCTCGAAGGCCGTCAGGCTGGCCGCCAGCTTCGACTGCGCCAGGGCCAGCAGCGACAGCGCCGCGTCCGGCGAGGGCACGGCGACGAAGGCCACCACCTTG
This sequence comes from Aquincola sp. J276, assembly GCF_024700035.1. Classification (NCBI taxonomy): domain Bacteria; kingdom Pseudomonadati; phylum Pseudomonadota; class Betaproteobacteria; order Burkholderiales; family Sphaerotilaceae; genus Aquincola; species Aquincola sp. J276. Next base: position 1,937,777 of record NZ_JAJONC010000001.1, read on the forward strand.
GCCGCCGGCTGCGGGAACAGCTTGAGCGTGGCCGCGGTGATCACGCCCAGCGTGCCTTCGCTGCCGATGAACAGGTCGCGCAGGTCGTAGCCGGTGTTGTCCTTGCGCAGGCCGCGCAGGCCGTTCCACAGCTCGCCGTCGGCGGTGGCCACTTCCAGGCCCAGGCACAGCTCGCGCGCATTGCCATAGCGCAGCACCTGCACGCCGCCGGCATTGGTGGCCAGGTTGCCGCCGATGGTGCAGGTGCCCTCGGCCGCCAGGCTCAGCGGAAAGAGGCGCCCGGCCTCCGCCGCCGCGTCCTGCACCTGCTGCAGCGTGACGCCGGCTTCCACCTCCATCGTGTTGTTCTGCGTGTCGATGCGCCGCACCTTGTTCAGCCGTGCCAGCGACAGCACCAGCGCGCGACCGCTGTAGTCCGGCGTGGCGCCGCCGGACAGCCCGGTGTTGCCGCCCTGCGGCACCACCGGCACCTGCTGCTCGTGGCACCAGGCCATCACCGCCGCCACGTCGGCGGCACTGTCGGGCTGGGCCACGGCGATGGCGGCGCCGTGCCACTTGCCGCGCCAGTCGGTGAGAAAGGGCGCCATCTCGTCGGGCGCGGTGAGCAGGCGGCCGGCAAAGGCGGCGCGCAGGGTGTCGAGGGCAATCGGGGTCATGTGGCGTCCTGGCGGAAGTCTTCAGGCGGGCTGGAGCAGGCGGCGGGCCCGCACCGCGGCGGCCAGGCCTTCCAGCACGCCGACGGTGGCGTCCCAGCCGATGCAGGCGTCGGTCACGCTCTGGCCGTGGCGCAGGCCCTGGTGGCCGTGGGTGATGTCCTGCCGGCCTTCCACCAGGTGGCTCTCCAGCATCACGCCGCAAGGCACGGCCGCGCCGGCCGCCACCTGGCCTGCCACGTCGGCGGCCACCAGCGGCTGGCGTGCATAGTCCTTGCTGCTGTTGCCGTGGCTGCAGTCGATCACCACGCGCTCCGGCAGGCCGGATTCGCGCAGCGCCTGCGCGGCCCGGGCCACATGCTCGGCACCGTAGTTGGGGCCGTCGCTGCCGCCGCGCAGGATCAGGTGGCCGTCCGGATTGCCGGTGGTGGTGACCACCATCGCCCGCCCCTCCAGAGAGACGGACGGAAAGGTGTGCGGCTGCATTGCCACATGGATGGCGTCGATGGCCGGCGCCAGGCCGCCATGGGTGGTGTTCTTGAAGCCCACCGGCGCCGACAGCGCCGAGGCCATCTGCCGGTGCAGCGGGCTTTCCACGGTGCGTGCGCCGATGGCGCCCCAGGTCAGCAGCTCGGCGTAGTACTGCGGCGTCACCAGGTCCAGGATCTCCGAGGCGGTGGGCATGCCCATGCGCGCGCAGGCCAGCAGCAGCCGGCGGGCCTCGTGCAGGCCGCGGCCGATATCGCCGCTGCCGTCCAGCCCGGGGTCGTAGATCAGGCCCTTCCAGCCCATGCGGGTGCGCGGCTTCTCGAAGTACACCCGCATCACCACCAGCAGGTCGCCCTGCAGCCGCCGGGCCAGCGGCAAGAGGCGGCCGGCGTATTCCAGCGCGCTGTCCGGATCGTGGATGGAACAGGGGCCGGCGATCACCAGCAGCCGGTCGTCCTCGCCGCGCAGGATGGCGCGCACGGCCTCGCGCGACTGGCGGATGTGCGCGGCTTCGGCCTCACCGGCCGGCAGGGCCTCGCGCAGCGCGCGAGGCTCGGGCAGCACCTCGGCGCGGGCGATGTGCAGGTCGGAAATGGGGGCTGGCGCGGGCTGGGACATGGCGGCGTCGATCGTACCGCCCGCCCCATGTCACCACGGCCCGCGGGACTTGCCGCCGCATCGGATGACGTGGCCGGCCTCCCCGCGGCCGATGCCCAGGTCGCGCAGCTCGGCTTCGCCCATGGCCTGCAGCGTACGGAAATCGGCCGCGCGCCGGCGGGCGGCCCGCCAGGCATCGTGGGCGGCCTGCAGCCAGCGCATCGGCGGCAGCGGCCGGGCCGCGCCGGCAGGCGGCGCCGTGGAGGTGTCCAGCAAGGTGTCCATCGCATCTCCCGTGTGGTTGGGCAGTGATGGTGCGATCCGTGCACACCTTTGAAAAGTTGAATGATCTGACGCTTTGCTTCAGCATTGCTGAATGCGTGCCATCAACCTCGACCAGTTGCAGACGCTGGTGTCCATCGCCGACCTCGGCACCTTCGCCGCCGCCTCGCGGGCGCTGCACCTGGCCGCGCCCACGGTCAGCCTGCACATCGCCGAGCTGGAATCGCGCATGGGCGTGCCGCTGCTGGAGCGCGGGCCGCGCAAGGCCACGCCCACGGCCGCTGGCGCGGCGCTCATCGACCATGCACGCGGCCTGCTCAAGGGCGCGGACGACGCGGCCGAGAGCGTGCGCCGCATCGCCCAGGGCCGGGCGGGCAAGGTGCGGCTGGGCACCTCCACCGGCGTGATCGTGCACCTGCTGCCGCAGGTGCTGGCGGCGCTGGCCGAGCAGGCGCCGGACATCGACGTCGACCTGGCCATCCTCGGCTCCGACGAAACCATGGCGCGGCTGCATGCCGGCACGCTGGACATCGGCGTGGTGGCACTGCCGCAGCCGGCATCCGACGAGGTGCAGGTGAGCGCCTGGCGCAGCGATCCGATGATGGCCTTCCTGCCCGGTGCCTGGGCCGCCCCGCGCAGCGTCACGCCCGACTGGCTGGCCGGCAAGCCGCTCATCTTCAACGATGCCACCACCCGCATGTACCGGCTGACGATGGAATGGTTCGCCACCGCCGGCCACAGCCCGCGGGCGCGCATCGAGCTGAACTACACCCTGGCCATGAAGAGCCTGGTGGCCGCCGGCTACGGCGCCGCCGTGCTGCCGATGGAAGAGGTGGGCGGACCGCTGTCGCAGCTGGATGCCGGCATGCAGCTGCGCCCGCTCAAGCCCGCCCTCACCCGGCACCTGGGCATCGCCCACCGGCCGCCGGCGCGGCTGGATGCCGCTGCGCAGCAGGTGCTGCAGCTGCTGGCCCGCTTCGCCCAGGGCGCGCCGCGCAGAATGCGCGGCAGCGCTGCCCCTGCCGCGCGCAGCCCACGCCGTACCGCACGATGAACACGCCACAGCCCGACTTCCGCTCGCCCGAGTTCCTGCTCGGCCATATCCGCCACACGCTGTCCTTCTACGAGGGCCGCGCGCTCGATGCCAGCGGCGGCTTCTTCCACTTCTTCAAGGACGACGGCACGGTCTACGACCGCCGCACCCGGCACCTGGTCAGCAGCACGCGCTTCGTCTTCAACCATGCGATGGCCTTCCGCCGCTTCGGCCGGCCGCACGACCAGGCCGCCGCGCGCCATGCGCTGCAGTTCGTGCAGCAGGCGCATGGGCAGCCCAACGGCGGCTATGCCTGGCTGCTGGACTGGGACGGCCAACGCGCCACGGTGCAGGACGCGACCCAGCACTGCTACGGCATGGCCTTCGTGCTGCTGGCCCATGCGCATGCGGTGATGGCCGGCATCGGCGAAGCGCTGGCCGGCCTGCACGACACCTTCGCCTTGATGGAACAGCGCTTCTGGGAGCCGGCCAACGGCCTGTATGCCGACGAGGCCACGCCCGGCTGGCAGCTCAGCCCCTACCGCGGCCAGAACGCCAACATGCACGGCTGCGAGGCGATGCTGGCGGCCCACGAGGCCACCGGCGAGCAACGCTTCCTCGACCGTGCGCTGCTGCTGGCCGAATTGGTCACGCAGCGGCTGGCCGGGCTGGCCGATGGCCTGGTGTGGGAGCACTACCGCACCGGCCCGCAAGGTGCCTGGCAGGTGGACTGGGACTACAACCGCCACGACCGCAGCAACATCTTCCGGCCCTGGGGCTTCCAGACCGGCCACCTCACCGAATGGGCCAAGCTGCTGCTGCAGCTGGAAGCGCGGCTGCCGCCGGCCGCGCGCCCGGACTGGATCGTGCCCACCGCGCGCCGCTTCTTCGATACCGCCGTGCAGCACGGCTGGGATGCGCAGCACGGCGGCCTGGTGTATGGGTTCGAGCCCGGCGGCGCCGTGTGCGACGCCGACAAGTACTTCTGGGTGCAGGCCGAGAGCTTCGCGGCCGCCGCGCTGCTGGGCCTGCGCACCGGCGAGCCCGGCTACTGGCAGTGGTACGACCGCCTGTGGAGCTACAGCTGGGCCCACATGATCGACCACCAGCATGGCGCCTGGTACCGCATCCGCACGCCCGACAACCGGCCCTACTCCGACGAGAAGAGCCCGGCCGGCAAGACCGACTACCACACGATGGGTGCCTGCCACGACGTGCTGCGCGCGCTGGCCGCGGTTTGACGCGGATCAAGCAACGCCGCGACGGCCGGCGCAACATCGCTGGTTTTCAACCAGCGAGACAGGCATGGCCAAAGACACTGCAGTTCGCGCTCCCTCCCGTTCCACTGCAGTGATCCGCGCCGGCAAGCGGCTGCCGACGCGCCCGGCCACCGCGCCACGCCCGGTACAGGCCGGCGACACCCTGCCCAGCCTGACCGCACGCGCCGCAGAGGCCGACCAGGTGCAGCGGCGCAGCAGCACCACCGCCACGGTGCAGTCGCTGGTGGTGTCCGACCTGCTGGCCGATGCCGGCCGCAATACGCCCGCCGGCGAGGCGCTGCACCAGCTGCAGACGCTCATCGCCGGCGCTTCGCCCGACGAGGTGAAGGCGCTGCGCCGCGCCCTGTTCGAGCCGCCGCGCCGCGCCGACGCCCAGCGCCCCGCCGTCGACCCCGATGCGGAGCTGAGCGCCGGCTGGCGCGAAGGCACCTACCCGTACAAGAACCTGCTCTCGCGCAAGAGCTACGAACACCAGAAGTACCGGCTGCAAGTGGAGCTGCTGAAGCTGCAGGCCTGGGTGAAGAACACCGGCCAGCGGGTGGTCATCCTCTTCGAGGGCCGCGACGCTGCTGGCAAGGGCGGCGCCATCAAGCGTTTCATGGAGCACCTGAACCCACGCGGCGCCCGCGTGGTGGCGCTGGAAAAACCCAGCGAGGTGGAGCGTGGCCAGTGGTACTTCCAGCGCTACATCGAGCACCTGCCCACGCGCGGCGAGATCGTGCTGTTCGACCGCAGCTGGTACAACCGCGCCGGCGTCGAGCGGGTGATGGGCTTCTGCTCCGACCACGAGTACGACGAATTCCTGCGCCAGGCGCCCGAGTTCGAAAGGCAGCTGGTGCGCAGCGGCGTGCACCTGTTCAAGTTCTGGTTCTCTGTCAGCCAGGCCGAACAGCGGCGCCGCTTCAAGGAGCGCAAGGTGCATCCGCTGAAGCAGTGGAAGCTGAGCCCGATCGACATGGCCTCGCTCGACAAGTGGGACGACTACACCCGCGCCAAGGAAGCGATGTTCGTGCACTGCGACACCTCGGATGCGCCGTGGACGGTGATCAAGAGCGATTGCAAGAAGCGCGCGCGCCTGAACGCGATGCGCTACCTGCTGCACCGCCTGCCGTATACGCAGCGCGAGCTGGCCACGGTGGGGCCGGTCGACCCGCTGATCGTCGGCCGGCCGGCGCTGGTCTCGGTGGTGGGCGACGACGAGCTGGCGGCCACCGGCCACGGCTGAACGCCCGCGGCCGGCCAGCGGGCATCATGCAGGCCATGAATGGCCAAGACACCCAAGACAACCAGTCCGTCGCGCTCTACTGGGACTTCGAGAACCTGCACGCCAGCCTGGTGGAAGCCGCCTTCGGCGAAGGCACCTACGGCAAGCCCGACAACCGCTTCAAGGTGCAGGAGCCGCTGGTGCAGGTGCAGGCCGTGCTGGAGCTGGCCGCCTCCTTCGGGCCGGTGGCCATCAACCGCGCCTACTGCAACTGGCAGTACTTCGGCCGCTACCGCGACGCGCTGCTGCAGGGCGCGGTGGAGCTGATCCAGCTCTTTCCGCCCGGCGCCTCCGCCAAGAACGGCGCCGACATCAAGCTGTGCCTGGACGCGGTGGAGGACATCACCCGCTTCGGCCACATCGGCACCGTGATCATCGTGGGCGGCGACAGCGACTTCATGCCGGTAGCGCAGAAGGTCAAGGCCGCGGGCCGGCGGCTCATCGGCATCGGCACCCGGCGTTCCACCAACCGCCACTGGGCCAAGAGCTGCCATGAATTCCGCTACTACGACAGCCTGGTGGCCGACGAAGCACCTGCCACGGCCTCCACGCCCAGCCCTGCGCCCACGCCGGAAGAGCAGGCCAACGCCACCATCGAGCGCGCCGTCAGGCTGCTGGCCGAATCGAAGGGCGATGCCTGGGTGAACAAGGCGCCCATCCTGAACATGGTGCGCCGGCTCGATCCCACCTTCGACCCGAAGGAGTTCGGCCACCCCACCTTCTCCGCCATGCTCAAGACGCTGGAGGGCACGCTGTTCGACACCCGCAAGGGCGAGTTCGACCAGCAGCTGCGCCTGCGCACTGTCGTACAGCCGGATACCGGAACTCCCGCGCTGCGCGGGGTGTCCGACGAGCTTCCCTGACTGCCCGGCCAACGGCCGCCCGACACACCATGCAAGCCACCGAACAACGCGCGTTGCTGACCATCGCCCTGCTGGCCGCCTTTGCCGATGGCGAGAAGGCCGACACCGAGCGCGAGGAGATCAAGCGCATCGCCGACAGTCTGGCCGGCGAGTCCGGCACGCCGGCCCTGGCCGGCCTGTACCAGGACGTGTTGCTCAAGCGGGTGAACGTGGCGCAGGCTGCGGCCGCACTACCCGACGAAGGCCAGCGCCTGCTGGCCTACGAGATGGCGGTGTGCGTGTGTGATGCCGATGGCGCGCAGTCACCCGCCGAGCAGGCCTTCCTGTCGCAGCTGAAGTCGGCGCTCAAGCTGGGCCGCACCCAGACGGCCGAGGTGGAACGCGAGGCCGATGCCATCGCCGCGGTGCCGGTCACCGTGCCGCCACTGCTGGCCACTGCCACACCGGCGCCAGCCGCGCAGGTACCCACCGCCGACCTGGACAGCTCCATCCTCAACCATTCGATCCTGAACGGTGCGCTGGAGCTGCTGCCCCAGAGCTGGGCCTCGATGGCCATCATTCCGCTGCAGATGAAGCTGGTCTACCGCATCGGCCAGGCACATGGCTACGAGCTGGACAAGGGCCACATCAAGGAGTTCATCGCCGCGGCCGGCGTGGGCCTCACCTCGCAGTACGTGGAGCAGTTCGGCCGCAAGCTGCTGGGCGGGCTGCTGGGCAAGGTGGGCGGCGGCCTGGGCCGAGGGCTGGGCAGCGCGGCCACCGGCATGGCGTTTTCGTTCGCCAGCACCTACGCACTGGGCCACCTGGCCAAGCGCTATTACGCCGGTGGGCGTCAGATGAACACCGCGATGCTGCAGGAGACCTTCCAGTCATTGCTGCAGCCGGCCAAGCAACTGCAGACGCAGTACCTGCCGCAGATCCAGCAGAAGGCCCGCACGCTGGACGCCGGGCAGATCCTGCAGATGGTGAAGTCGGCCTGAGCAATGCCGGGCGCCCGCGAAAGCGGAGCGCCAAAGAAAAAAGGCCTGCACTGTCGCGCAAGCCTTTTTCTTCGAGCGATTTGGTGGGCCCTGAGTGACTCGAACACTCGACCAACGGATTAAGAGTCCGCTGCTCTACCAACTGAGCTAAGAGCCCCTGATCTTGTCCAATTCCTGCATCAGCGAACTGGTGGGTTGTACAGGACTTGAACCTGTGACCAACGGATTAAAAGTCCGCTGCTCTACCGACTGAGCTAACAACCCGACTGAGTAATGAACCCGTCTGCAGAGCCCTGCACTATAGCATGTTTTTCGAGCTTGCCAATAGGCTTGGCCGAAATCAGCTGCTGGATGGTTTCGCCAGCAGCCACCAGGCCAAAGGTGGCGGTGACGGTGACGGTCGAGCCATAGCCATGGCAGTTGAGCGTGCCGTCGATGTCGCACTCGCCATCCGGCGCACGCACCGGCTCGCGAGAAAACACGCAGCGCACGCCGATGGCGCCCTGCCGCGGCGCGGCGCCGGCCTTGCGCAGCCGCTGGCGCATGGAAGCCAGCAGCGGGTCGTGCGTGGACAGCGAGAGGTCGTCGACTTCCACTTTCTGCGCCAACTGCTTGCCGCCAGCCGCGCCCACGGTGACCAGCGGCAGCTGCTCCCGCAAGGCCCACTCGGCCAGCACCAGCTTGGCCCGCACCTGGTCGCAGCAGTCGATCAAGGCACTGACGGGCACCGGCAGCAGCGCCGGCCAGTTGGTCGGCTCGACGAAGTCCTCGACGCAGATGACTTCGCAGCCCGGATGGATGTCGGCAATGCGGGCCTTCAGCGCCTCGGCCTTCGACTGGCCGATGGTGGCCCCCAGCGCCTGGATCTGCCGGTTGACGTTGGACTCGCTCACATGGTCCAGGTCGATCAGCACCAGCGTGGCCACGCCGCTGCGGGCCAGTGCCTCGGCCGCCCAGGAGCCCACGCCGCCCAGGCCGACCACCGCCACGCGGGCGGCACGCACGCGGGCATAGCCGGCATCGCCATACAGGCGGCGCAGGCCGCCGAAGCGGCGTTCCAGGTCGGCGTCGTGCTCCACGGAAGCGGGCTTACTTCAGCGCGGCCAGCCGTTCCTTGGCGGCCACCGACGCCTCGGATTGCGGATAGTTCTTCAGCAGCTCATTCAGCGTGACGCGGGCCGACTTGCTGTCCTTCATCTCCACCTGCGTGTTGGCCACCGCCAGCAAGGCCTCGGGGGCCTTGGGATGCGTGGGCGCAGCCGCCAGGAAGGCGCGGAAGGTGGCCACCGACTCCTTGTAGTCGCGCTTGCCGTACAGCGCATTGCCCAGCCAGAAGCGGGCGCTGTCGTTGTAGCCGCTGGCCGGGAAGCTGCGCACGAAGGCGGCCAGCGCATTGGAAGCGCCGGCAAAGTCGCCGCCACGCAGCAGCTTGATGGCCGCGTCGTACTGGCGGGTTTCCTCCGGATCGGCCAGGAACTCCTTGCCGTCCACCGCCACCTTCTGCGGCTCCAGCTTGCGCATGCGCTCGTCCACGCCCTGGGCGATGTCCTTCTGCTGGCGCTGCAGCTCGGACACGTCGCGCAGCAGCTGCTCCTGCTGGCCGCGCAGGCGCGCGTTGTCGCTGCGCAGCGCTTCCAGCTGGGCATTCAGGTCGAGCAGGCTGCGGCGCACCTGCTCGTTGCTTTCGTTCAGGCGGGCCAGCGCGGCCTTGAGCTGGTCCTCCGTGGCGGCCTGCTTGCTGCGCAGTTCGAGGATGGCACGGCGCGCGTCCTCGTCCTCGAACAAGGCCGCGTTGGCGCTGAAGGCCAACGCCGCCAGGGCCGCCGCGATCAGCGTGCGGCGCATCTCACTTGTCCTTGATCTCGGCGCGGCGGTTCTGCGCATAGGCGGACTCGTCGCTGCCCTGCACCGCCGGACGCTCCTTGCCGAAGCTGGTGGCTTCCACCTGCGTCGCGGAGGCGCCCAGCAGCGTCAGCGCACGGGCCACGGCCTCGGCACGCTTCTGGCCGAGGGCCAGGTTGTATTCGCTGCCGCCGCGCTCGTCGGTGTGGCCTTCCACGGCCACGCGCTTGTTGCGGTCGGCGGCCAGCGCGCGGGCGTTGGCTTCGATCACGTTGCGGTATTCGTCCTTGACGCTGAAGCTGTCGAAGTCGAAGTACACGACACGCGGCAGGTTGCTGCCGGCATTGTTGCGCGACGCGCCGAGGTCGACCGTGGCCACGCCCGACTGGCCTGCGCCGCCGGTGGCACCACCCGCATTGCCCGCGGGATTGCGCGACTCCACCGGCACGTTGCCGGCGTTCTCATCGAGCTTGACGTTGGAACCGCAGCCGGCCAGCAGGGCGGCGACGGCCAGGGCGCCGAGGGAAGAACGAAAAGCAGTCATGGTGCTTCCTTTCGATTTGCGAAGTGGAGGGGTTTGAATGGGTACTTCGGGTGCGGACGCTCAACGGCCGAACGGGCCCCACACGGGCTCGCGGACGTCGACGCCCGAGGACAGCAGCCGGGCCTTGATCTTGCCGTCCAGCGTGGTGGTCATCAGCACGTCGCGGCCCTGGGCACGCGTGGCGTAGATGAGCAGCCGGCTGTTGGGTGCGAAGCTCGGGCTCTCGTCGCTGCTGGTGTCGGTGATCGTCTGCGCATTTCCGCCGGCGGCATCGGCCACCACCAGCTTGAAGCCGCCGCCCTGGCGCGTGACCCAGGCCATCGAGCGGCCATCGGGGCTGAGCGTCGGGCTGATGTTGTAGTTGCCGGTGAAGCTCACCCGGTCGGCACCGCCACCGCCGGCAGGCATGCGGTAGACCTGCGGGCTGCCGCCGCGGTCGCTGACGAAATAGAGCCAGCGCCCATCGGGCGAGAACGCCGGCTCGGTGTCGATGGCCATGGTGTTGGTGATGCGGCGCAGGTTGCCGCCGTCGCGCCCCATCAGGAACAGCTGCGAGCCGCCATCGCGCGACAGCGTGACCGCCAGTTGCGAGCCGTCGGGCGACCAGGCCGGCGCGCTGTTGCTGCCGCGGAAGTTGGCCACCTGACGGCGCTGGCCGGAGCTCACGTCCTGGATCCAGACCACCGCCTTGCGCGTCTCGAAGGACACATAGGCCAGCTCGCGGCCATCGGGCGACCAGGCGGGCGAGATGATGGGCTCGGGACTGGCCAGGGCGACCTGACCGCCTTCGCCATCGGCGTCGGTCACGCGCAGGCTGTAGCGGTTGGCGCTGCGGGTGACATAGGCGATGCGGGTGGAGAACACGCCGCGCTCGCCGGTGAGCTTCTCGTACACGGCATCGGCGATGCGGTGGGCGGCCAGGCGCAGGTCGCCGGCCACCACGGGCAGGCTTTGGCCGCCGAGGTCGGCGCCCTTGACGATGTCCCAGAGCTTGTAGCGCACGTCGAAGCGGCCGTCGGCCAGCCGCGTGACCGAGCCCAGCAGCAGGGCATCGGCACCGCGGCCGCGCCATTCGGCGATGGCGGGCGAGGCAGTCTCGTCCAGCGTGCCCGGCGCATCGACGTTGCGGAACAGGCCGCTGCGCTCCAGGTCGGCGCGCACGATGGAGGAGATGGACTGTCCGGAGGCGTCCTCGCCCCGGAACGCGGCGATGGCCACCGGCAATTGCGTGGCACCAACGCCGCTGATCTCGACGCGGAATTGCGCGAGCGATGGCAGCGAAAGGGAGGCGCCCAGTGCGCCGAGCAGGGTTCTACGACGGGTCATGGCGGGAATGGACCCGCAAGGCGGCAATCGGTTCACTCAGTGGAGATAGGCTGGCCTTGATGCCCGGGATTGTAGGCACCGGCGCTGATAATCGCCGCCGATGCCGACCTTGCTGCAACGCCTGGGGCGCGTGGCGCCCTACTTCCGACCGAGCCGTCCAGGCATCCTGATTGCCATGATGGCCGCGGCCATCAGCGCCGCCACGGAGCCGATGATTCCGGCCCTGCTGAAGCCCTTGCTGGACAAGGGCTTCACCGGCACCACGTTCTCGTTGTGGCTGGTGCCGGCGGCCATCATCGGCCTGTACATCGTGCGTGGCGCCGCCACCTTCCTGGCGCAGTACGCGTTGAGCTGGGCCGCCAATGGCGCGGTGCTGAACCTACGCGAGGCCATGTTCTGCCGCCTGCTGGACGCGGCGCCGGGCCTGTACGGCAGCCACACCGCCAGCGGCCTGACCAACACCGTGGTGTACGAGGTGCAGCAGGGCGCCGACCGGCTGGTGAATGCGCTGCTCACGCTGGTGCGGGACTCGCTCACCGTGGTGGCGCTGTTCGGCTACCTGCTGTGGCTGAACTGGCGGCTCACGCTGTTCGTGGTGGTGCTGGCACCGGCCGTGGCGGTGGTGATGCGGGTGGTCTCGCGACGGCTGCAGAAGCTGGCGGTGCTGGGCCAGAACGCCACCGACGACCTGGCCTACGTGGTCGAGGAGAACGTGCTGGCCTGGCGCATCGTGCGGCTGCACGGGGCCGGGCGCTCGCAGCTCGAGCGCTTCAAGGACCAGGGGCGGCGGCTGCGGCGGCTGGTGATGAAGTCGGCTGCGGCCGGTGCCATCGTCTCGCCCATCACGCAGCTGCTGGCGGCGCTGGCGCTGTCGTCGGTGATCGCGATGGCGCTGTGGCAGGCCCGCACGGGCGACGGTGCCAGCGTCGGCGACTTCGTCGCCTTCGTCACCGCGATGCTGATGATGACCTCCCCGATGAAGCACCTGGCCGACGTGGCCGCGCCCCTGACGCGCGGCCTGGCCGCGCTGGAGCGCGGCATCGACCTGGTGGAAAAGGTGGCGCCCGAGACCGGCGGCAGCCATGCGCCCGAGGGCCGCAGCCGCGGCGAGCTGACGCTGCAGCAGGTGGGCCTGCGCTACCGGCCCGACCAGCCGCCGGCGCTGGACGACGTGAGCCTGGCCCTGAAGGCCGGCGAAACGGTGGCCCTGGTGGGCCCTTCCGGCGCCGGCAAGTCGTCGCTGGTGCACCTGCTGCCACGCTTCATCGAACCCACGGCGGGCACCATCACGCTGGACGGCGTGCCGCTGGCGCAGTGGCAGATGGCGGCGCTGCGCCGGCAGTTCGCGCTGGTGAGCCAGGACGTGGTGCTGTTCAACGACACGCTGGCCGCCAACGTGGCGCTGGGCGACACGCTGGACGAGCCGCGGGTGCAGGCCGCGCTGCGTGATGCCAACCTTCATGAGTTCGTCGAGCGGCTGCCGCAGGGCATCCATACCGTCATCGGCCACAACGGCAGCCAGCTCTCGGGCGGCCAGCGGCAGCGCGTGGCCATTGCACGGGCCATCTACAAGAACGCACCCATCCTGATCCTGGACGAGGCCACCTCCGCCCTGGACAGCGAAAGCGAGCGCGCGGTGCAACAGGCGCTGGAGCGGCTGATGCAGGGCCGAACCACGCTGGTCATCGCGCACCGGCTGTCCACCATCGAGCATGCGGACCGCGTGGTGGCCATGGAGCACGGCCGCGTGGTGGAGCAAGGCACGCACGCCGAGCTGCTGGCCCGCGGCGGCCTGTATGCGCGGCTGCATGCGATGCAGTTCCGCGGCACCTGAAGGAACATGCCGGCCATGCCCAACCCGCCCACCATCCGCACCATCGCCGCCACGCGCTACGTCACGCCGCTGCGCGAGGGCGGCTCGCTGCCCGCGGTGGTGGAGGCCTGCGACCAGGGCCTGTACGTGCTCAAGTTCCGCGGTGCCGGCCAGGGGCCCCGGGCCCTGATCGCCGAGCTGGTGGCTGGCGAGCTGGCCCGCGCGGTCGGCCTGCGGGTGCCCGAGATCGTGTTCATGCAGCTCGACCCCGAGATGGCCCGCACCGAGCCCGACCCGGAGATCCAGGACCTGATCCGCGCCAGCGCGGGCCTGAACCTCGCGCTGGACTACCTGCCCGGCAGCGTCACCTTCGACCCGCTGGTGCAGCGGCCCGATGCCGACGAGGCATCGGCCGTCGTCTGGCACGACGCGTTCACCACCAACATCGACCGCACGCCGCGCAATGCCAACCTGCTGCTGTGGCACCGCCGGCTGTGGCTGATCGACCATGGCGCGGCGCTGTTCTTCCACCATGACTGGAACGATTACCTGGTGCGCGCGACCAGTGCCTTCGCGCATGTGAAGGACCATGTGCTGCTGCCGCACGCCAGCCGGCTGGCCGAGGCCGATGCGCGCCTGGGCGCGCTGCTGGATGAAGACGTCATCCGCGCCATCGTGGACCTGATACCCGACCAATGGCTGGGCGGCGATGTGCCGTTCGCCAGCATCGCTGAACACCGCGATGCCTACCTTCAGTATTTCTGCAGGCGGCTGAAGGCGCCACGCGCCTTCGCCGCCGAAGCCGTGCGCGCCCATGCCGCGCTGAACACCGCCCCGCGCCGATGACCACCGCCCCCGATCCGCTGCGCTTCGCCTGCCACTACGACTACGCCATCGTGCGCGTGGTGCCGCGCGTGGAGCGGGGCGAGTTCATCAATGCCGGCGTGATCCTCTCGTGTGCCTCGCGCCGCTTCCTGCAGGCACGCATCGAGCTGGACGAGGCCCGGCTGCTGGCGCTGGACCCGTCGGTGGACCTGGATGCCATCAACGCCGCGCTGGCGGCGATCCCGCGCATCTGCGAAGGGGGTGCGGCGGCAGGCGCGCTGGGCCTGCTGCCGGTGCGCGAGCGGTTCCACTGGCTGGTGGCGCCGCGCAGCGCCAGCATCCAGACTTCGCAGGTGCACACCGGACGCTGCGACGACCTGCCGCTGGCCATGGAGCAGCTGCTGGCGCGCATGGTGCGCCCGCCGCTGCCCCGGCCGCCGGCTACTTGACGACGGTGGCGCCGGTGCTGCCCTGCCCGCCCTGGCCGTACAGGATCTTGCGCTGGGCTTCCTTTTCCTCGTCGGTCAGCTCGCGCGGCGGGTTGATCTGCTGCGCCAGTGCATAGGCGCGCTGCACCGCGGGCCGTGCCTGCACGGCGTTGAACCAGCGCTGCAGGTTCGGGAAGTCCTCCAGCTTCTGCTCGTGCAGCTTGTGCGGCACCACCCAGGGATAGCTGGCCATGTCGGCGATGGAATAGTCGCCGGCGATGAACTCGCGGTCGGCCAGGCGCTTGTCCAGCACGCCGTACAGCCGCGCCGTTTCCTTCACGTAGCGCTCGATCGCATAGGGGATCTTCTCCGGCGCGGCCATGTGGAAGTGGCCGTTCTGCCCGGCCATCGGGCCCAGCCCGCCCATCTGCCAGAACAGCCACTGCAGCACCTCGGTGCGCCCGCGCAGGTCCTGCGGGATGAAGCGGCCGGTCTTGTCGGCCAGGTACAGCAGGATGGCACCCGACTCGAACACCGACAGCGGGCCGCCGCCGCCTGCCGGCTCGGTGTCGACGATGGCCGGGATGCGGTTGTTGGGCGAGATGCGCAGGAACTCGGGCTGGAACTGCTCGCCCTTGCCGATGTTCACCGGATGTACCTGGTAGGGCAGCCCCGATTCCTCCAGGAAGATGCTGATCTTGTGGCCGTTGGGCGTGGTCCAGTAGTGCAGGTCGATCATGTTGCCGCTCGGGTTGCCAAAGCGGACATGATCGGACAAGCCGGCGCCCGCGGCCGAGGGCCGGCGCAAGGCCCCGCGGCACGGCGGGTTGGCCGCCCTCGGTTACACCGACAGTCCTTCAAGCCGTACAGGAGTGACCATGGCCCATGAGCCCCCTCGCCAGACCGCCGCCGACTTCCATCCCGAAGTGCTGCGGCTGTTCGACCAGTACGTGCATGGCCAGCTGGACCGGCGCGGCTTCATCGACGGCGCCGCCCGCTTTGCCGTGGGCGGCACCACCGGCGCCGCGCTGCTGGCGGCGCTGAGCCCGCGCTTCGCGCAGGCGCAGCAGGTGCCCGCCGGCGACGCCCGCATCCGCACCGAAACGGTGGAGTTCGATTCGCCGCGCGGCTACGGCAAGGGCCGCGGCTACCTCGCCCGACCGGCCGGCGCGTCGGGGCCGCTGCCCACGGTGCTGGTGGTGCATGAGAACCGCGGCCTCAATCCGCACATCGAGGACGTGGCGCGTCGGCTGGCGCTGGAGAACTTCATCGCCCTTGCGCCGGATGCGCTGTTCCCGCTCGGCGGTTATCCCGGCGACGAGGACAAGGCGCGCGAGCTGTTCAGCAAGCTCGACCAGTCGAAGACGCAGGAAGACTTCATTGCCGCCAGCAACCACCTGAAGACGGTCGACGGCGGCAACGGCAGGCTGGGCGTGGTGGGCTTCTGCTATGGCGGCGGCATTGCCAACTTCCTGGCGACCCGCCTGCCCGAGCTGGGCGCGGCGGTGCCCTTCTACGGCATGGCACCGCCGGCGGACCAGGTGCCCAAGATCAAGGCGGCGCTGTTGATCGTCTATGCCGAGAACGACGAGCGCATCAATGCCAGCTGGCCCGGCTACGAAGCGGCCCTGAAGGCGGCCAACGTGCCCTTCAATGCGATGAAGTACCCGGGCACGCAGCACGGCTTCCACAACGACACCACGCCGCGCTACGACAAGGCGGCCGCGCAGCAGGCCTGGGCGCGCACGCTGGAGCTGTTCAACCGCACGCTGCGCGCCTGAACGCCGCGGCCGCGCGGCGCCTCAGGTTCCAACCCCGCGCGGCACCACGCCCAGGTCGCGCCACGCGGCCGGATGGCAGGTGAAGATCAGCACCTGGTGGCGCTGGGCGGCGTCGTACAGCACGCGCTTCATCTGGCCGAGGCGGTCCTCGTCGGTGTTGACCAGCGCATCGTCAAGGATGAGCAGCGTGGGCCGGCCGGCCTCCTGCAACAGGTCGGCATAGGCCAGCCGGGCGACGATGCCCATCTGCTCGCGTGCGCCGATGCTCAGGTCCTCGAAGCTGCCGCTCTCCGGCCCGCGCGGGCCGGTGCGGGTGATGGCGCCGGGCGACAGGTCGTCCGCCACCTCCACATGCGCCCCGGGGAACAGGATGCCGAGGTAATGGTCCAGGTGCTTCTGAAGCGGCGCGCGCAGCCGGCGGGCCAGGGCCGAGCGCTTCTCGCGCAGCAGGCCCAGCAGGTGATCGAGCGCGGCGGCGCGGCGGGCCAGTTCGGTGGCGCGGCGGCTGGCGGCTTCCAGCTCGCGCTCGCGCTCGGCGCGCTGCTCCTCCAGGCCCAGCGCGCCCTTGGTCTCCAGCTCCACCTCCAGCCGAGTGATGTCCTGGCGGCGGCGTTCATGCGCTTCCTCCAGCTGCTGGGCGCTGCGGGACAGGCGGTCCACGTCCTGCCGCAGCAGCGCCAGGTTCAGCGCCTTCAGCTCGGCGGCGGTGGCCTCCACGCGCTGCTGTGCCGTGGCCTCCTGCGCGGCGGTGTCCACCAGCGCCTGCTGTGCAGCGATCTTGCGCTGGCCGCGCCGGGCGTCCTGCGCCGTGGCCTGGGCGGCGGCCAGTTCCTGGCGGGCGGCCTCATGGTCGCTCTGCGCCTTGCCGGCGGCCACCCGGGCCTGGCTGAGGGCCTGGGCCGCCGCGGCCAGGGCGGCCGCCGCGCGCTCGGCCTGGGCCTGCACGCTGGCCGGGTCGGGCCCGGCCTGGCCATCCTCCGCGGCGGCCGGCAGGCCGGCCAGCGCGGCACGCAGCTCGCCCGCCCGTGCAGTGCGCGCAGCCAGCTCGGCCTGAAGCGCCTCCACGCCCTGGGGCGCCAGCGCCTGCAGCACCTTGCCGCTGGCCTGCGCCTCCTGCTGCCGCTGCACGGCCTGGCGCGCACGCTCCTCGGCTTCGGCCAGGTGCGCCACGCGCAGGCCCTGCAGCAGGCTGGCCTGCTCGGTGGCCAGGGCGTCGCGCTGTGCCTTCAATGCCGGGATGTCCGCGCCGCCCGGCTGCACGCCGATGCGGCCCAGGCCTTCGATCACGAGGTCGGTGCGGCTGACCACGGTGCGGCGGCCGCGGCCCTGCAACGGCTCGTCGCCCAGGCGCACCTGGCAGCCGTCCAGCAGTTCGAACTCCAGCGTGGTGGCTGCCGCCTCCAGCCGCACATCCGCCTCGCGCAGCGATTGCGCCACGCGCTTCAGCCGCTGCAGCTCGGCCGGTGCGATGGCCAGGGCCTGCGCCTCGGCCTGCAGGCGGATGCCGCGCTGGCGCTCCTCCTGCGCGCGGCGCAAGGCGTCGGCGAGGGCGCCCAGGCTGGCGTCCAGTTCGGCCGCATGGCGGGCCAGTTCCGCCCGCGTGGCGGCGGCCTGCACCCGTTGCTGCAGCTGGCGGGCCTGGGCATCGGCGTCCATCGCTTCCTCATGCCGGCGCTGCCAGGATTGCAGCTCGGCCTGGGCCGCGGCTTCCATCGCCGCCTTGTGCGACAGCGCCTGCTGGCGCGTGGCCACGGCCGCATCGTCACGCGCCAGGGCGTCCAGCTCCGAACGCAAGGCCGCGGCCTGCGTGCGCCACTGCTGCAGTGCCGCCTGCTCGGCCTGCTGGCGCGCTTCCAGGCCCTGTGCGGCCTGCAGCCGGGCCACTGCGGCCTGGTGCTGTTCACGCACGCCGGCCCAGGGCCGCGCCTGTGCGTCGCGCTCGTGTGCACGGCGCAGGCCGGCCAGCCGGTCCACGCTGTCCTGGTAGGCACCGATCTCGCGGTCCAGGGCTTGCAGCTGCCCGGCCAGCTCGGCCTGCCGTGCCAGCGCTGCCCCGTACTCGCCCTTCGGGTTGCCGGTGGCCGGTGTCAGAAGTTCGTTGCGCAGGCCTTCCACCGTGCGCAGCAGAGCATCGCCGCCGGACGCGGTGAGCTCGCCCATGGATTCACCCAGCACCTGGCGCAGATGGTCGGCGGCGTACTGCACCGCGTCGGCCAGCTCGTGGGCGGTGCCCTGGCGGATCCACAGCAGGCCGGGAATGCCCATGTGCTCGGGCGCGCTGGCGCCCTTGCCGGGGAACTTGAAGCCCAGCAGGCCGGCCAGGTGGTCCTCGGCGGCGGCGCCATCCAGCGGCGGCTGGCCGGCAATCACCAGCTCGCAGCGCTTCTTGCCCAGGAAGGCCTTGGTCAGCCGGTGCTGCCGCCCGCCCAGCTCGAAGTCCACCTCCACCGTGGGCGTGGCCGACGGCTCACCCCAGGGCCGCAGATGCTCCACGCTGTTGGAGCGGTGACGCTCGAAGAAGGCGGCACGGATGGCCTCGGCCACGGTGCTCTTGCCGCACTCGTTGGGCGCGGCAAACAGGTTCAGGCCGTCGGCAAAGCCTTCCAGCAGCAGCGGTTCGCGGAAGCGCTTGAAGCTCCTGATGCACAGGCGGCGCAGCTTCATGCGCCGGCCCTCGGCCGGGCAGGGGACGGCGCGGCCTGCTCATCCAGCAGGCGGGCCAGGATCAGCAGCGCATCCCGGGCCGTGCGGGCCTGGGGATCGTCCGCTTCGCCGCCGGCCTGATCCGCGCGCAGCTGCTGCAGCACCTCGCCCACGTAGCCGTCGGCATGCAGCGCGGCGAGGTCCTCGGGCGTGGGCTCCAGCCGCAGGCCGTGGGCCTCGTGCACCAGCGCGCGCACACGGGCGCGGGCGCTGTCCACCGCGGCCTGCAGCCGGCGCTGGCCTTGCAGGTCGCACAGGCCTGCGACGCGGAACTGCAGCACGTCGTCCGGGCCGGTGGCTTCCAGAAGGCGCAGGATGTCGTCCAGGTCGCTGGGTACCGCCAGGCGCGCGTCCAGCTGGCGCCAGCGGTAGCGGCCGGTGGGCAACGGCTGCACCTGCGGCGGCGCGCCCGGGCCGGCCAGCGTGACCAGCAGCGCCTGGCCCGAGTCGTTGGCCTTGAAGCGGTCGGTCTCCGGCGTACCGGCATACCAGCAGCGATCGTCGATGCGGCGGGTGCCGTGCCAGTCGCCCATCGCCAGGTAGTCCAGCCCGGCGCTGGCCGCGCGGTCGGCGGCGATGGGATTGGCCGAGTCCAGCTCTTCGGGCAGCACGCCCTGCACGCAGCCATGGGCCAGGCCGATGCGCGGCAGGCCTGCGGGCGTGGCGGCGGCGGCAAACCAGTCGGTGAGGTCGGCATGGGTGTGCCGCTGCACCAGCGGCGCGGGCAGCACCGCCAGCCGGTCGGCCACCAGTTGCACGCCGGGCTGCAGGCAGGTGATGGCGTTGGGCGGCACCGCGCCCAGCCGGTGCGCGCGCTGCCAGACCGACTCAGCCAGCGCGGCGTCATGGTTGCCGGGCAGCAGCAGCCAGGGGCCGGCGTAGGCCTGCATCGCGTTGAAGAGGCGGCGGATGGTCTTGTCCGACACCGTCTGTGCATCGAACACGTCGCCGGCCACCAGCACCGCATGCACCTCGTGCTGCCGTGCCAGCGCGGCCAGCCGCTCGACGACCTGGAAGCGCGCCTCGAACAGCGCCTGCGCATCGTCAGGTTCGAACTGGGCGTAGATGCGGCCGATCTGCCAGTCGGCGGTGTGGAGCAGGCGCAGGGTCAAGCGCCCCCCTACAACAACACGATGTCGTACTGCTCCGGATTCGACGTCGGCTCGGCCGACAACGAGATCGGCTTGCCGATGAAGTCCGACAACCCGGCCAGGTGCTGGCTTTCCTCGTCCAGCAGCATCTCCACCACGGCGGCGCTGGCCACCACGCGGAATTCCTTGGGGTCGAACTGGCGGGCCTCGCGCAGGATCTCGCGCAGGATGTCGTAGCAGACGCTGCGCGGGGTCTTCACCTGGCCGCGGCCGGCGCAGGTGGGGCAAGGCTCGCACAGCATGTGGGCCAGCGACTCGCGCGTGCGCTTGCGCGTCATCTCCACCAGCCCCAGCTGAGTGAAGCCGCTCACCGTGGTCTTGGTGCGGTCGCGCGCCAGCTGCTTGCGGAACTCGGCCAGCACCGCAGCCTGGTGCTCCTCGCGCGCCATGTCGATGAAGTCGACGATGACGATGCCGCCCAGGTTGCGCAGCCGCAGCTGCCGGGCAATGGCGCCGGCGGCTTCAAGGTTGGTCTTGAAGATGGTGTCGTCGAAGTTGCGCGCACCCACGTAGCCGCCGGTGTTCACGTCCACCGTGGTCAGCGCCTCGGTCTGGTCGATGATGAGGTAGCCGCCGCTCTTCAGGTCGACCCGCCGCGCCAGCGCGCGGGCGATCTCGTCGTCGATGTTGAACAGGTCGAAGATCGGCCGCTCGCCGCGGTAGAGCTCCAGCCGCCGCACAGAGGTGGGCGTGTAGGTGGCGCCAAAGCCGGCCAGGTGCTCGTACTGCAGCCGCGAGTCGATGCGCACCGTGTGGGTGGTGTCGGTGATCAGGTCGCGTAGCACCCGCTCGGCCAGCGTCAGGTCCTGGTGCAGCAGCGTGCCGGGCGGGCGTGCATGGCTGCGTTCGCGGATCGAGGCCCAGGTCTTGCGCAGGTAGGCGATGTCGTCGGCCAGCTCGGGGTCGGTGGCGTCCTCGGCATTGGTGCGCAGGATGAAGCCGCCACCACCGCCCTCCTCGGGCTTGCCCACCAGCACCGCCATGCGCTGGCGCAGCTGCTCGCGCAGCTCGTGGCTGCCGATCTTCTGCGAGATGCCGATGTGGTTGTCCTGCGGCAGGTACACCAGCAGCCGGCCGGCGATGCTGATCTGCGTGGACAGCCGTGCGCCCTTGCTGCCGATGCTGTCCTTGATGACCTGCACCGTCAGCGTCTGGCCCTCGAACACCTGGCGCTCGATGGGCACCGGCGTCTGCATGCCGCCATGGTCGCTGCGCGGCGGGCTGGTGTGCAGGTCGGCCACGTGCAGGAAGGCGGCGCGGTCCAGTCCGATGTCGATGAACGCACTCTGCATGCCGGGCAGCACCCGCACCACCTTGCCCAGGTAGATGTTGCCCACCAGGCCGCGCTCCAGCGCGCGTTCGATGTGCAGCTCCTGCACCGCGCCGTTCTCGACGATGGCGACGCGTGTTTCCTGGGGAGTCCAGTTGATGAGGATGTCTTGCATGACGGTTCTGTTCTTGTGCGGAGCAGCGCCGCGGGCGTTCCGGCAGCGCTTGTCTCGTGGATGGAGCCCGTCTGCGGATAGGGGCCGGACCATCATACCGGCGGCCCCGCCGGGGCGTCAGAACAGCACGCGCGCCCTTCGCAGCAGCGTGGCCGTCTCGTGCAGCGGCAGTCCCATGATCCCCGAGTAGCTGCCTTCGATGTGCGCCACGAAGACCGCCGCCGGACCCTGGATGCCGTAGGCGCCGGCCTTGCCGAAGGGCTCGCCGGTGTCGATGTAGCGGCGGATGTCCTGTGCCGACAGCTCGGCGAAGCGCACGCGCGACACGCTCATCTCCAGCAGCGTGGCTCGGCCGCTGCTCACCGCCACGGCCGTGAGCACGCGGTGCGTGCGGCCGGACAGGGCAGCGAGCATCTCGGCCGCCTCGGCCGCATCCGCCGGCTTGCCGAGGATGCGGCGGCCGATGGCCACCGTGGTGTCGCTGGCGAGGATCGGCGCCTCGGCCAGCCCGCGCCTGGCCAGCCGCTTGCGCGCCGCGTCCAGCTTCAGCCGGGTGACGCGGCGCACGTAGTCGGCCGGCAGCTCGCCGCTGCGCACTTCCTCCAGCCGCTCGGCGTTTTCCATGCGGTCGGGCAGCAGCAGCTCGTGCTGCACGCCGATCTGGTCGAGCAGCTGGCGCCGCCGCGGGCTTTGCGAGGCGAGGTAGAGGAAGCGGTGCATGCCCGCGGGCGGCTTGATCACGGTGCTCATTCGCCGGTGCTCATTCGCGGTGATAGGGATGACCGGCGGTGACCGACCACGCGCGGTACAGCGCCTCGGCCAGCAGCACCCGTACGAAGGCATGCGGCAGCGTGAGGTCGGAGATGCGCAGCGTCTCGTCGGCCGTGGCCTTCAAGGCCGCGTCCAGCCCGTCCGGGCCGCCGACGAGGAACACCACGTCGCGACCATCGCCCAGCCAGAAGCGCAGCCGGTCGGCCAGCTGCACCGTGGTCATGCGGGTGCCGCGCTCGTCCAGCACCACGCGGCGCGCGCCCTTCGGGATGGCGGCTTCCAGCCGCTGCGCCTCGGCGGCCATCATCGCGGAGGCGGGCTTGCCGGCGGTGCGTGGTTCGGCCTTGAGCGCCTTCAGCTCGAGCTTCAGCTCAGGCGGAAAGCGCTTGGCGAAGTCGGCATAGGCCTCCTCGGCCCACGCCGGCTGGCGTTGGCCGATGGCCGCGATGACCAGCCGCACGGCGGGCGACGCGCTGCGCTCAGCCGCGCGGCGTGGCCGGCTTCTTGGCGCCGGCGTGGCGGGCCGAGATCTTCTTGGCCGGCGCGGCCTTGGCCGCCGCCTTCTTGGCGGCCGGGGCCGCCGTCTTGCGGGCCGCCGACTTCACCGCCACGCTGCGGCCGGCCACCTTCTTGGTGGCAGGGCGGGCCTGCGCGGGGTCGTTGACGACGATCTTCTGCACGCGCTCGGGCGTGCTGGTCGACGCCGCGGTCTTGCGGGCCGCGGCCTTCCTGGCCGGTGCGCGGGTGGAGGCCGTTGGGCGCGAGGCCGGGTCGTTGACCTGCTTGGCGAAGGCCGACTTCGCGGCAGCCTTCTTCGCCGGCGCCTTCCTGGCCGCGGCCTTCTTCGCCGCAGCCTGGGGCGCCGGTGCCTCGTCGGCCTCGTCCTCGTCGTCGTCCGACTCGTCCTCGCTGGCCTGCGGCAGGCCGCGCTTCTTGGTCTCGATCTTCATGCGCACGGCCTTGCCGCCCCAGATTTCCTCCAGGTGGTAGTACTCGCGGATACCGGGCTGCATGATGTGGGCGACGGCGGCGCCGCAGTCCACGATGATCCATTCGCCGTTGTCCTCGCCCTCGGTGCGCAGCACCTGCAGGCCGCTGGCCTTGACGGCGTCGCGCACGCTGGCGGCCAGCGCCTTGGTCTGGCGGTTGCTCGTTCCCGACGCGACGATCACGCGTTCGAACAGCGGCGACAGGTGCTCCGTGTTGAAGACCACGATGTTCTGGGCCTTCACGTCTTCCAGGCCATCGACGATGGCGCGCTGCAGTTTGCGGATGTCCATTCAGTTATTTTCGGTACAGAGCGTTTTGGGCAATATAGCGGGCGACCTGGGGGGGTACCAGCATATCGATCGGTAATCCCTGTGCCAATCGGGATCGGATATCGGTGGCGGCCATGTCGCTGGGCGGCAGGGGCACCACTTCCACGCGGTGCGGCACGGCCTGCAGCGCGGGCGGTGCCTGCGGCGCGGCGCCCGCGCGGTTGGCCACGGCCAGGGTCAGCCGGTCCAGCAGTTCACGCCAGCCGTGCCAGGTATTGAATTTCTCGTACTGGTCCTGGCCGATGACCAGGAACCATTCGTTGTGCTGCCCCGGCAGCTCGGGCTGGGAAGCCTGCAGCCAGCGCACGGTGTCGATGGTGTAGCTGGGGCCGCTGCGGTGCAGTTCCAGTTCGTCGATGGTGTAGCGCGGCTCGCCGGCCAGCGCCAGCTTGAGCATGGCCACGCGGTGTGCCGCATCCGCCGGCTTGGAGGCCTTGTGCCACGGATGGCCGGTGGGCACCCAGCGCAGTTCGTCCAGCCGCAGGTGCTGCAGCGCCGCCGCGGCCAGCGCCAGGTGCGTGTTGTGCACCGGATCGAAGCTGCCGCCGAAGATGCCGATGCGGCTCAATCGTCGGCCCGCTCGCCCGCCCAGTCACGCGGGCGCAGGAACTCGGTGTACAGCCGTGCCTCGGGCGTGCCGGGCTCGGGATGCCAGTCGTAGCGCCAGGTGGCGTGCGGCGGCATCGACATCAGGATGCTTTCGGTGCGGCCGCCCGACTGCAGGCCGAAGTGCGTGCCGCGGTCCCACACCAGGTTGAACTCGACATAGCGGCCGCGACGGTAGAGCTGGAACTCGCGCTCGGCCTCGCCATAGGGCATGTCGCGGCGGCGGCGCACGATGGGCATGTAGGCGCGCAGGAAGGCATCGCCCACCGCGCGGGTCATCGCGAAGCCTTCGTCGAAGCCGCCCTCGGCGAAGTCGTCGAAGAAGATGCCGCCGATGCCGCGCGGCTCGTTGCGGTGCTTGAGGAAGAAGTACTCGTCGCACCAGGCCTTGAAGCGCGGGTACAGGCCCTCGCCGTAAGGGATCAGCGCTTCCTGGCAGCTGCGGTGGAAGTGCACCGCGTCTTCCTCGAAGCCGTAGTAGGGCGTCAGGTCCATGCCGCCGCCAAACCAGGTGACCGGCGGCTTGCCCTCCGGCAGCGCAGCCAGCATGCGCACGTTCATGTGCACCGTGGGCACATAGGGGTTGCGCGGATGCATGACCAGCGACACGCCCATCGCCTCGAACGGCGCCCCGGCCAGCTCGGGCCGGTGCTGCGTGGCCGAAGGCGGCAGCTGCGGACCGCGCACGTGGCTGAAGTTGCAGCCGCCGCGTTCCAGCAGGCTCCCCTGCTCCACCAGGCGCGAACGGCCGTCGCCCTGCAACTTCTCCTCGGGGCCGCGCACCCAGCCGTCGGTGATGAACGGCTGGCCGTCCTCGGCCTGCAGCGTGCCGACGATGCTGTCCTGCAGCCCGAGCAGGTACGACCGGACTACATCAAAGCTCATCGCGGCTTGATCGCCCGGTGGCCGATGTCGTTGCGGTACTGCGCCCCGGCGAACTGGATGGGCCGCAGGTACTCGTACGCCCGCTGCTGCGCCGTCTTGGCCGATTCGCCCAGCACCGTGACGCACAGCACCCGGCCGCCGGAGACGGCGATGCTGCCGTCGGCCTGCTGCGTGGTGCCGGCATGGAAGACGATGGCGTCGTCGGTGGCTGCAGGCAGGCCGGTGATCACGTCGCCCTTGCGCGGGTTGGCCGGGTAGCCCTCGGCGGCCATCACCACGCCCAGCGCGAAGCGGCGGTCCCAGTCGAGCGAGACGGTGTCCAGCGTGCCGTCGGTGGCATGCAGCAGCACGTCCACCAGGTCGCTCTTCAGGCGCATCAGGATGACCTCGGCCTCCGGGTCGCCCAGCCGCGCATTGAACTCCACCGTGCGCGGATTGCCCTGCGCATCGATCATCAGCCCCACGTACAGGAAGCCGGTGAACGGCATGCGGTCCTTGGTCATGCCGGCGATGGTGGGCTGCACGATCTCGTGCATGACCTTGGCATGCACGTTGGGCGTGACCACCGGGGCCGGCGAGTACGCGCCCATGCCGCCGGTGTTGGGGCCGGTGTCGCCGTCGCCGATGCGCTTGTGGTCCTGGCTGGTGGCCAGCGGCAGCACGTTCTTGCCGTCGCACAGCACGATGAAGCTGGCTTCCTCGCCCTGCATGAACTCCTCGATCACCACGCGTGCGCCGTCGGCGTTGTGCTGCACGCCGAGCTTGTTGTCCACCAGCATGAAGTCGATGGCCTCGTGCGCCTCCTGCAGCGTCATCGCCACCACCACGCCCTTGCCGGCGGCCAGGCCGTCGGCCTTGATGACGATGGGCGCACCCTGCGCGTCCACGTAGGCATGGGCCTGCGCGGCGTCGCTGAAGGTCTCGTAGGCGGCGGTGGGGATGTGATGCCGCTTCATGAAGGCCTTGGCGAAGGCCTTGGAACTCTCGAGCTGCGCCGCGGCCTGCGTGGGGCCGAAGATGCGCAGCCCGCGGGCGCGGAACACGTCCACCACGCCGGCGGCCAGCGGCGCCTCGGGGCCGACGACGGTGAGCGCGATCTTCTCGGCCACCACGAAGTCGGCCAGCGCGGCGGGCTCGGTGATGTCGATGTTGTGCAGCTGCGGCGCCAGCGCGGTGCCGCCGTTGCCGGGCGCGACGTAGACCTTGCTGGCCCGCGGCGACTGCGCCAGCTTCCAGGCCAGCGCATGTTCGCGGCCGCCGCCGCCGATGACGAGGATCTTCATGTAGCTCGGTCTTCGAGGACCGCGTTGTGGAACACGTCCTGCACGTCGTCCAGGTCTTCGATGACGTCGAGCAGCTTCTGCATTCTCTCGGCGTCGTCGCCGGAGAGGTCGATGGTGTTTTCGGCGCGCATCGTCACCTCGGCGATCTCGGCCGTCAGGCCGGCAGCCTCGAGCGCGTTCTTCACCGCCTCGAATTCGGTCGGCGGGGTGAGCACCTCGATCGAGCCGTCGTCGCCGGTGATCACGTCGTCGGCGCCCGATTCAAGCGCCACTTCCATCACCTTGTCTTCACTCGTGCCGGGCGCGAACACCAGCTGCCCGCAGTGCTTGAACTGGAAGGCCACCGAGCCTTCGGTGCCCAGGTTGCCGCCGTACTTGCTGAAGGCGTGCCGCACCTCGGCCACCGTGCGCACGCGGTTGTCGGTCATGCAGTCGACGATGATGGCCGCACCGCCGATGCCGTAGCCCTCGTAGCGGATTTCCTCGTAGTTGACGCCTTCGAGGTTGCCGGTGGCCTTGTCGATGTTGCGCTTGACGGTGTCGGCCGGCATGTTGGCCGCCTTGGCCTTGTCCACCGCCAGCCGCAGCCGGGGGTTGGCGTTCGGGTCACCGCCGCCCTGGCGGGCAGCCACCATGATCTCGCGGATCACGCGTGTCCAGACCTTGCCGCGCTTTTCGTCCTGGCGGCCCTTGCGGTGCTGGATGTTGGCCCATTTGGAATGTCCGGCCATGAGTCTGTTTCTCCTCGCGGCGCCTTGGCCGAGAAGCTTCGGCGGCGCTGGTGTATTGGATATGCTGCGGTCGATTTTAACGGTGCCCACCTCCAGGAGACTTGCCCCATGGCCGACCCCATCCTCCTCGCCCGCCATGGCAGCGTCGAAACCCATCTGCTGCCCGGCCTGGCCAACCGCCACGGGCTGATCACCGGCGCCACCGGCACCGGCAAGACGATCACGCTGCAGTCGCTGGCCGAGGGCTTCAGCCGCATCGGCGTGCCGGTGTTCATGGCCGACGTGAAGGGCGATCTCACCGGCATCAGCCAGGCCGGCAGCATCGGCCCGAAGCTGGCCGCGGTGCTGGCCGAGCGCGGGCTGGAAGCGCCCGCGCCGGTGGCTTGCCCCACCACGCTGTGGGACGTGTTCGGCACCCAGGGCCACCCGGTGCGCGCCACCGTCAGCGACATGGGCCCGCTGCTGCTGGCCCGCATGCTGGCGCTGAACGAGACCCAGGCCGGCGTGCTGAACCTGGTGTTCAAGATCGCCGACGACAACGGCCTGCTGCTGCTCGACCTGAAGGACCTGCGGGCGATGCTGCAGCACGTGGGCGAGAACGCCAGCCAGTTCACCACCGAGTACGGCAACGTCAGCGCGGCCAGCGTGGGCGCCATCCAGCGCGGGCTGCTGCAGATCGAGCAGCAGGGCGGCGACAGGTTCTTCGGCGAGCCGATGCTGGACATCGCCGACTTCATGCAGACCGCGGATGGGCAAGGCGTGATCAACCTCCTGGCCGCCGACCAGCTGATGAATTCGCCGCGGCTGTACGCCACCTTCCTGCTGTGGATGCTGAGCGAGCTGTTCGAGCAGCTGCCCGAGATCGGCGACCCCGACAAGCCCAAGCTCGTGTTCTTCTTCGACGAGGCGCACCTGCTGTTCAAGGACGCGCCGGCCGCGCTCGTCGAGCGCATCGAGCTGGTGGTGCGGCTGGTGCGCTCCAAGGGCGTGGGCGTGTACTTCGTGACCCAGAACCCGCTGGACGTGCCCGACACCGTGCTGGCCCAGCTCGGCAACCGGGTGCAGCATGCGCTGCGCGCCTTCACCCCGCGCGACCAGAAGGCGGTCAAGAGCGCGGCCAGCACCATGCGCGCCAACCCGAAGCTCGACATCGAGACCGCCATCACCGACCTGGCGGTGGGCGAGGCGCTGGTGAGCTTCCTCGACGCCAAGGGCCGGCCCAGCGTGACGGAGCGGGTGTTCGTGCTGCCGCCGGGCAGCCAGATCGGGCCGATCACGCCGGCGCAGCGGCAGGCGTTGATGGCCGGCTCGCTGGTGGCCGGGGTGTACGAGAAGACGGTGGACCGCGAATCGGCCTACGAGAAGCTGAAGGGCCGCGCGGTGGCCAGCGCGGATGCGGGCGCCGAGCCGGGCGCGGGCGATCGCCTGTCCAAGGAAGCGCGTGATGCGGCCGGCAGCACCGCGGGCGGCGGCCTGATGGACACGCTGAAGGACGCAGTGTTCGGCAGCACCGGCCCGCGCGGCGGGCGCAAGCCGGGGCTGATGGAGGCGGCGGCCACCTCGGCCGTGCGGCAGATCGGCTCGGCCGTGGGCCGCGAGCTCGTCCGCGGCGTGCTCGGCTCGCTGCTGGGCGGCAGCACGACGCGCCGGCGGCGTTGAGCTGACCCGCGCCGCGGCCGGCGTGTCGCGCCGCCGAAGCGGCACTTGGCGCCGGCCCCGGCGGGCCGGTCGCAAGCCGCTCGCGCCCGCGGCGGCCCGTCGACACAGTGGAGCCCTCCCCACCGCCGACGGACCGCCACCATGCCGCTGCCGCCCCGCCCCACCCTGCTCGCCGGCCTTCTGCTGGCGCTGGCTTCCTCGCTGTCGACCGCACCGGCGCAGGCCCAGGTCGGCCGCAGCGTGCTCACGCTGGCCGGCGGCCCGGTCGCGCTGAGCTACCCGACCGATGCGGTGGCCACGCCGCAGCGCATGGGGCCCTTCGAGGTGGAGATAGCGCCCGGCGCCGCGCCGCGGCCCGGCCCGCGCCGGCTGGTGGTGATGTCCCACGGCACCGCCGGCAGCGCCCTGCCCGACCAGGCGCTGGCCTCGGCGCTGGCGAAAGCCGGCTTCGTCGTCGCGCAGCCGCTGCATGCGGGCGACAACCACCTCGACAGCCACCAGGCCGGCCCGGCCGCCTTCCGCACGCGTCCGAAGGAGGTGCTGCGGCTGATCGACGCGCTGGCGGGCGACCCGGCCTGGGGCCCGCGGCTGGCGCTCGACCAGGTCGGCGTGCACGGCATGTCCGCCGGCGGCGTCACCGGGCTGGCGCTGGCCGGCGCGCAATGGCGCACGCTGGGCCTGGTGCAGCACTGCCAGCAGCACCTGGAGGAGGACATCGGCTTCTGCTTCAACGGCGCCCTGACCGCCGGGCAGCAAGCCGCCCGCCGCGCCAGCTACGAGCGCGCCCGCGGCGTGCCCGAAGCCTTCCTCCCGGCGGAGCTGACGCGCTGGGAAGGCGGCCGCACGCCGCCCGCCGACGCGGCTGCCCAGCCCGTCGCCCCCTTCGACCCGCGCCCCGACCCGCGCATCGCGGTGGTGACGCTGGCCGTGCCGGTGGCGGCGCTGTTCTCGCCCGATAGCCTGGCGCGCATCCGCATCCCGGTGGGCGTGCTGGGCGCCGAGCGCGACGAGCTGCTGCTGCCCGCCTTCCACAGCCGGCATGTGCTGCGGCATTGCGGCGCCTGCACCTCGCTGGGCGAGTTGCCCGGCGCGGGGCACTTCGACGTGCTGTCGCCCTGGCCGGCCGAGCTGGCCGCGCAAGTGGCGGCGCAGCAGGCACGCGGCGGCCTGCCGGTGCCCGGTTTCGACCCTGCCGAGCGCCGCGCCGCGGTGGCCCGCATCGTCGACTTCCACCGCCGGGTGCTGCAGCCGCAGCCCTGAGGGCGCTCCGCCGCCTTGCTTTTCGCGCCGCGACGGCGACCGCTCGCGCCGGCTGCACACCCTCCGTCGCACGCCGCTGGTTGCGCCAATCCGCCCCGCCGACGATGCCGCCATCGAACACAGGAGCCGTCCATGAACACCGCTCACAGCTTCCAGCAGCTCAGCCCCGCGATCCAGGTCCACGTGGTGACCGCCATCGGCGCGCTGTTGCTCGGCCCGGTGGCGCTGTGGGCCCGCAAGGGCTCGCACACACACCGCCGTGCCGGTTACCTCTGGGTGGCGCTGATGCTTGCCACCGCGATCACCAGCCTCTTCATCCGCGACTTCCGGATACCCAACCTGGCCGGCTACACGCCCATCCACCTGCTGACGCTGCTCACCTTCGTCGGCGTGGGGGCTGGCATCGTCGCGGCGGTGCAGCGGCGCATCGCCGCGCACCAGAAAGCCATGCGCAGCGCCTACATCGGCGGCTGCCTCGTGGCCGGCGCCTTCACGCTGCTGCCCAGCCGCTTCCTGGGACAGATGCTGTGGCACCAGACGCTGGGCTGGGTATGAGATGCACGGCGCCACCACCACAATGCCGGCCATGCCCGCTGCCCTTGCCCCACTGCCTGCCGGCTTCTACTCAGCCCGCCAGCTGGCCACCGTCGTCGGCTTCAACCAGCTGTTCTGCAGCGCCATCGGCATCGCCATCTGGCTGGCCGGCTCGCCGGGGCTGGTGGCGAACATCGTGGTGTCGATGCTGATCGGCAACTCGGTCTGGTTGCTGGTGGATGGGGGCCGCTGGCTGGTGGGCCGCACGTTGCAGCGCTGGACGGGCCAGGGCCTGCCCTGGCCGGGCTACCGCTGGATGCTGCCGGTGATCGTGCTGGGCGTGCTGGGCGGCTACGAGATCGGCCGCCGGTTGGCCGGGCTGCTGCTGGGCGTGCAGCTGGCGCCGATGTTCAGCCGCGGCAGCACGCTGATCGTCACCACCGTGGCCGGCATCGCCGCCACGCTGTTCTGGCATGCCACCGCGATGCTGCAAAAGCACCGGGCCGAGGCCGAGGCCGCGCAGCGCCAGGCTGCCGAGACCCAGCTGCGGCTGCTGCAGTCGCAGCTGGAGCCTCACATGCTGTTCAACACGCTGGCCAACCTGCGGGTGCTGATCACGCTGGACCCGCCACGGGCGCAGCAGATGCTGGACCGGCTGATCGGCTTCCTGCGCTCCACACTCGGCGCCTCCCGGGTGGCGCTGCATCCGCTGCAGGCCGAGTTCGACCGCACTGCCGACTACCTGGCGCTGATGGCCGTGCGCATGGGCCCTCGGCTGGCCACCGAACTGGACCTGCCGCCCGAGCTGGCCGCGCTGCCGGTGCCGCCGCTGCTGCTGCAGCCGCTGGTGGAAAACGCCATCCAGCACGGGCTGGAGCCGCAGGTGGCTGGCGGCCGCATCGTGGTGCACGCCCGGCAGGAGGGCGACGCGCTGGTCCTCACCGTGCGGGATACCGGCCGCGGCCTGCCCGCGGCGCCGGCGCCCGCCCCGCCCGGCCGCGGCTTCGGCACGCAGCAGATCCGCGAACGCCTGGCCACGCTGCATGGCGATGCCGCCCGCCTCGAGCTGGCAGCGGCCGGCGATGCCGAAGGCGGCACCGTGGCCACGCTGCGCCTGCCGATGCCCGCGGCGCCGCTCGCCGAAGACCGCGCCGGCGCCGACCTGGCCATCCACCGGACAGCGGCCACTGCACCCGCCGCCTCGTCGGCCACCCACTCCGCCCCGCCATGAACGCACCCACCGCCCTCATCGCCGAAGACGAACCGCTGATCGCCGCCGCGCTGCGCGCCGACTTGCTGCAGGCCTGGCCCGGGCTGCAGGTGCTGGCCCAGGTGGGCGACGGCCTGTCGGCGGTGCAGCAGGCGCTGGCGCTGAAGCCGCGGCTGTGCTTTCTCGACATCCGCATGCCCGGCCTGGACGGCCTGCAGGCCGCGCAGGCCCTGGCCGAGGACTGGCCCGACGACGGCACGCCGTTCCCGCTGATCGTGTTCGTGACCGCCTACGACCAGTACGCGCTGCAGGCCTTCGAGCGCGAGGCCGTGGACTACCTGCTCAAGCCGGTGGACGCGCCCCGGCTGGCGCAATGCGTGCAGCGGCTGCAGCGCCTGCTGGCCCAGCCCACGGCGCCCACCGCGCTGGACGACACGCTGGCGCAGCTGCGCGGCCTGCTGGGCGCCGCCGGCATGCCGGGCGCAGCGCAGCCGCAGCCACCCCGGCTCGAGATGATCCAGGCCGGCGTCGGCAGCACGCTGCACCTGGTGCCGGTGGACGAGGTGCTGTACTTCGAGGCCGCGGACAAGTACGTGCGGGTGGTCACCGCCGACAAGGAGCACCTGATCCGCCTGTCGCTGCGCGAGCTGCTGCCGCAGCTGGACGCGCAGCGCTTCTGGCAGGTGCACCGCAGCCTGGTGGTGCAGGCGCGCTGCATCGCCACCGCCACCCGCGAGGCCAGCGGCAAGGTGCTGCTCACCCTGCGCGGCCGGCCCGAGCGGCTCACCGCCAGCCGGCTGTACGCGCACCTGTTCAAAGGCATGTAGTCAGGCCGGGCACGTAGGGATTGCCGCGCCAACCGGCGCTGACATCATCGGCTGCCCAGAAGAACAAGAGGAGCCGCCATGCCCGCGATGGACTACCGCGCCGAGATCCGCTTCGGCGTCGTGATGTATGGCGGCGTGTCGCTGGCCATCTACATCAACGGCGTCACCAACGAGATGTACGAGCTGGCGCGCGCCACGCCGCGCCTGCTGCCCGGCGTGCAGCGGCCCGCGCCGGCCACCGGCGATGCACCGCTGACCACGGCCGAGGTGTACCGCCGTCTGTCCTGGCTGGTGAACGACCCGCCGCTGCAGCAGCGTTATGCCGAATGGCTGGCCGACCCTCGCGGCCGGCCCGATCCGCTGGCCGCGGAGACGCCCGGCGACCTGCCCACGCGCTTCGTCATCGACGTGATCGCCGGCACCTCGGCCGGCGGCATCAACGGCCTGTTCCTCGGCAAGGCGCTGGCCAACGACGAGCCCTTCGCGCCGCTGCGCGACCTGTGGGTGCGCGAAGGCGACATCGGCAAGCTGCTCAACGACAGCCGCAGCTACAAGGGCGACGTGGACATGGAAGGCCTGGCCGATCGCAGCGCCGAGCCCGTCTCGCTGCTCAACAGCGACCGCATGTACCGCAAGCTGCGCAAGGCCATGGCGGTGATGTCGGGCACGCAGGCCCGCGGCCGCGCGCCTTCACCGTATGTGGACGAGCTGGACCTGTTCGTCACCACCACCGACATCCGCGGCTCGCTCGTCACCCTGCGGCTGTTCGACAAGGTGGTGCACGAGAAGCGCCACCGCCAGGTGTTCCGCTTCCGCTACACCGACGACGGCGCCCAGGTGGCGCACAACGACCTGCATCCGCGCCACAACGCCTTTTTGTCCTTCGCGGCGCGCTGCACCTCGTCCTTCCCGTTTGCCTTCGAGCCGATGACGCTGGACGCGCTCAAGCGCCTGGACCGCACGCTGGACAGCGCCGCGCTGCGCCAGTGGGACGACTTCTTCACCGGCGTGCCGGTGGCCGAGGTGCAGGCCGGCGGCCACCTCACGCGCGCCTTCGGCGACGGCGGCTACCTGGACAACAAGCCCTTCACCCACGTGGTGGGCGCGCTGTCGCAGCGCAGTGCCTCTGTGCCGGTGGAACGCAAGCTGGTGTACATCGAGCCGGCGCCGGCCCACCCGGAGGCCGAGGGCCCCGACCCCACCGCCCCGCCCGATGCGCTGAGCAACGCGCTGGCGGCGCTCACCAGCATTCCCAGCTACGAGACCATCCGCGAGGACCTGGAGGCGGTGCTGCGCCGCAACCGCCGCATCGAGCGCATCGACCGCATCGTGCGGCTGGGCGAACGCGACCTGGACGACGCGGAGGACGACCCGCTCACCCGCATCCTGCACGAGGTGGTGCCCGAGGACGACGACGGCGTGCCGCCCTGGCGCATGCTGACGATGGAACGCATGCGCCGCTACTACGGCGACGCCTTCCTGCCCTACAACCGGCTGCGCCAGTACACGGTGACCGACGACATCGCCGACTGCCTGGCCCGCGCGTGGAAGATCGAGCGCAACTCCGACCATGTGTATGCGCTGCGCGCGCTGGTGCGGGCCTGGCGCGAGGAGCGCTACAGCGACGCGCCCGGCAAGCCGGTGGCCGAAGGCGGCCTCTGGGTGGGCACGCTCAACGCCTTCCTCGACGACTTCGACCTCGCCTACCGCACCCGGCGCACCGCCTTCCTGCTGCGCAAGATCGACCAGATCACGCGGCTGGTGGGCCGCCGCCGCCGCGGGCCGCTGGGCGAGCTGAGCGAGGCGGATGCGGCGCTGGCCAGGCGGCTGCGGCGGCGCGCCGGGCCCAACCTGACCGAAGGCGAGGTGGACGATGCCGGGCTGCACGACCTGCTGGTGGCGCTGCACCGGCTGAAGGCGGATCTCTCGCTGGCGCACACCACGCTGCGCCACCGCAACCCCTTCGGCGGTGCCGACGACCACGAGGCCGCCTGCACCCGCCGCGCCTCGCTGCGCGCCGAGCTGCAGGACGTGCTGGACCTGCTGCTGCTCAGCCGCACCCATGGCCCGGGTGGCCCGGACGACGTGCCCACGCTGCGCACCACCGGCGGCGCCAGCGTGCGGGTGTCGTTCCCGCCGGAACTGCTGAAGCTGCCCTCGGCCACCCGCACGCTGCAGGAGGGCATCTTCCTGCGCGCACAGGCGCTGCTGCAACTCACCCGCACCACCGCGCTCACCGCCTTGCAGGACGCGCTGGAGGCCGACCTGCGGCGCATCGGCGAATCGGTGCACGAACTGGTCAAGGGCACGGACGGCAAGCCGCCCGCCGGTGGCGCGCTGGTGTGGCAGCGCCTGGGCGGGCCGCGCCTGGCGGTGGCCGGCCGCGGCACCGCCGAGGAGCACATCTACGTCAAGGTGGACGACACGGGCCTGCCCGAGCTGGATACGCCGATGGCCAAGCAGCTGCGCCGTTTCCTGGGCGAGTACTACCTGCGCTTCGACACCTATGACCAGATGAGCTTCCCGCTGTACTACGACACCGAAAGCGGCGAGCCCGCCACGGTGGAGGTGGTGCGCATCAGCCCCGAGGATGCACCGGCGCTGATCGACGAGCGCCACAGCGGCCTGCGCAAGCTGGACGGCACCGCGCTGGCCAACTTCGGCGCCTTCCTGCAGCGGCACTGGCGTACCAACGACATCCTGTGGGGCCGGCTGGACGGCGCCGAGCGGCTGATCGCCGCGCTGCTGCCGGGCTCCGACGCGGCCACCCACCTGGTGCGCAGCACCCTCACCCAGCAGGCGCACCGCAGCATCGTGCGCGACAGCCTGCGGCCCGCAGGCTACGAGCAGATCACCGGCCTGCTGTGCGGCGCGGTGGCCGAGGTGCAGGCCCGCCAGCCGCAGCCTTCGGTGGCCGATCCCGCCGCCCGCCGCGATGCGCTGCGCCGGCAGCTGGTGGCGGCGCTGCAGCCCGGCACGCCGGAAGCCGGCCGGCGCTTCGACCAGGTGGTGGCCTCGCTGCTGGACGACGAGGCGCTGCTGCACTGGGTGCAGCGCAGCCGGGACGGCCGAACCGATCCCGATCCTGCGCCGCTGCTGGACAGCGCGGCGCGGGCCGTCACCATCACCGGCCGGCTGCTGCAGACGGTGGTGGAGCAGCGGGGCCAGGACGTGCCGGCCCTGCGCTGGGTGGCGCGCCTGGGGCTGGCCGGCCAAGGGCTGCTGGCGGTGTCGCTGCCCGGCAGCCTGCGCGCGCGCTGGTGGTCGCATGTGATGAAGGTGCTGTATGCCTTCCTGCTGGTGATGCTGGCTGCCGGCCTGCTGCTCGCCTCGGAGCCGGTGCGCACGGCCGCCATCACCGCGCTGGGCGTGGTGGCCACGCTGCACCTGGCCATGCTGCTGGTGGGCGACGTGCTGCGCTCGCGCCGATCATGGCGCGCCAAGAGCGCCTGGGCGGTGGGCGTGCCGCTGGTGGTGCTGGCGCTGCTGGGCGTGCTGGCGCTGGCCCGGGTGGGCTGGCAGGCGCTGCTGGGGCTCTGACGCGGGCGGCACGACGCCCGGTGAGTCGCTCAATGCGAGAGGTCGAAGCGGGCGGCCAGCTTGAGCGGCTCGCCGGTGCGCGGCGTGGCGGCGGGCGGTGCGGTGGCGGCCTGCTCGGCCGAGATGTCCGCCGGCCGGGCCGGGGCCGCACCGGGCGCCTGCGGCGCGGCGCCGGGGGCGGCCGGCTTCAGTGCCTGGATCTCGGCCAGCGCCAGCGCGGAGGCCACGTCGGGCGGCAGGCTCTCCGGCGGTGTGCCGGACACCAGCGCAGCGAACGCCAGCCAACCTGCCACCGACACCGCGCAGAACGTCCGCAAGGCCCGCAGGCGCCGCGGCGCGCGCTCGTCCCGCAACTCCCGGCAGGCCGGGATGGAATGCAACTGTTGCGTCGACGCCATGATTTGATTCCCTACTGTGAACCTTATCACTGTAGGAAATCACGAACCATCCGGCTTCCCCCTGCGGGGGACACCGGATGGGGGCAGGCCCGGAATTGCTCAGCGGTGGCCGTGCCGGTGGCCGTGCTTCTTGCCGTGGCGGTGACCGTGGTGGTACGGGTGGCCGTAGCCCTGCGGCACCACCACGTAGTGCGGCGGCGGCACCGGGCGGTAGCGCACCACCGGCACCGGCGCATAGACCACCGGCGCGGGCTGGTACACCGGATAGGCCGGCACCTGCACATAGGCCGGCGGTGCGGCGTGGTTGCCGTAGTGCGGCGCATTCGAGATGACGGTGCCCACGCCCACGCCGGCCACCGGGGCGTTGATGCCCACCGACCAGTAGACGTCGCGGGCTTGCGCCGCACCGGCGGCCAGCACGCCGGCCATCACCATCGTGGCGGCGGTCAGGGTCTTCCTGATGCTCATGTTCGGGCTCCTGATGTTCGGTTGCCTGAATTGAACGTTCGAAGCGTCCGCGGGTGCACCTCAAGCTGTTGTCAACGGTAAGCAATCGAAAAAGCCCGGTGCATAGAATCCCTCATGGCTGCACCCCACGACGACCCCACCAGCAACAAGCCCGCCGGCGGCAACTTCCTGCGCAGCGTGATCGAGCGCGACCTGGAAGCCGGCACCTACCGCGGCCGCCGCTTCGCCGGCAGCCCGGGCGACGCGGCGCACCAGGCCGCAGGCCAGCCCGACCCGGCGGCCATCCGCACCCGGTTTCCGCCCGAACCCAACGGTTACCTGCACATCGGCCATGCCAAGAGCGTCTGGCTGAACTTCAGCCTGGCGCAGGAGTACGGCGGCGTGTGCCACCTGCGCTTCGACGACACCAATCCCGAGAAGGAAGAGCAGGAGTACGTCGATTCCATCGTCGAGGCGGTGAAGTGGCTGGGCTGGCAGTGGGAAGCCCACGGCACCCAGCACCTGTTCTACGCCAGCAACTACTTCGATCTCATGTACCGCGCGGCCGAGGCGCTGATCGGCGCCGGCCTGGCCTACGTGGACGAGCAGACGCCGGAGCAGATGCGCGTCAACCGCGGCGACTTCAGCCGCCCGGGCACCGACAGTCCCTTCCGCGCACGCAGCCCCGAGGAGAACCTGGCCCGCTTCCGCGAGATGCGCGACGGCCGGCACCCTGACGGCGCGATGGTGCTGCGCGCGAAGATCGACATGGCCTCGCCCAACATCAACCTGCGCGACCCGGCGCTGTACCGCATCAAGCACGCCACGCACCACAACACCGGCGACCGCTGGTGCATCTACCCGATGTACACCTTCGCGCACCCCATCGAGGACGCGCTGGAGAACATCACCCACAGCATCTGCACGCTGGAATTCGAGGACCAGCGGCCGTTCTACGACTGGCTGCTGGAGAACCTGGCCCGGCTGGGCCTGCTGGCCGAGCCGCTGCCCCGGCAGTACGAGTTCGCTCGGCTCAACCTCACCTACGTCATCACCAGCAAGCGCAAGCTGCGCCAGCTGGTGGAAGAGGGCCATGTCACCGGCTGGGACGACCCGCGCATGCCCACGCTGGCCGGCCTGCGCCGCCGCGGCTACACGCCCGAGGCGCTGAAGCTGTTCTGCGAGCGCAGCGGCGTGAGCAAGGCCGGCGGCTGGATCGACTACAGCAACCTCGACATCGCGCTGCGCGACGACCTGGACCCCAAGGCCGCGCGCGCGATGGCGGTGCTGGATCCGCTGAAGCTGCGGCTGACCAACTGGGCCGAGGTGATCGGCGCCGGCCAGACGCTGGACTGCGACGCGCCGGTGCACCCGGCCCAGCCCGAGCGAGGCCGCCGGCAGTTCAGCCTGGGGCCGGAGGTATGGATCGAGCGCGAGGACTTCCAGGCGGTGCCGCCCAAGGGCTACCACCGGCTGTCACCCGGCGCGGTCGTGCGGCTGAAGTACGGCTACGTGGTCAAGTGCACCGGCCATACCGCCGATGCCGACGGCACGGTGACCGAAGTGCAGGCCGAGCTGATTCCCGACACCCGCAGCGGCACCCCGGGGTGCCGACAGCGTCAAGACCAAGGGCGTGATCAGCTGGGTGGGCGCGCACGATGCGCTGGCCGCCGAGGTGCGGCTGTACGACCGGCTGTTCGCCGTGCCGCATCCCGGCGAAGGCGAACTGGCCGCGGAACTGAACCCCGACAGCAAGAAGGTGGTGCAGGCCTACCTGGAGCCGTCGGTGCGCGGCGCCGCGCCGGAGGCCCGCTTCCAGTTCGAGCGCCACGGCTATTTCGTGGCCGACCGCCTCGAGCACACCGCCGGCCAGCCGGTGTTCAACAAGGTGACCGGCCTGAAGGACACCTGGGCCAAATAGTCCAGGCAAGCCTGGCGAGCTAGGCGCCGCGTCAGGCGTCCGGGCGGTTGTCGGCGTCGATGTCCGGGTCGCTGGCATCGACGCTCTCGTCGGCGGCCAGGTCTTCCAGCTCAGCGTCGGCGTCCAGCGACACCGCGTCGTCCAGCGCGTCGGTGCCGCCCAGCGTCTCGATGTGGTCGGTGCCGATGTCGGCGCCCACGGCATCCTCGCCCGGAATGGCCGAGCCGCGTTCGCCGGTGCCGCCGGCATCGCTGTCGCTGCCGTGCACGGCCGGCGTGGCATGCATGAAGTTGCCGTCGTCCGACTCGGTGGCGGCCAGGCGTTCGCCCTGGATGTCGCTGCCGCTGTCCGAGCTGTCGCTGGGGCCGAGGGCGTCGGTGTCGCGGCCTTCGGCCTGCGAGGGGGCCGGCGTGCCGCCAAGAATGCTGCTGGTGCCCATGGGCTGTCTCCTTGGCTGATGAGGACCCCAGCGTAGGCAGCGGGCCTCTGGCCGGCTAGCGGCGGGCCGGCCGCCCGGCTGTCAGCCGGCGCCGACGGCGCTGGGCGCGTCGCTGCGCGCCACCGGCGGCGGCGCCTCGGTGCCGTCGACCCCCTCGTCGCCCACCTCCTCGCCCAGGAAGCCGCCGCTCTGGTGCGCCCACAGCCGCGCATACAGCCCGCCCAGTGCCAGCAGCGTGCGGTGGTCGCCTTCTTCGACGATGCGGCCCTTGTCCAGCACGATCAGCCGGTCCATCGCGGCGATGGTGGACAGCCGGTGCGCGATGGCCACCACCGTCTTGCCCTCCATCAGCCGGTACAGGCTCTGCTGGATGGCGGCCTCCACCTCGGAATCGAGCGCGCTGGTGGCTTCGTCCAGCAGCAGGATGGGCGCGTCCTTGAGCATCACGCGGGCGATGGCGATGCGCTGGCGCTGGCCGCCGGAGAGCTTGACGCCGCGCTCGCCCACATGGGCGTCGTAGCCGCTGCGGCCCTTGGGGTCGGTCAGGCCCAGCACGAAGTCGTGCGCCTCGGCCCGCCGAGCGGCCGAGACCATCGCCGCCTCGTCGGCGTCAGGCCGGCCATACAGGATGTTGTCGCGCACCGAGCGGTGCAGCAGCGCCGTGTCCTGCGTGACCATGCCCACCTGCGCGCGCAGACTGTCCTGGGTGGTCTGCGCGATGTCCTGGCCGTCCACCAGGATGCGGCCCTGCTCCACGTCGTACAGCCGCAGCAGCAGGTTGACGATGGTGCTCTTGCCGGCGCCGGAGCGGCCGACCAGCCCCACCTTCTCGCCGCGGCGGATGTGCAGGTTCAGGTCGTCGATCACACGTTTGTCACCACCGTAGCCGAAGCTCACATGCTCGAAGCGCACTTCGCCGCGGGGCACCTGCAGCGGCCGGGCATCCGGTGCGTCCAGCACGGCGCGCGGCCGGCTGAGCGTGTTGATGCCGTCGCGCACCGTGCCGATGTGCTCGAACAGCGAAGCCATTTCCCACATCACCCAATGCGAGATGCCGTTCAACCGCAGGGCCATCGCCGTGGCAGCCGCCAGCGCACCGACCGTGGCCTGGCCCTGCGTCCACAGGTACAGGGCCACGCCGGCGGTGGCCCCGATCAGCAGCATGCTGAGCGCGTGGTTGACGATCTCGAAGCCGGTCACCAGCCGCATCTGGCCATGCACCGTCACCATGAACTCGCGCATCGCCGAGCGGGCATAACCCGCCTCCCGGTGGCTGTGCGAGAACAGCTTCACCGTGGCGATGTTGGTGTACGCATCGGTGATGCGGCCAGTCATCAGGGAGCGGGCATCGGCCTGCGCCTGCGACACCTTGGCCAGCCGTGGCACGAAGTACCACACCGCGCCGGCATACAGCGCCACCCAGCCGGCGAATGGCAGCACCAGCCAGCCGCTGAAGCTGCCCAGCGTGGCCATGATGGTGACGAAGTAGATTGTCACGAACACCATGAGCTCGCACAGCGTCATCCAGGTGTCGCGCACCGCCAGCGCGGTCTGCATCACCTTGGTGGCGATGCGGCCGGCGAACTCGTCCTGGTAGAAGTTCATGCTCTGGCCGAGCATCAGGCGGTGGAAGTTCCAGCGCAGCAGCATCGGGAAATTGCCGGCCATGCTCTGGTGCTTCAGCGCCGACTGCAGCCCAACCAGGGCCACGCTGCCCGCCATCACGCCGGCCAGCAGCAGCAGGGTGCCGCGCTGCTCGGCCCACAGCCGCTCGGGGGCGGTCGCGGCCAGCCAGTCCACCACGCTTCCCATCATGGCGAACAGCGCCGCCTCGAAGGCGCCGATCAGCCCGCTGGCCAGCGTCATCAGCGCCAGCCAGGGGCGGATGCCGCGGGTGCAATCCCACAGGAAGGCGAAGAAGCGGTGTGGCGGCAGCGGTGGCTCGTTCTCCGGGTACGGATGAACGAGCTTCTCGAAAAAAGTGCAACAAGCGGAGCGCTCCTGGGTGTGGACGGCGTTGCCCGCGGGCGACGGTGGATCCGTCGGCCGGCCCGCCCGGGGCCACGGCGCGCCGGTGGGCGGGCCGCGTGGCGGCACTGCACTGGTGCGGCCAGTGCGACCGCGGTGCGTGTGCAGCCTGCACTTTAAACGCCGCCGCAAAGCGCCGATGACCAGGCCAGCATTCACCCGCCGGAGGGATGGGCGGCGCCCTGCCCGCGGCACAACATCACACCCTTGCCAGCGAACTGCCAACTTTGTCGCGTTTGGCAACGCCGGGGTAGGGGGTGCCGATTCACACCACGGAGGGTTGCGTGGAAGACAATTGCTTGCACAAGCAAGGGAGTAAGGCATGAGGAAATGGCTGGCTGAACTGCTGTCCGGTCTACCAGGCCGCCGCCACGCCCTGGTGCGGGCAGCCCCCACGCAGGTGCATGCCGCGCCGGCTGGCGCGCATGCGCAGCACAGCGTGGCCCAGTTCCCGGCGCCTTCGCTGCCGGCGGACCTGAGCGCCCCTTTCGTGGAATGGCAGCAAGGCGGCGCGCCCTCGCGTGAAACGCCGATGGGCCCGCGCGAGCTGCGCGCCCTGCGCCACCTGGACGCCCTGCTGGCCGAGGACCGCACCCCGGCCGACCTGCTGCCGCGCACGCCTGCCGTCGTGCCGCAGCTGCTCAACCTGCTGCGCCAGGACAACCTGCCGCTGGCCGCGGTGTGCGAACGCGTCGGCAAGGACGTGGTGCTCACCGCCGAAGTGCTGCGCCTGGCCAACACCGCCCACTACCGCCAGCGCGCCGGCCATGCGGTGGCCGACCTGTCGCAGGCCATTGCCGCCCTGGGCAACGACGGCGTGCAGCGCGCCATCGCCCGCGTGGTGCTCAAGCCGCTGTACGACGGCCAGGGCGGCGTGCTGTCCAGCCGCGCCGCCGCGCCGCTGTGGAAGCACGGGGAGCACAAGGCCACGCTGTGCGCCGCGCTGGCCGCGCAACGGGGCATCGAGCCGTTCGAAGGCTACCTGGCCGGCCTGATGCACAACGCCGGCTGGTCCATCGCCTGGCGCGCCTTCGACCGCATGGACGGCGGCGTCTCGGTGCCCTTCAGCCATGCCTTCGTGCAGCAGCTGGTCCTGCGCAAGGACCGGCTGTTCGGCAAGGCCGCCGCCGCCTGGCAGATCAGCACCACCCTCAACGCGCTGGGCGCCGACATCCTGGCCGACGGGCTGGAACCCGCGCGCAGCCCGCTGGCCGCCGCCCTGGCGCTGGCCGACCGCGACGCCACCATCGCCATGCTGGCGCCCACCGTCACGGTCGACCTGAACGCCAGCCAGCTGCTGCAGCCGGCCGCCTGATGCCGGACATCTCGATTCCCCTGCGCGGCGACTACATCACGCTGGACAACCTGCTGAAGGTGGCCGGCATCGCCCACAGCGGCGGGGCTGCCAAGCTGATGGTGGCCGACGGCCTGGTGCAGGTGGACGGCGCGGTGGAGTTGCGCAAGACGGCCAAGATTCGCGCCGGCCAGCAGGTGCAGGTGGGCGACGAGCGCATCCTCGTCACCACCGCCCTGCCCGAGCTGCCCGAACAGGGCGGCTAGCTAGAACACCACCACCTGCCGCACCGCCCGGCCCTCGTGCAGGCGGTCGAAGCCCTCGTTGATCTCCTCCAGCCGCAGCCGGCCGCTGAGCAGCCGGTCCACCGGCAAGCGGCCCTGGCGGTACAGCGCCATGTAGCGCGGAATGTCGCGCGACGGCACGCAGGTGCCGATGTAGCTGCCCCGCAGCGTGCGCTCCTCGGCCACCAGGCTCACCGCCGGCAGCCCGAAGGCCGCGCCCGGCGGCGGCAGGCCGGCGGTGACGGTGGTGCCGCCACGGCGGGTGATGCGCCAGGCCAGGTCCAGCGCCCGCACCGCGCCGGCGAACTCGAAGGCGTATTCCACGCCGCCATCGCTCAGCGCCTTCACCTGCTCGGCCGCATCGGCGGCGGCGGCATTCACCGCATGGGTGGCGCCCAGGCGCATCGCCTCCTCCAGCTTGGCATCCGACAGGTCGATCGCCACGATCTGCCGTGCACCGGCCGCATGCGCGCCCAGCACCGCGGCCAGCCCCACGCCGCCCAGGCCGATGACGGCGGTGGAGGCACCCGCGCTCACCTTGGCGGTGTTGACCACCGCGCCCACGCCGGTGAGCACCGCGCAGCCGAACAGCGCCGCCTCGTCCAGCGGCACCTGCGGGTCGACCTTGACGAGCGAGCGGCGCGAGACCACGGCGTACTCGGCGAACACCGAGCAGCCCAGGTGGTGGTTCAGCGCCCGGCCGTCCTCGTCGGCCAGCCGGCGTTCGCCGGACAGCAGCGTGCCGGCGCCGTTGGCCGCCGCGCCGGGCTCGCACAGCGCCGGCCGGCCTTCGGCACACGGCGCGCAGTGGCCGCAGCTGGGCACGAAGACCACCACCACGTGGTCGCCCACGGCCAAGTCGCGCACGCCGGTGCCCAGGGCTTCCACGATGCCGGCCGCCTCATGGCCCAGCGCCATCGGCATCGGCCGCGGCCGGTCGCCGTTGATGACCGAGAGGTCGGAGTGGCACAGCCCGGCGGCGGCGATCTTCACCAGCACTTCGTCGGGCCCCGGCGGGGCCAGTTCCACCTGGCGGATGGCCAGCGGCCTGGACCGGGCATACGGCGGCTCGGCTCCCATGTGCTCGAGCACTGCGGCGCGAATCTTCATCGTGTCTCCTCGATTGGGGAGCCACGAGTGTGCTACGTCCCACGCGGCCGCCGCAGCCAGTCGATGATGAGCACGCAGGTCAGCAGCCAGGCGGTGCCCGAGGCGAGGCCGGCCGCCACGTCGCTGGCCCAGTGCACCTGCAGCATCACGCGGCTGACGCCGATGGTGAACACCAGCGCCGCGGCCACGGCCACGATGGGCGCATGCCAGTGGCGCGGCGTGCTGCGCAGCAGCAGCCAGGCCAGCATGCCGTACACCACCGCCGAGCCCGCGCTGTGGCCGCTGGGGAAGCTGTAGCCGTCGGCCACCACGCCCACGCCATGCTCGTGCGGCGGGCGCACGCGCTCGAACACCGACTTCAGCACCCGGTTGAGCATGCCGCCGCCGCCGGTGACCAGCCCGAAGGCCAGCGCCATGCGC
Organism: Aquincola sp. J276; assembly: GCF_024700035.1. Classification (NCBI taxonomy): domain Bacteria; kingdom Pseudomonadati; phylum Pseudomonadota; class Betaproteobacteria; order Burkholderiales; family Sphaerotilaceae; genus Aquincola; species Aquincola sp. J276. The sequence goes on from NZ_JAJONC010000001.1 coordinate 1,982,042, forward strand.
CAGCGCCGCTGCCACAGCAGCCAGCCGATGGCGGCGAGGCTCACCAGCGTGAGCATGATCACGTCGCCCAGGTGGGTGATCGTCGCGAACACCCGCAGCACCGCCGGCGCCAGCGTCTGCGCCAGGCGCCCGGCCACCGCCTCGTCGAAGCGGCCCAGGCCTTCGCCGTCGCCCATCTCGTCGGCCAGCTCGGCGAAGGCGGTGGCCGCGGCCACGATGCCCAGCGCACCCAGGCCCAGGCGCAGCACCAGCTGCATCGGCGGCATCGGCCGGCCGGGCTGGTGCGGATGCACCACGCGACGCAGCAGCAGCCAGCCGCCGCCGGCCAGCAGCATCACCGCCAGCAGGCCGGCAAAGTACAAGGGCAGCGCATGGTCGGCCGCCTGCAGGCCCAGCCGCACGGCCGGGTCGGAAACATCGAGCGTCATGCCGCTTGCGAGCGCGAGAGCGCCAGTTGGTTCACCGACACCGGCGCGAAGCGGCCGCTGGCGGCATCGAAGTCCCAGCGCTCCACCAGCGCACCGTGGGCGCCGGGGCCCACGCGACGGATGAGGTTCACCGAATTGCCGGCCTCGTGCCGCACGCGGCTGGACAGGGCGGTGCCCGCCTGCACCGCCCACAGGTGGCGCGGCAGGCCGGGCTGCGCCTCGTGCAGCGGCAGCACATAGGGCAGGTGGATGTGGCCGCCCATCACGATGTCGGCGCCGGCACGGGCCCAGCTGTCGATGGCGGCCTGGCGGTTGTGCAGCAGGTTGCCGGCGTCCTCCTGCCGGCACACGGCGATGGGCTGGTGCAGCACCACCACCCGCACCTGCCCCGGCCCGGCGCGGCGCAGCAGGCCGGCGGTGCGCTCGATCTGCGCGGCCGACACCTCGCCGTCCTTGTGACGCCGGCGGCGCGTGGTCTTCACGCCGATCACCAGCCAGTGCGCGCCGCTGTGCACCGGCTCCAGCTCGCGGCCGAAGGCACGCTGGTGGTTGGCATAGGGCCAGAAGGCACGCGCCAGCAGGTTGAACAGCGGGATGTCGTGGTTGCCGGGCACCACCACCGCGGGCACCGGGCCCAGGCGCTGCATGAACAGCCGGGCCGCCTCGAACTGCGACGGCCGCGCCCGCTGGGTGATGTCGCCGGACAGCACCACCACGTCGGGCGCCTGTTCCCGGGCCAGCTGCAGCAGCGCCTGCGCCACCTGCGGCTGCTCGGTGCCGAAGTGCGGGTCGGAGATCTGCAGCAGGCCGGTCATGCCGGTGGGGCCGGCGGCGGCCGGAGCTTCATCAGGGGCAGCGCATGCGGCGACACGGAAAAGCGCAGCGGCGCGCGCATCTCGAACAGCTCGCCGTCCATCGCCACGCGCACGGTGCCGCGGCGGCGTGGCGCGGCCGGGCGTACCGACAGGCTCTCGAAGGCGAAGCTCTGCACGTCCTCCGCCTCGCCCAGCCGGCCCAGCGCACCCTGCAGCATCAGCCCCAGCAGGTTGAGGGTGCTTACCGGCCGCAGCATCACCGCGGCGAGCTGGCCATCGCCGGTGACCGGCGCCTCGGGCAGGCCGATCTGCGCCATCTGCAGCGGGTTGTTGCCGACGAAGAGCGTGAGCGTGCGCACCTGGCGCGTCTCGCCGCCGCACTGCATCTCCAGCCGCAGCGGCCGGTGCGCCCGAGAGACGGTGACCACTGCCGACCACAGCGCCACCAGGCGGCTGCGGCCGTAGCGCTGCTTGTAGGCCTCGCGGTCTTCCAGCAGCTGCGGATACAGGCCCACGCTGGCATTGACGAGGAAGGCGCGGCCGTTGACCTGGCCCACCTGCACCGGCTCCACCTGCGCATCCAGCAGGGCGCGGGTGGCGATCTCGGTGTCTGCCGGGATGCCATGGGCGCGGCCGAAGTAGTTGAAGGTGCCCTGCGGCAGCACGCCGAAGGCGCAATCGCGGCCGAGCACGGCCTGCACCACCGAGTTGATCGTGCCGTCGCCGCCGGCGGCCACCACGATGCCGCGGTGCTGGCAAGCCAGGTCCACCGCGCGGGCGGCCAGGTCGGACACGCTGGCGCCGTGGTCGCGCACCATCACCTCGTGGCGGCGTCCGGCTTGGCCGAGCACACGCTCGATGGTGGCGCGGGTTTCCTGCGCGTCGCCGCGACCGGAGCCGGCATTGAGCACGACATAGAGGGGCGCATCGCGGTCGGGCTGGATCACGAAGGGTCTCGGGCTGCTCAAGGGAGGCCCAGGATAGCGGGCGCCCCGGCCGGCGGCTGTCGGCTCGCGGCGCTTGTGCGGCAGCGGCGCGCGCCTACACGGCAGCGCGGTTACACGCCCACGTAGCGCTGCCACACCTCGGGCTGCGCGGCCAGCGCCGCGGAGTCGCCCTGCCACACCACGCGCCCGCGCTCGATCACCGTGTGCCGGTTGCCCAGGGCCAGCAGCCGCTGTACGTACTTGTCGATGACGAGGATGCTCTGGCCTTGCGCGCGCAGCGCCTGCAGGCAGCGCCAGATCTCCTCTCGCACCAGCGGCGCCAGGCCCTCGGTGGCCTCGTCCAGGATCAGCAGGTGCGGATTGGTCATCAACGCCCGGCCGATAGCCAGCATCTGCTGCTCGCCGCCCGACAGCTGGTGGCCCATGTGCCGCCAGCGTTCGGCCAGCCGCGGGAACAGGGCCACCACGCGGTCCAGCGTCCACGGCTCGCGCGCGGCATGCCGGTCGGCCGCGAAGGCCCGCAGGTTCTCCGCCACCGTCAGGTTGCCGAAGATCTGCCGGCCCTCGGGCACCAGGGCCAGGCCCATGCGGGCAATGCGGTCGGGGCTCAGGTGCTGGATGGGCTCACCCAGGAAGCGCACGCTGCCCGCGCGTGCCGGCGTCAGCCCCATCAGCGTGCGCACCGTGGTGGTCTTGCCCATGCCGTTGCGGCCCAGCAGGGTGGCCACGTCGCCGGGCTCGATGCGCAGGTGCAGATCGAACAGCACCTGGCTGCTGCCGTAGGCCGTCTGCAGGCCTTCGGCCTCCAGCAAGGGGCCTGAGGCACCGGAAGCGCCGCTGGCGGGCGGGCGGGGCGCGGCGCTCACGGCATCACCTCGTCCCCCAGGTACGCACGGCGCACTTCCGGGTGTTCGCGGATCTGCTGCGGCGTGCCGCTGGCGATCACGCGGCCGGCCACCAGGGTGCTGATGCGGTCGGCCAGCTGGAAGACGGCGTCCATGTCGTGCTCCACCAGCAGCATGGCCACCTCGCCGCGCAGGGACTGCAGCAGCGCCACCATGCGCTGCGATTCGTCGCCGCCCATGCCGGCCATCGGCTCGTCCAGCAGCAGCAGCCGCGGCCGGGTGGCCAGTGCCAGGCCGACCTCCAGCTGGCGCTGCTCGCCATGGGCCAGGGCGCCGGCCCGCTGCTGCAGCCGTGCGCCCAGGCCCACCCGCCGCGCCACCTCGGCCGCGGCCTCGAAGCGCCGCCGCTCGGCACGCGCCGGGCGCCAGAACGGCAGCCGCTCCGCCGGCGGCAGGCGCACCGCCAGCGCCAGGTTGTCCAGCACGCTGAGCCGCCCGAAGATGCTGGTGACCTGGTAGCTGCGCACCAGCCCGCGCCCCACCCGCAGCGGCATCGGCAGCCGGGTGATGTCCTCGCCGGCCAGCTCGATGCGGCCGGCATCCGGCGCCAGCGCGCCGGACAGCTGCTGGATCAGCGTGGTCTTGCCCGCACCGTTGGGGCCGATCAGCGCATGGATCTCGCCGGCATGCACCGCCAGCGACGCCTGGTCGGTGGCGGTGAGCCCGCCGAAGCGCTTGACCAGCCCCTGCACCTGCAGCAGCGGCACGGTCACCGGGGCACCCTCCCGCTGCGCGGGATCCCGCCGGGCGGGAGGAGCGCCGCCTTCGGGCGGCCAGGCGGCGGCGCTCAGTGGGGCACCCTCCCGCTGCGCGGGATCCCGCCGGGCGGGAGGAGCGCCGCCTTCGGGCGGCCAGGCGGCGGCGCTCAGTGGGGCACCCTCCCGCTGCGCGGGATCCCGCCGGGCGGGAGGAGCGCCGCCTTCGGGCGGCCGGGCGGCGGCGCTCATGCCCGGCTCCGCCGGCGCAGCAGGCTCATCAGGCCGTTGGGGGCGCCCAGCACCACCGCCAGCAGCGCCGCGCCCAGGCCGAACTGCCAGTGGATGGTGAAGCCGGCCAGCACTTCCTCCAACAGCAGGAACACCACCGCGCCGACGACGCCGCCCCACAGGTGGCCCACGCCGCCCAGGATCACCATGATCATCAGCATGCCGGACTGGCTCCACTGCAGCAGCGACGGGCTGACGAAGCTGCTCTGGTTGGCCAGCAGCGCACCGGCCAGGCCGGCCAGGCCGCCGGCCAGCGTAAAGGCCGCCAGCCGCGTGCGCAGCGGCGAATGGCCGATGGCGGCCATGCGCACCTCGTTCTCGCGCAGCGCCTGCAGCGTGTGGCCGAAGCGGGTGTTGAGCAGGCGCTGCATCAGCACGAAGCAGGCGGCGGCCACTGCCAGCACCACGAAGTAGAAGTGGCGGTCGTCGGCCAGGTCGATGCCCAGCCCGGCCGCGCCCAGCGTGGAGCGGCCGGCCAGCGGCAGCCCGTCCTCGCCGCCATAGGCCTTCAGCGACACCATCAGGTAGTACAGCATCTGGGCGAAGGCCAGCGTGATCATGATGAAGTACACGCCGCGGGTGCGCAGGCTGATGGCGCCCACCACCGCTGCCGCCGCCGCGCTGGCGGCCACCGCGGCAGGCCAGGCGATCCAGGCCGAGGCGATGCCCTCCTGCATCAGGATGCCCACCGCATAGGCGCCGATGCCGACGAAGGCCGCATGGCCGAAGCTGACCAGGCCGCCGAAGCCGAGGATCAGGTTCAGGCTGCTGGCAGCCAGCGCGAAGATGAGGATGCGGCTGGCCAGGCCGATGTAGAAGTCCTGCCCCAGCGCCGTGGCGATGGCCGGCAGCGCCAGCAGCAGCGCCAGCACCGGCAGCGCAGTGCGCGCGGGCAGCGGATGGTCCAGCAGGCCGGGCAGCGGGCGGACGTCGGTGGAAGCGTCGGGTGCGGCGGGTACGGCGGGCGGTGCGGTCATGCCGGCATTGTGTGCATGCCGTCGTCAGCCCTGCGCCGCGGCCAGCGCGCCCAGGGTGCGCAGGGCCTGCTCCGCCTGGCGGGTGACGAGGTGGCCGCAGCTGATGCGCACGTAGCGGTCGTAGCGGTGGCTGTTGGAGAACAGCGTGCCGGGCACGGTGCGGATGCCCTGCTGCAGCGCCGCCTCGAACAGCGCATGGGCATCGGCGCCCGGCGGCAGTTCCACCCACAGCAGCATGCCGCCCGGCGGCAGGCTGAGCCGCGTGCCCGCTGGAAACCAGGCGGCGATGCCCTCGGCGATGCGCTCGCGCTGCTGCCGCACCTGCCGGCGCAGCCGCGCCAGGTGGCGCTCGTAGGCACTGCTGGCCATGAATTCGGCCATGGTGAGCTGTGGCAGCGCCTCGTTGGCGCGGCTCTGCGCGTACTTCAGCATGCGGATGCGCGCATGCCAGCGGCCGCCGCTCACCCAGCCCAGCCGCAGCCCCGGCGCGATCGTCTTGCGCAGCGAGACGCAGCGGATCACGTTGCCGCTGCGGTCCCAGGCCTTGAGCGCGCGCAGCGGCACGTCGTCGTTGCCCAGCGCGCCGTAGGTGTCGTCCTCGATCAGCGGCACCTGGTGCTGCTCGCACAGCGCCACCAGGCGGGCCTTGTCGGCATCGGGCATCACGCTGCCCAGCGGATTCTGGTGGTCGGGGCCGGTGACCACCGCCTTGATGCCGGGCTGGGTGTCGAAAGCCAGCGCCAGCGCCTCGATCGACAGCCCGGTGTTCGGGCTGCACGGAATCTCCAGCGCGCGCAGGCCCAGGCTTTCCAGCACCTGCAGCAGGCCGTAGTAGGTGGGCGACTCCACCGCCACCACGTCGCCCGGTTGCGCCACCGCGCGCAGGGCCACGTTCAGCGCCTCGATGCAGCCGTGGGTGATGGTGATGTCGTCCGGCGAGAGCTGCATGCCGCCGTCCAGCGCCCGGCGCGCGATGGCGGTGCGCAGCGCCAGCTCGCCGGCGGCATCGGCCGGGCGCACCAGCAGGTCGGGCTGGCGGCGCAGCGCACGGATGGCGGCGGCCTTCAGCGCCTCGCCGGGGTAGGCCTCGGCCGCGGCATAGGTGGCGCCAAAGTCCACCTGGGCCGGGCAGCCCTCGCTGCGCGCCACGAAGGCCGACACCCGGTCGTGGATGCCCACGTACTGCGCGGGATCGGGCGCGCGTGCGAAGTCGGGCTCGCTGGCCGGCGGCATGCCGCCGCGGCGCGGCACGCGCACGAAATAGCCGGAGCGCGGCCGCGCCTCCAGCAGGCCTTCGTCCTCCAGCCGGCGGCAGGCCTGCAGCGCGGTGGACAGGCTCACCTGGTGCAGCCGCTGCAGGCTGCGCACCGAGGGCATGCGCTCGCCGGCCGGCATCAGGCCGGAACGGATGGCGCCGCGGTAATGCTGGGCGATGCGCTGGTACAGCGGGTCGGCGGGGGCGGCTACTTCCATGCGCCGATGATGCCGCGCACCGCGGCCGGCCCACCAGAACAGATCGGGCCGCAAGCCACCGGAACAGCCGCCCGTGCACGCCGGCTGATACGGAACAGATGCCGTCCGCCTGTGCCTGTTGCGCCCTGGCCGGTCTGCCTACGCTGGAGGCCTCGAACGACCCACCCGCCACCCGCCCAGGAGGACCTTGCCATGCGCCATTCCATCCACCCTCGCCAGACCCTGCCGCTGCAGCGCGGCGAAGGCCGCTGGCTGCCGGCCGGCCGCGGGCTGCAGGTCCTGGTGCAGCACGGCAGCGTGTGCTGCCGGGGCACGCCACAATGGCCCGCGACCGGCGGCGCAGTGCAGCGGCTGGCCGACGGCGAGGCCGGTGTGCTGCGCGGCTGGACCTGGCTGCAGGCCGAGCGCTCCAGCCTGCTGCTGCTGATGCACCCGCCAGGCCACGCCGCGCTGTGGCACGAGGCGGCACGGTCGCTGCAGCAGGCGCTGCGCAGCCTGGGCCGGGCCGCCGTGGCCAGCCTGCGGCAGGCACCGGATGCCGGCCTGCGCTGACCCTTTCCGCATCACCACCCCACCCAAGCCATGCTGAACTTCAACGACATCCAGGCCGCCGCCGGCCGGCTGCGCGGCGTTGCCCACCGCACGCCCGTGATCCACTCGCACACGCTCGACGAGCTGCTGGGCGCCCAGGTCTACCTGAAGGCCGAGAACCTGCAGCGCATGGGCGCCTTCAAGTTCCGCGGCGGCTTCAATGCGGTGAACGTGTTGACCGACGAGCAGCGCGCCAAGGGCGTGGTGGCCTTCTCGTCGGGCAACCATGCGCAGGCGGTGGCGCTGGCCGCGCGCCTGCACGGCTGCAAGGCCACCATCGTGATGCCGCACGACAGCCCCACGCTGAAGCTGGCCGCCACCCGCGGCTACGGCGCCGAGGTGGTGATCTACGACCGCTACAAGGAAGACCGCGCCGCCATCGCCCGCGCGCTGGTGGCCGACACCGGGGCCGCGCTGATCCCGCCGTTCGACCACATTCCGGTGATGGCCGGCCAGGGCACCGCGGCGCTGGAGCTGATCGAGGACGCCGGCCACCTCGATGCACTGATCGTCTGTGCCGGCGGCGGCGGCTTCCTGTCGGGCTGCACCGTCGCGGCCAAGCACCTGCTGCCGGACATCCAAGTGTTCGGCGCCGAGCCCGAGCGCGGCAACGACATGCAGCAGTCGCTGCGCCAGGGCGAGATCGTGCACATCGACGTGCCCCGCACCATCTGCGACGGCCAGCAGACCCAGGCCGTGGGCGTGGAGCCGTTCAAGGTGATCCAGGCGCTGGTGACCGACGTGCTGACCGTGCCCGACCCGGTGGTGGTGGAGGCGATGCGCTTCGTGTTCGAGCGGCTGAAGCTGGTGGTGGAGCCTTCCGGCGCCTGCGCACTGGCCGCGCTGATGCAGCACCGCGAGCGCTTCGCCGGCCGCCGCGTGGGCGTCACGCTGTCGGGCGGCAACATCGGCATCGACCGCTTCATCGCGCTGATGACCGGCGCCGAGCAGGTGGATTGAGCCTCGCGGGGCGGGCGCCCGCATAGACTTTGCGCCGGGCCACCGCTGGGGTGGCCGCCAAGGTCCCGCGATGCTGATGCCCGTGATTCCGCTGTACCGCACCGATGCCGTACCGCATCCACAGGCCCAGGTGTGCGTGGCCTGCGAGGTGCGCCAGGCTGCCCTCTTCGGCGCGCTGGACGACGCCGGCCTGGCGCGCATCCACGAGCACATCCCGTCCACCGAATGGGCCCCGGACGCGGTGCTGTGGCGTCGCGGTGAACGCGGCAGCGCCGCCTACACCCTGCGCAGCGGCATCGTGCGCTTCGAGCGCATCACCTCGTCGGGCGAGCGACGCATCGTGCGGCTGGCTGGCCGCGGCGACCTGATCGGCCAGCAGGCACTGCTGGGCGAGGCCTATGCGGATGAAGCCGTGGCCTGCACGCCGGTGCGCATGTGCCGGCTGCCGGCGCCGATGATCCAGCGCATGGGCGCCGAGGAGCCGGCACTGCTGCAGGAGCTGATGCGCCGCTGGCAGCGCGCGGTCGACGAGGCCGAAGGCTGGCTGGCCGAGCTGACCACCGGCCCGGCGCGCCGCCGGCTGCTGCGCCTGCTCGACCGCCTGGCCGCCGATGCCGAGCCCGGCGCCCTGCTGTGGATGCCCCGCCGCGACGAGATCGGCGACATGCTCAACATGACGGTGGAAACCGCCAGCCGCGTGGTGAGCCAGCTGCGCCGCGAAGGCGTGCTGACGCTGCAGGGCCCGCGCAACGCCACCGTGGAAGCGGCAGCGCTGCGGGCGGCGCTGGAGGCGGAGGACGCGGGCTGAGCCTCGCTGCGCCCCGCCGCCCGCTCAGCCCCGGCCCTTGGCCCGCAGCGGCGCCTTCACCAGAGGCCCCTTGGCCTTGGCCCCGGCCGTGCCGCTCAAGCTGGTGCGGCCGGGCCGGCTGCCGTTGTCGCGCGGGGGCAGGCCAGTGTGCTGGGTGAGCAGGCGGCCGGGCATCGGGCGGCCGGCCTTGCCGGACGTCGGTGCCGAAGCCTTGGCGGCCTGCGGCGCGGGTGTCGAGTTCTTGCGCCGCGCGCTCTGGTAGCTGCCGTCGGTGGTCGGCTGGAAGGTGGGGATCAGGTGGTGCTTGCCGTTGCCGATCAGGTCGGCGCGGCCCATCGCCTTCAGCGCCTCGCGCAGCAACGGCCAGTTGTTGGCATCGTGGTAGCGCAGGAAGGCCTTGTGCAGTCGGCGGCGGCGCTCGCCGCGCACGATGTCCACCTTCTCGGCACGGGTGCCGTCGCGGCTGATGCCCTTCAGCGGGTTCATGCCCGAGTGGTACATCGCGGTGGCGGTCGCCATCGGGCTGGGATAGAAGGTCTGCACCTGGTCGGCGCGGAAGCCGTTCTTCTTCAGCCACAGCGCCAGGTTCATCATGTCCTCGTCGCTGGTGCCCGGGTGCGCCGCAATGAAGTAAGGAATCAGGAACTGCTGCTTGCCCGCCTCGGCGCTGAACTTCTCGAACAGCTGCTTAAAGCGGTCATACGTGCCGATGCCCGGCTTCATCATCTTGGACAGCGGGCCGCCCTCGGTGTGCTCGGGCGCGATCTTCAGGTAGCCGCCCACGTGGTGCTGCACCAGCTCCTTCACGTACTCGGGCGACTTCACCGCCAGGTCGTACCGCAGGCCGGAGCCGATCAGGATCTTCTTGATGCCCTTGAGCGCCCGCGCGGGCGGTAGATCTGGATCAGCGGGCCGTGGTCGGTGTCGAGGTTGGGGCAGATGCCGGGGTAGACGCAGCTGGGCTTGCGGCAGGCCGACTCGATCTCGCGGCTCTTGCAGCCGATGCGGTACATGTTGGCCGTGGGGCCGCCCAGGTCGCTGATGATGCCGGTGAAGCCCTTCACCTTGTCGCGGATCTCCTCGATCTCGCGAATGATGGAATCTTCGCTGCGGCTCTGGATGATGCGGCCCTCGTGCTCGGTGATCGAGCAGAAGGTGCAGCCGCCGAAGCAGCCGCGCATGATGTTCACGCTGAAGCGGATCATCTCCCAGGCCGGGATCTTGGTCGGGCCGTCGTGGCCGCCATTGGCGTCGGCGTAGGAAGGGTGCGGCGCCCGCGCATACGGCAGGTCGAACACATGGTCCATCTCGGCCGTGGCCAGCGGGATCGGCGGTGGGTTGATCCACACGTCGCGGGCGGTATGGCCCTCGCCGTGGCGCTGCACCAGCGCGCGGGCGTTGCCGGGGTTGGTCTCCAGGTGCAGCACGCGGTTGGCGTGGGCATACAGCACCGGGTCGCTCTTGACCTGCTCGTAGGCCGGCAGCCGGATCACGGTGCGCTCGCGCGGCGGCATCACCACGCGGCTGCGCGGCACGATCTTGATCGGCTGCTCGGCGGCGCCCAGGCCACCGTTGCTGGCCGCCGTGGCCGCGTCCCCGCCCTCTTCCTTCGCGCAGGTGGTGCCCTGGGCCTCGGCCTGCTCGCTGGTGGTCTGGTAGGGGTTGATGTGCTCGTCCACCCGGCCCGGGCGGTCCACCTCGGTGGAATCGAGCTCGAACCAGCCTTCGGCCGACGGATCGCCTGCACGCCGGATGAAGGCGGTGCCGCGCACGTCGGTGATGCTCTCGATCGGCCGGCGCTGCGCCAGGCGGTGCGCCACCTCGATGATGGCCCGCTCGGCGTTGCCGTACAGCAGCAGGTCGGCCTTGCTGTCCACCAGGACGGAGCGGCGCACCTTGTCCTGCCAGTAGTCGTAGTGCGCGATGCGGCGCAGGCTGGCCTCGATGCCGCCGATGATCACCGGCACGTCCTTGAAGGCTTCCTGGCAGCGCTGGGTGTACACCAGCGTCGCCCGGTCCGGCCGCTTGCCGGCCGCGCCGCCCGGCGTGTAGGCATCGTCGCTGCGGATCTTCCGGTCAGCCGTGTAGTGGTTGATCATCGAATCCATGTTGCCGGCCGCCACGCCGAAGAACAGGCGCGGCTTGCCCAGCGCCTTGAACGCCTCCGCGCTGTGCCAGTCGGGCTGGGCGATGATGCCGACACGGAAGCCCTGCGCCTCCAGCGTGCGCCCGATCACCGCCATGCCGAAGCTGGGGTGGTCCACGTAGGCGTCGCCGCTGACGATGATGACGTCGCACTCGTCCCAGCCCAGGCGCTCCATCTCGGCACGGCTCATCGGCAGGAACGGCGCCGGCCCGAAGCGCTTGGCCCAGTAGGGGCGGTACGCGGTGAGCGGCTTGACCGTCGGGGCGGGATTCGGTGCGAGGGCGGTGGACACGGGCGGGCTTTCCGGAGCGGCGGCTAACCCTCGATTGTCGGCGCTAGGGGTTCACCCTGTCGGTTTATCCCCTCCGAAACACGGTCTTGCGCTTGAGTTCGCGGTGAAATGAACCAAATCCGCCCTGGACACTCATACCCCGAGTGCCGCATGGGAGCGGTGCACGGGTGCAAGTCACCCTCTCGACGATCAAAGGAGACCCTGTGAAGACCTGGTTGGTAGCCCTTTCCGTGGCGGTGGCGGCCGTATCGCTGCCGCTCGCCTCATTCGACGCCGAGGCCAAGCGCCTGGGCGGCGGCCGCAGTTCGGGCATGCAGCGCCAGGCCCCTGCGCAGTCGCCCCAATCCACCCCGGGCACGCCGGCCCAGCAGCCAGGCAATGCCGCGCCGGTGGCAGGCGCCGCCGCACCCGCGGCCGCCGGTGCCGCCGCCGCGGCGGGCAAGCGCTCGTGGATGGGCCCGATCGCCGGCCTGGCAGCGGGCCTGGGCATCGCCGCGCTGTTCAGCCACCTGGGCATGGGCGCCGGCCTGGCCAACTTCATGACCATGCTGCTGCTGGCCATCGTGGCTTTCGTGGCGATCCGCTTCCTGATGCGCCGCTTCGCGGGCAACCGCCAGGGCCAGAACAACGGCCTGCAGATGGCCGGTGCGGGCGCGGGTGCCGGCGGCAACGCCAACGGAGGCGCGTTCAACTTCAACCGCACGCTCGAGCCGCAGCAGCCGCTGCAGCGCCAGTCGTTCGACGCCGCGCCGGCCGCCGCCGCCACGGGCCTGGGTGCGGTGCCCGCCGCCGCAGCCACCGGCCGCGCCACGCTGCCGGCGGACTTCGACAGTGAAGGCTTCCAGCGCATCGCCAAGATGCTGTTCATCCGCATGCAGGCCGCCAACGATGCCGGCCAGGTGGATGACCTGCGCAAGTTCACCACGCCGGAGCTGTTCGCTTCGCTGCGGCTGGACCTGCAGGACCGCGGCGCCAAGGCGCAGCAGACGGACGTGGTGCAGCTCGACGCCGACCTGGCCGACTATGCCGAGGAGCAGGGCCAGCAGATCGTCACCGTGCGCTTCCACGGCCTGATCCGCGAGGAGATCGGCGCCGGTGCCGAGCCCTTCAACGAGCTGTGGCACTTCGTCAAGCCGGTGGCCGGCGGCGACTGGGCGATTGCCGGCATCCAGCCGCTGTAATCCCCGCCCCCAGCAGGCAAGAAGGCGGCTCCGGCCGCCTTTTTCATGCCCGCCTCACAGCTTCATCTCGAGCTGCAGCTGCCAGTTCATGGTGGAGGGCGACACGGTGCGCGACTGTTCCTGCGCCACCACCGAGCCGGTGATGTCGTCCAGCGGCGCCAGGTTGCTGGCCGACACACGCAGCTGCAGGCCGGGCCGCACCCGCCACAGCGCATACGCATCGATCACCCGCTTGCGGTTCTGGGTGGCGAACTGGTCTTCCGACAGCCGCGCGTCATAGCCCGGCGTGAGGTTGAGGGTGGCGCCCAGGGTCAGCGGCCAGTCGGTCAGGCGGTAGTCGGCGCCCAGGTTGAGCGTGGCGCCGGGCTGCTGGTCCAGCCGGTTGTCCGGCCCGGGCACCGAGTTCACCCGCGAGCGGAACAGGCTCAGGTTGCTGCGCACGTCCACCGCCGGCGCGGGGGCCCACAGCGCGTCCAGCTTGAAGCGCGCCTCCAGCTCCACCCCGCTGGTGGTGGCGTCGCCGATGTTGCGCGGCCGGGCCACCCAGCGCGGCTCGGTCGACCAGCTGACCGTCTCCAGCGTGGTGACGGTGCGCATCAGGTCGCGGATCTGCCGGTGGAACAGGTTGGCGCTGAGCAGCCCGCCGCCGGCCAGGTGGCGCTCGAAGGCCAGGTCGATGCCGGTGGCGATCTCGGGCCTCAAGTCCGGGTTGCCGGCGCGGTCGGGCGACGTGGGCTCGTTGGCGCCGGTGGGGTAGAGCGTGCTCAGCGCCGGCCGGCCGATCAGGTTCTGCAGCGTGGGCGCGCGGTAGCTGCGCGTCAGGCTCAGGCGCACCTGGTCCTTGCGCTGGGCGTCGGGCCGCCATACGCCGTGCAGCAGCGGCGTCCACACGGTGCTGCTGTTGCGAACGCGGGCGCCACCCTCCCCGCTGCCCTCGGTGCGGATGCCTTCGCCGCGCAGGCCCAGCTGCAGGTCCAGCTGCGGGCTGACGCTCCATTCGTCCTGCACGTACACCGCCCAGCGGCGGGACGAGGCGCTGAGGTTGTCGCCGAACTCGTCCAGCACCGGCAGGCCGTCCAGCGTGGTGGCGCGCCGCTCGTCGCGCTGCTGGCCGGCCAGTTCCAGGCCGGAGACCAGGTTGTGTCGCTCGCCCAGCGGCGTGCTCAGCTTGAGCGTGGTGCTGGCGTCGTCGCTGTCGGTCCGGGTGGCGTCGGTGCGCAAGCCGGGGCTGGCGCCTCCGGATTCCACCCGCAGCGTGTCCGACGACCACTGCGCCTGGGTGCCACCCACGCGCCACTCCAGCCGGTGCTCGCCCAGCCGGCGGTTGAGCTGTGCATTCAGCCGCCGCAGCTGGAAGCCGTTGTCGAAATCGGTACGGAAGCGCTCGTACGGTGCTGCGCCCAGCGTCTGCTGCAGCGTGCCCGCCCGGAAGGGCGTGGCATCGGCCAGCAGCAGGTAGGGCGTGAGGGTGAGGCTTTCGCCCTCGCCCAGCCGCCAGCGCAGCCGGCCGGAGCCGCGCAGGCCCTTGCGCCGGTCGTGCAGCACCTGCTGCGCCTGCTGCTCCAGCGTGGGCGACACGGTGCGGGTGCTGCTGCGGGTGTCTTCCTCGCGGGCGTACACCGACAGCGACGCGGTGTAGTCGAAGGCCTCGCCGAGCTTGCCGCCCCGCGTCCAGGCCACGGTGGGGGAGACCTGCCCTTCGTCGAAGGCCGAGGTCAGACGCCAGTCGTTCAGCGGCTGGCGCTGGTTCTCCCGCGTGACGATGTTGATGGTGCCGGCGATGGCGCGGGCGCCGGTTTCCGCGGTGGGGCCGCGCAGCAGCTCGATGCGTTGCAGTTGCTCGGGCGACAGCGAATCCACGCTGAAACCCGCCGGCAGCGGCTCCCCGTCCACCAGGATCTGGGTGTAGCCGCTGCCCAGGCCGCGCATGCGCGGCGTGCCGCCACGCCCGGGGCTGCCCTGCACCGTCACGCCGGGCAGCCGGCGCAGCACGTCGCTCACGTTGGCGTCGCCGAAGCGCTCGATCTCCTCCCGGCCCACCACCACCTTGGCGGCGGTGGACTGCCGGCGCTCGTCGGCATCGCTGCGGCGGTTGCTGCCGGTGACCTCCACCCGCTGCGCGGGCACCGGGGTCGAGGCGGCCGACGCGGAGGCGGCCGCGGCCGGCGGCGGCGGTACGGGCTGTGCGGCGGCCGTGCTGGCGGCGCAGGCCAGCAGCCAGGGGCGGAGGGACTGCGACAACGGCGGAGACATGGCCGGGATTGTCCTGCAGCCCCATGACGTCCGATGCCGGGAACTGGCGCGGGCAGCGCGCTTGTTTCAGCTTCGCGGCCCGGGGGGTTATGCTGGCGCCGCGGCCATTCGCAGCAACAGGAGACGCCCGGTGGCGACGCCCAACTACTCGTACGAAAAGCGACAGCGCGAGCTGGCCAAGAAGCGCAAGGCGGAAGAAAAGCGCCAGAAGAAGGTCGGCGACCGCGGTAGCCACGAGCCGGCGCCCAACGAAGGCTCCGCCGACCCCGCGCCCGCCCCGGGCAGCGAACCACCCGCGCGCTGATGCACCGCGGCCCACCCGGGCCGCGGCCAGCGCCTCTCACACACCGCGATGACGGCCCCGCCCCCGCTGGCCGTGCTGCACCAGGACGACGCGCTGATCGTCGTCGACAAGCCGGCCGGCCTGCTCTCGGTGCCCGGCCGTGGCCCCGATCTGCAGGACTGCATCGCCCACCGGGCCCAGGCCCGCTGGCCGGATGCGCTGATCGTGCACCGGCTGGACATGGCCACCTCCGGCCTCATGGTGCTGGCCCGCGGCGCCCAGGTGCACCGCCAGCTCAGCATTGCCTTCGCCGAGCGGCATGTGGCCAAGCGCTACGTCGCCCTGGCCCACGGCCACCTGGCCGACGACGCCGGCACCATGGACTGGCCGTTGATCTGCGACTGGCCCAACCGGCCGCGGCAGATCGTCAACCTGAGGGAGGGCAAGCCCTCCCTCACCCGCTACCGCGTGCTGCAGCGGCAACCCGACGGCATCACCCGCGTGGCGCTGGAGCCGGTCACCGGCCGCTCACACCAGTTGCGGGTGCACATGCAGGCGCTGGGGCATCCGCTGCTGGGCGACGAGCTGTACGCCCCGCCCGCGGTGCAGGCGCTGGCCCCGCGCCTGCTGCTGCATGCCGAGCACCTGGCGCTGGTGCACCCACGCACCGGGCTCCCGGTGCAGTTCGACAGCCCGGCGCCCTTCTGACGCTTCCTGCACGACCTGCGGCGGCGCAACGCCTCACGCCGCCAGGCCGCGGGCCAGGGTGGGCACCACCCGGTGCACGAAAGTGAGGAAGGCCGCCACCGGTCCGGCCCCGGCGGCACCGCGTCGCCACACGGCTTCCAGCGCCAGCGTGAGCGGCGCGCCCGCGGCGTCCAGCAGCGGCCTGGCTAACGCCTGGCGGCGCACGTGGAAGCGCGGGATCACCGCGCTGCCCAGGCCCAGATCCACCCAGTCTTCCAGCGCGCCGTAGCTCATCGCGCGACCGGGGTAGGCCTGGATGGGCAGGCCCGCGGCCTCGAACAGGCCGCGGGTGGCGCTGGCCAGCCCGCACAGGTCGGCGGTGAGCAGCAGCCGCTCCCGGCTGGCCGCGGGCAGGGTCGCCGCACCGCCTGCACCCAGTGGCGGCTGCGGCGAGCACAGCGCCAGCTCGTCTTCCAGCAGCCGAGCGCGACCGCGGGTGCGCAGCCTGCGGAAGCCGCAGCCCACGATCACGTCGAGCTGGCCGGCGTCCAGCCGCTGCTCCAGGTCGGCCACCGACGATTCAAAGAACAGCAGCCGCACGCCCGCATGTCGTTGCTCGAACGGCTCCAGCAGCAGCGCCAGGCGGCCCGCGCCCATCAGCGGCGTGAAGCCGATGCGCAACTCCTGGCGGGCCGCGGAAGACAGCTCGCGGCTTTCCGCCTGCAGCAGCGCCACCGCGCCGACCACCGCGTCGATCCGCGGCAGCAGGCGCTCGCCTTCGGCGGTCAGGCCGAGCTGCCGGCCCGAGCGCAGGAAGAGCCGTGCGCCCAGCACCGCCTCCAGTTCTGCCACCGCAGCCGACACCGTGGGCTGCGACACGCCGGCTTCGCGTGCAGCGGCGCTGAAGGAACGCAGCCGTGCCGCCGCCGAGGCGTAGTGAAGGGCAGGGAGTCCGTAGTGCGCCATTTCTATAGGCCAGGCCAATAGTTTGATAGAAAGTATAGGCATTGCCCCGATTTCTCACCGGCTCTATCGTTTTGTTATTGCAACCCTTGCAGACTTTCCCATGCGCTACGCCCAGATCTTTCGCTACGTGCTGACCCTGGACCCCGAGCAATACCAGCAACGCTGGGTCGATCCCTACGCCGATGCCATCGCCGGCGTGCCCGGTTTGGAACGCAAGACCTGGATGGCCGACTTCGACACCGGCACTTTCGCCAGCGTGTACATCTGGCAGGACAAGGCCTCGATGGACGCCTTCATGGCCTCCGAGGCGGTGGCCCGCGTGGCGGCCGAACCTTTCCTGAAGGACCTGGAGATCACCGCGCTGCCGGTGCACGAGGGCGCATCGGTCATCACCCGCGGCTGAGGGCCGGCGCGGGTATCCTCGCCCGCATGCAGTCCCCCTCTTCCGCCTCCCACCTCTTCATCGTCACCGGCAGCTCGCGCGGCATGGGCGCCGCCATGGCGCAGCAGCTGCTGCAGGCCGGCCACACCGTGCTCGGCATCGCTCGCGCGGCCAACCCGCAGCTCACGGGCGCCGAGCAGTGGCAGGCCGACCTGGCCCAGCCGCTGGACGTAGCCGCCCGGCTGGAAGCCTGGCTGGCCGCGATGCCGGCCGACCGCTTCGCCAGCGCCTCGCTCATCAACAACGCGGCGCTGCTGAGCACGCCGGGACCGCTGGAAGGCGATGCGCCCGAGGCGCTGTCGGCCGCGCTGCGCGTGGGGCTGGAAGCGCCGCTGCTGCTGTCCGCCGCCTTCCTGCGGGCCACCCGCGGCTGGACCGGCCAGCGCAAGCTGCTCCACATCTCCTCCGGCCTGGGCCGGCGGCCGATGGCCGGCAGCGCCTCGTACTGCGCGGTCAAGGCGGGGCTGGACCACTTCTCCCGCGCGCTGGCGCTGGACGAGGCGCTGCTGCCCAACGGCGCGCGCACCGTGTCGCTGGCCCCGGGCGTGATCGACACCGACATGCAGCGCCAGCTCCGCGGTGGCGACCCGGCCCGCTTCCCCGAGCAGGCCCGCTTCGCCAACCTGGCCGCCACTGGTGCGCTGGATTCGCCCGAAGCCGCGGCGGCCAAGGTGCTGGCCTTCCTCGCCCGGCCCGACTTCGGCAGCGCGCCCGTCGCCGACGTGCGCGAGTGACGGCCGAGCCGCCGCAGGCCACGGCGGCCGACGCGCCGCTGCGGACCTTTCCTTCCTTCATGCGCATGTGGTGGGGCCGCCTGGCCGGCACCATGGCCGCGCAGATGCTGATGGTGGCCCTGGGCTGGCAGATGTACGACACCACCGGCAGCGCCTGGGACCTGGGCCTGGTGGGGCTGGCGCAGTTCCTGCCCGCGCTGCTGCTCACGCTGGTGGTGGGCACGGTGATCGACCGCAGCAACCGTGGCCATGTGCTGGCCGCCTGCCTGGCGCTGCAGGCGCTGGTGGCCGGCGTGCTGGCCGTCGGCACGCTGGGCGGCTGGGTGGGCCGGGAAGCCATCCTGGGCGTGTCGGTGCTGCTGGGCGTGGCGCGCGCCTTCCAGCAGCCGGCGCAGCAGGCGGTGGTGCCTTCGCTGGTGCCGGCCGCTGTGCTGCCGCGGGCGCTGGCCTTCAGCTCGGGCGCGATGCAGGCGGCCATCATCGCCGGCCCGGCGCTGGGCGGCTTCGTCTACGTGGCCGGGGCGGCGGCGGTGTATGGCACCTGCACGGCGCTCTTCGTGCTGGGCGCGGCGCTGGTGCTGTCCATCCGCGGGCTGCGGCGGCCGCCGCTGCGCGAGCCGGTGAACCTGGCGACGCTGCTGGCGGGCTTCCGCTTCATCGCCCAGCGGCCGGTGATCCTGGGCGCCATCTCGCTGGACCTGTTCGCGGTGCTGCTGGGCGGCGCCACGGCGCTGCTGCCCATCTATGCGCGCGACATCCTGCATACCGGGCCCTGGGGCCTGGGCCTGCTGCGCGGCGCACCGGCGGGCGGTG
The DNA here is from genome assembly GCF_024700035.1 of Aquincola sp. J276. Lineage (NCBI taxonomy): Bacteria > Pseudomonadati > Pseudomonadota > Betaproteobacteria > Burkholderiales > Sphaerotilaceae > Aquincola > Aquincola sp. J276. The sequence goes on from NZ_JAJONC010000001.1 coordinate 2,000,729, forward strand.
CGCTGCTGGTCTCGCTGCTGCTCACCCGCTGGCCGCTGCGCCACCGGGTAGGCCGGCGCATGTTCGCGGCGGTGGCGGTGTATGGCGTGGCCACCTTCGTCTTCGGCGTGTCCACCCATTTCGGGCTGAGCTTCGCGGCGCTGATGGTGGCCGGCGCGGCCGACATGGTGAGCGTGGTGGTGCGCCAGTCGCTGGTGCAGCTGGACACGCCCGACGAGATGCGCGGCCGCGTGGCCGCCGTCAATTCGGTGTTCATCGGCGCCAGCAACCAGCTGGGCGAGTTCGAGTCCGGCGCCACCGCCGCCTGGCTGGGGCCGGTGGGCTCGGTGGTGCTGGGCAGCGTGGGCACGCTGGCGGTGGTGGCGGTGTGGATGCGGCTGTTCCCGGCGCTGCGCGAGCGGCAGCAGCTGGTGCAGGGCTGAGGCCGCCCCCGCCGCCTCTGCCCAGGGACCCCCCTAGAATGCCGCGCAATCCGCTGCCCCTCCACCGCACGTCCCGACGATGCCCCCGTTCCGCCGACGCGAAGTTTTGCTGACCGGCCTGGCACTGGCGGCTGCCGTGCCCCGTGCCGCGCAGGCGCTGGAGCCGCCCGCCGGCGAGGTGCTGCTGACCGTGCGCGGCCGGCTGCGCCGCCCCAACCTGCCCCAGCACGCCGGCTTCGACCTGGCCATGCTGCGCGGCCTGCCGCAGACCGACATCGTCACCAAGACGCCGTGGTACAGCACGGTGCGGCGCTTCACCGGCCCGCTGGTGCGCGACGTGCTGGGCGCGGCCGGCGCCCGCGGCGAGAAGGTGGTGGCCGTCGCGTTGAACGACTACCGGGTGGAGATCCCGTTCGACGACCTGCTGCGCCACGACGTGGTGCTGGCGGTGCTGATGGACGGCAAGCCGATGCCGGTGCGCGACAAGGGACCGCTGTTCATCATGTACCCGTTCGACCGCCAGCCCGAGCTGCGCACCGCCGTGTACTTCAGCCGCTGCGCCTGGCAGCTGGTGAGCCTCGAGGTCCGGTGAGCGCCCGCACCGGCGGACCTTCCGCACCGCGCCGCGGCTGGCTCATCGGCGTCGTGGGCGCGGTGCTGGTGGCCGCCTTCGCGCTGGCGGCCACGGTGCAGGTGCACCAGTTCCGCTCGCTCAATTCGGCGGTGCAGTTCCAGGGCGACTACCTGCTGGTCAACTTGAACCAGCTGGAGGTGGAGTTCCTGCGGCTGCAGATGCAGTGGCGCGACGCGGTGCGCCAGCAGCCGCTGGACCGCCATGCGCTGCAGCTGCGCTACGACCTGTTCGTCAGCATGGCCAACCTGCTGGAGACGGAGCGCGCCGCGCGCCTGATCCGCGACCGCGCCGAGTTCGACCGCACGGTGCAGCAGCTGCAGGCCTTCATCGGCGAGGCCGACCGCTTCCTCGGCCCCGAGGCCGCGCTGCCGCTGGATGCCCCGGTGCTGGCCACGCTGCTGCGCACGCTGGATGCGCTGGCCGCGCCCATCCACTCGCTGTCGCTGTCGGCCTCGCACGAGGTGGCGGCCCAGATCGCCTACCGCAACCAGACCGTGCGCGAGCACAACATCGTCAGCGTGGCGCTGACGCTGGTGCTGTGCGTCAGCACGCTGGTGTTCGCGCTGATCGCGGTGCGCCAGATGCGCCAGCTGGAGCGCCGCCAGCTGGGCCTGGAGGCGCTGGCGGCGCGGCTGCGCGACGCCCGCCACGAGGCCGAGGCCGCCAGCCAGGCCAAGAGCGTGTTCCTGGCCAACATGAGCCACGAAATCCGCACGCCTTTCCAGGGCCTGCTGGGCATGCTTTCGTTGCTGCGCGAAACCCGGCTCAACCACACGCAGCTGGACTACCTGCGCACGGCCACCGAATCGGCCGACCACCTGCTGGCCATCCTGAACGACATCCTGGACATGTCGAAGCTGGAGTCCGGCACGTTGACGCTGGTGCCCGATTCGGTGCCGCTGGCGCGCCTGCTGCACGACATCGAGGCGCTGATGAAGCCGCAGGCCGCCGCCAAGGGCCTGGCCCTGCGCATCGGCATCGAGCCGGGCCTGCCCGAGCGGGTGACGGCCGATGCCACGCGGGTCAAGCAGGTGCTGTTCAACCTCATCAGCAATGCCATCAAGTTCAGCGACGCGGGCTCGGTGACGGTGAGCGCCGGGCTGTCGCACGGGCAGCTGGCCTTCAGCGTGACCGACACCGGCATCGGCATGGACGACGCCACCATGGCCCGGCTGTTCCAGCGCTTCACCCAGGGCGACACCTCGCGCTCGCGCCGCCACGGCGGCACCGGCCTGGGGCTGGAGATCTCGCGCAACCTGGCGCGGCTGATGGGCGGCGACATCCGCGTGAGCAGCCGCGCCGGCCAGGGCAGCACCTTCGTCTTCGTGCTGCCACTCAAGCCGGCGGCCGATGCCGGCTCCGCCAGCGCGCTGCCTGCCGCCGACGTCACCGTGCCGCGCATGCCCGGGCTGAAGGTGCTGGTGGCCGAGGACCATGCGGTCAACCGCAAGTACCTGGAAGCGCTGCTGGGCGGACTGGGCCACGAGGTCACCTTCGCCACCAACGGGCACGAGGCGGTGCGTGCCGCCCAGGCCCGGCCCTATGACGTGGTGCTGATGGACCTGCACATGCCGGAGCTGGACGGCGTGGGCGCCACCCTGGCCATCCGCGAGCTGCCGGGCGAAGCCGGCCGCATGCCCATCGTCGCCCTCACCGCCGATGCCTTCGCGGAAACGCGCGAGCGCTGCCTGGCCGCCGGCATGACCGCCTTCCTCACCAAGCCGGTGGAGGCGCGCCAGCTGGCGGCCACGCTGGCCGCGGTGGTGGGCCTGCGCCCGGCCGCCGGTTCGCCGAACCTGCCGCAGCCGGAGCTGCAGCTGCAGACACCCTCGGCGCCGCCGCCCGGGCTGCTCAACCGCGAGGTGCTCGACAGCGTGGTGGCCCTGATGACGCGCGAGCGCTTCGCCACGCTGGCCGACGGCTTCCTGCAGGAATGCGCCGCCGGCCTGCCGCGGCTGCTGCAGGCCGCCCGCGAGGGCGACGTGGCGACGCTGGGCGCCAGCCTGCACGGCACCAAGGGCGCGGCGCTCAACCTGGGCCTGCAGCGGCTGGCCGACACCGCCCAGGCGGTGCGCGAGCTGGCCCCGCAGGCCGACGTGCCGGCGCTGCTGGCGCGGCTGGAGGAATTCGAGTCGGTGCGCCGTGCCACGGCCGACGCGCTGCGGCAGCTGGGCCTGCTGCCCGCGCCGGCCGGCGTCAGATGATCAGCGGCTCGGGCTCCAGTCGGATGCCGAAGCGGCCGTAGACGCTTTCCTGGATGGCGCGGGCCAGCGTCACCACCTCGGCGCCGCTGGCGCCGCCGCGGTTGACCAGCACCAGCGCCTGCTTCTCATAGACGCCGGCGCGGCCCACCGTCTTGCCCTTCCAGCCGCAGGCATCGATCAGCCAGCCTGCGGCCAGCTTCACCGAGCCGTCGGGCAGCGGGTAATGCACGATCTCCGGGTCGCGGCCGATGATGTCCCGGCACTGCTCCATCGTCACCACCGGGTTCTTGAAGAAGCTGCCGGCGTTGCCCACCTCGCGCCAGTCGGGCAGCTTGCCGCGGCGGATATCGCACACCCAGTCGAACACCGTGCGCGCATCGGGCGCGGTGTTGCCCGTCTCCTGCATGCGCCGCTCCAGCTCCAGGTAGCCCAGCACCGGCTGCCACGGCCGCGGCAGGCGGAAGCGCACGTGGGTGATGACGCTCTTGCCGGCCAGGCCGCCGAAGCCTTCCTGCTTGAACACGCTGTCGCGGTAGCCGAAGGCGCAGGTGCGCGCGTCCAGCGTCACGCTGCGACCGGTGACCAGGTCCACGGTGCTCAGCGACTCGAAGCGGTCCTTCAGCTCCACGCCGTAGGCACCGATGTTCTGCACCGGCGAGGCGCCCACGGTGCCCGGGATCAGCGCCAGGTTCTCCAGCCCCGGAAAGCCGTTGTCCAGCGTCCAGGCCACGAACTCGTGCCAGGGCTCGCCGGCGCCGGCCTCGACGATGAAGGCATCGTCGCGCGCTTCCACCAGTCGGCGGCCGCGCACGTCCATCTTCAGCACCACCGGCGCCACGTCGCGGGTAAAGACCATGTTGCTGCCACCGCCCAGCACCAGCTTGGGCGCGCGGCCGTACTCCGGGTGGTCGACCACACGGCGCACGTCCAGCGCGCTGTGGATGTGCACCAGGGTGCGCGCCACCGCCGGCAGCCCGAAGGTGTTGTAGGCACGCAGGCTTGCGTCGCGCTCGATCTGTAGGGCCGGGGCCAGGCGTTGCATGGCAGAATTTTCGCCGATTCCCCCGTAAGCCTCGGCTTACTGCCTTTTTCTCCAGACCCGGGTGCATTCATGCCGAGCTTCGACACCGTTCTAGAACCCAACCTCGTCGAGGTCCGCAACGCCGTCGACCAGGCGGGCAAGGAGATCACCACCCGCTTCGACTTCAAGGGCTCCAGCGCCAAGGTGGAGCTGCAGGACAAGGGCACCGACAAGAGCATCACGCTGTACGGCGACAGCGACTTCCAGATCGGCCAGGTGAAGGACGTGCTGGTCGGCAAGCTCAGCAAGCGCAACGTGGATGCGCGCTTCATCGACGACAGCGCCAAGATCGAGAAGATCGGCGGCGACAAGGTCAAGCAGGTGCTGGTGCTCAAGGCCGGCATCGACAGCGAGATGGGCAAGAAGATCCAGGGCCTCATCAAGCAGAGCAAGCTCAAGGTGCAGGCCGCCATCCAGGGCGACACCGTGCGCGTCACCGGCGCCAAGCGCGACGACCTGCAGGCCGCCATGGCCCTCATCAAGAAGGACGTGGACGTGCCGCTGTCCTTCAACAACTTCCGCGACTGATGCGCCGCTGCGCCGCGTTCCTGCTGGCCGGCGCCCTGGGCGCGCTGCCGGTGGCGGCGCAGCAGGTGTCGCTCAACGGCAGCATGGGCGACCGCGCCGCGCTGCTGGTGATCGACGGCCAGCCCCGCACGCTCACCGTGGGCAGCAGCCATGGCGGCGTCAAGCTGCTGTCGGTGGCGCCGGATGGCGCGCGGGTGGAGGTGGGTGGGGCGCAGCTGCTGCTGCGCATCGGCGCCGCGCCGGTGAACCTGGGCGGTGCGGCGGCCGCCCGCGGCGACAACGACGTGGTGCTCACCGCCGGGCCGGGCGGGCACTTCATGTCGGGCGGCCAGATCAACGGCAAGACGGTGCAGTTCATGGTGGACACCGGCGCCAGCGTGGTGGCGCTGTCGCAGGCCGAGGCCGAGCGCATCGGCCTGGACTACAAGCGCGGCGCCCGCGGCATGACGCAGACGGCCAACGGCGCGGTGCCGGTGCACCTGGTCACGCTGACCTCGGTGCGCCTGGGCGGCGCCGAGGTGTACCAGGTGCCCGCGGTGGTGCTGCCCGAGCAGATGCCCTTCGTGCTGCTGGGCAACAGCTTCCTCAGCCGCTTCCAGATGAAGCAGGTGAACGACACGCTGCGGCTCGAGAAGAAGCCCTGACCCTTGGGGCGGCCCGGCAGTACCGGCGGATCAGCCGCTGGTGGACAGCAGCTTCTGCGCCGTCTGCTCCTGGCGCTCGCTGGTCTGGATCATCTTCATCTGCTGCTCGAACTGCCGGCCGGCGGAGATCATGGCCACCATGGTTTCCACCGCGCTGACGTTGGAGCCTTCCAGCGCGCCGTCCTGCAGCCGCGCATTGGGGTCGGCGTCCAGCGGATCGGGGCCGGCACGGAACAGGCCGTCGTCGCCGCGCGTCATCGGCGCCTCGGGCGTCACCAGCTTCAGCCGGCCCACCTGCACCTCGGCCTGGCCGGGTGCCTTGGCGGTGACGTTGCCGTCCGGCGAGATGCGCACCTCGCTGTTCGGCGGCACCGTCAGCGGGCCGCCGTCGCCCATCACGGTCAGGCCGGCCTGGGTGGTCAGCGTGCCTTCGGCATTCACGTCCAGGTTGCCGGCGCGGGTGTAGGCCTCGGTGCCGTCCAGGCCCTGCACCGCCAGCCAGGCGTTGCCCTTCATGGCCACGTCCAGCCCGCGGCCGGTGGCCTGCACCGCGCCGGGCAGCTGGTTGTAGCCCACGGTGGATTCCAGCGCGAAGGCGCGCGTGGTGGCGCCGTCGCCGCGGATGGGCACCGCGCGGAAGGCCTGCAGCTCGGCTCGGAAGCCGGTGGTGGTGGCATTGGCCAGGTTGTGCGAAAGCACGTCCTGCCGCTGCATCGACGCCTTGGCGCCCGACATCGACAGGTAGATCATGCGGTCCATCGCGGGCCTCCTTCAGTGCGCCGGCGGCGGGTGGTCAACGCAGGTTGACCAGCGTCTGCAGCACCTGGTCCTGCGTCTTGATGGTCTGTGCATTGGCCTGGTAGATGCGCTGCGCGGTGATCATGTTCACCAGCTCGCCGGTCAGGTCCACGTTCGATTCTTCCAGCGCACCGGCCTGCAGCGCGCCCATGGTGCCTTCGCCCGGCACGTTCACGATGGGATCGCCCGACGCAAAGGTGCGTGCCCACAGGTTGCCGCCCAGCGGCTGCAGGCCCTGCGTGTTGCGGAAGTTGGCCAGCTCGATGCGGCCCACCGGCTTGCTCTCGCCGTTGGAGTAGCGCGCCATCACGATGCCGCTGTCCTCCACCGCGATGCCCGACAGCGTACCCGCGGCATAGCCGTCCTGCTTGAGGTCGGTGACGCGGAAGCCCGAGCCGTACTGCGTGGACTGGGTCAGGTCCAGCTGGATGCCGGTGATCGGCAGCGTGGGCGCGCCGGCCACGTTGGTGGAAGCGGGAATGTCCACCGTGATCGGGCCCACCGGGCTGGTGACGCTGCCGCCGTTGGTGGTGAAGCTCATCGTCGTCACCGGCAGCGGCGCGGCGTCGGTACCGGCCACGGTGGTGCCGTTGGCGGTGGCGAACACGTTCCAGGTGTCGGCAGGCGAGGCCGCCTTCTGGAAGTAGTAGGTCATCGCCACTTCCTGGCCCTTGGCGTCGTACAGGGTCTGCGAGGTGGCGTTGTTGTAGGTGGTGGCGTCGCTGAAGTCGATGGCCGCGCCGGTGGTGGGCGCGGTGGCGCCCAGGCGGGCATCCAGGTTCATCTCCAGGTCGATGGTGGTGGAGGGCTGCGGGCTGATGCCGGCGGTGGGCAGCTTCAGCGGCTGGGCCAGGCCGGGCTGGATGACGCCCGCGCCATCGGCCGGGTAGCCCATCAGGTTCAGCTTCTCGTTGTTGACGATGTTGCCGTCACGGTCCACCTTGAACTGGCCGTTGCGGGTGTACATGGTGGGGTTGCGGCCATCGCTCACCTGGAAGAAGCCACCGCCGTTGATGGACAGGTCCATCGCGTTCTCGGTGCTGGTGATGTTGCCCTGCGTGAACTGCTGGGCCACGGTCTGCAGGTTCACGCCGATGCCGATGTTGTTGGCGCCGGTGCCGTTGAGCGCGGTGGCGTACATGTCGGCGAATTCGGCGCGCGAGGTCTTGGCGCCGAAGGTGTTGGCATTGGCGATGTTGTTGCCGATGACGTCGAGGTTCTTGCTGCTGGCGTTCAGGCCCGACAGGCCTTGCTGGAAACTCATGATGCGGTCCTGTGGATGAAGTGCGTCAGTTGAAGGACTTGATGTCGGTGTACTTGACCGTGCCGCTGCTGCGCAGCTCCAGCTGCAGCGTGTCGCCGGTGGTCACGGCGTCCACCTTGTCGCGCATCAGCGGCGTGGCCGTCACGTCGCCGGCGCCGTTCTTGGCCACGATGCGGAAGCTGGCGCCGTTGGAGGCGGACACGCCGGCCGACGGCTTCCAGTCGAAGCTGTGGCGGCCGGTGGTCTGCGCGCCCAGGTCCATGGTGTCGATCACCTGGCCGCTGCCGGACAGCACCTCCACCTTCACCGAGCTGGCGGCGCCGCCCAGGTCGAAGCCGCCCTGACGTACGCCGGCCTCGTTGGTGGAGAGCTTGTTGCCGGACACGATGACGTCGGTGCCCACCAGCGTGGCGCCCTGCAGCGCCTGCATCTGCACGAACTGCGCATTCAGGCCGCCCACCGTGGTGTTGAGCTTCTCCACGCCGGTGACGGTGCTGATCTGCGCCATCTGGCTGGTCACCTGGGCGTTGTCCATCGGGTTCAACGGATCCTGGTTCTGCATCTGCGCCACCAGCAGCTTGAGGAAGCGGTCGCTGGGGTCGGTGGCCTCCGCGGTGGCGGTGCCGGTGTAGTTGAAGCCGTTGCCCGTGAGGGAAACGCCGGCGACGGGCGTGGTGGTGCTGCTCATGCGGGTCGGGCCTCAGGTTCAGCCGTTGCCCATCTGCAGCGTCTTCTGCAGCAGGGTCTTGGCCGTGTTCATCACTTCGATGTTGTTCTGGTAGGAGCGCGAGGCCGAGATCATGTTGACGATCTCCTCCACCGCATTCACGTTGCTGTAGGTCACGTAGCCGTCGGCGTCGGCGCTGGGGTTCTTGGGGTCGTGCACGCGGCGGCCCGGGGTGTCGGACTCGGTGACGGTGGACACCCGCACGCCGGCCGCCGAGGCCACGCCGTCGGGCGGTAGCGACCCGCCGCCGACGGTGCCGACGCGCATGCGGCCGCCGCCCAGCTGCGCACCTTGCGCGCCCATCAGCTCGGTCTGGAACACCACCTGGCGCGCCTTGTAGGCGGTGCCGTCGGGCCCGGCCACGGTGTCCACGTTGGCCAGGTTGGAGGCCACGGTGTTCAGCCGCTGGCTCTGCGCGCTGACCGCGCTGCCGGACACGTTGAAGATCTGGAACATGCTCATGTCTGCCCCCGGTTCGTCGAATACGCCGGACCACCCCCGAGGGGGGTGCGGGCCGGCTTGGGAGCGGCCCGGCGCTCGGCCCGCGTGGTGCCGCGTTGCCTGGCTTCAACGGTCGTCATGCCGCCTGGCCCTTGATGGCGTCGAGCATGGAGCGCACGCTGCCGTTGATGAAGCGCAGCGAGGCCTCGTACTTCAGCGTGTTGTCCACGAAGCTGGCCCGCTCGCGGTCCATGTCCACGGTGTTGCGGTCCAGGTTGGTCTGCGAAGGCGCGGCATACCGCTGCTCGGCACCGGCCGGGCCGAGGCTGCCGATGCCCACCGGCAGGTGGCCGGCCGACGTGGTGGTGAGCTGCGATGCCGGGCTGCGCTGGCCCACCGCGTTGCGCAGGGCCTGCGAGAAGTCCATCTCACGCGCCACGTAACCCGGCGTGTCCGCATTGGCGATGTTGCTGGCGATCATCTGCTGGCGCTCCGACCGCAGCTGCAGGGCCTGCGTCTGGAAGTTCAGCGTGTCGGTAAGGCGTTCGATCATCGAAGGTCCCCTGGGCAGGGTCTGCCGGGATGGCGGCCATTGTCGGCAGCACCCCCCGCCACAACAGTGCAAATAGCAGGGTGTTCGGCAGCTACTTCGCTGCCTGCCGGCGCCCTGGCGCGGCCTACATTGGCTGCCGTGGACACCTCCCCCAGCACCCCCCGCACCGCTGCCGCCCGGCCCCTGGCCGACGGCCGTCGCATGCCGGCCATGGTGCTGTGGCTGCTGGCCGGCCTGATGGCGCTGCTGGCCCATGCCGGCGTGCAGGCCCAGGCCGAAGCCGCCACGCCGCGCGGCGTGGACGCGGCCCTGGCCCGCCAGGTGCGCGAGCTGGCCCAGGCGGCCTCGCGCGCGGCCGTGCCCGGCATGCGGGTGGAGATCGAGCTGGGTGAACTGGACCCGCGCCTGAAACTCGCCCCCTGCCAGCAGGTGGAGCCTTATCTGCCCTCCGGCACGCGGCTGTGGGGCAAGGCCCGCATCGGCCTGCGCTGCCTGCAGGGCGCCACGCGCTGGAATGTGTTCCTGCCGGTGACGGTGCAGGTGTTCGCGCCGTCCCTCGTGGCCACGCGGGCCCTGGCCACCGGCACCAGCCTGCAGGCCGACGATTTCGTGATGGCCGAGACGGACATCGCCGCCGACCCCTCCCCCGCCATCCGCCTGCCGGCCCTGGTGGCCGGCCGCACCCTGGCCCGGCCGCTGGCCGCCGGCGATCCGCTGCACCAGCGCGACCTGCGCGCCCGCCAGTGGTTCGCCGCCGGCGAGACGGTGCGCGTCGTGGCGCAGGGCCAGGGCTACAGCGTGGCCGGCGAAGCGCTGGCCATGTCGCCGGGCATTGAAGGCCAGGCGGTCCGCATACGCACCGAATCCGGGCGCATCCTCAGCGGCGTGGCCGTGGCCGAACGTCAGGTGGAAATCGCCCTGTGAACAAAAACTTCTCCGCCAGCCCTAAAGTCCCGTCAGCAGCCACCGATACAACGACCATGTTGAAAAGGCGGCCCCTCCCCGCTGTCAGGAGCACACCATGAAGATCGGTTCCCTCGAGAACGCGCCGCTGACCCCGGTGGCCGGTGACCGCACCGCCGCTCCCGCAGCCAAGCCCGAGAAAGCCGCGACGCCGGAAGCCAGCACGCAGGTCACCCTGTCGTCGGCCGCCACGTCGCTGGGCGACAGCAGCGCCGAGTTCGATGCGGCCAAGGTCGAGCGCATCTCCAACGCCATCCGCGAAGGCAAGTTCCAGGTCAACCCGGAAGCCATCGCGGACAAGCTGATTTCCAACGCCCAGGAACTGCTGAGCCGCCGCGGCTCGCATTGATCCCGTCCGCCCTCACCGGCGGACCGAGTTCCACAGGGCGCTGCCGGCGCACGTCATCGGGCGTGCGCGGCAGCGCCCAGTTTCATCCACGCCCTGCAGCACCCACCTCGCCATGCTGAACCCTGCCACCGCCGCCGGCGCCTCGTCGAAGAGCCAGGACCTGGAGGTCGCGCTCGCCGCGGTGGAGCTGCACCTCAGCAGCCTCGGGCAGGCGCTGCAAGACAGCAATGCCAGCGCCATCGAGGTGCAGGCCACCGAGCTGCACCGCTCGCTGGCCACGGCGGTGAACCGCTTCGCCCAGGCCGCGCGCCAGGGCGGTGTGCCGCCGGCCCTGCGCCAGCGCCTGGCGCAGGCCAGCGGCCGGGTGGCGGCGCAGCGCGAAAGCCTGGCCCGCGCCACCGCCGCGCTGGACCGGGCCATCGATGCGCTGATGCCCGGCCAGATCACGGCCGCCAACGGCCTGTACGGCGCGGGCGGCACCGCCGACCGCGGCCCGTCGTCGGGCGTCATCCAGGCCTGAAGCCTGCGCGCCGGCGTGGCCGGTGCCTCAGTCGTCCGCCGTCGTCGGCCCGGGCTGCTGCTGCATCAGCTGCACCGTGGCATGCACCAGGTCGGCGATCAGTTCCTCGTCCAGCGGCTGGCTGTAGCGCCACTTGAGGTGGCGCAGCCCGCGGCCGGTGCCCTCCAGCATCGGGAATCGACCCACCAGCGCCGCGCCGCGGAACACCTGCAGGTGCACATGGCTCTTGTAGGGCGCGATGGCCAGCGCATGGAAGTGGTGCACCGTGAAGATCAGGTTGCCCCATTTCACCGCCTGCCCCAGTGAAGGCGCCGCCCGCAGCACCAGCGTCTGCAGCGCACGCGCGCTGGGCTGCTGCTGCGGCGGCAGCATGTCGAACCAGGCTTCGATCAGGGCGGCGGAGCGCACCAGGTGACGCATGGGGGCTTCCGGAGGGGGCCTAGAGGTTGCGCGTGTCGAAGGTGTTGCAGTCGTTCATGTTGCCGGCGGCCAGGCCTCGGCGGAACCAGGCCACCCGCTGCGCGCTGGTGCCGTGAGTGAAGGTCTCGGGCACCACGGTGCCGCCGGACTGCTTCTGCAGGGTGTCGTCGCCGATGCGCGAGGCGGCATTCATCGCCTCCTCCAGGTCGCCCTGCTCCAGCCAGCCCTTGCCCTGCTGGGAATCGTGCGCCCACACGCCGGCCAGGCAATCGGCCTGCAGCTCGATGCGCACCGACATCTGGTTCATCTGCGCTTCCGGCACCTTGCCGCGCATCGCATCCACCTTGCCGGTGATGCCTAGCAGGTTCTGCATATGGTGGCCCACCGTGGGCGATGACGTAAGCCTGGGCGAAGTCGCCGGGCGCGCCCAGGCGCTGGCGCAGGGTGTCGAAGAAGCCGAGGTCGATGTAGACCTTCTGGTCGCCCGGGCAGTAGAACGGCCCCATGGCCGACTGGCCGGTGCCGCAGGCGGTGCGCACCGCGCCGCGGAACAGCACCAGCCGCGGTTCCTGGTAGGTGGCGCCGCCGCGCTGCATCTGCGCGTGCCACACCCGCTCGGTGTCGGCCAGCACGGTGGAGACGAAGGCGGCCTCGCGGTCGGTAGGCGGGGGCGCGGTGGCCGGCGCGTTCTGGCTGGTGGGCGCCTGGCCGCCGCCTTCCATCAGGCCCAGCAGCGTCAAGGGGTTGATGCCGAAGATCCAGCCCGCCACCAGCGCGATGGCCACGCTGCCCAGGCCAATGCTGCCGCCGCCCAGGCCGATGCCCCGCCCGCCGCCGCCGCCGCCGCGCCGGTCCTCGACGTTGCTGCTCTGCTGCTCGCCTTCCCACTTCATTGCCGCCTCCTGACGTTGTTGGTCGGATGCTGCGGCAAGGCCGATGCCTAGGCCTTCGGCAGCGTGACGCCGCGCTGGCCCTGGTACTTGCCGCCGCGATCCTTGTAGCTGGTCTCGCAGACCTCGTCGCTCTCGAAGAACAGCACCTGGGCACAGCCCTCGCCCGCGTAGATCTTGGCCGGCAGCGGCGTGGTGTTGCTGAACTCCAGTGTCACGTAGCCTTCCCACTCGGGCTCGAACGGGGTGACGTTGACGATGATGCCGCAACGGGCATAGGTGCTCTTGCCCAGGCAGATGGTGAGCACGTTGCGCGGGATGCGGAAGTACTCCACCGTGCGCGCCAGCGCAAAGCTGTTGGGCGGGATGATGCAGACGTCGCCCTGGAAGTCCACGAAGCTCTTCTCGTCGAAATTCTTCGGGTCGACGATGGTGGAGTTGATGTTGGTGAAGATCTTGAATTCGGGGGCGCAGCGGATGTCGTAGCCGTAGCTGCTGGTGCCATAGCTGACGATGCGGTGGCCGTCGGCCGCGGTACGCACCTGCGCCGGCTCGAACGGCTCGATCATGCCGGTCTCTTCGGCCATGCGGCGAATCCAACGGTCGCTCTTGATGCTCATGCGGGGGCTGCTCCAGGTGATGGCACGGATTGTAGGCAGCGGCCTCCCGTGCCCGACCGGCTAGCGCCGCTGCCGGCGCAGGCCGTCGATCCAGCGCAGCAGCGGCTGCGTCAGCTCCACCTCCAGCGGCCGGCGCAGCAGATGGGCGATGCCCACGCCCACCGCCGCCACCGGCGCCGCGGCCAGCACGTCGGTGGGGAACTGCAGCCCCGCGTACACCTGGGCCCAGCCCACCACCAGGCCCAGCGGCAGCATCAGCGCACCCAGCCAGGGCCAGGCCGGGCGCAGCGTGAGCGCGCCCAGGGCCAGTGCCCACAGCACCGTCACCTGCACGCTGGGAAAGCCCGAAGGCAGCAGCGCATGGAAGTACTGGTGGCCCAGTGCCAGGTCGCCCGGCCGCGGCTGGCGCAGCAGCAGCGACACCACCACCGCCAGCAGCGCAGACAGCACCGCGCCGTGCACCAGCCGCGCCATCGCCCGGCGCAGCCCCACCGGCCCCAGCACCAGGGTGGCCGCCACCGCCAGCAGCGTCATCCACGCCACATGGCCGGACAGCAGGCGCACCAGCAGCAGCCAGCCGCCGTGCAGGCCCTCCGGCGCGTTGAACACTTCGAACAGATCACGGTCCGACATGCAGCCACCTCGCTCCTTGTTCACGAACCCGGTAGCGGACAGGGGGGACGCAGGGAAGTTCCGCTGCACGCCCGCGCTACCACTGCTATCGTCATCGTCAATCCCTCACGCACACGAATTGCAGGAGACAGCCGTCATGCGCAAGGCCAACGATCTCTTGGTGCAGTACGCCACCTACCACCGCGACCGCCGCAACATCGCCACCCATTTCGTCGGCATCCCGCTGATCGTCTTCGCCGTGGGCGTGCTGCTGGCGCGCCCCGAGCTGGGCACCGGCACGCTGGCGCTCACGCCCGCCTGGATCGCCTGGGGCCTGGCCACCCTGTGGTACCTGACGCGCGGGCAGCTGGCGGTGGGCATCGCCGTCAGCCTGCTGAACGCGCTGCTGCTGGCGCTGGGCCACACGCTGGCCGGCGGCAGCGTGGCGCAGTGGCTGGGCTGGGGCATCGGCAGCTTCCTCCTGGGTTGGCTGATCCAGTTCGAGGGGCACTACTACGAAGGCCGCAAGCCTGCTTTCGTGGACGACCTGAGCGGGCTGCTGATCGGACCGATGTTCGTCGCCGCCGAACTGCTGTTCGCGATGGGCTATTGCCGCCAGCTGCTGTCGGACATCGAGCGCCGCGCCGGCCCCACGGTGCTGCGCGACCTGCACAGCCCCGCATGAATCGCGCCGGCCTTTTCGCGGCCACCGTCGCCGCCTGCAGCCTGATGCTGGCCTGCAGCGCCGCCCCGGTGGCCAAGCCGCCGCCGCTCAGCCCGCCCGGCAATGCGGAGAAGCAGTTGCTGATCGAGGCGATCGGCAGCGCCGCCTGCACCAGCGACGAGCAATGCCACACCATGGCGGTGGGCCGCAAGGCCTGCGGCGGGCCGCAGGCCTGGCTACCGTGGTCATCGCAGGTGACCGACGGCATCCAGTTGCAGGCGCTGGCCGACCGCTACACCCAGGCGCAAACGCCGGCCGCGGCGGGTGACGGCCGTGCCTCCACCTGCTCCGTGGTGCCCGATCCTGGTGCGGCCTGCATGGCGGGCCGCTGTGGCCTGCGCACCGGACTGCCGCTCAAGTAAGCGATCGGTTACTGAAAAGTTCCAGACTTCAAGGGTCACCCCCACGAACTAGGGGGGTCGGCTGGCGTGAAATATGTGACAACTGTGCGTCCTTTCGTTTCGCATCCGTAGCGAAAGGCTAAGCAGTCGTTCTTCTCACCCAGAAGGGACCCATCGATGAAGTGTTCGATCCTGGCTGCCGCCGCATTGGCCGCGGCGCTGAGCTTCACCCAGGGCGCCGCCGCCCTGACATGGAACGAGATCGACGCCGGCGAAGTGCCGGTGTCGGCTGAAATCCCGCTGGGCAGCCCCGGCGCGGCGTTGACCGGCATCACCGGCCGGCTGGACGTGGTGGCCTTGCTCGACAACACCTTCGCCTACCAGGTGGACCTGTTCGGCATCCGCATCACCGACGCCGCCACGTTCAGCGCCACCGCGACGGCAGGCTCCGACGACACCGCGCTCTTCCTGTTCGACATGGACGGGTTCGGCGTCTACGCCAGCGACGACACGGCCAGCGGCCTGAATCCTGCGCTGACGCCCTATAGCGGACTGAGCAACGGCCTGTATTACCTTGGCGTCGCCCAAGGCGGCTTCTCGGCCCGCGACGGCCTGGGCGAAGACCTGTTCGTGCAGCCCGCCGGCCTGACCGAACTGGCGTACGGCAACCCGGCCAGTGGCCCGCTGGATTCCTGGCTGAACGGCTTTCCCGTCAATGCGGATTCGTCGCTCGCCTATTCCATCGCGCTCACCGGCGCCAGCGTGGCCGCCGTGCCCGAGCCTTCCGCCGCGCTGATGCTGGCCCTGGGCCTGGGCGGCCTGGCCGCGCTCCGCCGCCGCCAGCGCCACACCGCGCACGCGGACCACCACGCCGGCTGAACCCGGCACCGCGGCGCTGGCCCAAGAGGCCTTCGCCGGCTTTGCAACGTCGCTCCTCTACACATCGGAGATCGCATGCAGACAACTCCTCGCGCCTTGAAGGCGCTGGGCCTGGCGCTTTGTGCGCTGCTGGGCCTGCAGCCCGCTGCACAGGCCCAGACCGCGGCCGGCACCCATGCACAGGCGCTGCGGCTGCCCGCCGCCGTCACCGCGGCCAGCCCCACCCGCTTGGCCGCGCAGCAGCGGCCAGGTGCAGGTGGTGGTGCGCCTGACCGACGCGCCCCTGGCCGTGGCCATGGGCCCCAATGCCAAGCAGGGCTTCGGCACCATGGGCCTGGCCCAGCGCCAGGCCTACATGGCCAGCCTGAAAAGCAAGCAGGATGCGCTGATGGGCCAGATCCGCGGCCTGGGCGGCACCGAGCTGGCCCGCGTGAGCAAGAGCTACAACGCGCTGGTGATCTCCGCGCCCGCCACCCGGCTGCCGCAGATAGCCCGCCTGGCCGGCGTGACCGGCGTGCTGCCGGTGCCGGACAGCCGCCGCTCGCTGGGCGAGACGGTGCCCTACGTGGGCGCCAAGGCGTTGCAGGACCTGGGCGTCACCGGCGCCGGCAAGCGCATCGCCGTGCTGGACAGCGGCGTGGACTACACCCACCGCAACCTGGGCGGCGCCGGCACCGCCGCCGCCTTCGCCGCAGCCGCCAACAACCCGACGGTGGTCACGCCCGGGGTGTTTCCCACGGCCAAGGTGATCGGCGGCTACGACTTCGTGGGCGAGACCTGGCCCAACGGCGCGCTGGCGCCCGACCCCAACCCGATCGACGCCGGCAGCGACGCCGGCCACGGCACCCACGTGGCGGACATCGCCGCCGGCGCCAGCACCGACGGCAAGCACAAGGGCATGGCGCCCGGCGCCAGCATCTACGCGGTCAAGGTGTGCAGCAGCGTCAGCACCAGCTGCAGCGGCGTGGCCACGCTGGCCGGGCTGGACTGGGCGATGGACCCGAACGGCGACCTCGACTTCTCCGACGCCGCCGACGTGATCAACCTCTCGCTGGGTGCGGACTACGGCCAGCGCGAGGACTCCAGCTCGCAGGCGGTGAGCAACCTGGTGCGGTTCGGCATCGTGGTGGTGGCGGCGGCCGGCAATGCGGCCGACCGGCCGTACATCGTCAGCTCCTCCTCCACCGCGCCGGAAGCCATCAGCGTGGCGCAGACGGCCGTGCCCTCGGCCGGTGCCATCGCACTGGTGGTCAATGCACCGGCGTCCATCGCCGGCACCTACGGCAACACCAACACCGTGGAATGGGCGCCGGTGACCAGCGGCTTCAGCGGCCTGCTGGCCTATGGCAGCACCGCCGACGCGCGGCTGTCCTGCACCCCGCAGGCCACGCCCGACTTCACCGGCAAGGTGGCGCTGATCGACCGCGGCAGCTGCAACATCAGCACCAAGGTGGCCAATGCCTCGGCCAAGGGCGCCCTCGGCGTGCTGCTGGCCAACAACGCGCCGGGCGAGGCCCCCACCTTCAGCTCCGGCGGCGAGACCAACCTGGTGCAGACGCTGGTCATCGGCCAGGAAGTGGGCGCGCGCCTGAAGTCGGCGCTGGCCTCCGGCGTGACGGTGACCGTCAGCCGCAGCAACCTCATCCCGCTGGTGGGCAGCATGGCCAGCACCTCGGCCCGTGGGCCGTCGTACAGCTATGGCGCCATCAAGCCGGAGATCGGCGCGCCGGGTGCCTCCGTCTCGGCGGTCTACGGCACCGGCACCGGCACCGAGAGCTTCGGCGGCACCTCCGGCGCCACGCCGATGGTGGCCGGCGCGGCCGCGCTGCTGCTGCAGAAGTTCCCGGCCGCCACGCCGGTGGAGATCAAGGCGCGGCTGATGAACGGCGCCAATGCCGAGGTCTACACCAACCCC
The DNA here is from genome assembly GCF_024700035.1 of Aquincola sp. J276. NCBI lineage: Bacteria > Pseudomonadati > Pseudomonadota > Betaproteobacteria > Burkholderiales > Sphaerotilaceae > Aquincola > Aquincola sp. J276. The sequence continues at coordinate 2,018,258 of NZ_JAJONC010000001.1, forward strand.
GCCACGCTGCCCGGCGTGCTGGCGCCGGTGTCGCGCATCGGTGCCGGCGAGCTGCGCGTGGACAAGAGCGCCACGCTCACCACCGGCGTGTGGGATGCCACCAACCCGTACAGCGTGGGCCTGTCGTTCGGCGTGGTGCGGGCCACCGGCATCAGCAAGATCAGCCGCAAGGTGGCGGTGCGCAACTACAGCAACTCCGCCCGCACCTATGCCATCCAGCGCAGCTTCCGCTATGCGGCCGACGAGGCGCGCGGCGCCGTTACGCTGGCCGCGCCGGCCAGCATCACGGTGCCGGCCAACGCCACGGCGGCCTTCGTGCTGACGCTGACGCTGGACGCCGGCAAGCTGCCCGCCTGGAACCTGGGCTTCGCAGGCAACCAAGGCAACGGCGCCCTGCTGGGCGACGTGGAGTTCGATGGCTACGTCACGCTGAGCGACTCGGCCGGCACCGTCTCGGTGCCGTGGCACATCCTGCCGCACAAGGCGGCCAACGTGCTGCCGTCCACCACCTCGGTGGCGCTGGAAGGCGAGAGCAGCGGCCTGCTGGGCGTGAGCAACGTGGGTGGCGCCGCGCCGGGCTACACCGACGTGTTCGCGCTCACCGGCATCAGCCCGCAGATCAGCGTGGTGCAGGCGCCGGCCGGGGGCGAGGTGGCCCTGATCGACCTGAAGGCCACCGGCGTGCGGCTGGTGGACGTGGGCGTGCCGGCACTGCAGTTCGCCATCACCACCTTCGGCCGCCGGGCACATCCCGCCTATCCGGCGGAGTTCGATGTGTACGTGGATGTGAACGGCGACGGCGTGGACGACGCGGTGATCTACACGGCGGAGAACGGTGGCTTCGGCACCAGCGGGCAGACGCTGGTGTACGCCCAGCGGCTGAACCCCGACGGCAGCAACCAGGGACAGGCGGTGGCGAACTTCTACCTGGACGCCGACCTCGACTCCAGCAATGCGGTGCTCACCGTGCTGGCGTCCGACCTGGGCGTGACCAACCTGAACAGCCGCATCCGCTTCGACGTGCTGGCCTTCGACAACTACTACAGCGGCGCGCTCACCGACGTGGTGGTGGGCAACACCTACATCCCGGCGCGACCCAAGTACAGCGTGGGCCTGGACGCCTTCACCCTCCCGGCGGGCCGCAGCGGTGCGCTGACGGTGACCCGGACGCCGGGCGTCGCCGCCGACGCCCATGGCCAGAGCGGCCTGCTGATGCTGCACTGGGACGCACGGGCCGGCCGCGAGGCCGACCTGGTGCAGGTGGCGCCGTAGAGTGCCCCGGCCTCTCCAGGATCAGGTGGTCTTGGAGATGGTGATGGTGGGGAACTTGGCCGAGAAGTCCTTGGCCTTGCGCGCCACCGTCACCGCCACCTGGCGGGCCACGGCCCTGTACAGGCCGGCCACCTCGCTGTCGGGTTCGGCCACCACGGTGGGCCGGCCCGAGTCGGCCTGCTCGCGGATGCTGAGCTTGAGCGGCAGGCCGCCCAGATAGTCCACCTGGTACTCGGCCGCCATCCTGCGGCCGCCTTCGGCGCCGAAGATGTGCTCGGCATGGCCGCAGTTCGAGCACACATGCACCGCCATGTTCTCGACGATGCCCAGGATGGGCACGCCCACCTTCTCGAACATCTTCAGGCCCTTGCGCGCATCCAGCAACGCGATGTCCTGCGGCGTGGTGACGATGACCGCGCCCGTCAGCGGCACGCGCTGGCACAGGCTGAGCTGGATGTCGCCGGTGCCCGGGGGCATGTCGACGATGAGGTAGTCGAGGTTCTTCCAGTTGGTCTGGCGCAGCAGCTGGTCCAGCGCCTGCGTGACCATGGGGCCGCGCCAGATCATGGCCTGGTCGGGCTCCACCAGGAAGCCGATGGACATCACCTGCACGCCGTGGCCCACCAGCGGCTCCATCGTCTTGCCGTCGTGGCTTTCGGGCTTGCCCTGCACGCCCATCATCATGGGCTGGCTGGGGCCGTAGATGTCGGCGTCCAGCAGGCCCACGGTGGCGCCCTCGGCAGCCAGCGCCAGCGCGATGTTGGCCGCGGTGGTGCTCTTGCCCACGCCGCCCTTGCCGGAGGCCACGGCGATCACGTTCTTCACGCCGGGCAGCAGCTGAACGCCGCGCTGCACCGCGTGCGCCACGATCACGCTGCTGAGGTTGACGCTGGCGTTCTCCACGCCCGGCACGCTGCGCGCGGCCGCCACCAGCGCCTTGCGCAGCGCCGGAAACTGGCTTTGCGCCGGGTAGCCGAGCTGCACGTCGAAGGCCACGTCGCCGCCGTCGATGCGCAGGTTGCGCAGCTGCCGGGTGGTAACGAAGTCTTCGCCGGTGTTCGGGTCGACGACGGTCTGGAGGGCTGCAAGCAGCGCGGCTTCGGTGGGGCTGGACATGGTGGGCAGTCTAACGAAGGCCGCCCGGCCGGCTCGCCGCAGGGCCGGGCCGACGCCACCGGGTATGGCGGCTGCTTACAAGTGCGGCGCCGGGCGCGCATATCCTCCGCCCCGTTTGTTTGACTACCGCATTCCGCATGGACGACAAGACCACCCGCCTCGACCGACGCCACTTCATCACCGCCGCCGGCAGCGCGCTGGGCCTGGCCGCCCTGGGCCTGCCCCCGCAGGCGCTGGCCGCCACCGGCCTGCGGCTGGGGCCGCGCAAGCCGTTCTCGTTCGATGCGCTGGTGGCCCGTGCCGAAGCCATGGCCCGCCAGGCGCCCACGCCGGTGGTGAACCTGCCGCGCGAGGTGCTGGAGCGCATCGACTACGAAGCGCACGGCAAGCTCAAGTTCGACACCGGCAGCGCGCTGTTCAAGGACGGCCCGGGCCCGTTCCCGGTCACCTTCTTCCACATGGGCCGCTTCTTCCAGACGCCGGTGCACATGCATGTGCTGGAGAAGCAGGGCGAGGCCTTCGGCGCACGCGAGATCCTGTATTCGCCGCAGTACTTCGAGATGCCGGCCGACAGCCCGGCGCGCGAGCTGCCCGAAGGCGCGGGCTTTGCCGGCTTCCGCTTCCAGGAAAGCCGGCTGGGCGACCAGGCGAAGCTCGACTGGAAGTCCAACGACTGGGTGGCCTTCCTGGGCGCCAGCTACTTCCGCGCCATCGGCGAGCTGTACCAGTACGGCCTGTCGGCCCGCGGCGTGGCCATCAATCCGGCGGTGCCGGGGCAGGACGAGGAATTCCCGTCCTTCACCCATTTCTGGTTCGAGCCGCCGGCCGAAGGCAGCACCAGCGTGACGGTGCATGCGCTGCTGGAGGGCCCCAGCATCACCGGCGCCTACCGCTTCGTGATGAAGCGCGAGGCCGCGGTCATCATGGACATCGATGCGCGCCTGTTCCTGCGCAAGAACGTGGCCCGCCTGGGCCTGGCGCCGCTGACCTCGATGTACTGGTACTCCGAGACGGTCAAGCCCACCGCCATCGACTGGCGGCCGGAGGTGCACGATTCCGACGGCCTGGCGATGTGGAACGGCGCCGGCGAGCGCATCTGGCGCCCGCTGAACAACCCCGGCGGAACCACCGCCTCGGCCTTTGCCGACAACAACCCGCGCGGCTTCGGCCTGTGGCAGCGCGACCGCAACTTCGACCACTACCTGGACGGCGTGATGTACGACCGCCGCCCCGGCCTGTGGGTGGAGCCGCTGGGCAGCGCCTGGGGCGAAGGCGAGGTGCAGCTGATCGAGATCCCGACCGACGACGAGATCCACGACAACACCGTGGCGATGTGGGTGCCGCGCCAGCCTGCACGCGCCGGCAGCCGCTACGACCTGCGCTACCGCCTGCACTGGACCGACAAGGAACCCTATCCCACGCCGCTGGCGCACTGCACCGGCACGCGGCTGGGCCGTGGCGGCCAGCCAGGGCAGCCGCGGCCGGCGGGCGTGCGCAAGTTCATGGTGGAGTTCATGGGCGGGCCGCTGAAGGAGCTGCCCTTCGGCGTCAAACCCGAGGCGGTGCTGTCGGCCGCCAGCGGCCGGTTCTCGTACGTGTTCACCGAAGCCGTGCCCGATGGCGTGCCCGGCCATTGGCGCGCGCAGTTCGACTTCACCGCCGAAGGCACGCAGCCGGTGGACATCCGGCTGTACCTGCGCAACGGCGAGCAGACGCTGTCCGAGACCTGGCTCTACCAGTACCACCCCTTCTGACGTCTGCCGGCCGCGCCCTGGGCACTGGCGTTGCCAATGCCAGGCCATGTCACACGACAAGGCCTTCATGCAACGCAGGACCGTGCTCGGCGCCGCTGGTGCGGCCGCGCTTTCGATGCTTTCGCCCGCAGCCCGCGCGGCGGGCCTGAAGCCGCTGGGCAAGGCGCAGGCCTTCGACTACGCCTGGCTCAAGGGCGCCGCGCGCGACCTGGCCGGCAAGCCCTACAGGCCGCACGGGCAGGACTTGCCGGCCGACGTGGCCGCGCTGGACTGGGACCAGTACCAGGCCATCATCTTCAAGCCCGACCATGCGCTGTGGGCCGACGAATCGCTGCGCTTCCAGGTCAAGCTGTTCCACCTGGGCCTGTTCTTCAAGCGGCCGGTGCGCATGTTCGAGGTACGCGGCGGCCAGGCCCAGGAGCTGGCCTACGACCCCGCGATGTTCGACTACGGCAAGAGCGGCCTGAACGGCGCGAAGCAGCCGCCCGACCTGGGCTTCGCGGGCTTCCGGCTGAACTTCGACACCAACTTCAAGCTGGACATGGCCGCCTTCCTCGGCGCCAGCTACTTCCGCGCCGTGGGCGCCAGCAAGCAGTACGGCCTGTCGGCCCGCGGCCTGGCGATCGACACCGCGATGGGGCGGCCGGAGGAGTTTCCCGACTTCACCGACTTCTTCCTGGAGCGGCCCGATCCCAAGTCCGGCACGCTGGTGGTCTACGCGATGCTGGATTCGCCCAGCGTGGCCGGCGCCTACCGCTTTGCCATCGTGCCCGGCGACACCACGGTGATGGACGTGGATGCCGCGCTGTACCCGCGCAAGCCGATCGAGCGGCTGGGCATCGCGCCCTGTACCAGCATGTACCAGACCGGCGAGAACGACCGCCGCATGGCCAACGACTGGCGGCCCGAGATCCATGATTCCGACGGCCTGGCGATGCACACCGGCGGCGGCGAATGGATCTGGCGGCCGCTGACCAATCCGCGCCACCTCGCCTTCAACGCCTTCGCCGACCGGCAGCCGCGCGGCTTCGGCCTGCTGCAGCGCGACCGCGACTTCAACCACTACCAGGACGACGGCGTGTTCTACGACCGCCGGCCCAGCCTGTGGGTGGAGCCCAAGGGCGACTGGGGCGCCGGCTCGGTGCAGCTGGTGGAGATTCCGACGGTGGACGAGACCTTCGACAACATCGTCGCCTTCTGGAACCCGGCCACGCCGCTGGTGCCGGCGCAGGAGGCGCTGTTCGCCTACCGGCTGCACTGGGGCGCCGAGGCGCCGGTGCAGCCGCCGCTGGCGCGCTGCGTGGCCACGCGCACCGGTCTCGGCGGCGTGGTGGGCAAGCCGCGGCCGTATTTCTCCTGGCGCTTCGCCATCGACTTCGCAGGTGGCGAGCTGGCCCGGCTGCCCGCGGGCGCCAGGGTGGAGCCGGTGATCAGCCTGAGCCGCGGCAAGGCCGAGATCACCTCGGCCCGGCCGCTGGACGCGGTCAAGGGCTACCGCGCCATGTTCGACCTGGTGCCGCCGGACGACAGCACCGAGCAGATCACCGTGCGCCTGTACCTGCGCAGCGGCGACAAGGCACTCACCGAGACCTGGCTGTACCAGTGGCAGCCACCGCCGCCCGCGGAGCGGGCGGTGGGGTGAGGCACCTTGCGCTTCAGGGTGCCGGTGGGGCCGCCTCCACGACCGTCAGCGTGCGGTAGCGGGTGACGGCCGCGTCGGAGGCCGGCACCTCGCCCGTGGGCAGGTACTGCTCGTTCTGCAGCACCACCATGCGGCCGTCGGCCAGCGCCAGCGGCCACCACTGGATCACCTGCTCATAGCCGCCGGAGTCGGGCCGCACGATGTGCGCCTGGCCGTCGGGCTGCAGCGTCCAGCGGCCCGCCGCGTCGTACACGGACGCGGTGCCATCGGCCTGCAGCGTGATGCTCCACCTGCCATAGGCGCCATCGGGGTCGAAGTCCCATGCACGCGCCAGGTCGGCGGCCGTCGGCGTGTACCGCTTGGCCAGCGGCGCGATCGGCACCACCGCGGCCCAGGCGGTGGGCGTGCCGATGCGGCCCTGCACCAGCCAGGATTCCAGGCCGTCGGCCGTGGCCGGGCGCAGCCGCGTATAGCGCCATTCCGCGCCCGTGGAGTCCTTCAGGCTGAAGCTGCCGTCGGCCACGCTCAGCGTGCGCTCCACGCCCGCCAGCTCCAGCCGCGCCCGGGTGGCGGACTCCACCTGCAGCACGTCGGCGGCCAGGCCGTCGAAGCTGGACGACGGCGCGCGCAGCACCGCACCGGCCCAGCGGGTGCCCGGCGCGAGGTCGGCCGCTTCCACCGGGTAGGCATCCAGCGCGGTGGCCACCGACGCCGGCTGCCACGGCTCGGCCTGGGCGGCCAGGAGCACCTCGCCGCTGCGCGGGCCTTCGCTGACGGTCTGGCGCTGCAGGCGGGAAGACACCGCCAGTTGACGGCCGCTGACCAGCCGCAGCCGCAGGCCGGTGGTCTCGACGTTCACGCGCAGCATCTCCTGGGTCTGCGGGTCCGGCGCCCACGTGGTGTAGTCCAGGCGGGGCTGGGCATAGCTGACGGACAGGTCGCCGTCCTGCACCTGCCAGCGGAGGTCGCGCGTGCCTTCGGGCGCAGTGGCGGTGCCGCCACCATCGGCACGCAGCAGCCACAGCTCGCCCAGGCCATAGACGTCCTGCACCACCAGCGTGGCCTCGCCGGTGGCGGGGCCGGTGAAGGGCACGGCGGGCGCGCGGTCCATCGTGTCCGAGAGCGCCGACCACCAGCTGCCGTCGACCATCATCTCGTTGCGCCGCGCACGGGTGGCGGACGCATCCAACGCGAAGGCCCAGGTGTCGGCATGCCCTGCGGGCAGGGGCTGGCCATGGTCTATCACCTGCTGCAGCAGCGTGGCCACCATCAGCGCTGCTTCGGGCGACACCGTGGCCAGCGCCGCGTCCAGCGCCTCGCCCGTCTTGGGCGCGCCGTCCTTGCCACGCGAGATCAGCGCGGCGATGGCGGTGCTGACGTGGGACACGTCCAGCCCCGGCTCGTCGGCTGCGCTGACCACGCCGGCGGCATCGATGTCCTCGGCCACCGCGCCGGCCGTGCCGGCATAGCCGACCAGGCGCACGGTGGCTTGCGTGCCGGTGCCGGTGGCCTCGATGCGCACCACGTCGGCCTGCGCATCGGCGGTCACCTCCACGCGGTAGCGGCCGTCGGCGTCGGTGGTGGTGCCGAACTCGTCGTCGCCCACCGCCACCTTCACCGCGGCCCGGGCCAGCGGCGCGTCGGCCACGGTGCCGGCCAGGGTCATGCGGGCCTGCACCGCGATGCGCACCGGCACCGCCACCTGGATGCCGGCACCGCTGGCGGTGTAGGTCACCGTCTCCACGCCGAACCAGCCGGGCTCAGGTGTATAGACAAGTCGGCCATCCACCATGGCCGCGGTGCCGTGTTCGGGCTCGGCCACCGAGGCCACGGTCACCGGTCCGTCGTTGCTGCTGTCGTTGGCCAGCACGTCCACCGTCACGCTGGTGTTCCAGGGCATGGTGGCGCTGTCTGCATCGGCGTTCAGCACCGCGGCATCGTCGCCGTCGCCGCCGCAGCCCGCCACCAGCGCGGCGGCCAGCCAGGCGACGCAGAACGGCGCACCGGTGCGCCATCGGCGGCGCGCGGGCTGGGGGTGGCGGGAGCGGCCGGCGGCGGCGCGGGGCTCGGGTGTGTGCGGGCGGGGCATGCGATCCTCCTAGGGGCGCCCGCGGCCCGGGACATCCAGCCGGCAGGCAGCGGCCGCAGCGGGCCGCCGGCGCACTCTCTTCGGCCCCGGTGCGGCAGCACATCCGCTGGCTGATGGAGGCGCTGCCGCCGCCTCCTGCATCTGCAGGAGGCCTTTCCTACAATCCTCGATCGCCCCGAGCGCCCCACTGCCTCGGCGTGCACCCCATGACCCACCGCAAAATCTTCGTCACCACCGCCCTGCCCTACGCCAACGCGCCCTTCCACATCGGCCACATGATGGAGTACATCCAGGCCGACATCTGGGTGCGGCACCAGCGCATGCAGGGCCACGAGGTGCACTTCGTGTGCGCGGACGATGCCCACGGCGCGCCGATCATGATCGCGGCCGAAAAGGCCGGCAAGACGCCGCAGGCCTTCGTGGCCGACATCGCCGCCGGCCGCCAGCAGTACCTCGACGGCTTCCACATCGGCTTCGACAACTGGCACTCCACCGACGGCCCCGAGAACCACGAGCTGGCGCAGGACATCTACCGCGCGCTGCGCAAGGCCGGCCTGATCACCGAGCGCTCGATCGAGCAGTTCTTCGACCCGGTGAAGAACATGTTCCTGCCCGACCGCTACATCAAGGGCGAGTGCCCCCGGTGCGGCGCCAAGGACCAGTACGGCGACAGCTGCGAGGTGTGCGGCGCGGTGTACTCCCCTACCGAGCTGAAGAACCCGTACTCGGCGCTGACCGGCGCCACGCCGGTGCTCAAGACCAGCGTGCACTACTTCTTCCAGCTCTCGTCGCAGCGCTGCCTCGACTTCCTGAAGGACTGGACGCACACGCCGGGCCGGCTGCAGCCCGAGGTGCTGAACAAGATCAGCGAGTGGTTCGCGGTGGACGAGCACGGCCACGGCGGCCTGGCCGACTGGGACATCAGCCGCGATGCGCCCTACTTCGGCATCCGCATCCCGGACACCGAGGACAAGTACTTCTACGTATGGCTGGACGCTCCGGTGGGCTACCTCGCCTCGTTGAAGAACTACTTCGGCAAGACCGGCCGCGACTTCGACGCCTTCTTCGCCGACCCCAGCGTGGAGCAGATCCACTTCATCGGCAAGGACATCACCTACTTCCACACGCTGTTCTGGCCGGCGATGCTGCACTTCAGCGGCCGCAAGACGCCCGACCACGTGAACGTGCACGGCTTCCTGCAGCTCAGCGGCGAGAAGATGAGCAAGAGCCGCGGCACCGGCCTGTCGCCGCTGAAGTACCTGGAGCTGGGCATGAATGCCGAGTGGCTGCGCTACTACCTGGCGGCCAAGCTCAACGGCCGGGTGGAAGACGTGGACTTCAATCCCGAGGACTTCGTGGCCCGGGTCAACTCCGACCTGATCGGCAAGTACGTCAACATTGCCAGCCGGGCCGCCGGTTTCCTGAACAAGCGCTTTGAAGGCCGCGTGCTGCCGGTGGCCGAGCTGCCGGCCGCCGATGCCGCCATCCACGACCAGATCGTGGCCGCGCAGCCGGCGCTGTGCAGGCTGTTCGACGAGCGCGAGTACGGCAAGGCCCTGCGCGACATCATGGCGCTGGCCGACGTGGTCAACGGCTACACCGACGAGAACAAGCCCTGGGAGCTGGCCAAGAAGCCCGAGGCCGCCCAGCGCCTGCACGAGGTGTGCAGCACGCTGATGCGTGCCTTCGAGCTGCTGACGCGCCTGCTGGCCGCCGTGCTGCCGGATACCGCGGCGCGGGCCGCCACCTTCCTGAACGTGCGCTTCGACCGCAGCATCGGCCCTTCGCAGGTGGAGCGCATCGGCGAGTTCAAGCACCTGATGCAGCGCGTGGACACGCAGCAGCTCGACGAGCTGCTGGCCCCGCCGCCGGCGCCCAAGGTGGTGCCGGGCGGCGAGGACATCGCGCCCGAGATCAAGATCGATGACTTCAGCAAGGTCGACCTGCGCATCGCCAAGATCGTCAATGCCGAAGCCGTGGAAGGCAGCGACAAGCTGCTGCGCCTGACGCTGGACGTGGGCGAGGGCCGCACCCGCAACGTGTTCAGCGGCATCAAGTCGGCCTACAAGCCCGAAGACCTGGTGGGCAAGCTGACGGTGATGGTGGCCAACCTGGCGCCGCGCAAGATGAAGTTCGGCCTGAGCGAAGGCATGGTGCTGGCCGCATCGCATGCCGACGAGAAGGCCGAGCCCGGCATCTTCGTGCTGGAGCCCGGCCCGGGCGCGCAACCCGGCATGCGGGTGCGCTGAGCACGTTGGCGCTGTGCCTCAGCCGCCGCGCTTTCGGCGGCGGGCCACGGCGCCCATCAGCGCCAGACCGCCCAGCATCAGCGCATAGGTCGAGGGCTCCGGCACCGGCGCCAGGGCCAGGTCGCCGTTGACGCCCAGCGCGACGAACTGCGTGAACTCGCCGGTCGAGAAGTTGTTGTCGGCCACCAGCATCAGCGTCTTGCGACCGCCGACGTCGGCACCCCAGGTGATGCCTTCGATGTTGTCCAGCACCAGGGCGGAGCCGTCGTCGTTGCGCAGCGTGCCCAGGTCCAGCAGCAGCGACTTGCGCATGGTGCTGAAGCTGGCGCCCTGCAGCGAAGCCAGCGACGACACGTCGCTGGCGCCCACGGTGTCGGTCAGGTACAGCCGGATGTTGAAGCCCACGCCGGTGGAGAACGACCGCTCCATCGCGATGAAGCGGCCTTCGGACACCGCCAGCATCTCCACCAGGCCGTTGTCGGAGAAACCACCCGGCGCGGGCGCGGCGACGATGGCATCGGTGCGGTAGACGTACTGCGCACCGGCCTGGCCGCTGGCCAGGTTGAACTCGGCCACTCGGCTGTACGAGCCGGCGGCCAGCGTGGCGGCCGGGCCGTCCTGCACCAGGGCGCCTTCGGTGGCCACGTAGGCACGGGTGCCGTCGGTGGACAGCGTCAGGCTCTCGAAGGCCAGGTTGTTGCGCACGCCGCGGTCGCCCGCGGCATTGCCGGCGACGGTGCCGGCCGGCAGGAAGGTGGCGGGCACGTCGACGCCGCGCACGGGGGTGCCGTCGAGGTGCATCTCGCGCAGCGTGGGGTTCTGCAGGCCGGCGGCGCTGCGCTGGCCTTCGCTGGTCCACAGCAGCGTCGGGCCTTTGGCGCCACGCACCAGGCGGATCGATTCCGGGTCGACGCCGGCCGCGGCGAACGGCTGGCCGTCCAGGTTGCGCAGCGTGGTCACGCCGGTGAACTGCACGCCGGCGGCGCTGGCGTTGTTGGCGCGCTGGAACTGCGCGGTGTCCAGCGTCATGCGGTAGTAGCGAGCCGGGTTGAGCTGGCTGCGGTCGTCGCTGATGGCGATGTAGGTCTGGGTGGCCGCGTCGTAGTCGATGCCCGAGAGACCGCCCACCTGCGTACCGGCGAACTGCGTGCCGGTGGCCAGCGTGGCCTGGCCCAGGTAGTCCAGGCCGACCGGCGCGGCCATCGGGGCGCTGGCGGCCAGCATCAGCATCAGCGCAGCAAGGGGGCGAAGCGTGGGAGTCATGCGGTGTCCTGCGGAAGGCAATGAAAGAGCCGCATGCTCGCGGCCGACCATGACCTGCGCATGAAAGCGCACCACAATCGGCGCGTGACACATGCCGCCCCTGCCCCGCAGAACCTGCCGCCATCGCGCAGGCGGCGCTTCATGGCGCGTGTGCATCACTGCGGCCCTCCGAGCCTCGCTGCCTGGCATTCCCGTCACAGCAGCCCACCGGAGACCGCATGCCCCCGATCCCGCTCCACCGCTTCCGCCCTCGCCTGCTCGGCAGCCTGAAGGGCTACGGCCGCGACCGCTTCCTCGCCGATGCCGGCGCCGGCCTCACCGTCGGCATCGTGGCGCTGCCACTGGCCATGGCCTTTGCCATCGCCAGCGGCGTCAAGCCGGAGGCGGGGCTGTTCACCGCGATCATCGCGGGCTTCATCATCTCGGCGCTGGGCGGCTCCAACGTGCAGATCGGGGGGCCGGCGGGTGCCTTCATCGTCATCGTCTACGGCATCGTCGAGCGCCATGGCCTGGCCAACCTGCTGATCTCCACCGTGATGGCGGGCGTGCTGCTGTTCGCCATGGGGCTGCTGCGGCTGGGCGCGCTGGTGCGCTACGTGCCGGTGAACATCGTCATCGGCTTCACCAACGGCATCGCCGTGCTCATTGCGCTGTCGCAGGTGCGCGACCTGCTCGGCCTGCGCATCGACAAGCTGCCGGCCGACTTCTTCTCGCAGCTGCGCGCCTTCGGCCAGGCGATGCACACCTTCAACCCGCATGCCCTCGTGCTGGGCCTGCTGTGCTTCGGCGGGCTGCTGCTGTGGCCGCGGCTGTTCAAGCGCGGCGACCTGCTGCCCGGCATCCACCTGCCCGACCGGCTGACCGAGGCCGGCATGTTCCAGGCGGCGGCCCGCATGCCGGGGCAGATCGTCGCGCTGGTCACGCTCACGCTGGCCAGCACGCTGCTGGCGCTGCCGGTGGAGACCATCGGCTCGCGCTTCGGCGGCATACCGCAAGGCCTGCCTGCCTTTGCGCTGCCGGCCTTCAGCTGGCAGACGGTACAGCAGCTCTTCATCCCCACGCTGACCATCGCCGTGCTGGGTGCGGTGGAGTCGCTGCTGTGCGCGCGGGTGGCCGACAGCCTGGGCCAGTCAGCCTTTCCGCGCCACGACCCCAACCAGGAGCTGATGGCCCAGGGCGTGGCCAACATCGTCACGCCGTTCTTCGGCGGCATACCCGCCACCGGCACCATCGCCCGCACCGTGACCAACCTGCGCGCCGGCGCCACCACGCCGGTTGCCGGCATGGTGCATGCGGTGGTGCTGCTGGCCATCGTGCTGCTGGCCGCGCCGCTGGCGCTGCACGTGCCGCTGGCGGTGCTGGCCGGCATCCTGCTGTTCGTGGCCTGGAACATGGGCGAATGGCACGAGTTCGCCCGGCTGCGGCAGTTCTCGCTGGCCTACCGCACCACGCTGCTGGGCACCTTCGTGCTCACGGTGGTGTTCGACCTCACGGTGGCGGTGCAGGTGGGGCTGGTGTCGGCCTGCGTGTTCTTCATCTGGCGCATGGGCACGCTGTTCCAGGCGCAGCCCGTGCCGTCGGGCGTGGCCGGCGTGCAGGTCATCGGCCTGTACGGCGCGCTGTTCTTCGGCGCGGTGGGCAAGATCGAGGACCTGGCCGACCAGGTGCCCGCCGACAGCCGCGTGCTGGTGCTGGAGATGCACCGGCTGGTGTCCATGGATGCCTCGGGCCTGGACGCCCTGGTGCAGCTGCAGCGGGCCTTGCAGCGCCGCGGCGTGCGCCTGGTGCTGGCCGACCTGAATCCACAGCCGCGGTCGCTGGTGCGCCGCGCAGGCTTCGAGACGGCGCTCGGCGAAGGCGGCCTGGCCGCCACGCTGGACGAGGCCCTGCGGCGCTGGGCGCCCGCGCAGCCGCTCAGCCCGGCGACGTGATGCGCGGGTCGTCGCCGATGCCGGTGCGCAGCACCTTCATGCCGGCATCGAACACCACGGTGAAGGCCTTGGCCTGCCCGCCGTCCTGCCAGCGCCAGTCCCATTCGGTCTGCTGCTTCAGGGCGTAGGTCTGCTGCTTCGCCGGCCGGCCCAGCAGGCGGCGCACCTCGTCGGCCGACATGCCGGGCTGCACCCGCTCCAGGTTGCGCGCGGTGAGCACCTGGCGCAGCGCCGTCATGCGGCCATCCGGGCCGATGGTGATCATGTAGTTGACCGCGCCTTCGGGCTGGCGGGGATAGTCGAAAGTGCGCGAACCGTCGGGCTCGTCGAACACGGCTGCAGGTTCGCCGAATTGTTTTCGCACATCGGCCTCGGTGGCCACGCCTTCTTCCAGCTTGGCGATGCGCTCGGCATCGCAGCCGGCCAGCAGGCCGGCCACCACGGCCGCGGCTGCGAACACGGCCTTGATCGTCCAGTTGTCCATGGGTGCCCCGGGTAAACTCTGAAGTTCCTGCCTCATTCTTGTCCACGCGCCATGCCGCTCTTCTGGAAGCCCTACAAGTCCGACGTGACCCAGTTCATCGACTCGCTGAAGGCGCAGAAGCCCACGCTGGAAGCCGAACAGCGCGCCGGCCGTTCCCTGCTGTGGGACCGGCCCATCGACCGCCAGGCGCAAGCCGAATACAAGGACGCCCGCGTGGCGCAACAACCCTACGTCTACCAGACCAAGGGCAAGTAAGCGGCCCGCCGCCGACCGCCCGCACCCGGCGCCGCCGATGTCCGAGCCCTCGCCCGCCTCCGGCGGCGCCCTGCCGCCCGCGGTGCTGGAAGCGCCGCCGCACGTCATCGACACGGTGGCCGTGGCCCGCCTGTACGGCGAGCCGCTGTTCGCGATGCCGCAGGATCTCTACATCCCGCCGGACGCGTTGGAAGTGTTCCTGGAGGCCTTCGAAGGCCCGCTGGACCTGCTGCTGTACCTGATCCGCAAGCAGAACTTCAACATCCTCGACATTCCGCTGGCCGACGTGACGCGCCAGTACCTGGCCTACGTCGACCAGATCCGCAAGAGCAACCTGGAGCTGGCCAGCGAATACCTGCTGATGGCCGCGATGCTCATCGAGATCAAGAGCCGCATGCTGCTGCCGCCGAAGAAGTCGGCGGACGGCCATGAGGCCGAGGACCCGCGGGCCGAGCTGGTGCGACGGCTGATCGAGTACGAGCAGATGAAGCTGGCCGCCTTCAAGCTGGATGCGCTGCCGGTGCTGGGCCGCGACTTCCTGCGGGCGCAGGTGACGGTGGAGCAGAGCCTGAAGCCGCGCTTCCCCGATGTGTCCATCGACGAACTGCGCGAGGCCTGGGCCGACATCCTCAAGCGTGCGCGGCTGAACCAGCACCACAAGATCAGCCGCGAGCAGCTGTCGGTGCGCGAGCACATGACCATCGTGCTGCGCCGGCTGCAGGGCAAGCGCTTCGTGGAGTTCGAGGAGCTGTTCGACACCAGCCGCGGCGTGCCCGTGCTGGTGGTCACCTTCATCGCGATGCTGGAGCTGGCGCGGGAGCGCCTGCTCGAGGTGACGCAGGCCGAGGCCTTCGCCCCGATCTACGTGCGCCTGGCCTACGCGCCCAGCTGAGGCACCGCGCGCGCGCCGCGGCGCCGCGCCAGCACGCCCACGGCGACCAGGCCGCCCAGCATCAGGGCGTAGGTGGAGGGTTCCGGGATGGCGGCCACCGTGGCCAGCATGCCGCCCGCGATCACCTGATGCCCCAGCGTGGTGGGGTGGATGCCGTCCCAGAACAGCGCGGTGGCCGGGTCGCAAGCGGCCGCCGGGTTGCCGCAGGCATCGGTGACGTTGAGGAACGGCGAGTTGTTCGACGGGTCTTGGGCGGCGGCCACCACCGTACTCACGAGGCCGTAGAGGTCGAAGGTGTACACACCCTGCTCGCCGGCCAGTTCCTCCTCCAGCTTGGCGTTCATCTGCGCGGTGAGGAAGCTGGCACCGGCCTGTGCCGCCGGGCCGGCCAGCCGCGCGGCCGGGGTGAGGCCGAGGTTGGGCGCGTTCCACACCACGATGTGCCGGGCGCCCGCGGCCTGCAGGCTGTCCACGATGCCGCCGACGTCGGCCGCGTAGGTGGCCGCGGTGGTGGCGATGGTGGTGTTGGCGTCGGCGCCGCCGGCGATGGCCACCAGCGCATCGCGGCCGTTGTTGCCGCCGCCGGCCACCACGTACAGCGCATCGGGCGGCAGCAGATTGCCGGTGGCCGACAGCAGTCCGCCCGCCTGCACCGCCAGGCTGGGCGCCGCACCGCCGCTGGTGCGCGCGCCGCCGAAGGCGAAGTTGGTGCCGCCTGCCAGCGAGGGCGCAGCCGACAGGCCCAGGGCCTGCGCGAAGGTGGTGGCCCAGACGTCGCCGTTGGACAGCGTGCCGCTGCCGTACGGCCGCGCGGGCACGTAGGCATTCGACGAGATCACCTGCGCCGGATCGGTGCCCACCGCCGCGGCGGCATTGCCCGCGTCCGACAGGCTGTCGCCGACGATGTACAGCCCGTTGAAGCTGGTGGCGGCCTGGGCGAGCGGCGCGGCCAGCACCAGGCAGGCGGCCCACAACCAGGGGCGGGCACGGAACGGGGCGGTCATGGCACTTCTCCTGCGGGTGTTTGGGCTCGGACTCTAGCCACAGCCCGCCGCCCGCGACAGGGGGCGACAAGGGATTGCCACGCACACCCCGGGCGGCTATCGCATGCCCAGCTTGAAGGCGATCATCGCCCGCAGCTTGTTGGGCAGCACCGGCTTGATGAGCAGGTGGAAGTCATGCGTGGCCGATTCGTCCTCGTGCCCGCCCAGGCTGCTGCCGGTGACCACGATGGCCGGCAGCGTCGCCTTCGGCCAGCGCCCGCGCAGCACGGCCAGCGCCTCCAGCCCGGTGGTGCCGGCGGGCAGCCGGTAGTCCACGATGAGCAGATCGGGCTGCAGCGTGCCGGGCTGGGCGACCCAGGCCTGCACCGCCTCCACCGTCTCGAAGGCGTCCACCTGCGCGCCCCAGGCCTGCAGCAGCACCACCAGGCCTTCGCGCACCGCGGCCTCGTCCTCCACCACCACCATGCGGCGGCCTTCCAGCGTGAGGCCGATCGCCGCCTTGCTGCGGCTGATGTCGCGCTCCACCCGCCGCTGCTCGATGCCCATGGGCAGCTCCAGCGAGAACACGGTGCCCCGGTCCACCCGCGATCGCACCTGCAGCGGCGCCTGCAGCAGGTCGGCCAGCCGCTTGACGATGGCCAGCCCCAGTCCCAGGCCCTTGCGGTGGTGCGCCTCCAGCGGGCGGCTGGTGTGCACCTGGTAGAACTCGTCGAAGATGCGTGGCAGCGCCGCCTCGGACACGCCGATGCCGCTGTCCCACACCTGCACCAGCATGCGCTCGCCGCGCTTGCGGCAGCTCACCAGCACGCCGCCGTCCTCGGTGTAGCGGATGGCATTGCTCACCAGGTTGCGCAGGATGCGCTCCAGCAGCACCGGATCGGTGTGAACCACATGGCGGTCGCCATGGAAGCCCAGCGCCAGGCCCTTCTCGAAGGCCAGCGGCTCGAAGTGCAGCCGCAGCCGGGTGAACACCTCCTTCATGCGCACCGGATGCGGATTCACGTCCACGCCGCCGCTGTCGATGCGGGTGATGTCCAGCAGCTCGCCGAACAGGCCTTCGAGCGCATCCACGCTCTCGTTGATGCTGTTGACCAGCGAGGCCACCTCGGGGTCGCGGATGCGCTGGCGCAGGGCCTCGGCGAACAGGCCCATGGCATGCAGCGGCTGCCGCAGGTCGTGGCTGGCCGCGGCGAAGAACTGGGTCTTGGCGCGGCTGGCGGCCTCGGCCGCGCGGCGGGCCTCGTCGGCGGCGGCCTTCTCCACCCGCAGCTGCGCGGCCAGCTGGTCGGTGCGGGCCTTCAGCATGATGGCCTGCTCCAGCGCGCTGCGGTGGGTGCGGCCGATGACCAGCGTGGCCACGAAGATCACGCCCAGCACCACTGCCAGCTGCCAGTGGAACGGCTCGGAGCTGTCGGTGACGATGCGCAGGATGGTGGGCACCAGCACCAGGCTGATGAAGGCATTGAACACCGGCCCCTGCGTGACCAGCAGCTGCACCGCGCCCAGCGTGTAGGCATAGGCCACCAGGATCAGCGCCAGCCGGTGGTAGGGCGTGCCCAGCTCCCAGAACAGCCACACCGTGGCGCCCCACTGCGCGCCCTGCAGCAACACCAGCACCAGGTAGCTGGGATACCAGCCCAGCAGGGTGGCATCGTCCAGCGTGCCGGCCTGTTCCTGCCGGTGGTAGCGCCACCAGTGGGCCAGGCGCAGCAGCCACAGCAGCATGACCGCGGCGAGCCAGCCGCCCAGCACCATCGGATGGGCCAGCGGCAGGAACACGCCCACCACCACGCCAAAGCCCACCGCATTGCCGGTGAGCGACGCGGGGCTTTGCGCGATCAGCGCGCGGACGTGGTCAGCCTTCATCCGCGGCGGTTGGGCTTCCAGGCCTGGAAGCTGGGCAGCTGCCCCTGCGTCATCTGGCTGACCGCCAGCACCGCCTGCGTGCGCGAGCTGACGTTGAGCGCCCGCAGCACCGCGGCCACATGGTCCTTCACCGTTTCCACGGAGAGGTTCATCTCGCGCGCGATGAGCTTGTTGGGCTTGCCCTGCAGCAGCTGGGCCAGCACGTCGGTCTGCCGCGGCGTGAGGCCCAGCGCGGCCAGCGAGGTGGCGTTCTGCTGGAAGGGCGCGGCCTCGGCCTGCTGGCCGATGCGCATCACGTCGGGCACGGTGTCGAGTTCCGACGGCGGCGGCGGCGCGGCCGCATAGTCGCCGCCCAGGGACATCGGCGGCACGAAGATGCCGCCCGACATCACCAGCCGCAGCGCCTCGAACAGCATGTCGTTGGAGGCCCGCTTGGGCACGAAGCCCATCGCGCCCAGGTCGATGGCCTGGATCACGTCGCTGGCCCGGTCGGAGGCCGACACCACCACCACCGGCAGCGCCGGGTACTGCCCGCGCAGCTCGGCCAGCACGTCGAAGCCGTTGGCATCGCCCAGCTGCAGGTCCAGCAGCACCAGGTCGAACTCGGGATCGTGCTGCAAGTGGTTGCGCAGCTCGGCGGCGCTGGCCACGCCCACCACCGTCACATCGTCGCCCAGCCCGCGGATCACCCCCTGCAGGGCCGACAGGATCAAGGGATGGTCATCGACCAACAGCACCTTCATGGCGAAGCTCCTCGTGCCCTTTGAAGGGCTTGGGGGCCATGGTAGCGCGGCTATGCGAGGGCTTCGTCCACCAGTTCCACCCAGTGCCTTACCGGGGTTTGCGTCCCCGACTGCAGCTGCTGGATGCATCCCACGTTGGCCGACACGATGACCTCCGGCCGGGTGGCCTCCAGGTTGGCCAGCTTGCGGTCGCGCAGGGTGTGCGACAGCTCGGGCTGCAGCACCGAATAGGTGCCGGCCGAGCCGCAGCACAGGTGGCTTTCGCGCGCGGCCAGCGTCACCTCGAAGCCCAGCGCCGCCAGCCCGGTTTCCACCGGTCCGCGCACCTGCTGGCCGTGCTGCAGCGTGCAGGGCGGATGGAACACCACGTTCTTCGGCCCGCCCCCACGCAGCTTGCCGGCCAGCGACGGCGCCAGCTCGGGCAGCAGCTCGCTCAGGTCGCGCGTCATCGCGGACACCTTGGCGGCCTTGGCCGCGTAACGCGGGTCGGTGCGCAGCGCATGGCCGTATTCCTTGACCGTCACGCTGCAGCCGGAGGCATTGATGACGATGCCCTCCACCTGGCCGCCCGACAGCATCGGCCACCAGGCGTCGATGTTGCGGCGCATGTGCTCATGCCCGCCTTCCTGGTCGTTCAGGTGGGTCTTGATGGCGCCGCAGCAGCCGGCCGAGGGCGCCACCACGGCCTGGATGCCGGCCGCGTCCAGCACGCGGGCGGTGGCGGCATTGATGTTGGGCGCCATCGACGGCTGCACGCAGCCGGCCAGCACCAGCACCTTGCGCGCATGCTCGCGCTTCGGCCACTCGTGGGCGCGCGGTGGCTGGCGCTCGGGCACCTTGTCCTTCAGCACGCCGGGCAGCATCGGCCGCACCATCTGGCCCAGCTTCATCGCCGGCTTGAACAGCGGCGAGGTCAGGCCTTCCTTCAGCAGCCAGCGCACCGCACGCTCGCCGGCGGGGCGCTGCACCCGTTCTTCCACCACCTTGCGGCCGATGTCCACCAGGTGGCCGTACTGCACGCCCGAAGGGCAGGTGGTCTCGCAGTTGCGGCAGGTCAGGCAGCGGTCGAGGTGGATCTGCGTGGCGCGCGTGGGCTCGGCGCCTTCGAACACCTGCTTCATCAGGTAGATGCGGCCGCGCGGGCCGTCCAGCTCGTCGCCCAGCAGCTGGTAGGTGGGGCAGGTGGCGGTGCAGAAGCCGCAGTGCACGCACTTGCGCAGGATGGCCTCGGCCTCCTCGCCTTCGGGCGTGCCCTTGAATTCGGGTGACAGCGTGGTCTGCATGGCAATCAGAGTCCGGGATAGAGCCTGCCGCGGTTGAACACACCGCGCGGATCGAAGGCCTGCTTGAGCTGCCGGTGCAGCCTGTCCAGCGGCGGGGCCAGCGGCGCGAAGACGCCGGGCGACTTGTCGAGCGAGCGAAACAAGGTGGCATGGCCGCCGGCCTGGGCCGCGGCGGCGCGCACCTCGGCCGCGGGGAGATGGCCCACCAGCCAGCGCTGCGCGCCGCCGTGCTCCAGCAGCACCTCGCCGGCCAGCGGCAGCGGCGCCGCGGTGGACGGCAGCGACAGCCGCCAGAGCTGCTGGCCGCCCTCCACCGCCGCCAGCGCGCGCGTGTGGAAGGTGCCGGTGTGATCGCGCAGGCCCAGCCACAGCGGCTCGGCCACCTCGGGCTGCACCAGCTCGCCACCCAGCCGGCGCTGCGCATCGGCCACTGCGGCGCGTGCGCCGCGCAGCCGCAGGTACAGCCGGCCGTCGCGCCAGGCGCTGGCGTTGATGGGCAGCGGCTGCCCGCCCCAGTCGTTCAGGCGGCGGAGGGCCTCGGCCTGGTCCAGCGCAAAGGCCAGCGTGGCCTGCGCCGGCGGC
This sequence comes from Aquincola sp. J276, assembly GCF_024700035.1. Taxonomy (NCBI): domain Bacteria; kingdom Pseudomonadati; phylum Pseudomonadota; class Betaproteobacteria; order Burkholderiales; family Sphaerotilaceae; genus Aquincola; species Aquincola sp. J276. Next base: position 2,038,683 of record NZ_JAJONC010000001.1, read on the forward strand.
ACCGGCAGCACCTTGAGCGAGACCTCGCAGATCACGCCCAGGATGCCCATGGAGCCGGCCAGCAGGCGTGAGACGTCATAGCCCGCCACGTTCTTCATCACCTGGCCGCCGAAGCTCAGCAGCTCGCCGCGGCCGTTGAGCAGCGTGGCGCCCAGCACGTAGTCGCGCACGCCGCCCACCGCCGCACGCGCGGGGCCGGCCAGGCCGGCGGCCACCATGCCGCCCACGGTGCCACCCCGCGGCGCGCCGTGCGCCGCACTGGCAAAGCGCGGCGGCTCGAAGGGCAGGCATTGCCCCTTCTCGGCCAGCACGGCTTCCAGCTCGGCCAGCGGCGTGCCGGCGCGGGCGGTGACCACCAGCTCGGTCGGCTCGTAGCTGCTGATGCCGGCCAGGGCCGACACCTCCAGCGGATCGCCCGTGGCGGCCTCGCCGTAGAAGTGCTTCGTGTTGGCGCCGCGGATGCACAGCGGCGTGGTGGCATCGGCACCGCGTACCTGGTCCACCAGGCGGGCCAGCACGGGGTCGGCCGCGGTTTCCACTTGCAGGGTCGAGTCGGCGTTCATGGCTAGAACCTCGGCAGCTCGGGAAACGGCAGCAGACCCTTCTTCACATGCATCTTGCCGCCCTCGGCACAGCGCTGCAGCGTGGGGATCACCTTGCCGGGATTGAGGATGCCGGTGGGATCGAAGGCCGCCTTCAGCGCCATCATCTGGGCGTTCTCGGCAGGCGTGAACTGCACGCACATCGAGCCCAGCTTCTCCACGCCCACGCCATGCTCGCCGCTGACGGTGCCGCCCATGCGCACGCTGGTCTCCAGGATGTCGGCACCGAACAGCTCGCAGCGGTGCATCTCGTCCGGGTCGTTGGCATCGAACAGGATCAGCGGATGCAGGTTGCCGTCACCCGCATGGAACACGTTGCAGCAGCGCAGGCCGTACTTCTTCTCCATCTCGGCGATGGCCAGCAGGATGTCGGCCAGCCGCTTGCGCGGGATGGTGGAGTCCATGCACATGTAGTCGGGGCTGATGCGCCCCGAGGCCGGGAAGGCGTTCTTGCGGCCGCTCCAGAACTTCAGCCGCTGGGCCTCGTTCTCGCTCACTTCCATGCGGGTGGCGCCGCAGCCCTGCAGCACCGCCTGCATGTGCTCGATCTCCTCGGCCACCTCCTCCGGCGTGCCGTCGCTCTCGCACAGCAGGATGGCGGCCGCGTCCAGGTCGTAGCCGGCCCGCACGAAGTCTTCCACCGCGGCGGTCATCGGCTTGTCCATCATCTCCAGGCCGGCCGGGATGATGCCGGCGGCGATGATGGCGGCCACCGCGTCGCCCGCCTTCCGCACGTCGTCGAAGCTGGCCATGATGCAGCGCGCCAGCTGCGGCTTGGGCACCAGCCGCACGGTCACCTCGATGGCCACGGCCAGCATGCCCTCGCTGCCCACCATCACCGCCAGCAGGTCCAGCCCGGCGGCGTCCAGCGCGTCGGCGCCGAATTCCACCGCCTCGCCCTCCACGGTGAAGCCGCGCACCTTCAGCACGTTGTGCACCGTAAGGCCGTACTTCAGGCAATGCACGCCGCCGGAGTTCTCGGCCACATTGCCGCCGATGGTGCAGGCGATCTGGCTGCTGGGGTCGGGGGCGTAGTACAGGCCGTAGGGCGCCGCGGCCTCGCTGATGGCCAGGTTGCGCACGCCGCACTGCACGACGGCCGTGCGCGCGTACGCATCCACCTTCAGGATCTTGTTGAACTTGGCCAGCGACAGCGTCACGCCCAGCTTGTGCGGCATGGCCCCGCCCGACAGGCCGGTGCCGGCGCCGCGCGCCACCACCGGCACGCCCAGCGCATGGCAGGCCTTGAGCACGCCGCTGACCTGCGCCTCGGTCTCGGGCAGCACCACCACCAGCGGCTGCTCGCGGTAGGCCGTGAGGCCATCGCACTCATAGGGCACCGTGTCCTCGCCGCGCCACAGCAGCGCATGCGGCGGCAGCACCTGCTGCAGCGCGCGGATCACTTCGGCCTGGCGTGCGGCTCGGTCGGTCATGGCGGCCCCTTGGCGTGCTTGTGACGAAGGTTCAGGCGAAATAGCGTGCATCGCCCGTGCGCTCGGGCGACAGCAGGATGCGCGAATCCACGTTCTGGATGTTGGTGTGGCCGCAGAAGGCCATGGTCACGTCCAGCTCCTTGTGGATGATCTGCAGCGCGCGGGTCACGCCCGCCTCGCCCATCGCACCCAGGCCGTAGACCATCGCGCGGCCGATCATCGTGCCGCGGGCGCCCAGGGCCCAGGCCTTGAGCACGTCCTGCCCGCTGCGGATGCCGCCGTCCATCCACACCTCGGTGCGGTGGCCCACGGCTTCCACGATGGGCGGCAGCGCGGTGATGGTCGAGGGCGCGCCGTCGAGCTGGCGGCCGCCATGGTTGCTCACCACGATGGCATCGGCGCCCACGTCGGCGGCCAGCCGCGCATCCTCCACTTCCATGATGCCCTTGAGGATGAGCTTGCCGCCCCACTGCTTCTTGACCCACTCGATGTCGGGCCAGGACAGGCGCGGATCGAACTGCTCGTTGGTCCAGGCGGCCAGCGAGCTCATGTCGCTGACGCCCTTCACATGGCCCACCAGGTTGCCGAAGCTGCGGCGCCGCGTGCCGGCCATGCCCAGGCACCAGCGCGGCTTGGTCATCAGGTTGGCGATGTTGCGCAGCGTGGGCTTGGGCGGCGCGGTCAGGCCGTTCTTGATGTCCTTGTGCCGCTGGCCGATGACCTGCAGGTCCAGCGTGAGCACCAGCGCGCTGCAGTGGGCGGCCTTGCAGCGGTCGATCATGCGGGCCATCGCATCGCGGTCGCGCATCATGTACAGCTGGAACCAGAAGGGCTGCTGCGTGGCCGCGGCGATGTCCTCGATGGAGCAGATGCTCATGGTGGACAGCGTGAACGGGATGCCGAACTTCAGCGCCGCCCGCGCCGCATGGATCTCGCCGTCCGCATGCTGCATGCCGGTCAGGCCCACCGGCGCGATGGCCACCGGCATGCGCGCCTGCACGCCCACCATGGTGGTGGCGGTGCTGCGGTTCTCCATGTTCACCGCCACGCGCTGGCGCAGCTTCAGGCGCTGGAAGTCGCTCTCGTTGGCGCGGTAGGTGCTCTCGGTCCACGCGCCGGAATCGGCGTAGTCGTAGAACATGCGGGGCACGCGCCGTTCGGCCAGCACCCGCAGGTCCTCGATGTTGGTGATCACGGGCATGGGCTCTCGTCTCCTGCTCTTGTCAGTGCACGACCATCAGCGTGAACGGATACACGTAGGCCTGCAGCGTGACGAGGATACCCACCAGGCAGGCCAGCGCGATCGAGTGGAAGAACACGTAGCGCAGGATGTCGCCTTCATGGTTGAACCAGCGCGTGGCGGTGGAGGCCACCACGATGGACTGGGCGTCGATCATCTTGCCCATCACGCCGCCGGAGCTGTTGGCCGCGCCCATCAGGTTGGCCGACAGGCCCAGCTGCTCGGCCGCCACCTTCTGCATGCCGCCGAACAGCACGTTGGAAGCGGTGTCGGAGCCGGTCAGCGCCACGCCGATCCAGCCCATCAGCGTGCCGAAGAACGGATAGAACACACCGGTGTTGGCGAAGGCCAGGCCCAGCGTGGTGTCGGTGCCCGAGAAGCGGGTGAGCGTGCCCAGCGCCAGCATCAGCACGATGGTCAGCAGCGAGAAGCGCACCAGCCACAGCGTGCGGAAGAACTGCGACACCAGCTGCACCAGGTTGAACTTCATCACCAGGCCGCCGACGATGGCCGCCAGCAGGATGCCGGTGCCGGTGGCCGACAGCAAATTGAGCGTGTAGATGGCGGACTCGGCCGTGGGCGCCGGCACCACCGGCGGCATCTTCTGCACCAGCCTGTGCAGGCCCTCGATGGGGAAGGCCGGCGCGAAGATGCCGTTGAGGAACTTCTTCACCGAGGGCAGGCCCCAGATGAACACGAACACGGTGAGGATGACCCACGGCGTCCAGGCCTGGATCACCGCCTCGCGCGAGTGACGGGTGATGGCGCCGGGCGCCACGGCCGGGCCGCTGCCGGCCTCATGGCCCTTCAGCGAGGTACTCGTCCAGATCTTCTTCGGCTGCCACACGCGCAGGAAGCCCACCAGGGCTGCCATCGACGCGATGGCCGCGATGATGTCCACCAGCTCGGGGCCGATGTAGTTGCTGACCAGGAACTGCGCGATGGCGAAGGAGCCGCCCGTCACCAGGATGGCGGGCCACACTTCCCACATCGCCTTGCGGCCGGCGAAGGCCCAGATCAGCCAGAACGGCACCAGCAGCGAGAAGAACGGCAGCTGGCGGCCGATCATCTTGGTGACTTCCATCAGGTCGTAGCCGTGCACGTTGGCCAGCGTGATCACCGGCGTGCCCAGCGCGCCGAAGGCCACCGGCGCGGTGTTGGCGATCAGGCTCAGGCCCGACGCCGCCAGCGGCGAGAAGCCCAGGCCGATCAGGATCGCGGCCGTCACCGCCACCGGCGTGCCGAAGCCCGCCGCGCCCTCGAAGAAGGCACCGAAGGCGAAGGCGATCAGCAGCAGCTGCAGCCGGCGGTCCTGCGTGATGCCCGCGATGGAATCCTGCAGCACCTTGAAAGAGCCGTGCTTCTCGGTCAGCTGGTGCAGGAAGATGATGTTCAGCACGATCCAGCCGATGGGCAGCAGGCCGGTGAAGCCGCCCAGCATCGCCGCGCGGCCGGCCATCTCGGCCGGCATGCCGTAGGCGAAGACCGCGATCACCAGCGCGGCCACCAGGCCGGCACCGGCCGCGATGTGCGCCTTCATGTGCAGGAAGCCGAGGCCCACCAGCATCACCACCACCGGGATGGCTCCCAGCAGGGTGGAGATCAGCATGTTCCCGAAGGGGTCGTATACCTGTTGCCAGACCAAGATGAAGCTCCTCGCGTGACGTTCTTGTAGGGGTGGTTGAACTGCTGGCCACCCCGCATCACGCGGGGGCACCGCGGGGCGCACTCTAGGGTGCGCGCCTGCGCCGCTCTTGAAAGTTCTTGGCTGCGCGCGTGAAGCTTTTTCACGGCTCAGGACAAACCCTGAGGCGCCGGCCGCGCCGCACCACGGTCAGCGCAGGGCTTCGTCCAGCCAGTCGACGAAGGCCGCGCATTCCCAGCGCTCCAGCGTGCCCGGCTTCCAGCAGATGAAGTGGTGGTGCGGTGAAGGCACGCTGCGCTGCGACAGTCGCACCAGGCGGCCCGAGTCGACCCAGGCCATGCCCAGCTTGCTGCGCGACAGGGCCACGCCGAAGCCGGCCACCGCGGCGTCCAGCATCAGGCCCACGTCGTTGAACTGGGAGCCTTCGCGCGGCTCGGGCAGGTGGATGCCGCAGGCGTCGAACCAGGTGCGCCACGGCTCCAGCGGGCTGCGGATCAGCCGCGCACGACCCACCCGCTCGGCGGTGTCGAAGCCGTCGAACGGGCCGAACTCATGCAGGTACTCCGGGCTGCACACCGGGAACACCTCGTCGCTGAGCACCCGCTTGCTCTCGAAGCCGGGATAGGCGCCGTGGCCGTAGCGCAGTTCCAGGTCGGCGCTTTCGGCGGTGATGTTGAGCAGCGGGATCGACACCTGCAGGATCAGCTCGACGTCCGGGTAGGCATGCCGGAACAGCGCCAGCTTGGGCAGCAGGATTTGCCGCGAGAAGGTGGGCGTGACGGCCAGCCGCAGCTGCGTCATGCCCGGCGAGCGCAGCGCCTCGGGCGGCTGCGCCAGCAGCTTCAGCGCCGAGCGCACCTGGCCCAGGTAGGCGGTGCCGTCGGCCGTCAGGCTGAAGTCGCCGCGCTCGAACAGCTTGAGGGCCAGCTGCGATTCCAGCTGGCGGATGCGGTGGCTCACCGCGCTCGGCGTCACGCTGAGTTCGTCGGCCGCCTGGCTCACGCTGCGCAGCCGCGCCAGTGCTTCGAAGCTCAGCAGGCAGTTGATCGGCGGGATGCGGGCGGTGGCCATGTGCGGCTAGACGCCGTCGACGATGAACTCGCGCAGCCTCGCCATCGCGGCTTCGGGCTGGTCGCGCCAGGTGCCGTGGCCGGCATCGGCGAGGCTGGCGAAGCGCGACCACCGCAGCGGCAGCGCCGCGGCGATGTCCTGCGCATCGGCCAACGGGCACACCGGGTCCTGCTCGCCGGCCAGCACCAGCACCGGGCACTGCGCCCGGGCCAGGCCGGGCAGCAGGTCCATCCGTTGCTGCTCGCCAGCCGCCCAGTGGAAGAGGATCTCCGGCGTGAAGCGGCCGCGCTCGCGCGCCTGCGGATCGGCCGGCGGGCGGGTGTTGTACAGCGGCATGCACAGGCGGTCGTACACGGCCCAGGTGTCGGCGCCGGGCCGCTGCCAGAAGGCCTCGGCCGCCGTGCGCGCGGGCTCGCCGCCCAGCCGCTCGAACATCGCCAGCTTGCGCGCCAGCCCCAGGTGCGGCGATGTGCTGGACAGCACCACCCGCAGCGGATGCGCCGGATGCCGCGCGATGTAGCGCTGCGCCACGAAGCCGCCGAACGACTGGCCGAGCACGATGGGCTTGTCGATGCCCAGCGCGTCGCACAGCCGCACGATGTCGTCGGCCAGGATGTCCAGCGTGCATTCGTCCAGCGGCCGGGCATCGCTGCGGCCATGGCCCCGGTGGTCGTAGTAGACGATCTGCGCCACGTCGGCCAGCTGCGAGAACAGCGGCTTGAAGCTGGCATGGTCGAAGCCCGGACCGCCGTGCAGCAGGATGAGCGTGGGCTTCTCGCGCCAGCCTGCGCCATCGGGCACCAGGCCGGGGCCTTCGATGTCGACGAAGAGGCGGACGCCGGGCTCGATGGTGATGCGCATCAGGAGCCTGTCAAGCGAAGCGCCGGCCCAAGGACTCGGCGATGCAGACAGGCTTGGGCGTGCCCTCGCGCTCCACCGTCACCTCGCAGGTGATCTGCACGCCGCCTTCGATCGCATCGCAGGCCAGCAGCTTGAAGTGGCCGCGCAGCCGGCTGTCCACCGGCACCGGCGAGGTGAAGCGCACGCGGTTCAGGCCGTAGTTGACGCCCATGCGCGCGCCGGTCAGCTCGAAGGCGGTGGCGCCGAACTCCGGCAGCAGGCTCAGCGTGAGGAAGCCATGCGCGATGGTGGTCTTGAACGGGCCTTCGGCCGCACGCTGCGGATCGACGTGGATCCACTGGCGGTCTTCTGTGGCCTCGGCAAACAGGTCGATGCGGCGCTGGTCCACGGTGATCCAGTCGCTGGTGCCCAGCACCTGGCCCACCAAGGCGGGCAGCTCGTCGAAGCGGTAACTCTTTTTCATGCTCTTGCCTGCTCGATCCATTCCGTCAGCGGCTGCCACTGGGGCAGGTCGCGTTCCACGCGGCTCGGGGCCACGTCCCACAGCGTCAGCCCATGGGCCGCCAGCTGCACGTAGTTCTGGGTGTCGCGCAGCTGGGCCACCACCGGCACGCCCAGCTCGTCGAGGAAGTGCCGCAGCTGCTCGGCCGCCAGCGTGTGCTCGCGCACGCGGTTGGCCACGATGCCCAGCTGCACCCGGTCGCTGCGCTTGTGCTGCTGCAGCTCCTGGATGAAGGCATAGGTGGCGTGGATGTCGAACAGGCTGGGCTGCAGCGGCACCAGCACCAGGTCGGCGATCTTCATCACCTCGTCCAGCCGCCTGCCACGCAGGCCGGCCGGCGTGTCCAGCACCACGTGCGTGGTGCCCTTGGGCGGCTTGACGATGTGGTCGCGCTGCACCTCCCAGCCGCGGATGGCCGGCAGCTGCGGTGGCCGCAGGCCCAGCCAGTGGCGGGACGACTGCTGTCGGTCCACGTCGCCCAGCATCACCGCATGGCCCTGGCGCGCCATCCAGCCTGCGATGTTGGTGGCCACGGTGCTCTTGCCGGCACCACCCTTGGGATTCGCGACCACGACCACCGGCATCGTCAACTCCTCACGTTTTGAGGTTATGGTATCGAAGACTCCCCTGCTGTCCCTGCCTTGGCCTCCACCCTCGTCCTGCTGGCGCATCCCCACCTTGAACATTCGCGCGTGCATCGCGGCCTGCTGCAGGCGCTGCGGGCCCCTGGCCCGGCCGACATCGAGGTGCGCGACCTGTATGCGCTGTACCCCGATTACCTGATCGACGTGCCGGCCGAGCAGGCCGCGCTGGCCGACGCCCGCCTGGTGGTGTGGCAGCACCCGATGCACTGGTACGGCATGCCGGCGCTGATGAAGCTGTGGGTGGACGAGGTGCTGTCCTTCGGCTGGGCCTACGGGCCCGGTGGCACCCACCTGCGTGACAAGGACCTGTGGCTGGTCACCTCCACCGGCGGCAGCGTGCATGCGTACAGCGAGGCCGGCTACAACCGCCATCCCTTCGACGACTTCATGCCGCCCTACCGACAGACCGCCGAGCTGTGCGGCATGCGCTTCCTGCCGCCCAAGGTGCTGCACAGCGCCCAGCGCGCCACCGAGGCCGAACTGCAGGCCTTCTCCGCCGCCTATGTGAAGAAACTGGCCACCTACCCGGACTGGACGCTGCACCTGTCGCCGACCGAGGAGCACACCATTCCCGTGGCCAGCAGCGACCGCCCCGCGGCTGAATGAGCATGGAACACGGCAGCACCTGGCTGGGCACCACGCTCGTCTACCTGGCCGCGGCGGTGATCGCGGTGCCGCTGGCGCGGGCCGTGGGCCTGGGCTCCATCGTCGGCTACCTGGCGGCGGGCATCGTCATCGGGCCTTCGGGCGCCGGGCTGGTGAGCGATCCGCAGGCCATGCTGCACTTCGCCGAGTTCGGCGTGGTGCTGATGCTGTTCCTGGTGGGCCTGGAGCTGGAGCCGCGCCGCCTGTGGGCCATGCGCCAGCCCATCTTCGGCTGGGGCAGCGTGCAGACCTTCGGCTCCACCGCCGCCCTCATGGGCGTGGCGGTGGCCGCGGGCGTGGACTGGCGGCTGGCCCTGGTGGGCGGGCTCGGCCTGGCGCTGTCATCCACCGCGATCGGCCTGGGCGTGCTGGCCGAGCGCAACCTGATGGGCACCAGCGCCGGCCGCAGCGTGCTCAGCGTGGCGCTGCTGCAGGACATCGCGGCCATCCCCATCCTGGCGCTGGTGCCGCTGCTGGCCTTCGGCGACGCGGCGCAGCACGACAACGGCTGGCTGGAGGCGGCCAAGATCGTGGGCGTGATCGCCGCCATCGTGCTGGGCGGCCGGCTGCTGCTGCGGCCGGCGCTGCGCTGGATCGCCGGCAGCCGCACGCCGGAGATCTTCACCGCCGCCGCGCTGCTGCTGGTGGTGGCCATCGCCGCGCTGATGCAGGCGGTGGGCCTGTCGATGGCGCTGGGCGCCTTCCTCGCCGGCGTGCTGCTGGCCGAGAGCGAATACCGCCGCGAGCTGGAAACCGACATCGAGCCCTTCAAGGGCCTGCTGCTGGGCCTGTTCTTCATCGCGGTGGGCATGACCATCGACTTCCGCGTGCTGCTGGATTCGCCCGGCCTCATCGCGGCCATCGTGCTGGGCTTCCTGCTGCTGAAGATCGTGGTGCTGGTGGCCATGGCCCGCTGGATGCCGATTCCGCTGGCCGAGCGGCCGGTGTTCGTCATCCTGCTGGCCCAGGGCGGCGAGTTCGGCTTCGTGGTGTTCCAGACGGCGCAGCAGGCCGGCGTCATCACCGCCGCGCAGTCGTCGCTGCTGGCCGCGGTGGTGGCACTGTCGATGCTGCTGTCGCCGGTGCTGCTGGTGCTGTCCGACCGCTGGCTGGTGCCACGGCTGGCGCGCCAGAACCCGCGCCAGCCGGCCGATGCCGCCAGCGAGCTCAAGGAGCCGCAGCATGCGCCGGTCATCATCGCGGGCTTCGGCCGCTACGGGCAGATCGTCGGCCGGCTGCTGCTGGCCAACGGCATCCCCTCCACCGTGCTGGACCATGATGCCGACGCCATCGACACCGTGCGCCGCTTCGGCGTGCCGGCCTTCTATGGCGATGCCACGCGGCTGGACCTGCTGCGCATCGCCGGCGCGGCCGATGCCCGGGTCATCGTCATCGCGCTGGACGACGTGGACCAGAGCCTGAAGCTGGTGGACCTGGTACGGCAGCACTTCCCGCAGCTCACCATCGTGGCCCGCGCCCGCAACGTGACGCACTACTACGGCCTGCGCGACCGCGGCGTGACCCTGATCGAACGCGAGACGCTGGACGCCGCGCTGATGAGCGGCCGCAGTGCGCTGGAAGCAATGGGATGGCAGCCGCATGCCGCCCGCCAGCGCGCGATGCTGTTCCGCCGGCACAACGTGGCCCTGCTGGAGCGCATGGTCCCGCACTTCCGCGACGAGGCCAAGCTCATCGCCATCACCAAGCAGGGCCGGCAGCAGCTGATGGAGCTGTGGGCGCGCGAGCGGGAGCAGGCCGCCCAGACGCGCGGGCATGGGGGCTGGTACACCGACCGCGACGGCGACACCGAGCCGCCCCCGGGCTGAAACGCCCGGCCGGGCCGGCTACCGAAGCCCGTCCCACAGCAGCTTGCTGCCCGTCAGCAGCATGCCGATGGCGAACAGCCGGTAGAAGAGCTGCGGCGACACCCGCCGCACCAGCTTGACGCCGGCCCAGACGCCCACCGGGGCCAGCGGGGCCAGCGCCGCCGAGGTGGCCAGGTTGCCCAGGTCGATCAGGCCCAGCCAGGCATAGGGGATCCACTTCGAGGCATTCACCGCCGCGAAGAAGACCGCCATCGTCGCGGTGAAGCGCACCGGCTCCAGCCGCAGCGGCAGCATGTAGAAGCTGATCGGCGGCCCGCCCGCATGCGCCACGAAGCTGGTGAAGCCCGAGACGGTGGCCAGCCCGAAGCCCAGCCAGCGCGGCGGCGGCGGCGCGTCGGCCCGCGGCGGAAAGGCCGTGCGTATCGCCAGGAACAGCAGCGTGATGGCGCCCACCACGCCGGCCACCACCTTGGCCGGCAGCACGCCGAACAGCAGCGTGCCGATCACCGTGCCGAGCAGGCCGGCCGGCAGGATGAGCCTGATCAGCTTGCGGTCGAACTCCTTGATGAAGGCGGCCAGCCCCAGCCCGTCCATGATGGCCAGCAGCGGCAGCATGATGGCCGCGGCCTGCGGCACCGGCACGGCCAGCGCCATCAGCGGCACCGCCAGCGCACCGAAGCCGGCGCCAAAGCCGGTCTTGCTCAGGCCCATCAACAGCACCGCGGGCACGGCCACGGCATAGAACCAGGGATCGGTGATCACGTCGTCAGGGTCTCGTGCCGCACGGCTTCTTCGGCAATCCACTGCGCCGCCCGCTCCGCGATCATCAGCGTGGGCGAGTTGGTGTTGCCGCTGGTGATGGTGGGCATCACGCCCGCGTCCACCACGCGCAGGCCGCGCACGCCGCGCACGCGCAAGCGGGCGTCCACCACCGCCATCGGGTCGTCGTCGCGGCCCATCCTCGTGGTGCCCACCGGGTGGAAGATGGTGGTGGCGATGTCGCCGGCCAGCCGCGCCAGTTCCTCGTCGGTCTGGTACTGCGTGCCGGGCTTCCACTCCTGCGGCTGGTAGGGCGCCATCGCCGGCTGCGCGACGATGCGGCGCGTGAGCCGCAAGGACTGCGCGGCCACCTGCCGGTCCTCCTCGGTGCTGAGGTAGTTGGGCGCGATGGACGGCGCCTCGTCGAAGCGCGGGCCGCGGATGCGCACCCGGCCGCGGCTGGTGGGATTGAGGTTGCAGACGCTGGCGGTGAAGGCCGGAAAGCCATGCAGCGGCTCGCCGAAGGCATCCAGGCTCAGCGGCTGCACGTGGTACTGCAGGTTGGGCCACTCGCGCTGCGGATCGCTGCGGGCGAAGGCGCCGAGCTGGCTGGGCGCCATGCTCATCGGCCCGCTGCGGTTGACCGCGTACTCCAGCCCGATGCGCGCCTTGCCCAGCAGGCTGTTGGCCAGCACGTTGAGCGTGCTCACCTTCTGCACCTTGAACACCGCGCGGATCTGCAGGTGGTCCTGCAGGTTCTCGCCCACGCCGGGCAGCTCATGCAGCACGTTCACGCCATGCTGGGCCAGCCACGCGCCCGGGCCGATGCCCGAGAGCTGCAGGATCTGCGGCGTGCCGATGCTGCCGGCGCTGAGGATCACCTCGTGCCGGGCCTTCACCGTCACCGATTCGCGCCCGTTCCAGAACCTCAGGCCTGTGCAGCGCATGGTGCCGTCGCCATCGGCCTGCAGCACCAGGCGCTGCACCTGCGCACCCACTTGTATGGACAGGTTGGGCCGCTCCTTCGCCGGCCGCAGGAAGGCCTTGGCGGTGTTCCAGCGCCAGCCGGCGCGCTGGTTCACCTCGAAGTAGCCCACGCCTTCGTTGCTGCCGCGGTTGAAGTCGGGCGTGGGCGCGATGCCGGCCTGCTCCGCCGCGCGGGCGAATGCGTCGAGGATGTCCCAGCGCAGCCGCTGCCGCTCCACCCGCCATTCGCCGCCGGCGCCACGCGCGCGCAGCGACTGCAGGTAGGCATCGTCGCGCGCGCCTTGCGCCTGGCCGCGCAGCACCGCCGGCATCGTGCCCGCGGCGCCGTGCAGCGCGTCGGCGCCACCATGGTGGTCCTCGTGCAGCAGGAAGTAGGGCAGCGTGTTGCGCCAGGCCCAGGCATCGCTGCCGGTGGCGGCGGCCCAGCCGTCGTAGTCGCGCGACTGGCCGCGCATGTAGATCATGCCGTTGATGCTGCTGCAGCCGCCCAGCGTGCGGCCCCGCGGGTAGCGCAGCTGGCGGCCGTTGAGGCCGGCGTCGGCATCGGTCTGGTAGAGCCAGTCGGTGCGTGGGTTGCCGATGCAGTAGAGGTAGCCCACCGGGATGTGGATCCAGTGGTAGTTGTCGGCCGGCCCGGCCTCCAGCAGCAGCACCCGCCGCTGCGGATCGGCGCTGAGCCGGTTGGCCAGCAGGCAGCCGGCGGTGCCGCCGCCGACGATGACGTGGTCGTAGAGTGCCTCGGGCATGGCCTGTCGTCTCCGCTGTTCTTGTACTGCCCGGCGCAGCGAGCCCGGCGGGTGCATGTTAGGCGCTGGCGGGCGGACGACGCGGCCGCAAGCCACCACGGCCACCCGGGCCGTCCCCGCGCGCGACAATCCAGCCTATGTTCCAGCCCAGCCAACACGACGTCCGCCGCTTCTTCTGCGAGGTGCTGCGCAAGCAGCGCGAGGGCATGCCGCTGGTGCCGATGGAGGCGGTGGCCGCGCCCTGGATCGACGAGCATCCCGAGTACCACGGCGACCTGTCGGACCTGGAAGCCGCGCTGGCCGCCAGCTACACGGTGGAAGAGGGCCGCACCAATCCCTTCCTGCACCTGAGCATGCACCTGTCGATCAGCGAGCAGGTGGCCATCGACCAGCCCACCGGCATCAAGCAGGCCTTCGGGCTGCTGGCGGCCAAGCTGGGCTCGGTACACGAGGCGCAGCACCAGATGATGGAATGCCTGGGCGAGATGATCTGGGCCTCCCAGCGCAGCGGCCTGCCGCCCGACGGCCAGGGCTACCTGGAGTGCGTGCGCCGGCGCGCCACACGCCGTTAGCCGGCCCCCAAGCTCGCTGCGCTCGCGCCCCCCAAGGGGATCACCCGCCCTTGGGGCGGCCCGGCGGGCGGGTCTTCCGCTGGGCCCAGAACGCCTGCTGCATCGCCACCGTCTCGGCGGCGATCTCGGGCACCGGGCCGATCAGGTCCACCGGCTTCTGGCAGTGGTCGAACACGTAGCGCGAGGGCAGGCTCATCGTCGGGTTTTCTTCGTGGCTGCCGGTGGCCTCCAGCAGCTGTTCCTCGGTCATGCCGAAGACGATGCGGCCGATGTTGGCCCAGTAGGCCGTGCCCGCGCACATGCAGCAGGGCTCCACCGCGGTGTACAGCGTGCAGCCCCACAGGAACTCGGGCGTGAAGTTGGTGGCCGCCACGCGGGCCAGCGTGCTCTCGGCGTGGTTGACCGTGTCGATGTTGCACTGCTCCAGCAGCACGGTTTCCTGGTCCGGGCCCACCAGCACCGCGCCGAACGGGTGATGGCCCAGGGCCACCGCCCGCTGCGCCACTTCGTTGGAGCGGCGCAGGTGCTTGAGGATCTGCGCCTGCGTGGGCCGCAGTCCTTGAGGCGGAAGGCCCTGGGGCGGAAGCGGGGTACTGCGCACGCCGCGTCAGCCGGCCGAGGCGGCCACCACCAGCGCGGGCTTGCCGCCGAAGCGCTTGCGGATGGACTGCTCGATGCCGGCCGCGTCCAGGCCGATCATCGCCATCAGCTTGGCCGGGTCGCCATGCTCGATGAAGTCGTCGGGCAGGCCCAGCGACAGCACCGGATTGGACAGGCCCGCAGCCTGTAGCGCTTCCATCACCGCGGAGCCGGCGCCGCCCATCACGCAGCCGTCTTCCACGGTGACGATGGCATCGTGCGTGCGGGCCAGTTCGGCCACCAGCGCGGTGTCCAGCGGCTTGGCGAAGCGCATGTTGGCCACGGTGGCGTCCAGCTTCTCGGCGGCCGCCAGGGCCGGGTAGAGCAGCGTGCCGAAGGCCAGGATCGCGATGCGCTGGCCGGTGCGGCGAACCTCGCCCTTGCCCCATTCGAAGTCGGGCAGGCCGGCGTCCGTCGCCACGCCGGCACCGGTGCCGCGCGGGTAGCGCACGGCCACCGGGTGGTCGCGGCGGAAGGCCGTGGTGAGTGCCTTGCGGCATTCGTTCTCGTCGGCCGGCGTCAGCACCGCCATGTTCGGGATGCAGCGCAGGAAGGCGATGTCGTAGGCGCCCGCATGGGTGGCACCGTCGGCGCCCACCAGGCCGGCGCGGTCGAGCGCGAACACCACCGGCAGGTTCTGGATCGCGACGTCGTGGATCAGCTGGTCGTAGGCCCGCTGCAGGAAGGTGGAATAGATCGCCACCACCGGCTTCAGCCCCTCGCAGGCCAGGCCGGCCGCAAAGGTCACCGCATGCTGCTCGGCGATGCCCACGTCATGGCAGCGCTGCGGGAAGCGCTTCTGGAACTCCACCATGCCCGAGCCCTCGAGCATGGCCGGCGTGATGGCCACCAGCCGCTGGTCGGCCGCGGCCATGTCGCACAGCCACTGGCCGAAGATGTGCATGAACGACGGCTTGGCCGGCGCGCCCGGCTTGGGCAGGCCCTTGGCGGGATCGAACTTGCCGGGGCCGTGGTACAGGATCGGGTCGGCCTCGGCCAGCTTGTAGCCATAGCCCTTCTTGGTCACCACGTGCAGGAACTGCGGGCCCTTCTTGTCGCGCAGGTTCTCCAGCGTGGGGATCAGCGCGTCCAGGTCGTGGCCGTCGATCGGGCCGACGTAGGTGAAGCCGAATTCCTCGAAGATGGTGCCGGGCACCACCATGCCCTTGGCATGTTCCTCGAAGCGACGGGCCAGCTCGAACAGGCTGGGCGCGTTCTTCAGCACGCTCTTGGCGCCTTCGCGCGCGGCGCTGTAGAACTTGCCGCTCATCAGCCGCGCCAGGTACTTGTTGAGCGCGCCCACCGGCGGGCTGATCGACATGTCGTTGTCGTTCAGCACCACCAGCATGTCGGCCAGCATGCCGGCATGGGCCACGCCCGCGTTGTTCAGCGCCTCGAAGGCCATGCCGGCGGTCATCGCGCCGTCGCCGATCACCGCCACCGCCTTGCGGTCTTCGCCCTTGAGCTTGGCGGCCATGGCCATGCCCAGCGCGGCCGAGATGGAGGTGGACGAGTGCGCGGTGCCGAAGTTGTCGTACTCGCTCTCGTCGCGCCGCGGAAAGCCGCTGATGCCGCCCAGCTGCCGCAGCGTGCTCATGCGGTCGCGCCGGCCGGTGAGGATCTTGTGCGGGTAGGTCTGGTGGCCCACGTCCCACACCAGCCGGTCGTTCGGCGTGTTGAAGACGTAGTGCAGCGCGATGGTGAGCTCCACGGTGCCGAGGTTGCTCGACAGGTGGCCGCCGGTGCTGCTCACGTTCTGCAGCACGCACTCGCGCAGTTCTCGGGCCAGCGTGTGCAGGCTGGTGCGGGGCAACCGGCGCAGGTCGGCCGGGCTTTCGATGGTTTGGAGCAGCGTAGTGGTCATCGCATGGTGGGGCGGCCTGGCGTCAGCTGTGGCGCTCGACGACCTTGTCGGCCAGGATCGCAAGGCGCAGCGCATCGGCCAGGCCGCTGCGCTTCAGGGCCGCATGGGCCTGGTCGCGCAGTTCGTCGGCATGGCGGCGTGCGGCATCCAGGCCGAGCACGGACACATAGGTGGGCTTGTTGTGGTGCAGGTCCTTGCCGGCGGTCTTGCCCAGCGTCTCGGATTCCTGCGTCACGTCGAGGATGTCATCGACCACCTGGAAGGCCAGGCCGATGGCGGAGCCGTAATCGGACAGCGCGGCCCAGGCCTCGGGCGTGATGCGGCCGCAGGCGGCGCCCATCAGCACGCTGGCCTGCAGCAGGGCGCCGGTCTTGCGGCGGTGCATGTCGCGCAGGGCGGCCTCGTCCAGCGGCTTGCCGATGCTGGCCAGGTCGATGGCCTGGCCGCCGGCCATGCCGGCATGGCCGGCGGCACGCGCCAGCAGCGAGCACAGCCGCGCCTGCAGCGCGGGCTCCACGCCGGCATCGGGCGTGAGCACCTCGAAGGCCAGCGCCTGCATCGCGTCGCCGGCCAGCATGGCCTGCGCCTCGCCGAACTGCACGTGCACCGTGGGCTTGCCGCGGCGCAGCACGTCGTTGTCCATGCAGGGCATGTCGTCGTGCACCAGCGAATAGGCGTGGATCAGCTCCACCGCGCAGGCCGCGCGCATCGCCGCCTCCCGGTTTCCGCCCACCGCCTCGCAGGCGGCCAGCACCAGCAGCGGACGCAGGCGCTTGCCGCCGTCCAGCACGCCGTAGCGCATCGCCAGGCCCACGCCGGCCGGCGCATCCGCCGGCACCCAGGCGTCCAGCGCCGCTTCGACCGCTTCCAGTTCGGCGCGTGTCCAGACGTCGAAATCGTCCACCTTCATCGTGTCTCCCACGCTGTGCATGCCGGAGCCGCCGTCAGGCGTTGGTCCAGGGCTTGAGCTGGCCGTCTTCCAGCACCTTGACCTGCTCCTCGACCGCCTGCAGCCGCGAACGGCACAGGCTCAGCAGGTCGGCACCACGCTTGTAGCTTTCGAGCAGGCGGTCCAGCGGCAACTGGCCGCTTTCCATCGTCTGCACCAATTGTTCGAGCTCGGCCAGCGCGTCCTCGTAGCGAAGCGCTGGCAGCTCGGCGTCGGCCGCCTCGGGCTTCGCATTCATTCGACTGGCCATCTCGTCTTGTGAAAAGTCAGGGCAGCGATTGTAGTCAGCCCAGCACCCCCCATCTGGGTTCGACTCCCATCCTTGACGGATTGACGCCGCTTGTTTCGCCCCGTTGCCCCCGCGCGCCCACGGTCGACCCCCCTGGGTACAATCCCGCGCTCTTCAAACCCGCCCTCAGTCTGGCGGGGGTTGACATTGGTTTTTGGAGATCCTGGGGATCATGTCCGACCTGAGCATCAAGCTTGCCGCGCTCGAACGCAACCGCACCCAGCTGTCGGTTGACACCTACTTCAACGAGGACCGGTTCCGCAGGGAACAGGAACTCATCTTCCAGCATGGACCCCGGTACCTCGGGCACACGCTGGCCGTGCCCGAGGTGGGGGACTACTACGCGCTGCCCCAGGAAGGCGAAGGCCGGGCCTTGGTGCACACCCGCGACGGCATCGAGCTGGTCTCCAACGTCTGCCGCCACCGGCAGGCGGTGATGCTGCGTGGCCGCGGCCACACCCGCAGCCACATCGTGTGCCCGCTGCACCGCTGGACCTACGACCTGCACGGGCAGCTGGTGGGCGCGCCGCACTTCCCGCAGGACCCCTGCCTGCACCTGAACAACTACCGCCTGCGCGAGTGGAACGGCATGTTGTTCGAGGACAACGGCCGGGACATCGCCACCGACCTGGGCCAGCTGGGCCCGCGGGCGGCGCTGGACTTCAGCGGCTACGTGCTCGACAAGGTGCACCTGCACGAGTGCGACTACAACTGGAAGACCTTCATCGAGGTCTACCTGGAGGACTACCACGTCGGCCCGTTCCATCCTGGTCTGGGCAGCTTCGTCACCTGCGACGACCTGCGCTGGGAGTTCGGCCGCCACCACTCGGTGCAGACGGTGGGCGTGCACAAGGCGCTGGAAAAGCCGGGCTCGGCCATCTACCGCCGCTGGCACGACGCCGTGCGCAACTTCAACGGCGGGCAGACGCCGCCGCATGGCGCCATCTGGCTCACGTACTACCCGAACATCATGGTCGAGTGGTATCCGCATGTGCTGGTGGTGAGCACGCTGTACCCCAAGGGTCCGCAGAAGACCACCAACGTGGTGGAGTTCTACTACCCCGAGGAAATCGTTGCCTTCGAGCGCGAGTTCGTCGAAGCCCAGCAGGCCGCCTACATGGAGACCTGCGTGGAGGATGACGAGATCGCGCTGCGCATGGACGCCGGCCGCAAGGCGCTGTTCGAGCGCGGCGACGACGAGTACGGCCCTTACCAGAGCCCGATGGAAGACGGCATGAAGCACTTCCACGAGTGGTACCGCGCCTCGATGCAGATGCTCAGGTAGCAAGCGCTTGCCACAATGGGGCGGATGATGTCCGCCCCGTTGTTGATGGTTGCCGCCGCGTTCCTGTTCGCCTCCATGGGCGTGTGCGTGAAGCTCGCTTCCGCGTACTACCCCGCCGGCGAGATCGTCTTCTACCGGGGCCTGATCGGTGCCCTCTTCATCGCCGGCGTGGCCCGCGCGCGCGGCGGCACCCTGCGCACGCCGGTGCCGATGATGCACCTGTGGCGCAGCGTGGTGGGCGTGGCCTCGCTGGTGCTGTGGTTCTATGCGCTGGGCAACCTTCCGCTGGCCACCGCCATGACGCTGAACTACATGTCATCCATCTGGATGGCGATGTTCCTCATCGGCGGTGCGGTGCTGGTCAGCTTCAACCAGGGCAACGGCAGTGCCGGCCACGGCATCGACGGCCGGCTGGTCGTCACCATCGTGCTGGGCTTCCTGGGCGTGGCGCTGGTGCTGCGGCCCACGATGGACAGCCACCAGCTCTGGTACGGCGTGGCGGGGCTGCTGTCGGGCATGCTGGCCGCGATGGCCTACCTGCAGGTCACCGCCCTGGGCCGCATCGGCGAGCCGGAATACCGCGTGGTCTTCTACTTCTCGCTGGGCAGCTGCACCGTGGGCCTGGGCACCATGGTGGTCAACGGCGTGCACGGCCATACCTGGCAGGGCGCGGCGCTGCTGCTGGCCACCGGCCTGCTGGCCACCAGCGCGCAGATGATGATGACCCGCGCCTACTCGATCGGCCATGCGCTGACCAACGCCAGCCTGCAATACCTGGGCATCGCCTTCGCCTTCGGCTATGGCGTGCTGCTGTTCGACGACCCCGTGACCTGGATGGCGCTTGCAGGCATGCTGCTGATCGTGGGCGCCGGCCTCGGCGCCACGCTGCTGCGGGCGCGCCAGGCGCCCGCCGTGTCCAACAACTCGGTCGAAACATGAACCTGCCCCGCCCGCTGATCTCCGCGCCCGCGCTGCGCGAACTGCTGTCCTCCGGCCAACCCGTCGTGCTGCTGGATTGCGGCTTCGACCTCACCGACGCCAGCGCCGGCGAGCGGGCGCATGCCGCCGGCCACCTGCCCGGCGCGCTGTATGCCCACCTGGACCGCGACCTGTCCGGCGACAAGTCGGCCGGCCCGGCGCAAGGCGGCCGCCATCCGCTGCCCACGCGGGAGGCGCTGGCCGCCACCGTCGGCCGCTGGGGCATCCGCCCCGGCGTGCCGGTGGTGGCCTACGACGCGCAAGGCGGCCCCTATGCCGCCCGCGCCTGGTGGCTGCTGCGCTGGCTGGGCCATGCGGAAGTGGCGGTGCTGGACGGCGGTCCGGCCGCCTGGCAGGCCGCCGGCGGCAGCCTGACCGATGCCCCCTCGCAGGCCCAGGCGCAGCCGCCCTACCCCGCCAGCGCCCAGCCGGCCCTGCCCACCATCGACGCGCCGACGCTGCTGCGCGGGCTGGGCCAGGTGCGGCTGTTCGACGCCCGCGCGGCCGAGCGCTTCCGTGGAGAGGTGGAACCGCTGGATGCCAAGGCCGGCCACATCCCCGGCGCGCGCAACCGCTTCTTCAAGGACAACCTGGGCGCGGACGGCCGCTTCAAGCCGGCCGAGGTGCTGCGCGCCGAATGGCAGGCGCTGCTAGGCGGCGCCGCGACGCAGCAGGTGGTGCAGCAGTGCGGCTCCGGCGTCACCGCCTGCCACAACCTGCTGGCCCTGGCGCATGCCGGCCTGGGCGATGCCACGCTGTACCCCGGCTCCTGGAGCGAATGGTCGGCCGACGCCGCGCGGCCGGTGGCCACGGGTTCGTGATCCAGGTCAAAAGGGCTGGTGCCGATTGGCGGAACAGTCGGACTGCGGCACGCTTGCGTGTGCCACAGGACCTCTCACCAAGGAGTACGCGATGTTCAAGCACATCCTGGTTCCGACCGATGGTTCCGACATCACCGCCAAGGCGGTGGACACGGCGATCGACCTGGCCCGCACGCTGGGCGCGCGGCTCACCACCGTCAGCGTGAAGGAGCCGTTCCCGTACAGCGCCATCTCCGAGATGCAACCGGTGCCACCGCAGGAGTTCTTCGATGCGCAGGAGCGCATCGCCGCCGGCCGCGTGAAGGCGGTGGTGGACCGGGCCACGGCGGCCGGCCTGGCCTGCACCGGCAGCACGGTGGAGGCGCTGCACCCCTGGGAAGCCATCCTCGACGTGGCCGCCAAGGAAGGCGCCGACCTGGTGGTGATGGCCTCGCACGGCCGGCGCGGCATGGCCGCCCTGCTGCTGGGCAGCGAGACGCAGCGGGTGCTGATCCACACCAAGCTGCCGGTGCTGATCGTCAAGTGAGCGCGGCGCGGGCGGCCGGCCGCCCGCGCTTCAGTGCTGGTGCAGGGCCGTCATGGCCGCCAGCACGATGCCCAGGCCGGCCGCCAGCCAGCCCACCTGCAGCAGCGTGTCGCGCAGGGACAGGCGGCGCTGCATCTGCGGGATCAGGTCGGCCACCGCCACGTAGATGAAGCTGCTGGCGGCCACCACCAGCAGGTACGGGAACAGCGCTTCCCACGGCCCCACGACGAAGTAGCCCACCACGCCGCCCACCACCGCGGCGCCGCCCGACAGCGCGTTGTAGACCAGGGCCCGCGTGCGCGACAGCCCGGCGTTCAGCAGCACGATGTAGTCCCCCACCTCCTGCGGGATCTCGTGCGCGATGATGGCCAGCGCCGTCACCGCGCCCAGCTTCGCGTCGGTCAGGAAGGCGGCGGCGATGATCACGCCGTCGCAGAAGTTGTGGATGCTGTCGCCCAGCAGCACGCTCCAGCCGCCGCTGCCCGCCTGCTCGGCATCGAAGTGGTGGTGATGGTGGTGGCCATCGCCTTCATGGTGATGGGTGTGGCGGTACAGCTCCACCTTCTCCAGCAGGAAGAAGAACAGCAGCCCGCCCAGCAGCGTGGCGAACAGCGCATGCGCATCGGCATCGCCCTCGAAGGCCTCGGGCAGCATGTTCAGCAGCGCGGTGGACAGCAGCACGCCGGCCGACAGGCTCACCAGGCTCTTGACCACCCGGCCGAGCAGATGCACCGTGAGACTGGCTGCGATCGCCACCGACAGCAGGCCGCCGGCCAGCGTGGCCAGGACGATGTACAGCAGGGTCATGGAAGGCGGTGCGGGGCGGGCGCTTGAAGGGGAGCGGCATTCTAGGAGCGCGCACGCCACCACCCGGCGATGCGTTTGCGCCACGGGCCGGCCGCGGGCAGCGGCCACAATGCCCGCATGGACTCACAGCGCACCCTGACCTCGGGCCCTCTTGCCGCCATCGACATGGGCTCGAACAGCTTCCGGCTGGAGATCGGCCAGATGCAGCACGGCCGCTATCGCCGCATCGACTACCTGAAGGAAACCGTGCGCCTGGGCGCCGGCCTCGACGAGGATGGCCTGCTCACCGAGCCCGCCGCGCAGCGCGGCCTGGCCTGCCTGGAGCGCTTCGCCCGTCGGCTGGAAGGCTTCAGCGTGGCGCAGGTGCGCGCGGTGGCCACGCAGACGCTGCGCGAGGCCCGCAACCGCGATGCCTTCCTCGCGCGTGCGCAGCAGGCGCTGGGCAAGCCCATCGAGGTGATCTCCGGCCGCGAGGAAGCCCGCCTGATCTATTCCGGCGTGGCCCACCTGCAGCCGGGCGATGCGCCGCGGCTGGTGATCGACATCGGCGGCCGCTCCACCGAGATGATCCTGGGCACCGGCCGCCTGGCCACCACGGCCGAATCCTTCCGCGTGGGCAGCGTCAGCCTGTCGATGCGGCATTTTCCGGACGGCCGGCTGACCGAGGCCGGCTTCCGCGCCGCGCAGATCGCCGCCGGCGCCGAGTTCGAGGAAGCGCTGGAAGCCTTTGCACCGCGCCGCTGGACCGACGCGCTGGGCTCCTCCGGCACCGCGGGCGCGGTGTCGCAGCTGCTGGCGGCCAGCCGCATCACCGACGGCAGCATCACGCCCAAGGGACTGCGCTGGCTGATCCAGAAGTGCATCGCCGCCGGCCACATCGACAAGCTGGACCTGCCCGGCCTGAAGGAAGACCGTCGCGCGGTGATCGCCGGCGGGCTGGCCATCCTGTACACGCTGGCCGCGCACTTCCGCATCGAGAGCCTGCAGCCTGCCCGCGGCGCGCTGCGCCAGGGCGTCATCATCGACCTGTACGACCGGGTGCATGCCCCGCGCGAGAGCCTGGGCGGCGACGTGCGCGACGGCTCGGTGCGCGAGCTGCAGCAGCGCTTCCATGTCGACGTGGCGCAGGCCCAGCGGGTGCGCGTGGTGGCCCTGGCCTTGTATAGACAACTGGCGCCGCAGGCCGAGCCGGAGGCGGTGCGCGAGCTGGGATGGGCCTGCGACCTGCACGAGGTGGGCATGATGGTCTCCCACCACGACCACCACCGCCACAGCTGCTACCTGCTGAGCCATGTGGATGCGCCGGGCTTCTCGCAGAACCAGCAGCGGCGCCTGGCCGACCTGGTGCTGGGCCAGCGTGGCGGGCTGCGCAAGATCGAGGCGGCGCTGGGCAACGAAGGCTTTGCCTGGCAGGTGATCGCGCTGCGGCTGGCGGCCATCGAATGCCATGCCCGCGGCGCCTTCCCGGGTCATGCAATCGACGTGCAGCGCCAGGGCAACGGTGCCACCGTGCTGCTGCCGGAGGACTGGGCCCGCGGCAATCCGCGCACGCTGTACCTGCTGCAGGAAGAAGCCGCCGCCTGGCAGCGCAACGGCGCGATGGAGCTGCGGGTGGCGGCGGGCTGAAGCGGCCTACAGGTGCTCGGGCCCGCGCACGCAGGCCAGCACGACCTCGGGCGTGCCGTTGCGATCGCGCAGGCGCAGCCACCACACGCCGGCCTTCTTGATGCTCCAGGGCTGCACCGTGCCGCCGGTCAACAGGTAGGAAGCCGTCAGCCCCAGGGTGGGCTGGTGGCCCACCACCAGCACCGGATGGCGTGAGTCGGGCCAGCGGGCCTCGGCCAGCAGCGATTCCACCGTGCCATCGGGCGCCAGGCCCGGCGCCGTCTTGAACTTGCGCTCCAGCGCCTGCGCCGTCTGCTGCGTGCGCCGGGCCGGGCTGGCCAGGATGCGGGTGCTGTCGGGCAGCACCTGGTTGAGCCAGCTGGCCACGCGCGCCGCCTGCCGTTCGCCCTTGGGCGTCAGGCTGCGGGCCATGTCGTCGTCCAGCTCGCGCATCTCCAGCGCATCGGCATGGCGCCACAGGATCAGGTCCATCGTCGCCTTTCCTCAACCGCCGAAGCGGCCCATCAGCGCCTGCTGGGCGCTCACCCCGGGTCCGCCATCGGCGGCGGCCACCGGCTCGTAGTGCCCGTCGGAGCGCAGCAGCCAGGCTTCGCGGGTGTCGTGCAGGTAGGGCACCAGGCATTCGTCGATCACACGCTGGCGCAGCGCGCGGTCGTGGATGGGCCAGGCCACCTCGATGCGGCGGAACATGTTGCGGCTCATCCAGTCGGCGCTGCTGAGGTACAGCGCCTCGTGGTCGTCGTCGTCGCCCCAGCGGAAGTACAGCACCCGGGTGTGCTCCAGGAAGCGGCCGACGATGGAGCGCACGCGGATGCGCTCGGTGAAGCCCTCCACCCCCGGGCGCAGCATGCAGGCGCCCCGTACCACCAGGTCGATGTGCGCGCCGGCCTGCGCCGCGGCGACCAGGCCGGCGATGAGCTGTGGGTCGGTGAGCGCATTGCACTTGACCACCACCCGCGCCGGCCGGCCTTCGCGTGCCGCATCGGCCACCTGGTGCAGGTGCTTGAGCATGCGGCCGTGCAGCACGAAGGGCGCGGTCAGCAGGTGGCGCGGCGGCTTCATCGCGGTGAGGCTGGCCAGCTGATGGAACACCGCGTCGGCATCGGCCGTCAGGTGCTCGTCGGCGGTGAGGTAGCCGATGTCGGTGTACAGCCGCGCGGTGCGTGGGTTGTAGTTGCCGGTGGACAGGTGGCCGTAGCGGCGCAGGCGCACGCCTTCGCGCCGCGTCACCAGCAGCAGCTTGGCATGGGTCTTCAGGCCGACGATGCCGTACACCACCTGCGCGCCCACGGCTTCCAGCCGCTCGGCCCAGTTGATGTTGGCCTCCTCGTCGAAGCGCGCCTTCAGCTCCACCACCACCATCACTTCCTTGCCGCGGCGGGTGGCCTCGATCAGCAGGTCCATCAGCACGCTCTGGCTGCCGGTGCGGTAGATAGTCTGCTTGATGGCCAGCACGTCGGGGTCGTTCACCGCTTCGCGCAGGAACTGCACCACCGGCTCGAAGCTCTCGAACGGATGGTGCAGCAGCACGTCGCCCTGGCGCAGCCGCGCGAAGATGGACTGCGAGCGCGGCAGCCGGTGCACCGGCCAGGCTGGCTCATGGTGCGCAAAGCGCAGGCGGTCGGCCGCGGCCTGGTCGATCAGCTGGTTCAGCCGCACCAGGTTCACCGGCCCGTTGACGCGGTACAGCGCCGCGGCCGGCAGCGCGAACTGCTGCAGCAGGAAGGCCGACAGCTCCTCGGGGCAGCTCTTGACCACCTCCAGCCGCACCGCCTGGCCGAAGTGCCGGGTGGTCAGGCCCGAGCGCAGCGCCTGCCGCAGGTTGGTGACGTCGTCCTCGTCCACCTCCAGGTCGGAATCGCGGGTGACGCGAAACTGCGAGAAGGTCTCCACCTCGCGTCCGGCGAACAGGTCGCCCAGGTGCGCGCGGATCACGCTGGACAGCAGCACGAAGCCCTGCTCGCCCTTGTTGCACACGGTGGCCGGCAGCTTGATGACCCGGGGCAGCACCCGCGGCACCTTGACGATGGCGATGCTGCTGGCGCGCCCGAAGGCATCGCGCCCGCTCAGGCGGACGATGAAGTTCAGGCTCTTGTTGGCCACCAGCGGGAACGGGTGCGCCGGATCCAGCCCCACCGGCACCAGCAGCGGCATCACCTGCCGCTCGAAGAAGCGGGCCACCCACTGGCGCTGCGCCGGGTTGCGCTCGGCATGGTTGAGCACCACGATGCCTTCTTCGGCCAGCGCCGGCATCACCTGCTCGTTGAACAGGGCGTACTGCTCGTCGATCAGCGTGTGCGCATCGGCCGACAGCGCCTGCAGGTCGGCATCGGCCGCCGAGCCCATGGCGGCCGCGGCCTCCAGGTAGTCGGCATACCGCACCTCGAAGAACTCGTCGAGGTTGGACGAGACGATGGTGATGTAGCGCAGCCGCTCCAGCAGCGGCACGTCGGGCCGGCTGGCCTGGGCCAGCACGCGGCGGTTGAACTCCAGGATCGCCTGTTCGCGGTTCAGCGGCGCCAGGGTGACCGGCGCGGCCCCAGGCGGCAATGGCAAGGCAGCGGCCGGCGCCACCTCGGCGGCGTTCGGATACGGCTGATCTGAGACATCCGGCATGAAGCCAGTTTATGAACCTTGTGCGAAAGAAATGTGACAGACGCGGTCAGTGCGCCTGGTCCCAGTTGGGGCCGATGCCCACCTCGGCCAGCAGCGGCACCTTCAGCGCGGCCACGCCGGCCATCAGGCGGGGCACCTCGCTGCGCACCCAGTCCACCTCGGCCTCGGGCACCTCGAACACCAGTTCGTCGTGCACCTGCATCACGATGCGCGTGGCCTTGGCGGCGCGGTCGATCTCGGCCTGCACTGCGATCATCGCCAGCTTGATCAGGTCGGCCGCGGTGCCCTGCATCGGCGCATTGATGGCCTGGCGCTCGGCCGCGGCGCGGCGCGGGCCGCTGCCACCCTGGATCTCCGGCAGCACGATGCGGCGGCCGAACAGCGTTTCCACGTAGCCGCGCTGGGCCGCGCTGGCACGGGTCTCGTCCATGTAGCGCTTGACGCCGGCAAAGCGGTCGAAGTAGCGGTCGATGTAGTTGCGCGCGGCCTTCTGGTCGATGCCCAGGTTGCTGGCCAGTCCGAAGGCGCCCATGCCGTAGATGAGCCCGAAGTTGATGACCTTGGCATAGCGCCGCTGCTCGCTGCTCACCTGGTCGAGCGCCACGCCGAACACCTCGGCCGCGGTGGCCCGGTGCACGTCGCGGCCCTCGGCGAAGGCGCCCAGCAGGCCGGGGTCCTCGCTGATGTGGGCCATGATGCGCAGCTCGATCTGCGAGTAGTCGGCGCTGGCGATCACATGGCCTTCGGGCGCGATGAAGGCCTCGCGCACGCGGCGGCCTTCCGGCGTGCGGATGGGGATGTTCTGCAGGTTGGGATCGTTGCTGGACAGCCGCCCCGTCACCGCCACCGCCTGTGCATAGTTGGTGTGCACGCGGCCGGTGTTGGGGTTGATCATCAGCGGCAGCTTGTCGGTGTAGGTGCCCTTGAGCTTGCTGAGGCTGCGGTGCTCCAGCAGCCGCGCGGGCAGCGGGTAGTCGGCGGCCAGCTTCTCCAGCACTTCCTCGTCGGTGGAGGGCGCGCCGCTGGCGGTGCGCTTGGCCACCGGCAGGCCCAGCTTGCTGAACAGGATCTCGCCGATCTGCTTCGGGCTGCCCAGGTTGAAGGGCTGGCCGGCGATCTCGTAGGCCTCCTGCTCCAGCGCCATCATGCGCTCGGCTAGCTGGTGGCTCTGGCGGGCCAGCGCCTGCGCATCCACCAGCACCCCATGGCGCTCGATGCGCTGCAGCACCTCGCTGGTGGGCAGCTCGATGCGCTCGTACACATAGCGCAGGCTGGGGGCGTCGGCCGACTGTGCTTGCAGCTGCGGCCACAGCACGCGGTGCACGTCCAGCACCATCTCGCTGTCCTCGCCGCTGTACGTGGTGGCGGTCTTCACGTCCACCTGCGCGAACGGAATCTGCTTGGCGCCCTTGCCGCAGATGTCCTCGTAGGTCAGGCCCTTGCGGCCCAGGTGGCGGTCGGCCAGCTTGTCCAGCGCATGGGTGAGGTGCGCTTCCAGCACATAGCTCTGCAGCAGCGTGTCGTGGCGCCAGCCGCGCACGTGGATGCCGTGGTTGGCCAGCACGTGGGTGTCGTACTTGACGTTCTGGCCCATCTTGCCGGCGGCCGGGTCTTCCAGCCAGGGCTTCAGGCGGGCCAGCACCTCGTCCAGCGGCAGCTGCGCGGGCGCGTCGGCATAGTTGTGGGCCAGCGGCACGTAGGCGGCCTCGTGCGGCTGCACCGCGAAGCTGATGCCCACGATGCGCGCATGCATCGGGTCCAGCGAATCGGTCTCGGTATCGAGGGCCGCCAGCGGCGCGGCCTGCAGCCGCTGCAGCCAGGCGTCGAAGCGTTCCCAGTCGGTGATGGCCTCGTACACGCCCTGCACCGCCACCGGCTCGCACACCGTGGCGGCGGGCTGGGCGGCATCGCCCCGGCCCTCGGCGAAGGGCTCGTCGGGCGAGGCGAACATCGACGCGGTGGCCGCCATGCGCGCTTCCAGCTCGCGGCGCAGGCTCTTGAAGCCATAGCGGGCATAGAAGTCGAGCAGCGCGGCGTTGTCGGGCTCGGCGAAATGCAGCGCGGTCATCGACTCGTCGGCGGGCCAGCCGGGCACATGCGCGGCCAGGTCGCAATCGGTACGGATGGTCACCAGCTCGCGGCCCAGCGGCAGCCAGTCGAGCGCCTTGCGCAGGTTCTCGCCGGCCACGCCCTTGATGCCGGCGGCCGCGGCCACCACGCCGTCCAGCGAGCCATGCTCGGCCAGCCACTTGGCAGCGGTCTTCGGGCCCACCTTGTCCACGCCGGGCACGTTGTCCACGGTGTCGCCGATCAGCGTGAGGTAGTCGACGATGCGGTTCGGCGGCACGCCGAACTTGGCCTGGACGCCGGCGATGTCCAGCGACTCGTTGCTCATGGTGTTGATGAGCACCACCTGCTCGTCCACCAGCTGCGCCATGTCCTTGTCGCCGGTGGACACGATGACCTTGCCGCCACGCGCAGCCACGGTGCGCGCCAGCGTGCCGATGACGTCGTCGGCCTCGATGCCGGGGATCTCCAGCACCGGCCAGCCCAGCAGCTTCACCACCTCGTGGGATCGGCCGGATCTGCTGTGCCAACGGCTCGGGCATGGCGGCGCGGTTCGCCTTGTACTGCGGATACAGGTCGTCACGAAAGGTCTTGCCGGGGGCGTCGAACACGCAGGCCGCATGCACCGCCGGAAACTGCGCGCGCAGCCGGGTGAGCATGGACACCATGCCGTGCAGCGCGCCGGTAGGGAAGTTGTCGGGCCCGCGCAGGTCGGGCAGCGCGTGGTAGGCGCGGTAGAGATAGCTGCTGCCGTCCACCAGCAGCAGCGTGGTGGGCGGCGCCGCTTCGGGCTCGGTGGTGCGGTGGGCGTCGCTGCCCGGGGCGGATGTCGTCTCGGTCATGCGGTGATTGTGCGTCGCTAGAATCGCCGCCATGAGCCCCGCCCGTTTTCTCCTGCCGTTTGCTGCCCTGGCGGCCCTGCACGGCCCCGTGTCGGCCGAGCCGATCGAGCCCAAGGTGCAACAAACCGTGGTCGAGGACGACGGCGTTCGCATCGAGGAACTGAAGGTGCGCGGCCAGACGCAGCGCCTGGTGGTGCGGCCGAAGGCCGGCGGCAAGGAGTACGAGATCATCCCGGCCGACGGCGCGCGCAACATGTCGCAGGCCGCCGGGGCCAGCCGCGGCGCGGCGGGCCAGCGGGTGTGGAACGTGCTGTCGTTCTGAAGCGGTGGCCGTCTTCACCGAAGTCTCCCCGGACGAGGCACGCACCTTCATCGCCGGCCTGGGCGTCGGCACGCTGCTTGAGCTGCGCGGCATCCGCGCCGGCATCGAGAACACCAACTACTTCGTCACCACCGACCGTGGCGAATACGTGCTGACGATCTTCGAGCGCCTGACGTTCGAGCAGTTGCCCTTCTACCTGCACCTGATGCAGCACCTGGCGCAGCGCGGCATCCCGGTGCCCGACCCGCATGCCGACGCGGCCGGCCAGATCCTGCACACGCTCAAGGGCAAGCCCGCCGCGCTGGTGGACAAGCTGGACGGCGAGCACCAGCTGGCGCCTGACCTGCACCACTGCGCCCAGGTGGGCGGCATGCTGGCGCGCATGCACCTGGCCGGCGCCGACTATCCGCGCCAGCAGCCCAACCTGCGCGGCCTGGCCTGGTGGACCGACACCATTCCGCTGGTGCTGCCCCACCTGGCGCCCGGCCAGCATGCGCTGATCAGCGAGGAGCTGGCCTTCCAGCAGGCGCTGGCCGAATCGGCCGCCTTCCAAAGCCTGCCGCGCGGCCCCATCCATGCCGACCTGTTCCGCGACAACGTGATGTTCGCGGGCCTGCCCGGCCACGAGAAGCTCACCGGCTTCTTCGACTTCTACTTCGCCGGCGTGGACACGCTGCTGTTCGACATCGCGGTGTGCCTGAACGACTGGTGCATCGACCTGGACACCGGCACGCTGGTGGAAGAACGCGCCGCGGCCTTCGTGGCCGCCTACGAGCGCGAACGCCGGCTGGACGGCAATGAACACCGGCTGCTGCCCGCGCTGATGCGTGCGGCGGCCCTTCGCTTCTGGACATCGCGGTTGTGGGACTTCCACCTGCCGCGCGACGCCACGCTGCTGAAGCCCCACGATCCCACGCACTTCGAACGGGTGCTGCGGGCGCGGGTCGAACGGCCATGGCACCCGGCGCGCTAGCAGCGCCGCGGCCCCACCCAACCCGCGCACCGCGCGTGAACATCCCATGACGTTTCATCTTCACCCGGTTGCGCCGCGCCAGGGCATCGCCTGGACGCGCGAAGGCTTCCGCACCTTCTTCAAGCGGCCGATGGCGCTGGCCAGCCTGTTCATCACCTTCATGTTCGTGGGCGTGCTGGTGATGGCCGTGCCTGCGGGCGGCGTGCTGCTGGTGCTGGCGCTGCCGCTGCTGTCGCTGGGCTACATGATCGCCACCCGCTCGGCGCTGGCCGGCGGGCCGGTGCACCCCGGCCAGCTGATCGAGCCGCTGCGCACGCTGCCCGGCCAGGTGGATGCGCAGCGCCGGCGCAAGGCGCTGCTGGTGCTGTGCGGCCTGTATGCGCTGGTCACGCTGCTGATCATCTGGCTGAGCAGCAGCATCGACGGCGGCCGCTTCGACCGCCTTCAGGTGCTGATGGCCAGCGGCGAGAGCACCGACGCCGCCGAGGCCGAGATGCAGCAGCTGCTGGCCGATCCGGCGCTGGTCAACGGCCTGCTGGTGCGTTTCGGCCTGGCCGCGCTGCTGGCGGTGCCCTTCTGGCATGCGCCGGCCCTGGTGTGGTGGGGCGGCCAGGGCGTGGCGCAGGCGCTGTTCTCCAGCACCGTGGCCGTGTGGCGCACCAAGGCCGCCTTCTTCATGTACGGCCTGGCGTGGGCGCTGGTGGTGGGCGTGTTCGGCATCGTCACCGCCACCGTGTTCTCGTTGCTGGGTGCGCGGCAGTTGGTGGGCGTGGCCGCGATGCCGGCCGCGCTGATGTTCACCGTGGCCTTCTACGCATCGCTGTACTTCAGCTTCGTCGACACCTTCGGCCAGCCGGACTGAGCCCACCGCGGCGCCAACGAAAAAAGGCCGGCTTGCGCCGGCCTTCTACTTGGCGGGTTGCGCCGATCAGCTGCCGACGACGCCGCCGCCGGTCTTGGTGATCACGATGGTGGCCGAGCGCGGCCGGGCGTTTGCACCGCCGGCGCCGTAGCCGGCGTTGCCGGGCCAGTGGCTCAGGTACTTGCTGGGGTCGGTCACCGTGGCCGAGCTGATGGTCTCGCCCGGGTGCTGGATGTTGACGAACAGCGCCTGGCCGTCCGGCGTCTCGGCGCAGCCGGTGATCTCGCAGTCCTTCGGGCCCACCAGGAAGCGGCGCAGCGTGGCCGGGGTGGGCGCCTTGCCCACGTAGGTGGTCACGTTCAGCGCGCTGCCGTCGGCCTTGCTGTAGGCCAGCGTGCGGGCCGCGCCGTCGCCCACCGTGCCGGGGATGCCGGCCAGCATCATGCAGTTGGTGACGTCGGTGTAGGCGCCGTCGTCGGTCTGGATCCAGCACAGGCCGGTGGCCTTGCTGAACCACAGGCCGTCGGGGCTGGAGAAGTCCTGGTCGGCCGTCAGCGACGACAGGTTCACCTTGGCGGCATCGCTGCCCGCCTCGGCGCCGAACAGGTACACGTCCCACTTGAAGCCGGTCGCGGCCGCTTCGCCCGCGGTTTCGGCCAGGCGCACGATGTGACCGTTGATGTTGCCCGGCGAGCCGGCGGCGGCGCCGCCGTAGCTGTCGGCATAGGCGCGCGGGTTGGCGGCATCCACCGCGGCCTGCGAGCTGCCCGAGGCTTCCACCTTGCGGTTGCTGTTGTTGGTGAGGGTGAAGTACACCTCGCCGGTGGTGGGATGGGTGGCGCACCACTCCGGGCGGTCCATCTTGGTGGCGCCCACCGCGTCGGCGGCCAGGCGGGCGTTGACCACCACGTCGGCCTGGTCGGCGAACGCATAGGCGGCGTAGCCCTTGATCGCCGCGTTGTCGATGCTCAGCTCGATCCACTGGCCCGAGCCGTCGGCATTGAACTTGGCCACATACAGCTTGCCGCTGTCCAGGTACTTGTCGCCGGTGGCGATGCGGTCGGCGGCGTTGGCATCGGCGGCCACCCAGTTGGCGGCCGACACCCACTTGTAGATGTACTCGCCGCGCGAGTCGTCGCCCATGTACACGGCCAGCGGCTTGCCTTCCACCAGCTTGCTGAAGGCGGCGCTCTCGTGCGCGAAGCGGCCCAGCGAGGTGCGCTTCTTGATGGCCTTGGACTTGTCGTAGGCGTCGATCTCGACCAGGTAGCCGAAGGTGTTCAGCTCGTTGCGGTAGTCGTCGCTGCCGTCGGCCGAGGCGCCGGTCTTGCTGATGTTCCAGCGGGCGTACTTGTCGTCGGTGCCGCCGGTTTCCCAGCCGTGGCGGCTGGCCGAGCCCTGGGTGCGGCCATAGCGGTTGAGCGAGGCCACGCTCTTGTCGCCACGCGCGGCGTTGTCGGTGGACGAGCGGAAGAAGTAGCCGGCCCAGTTCTCTTCGCCCGTCAGCATCGTGCCCCAGGGCGTGATGCCGGTGCCGCAGTTGTTCAGCGTGCCGCGGCCGGCGGTGCCGGCGGTGGAGTACTTGGTCTTCATCAGCGCATTGCCACGGGCCGCGCCGGAGATCTCCACCGGCGTGAGCGGCGTGATGCGGCGGTTGTAGGCCGAGGCCTGGACGGTGCCGAAGACACCGTTGACCTTGCGCACTTCCACCACCGAGACGCCATGCAGCGGCACCTCGCGGTCCACTTCGGCGGCCGGACGCGGCAGCGTGTTGGTGCCGCCGTTGGCATGCACGAAGGCCGATGCCCGCTCGGTGCCGGCGTGGCTGGTGGCCTCGTGGTTCATGGCCAGCAGGCCGCGCTCGGAACCGTTGGGGTCGCGGCGGGTGCCGTCGGCCGACAGGCCGAAGTACTCCATGCCGTCGTGGTGGTCGCCGGCACGGTTGTCGAAGTCGCCGTCGGTGCCGTCGTTCTTGTAGGCGGTGGCGCTGGCGGTGATGGGGTCGCCCAGCGCGTAGATCACGCTGGCGGTGTAGCCGGCCGGCACGCTGCACACGTCGGCCACGCTCTTGGCCACGGGGGTGAAGGCCAGGGCAGTCAGCGGCTGCAGGGCGTCGTCGTTGTCGTTGTCGCTGTCACCGCCGCAGGCCGACAGGCCGATGCCGCCCAGCAGTGCGGTGGCCGCGGTGCCCACGCTGCCGCGCAGGAGGGAGCGACGCGACAGCCGCGTCTGCAGCACGGCGTCGAAGCTGGCGTTGCGGGTCGGGTTGTGGTCGATGGTGTCGGGATCGACGTAACGCAGTTCGAAGTCGTTCGGCTTGTTCAAGAGGAACCTCGCGGGTGCTGGGACAGACAAGCCCGCGATGTTGTGGACGCTCGATGAAAGGGGCATGACATGCGCATGACGGATGCATGACAACCCCTTTGCCGTGCCGCCGCCTTACAGCTCAGGCGTGGTGGGCGGCGCCACCCGCGGCCTGGCCGCCATTTCCCAGGCATGGCCCAGGCGGATCAGCGTGCCTTCCGCGAACTCGCGACCCAGCATCTCGAAGGCCACCGGCTCGGCCACCGGGGCCGCGGCCGTCGCCTTGGCGAAGCCGGCCGGGAAGGCCATGGCCGGGAAGCCGCTGAACGGGCTGAGCCGGTTGTTGCTGCCGGAGTTGACGCTGGCGCCGTTGAAGCCCTGGAGCACCGGGTACACCAGCACGTCATATGCCGTGCCCTTGGCGGCGCCGGTGCTGAAGTCCACGTTGTCCAGCGCGGCCTGCACGCGCGGAATCACATAGGCGTCGCGCGGCTTCAGGTTGCGCTGCCAGGTGCGGTAGGCGGCGGTGCTGGTGTCGGCCATCGCCGCGTCGTTGGCGAGGTAGCTCTGGAACGAGCGCAGCACCACCGCCTCGGCCGGGTAGGCGGCCAGCGCGGCGGCCACCGCCTGGGTGCTGCGCAGGTGGTTGTCGGTGGTGGAGGCCCAGGACGACAGGTAGGCCGTGAGGTCGGCGGTGAACTCATAGGCCGACAGGCTGGCGAAGCTGCCGGGGTTGCCTTCGATCGGCGCCGAGGCCGCACCGATGACGGCGCGGTTGTCCTCCATGGTCACGTCCTCCACGATGGCGCCGGCCTCGCGCATCTTGGCCAGCGCGGCCTCCAGCGTGTCGAGGAAGGCCTGGTTGCTCGCGGTGGCGGCCGGGAACATCGCGCGCACCACGCCGATGCGTGCGCCCTTCAGGCCGTCGGCCTTGAGCTCCGCGGTGTAACTGGCGGGCACCTTGGCCACGGCGGCATATTCGGCGGCATTGGCCACCAGTGGCGCATCGAAGGCCTTGGCCGTGCGCTGGCCGCTGAAGGGGCTGGCGTCGTAGCCCACCATCGCGTCGAGCAGCAGCGCGCAGTCGGCCACGGCGCGGCACATCGGGCCGGCGGTGTCCTGCGAATGGGCCAGCGGCACGATGCCGTCCTGGCTCACCAGCCGCAGCGTGGGGCGGATGCCGAACAGCCCTTCCACCGCCGAGGGCACGCGCACCGAGCCGCCGGTGTCGGTGCCCACGCCGATCATCGCGAAGCTAGCCGCCACCGCGGTGCCGGTGCCCGAGGAGGAGCCGCCCGGGCTGTTGGCCGGGATGTAGGCATTGGCCACGCGGCCGCCAAGCGCCGACGCGCCGCCGAAGCCGAAGGCGAACTCGTCCAGGTTGGCCTTGGCGATGATGATGGCGCCCTTGGCCTTGATGTTCTTCACGATGTAGGCATCGTCGGGCGGCTGGTTGGCCGCCATCACCAGCGAGCCCGCGGTGGTGGGCATGTCGGCGGTGTCGACGTTGTCCTTCACGATCACCGGCACGCAGTGCAGCGGGCCCGCCAGGCGGCCGCTGCCGAAGTAGCGGCGGTCCAGCGCATCGGCTTCGGCCAGCGCGTTCGGGTTGGCCAGGATGACGCTGCGCAGCGCGGGGCTCGACGGAAAAGCGGCGCTGGCGTCTTTGTCGTAGGCGGCAATCCGGTTGAGGTAGCCCTGCACGATGTCGCGGCAGGACACCTGGCCCTTGCTCATCGCGTCGTGGAACTGGGCCACGCTGGTCTCCACCAGCGGGAAGGGCTTGCGGCCGGGGTCGAGGATCACGCCGTCGTCGTCGCCACCGCAGGCGGCCAGCACGGCCATCATCACGGCGCTGGTGCCCAGGGCCAGCCAGCGGCGGCGGCCGGCGAACAGGGTTGTCTCGTTGGGATCGGTCATCGGGGTACTGCTCCTGCTGCCCGCGCCGGCGCCTCACGATGAGGAAGACCGTCACACGGGCAGGGGCCCGGTGAATGCAACGCCCGTGCCTGGCTGGAGCGGCATGGCTCGCACGTGCCGACGCACCGGGGCGCCTTAGGATCGGCCTCTACCGGCTTCAGGATGACCGCCCACTGTGGATGCAACCACGCTGTTGATCACCAACGCACTGCTGTCCTCGGCAGCCGCCATGGTGATGGGCGTGGTGCTGGTCACCCGCAGGACCTATCCCGGCTTCGGCTACTGGACCGCGGGCATCGCCTGCCTGGCGCTGGGCGCGGCGCTGCTGGTGCCTGGCGTGCTGCCGCCGACCTGGGCCACCCGGGTGGGCCGCAATGGGGTGCTGATGGCCGGGCACCTGATGCTGCTGCGGGGCATGCTGGTGTTCCGCGGCTGGCGGGTGGGGCCAGGCCTGGAGGCCGGCGTCGCGCTGGCGTTCCTGCTGCCCTTCGGCTACCTGAGCCTGGACGGCGCGCGGCTGGCCGACCGCATCGTCTGCTATTGCCTGTTCGCCGCGGCAGTGAACGGGGCCACGGTGATGGTGACCCTGCGCCGCAGGCCGCCGCACTTCGGCTCCAACGACCGGCTGCTGGCGCTGTGGCTGCTGCTGTTTGCGTTGATCACGCTGGTGCGCGCCGCGCAGGAGCTGGCCGACATCAGCACCGCCTTCGAGAGCATCAAGGGCTTTGGCAGCGTGTACGCGCTGGCGCAGATCCTGTCGGTGCAGCTGGTGACGCTGACGCTGGTCAGCATGAACTCGCAGCGCATCGAGTGGGACCACCGCGTCAGCGCCGCCGACCTGCAGGCGCGCGAGCAGCAGTTGCGCCTGATCGGCGACAACCTGCCCGCCGGCTTCATCTACCGCTACGTGCTGGCCGGCGGCCAACGGCTGTTCCACCATGTCAGCAGCGGCATCACCCGCACCTTCGGCCTGACGCCGGCCGCGGTGATGCATGACGCCGGCCCGCTGTTCGCCATGCTCGCGCCGCAGGCGCTCGACCGCTACCTGAGCGCGGAGCAACACAGTGCGGCCACCCTGACCGACTTCCACGCCACGCTGCTGTTCAACCTGCCCGACGGGCGCCAGCGCTGGCTGGACGTGCGCTCCCATCCGCAGCGCGCGCCCGACGGCGCCACCTTCTGGGACGGCGTGGCGCTGGACGTCACCGATGCGGTGGCGGCGCGGGCGCGGGTGGTGCGGCAGGCCGGCCTGTACCGCTGCCTGTCGCAGTGCAATGCGGCGGTGGCACGCTGCACCGACCAGAAGGCACTGTTCGACGCGGTGTGCCAGGCCATCATCGACGCCGCCGGCATGCGCCTGGCCTGGGTGAGCCTGGCCGACGCGCACGGCCGGCTGCAGCTGCAGGCGCAGGCCGGGGCGCCCGAGGACCTGCCACCGCGGCTGCATGCCGACGGCGACATGCCCACTCCCGGCGACCAGGCCCTGCGCATCGGCCAGCCCGTGTGGTGCCAGCACCTCCACAGCGACCCGCTGACCCAGGCCTGGCTGGCCCTGGCGCCGCAGGCCGGCCTGCAGGCACTGGCAGCCCTGCCGGTGCGCCGGGCCGGCAGGGCGGTCGGCACGCTGACCATCTGCGCCGGCGAAGCCCAGGCCTTCGACCCGGAGACCCAGCACCTGCTGATCGACCTGGCCGCCAACATCAGCTTCGCGCTGGACAACTTCGACCGCGAAGCCGCCCGCCAGCAGGCCCAGCAGGCGCTGGACGCCCATCGCCAGCACCTGGAGGAGACGGTGGCACAGCGCACCGGCCAGCTGGCCGAGGCCCGCGAGCGGGCCGAATCCGCCAGCCTGGCCAAGACCGCCTTCCTGGCCAACATGAGCCACGAGATCCGCACGCCGCTGAACGCGATGATCGGCATGGCCCACCTGATCCGCCGCGAGGACCTCAGCCCGCGGCAGGCCGACCGGCTGCTGAAGCTGGAAGTCGCGGCCAAGCACCTGCTGGAGGTGCTGAACGCTGTGCTCGACCTGTCCAAGATCGAGGCCGGCAAGATGACGCTGGAGACGGTGCCGCTGCGGGTGGAGGCCATCGTGGCCAACGTGCTGTCGATGCTGGGCGAGCGTGCCGAGGCCCGCAGGCTGCGGCTGCACAGCGAGGTGGACGCCATGCCCCGCGACCTGCTCGGCGACCCCACCCGGCTGCAGCAAGCCTTGCTGAACTACGCCAACAACGCCATCAAGTTCACCGACCAGGGCGGCGTGACGCTGCGTGCGCGGCTTCTGTCCGAGGAGGCGCACAGCGCCTGGTTGCGCTTCGAGGTGGAGGACACGGGCATCGGCATCGACCCTGAAGCGATGCCGCGGCTGTTCGCGGCCTTCGAGCAGGCCGACCGGTCCAGCACGCGGCGCGCCGGTGGCACCGGGCTGGGCCTGGCCATCACCCGCAAGCTGGCCACGCTGATGGGCGGCGAGGCCGGCGCCGTGCCGCGGCCGGGCGGCGGCAGCATTTTCTGGTTCACCGCCCGGCTGCAACGCTCGGCCACCGCCGGCCACGCGCCCGTCCGCCGACCCGAGGCGGATGCGGAGGAAGCGCTGCGCCGCCGCCATGCCGGCGCCCGCGTGCTGCTGGCCGAAGACAACCCGGTGAATGCCGAGGTGGCCCAGGCCATCCTGGAAGAAGCGGGCCTGGTGGTGGCGCTGGCCGTCGATGGCGAGCAGGCGGTGGCCATGGCCCTGGAGGGCGGCTACCGCCTGGTGCTGATGGACATGCAGATGCCGCGGCTCGACGGCCTGGACGCATGCCGGGCCCTGCGCCGGCAGCTGCCGTCGGCCACGCTGCCGGTGATCGCGATGACCGCCAATGCCTTTGCCGAAGACCGCGCCGAATGCCAGGCCGCCGGCATGGACGACTTCATCACCAAGCCGGTGGACCCGGCGATGCTGTACCGGCTGCTGCTGCACTGGCTCGACCGCAGCCCGGCCGTCGCCGGCTGAACCGTAGCGGAACTCAGTCCACCGGCGTGAGCTTGGCCACCGACAGCGCCAGCCACTTCAAGCCATGCCGGCCGAAGTTCACCTGCGCCCGTGCATCCTCGCCCTGGCCTTCCAGCGTGAGGATCAACCCTTCGCCGAACTTGGTGTGGAACACCGACTGGCCCACCCGCAGCCCGTGGCCGGGCGCCTTGGGCACCAGCGGCGGCGGCGCGGCCGGGGCCACGCGGCCCGCGCCCACCATGCCGCCGAAGCCGGAGCCGCGCTGCCAGGCCTGCTGGTACTCACGCGCATAGCCTGAGCCAAAGCCCTGCTGCTTGGGCGTGAGCCACTTCAGCGCATGCTCGGGCAGCTCCTCGAAGAAGCGGCTCTTGACGTTGTAGCGGGTCTGGCCATGCAGCATGCGGGTCTGGCTGAAGCTCAGGTACAGCCGCTGGCGCGCCCGGGTGATGGCGACGTACATCAACCGGCGTTCCTCCTCCAGCCCGTCGCTGTCGCTCAGCGCGTTCTCGTGCGGGAACAGGCCTTCTTCCATGCCGGTGATGAACACCGCATCGAATTCCAGACCCTTGGCCGAGTGCACCGTCATCAGCTGCACCGCGTCCTGCCCGGCCTGCGCCTGGTTGTCGCCGGCTTCCAGCGCCGCATGGGTGAGGAAGGCGGCCAGCGGCGACACGATCTCGCCGGTCTCGGCATCGGGCGTCAGGTCGGGGCCCGGCGCGGGTGCATTGCCGCTCAGGCTGCCGGGGCCGTGCTCGTCCACCGGCAGCGCCACCGCGTCCTTGCCGAAGCCTTCCTGCGTGACGAAGGCCTCGGCCGCGTTGACCAGTTCCTCCAGGTTCTCGATGCGGTCCTGGCCTTCCTTCTCGGTGCGATAGAAGTCGATCAGGCCGGCGTCCTGCAGCATGTGCTCGATGATCTCGCGCAGCGTCAGGCCCCGGGTGCGTTCGCGCAGGCCTTCGATCATGCTCACGAAGCCCGACAGGTTGCTGCCGCCCTTGCCCGCCACCGCGCCCACGCTCTGGTACAGGCTGCGACCGGTGCCGCGCGCCGCGTCCTGCAGCTGCTCGATGGTGCGCGCGCCGATGCCGCGCGCCGGGAAGTTCACCACCCGCAGGAAGCTGGTGTCGTCGTTCGGGTTCTCGATCAGCCGCAGGTAGGCCAGCGCATGCTTGACCTCGGCCCGCTCGAAGAAGCGCAGGCCGCCGTACACGCGGTACGGAATGCCGGCGTTGAACAGCGCGCTTTCGATCACCCGCGACTGCGCATTGCTGCGGTAGAGCAGCGCGATCTCCTTGCGCGCCAGGCCGCCGCGGTGCAGCTGCTGGATCTCCTCCAGCACCCATTGCGCCTCGCCGAAGTCGCTGGTGCTTTCCACCACGCGCACCGGCTCGCCGGGACCTTCGTCGGTGCGCAGGTTCTTGCCCAGGCGGCGGCTGTTGTGCGCGATCAGCGCATTGGCCGCGTCGAGGATGTTGCCGAAGGAGCGGTAGTTCTGCTCCAGCTTGACCACCTGCTGCACGCGGAACTCGCGCTCGAAGTCGGCCATGTTGCCCACCAGCGCGCCGCGGAAGCCGTAGATGCTCTGGTCGTCGTCGCCCACCGCGAACACGCCCTGGCCGCCGCCCGGCGGCGCGAACATCTTCAGCCAGGCGTACTGCAGCCGGTTGGTGTCCTGGAACTCGTCCACCAGCACATGCTTGAAGCGGTGCTGGTAGTGCGCACGCAGCGGATCGTTGTCGCGCAGCAGCTCGTAGGTGCGCAGCATCAGCTCGGCGAAGTCGACCACGCCTTCGCGCTGGCACTGGTCTTCATACGCCTGGTACACCTCGACCATCTTGCGGGTGTGCTCGTCGCGCACCGGCACGTCGCGCGGGCGCAGGCCCTCTTCCTTGCTGCCGGCGATGAACCACGTCACCTGCTTGGGCGGAAAGCGCTCGTCGTCCAGGTTCATCGCCTTGACGATGCGCTTGACGGCCGACAGCTGGTCGGCGGTGTCGAGGATCTGGAACGACTGCGGCAGCGCGGCCAGCTTCCAGTGCGCGCGCAGGAACCGGTTGCACAGGCCGTGGAAGGTGCCGATCCACATGCCGCGCACGTTGACGGGCAGCATGGCCGACAGCCGCGTCATCATTTCCTTGGCGGCCTTGTTGGTGAAGGTGACGGCCATCACCCCGCCGGGCGTGATGGCGCCCTGCTGCAGCAGCCAGGCGATGCGGGTGGTGAGCACGCGGGTCTTGCCCGAACCCGCACCGGCCAGGATCAGCGCCGGCTGCGCCGGCAGCGTCACCGCGGCCAGTTGTTCAGGGTTCAGGTTGCGCAGCAGCGGATCATCATGCATCCGGCCGATTCTAGGAGGGGGTGCCGGCGGCCCGGCTGCCACGCCCGCGTGGCATGCTGGCCCGATGGGCTTGCCAGACTGGTTGACACCGCGCCGCGCCGACGCGCGGCCTGCACTGAACCTCGCGCTGCAGGGCGGCGGCGCCCATGGCGCCTTCTCCTGGGGCGTGCTGGACGCGCTGCTGGAAGCCGACCGCTTCCACCTCTCTGCGCTGAGCGGCAGCAGCGCCGGCGCGATGAACGCGGTGGTGCTGGCCCAGGGCCTGCTGGACGGTGGCCCCGACGGCGCCCGCGCCGCGCTGGAGCGCTTCTGGACCGCCATCGGCAGCCACCTGCCCTTCGAATGGCTGACCACCGGCCAGGACGACGCGCTTGCGTTCAGCCCCGCCGCACGGCTGCTGATGCGTTGGACGCAGTCCTTCGCGCCGCACCAGCTCAACCCGCTGGACCGCAACCCGCTGCGCGACGTGCTGGCCGCGCAGGTGGACTTCGAGCGGCTGCGCAGCGACACCACCGGCCCGCGCTTGAAGATCGCCGCCACGCAGGTGAGCAGCGGCCGGCTCACGGTCTTCGAGCGCCACCAGCTCAGCCTGGAAGCGCTGCTGGCCTCGGCCTGCCTGCCCACGCTGCACCACACGGTGATGGTGGACGGCGAGCCGTACTGGGACGGCGGCTACAGCGCCAATCCGGCGCTGTTCCCGCTGCTGGCCGATGCCGGCTGCGCCACCGATACGCTGCTGGTGCTGCTGGCGCCGCGCAGCCATGCCAGCACGCCGCGCAGCGCCGCCGAGATCCGCGAACGGGCGATGGACATCGCCTTCCAGGCGCCCTTCCTGCGCGAGCTGGCGCTGCTGCACGAGATGCAGGCCGCGCTGCAACCACCCGCCTGGTGGCGCCGTGGCCTGCCAGCGCGGCTCGCGCGCGCCCGCTGGCACCTGGTCGACGGCCAGGCCACGCTGGCCGCGCTGCACGGCGAGACGCGGCTGATCGCGCACCTGCCTTTCCTGCAGCGGCTGCGCGATGCGGGGCGCGCCGAGGCGCAGGCCTGGCTGGCCAGCGGCGCCGGGCGGGTGGGGCGAAGCGGTGGGGTCAACCTGGCGCAAGTCGCCACAGGCTGAAACAGCGGCGGCGGACTATGCCTCCACCTCCTGCGACGTCGGCCCGCTCGGCCGCTCGTGCCGGCCCAGCTGGAAGAAGATCCACGAGGCCATCACCGACAGCGCGCCCACGCACAGGTAGGTGCGGTGGAAGGCCGGCATCAGCGCCTCGCCTTCCAGTGCCTGCGGATTGAAGGCCAGCAACAGGCTGGCCGCGGCGGCCACGCCCAGGCTCATCGACAGCTGCATCACCACCGACAGCAGGCTGTTGCCGCTGCTGGCGGTGCGCTCGTCCAGGTCGCTCAGGCTCAGCGTGTTCATCGCGGTGAACTGCAGGGAGTTGACGATGCCGAAGCAGGCCAGGTGCAGCAGAATCACCGCCTGCGGCGTGCCGCGGTCGATCAGCGAGAAGCCGGCGATCATGCCGCCCAGCATCAGCGTGTTGGCCACCAGCACGTTGCGGTAGCCGTAGCGGCCGATCACTCGTTCCGCGAAGCGCTTGGCCACCATTGCGCCGGCCACCGTGGGCACCATGCTCAGGCCCGCGGCCGAGGGCGAATAGCCCAGCCCCACCTGCAGGAACAGCGGCGTGAGGAAGGGCATCGCCCCGCTGCCCAGCCGGCTGAACAGGTTGCCGGCGATGCCCACCGCGAAGGTAGGAATGCGGAACAGCTGCAGCCCGAACAGCGGCTGCTCGGCCCGCGCCGCATGCAGCCAGTAGCCGCACATCGCGGCCAGGCCGGCCACCAGCAGCAGCACCGAAGCGGCCGTGCTGAAGGCCCGCTCGCCCAGGCCCTGCAGCGCCAGCGACACCAGCATCAGGCCCAGCGAGAACAGCACGAAGCCACGGCCGTCGAAGCGCGGGCGCTGGGCCGCGCGCAGGTCGGGCATGTAGCGCGTGGTCAGCAGCACGCCCAGCAGGCCTACCGGCAGGTTGATGAGGAACACCCAGTGCCAGCTCGCCACCTCCACCAGCCAGCCGCCCAGCGGCGGCCCCACCAGCGGGCCGAACAGGCCGGGGATGGAGACGAAGGCCAGCGTCTTCAGCAGCTCGGCGCGCGGAAAGCTGCGCAGGATGGCCAGCCGCCCCACCGGCAGCATCAGCGCGCCGCCCAGCCCCTGCACCACCCGGCCGGCCACCAGCACCGGCAGCGTGGGCGCCAGCGCGCAGAACAGCGAGCCCAGCGAAAACAGCGCGATCGCCGACATGAAGATGCGCCGCGTGCCGAAGCGGTCGGCCAGCCAGCCGGAGGCGGGGATGAGCAGCGCCGTGGTGAGCATGTACGCCACCACCACCGACTGCATGCGCAGCGGGCTTTCGCCCAGGCTGCGCGCCATGCTGGGCAGCGCGGTGTTGAGGATGGTGGCGTCCAGCGTCTGCATGAAGAACGCGACGGCGGCGAGCCAGGGCAGCAGCCGCCGGGTGGGGGGTATCGGGCACGAAGACTTCCTTGCTGGACCTGGCGCGTAGAATCAGTCACCGGGCCCAAATTTTGGCGCCCGGTTTTTCTTGGGCACTTACGGTGCCCGGCCGGGTTCCAAGTCAAGCGCTCGCCTG
The DNA here is from genome assembly GCF_024700035.1 of Aquincola sp. J276. Taxonomy (NCBI): domain Bacteria; kingdom Pseudomonadati; phylum Pseudomonadota; class Betaproteobacteria; order Burkholderiales; family Sphaerotilaceae; genus Aquincola; species Aquincola sp. J276. Next base: position 2,081,893 of record NZ_JAJONC010000001.1, read on the forward strand.
ACGTTATTAAGGAGCCTGGCTCATGGAAATCTTCGACTACGACAACGTTCTGCTGCTGCCGCGCAAGTGCCGGGTGGACAGCCGCAGCGAGTGCGACACCTCGCTCGAATTCGGCGGCCGCCGCTTCAACCTGCCGGTGGTGCCGGCCAACATGAAGACGGTGATCGACGAGCCGATCAGCCAGTGGCTGGCGGCCAACGGCTACTTCTACGTGATGCACCGCTTCGACGTGGACAACGTGGCCTACGCCCGCCGCATGCGCGACAAGGGCCTGTTCGTGTCGATCAGCTCGGGCGTCAAGCCGGCCGACTTCGAGGTGATCGACCGCCTGGCCGCCGACGGCGTGGGCGCCGACTACATCACCATCGACATCGCCCACGGCCATGCCGAGAGCGTGCGCCGCACCATCGAACACATCAAGCACAAGCTGCCCAAGGCCTTCGTGATCGCCGGCAACGTGGGCACGCCCGAAGCCGTGATCGACCTGGAGAACTGGGGCGCCGACGCCACCAAGGTGGGCATCGGCCCGGGCAAGGTGTGCATCACCCGGCTGAAGACGGGCTTCGGCACCGGCGGCTGGCAGCTCTCGGCGCTGAAGTGGTGTGCCCGCGTGGCCACCAAGCCCATCATTGCCGACGGCGGCATCCGCGACCACGGCGACATCGCCAAGAGCGTGCGCTTCGGCGCCAGCATGGTCATGATCGGCTCGCTGTTCGCAGGCCATGAGGAGTCGCCCGGCCAGACGGTGGAAGTCGACGGCAAGCTGTTCAAGGAGTACTACGGCTCGGCGTCCGACTTCAACAAGGGCGAGTACAAGCACGTGGAAGGCAAGCGCATCCTCGAGCCGGTGAAGGGCCGCCTGGCCGACACCCTGCGCGAGATGCGCGAAGACCTGCAGAGCTCGATCTCGTATGCCGGCGGCACCGGGCTGGCCGACGTGCGCCGGGTCAACTACGTGATCCTGGGCGGCGACAACGCCGGCGAGCACCTGCTGATGTAGCCCCGCCTACAATGGGCGATCCCCCTGCAACGCCCTCGCGCCGGCCCGTTTTCCGCGGGCGGGCGCACCGGCCATCTTCGCCATGACCGAACTCGCCAAGTCCTTCGAACCCGCCGCCATCGAGGCCCATTGGGGTCCGCTGTGGGAGAAGAGCGGCGTCTACGAGCCCACGCTCGATCCGGCCAAGCCCAGCTTCAGCATCCAGCTGCCGCCGCCCAACGTCACCGGCACGCTGCACATGGGCCATGCGTTCAACCAGACCATCATGGACTCGTTGACGCGTTACCACCGCATGCGCGGCTTCAACACGCTGTGGGTGCCGGGCACCGACCACGCCGGCATTGCCACGCAGATCGTGGTGGAACGCCAGCTGCAGGACCAGGGCCTGAGCCGGCACGACCTGGGCCGCAAGAACTTCGTGGCCCGCGTGTGGGAATGGAAGCAGCAATCGGGCTCCACCATCACGCAGCAGATGCGCCGCATGGGCGACAGCGTGAGCTGGGGCCACGAGTACTTCACCATGGACGACAAGCTGTCGAAAGTGGTCACCGAGACCTTCGTGCGGCTGTACGAGGAAGGCCTGATCTACCGCGGCAAGCGCCTGGTGAGCTGGGACCCGGTGCTCAAGAGCGCCGTCAGCGACCTGGAGGTGGAGAGCGAGGAAGAGGACGGCAGCCTCTGGCACATCCGCTACCCCATCGAGGGCAGCGACGAATCGCTGGTGGTGGCCACCACGCGGCCCGAGACGATGCTGGGCGACACCGCGGTGATGGTGCACCCGGAGGACCAGCGCTACGCCCACCTCGTCGGCCGCCAGGTGCGGCTGCCCGTGACCGGCCGGCTGGTGCCGGTGATCGCCGACGACTACGTGGACAAGGCCTTCGGCACCGGCGTGGTAAAGGTGACGCCGGCCCACGACACCAACGACTACCAGGTGGGCCTGCGGCACAAGCTGCCGATGCTCACCATCTTCGACCTGGAAGCCCACGTCAGCGGCGCCGAGGTGCCCGAGATCCCCGCCAGCTACGTGGGCCTGGACCGCTTTGTCGCGCGCAAGCAGATCGTCGCCCAGCTGGAAGCCGAAGGCCTGCTGGTCGAGGTGAAGAAGCACAAGCTGATGGTGCCGCGCTGCGCCCGCACCGGCCAGGTGATCGAGCCGATGCTCACCGACCAGTGGTTCGTGGCCATGACCCAACCGGGCGCCAACGGCCAGAGCATCGCCGAGGAAGCCATCGGCGCGGTGCAGTCCGGCAAAGTCAAGTTCGTGCCGGAGAACTGGGTCAATACCTACAACCAGTGGATGAAGAACATCCAGGACTGGTGCATTTCGCGCCAGCTCTGGTGGGGCCACCAGATCCCGGCCTGGTACGGCGAGAACGGCGAGCTGTTCGTCGCCCGCAGCGAGGAAGAAGCGCGTGAGCGCGCCACCGCTGCCGGCTACACCGGTGTCCTGCAGCGCGACGAGGACGTGCTGGACACCTGGTACTCGTCGGCGCTGGTGCCCTTCAGCACCCTGGGCTGGCCCGAGCAGACGCTGGAACAGGACCTCTTCCTGCCCAGCAGCGTGCTGGTCACCGGCTACGACATCATCTTCTTCTGGGTCGCCCGGATGATCATGATGACCAAGCACTTCACCGGCCGCGTGCCCTTCCGGCATGTGTACATCCATGGCCTGGTGCTGGATGCGCAGGGCAAGAAGATGAGCAAGAGCGAGGGCAATGTGCTCGATCCGGTCGATCTGATCGACGGCATCGAGCTCGGGCCGCTGCTCGACAAGCGCGTGGTCGGCCTGCGCAAGCCGGAAACTGCGCCCAAGGTGCGCAAGGCCACCGAAAAGGAATTTCCGGCGGGCATTCCGGCCTATGGCGCCGATGCGCTGCGCTTTACCTTCGCGGCCATGGCCACGCTGGGCCGCAGCGTCAATTTCGACAGCAAGCGCTGCGAGGGTTACCGCAATTTCTGCAACAAGCTCTGGAACGCCACCCGCTTCGTGCTGATGAACTGCGAAGGCCAGGACTGCGGCCTGGCCGAGCACAGCAAGGCCGAATGCGCGCCCGGCGGCCCGTTCCACGGCTACATGCAGTTCAGCCCCGCCGACCGCTGGATCAGCAGCGAGCTGCAGAAGGTGGAAGCCGCGGTGGCCCAGGGCTTCGCCGAGTACCGGCTGGACAACGTCGCCAACACGATCTACAGCTTCGTGTGGGACGAGTACTGCGACTGGTACCTGGAAGTGGCCAAGGTGCAGATCCAGACCGGCAACGAAGCGCAGCAGCGCGCCACCCGCCGCACGCTGATCCGCACGCTGGAAGCGGTGCTGCGGCTGCTGCACCCGATCACGCCCTTCATCACCGCCGAGCTGTGGAACACGGTGGCGCCGGTGGCCGGGCGTGAAGGCCCGTCCATCGTCACCGCCGCCTATCCCCAGGCGCAGCCGGAAAAGATCGACGAAGCGACCATCGCCTGGATGGCGCGGCTGAAGGCCACCGTCGGCGCCTGCCGCAACCTGCGCGCCGAGATGAACCTGTCGCCTGCCGAGCGGGTGCCGCTGATCACGCTGGGTGATGCCGACTTCGTGCAGGCCGTTGCGCCGCTGCTGAAGGCACTGGCCAAGCTGTCGGACGTGCAGGTGCTGGCCGACGAAGCCGCCTTCGATGCGGCCACCGCCACCGCGCCGGTTTCGGTGCTGGGCGACATCCGCCTCGCCCTGCATGTGGAAGTGGACGTGGCGGCCGAGAAGGCCCGCCTGGCCAAGGAGATCACGCGCCTGGAAGGCGAGATCACCAAGGCCAATGCCAAGCTGGGCAACGAGAGCTTCGTGGCCCGTGCGCCCGCCGCCGTGGTGGAGCAGGAGAAGGCCCGACTGGCCGACTTCACCCAGACCGTGGCCCGGCTGCAGGCCCAGGCCGCGCGGCTCGAAGCCACGGCGTGAGCGGCCGGGGCGGTGCTTCAGGCCGCGCTTGGCGCGGCGTACAGCGGCGCGGGCCGGCCGCCTGGTGAGGCCTGGCGGCCGATGGGCGCCAGCAACGCGTCGATGCGGCGGGCCACCGTCCAGGCGCTGCGCTCGCGGGCCTCACGCGTGCTGTCGGCCAACCGGGACGTGACCTGCACGCCGGGCAGCCCATGCAAGGGCCGGCCGGATTCGACCAGCCCGGGCTCGGCATCGTCCAGCCATACGTCGGCCACGCGGCCGTCGGCCATCGCCTCGGCCAGCGCCAGTTCATCGAACACGCTGGAATGCGTCAGGCTCACCAGCACCTGACCGGGCTTGCAGGTGGACAGCACCCGCTTGCCCAGCAGTCCGCGGTAGCGGCTGAACATCGGCAGCAGCACGCACACGCCGTCGCATGCGGCCATCATGTCGCGCAGCGGCAGCGGCTCGATCTGCCAGCGCGACCACAGCGGATCGGACGCATGCAACGAGGGGTCGTAGCCCACCACGCGGGCGCCGAAGGCCTGCAGCAGTGCTGCCAGTGACCGCGCGGCCGGCTGCATGCCGAACAGGCCGATGGTGGCGCTACCCAGCTCCCGCTGCGCCGCGCCCCGCCGCCACTGGTGCAGCAGCGCGCCGATCACGAACTCGGCATTGGCGGTGGCCTGCGCGCCGCCGTTGCGCACCACCTCCACGCCCGCGCGCTCGCAGGCGTCCAGGTCGATGACGGCCGGCGGCTCGGAGCCCACGCGGGCCAGGGCCCGCAGCTGCGGTGCCGCGCCCAGCAGGCCGCCGTCCACCCGCAGCGATTGCGGCGCCACCAGCGCACGCGCCTGCAGCAGCGCGGCGCGCAGGCCATCGGCATCGTTCATCAGCTCGGGGGCGTGGTGCACGCCATGGCGCTCGGCCAGCCATCGGGCCACATCCGCGTCGAACGCGTCCAGGATCAGGACGTCCATGTCACACGGTGTAGGCAAACTTGCCCGATGGCATATTTTCTGCGTGCCACAATCTTCCAACTCCCTCTTCCTACGTTTTTTATGTCGGTCACCAAAGCCATCTTCCCCGTCGCAGGCCTGGGCACCCGGTTTCTGCCGGCCACGAAAGCACAACCGAAAGAAATGCTGCCAGTGGTGGACAAGCCGCTGATCCAGTACGCCGTGGAAGAGGCGTACGCCGCGGGTGTGCGGGAGATGATCTTCGTGACGGGCCGCCACAAGCGGCCGATCGAAGACCACTTTGACATGACGTTCGAGCTGGAAGTAGCCCTTGAACAAGCGGGCAAGAAGGAACTGCTGGACGTGGTCCACAGCGTCAAGCCCAAGGACATGGAGTGCATCTACGTGCGCCAGGCGCAGGCCCTGGGCCTGGGCCATGCGGTGCTGTGCGCCCAGCGGCTGGTGGGCAACGCGCCCTTCGCCGTGCTGCTGGCCGACGACCTGATGGTGGGCAAGCCCTCGGTGCTGGCACAGATGGTCGAGCAGTTCAAGGAATGGCGAGCTTCCATCATCGCGGTGCAGGAAGTGCCGCCGGAGCACACCCGCCGCTACGGCATCGTCGACGGCACGCCGGTGAGCGACCGCCTGCTGGACCTGACCCGCATCGTCGAGAAGCCCGCGCCCGAGAACGCACCGTCCAACCTAGGCGTGGCCGGCCGCTACATCCTGACGCCGGGCGTGTTCCATGAGATCGCCAACCAGCCGCGCGGCGTGGGCGGCGAGATCCAGCTGACCGACGGCATCGCCGGCCTGCTGCGCCGCGAGAAGGTGTTCGCCTACCGCTACGAAGGCCAGCGCTACGACTGCGGCAGCAAGGAAGGCTTCCTGGAAGCCAACGTGGCCCTGGCCCTGGCGCATCCCACGCTGGGCCCCGGGTTCCGCGAATACCTCAAGTCGATCGAACTCTGAGCGAGGGCCCGGCTGCGGGCCTTATCTGCGCTTGAGGTAGTGCACGAACTCGCCGCCGTCGGCGGTCTGTTCGAGCAGGTCGTTGCCGGTCTGCTTCGCAAAGGCCTGGAAGTCGCGGGTGGACGAGGGGTCGGTCGCCACCACCTTCAGCACCTGGCCGGAGGCCATGTCGGCCAAGGCCTTCTTGGCCTTGAGGATGGGCAGCGGGCAGTTCATGCCGCGGGTGTCGATCTCTTTGTGGGCTTCCATGCTGCTGCGCCTTCAGGCCGGGAACACGCCGGTGGACAGGTAGCGGTCGCCGCGGTCGCACACGACGAACACGATGGTGGCGTTGTCCACCGTCTGGGCCAGCTGCAGCGCGGCCCAGCAGGCGCCGGCGGCGGATATGCCGGCGAACAGGCCTTCCTCGCTGGCCATGCGGCGCGCCATGTGCTCCGCATCGGCCTGCGAAACGTACACCAGCTCGTCCACCGCCTTTGGGTCGTAGATCTTCGGCAGGTAGGCCTCGGGCCATTTGCGGATGCCCGGGATGCGCGAGCCCTCGCTGGGCTGCGCGCCCACGATGCGCACTGCCGGATTGCGCTCCTTCAGGTAGCGCGACACGCCGGTGATGGTGCCGGTGGTGCCCATCGCGCTGACGAAGTGCGTGATGCGGCCATCGGTCTGGTCCCACAGCTCGGGGCCGGTGGTGTCGTAGTGCACCGCCGGGTTGTCGGCATTGGCGAACTGGTCCAGCACCCGGCCCTTGCCGTCCTTCTGCATCTGCTCGGCCAGGTCGCGCGCGTATTCCATGCCGCCGGAGCGCGGCGTCAGCACCAGCTCGGCGCCGAAGGCCTTCATGGTCTGCGCGCGTTCGATGGACAGGTCCTCCGGCATGATCAGCACCATGCGGTAGCCGCGGATGGCCGCGGCCATGGCCAGCGCGATGCCGGTGTTGCCTGACGTGGCCTCGATCAGCGTGTCGCCGGGGCGGATCTCGCCACGCTCCTCGGCGCGGCGGATCATGTTGATGGCCGGCCGGTCCTTCACCGATCCCGCGGGATTGTTGCCCTCCAGCTTGCCGAGGATCACATTGCCACGCTTCGTGATCTCGTCGCCGGGCAGGCGCTGCAGGCGCACCAGTGGCGTGCCGCCGATGACGTCTTCAAGGGTCTTGTAATGGGCCATGTTTTGATTGTGGCAGCAGTGCCTGCGCACTGCAGCGCACCCGGTGATGCAGGCCCCGCATGACATAATCCGCGCCCACGCAGGAAGCCCGCAACGGCTTCCGAAGCCCGCGTGACGAAATCGGTAGACGTAGCGGATTCAAAATCCGCCGCCGCAAGGCGTGCCAGTTCGAGTCTGGCCGCGGGCACCACGCAAGCACGCCGCCCAAGGGCCTGTCCGGCACCGCGCGCCGCTCGCTCGCTCCGCACCCCCGAGAGATCATCCGCATGCCGCCTCTGCCGCCGGTCACCAAGACGCTGATCCTGATCTGTGTGGGCATCTTCTGCCTGGGGTTGCTGATACCGGCGCAGTACGAAGCCATCGCGATGCTCTGGCCGCTGAGCACCGGGCTGTTCCAGCCGTGGCAGGTCATCACCTATGCCTTCCTGCATGGCAGCGCGTTCCACCTGCTGTTCAACATGCTGGGCCTGTGGATGTTCGGCTCGGAACTGGAAAACCTCTGGGGCCCCAGGCGCTACATGCAGTTCCTGGCCGCCAGCGCGCTGGCCGCGGCCGCGGTGCAGCTGGGCTTCACCGCGCTGATCGGCTCCAACGCGCCGACGGTGGGCGCCTCCGGCGCGCTGTACGGGCTGCTGCTGGCCTTCGGCATGCTGTTTCCCAACCGCACCATCCAGCTGCTGATCCCGCCCATCCCGATGAAGGCCAAGGTGTACGTGGCCATCTTCGGCGGGCTGGAGCTGCTGATGGGCCTGGGCGGCCCGAGCGGGGTGGCGCACTTCGCCCACCTGGGCGGCATGCTCGGCGGCTTCCTGATGATCCGCTACTGGCGCGGCCAGGCGCCCTTCCCGCGCCGCCGCCGCTGACGCGCGCCGGCCGCACCTGCGGCTAAACCCTGCGGCGCGCATGGTGCGCCGCATGCCTCATGCTTTTTGCCAGTCGCCACACGGTGCAGGGCGATGCATGGAGGTGTCCCATGGGCCGCGATCGCAAAGCTTGGATGGAGGCGTTGCTGATGGCCGCCGCGCTGCTGGTGGCGCTGCTGGGGGCGCTGGTGAACGTGGCCGCGGCCGCCCCGCTGCCCGATACCGCCGCCGGCCCCTCCCCGTCGCAGACCCAGGCCTTGCAGCGCGCGCACCAGGCGGTGGTGGGCGTGCAGGCGCTGGCGGTGCCCGATGCACGCTCCAGCAGCTCGCTGGGCCGCGCGCGGGCCGGCTCCGGCGTGGTGATCGACGGCGACGGCCTGGTGCTGACCATCGGCTACCTCATCCTGGAGGCCGACCAGGTGCTGCTGACCCTGGACGACGAACGCAAGGTGCCGGCCCGCGTGGTGGCCTATGACGTGGCCACCGGCTTCGGCCTGCTGCAGGCGCTGGCACCGCTGAAGGTGCAGCCGGTGCCGCTGGGCTCGGCACGGGCGCTGCAGGTCGAGGAGCCGCTGATGATGGCCAGCGGCGGCGGCGATGCGGCGGTGGGCATCGCGCAGCTGGTGTCGCGCCGGCCGTTTGCCGGCTACTGGGAATACCTGCTGGAGGATGCGCTGTTCACTGCGCCGGCACGGGCCGACCACAGTGGCGCCGGCCTGTTCAACAGCCAGGGCGAGCTGGTGGGCATCGGCTCGCTGGTGGTGGCGCAGGCGCTGGGCGAGCAGGGGCCGGCACTGCCGGGCAACATGTTCGTGCCCATCGACCTGCTGCCGCCCATCCTGGCGGAGCTGCGCAGCAGCGGCATGTCGGCCGCCAGCCGCCGTGCCTGGCTGGGCCTGAACTGCCTGGAGCTGGCCGGCGAGGTGCGGGTGCTGCGGGTGAATGCCGACAGCCCGGCCGACGTGGCCGGCCTGCAGCCGGGCGACCGCATCGTGCGCATCGACGGCGCGGCCGTGGGCTCGCTGGGCGCGCTGTGGAAGACGCTGTGGAGCGGCGGCGCCGCCGAGCGCGACGTGCGGCTGGAGATCCTGCGCGACGACACGCCGCAGACGCTGACCCTGCACAGCGTCGACCGCATGAAGACGCTGCGGCGGGCACAGGGGATCTAGCAGCCGGCCCCTAGCGAAGCGGCGCCCTCACGCCCTCGAAGCGCAGGCACTGCTGGCGCACCACCTCGGGCAGGTATTGCTCGCGCTGCTGGATGGAACGCAGCCAGCCGGCGTCGCTGGGCTGGTCGCGGGTGAGCTGGTCGCGCAGCAGCAGCAGGCCCTTCTCGGCGCGCAGCTCGATGGCATGCATCTCCACCTGCTGCAGCGTCTGAGCGATGAGCTGGCGCAGCGGCTTGTGCTCGGCGGTGCGCGGGTCCACCACCTCGCCGTCGAGCCCGAAGCGGCAGGCCTGGAAGCGGTTGTAGGTGTAGACGAGGTAGTCGTCGTCCTGCGGCTCGAAGGGCTTCTCGGTCAGCAGCCAGCGGGCCACGCATTGCAGGTACACCGCGATGGCGGCGGCCTTTTCCACCGTCAGCGGCACGTCCATCACGCGCACCTCGATCGTGCCAAACTCGGGCTTGGGGCGGATGTCCCAGTAGAAGTCCTTCATCGACTTGACGACGCCGGTGTGCTCCATCTTGCTGAAGAAGTGCTCGAACTCGCTCCACTTCAGCATGAAGGGCGCACGGCCCGACAGCGGGAAGGCCGACACCGTGTTCAACCGCGACGACTCATAGCCGGTGTCGCTGCCCTGGATGTAGGGCGACGAGGCCGACAGCGCGATCACATGCGGCACGTAGCGGCTGAGCGCATGCAGCAGCCACAGCGCATCGTCGGGCGAGGGGCAGCCGATGTGCACATGCTGGCCGAACACGGTGAACTGCTTGCTCAGGTAGCCGTACAGCTGCGAGACCTGCAGGTAGCGCGGCGTGTCGACGATGCGGCGCTGGCTCCAGTCCTGGAAGGCATGGGTGCCGCCGCCGCACAGCCGTAGGTTGAGCTGGCCGGCGCTGTCCACCAGCGCGTCGCGCACGTCGGTCAGCTGCGTGATGACGTCGTGGTGGCGCTCGCAGATGCCGGTGGACGTCTCGATCATGCTGCTGGTGATCTCGGGCTTGACGTCGGCCTCGAGCTTGTGGCGCTCCATCACGCGCAGCAGGTCGGTGGCGCCGTTGGTCAGGTCGTAGTCGTGGCGGTTGACGATCTGCAGCTCCAGCTCCACGCCCATGGTGAAGGACTTGGAGGAGGCAAAGGCTTCGAGGCTCATGATGGGGCGCCCTCCCGCTGCGCGGGATCCCTCCGGGAGGGAGGAGCACCGCCTTCGGGCCGCCGTGCGGCGTTGCTCATTGGCGTTCCTTTTCAATTTCGCCCACCGCGCGCAGGCTGTACATCACCACCAGCGGCGAAGGCAGCTCGATGAAGGCCAGCATGGCCAGCACGAACGGCAGCAGCGCCGGGCCCACCTGCGGATGCGCCACGCCGAAGTCCAGCGCCAGCACCCAGGCGGTGGCCGACAGCGGCAGCAGCGACGCCCCCAGCGCGCAGGCCTGCTTCCAGGCCAGGCCGCTGGGCCGGGCCAGCATGAACACGGCGGTGATCTTGGCCAGCCAGCGCACCACCACCAGCACCGCGGCCACGCCGCCCGCGGTCACGAGCGCGGCCGGCGACCAGGCCGAGCTGACGGCCACGAACAGCACCAGCACCAGCACGCCGCCCACGGTGCCGAAGTGGCGCGGCCACACCCAGGGCCGGTCGGTCCGGTTGCGCAGCCACATGCCGGCCAGCAGCGGCACCAGCAGCAGGCTGAGCTGCAGCGTCTTGGCCACCACCAGCGCCACCATCACGCAGCCCAGCACCAGCACCACCGAATTCTCGTTGCGCAGGTCCAGCCGGCGCGCCATCAGCGCCAGCAGCGAGCCGAGCGCGGCGCCCACCAGGAACGACCCGAAGAAGGAGACGGTGACGGTGGGCAGCGCACTGAGCCAGGTGCCCGGGTCGCTGAGCAGCAGGCCGGCGCTCAGCAGCTTCAGCGCCAGCACCGCATACAGCGTGTTGAGGGCGGACAGGGCCATCAGCCGTTCCGTCACCTGCCCGGCCGCGCCGCACTCGCCCACCACCCGCTGCACCACCGCGGGCGACACGCACATGCAGATGATGGCCAGTGGCCCGGCCACCGCCGGCGGCACCCCCATCAGGCGCGCGGCCACCAGCACCACGATGCCGGCCAGCGCCGCCTCGAACAGGCTGGTGGCCAGCAGCCACGGATTGCGCGCCAGCCAGCGCAGGTTCAGCCGTGCGCCGGCCTCGAACAGCAGCAGTGCCAGCGCCACGTCCACGGCCAGCCGCAGCGCGGCCTCGTTGCCTTCGGCCCCCAGGCCGGTGAGGGCCAGTACCGCGCCCACCGCGGCATAACCCGTCAGCCGCGGCCAGCGCAGCCGGCGCCAGGCCAGTTCGCCCAGCAGGGCGGCGGCCACCATCAGCAGGCTGGCCCCCAGCAGGGTGTCGGGGCGCAGCGCCCAAGGCGCGGTGATCACGAAAGACCACAGCGAGTCGGTCATGCACTCTCCTCGTTATCGTCGTTATGGGCAGCGATGGCCGATACGGTGGCACCGGGTCGTGCCGGGGCCGGCCCGCCATCTTCCGCAGGCGGCGTGCAAAACCGTGTCAGCCGATGCCGCGTGTCGCTGTAGGACAGCGCAGGATTCTTCAGCCTTCGCCGAGCACGCCACTGCGCATGCGCAGCATGCGGTCGCAGCGTGACGCCAGGCTTTCATCGTGCGACACCAGCACGAAGGCGGTGCCGCGTTCGCGGGCCATGGCCAGCATCTCGGCAAACACCACCTGCGCGGTCTCGCGGTCCAGGTTGCCGGTGGGCTCGTCGGCCAGCACGCAGGCCGGGCCGGTGACCAGCGCCCGCGCGATGGCCACGCGCTGCCGCTCGCCGCCCGACAGCTCCGAGGGCCGGTGGTCCACCCGCTGCGCCAGGCCCACGCGGGCCAGGGCCTCGCGTGCGGTGGCCAGCGCTTGCGGCCCGCCCATGCGGCGGATGCGCAGCGGCATGGCCACGTTGTCCAGCGCGGTGAACTCGGGCAGCAGGTGGTGGAACTGGTAGACGAAGCCCAGGTGCTGGTTGCGCCAACGGCCCTGCTCGCCCGCGCCCATGGTGGCGAAGTCGCGGCCCATCAGCTCCACCTTGCCGGTGGTGGGCGCATCCAGCCCGCCCAGAAGGTGCAGCAGCGTGCTCTTGCCGGAGCCTGAGGCGCCGACGATGGCCAGCGTCTGGCCGGCACGCACGTCCAGTTCGATGCCCTTGAGCACCTCGACGTCGATCGTGCCCTCATGGAAGCGCTTGCGCAGGCCGCTGCACTTGAGCACGGTGCGGGAAAGCTCATTCATAACGAAGCGCTTCCGCGGGATTGATGCGGCTCGCGCGCCAGCTGGGGTAGATCGTCGCCAGGAAGGCCAGCACCAGCGAGATCACGCCGATGGGCGCGATGTCGTCCCACTGCGGATCGCTGGGCATGCGGCTGATGACGTACACGCTGGCCGGCAGGAAGCTGGTGTTCAGCAGCCGCTCGATGGCCGGCACGATGGTGTCGATGTTGAAGGCCACCAGCAGGCCCATCAGCACGCCGGTCGCCGTGCCCACGATGCCCGAGGCGGCGCCCTGCACCATGAAGATGCCCATGATCGACCGCGGGCTGGCGCCCAGCGTGCGCAGGATGGCGATGTCGGCGCGCTTGTCGGTCACCGTCATCACCAGCGTGCTGACGAGATTGAACGCGGCCACCGCCACGATCAGCGTGAGGATGATGAACATCATGCGCTTTTCGAGCTGCACCGCGTCGTACCAGTTGCGGTTGGTGCGCGTCCAGTCGCGTACCACCACGTCGGAGCCGAGTGCGGTGCCCAGCTGCGCGGCCACCGCGCGCGCATCGTTGAGGTCGCGCAGCTTGAGCTGCAGCCCGGTGGGCCCGCCGGTGCGGAACAGCACCGAGGCATCGTCCAGGTGGATCATCACCAGCGAGCTGTCGTATTCGTAGTGGCCCGACTCGAACAGCCCCGCCACGGTGAACTGCTTGAGCCGGGGCACCACGCCGGCTGGCGTCACCTGCCCGTTGGGCGCCACCAGCGTCACCTGCGAGCCCGGCTGCACGCCCAGCTGGCGGGCCAGCTCGGCGCCCAGCACGATGTTCCACTGCCCGGGCTGCAGCAGGCCGAAGGCGCCGTCACGCAGGCTGGCGGCCAGCGGCGTGACCTGCGCCTCGTCGGCCGGAGAGATGCCGCGCACCAGCACGCCGCGCATGTCATCGCCGCGGGCCACCAGCGCCTGCTGCGCCACGAAGGGCGCGGCGCCGATCACGTCGGGCTGCAGCTGCTTCACGCGCGCCGCGGTGGCCTGCCAGTCGAGCATCGGCGCGCCTTGCGCATCGAACAGGTCGACGTGCGGGATCACGCTCAGCATGCGGTCGCGCACTTCCTTCTGGAAGCCGTTCATCACCGACAGCACGATGATGAGCGCGGCCACGCCGAGCGCGATGCCCAGCATCGACACGCCCGAGATGAACGAGATGAAGCCGTTGCGGCGCCCGGCCCGGCCGGCGCGGGTATAGCGCCAGCCGATCTGCAATTCGTAGGGCCAGGAACTGGATGGTCTTGTCATGCGGGGCGCATGGTAGCCCAGGGTGTTTGCCGGCTTGTGCCGGGATAATTGCCGCCATGCACCTGCTGATTCCCCATGCGGCGCCGCTGTCGGACGCCGGGCGCCATGCGCTGAGCCAACTGCAGCTGCCCCACCTCGAAACCCTGCTGGCCACCTGGGCCGAGGCCGAGCGCGATGCCGGCGACGAGACCAGCCTGTCGCCGCCGCATGAGCGGGTGCTGGCCCGCGCGCTGGGGTGGCAGGCCGCCGATGGCCAGCTGGCGGACGGCCTGCTGCCCTTTGCCGCCCGCGAGATGGGCCAGCCGCCCGCCGGCGAGGAAGCGGCCGGATGGGGCTGGGTGACGCCGGCCCACTGGGCCGTGGGCTCCGACCAGGTGACGCTGCTGCCGCCCGCTGCCTTGTCGCTGGACGAAGCGCAGTCACGCGCGGTGTTCGATGCGGTGCTGCCGCTGTTCGAAGGCGATGGCGCGCGGCTGCTGTGGCAGGGTCCCGACCGCTGGGCTGCGTCGCACCCTTCGCTGGCCACCCTGCCCACCGCCTCGCTGGACCGTGTGATGAACCGCGGCATCGACCAGTGGCTGCCGCGTGCGGCCGGCCAGGGCGCCGCACGCCTGTGGCGCCGCCTGCAGAACGAGGTGCAGATGCTGCTGCACGAGCATCCCATCAACCAGGCGCGCGAGGCGCAGGGCCTGCTGCCGGTCAACTCCTTCTGGCTCAGCGCCACCGGCGCCTGGCAGCCGGCCGACGAAGCCGCCGCGCCGCAGGTGGACCACCGCCTGATCCAGCCGGCGCTGGGCGAGGACTGGTTCAGCTGGGTGCAGCAGTGGCATGCGCTGGATGCCGGCCCCATCGCGCAATTGGCGCAGCAGCCCGGCGCGCGACTCACCTTGTGCGGCGAAGCCAGCGCCATCAGCTATACGTATCGGAAGCCATCGCTGTGGCAACGGCTGCGCCCCGCACGCCGTGCCGCGGCACCTTTGCTGGAGAGCTTGTGAGCGGTTCCAACGTCTTGCTCGAAGCCCGCGACGTGCCGCCGCGGGTGGCCTTCGCGCTGGAGCAGGCGGGCGTGCACCCGCTGCTGGCGCGGCTGTTTGCCGCCCGCGGCGTGCGCACGCCCGACGACCTGGACGACGGCCTGGGCCGGCTGCTGCCGCCCGCCGCGCTGCACGGCACCCAGGCCGCCGCGGTGCTGCTGGCCGACACGCTGGCCCGCGGCGGCCGCATCTGTATCGTGGCCGACTACGACTGCGACGGCGCCACCGCCTGCGCCGTGGCGCTGCGCGGCCTGGCCATGCTCGGCGCGCAGCCTGGCACGCTGCGCTACGTGGTGCCCGACCGCGCGCTGCACGGCTACGGCCTCACGCCCACCATCGTCGACCTGGCGATGCAGCAGCAGCCCGACCTGCTGGTGACGGTAGACAACGGCATTGCCAGCCTGGAAGGCGTGGCCCATGCACGCGCGCTGGGGCTGCAGGTGCTGGTGACCGACCACCACCTGCCCGCCGTGGTGGGCAACACCGTGGTGCTGCCCGAGGCAGACGTGATCGTGAACCCCAACCAGCCCTGCTGCGGCTTCGAGAGCAAGTCGCTGGCCGGCGTGGGCGTGATGTTCTATGTGCTGCTGGCGCTGCGGGCCGAGCTGCGCGCACGCGGCGTGTTCGATGCCGCCACCCAGCCCAAGCTGGACGCATTGCTCGACCTGGTGGCCCTGGGCACCGTGGCCGACGTGGTGAAGCTCGACGCCAACAACCGCCGCCTGGTCGCGCAGGGCCT
This sequence comes from Aquincola sp. J276, assembly GCF_024700035.1. Classification (NCBI taxonomy): domain Bacteria; kingdom Pseudomonadati; phylum Pseudomonadota; class Betaproteobacteria; order Burkholderiales; family Sphaerotilaceae; genus Aquincola; species Aquincola sp. J276. The sequence continues at coordinate 2,097,244 of NZ_JAJONC010000001.1, forward strand.
CAAGCGCATCCGCGCCGGGCGCATGCAGCCGGGCGTGGCGGCGCTGTTCAGCGCGGCGGGGCGCCATGCCAGCCGCGCCAGCGCCTTCGACTTCGGCTTTGCACTGGGCCCGCGCATCAATGCCGCCGGCCGGCTGGCCGACATGACGCTGGGCATCGAATGCCTGACCACCGACGACAGCGCACGCGCCATCGAGCTGGCCGGCCAGCTCGATGCCATCAACCGCGAGCGGCGCAGCGTGGAAAGCGGCATGCGCGACCAGGCCGAAGCCCTGCTCGACCGGCTGATGCCCGACGGCGAGGCGCCGCCCGCGCTGGCCCTGTTCGACGACGAGTTCCATGAAGGCGTGGTGGGCATCGTGGCCGGCCGCCTGAAGGACCGGCTGCACCGGCCCACCTTCGTCTTCGCGCGCGGGCAGGACGGGCTGCTCAAGGGTTCGGGCCGCAGCATTCCGGGCTTTCATCTGCGCGATGCGCTGGACCTGGTGAGCAAGCGCCATCCCGGCGTGCTGCGCAAGTTCGGCGGCCATGCGATGGCCGCCGGCTGCACCATCGACGAGGACGGCTTCACCACCTTTGCCGAGGCGCTGCAGCAGGTGGCGCGCGAATGGCTGGACGCCGACACGCTGCAGCGCCGGCTGCGCACCGACGGCGCGCTGCCGGTGGAGTACTTCAATGCCGAGACGGTGCAGGTGCTGGACGGCCAGGTGTGGGGCCAGGCCTTCGAGGCGCCCACCTTCTGCGACGAGGTGGACGTCATCGCCCAGCGCCTGGTGGGCGAGAAGCACCTCAAGCTGCGGCTGCGGCTGGGCGGCCAGCTGCGCGACGCCATCTGGTTCGGCCGGGTGGAGCCCCTGCCCGCGCGGGCCCGGCTGGCCTACCGCATCTGCCTGGACGAGTACCAAGGCCAGCAGCGCGTGCAGATGATGGTGGAAGCCTCGGTGTAGCCGCTTGCGGAACCGGCCTGCCGTGGCCGGGTCCATCCTTGCATCCTTCATCCCGGCCGCCCTGGCCTGCAGTCCATGAAACGTACCCTGCTTGCCTTTGCCGCCGGTTGTGCCTTGTCGCTGGCCCTGGTGTCCACCCAGGCCGCCGAGCCGCGCACCGTCACCGTGGCCCGCGGGCTGCAGAATCCGTGGGCCCTGGCCTTCCTGCCCGACGGCCGCATGCTGGTGACGGAAAAGACCGGTCGGCTGCGCATCGTCGCGGCCGATGGCAGCGTGGGCGCCCCGCTGGCCGGGCTGCCCAAGGTGGATGCCGGCGGCCAGGGCGGCCTGCTGGACGTGGTGGTGGACCCGCGGTTCGGCGAGAACCGCCGCATCTACTGGAGCTACAGCGAGCCTGGCGACGGCGGCAACAACGGCACGGCCGTGGCGCGGGCCACGCTGGACGGCAACACCTTGTCCAACGTGCAGGTGATCTTCCGCCAGGTGCCCAAGCACAGCGGCGGCAGCCACTTCGGCTCGCGGCTGGTGTTCGACCGCAGCGGCGCGCTGTTCGTCACCCTGGGCGACCGCTTCTCGCTGAAGGAAGAGGCGCAGCAGGTCGGCAACCACATCGGCAAGATCGTGCGCATCACCACCGACGGCCAGCCGGCGCCGGGCAACCCCTTCGCGGCCGGCAGCACCGGCGCCCCGGCCGGCGCGCTGCCCGAGCTGTGGAGCTACGGCCACCGCAACGTGCAGGGCGCGGCGCTGCACCCGGCCACCGGCGAGCTGTGGGCCACCGAGCATGGCCCGCAGGGCGGCGACGAACTCAACCGCGTGGAAAAGGGCCGCAACCACGGCTGGCCGGTGATCACCTATGGCCGCAACTACGGCCTGGGCACCCGCATCGGCGAAGGCGAGACCCGCGACGACGTGGTGCCGCCGCTGCGCCATTGGGTGCCGGTGTCCATCGCGCCTTCGGGCCTGGCCTTCCTGACCAGCGAGCGCTACCCCGGCTGGCAGGGCAACCTGTTCATGGGCGCGTTGCGCGGCCAGGCGCTGCTGCGGCTGCAGCTGGACGGCAGCAACAAGGTGGTGAGCGAGGAGCGCCTGCTCACCCGCCTGGGCGAGCGCATCCGCGACGTGCGGCAGGGGCCGGATGGCTGGCTGTACGTGCTGACGGACAACGCGGACGGGCGCATCCTGCGGCTGCAGCCCTGACGGGCTCGCGGGCGGGCCGCGGCTGAGACAATCGCGCCATGAGTGCCCCGACCGCCATCCTCAATGCCGACCTGCACTGCCACTCGCAGGTGTCCGACGGCACGCTGACGCCCGAACAGCTCGCCGCCCGCGCCGCCGCCAATGGCGTGGAGCTCTGGGCGTTGACCGACCACGACGAGGTGGGCGGCCTGCACCGCGCCCGCGACGCGGCGGCGGTGGCGGGCCTGAACTACCTGACCGGCGCCGAGATCTCGGTCACCTTCGCCGGCATCACGGTGCACATCGTCGGCCTGGGCTTCGACATCGACGACCGGGCGCTGCACGAAGGCCTGCGCCGCACCCGCGGCGGCCGCGAGGAGCGCGCCCGCGACATGGCCGCCGGCCTGGCGCAGGTGGGCATCCAGGGCGCCTTCGAGGGCGCGCTGCAGTATGTGGGCAACCCCGAGCTGATCAGCCGCACCCACTTCGCCCGCCACCTGGTGGCCACCGGCGTGTGCGCCGACACCTCGGAGGTGTTCCGCCGCTTCCTCACCGAAGGCAAGCCCGGCTTCGTGCCCTTCAAGTGGGCCACGCTGCGTGACGCGGTGCGCTGGATCGTGGATGCGGGCGGCATGGCGGTGATCGCCCACCCGGGTCGCTATGCCTTCACGCCGACGGAGGAATACGCCCTGTTCACCGAGTTCATCGCGCACGGTGGACAAGGCGTGGAGGTGGTGACCGGCAGCCACACGACGGCGGACTATGTGAAGTACGCGGAGATGGCCAAGGAGTTCGACCTGTATGCGTCGCGCGGCAGCGATTTCCATTCGCCGGACGAGAGCCACACCGACCTGGGGGCGCTGCCGTTCTTGCCGGGGCAGTTGAAGCCGGTGTGGGAAGTCCTGGAAGGCCGGATTCTCCGGCCACACTGAACGCCGTCAGGCGTCCGGCGCCACCGTGTGATTCGCCATCACCTCCAGCGCCTTCACCAGCGCCGAGTGGTCCAGCTGATCCCAGCCTTGGGCGGCAGCCACCTGCATCAGCTGCGCCGCGCCGGCCGTCTGCGGCAGCGCCACGCCAATCGCCTTGGCGCCTTGCAGCGCCAAGTTCAGGTCCTTCTGGTGCAGCCCGATGCGGAATCCCGGATTGAACGTGCGCTTGACCATCCGCTCGCCGTGCACTTCCAGGATGCGGCTGGCCGCAAACCCGCCCATCAAGGCCTGGCGCACCTTGGCCGGATCGGCCCCGGCCTTGCTGGCGAACAGCAGCGCCTCGCCCACCGCCGCGATGTTCAGCGCCACGATGATCTGGTTGGCCACCTTGGTGGTCTGGCCATCGCCGTTGCCACCGACCAGGGTGATGTTCTTGCCCATCAGCTCGAACAGCGGCTTCACCTTCTCGAACACCGCCTCGTCGCCGCCGACCATGATGGTCAGGCTGGCGGCCTTGGCGCCGACCTCGCCGCCTGAGACCGGCGCGTCCAGGTAGTCGCAGCCCAGCTCGTTGATGCGCTTGGCGAAGGCCTTGGTTTCCATGGGCGAGATGCTGCTCATGTCGACCACGGTCTTGCCCTTCGACAGACCGGCCGCCACGCCGTTCTCGCCGAACAGCACCTTCTCCACGTCCGGCGTGTCGGGCACCATCAGGAAGACGATGTCGGCCTGCTGCGCCACCTCGGTGGCGTTGGCGCAGGCCACGGCGCCGGCGTCCTTCAGTACTGCGGGCACCTCGCTGCGGGTGTGCACGTACAGCTCATGGCCGGCGGTGCGCAGGTGGCCCGCCATCGGGGTGCCCATGATGCCCAGGCCGATGAATCCGAGTTTCATGTCGTTGTCCTTCGATGGATGAGAGGTGGGTCAGTAGCCGGCGGCCGGGTCGGCGGCGGGCGGTGCTTCGTGGCCGGCGCGCATGCGGGCCAGCGTCTCCTGCGCACCGGCGGCCATGAGCCGCGCGTCGGAGCTGACGGTGACGAAGTCGAAGCCCTTGGCGATGCGGCCCAGCGCGATGTCGGTGCGGCCGTTGTGGATGCCGGCGCGCAGGCCATGGGCCTTGGCGCGTTCCAGGATGTGGTCGATGGCCTGCGACACCAGCGGCTCCACGTCGTCGAACACCGGCTTGCAGCCCAGCGCCAGCGACAGGTCCGACGGGCCGATGTAGATGGCGTCCAGGCCTTCCACCGACAGGATGTCGTCGAGGTTGTCCAGCGCCTGCCGGGTCTCGATCATCGCGAAGCTGACGATGGTGTCGTTGGCATGCTCGGCATAGTCGGGCCCGCCGTACAGCAGCGCCCGCACCGGGCCGAAGCTGCGGGTGCCGCGCGGTGCGTAGTGGGTCCAGGCGACGAGGTTCTGCGCGTCCTGCCGGCTGTTGATCATCGGGCAGATGACACCGTAGGCGCCCGCGTCCAGCGTCTTCATCAGGATGCCGGCTTCCAGCCAGGGCACGCGCACCACCGGCACGGTGGGCGTGGTGCTGATGGCCTGCAGCATGCCCACCATGGCCTGGTAGTCCACCATGCCGTGCTGCAGGTCGATGGTGAGGGTGTCCCAGCCCTGGTGGGCCATGGTCTCGGCCGAGAAGCTGTTGGGAATGGCCAGCCAGCCGTTGACGGCGGCCTTGCCTTCAGCCCACAGCGTTCGCAAGCGGTTTTCTCTCATGGCCGTGTCTCCTTGCTCAGTCGAGCTTGACCTTGCCTTCGGCCACCACGGTGGCCCAGTGCTTGCGCTCCTTCTCGAAGAAGGTCTTGAACTCGGTGGGCGTCATCGTGTAGACCTCGGCGCCCTGGGCCGTCAGCCGCGAGCGCACCTCGGGCGAACGGATGATGCGCGTGAGTTCGGCCTGCAGCTTGTCGACCACCGCCTGCGGCGTGCCGGCCGGTGCCAGGATGCCCTGCCAGGTGCCCGACTCGAAGCCCTTGACGCCCTGCTCGGCGATGGTGGGCACCTCGGGCAGCAGCGGCACGCGGGTGGCCTTGCTCACGCCCAGCACCTTGAGCTTGCCCGACTGCACGAAGGGCAAGGTGGCCAGCATGCCGTTCATCACCACCTGCGTCTGACCGGCCACGGTGTCGCTCAGCGCCTGCGAGCCGCCCTTGTACGGGATGTACTCCCACTTGGCCTGCGTCGCCTTCTCCACCGCCACGCCGGCCAGGTGCGGCGCGCTGCCGATGGCGGTGATGGCGAAGTCCATCTTGCCGGCCTGGGACAGGGCCACCAGCTCCTTCAGGTTGTTGGCCTTGACCGACGGGTGCACCACCAGCAGGTGCGGCGAATAGGCCAGCATCGTCACGCCCTTCAGGTCCTTGGACGGATCGAATGGCAGCTTGGTGTAGACCGACGGGCTGATCGACAGCGCGCCCACGTCGCACATCAGCAGCGTGTAGCCATCGGCCGGGGCCTTGGCCACCATGTCGCTGCCGGTGTTGCCGTTGGCGCCGGGCTTGTTCTCGACGATCACCGTCTGCTTCAGCGCCTCCTGCAGGGGCTGGCTGATGATGCGGGCGATGATGTCCGACGAGCCGCCCGGTGTGTACGGCACGATGATGCGGATGGGCTTGCTGGGCCAGTTGGCCGCCGACTGCGCGCCGGCCAGGCCGGTGGCGGCCAGCAGGCCGAGGGCGGCCGAAGCCTGGAGGAACTTGCGGGTGGTGAACTGCATCGCGGGTCTCCGGGTGGCGCCGGGTGGCGGCCTGTTAACGATAAAGAACTGAGGCGGACAAGGCGGCGACCCGCAAGCAGGGGCGCGCGCTTCAGCCGCGTTCTGCCAGCGCGGTGGCGCGGCGGCGGCGTTCGCGGCTGTTGGCCAGGTGGGTGCGCATCGCGGCCCGGGCCCCTTCGGGGTCCTGGTGGACGATGGCGTCGTAGATGCTCTCGTGCTCGCCGTTGACACGGCGCAGGTACTCGCGGCGCTCGGCGTCCAGCACGTCGGCGCCGTTCAGGCGCGCGCGCGGGATGATCATTGCGCCCAGGTAGTTCATCAGGCCGATGAAGTGCGTGTTCTGCGTGGCCCGCGCGATCTCCACATGGAACTGGAAATCGGGGCCCACGGTGTCGCCGTCGGTCTCCAGCGCCACCGAGAAGGCGTCCAGCGCGCTGCGCATCGCGGCCAGGTTCTCGGCCGAGCGGCGCTGGGCCGCCAGGCCGCAGGCCTCGGTCTCCATGCCGATGCGCAGCTCCAGCAGCGCGATCACGTCGCGCAGCGTGCCGAGCTGCTCGCGGTCGATGCGAAAGGGCTCGGCCTCGTCGCCCACGCCGCGCACGAAGGTGCCGATGCCGTGGCGCGTCTCCACCAGGCCGGAGGCCTGCAGCTTGGAGATGGCCTCTCGCACCACCGTGCGGCTGACGCCGAACTCACCCATGATGGCCGCCTCGGTGGGCAGCTTGTCGCCCACCTTGAGCTGGCCGTCGCGGATGCGGTCGCCCAGCGAATCCACCAGCTCGAGCGCCAGCGTGCGGGGCCGGCGGCGCATGGCGGCACCGTCGGCGCCAGGGGACACAGCAGGGTTCACGGAGGTTTGGGGCAGTTTCACGTCAGCATTGTGCAGGGTTGTATGACAACCGACAACAGCCTTGAGCCGTTGCCGGTGCCACACCCTACTTCACCGGCGCCACGTACGCGATGAGCTTGCCCATGCGGCTGACGAAATCGGCCGTGCTGATGCCGAGCGGCCGGTCGCGCTTGGCGTAGGGCGCCACCAGCGGCGGGTCCTGCGGGTCGTAGGGCGAGGTGTCGTACACGTCGCCCACGTGCTTGCTGCGGTAGGCATCGCCCGCGTACTCGGTGGCCGGGCCGTTGCCGCGGTAGGGGTTGGTCACCTGGGACAGCGGCGTGAGCCAGTGGTTCTTGGTGCCCAGGTCGGCGATCACCGCGGCGGCATCGGCCTCGGGCACGACGGGGCTCGTCATCACCGCGCCGGTCATCAGGTCGGGGAAGTCCACCTCGCGCAGCGAGAAGTACTTGGGCAGCTCGCCAGCGGCGGTCACCTTCAGCGGCGAACGGGCGGCCATCTCGGCCACGGCCGCATCGCTCATGCCGGCCAGCTCGTCATAGGTGCGCTGCAGGCCGGCGATGTTGATGTTGCGGCCGGCCGAGTAGTGGCTGGGCGTGTTGCGGTGGTCGTAGTCGACGTAGTAGGCGCCGTTCCAGATGTTGGAGCCGTAGCGGTGCACGAAGCGCGCGCGGTTGGTGCCCAGCTCGATGAAGGTGGGATGGGTGCGGCCGCCGCCCAGCAGCGGGTTCTCGGCCACCTGCTGCGCGGTGAGCTTGCAGCTTTCCAGCCAGGCGATGGCCTCGGGCACGCGGGCCAGGTAGTTGCGGTCGCCGGTGATGCGGAAGTAGTTGAACAGCTGCTGCACATTGGTCTGCGTGGTGTGCGTGGCCAGCGCGCGCGGCTCGTAGCTGCGGGCACCGGCGGGCGCACCCGCGGGCCGGCCGCCCTGGTCGGCGGCCAGGTGCTGCAGGCCCCAGCCGGCCTGCGGCCCGGGCTGCTGCAGCCGGCGCAGGCATTCCATGGCGCGCTGGATGGGCGTGACGAGGTCGGTGCGGCCCAGGCCCTTCACGCACAGGAGCAGGAACTTGATGTTCTCGCCGGCCACGTCGTCGTTGAAGGTCACCTGCTTGGTGTAGTCGCCGTCCTCCATGCCCTGCGTGGCGCCGGCCGGCAGCAGCTGCGGATTGGGCTGCGGCATCGAGGTGATGGCATTGGCCGCGGCCGGGAAGCGCTGCGGCCAGCCGCCGTCGGCAATGCCACCGCTGAACTGCGCGGCCAGCACGAAGCCGATGGCCTTGTCCACCGAGGCCTTGAAGCGCGGGTCCTTCTTTTCCAGGTACATGCGCAGCATGAACTGGCTGGACACGGCGGTGCCGGCGTCGTCGAAGGTGGCGTTGCCGTAGTAGTGCTGGAACTCCTCGAGCCGCCAGCCGTTGATGCCGATGGTCTCGTACCAGTGCTTCAGCGATTCTTCGCCGGCGAAGTCGTGGATGTAGTTCCAGCCGCCGGCCGGGTGCTGCGCGTCGATCAGCGCCAGCGCGGTGCGCTCGGCGGCGGCGTAGAAGGTCTCGTCGCCGGTGGCGTGGTAAGCGTCCAGCATCGCGTGGCCGGCAGTGGGCGTGCCGGGCGGCTGGATCCAGCACATGGTGCGCTTGGCCTCCATCTCGCCCCAGGTGACGGTGAGGTCGGGCAGGTACTGCCACACGTAGCCGCCGCGGTAGGACACGGTCTGGTCCATGAACACCGCGGCACGCTTCATCGCGTCGCGGGCCTGGGCGGCGGTGTCGGTCGCCGGGTCGGTCGGCGGGGTGTCGTCGTCGTCGCTGCCGCCGCAGGCGGCCAGCGCCACCGGCGCGAGCGTGGACAACATGAAGGAACGGCGTCGCAGCATCTCGGTCTCCTGTGTGGGGCTGCCCAGGGCAACCCTGTCGTTGTGTCGTAGGTCATCGTACAAGTGCCGCCATGCGGGACCACGGATGGAACCCCGCTTCACAAGCCGCCGCCCGGCGTGCCACCGCGCCCGCACATGCGCCCGCCCGCGCACGCGTCAACAAGTGAGTACGGCCTGTCACAACTGCCGCTTTCAGCGCCCGGTCCCTCGGCAATCGAGAGGCTGGGGCCGGCGGCTTGGCTTGCCGCACCGCCCGCCACCCGGAGCCCGCGCCGGGTAAACCCTGCGTGGCACGCGCTTGACAGTGCTGGGCCGCTCATCGACCATTGCGGCCGTTGTATGACAACTGACAACCGACAATGTCCACTGCCCCGGTCGCCCCATCACCCATCCGCTTCAAGCGCCTGCTGCTGACCGGCGCGGCCGGCGGCCTGGGCCAGGAGTTGCGGCACCGACTGCCGCACTACTGCGACGTGCTGCGCCTGTCCGACATCAACGACCTGGGCAGCGCCGGCGAACGCGAGGAACTGATGCCCGCCCGCCTGGAAGACGCCGCCGCCGTGCACCAGCTGCTGGAAGGCGTGGATGCGGTGGTGCACCTGGGCGGCGTGTCCACCGAGCAGCCGTGGGAACCCATCCTGCAGGCCAACATCGTCGGCCTGTACAACCTGTACGAGGCGGCGCGCAAGCAGGGCGTCAAGCGCATCCTGTTCGCCAGCAGCAACCACGTCACCGGCTTCTACCGGCAGGACGAGGTCATCGACGCCCGCGACCCGATGCGCCCCGACGGCCTGTACGGCCTGAGCAAGGCCTTTGGCGAGAGCCTGTCGCGCTTCTACTGGGACCGCCACGGCATCGAGACCGTGTGCGTGCGCATCGGCTCCAGCTTCCCCGAGCCGCGCAACCGCCGCATGCTGGCCACCTGGATGAGCTACGACGACCTGGAGCGCCTGGTGGTGGCCAGCCTGACGGCGCCGGTGGTGGGCCACAGCATCCTGTTCGGCATCTCCGACAACCACACCCGCTTCTACGACAACAAGTACGGCCAGCACCTGGGCTACCGCCCGCAGGACAGCTCCGAACCCTTCCGTGCCAAGGTGGAGGCGGCCGATCCCCGGCCCGACCTCAGCGACCCGGCCAACGTCTTCCAGGGCGGCCCCTTCGTGCGCACGGGGCCTTTCGAATGAAGCCGGTATCCGACCTGCGCGACCAGGTGGGCGAAAGCCCGGTGTGGTCTCCCGCCGAGCAGGTGCTGTGGTGGGTGGACATCGACGGCCGCTGGCTGCACCGCCACCACCCGGCCACCGCCCGCACCCAGAGCTGGGCCACGCCCGAGCGCACCGGCTGCATCGCGCTGCATGCGCAGGGCGGGCTGCTGGCCGCGATGGAGACGGGCCTGTGGCGCCTGCAGCCGCAGGACGACGGCACCATGGACACCGCCCGCATCGAGGTGGTGGAGCATGCGCACGAGAACATGCGCTTCAACGACGGCCGTACCGACCGCGCCGGCCGCTTCTGGGCCGGCACCATGGTGCGCGACATGAGCCTGGCCAGCGATGCCGGCGCGCTGTACCGGTATGACGGCCGCGGCCTGGTCAAGGTGCTGGAAGGCTTCATCACGCCCAACGGCCTGGGCTTCAGCCCCGACAACCGCACCATGTACCTGTCGGACTCGCATCCCAGCGTGCAGAAGGTGTGGGCCTTCGACCTGGACGAGGACGGCACGCCGTCCAACCGCCGCGAGTTCATCGACTTCACGCAGCACCCCGGCCGTCCCGATGGCGCCGCGGTGGATGCCGAGGGCGCCTACTGGATCTGCGCCAACGATGCCGGCCTGGTGCACCGCTTCCTGCCCGATGGCCGGCTCGACCGCTCCATCGCCGTGCCGGTGGCCAAGCCCGCGATGTGCGCCTTTGGCGGCGCCGCGCTGGACGAGCTGTACGTCACATCGATCCGCCCCGCCACGCCACCGCCGGAACAGGCGACGCTGGCCGGAGCGCTGTTCGTCGATCGCCCGGGCGCCAAGGGGCTGCCCGAAGCGCCTTACCGGGCCTGAAGAACCGGCCCACGCCCCCATTCCCACAGGAGACTGACCCATGCGCAAGACACTGCTGCTGGCCGCGCTGATCGGCGCCGCCGCCATCGCCCCGGCCGTCAACGCCCGCGAGTTCCGCTCGGCCGACGTGCACAACAGCGACGACTACCCCACCGTGGCGGCCGTGCGCTACATGAGCGACGTGCTCGACAAGCAGAGCAACGGCAAGTACAAGATCAAGGTCTTCAACAAGAGCGCGCTGGGCACCGAGAAGGAAACCATCGACCAGGTGAAGATCGGCGCGCTGGAGATGAACCGCGTGAACATCAGCGCGCTGAACTCCATCTGCCCGAAGACGCTGGTGCCCACCATGCCCTTCCTGTTCGATTCCATCGAGCACATGCGCAAGACGCTGGACGGCCCCATCGGCGAGGAGATCCTCAAGGGCTGCGAGAGCGAAGGCATGGTCGGGCTGGCCTTCTACGACAGCGGCGCGCGCAGCATCTACGGCAAGAAGGCCGTCAAGAGCGTGGCCGATGCCAAGGGCATGAAGATCCGCGTGCAGCAGTCCGACCTGTGGGTGTCGCTGATCTCGGCCATGGGCGCCAACGCCACGCCGATTCCCATCGGCGAGGTGTACACCGGCCTGAAGACCGGCCTGATCGACGCGGCCGAGAACAACATCCCGTCGTACGAAGGCTTCAAGCACTACGAGGCGGTGAAGTTCTATTCGCGCACCGAGCACTCGATGGCGCCGGAGATGCTGGTGATGTCGAAGGTCATCTTCGACAAGCTGCCCAAGGCCGAGCAGGACATGTTCCGCGCCGCCGCCAAGGAATCGGTGGCTTTCCAGCGCAAGAAGTGGGACGAGCAGGAGGCCAAGTCGCTGGCCACCGTCAAGGCCGCCGGCGCCACCATCGTCGATGGCGTGGACAAGGCCTCGTTCCAGCAGGTGATGGCACCGGTGTACGCCAAGTTCATCACCACGCCCGACCTGAAGCGCCTGGTCAAGGCCGTGCAGGACAACAAGTGACGCCCCGGCGGCGCCCCGCGGCCTGCGGGGCGGCCGCCCGCCCCAGAGGATGCCCATGAACACCGCCCTGCCGCCCACGGGCGCGCCGGTTCCCCCGTCGCGCATGCCGCTTCCACCGCGGCCGTCGCCGCCCCGGTGGCCCCCGCCACCGATCCCCAGCCCACGCCGCGACCCGCGGCGCACCATCTCTACAACCGGCTGTGCGCCGCGCTGTCCAAGGCCAGCCTGATCGGCGCGGTGCTGATGCTGCTGGCCATCATCCTGTGCGTGCAGTACCAGGTGATCGGCCGCTACGTGTTCAACGACACGCCCACCTGGGCCGAGGGCCTGGCGCTGCAGCTGGTGCTGTACGTCACCGCGCTGGGCGTGGCCGTGGGCGTGCGCGATGCCGGCCACATCGGCCTGGAATCGCTGGTGGCGCTGCTGCCCGATGCGGCGCGGCTGAAGATCGAGATCCTGATCCATGCGCTGGTGGCGCTGTTCGGCGGGATCATGAGCTGGAGCGGCTGGACCTGGGCGGTGATGAAGTGGACCGACATCAAGCCCATGCTGGGCGTGCCGGTGGGCCTGGACTACCTGGCGCTGGTGGTGGCGGGCGCCCTCATCGTGATGTTTTCGATCGAGCACATCCTGGCGCTGATCGCCGGCGAAGACGTGCTGCCTGCCTGGCATTGAGCCCCGGAGCCCCCTCATGGAACTGACCGTTCTTTCCATCAGCTTCGCGGCACTGCTGCTGCTTGGCGTGCCCGTGGCGTTCTCCATCGGGCTGGCCTCGGTGGCCACCGTGCTGTATGCGGGCATGCCCGTGGCGATCGTCTTCCAGAAGATGGTCGGCGGCATGCAGATCTTCTCCTTCCTGGCCATCCCGTTCTTCGTGTTCGCGGGCGAGCTGATGCTGTACGGCGGCATCGCCGACCGCATCGTGCGCTTTGCCAACAGCCTGGTGGGCCATGTGCGCGGCGGCCTGGGCATGAGCAACGTGCTGGGCTGCACCCTGTTCGGCGGCGTGGCCGGCTCGCCGCTGGCCGACGTGTCGGCCATGGGCTCGGTGATGATCCCGCTGATGAAGAAGGAAGGCTACGACGCCGACTATGCGGTGAACGTGACCACCCATGCGGCGCTGGTGGGCGCGCTCATGCCCACATCGCACAACCTCATCATCTTCACCCTGGCCACCACCGGCATCGCCTCGGTCAGCGTGTTCAGCCTGATCCTGGCGGGCGTGATCCCGGCGTTGATCCTCACCATCTGCAACCTGGCCGCGGCCTACTACGTGGCCGTCAAGCGCGGCTATGCCATCCATGGCCGCTTCCCGGGCTGGCGCGAGGTGGTGTGGAGCTTCCTGGGCGCGCTGCCGGGGCTGCTGATCGTGGTGATCATCCTGGCGGGCATCCTGTCGGGCATCTTCACCGCCACCGAGTCGGCCGCCACCGCGGTGTTCTGGGCGCTGCTGGTCACCGCGCTGGTCTACAAGACGCTGAGCTTCGAGAACTTCCTCAAGGCCTGCGCCAAGGCCTGCAAGACCACGGGCGTGGTGCTGCTGCTGATGGGCATCTCGTCGGCCTTCGGCTACTTCATGGCGCTGTACGAGGTGCCGCAGAAGACGGGCGAGCTGATGCAGTCGGTGACCACCAGCCCGTGGGTCATCTTCCTGATGATCAACGTGCTGCTGTTCGTGCTGGGCACCTTCCTGGACATGGCGGCCACCATCCTGATCTGCACGCCGATCTTCCTGCCCATCGCCCAGCACTTCGGCATGGACCCGGTGCAGTTCGGCATCATGATGCTGATCAACTGCGCGCTGGGCCTGAACACGCCGCCGGTGGGCACCACGCAGTTCGTGGGCTGTGCGATCGGGGGTGTATCGGTCGGGGAGGTGATGCGAAGCATCCTGCCCTTCTACGGGGCGCTCACCGCCTGCCTGATGCTGGTGACCTACGTGCCCGCCTTCTCGCTGTGGCTGCCGAACATGTTCCGCTGAGGCGCTCGGCACGTTGAGATCCCGGCCCCGCGGCTTGTACCGCGGGGCTTTTTTCTTGTTGGCGTGCGAAGCCCCGGCACACTCCACGCCATGGCCCCGCCTACTCCATCCAGGTCCTTCATCACGCTCCGCTGGCGCGGCGAGGCGCCGGTGCGCCGGGTGCTGTGGCGCGACATGCTGGGCGCGGGCACGCTGCTGAACCTGTTCACCACGCTGGCCGCGCTCGCGCTGATGGCCCGCGACGCCTCCACCGCCACGGTGGCCCTGGTGCACTTCAGCCCGCTGCCAATCAACTTGCTGCTGTTTGCGGCCGTGCAGCGCTGCCAGGATCGCGGCCGGGTGCATCTGCTGCTGGCCGGGGTGTGGCTGGTGGCGGTGACGGTGGCGTAGCCGCGCGGGCCGCCGCCAAGAAAAAAGGCCCCGGCGCTTGCGCCCCGGGGCCTTGCTGCTTGTGGCCGGCAACCTGCCGGCCTCAGCGCCTTACTGCGACGCCGCCGAGGCCGGCGGGTGGGCGGTGTCGATGCCGTGCTTCTCGCCGCCCATGTCGATGCTGCCGCCGGCGGTGCTCAGCACCCAGATGGCGACCGCGGCGAAGACCACGAAGCCCAGGAGAATCTTCCACATGTGTCGTCGTGCCTCGTCGTCGGGTCAGTCGTTGGCGTAGATGTCCACGTCCTTGGTCTCGCGCACGAACAGCATGCCGATCACCAGCGTGATGACCGCGATCACGATCGGGTACCACAGGCCGTAGTAGATGTTGCCGTTCTGCGCCACCATCGCGAAGCTGATGGACGGCAGCAGGCCGCCGAACCAGCCGTTGCCGATGTGGTACGGCAGGCTCATCGAGGTGTAGCGGATGCGGGTCGGGAACATCTCCACCAGCATGGCCGCGATCGGGCCGTACACCATGGTCACGTACAGCACCAGGATGAACAGGATGCCCACCACGGTGAACCACTGGCTGGAGCCGAACGGGATGGGATCGGCCTTGGCCGGGTAGCCGGCAGCCTTCATCGCGTCGGCCACTTCCTTCTTGAAGGCGGCGATGCTCTTGGCACTGGCCTCGTCGAACTTGTGGCCGCCGGCCGTCAACGTGCCGGTGGGCACCTGCAGCACCTTCTCGCCGATCTTCACCGTGGCCGGTGCGCCCGGGCTGGCCACCGTCTCATAGCTGGCCGAGGCCTGCGCCAGCGTCCGCTTGGCGATGTCGCAGCCGGTGGTGAAGTCCACCTCACGGGCGATCGGGCTGCCCTGGAAGGAGCACTGCGCCGGGTCCACCGTCACGCTGATCTGGGCCGAGGACTGGGCCGCCGCCAGCTTGGGGTTGGCCGCGGCGGTGAGGGCCTGGAACAGCGGGAAGTAGGTCAGCGCGGCCAGCAGCAGGCCACCCATGATGATGGGCTTGCGGCCGATCTTGTCGCTCAGCGTGCCGAAGATGACGAAGAACGGCGTGCCCAGCAGCAGCGCGATGCCCACCAGGATGTTGGCGGTGGCACCGTCCACCTTCAGCACCGCGGTCAGGAAGAACAGCGCATAGAACTGGCCCGAGTACCAGACCACCGCCTGGCCGGCCGTCAGGCCGATCAGCGCCAGGATCACGATCTTCAGGTTCTTCCACTGGCCGAAGGACTCGCTCAGCGGCGCCTTGGAGGTCTTGCCCTCCTCCTTCATCTTCTTGAAGGCGGGCGACTCGTTCATCGACAGCCGGATCCACACGCTGATGCCCAGCAGGAAGATGGACAGCAGGAACGGGATGCGCCAGCCCCAGTCGGCGAAGGCTTCCTCGCCCAGCGCGGTGCGGGTGCCCAGGATGACCATCAGCGACAGGAACAGGCCCAGCGTGGCCGTGGTCTGGATCCACGAGGTGTACGCGCCGCGCTTGCCGTGCGGCGCATGCTCGGCCACGTAGGTGGCGGCACCGCCGTACTCACCGCCGAGTGCCAGGCCCTGCAGCATGCGCAGGGCGATCAGCAGCACCGGCGCGGCCACGCCGATGGTGGCATAGCTGGGCAGCACACCCACGATGAAGGTGGACAGGCCCATGATCAGGATGGTGACCAGGAAGGTGTACTTGCGCCCGATCATGTCGCCCAGGCGGCCGAACACCAGCGCGCCGAACGGCCGCACCAGGAAGCCGGCGGCAAACGCCAGCAGCGCGAAGATGAAGGCCGACGTCGGGTCCAGCGCGCTGAAGAACTGCTTGGCGATGATGGCCGCCAGCGAGCCGTAGAGATAGAAGTCGTACCACTCGAACACCGTGCCCAGCGAGGAGGCGAAGATGACCTTCTTCTCCTCCGCGGTCATCGGCGTGTTTGCTGCCGGCTTGGTGCCGGCCGTCCCTGCCATCGCCATGATGAAAGTCTCCTGCGTTGCGCCGGATCACAACATGCCCGGCGTGGGCGGACTGTCAAAGCGGTGGCTGACGGAAAGCTGACGTGGCGGGCCTGCGGCGGCCCGTCTTCGGGCAAGTGCTGTTGGTACAAACCTGTAGAAGCCGAGCTCAGCGGGCCGAGGCCAGCACCCGCCCTTCGCGGAAGAAGGCTGCCAGGTTGTCGAAGGTGAGGTCGGCCATGGCGGTGCGCGTCTCCTGCGTGCCGCTGGCGATGTGGGGCAGCAGCACCACGTTGTCCAGCTGCATGAGCTCGCCGGGCACATGCGGCTCGCGGTCGAACACGTCCAGCCCCGCGCCGGCGATGCGGCCTTCCTGCAGCGCCTTCACCAGCGCCTGCTCGTCGATCACGCTGCCGCGTGAGACGTTGATGAGGAAGCCGTCCGGGCCCAGTGCCTCCAGCACCTGCGCGTCGATCAGGTGGTGCGTGCCTGCGCCGCCGGCGGTGATGACCACCAGGAAGTCGGCCCAGCGGGCCAGTTCATGCAGCATCGGCTCGTAACCCCAGGGCACGCCGGCCACCGGGTTGCGGCTGTGGTAGCGGGTGGGCATGTCGAAGCCGGTGGCGCGCTGGGCGATGGTGCGGCCGATGCGGCCCAGGCCCACGATGCCCAGCCGGGCGCCGCTGACCTTGCGGCCCAGCGGAAACTTGCGCTCCACCCATTCGCCGCGGCGCACGAAGCGGTCGGCCGCGCTCACGCCGCGGCCCACGTCCAGCATCAAGGCCATGGCCAGGTCGGCCACGCAGTCGTTCAGCACGTCAGGCGTGTAACCCACCGCGATGCCGCGCCGGCCTGCCGCATCCAGGTCGATGCGGTCCAGGCCCACGCCGAAGCTGGACACCACCTGCAGCGAAGGCAGCGCCTTGATCTGCGCCGCGCTGCAACCGTGCACCGCGGAGGTGGCCATGCCGACGATGCCTTCGCCGTGCTCGGCCAGCCAGGCCTCGGGGTCGGGCTGGGTGTCCAGCCGGTGCAGCTCGTAGGTGGCCGCCAGGCGGGCTTCCAGGCCCGGCATCAGCGGGCCCGTCTGCAGGATGCGGTGTCGTGTGGTCATCGGAACTCCTTGACTCGATGCAAGCGAAAAAACCCCGCACGCTGGGAGGCGCCGGGGTTGCGAAGGCAGGGCAGCGCGGCCACCCGGCATCATGCCGCCGGGCGGGGCCGTTGGCCATCAGGCCTGGGTGTAGGCGGTCTTCACGGTGGTGAAGAACTCGGCCGCATAGCGGCCCTGCTCGCGCGGGCCGTAGCTGCTGCCCTTGCGGCCGCCAAAGGGCACGTGGTAGTCCACGCCCGCGGTGGGCAGGTTCACCATCACCATGCCGGCCTGCGCATGCCGCTTGAAGTGGGTGGCGTGCTTCAGGCTGGTGGTGGCGATGCCCGAGGCCAGGCCGAAGGGCGTGTCGTTGGCCAGGTGCAGCGCCTCTTCGTAGTTCTTTGCGCGCAGCACGCTCATCACCGGGCCGAAGATCTCCTCGGTGTTGATGCGCATGCCGGGCGTGGTGTCGGCGAACAGCGCGGGCTGCAGGTAGAAGCCGGGCGCGCCGTCGGCATTCGTGGCGATGGCCTGGCCGCCGGCCACCAGCCGGGCGCCTTCCTGCTGGCCGATGCCGATGTATTCCAGGTCCTGGCCCAGCTGCTTCTCGTCCACCACCGGACCGATGTCGGTGCCGGGCTTGCGGGCGTCGTCCACCTTCAAGGTCTTGATGCGCTCGGCCACCGCGGCGACGAAGCGGTCGTGGATGCCTTCGGTGACGATGAGGCGCGACGACGCGGTGCAGCGCTGGCCGGTGGAGAAGAAGCCGCTGTTGACCGCCGCGGCCACGGCCACGTCCAGGTCGGCATCGTCCAGCACCACAAAGGGATTCTTGCCGCCCATCTCCAGCTGGAACTTGGCCATGCGGGCCACGCAGGCGGCGGCCACGCGCTGGCCGGTGGCCACCGAGCCGGTGAAGCTGATGGCGGTGACGCGCGGGTCGTCCAGCAGCACCGCACCCACTTCGGAGCCGCGGCCCATCACCAGGTTGAACACGCCGGCCGGCAGGCCGCTGCGCGACAGGATCTCGGCCAGCGCCCAGGCCGAGCCCGGCACTAGGTCGGCCGGCTTGAACACCACCGCGTTGCCGTGCGCCAGCGCCGGGGCGATCTTCCAGGCCGGGATGGCGATGGGGAAGTTCCACGGCGTGATGAGGCCCACCACGCCCACCGGTTCGCGCGTGACCTCCACGCCCACGCCGGGGCGCACCGAGGCCAGCAGGTCGCCGCTGGCGCGCAGGGCCTCGCCGGCGAAGAACTTGAAGATGTTGCCGGCGCGGACCACCTCGCCGATGGCCTCGGGCAGCGTCTTGCCTTCCTCGCGGGCCAGCAGGTCGCCCAGCTCGGCCTTGCGCGCCAGGATCTCGGCGCCCGCGGCGTCCAGCACGTCGAAGCGCTGCTGCGGCGTGCTCAGGCCCCAGGCCGGCGCGGCGGCATGCGCGGCGGCGATGGCCTGCTTCGCCTGCGCGGCATCGGCCTGCGCGTATTCGCCGATCAGGTCGCGCGTGTCGGACGGGTTGATGTTGCGGCTGGTGCGGGCGCCGGGCACCCACTCGCCGCCGATCCAGTTCTTGTGCATGGCGGTCTCGCTCATTGCGGGCCCAGGGTGGCGATCAGGGCCTTCAGCTCGTCGAACTCGGCCTGCTTCAGGTCGCTCAGCGGCGGGCGCACCGGGCCGGCGCCGTGGCCGACGATGGTGGCACCGGCCTTCACGATGCTCACCGCATAGCCCTCGCCGCGGTTGCGGATGGCCAAGTAGGGCAGGAAGAAGCTGTCGATCAGCCGCTCGGTGGTGGCGGTGTCGCCCGACGCCAGCGCGTTGTAGAACTCCATCGCGGTGCGCGGGATGAAGTTGAAGACGGCCGACGAATACACCGGCACGCCCAGCGCCGCATAGGCGGCGGCATACACCTCGGCGGTGGGCAGGCCGCCCAGGTAGGCCACGCGGTCGCCCAGGGCGCGGCGCACGCCGACCATCTTCTCGATGTCGCCCACGCCGTCCTTGTAGCCCACCATGTTCGGGCAGGCGTCCACCAGGCGCTGCAGCGTCTCGGGGCTGTAGCGCGAGGCGCCGCGGTTGTAGACGATGACGCCGATCTTCACGCTGTCGCACACCGCCTTGGCATGCTGGAACAGGCCGTCCTGCGTGGCTTCGGTCAGGTAATGCGGCAGCAGCAGGATGCCCTGCGCGCCGGCACGCTCGGCCTCCTGCGCATAGCGGATGGCCAGCGTGGTGCCGCCGCCGGCACCGGCGACGATGGGCACCTGGCCGCGGCAGGTCTCGGAAGCCACCTTGATCACCTGGCTGAACTCCACCGGCTCCAGCGAGAAGAACTCACCCGTGCCGCCGGCCGCGAACAGCACCGTGGCGCCGTAGGGCATCAGCCATTCAAGGCGCTGGGCATAGCCGCGCGGGTCGAACTTCAGGTCGGCGCTGAAATCGGTCAGCGGAAACGACAGCAGGCCCGACGACATTGCTTGCTTGAGTTCCTGGGGGCTCATGGATGCTCCGGTGTGAGGGTGTCAGTGTTGTCGGTCATCGTACAACACGCCCAGGTCGGCCCGCAAGTGTTAACGGTATCCGTACTTCCGCGTAGCGCGTACGTAGACGCCGCAGCTTGACGGCCGACGTCACACGCCGCAATATGTTGTACGACAACTGATCTGTTCCGGAGACGACATGGCTGTTTCATCGTTCTTCCACGCCGCCCTTGCCGGCACCCTGGCGGCCCTCGGTTCGCTGGCAGCGCTGCCCGCCTCAGCCCAGGACGACTGGCCGGCCAAGCCCATCCGCATCGTGGTGCCCTTTGCGGCCGGAGGCACGTCCGACGTGCTGGCGCGCACCCTGGGCGCGCAGCTGCAGGCGTCGCTCAAGCAGACGGTGCTGATAGAGAACAAGGCCGGCGCCGGCGGCGTGATCGGCGCCGACAGCGTGGCCAAGGCTGCGCCCGACGGCTACACCCTGCTGCTCGGCACCATCGCCACCCATGCCATCAACCCGGCGCTGCTGCCCAAGATGCCCTACAACGCGGCCAAGGACTTTGCCCCGGTGATGCTGCTGGGCAGCATCTCCAACGTGCTGCTGGTGGGCCCGGACCAGCCCTTCAAGACGGTGGCCGAGCTGGTGGCCGCTGCCAAGGCGCGGCCGGGCTCGCTGCAGTTCGCCTCCGCCGGCCAAGGCACCTCGCAGCACCTGTCGGGTGAGACCTTCAAGCTGCTGGCCGGCGTCAACCTCACCCATGTGCCCTACAAGGGCAGCGCTCCCGCCATCCAGGACGTGATGGGCGGCCAGATCCCGATGAGCTTCGAGACCGCGCTGGTGGCGCTGCCGCAGATCAAGGCCGGCAAGGTGCGGGCGCTGGCCGTCACCTCGGCCAAGCGCAGCGCGGTGCTGCCCGACGTGCCCACGATGCAGGAAGCCGGCATCGCCACCTTCGACGTGGCCAGCTGGCAGGCCCTGTATGCGCCGGCCGGCACGCCGCCTGCCATCGTGAGCAAGCTCAATGCCGAGCTGGCCAGGATCGTGGCCCAGCCCGAGACCAAGGCCCGCATCGACGGCCTGGGCCTGGAGTACACGCCCAACACGCCCGAGCAGTTCGGCGCCTTCCAGCGCGGCGAACAGGCCAAGTGGGCGCGCATCGTCAAGGACGGCAACGTCAAGGTTGAATAGACAAGTGATGGCAGACAGCAAGACACCGGCGCAGGCCGGCGCGGCGGCGCGACCGCCGCTGCTCATCAGCATGCACCCGCGCGACAACGTGGCCATCGTCGCCAACGACGGCGGCCTGCCGCCGGGCACGGTGCTGCCCTCGGGCCTGGTGCTGCGCGACCAGGTGCCGCAGGGCCACAAGGTGGCGCTGGTGGACCTGGCCGAAGGCGATGCGGTGCGCCGCTACGACGTGGCCATCGGCTTCGCCGCGCAGCCCATCGAGGCCGGCCGCTGGGTGCACGAGCGGCTGCTGCGCATGCCCGAGGCACGCTCGCTGGACGACCTGCCCATCGCCACCGTGAAGCCGGAGCCGCAGCCACCGCTGGAAGGCTTCACTTTCCAGGGCTATCGCAATGCCGACGGCTCGGTGGGCACGCGCAACATTTTGGCCATCACGCAGACGGTGCAGTGCGTGGCCGGCGTCACCGACTTCGCGGTGCAGCGCATCAAGGCCGAGCTGCTGCCGCGCTATCCCAACGTGGACGACGTGGTGGCTCTGGAGCACGGCTACGGCTGCGGCGTGGCCATCGACGCGCCCGATGCGGTCATCCCCATCCGCACGCTGCGCAACATCAGCCTCAATCCCAACTTCGGCGGCGAGGTGATGGTGGTGAGCCTGGGCTGCGAGAAGCTGCAGCCCGAGCGCCTGCTGCCGCCCGGCACCATTGCGCTGGTGGACGAACGCAACGTGGCCGACATCGGCGAGACCGCCGAGCCCAAGCTGGACGTGGTGTGCCTGCAGGACGAGGCGCACGTCGGCTTCATGTCGATGATCGACTCGGTGATGCGCCAGGCCGAGCTGCACCTGGAGCGGCTGAATGCCCGCCGCCGCGTGACGGTGCCGGCCAGCGAGCTGGTGGTGGGCGTGCAGTGCGGCGGCAGCGACGCCTTCTCCGGCGTGACGGCCAACCCGGCGGTGGGCTTCTGCACCGATCTGCTGGTGCGCGCCGGCGCCACGGTGATGTTCTCGGAAGTGACCGAGGTGCGCGACGGCATCGCCCAGCTCACCTCGCGCGCCACCACGCCGGAAGTGGCCGAGGCCATGATCCGCGAGATGGCCTGGTACGACGCCTACCTGGCCCGCGGCCGGGTGGACCGCAGTGCCAACACCACGCCGGGCAACAAGAAGGGCGGGCTGTCCAACATCGTCGAGAAGGCGATGGGCAGCATCGTCAAGAGCGGTTCAGCGCCGATCTCCGGCGTGGTGTCGCCCGGCGAGAAAGCGCGTGGCAAGGGCCTGCTGTACGCAGCCACGCCGGCCAGCGACTTCATCTGCGGCACGCTGCAGCTGGCCGCCGGCATGAACCTGCATGTGTTCACCACCGGCCGCGGCACGCCCTACGGCCTGGCGCAGGTGCCGGTGATCAAGGTGGCCACGCGCAGCGACCTGGCCCGCCGCTGGCATGACCTGATGGACGTGGACGCCGGCCGCATCGCCACCGGCGACAAGACCATCGAGGAGGTGGGCTGGGAGATGTTCCGGCTGATGCTGGACGTGGCGAGCGGCCGCAAGACCTGGGCCGAGCACTGGAAGCTGCACAACGCGCTGGTGCTCTTCAACCCGGCGCCGGTGACCTGAGCAGGCTTCCGGCGCCGCGGCCCGCCTAGAAGGTTTCCCAGTCGCCGTCGTCAGCCGTGGCGGCGGCGCGTGCCGGCTGGGGCGCCGGGTTCGCCGGCGGCTGGACAGGTGCCGACTTAGCCGGCGCGGCACTCGATCCATCGGCCGCGGGCTTGGCGGCCACCGGCACGGCCGGCGCGCGCGGCGCGGGGCGCACGAGCGCCGGCCGCTTGGCCAACGCGGGCGCCTTGCCCTTGCCCGGCGCCGCGGTCGGCGTGGCGGCGCTGCGCTTGCCCGACAGCGAGGACGCGGCAACCGGCGCGGGTTGGGCGGCGGTGGCCGTCGCCGTCTTGGCAGCGGTGGTGGGTGCAGGCGCGGCGGCCGGCTTGGCAACCGGCGTGGCCGCGGGCCTGGCCGCCGCTGCCGGCGCACCGGCCGGGCTTGGCGGCGCGGCGGCGTCGCCGTGCGCCAGCCGGAACACCGCCACCGCCTGCACCAGCTGGCTGGCCTGGCTGCGCAGGCTTTCCGACGCCGCGGCGCTCTCCTCCACCAGCGCCGCGTTCTGCTGCGTCGCGCGATCCATCTGCGTCACCGCTTCGCCCACCTGGGTGACGCCGGAGGCCTGCTCGCGGCTGGCGGCGCTGATCTCCGCCACGATGTCGGTCACCCGCTGGATGGCCTGCACCACCTCGCCCATGGTGGCGCCGGCGTTGTTAACCAGCGCGCTGCCATGCTCCACCCGCTCGACGCTGGTGGCGATCAGCGTCTTGATCTGGCGCGCCGCCTCGGCCGCCCGCTGCGCCAGGCTGCGCACCTCGCCGGCCACCACGGCAAAG
The DNA here is from genome assembly GCF_024700035.1 of Aquincola sp. J276. Classification (NCBI taxonomy): domain Bacteria; kingdom Pseudomonadati; phylum Pseudomonadota; class Betaproteobacteria; order Burkholderiales; family Sphaerotilaceae; genus Aquincola; species Aquincola sp. J276. The sequence goes on from NZ_JAJONC010000001.1 coordinate 2,120,324, forward strand.
CCGCGGCCCTGCTCGCCGGCGCGCGCCGCCTCCACCGCGGCATTCAGCGCGAGGATGTTGGTCTGGAAGGCGATGCCGTCGATGGTGCCGATGATGTCCGCGATCTGGCGCGAGGAATCGTCGATGCTGCGCATCGTCTCCACCACCCGGTCCACCACGTCGCCGCCCTGGCGGGCCACCTCGGAGGCATTCAGCGCCAGCTGGTTGGCCTGCTGCGCGTTGTCGGCATTCAGCTTGACCGTGCTGGACAGCTGCTCCATCGACGCGGCCGTCTGCTGCAGCGCGCTGGCCTGCTGCTCGGTGCGGGCGCTGAGGTCGCTGTTGCCGGCGGCAATCTGCGCGCTGGCGGTGGCCACGCCATCCGCGCCATGGCGCACGCCGGCGACGATGCCCCGCAGCTTGGCCTGCATGTCGGCCAGGGCAGTCAGCAGGCGGCCCAGCTCGTCCCGGCTGCCCGCGGGGATGGTGCGGCTCAGGTCGCCGTTGGCCATGCACCCGGCCTCCGTCACCGCCTGCTCTGCGGTGCGCGACAGCCGGCCCGACAGGACCATCGCCACGCTGATGCCCGCCAGCAGCGAGCCCAGCCCGGCCACCAGCAGCTCCCAGCGCGCCAGGCTGAACGCCTTGCTGCCGGCGGCGGCGCTGGCCTCGGCACCCTGGGTGTTGATCTCCACCAGCTTCTTCACCGCCAGCGCCGTCTGGTCGAACACCGCGCCCGACTGCACCAGCAGGGCTTCCAGGCCGTTTTCGTCGCCGGCCTTGGCCAGGCGTTCCACCTCGGCGTGCAGTCCGGCATAGCGCTCCCAGGCGGCCACGAAGGCGTCGTAGCCGGCCTGCTCCTCGGGGCTGCTCACCAGGGCCGCATAGGCCCGGCGGTGCTTCTCCACCTCGGCCTGGAGGGCCTGCGCCTCCGACAGCAGCGCAGGCAGGCCGCCGGTGTCCTCCACCCGCACCACGATGCGCAGGCGGTTGATGCGGTAGGCCATCAGGTCGTTGCGCAGGTCGCCCAGCCGCTCCACGCCGGGCAGCCAGTTGTCGGCCAGCTGGGTGTTCTCGTGTTGCACCTTGGTCAGGCCACGCAGGGCCAGCACGCCCTGCACCAGCCCGATGAGGATCAGCAGCCCGAAAGCGGCCAACAGTTTTTTCCGGATGCTGAGGTCAGCGAAACGCATGGAAAGCACTCCCGGCGGCCAACAACGCGCAGGCTCGAACACCGACGGGCATTCCACAGGCACAGCGCGCGTACCGCTCACCAGGTGATAACGACAGCATGCCGCGGGAACTTGAACCGCGATTTCGGGTGGTTTGCGCATCTTCGAACCGACTTATGTGGCGCACAGGCATCGCCTCTGCCGACCTGCAGCCTGCGTGTTCTTCGGGATGAACGTTTTGTCACCGCGGGCGTATCCTCTGCCGCCCCTCGTGGAGGGCCACTGAAAGGACGGCATGAGCAACCCCCTCTCCCCCTGCCGCGCTGGCGCCGCGCCATGCTGCCGACGGCGCTGCAGGCCGGCCTGCTGGCCACCCTGGCCGGCGCCGCGGGCGCCCAGACGGCCGGTGCACCGCCGGCCGTGGCGTCGGCCCCGGCCGCTGCCGAGGCGCCGCGGCTGCAGGTCAGCGGTTTCCGGGTGGAGGGCAACACGCTGCTGCCGGCCGAGCGCATCGACGCCGTGCTTGCGCCCCATGCCGGCCAGCGCAGCGTGGCGGAGCTGCAGGCGGCGGCAGCCGCGCTGCAGGCCCTGTATGCCCAGGCGGGTTATGGCGGCGTGGTGGCCTTCGTGCCGCCGCAGCAGCAGGCCGACGGCGTGGTGCGCATTACCGTGGTGGAGGGCCGGCTGGCGCGGGTGGCGATCGAGGGCCAGAAGCAGTTCAGTGCCGACAACGTGCGCGCCGGCCTGCCCGCACTGGTGCCGGGCAGCACGCCGCGGCTGCAGGCGCTGGACACGCAGATCGGCATGTCCAACGAGAACCCGGCCAAGCAGCTGCAGGTGCTGCTGCAGCCCGGCGCGGCGCCGGGCGAGACCGATGCACGCATCGTGGTCAGCGAGCAGCCGCTGCAGCGGTGGACGGCCAGCCTGGACAACCGCGGCAACCGGCGCACCGGCCATTTGCGCGCCGGGCTGGGCTGGCAGCACGCCAACCTGAGCGACCGCGACGACGTGCTCACCCTCAATGCGCAGACGGCACCGGACAAGCCCAGCGCGGTGAAGGTGCTCAGCGGCAGCTACCGGCTGCCGCTGTATGCGCGACACACCTTCGTCGATGCCTATGCCGCCTGGTCCGACGTGGACGGCGGCACCACCACCACCGTGGTGGGTCCGCTGAGCTTTGCCGGCCGCGGCCGCCTGGCCGGTGTGCGCGCCACGCTGCTGCTGCCCCGCTGGGGCGAGGCCGACCAGCGGCTGGCGCTGGGCCTGGACTACCGCGCCTACCTGAACAGCTGCCGCATTGCCGGCCTGCCCGAGGGTGCCTGCGGCTCGGCCGGCGAGAGCGTCTCGGTGCAGCCGGTCTCGCTGGAGTACTCGTTGCAGCGCGGCGGCGCCCTGGCCTATGGCCTGTCGGTCGGCCTGCACCACAACCTGCAGCTGGGTGGCGGCCGGGCCCGCAGCAGCCGCTTCGAGGCGGTGCGCGAAGGCGCCCAGCCCCGCTTCACCGCGCTGCGCAGCACGCTGCAGCTGGGCGCTTCACCTTATGAAGGCTGGAACCTGCAGCTGCGCGCAGCGGGCCAGTTCACCAACCAGGCGATGGTGCCGGGCGAGCAGTTCGGCATCGGCGGGGCGGGCTCGGTGCGTGGCTACCGCGAGCGCGAGCTGGCCGGCGACCGCGGCCTGCAGGCGGCGCTGGAACTGCTGGGCCCCGAGCTGCTGGCCGGCGGCGCCGACGCCACCGTGCGGGCGCTGGGCTTCTTCGACGCCGGCTGGGTGGGCAACCGCCGCGGCCTGCCCTGTGAGGAGGGCCGCGACGAATGCAGCCTGCGCGCCTGGGGCCTGGGCCTGCGCGCCGCGCTGGGCCGCTGGCAGGGCACGCTGCATGTCGCCCAGGCCCTGAAGGCCGCCCCGCAGACCGACCGCCACGACTTGCGCGCGCATGTGGCCGTCAGCACCAGCTTCTGAAGGACACACCATGGCCCGCCTCCCGCTCCCATCCGTCCGCGGCTCCGCATTGCGCGCCCGCCCGCATCCGCTGGCCATGGCGCTGGCCCTGAGCCTGGCCGGCCCGGCCGCACTGCAGGCGCAGGCCCTGCCCAGCGGCCTGCAGGTGGTGCACGGCCAGGCCGCGGCCACCACCGCCGGCCAGCAGATGACGGTGCGCAACAGCCCCAATGCCATCCTGAACTGGCGCAGCTTCTCCATCGGCGCGCAGCAGTCGGTGCATTTCGACCAGGCCAGCGCCGCCAGCCAGGTGCTCAACCGCATCACCGGCGCCGATCCCTCGGCCATCCTGGGCAGCCTCACCAGCAACGGCAAGGTGTGGCTGCTGAATCCGCACGGCGTGCTGTTCGGTGCCGGCGCGCGGGTGGACGTGGCGGGGCTGGTGGTGTCCACGCTGAACCTGGGCGACGCCGACTTCCTGGCCGGCCGCTACCGCTTCGGCGCGGCCGACACGCTGGCCGGCGAAGGCCGCATCGTCAACCAGGGCGCGCTGCGCACCGCCTCCGGCGGGCGGGTGGCGCTGTTGGCGTCGGCCGCGGGCGTGGCCAACGAAGGCCTGATCGAAGCGCCCGGCGGACAGGTGATGCTGGCCGCCGGGCAGGAGATCGAGCTGGTGGACACGCAGGCGCCCCATCTGGCGCTGCGCGTGGCCGCACCGGCCGGCGAGGCCCTGAACCTGGGCCAGGTGATCGCGCCGGCCGGCCGCATCGACGTGCAGGCCGCCATCGTCAACCAGCAGGGCGTGATGCGGGCCGATGCCCTGGCGGCCGGCCCCGGTGGCGAGCTGGTGCTGCAGGCCAGCCAGCAGCTGCAGCTGGGCGCCGGCAGCCACAGCAGTGCCAGCGGCGGCAGCGGCGGCCGCATCACGCTGGATGCGGGCGCGCAAGGCACGGCGCTGGTGGCCGGCACCGCGGCCGTCACCGGCAGCGCGGGCGGCGGCGGCCAGCTGCGGCTGCTGGGCCGCCACGTGGCGGTGCTGGACGGCGGCGTGCTGGAGGCCTCCGGCCACGCCGGCGGCGGCGAGCTGCTGGTGGGCGGCGGCGCCCAGGGCCGCGATCCCGGCGTGCCGCATGCGCAGGCGGCCTTCATCGCCCCCGGCGCGCTGCTGGCGGCCGACGCCACCGGTGCGGGCGATGGCGGACGCATCGTCGTGTGGTCCGATCTGGCCACCCGCGCCTATGGCCGCTTCAGCGCCACCGGCGGGCCGATGGGTGGCCATGGCGGCCTGGTGGAAACCTCGGGTGGCTGGCTGGACGCGCGGCCCGCGGCGGTCACGGTGCAGGCGCCGCGCGGGCGCGCCGGCACCTGGCTGCTGGACCCGAACGACATCGAGATCGCGGACAACGTCAGCGACACGCAGATCGTCGGCAACCCCGACTTCACCAGCACCGATGACGCGGCGCAGATCTCCACCCTGACCATCCGCACCGCGCTGGAGGCGGGCAACAACGTCAGCATCACCACCGGCACCGGCGGCAGCAACAGCGAGGAAGGCAGCATCCGCATGTTCGGCGCCACCATCGCGCCGGCGCTGAACTCGCCGGTGTCGCTCACGCTGAATGCGCACCGCAACATCCAGCTGTCGGGCTCCACCATCAGCGCGACCGGCGCGCCGCTGGACATCACGTTCAACGCGGCCAAGGACGGCGGCGCCGGCTCCATCGTGGTCGGCAGCAGCACCCTCAACACCAACAACGGCAACCTGCTGCTGGGCGGCAACGGCGTGGCCACCGGGCCGCAGGGCAACGCGCCCTTTGCCGGCGCGGTGGGCGTGGACTCGGACTTCGCCTACGGCGTGGACGTGTTCGGCAGCACGCTCACCGCCGGCAGCGGCAGCATCACGCTGCGCGGCGCCTCGGCGGTGGCCAGCAGCACCACCGGCGGCGTGCTGCTGGACGGCAGCAACCTGTCGGCCCGCAACATCACGGTGCAGGGCTGGGTCGACGGCGGCAACTTCCGCCAGGGCGTGTTCATCGATGGCGGCAGCCTGGTGGCCACGCAGTCGCTCAGCATCCAGGGCCAGGCACTGGGCGCCACCGACCCCACCGGCACCGATCCGCAGCGCGCCAGCCTGGTGGCCGGCGTGGGCATCGTGGGCGCGCAGGTGAGCGTGCAGCCGCCCGCGCCCGATGCCAGCGCGTCGCTCGGCATCGTCGGCACGGCCACGCTGCAGGGCGCGGCGTCCTCCAGCACGCCCGTGGTGGCGCAGGGCGTGTATGCGCAGGCCGAGAACGGCAGCGGCAGCATCAGCGCCGGCAACCAGGCCAGCCTGCTGGTGCAGGGCACGCTGGATTCGGCCGACGGAGGCTACTCGCTGCTGCTGGCCTCCGACGGCTACGGCGGCGCCATCGTGTCGGCCGGCGGCGCGGCCTCGCTCAGCCTGCAGGCACTGGGCAGCGGCGAGCACCGGCTGGGCATCGTCGGCGCGCAGGTGGCCGTGCCCAACGGCGGCACCGCCAGCATCACCTCCACCGGCGGCATCGACATGCTGGATGCCGATGGCGGCTTCTTCAACTCGGCTTCCATCAACGGTGCGCCCACCAGCCTGCTGATGCAGGCGCAGCGCGACATCACCCTGGCCGGCGGCAGCGCCGTCAACTTCAGCGGCCAGGCCACGGCCGTCACGCTGGAATCGCTGGCGGGCGACATCACGCTGGCGGACGCCAGCTTCGTCTCCACCGACAGCACGGTGCGCCTGCTGGCCGCGGGCGTGACGCTGGCCGACAGCGCCAGCGTGAGCGCGGGCGCGGCGGGCGATGCCATCGTCATTGCCGGCAGCGGCGGGCGCAATGCCGACCGCTTCAGCCATGGCGCGGCCAGCCCGGCGCTGCAGGCCACCAACGGCCGCTGGCTTGTCTATGCAAGCAACCCGTCCGCCGGCTTCGATGCCGGCAACCTGGCGCACGACTTCCGCCAGTACGACGCGGTGTTCGGCGATGCGCCCACGGTGCTGGGCAGCGGCAACGGGCTGCTGTTCTCGGTGGCGCCGGTCGTCACCCTCAGCGGCAGCATCAGCAAGGTGTACGACGGCTCGGCCTCGGTCCTGCTGGCGCCGGGCGCGGTGCTGCTGGGCAGCGGCGCGCTGGCGGGCGACCAGCTGCAGGTGGGCTCGGGCACCGCCCTGTACAGCGATGCCCGTGCGGGCACCGGCAAGGCCATCACCGCCGACAGCGCGCTGATCAGCGCCACCGACGCCGCGGGCAAGCCGGTGTACGGCTACCGCAGCGCCGGCCTGACCGGCAGCATCACGCCGCGCACCCTGAGCGTGTCGGGCGTGACCGCGGCCGACAAGGTGTACGACGGCCTGACCACCACCACTGCCACGGCCGGCGGTCTGGTGGGCCTGGTGGAGGGCGAGGCGCTCGACCTCACGCTGGATGCCCGCTTCGCCGATGCCAATGCCGGCACCGGCAAGCCGGTGACGGTGAGCCTGGGGCTGGCCGACGGCGCCGGCGGCCGCGCCAGCGACTACCAGCTGGCCAGCAGCAGCGCCAGCACCACCGCCCGCATCACGCCGCGGCCGCTCACGCTCAACGTGCTGGCCGACGGCAAGCTGTACGACGGCACCGACGTGGCCAACGTCAGCCTGGCCGGCGTGTCCGGGCTGGTGGAGGGCGAGCAGCTGGCCTTCAGCACCAGCGGTCGCTTCAGCGACGCCAATGCCGGCGCAGGCAAGACGGTGCTGGTGAGCGTTTCGGCCGCCGATGGCAGCAGTGGCCGGGTGGCCAACTACAGCGTGCCGGGCTCGCTCACCACCACCGCCGAGATCGGCCTGCGCACCCTGACCTACCTGGCCGACCCGGTGACCGCGGCCGCCGGCAGCGTGCTGCCGGCCTTCACCGGCCAGGTCAGCGGCTTCATCGAAGGCGAGAACCTGGGCAATGCCACCAGCGGCACGCTGCAGTTCAGCAGCCCGGCCGGCAGCACTTCGCCCGCCGGACGCTATGCCATCGAAGGCGGCGGCCTGTCCGCCCGCAACTACCGCTTCACCCAGGCCGAGGGCAATGCGCTCGCACTGACGCTGGTGGCACCGCCCGTGGTGCCTCCCGTGGTACCGCCGGCCGAACCGCCCGCCCCGCCGCCGCCCAGCGCGCCGCCAGTGGAAGCCACCACGCCGCTGCAGCAGGCGGCGCCGCAGGAGCTGGCGCGGGTGCTGGCCGTGGTGCTGCAGCAGCCGCCGGTGGTGCCCGTGCCGCTGCAGAACCGCGCGCTGGACGCCACGCAGGCGCTGGTGCCCGGCCCCGCCAGCACGCCGCGCTTCGGCACCGTGCCGGTGGGCGCGCTGTCCCAGGAGGCGCTGGCCACGCTGCTGGCCTCGCGCGACCGGCTCAAGCAGCAGATCTTCTCGGATGCGCTGGCCCAGCTCAGCCGCAATCCGCAGGCGGCGGACGTGAAGGCCTGCGAGACGCCGGAGCAGGCCGAAAGCGGCATCTGCATGATCACCGTGAAGCAGCGCGACGAGATCCGCGCCGCACGCGCCGCCCAGGCCGGAGCGCCGGCCGCAGTGCCCGAGGCGCCTGCGCCCGGACCTGCGCCTGCGCCGGCACCTGCCGCGCCGGCCCCGGTGGCTCCGCCCTCCCCGGTGCTGCAGGCGGCGGCGCCGGCCCTGCCCGCGCCGCTGTTCCCGGCCCGCGCCACGGTGCGCAACGCCGCGCTGCCGCAGATCCAGCGCAAGCTCGCCGTGCTCATCGGCACCGACCGCTATGCCGACGGCCGCATCCCGCAGCTGGACAACGCGGCCAGCGACGCACGTGCCGTGGGTGCGCTGATGCAGTCCGCGCTGGGCTACGAGACGCTGGTCATCGAGAACGCCAGCAAGGACACCGTGATGCGCACGCTGAACCGCCTGGCCACCGAGGCCGGGCCGGATGATTCCGTGGTCATCTACTACGCCGGCCATGGCGCGGTGGTGCCTGCCACCGGGGAAGGCTACTGGCAGCCGGCCGACGCCGACGCGACGCGGCCCGAGACCTGGATCAGCAATGCCGACATCGGCCGCGCGGTGGAGCGCCTGGGCGCCAGCCAGGTGGCCCTGATCTCGGACAGCTGCTACTCGGGCACCCTGGTGTCCGACGCCCGCATCCGCGCGGCCACCAGCGCCCTTGACCCGGCGCAGGTGCTGTCACGCCGCACGGCGGTGGTCATGTCCTCGGGCGGCAACGAGCCGGTGTTCGATGCCGGCAAAGAAGGCCACAGCACCTTTGCCTGGAACCTGATGCGCACGCTGCAGCAGGTGCCCACCTGGCAGCCCGGCGGCAACGTGTTCGAGCGCGTGCGCTTCGCGGTCGCCCGCGAGCTGCCCCAGCGCCCGCAATACGGGGCCTTCTCTTCCAGCAGCCACACCGCCGGCGGCGACTACCTGTTCGAGAAGCGCGAACTCGGGCGCTGACCGGCGCTCGGCGGGTGGGCACGTGCATGCACGGGACCGGGTGCTCCACGGCAGCGGCCGCCGCCCGGCCGCTCCGAAGGCGGCCGCTCAACCCGCTCGGCGGGTGGGCCCGTGCATGCACGGGACCGGGTGCTCCATGACAGCGGCCGCCGCCCGGCCGCTCCGAAGGCGGCCGCTCAACCCGCTCGGCGGGTGGGCCCGTGCATGCACGGGACCGGGTGCTCCATGACAGCGGCCGCCGCCCGGCCGCTCCGAAGGCGGCCGCTCAACCCGCTCGGCGGGTCGGCCCGTGCATGCACGGGACCGGGTGCTCCACGGCAGCGGCCGCCGCCCGGCCGCTCGGAAGGCGGCCGCTCAACCCGCTCGGCGGGTGGGCCCGTGTACCCACGGGACCGGGTGCTCCATCTACCGGTTGGTGACGATGGTCACCCGCCGGTTCTCCGGCGCCTCCGGCCGCGCGGCGTCCACCGGCTCGGTGGATCCCTTGCCCTGGGGCGCCAGCCGCTCGGGCAGCACGCCGCGCACGGTCACCAGGTAGTCGACCACCGCCTGCGCGCGCAGCTGCGACAGCTTCATGTTGCGGTCGGCCTGGCCGCGCGGGTCGGCATGGCCTTCCACCCGGAAGCCGAAGCCGGCCAGCTTGTCCGATTGCAGCGCCTTGGCCACCGTGTCCAGTGCGGCCTTGCTCTCGGCCGTCAGCTCCGCCGAATCGGTGGGAAAGGTGATGAGCAGCGAGGCCTTGCCCGGCGCGGCCGGCTTGTTGCTGGGCGGACGCACCGCCGGGCGGAAGCCGCGCGTCTTGGCATCGGCCGGCGGCTCGGGCGCCTCGATGGCCAGCGCGTCCACCAGCGCCGATTCGGTCACGTCGGCCCCGCGCAGCATCGGCTCGGGCTGCGATGCGGCCTCGGCCGGCTGCGCCTGCGCCAGCGTGCCGGCACCGGCCAGGACCACGGCCATGAAGAAGCGCGAACGAAGAGCGTGGTGTGTCATGGGCTTCCCCTGCATTGCCTGCGGCCGAGTTTATGGCCGCGCCCGGGCCGCGCGAGGAGCCCGGCGCCTGGCTAGGCCTGCGCCTCGGGCGGCTGCCAGTCCGCATTCACCCGCTGCCACAGCAGGTGGTCGCGCCATTGGCCGTCGATCATCAGGTACTGCGGCGCCAGGCCGATCTGCGTGAAGCCCATGCGGCGGATGAGCGCCAGGCTGCGTTCGTTCTCGGGCCGGATCCCGGCTTCGATGCGATGCAGCCGGCCGCGCGGCGAGAACATCTCCTCGATGCCGCGTGCCAGCGCCTCGGCCATCACGCCGCGGCCTTCCAGGCTCTGGTCGACCGAGTAGCCCAGCGAGGCGCTTTGGAACGGACCACGCGCCACGTTGGAGAAATGCACGCTGCCCACCACGCGCTGCGGCGCATGCGGCTCCACCAGCCAGTAGCGGAAGCCGGTGCCCATGCCGAAGGCCACGGCCGCCATCTGCAGGCGCTCGGCCTGCACTGCCGCGCTGGCGAAGCCGGGCGGCGAGGGCGGGTCCCAGCGGCTGAAGTGGGCCGCGTTGCGGCGGTAGTAGTCGGCCACCGCGGCGGGCTCGACGAAGGCGGAGGCCACCAGTTCCACACGCTGGCCGGCCAGTCGCATGAAGGGGCCTTCGGGCTGGGAGGGAACGGGCAGGGACATGCAGGAATTGTGCGGCAGCCACCCGTCGCATGCGCCGTGATTGTTGACGGCAATGCAATGAGCCATTGGCGTGGCGGGCCTGTTTCCCGAGGGGGCGGCTGCCTACAGTTCATCCCATCGACAGGGCACTCCGACACACAACGCAAACAGCGCCCGGCCGACGAAACCAGATCACTCCACCCTTGAAGGAATCGTCATCATGAACACCAAGTCCCTCATCGCCGCTTCGCTCGTCGCCCTGCTCGCCTCGGGTGCCGCCACCGCCCAGGTGTATGGCGACACTGGCGGCTACGACGTGCCGGAACTGAAGACCCAGGTCGCCCCCAAGACCCGCGCCCAGGTGCTGGCCGAACTGCAGCAGGCCCGTGCCAACGGCGAGCTGCGCACCGATGCCGACGGCTACGACTTCGCCCGCCGCCATGCCGCGCCCTCCACCCGCACCCGTGCGGAAGTGCAGGCAGAGGCCGTGAAGGCCCTGAAGTCGGGCGAGGCGCTGAGCCGCGGCGACCACATCCGCGGCTGAGCCGGCAGCGCAGCCAACTTGTCTAGGCAAGCCGGTGCGCCCACGGCCACTGTTGCAGCCCACGCAATGACGCATTGACGGCCAGGCGCTTTTTCCAGGCAGCCACCGTCCCTACAGTCTCTCTCCATAGGAGCACACATCATGACCACCAAGAACCGCATCGCCACCACCGTCGCCGCTTCGCTCATCGCCTTGCTGGCCTCCACCGCCGCCACCGCCCAGGTGTACGGCGACACCGGCGGCTACAACGTGCCCGAGCTGCAGGCCCCTTCCACCAAGACCCGCGCCCAGGTGAACGCCGAGCTGGCCCAGGCCCGCGCCAATGGCGAGCTGCGCATCACCGCCGAGGGCTACGGCCTGGGCGAGCGTGGCTTCGCGGCCCCCACCGCGTCCACCAAGACCCGTGCCGAAGTGCGCGCCGAAGTCATCAAGGCCATCCAGGCCGGCGAGCACCTGAGCCAGGGCAACTACAGCCGCGGCTGAGCACCTTACTCACGCAACGAACGAAAGCACATCATGAACAGCAAGACCATCTACGCCGCGGCCCTGGCCGCCGGCCTCACGCTGATGAGCGGCGCCACCTTCGCGCAGGCCCACCTGGGCGATACCTACGGCTACACCGTCACGCAGCAGGAATTCAAGTCCACCAAGACCCGCGCGCAAGTGCAGGCCGAGCTGCTCCAGGCCCGTGCCAACGGTGAACTGCGTACCGATGCCGACGGCTACGGCTACCTGGCCCAGCGCCCTGCGGCTTCCGAGCGCAGCCGTGCCGAAGTTCGCGCCGAAACCATCAATGCCATGAAGAGCGGTGCGCTGAGCCAAGGCCAGCAAGCGCTGTACTCACGCGGCTGACCCGCCTTGCGCCCCGCGCCTGACGACGGGCGGCCTGCAAGGGCCGCCCGTCGTCGTTCCAGGGCTGCCCGCGACCTTGTCTAGACAAGAGGAGCCACACCATGAAGACCGCATTCGTGTTCACCGTCGCCGCGCTGGGCTTTGCCGCCAGCGTGGCCTGGGCCGGCCCGGCGCCGGCGGTGGCACCGCGGCAGGCCGCCACGCCCGCGGCCACCGCACCGGCACAGGCACCCACGGCCATGCCTTCGGCCACGACCCCCTCCGCCACCCCCACCAGCACGCCGGGCACCGCGCCGCGCCAGGCGCCCAAGGTGCTGTGCGCCTGCATCGGCGGCGACCACTTCGCCTGATCGCGGCAAGAATGGGGCATGCAAGCCTTGATGTCCCTGCTGGCTGAACACGGCCTGCTGATCGTCTTCCTGGTCACCCTGGCCGCACGGGCCGGCGTGCCGGTGCCCGCCGCGCCGCTGCTGGTGGTCGCAGGCGGCCTGGCCGCGGGGCCGGCCGGTGGTGCCACGCCGCCATGGTGGTGGGCCCTGGGCCTGGCCATCGTGGCCAACGTGGCCGGCGACGCCGTGTGGTTCGCCGCCGGGCGCCGCTACGGCCACCGCGTCATGGGCCTGCTGTGCCGGCTCTCGCTGTCCCCCGATTCCTGCGTGCGCCAGAGCGAGACGATGATGACCCGCTGGGGCGGCAGCGCGCTGGTGGCGGCCAAGTTCGTGCCGGGCGTGTCGGTGGTGGCCGCGCCGATGGCCGGCGCGCTGGGCATGTCGGTGCCCCGCTTCGTGGCCTACGACGTCGTGGCCGGCGCCATCTGGTCGGGCCTGTTCCTGGGCCTGGGCGCCGCATTCAGCCGGCAGGTGGATGCCGTTCTGGCGGCGCTGGCCCAGGCCGGCATGGCGGCCGGCATGCTGCTGGTGGCGCTGGTGGCCGGCTTTGCCGGCTGGCGCTGGTGGCGCCGCCGGCGCTTCCTGCGGGCGCTGGCGATGCAGCGCATCACCGTGACCGAGCTGCGCCAGCTGCTGCAGGCGGCCGACGCCGCGCCGGTGGTGATCGACGTGCGCTCGGGCACCGCAGGCCAGCTGGACCCGCGGCGCATTCCCGGCGCCCGCCCCGTGGCCCTGCCGGACATCCTGGCCCATGCGGCCGGCCTGCCGCGCGATGCGCACATCGTGCTGTATTGCAACTGCCCGAACGAGGCCTCTGCCGCACTGGCCGCGCAGCGCCTGGCCCGTCAGGGCTTCACCCGTGTGCGGCCGCTGGCCGGCGGGCTGGAAGCCTGGGCCGCCGCGGGCCATCCGGTGAGCACGGGTTGAGCAGCTGCTGCATTGCACAATCGGCGCTCCGGATCGAGTCACCAGGGGAAGCCGCATGCGCCGTGTCGTGTTCAATCAGAAGGGTGGCGTGGGCAAGTCCACCATCACCTGCAACCTGGCCGCCATCGGCGCGCAGCAGGGGCATCGCACGCTGGTGGTGGACCTGGACTCGCAGGGCAACACCACCCACTACCTGGTGGGCCAGGCCGCGGCCGAAGGCCTGGGCGCCGGCGCCGCCGAGTTCTTCGAGCAGACGCTGAAGTTCAGCGTGCGGCCGCCGGCCACCACCGACTTCATCGTGGCCACGCCGTGGGAGAACCTGAGCCTGATGCCCGCCAGCATCCACCTGGACGAGCTGCACGGCAAGCTGGAGTCGCGCTACAAGATCTACAAGCTGCGCGATGCGCTGGCCGAGCTGGCCGACGACTTCGACGACATCTGGATCGACACCCCGCCGGCACTGAACTTCTATACCCGCTCCGCCCTGATCGCGGCCGAGCGCTGCCTGATCCCCTTCGACTGCGACGACTTCTCCCGCCGCGCGCTCTACGGCCTGATGGAAACCGTGCAGGAGATCCGCGCCGACCACAACGATGGCCTGGAGGTCGAAGGCATCGTGGTCAACCAGTTCCAGCCGCGCGCCAGCCTGCCGCAGCGCACGGTGCAGGAGCTGATCGACGAAGGCCTGCCCGTGCTGCAGCCCTACCTGAGCGCCAGCGTGAAGATCAAGGAGTCGCACGAGCAGGCCAAGCCGATGGTGCACCTGGACGCGCGCCACAAGCTCACGCAGGAGTTCGTGGCGCTGCATGCTGCACTGGCGGCTTGAGCAGGCCATGTACACCTCCACCTTCACCTTCCTGCCCAGGCAGTACGACGACGCCTTCCATGCGCTGGACCAGGTGATCGCCGAGGTGGCGCGCTCGATTCCCGGCTACCTGGGCGAAGAGGCGTGGGAGAACCCGGCCACGGGGCTCGTCTCCAACGTGTACTACTGGGAGTCGATGGACGCGCTGCAGGCGCTGATGCGGCACCCTTCGCACGTCGAGGCCAAGCAGGCCCAGTCCCGCTGGCTCAACGGCTACCAGGTCGTGATCGCGCAGGTGGTCGGCAGCTATGGCGACGGACGCATCGCCCATCCGCTGGCGGGCCAGACCGTCGCGCCGTCGGGGTGCCTCAGCGAGCCTGACCCCGCCCCGGCCTACCAGCCCGCCGGGTCCACCTGGTAGTAGCCGCGCAACTCGGCATACAGCGCCGGGTGTTCGGCGGCCAGCCGTTGTGGCTGCTCGAAGAACACCTCGGTGGCCACCGCGAAGAACTCCGCCGGCTCGGTGGCGCCGTAGGCATCGAAGAGCGTGGGCTCGCCGGCCGCCAGCTGCTGGCGCAAGCGATCGAAGGCCGCGCCCAGCACCTGCGACCAGCGCTGGTAGTGCAAGCGCCCGGCCAGCGGCGGCGCACCGTTGGCGGCGCCCGTGATCTGGTCGAGCTGGTGCGCGAACTCATGGATCACCACGTTGTGGCCATCGTCCGGGTCGGCCGCGCCCATCAGCGCGTCGTGCCACGAGAGCAGCACCTGGCCCTGCGACCACGATTCGCCGGCCAGCACACGCCGGTCGTCGTGCTGCACGCCGCCGCCGGCCGGCCGCACCCGGTCCACCACGAAGGCGCCGGGGTACAGCAGCACCTGCCGCAGCTCGGTGAAGGCCGCCTGCGGCCGGTTGAGCAGCAGCAGGCTGGCCTGCGCGGCCACGGTCACGCGCATCTCGTCGGTGACCACCAGCCCGTCGCAGCCGATGAAGGGCACCTCGGCCAGGAAGACCTGGATGCGCTGCTTGAGCTGCAGCTGCAGGTACGCCGGCAGCCTGCGCACCAGCGGCACGCGCCGCCGCAGGATGCGCCGCCAGGCCGCCGGAAACGGCTGCGCACGCCAGCGCCTGCGGCGCTGCTCGCGCAGCCAGGGCTGGCCCAGGAACCAGCCCACCAGCAGCAGGCCCGCCAGGGCCAGGGCGATCATCTCCATCGGAGGGCCAGTGTGCGCGTCATCCGCCGGCCACGTCCCAGCCGCCGCCCAATGCCCGCACCAGGCCGACGGTGGCCTGGTACTGAGCGGCCCGCACCTGCAGCGCCTGCCGGCGGTTGCGCAGCTCGGTGCGCTGGGCGTCCAGCAGGTCGAGCTGGCTCACGTAACCATTGCGGTAACGTGAGGTGGACAGGCTCGTGGCCCGGGTGGCGGATGCCACCGCGCGCGACTGCGCCTCCGCCTGGTCGGCCAGCAGGCGCAGCGCGGCCAGTTGGTCCTCCACGTCGCGGAAGGCCACCAGCACCTGCTCGCGGTAGCCGGCCAGCGCGCCGTCCAGCTCGGCCCGGGCGCTGTCGACGCCGGCCTGTCGGCGGCCGCCATCGAACAGCGGCAGCGACAGCAACGCCCCCACGCCCCAGCTGCGCATCGACCACTTGAACAGGTCGCCGACGTCGGTGGACGCCTGGCCGGCACTGCCGGTGAGCGACACGCTCGGGAACCAGGCGGCCTGGGCCACGCCCACCCGCGCCTGCGCGGCCAGCATGCTGCGCTGGGCGGCGGCCACGTCGGGCCGGCGCTGCAGCACGGTGCTGGGCAGGCCCGGCGGCACGGTGGGCAGCGCGGCCGACCAGTCCTGCGGCGGCACGCTGAAGCTGGAGGCGGCCTCGCCCACCAGCACCGCCAGCGCATGCTCCAGCGTCGCGCGGCGCTGGTCGAGCGCCAGCGCTTCCGACTCGGTGGCGGCCACCTCGGTGCGCACGCGGGCCACGTCCAGCTCGGCGATGTCGCCGGCCTGCTGGCGGCGCTCGGTCAGGCGCAGGGTGTCGCGGTAGGCGTTGACGGTGTCGCGCACCAGCGCCCGCTCGGCGTCCAGCATGCGCAGCGCCAGGTAGGTCTGCGCCGTGTCGGCCTGCACCAGCAGGCGGGTGCTCTGCAACAGGGCCGCCCGGCTCTGCGCATCCAGCTCGGCCGCCTGGCTGGCCCGCGAGAGCCGGCCGAACAGGTCCAGCTCGTACTGCAGGTCGATGCCCACGCGGGCCAGGGTGTTGGCCGGGCCGTTGTTGTCCACACCCGCTTGCCTGGACAAGCCGGCCCCCACGCCCACCTGCGGCGCGCGGTTCGCGTCGGCCGAGCGCACCAGCGCCCGCGCCTGCTGCAGCCGTGCCGCAGCCTGCTGGATGCTGGTGTTCTGCTCGCCGGCACGTTCCACCCAGCGGTCGAGTTCGGCATCGCCGAAGCTCTTCCACCATTCGCCGCGCGGCTGGGCATCGGCCGGCGTGGCCTGGGCCCAGCGGCCATCGGTTTCCTTGAAGGCGGCCGGCGTGGCGGGCAGCAGGCGATCTTCCACCGGCGGCAGCGCGGTGGCACAGCCGGCAAGCACCAGCGCGGCCAGCAGCGGCGTGAGCCGCGTCCAACGGTTCAGGTTCTTCATCTTGTTCTCCTTGGCAGCGGGCATCAGGCGTCGTGCGGGTGGCGCGGCGCGGCCGGTGAGGGCTGCAGGCCGGCACCGCCCGTGGCGGGCGCCGCATGGGCACCGGCGAAGGCCTCCAGGTGCGGCACCTCGCCATGCAGCTTCAGCGGCCGGTTGCCGGTGAGCTGGCGCAGCAGCACGTAGAACACCGGCGTGAGGAAGAGGCCGAAGGCCGTGACGCCGATCATCCCGGCGAACACCGCGATGCCCATGGCGCTGCGCATCTCGGCGCCCGCGCCGGTGGACAGCACCAGCGGTAGCACACCCATCACGAAGGCCAGCGAGGTCATCAGGATGGGACGCAGGCGCAGGCGGCTGGCCTCGATGGCGGCCTGCAGCGGCGTGCGGCCGGCAAACTCCAGCTCGCGCGCGAATTCCACGATCAGGATCGCGTTCTTCGCGCTCAGCCCCACCAGCACCACCAGCCCGATCTGGGTGAATACGTTGCTGTCGCCATCGGACAGCCACACGCCCGTCATCGCCGCCAGCAGCCCCATCGGCACGATGAGGATGATGGCCAGCGGCAGCGTCAGGCTCTCGTACTGCGCGGCCAGCACCAGGAACACCAGCAGGATGGCCAGCGGGAACACGATGACCGCGGAGTTGCCGGCCAGGATCTCCTGGTACGTCAGCTCGGTCCATTCGAAGCCGATGCCGGGCGGCAGCGTCTCCTTGGCGATGCGCTCGATGGCCTCGCGGGCCTGGCCCGACGAATAACCCGGGGCCGGGCCACCGTTGATGTCGGCCGACAGGAAGCCGTTGTAGCGCATTGCCCGCTCGGGCCCGAAGCTGGGCTGCACGTTCATCAGCGCGGCCAGCGGCACCATCTCGCCGGTGGCCGAGCGCACCTTCAGCAGGCCGATGTCGTCGGCCCGTGCGCGGTGCTCGGCATCGGCCTGCACCCGCACCGAGTACGTGCGGCCGAACTTGTTGAAGTCGTTCACGTACAGGCTGCCGAGGTAGATCTGCATCGTGTCGAACACGTCGGTCACCGCCACGCCCAGCTGCCGCGCCTTGGTGCGGTCGATGTTGGCATAGAGCTGCGGCACGTTCACCTGGTAGCTGCTGAACATGCCGGCCAGCTCGGGCGCCTGGTAGGCCTTGGCCATGAAGGCCTTGGTGGCCGCGTCCAGCGCCTCGTAGCCGAGCGAGGCGCGGTCCTCCAGCTGCAGCTTGAAGCCGCCCGTGGTGCCCAGCCCCTGCACCGGCGGCGGCGGGAACATGACGATGAACGCGTCCTCGATCTGCGCGAACTGCTGGTTCAGCGCCCCGGCGATGGCGCCGGCGTTCAGGCTCTTGTCGGTGCGTTCCTCGAAAGGCTTCAGGCTGACGAACACCACGCCCGAGTTGGAGCTGTTGGTGAAGCCGTTGATCGACAGGCCCGGGAACGAGATGGCGTGCTCCACGCCCGGCTGCTTCAGCGTGATCTCGCCCATGCGGCGGATCACCTCGTCGGTGCGGTCCAGCGTGGCGCCGTCGGGCAGCTGGGCGAAGCCGATCAGGTATTGCTTGTCCTGCGCGGGCACGAAGCCGCTGGGCACCGACTTGAACAGGCCGAAGGTCAGCGCCACCAGGCCCAGGTACAGCGCCATCATCAGCGCCTTGCGGCCCAGCACGCGGGTGACGCCGCGGCTGTAGGCCTCGGAGCTGCGGCCGAAGGCCTTGTTGAAGCCGCGGAAGAACCAGCCGAAGGCCCGGTCCATGCCGCGGGTCAGCGCGTCCTTGGGCTCGTCATGGCCCTTGAGCAGCAGCGCGGCCAGCGCGGGCGAGAGCGTCAGCGAGTTGATGGCCGAGATCACCGTGGAGATGGCGATGGTCAGCGCGAACTGGCGGTAGAACTGGCCGGTCAGGCCGCTGATGAAGGCCAGCGGCACGAACACCGCCACCAGCACCAGCGCGATCGCGATGATGGGGCCGGACACCTCGCGCATCGCGCGGTAGGTGGCCTCGCGCGGGCTCAGGCCCGCCTCGATGTTGCGCTCGACGTTCTCCACCACCACGATGGCGTCGTCCACCACGATGCCGATGGCCAGCACCAGGCCGAACAGGCTCAGCGCATTGATCGAGAAGCCGAACAGGTGCATCACCGCGAAGGTGCCCACCACCGACACCGGCACCGCCAGCAGCGGAATGATGGAGGCGCGCCAGGTCTGCAGGAACACGATCACCACGATGACCACCAGCAGCACCGCCTCCAGCAGCGTGTGCACCACCGATTCGATGGACGCGCGCACGAACTGCGTGGTGTCGTAGACGATGCTGTATTCCACGCCCTCCGGCATGGCCTGCTGCGCCTCGGCCATGGTGGCGCGCACCTGGTCGGCGATGTCGATGGCGTTGGAGCCCGGCGAAGCCAGGATGGCGATGGCCACCGCCTCCTTGTTGTCGAGCAGCGAGCGCAGCGCATAGTCGGCCGCGCCCAGCTCCAGCCGCGCCACGTCGCGCAGGCGGGTCACGGCGCCGTCGGCACCGGTCTTGACGATGATGTCGCCGAACTGCTCCTCGCTTTCCAGCCGGCCCTGGGCATTCACCGAGAGCTGGAAGTCCACGCCCGGCAGGCCCGGCGAAGCACCCACCACGCCGGCCGCGGCCTGCACGTTCTGCTGACGGATGGCGGCGGCCACGTCGCCCGCGGCCAGGCCGCGCTCGGCCACCTTGGCCGGGTCCAGCCACACGCGCATCGCGTAGTCGCCGCTGCCCCACAGCTGCACCTGGCCCACGCCCTTCAGGCGCGCCAGGCGGTCCTTCAGGTTGATG
The DNA here is from genome assembly GCF_024700035.1 of Aquincola sp. J276. NCBI lineage: Bacteria > Pseudomonadati > Pseudomonadota > Betaproteobacteria > Burkholderiales > Sphaerotilaceae > Aquincola > Aquincola sp. J276. The sequence continues at coordinate 2,139,471 of NZ_JAJONC010000001.1, forward strand.
GCGGCGTAGTTGCGCAGGTAGGTGTTGTCATAGCGGCCGGTGGGCGACACCAAATGCACCACCAGTGTGAGGTCGGGCGAGCTCTTGATGGTGGTCACGCCCAGCCGACGCACTTCCTCGGGCAGCCGCGGCTCCGCCTGCGAGACGCGGTTCTGCACCAGCTGCTGGGCCTTGTCGGGGTCGACGCCCAGCGCGAAGGTGACGGTGAGCTGCATCACGCCGTCGGTGGTGGCCTGGCTGCTCATGTAGAGCATGCCTTCCACGCCGTTGATCGATTCCTCCAGCGGCGTAGCCACGGTCTCGGCGATCACCTTCGGATTGGCGCCGGGGTATTGCGCCCGCACCACCACCGAGGGCGGCACCACTTCCGGGTACTCGGACACCGGCAGCACCCGCAGCGCCAGCAGGCCGCCGATGAGCATCAGCACCGACAGCACGCCCGCGAAGATGGGCCGGTCGATGAAGAACTTGGACAGGTTCATGTCGCGCTCCCGATCACGAGTTGGCCTGTGCGGCCTTGCGCTCGGTGGCGGCGGTCACGTCGGGCTTGGCATCCATCGGCACCAGCTTGGGCGCCACCTGCACGCCCGGGCGCACCCGCTGCAGGCCGTTGACCACCACGCGCTCGCCGGCCTTCAGGCCCTGCGTGACGATGCGCAGGCCATCGACCGAGGCGCCCAGGCTCACCTCGCGCCAGGCCACCTTGTCGCCCTCGCCCACCACCATCACGTAGCGCTTGCTCTGGTCGGTGCCCACCGCGCGTTCGTTCAGCAGCAGCGCCTGGCCGGTCCTGGCCTGGCCCATGCGCAGCCGCGCGAACTGGCCCGGCGTGAGCTGCCCCTGCGGGTTGTCGAACACCGCGCGCACGCGCACCGTGCCGCTGCGTGCGTCCACCATGTTGTCGATCAGCTGTAGCCGGCCATCGACCGACACGCCGTCGGCGGTTTCCATGCGCACCGGGATGCGCTGCAGCTGCTCATGCCGCTGCGTGCCCGGCAGCTCGGCCAGCGCCTTGGTGACGATGCGCTCGTCGGCATCGAAGGTGGCGTAGATCGGGCTCACCGACACCAGCGTGGTGAGCACCGGCGCACCGGCACCGGCCGAGATCAGGTTGCCCACGGTCACCTCGATGCGGCCCACGCGGCCAGACACCGGCGCACGCACCTGGGTGTAGCCGAGGTTGAGCCGGGCCGACTGCAGCGCGGCCTGCGCCGCGCGCAGGTTGGCGGCGGCCTCGTTGTGGGCATTGCGGCGCTCGTCCAGCTCGCGCTGGGCGATGGCCTGTTCCTGCCAGAGGCGCTGCGAACGCTCGGCCTCGCTCTGCGTGAAGGCCACGCGGGCCTGCGCCGCGGTCACCTGCGCCTCGGCGCGGTCCACCTCGGCGGCATAGGGCGCGGGGTCGATGGTCAGCAGCAGGTCGCCCTTCTTTACCAGCGAGCCTTCGCGGAAGTGCACCGCCTGCACCGCACCGGCCACGCGGGAGCGCACTTCCACGCGATCCACCGCTTCCAGCCGGCCGGAGAACTCGTCCCAGGCGGTGACGTCACGCGCCTCGACGGTGGCCACCGACACTGGCACCGCCGGAGGGGCCGCCTGCGCGGCGGGCACGTCGGCCGCATCGCTGCGGGGCGACAGGCTCAGCGCCGCGGCGGCGGCGATCGCGGTGACGGCAAGGCCGCCGAGCCACCAGGCTCGTGGCCGGCTCAAGGGATTGCGGTTCATGGGGGTACTCCTGCTGGAAAAAGGGAAACGCCAAGATCGTTGTTGTCAGCGTTCCGCGGTGCGAGCCGGGGAACTTGGGCTCTACAATGCGATCTCAATTTCCGAATGGCAAGTACCCACCTTTTGGTAAGTGCCACAAATTTTTCGGAGGCGCCATGATTCGCAAGACCTACGGCTGCGGCCTGGAAGCAGCGCTGTCGCTCATCGGCGGCAAGTGGAAGCTGCTGATCTTGTACAACCTGACGGGTGGCGAGGCGCGCCGGTTCGGCGAGCTGCGCAGGCTCATCGGCAACATCAGCGAGAAGATGTTGACGCAGGAGCTGAAGGAGCTGGAACTCGACGGCGTGGTGCTGCGCAGGAACTACCAGGAAGTGCCGCCACGCGTGGACTACACGATCACGCCCTTTGGTGAATCGCTGATGACAGCCCTCGGGCCGCTGTGCGAATGGGGCAGCAAGAACATGAAGCGCATCGGCAACCTGCCCACGCAGGTGCTGCCCGACGAGGAAGAAGCCCCCGTGGCCTGCAACGACAAGAGGATGAAGGCATGACCATCCAGGCGCAATGGAACGTGGACCGTGGCGTCACCGCCTGCGAGGTGGCGCTGCCCGGCGGCCTGCTGGCCGTGGACGTGGACGCCAAGCCCGGCGAGACAGCGGCGCATCCTTCGCCGCACGACCTGCTGGATGCGGCGCTGGCCGCCTGCACCACGCTGACGCTGGAGCTCTATGCCCAGCGCAAGGCCTTCGACATCCGGCAGATCGACGTCAAGGTGACGCACACGCACGAGGCGGGCGTCTACCGCATGCGACGCAGCATCCAGGTGTTCGGCGCGCTCACCGACGACCAGCGTGCCGCGCTGCTTCGCGTGGCCGAGGCCTGCCCGGTGCACAAGACGCTGGTGGGCGACATCCAGATCGACACGCAGCTGGAAGCCGACGCGCTGTAGCGCCAACCCTGCGCAGCGCCGCGCATGGACTGCGCCGCGCCGGGCGTCCCTGCTGCGAGCCTTGGTTACGATTTTTTCGGCCTCGCCCGCTGTGTCCACACCGGCATGTCGATACGGCCGGCGCTCGTTCGTCGTAGGGTTGCAGGCTCGCCGAGCCGGCTTCACCTCGAGGACGATGGCCCCATGGCGCCCACCGCACCACACGCGACCGAGCCCCACCCCCGGCAGCGCTGGCTGGCACTCACCGTGCTGTGCCTGGGCGTGCTGATGATCGTGCTGGACACGACCATCGTGAACGTGGCGCTGCCCTCCATCCGCGCCGACCTGCAGTTCAGCGAGACCTCGCTGGTGTGGGTGGTCAATGCCTACATGCTCACCTTCGGCGGCTTCCTGCTGCTGGGCGGCCGGCTGGGCGACCTGTACGGGCACCGGCGGTTGTTCCTGGCCGGCATCACCGCCTTCACCGTCGCCTCGCTGGCCTGCGGCCTCAGCCACACGCAAGGCCTGTTGATCGCTTCGCGCGCGGTGCAGGGCGTGGCGGGCGCGGTGGTCTCGGCGGTGGCGCTGTCGCTCATCATGACCCTGTTCCAAACGCCGGCGGACCGGGCCAGGGCCATGGGCGTGTACGGCTTCGTGTGCGCCAGCGGCGGCAGCATCGGCGTGCTGATGGGCGGGCTGCTCACCGGCACGCTGGGCTGGCCGGCCATCTTCCTGGTGAACCTGCCGATCGGCCTGGGCGTGTTCATCGCCTCCTGGCGGCTGCTGCCCGCCGCGCGCGGCGGCGCCGGCCCGGTGCGGCTGGACCTGGCGGGCGCAGCCACCATCACGCTGTCGTTGATGCTGGCGGTGTACGGCGTGGTGGACGGCAACGCCGCGGGCTGGCTTTCGCCGCGCACGCTGGGCGTGCTGGGCGCGGCGGTGCTGCTGTTCGCAGCCTTCCTGGTGATCGAGCAGCGGGTGGCCGCGCCGCTGGTGCCGCTGCGGCTGTTCAGGCTGCGCAACGTGGCCACGGCCAATGCGGCCGGCGTGCTGTGGGCGGCGGCGATGTTCGCGTGGTTCTTCGTCTCGGCGCTGTACATGCAGGGCGTGCTGGGCTATTCGCCGATGCAGGTGGGCCTGGGCTTCCTGCCCGCCAACCTGCTGATGGCGGCGTTCTCCCTCGGGCTGTCGGCCCGCATCGTGATGCGCTTCGGCCTGCGCCGGCCGATGGCCGCCGGGCTGGGGCTGGCCGCCGGCGGCCTGGCGTGGTTCGCGCAGGCGCCGGTGGCCGGCAGCTTCATGCTGCATGTGCTGCCGCCGATGCTGCTGCTTGGCCTCGGCGCGGGCGTGGCCTTCAACCCGATGCTGCTGGCCGCGATGAGCGACGTGCGCGAGGACGAATCGGGCCTGGCCTCCGGCGTGGTCAACACCGCCTTCATGATGGGCGGCGCGCTGGGCCTGGCCGTGCTGGCCAGCCTGGCGGCCGCACGCACCAGCGCTGCGCTGGCCGGCGGCATGCCGGCCACCGAGGCCCTCCACACCGGCTACCAGCTGGCGCTGCTGCTGGGTGCCGTGTTCGCCGCCGTGGCGGCGCTGATCGGCGCGCTGTTCATGCGTGCCCCCGTTGCCGCCCGCCCGGCGGCCCATCCCGGCGCGGCCTGAGGCCGGCGCCGACTTCCAGGAGACCCCCATGTCGCGATATGTCGATGGATTCGTGGTGCCCGTGCCCAAGAGCAGGCTGGACGACTACCGCCTGCTGGCCGAGAAGGCCGGCGCGGTGTGGATGGAGTACGGCGCACTGGCCTACTGCGAATGCGTGGCCGACGACGTCAAGGTGGGCGAGGTGACCTCCTTCCCGCGCAGCGTGCAGCTCAAGGACGACGAGACCGTGGTGTTCGCCTACATCGTCTACGCCTCGCGCGAGGAGCGCGACCGCATCAATGCCGCGGTGATGGCCGACCCGCGGCTGGCCGACATGGATCCGCAGAACATGCCGTTCGATGGCAAGCGCATGTTCTGGGGTGGCTTCAAGCCGCTGGTGACCATCGGCGACACGGCGGGTTGAGGCGGCAGGCCGTGGCGCGATGACCTGCGAGGTCGTTGAGCGGTGGCCGCTGCGGGCCGATGCTGGAGGCCCGCAACCTCCTGGAGATCCAGATGTCAGAAGCCCCCACCCCCGCCCAGCAGCAGGCACAGCAGCTGGCCCAGCGCTACATCGCCTTGTGGAACGAGCCCGATGCGCAGCGCCGCAACCACCTGCTGCAGGCGCTGTGGCATGAGGAAGGCCGCTACATGGACCCGATGATGCAGGCCAGCGGCCATGCGCAGATCGACGCGCTGATCACCGCCGTGCAGCAGCGCTTTCCCGGCTTTCTCTTCACCCTGGCCGAAGGCTCGGCCGATGGGCACGCCGACCGGCTGCGGTTCTCGTGGCACCTGGGCCCGGCCGGTGCCCAGCCGGCGCCCATCCGCGGCACCGACTTCGCCACGCTGCACGGCGGCCGGCTGCTGGAAGTCACCGGCTTCATCGACGCGCTGCCGGAGGCCGCCTGACGGTGGCGCCCGCCGCCACGCCCATCGGGGAGCACCTGCGCCAGTGGCGCCAGCGCCGGCGTCTGAGCCAGCTGGCGTTCGCCCTGCAGGCCGACGTGTCGCAGCGCCACCTCAGCTGCCTGGAAAGCGGCAAGGCCGCGCCCAGCCGCGAGATGGTGCTGCGCCTGGCCGAGCAGCTGCAGGTGCCGCTGCGGGAGCGCAACGCAATGCTGGTGGCGGCCGGCTATGCGCCGCTGTATGCCGAGCGCCCGCTCGACGACCCGGCGCTGGCGCCGGTGCGCCAGGCCATGCAGCAGGTGCTGCAGGCGCATGAGCCCTGGCCGGCGTTGGCGATCGACCGCCACTGGCAGCTGGTGGCGGCCAACCGCATGCTGCCGCTGTTGCTGGCCGGCGTGGGCAGCGGCCTGATGGCGCCGCCGGTCAACGTGCTGCGGCTGAGCCTGCATCCCGACGGCCTGGCGCCGCGCATCCTCAACTACCGCGCCTGGCGCGCCCACCTGCTGGAGCGGCTGCGCCAGCAGGCCGGCGGCACCGGCGACCCGGTGCTGGCCGCGCTGCTGCAGGAGCTGCTGGCGCTGCCATCACCGGCCTCGGTGGAAGCCGCCGCGCCCGGACCGGTCGACGATCCCGAGCCTGGCGGCATTGCCATGCCGCTGCGCCTGTCCACGCCGGTGGGCCCGTTGTCGCTGTTGTCCACCACCACGGTGTTCGGCACGCCGCGCGACATCACGCTGGCGGAGCTGGCGCTGGAAGCCTTCTATCCCGCCGACGAAACCACCGCCCAGCGACTGCGCCGGCTGGCCGAGCCGGGCCGCACGCCCCTATAGTCGCGCCCGTCGGGCAGCCCGGCCGTGCATGCATGCGGCCGGGCCCCGCGCGGGGCAACGTCGTGAGGGAGTGCACCTTGAGCAGCCGCCCGTGGGATCGGTTCCTGGCCTTCGCCGCGCGCTCACGCAGCCGGCCGCTGTTCGGCTACGGCTTCAGCCTCGCCACCTTCGGCATCGCGCTGGCCGCGCGTTTTGCCATGGGCGCGTGGCTGCCGCTGGGCTTCCCGTTCCTCACCTTCTTCCCGGCGATGCTGCTCAGCACGCTGGTGGGTGGCCGCGGCCCCGGCGCCCTGTGCGCGGTGCTTTCGCTGCTGGCCGCGTGGTACTGGTTCATCCGCCCGTTCACCGCGCTGGGGCTGGACCTGGCGTCGGTGCTGGCCATGGGCCTGTTCGCCCTGGTGGCGGTGGTCAACATCCTGGTGGTGGGCCTGATGAACCATGCGCTGGACCGCCTGGCCGCGGAGCAGCAGCGCACCCGCGCCCTGCTGGACCAGCGCACCACGCTGTTCAGTGAACTGCAGCACCGCGTGGCCAACAACCTGGCCTTCATCGGCGGGCTGCTGGCGGTGCAGCACAAGCGCCTGGCCCACAACCCGGAAGCAGCGCAGGCGCTCAGCGAAGCCCGCCACCGCTTCGACATGATGTCGCGCATCCACCGCCGGCTGCACGCCCCGGACAGTGCCGACGTGCCGCTGACCCTGACCCTGCGCACGCTGTGCGACGACGTGATCGCCGCCGCCGGGCAGGCAGAGGTGCGCTGCCAGGTGCAGGGCCCGCCGCTGGTGCTGGACTTCGACCGCACGGTGACGCTCTCGCTGCTGGTGGTGGAAGTGGTGACCAATGCGTTGAAACACGGCTTTACCGCCGGTCGGGGCGGCACCATCTATATCACGCTGGACAATGCGGGGCCGGGTCGGTGCGTGCTCACCATCACCGACGACGGCGCCGGCCTGCCCGCCGACTTCGACGCCGATGCCGGCGACCGGCTGGGTTTCCGCATCCTGCGCGGGCTGGCCCGCTCCCTCGGCGGTCGCATCGAATTCCGGCGGCAGGCAGCGCCTGGCGACGACCAGGCGGCCGCCCTGGTTACCTGGCTGGAATTTCCCGTCGCTGGCAGGTAGGCGTTCGCCCACCCCTTGAATCGGCGTCCGCCGTCCCTATAATCCGTTTGCTAGCACTCGACACGGTTGAGTGCTAACACTCCAAAAGAGACCGACTGAACGGGTCGAGGCGACTGCCGCCACGGCCCGTGAGCCCACCCAAAGTGTCAATTGCACTAGGAGAACCCATGAAACTTCGTCCGTTGCACGATCGCGTGATCGTCAAGCGCCTGGAACAAGAAACCAAGACCGCCTCTGGCATCGTGATCCCCGACAACGCCGCCGAGAAGCCCGACCAGGGCGAAGTGCTGGCGGTGGGTCCCGGCAAGCGCAACGAGAAGGGCGACTTCGTGGCCCTGAACATCAAGGTCGGTGACCGCGTGCTGTTCGGCAAGTACAGCGGCCAGACCGTCAAGGTCGACGGCGACGAACTGCTCGTGATGCGCGAAGAGGACCTCTTCGCGGTCGTCGAGAAATAAGCGGGGCCCCCAGGCTGCGGTCGCGGCGCCGCCGCGATCCCCGCCACCCCCGAGGGGCTCTCGCCGGACCGGGGAACCCGGATCCGGCTCGGCTCCCCGTCAGCCCACATTCACTGAATTCGGAGAAGAAACATGGCAGCAAAAGACGTCATCTTCGGCGGCGAGGCACGTGCCCGCATGGTCGAAGGCGTGAACATCCTGGCCAACGCGGTCAAGGTCACCCTGGGCCCCAAGGGCCGCAACGTGGTGCTCGAGCGTTCGTTCGGCGCCCCTACCGTCACCAAGGACGGTGTCTCGGTCGCCAAGGAAATCGAGCTGAAGGACAAGCTCCAGAACATGGGCGCCCAGATGGTCAAGGAAGTCGCTTCCAAGACCTCGGACAACGCCGGTGACGGCACCACCACCGCCACCGTGCTGGCCCAGGCCATCGTGCGCGAAGGCATGAAGTACGTGGCCGCCGGCATGAACCCGATGGACCTGAAGCGCGGCATCGACAAGGCCGTGACGGCCCTGGTCGAGCAGCTGAAGCAGGCCTCGAAGGCCACGACTACCAGCAAGGAAATTGCGCAGGTCGGCTCCATCTCGGCCAACAGCGACGAATCCATCGGCAAGATCATCGCCGACGCGATGGACAAGGTCGGCAAGGAAGGCGTCATCACCGTCGAAGACGGCAAGAGCCTGGACAACGAGTTGGATGTCGTCGAAGGCATGCAGTTCGACCGCGGCTACCTGTCGCCCTACTTCATCAACAACCCCGAGAAGCAAGCCGCGCTGCTGGACAACCCGTTCGTCCTGCTGTTCGACAAGAAGATCTCGAACATCCGCGACCTGCTGCCCACGCTGGAACAAGTCGCCAAGGCCGGCCGTCCGCTGCTGATCATCGCCGAGGAAGTCGAAGGCGAAGCCCTGGCGACGCTGGTGGTCAACACCATCCGCGGCATCCTGAAGGTCGTGGCCGTCAAGGCGCCTGGCTTCGGCGACCGCCGCAAGGCCATGCTGGAAGACATCGCCATCCTGACCGGCGGCAAGGTCATCGCTGAAGAAGTGGGCCTGACGCTCGAGAAGGTGACGCTGGCCGACCTGGGCCAGGCCAAGCGCGTCGAAGTGGGCAAGGAAAACACCACCATCATCGATGGCGCCGGTGCCGCTGCCGACATCGAAGCCCGCGTCAAGCAGATCCGCATCCAGATCGAGGAAGCCACCTCGGACTACGACCGCGAGAAGCTGCAAGAGCGCGTGGCCAAGCTGGCCGGCGGCGTGGCCGTCATCAAGGTCGGTGCCGCCACCGAAGTCGAGATGAAGGAAAAGAAGGCCCGCGTCGAAGACGCCCTGCACGCCACCCGTGCAGCCGTCGAGGAAGGCATCGTGGCCGGTGGTGGCGTGGCCCTGCTGCGCGCCAAGCAAGCCGCTGGCGAGATCAAGGGTGACAACCCCGATCAGGACGCCGGCGTCAAGCTGGTGCTGAAGGCCATCGAAGCCCCGCTGCGCGAGATCGTCTACAACGCCGGCGGCGAAGCCTCGGTGGTGGTGAACGCGGTGCTGGCCGGCAAGGGCAACTACGGCTTCAATGCCGCCAACGACACCTACGGCGACATGATCGAGATGGGCATCCTGGACCCGACCAAGGTGACCCGTACTGCGCTGCAGAACGCCGCCTCGGTGGCCTCGCTGATGCTGACGACCGAAGCCATGGTCGCCGAAGCCCCGAAGGACGAGGCTCCGATGCCTGCCGGCGGCGGCATGGGTGGCATGGGCGGCATGGGCATGGACATGTAAGTCCAGGCCAACAGCCTGCTCTCCCGAAAAGCCTGCGGCGAAAGCCGCGGGCTTTTTTTCGCCGCTTTTCCGGGCTTGGGCACCGGCGGCCTGGCCGAACAATCGGCGCTCGACCACCTGCCGCCCGCCATGCCACGACGCCCGTCGCTGCCTCAGTTCATCGACGATGAACTGGCCCGCGCACCCCTGCTGATGCAGGAGGTGCTCAACGGCGTGGCCGCGCTGTCCGCCGGTTCTGGCCCGGGCCAGGCGCTGCTGCCCGACGTGCAGCGCCTGGTGCACCTGTACCGCGCCGAGCTGGTGTCCGGCTTCGCGCGCCGGTTGGGCGAGCTGTTGCGGCCGCAGGCGCCAGGCGGCCGGCTGCCGCACGGGCTGGGCACCCTGTCGCTGGTCGAGGACGCCGCGGTGCAGACGGACGTGGAGCTGTCGCGCAGCGTGCAGGCGCTGGCCGCCGCCACCGAATTCGAGCTGCGCGAACTGCGTGCCTTCACCTCCGCGCTGGTGGGCGACCTGCACGTGGCGCGCGACACCAATCCGCTGCGGCCCGAGTTGTTCGTGCGTTCGCTGTGGTCCGCCGTCGGCGAACTGCCCGCCTCGCCCGGGCTTCAGCTGGCCTTCTTGCGCACGGCCACGCCGCCGCTGGCGCGGGCATTGCGTATGGCGTATGCCTCGGCCTGCACGCGGCTGGAAGACGCGGGCGTCACGCCCAGCAGCTACCGCACCATCGTCACCGGCACGCAGTCGCGCAGCTGGCACCGCCAGAATCCGCCGCCGCCGACGCTGGAAGGCCTGCGCAAGCAGATGCCTGCCGCTGCGGCCCCGACGGTGGCCGAATCCGCCGCAGTGCTGCCCAACGCCGCAGACGCACCCTTGCTGCTGCCGCGCATCTTCGACGCCATCCTGCAAGGCAGCGGGCTGGCGGCGGACGTGCAGGCGCTGCTGCAGCGGGTGCAGCCGGTGGCCCTGCGCGTGGCACGCCAGGACCCCACCACGCTAGATGCGTACACGCACCCGATGTGGGAGTTCATCGACCGCATCGCCTTCCTGGCGAAGCTGCACGAACCGCCCGCGGATGCCCAGCGCCAGCAACTGTTGGCCCAGGCCGGAACGCTGGTGGCGGCCATGGCCTGCGAGGAACAGCCCGACGCCGCCTCCTTCCGCTGGGCGCTCAAGCGCCTGGCGACCCAGGCGCAGCAGCAGTTCCACGACCGCCTGCAGGCCGCGGCCGACGCCATCGCCACGCTGGAGACGCTGGGCCCCAGCTTCCCGCCCACGGCCGCCGAGCGCGGCGTGCCCCTGCCGCTGGACGCGCACATGCTGAGCACGGTGAGCGCCGATCTGCTGGCCGATGCGCAGGCCACCGCCGCCGCGCTGCCGCCGGAGGATGCCGACGAAGCCGCCGCCTGGCTGGACGGCCAGCAGCCCGCGGCCTGGGCCCGCATCTTCATCGACGGCCATTGGCGGGTGCTGCAGCTGCTGTGGCAGGCGGACGACCTCTGGCTGTTCGCCGAGCTGGCCGGCGGCCGCCAGACCTGGGCGCTGCGCCGCTCGGCGCTGCAGCGCCTGCATGCCGAAGGCCTGTTGCGCGGCATGCAGCCGCGCTCGCTGGTCCGGCGAGCCGCCGCCCGGCTGATGCGCCAGATCCAGGAGCAAGGCCGGCGCGGCTGACAGCGCCGCCGGCGGCCGTCGCCCAAGTACCAGCCCCGTGCTCGCGGGGTGTCCGGACCGGCCCCGCTTCCTACACTCGGCCCCGGCTCAGCCCACCGACAACACCAGGGAGTGGCGCTCGAACAAGAGGGGGCGGGCCGCCTTTTTCATTCGGCCGGATCGGTCGGATCGGCCGCCGCAGCAGCTACCGCCGCCGCCGGTGCATGCACCCAGCCGTACAGGGTTTCCGCAGCATCCCCCACGCCGCTTTTCTTCAGCGCCGAGAACAGGCTGAGGCTCACATCGGCATCGTCGGTGCTCACTTGCGCCAGCACGTCGGTGGCGGCACGCACCGCCGCATCGGCTTCCTTGCGCGAGAGCTTGTCGGCCTTGGTCAGCAGCACCAGCAGCTTGACCTCGCCGGTGCCCACTCGCGGCGCCACGAACTGCAGCAGCTGCTGGTCCAGCTCGGTGAAGCCCAGGCGGCTGTCCACCATCAGCACCACGCCCGACAGGCTGCGGCGAATCTCCAGGTAGTCGGCCATCACCTGCTGCCAGCGCAGCTTGGCGGTGCGCGCCACCGCCGCATAGCCGTAGCCGGGCAGGTCGGCGAACAGCGTGTCGGGCGCGTCCTTCGGCCCGAGGTGGAACAGGTTGATGTGCTGGGTGCGACCCGGCGTCTTGGAGGCGAAGGCCAGCCGCTTCTGCTGCGCCAGCGTGTTGATGGCAGTCGATTTGCCCGCGTTGCTGCGCCCCACGAAGGCAATTTCCGGCAGCTCCGAGACGGGCAGCTGGTCGAGCTTGCTGGCCGTGGTGAGGAAGCGCGCGGTGTGGGTCCAGGCGAGCGCCGTACGGGCGTCAGGTGATTCGGTCATCCGGCATTGTAAAATCCGGCGGTTTGAACCTCCAACGCCGCCGCCTACGACATGAAGTCGCTCATTGCCCTGATCTTCGCCGCCGCCTTGGCGCCCGCGCTTGCCGCTGAAGCAACCGCGCCCGCCAAGCCCGACCTGACCAAAGGGCAGGCCATCGCGACGCAGGTGTGTGTTGCCTGCCATGCCGCCGATGGCAACCGCGGCAGCCCGGCCTATCCCATCCTGCAGGGCCAGCATCCGGAATACCTCTCCAAGCAACTGCACGAGTTCAAGTCGGGCAAGCGCAAGAATCCGATCATGCAGGGCTTCGCCGCCCAGCTGAGCGACGAAGACATGCGCAACGTGTCCGCGTTCTATGCTTCCAAGCAGTCCAAGCCGGGCTTTGCCACCAACAAGGAAACCGTGCAGCTGGGCGAAAGCATCTACCGCGGCGGCATCCTGTCCAAGGCGGTGCCGGCCTGCGCCAGCTGCCACAGCCCCACCGGCGGCGGCATCCCCTCGCAGTACCCGCGCCTGAGTGGCCAGCACGCCACCTACACCGAATCGCAGCTGGTGGGTTTCCGCAGCGGCGGTCGCGCCAACAATGCGCAGATGACCGCGATCGCCAGCAAGATGAGCGACGCCGAGATCAAGGCCGTGTCCGACTACATTGCCGGCCTGCGCTAAGACCCTTCGCGCTCCCGTACCCGAGGCCGGTCCCGTACCGGCCTTTTTTCCGCCCGCACGATAATTTCGCCCCATGAGCCTGCCCACCACCGGCCTCGAAGTCAGCAGCCGCTCGCGGGCCTGGCGCGACGCCGTCGAGCTGTTGTCGTCGATGCGCTTCGCGATCTCGCTGCTGACGGTGATCTGCATCGCGTCGGTCATCGGCACGGTCGTCAAGCAGCATGAGCCGGCCAACAACTACGTCAACCAGTTCGGCCCGTTCTGGGCGCAGGTGTTCGACGCCGTGGGCCTGTATGCGGTGTACAGCGCCTGGTGGTTCCTGCTGATCCTGGCCTTCCTGGTCACCTCCACCAGCCTGTGCATCGCCCGCAACCTGCCCAAGATCGTCGCGGAGCTGCGCGCCTACAAGGAACACCTGCGCGAGCAGTCGCTCAGCGCCTTCCATCACAAGGCCCAAGGCATGCTGCCCGAAGGCCGCGACGCCGCCTATGAGCGCATCGGCAAGCTGCTGACGGGCAGCGGCTGGAAGGCCAAGGTGCAGATCCGCCCGCACGGCACGATGATCGCCGCGCGCAAGGGCATGGCCAACAAGGTGGGCTACCTGGCCGCGCACAGCTCCATCGTGCTGATCTGCCTGGGCGGGCTGTTCGACGGCGACCTGGTGGTGCGTGCGCAGATGGCGCTGCTGGGCAAGACGCCCTTCCTGGGCGGGGGCATGCTGCGCGACGTGCCGGACTCGCACCGGCTGTCCGAGCGCAATCCCACCTTTCGCGCCAACCTGCTGGTGCCGGAGCAGGGCCGCGCCGGCACCGCCATCATCAGCATGTCCAACGGCGTGGTGCTGCAGGACCTGCCCTTCGACATCGAGCTGAAGAAATTCATCGTCGACTACTACGAAACGGGCATGCCCAAGTTGTTCGCCAGCGAGATCGTGATCCACGACCGCGACACCGGCGAGGCGATCCCGGCCACGGTAAAGGTGAACCAGCCGGCCTTCCACCGCGGCGTGACGATCTACCAGAGCAGCTTCGACGATGGCGGCTCCAAGCTCACGCTGAAGGCGCTGCCGCTCAAGCCCGGCACCGAGCCGTTCGACATCCAGGGCCGCGTGGGCGAAAGCACCACGCTGACCAGCGAGGCCCAGCAGCTGACGCTGGAGCTGTCCGGCCTGCGGGTGATCAACGTCGAGAACATGGGCGCGATGAACACCGGCGCCGCCGGCACCGACGTGCGCAAGGTGGACCTGGTGCGCTCGCTGGAGCAGCACCTGGGCTCCGGCGTGAAGACGCAGACCACCAAGACGCTGCAGAACGTGGGCCCTTCGGTCTCGTACCGGCTGCGCGACGCGGCCGGCCAGGCACGCGAGTTCAACAACTACATGGTGCCGGTGGAGATCGACGGCCAGCGGGTGTACCTGGCCGGCGTGCGCGACACGCCGAACGAGAACTTCCGCTACCTGCGCATCCCGGTGGACGACAACGACGGCATCGACGGCTGGCTGCAGCTGCGCCGCGCGCTGGGCGACCCGGCGCTGCGGGCCGAGGCGGTGCGCCGCTACGTGGCCAAGGCCACGCCGGCCGACCGGCCGGAGATGGGCGAGCAGCTCACCGTCACCACGCAACGGGTGCTGGGACTGTTCTCCGGTGCCGAGGTGCCGGGCGCCAAGGACGACGCCTCGCAGGCGCCGGGCGGGCTGATGTCGCTGTCGCGCTTCCTGGAAACCACGGTGCCCGAGGCCGAGCGCGCGCGCATCTCCGAGGTACTGCTGCGTATCCTGAACGGTGCGCTGTTCGAGCTGCACAACGCTGCCCGCGAGAAGGCCGGCCTGAAGCCCGCCGAGCCCGGCGACAAGACCCAGGCCTTCATGTCGCTGGCGGTGCTGTCGCTGTCCGACAGCTTCCTGTACCCAGCGCCGGTGCTGCTGCAGCTGAGCGACTTCACGCAGATCCAGGCCAGCGTGTTCCAGGTGGCGCGTGCGCCCGGCAAGACGCTGGTGTACCTGGGCGCGGTGCTGCTGATCATCGGCGTGTTCGCGATGCTGTACGTGCGGGAACGCCGGCTGTGGATCTGGCTCCAAGACGACGGCCAGGGCGGCACGCGCGTGAGCACGGCCCTGTCCACCACGCGGCGCACACTCGACGCCGACGCCGAATTTGACCGCCTGAAGCACGACATCCTGAAGGACGCCGCATGAACACCACCACGCTCACCCTGCAGGGTTCGCGCCGCTATGCCAACCGCGGCGTGTTCGACTGGCTCTTCGCGCTGCTGGTGGTGGCCGGCACCGTGTTTGCGTTCAACCGCTACAACGGCTCGATGGACGTCTACGAGAAGGCGATCCTGATTGGCGCGGCGCCGGTGATGATCGCCCTGGGCTGGTTCTGGGGCGCGCTGCGGCTGCTGGGCCTGGCCGTGGGCGCGGCCACGCTGCTGGCCATCGGCCTGTACAACCGGCAGACCGACGGTTTCGGCGCCGACCTGGCGCAGGCCGACAACGTCTTCCTGCTGAAGTACTTCCTGTCGAGCCAGAGCGCCATCTTGTGGATGAGCGTGCTGTTCTTCATGAGCACGATCTTCTACTGGATCGGCTTCTTCGTGCGGGCCGAAGACAACACCGCGCAGCGCATCGGCTCCCGCATGGCCTGGGCGGCGGTGTTCATGGCGCTGGTGGGCACCATGGTGCGCTGGTTCGAGAGCCACCAGATCGGCGCCGACATCGGCCACATCCCGGTGAGCAACCTCTATGAGGTGTTCGTGCTGTTCTGCTGGATGACGGCCGCCTTCTACCTGTACTTCGAGCAGCACTACCGCACCCGCGCGCTGGGCGCCTTCGTGATGCTGGTGGTGAGCGCCGCGGTGGGCTTCCTGCTCTGGTACACGGTGGTGCGCGAGGCGCACGAGATCCAGCCGCTGGTGCCCGCGCTGCAGAGCTGGTGGATGAAGCTGCATGTGCCGGCCAACTTCATCGGCTACGGCACCTTCGCGCTGGCCGCGATGGTGGCCTTCGCCTACCTCATCAAGCAGCAGGCCGACGAGACCCGCTGGTACAAGCTGGCGCCGCTGTGGCTGCTGGGCGTGGTGCTGTGCTTCGAGCCCATCGTGTTCCGCCAGGGCGCGGCCGGCAGCACCAGTAGCACCTACTGGATGGTGTATTTCGGCATCAGCGCCTTCATCGTCGCGGCCATCCTGATGGCGCGCCGGCGCATCGCCGCGCGGCTGCCAGCCTTCGAGCTGCTGGACGACGTGATGTACAAGTCCATCGCGGTGGGCTTTGCCTTCTTCACCGTGGCCACCATCCTGGGCGCCTTCTGGGCGGCCGAGGCCTGGGGCGGCTACTGGAGCTGGGACCCGAAGGAAACCTGGGCGCTGATCGTGTGGCTGAACTATGCGGCCTGGCTGCACATGAGGCTGATGAAGGGGCTGCGCGGCGTGCCGTCGGCCTGGTGGGCGCTGGTGGGCCTGGCCATCACGACCTTTGCGTTTCTGGGCGTCAACATGTTCCTGTCGGGGTTGCACTCGTACGGCGAACTGTGAAGTTGCATCCGGGGCATTGAACCCCGCGTAAGGATCGAGGGTCCACCCCGACTGACAGCCACTGGGTGAGGCCCCCTCACCCGGCTGAACGAGGACCCTCCCATGCATTACCTGAAAGACCGCGGCTTCCAGCACCGCATCGGCTCCGAGATCACGCCGCAGGCGGTGTACGAGGAACGCCGGCGCTGGATCCAGATGGCCGCGGCCGGTGCGGCCCTGGCCGCGGGTGCGGGTGCGCTGGGCACCGCCCGGGCCCAGGTGGCCGGCCCTGGCAAGCTGGCCAAGCTGCCCGGCGCGCGCAGCACCGTGGCCGGCGCCAGCACCATGGAAAAGCCGACCGACTACCAGGACGTCACCACCTACAACAATTTCTACGAGTTCGGCACCGACAAGGCCGACCCCGCGCGCAACGCCACCAAGTTCAAGACCACGCCGTGGAGCGTGGCGGTGGAGGGCGAGGTGAAGAAGCCCAAGGTCTACGACCTGGCCGAACTGCTGAAGCTGGCGCCGATGGAAGAGCGTGTCTACCGCATGCGCTGCGTGGAAGGCTGGTCGATGGTGATCCCGTGGGTGGGCTACTCGCTGGCCGAGCTGATCAAGCAGGTGGAGCCCACCGGCAATGCCAAGTTCGTCGAGTTCGTGACGCTGGCCGATCCGAAGCAGATGCCGTTCGTGGGCTCGCGCGTGCTCGAGTGGCCGTACGTCGAAGGCCTGCGCATGGACGAGGCCATGCATCCGCTCACGCTGCTGAGCTTCGGCCTCTATGGCGAGGTGCTGCCCAACCAGAACGGCGCGCCGGTGCGGCTGACGGTGCCCTGGAAGTACGGCTTCAAGTCGGCCAAGTCGCTGGTGAAGATCCGCTTCGTGGAGAAGCAGCCCACCAGCTCCTGGACCAAGGCGGCACAGCAGGAATACGGCTTCTATTCCAACGTGAACCCGAAGGTGGACCACCCGCGCTGGAGCCAGGCCACCGAGCGCCGCATCGGCGAAGGCCTGTTCGCCAAGCGCCGGCCCACGTTGATGTTCAACGGCTATGAGCCGCAGGTGGGCCAGCTGTACGCCGGCATGGACCTGGCGAAGAACTTCTGACCGTGACGACCGCCTCCCGCGCCGCGGCGCCAGCCGCTGCCCGCAAGCGGCCCTGGCTGCTGCACCCCGCCATCAAGCCGCTGGTGTTCATCGCCAGCCTGGGGCCGCTGGCCTGGCTGGTGTGGGGCGTGGTGGCCAACACGCTGGGCGCCAACCCGGCCGAGGCGCTGATCCGCGCCACCGGCGACTGGACGCTGCGCTTCCTGTGCCTGACCCTGGCCATCACGCCGCTGCGCCACTGGTTCAACCAGCCGGCGCTGGTGCGGCTGCGGCGCATGCTGGGGCTGTTCACCTTCTTCTACGGCGTGCTGCACTTCCTGTGCTACGCCTGGCTGGACATGAGCCTGGTGCCGGCCGACATCGTGGCCGACATCATCAAGCGGCCGTTCATCCTGGTGGGCACCAGCGCGCTGCTGCTGATGGCGCCGCTGGCGGCCACTTCGTTCAACCGCGCGATCAAGGCGCTGGGCGGCAAGCGCTGGCAGGCGCTGCACAAGGCGATCTACGGCGTGGTGCTGCTGGGGCTGCTGCACTTCTTCTGGATGCGCGCCGGCAAGAACGACTTCGGCGAATGGGCCATCTATGCCGCCATCGTGGCGGTGCTGCTGGGGGACCGGCTGATCCGGGCGCGGCGCAAGGCCGCCTGACAGGCGCAGCAGGGGTGGAGGCACGCCGCATGCTTGCAGGCGGCCATGGCCTCCGATTCCGCCACCCTGCCGCCCGTGGACCGACACACGCTGCTCGACGATGCCCAGGCCCTGCTGGCCGGCACGCTGTTCGTCGCGCTCGGGCTCACGATGTACGAACACGCCGGGCTGATCACCGGCGGCGTGGCGGGCGCCGCCTTCCTGCTGGGCTACGCCACCGGCCTGCCCTTCGGTGTGCTGTTCTTCGTGCTGAACCTGCCCTTCTACTGGCTGGCCTGGAAGCGGCTGGGACCGGCCTTCACCGTCAAGACCTTCATCGCCATCGCCCTGGTGTCGGTGTTCACCGAACTCGCGCCGCAGGTGGTGAGCTTCGACCGGCTGCATCCGGTGGTGGCCGCGGTGCTGGGCGGCATCCTGGTGGGCTTCGGTCTGCTGGCGCTGCTGCGGCACCGGGCCAGCGTCGGCGGCGTCAACATCCTGGCGCAGTACCTGCAGGAACAGCGCGGCTGGAGCGCCGGCAAGGTGCAGCTGGTGATCGACGGCGTGATCGTGATGGCCGCGCTGTTCGTGCTGCCGCCGCAGCGCATCCTGCTGTCAGTGCTGGGCGTGCTGTCGTTGAGCGCGATCCTGGTGATGAACCACCGCCCGGGCCGCTACCTGGGCGTCTGATCAGGAAGCCGGCTACTGCATCAGGCCGGGCAACCAGAGCGCCAGGCCGGGCACCAGCAACACCAGGCACAGTGCCAGCACCAGCGCGGCGACGAAGACCCAGACGCCACGGAACATGTCGCGCAGGCGCACGTCGGGCAGCATCGAATTGAGCACGAACAGGTTCATGCCCACCGGCGGCGAGATCAGGCCGATCTGCACCACCAGCACGATGAGCACGCCGAACCACACCGGATCGAAACCCAGCTGCGTGACCACCGGGAAGAACACCGGGATGGTGAGCAGCACCATCGACAGCTCCTCCATCACCGTGCCCAGCAGCACGTAGACGGCCATCATCGCGGCCACCACCGCCAGCGGCGGCAGGCCCAGGTGGGTGATGAGGTCGCGCAGGTCGTTCGGCATCGTCGTGAAATTGACGAAGCTGGAGAACAGCATCGCGCCGATCAGCAGCGTGAACAGCATGGCCGTGGTGCGCGCACTGTCCACCAGCACCTGGGCCAGCACCTTGAGCGTGAGCGTGCGTCGTGCCAGCGCAAAGAAGAACGCGCCGGAGGCACCGATGCCCGCACCCTCGGTGGCGGTGAACACGCCGCCGTAGATGCCGCCCAGCACCAGGCCCATTAGCACCAGCACGCCCCACACGCCGCGCAGCGCACGCCAGCGCCCGGGCCAGGCCGTGCGCTCGCCGGCCGGTCCGGCGGCTGGATCGCGCCGCACCGTCCAGGCCACCCCGCCCATCAGCAGCAGCGTGCACAGCAGCCCAGGCAGCACGCCGGCGGCAAACAGCTTGCCGATGTGCGTCTCGGTGACGATGCCGTAGATCACCAGGATGGTGGACGGCGGGATCATGATGCCCAGGGTGCCGCCCGCGGCCAGGACGCCGGTGGACAAGGCATCGGAATAGCCCAGCCGCTTCATCGACGGATAGGCCACCTTGCTCACCGTGGCCGCGGTGGCGATGGACGAGCCGCAGATGGCGCCGAAGCCGGCGCAGGCCAGCAGCGCCGCATGCGCCAGCCCGCCGCGCACATGGCCGACGAACACATAGGCCGCGCGGAACAGCTCCTGCGCCAGCCCGGCGCGTGCGACGAAATTGCCCATCAGGATGAACAGCGGCACCACCGACAGCGTGTAGGCGAAGCCGCTTTCGAACACCACCTGCGCGGTGCTGGCCATGCTGGCGGGCCAGCCGCGCACCAGGCCCAGGCCGACGAAGCCCACGGCACCCATGGCCATGGCCAGCGGCACCCGCAGCAGCGCCAGCAGGAACACGGCGGCAAAGGCGATCAGCGATTCGGTCATGTGGCGGCACCGCCCAGGCCGTCGGCCTGTGCAGCGGCCTCGTCGGGCCGCCAGGCCAGCAGCAGGTGCACCAGGGCGGTGACGCCGCACAGCACCGCCATCAGGCCGATGAACGGGCCCTGCGGAATGTGCAGCTGCGCCGTGGTGTCGCCGTACTCGCTCACCTGCAGTGCCTTCTCCCACATCAGCCAGCCGACGCCGCCCAGCGCGGCGGCGCACAGCACATCCACGATGCGGCGCTGCAGCCGCTGCACGCCGGCAGGCAGCAGCCGGTCGAGCGAATCGAACACCACGTGTTCACGCCGCAGCGACACCAGCGGCAGTCCGGCGAAGATGACGACCACCATCAGCAGCTCGGTCAGCTCCAGCGAGCCGGGCACCGAGGTGGCGACGAACTTGCGCCCGCTCACGTCGACCAGGGTGAGCAGCATGATGGCGAACAGCGCCAGGCCGGCCAGCGCACCGGCCAGCAGGGACAACCAGCGGCGGATCACGGCCTGCCGCCGGGCCGCCCCAAGGCAGGCCGCGCCCCCACCGGGGGCAGCGAACGCAGTGAGCTTGGGGGCACCATGGCCCTGCCGCCGGGCCGCCCCAAGGCAGGCCGCGCCCCCACCGGGGGCAGCGAAAGCAGCGAGCTTGGGGGCACCATGGCCCTGCCGCCGGGCCGCCCCAAGGCAGGCCGCGCCCCCACGGGGGGCAGCGAACGCAGTGAGCTTGGGGGCACCATCACTTTTCCCTGCGGGAGATATCGGCGCGGTAGTCGGCCAGGAGCTTCTTCGGATCGGCAATGCCCTTGGCCTGGGCGGCCTGCACCCATTGCGCCTCCAGCGGCGCCACGCGGTCCTTCACCGCCTGGATCAGCGACGGATCGGCCGGCGAGAACTGCACGCCCGACGCCTGCATCAGCGCCATAGCACGGCGGTCGACGCGGTCCCAGCCGCGGCCGAACAGGCGGGCCGCATGTTCACCCGACAGCGAGTCGACGATCCTCTTCTCGTCGGCCGACAGCTTGTCGTAGCGGGCCTGGTTCATCATGAAGACGAAGCTGGTGTTGTAGAGGCCACCCGGGAAGGTGGTGCCGTAGCGCACCACCTTGTCGATCTTGAAGGCCTCGATGGATTCCGGCGGGAACAACGTGCCGTCCATCACCCCGGTAGTCAGCAGCTCGTAGTTCTCGATGGACGGCTTGAGCGTGACGTTCATGCCCAGCGCCTTGCCGATGTCGTTGACCATGCCGCCGCCCACGCGGAACTTCAGGCCCTGCAGCTCTTCCAGCTTCGTGATCGGCCGCTTGGTGTTGAACACCATGCCCGGCCCGTGGGTGAACACGGCCAGCACCTTCACGCCCCTGTGCTCGTCCTTCATCGCCGGCGTGCGGTCGAACACCTGCTGGTAGGCCAGCGACATGGCCTCTGCCGAGTTGCCCAGGAACGGGAACTCGGTCAGCGCGATCAGCGTGAAGCGGCCGGGCGTGTAGCCGTGCACCGTGAAGGACACGTCGGCCAGGCCGTTGCGCACCGCATCGAAGGTGCCCGGCGGCGCCGACACCGCACGCGGCAGGATGTTGCACTTGAGCTTGCCGGCGCTCTTCTGCTCGAGCTGGTCGCACCAGTCCTTCTGCGTGAGCGACAGCATGTGGCCGGGCGGCGTCCACGAGGAGACGGTGAGCACCGTCTGCGCCGAAGCGGCGCACGCACCGAAAGCGGCCAGGGTGGCAACAAAAAGCAAGCGAGCGGACATCTGGGGCGGCTTCCTCGAAGGCGGTGGGGCGGGGATGCGGACGATTATTGCCCCAGGCAACGCAAGACCCGTGCGCGCCGGCACGGCCGTGCCGGCGCGCACGCACCGGGAAGCAGCAGCCCGGGCAGGCCCGCGACGTGCTTAGGAGCTGGCGTCGTCATCGTCCGCAAGAGGAACCGCATGAACACCCACCGCCTGGTTGCCACCACCCCGTGCCCGGTACCGCGGCACCGCGCGCTGGAAGTGCTGCCCGGCCGGGCGCGTGATGCGCTGGCCGATGCGCTGCGCCAGCTGGACGAGGCGGAGCTGCAGGACCAGCCGGCCATCCTGGCGCTGGCGCTGGCCCAGGTGGGCCGCTGCTACCGCCGCATGGGCGACGGCGCCACTGCCGAGTGGTACCTGCAGCAGGGCCTGCGCAAGGCCCGCACGCTGTGCGCGCCGGAGGCCTGCATCGAGCTGCTCTGCGACTTGGCGGAGCTGGTGTCCATCCTGTCCACCGAGATCAGCCGCGACGACCCGCGCGGCGCCCATGCGGTACGCGAACGCGCCCGCGACCATGGCTACGAGGCCGCGCAGATGGTGAGCCTGGTGGGCGACGGCGAATGGGAGGTGGCGGTGCTGCAGCGGGTGAGCCGGGTGCTGGACCGCTGCGGCGACACCGAGGACGCCGCCGCACTGCGCGAGCGCGCCGGCCAGCTTCGCGCGCGCGACCTGCGCACGCTGCAGGCCGCCAACGATGCGCTGAGCTGCGCACGCTCCTTCCAGTAAGCGGCTTCTAGCGGCGCAGCACCGGCGCCAGCGCCTTGCCGGTGTGGCTGCCGGCCAGCACCACCTGCTCCGGCGTGCCGGCGATGACGATGCGGCCGCCCGCGTCGCCGCCCTCGGGCCCCAGGTCGATCACCCAGTCCGCCTCGGCGATCACGTCCAGGTCGTGCTCGATCACCACCACGCTGTGGCCGCCCTTGACCAGGCGGTGCAGCACATGGATCAGCCGCTCGACGTCGGCCATGTGCAGGCCCACCGTGGGCTCATCCAGCACGTACAGGGTGTGCGGCGCCTTCTGGCCGCGGCGGCCCACCTCGTCGCGCACCTTGCTCAGCTCCGTCACCAGCTTGATGCGCTGCGCCTCGCCGCCGCTGAGCGTGGGTGAAGGCTGGCCCAGGGTCAGGTAGCCCAGGCCCACATCCTTCAACAACTGCAGCGGATGGCCGATGGCCGGCATGGAGGCGAAGAACTCCACCGCCTCGTCCACCTCCATCTGCAGCACGTCGCCGATGCTCTTGCCGCGCCAGCTCACCGCCAGCGTCTCGGTATTGAAGCGCTGGCCGTGGCACACGTCGCAGGGCAGCTTCACGTCGGGCAGGAAGCTCATCTCGATGGTGCGCATGCCCTGGCCTTCGCAGGCCGGGCAGCGGCCTTCGCCGGTGTTGAAGCTGAAGCGGCCCGGGCCATAGCCACGGGCCTTGGCTTCCAGCGTCTCGCTGAACAGCCGGCGCACCGCATCCCAGAAGCCGATGTAGGTGGCCGGGCAGCTGCGCGGCGTCTTGCCGATGGGCGTCTGGTCGACTTCCAGCACGCGGTCCACCGCCTGCCAGCCCTCCAGGGCTCCGCAGCCCCTGCAGCGCCGGCGCGTCGCCCTTGTTCTTGCCCTTGTTGCCGTGCTGCACCTGCGCCTGCACATTGGCCAGCAGCACGTCGCGCGCCATCGTGCTCTTGCCCGAGCCGCTGACGCCGGTGATGGCCACCAGCCGGTGCAGCGGCACATCGACGTCGATCTGCTTCAGGTTGTGCAGGTCGGCGCCGCGCAACCGCAGCCTGGGCTCGTCGGCCGCCACCGCGCGCCGCTCGTGCAGCGGATGCTTCAGCGGCGCGCGCAGGAAGCGGCCGGTGATGGATTCGGTCTGCGCCGCCAGCTCGGCCGCGGTGCCCTGCGCGATGACCCGGCCGCCGCGCTTGCCGGCGCCGGGGCCGATGTCGATGATGTGATCGGCGCGGCGGATGGTGTCCTCGTCGTGCTCCACCACCACCAGCGTGTTGCCCTTGCTGCCCAGTTGGTGCAGGGCGTTCAGCAGGATCTGGTTGTCGCGCGGATGCAGCCCGATGGTGGGTTCGTCCAGCACGTAGCACACGCCCTGCAGGTTGCTGCCGAGCTGTGCCGCCAGGCGGATGCGCTGCGCCTCCCCGCCGCTGAGCGTGGGCGCGGCGCGGTCCAGCGTCAGGTAGCCCAGGCCCACCTCGCCCAGGAAGGTGAGGCGGCTGCTGATCTCGGTCACCACATCGCGGGCGATGCCGGCGTCACGGCCCTGCAGCGCCAGGCCGTCGACCCAGGCGCGGGTGTCCTCCACCGACGACGCGGCGATGGTGCTGATGGCCTCGCCCGCGAAGGTCACCGCGCGGGAGATGGCATTCAGCCGCGTACCGTCGCACTCAGGGCATTCGGCGTCTTCCTCCACGCCCTCGACTTCCGCTTCCTCGGCTGGAAAGCTCTGCTCGCGGCCGCGGTTGTCGTCGTCGCGCACCGAATCGTCGAAGGCCTTGCGCTGCTCCCGCGTGAGGGCGAGGCCGGTGCCCACGCAGCCGGTGCACCAGCCGTGCTTGCTGTTGTAGCTGAACATGCGCGGGTCCAGCTCCGGGTAGCTGGTGCCGCAGGTGGGGCAGGCGCGCTTGGTGGAGAACACCTTCACCTCGCCGATGCCGTGGCCGCTCGCGCCGCCGTCCATGGCCGCGGCCAGCCCGTCCAGCGGATGCAGCAGGTGCAGCACGCCCTTGCCCAGGTCCAGCGCCCGGGCCAGCAGGTCGCGCAGCTGCGCCTCGTTCTCGGGCAGCACCAGCAGGTCGCCCACCGGCAGCTCGATGGTGTGTTCCTTGAAGCGGTCGATGCGCGGCCACGGGTCCACCTTCATGAACTCGCCGTCCACGCGCAGGTGGGTGTGGCCGCGGGCCTTGGCCCACTTCGCCAGGTCGGTGTAGATGCCCTTGCGGTTGACCACCAGCGGCGCCAGCAGGCCCACATGCTGGCCGCGGTGGTCGCGCAGCAGCTGCGCGGCGATGCTTTCGGCGCTTTGCGGCATCACCGGCGTGCCGTCGTGGATGCAGTGCTGGATGCCCAGCTTGACCCACAGCAGCCGCAGGAAGTGCCACACCTCGGTGGTGGTGGCCACGGTGCTCTTGCGCCCGCCGCGCGACAGCCGCTGCTCGATGGCCACGGTGGGCGGAATGCCGTACACCGCATCCACCTCCGGCCGGCCGGCCGGCTGCACGATGCTGCGCGCATACGCGTTCAGCGACTCGAGGTAGCGGCGCTGGCCCTCGTTGAACAGGATGTCGAAGGCCAGCGTGCTCTTGCCGGAGCCCGACACGCCCGTCACCACGGTGAAGCGCCCGCGAGGGATGTCCACGCTCAGGCCCTTCAGGTTGTGCTCGTGCGCATTGACGATGCGGATGGACTCATCCTCCTGGCGGCGCTGGCGGATCACCCGCTGCAGCGGCACGCCGGCATCCTCCACCGCCACCGCCTGGCTGCCGATGCCCAGTGCCGCTTCGTACTCCACCAGCGCCACACCGGTATGCGACCCCTTGAAGGCCTTCACGTCCTCCACCGTGCCGGCGCACACCAGCTCGCCGCCGGCCTCGCCGCCATCGGGGCCGAGGTCCACGATCCAGTCGGCCGCGCGGATCACGTCGAGGTTGTGCTCGATGACGATCAGCGAATGCCCGGCGTCCAGCAGCTTGCGGAAGGCCCGCATCAGCTTGGCGATGTCGTCGAAATGCAGGCCGGTGGTGGGTTCGTCGAACAGGAACAGGCGGCCCTTCTTCGCCACCGCCTGGCGTGGCGAACCGGCCGCCTCGGCCAGGAAGCCGGCCAGCTTGAGCCGCTGGGCCTCGCCGCCCGACAGCGTTGGCACCGGCTGGCCCAGGCGCACATAGTCCAGGCCCACGTCGACGATGGGCTGCAGCACGCGCAGCACCTCGCGGTCGTCGCGGAACAGCTGCACCGCCTCGCTCACCGTCAGCTCCAGCACGTCGGCGATGCTGAGTTGCCTATGCAACTCGCCGGGCAGCCGGCGCTCGATCTTCACGTCCAGCAGCTCGGGCCGGTAGCGGCGGCCGTCGCAGTCGGGGCAGCGCAGGTACACGTCCGACAGGAACTGCATCTCCACATGCTCGAAGCCCGAGCCGCCGCAGGTGGGGCAGCGGCCGTCGCCGGCGTTGAAGCTGAACATGCCGGCGCCGTAGCCGCGCTCGCGCGCCAGCGGCGCCTCGGCGAACAGCTTGCGGATCTCGTCGAACGCACCCACGTAGCTGGCGGGGTTGGAGCGCGCGGTCTTGCCGATCGGGCTCTGGTCGACGAACACCGCGTCGGTCAGCCAGTCGGCACCCAGCAGGCGGTCGTGCTGGCCGGGAGTCTCGGTCGGCTGGCCGAAATGGCGGGCCAGCGCGGGGTACAGCACGTCCTGCATCAGCGTGCTCTTGCCCGAGCCGGACACGCCGGTCACGCACACCAGCCGCTGCAGCGGAAAGCTCACCGACACGTTCTTCAGGTTGTGCTCGCGCACGCCCTCGATCACCAGCTTGGGCGTGGACTCGTCCACCAGCCGCGTGAAGCCCGAGCCCACGTGCTTGCGGCCGCCCAGGTAGGCGCCGGTGAGCGTGTCGGCCCGGCGGATGGATTCGGGCGTGCCGTCGAACACGATCTGCCCGCCGCGCTCGCCCGGGCCAGGGCCCATGTCGATCAGCCGGTCGGCGGCCAGCATCACCGCCGGGTCGTGCTCCACCACCACCAGCGTGTTGCCGGCGTCGCGCAGCCGGTGCATGGCCTGCACGATGCGGTTCATGTCGCGTGGATGCAGGCCGATGCTGGGCTCGTCGAGCACGAACATGGTGTTCACCAGCGAGGTGCCCAGCGCGGTGGTCAGGTTGATGCGCTGCACCTCGCCGCCCGACAGCGTGCGGCTCTGCCGGTCCAGCGTGAGGTAGCCGATGCCCACGTCGCACAGGTACTTCAGCCGCGTGGCGATCTCATCGTGGATCAGGTGCAGCGCGGTGTCCTGCGCCGAGCCCAGGACGCGCGGGTCCTGCTGCAGGCTGTCGAAGAAGCGGCGCATGCGGTCGATCGACAGCTGCATCAGGTCGTGCAGGCACAGGCCGGGCAGCGCTTCCAGCTGTTCGCGGCTCCACTTCACGCCCTGGGGCATGAAGCGCTTCTCGGGCGGCAGCACCGCATCGGCCTGGGGCTTGCTGCCCAGGCGCCACAGCAGCGGCTCCAGCTTCAGGCGCGCGCCGGCGCAGGTGGGGCACTCGGTATAGCTGCGGTACTTGGACAAGAGCACGCGGATGTGCATCTTGTAGGCCTTGCTCTCCAGGTATTCGAAGAAGCGGCGCACGCCGTACCACTGCTTGTTCCAGTTGCCGTTCCAGTGCGGCGAACCGTTGATCACCCAGTCGCGCTGGGCCTGCGTGAGCTGGCCCCAGGCGGTGTCGCGCGGGATGCCGGCCTCGCCGGCGTACTTCATCAGGTCGTCCTGGGTTTCCTTCCACGCGGGCGTCTGCATCGGCTTGATGGCGCCGTTGCGCAGCGTCTTGCGCTCGTCGGGGATCACCAGGCCCATGTCGACGCCGATCACGCGGCCGAAGCCGCGGCAGGCTTCGCAGGCGCCGAAGGCCGAGTTGAACGAGAACAGTGCCGGCGTGGGGTCGGCGTAGCGGATGTCGCTCTCGGGGCAGTGCAGCCCGGTGGAATAGCGCCAGATCTCGGGCTCGCCCTCCTCCTTGACCGCATACACGTTGAGCCGGCCGGTGCCGCGCTTGAGCGCCAGCTCGATGGCCTCGGCCACCCGCACCGGCTCGGCATTGCTGGCGCGGAAGCGGTCGGCCACGACATCCAGCAGCTTGCGTTGGCCGACGACACGCTCGGCCTGCACACGCGTGAAGCCGCTGGCCGCCAGCCACTGCTCCACCTGCTCGGCGCTGGTGTCGGCCGGCAGCTCCACCGGGAAGGTCAACACCAGCCGCGGGTCGCCCGCCGCCGCGGCACGCGCCAGCAGCTCTTCCTGCAGGCTGGCGGGTGTGTCGTGCCGCACCGGCAGCGCGGTCTCGCGGTCGAACAGGTTCGTCGCGCGGGCGAACAGCAGCTTCAGGTGGTCGTTCAGCTCCGTCATCGTGCCCACCGTGGAGCGCGAGGTGCGCACCGGGTTGGTCTGGTCGATGGCGATGGCGGGCGGCACGCCGTCCACGCGGTCCACAGCCGGGCGGTCCATGCGGTCGAGGAACTGGCGGGCGTAGGCGCTGAAGGTCTCGACGTAGCGCCGCTGGCCTTCCGCATACAGGGTGTCGAACACCAGGCTCGATTTGCCGGACCCGCTGGGGCCGGTGACCACCGTCATTTCGCCGGTGTGCAGGTCGAGGTCGAGATTCTTGAGGTTGTGCTGGCGAGCGCCGCGGATGCGGATGACACCGGAGGTCATGGAGTCCTTCTGTAGAGCGCCCGGACGGGCCGGGGCGAAAGATTCTAGGAGGGGGGGCCGAACCGCCATCGGCGCGGGGGCATGGGCCAAAAACCGAAACGCCAATGCGCAAATGAGGGAAAACACCCCCGTTTCAACGCAAGAAAGTACAGGTCGTTGCCTTTCCGGTATCAAGACGCGCATGGGTCGAACGCTAAATTTCCGTCGCCCCGTGACAAGACCTCTGCAGGAGACACGACCATGACAACGCTGAAGACCGCCCTCGTCCTTGCCTTCGGCATCGCTGCCGCGGGCACCGCCTCGGCCGTGGATCTGGTGATCGCCACCGTCAACAACGGCCACATGATCGAGATGCAGAAGCTCTCGAAACAGTTCGAAGCCGCCAACCCGGACATCAAGCTCAAGTGGGTGACGCTGGAAGAAGGCGTGCTGCGCCAGCGGGTGACCACCGACATCGCCACCAAGGGCGGCCAGTTCGACGTGATGACCATCGGCATGTACGAGACGCCGATCTGGGGCAAGAAGGGCTGGCTGAGCGAGATCAAGCCCGATGCCAACTACGACGTGGACGACCTGCTGCCCGCCATGCGCAGCGGCCTGTCGGTGGATGGCAAGCTGTATGCCGCGCCGTTCTACGGCGAAAGCTCGATGCTGATGTACCGCGCCGACCTGATGCAGAAGGCCGGCATCACCCTGCCCGCCCGCCCCACCTGGACCCAGGTGAAGGAAGCCGCCGCCAAGATCCACGATGCCAAGTCCGGCGTGTACGGCATCTGCCTGCGCGGCAAGCCGGGCTGGGGCGACAACATGGCCTTCCTCAGCACCATGGTGAACACCTACGGCGGCCAGTGGTTCGACGCCAGCTGGAAGCCGCAGATCAACTCCGCGCCGTGGAAGGCCGCGGTGACCGACTATGCCGACCTGCTGAAGAAGTACGGCCCGCCCGGCTCGTCGGCCAACAGCTTCAACGAGATCCTGGCGCTGTTCAACGAAGGCAAGTGCGGCATGTGGATCGACGCCACCATCGCCGCCAGCTTCATCAGCGACCCCAAGCAGAGCAAGGTGGCCGACAAGGTGGCCTTCGCCCAGGCGCCCACGCAGGTGACGCCCAAGGGCGCCAACTGGCTGTGGGCCTGGGCCCTGGCGGTGCCGGCCACCAGCAAGCACCAGGCCGAGGCGCAGAAGTTCATCAACTGGGCCACCAGCAAGGACTACATCAAGCTGGTGGGCAAGGAGCAGGGCTGGGCCGCGGTGCCCACCGGCACCCGCAAGAGCACCTACGCCACGCCCGAATTCATGAAGGCGGCCAAGTTCGCGGAGGCCGAGAAGGCCGCCATCGACAGCGCCAACCCGACCGACAGCACCCTGCCCAAGAGCCCCTACGTGGGCGTGCAGTTCGCGGCCATCCCCGAGTTCCAGTCCATCGGCGTGGCGGTGGGCCAGCAGATGAGCGCGGTGCTGGCCGGCAAGACCACGGTGGACCAGGCGCTGGCCGCGGGCCAGAACGCGGCCGACCGCGAGATGCGCAAGTCGGGCTACTACAAGTAAGCGCCCCATGAGCCGGCTCATTCCCCGCCTGCTGTTCGCGCCGGCGGTGGCCACGCTCTTCCTGTGGATGATCGTGCCGCTGCTGATGTCGGTGTACTTCTCGACCGTCCGCTACAACCTGATGCAGCCGGGCGAGAAGGAGTTCATCGGGCTGCAGAACTTCGAGTTCTTCATCACCGATCCCGACTTCAGCGCCTCGGTGGTCAACACGCTGCTGCTGCTGGGCTCGGTCATCGCCATCACGGTGGTGCTGGGCATCGCGCTGGCGCTGCTGGTGAACGAACCCTTCCCCGGCCGCGGCATCGTGCGGGTGCTGCTGATCTCGCCGTTCTTCGTGATGCCCTCGGCCAACGCGCTGATGTGGAAGCACATGATGATGAACCCGATCTACGGCGTGTTCGCGCAGGTGGCGCAGTTCTTCGGCATCACGCCGATCGACTGGCTGACCGACCTGCCGCTGTTCTCGGTGATCCTGATGGTGTCGTGGCAGTGGCTGCCCTTCGCCTGCCTGATCTTCATCACCTCGCTGCAGTCGATGGACCGCGAGCAGCTGGAAGCCGCCGGCATGGACGGCGCCAACGCCTTCCAGAAGTTCTGGTACCTGTACCTGCCGCACCTGGCGCGGCCGGTGTCGGTGGTGGTGATGATCGAGATGATCTTCCTGCTGAGCGTGTTCGCCGAGATCTACACCACCACCGCGGGCGGGCCGGGCAATGCCAGCACCAACGTGGCCTTCCTGATCTTCAAGCAGGCGCTGATGAACTTCGACGTGGGCGTGGCCTCGGCCGGCGCGCTGTTCGCGGTGTTGCTGGCCAACGTGGCGGCCATCTTCCTGATCCGCCTCATCGGCAAGAGCCTGGACAAGTAGGAGCCCGCCATGGACAAGATCGCATTGACGGTGCGCACGCTGGCGGCCTGGGTCATCACGCTGCTGTTCGTGTTCCCGCTCATCTGGCTGTTCCTCACCTCGTTCAAGACGGAGCTGCAGGCCATCGCGGTGCCGCCGGAGCTGGTGTTCACGCCCACGCTGGACAACTACGTGCATGTGAACGACCGCAGCGACTACTTCCTGTATGCGCGCAACTCGGTCATCACCGCCGTGCTGTCCACGGTGCTGGGCCTGGCCATCGCGGCGCCCGCAGCGTATTCGATGGCCTTCTTCCGCACCCGGCGCACCAAGGACCTGCTGATGTGGATGCTGTCCACCAAGATGATGCCGGCCGTGGGCGCGCTGGTGCCGGTATACGTGATGGCGCAGACGGCCGGCATGCTGGATTCGCTGACCGCGCTGACCATCGTGTTCACCATGTCCAACCTGCCCATCATGGTGTGGATGCTGTACAGCTACTACAAGGACATCCCCAACGACATCCTGGAGGCCGCACGCATGGACGGCGCCTCGCTGGCGGACGAGTTCCGCCACGTGATCCTGCCGCTGTCGATGGGCGGGCTGGCCTCCACCGGGCTGCTGTGCCTGGTGCTGAGCTGGAACGAGGCCTTCTGGTCGCTCAACCTCAGCTCGGCGCGCAGCGGCACGCTGGCCACGCTCATCGCCTCCTACTCCAGCCCCGAAGGCCTGTTCTGGGCCAAGCTGTCCGCTGCCTCGGTGCTGGCCATCGCACCCATCATCGTGCTGGGCTGGTTCAGCCAGAAGCAGCTGGTGCAGGGCCTGACCTTCGGCGCCGTGAAGTGACGGCCCGCCGCATCCTGGAGCACATCCCCATGTCCTTCCTCAAGCTTTCCGGCGTCGAGAAATTCTTCGGCCCGGTGCGCGCCCTCAAGGGCATCGACCTCAGCATCAACAAGGGCGAATTCGTGGTCTTCGTCGGGCCCTCGGGCTGCGGCAAGAGCACGCTGCTGCGCTCCATCGCCGGGCTGGAGCCGATCGACGGCGGCCGCATCGAGCTCGACGGCCGCGACATCACCAAGCTGCCCTCCAGCAAGCGCGACCTGGCCATGGTGTTCCAGAGCTATGCGCTCTACCCGCACATGACGGTGGCCGAGAACATGTCCTTCGCGCTGCGGCTGGCCCATGCCGACAAGAAGGTGATCGACGAGAAGGTGGGCCGCGCGGCCGAGATCCTCAACCTCAGCAAGTACCTGGACCGCACGCCCAAGGAGCTGTCGGGCGGCCAGCGGCAGCGGGTGGCCATCGGCCGCGCCATCGTGCGCGCGCCCAAGGTGTTCCTGTTCGACGAGCCGCTGTCCAACCTGGACGCCGCGCTGCGCGGCCAGACGCGGCTGGAGATCGTCAAGCTGCACCGCGAGCTGGGCGCCACCAGCATCTACGTGACGCACGACCAGACCGAGGCCATGACCATGGCCGACCGCGTGGTGGTGCTGCGCGACGGCGCGGTGGAGCAGGAAGGGCCGCCGCTGAAGCTGTACGACCAGCCGGCCAACCGCTTCGTCGCGCAGTTCATCGGCATGCCGCAGATGAACGTGGTGGACACGGCCGAGCTGCCGGCGCTGGGCGCCATCGTGGGCGCCGGCGCCACCGACGGCTTCATCGGCGTGCGGCCCGAGCACGTGGCCATCACCGCGCCGGGCGCCGGCCAGCTGGCCGCCCAGGTGGACGTGATCGAGGCGCTGGGCGCCGACACGCTGATCTATGCCCGCACCGCCGGCGCCCGCGGTGGCCCGGGCGTGCAGCTGGTGTCTCGGCAGAACAGCCGCACCTCGCTCAAGCCCGGCGACCCAGTGGGGCTGGACATCGCCTCGCACTTCCACCTGTTCGACCGTGAAGGCCGTGTCGTCGGCATGCGGGGCGCGGCATGACCCGGGCCGACAACATCATCCTGCACCTGGGGCTGGGCTCCTTCCACCGCGCGCACCAGGCGGTGTACCTGGACGACCTGCTGCAGCGTGGCGACGGGCGCTGGTGCATCGTCGGCGCCAACCTGCGCGCCGACATGCAGGCCACCCTGTCCGCACTGCAGGCCCAGGGCGGCGAATACACGCTGGAGACGGTGACGCCGGCCGGCGAGCGGCACTACCGCCGCATCCGCGCCATCCGCGAGGTGCTGCCCTTCGATGCCACGCTGGCGCCGGTGATCGCGCTAGGCGCGCAGCCGCAGACCCGCATCATCAGCTTCACCGTGACCGAGGGCGGCTACTACCTGGATGCGCAGCACCGGCTGGACTTGAGCTTCGCCGACCTGGCCAGCGACCTGGCCGGCCAGACCCGCCACACCATCTACGGTGCGCTGGCCGCGGTGCTGGCCGAGCGCATGCGCCGCAATGCCGGCCCGGTGACGCTGATGAACTGCGACAACCTGCGCAGCAACGGCGAGCGCTTCCGCAGCGGCCTGCTCGACTTCCTCGACCGCCGCGGCGAATCCACGCTGCGCGACTGGGTGCAGCAGCACACCACCTGCCCCAATGCGATGGTGGACCGCATCACGCCGCGCCCGCCGGCCGACCTGGCGGCGCGGGTGCAGGCCGCCACCGGCTGGGCCGATGCCGCGCCGGTGATGGCCGAGAGCTTCATCCAGTGGGTGATCGAGGATCACTTCGCCAACGGCCGGCCCGACTGGCAGGCGGTGGGCGTGCAGATGGTGGACTCGGTGCTGCCCTACGAGGAAGCAAAGATCCGGGTGCTCAATGCATCGCACAGCTGCTTCGCCTGGGCCGGCACGCTGCGCGGCCGGACCTACATCCACGAGGCGGTGGCCGTGCCCGCCATCGCCCGCATGGCGCACGACTACATCACGCAGGACGTGATCCCCGCGCTGAACCCGCCCGGCGCGCCCTGCCCGCTGGACCTGGCGGCCTACCGCGACGTGGTGATCGAGCGCTTCGGCAACCCGCACCTGGCCGACACGCTGCAGCGCGTGGCGGCCGACGGCTTCTCCAAGATCCCCGGCTTCATCGTGCCCACGCTGCGCGACCGGCTGGCGGCCGGCCAGCCGATCGATGCCACGGCCGTGCTGCCGGCGCTGTTCTTCGCCTTCCTCGGCCGCTGGCACCGCGGCGAGCTGCCCTACACCTACCAGGACGGCGTGATGGAGGCCGCCACCGCGCACGGCTTCTTCACCGCGGCCGATCCGCTGGCCGCCTTCTGTGCCGACCCGCTGCTGTGGGGCCCGCTGGCCGGCGACGCCCGGCTGCTGGCCGCGGTGCGCGCCGCCGAGGCCCGAGTGGCCGCCTTCCTGCAAGGAGCCTGACCATGACGACACCACGCCTGCAAGGCCGGCATGCGCTGCTCACCGGTGCCGGTGGCGGCATCGGCCTGGCGGTGGCCCGGGCCTACCTGGCCGAAGGCGCGCGCTGCACCATCACCGACATCGCGGCCCAGCCCGGCGCGGAGGTGGCCGCCCTGATGGCCGAGCATGACGGCCGCCTGGCCTACCTGGGCGCCGACGTGCGCGACACCGCGGCCACCGCCGGCTGGGTGGCCGCCGCGGCGCAGCGCTTCGGCCCGGTCGACGTGCTGTTCAACAACGCGGCGGTGTTCGACCTGGCGCCGCTGCTGGACGCCACCGTGGACAGCTATGAGCGGCTGTTCGACGTCAACGTGAAGGGCATGTTCTTCACCATGCAGGCGGTGCTGCGGCAGATGGTGGAAGCGGGCCGCAGCGGGAGCGTCATCAACCTGGCTTCGCAGGCGGGCCGGCGCGGCGAGGCGCTGGTGTCGCACTACTGCGCCACCAAGGCGGCCGTCATCAGCTACACCCAGAGCGCCGCGCTGGCCATGGCGCCGCACCGCATCCGCGTCAATGCCATCTCCCCGGGCGTGATCGACACGCCGATGTGGGCGCAGGTGGACGCCCTCTTCGCCCGCTACGAAGGCCTGCAGCCCGGCGAGAAGAAGGTGGCCGTGGGCAAGGCGGTGCCGCTGGGCTACATGGGCCGGCCGCAGGACATCGCCGGTGCGGCGGTGTTCCTGGCAAGCGATGATTCGGGCTACATCACCGCGCAGACGCTGAACGTGGACGGCGGCAGCGTGATGAGCTGAGACCCCTTTCCCGGAATGCGCAGAACCGCAGGCACCGCCATGGCCCTCCCCCGCAGCAAGAGCCCCGAGCTGGAACACGACGTCGGCCGCACGCCCAGCCTGGGCTACGAGCCGGTGGGCACCTTCGGCTTCGTGCGCTACCTGGAGCACGGCGTGCCCAATCCGCTGGTGCGCTGGCACTACCACGAGGAATACGAGCTCCACCTCATCCTCGACAGCCACGGCAAGGCCTTCGTGGGCGACTACATCGGCCAGTTCTCGCCCGGCCACCTGGTGCTCACCGGCCCGCGGCTGCCGCACAACTGGGTGAGCACCGACCTGCCCGAGAACGGCATCGCGGTGCGCGACCTGTGCCTGCAGTTCTGCGACGCGCCCATCCGCCAGGCCGCGGGGCTGATCCCCGAGATGGCCGAGCTGCTGGCGCTGCTGGAGCGGGCCCGCTTCGGCATCGAGTTCTTCGGCCTGTCGGGGCTGGCGCAGGAGCGGCTGCTGCGCATCAAGCAGCTGCACGGGCTGCAGCGCTTCGCCGAGTTCCTGGCGCTGCTGGGCGACCTGGTGCGCTGCACCGACTACCGGCTGCTGTCCACGGTGCAGCTGCAGGGCTTCGACGACGATGCCTCGCTGGCCAAGATCGGCAACATCGTCGAATACATCACCGAGCACAGCGCCGAGAGCTTCTCGATGGCCGAGCTGTCGGCCCGCGCCGGCATGACCGAAAGCGCCTTCTCGCGCTACTTCCGCCGCGCCACCGGCAACACCTTCACCGACTTCGTCAACCGCCTGCGCATCACGCGCGCCTGCCAGCTGCTGATGGAGACCGACCGCTACATCACCAACGTCTGCTACGACGTCGGCTTCAACAACGTGGCCAACTTCAACCGGCGCTTCCTGCAGATCAAGGGCATGACGCCGAAGGAGTTCCGGCAGCAGGCCGAGGCCCGCTTCGGCCCCGGGGCTTGAGGGGCGGCCGCCAGTCCCACTACCATCGGGGCCATCGATGCCCGCTCCGCGGGCCGGGCAGAAGTCTCGATG
The DNA here is from genome assembly GCF_024700035.1 of Aquincola sp. J276. Lineage (NCBI taxonomy): Bacteria > Pseudomonadati > Pseudomonadota > Betaproteobacteria > Burkholderiales > Sphaerotilaceae > Aquincola > Aquincola sp. J276. The sequence goes on from NZ_JAJONC010000001.1 coordinate 2,175,029, forward strand.
GCCCACAGCGGTACGCCTCAGCCACCCGTGCCACCCCCGCCGGTGAAGCAGCCGACACGCAGGCCCGCTGGCAGCGCGCTCTCGACAGCGCACTCGACGGCTTCTTCGAATACGACCTGCGCAGCCGCGTGGCCTGGTACTCCGCCAGCCTGCGCCGCATGCTGGGCCTGTCGGCCGACACCCTGCCCGACGGCAGCGGCCGCCTGGGCCACCAGCTGCACCCGGACGACAACGCCGCCTTCGAAGCCGCGGTGGAAAAGTCCATGCGCAGCGGCGCACCCTTCGAGCTGGAAGCGCGGCTGCGCGACGGCAGCGGCCAGTGGCGCTGGGTGCGCAGCCGCGGCCGGGTGTGGCCCGGCCCCGACGGCCGGCGCACGCTGCTCGCCGGATCGGTGACCGACGTGCACGAGGCGCATGAATCCCGCGCCGCGCTGCAGCGCATGAGCGAGCGCTACGAACGCGCGGTGCTGGCCACGCCGCACGGCCTGTTCGAGCGCATGCTGGACGAGGACCGCATGTTCATCGCCGACCGCGTGTGGGAGGCACTGGGCTATGAGCCCGGCGAGCTGTCGGCGGCCCGCAGCACGCTGCTGCAGCTGCTGCATCCCAATGACGCGGCCGGCTACCAGCAGGCCGCCAGCCAGGCCACGGCGCAGCTGGCGCACCTGGACCTGCACTTCCGGCTGCGCAGCAAGTCGGGCGCCTACCGCTGGTTCCACCAGATGGCCGATCCGCATGTGCTGCCCGGTGGCCGCGTGCGTGTCACCGGCGTGCTGATCGACGTGGACGAGCAGGTGCGCGCGCGCCAGGCGCTGGAGCAGGACCGCGCCGAACTGGAGCGCCTGGTGGCGGAGCGCACCGCCCGGCTGGAGGCGGCATTGGCGCAGGCGGAGGCGGCGCGTGCCGAGGCCGAGCGCGCCACCGCGGCCAAGTCGCTCTTCGTCGCCCACATGAGCCACGAGATCCGCACGCCCCTCAACGGCGTGCTGGGCCTGACCGAGCTGGCGCTGCAGATGGCCACCTCCAGCACCCAGCGCCGGCACCTGGAAGTGGCGCTGCAGTCGGGCCAGTCGCTGCTGCAGGTGGTGGACGAGGTGCTGGACTTCTCGCGCTCGCAGGGCGACCCGGGGCCACCCGCCGACGAGCCCTTCGACCTGCCCGAGCTGCTGGCCACCACCATGCGCAGCGTGATGCCGCTGGCACGCGGCCGCGAGGTGGCGCTGCAATTCGACTGGCAGGGCCGGCGCAGCCGGGTGCGCGGCGACCCGGTGCGGCTGCGGCAGATCCTGGTGAACCTGCTGGGCAATGCGCTGAAGTTCACCGAGCAGGGCCATGTGGCGCTGTGCACCGAGGTGGTGGACCAGGATGCCGGCCACTGCACCGCCACCCTGCGGGTGGAGGACACCGGCCCCGGCATCGCGCCGGACCAGCATGCGCGGGTGTTCGATGCCTTCGTGCAGGTGGATGCCAGCCTGTCGCGCCGCCACGGCGGCACTGGCCTGGGCCTGGCCACCGCGCAGGCGCTGGCGCGCAGCATGGGTGGCGCCATCACGCTGCAGAGCCAGGTGGGCCAGGGCGCGGTGTTCACGCTGCAGCTGCCGCTGGCCACCGACGGCCCACCCGAGCCGGAAGCGCCGCCGCCCGCCGGCCCGGTGTGGCTGGTGGCCACCGAGCGGCACCGCGCCGCCTGGATGCTGCAGCGGCTGCTGCGCCATGGCACCGGCACGCGGCTGTTCACCAGCCTGGAAGAGGCGCTGCAGCAAGCGGCCTGCGCCACCGCGGCGCAGCGCCCGGTGGCGGTGCTCGTGTCCCAGTGGTCGCTCACCGATCCCACCGCGCTGCAGGCGCTGCGCTGCGCGCTGCCGCATGCGCACCTTTCGATGCTGCTGCGGCCCGACTGGCACCAGCCGGCACTGGAGCAGGCGGCCGAGGCCCTGCAGATCACCTGTGCGCCGCTGCCGCTCACGCCGCGGGCGCTGCAGCGGCTGATCAGCCCGCCGCCCTGGGCGCAGGCGCCGCAGACGTCGGAAGCCGCGGCGCCCGCGCCGACCTGCATGCCTGCACCGGCACCTGCACCCGCACCTGCACCCGTACCGGCGGCGTTGTCGTCCGGCCCCGGCCCGGGCCATGTGCTGCTGGTGGAGGACAACCCGGTCAACCGCATGATCGGCGAAGGCTTCCTCAAGGCGCTGGGCCTGCCGGCGCAGACCGCCGACGACGGCATGCAGGCCCTGGCGGCCTGCGCGCGGGAGGCGCCGGCGCTGGTGCTGATGGACCTGCAGATGCCGGTGATGGATGGACTGGAAGCCACTCGCCGGCTGCGGGCCCTGCAGCAGGCCGGGCGGCTGCAGCGCTTTCCCATCGTGGCGTTGACGGCCCATGCGCTGCAAAGCGACCGCGACCAGGCCACTGCCGCCGGCATGGACGGCTACCTCACCAAGCCGCTGCTGCTGGACGCGCTGCGCGCCGAACTGCAGCGCTGGCTGCCGACGCTGGTCCGCTGAGCACGGCGCTCCTGGCACCCGGCACACCGCATCCGCCACCGTGCATGGCGTAAACCCGTTCTTGTAATTATGAGTTATGCGTTTTAGATTGGACGCATGACCACCTCCGAACCGCTGCGCCCCACCTCCCTCCACGAGGAAGTGGCTGCGCGGCTGCGCACCATGGTGTTCGAGCGCCAGCTGCAGCCGGGCGAGTGGATCGACGAGATGGCCCTGGTGGAGCAGTGGCACATCAGCCGCACGCCACTGCGCGAGGCACTGAAGGTGCTGGCGGCGGAAGGCCTGGTGACGCTGGTGCCGCGGCGCGGCTGCCAGGTGGCCGAGCTGTCGGAGGACGACGCCGCCGACCTGTTCCCGGTGATGGCGCTGCTGGAAGGCCGCTGCGCCTTCGAGGCCGCGCGCAAGGCCACCGATGCCGACATCGCCGAGCTGCAGGCCCTGCATGCGGCGCTGGAGGATTGCGCCGCCCGTGGCGACATCGACGGCTACTACCGCCACAACCACGTGTTCCACAGCCGGGTGCAGTCGCTGGCCGCCAACCGCTGGCTGGACCGCACCACCAGCGACCTGCGCCGCTTCATCCGGCTGCTGCGCGGCCGCCAGCTGAGCTGGCCGGGCCGCATGGCGCAAAGCATCGCCGAGCACCGCGCGCTGCTGCAGGCGCTGGTGGCGCGCGATGCGCCGCGGGCCGAGCGGCTGATGCACGACCACCTCATGGCCCAGCTGCAGGCGCTGAAGGCGCTGCGCCGCAACGAGGCAGCCGCTTCCTCCCCTCCCCCTTGAAGAGAGTGTTGTCCATGCTCGATGAACTCAAGAGTGCCGCCCGCCGCATGGGTGGCGACTACGCGCTGCGCAGCCTGATGACCGACTGCCGGCGCCTGCTGTCCGAGCGCGGCGAGGCCAACAGCGTGGCCATTGCCCGCACGCTGGTGGCCCGCTTCGACAGCCTGCCGGCCGAGCAGCAGGGCACCTTCTTCGACCGCCTGGCCAACGAGTTCAGCCCCGATCCCCAGGCCGTGCTGGACACCGCCCTGGCCTATGCCGAGAAGCCCACCGCCGACAACCTGATCCGCCTCACTCAGCAGGCCGAGCCGCCGCGCCAGGAGCTGCTGCGCCGCATCAACCGCACGCCGGGCGGCACCGAGGCCGTGGTGCGCATGCGCCGCGCGCTGCTCGACCGCCTGCCCAAGCAGCCGGGGCTGAAGGCGCTGGAGAACGACCTGCTGCATCTGCTGTCCAGCTGGTTCAACCCCGGCTTCCTGGAGATGCGCAAGGTGGACTGGAACTCCCCCGCGCAGCTGCTGGAAAAGCTCATCCGCCACGAGGCGGTGCACGAGATCGACGGCTGGGACGACCTGCGCCGCCGGCTGCTGCCCGACCGCCGCTGCTTCGCCTTCTTCCACCCGCAGCTGCCCGACGAGCCGCTGATCTTCGTGGAAGTGGCCCTGGTGCCCGAGATGCCCGCCGCGGTGGCGCCGCTGATCGACAAGACCAGCCGCTCGGCCGACCCCGACACGTACAAGGTGGCCACCTTCTATTCCATCAGCAACTGCCAGCCGGGGCTGAAGGGCGTGTCGCTGGGCAACTTCCTCATCAAGCGCGTGGCCGACGAGCTCAAGCGCGAGGTGCCGCAGCTGCGCACCTTCTGCACGCTGTCGCCCATCCCCGGCTTTGCAGGCTGGCTGGCGAAGGACGGCGACTGGGCTGCCCTGCCCGGTGTGAAGAAGGCCACCGCCGAACGGGCGCTGGAAGCCCGCGCCACCCTCAAGGCGGCCTGCGGCGGCGAATGGAGCAAGCTGGCCAGCGCCGCCGCGCTGCAGGCCCTGGCGCCGGAGGCGCAGAAGGCGCTGGAGCGGCTGTGCGCCTTCTACCTGGTGCACCAGACGCCGCACACCGGCGGCGACCCGGTGGCCCGCTTCCACCTGGACAACGGCGCCCGGCTCGAGCGGCTCAACCCGATGGGCAACCTGTCCAAGCCGGGCCTAAAGCAATCCTTCGGCATGATGGTCAACTACCTGTACGACCTGTCGCGCGTGGAAGCCCACCACGAAGCCTTCACGCAGGGCGAGATCGCGGCCGCACGGGCGGTCACCTCGCTGCTGTAGCCCAGCCACCCGCGCGTACCGCGGGGCCTTTTCCAGACCCGGCCCACCGGGCGCCCACCTCTTTCGATGGAGACACGATGACGCAGTACCCCCTCACCCTCACCCGGCGCGGCGCCGGCCTGGCCCTGGCGGCCCTCGCCCTGGGCGGCACGCTGGCCGCCCCGGCGGCGCTGGCGCAATCGGCCTGGCCCAGCAAGCCGGTGAACATCGTCGTGCCCTTCCCGCCGGGCGGCGGCACCGATGCCTTCGCGCGGCCGCTGTTCGCGCTGATGAGCAAGAACACGGGCCACCAGTTCATCATCGACAACAAGGGCGGCGCCGGCGGCACGCTCGGTGCCGGGCTGGCCGCACGGGCGGCACCCGACGGCTACAACTTCTTCATGGGCGCGGTGCACCACTCCATCGCCCCGGCGATGTACCCCAAGCTGGACTACAACCTCGAGACCGACTTCGTGCCGGTGGGCCTGATCTCCAGCGTGCCGCAGGTCATCGTCGTCAACCCGTCCAAGATCAAGGCCACCACGCTGCCCGAGCTGCTGGACTACCTGCGCAAGAACCCGGGCAAGGTGAACTACGGCTCCGCCGGCAACGGCACCTCGCACCACATGGCGGGCGAGCTGTTCAAGCTGCAGACCAAGACCTTCATCACCCACATCCCGTACCGCGGCGCGGGCCCGCTGCTGCAGGACCTGATCGCCGGCCAGGTGGACCTGGCCTTCGACGGCCTGGGTTCCTCGGCCGGTCACATCAAGGGCGGTCGCATCAAGGCCATCGCGGTGGCGGCCGACAAGCGCGCGCCCGGCTTCCCCGACGTGCCCACCTCGGTGGAAGGCGGCGTGCCGGCCTACCAGGTGGCCACCTGGTACGGCCTGTGGGCGCCCAAGGGCACGCCCAAGGAAGCCATCGAACGCATGCAGGCCGAGATGCGCAAGGCCCTCAACTCGGAGGAGCTCAAGGCCGCCTGGACCAGCCTGGGCACCGCCACGCCCGACCTCTACGGCGAGGCCTTCGGCAAGTTTGCCAGCTCGGAAATCAAGCGCTGGGGCGAGGTGGTGAAGGCCTCCGGCGCCAAGCTCGACTGACCTCACGACGATGAACAACCAGAACCTGTTCGCCGCGCTGCGGGCGGCCTTTCCGGCCGACCTGGACACCCCCGCCATCGAGACGGCCGACACGCCGCAGCGGCTTGTCTATACATGGCGCGACCTCGACCATGCCACGGCGATGATCGCCAACCTGCTGCAGTCGCTGGAGCTGCCGGCCGGCACGCGGGTGGCGGTGCAGACGGAGAAAAGCGTCGAGGCGCTGATGCTGTACCTGGGCGTGCTGCGCGCGGGCTACGTGTACCTGCCGCTCAACACCGCCTACCAGGCCAGCGAGATCGAGTACTTCATCGGCAATGCCGAGCCCGGCGTGGTGGTGTGCTCGGGCAGGAACTTCGGCTGGGTGAGCAAGATCGCGTTCAAGGCCGGCACGCAGCATGTATTCACGCTGAACGAGGACCGCAGCGGCACCCTGCTGGAGCGGGCATACCACCAGCCTACCCAGCATGAGCCGGCGCAGCGCGGTGCCGACGAACTGGCCGCCATCCTCTACACCAGCGGCACCACCGGGCGCAGCAAGGGCGCCATGCTCACGCATGGCAACCTGCTGTCGAACGCGCAGACGCTGCATGCGTACTGGGGCTGGCGCGCCGACGACGTGCTGATCCATGCGCTGCCCATCTTCCATGTGCACGGGCTGTTCGTGGCCTCGCACGGGGCGCTGCTGGCGGGCGCGCGGATGATCTGGTTCTCGAAGTTCGATCCGCAGGCCGTGGCGGCGCGGCTGCCCGAGGCCACGGTGTTCATGGGCGTGCCCACGCTGTACGTGCGGCTGCTGGCCGAGCCGGCGGTCAACCGCGAGACATGCGCCGGCATGCGGCTGTTCGTCGCGGGCTCGGCGCCGCTGCTGATCGAGACCTTCAACGAGTGGCGCAACCGCACCGGCCACACCATCGTCGAGCGTTACGGCATGAGCGAGACCGCCATGCTCACCAGCAACCCCTACCACGCGCAGGACGGCGACCGCCGAGGCGGCACGGTGGGCTTCCCGCTGCCGGGCGTGGGCCTGCGGGTGCAGGACGACCAGGGCCAGCCGCTGCCTACCGGCGAGATCGGTGGCATCCAGGTCAAGGGCCCCAATGTCTTCGTCGGCTACTGGCGCATGCCGGAGAAGACGAAGGAGGAGTTCACCGCCGACGGCTGGTTCAAGACCGGCGACGTGGGCCTGGTGGACGAGCGCGGCTACGTCACCATCGTCGGCCGCAGCAAGGACCTGGTGATCAGCGGCGGCTACAACGTCTACCCGGCCGAGGTGGAAGGCGTGATCAACGAGCTGCCCGGCGTGTCGGAAAGCGCGGTCGTGGGCGTGCCCCACCCCGACTTCGGCGAAGCCGTGGTGGCCGTGGTGGTGCCGCGCGCCGGCGCCACGGTGCAGCCCGACGAGGTGATCGCGGCGCTGAAGCAGCGCATTGCCAACTTCAAGGTGCCCAAGCAGGTCTACGTGGTGCCCGAGCTGCCGCGCAACACGATGGGCAAGGTGCAGAAGAACCTGCTGCGCGACCAGCACAAGGGGCTGTTCGGTGGCTGAAGCCAAGGCGCCGCACGCGGCGCCTTCGCTGCCGTCCTCGCGCGAAGACACCTGCCCGCGCTGCGGCGGCGGCTTCCACTGCGGCGCCAAAGACCCCGGGCCGTGCGCTTGCAGCGGCCTGGTGCTGCCGCCGGCGCTGCAGGCGGAGCTGCGTGCGCAGTACGCGGGCTGCCTGTGCGTGCGGTGCCTGGCGGAGCTGGCGCGCACCACGACCTAGGGACACCCCGCGGCGCCACGGCCCGCGCGCAGGCTACCCTCGCCGCTGTTACACAGATCGCGCGAGGCGCCCATGACCACCCTCCTCTTCGTCCACGGCACCGGCGTGCGGGGGGCGGCCTATGACGCCAGCTTCGCCGCCATCCGCGCGCAGGCGGCGCATCACCTGAGCGCCGCGGTGCAGGTGCAGCCCTGCCAGTGGGGCGACCACGTCGGCGCCACCATCGACGAGAACGCCCTGTCGGTGCCCGGCTACGAGGTGGGCCGTTCGCAGGCCGGCGCCGGCCCCTCGGCGCGCGAGCAGGAAGTGCGCTGGCGCCTGCTCTACGAAGACCCGCTGTACGAGCTGCGCTCCTATGCCGCCCTCACCGCCGGCGCCGATCCGCAGGCCATCGCCCGCTCGCCGCATGCGGCCTCGCCCGCGGAGCGCGCGTTGTCGCAGCTGGCCACCCTGCTGCCTTCCAGCGGCGCACTGGCCCGCAACGGCCACCTGTCGGTGCAGCTGCTGCCCGATGTGCTGGCGCTGCTGCGGCAGGACGGCACCTTCGCCGATGCGCTGGAGGCCGAGGCCCTGACCGCTCCGGAGCGCAGCCGCCCCGTGATCGCCCGCGCCTTCGTGGCCGCCTGGGCGCAGGCCGCCGAGGCGCGTGGCCTGCCCGCGCTGGACGGCGAGCTGCGCGACGGCCTGTACGAGGACGCAGTGGCCGTGCTGGGCGGCGCCACCAAGGGCCTGCTGGACGAGTTCATCGGCGCACTGGGCGGGCTGGCCAGCCGCATCGCCACGCCCATCCTGCGGCGCAAGCGCACCGGCGTCACCGACGCCTCCTTCGCCGCCACGCACGACATCCTGCGCTACCAGACGCCGCACGGCGGCGAGGCCATCCGCGGCCTGATCGCCGAGCGCATCCGCGCCTGCGCGCAGGCCCCCGGCGCCGGCCCGGTGTGGCTGCTGGCGCACAGCCTGGGCGGCATCGCCAGCGTGGAGCTGCTGGCCAGCACACGCGGGCTGCCGGTGGCCGGCCTGATCACCTGCGGCTCGCAGGCGCCCTACCTGTACGAGGCGGATGCGCTCAGCCTGCTGCGCCGCGGTCAGGCGCTGCCGGAGCACTTTCCGCGCTGGCTCAACGTCTACGACCTCAACGACCTGCTGAGCTACGTCGGCAGCGGCCTGTTCGGCGCGCGTGTGGTGGACCAGGAGGTGCGCAGCCGCCAGCCCTTCCCGCAGAGCCACAGCGCCTACTGGGCCAACGATGCGCTGTGGCGCCACATCCGGGACTTCATGCAGTGAAGCCTGCCGGCCCGCCTGACCAGGCCTGCGCCGTCATCGTCGGCGTGGAGCGCTGCGGCGTGTTCCCCGACGACCCGCTGCTGGGCCCGGTGCGAGATGCGCTGGCCTGGGCCGACTGGCTGCTGGCGCGCGGCGTGCGGCCGGAGCGCATCGTGCTGTTCCTGTCGGCCAAGCCGGCCTCGCAGCCGCTGGTGGACGCCTGGCAGCAGCGCATGACCGCCACCGTGCCGCCGGACCGGCAGCCGCGGCTGCTGCTGCAGCCCACCGAAGCCGCCTTCCAGACCCTGGTGAACACCGAGCTGCCCCAGCTGGCCGCCACGCTGCACGACGCCACGCTGCTGCTGGTGTGGAGCGGCCACGGCGTGATCGACCAGCGCGACAACGAGCGCAGCCGCCGCCTGTTCCATGCCGACGCCACCGACCTGGAGCCGCGCAACCTCGAGCCGCTGTCGCTGATGAAGGCCCTGCGCACCCGGCCGTATGCCGGCTTCGCGCAGCAGCTGCTGGTGGTGGACGCCTGCGCCAACTACGTGATGACCACCGCGCGCGACCGCCGGCTGTCGCGGCCGTCGGACTTCAATGCGGTCACGGCCGAGCCGCGCATCCAGCAGCGGGTGCTGCTGGCCACCGCGCCAGGGCAGGTGGCGCAATCGCAGGCGGGGCTGCCGGCGCGGGAATCGGTGGCGCTGTTCAGCAGCCGGCTGCTGCAGGCGCTGGGCGATCCGCCGGCCGGCAGCTGGCCCGATTTCCACCAGGCCTTCCGCACGGTGCAGCAGGCCTTCGCCGCGGCCGACGAGCAGCAGACGCCGGTGGACTGGAGCTACGGCCAGCCCGACGACGCCCTGCCCGACAGCGGCCTGCAGCTGCTGCCCGAGGTGCGCGCCACGCAGCTGCTGCGCATCGTGCAGGCGCTGCCGGCGCAGATGCTGGTGCCGGCCTTCCATGCCGCCCTGCCGCCGGCCCAGCCCACGCCCGCCCACCAGGCCGCGGCCGATCAGGGCGCCGTCGCCATGGCCTGGCTGCTGGGCCAGATGCCGCGGGCCGCCGGCCTGCCCGATGCGCTGCTGCGCTGGGCGCTGCAGCTGCGCTGCCGGCTGCCGGTGCCCACCGACCATCCCGAGCTGCTGCTGTGGATCAAGCGCCAGGGCCAGCAGGACGCCGCGCAGGCCTACCTGGCGCAGGCGCAGGCCGCCCAGCAGGCCGCGGCGGCCGGGGCCACGCTGTGCTTCGTGCTGGTGGCGCAGGCACCCGGCGCGGCCGCCGGCACCACGGTGCTGCACGGCTGGCTGTTCGCGGGCCAGCCGGTGCAGGTGCTGGCCCTCGGCGGCACGTCCGGCGAGGGCGCCGAGCCGCTGGCGGTGCAGGCCGATGGCAGCGGCCGCGCCGAGGCCCTCAAGGCGCTGCTGGACGAAGCCACCACCGCTGCCCAGTCGCTGGGCATCGAGCTGCCCGACTTCATCATCGAGGTGGCGTTGCCGCTGGAGCGCATCGACGACGACGTGGAGGCCCACGGCTTCGGCCCGCGTGGCCGCGAGCGGGCCATCGGCAGCCGCTACCCGGTGGTGCGCCGGCTGGCCGACCGCCTGGCGGCGCTGGGCCACCGCCGCCGCGGCACGGAGATCGTGCAGTGGCAGAAGGCCGCGATGAAGCTGGGCGAGCGCTTCAGCGCGCATGGCCTGCGCATCGTGTGGATGGAGCCGCAGGGCATCCGCGACGGCCTGCTGGCCAGCCGGCTGGATGCGGTGCCGCAGGGCTGCTGCGTCGGCCTGAGCCTGGCGGTGCCCGGCCGCACGCTGGACGACGCCAGCAAGTACACGCTGTACGACGACGGCCTGCCCTTCGCCTGCTGGTCCGACGCCGCCTGGAGCGAGGCCGACACCGCCTGCCTGGAGGCCGACCTGGGCGCCTGCAGCGGGCCGCAGGCCCTGCTCAAGCTGTTCGCGCTGCGCCAGGCCGATGCCGCCCAGCGCAAGCATCCCGGCAGCCGGCTGCGGCTGCTGTGGGACGACCCCGCACGCAATCCCTACGCACCGCAACTGAAAGCTGCCGAGCGATGAACATGACACCTGCAACCCAGCCCGCGGACTGGCGGCTGTTCCGTGGCGACCGCACGCCGCATGACGGCATCCACCTGCTGCCGCCGCCGCCGCCGTGGCGGCCCTTCCGCACCCACACCGTGGCATGGGAGCGTCGCATCCCCGCCGACGACGCGCTGCCGCCGGCGATGCGCAAGCGCGGCCGCACCTTCCAGTCCACGCAGGAGATCGTGGAGCTGGTGAATGCAGCCCTGTACCTGCGGCGGCCGCTGCTGGTCACCGGCAATCCGGGCTCGGGCAAGTCGTCGCTGGTGGACGCCATCGCCTGGGAGCTGCGCCTGGGCGAGCCGCTGCGCTGGAGCGTCACCTCGCGCAGCACGTTGCGCGACGCGCTGTACAGCTACGACGCGGTGGGCCGGCTGCATGCCACACAGCAGGCCCGCAGCGAAGGCACCGAGCAGGCCGAGCTGCCCCTCTCCCAATTCCTGCGGCTGGGGCCGCTGGGCACCGCGCTGCTGCCCACCGACATCCCGCGGGCGCTGCTGATCGACGAGATCGACAAGGCCGACCTCGACCTGCCGAACGACCTGCTCAACGTGCTGGAGGAAGGCGAGTTCGAGGTGCCCGAGCTGGCCCGCCAGAAGGCCGCCACGGTGGCGGTGCGGTTGCACGGCGGCGGCCCGGCCGACACCTACCCGGTGACCGGCGGCCGGGTGCAGGCCAAGCAGTTTCCGCTGGTGGTGTTCACCAGCAATGGCGAGCGGGAGTTCTCCCCCGCCTTCCTGCGCCGCTGCCTGCGGCTGGACATGCCCGACCCCTGCAAGGACCCGAAGCGCCTGTCCGACGTGGTGCACGCGCACCTGGCCGAGTACTTCACCGGCACGCTGGCCGACGAAGTGCGGCAGCGCATCGACGACTTCGCGCGGCGCGCGGCCACCGAGCGCCTGGCCACCGACCAGCTGCTGAACGCGGTGCTGCTGGTGGTGGGCCGCGCCGGCCTGCCGGCCGACCGCAAGGAAGCGCTGGTCAAGGCCGTCACCCAGCCGCTGGCCTGACGCGCCTGCGCCGACACCCCTCGCCGCTTCGCATGGTCCGCCCCACCACGCCCTCCGCCGGGCCGCTGCCCGAGGCGCTGGCCCGGCTGACCGCGGCCGGGCTGGCGGAGGACCTCGAGCAGCTGCTGGATGCGCTGTGGCTGGCCTGCCACCTGCCCGCGCCGGCGCCGGCCGAAGCGCCGCAGCCCGCGGACCGGCCCGACACCACCCTGGCCGCGCCCGCGCTGGCGCAGTCCCCGCGCACCGGCCCGCCGCCGGAGCCAGGGCGCAACGGCGCGCCCGAGGTGGAAGTCGCGCTGCAGCGCGCCGCGGCCGACCTGCCGCCCGCGGCACAGGGCCTGTATGCCCATGCCGGCCCGGGGCCGGCCGAGGACGATGTGCGGGCCCGCGCCCTGCGCGTGGCCGGCGTGCCGGCGCTGCGCGACGGCCCGGCGCTCGCGCGGGCGCTGCGGCCGTTGGGCAAGCGGCGCCCATCGCGCACCCGCTTCGTGCTGGACGAAGCCGCCACCGCGGAGCACTTCGCCGACACCGGTTTGCTGATGCCGATGCTGGTGGGCGAGCGCGAGCGCTTCCTCGCCGCCACGCTGCTGGTGGAGGACAGCCCTGCGCTGCCGCTGTGGCGCGGCCTGGCGGACGAGCTGGAGGCGTTGCTGGCGCGGCAGGGCGGCTTCCGCAGCTTCCGGCGGCTGGCGCTGGCGAGCGTGGACGGCCGGCTGCACCTGCGCAGCCGCAGCGGCGCGCTGCATCCGCCGCGCATGCTGCTGGAGGACGATGCCTCGCTGGTGCTGATCGCCACCGACGGCACGCCTTCGGCCTGGTCGGACGGCCGCATGGCCGCCTTGGCCACCGAGCTGGGCCGCCGCACCGCGCTGGCCGTGTTGCAGTGGATGCCCGAGCGGCTGTGGCCGCACACCGCGCTCGGCAGTGCGGACCTGGGCGTGCAGTCGCCCCGGCCCGGCGCGCCGCTGGCCGAGCTGCGGGTGCAGCGCCCGCGCTGGCTGGGCCGCCATGAGCCGGTGCTGCCGATGCCCGTGGCCGCCCTCACGCCCGCTGCGCTGGGCCGGCTGGCCGCCATGTTGATGGCCAAGCCCGGTGCGCGCAGCCCGGCCGGCCTGCTGTGGCTGGCGCCGCCGGCCGACGACGAAGCACCGGCCGACGAACCCGACGAGGCGCTCGACGACCTCACGCCGGCGCAGCGCATCGCCCGCTTCCGTGGCATGGCCAGCGCGCGGCTGCTGCAGGCCGCGGTGCAGCTGTCGGCCGCGGCGCCGCTCACGCTGCCGGTGGTGCGGCTGGTGCACCGGGTGATGCAGCCCGGCGCGCCGGCGGAAGACCTGCCGCTGCTGCTGCTGGGCGGCCTGCTGGAGCGCCAGCCGCGCCCCGCGGGCACGGCAGCACCGTCCGGCCACAAGGACGACGACAACGACGTGACCTTCGACTTCGCGCCCGGCGTCCGGCAGGCGCTGCAGGCCTCGCTGCTCAAGCACGAGGCCGACGCGGTGCGCCGCGCCGTCTCCAGCTACATCGCCGAGCGCCAGGGCAGCCCGGTCGATTTCACGGCGCTGCTGCTGGACCCGGAAGGCGCGCTGCGCCTGCCCGCCTGGGCGCGGCCGTTCGCGGAAGTGAACCGGCAGCTGCAGGCCCTGTTCGCCCCGCCGCCGTCAGCCGCCGAGCCGCCGCCGCTGCGCCTGCGCGAACGCGCCTGGGCGCCGGGCGTCACGGTGCAGGCCGAGGTGGCGCTGGGCAAGCCGGCCTTGCAGATCGCCTGGTCGCCCGACGGCCGGCGGCTGGCGGTGCGGCATGCCCGCGGCGTGGTGGTGTTCAAGGCCGTGGTGCAGCCCTCCGGCCGACGCAGGCTGGTGCAGGAGCCGCTGGCCATGCGCGGCCGGGTGCAGATGATGGTGGTGCGCGGCCCCGGCATCGGCGATGCCGCCTTTGAGGCCTGGGTGAGCGCGCTGCGCCAGCGCTGGACGCAGTGGTTCCGCTCCACCCTGGACCTGCGCTTCCACACGCTGGACCTGCAGGCGGAAGCGCCCGCCAAGCGCCGCGGCCCGCCCAGGCTGCGACAGCTGGTGTCGCTGGTGCAGGAACGCAGGCAGGTGGTGTGCGCCGTCGGCACCGCAGCGCCTGGCGAAGGCGCGTGGCTGCAGCGGCTGAAGACGCAGTTCGAGCAAGGCCTGCCGCCCGCCGAGCACCACCGCCTGCTGGCCGCCATCGCCGACGCCGAGGTGCATGACACGCTGCAGGCAGCCGACTGGACTGTGCAGTCGCTGACATCGGCCCTGCCGCTGGCCGAACGCATGCAGGCGGACATCGACGAAGCGGCCACGGCCGTGCTGGCGTCGCTGGCCCTGCTGGGCGCCGACGCGCTGGAGGACATCGGCTTCGATGCCCAGGCCACCGACCTGGCCTGGCTTCCGGACGGTCGGCTGCTGGTGATGGACGCCGGCCGCCGCGCCGTCGTGCGGGAGGCCGACCTGCAGGTGCATGAAGCCTGGCCGGCGCACTGGGCCCAGGCGCCCGACGGCACGCGGGTCGTCGCCCGCCATGAATTGCTGGTGGAGCGCCAGCGCACGCCGGTGATGGCCGTGGAGCCCGACGGCGGCCAGGTGGCGCTGGCCTGGCGGCAGGACCTGCAGGTTGCGCTGCCGGGTTATGCATCGATGCAGCTGTCCGCCGATGCCGTGGAAGCGCCCATCACCGCGCTGGCCTGGGCCTGGGACGGCGCGCACCTGGCGATGCGGCTGGCCAACGGCACGGTGCGCTTCCTCTGGGCCACGGAAAAGCCAAGCATGGAGATGAAGGACCTGCATGGCGTGGCGCGTGGCCCTGCGTGGGCGCAGCGCAGCCCGCTGCTGGCCGTGGCGATGGGCGACGGCGGGCTGCGGGTGCAAGGCCTGCAGGAGCCTGTCGCCCAGTGGACGACGCCGGACGAGGTCACCGACATCAGCTGGTCGCACGACGACCGCCTGCTGGCCTGCGCGCTGCATTCCGGTGGCCTGCAGCTCGCGCACGGCCTGGACGCCGGCCATCGCCCGCGGCTGGTCGAGGTGCAGCCGCCCGGCGGCGGCGCAGGCCCGGCGCGTGCCGCCTTTGCGCCGGTGGTGCTCGATGCCGGCTACGAGGCCCTGGCGGTGGCGGACGGGCCGGTGCTGCGCCTGCTGCGCATCGACAGCGCGGCGCTGCAGGAGTCGCCGGCGGCGGCCGCCCACCGCATGCCACCGGCGGCCCCGTCCAGCTCCGACCTCGACCGGCCGCCGGAGGACACCCTGCCCGAGCCCGACGAGGTGGTGGCCGCCGCCTGCACCGTGCTGCATGCGCTGGCCCAGGCCTTCCACGCCGGCGCGATGGCCCCCGGCACGCAGCCAGTGTCCGAGCGTTATGCCCACCGCCTCGGCCTGCGCAGCGGCATGCCCGGCCGCGCGACGCTGGAGGTGCTGGTCGCGCTGAGCCGCGAGGTCATCGGCGGGCCGGTGCGCGAGGCGCTTGAAGGCGGGGCGGATCCGCTGGCGCAACCCGACACCGAGGCAGCAGGCGCGCGCTGGCGCGGCTCGGTCGAGCAAATCGATGCAGCGCTGCAGGCGCTGCTGCCCGGCGAGGTGCCCGACGCGGCCGACAGCCGCGGCGCCATCAGCCTGATGCAGCAATGGCTGCTGCTGCTGGAGGCGGTGCTGGACGACCTGTCGGAGGCCGACCGTGCGGCGCTGGACGAGGCGCTGGGCTTTCCTGCGGCTGGCTGGCTGGCCTCGCTGGCGCCGCTGCGCGAGCCGGTCATCCGCACCTTCGGCGACGCCCTGCGCCGGCGCCTGCCGATGCTTCAGAGCCTGCACGGCAGCCTGCCGGCGCTGCGCGCCGACGACGTGGTGGAACTGCTGGCGCCGTCGGTCGCCCGCACCACCTGGTTGCATGCCGAACACGGCCATTCCGTGTTCTCAGGCTGCCGCCGGCTGGACGACTTCGCGGCCCGCTTCACCGGCTCGCTCGCCCAGGCCTGCGACTCGCTGCTGGACGGCGCGCCACCAACGCCGCCGCTGCGTGTCGAGGTGCCGGTGCCCGTCGCCGAGCTGGCGGTGGCCGCGGGCCTGGCGGCACCGCTCGACCTGCAGCTGATGCCCGATGCCGGCAGCGGGGCCACCGCCACCTGGGCGCTCCACCCCGCGGACGTGGCGCCCACCGTCCGCCTGCTGGGCGCCATCGTCGCCAGCCGCCTGGCCTGGCAGCGCGGTCTGCCACCGCCGGAAGACTGGGCCGTGCCCGGCCTGCTGCTGCTGTGGGTGGACGACCGGCCCGCCAACAACAGCAGCGCGGTGCAGGAGCTGCGACGGCGCGGCTTCCGCGTGCGCACCGCGCTGGACACCGACAGCGCGCTGGCGCTGCTCGAATCCGGCCTGCCGGTGCAGGCCGTGATCTCCGACATGGGCCGCCCGCCCGACGAGCAGGCCGGCTACACGCTGCTGGATGAGATGCGCCACCGCGGCCACAGCCAGCCGTTCCTGATCTTCTCGCGCGCGCCGCCCCTGAGCACCAGGAGGAAGCCGTTCGCCGCGGCGCGGTTGGCACCACCGACGACTTCGAGGTGATCCTCGGCTGGCTGCAGCGCGAATTCCTGCAGCGGCCCGCCATCAAGCGTGCAGCTTGAACACAGGTCCTGCGTTACACTGATCCCGTGTACGAAAGGAGAACCACCATGGCCAACCTGACCATCGCTGTGGACGACGACCTGTTGCGCCAGGCGCGGATCAAGGCCGTGCAGGACGGCACCAGCGTGAACGAGGTGTGCCGCCGCGCCATCGAGCGTTACGCGCTGGAAGTGGCCGACACGCCGGCCAGCCGGCTGGCCAAGCTGCGCGGCCTGGCGGCACGTGCCAACGGGTTCGAACCCGGCCCTGCCTGGCCGGGGCGTGAGGCCCTCTACGAAGAAGCCCTGTCGCGCGGCAAGGCCGGCCGGTGAGCCACTTTTTCGACAGCAATGTGCTGGTGTATGCGCTGGACGCCACCCAGGGCATGCGCCATGCGGTGGCAGATGCGCTGCTGGAGCGGCACATCACCGCACGCACGCTGGTCATCAGCACGCAGGTGCTGCAGGAGACCTACGCCGTGCTCACCCGCAAGAAGCGCCTGCCGGCCGATGCGGTGGCCGAGGCGCTGGAGGTGTTTCGCCGCGAGCGGGTGGTGCCGGCGGATGCCGACGGCGTGCTGCGCGCCTTTGCGCTGGCGCAGCGCCACCAGCTCAGCCCGTGGGACGCACTCATCGTGCAGGCCGCGCTGGACGCCCGCTGCACCACGCTGCTGACCGAAGACCTGCAGCCCGGCATGCGCTTCGGCGAGCTGCAGGTGGTCAATCCGTTCGAGCAGGCGGCGCATGAGCCGCCGGGCGCCTAGATGTCGAAGAACACCGTCTCCAGATCCTCCGCCCCGCCCTGCCCCTGGATGCGGATGTCGAAGCGGTAGACCGTCTCTGCGCCGCGCTGCTCGCGCTGGGCGATCAGCGTCTTGCGGCGGCTGACCCATTCGATGCCGGTGAGCACCGGGTCGCGCTCGTTGGCCGCCTGCTCGTCGCTGAAGTAAATGCGGGTGTGCAGGCCCATGTTGATGCCGCGCGCCACCACCCACACCGCAATGTGCGGCGCCTGCGGGCGGCCGTCGGCGGCAGGCACCGCGCCGGGCTTGATGGTCTCAAAGGTGTACAGACCGGTGTCGAAGTCCGCACCGGTGCGGCCCCAGCCGCGGAAGCTCGAAGGCTTCGGGTCCGCCGGATGGGCGTAGTGGCCTTCGCCGTCGGCCTGCCAGATCTCCAGCAGCACGTCGCGCATCGGCAGGCCCAGGCCGTCGTAGACGGTGCCTTCGATGCGGATGCGCTCGCCCGGGGTGTCGGGCCGGGTCAGCACATGGCCGAAGTTGTTCTGGAAGATCTCGAAACCCGCCTGCTGCGGCGCCAGGCCGATGTGCACGTAAGGCCCGCCGGTCTGCGAGGCGGTTTCCTTGTAGTGGGTGAGCTGTTGTTGCGGTTGCGCTTGCATCGTCGTCTCCTGCCTCAGGCCTTGTTCTCGAACCACGTCATGCGCCGGCCGCGCAGGTAGATGTCGAAGCGGTAGGCGCGGCTGTCCAGCTCGATGAAGTTGGCGCGGTCCTCCAGCGCGATCAGGCCGCGGCGCTGCTCGTCGCTGGGCACGGTGGCCAGGATGGGGCAGCCGGCGATCAGCGTGTCGCCCTCGAAGTACATCTGCGTGATGAGCCGCTGCGCCCAGCCATCGCCGTGGATGGCGTAGTGGATGTGCGCCGGCCGCCATTCATTGATGCGGTTGCGCCAGGGGTAGGGGCCGGGGCGGATGGTGCGGTAGCGGTAGTAGCCGTGCTCGTCGGTCAGCACCCGGCCGCAGCCGCCGAAGTTGGGGTCCAGCGCGCCGATGTAGGTGTCCTTGCGGTGCCGGTAGCGGCCGCTGGCGTTGGCCTGCCACACCTCCACCAGCGCATTGGGCACCGGGCGGCCGAATTCGTCCTTCACATAGCCGTGCACGATGATGCGTTCGCCCACCGGCAGGCCGTCCTTGGCGAAATTAAGGATCAGGTCGTCGTCCTTCGGGCCCAGCTCGCTGGCCTGGAACAGCGGACCGCTCATCTCGGTGAGCGTGTTGGGAATGGAGATCAGCGCGTTCTTCGGCGAGCGCAGCACGCTGGTCTTGTAGGTGGGCGTGAGCGCCGGCGCATGCTGGGCGCTGTCGCGCATCGCGAAGGGGCCGTAGTGGGGGCCTTGGTGGGCCATGGGCGTCTCCTGTCGTGGAATGCCGGTTTGCACCGGCTGGTGGATGCGGCACTTTAGGAAGGCGCCTGCCACCGCGCAATTGAAAAGCGCGCCGGCCAGTGATCACCAGCCGTTATCAGTCATCCGTCGCAGCGGTGGCCATCGCACGGCGGCGCGCCGCCTCCGCCCGCACCGCTTCCACCATCGCCTGCAGCGCGGGCCAGGGCGCCTGCTGCGTGGGCAGCAGCAGACCCACCGGCTCCTCGGTGCCGCCGGTGTCCACCGCCAGGCGTTGCAGCATGCCGGCGGCCAGGTCGGGCTCGGCGGCGCTCAAGGGGGTGAACCACAGGGCATCGCTGCCCAGCGCCATCGCCCGGCCGAGCGAGGCCGAGACGGTCTCGGTGAGGCCGGCCGACGGCAGCACGCCGCGGGCGCTGAAAAAGCTGTCCACGCCGTGGCGGATCACGGTGCCGGGCATCGGCAGCACCAGCGGCCAGGCGGCCACGTCGGCGGCCGAGGGCAGGCGGCCCGCCGCCAGCAGCGGATGACCGGGCCGGGCGGCCAGCACCAGCGGCTCGGCATACAGCAGCTCGAAGCTCAGGCCCAGCATGTCGTCGGGCTCGGCCAGGCGGCCGATCACCAGGTCCAGCTCCTTGGCGCGCAGCGCCTGCAGCAGCGCGGTGTTCAGGCCGGTGACGACGCTCAGCCGCGCCGCCTCGCCGCCGCTGGCCGCGGCGCCCTGCCGCCAGGCCAGTGCCACCCGCGCCATGACCGAGGGCGCCAGCGTGGGCAGCACGCCCACCCGCAGCGGGCGCTGCGCCGCGCCGGCGGTGACGCTGTGCACCGCCTCGCCCAGCGCGCTCATGCTGGCCTGCGCATGGCGCAGGAAGACGGCGGCCTCGGGCGTGGGCACCGCGCCGCGCCGGCCGCGGGTGAGCAGCCGCACGCCCAGGATCTCTTCCAGCTCGTGGATGGTCTTGGTGACCGCCGGCTGGGTGATGGACAGCCGCTCCGCCGCGCGCCGCAGGCTGCCGGTGTCGGCCACCGCCAGCAGGCATTGCAGGTGGCGCAGGCGCATGCGCGCCAGCGCGCTGGCGGGCAGCGTCGGGTTCAACCCCGTCCCACGAACGGCATCTTGGTGGCCATCACCGTCATGAACAGCACGTTGGCATCCAGCGGCAGGCTGGCCATGTGCACCACCGCGTCGGCCACGTGCTTCACGTCCATGCGGGCTTCCACCTTCAGGCTGCCGTCGGCCTGCGGCACGCCGGCGGCCATGCGCTCGGTCATGTCGGTGGCGGCATTGCCGATGTCGATCTGACCCACGGCGATGTCGTGCACCCGGCCGTCCAGCGCGGCGGTCTTGGTCAGGCCGGTGACGGCATGCTTGGTGGCGGTGTAGGCGATGGACTGGGGCCGCGGCGCATAGGCCGAGATGGAGCCGTTGTTGATGATGCGGCCGCCCTTCGGGCTTTGCGACTTCATCACCTTGAAGGCCTGCTGGATGCCGTAGAACACGCCGTTGAGGTTGGTGTCCACCACCTGCTTCCAGCGCTCGATGGGCAGTTCGTCCAGCGTGTAGCCGGAGGCGGAGATGCCGGCGTTGTTGAACAGCAGGTCCACGCGGCCGAAGCGCGCCACCACCGCATCGAACAGCGCCTTCACCGAGTCGGCATCGGCCACGTCGGTGGGCACGGCCAGCGCGCGCTCGGCGATGTCGCCGAATGCGTCGGGCGCGGCGTCGATGGCGGCCTGCAGCGTCTCCTGCCGGCGGCCGGCGAAGGCCACGCGCCAGCCGGCGTCCAGCAGCGCATGGGCTGCGGCCCGGCCGATGCCGCTGCCGGCGCCGGTGACGATGGCGATGCGGTTGTGGGGAGCTGTCTCGGGCATGGGTACATCCTTGTGGCGGAGCGGGGCCCGCCAGTCTGCCAGGGACGGCGGCCCGCGCCTTCAGCGCACCGGGAAGTGCCGCGCCGGGTGGGCCAGCCGGCCGCCCAGCGCGCGCCGCAGGCCCGAGGCCAGCACCCGCAGCTCCACCGGCTTGATCCAGTACTCGAAGGCCCCCAGGCTCATCGCCTTGATGATGTCCATCGACAGCTTGTCGCCGGTGAGGATGGTCACGCGCAGGCCGCGGTCGGCGATGTCCTGGTTGAGGATGCGCACCACCTCCAGGCCCGGGATGTCGGGCAGGTGCATGTCCAGCAGCACCAGGTCGGGATGCTCGCTGCGCACCATCTCCACGCCCTGGCGGCCGGTGGTGGCCTGCAGCAGTTGCACGCCGGGGAAGTGCTGCATCATGCCCTCGACCACGGCCATGCTGGTCTCGGCGTCCTCGATGTAGAGCACCTTGCCCCGCAGCATGGGTGCCGTGTGCGTCAGGTCGGCAGGGAGCTCGGTTGCAGCCATCGGGCCTCCTTGAAAAAACCAGGTTGGGCCGGCTCCAGCCCCATACCAGGAATACTGCGCCGCCGCAGCCCCCAGAGTCAATGGCGCGCGCGTCAGCAACATGTCAGCCAGAGAATATTCACACCCCGGCCTGCCTGCCCGCGCGGGGGCATTCCCGGGCGACTGAAACATCCTGTATCCGCGCCGCCCCGCGCATCCGCCCCGCGGCGGAGTTGCGGCCGGCGGAAGGCTGACAAACTCCGCCCCTCCCGCAGCGGCCCGGCCGCGCCTCGACCTCCTGCCGTTCGCATGCTTTCCACCGCCCGCCCCTTGACCGACCGCACCGCGCAGGCCGTGTACGACGCCCTGTGCCTGGCCGGCGCGCCACGCAGCCGAACCTGGCTGCTGCAGATGCTGCGCTGGATGGGCCACCGCGTGGAGGGCGGTACGGCGCCTGCGCTGGCCGACGTGACCGAGGCCCTGGACCATCTGGTGAACCATGGCCGGGCGCGTCGGGTGGAAGGCCTGGGCACGGTGGTGGACACCGACGAAGCCTGGGCCGCCCGCTTCACCGAACTGATGCTGCAGCCCGAGGCCCCGCGCTACTGGCAGGGCTGGGCGGTGGCCGCCGGCGCCCATGTGCAGCCCAACGGCGCCGCCGAGCCGGCCTGGGTGCATTTGCCGGCGCTGGACGACCGCGTGGCGCTGCTGCGGCTGGCGCTGTACGGCGGCCGCACGATGGAGGAGTTCAGCCGCCTGCTGCAGGGCCCGCTGGTGGATGCCGGCAGCGCCGACGTGATGGTGGCCGCGCTCACGCAGCCCTTCCTGCCGGTGCTGTTCGAGCGGCTGGAGCCCGGGCTGCGTGCCACGGTGGCCACCACCGCCCTCAGCGCCATCGGCCCGGCCAGCCGCCACCAGCCACTGCTGGAAGCGGTGGATGCCTGGCTGCGCCGCGCGCCCGACGAGGTGCCGCCGCCGCTGCGCTGCCTGATGGCCGAGCGCCGCCTGCATGCGGGCGACCTGGCCGGCCTGCATGCCGCGCTGCACGGCCTGGGCGGCCCGCTGGTGGAGCTGTTCGATGCCCTGGCCCTGGCGCATGCCGGCCACTGGGCGCAGGCCGCGGGCGATGGCCTGGCCGCCATCAAGGGGCTGGCCAAGTCCACCGGCAAGCGGCAACCGGTGCTGCCCGATGGCATGGCCTGGCCGCTCGCGCTGGCGCTGCTGGCGCAGCCCGGCGCGGCCGAATGGACGGCCGCGCGCAAGTTCTGCGTCACCCAGTCGGGCAGCCGCACGCCGCCGGCGCAAAGCTTCTGGGGCCTGTGGGCGCATGCGGCCGCGGTGCGGCTGGGCGACCAGGCTATCGACCCGCAGGCCTTCGCCTTCCCCAGCCAGATGGCGCTGCAGCCGCACACCTTCACCCGCCAGGCCAGCCACCTGGTGCTGGCCGCCTGGCTGGGCCACTCGCCCGCCGGCTGGACCGACCTGCGGGCGCGCCACCTGGTGGCCGGCCTCGAATCGCAGCAGGAGCGCTGGATGGCGGCACTGGTGCGCGAGGCCTGCGCCCGCCTCGGCCTGGCGGTGCCGCCCGCGCCGCCGGACGAGCCGGCCGGCGAGCCGCCCGCGCCCTTCCTGGCCGCCCCGCGCGAGGCCTGGCGCGACGCGCTGGCCGCCATCACCGCGCTGGGCGGCGATGCCGCGCCGAGCGACGGCGCACAGCTGCCGGCCACCACGCTGCTGTGGGGCCTGACGCTGGATGACGAAGGCCGGGTGCAGGCGGTGCAGCCCTATGAGCGCCCGCCTGGCGCCCGCAAGCCCAAGCCGGTGAGCCTGAACAAGGTGAAGGCGAGCGCCCGGCTGGATGCACGCGACGCGGCCGTGGCCCGCAACATCGACCGCTCGCGCTGGTCGGCCCGCCAGCTGGTGCTGGATGTGACCGGTGCCGCCCAGGCGCTGGTGCGCCACCCCGCCGTGTTCTTCACCGACGAACCCGGCCAGTTCGAGGAGCTGAGCGAGGCGCTGCCGCTGATCGAGGTGGCCCGCCGCATGGGCGAAGGCGGCGAGCAGTTCGTCTTCCGCATCGATCCGCCCCTGCAGCCCGCCACGCCGCCCCACCTGGGCGAAGGCTGGTTCTATGCCGAGGAACGACAGGCCGAGCTGGAACGCCGCAACAGCCTGCGCATCGTGCGCGACGCACCCGACCGCGCCCGGCTGATCCGCATCACCGCGGCGCAGCGGCGGGTGGCCGAGCTGGTGTCGCAGGACTGGGCAGTGCCGGTGAAGGCCAAGGCCGAGCTGGAATCGGCGCTGAAGGTGCTGGCCGGCCATTTCCAGCTGCACAGCGACGCCGCCGCCGGCCAGGAGGTGCCCGGCGAAAGCCGCCTGCGCGCGCAGCTGGTGCCGGTGGGCGATGCGCTGCAGCTGCGGCTGGTGGTGATGCCCTTCGGCAGCTTCGGCCCCACGGTGCCGCCCGGCGTTGGCCGCGAGCGGCTGATGACGCTGCACGATGGCCTCAGCCTGGCCACCCGTCGCCACCTGCAGGTGGAGCTGGACCACCTGCGCAGCGTGCTGGAGGCCCTGCCCTTCCTCGACGGCAGCGAGGCTGGCGAGGCCGGCTGGCTGCTGGACACGCCCGAGCTGGCGCTGCAGGCGGTGGAGATGCTGCCCACGCTGCCCGCCATCGTGGCGCTGGACTGGCCGCGCGGCCGCCCGGTGCGCGTGACCACCGTGGCACCGCATGCGCTGGCAGTGCGCGTCACCAGCGAGCGGCAGTGGTTCGCCCTGGAAGGCGAGCTGAAGGTCGACGATGCCCGCGTGGTCGGCCTGCAGCAGTTGATGCAAATGGCCCAGCAGGCCAAGGCCGGCCGCTTCGTGGCGCTGGGCGAAGGTGAATACCTCGCCCTCACCGACCGCCTGCGCCAGCAACTGGCCGACCTGGCCGCGCTGGGCGGCGTGCGGCCCGACGGCGTGTTCGCGCTGCCCGCCGCCGGCGCCGCCTGGCTGGAAGCCACGCTCGACGGCATGCAGGTGGAAGGCGACAACCCCTGGCGCGCCCGGCTCGATGCGCTGGAAGCCGCCGCCTCGCTGCAGCCCGAGCCGCCCAAGGGCCTGCGCGCGGAGCTGCGCGGCTACCAGGCCGAGGGTTACGCCTGGATGGCGCGGCTGGCCCATGCCGGCCTGGGCGCCTGCCTGGCCGACGACATGGGCCTGGGCAAGACGGTGCAGACGCTGGCGCTGCTGCTGTCGCGCGCCGAGCGCGGGCCGGCGCTGGTGATTGCGCCCACCTCGGTGGCCGGCAACTGGCTGGCCGAAGCGGCCACTTTTGCGCCCGGGCTGCGCGCCGCGATCTACGGCGACCCCGGCAACGAGCGCGGGCGTGATGCACTGATCGACGACGCCGGGCCGGGCGACCTGCTGATCGTGTCGTACGCGCTGGTGCAGCTGGACGGCGACCGCTTCGGCCGCCGCACCTGGTCCACGCTGGTGATGGACGAGGCCCAGGCGGTGAAGAACGCGGCCACCAAGCGCGCCAAGTCGGTGGCCGAGCTGAAGGCCGACTTCCGCCTGGCGCTCACCGGCACGCCGGTGGAAAACCGGCTGGCCGATCTGTGGTCGATCATGAACATGCTGAACCCCGGCCTGCTGGGCACGGCCACGCAGTTCAACGAGCGCTTCGGCAGCCCCATCGAACGCCAGGGCGATGCGGCGGCGCGTTCACGGCTGCGGCGGCTGGTGTCGCCCTTCCTGCTGCGGCGGACCAAGGCCCAGGTGCTGACCGACCTGCCGCCACGCACCGAGATCGTCCACCACATCCAGCCCAGCGAGGCCGAGCGCAACTTCCTGGAAGCGCTGCGGCGCAATGCGGTGGAACGCATCCGCGCTATGTCCAACGACGGCAACCCGGAGGCCGCCTTCCATGTGCTGGCCGAGCTGACGCGCCTGCGCCGCGCCGCCTGCGATCCGCGGCTGGTGGCGCCCGAGCTGGGCATCGTCGGCAGCAAGGCGCAGGAGTTCGAGACGCTGGTGCGCGAGCTGGTCGACGGCCAGCACAAGGCGCTGGTGTTCAGCCAGTTCACCGACTTCCTGAAGCTGCTAGGCGCGCGGCTGGACGACGCCGGCATCGCCTACCAGTACCTGGACGGCAGCACGCCCGGGCCCGAGCGTGCCAGGCGCGTGGCGGCCTTCCAGCGCGGCGAGGGCGAGCTGTTCCTCATCAGCCTGAAGGCCGGGGGCTTCGGCCTGAACCTGACGATGGCCGACTACGTGCTGATCGTCGATCCGTGGTGGAACCCCGCGGCGGAAGACCAGGCCATGGGCCGCGCCCACCGCATCGGCCAGCAGCGGCCGGTGACCGTCTACCGCCTGGTGACGGCCGGCAGCATCGAGGAGCGCATCGTCGACGTGCACCGCGACAAGCGTGGCCTGGCCGACGGCCTGCTGGAAGGGCAGGACCAGGGCAAGGCCATCGGCGCGGACGAGCTGCGCGAGCTCTTGCTGAACGAGAACCCGCTCACCCGCGTGTGACGGCCGGCCGCGGCGCGGCGGCCTCGTCCCACGGCCCATCGAAGAACGGGTCGCCGGCCAGTGCGGCGGCCAGCATCGGCAGCGCGTCCAGGCCCCAGAACACGCGGCCTTCCAGCTCGAAGGCCGGCACGCCGAACACGCCGCGCGCGATGGCGGCCTGCGTGGACAACTTCAGCTCGTCCTTCACCTCGGCCGATGCCGGGTCGCGCGGCGGCTGCAGCTCGGCCGCCAGCGCTGCCAGGCGCTGCGGCTCGTTGGCATCGGCACCTCCGCTGCACCACACGTGGCGGAACAGCGCCTCCACCACGCGCCGGTTGGGCGCACCGCCCGCCGGGCAGCAGGCCAGGGCCAGCCGCTGCAGCGCCAGCGGATTGAACGGATGCTGCGCCGGCAGGGCCAGCGGCGTGCCCTGCTGGCGCGCCAGCCAGGCGATCTGCCGGTAGGTCCAGTCGCGCTTGGGCGCGATTTCGGCCGGCCCGCGCTGGCCCCAGTGCTGCAGCACCGCGCCCAGCAGCAGGGGCCGGTACTCCACTGCATGCGAATGGCCCTCCAGCACCTGCGGCAGCCGGTCGAAGGCCAGCCAGGCGTAGGGCGAGATCACGTCGAACCAGAACCGGATCTGCTTCATGGCCGAGCCTTCCGTTCCTGCACCTTCAGCTGCCGCAGGCGGGCCATGCGCGGCGGCAACAGCGTCCACACCGCGCGCTTGCCGCCGTCGTCCAGTCGGCTCCAGGCGGCGATCTCGTCCAGCGTGCGGCCGCAGCCGATGCACCAGCCGGTCGAGGCATGCATCTGGCACACGTTGATGCAGGGCGAGGCCACCGCCGTGGCCGGAGCGGGCGTTCGCGTCATGCCTGCACCACGTCGGCCACCGGCGCGCCGGTCAACGCTTGCAGCTGCTGCGGGCTGAGCATGAACACGCCGTTGGGATGGCCGGCGGCGGCCCACACCTCCGAGAAGCGGAACAGCTGGTCGTCGATCAGCGTCACCAGCTTCTCGGCATGGCCCACCGGCGACACCCCGCCGATGGAAAAGCCGGTGCGCAACTTCACGAAGGCGGCATCGGCGCGGCCGATCGGCCCGACCAGCGCGGCCACCTTCTTCTCGTCCACCCGCCGGTCGCCGGAGGCCACCACCAGCACGGCCGCGTCGTCGGCCTTGCGCTTGAAGATCACGCTCTTGGCCACCTGCCCCACCAGGATGCCCAGCGCATCGGCCGCCTCCTGCGAGGTGCGGGCCGGCACGCCCAGCCAGCGCGGCGCATGCGGATGGCCCAACTCGGCCAGCAGCGCGGTGACGCGGGCGAAGCCTTCAGAGGCGGTGGCAATTTCAGGGGTGGTGGAGGTGGGGCTGTCGGCGGTGCTCATGTGGTGATTGCACCACCAACCGGGGCCGGCCGCTGCAGCGGGCCCTCAGGCGGCCGCGGCCCGCCAATGCCCGCGCAGCCGCTGCACCAGCCCACGCAGAAAGCGCGACAGCAGCACGATGACCGCGACCATCGCCACCAGCGCCACCGCCAGCCCGGCAAAGAACCACAGCGGCTGGTTGACCGACAGCCACAGCATGCCGGGAACGAAGGCATCGCCCAGCAACGACAGGCCGATGTTGCTGAACGGCTCGGGCGAGGTGTTGACCGCCGCCCGCGTGGCCGACTTGGCCGCATGCGCGGTGGCTGCCAGCCCGCCGCCCAGCAGCGCTGCGACCGCGCCCCAGGTGGCCTCGTCGCCGCCGAACACGCCGTAGGCCAGCGCGGCGCCGGCCGGGATGCGGATGGCGGTGTTGAGCACGTCCCAGGCCGAATCCACCCAGGGGATCTTGTCCGCCAGGAACTCCACTGCCACCAGCGCGCCGCTGACCGACAGCAGCACCGGGCTCTGCAGCACCTGCAGCCCGCTGGGCAGCTGCACCCAGCCCAGCCAGCCCGACAGCCCGGTGAGGAACACCACCGCATACAGCCGCAGGCCGCTGGCCCAGCCGAGGGCGGCGGCCAGTGCGACGAGCTGGGTGGTGTCGAGGTTCATGCGGAGGTCGGATTCAGACGGTGTCGCGGCGGTAGGCGCCGCCCAGGGCTTCGGCCGTGCGCCATGTCGGCGGCGGCTCGGCCGTGGCCCAGTGCTCCACCACGCCGGCAATCCGCGGGCCCGTGGCGGGCGGCGCATCGTCGGTGAAACGATAGCGGGCATTGGCGAAGAAGACGCCCGGCGGATGGTCCACGCGCACCACCGCATGCACGCCGCCATCGGCCAGCGCATCCACCGACTGCAGCGTGACGGTCCAGCCCTCGGGGTAGACCGCGTTGGCTTTCACGATGGCATCGGCGCTGAGGAACCACTCGCCGCTGCACGGCCAGTGCGTCACCGCGTCGTCGGCATACAGCGCCCGCATGCCAGCCCAGTCACGCGCCTGGACGCAGGTCCACAGCGTGCGGACGAGGGCGCAGCGTTGGTCAGCGTCGGCCGTGGCGCCCATCGCCTCACTTCACCGGAATCACCGTGCCGCGGTCCACCGGCACGGCCGTCAGGCTGTTCTGGGGCGAGCCTTCGATCACGCGGTCGGAGTAGGTCAGGTACACCAGCGTGTTGCGCGACTTGTCCACCATGCGCACCACGCGCAGCCGCTTGAAGATCAGCGAGATGCGCTCGCTGAACATCTCCTGCTGCATCGGCAGCGGCTTGGGGAAGCTGATGGGGCCGGTCTGGCGGCAGGCGATGGAGGCTTCGGCCTTGTCTTCGGCCAGGCCCAGCGCACCCTTCACGCCGCCCGTCTTGGCGCGCGACACGTAGCAGGTGACGCCGGCCACGCCGGGGTCGTCGTAGGCATCGACCACGATCTTGTGGTCGGGCCCGATGAACTTGAAGACCGTGTCCACCTCGCCGATGGGCTCGGCCTGGACGGCGGCCGCGGCCGCCATGGCCAGGCCGAGGAACACGGCACGGGCCGCGAAGAAGCATGGGGTGTGGGCTGGCGATGTCATGTGCCCAGCTTAGCGGCCTTGACAGCTGCGCGGCAGGCTCTATATTCACCCACAAAGGTGAATGATTTGGACATGCTCGATGACACCATGACCGCGCTGGCCGACGCCACGCGTCGCGCCATCCTTCGCAGGTTGGCGCTGGGCGAGGCACGGGTGACCGAGCTGGCAGCGCCCTTCGACATCTCTCTGAACTCGGTGTCCAAGCACATCCGCATCCTGGAGCGCGCGCAACTGGTGCGCCGCAGGGTGGTGGGGCGCGAGCACATCCTGTCCTTCGACCCCGCGCCGCTGGCCCAGGCCAGCGCGTGGATTCACGAGCAGCAGGCCTTCTGGTCCCGCAGGCTCGATGCCCTGGAAGCCGCGCTGCAGGCAGAAGACGCCGCTGCAGCCGCGGCCGCCAGACCCGCCCCTGCGCCAGCCAAGAAGGCGCGCCGACCCGCCAAAGGAAAAGCCCGATGAACCCTTCCCCCTCCCCCCGCCCCCCTGCAGGACCCGCATGCCGACGCGGAGCCGATGGGCCAGGTGACCGCACCGGCCACCGTGCGCATCGAACGGCTGCTGCCCGGCACGCCCGAGCGCCTGTGGTCCTACCTCGTCGAATCCGACCAGCGGGCGCTGTGGCTTGCCGGCGGCCCGATGGAGCCGCGCGCCGGCGGCCGCTACACGCTGCACTTCAAGCACGAAGACCTCTCGC
Source organism: Aquincola sp. J276 (assembly GCF_024700035.1). NCBI lineage: Bacteria > Pseudomonadati > Pseudomonadota > Betaproteobacteria > Burkholderiales > Sphaerotilaceae > Aquincola > Aquincola sp. J276. The sequence goes on from NZ_JAJONC010000001.1 coordinate 2,204,180, forward strand.
CCACGGTGGAGCCCGCACCCGCGCCCGCCGAGCTGTGCAGCGATGGCGACATCGGGCAGCACGGCGGCACGGTGCTGGAATGGCAGCCGCCGCAGCGCCTGGTGCTGAGCTGGCCCGAGCCTGCCGGGGCACCGCCATCGCAGGTGGTGTTCGAGCTGGCGCCGGCCGAGGGCGACCAAGTTCGGCTCACCATCACCCACAGCCGGCTGGCGTCGCGCAGCTCGATGCTCAGCGTGTCGGGTGGCTGGCACACGCACATCGGCGTGCTGGTGGACCGCCTGGCCGGCCGCACGCCGCGGCCGTTCTGGTCGTCGTTCCAGCGGATGAAGCAGGCCTACGAACCGGTGGTGGCAGCCGCCTGGCGGTAGACGTCTTCCTCGCGCCAGCCCAGCAGCTGCATGTCCGTCACGCGGTAGTGCGCATCGCTGGGCATCAGGAACTCGTCGAGCTGCGGCGGCTTGATGGCGGTGCCGCTCAACATGGCATGCGCCTGGCCGCGGTGGTGCGTCTGGTGCATGAAGAGGTGGGACAGCACATGGCCGGCGGCATCACGCTGCACATGGTCGCCGCGGTCCATCGCCACCTCGGCATCGCAGCCGGCCGGCGTCAGGCGCAGGCAGTAGTCGATCAGGCGCTGGTCGCTCGCGGCCTGCCTTTCCGCCAGTTCCAGCACCGTGTCGGCAGGCTTGAATTGCTCGAAGGCCTGGGCGCCACCCGGCTCGCCGTACAGCGCGCCGATGTAGTACAGGTCCACGGCCAGCAGGTGGTTCAGCGTGGCCGCCAGGCTGGGAAAGAAGCTGGTGCGCGGCGCATGGAACTCGTCGCGGCCCAGCACGCCCATGGCCTGGTGCAGCCTGTGGTTGGCCAGCCGGTTGGCGTGGGCTTGTATGGACAGGTGGCGGGGCAGGTCCATGCGGGCACCTCGTTGAACGCTGGAACGGGCTAGAACGGATTGCCGGACAGCCAGCGCTCGATCTGCGACTTGCGGTCGTTGCCCCAGAAGGGCTCGCCGTCCACCACGAACCAGGGCGTGCCGAACACGCCGGCGGCGATGGCATCGTCGTTCGCCTGCTTCAGGCGCAGCTTCCACTGCGTGTCGCCCCAGGCGGCTTCAGCGGCTTGCGGGTCGATGTCCGAAGCCTCGGCCAGCGACTTCAGCGCCGCCGGATCGTCCAGCCGCACGCCGCGGGTGAAGTACCCACGCAACCCGGCATGGGCCCAGGCCGCGGCGCGCGCCGGGTCTTCCGACTGCAGCCAGTAGAAGATGCGCGCCGCGTTCTGCGTAGGGATGGGGAAGTGCTCGGGCTGCGTGTACGGAATGCCCTCGGCCCGCGCCGAGCGGGCAAAGTCGCGCAGGGCGTATTCGCGCTTGAGCGGGTAGTCCACCGGCGGCTTGAGGCCAGTGTGCTGGAAGGTGGCACCCAGCAGGATGGCATGCCACTTCACCGTGCGACCATGCCGGGCCGCCAGCGCCTCGATCCACTCGGAGGCGATGTACGAGTACGGCGACGAGAAGTCGAAGTAGAAGGCGATGGGCGAGGCGGCGTTCATGGTGGATTGACCGTATCACGCACCGCCGGGCGGGCGCCTCGGCGGAATCCCTGCCGGCCGCCGCTTCAGCCGGCGGAGGTGGCCAACGCCCGCCCGATCAGGATCTTCTGCACGTCCGACGTTCCCTCGTAGATCTGCGTCACCCGCACGTCGCGGTAGATGCGCTCCAGCGGAAAGTCGCTCACGTAGCCGTAGCCGCCCAGGGTCTGGATGGCGGCGCTGCACACGCGCTCGGCCATTTCGCTGGCGAAGAGCTTGGCCATCGCGGCTTCCTTCAGGCAGGGCTGGCCGGCGTCCTTCAGGCTGGCCGCATGCCAGATGAGCTGGCGCGCCGCCTCGATCTGCGTGGCCATGTCGGCCAGGCGGAACTGCACCGCCTGGTGCTCGAAGATCGGCTGGCCGAAGGCCACGCGGTCCTTGCTGTAGGCCAGCGCCGCCTCGAAGGCCGCGCGCGCCATGCCCACGCTTTGCGAGGCGATGCCGATGCGCCCGCCTTCCAGGCCTGACAGCGCGATCTTCAGGCCCTGGCCTTCGTCGCCGATGCGGTTGGCTTCGGGCACGCGGCAGTTCTCGAACAGGATCTGCGCGGTGTCGCTGCTGTGCTGGCCCATCTTGTCCTCCAGCCGCGCCACGGTGTAGCCGGGCGTCCTGGTGGGCACGATGAAGGCGCTGATGCCCTTCTTGCCTGCGGCCTTGTCGGTCACCGCCATCACGATGGCGACGTCGCCGTTCTGCCCGCTGGTGATGAACTGCTTGACGCCGTTGATCACATAGCCGTCGCCATCGCGCACCGCGGTGGTCTTCAGGCCATCGGCCTGCGAGCCCACGTGCGGCTCGGTCAGGCAGAAGGCGCCCAGCATCTGGCCGCTGGCCAGCGGCGCAAGCCATTGCCGCTTCTGCGCCTCAGTGCCCCAGGCCATCAGGATCGAACACACCGGGCAGTTGTTGACGCTGACCACGGTGGAGGTGCCGCCGTCGCCAGCCGCAATCTCTTCCAGGATCAGCGCCAGCGACAGGTAGTCCAACCCCGCGCCGCCGTAATCGGTGGGCACGGCCACGCCATAGCAGCCCAGCTCGGCCAGGCCGCGCAGCTCGGCCGCCGGGAAGAGATGGGCCTTGTCCCACTGCGCGGCCTGCGGGGCGATGCGGTCCTGCACATAGCTGCGCACGGCATCCTGGATCGCGCGGTGGTCTTCGGACAGATGCATGGCGGTCGTCTCCTCTCGTTCCTTGTCCGGCCTTACCAGGACAGCGGCGTGCCGTCGTGGTTGAAGAAGCCGCCGTTGTCGCTCGGCGTGAGCGCGCCGACGGTGCGGCGCAGGTCGGCAGCGCTCTTCTCCGGCGTGAGGTCGGCCTGTGCGCCGCCCATGTCGGTCTGCACCCAGCCCGGGTGCAGCGCCACGCAGGTGGCACGGCCGGCCCAGGCCAGCGACACGTCCTTCAGCACCGAATTGAGCGCCGCCTTGGAGGCGCGGTACAGCCAGCCCGCGCTGGCCGTGCGCAGGCCGATGGAGCCCATGCGCGACGACAGCACCGCCACCCGGGCGCCCGGTGCCAGCGCATCGGCCAGCTGCGGCAGCACGCGCATCGCGCCCAGTACGTTGGTATGCATCACCGCGTCGAAGTCTTCGACGGTGGGCGTCTGCAGGCCCTGCGTCTGCGGGCCGTACACACCGGCCACCAGCCAGACCTGGTCGAAGCCTGCGTTGTCGCAGCGCCAGGCGATGCCAGAGGCACTGGCCGCATCGTTCACATCCAGCGCAAAGGCCTCTGCACCCATGGCCTTGAGCGCGGCCACGCCGTCGTCGCTGCGCGCGGTGGCCGTCACCTGCGCGCCATCGGCGATGAACTGCCGCACCAGCTCGCGGCCCAGGCCGCGCGAAGCACCGATCACCAGCACCTTCATGCGCTGCTCCTTCACAGCATCTCGATGGCCATGGCGGTGGCCTCGCCGCCGCCGATGCACAGCGAGGCCACGCCGCGCCGGGCACCGCGCTTCTTCATCGCGCCCAGCAGTGTGACGACGATGCGCGCGCCCGAGGCGCCGATGGGATGGCCCAGCGCCACCGCGCCGCCATGCACGTTGACGATCTCATGCGGCAGCTTGAACTCGGCCATCGCGGCCATGGTCACCGCGGCAAAGGCCTCGTTCACCTCCCACAGATCGACCTGGCCGGGCTGCCAGCCCGCCTTCTTCAGCACCTTGTCGATGGCACCGGCGGGCGCGGTGGCAAACCACTCGGGTGCCTGCGCATGCACGCTGTGCGCGACGATGCGGGCGATGGGCTGGGCGCCGTGGCGGGCCGCATCGCTCTCGCGCATCAGCACCAGCGCGGCGGCGCCGTCGCTGATGCTGGACGAGGTGGCGGCGGTGATGGTGCCGTCCTTCTTGAAGGCCGGCTTCAGGCCGGGGATCTTGTCCAGCTTGGCCTTGAAGGGCTGCTCGTCGCGCGTGACCTGCACGTCGCCCGCCTTGCCCGGCAGCGTCACCGCGGCCATCTCCCAGTCGAAGCTGCCGTCTTCGTTGGCCTGCTTGGCGCGCTGGGTGGAGGCGATGGCGAACTGGTCCATCGCCTCGCGGGTGAACTGGTACTTGGCAGCGCAGGACTCGGCGAACACGCCCATCGCCTTGCCGCGCTCGTAGGCGTCTTCCAGGCCGTCCAGCGCCATGTGGTCGTACACGGCCGAGGCACCGTACTTGATGCCCTTGCGCGCGAACATCAGGTGCGGCGCATTGGTCATGCTCTCCATGCCGCCGGCCACCACCACGTCGGCGCTGCCCGCGGCCAGCATGTCGTGGCCGAACATCATGGCCCGCATGCCCGAGCCGCACATCTTGCTCAGCGTGACGGCGCCGGCCGAATCGGGCAGGCCGGCCTTGCGCGCGGCCTGGCGGGCCGGCGCCTGGCCCTGTCCCGCCATCAGGCAGTTGCCGAACAGCACCTCGTTGACGGCGTCACCCGGCACGCCGGCACGCTCCACCGCGGCGCGGATGGCCACCGCGCCCAGCTCCCAGGCGGGCACCGCGGCGAAGTCGCCCAGCAGGCCGCCGATGGGCGTGCGGGCGGCGGAGACGATGACGATGGAATCGTTGCTCATGGGTTCGTCCTTTCAAACAGCATGACGGAGATGGAAGCGGCGCTCGGGCTCGTAGGGGAAGACATCGTGCACATGCCCGGCGGCAATGCGCTCCTTGTGGGCTTGCCAGAACGAAGCGTCCAGCAGCTCGGCATGGTGGGCCATGAACACCTTGCGCACCGCCGGGTTGCCCAGCAGGAAGGGCTCGAAGGTCTCGGGAAACACGTCGCGCGGACCCACCGAGTACCAGACCTCGCCGGACATCTCGTCCTCCTCGTTGCGCGGCGCGGGCACGCGGCGGAAGTTGCAGTCGGTCAGGTACTCGATCTCGTCGTAGTCGTAGAACACCACCTTGCCGTGCCGCGTGACACCGAAGTTCTTCCACAGCATGTCGCCCGGGAAGATGTTGGCCGCCACGAGGTCCTTGATGGCATTGCCGTACTCCAGCACCGCATGCTCGATCTGCTCGGGCGTGGCTTCCTGCAGGAAGATGTTCAGGGGGGATCATGCGCCGCTCGATGTAGACGTGGCGGATGACGAGCCAGTCGCCGTCCTCCTCGATCAGGCTGGGACAGAAGTGCTTCAGCTCGGCGATCAGCTCATCCTCGAACCGCGCCCGCGGAAAGGCCACGTTGCTGTACTCCAGCGTGTCGGCCATGCGGCCGACGCGGTCGTGGGTCTTCACCAGCTGGTACTTGCCCTGGATCTGCTCGCGCGTGGTTTCCTTCTGCGGCGGGTAGAAGTCCTTGATGCACTTGAACACGTAGGGGAACGAGGGCAGGTCGAACACCAGCATCACCATGCCCTTGATGCCGGGCGCGATGCGGAAGCGGTCGCTGCTGTGGCGCTGGTGGTAGAGGAAGTCGCGGTAGAACAGGTTCTTGCCGTGCTTCTGCAGGCCCAGGGCGCTGTAGATCTCGGCGCGCGGCTTGCGCGGCATCAGCGAGCGCAGGAACTGCACGTAGGCGCTGGGGATCTCCATGTCCACCATGAAGTAGGCCCGCGCGAAGCTGAACAGCATCTGCAGGTCGTCCTCGCCGTGCAGCGCGGTGTCGATGATGAGCCGGCCGTCGTCGTCATGCAGGATGGGCAGCGCGAAGCCCAGCTCGCGGAAGCCGTTGATCACCTTGCCCACCAGGTAGGCGCCCTTGTTGCGATAGAAGAGCGAGGCCAGCACCTGGATCTGGAAGTTGGCCCGCAGGCGGGACATGCCCATCTCGGGCTCCAGCACCTCCAGCACGCGGGTGATGTCGCGCTCCAGGTCGACGAAGGGCCGTTGCAGCTGGAAGTTGTGCACCACGCGCACCATGGTCTCGTGCAGCGTCTCCCGCGTGGGGTAGTAGGCGCGGTAGGTGGGCGTGGCGGCGGGCTCGTCGTTCTCGATGTACTCGGTGCTGAGCGCCGGGCGCACGAAGATGAAGTCGTTGAGGAAGTAGCTGTGGTGCAGCACCCGGGTGGTGACCGAGTTGAAGAAGGTCTCGGCCAGCTCGGGCTGGTGATGGTCGGTCAGCAGGCCGATGAAGTGCAGCTTGACCTGCTGCCACACGTCCATCGGCAGGCTGTTGGCATCGAACTCGGTCTGCAGCCGCTCCACCGCCTCGTCCACCCGCAGGTCGTAGAACTCGATGCGCTCCCGCTGGGCCCGCTGCTGGCCCTGCCAGTCGGCCCGCTCGAAGCGCTGCTTGGCTTCCGCGCTGGTCTGGCGGAACAGGGTGTAGTGGCGGTTGAAGCCATCGCGCAGGGCCTGGGCGATGTGGAAGGCACGGCCGTCGGTGAGCTGGTGCGGGAACATGTTCGGTGGAAGCGGAGCACGCTGTCAGGGGGTGAGGGCGTAGCGCTGCTGAAGGGCCGCGAGGCTGGCTTCATAGGCGCCGTTCACGTCGTCCGAACTACCGACGGTGATGCGAAGGTCTTGCAGAAGTCCGTTGTGCAGGCCGTAGAACCAGCCGTGGATCACCACCATCTGGCCGCGCTGCCAGGCGTCCTGCACCACGGTGGTCTCGCACACGTTGCGGGCCTGCTCCAGCACGTTCAGCTCGCACAGGGCGTCCACCTTGCGGGCCTCGGGCACGGTGTCCAGCCAGGCCTGGTGGCGGCTGCGCACGTCCTGCACATGGCGCAGCCAGTTGTCCACCAGGCCCACGCGCTTGTTGTACAGCGCGGCGCGCACGCCGCCGCAGTTGGAGTGGCCGACGATCATGATGTGCTGCACCTTGAGCTGGTCCACCGCGAACTGCACCACCGACAGGCAGTTCAGGTCGGAGTGCGCCACCACGTTGGCCACGTTGCGGTGCACGAACAGCTCGCCGGGCGCCAGGCCCACCAGCTCGTTGGCCGGCACGCGGCTGTCGGCGCAGCCGATCCACAGGTATTGCGGCTCCTGCTGCTTGAGCAGGCTGCTGAAGAAGCCGGGCTGGCGCTGCTCCACGTCGGCCGCCCATTTGCGGTTCTTGCCGAGCAGGTCGTCAAGGGAATGCGAACTCATGTTGATGACTGAAGTTGTGGAACGGGAGGGTGGCGTCAAGGCCGGTAGATGGCGAACTGCACCCGGTCGATCACGCGGCCGTCCTTGATGGCGCTGCGCGGCATGTCGGCCTCCTTCACGTAGCCGCACTTGCGGGCCACGGCCTGCGAGCCGGTGTTCCACGCGAAGATGGGCGCGAACAGGCGGGTGATGTCGGGCAGTTCCTGCCACACCCAGGCGGTGACCAGGCCCAGCGCCTCGGTGGCGATGCCGTGGCGCCAGTGCGGCTGGCCGATCCAGTAGCCCACCTCGGCATTGCAGCGCAGCGGGCCCTGCTGGGGCGCCACGTTCACGCAGCCGATCACTTCGCCGCGCACGTCGATGCCCCACACATGGCCGTAGGCGGAGTCATGCGCGCCGCCGTCGCACCAGGCGATGGCATCGGCCATGGTGTACGGATGCGGGAAACCTTCGAACAGGTTGCGCCACACCTCCACGTCGTCGGCATTGCGCTGCAGGCTGGGCGCATCGGCCGGCACCAGCTCGCGCAGCGTGCAGCGCTGGCCCACCAGCGTGGGCAGCGGTGATCGGGGGGTCATGTCGTCTCCTTGATCTTGCGGGCGGGCCGGCTGGACGCGGGGCGCTTGGCCGCCGCCGGCTTGCGCGCGGCGGGCCGCTTGGCGCCGGGCTCGCATCGGCGTGCCTCGGTGAGCATGCGGCGGCAGCGCGCCTCATGCTGGCCGATCTCGGCCAGCGTGAGCTGCAGGTCGTCGAGCTGCCGCTCCAGCTGCTGCCGGTGCGACTGCAGCATGGCCAGGAAGGCTTCCAGCTGCTGGGTGGTGTCGGACGGCGACTCGTACATGTCCACCAGCTGCTTGACCTCCGTCAGGCTCAGGCCCAGCCGCTTGCCGCGCAGCGTGAGCTTGAGCCGCGTGCGGTCCCGGTGGCTGTAGATGCGGTTCATGCCGCGGCGCTCCGGCTCCAGCAGGCCCATGTCCTCGTAGAAGCGGATGGCACGCGGGGTGACATCGAACTCCTGCGAAAGCTCGGTGATGCTGAAGGTCTTGCCTTCCGGGGCGGGGCGGGGGCAGCGGGCATGTCTACACTGACGTTGACGTAAACGTAAATGTAATGCGGCCCGGGCCGCGCACCAAGCTCATGGCCAACCCCGACGAACTGCAGCTTGTCTATCCCCTGGGCGACAGCCTGCCCGAACCCGGCAGCACGCTGGAGGTGGCGCCAGGCATCCACTGGCTGCGCATGCCGCTGCCCTTCGCGCTGGACCACATCAACCTGTGGCTGCTGCGCGACCGGCAGGACGGGCGCGAGGGCTGGACCATCGTCGATTGCGGCATCGACAGCCCCGAGACCCGCGCCGCCTGGCAACAGGTGTTCGACACCGCGCTGCAGGGCCAGCCGGTGCTGCGGGTGATCGTCACCCACATGCATCCCGACCACATCGGCCTGGCGCACTGGCTGACCGAGCGCTGGCAGTGCCGCATGTGGATCAGCGCCACCGACTTCGGCGTGGCCCAGCTGGCGCGCAGCGGCACCGGCCATGGCGGCGACGAGAACGCCGACTTCCTGGCTGCACACGGGCTCGCGGATGCGCAGACGCTGGAGCTCATCCGCCACCGCAGCGACCACTTCGCGCAGCTGGTGCCGGCGCTACCGACCAGTTACCGGCGCCTGCTGGACGGCATGGTCGTGCAGGTGGCGGATGCGCGCTGGCGCTGCATCGCGGGCCATGGGCATGCGCCCGAGCACATCTCGCTGCACGATGCGCAGGCCGGCGTGCTGATCGCCGGCGACATGGTGCTGCCGCGCATCAGCACCAACGTGGGCGTGCATGGCAATGAACCCGAAGGCAATCCGCTGCCGATGTACCTGGCCTCCATCGCCCGCACCGCCGCCGAGCTGCCCGAGGACACGCTGGTGCTGCCCTCCCACGGCCGGCCCTTCAAGGGCCTGCACACCCGCGTGAGCCAGCTGCGCCGCCACCACGACGACCGCCTGGCCGACGTGATGGCCGCCCTGGCCCAGCGCCCCGGCAGCGCCGCCGACATGCTGCCGGTGCTGTTCCGCCGCGAGCTGGACGCGCACCAGACCACCTTCGCGATGGCCGAATCCCTGGCCCACCTGCACATGCTGTGGCATGGCGGTCAGCTGCAGCGGCGGCGTGATGATGATGGGGTGTGGCGCTTTGCGCCCGCTGCCTGAAAGGCCCGTGATGACCGCTGCCGAAACCACCCCGACCTTCGAAGGCGGCTGCCTGTGCGGCGCCGTGCGCTACCGCTTCGACGGCCTGCCGCTGTCCAGCAGCAACTGCTTCTGCCGCAGCTGCCGGCTGGCCAGCGGCGCCACGCCCGTGGGCTGGGTGGTGGTGGCGCGCCAGCACTTCCGGTGGCTGCAGGGTGCACCTGCCTTGTTCAACTCCTCGCCCGGCGTCACACGCGGCTTCTGCGCCCGTTGCGGCAGCCCGCTGAGCTACCAGCACGCCGACTCGCCCGGTGAAATCGAGCTGACCACCGGCACGCTGGATGAACCCGACCGCTGCCCGCCCACGCGCGAGATCTTCCATGCGGACCGCGTCGCCTGGGCGCCGTCGGATGCGCAGCTGCCGCATCACGCGCACGGCAGCAGCGAGCCGCCGCTACCCGGTTGACACGGCGCCCGGTGAAGATGCACCGGCCGGTCAGCGCCGGCCGCGCCGCCGGCACACTGCGGCCATGCATCCGCTCCACCACCTCTCCTTCGGCGTGGCCGACCTGGCCCAGGCCGGCCACTTCTACGACGCCGCCCTGGGCGCGCTGGGCCTGCGCCGGGTGTTCGAGGACGACGAGGCCATCGGCTACGGTTTCCATGACGGCGAAGACCTGCTGTGCCTGAAGCTGCGGCCCGGTGCCAGCGCGCCGGGCCCGGGCTTCCACCTGGCTTTCAGCGCCGCCACCCGCGCCGCGGTGCAGGCCTTCCACGCCGCCGCGCTGGCCCACGGCGGCCGTGACAACGGCCCGCCGGGCCTGCGCCCCGACTACGGCGAGCACTACTACGCCGCCTTCGTCATCGACCCGGCCGGCCATGCCATCGAGGCGGTGTGCAAGGCGGCGGCGTGAGCGGCGCTGTCCGGCCCAAGGTGGGACTGGCACGGCAGGCCACCACCTGCGCCCTCTTCTGCATCGCCGCGCTGGCCGTCATGGCCTGGCGGCACCCGGCCGAATTGCTGGCCCATGCCCGCACCGCACTGCTGGCGTCGACACGCCTCGCGCGCGGGCTGTACATGGCGCACACGCTCTTCGCTGGCCTGTGCCTGGGCCTGCTGTTTGAGCACCTGGGGCTGCTGGTGGCCATCGGCCTGGAGCCCAACCCGCATGAGACTCGCTTACACCATCCTCTACGTTCCTGACGTCGCGGCCCCGCTGCACTTCTTCGAGCGAGCCTTCGGACTGCGCCGCCGCTTCCTGCACGAGTCAGGCACCTACGGCGAGCTCGACACCGGCAGCACCACGCTGGCGTTCGCCGATCACGCATTGGGGCACGCAAACTTCCCAGGGGGCCATGTCGCGGCCCACAGTTCCCCGCAACCGCTGGGCTTCGAGATCGCCCTGGCCACCGACGACGTGCCCGTCGCGCATGCAGTCGCCCTGACGGCAGGCGCCACGGAGCTGGCCGCGCCGCAGCGCAAGTCGTGGGGCCAGACCGTTTCCTACCTGCGCTGCCCGGACGGCTTGTTGGTGGAGCTGTGCACGCCGATGGGCTGATGATGAGCCACGCCACTGACCGGCTACCGCACGTTGCCGCATCCCGGCACGCGCTGGGGCCTGTGCCTGCGGGAGGACGACCGGCTCATCGGCACCTGCGGCCTGTTCGGCTGGAACGCCGGCTGGCGTCAGTGCACCATCGGCTATGAGCTGCTGCCCCGCCATCAGGGCGCCGGCCTGATGCACGAAGCCCTGCAGGCCGCCATCGGCTGGGGCCACGAGCACCGGCAACTGCACCGCATCGAAGCCATCGTGCATCCCGACAACCAGCCCTCCATCACCCTGCTGCGGCGGCTGGGCTTCCAGCAGGAAGGCCGCCTGCGCGACGGTGCGCGCTGGGGCGGGCGCTTCCACGACATGCTGCTGTTCGCCCACATCCACACGCCGGCCGGCGCGGCTTGATCCAACGCAAACCGGCCCTGGCCCGCACTGGGTACAAGAGATCCACGCCACCGTCCAGGCGAACAGGGCGGCCTCGGTGTTGACGATAGTGGTTCCGATGCCCCCGGCAGTTGCCACCGTTGGAGGCGCCATGGCCGTCCATTTCTGTGCATCCCTGCCCTGCGCGGCACGTCAGCGGCTGGGCGATGGCCGGCTGATGGAGTTGCGCATCGCCGCCCAGCACGCCCCCGCGCCACCACGCGACGGCACGCTGGCCGAGCTGTCGCAGGCCTGCCGGCACTGCCCCTTTCACCTGGGCCTGCGCGACCTGGGATGCGCCGGCGTCATCCGCCACCCCATCACCGCCGCGGCCGAGCACTGGCTGCTGCAGCGCTTGCCCGACGACCTGGACGCGCCGGCCGCCCGTGGCCTGCTGGCCGGCCTGCAGGCGCCGCAGGCCGATGGCCGCGAAGTGGACAGGCTGCGCCCGCTGCACCGCCACTACGAGCTGCGGCGGCCGCTGCGCCGGCGCTGGGGTGGGCGCTTCAGCGGCCGCACCGTCGTCACCTCCAGCCAGTTGCTGCAGTTGGCGCTGCATGCGGGCAGCCTGCTGCCCACGCAGGCCCGGCTGCTGGCCGGTGCGCTGGGCTACCTGGACGACCGGCATGCACCGCGGGTGGATGCCGACATGGCCAGCGCGCCGCAGGACGATGCCTCGCTGCGGGCGCTCAAGCATTTCATGTCGATGGCCGCGGCAGCCGGCCAGCACGAGGCCGGCGTATTCGTCAGCCTCGACCCACAGCCTCAGGGCCCGACGTAGGGCAGCGACGAGTGATGCACCACGATGCGCAGCTTGCCGCTGTCGTCCTTGAGGAACTTCCAGGTCTTGTCCACCGTGGTGCGCTTGCCGTCGCGGTCGGTGAAGGTGACGTGGCCCATGGTGGTGGCCGTGTCGGCCGCGATGAACATGGCCGCGTTGCGCACCTCCACCTGCCGCCAGCCCTTCAGCGCAAAGCCGGTGTCCTGCGGATAGGCCGCGTCGCCGCCCACGAAGTACGCCAGCGCGCCTTCGCGGGTGATGCGGAAGGTCTGCGGCGCCACCGTCAGCGTGGGCTTGAACAGCACCGGCCCGAACTGGTAGCCGTAGGCGCTGTCGATCACCTGGCCGGCCAGTGCACGCGCCGCGGCCGGCCCCTGCGTCTCATGCGCTTTGCCGATGGCCACCAGCGCCTCGCCCCAGGCCTGCTGGGCGGCCAGCACCTCGGCCTCGTTGATGGTGGTGTTGACCACCGGCACCTTGGCCGCTGCCGGCAGGGCGGCCGCCAGGGCCAGGGCAGCCGCGGCCGCGGCGCGCCAAGGCGTGGTGATCAGGTTCGGTGCAGGTTGCATGTCGGCTCCTGGTGGGTTGCGATGCCCTCATTGCAGCCGCCTGCACTGAACCTGGCATGAAGCCCCGATGAGCAGCGCCTGAACCGTTCATGAACCGCAGATGACAGTGCGCCGCGTTCATCTGGCGTTCATGCAGCGCATGCCGGTGCCGCCCGAGAATCCGGCGCCTATGCCGTTCCGCCAGCGCTTGACCATCGCCCTCGCCCTGCTGGCCGCCGCCGCGGTGCTGGAAGGCGTGCTTGCGTTGTGGGCGCTCGGCGTGGCCGACAGGCAGGTGCAGCGCGGCCGCGTGGTCAGCGACATCCAGCTCGGCTTCGTCGAACTCTCGGCCAGCAAGCAGCGGCTGCGAACCTGGGTCTCGCAGATGCAGCTCGATGCGGGCGCCGACCCGGCCCAGCGCGACCGGCTGCAGGCCGACATGCGCAACACGCTGGAGCGCCTGAAGCACCTGGCCGAGCGCGCCCGTGCACTCGATGGCCAAGGCGATGCGGCCGACCCCGTCGAGCACCTGCAGCGGCTGGATGCACTGGAGGTGCTGAGCCTCAGCCTGCACGACCTGCAGGCCGCGGTGGACAGCGCCAGGCCGCTGGTGCCGGGCACCGATGCGCGTGCGGCCTGGGCCGCGCTGTCGCAGCTGTTCGACATCTCGCGGGGCCGCGACCTGCGCAGCCTGCTGCGCGAAAGCATCGAGCGCGAATCGGCCGCCGTGGTGCGCGAGCGCGCCGCCGCCGATGCCAGCCTGCGCTGGATGCGCGGCCTGTGGCTGGGCGCCGCGGCCACGCTGGCCCTGGCCGCGCTGCTGCTGGGCGCGCACTTCACCCGCGCGCTGCGGCAGCCGCTGGCAAGCCTGGGCGAAGGTGCGGCCGCACTGCAGCGCGGCGATCTGCAGCACCGCATCCGCATCCGTGGCGCCGACGAGTTCGCGGCCGTGGCCGCCAGCGTGAACAGCATGGCCGCCGAGCTGCAGCAGCACCGCGAGCGCGAAGCCCGCGCCCGCCACGAGCTCGAAGCGCTGGTGCATGCGCGCACCGGCGAGCTGCAGGGCGCGCTGGAAGCCCTGCAGCAGGTGGATGCGCGCCGGCGCCGGCTGTTCGCCGACATCAGCCATGAGCTACGCACGCCCACCACCGCCATCCGCGGCGAGGCGGAAGTGACGCTGCGCGGCGCCGACAAGCCGCTGGCCGACTACAAGGCCGCGCTGCAGCGCATCGTGGCCACCTCGCGCGACCTGGCGCTGGTGATCGATGACCTGCTCACCATGGCGCGCAGCGACATCGATGCACTGGCCCTGAACCGCCAGCCCACCGACCTGCGCCAGCCGCTGGCCGAAGCCTTGACCCAGGCCCGCGCGCTGGCCTATGAGCGCGACGTGCGCATCCAGGCCACGCTGCCGCCGCAGCCGGCGCCGGTGATGGGCGATGCCGCGCGGCTGCGCCAGCTGGCGGCCCTGCTGCTGGACAACGCGGTGCGGTACTCCCACCCTGGCGGCGTGGTGCAGGCCACGCTGGCATGGCAGCCTGCCGCCGCCGGCGACGAGGAGCCCGCGCACTGGCTGCTGCAGGTGGTCGATCGGGGCATCGGCATTGCGCCGCTGGAGCTGCATCGCGTGTTCGAGCGCAACTTCCGCGGCGAAGCCGCACGCCGCCACCGGGCCGACGGCACCGGCCTGGGCCTGGGCATCGGCGCCGCGCTGGCCCGCGCGCATGGCGGGCAGATCACGCTGCAGTCGCAGCCCGGCCAGGGCACCACCGCGCTGCTGCGGCTGCCCGCCTTGCCCAAGGACAACGAATGAACATCCTCATCGTGGAGGACGATGCCCGCATCTCGGGCTTCCTGGAGCGGGGCCTGCGCGCCGAAGGCCACCGCACGCGGCTGGCCACCAGCGGCCCCGAGGCCGTGGCCCTGGCGCAGGACGCCGCGCGCCAGGACGAGGCCGAAGGCACGCGCACCCTGGTGCTGCTGGACGTGATGCTGCCCGGCATGAGCGGGCTGGAGGTCTGCCAGGCGCTGCGGGCTTCCGGCGTGCAGCTGCCCATCCTGATGCTCACCGCGCTGGGCGGCCTGGAGGACCGCGTGGCCGGTCTTCGGCTGGGCGCCGACGACTACCTGGTCAAGCCCTTCGAGTTCGACGAACTGCTCGCCCGCATCGATGCCCTGGCCCGCCGCGCGCGCGAGCAGGCGCCGCCGCCGGCCCCGCGGCTGGTGGTGGCCGACCTGGTGCTGGACCGCGACACCATGCGCGCTAGCCGTGCCGGCCAGCCGCTGCAGCTCACCGCCCGCGAGCTGGCGCTGCTGGAGCTGCTGATGTCCGCGCCCGGGCGCCTGTTCAGCCGCGAGCGCATCCTGGCCAACGTCTGGGGTACCCACGAGGATCCGCTGACCAACGTGGTGGACGTGTACATCCGCCGGCTGCGCAGCAAGATCGACGATGGCCATGCCCAGCCGCTGATCCACACGCTGCGCGGCATGGGATACCGGCTGGAGGCGGGCGCCGGCGACGGGCCCGCCGCACGCAGGCCGTAGACACCAGTCCCTGGCGCGCCATACTTCGCGCCATGCTGTTGCTCTACAAGGCCACCCTCGCACCCGCCCTGCTGTGGCAGGGCAGCCGACTGCGGCGCACCGCGCTGCGGCTGCCGGAGCCGGAAGGCGAGCGCAGCGGCGTGGTGGCCGGCACGCCCGGCGACCGCGCGGTGCGGGTGCTGGTGATCGGCGATTCGTCGGCGGCCGGCGTCGGGGTGGAGCACCAGCAGGAGGCGCTGGCCGGGCCCATCGCCGTGGCCCTGGCGCAGCGCACCGGCTGTACCGTGCATTGGCAGCTGGCCGCCCGCTCCGGCCTGGACACGGTGCAGGCGCGTCAGTTCCTGCGCACCGTGCCCTTGCAGCCGGCCGACGTGATCGTCTCGGCGCTGGGCGTCAACGACGTCACCTCGCAGACCCCGCCCGCCCTGTTCGTGCGCCAGTACAAGCAGCTGCTGCGCGACGTGCGGCGCCGCACCGGTGCGCGCATCGGCATCGTCTCGGGCGTGCCGCCGCTGCACCAGCTGCCCGCCGCGCCGCAGCCGCTGCGCTGGTACCTGGGCCAGTGCGCCCGCCGGCTGGACCAGGAGCTGCAGTACTTCTGCGAGAAGGAAGGCAGGCTGCGCTACCTGTCGCTTCACTGGGCCGACCCGCGGGAGATGTCGCAGGACCGCTTCCATCCGGGCCCGGTGCAGTACGCACGCTGGGCACAGATGAATGCCGAGGCGATCGCCCGTGCGCTGGTGCTGCCATGTCCGGAAACGACCGCAACCGGTCCATCGGCGACACTGCGCACCGGCTGATGCGCCGGCACGATGGCAGCACCTTCCACCCCGAGACCGCTGCCATGCACACCGCCCTGCTCCTGATCGACGTCCAGCAATCCTTCCGCCACCGGCCCTACTGGCAGGAAGCAGCCGCACAGCCGTTTTTGACCGCCACCAACGCCCTGCTGCAAGGCGCGATGGCCCGCGGCATTCCGGTGGTGCGGGTGTTCCACACCGACGGCCCCGACAGCGCCGACAACCCCTTTGCCCTGGCCAGCGGCCACATCCGCCCGCTGGATGGCCTGGCGCCGTTCGACGCCGCGCTGACGGTGCACAAGCACCGCCACAGCGCGCTGGTGGGCACCGGCCTGCCCGTGTGGCTGCACCAGCAGGGCATCCGCCGCCTGATCGTGGCCGGCATCCGCACTGAGCAGTGCTGCGAGACCACCACCCGCCATGCCTCCGATGAAGGCTGGGAGGTGGACTTCGTCGGCGAGGCCACCCTCACCTTCGACATGACCACGCCCGCCGGCGCGCCCCTTGGCGCGGCGGCCATCCGCGAGCGCACCGAGACCGTGCTGGCCGGCCGCTTCGCCACGCTGTGCAGCGTGACCCAGGTGCTGGAACGCGCAGCCTGAGGCCATGGTCGAGGTCTGGTTCGTGGTGCTGCCCGGCACCTTGCTGCTGGACCTGGCAGGCCCGGCCGAGGCCCTGCGCATGGCCAACCAGCGGCTGCAGCGGCTGGGCCAGCCGCCGCGCTTCCACCTGCGCTTCGTAGGCCCGGCGCGGCGGCCCGACAGCTCGGTGGGCCTGGCCCTGGCCGCAGTGGAACCGCTGCCGGCTCGGCTGGCCGGCCCCACCTGGGTGGTGTTGATGGGCCAGCCTTCGGAGCGGCCGATGCTGCAGGCGCCCGAGTGGTTCACCACCCGGCAGTGGCTGGCGCAGGTGATCGCGCCTGCACTGGGCAGCGCCCTGCCCACCGGTGGCGATGCACAGGCCGGCGCCGGCCTCGTGACCATCTGCGCCGGTGCGCTGCTGGCGGCCGATGCCGGCCTGCTGCGGCCCGGCCAGCGCTGCACCACGCACCATGAGGTGGTGGATGTATTGCGCAGCCTGGCGCCTGCGGCCGACGTGGTGGGCAACCGCGTCTTCGTGGAGCAGGGCCCGGTGGCATCGAGCGCGGGCATCACCGCCGGCATCGACCTGGCGCTGCACCTGGTGGCGCGGGAATGCGGCGAGGCCACGGCCAGCGCCATCGCACGCAACATGGTGATGTACCTGCGCCGCGGTGCGGACGACCCGGAGCTGTCGCCGCTGCTCAGCGGCCGCAACCACCTGCATCCCGCGCTGCACCGGGTGCAGGACGCCATCTGCGACAAGCCCGGCGCGGCCTGGTCGGCCGAGGCCATGGCCCGGGTGGCGCATGTGACGCCGCGCCACCTGGGCCGGTTGTTCCGCGAGTTCGTCGGCACCTCGCCGCGGGCCTACGTGGAACAGGTGCGCAGCGCACTCGCGCAGGAAGCGCTGCGCAGCGGCTTGGCCGTGCAGGCGGCCAGCGAGGCGGCTGGCTTCAGCTCGCCGCGGCAGTGGCGCCGGGCCCGCACGCGGGCGCGCGGCGCCGCGGCCTGACTACGCCACCAGGCCCAGCTCCACCAGGCCCTGGCGGATGGCCGGGCCATTGGTGGCCAGCACGGCCTGCCAGCCACGCACACGGGCGGCTTCGACGTTCTTCGGATGGTCGTCGATGAACACCGTGCGCTCAGGCACCAGCCGGAAGGTGGATTCGGCCAGCGCGAAGATCGCGGCGTCGGGCTTGATCAGCTGCACCCGGCCACTGAACAGCCCATCCTGGAAGTCGCGCACGAAGGCGTACTCGCGCTCCAGGTGGTCCGCATAGGGCGCCGGCATGTTGGACAGGTAGAACTGCCTCAGCCCGCGCTCATGCAGGCCGTGCAGCAGCGCCACGGTGTCCGGCAGCGGCTGCAGCTCGTGCGGCACGGCGTCGATCACGGCCAGCGCCTCGGCCTCGCTCAGGCCGGTGCGCCGGGCGATGCGGCGGGCCAGCTCGGGCACTTCCACCGTGCCGCGGTCGAACTCGGCCCAGTCGCCGCCGAAGCTCTGGAAGAACTGCTCATGCCAGTGCGCGGCGCTGATGTCGTCCTTCACGCGGCTGGGCAGGCTGGCCGCCAGCAGCACCCGCGGCCGCCAGCGGAACAGCACCGCCCCGAAGTCCCACACCACCGTGTCGATCGTGGATCGCGCTTCGCTCATGCCGCGGTGAGCCTCTTCAGCAAGCCGGCGGTGGAGCCATCGAGCCCTTGCGTCTCGCCACTGGACAGGCGCGGCAGCAGGTCGTTGCACAAGGCCTTGCCCAGCTCCACACCCCATTGGTCGAAGCTGTTGATGCCCCACACCACGCCGCTGGTGAACACCCGGTGCTCGTACAGCGCGATCAGCGCACCCAGCGATTCGGGCGTCAGCCGGTCCAACACCAGCGTGGTGCTGGGCCGGTTGCCGGGGAAGGTGCGGTGGCGGGCCACCGTTTGCGCGTCCAGCTCCGCCGAGGCGGTGGGCGCCTTCTCCCCCGGGCGGCGTCGGTGGTCTTGCCCAGCATCAGCGCCTGGCTCTGTGCCAGGCAGTTGGCCAGCAGCTTGCGGTGCAGGTCGGCATGGGCATGGGTGGGCGTCTTCACCGCGATGAATTCCACCGGAATCACGTCGGTGCCCTGGTGCAGCATCTGGAAGTAGGCATGCTGGCCGTTGGTGCCGGGCTCGCCCCACACCACCGGGCTGGTGCCGAAGGGCAGCGGCTCGCCGGCCAGGTCCACCTGTTTGCCGTTGCTTTCCATCTCCAGCTGCTGCAGGTAGGCGGGCAGGCGCTTCAGGCCCTGGTGGTAGGGCGCCACGCTGCGGCTGGAAAAGCCGTGGAAGTTGCGGTACCAGACGTCCAGCAGGCCCAGCAGCGCGGGCAGGTTCTCGTTCAGCGGCGCGGTGGCGAAGTGACGGTCCATCGCATGCGCGCCGGCCAGCAGCGCGCGGAAATGCTCCGAGCCGATGGCGATGGCGATGGGCAGGCCGATGGCGCTCCACAGCGAATAGCGCCCGCCCACCCAGTCCCAGAAGCCGAACGTGGTGCCGATGCCGAACTTGGCCGCGGCCTCGATGTTGGTGGTGGTGGCCACGAAGTGCTTGTCGACGTCGGTGCCGCCGTTGGCCACGAACCAGTCGCGCGCCACCTGCGCATTGGCCATCGTCTCCTGCGTGGTGAAGGTCTTGGAGGCGATGATGAACAGCGTCTCGGCCGGCTTCAGCCCGCGCAGCACCGGCGTGATGTCGTGGCCGTCCACGTTGCTCACGAAATGCATGGTGATGGCCGGGTGCACGAAGGCGTCCAGCGCCGGCACCACCATCTGCGGCCCCAGGTCGCTGCCGCCGATGCCGATGTTCACCACATGGCGGATGCCGCTGGCCGCGGTGTCGCGCACCGTCTCGGCATAGGCCAGCATGCGGTTCAGCACCTCGTGCACCTCGGTGCTGAAGGGGCCCTGGCCGGCCGGCGCGCGCAGCGCGGTGTGCAGCACGGCGCGGCCTTCGGTGGTGTTGATCGGCTCGCCGGCCAGCATCGCGTCGCGGCGGGCTTCCAGGCCGCATTCGCGCGCTAGGTCGAGCAGCAGCTGGCGGGTGGCCAGGTCCCAGCGGTTCTTCGACAGGTCGGCGAACACCTGCGGCGCCTGCACCGCGAAGCTGGCGAAGCGGCCCGGGTCGCGGGCGAAGGCCTCGCGCAGATCCAGGTCGCGGCCATGGGCCTCAAAGTGGCCCTTGAGCGCACCCCAGGCCACGGTGCGGTCGCAGCGGGGGGCCGTGCTCATTTGCGCAGCTCCTCGATCAGCTTGTCCAGCTTGATGGCGTCGGCGGCAAAGCCGCGGATGCCTTCGGCGAGTTTTTCGGTGGCCATCGCGTCCTCGTTCAGTGCGTAGCGGAATTCGGGTTCGTTGTACGTCACTGCATGGATGCTGGCCGCCTGGGCCGCGGCGGCATCGAGCCGGCGGGCCACGGGCGCATCACCCGCCTGCAGCTGGGCGAGCAATTCGGGGCTGATGGTGAGCAGGTCGCAGCCGGCCAGCGCGGTGATCTGGCCCACGTTGCGGAAGCTGGCGCCCATCACTTCGGTCTCGATGCCGAAGTGCTTGTAGTAGGTGTAGATCTGGCTCACCGACTGCACGCCCGGGTCGTTGGCGCCGGCCATCGCGGCTTCGTCCCAGCCGGTGCCGGCCTGCTTCTTGTACCAGTCGTAGATGCGGCCGACAAAGGGCGAGATCAGCGTGATGCCCGCCTCGCCGCAGGCCACGGCCTGGCAGAAGGCGAACAGCAGCGTGAGGTTGCAGTGGATGCCTTCGTGCTCCAGCGCCTTGGCCGCCTGGATGCCCTCCCAGGTGGCGGCCACCTTGATCAGCACGCGGTCGCGGCCGATGCCGGCACGCTCGTACAGCTGGATGAGGCGGCGGCCGCGGGCGATGGTGCAGGCCATGTCGAAGCTCAGGCGCGCGTCCACCTCGGTGCTGACGCGGCCGGGCACCACCTTCAGGATCTCCTGGCCGAAGCGCACCAGCACTTCATCCACGATGTCGGCCAGCGGCTCGGCGCGGTGCGCGGCCACGGCTTCCTGCAGCAGCGGCGCATAGTCCGCATGCTGCACGGCCTTGAGGATCAGCGACGGATTGGTGGTGGCGTCGCGCGGGGTGAACTGCGCGAGCTGCTTGAAGTTGCCGGTGTCGGCGACGACGGTGGTGAATTGCTTGAGTTGATCGAGCTGGTTCATGGTGATTCGCTCCTGGCGCGCCAGCGGCGCCTTGGCGTCATTAAAACCCGACTGTGGCCGCACCCTGCGTCAAGCGTGTTACGTGCCCGCGGCCACCACCGACACGCCATGGCCCTGCAGCCGCAGCCAGGCCGCCTCGCCGGGGCGCCAGCCGCGCTCCACCTGCGGCGTCACCACGAAGATGTCGCCCAGCTCGGTGGCCAGCGTCAGCTCCAGCACGCTGCCGAGGTAGGCGCTCTTGCTCACCGTGCCGGCCAGCGTGTGGCCCGGCTCGCCGGGCAGGTCGCCCAGCGCCCAGGCCTCGGGCCGCACCGCCACCTGCACCGCGCCGGCCGCCACCGGGTGGCGCGATGCAAAGCGCAGCGGCCCCAGCGCCACCGTGCCGTCCTGCGCAGCAGTGGCCGGGAACAGCATCGCCTCGCCCATGAAGCCGGCCACGAACTCGGTGGCCGGCAGCTCGTACAGCGATTGCGGCGTGCCGGCCTGCGCCACCACCCCGCGGTCCATCACGATGATCTGGTCGCTCACCGCCAGCGCCTCGGCCTGGTCGTGCGTCACGTAGGCCACGGTCAGCTTCAGCCGCTGCTGCAGGCTGCGGATCTCCTCGCGCATCGAGCGGCGAAGCCGTGCATCGAGGTTGGACAGCGGCTCGTCGAACAGCAGCACCGCCGGCTCCAGCACCAGCGCACGCGCCAGCGCCACCCGCTGCTGCTGGCCGCCCGACAGCGCGCTCGGCAGCCGGTCGTCATAACCGGTCAGGCCCACCGTCTGCAGCGCGATGCGTGCGCGCTGCAGCTGCTCGGTGCGCGGCACGCCGCTCACGCTCAGGCCGTAGCCGACGTTCTCGATCACGCTCATGTGCGGAAACAGCGCATAGCTCTGGAACACCATGCTCACGTTGCGCTCGGCCGGGCCCAGCGTGGTCACGTCCTGGCCGTCGATCAGGATCTGCCCGCCGGTCGGCGTCTCCAGCCCGGCGATCATGCGCAGCGTGGTGGTCTTGCCGCAGCCGGAGGGGCCGAGGATGGTGGTCAGCGTGCCCTTGGGCACCGTGAAGCTGATGCCCTGCACCACCAGCGGCGTGCCGGGCGCGCCATAGCGCTTGCTGACGTTGCGGAATTCGATGCCGTTCATGCGGCGCTCCTTCAGGCGGCGCGGCGGCCGAGCTTGCGCTCGCCGACCAGCGCCTGGATCAATGCGGTGGCCAGCGACATCAGCACGATGAGCACGGTGCAGTACGCCAGCGCCACGCCGTAGTCGCCGTTGCCGACGCGGCCAATGATGTAGGTGGTGGCCAGCTCGTTCTCGGCCGTCACCAGGAAGATCACGGCCGACACCGTGGTCATCGAGCGCACGAAGCTGTAGACCAGCGCGGCCACCAGCGCGGGCTTGAGCAGCGGCAGCACCACCCGGCGCAGCGTGGTGAAGGTGCCGGCGCGCAGCACGGCCGAGGCTTCGTCCAACGAGGGATCGAGCTGCTTGAAGGCCGCCGTGCCCGCCCGCACGCCCACCGGCAGATTGCGGAACACGAAGCACAGCACGATGACCAGGCCGGTGCCCGTCAGCTCGAACGGCGGCACGTTGAAGGCCAGCACGTAGCTCACGCCCAGGACCGTGCCGGGGATGGCGAAGGCCAGCAGCGCACCGAACTCGAACGCGCCCTGCCCGCGGAACTGCGTGCGCGCCAGCAGCCACGCGATCAGGAGCCCGATGAAGGCGCAGATCGGCGCGGCCACGCCAGCCAACTTCAGCGTGGTGAACAGCGAGTTCCAGGCGCTGCCGGCCCACACCAGGCCGTGCTCGCCCCACTGCAGGTCAAAGGCGGTGCGGAAGTGCGCCAGCGTGGGCGTGTAGTCGCGCCCCCAGGTCTGGACGAAGCCGCCGGCGAAGGCGAACAGGTACACCACCACGGTGAAAGCCAGCCAGGGCAGCGCCAGCGCCACCACGCTGCGGCGCACCGGCGTGGGCAGCGGCATGGGCAGGCCTGCGTCGCCCTTGCCCGACACGGTGGTGTAGCTGGCCGTGCCCAGCACCTTGCGCTGCAGCACGAACACCGCCAAGGCAAACACGGTGAGGATCAGCGCCAGCGAGGCGGCGCGGCCCTGGTCGTACTGCGCGCCCACGATGGCGAAGAAGATCTCGGTGGACAGCACCGCGTACTGCCCGCCCACGATGATGGGGTTGCCGAAGTCCGCAATGCTCTCGATGAAGCCCACCAGGAAGGCATTGGCCAGCCCGGGCTTGAGCAGCGGCAGCGTCACCGTCATGAAGGTGCGGGTGCGGCTGGCGCGCAGGGTCTGCGCCGCTTCCTCCAGCGAAGGCGCGATGCCCTGCACCACGCCGCGCATGATCATGAAGGCGATGGGCGTGAAGGCGAACATCTGCGCCAGCCAGATGCCGAACACGCCGTAGAACCAGCGCGTCGGCTCGATGCCGAAGGCCCATTCCATGAACTGGTTGGCCAGCCCCGCGCGGCCGAACAGCAGGATCAGCCCCAGGCCCACCACGAAGGGCGGCGTGATGATGGGCAGCAAGGCCAGCACGTTCAGCGGCTTGCCCAGCCGGCGCGCGCCACGCTCGGACAGCAGCGCGATGGCGGTGCCCATCACCGTGGTGCCCGCGGCCGTGAGCAGCGCCAGCCACAGCGTGTTCCAGGCGACGCCGCAGCGCCCGCCGCCGGCCAGGCAGCCCAGGCCCCACACGCGCTCGTTGCCGATGCGCTCGACGATGGCCTGCGCGGACAGCGCGCCATCCTCGGTGAACGCCGCGCCCGACAGCGCGCGCAGCACCGGCAGTGCCACGAACAGCGCCAGCAGCGCACCGCAGAACACCACGGCCGCGGCCACGAACACGTCGCCGCGGAAGGCGCCCATGCGCGCCAGGCCCGCGCCCAGCAGCACCAGCAGGCTCAGCAGCACCAGTGCGCCGCCCAGGCCGATGCCGTACTGGCCCTGCGGCAGCTCGCCGAAGCGGGTGTTCAAGGCCTCGAAGGCCCATCCGGTGGCGCCGATGGCGAAGCCGCTGCCCAGCAAGCCCGCCAAGCCCAGCGCAGCGCCCAGCACCAGCCCTCGGCCCTGCGCGCGGCCGGCGGGCAGCAGCACGAGCGAAACCGCCGCCATCAACAGGCCAACGGCGCCGATGAGCAGCCAGGGCCGGCCATGCCGCAGCGCGTGCACCGCGCCGCTGGCGGTGTCGGTACCGCCGAACACACCGCCGATCGACTGCAGCAAGGAGAGGTTCTGCGGCAGGTACCAGGGCAGCAGCACGAAGGCGGCCGCACCCAGCGCGCACCACAGCGCCAACACGCGCCCGGTGCGCGCGGCTTGGAGCTTGCTCATCACCGGGCGGTCAGCGCGGCAGCGAGTTGACGTCCTTCTCCCAGCGCGCGATCAGCCGCCGACGTTCGGCGCTGGCGCCGTACTTCTTGTAGTCGTACTTGATGAGCTTGATCTTCTGGAAGTCGGGCACCCGCGGGTCCACCGGCGTGGCCTTGTTGGAAGGCAGCTGGAACTGCTTGGCCGCCGCGCCGAACTGCTGGGCCTGCGGCGTGAGCGCCCATTCATAGAACTTCTTGGCCGCCTCCAGGTTGCGCGAGCCCTTGATGATGGACATGGACCCGATCTCGGCGCCGGTGCCTTCCGAAGGTGTCACCGTCTCCACCGGAAAGCCCTGCATCTTCTCGGCCGGTGCGTCATGCACGAAGCTGATGGACACCGTGGTCTCGCCGCGCGCAGCGGCCTTGATGGGGCCGGTGCCGCTGCGGGTGTACTGGCCGATGTTCCTGTGCAGCTGCTTCAGGTAGTCGAAGGCCGGGTCCTCGCCCATCAGCTGCACCAGCGTGGCGATCATGGTGTAGGCCGTGCCGCTGGACGCCGGGTTGGCCACCTGGATCTCGCCCTTGTACTCGGGCCTGAGCAGGTCGGCCCAGCTGCGCGGCACAGGCAGCTTCTTCTTGGCGATGAGCTCGGTGTTGTAGCCGAAGCCCAGCGGCCCCGAGTACACGCCCACCGTGCGCCAGCCCGATTGCTCGGCCTGCTGCTGCGCCCAGGGATACAGCTGCGGCAGCGCGGCCGACTTGTACTCCAGCGTCAGGCCCTGCTCCGCTGCCTGCAGGTGCGGATCGCCGGTGCCACCGAACCAGATGTCGGTTTTGGGATTGGCGCGTTCGGCGATGAGCTGGGCCAGCGCCTCGCCGGAGCCCTTCTGCACGATGTTCACCTTGATGCCGGTGGACTTGGTGAACACCGTCTGGATCATGTTGCACCACTCGGCCTGGACTGAGCAGATGACATTGACCTGCCCTTGCTGGGCGTAGGCGCCGGTGGCGGCGAACAGCGCCAAGCCGGCGGTGCGGCGCAGGGTACGGGCGATCTTGTGGCTGAGATTCATCGCAATGTCATAAACGCAAAAATGCATCCTAGCCATGAAACCGTGCGTTTTTGCCGCTTGGCACACCGTACAAACCCCATGCGCCGCCAGACCCAGCGGATTTGACCGCCCCAAGAAACCGCGTCATAGTTCGCACCGTAACTTAATTACATCTGCGAGCCATGTCCTTCGATCTCGTGCTCTTTGGCGGTACCGGCGACCTCACCTGGCGCAAGCTGATGCCTGCGCTGTTCCAGGCCTTCCGCCATGGCAAGCTGCCGGCCGGCGGCCGCATCCTGGCCGTGGCCCGTGACGAGCGCAGCGACGACGCCTACCGCGACTTCATCCGCGAGCGCTTCAACGAGGTGGAAAGCGCCAAGCGCCCGACCGATGCCGAGTTCGACCGCTTCGCCCAGCTGCTGCACTACCGGCGCATGGACCTGTCGCAGCCCGAGCACTACGCCGGCCTGAAGCGCTGGATCGAGCAGCCCACCGCCGAGGAAGGCCGCACCACGCCGGCCGACACCGTGGTGCTGTTCCTGGCCACCAGCCCTCACCTGTTCACGCAGATCTGCGCGCAACTGGGCGCGGCCCAGCTGAACGGCCCGAACGTGCGCGTGGTGCTGGAAAAGCCGCTGGGCCACGACCTGGCCAGCGCACAGGAGATCAACCGCGCGGTCGCGGCTTCGTTCACCGAGCAACAGGCGCTGCGCATCGACCACTACCTGGGCAAGCCCTCGGTGCAGAACCTGTCCGCGCTGCGCTTCGGCAATGCCTTGTTCGAGCCGCTGTGGCGCCGCGAGAGCATCGCCAACATCCAGATCACGCTGGCCGAGGAGATCGGCGTGGGCACCCGCGGCGAGTTCTACAACCAGACCGGCGCCCTGCGCGACATGGTGCAGAACCATGCGCTGCAGCTGCTGACCATGGTGGCGATGGAGCCGCCCGCCAGCAATGATGCCGACGCCATCCGCGACGAGAAGCTGAAGGTGCTGCGCTCGCTCAAGCCCTTCACGCCCGACAGCGTGGTGCGCGACGTGGTGCGCGGCCAGTACCGCGGCGGCATCGTCGGCGGCAAGCCCGTGCCCGGCTACCTGGAAGAGAACAAGGTGCCCGCCGGCAGCCGCACCGAGACCTTCGTGGCGCTGCGCACCGAGATCCAGAACTGGCGCTGGGCCGGCGTGCCCTTCTACCTGCGCACCGGCAAGCGGCTGGCCGCGCGGGATGCGCAGATCGTCGTCAACTTCCGGCCGGTGCCGCACCCGATCTTTCCGGGTGCCAACGTGGCCAACAAGCTGGTGATCAAGCTGCAGCCGGAAGACGGCCTGGAGCTGCACCTGATGGCCGCCAAGGGCGCCGGCCAGGCCGAATCGCTGTCGCCGGTGTTCCTGGACCTGGACTTCGACAAGGCGTTTTCCAGCGAGCGCGTGGGCGCCTACGAGCGCCTGCTGCTGGACGCCATCGCCGGCCGGCTGAACCTCTTCGTGCGCAGCGACGAGCAGGAGCAGGCCTGGCGCTGGGTGGAGCCGGTGCTGGAAGCCTGGGCCCGCGACGATGGCGGCCCGCGCCCCTATGCCCCCGGCAGCTGGGGTCCGCCCGCTTCCAGCGCGCTGGTGGCGCGCGACGGCTACGCCTGGGCCGAGGAACAGTGATGCTCGACCGCATCAAGGCTTCGATTCCCGCGCTGCCGCCGGCCGAGCAGCGCGTGGCGCGCCTGGTGCTGGCCGATCCCCGCAGTTTCTCCAGCCTGCCGGTCACCGAGCTGGCCGAGCGGGCCCACGTCAGCAAGCCGACGGTGGTGCGCTTCTGCCGCAGCGTGGGTTATGACGGCCTGGCCGACTTCAAGCTCAAGCTGGCCGGCACGGTGAACGAGGGCGTGCCCTTCGTGCACCGCGCGGTGGACGAGGACGACAAGGCCGGCGACATCGTGGTGAAGGTGATCGACAACGCGGTGAGTGCCTTCCTGCACTACCGCAACGCGGCCGCCAGCCATGCCTTCGAGCGGGCCATCGCGGCGCTGGCGCAGGCCGGGCGCGAAGGCCGGCGCATCGAGTTCTATGGCGTGGGCAACTCGGGCATCGTGGCCCAGGATGCCCAGCACAAGTTCTTCCGCCTGGGCGTGTACGCCACCGCGGTGAGCGACGGCCATGTGCAGGTGATGAGCGCCACCATGCTGCAGCCGGGCGACTGCGCGGTGATCATCAGCAACTCCGGCCGCAGCCGCGACCTGATCGACGTGGCCGAGATCGCGCGCCGCAAGGGCGCCATCACCATCGTGGTGACGGCCAGCGATTCACCGCTGGCCCAGCAGACCACGGCCAGCCAGCAGGTGCTGCTGGCGGCCGACCACCCGGAAGACCACGACCGCTACAGCCCGATGGTGTCGCGGCTGCTGCACCTGCTGATCATCGACATCCTGACCACCGGCGTGGCGCTGCGGCTGGGGCCGCAGCTGCGGCCGATGCTGCAGGAGATCAAGCGCAACCTGCGCGCCAAGCGCTATGCGGCGCCGGGCGGCTGAAGCAGCTCGGCCACGCCATACAGGCCCGCCAGCTCCACCAGCGGAGCCGGCAGGCCGGTGACCTCGAAGCCGTGCCCCGCCGCCAGGGCCGCGCGGCGCGACTCCAGCAGCACGGCGATGGCCGACGAATCGAACACCTGCAGTGCCGACCCGTCGATCTGCAACACGCCAGCCGGCTTGGATTCCAGCGTCGATTCCAGCTGCGTGAGCACGCCGCAGGCGTCGGGGAAGGTCAGGCGCGAAGGCAGGGGCAGCATGCGGGCCTCAGCTCTTGGCGCCCGCGGCCGACTTGTTCAGCTCGCCGAGCTTGCCCAGCAGGCCGTCCACGCCGCCTTGCTGCAGGATGGGCGCGAACTGCTTGGTGTAGTTGGGCACCAGCCAGAAGCCGGCCACGTTCACGTCATAGATCTTCCAGCCACCGTTGCCGTTTTCCAGGCGGTAGTTCAGTGCCACTCGGCTGGCCGGCGCCGCGCACCTCGGTCTGCACTTCCACTTCCTTGTCGGTGGCCGCGCCGCGGAAGGGCTTCAACGCCACGGTGGTGGCAGGCTTCACCTCGCGCAGGGCGCCGGCATAGCTGCGCACCAGCAGCGTCTTGAACTCGGCCTGCAGCTTGGCCTTCTGGTCGGCGCTGGCCGAATTCCAGCGCTGCTCGCCCACGGCGCGCGAGGTCATGCGCTCGAAGTTGACGTGCGGCATCACGCGGGTGTCCACCAGCGCATTGATCTTGCTGATGTCGCCAGCCTGGATGGCCTTGTCCGCCTTCACGGCATCCACCACGTCGTTGGCCAGGTCCTTCACGAAGGCATCGGGCGCCTGCTGCGCGAACGCACCCACCATGGACACGCTGGTGACGAGGGTGGCAATGAACGGCTTGAACATGGATCGGACCCTTTCTCTGCGCCGCGGGAGGGCCCGCGGCTTGTGTTCGTCAGACCGGCGCCCGGCAGGCAAGTTCTGCCCGGCGCCTGGCCGGTTGTATCAACGCGCTGCAGCGCGGCGCGGCGCGGCCGCCGGGCGGCTCAGTTCGGCGGGTTGCCGTCCCACACCAGGCTTTGCCTGCGCTGCACATAGGCGTCGCGCACGAAGCTGTAGCGGTCCAGCGCCACGCTGTCCAGCAGGCCGGTGGCATTGAGCAGCGTGGCTCGCGCGTCGATCGCTTCCAGCGCGGTGATGGAGTAGCGCGTGGGGTCGTGCTGCACAAAGGAAGAGTCCCAGCCCATGTCCAGCGGCAGCGCCGCAGTCTCGCGGATCTGCGACGGACCCAGCAGCGGCAGCACCAGGTACGGGCCCGCGGGCAGGCCCCACCAGCCGAGCGTCTGGCCGAAGTCTTCCTCATGGCGGGTGATGCCGGCCTCGCTGGCGATGTCCAGGAAGCCGCCCAGGCCCAGCACGGTGTTGGTGGTCACCCGCACCGTCATGTCGTAGGCCTGGCGGGGCTTGCCCTGCAGCACCAGGTTCACCAGCGACCAGGCATCGTCCAGGTTGCCGAAGAAGTTGCCGACCCAGGTGCGCACGATCTCGGGCACGGCCTTCTGGTAGCCGGTGGCCACCGGCTTGAGCACCGCGCGGTCCACCGCGTCGTTGAAGCCGAACACCCCGCGGTTGAAGCCCTCGAAGGGATCGTTGACCCGCGCGGCGGCGGCATCCGCATCGGCGGTGGTCTCGGGCAGCGTGCCACCGGGGCCGGCAGGCTGGGTGGCGGGCGGCGTGGTCTGGGCCACGGCCAGCGGCGCGGCGGCAGCCAGCAGCGTGGCGGCGGCCAGCAGGGCCAGGGATTTGCGGTCAGGCATTACTTCAGACTCCCGTCGAGGCTGGGGGTGCGGCGGTGCCGGCATCGGCGGCCTTGCTGAACAGCACCTGGCTGATCAGGTCCTCCAGCACCACTGCGGATTGCGTTTCCTTGATGGCGCTGCCGGCCACCAGGTTCTTCTCGTTGCCGCCGGGCTCGATGCCGATGTACTGGTCGCCCAGCAGCCCGGAGGTGAGGATCTTGGCCGACGAATCCTCCGGGAAGGTCACGCCTTCCACCAGTTCCATCGTCACCACGGCCTTGTAGCTCTTGTTGTCCAGCTTGATGCTGGTGACGCGGCCCACCACCACACCGGCGCTGCGCACGGCGGCGCGCGGCTTCAGGCCGCCGCTGTTGTCGAAGGCGGCGGTGACGGTGTAGGTCTGGCTGCGGCCGAAGCTGGCCAGGTTGGCAGCCTTCAGGGCGAGGAACAGCAGGCCGGCCAGCCCCAGCAGCACGAACAGGCCGACGAAGATTTCAATGCGTTTTTTGTTCATGACTATCGATCGGTGAACGCCGCTCAGGGCGTGGAGAACATCATCGCCGTGAGCACGAAGTCGGTGGCCAGCACCGCCAGCGAAGAGATGACCACCGTGCGCGTGGTGGCGAACGCCACGCCTTCGGGCGTGGCCTGCGTCTCGTAGCCCTGGTACAGCGCCACGGCGGTGCAGATGATGCCGAAGGCAAAGCTCTTGACGATGCCGTTGCCCACGTCGCGCCACACATCCACGCTGGCCTGCATCAGGCCCCAGAAGTTGCCGGCGTCCAGGCCGATGAGCATCACGCCCACCACGTAGGCGCCCAGGATGCCGATGGCGGAGAACAGCCCGGCCAGCAGCGGCATGGACACCACGCCGGCAATGAAGCGCGGCGCCAGCACGCGGCTGCGCGGGTCCACCGCCATCATCTCCATGGCCGACAGCTGCTCGCCCGCCTTCATCAGGCCGATCTCGGCAGTGAGCGAGGTGCCGGCGCGGCCGGCGAACAGCAGCGCGGTGACCACCGGCCCCAGCTCGCGCACCAGCGACAGGTTGACGATCAGGCCCAGCGATTCGGTCGCGCCGTAGGTGGTCAGCGCGTAGTACATCTGCAGCGCCAGCACGAAGCCCACCGCCATGCCGGAGGCCAGGATGATGAGCAGCGAGCGGTAGCCGATCTGGTAGACCTGCGCCAGCACCAGCCCGAAGCGGCGCAACGCGGCCGGCGCGAACAGCAGCAGGTCGATGAAGAAGAAAGCCGCATGGCCCAGGCCACGCAGCTGGCGCAGGGTTTGCGCGCCCAGCCAGGCGATGCCGTCGATCATGCGCCGAACTCCTCGGCCACCGGCCGTGCGGGATAGTGGAACTTGACGGGCCCGTCGGGCTCGCCACGCACGAACTGCCGCACCTCGGGGTCGCGCGAACCCATCAGCTCCTCGGGCGTGCCCTGGGCCACGATGCGCCCGCCGGTGGCCAGCAGCACCACGTGGTCGCTGATCTCCATGCACTTGGCCACGTCGTGCGACACCAGCAGCGAGGTGGCGCCGGTGGCGTCGTTCAGCTTGCGGATGAGGTTGGCGGTGACGCCCATGGACACCAGGTCGAGGCCGGCGAAGGGCTCGTCATACATGATGAGCGCGGGGTCGAGCGCGATGGAACGGGCCAGCGCGATGCGCCGCGCCATGCCGCCCGAGACCTCGGAGATCATCAGCCTGGCCGCGCCGCGCAGGCCCACGGCATGCAGCTTCATCAGCACGATGTCGCGGATCAGCGGCTCGGACAGGTTGGTGTGCTCGCGCAGCGGGAAGGCGACGTTGTCGTACACGCTGAGGTCGGTGAACAGCGCGCCGAACTGGAACAGCATGCCCATGCGCCGGCGCATCTCCAGCAGCTGTTCCTTGTCGCGGGCGTTGACCACCTGCCCGTCGAACACCACCCGGCCCGAGTTGGCGCCCACCAGGCCGCCGATCAGCCGCAGCAAGGTGGTCTTGCCGCAGCCCGAGCCCCCGAGAATTGCCGTGATGCGGCCCCGCTCGAACCTCAGGCTGATGTCGCTGAGGATCTTGCGGCTCGGGTCATAACCGAACGTCACATGATCGATCTCGATGAATGTGTCGGGCATCGGGCGGGCAGCGCGCCTGCAGGCATTGCGGCGCGTCTTCAAATGGCTGGGGAGCGGGAGAAATCATTCTCGCACGCAAGGGATTCCCGCAATTGCCGGCGCGCTTCCCCAGTGTGAAGCCCGCGTATTCAGCGCGGCAGCGTGCTGGCGCCCATCAGGTACTCGTCCACCGCGCGCGCGGCCTGCCGGCCCTCGCGGATGGCCCACACCACCAGCGACTGGCCACGGCGCATGTCGC
Organism: Aquincola sp. J276; assembly: GCF_024700035.1. Taxonomy (NCBI): domain Bacteria; kingdom Pseudomonadati; phylum Pseudomonadota; class Betaproteobacteria; order Burkholderiales; family Sphaerotilaceae; genus Aquincola; species Aquincola sp. J276. The sequence continues at coordinate 2,235,923 of NZ_JAJONC010000001.1, forward strand.
CGGCGGCGAACACCTTGTCGACGTTGGTCCTGTAGCCGCCGCGCTCGTCGGTGGTGGCGCGCGCGTTGCCGCGGTTGTCCTTGTCCACGCCGAAGGCGTCCAGCACCGGCGACACCGGGCTGACGAAGCCCATGGCCAGCAGCACCAGGTCGGCCTTGAGGATCTGCTCGCTGCCGGCCACCTCGGTCATCTTGCCGCCCTGCCACTCCAGGCGCACCGTCTTCAGGCCGGTGACCTTGCCCTTCTCGCCGATGAATTCCTTCGTGGCGATCGCGAACTCGCGCTGGCAGCCCTCCTCGTGGCTGGAGCTGGTGCGCAGCTTGATCGGCCAGTACGGCCAGGTCAGCGGGCGGTTCTCCTCCTCGGGCGGCTGGGGCAGCAGCTCGAACTGGGTGACGCTGACGGCGCCGTGGCGGTTGCTGGTGCCCACGCAGTCGCTGCCGGTGTCGCCGCCACCGATGACGATGACGTGCTTGCCGTCGGCGCGCAGCTGGCCCTTGACCTTGTCGCCGGCATTCACCTTGTTCTGCTGCGGCAGGAACTCCATCGCGAAGTGCACGCCGTCCAGGTCGCGGCCCGGCACCGGCAGGTCGCGCGACTGCTCGGCGCCGCCGGTCAGCAGCACCGCGTCGAACTCGGCCTTGAGCTGCTCGGGCGAGACGGTTTCCTTGGCCCAGTTGGTGACCTTGGATCCTTCGCCCATGCCCTTGTCGCCGGCCACCAGCACGCCCAGCCGGAACTTGACGCCCTCGGCCTTCATCTGCTCCACGCGGCGGTCGATGTGGGTCTTCTCCATCTTGAAGTCGGGGATGCCGTAGCGCAGCAGGCCGCCCACGCGGTCGTTCTTCTCGAACAGCGTGACCTCATGACCGGCGCGCGCCAGCTGCTGTGCCGCGGCCATGCCGGCGGGGCCGGAACCCACCACCGCCACCTTCTTGCCGGTGAGCGTCTTCGGCGGCACGGGCTGGACCCAGCCCTCCTGCCAGGCGCGGTCGGCGATGGCGTGCTCGATGGACTTGATGCCCACCGGGTCGTCGTTGACGTTCAGCACGCAGGCCGCCTCGCAGGGCGCGGGGCAGATGCGGCCGGTGAACTCCGGGAAGTTGTTCGTCGTGTGCAGCACGGTGATGGCGTTGTGCCAGTCGTTGCGGTACACGAGGTCGTTGAAGTCCGGAATGATGTTGTTGACCGGACAGCCGCTGTTGCAGAACGGCGTGCCGCAGTCCATGCAGCGTGCGCCCTGCACCTGCGCCTGCTCGGCGGTCAGGCCGATGACGAATTCCTTGTAGTGCTTGACCCGCGCCTCGACGGGCGCATAGCCCTCTTCCAGGCGGCCGTATTCCAGAAAGCCGGTGACTTTGCCCATGGCGATTGCTCTTCTTTCGTGTCGTCAGTTCACTTGGCCGGAACGGTCTTGCTGCCCTGCTTGCCGGCAGCCTTGGCGTTGGCTGCCGCGGCGGCGGCTTGGGATGCTTCGTCGGAGGCGGGTGAGATGGCAGCGGCCCGCGTGGCCATCTCGGCCAGCGCGCGCTTGTACTCGTTCGGGAACACCTTGACGAACTTGGCGCGCGAATCGGCCCAGTGGTCGAGCAGCTCGCGGGCGCGCAGCGAGCCGGTCCAGCGGTGGTGCTCCTCGATCAGCTTCTTCAGCGTCACCTCGTCGGCCTGGTTGCGGTGCAGGCCGGCAGGCTGGTCGATGCCCGCCTGTTCAGCGGCCGGCAGCACCTTCTCCAGCGACACCATCGCCGTGTTGCAGCGCTTGGCGAACTGGCCGTCCTCGTCGTACACGTAGGCCACGCCGCCGCTCATGCCGGCGGCGAAGTTGCGGCCGGTCTTGCCCAGCACGGCCACGGTGCCGCCGGTCATGTACTCGCAGCCGTGGTCGCCGGTGCCTTCCACCACCGCGGTGGCGCCGGACAGCCGCACCGCGAAGCGCTCGCCCGCCACGCCGCGGAAGAAGGCCTCGCCGCTGGTGGCGCCGTACAGCGCGGTGTTGCCGGCGATGATGTTCTTGCCCGCGTCGCCCCGGAAGTCCAGGCTCGGGCGCACCACCACGCGGCCACCCGACAGGCCCTTGCCGGTGTAGTCGTTGGCATCGCCGATGAGGTACAGCGTGATGCCGGTGGCCAGGAAGGCGCCGAAGCTCTGGCCGCCCGTGCCTTCCATCTGGATGAAGATGGTGTGGTCGGGCAGGCCCTCGGGCTTGTGGCGGATCAGCTCGCCCGACAGCATGGCGCCCACGCTGCGGTTGAGGTTGCGCGCGGCTTCCAGCAGCTGCACCTTCTCGCCGCGCTCGATGGCGGGGCGGCACTTCTCGATCAGCTTGCGGTCGAGTGCCTTGTCCAGGCCAGGGTCCTGCTCCTCCACGTGGAAGCGGGCCACGTCGGCCGGCGCGGCCGGCTGGTGGAACACGCGGCTGAAGTCCAGGCCGCGCGCCTTCCAATGCTCGATGCCCTTCTTCATGTCCAGCAGGTCGGATCGGCCGATCAGCTCGTCGAACTTGCGGATGCCCAGCTGCGCCATGATCTGGCGCGCCTCTTCGGCCACGAAGAAGAAGTAGTTGACGACGTGCTCGGGCTTGCCGGCAAACTTCTTGCGCAGCACCGGGTCCTGCGTGGCCACGCCCACCGGGCAGGTGTTCAGGTGGCACTTGCGCATCATGATGCAGCCCTCCACCACCAGCGGCGCGGTGGCGAAGCCGAATTCATCAGCGCCCAGCAGCGCGCCGATCACCACGTCGCGGCCGGTCTTCATCTGGCCGTCGGCCTGCACGCGCACACGGCCGCGCAGGCGGTTCAGCACCAGCGTCTGCTGCGTGTCGGCCAGGCCCAGTTCCCAGGGCGAGCCTGCGTGCTTGATCGACGACCACGGCGAAGCGCCGGTGCCGCCATCGTGGCCGGCGATCACCACATGGTCGGCCTTGCACTTGGTGACGCCGGTGGCGATGGTGCCCACGCCCACTTCCGACACCAGCTTCACGCTGACGCTGGCCTTGGGGTTGGTGTTCTTCAGGTCGTGGATCAGCTGCGCCAGGTCCTCGATCGAATAGATGTCGTGGTGCGGCGGCGGGCTGATGAGGCCCACGCCCGGCACCGAGTAGCGCAGGAAGCCGATGTAGTCGGTGACCTTGCCGCCCGGCAGCTGGCCGCCCTCGCCGGGCTTGGCGCCCTGGGCCATCTTGATCTGGATCTGGTCGGCCGACACCAGGTACTCGGTGGTGACCCCGAAGCGGCCCGACGCCACCTGCTTGATGCGGCTGCGCAGGCTGTCGCCGGCCTGCAGCTCGTAATCCGACTCCATCACCTTGCCACCCACGATGTCGGACACCTTGGTGCCCGCCACGATGGGGATGCCCTTCATCTCGTTGCGGTAGCGCGCCGGGTCCTCGCCGCCTTCGCCGGTGTTGCTCTTGCCGCCGATGCGGTTCATGGCGATCGCCAGCGTGGAGTGCGCCTCGGTGGAGATCGAGCCCAGCGACATCGCGCCGGTGGCGAAGCGCTTGACGATGTCGGCCGCCGATTCCACCTCCTCCAGAGGAATGGCCTTGGCCGGGTCGAGCTTGAACTCGAACAGGCCACGCAGCGTCATGTGGCGGCGGCTCTGGTCGTTGATGAGCTGCGCGTATTCCTTGTAGGTCTCGAACTTGTTGGCGCGCGTGGCGTGCTGCAGCTTGGCGATGGCGTCAGGCGTCCACATGTGCTCCTCGCCGCGGGCACGCCAGGCGTATTCGCCGCCGGTGTCCAGCATGCTGGCCAGCAGCGGGTCTTCGCCGAAGGCCACGCGGTGCATGCGCAGCGCTTCCTCGGCCACCTCGAACACGCCGATGCCGCCCACCTGCGTGGCGGTGCCGCGGAAGTACTTCTCCACCATCGGCTTGTCCAGGCCGATGGCCTCGAACAGCTGGGCGCCGCAGTAGCTCATGTAGGTGGACACGCCCATCTTCGACATGATCTTGGACAGGCCCTTGCCCACCGCCTTCACGTAGTTGTAGATGGCCTTGTCGGCCGACAGCTCGCCCGGCAGCTCCTTGTGCAGCGCAGCCAGCGTCTCCATCGCCAGGTAGGGATGCACGGCCTCGGCGCCATAGCCGGCCAGCACGCCGAAGTGATGCACCTCGCGCGCCGAGCCGGTTTCCACCACCAGGCCGGCGGTGGTGCGAACGCCTTCGCGCACCAGGTGGTGGTGGATGGCCGACAGCGCCAGCAGCGCCGGGATGGCCACATGCTCGCGGTCCACATGCCGGTCGGTGATGATGAGGATGTTGTGGCCGCCCTTGATGGCGTCCACGGCTTCGGCGCACAGCGAGGCCAGCTGCGCCTCGATGCCTTCCTTGCCCCAGGCCAGCGGGTAGGTGATGTTCAGCTCATAGCTCTTGAACTTGCCGTTGGTGTGCTGCGCGATGTTGCGCAGGCGGGCCATGTCGGCGAAGTCGAGGATGGGCTGCGTCACTTCCAGCCGCATCGGCGGGTTGACGGCGTTGATGTCCAGCAGGTTCGGCTTCGGCCCGATGAAGCTGTTGAGCGACATCACGATGGCTTCGCGGATCGGGTCGATCGGCGGGTTGGTCACCTGCGCGAACATCTGCCGGAAGTAGTTGTACAGCGGCTTGTTGCGGTCGCTGAGCACGGCCAGGGGCGAGTCGTTGCCCATCGAGCCGATGCCTTCCTCCCCCGCCTGCGCCATCGGGCTCAGCAGGAACTTCAGGTCTTCCTGCGTGTAGCCGAAGGCCTGCTGGCGGTCGAGCAGGGTCTCCTTCGATTCGGCCGGGCCGGCGCTTTCCGGCGCGTCAATGGCGTCCAGCCGCACGCGCACGTTCTCGATCCACTGCCGGTAGGGCTTGGCGAAGGCGAACTGGTTCTTCAGCTCCTCGTCGTCGACGATGCGGCCCTGCTCGAAGTCGATCAGGAACATCTTGCCCGGCTGCAGGCGCCACTTCTTGACGATGCGGTTCTCGGGGATGGGCAGCACGCCCGACTCCGACGCCATCACCACCAGGTCGTCGTCGGTGACGATGTAGCGCGCGGGGCGCAGGCCGTTGCGGTCCAGCGTGGCGCCGATCTGCTTGCCGTCGGTGAACACCACGGCGGCCGGGCCGTCCCACGGCTCCAGCATGGCGGCGTGGTACTCGTAGAAGGCGCGACGGCGCTCGTCCATCAGCGTGTGCTGCTCCCACGCCTCCGGGATCATCATCATCGCGGCATGGGCCAACGGGTAGCCGCTCATCGTGAGCAGCTCCAGCGCGTTGTCGAAGGTGGCGGTGTCGCTCTGGCCTTCGAAGCTCAGCGGGTACAGCTTGGGCAGGTCGTCGCCCAGCACCGGCGACCTCATCACGCCCTCACGCGCGCGCATCCAGTTGAAGTTGCCCTTGACGGTGTTGATCTCGCCGTTGTGCGCCACCATCCGGTACGGGTGGGCCAGCGGCCACTCGGGGAAGGTGTTGGTGGAAAAACGCTGGTGCACCAGCGCCAGGGCCGACACCACGCGCGGGTCCTGCAGGTCGAGGTAGTACTTGCCCACCTGGTCGGCCAGCAGCAGGCCCTTGTAGATGATGGTGCGGCAGCTCATGCTGGGCACGTAGTACTCGCGGCTGTGCTTGAGCTTCAGCGCCTGGATGGCGCTGGAGGCCGTCTTGCGGATGACGTAGAGCTTGCGCTCCAGCGCGTCGGGCACGATCACGTCGGGGCCGCGGCCGATGAAGATCTGCTTGATGATGGGCTCGGTGGCGCGCACCGCCGGCGACATCGGCATCTCGCGGTCGACCGGCACCTCGCGCCAGCCCAGCAGCACCTGGCCTTCAGCCTTCACCGCACGCGCCAGTTCCTGCTCGCAGGCCAGGCGGGACGCATGCTCCTTCGGCAGGAAGATCATGCCGACGCCGTACTCGCCCGGGGGCGGCAGTTCCACGCCCTGCTCCGCCATCTCGGCGCGATAGAAGTCGTCGGGGATCTGGATGAGGATGCCCGCGCCGTCGCCCATCAGCTTGTCCGCACCCACGGCACCGCGGTGGTCCAGGTTCTCCAGGATCTTCAGGCCCTGCTCGACGATGGAATGCGCCTTCTCGCCGCGGATGTGGGCGACGAAGCCGACGCCGCAGGCATCGTGTTCGTTGGCGGGGTCGTACAGGCCTTCGCGGCGGAGCGCGTCGACGTCTGCAGGGGTGGTCATGCTCGGCACAGGGCTGTTGGCAGGCGTCGTCATGGCGCGCTCCACGTGAGAGGGAAGAGAAGGACCGTGAATTTAATGCAGTGCAGCAGGGGAAACAACTACAACAAATAGGGTCAGGTGCACATTATTAATCCGCACACGTGTCCTCATTTTCAAATAGGGACAGGTCTGAGGGCTCGCGACCTGCCGACGATGCATAGGGCGTGCCGGCCCCCGGACGCGCTCCCCGTTGCCCGTTGAGGGCCTAGTCGGTGCCAGACCCTTGCGCGGCGCCGGCTGCGTCTGTCTTGCGCGGCCGCCCGCGCGGACGCGGCGCCAGTGGTCGCGGGGTGCGCTGGGCCATCGTGGCCAGGAAGGCGGGCGATCCCAGCACCCAGCCCTTGTGCTGCGCCTGCGACAGCTCTTCCACCCGGGCCGACGACAGCCCGCGCGACAGTTGCGCACGGAAGGCCGCCTCGCGGTCGAACGGGGTGTTGCCCAGCGCCCAGAAGGCGCGGTGCTCGGTGATCACCGGGTCGCGGCGCAGCCCAAGATGGTGCAAGGTGCTGGACCATGGCCACACCGCACCCAGGCCGGCGCGCTCGGCGGCAGAGTCGACGAATACCAGCGCATCCAGGAACCAGCGCTCGGCCTCAATCACCGTCGCACGGAAGCGACCCTCCCACAACGTGCCGGTACGGCCGTGCCGTCGGTTGAAGCGCGCCACGTATTGGCGGCCCAGCGTCTGCATGCAACTGCTCAGGCTGTCGGCCGCGGCCGGCGTGGCCAGCAGGTGCACCTGGTTGTGCAGCAGCGCATAGCCGTGCACCGCCAGCCCGCAGGCGGGCGCGGCCGCGGCCAGCGTCTGCAGGTAGCTGGCGCGGTCGGCATCGTCCTGGAACACCGGCTGCGCGTTGTTGCCGCGCTGCAGGATCAGGTGGAGTTCTCCCTCGATGGAGAGCCGTGCGAGGCGGGCCATGGGCGGATTCTAAGAAACCCGTCCCTCATTTTCCGCGGCGCGAGTCAGGCCGGGCCGAACAGCGCCTGGCCGCCCAGGCGCACATGCTCCCGCAGTGCGAAGCGGTCGGTCATGCCGGCGATGTAGTCGGCCACGGCACGGTGGCGGTCGGGCGCGGCGGCATAGTCGGCCGGCATCTCGCCGGGCGCGGCCAGGTAGGCGCTGAACAGCTCACGCACCACTCGGCGGGCGCGGTCGGTGGTGTCCATCACCTGCGGGTGGCGGTACAGCTCGCGGGTGAGGAAGCGCTTGAGCGCGGTGCTCTGCTCCCGCATGACGGGGCTGAAGCCCACCAGCGGCGGCGCCTGGCGCGCCTCGTCGGCCGAGCCCGGCGCGGCCGCATCGATGGCCATGCGGGTGGTGGCAATCACGTCGTACACCTGGTCCGACAGCATGCGGCGGATCGCCTCGAACAGAAGGCGGCGGCCCTGCCCGGCCAACGAGGGGTATTCGGCCAACGCCTCGTCCCGGTAGCGGGTGAACAGCGGCACCGCCTCCAGCTGCTCCATCGTCAGCAAGCCCGAGCGCACGCCGTCGTCGATGTCGTGCGCGTTGTAGGCGATCTCGTCGGCCAGGTTGCACAGCTGCGCTTCCAGGCCGGGCTGCGTGCCGTCCAGGAAGCGCCGCGCCACGCCGCCGGGCTCATCGGCCTCGATCAGCAGCGCGTTGCGGCGCGCGCAGTGCTTGAGGATGCCCTCGCGTGTCTCGAAGCACAGGTTCAGGCCGTCGAACTGCGGGTAGCGCAGCTCCAGCTTGTCGACCACGCGCAGGCTCTGCAGGTTGTGCTCGAAGCCCCCGTGCTCGCGCATGCAGTCGTGCAGCGCGTCCTGCCCGGCGTGGCCGAACGGCGTGTGGCCGAGGTCGTGCGCCAGCGCGATGGCCTCGACCAGGTCTTCGTTCAGCCCCAGCGAACGGGCGATGGACCGGCCCAGCTGCGCCACTTCCAGCGAGTGCGTGAGCCGCGTGCGGAACAGGTCGCCCTCGTGGTTCAGGAACACCTGTGTCTTGTAGACCAGCCGCCGGAAGGCGGTGCTGTGCACGATGCGGTCGCGATCGCGCTGGAAAGCGCTGCGCGTCGGCGCTGCCGGCTCCGGCACTCGCCGGCCGCGCGACTGGGCGGGATCGCAGGCGTAGGGCGCGAGCATCGGCGTGGGCGGTTCAGCCGGCGTGGGCGGCGAGGGTCTCGCGCACCAGCGCGTCGGGCGCCGGCCGCATCACCGCGCTGCCCAGGCGGTCGACCAGCACGAAGCGGATCTCGCCGCCTTCGGCCTTCTTGTCCACGCGCATCAGCTCCAGGTAGCGATCGGCGCCCAGGGCCGGGCCGCGCACCGGCAGCCGCGCGCGGTCGACCAGCCGCTGCATGCGCTCGAGGAAGGCCGGCGGCATCAGGCCCAGGCGCACCGACAGGTCGCTGGCCATCACCATGCCGCAACCCACGGCCTCGCCGTGCAGCCATTCGCCGTAACCCAGGCCGGCCTCGATGGCATGGCCGAAGGTGTGGCCGAAGTTGAGGATGGCGCGAAGCCCGCCCTCGCGTTCGTCCTGGCCCACCACCCAGGCCTTGATCTCGCAGCTGCGCTGCACCGCATGCGCCAGCGCGACGCGGTCACGGGCGAGCAGCGCGTCCAGGTTGTCCTCGATCCAGCCGAGGAAGGCCTCGTCGGCGATGGGCCCGTACTTGATCACCTCGGCCAGGCCGGCACTCAGCTCGCGGTCGCTCAGCGTGTCCAGCACGGCCAGGTCGCACAGCACCCGCTGCGGCTGGTAGAACGCGCCGATCATGTTCTTGCCCAGCGGATGATTGATGGCCGTCTTGCCGCCCACCGACGAATCCACCTGCGCCAGCAGCGTGGTGGGCACCTGCACGAAGGGCACGCCGCGCATGTAGCTGGCGGCGGCGAAGCCGGCCATGTCGCCCACCACGCCGCCGCCCAGCGCGAACAGCACCGTCTTGCGGTCGGCGCCGGCGGCCAGCAGCTGGCTGAAGATCAGGTCGAGGGTCTGCCAGTCCTTGTGCGCCTCGCCGTCGGGCAGCTCGATGCGCAGCACCTGGCGGTAATGCGGGGCCAGCGCGGCCGCCAGCCGCTCGGCATACAGCGGCGCCACGGTCGTGTTGGTGACGATGGCCGCCAGCGCGGCCCGCGGCAGGCCTTGCCAGGAGGTGGGGCCGTCGAGCAGACCGGCGCCGATGCGGATGTCGTAGCTGCGGTCGCCGAGCGCGATGGGCACCGTGACGGAAGGGGCGGCAGCGGCAGAGGCGGAACGGGTAGCGGGCGCGGTCATGCGCCCGAGTTTACGGTTCGAGCCTGGCGCGATCGACCGGCGAAGGCACGACCGACGCATCCACCAGCCCGGCCAGTTCCAGCTGCATCAGCACCATGCCGACAAGGGCCGGCACCGAGGGGCGGCCAGTCTCGATGACGAAGTGCGCGCTGCGGCGATAGAGCGGGTCGCGCTCGCGGTGCAGGTCGCGCAGCTTGCGCAGCGGATCGGGCACCTGCAGCAGCGGCCGGTGGGTGTCGTGCCGCAGCCGGCGGTAGATCTCCTCGGCCGACGACCGCAGGTAGATGACGGTGCTGCGCGAATGCAGCGCCTGCCGGTTGGCTTCGCGCAGCACCGCGCCACCGCCGGTGGCCAGCACGCCGGTGCCGTTGCGGGTCAACTCGTCGATGACCTGCTCTTCCAGGTTGCGGAACACCGCCTCGCCGTGCTGCGCGAAGTAGTCGCGGATCGAGCCGCCGATGCGTTCCTCGATCACATGGTCGGTGTCGACAAACGGCACCCCGAGCTGCCGCGCGAGGTGCCGGCCGACGGTGGACTTGCCACCGCCGGGCATGCCGACGAGGGAGATCAACGGCGCCACGGAACGCTGCGCGTCGTGGTCAAAGCGTGCAAGGGCTGCCCACGTTGGCGGTTGTCACGTTCACGGAGAACGAGGTGCCCGCACCGCTGGGTGACCGCAGTGTGACCGTGATGGTGCCGGCGGATACGCTGTCGAAGGTGTAGCCCACTGCAGCGAATGTTGCTTCGCTGGTGTTGGCCACCGGGGATCCACCGAGCAGCTGCACATTGATGCCCGTGGTGGCCGACACCGTCACCACGGTTCCTGCCGCCATCGGGTTCAGGCGCTGGTCATTGTCATCGGCCACGATGAAGCTGAGCGACCCTGCGCCAGGCATGTTGTACAGGTCACCAGCGCCGAACAGGTAGTAGTCGGCAACGTCGGACCCTCTCGGCCCGCGCGGCAGGCTGACCTTCGCACACGAATTGCTGAGCGTGCCGGTACCCGGCTTGGACAGGCCCCACAGCGGGCGTGCGGTGGAGCTGGACAACACCGTCTCAACCGCGCGGCGGACGTAGGCCCTGCCCCAGCCAGCGTCACAGGTGGAACTGCCGACAGAAGGGATGCTTCGGCTGACCCTTAGGAGGCTCAGCGGGTCCTTTGCCGGATCGACGGCAGCGCAAGCGGCACTTCCCTGCAAGCCCAATGCAATGAACTGGTCGTTGATGGCGTCATAGGTCGCGGAGAAATCACGGCTCATGAACACGTCGCCAAGGTCCTGGAACGCTTCATTGGCCGAGAAGACGTTGTCACCGTTGACGTCGAGGAACGATTCCTCGCCCAGCGCATAGGCCAGCACGGTAATGCGGCCGTCTGCCGGCTTCGGCGAAGCCGAAACGAAGTTCGCAACAGTGCGGCTGAGGCCATCCGCGCCGGTAGTGATCTGCCTCACGGCTTGCACCTGGCCACCTTCGCTGACAAAGTTAATCGAAGTGCCGGCGGGCACCGGGTTCCCCAACCGGTCCGATGCGATCACTTGGTAGGTGTTGGCAATGCCGTCGATATTCAGGCCTTCGATATTCAGCGTGCCCTGCGACAGGGAGAAATTGCGCTGGGAGGGCAGGCCTACCGCTACGCTGAGGTTGCTGGACACCGTCGTGATGGTTGCGCCACCCACCGCCAGGCTAGCGCGCACCCGGACTGGCGTGGGCACGGTGCCTGAGTTGATGCGCACGGTAACCCGGCCATCGGAGTCGCTGAGCTTGGAAACCGGGTTTACATCGCTGTCAGCCACGCCATCCAGCGTGAGTCCGCCAGCACGTGTGGTGGCGCTCAGCGTCACCGCTTGGTTCGGCAGCGGATTGCCCGACTGGTCGCGCACCTGAAACACCACCTGCGAGGTTTCGTCAAAGCCGGCGCTCTTCAGGTAGATCTGCTGCGGCGTGGCGGAAACGAACGCGAGGCTGCTCACCGTAGGCGGCTGCAGCGGAAGGCTCAGCGACGCATTGGCCGTGCCGCCTGAAATAGCTACCTGCAGCGCGTCCGCACCGTCCGTGGCGCCGCACCCGGCATCCTTGTAGGTGAAGCTAGCGGTGCCGTTGGTGGTGGTGGTGGTGGCTGGCACAAGCGTAGCCTTGCCTTTGGTGACGCATGTGGACGTGACCGATAGCGCGACAGGCGTGCCAGGTGAAGTGCCGGTCAGCGCCACGGTAAGGTTCGCCTGCCCGTAGGCGCTCAGACGGCTGCCGGCAGGCACATCGGATGCAAAGCTGCCGATGCCCACGCTGGTCGCGGACAGTTGGAAGCCTTGGGTCGCCTGCAGAGTGGCCCCGGCGAGGTCGACCTCGGCCAGGACTTCGTCGGCGCCGCTGTTGGCACCCACCGCCGGGTACAGCGCCACCACTGCACGGCCGTTGGCATCAGTCAGCGCCGACGATGCGTTGAACGCGCCGAGGTTGCCGACGGTCGAGAATTTGACCACGCGGCCGGAAAGCAGGGCGCCCCGGCTGTCCCTCACGGTAGCGGTGACAGTGGCCGGGCTGGACGACGTGACGATGGTGCTGCCCAGCGAGAGGCTCAGCGTCGGTTGGCCGGAGATGCTGCCCGACGCCACCTGGAAGGTTTGTGAACGCTGCAACGCGCCTGCCGACGCAGTCACCGTAATGCTGCGCGCGCTGGTGTCGGCGCCGATGCTGATCACCCCGGAAATCGCGCCCGAGGTGCCGGTGACCGTGCCACTGGGGGTCACGAAGGCATTGCTGTTGGCGGTGATCACGACGGGAATGCCGGACATGACATTGCGGTTGGCGTCCAGAGCCGTCGCCGTTGCCGTCACCACCTCGTCACCGCTGTTGCTAACAGTGGTGGCCGACAGCACCAGCACCAGGTCTGACGCAGCGGTCGTCGTCGCCACACCCACGCTGAAGGTGGCGGTGCGGGAGAGGCTTCCGCTGTTGGCCGTGACCGTGATCGTGCGGCTGCTGCGGTCGGCCCCGATGCGAACGACGGCCGACACGTTGCCGTCGGTACCCGTGGTCGCACCGGAAGGTTCAACGATGGCATTGCTGTCGGCAGTGATGGCCACCGGCACTTCCGCCAGCACATTGCGCTTGTCGTCCAGCGCAGTGGCGGTGGCGGTCACCGTCTCGCTGCCGCTGTTCGACACACTCGCTGAAGACAGCGTGAGCACCAGTTCGGCAGCCACCGGCCCAATCGGGCCTGGCGTGCCCCCGTCCCACCCCCCAGCACCGGATCCCCCGAGCTGCCGCCCCCGCCACCGCAGGCTGCCACCAGGGACAGTGCCGCCACGGACAGCCATGCCTTCAACATTCGCATCATCGTCGTCATCTCGCTTTGCTTTGGCCGAAGTGCCCGTTACCGCGCGGTCACGCGGTCGGTCACCACCTTCGGCGTGATGAATACCAGCAGCTCGGTCTTGTTGCTCGACCGGACCGTGTTCTTGAACAGGTGGCCCACCACCGGGATGTCACCCAGCAGCGGCACCTTGTTGACGTCGTTGCGCTCTTCCTGCGTGAAGATGCCGCCCAGCACCACCGTGCCGCCGTTCTCCACCAGCACCTGCGTGTTCACATGCTTGGTGTTGATGGCCGGGCCGGCCGTGGTGGCCGCGCCTCGGCTGTCCTTGGCGACGTCCACCGTCAGGATCACGTTGCCCTCCGGCGTGATCTGCGGCACCACTTCCAGCTTCAGGCTCGCCTTCTTGAACTGGATGGACGTGGCGCCGCTGGAGGTGGCCACCTGGTAGGGGATCTCCTCGCCCTGCTCGATCACGGCCTTGATCTGGTCGGCCGTCACCACCCGCGGGCTGGACACGATCTTGCCCTTGCCGTCCGCCTCCAGGGCCGACAGCTCCAGGTTCAGGAAGCGGTTGGCCGAGGCGCTGAACAGCGACAGCGCGAAGGTGGCCGCCTGCGAGCCGCCCAGGTTGGTGACGTTGGCCGGCAGGTTGATGAACTGGTTGTTGTAGCGGCCGGTGTCGCTGTTGAGCTGGTTGACGTCGGTGCTCGGGCTCTGGCCGGTCTGGCCGTTCACGGCGTTGTAGCCGCCGCCCACGGTGACGTAGTTGCCGCCGCCCACGCTCCAGCCCGGGATGCCGCCCTGCACGCCGCGCAGGTCGGAGCCGCCGAGCTTGATGCCCAGCGCCCGCCCGAAGGTGTCGTCGGCTTCCACGATGCGCGCCTCGATCAGTACCTGGCGCACCGGGATGTCGATCTTGGCGATGATGGCCTGCACCTCCTCCAGCTTGCTGGGGATGTCGGACACGAACAGCTGGTTGGTGCGCGTCTCGAAGATCACGCTGCCGCGCGGCGACAGGATGCGCGTGGCCACCGCAGCGCCGCCGCCCTGGCCGCCCGGCTGGCTGCCGGTGCTCTGCCCGGTCAGGCCCTTGGCCACTTCCTCGGCCTTGGTGTAGTTCAGCTGGAAGGACTGCGTGCGCACCGGCTCCAGGTCGGCGATCTTCTTGCGCGCCTCCAGCTCCACCTGCTCCTTGGCCGACAGCTCGTCCTTCGGCGCGATCCACAGCACGTTGCCGTTCTTGCGCAGGCCCAGGCCCTTGGCCTGCATGATGATGTCCAGCGCCTGGTCCCAGGGCACGTCCTTCAGCCGCAGCGTGACGGTGCCGGTCACGGTGTCGCTGGTGACCACGTTGAAGTTGGTGAAGTCGGCAATGACCTGCAGCAGCGCCCGCACCTCGATGTTCTGGAAGTTGAGCGACAGCTTCTCGCCCGAGTAGCCGGGGCCCTGCACCAGCTTGTTGGGGTCGATCACCATCGGCCGCACTTCCACCACGAACTGGTTGTCGCTCTGGTAGGCGCTGTGCTCCCAGGCGCCGCGCGGCTCGATGGTCATGCGCACGCGGTCGCCCGTCTGCACCGTGGTGATGGCGCCCACCGGCGTGCCGAAGTCGGCCACGTCCAGGCGGCGACGCAGCCGGTCCGGCAGCGTGGACCGCAGGAACTCCACCACCAGCTGCTGGCCCTGCTGGCGGATGTCCACGCCCACCTGGCTGTTGGGCAGGTCCACCACCACGCGGCCGGCGCCGTCCTGGCCGCGGCGGAAATCGATGTCGCGCAGCGACAGCGGATCGGTGTTCTGGCTGGGCGCGAAGTGCACCGGCGCGGCTGCCTGCTGCGCGGCCGGCGCAGTGCCGGGCGGCGTGGCGGCTGCAGCCATGGTCGCGTCGGCCGGCCCGCCGCTGTCCACCACGATGAGCAGGGCCTTGCCTTCCAGCTGTGCGCGGTAGGTGGCGGCCTGCTTCAGGTTGAGCACCAGCCGCGTGCGGTCGCCACCGCGGGCCACGTTCACCGAGCGCAGGTTGCCCTGGTTCAGCTCGACAATGGAACGCGGCAGCGCACTGCTCACGCCGGGCAGGTCGATGGCGATGCGCGGCGGCGCCTGCACCACGAAGCCCGCGGGCACCGCGGCCAGCGGCTCGCTCATCTCGATGCGCACCACCTCGCTGCCGGCCTGCTGGGTGCTGGTGATCGACTGGATCACCCCCTGCGCCAATGCGGCGATGGGCACGCCCATGGCCAGCACGATGGCCGTGCCCCAGGCCTTCCAACGGGTCATAGTGCGCTTCTCCTGGTTCTTCGTCATCGCTTGCCTTCCTGCAGCTGCAGGCTGGTGCTGCGCTCTGTCCATTCGCCGGAAGCGTCCTGCACGATCTCGCGCAGCGTCACTTCCGTTTCCGTGATGCGGGTGATGCGGCCGTAGTTCTGGCCGAGGTAGTCGCCGGCCTTGACCTGGTACAGCAGGTTGTCCACCCGCAGCAGCGCGTAGGGCGCGCCCAGGCGGCTCACGCTGCCCACCATGCTCATGCTGTCCAGCGGAAAGGCCTCCAGCGGCTCCTTGCGGCGGTTCAGCTCGGCGGCCAGCAGGCTGCTCGGCTGCCGCGCCTCCTGCTTCAGGGCCACGCTGAGCTTCTGGGTGCTGAAGGGCTCCACCGCGTCGCCGCCGTTGTAGGCCTGCGGGTTGAAGCGCTTGGGCGGCTGCAGCGGCTGCACGCTGGGGCGCACCTCGTTCTTCTGCTGCTGCATCCAGGCGTTCAGCTCGGTGTCGTCGGCGCCGCAGCCGGCCAACAAGCCCAGCGCCAGCCATGCGGCGCCGGTGGGTATCAGGCGGCGCTTCATTTCTTGGCCCCCGCGGCCTTGGCTGCCGCACGGGCCCTGCGCTGTTCCTCGATCTCGGCCGGGTCAAGGTAGCGGTAGGTGCGCGCGGTGGCCTCCATGGCCAGCGCGCCGTTGGCATCACGCACCGGGGTGCTGATGCTCAGGTCGTGCAGGGTGACGATGCGCGACAGGTTGGCCACGTCGGCTGCGAAGGAGCCCATGTCGTGGTACCGGCCGCTCACGCGGATGGCGATGGGCAGCTCGGCGTAGTAGTCCTTGACCACCACCTGGCCAGGACGGAACAGCTCGAACTGCAGCCCGCGCCCCAGGCCGGCCTGGTTGATGTCGGACAGCAGCGCGTCCATCTCGGCCTTGCCGGGCAGCTGCTTCTCCAGCTGCACCACGTATTCCTCGACCTGCGACTTCTGCTTGCGCAGCTCGCTCAGGTTAACGGCCTGGTTCAGCTTGGCGCGGTAGTCGGCCTTGAGGGCCGGCTCGCGGTCGCGCTCGGCCTGCAGCAGGTCGGCTTCTTCCGACAGCAGCAGCACCCAGCCCAGCGCCACGGCGATCAGCGTGACCACCGCCCAGGCCGCCAGGCGGGGCAGAAGCGGCCACTGGCCGGGCTCCTTCATGTCCAGGCCGCGGAACTGGGCGGCGGCCCGTTCGAAGGACTCGTTGATGTCGATGCTCATGCGCTTGGAGGAGGTTGCCATCGCCGCCGCCTCAGGAAGCCACGCGCGGCGCCGAAGCGGCGCTGGCGGCGCCGGCGGGAGCCGCCGGCCGCTTGATGGACACGCGCATGGAGAAGTCGAACAGCCGGCGCTGCTCGCGGTTGTCGGCCGGCTTCAGCGTGGCCACCTTGATCTCCACCAGCTCGGGCCGCTCCAGCCACTCGGAGTTGTAGAGCGCGTTGCGCAGCAGCTCCGACACCCGCTCGTTGGTCTGCGCGATGCCGGTGACCGCGATCACCGAATCGGTCTGCTTGATGGACGTGAGGTACACGCCTTCGGGCGTCTGGCGCGTCAGCTCGTTGAGCAGGTGCACCGGCACGTTGCGGTCGGTCTGCAGGTCTTCCACGGCCTTCTGCCGGGCCTTCAGGCTGTCGATCTCGGCGCGCAGGGTGGCGATGTCCTTGATCTGGCCCTCCAGCAGCGCAATCTCGCGCTGCAGGAACGAGTTGCGCTCGTCCTGCCCGGCCTTCAGCTGCTGCAGGCCGAGGTACCACAGCACCACCACCAGCAGGCCCACCAGCGCGGACATGCCCAGGCCGGCGAAGAACGCCGCCTTGCGGCGCTTGCGCCGCGCTTCCCGGTGAGGAAGCAGGTTGATCAGGATCACTGCGTGAATCTCCGCATCGCCAGCCCGCAGGCGGTGAGGTACGACGGCGCCTCGCGGCGCACCTTGGCCTCGCGCACCGCGGACCCGAGCTTCATCTGGTCGAACGGATTCACCACCATGGAGGCGAAGCCGGTCAGGTCGGTCACCCGCTCCTTCAGGCCCGGCAGCGTGGCGGTGCCGCCGGCCAGCATCACGTAGTGCACCTTGTGGTGCGGCGTGCTGGTGAAGAAGTACTGCAGTGCGCGGCCGATTTCCTGCGAGAGGCTGTCGACGAAGGTGTTGAGGATGGTGGACTCGTAGTCCTCCGGCAGGTCGCCCGACAGCTTCTTCTGCTCGGCCTCCTCGAACGAGAAGCCGTACTGGCGGGAGATGAGCTGCGTGAGCTGCGAGCCGCCGAAGGCCTGGTCGCGGTCGTAGAGCATCTCCTCGTCGCGCAGCACCTTGAGGCTGGTGACGTCGGCGCCGATCTCGAACAGCGCCACCAGCGCGTCCTTGCCCTCGTTGGGCAGCGCATGGATCACCCGGCTCATCGCCAGGCGGGAGGCATGCGATTCGATGTCCAGCACCACCGGCTTGAGGCCGGCGGCCTCGGCCAGGCCCTGGCGGTCCTGCACGCGGTCTTTCCGGGAAGCGGCGATCAGCACTTCCACGTCGCCCATGGACGTGGGGCTGGGGCCGATGACGCAGAAGTCCAGGCTCACCTCGTCCAGCGAGAACGGGATGTACTGGTTGGCCTCGGACTCGACCTGCACCTCGAGTTCCTCCTCGCGCAGGCCGGCCGGCAGCATGATCTTCTTGGTGATGACGGCCGACTGCGGCATCGCCATCACGACCTGCTTGGTGCGGCTGCCGCTCTTCGCGACCACGCGGCGCACGGCTTCGGCCACCTCGTCGAACTTCTCGATCTGGCCGTCGGTGATCCAACCCTTCTCGAAGGGTTCGGACGCAAACCGTTCCAGCACATAGTCGCCAGACTTGTTTTGCCCCAGCTCCACCAGCTTGACGCTGGACGAACTGATGTCGAGGCCGATCGTTGGCGGGTGCTTGCGGCCCAGCAGCGCGTCCAGAAAGCTCACCGGGTTCTCCCAACGTGTGGCGCTTGCGCACCGCACACTTCAGCGATTGTTAAGAAGTTACTTCAATGCTAGCAGTAAAGCCTTTGTGCAAGATGGGAAAAGCCGGGTAAATGCCCGCTTGCTCGGCGGCACGCCAACACACACGCCGCACGAGGGAAATCCCCAGTTCAGGGGCGCTGCCGCGGGCCAAGCAGCCGTCACCGGCGGACACGGGGTGGCGGCGCCCCGGTTTCTATAATTCAAGCGTCCCCGCCTTCGGAAACCTTCATGCCCAAGACCGACGGCAAGACGCCGCCGCCCGCTCCCCGCGCCCCCCGCCCTGCTCCACCCACGCCTGCCGGCTCCAGCTGGGCCGCGTCGGTCGGCCGCATCGTGGCCTGGCTGTTCGGCCTGGCGGCGGCCGGCGGCATCGCGGTGCTGGTGCTGCTGGCCATCGCACTGTCGGTGGCCTACCCCAACCTGCCCGAGATCAGCGGCCTGACCGACTACCGGCCCAAGCTGCCGATGCGCATCTACTCGGGCGACAACGTGCTGCTGGCCGAATACGGCGAGGAACGCCGCAACTTCGTGCCCATCGGCGAGATGCCCACGGTGATGAAGAACGCGGTGCTGTCCATCGAGGACGCGCGCTTCTACCAGCATGGCGGCGTGGACTACCTGGGGGTGCTGCGCGCCGGCCTGGCGCAGTTCAGCGAGGCCAAGAGCCAGGGCGCCTCCACCATCACCATGCAGGTGGCGCGCAACTTCTACCTGTCCACCGAGAAGACCTTCACCCGCAAGATCTACGAGATCCTGCTGGCGCTGAAGATCGAGCGGCAGCTCAGCAAGGACCAGATCCTGGAGCTGTACATGAACCAGATCTACCTGGGACAACGGGCCTACGGCTTCGCGGCGGCCAGCGAGATCTACTTCGGCAAGCCGCTGCGCGAGGTGACGGTGGCCGAGGCCGCGATGCTGGCCGGCCTGCCCAAGGCGCCCTCGGCCTACAACCCCATCGTCAACCCCAAGCGGGCGACCACGCGGCAGCAGTACATCATCGAGCGCATGCGCGACAACGGCTTCATCAATGCCGACCAGGCGCGCGAGGCCGCGGCCCAGCCCCTGCGCTACCGCGCGCCGTCGGAAGTGCCGGTGCATGCCGAGTTCGCGGCCGAGGCGGCCCGCCAGCTGGTCTACAACCAGTACGGCAATGACGCCTATACCCGCGGACTGAACGTCTACCTCACCCTCAAGGCACCGGAGCAGATGGCCGGCTACCGCGCCCTGCGCAGCGGCCTGATCGAGTACGAGCGGCGCCAGGTGTACCGCGGCCCCGAGGCCTACGTGGTGCTGCCCACCGACCCGGCCGACATCGACACCCACATCGCCGAGGCGCTGGCCGACCATCCCGACAACGACGACCTGAAGGCCGCCGTGGTGCTGGAGGCCTCGCCGCGCAAGGTGGTGGCGGTGCTGCAGTCGGGCGAATCCATCACCGTCACTGGCAACGGCCTGAAGCCGGTGGCCTCCGGCCTGAGCGACAAGGCCGCACCGCAGAAGCAGATCCGCCGCGGCGCGGTGGTGCGTGCGGTGCAGGTGGGCAAGGAATGGGCGCTGACCCAGGTGCCCGAGGTGGAAGGCGCGCTCATCGCCATGTCACCCACCACCGGCGCCATCAGCGCGCTGGTGGGCGGCTTTGATTACCGCAAGAGCAAGTTCAACCACGTGACCCAGGCCTGGCGGCAGCCGGGCTCCAGCTTCAAGCCGTTCATCTACTCGGCCGCGCTGGAAAAGGGCTTCACGCCGGTGACGGTGGTCAACGACGCGCCGCTCTTCTTCAATGCCGGCAGCACGGGCAGCCAGCCGTGGGAACCCAAGAACTACGACGGCAAGTTCGACGGCCCGATGGCGATGCACACCGCGCTGGCCAAGTCGAAGAACATGGTGTCCATCCGGGTGCTGCAGTCCATCGGCGCGCCCTTCGCACAAGATTGGCTTACCCGCTTCGGCTTCGAGGCCGAGAAGCACCCGGCCTACCTGACGATGGCGCTGGGCGCGGGCTCGGTCACGCCGATGGAGATGGCCAGCGCCTACAGCGTGTTCGCCAACGGTGGCTACCGCGTGCCGCCGGTGCTGATTTCCCGCATCACCGATTCACGCGGTCGCACGCTGCAGGAACGCAAGCTGGCGCCGCCCGATGAATCCGCCCGGGTCATCAGCGCCCGCAATGCCTTCGTGATGGGCACGCTGCTGCAGGAGGTGGTGCGCTCGGGCACCGGCAACCTGGCGGCGCGCACGCTGAAGCGGCCGGACCTGTTCGGCAAGACCGGCACCACCAACGATTCGCTGGACGCCTGGTTTGCCGGTTGGCAACCGTCCACCGTGGCGGTGGTGTGGGTCGGCTACGACCAGCCGCGCAAGCTGGGCGACCGCGAGACCGGCGGCGGCCTGGCGCTGCCGATCTGGACCGAGTTCATGGGCCAGGCCATCAAGAACGTGCCGGTGACGGAGGCCAGCGCGCCCTCGGGCGTGGTGAACGTCGGCGGCCAGTGGGTGTTCGAGGAGTTCGGCCAGGGTGCCGGCGTGAGCAGCCTGGGCCTGGAAGACCGCATGCCGCAGGCACCCACCGAGGACGAGAAGCGCGGCATCCTCGACCTGTTCCGCCGCTGAGCGGCGGGCGGCCGGCGGCTGCGATCAGGCGGGCCGGAACTGCAGCGGCTTGCCGCCCTGCTCGCTGGCGCGCGCCGAGAGCAGCGCGAACAACTCGTGGCCCTCGCGGTCCCGCCAGGCGCCGTCCACGTACTTGAAGTGGTAGCCGCCAGCGCGCGCGGCTACCCACAGCTCCTGCAGCGGCGGCTGCGTGTTCACCACGATCTTGCTGCCGTTGGGGAAGGCCAGCTCCAGCAGCCCGCCGGTGCGGCTGGCGTCGATGTCGATGACGTCGTCCTGCAGCCAGGCGTCCACGGTGCTTTCGATGGTGGCCAGCACCGCGCCGGCGAGGCGGTGGTATTCCAGATCGCTGAGGTCGGTGTGTGACATGGTGCTGGCTAGAATCTTTGACATGAATGCAACAACTGATTCGAGTGTAGCGGCGCGCCTTCGGCCCCTGATAACGGCCCTGCTGTGCGCGATGGGGCTGGGCCTGGCCGGCTGCGGCCAGAAGGGGCCGCTGGAGCTGCCGCCCGCACCGCGCGCGGCCTCCGGGGTGGCGCGATGAGCGCCACCGCCCGGCCACCCGAAGGCGGCGCTCGTCCGTCCTGGAGGGATTCCGCGCAGCGGGAGGGTGCATCGGCGAACCTGCCTGGCAGCCCCTGGATCGCCTACACCGACGGTGAGCTGGTGGTGGAGGACGTGCCCGTCAACCGCCTGGCGGAGGAATACGGCACGCCGCTGTACGTGTACTCGCGCAATGCCATGCGCACGGCCGCCGCGGCCTACCAGGATGCGCTGGCCGGCCGGCCGCACCTGGTGTGTTACGCCATGAAGGCCAACTCCAGCCTGGCCGTGCTGCAGACCTTCGCCGAGGCCGGCTGCGGCTTCGACATCGTCTCGGGCGGCGAACTGGCCCGCGTGATCGCCGCGGGCGGCGACCCGGCCAAGGTGGTGTTCTCCGGCGTCGGCAAGACCCGCGCCGAGATGCGCCAGGCGCTGCAGGCCGGCGTGCGCTGCTTCAACGTGGAAAGCGAATCGGAGCTGGACACGCTGTCGTCGGTGGCGGTGGCCATGGGCGTGCGCGCGCCGGTGAGCCTGCGCGTCAACCCTGACGTGGATGCGAAGACGCATCCCTACATCTCCACCGGCCTCAAGGGCAACAAGTTCGGCATCGCGCACACCCAGGCGCTGTCGGCCTACCGGCATGCGGCCTCGCTGCCGGGGCTGCGCGTGGTGGGCATCGATTGCCACATCGGCTCCCAGATCACCGAGCTGTCGCCCTACCTGGATGCGCTGGACCGGCTGCTCGACCTGGTGGAAGCGGTCGAGCTGGCCGGCATGCCGATCCGCCACATCGACGTGGGCGGCGGGCTGGGCATCACCTACACCGACGAGGAGCCGCCCGAAGCGGGCGCGCTGATCGCCGAGCTGCTCAAGCGGCTGGACGCGCGGGGCCACGGCCACCGCGAGCTGCTTTTCGAGCCGGGCCGCTCGCTGGTGGGCAATGCCGGCGTGCTGGTGACGGAAGTGCTGGTGCTCAAGCCCGGCGCCAAGAGCTTCTGCATCGTGGATGCGGCGATGAACGACCTGGTGCGCCCCGCGATGTACGAGGCCTACATGGGCATCGTGCCCTGCAAGCCGCGCCACGAGCCCACGCGCCCGTGGGACGTGGTGGGCCCGGTGTGCGAATCGGGCGACTGGCTGGGCCGCGAGCGCGAGCTGGCCGTCAAGCCCGGCGACCGCCTGGCCGTGCTGTCCTGCGGCGCCTATGCGATGACGATGGCCAGCAACTACAACACCCGCCCGCGCGGCGCCGAAGTGATGGTGGACGGCAGCACCGTCTCGCTCATCCGCGAGCGCGAGCAGGTGCCGCAGCTGTTCGCCGGCGAGCGGCTGATCAGGCGCTAGGCAAGCAAACGAACCGCCGGGCCGCCCCAAGGTTCGTTTGATCCCCCTCGGGGGGGCGGTGGGCCGTTCAGGCCCGCCTTGGGGGCTGTCATCAAATCCTGCCCTCTTCCACCGCATGGCACGCCACGCGGATGCCCTGGAAGTGGATCAACGCCGGCCGCTCGCTCTTGCAGCGCGCATTGGCATGCGGGCAGCGCGGATGGAAGGCGCAGCCGGTCGGCGGGTTCAGCGGGTTGGGCACCTCGCCCTGCACCGGTGTGCGCGACCGGCCCGTCATGTGGATGTCGGGAATCGCGTCCAGCAGCATGCGGGTGTACGGATGCCGCGGCTGGCCGAACAGCTGGGCCTTGTCCGCCAGCTCCACCAGCCGGCCCAGGTACATCACGCCCACCTGGTCGGCCACGTGCCGCACCACCGCCAGGTTGTGCGAGATGAACAGGTAGGTCAGGCCCCGCTCGCGCTGCAGGTCCTTCATGATGTTGAGCACCTGCGCCTGCACCGACACGTCCAGTGCCGAGGTGGGCTCGTCGCACACGAGGAACTCGGGCTGCGTGGCCAGCGCGCGTGCAATGGAGATGCGCTGCCGCTGCCCGCCGGAAAACTGGTGCGCGAACTTCTCGGTGTCGGCCGCGCTCAGGCCCACCTGCTGCAGCAGCTCGCTCACGCGTTGGCGCAGCGTGTCCTTGTCGGTCACCAGATCGTGCTCGCGCAGCGGTTCGCCCACGATGTCGATGATCTTCCAGCGCGGGTTCAGGCTGGCATATGGATCCTGGAAGATCATCTGCATGCGGCGGCGCAGCGCCCGTGCGCCTGATGAGGCAAACACGGTTCGGGTGTCCTGCCCGTCGAACTGCACCGAGCCGCGCGTGGGCCCGTACAGCCCCACCAGCAGCCGCGCCACGGTGCTCTTGCCGCAGCCGGATTCACCCACCAGCGCCAGCGTCTTGCCGCGCTCGATCGAGAAGCTGACGCCATCGACCGCATGCACGAACTGCCGCGGCTTGCGCTCCACCACCCGGTTGAGCCAGGGCGCGGACACATCGAAGACCTTGGCCAGGTCGCTCACTTCCACCAAGCTCATGCCGCGGCCCTCCGCTCGGCACCGTCCACCAGCCAGCAGGCGGCCTGCGTGGCGCCGGCATCCATCAGGCCGGGCCGCTCCTGGCGGCAGCGGTCGAACACCTTGGGGCAGCGCGGATTGAAGGCGCAGCCCTTGGGGATGGACGTCAGCCGCGGCATCGAGCCGTCGATCTGCAGCAGCCGTTCACGCTCTTCGTCCATCGCGGGAATCGAGCCCATCAGGCCATAGGTGTAGGGGTGGGAGGGACTGTGGATCACGTCGTGCACGGGGCCGATCTCGGCCACGCGGCCGGCATACATCACCGCCACGCGGTCGCAGGTTTCGGCGATCACGCCCATGTCGTGCGTCACCAGCATCACCGCCGCGCCGCGCTCCTTGCAGATGCGCTTGAGCAGCGAAATGATCTGCGCCTGGATGGACACGTCCAGCGCCGTGGTCGGTTCGTCGGCCACGATCAGCTTGGGCTCGGCCGCCAGCGCCAGCGCGATCACCACCCGCTGGCGCATGCCGCCGGAGAACTGGTGCGGGAACTGATCGATGCGGGCCTCGGCCGCCGGGATGCCGGTGTCGCGCAGCAGCTGGATGGCCCGTTCTCGGGCCTGCGACTCGTTCAGCGGCAGGTGGGTGCGGATGGTCTCGATGAGCTGCCGGCCGATGGTGTACAGCGGGTTCAGCGAGGTCAGCGGGTCCTGGAAGATGGCGCCGATCTGCCGGCCGCGGATGGCGCGCATCTGCTCGTAGGGCAGGTTGTCGATGCGCTTGCCGTCCAGCAGGATCTCGCCGCCGGCGATGCGGCCCGGCGGCTCCAGCAGGCCGATGATGGCCGCGCCGGTCAGCGACTTGCCGGCGCCGGATTCACCGACCACGCCCAGGATCTCGCCAGGGCGGATCTCGAACGAGATGTCGTCCAGCGCCAGCAGGTTGCCGCGCCGGGTAGGAAATTCCACCCGCAGGTGGCGTACTTCAAGCAAGGGTGCCGTCATGGATGAAAAACATTCAGCGCAGGCGCGGGTTCAGCGCGTCGCGCAACCAGTCGCCCAGCAGGTTCACCGACAGCGCGATCAGCACCAGCATCGCGCCGGGGAAGATGGTGATCCACCATTCGCCGGAGAAGAGGAAGTCGTTGCCCACGCGGATCAGCGTGCCCAGCGAAGGCTGCGTCGGCGGCACGCCCACGCCCAGGAACGAGAGCGTGGATTCGGTCAGGATGGCCAGTGCCACCTGGATGGTGGCCAGCACCAGCACCGGCCCCATCACGTTGGGCAGCACATGCTTCCACATGATGCGGCTGGAGCTGACGCCGATGACCCGCGCCGCCTGCACATATTCCTTGCTGCGCTCCACCATGGTGGAGCCGCGCACCGTGCGCGCATACGGCACCCAGCCCGGAATGGCGATGGCGAGGATCAGCACCGCGAAGGCCAGCGTGTCATGCGCGTTCGGAAACATCGCCCGGCCCACACCGTCGATCAGCAGCGCGATTAGGATGGACGGGAAGGACAGCATCACGTCGCACACCCGCATGATGAAGGCGTCGATCTTGCCGCCCACGAAGCCCGACAGCAGCCCCAGGCCCACGCCCAGCACCACCGACAGCAGCACGGAGGCGATGCCCACCAGCAGCGAGATGCGCGCGCCATACATCAGCGCAGACAGGATGTCGCGGCCCTGGTCGTCGGTGCCGAACAGGTACTTGCTGCTGCCGCCTTCCTGCCAGGCCGGCGGCAGCCGGGCGTCCGACAGCTCCAGCGACGCCAGGTCGAACGGGTTGTACGGCGCCACCACGTCGGCGAACAACGCGCAGAACAGGCACACCGCGGCGATGAAGGCCGCCGCGATGGCCATCGGCGAGCTGCGGAAGCTGAACCAGACATCGCTGTCCAGCGCGCGTTGCCACCAGGCGGGGGCGGCTGCAGGGGCTGTGCTCATTTGGCTTTGACCGTGACCCACTTGAAGAACATCCGGTTGTCGGGCAGCTGCACCAGGCTCACGTTGCTGCGCATGGCCCAGGCCAGCGCCTGCTGGTGCAGCGGGATGTGGCCCACGTCGTCCGCGTGGATCTTGAAGGCCTCGCGGATGTAGGCATTGCGCTTGGTGTCGTCGATTTCCGCGGCCACCTTGGCGGCCAGCTCGTCGAACTTCGGGTTGCTGTAGCTGCCCAGGTTGAACTGGCCCTGGCCCTTGTCGGTGGGCGTGGCCATCAGCGCCGACATCGCGTCGTGCGAGTCGGTGGTGCTCGGCGTCCAGCCCAGCAGGTAGAAGCTGGTGTCGCGGCGCAGGATCTTCGGGAAATAGGTGTTCTTGGTCTCGGTCTGCAGATTCACCTTCACGCCGATGCGCGCCAGGCTGGCGGCCATGGCCTGGCAGATCGGGCCGTCGTTCACGTAGCGGTCGTTCGGGCAGTTCATGCCCACCTCGAAGCCGTTGGGATAGCCGGCCTCGGCCATCAGCTTCTTGGCGGCTTCTACGTCGTAGGGCAGGCGCTTGTTCATGTCGGCCTGGAAGCCGCGGATGCCCGGGCCCACCATCAGCGCGGTGGGCGACGAGGCATTGCGCATCACGCGCGACTTGATGGCGTCGATGTCGATGGCCTGGTAGAAGGCCTTGCGCACCCGTACGTCCTTGAACGGGTTCTTGCCCTTGACGTTGGAGAACAGCAGCTCGTCTCGCTTCTGGTCCATGCCCAGGAAGATGGTGCGCAGCTCGGGGCCCTGCAGCACGGTGAAGCCGCCGGCCTTCAGGCGATCCACGTCCTGCAGCGGCACTGGCTCCATCACGTCCACCTCGCCCGACAGCATCGCGGCCACGCGGGTGGCGTCGTTGCCGATGGGGGTGAACACCACCTCGTCGACGTTGCCTTCGAACTTCTCGAAGTAGTTGTTGTTGCGCACGATCACCGTGCGGGTGGAGGGCTGGCGCTCCTTCAGGCGGTAGGGGCCGGTGCCGTTGGCCTTGAAGCTGGCGTAGTTCTCGACGCCCTTGCGGCGGTCCACCGGGCGCTCGGCCTTGTTCTCCTCGCACCACTTCTTGCTCATGATGAACAGGCTGGTCAGCGTGTCCGGCAGGATGGGCAGCGGCGCAGTGGTCTCGATGTCGACCGCGAAGTCGTTGACCTTGCGCACTTCCTTGATGGGGTTGGTGTAGCCCTTCATGTCGGAGCCTTCGGAGGCGCCGCGCTTGAAGGAGAACACCACGTCGTCGGCCGTGAACGGCGTGCCGTCATGGAAGGTGACGCCCTTGCGCAGCTCGAAGCGCCACACGGTGGGCGAGGTCTGGGTCCACTTGGTGGCCAGCCCGGGCTTGAGCGACATGTCCTTGCCGCGGCTGACCAGCGGGTCGTAGATGTTCTGCGTGAAGCTCAGCTGCAGGGTTTCGTTCAGCGAGTGCGGGTCCATCGACTGCACGTCGCCGACGTCGGCCACGCGCAAGGTGACGGCGTGGGCCAGGCCGCAGGCCAGGGCCAGGGCGGCGGCGATCAGGGTGGGCTTGAACTGCATGGTGATGACTTCCTGAGGGAAACGGAAAACGCTCAATGGCCAGCGGTGCTGCCGTCGATGCGCAGGCGCGGGTCGACTGCAAAGTACAGCAGGTCGACCAGCAGGTTGATGAGGACGAAGATCAGGGCCACCAGGCACAGGTAGGCCGCCATCACGGGGATGTCGGCGAACTGCACCGCCTGGATGAACAGCAGGCCCATGCCGGGCCACTGGAACACCGTCTCGGTGATGATGGCGAAGGCGATCAGGCCGCCCAGCTGCAGGCCGGTGATGGTGATCACCGGCACCAGCGTGTTCTTCAGCGCATGGCCGAAGTACACCGCGCGGGTGTGCAGGCCACGGGCGCGGGCGAACTTGATGTAGTCGGCGCGCAGCACCTCCAGCATCTCGGAGCGCACCAGGCGCATGATCAGCGTGAGCTGGTAGATGGACAGCGTGATGGCCGGCAGCACCAGGTGCTTGAGGCCGTCCACGGTGAGGAAGCCGGTGGTCCAGCCACCCAGCGACACCACCTCGCCACGGCCGAAACTGGGCAGCACCTTGAGCGTGACCGCGAACACCAGGATCAGCAGGATGCCGATCAGGAAGGTGGGCAGCGACACGCCCAGCAGCGAGAACGTCATCAGCGCCTGGCTGAGGAAGTTGCCGCGCCGCAGCGCCGCATACACCCCCATCGGCACGCCGATGACCAGCGCGATGACGGCCGCGGCCAGCGCCAGTTCCAGCGTGGCCGGGAAGCGCTCGGCGATCAGCGACGAGACCTTGCGACCCTGGCGCAGGCTGAGGCCGAACTCGCCCTGCACCGCATTGCCGACGAAGGCGGCGAACTGCACCGGGAAGGGTTTGTCCAGGCCGAGGTCGGCGCGCAGTTGCTGGCGCTGCTCGGGCGTGGCGTCCTGGCCGAGCAGGTTGGTGACCGGGTCTCCCACGTACTGGAAGAGCATGAACGCGATGAAGGCCACCGTCAGCATGACGACGATGGCCTGCAGCAGGCGGCGGAAGATGAAAACAAGCATGTGCAGCGTGTTGCATGGGCCCTGCGAGGGGCCGGCAATCCTTCAGGTGCGGTACGGTGGGCGCCGGGCAGGCGGGCCGGCGGCAGGTTCCTTCGGCTGCATCCTGGAACCGCCGCGGCGCTGGGGTGGAGGGCGGTCAGTCGATGCGCACGGTGCGCATGTCGATCCGGTTGTCCGCCCGATGGACCATGTTCACATTCTTCTTCATCGCCCAGGGAATCACCTGGTTGTGCAGCGGAATGTGCGACACGTCGTCGTGCGACAGCTGCAGCGCCTGCTCGATCAGCAGGTTGCGGTTCTTCTGGTCCACTTCCTTCTTGATGCGCTCGATCAGCGCGTCCATCTGCGGGTTGCTGTAGCGGCCGACGTTGTAGTTGCCGTCGCCCTGCGCACCCACGCTGCGCACCAGCGACTGCAGGGAGTACAGCGCGTCGAAGGTGGGCACGCCCCAGCCCAGCATGTAGATGCTGGCCTCATACCGCTGGATCATCGGGAAGTAGGTCACCAGCGGCAGCGTGCGCAGCTTGGCCTTCACGCCCACGCGCGCCCACATGGCGGTGATCGCCTGGCAGATTTCCTCGTCGTTGATGTAGCGGTTGTTGGGGCAGGCGAAGTCCACCTCGAAGCCGTCGGCATAACCGGCCTCGGCCAGCAGCTTGCGCGCCTCGTCCGGGCTGTAGGGCCAGCGTGCGTCCACCTTCTTGGTCCAGCCGTTGACCTGCGGCGCGATCAGCGTGCCGGTGACCTGGGCCAGGCCGCGCATGGTCACGCGCTGGATGGTGTTGATGTCGATGGCCTGGTACAGCGCCTTGCGCACCCGCACGTCCTTCAGCGGGTTCTTGCCCTTGATGTTGGAGCCGGCGAGTTCGTCGCGGAACTGGTCCATGCCGAGGAACATGGTGCGGTTCTCGGCGCCGTCCAGCACCTTGAGCGATCCGGCGCTGCGCAGGCGCGGCAGGTCGGCGGGAGAAGGGTCGAGCACCATGTCCACCTCGCCCGACAGCAGCGCGGCCACGCGCGTGGCCTCGGCCTTGATGGGGGTGTAGACGATCTCGGTCAGGTTGCTCTCGGACTTGCCCCACCAGTTGGGGTTCTTCACCAGCACCAGCTTCACGTCCGGGTCCCAGCTCTTGAGCATGAAGGGGCCGGTGCCGTTGGCGTTGCGGTGGGCGAAGTTCTCTTCCTTGGTCTTGATGTCCTTGGGCTGCAGCGACTTGTTCTTCTCGGCCCAGTCGCGGTCCATCATGCGCAGCTCGGTCAGCTGCCGCAGCAGCACCGGGTTGGGCCCACGGGTGAGGATGTCGACGGTGAAGTCGTCCACCTTCACCACCTTGTCGATGCCCTGGGTGAACACGCCGTAGTTCGACGTCTTCTCCATCGCGCGGGTGAGCGAGAACACCACGTCGTCGGCGGTGAAGGCCGCACCGTCGTGGAACTTCACGCCGGTGCGCAGCTTGATGCGGACCTGCGTGGGGCTGACCTGCTGCCAGCCCGTGGCCAGCATCGGTTCCAGGTCGAACTTGGCGTTGTAATAAAAGAGTGATTCGTAAACCGACGCGTGCACGCCGTTGGCCAGCGCATTGTTCTGGGAGTGAATATCCCAGGTAGGGATATCACTGGCACTGGCCCATTTCAAAGTCTTGGCCTGAACAGGCAGCGCTGCAAATACAGCCGCGAGCACCACCGGCGCCAGCGCCGATGTCTTGAATTGCACCACCTTGGGCACTCCTGGAAAGTAAAGAGCCCGGATCATCCGCAAAATGCGTGCCGCCCGCCAAGGCGGGTAAGTCCGAATGCCTGAAACGAAGATACCGGCACGGGGCCGGTATCGCTTGGATTCGGCGGACAGGCCGCCGAGAAGATCAGAAGGTGTGACGGATGCCGATGCCGATGGTGTTGGACTTGCCGCCAGAGTTCACGCCGACGCCGTTCCACACCGGCACCTCACGCAGGCCGGTGGCCACCAGGAAGGGCTCGGGGCCACCGTTCAGGCGGGCGCCCGGGCCCACCAGGATGGAATTGCCCTCGTCGTCCTTCAGCCAGCCCAGGCGGGTGTACAGCATGGTGCGCTTGCTCAGCATGTAGTCGGCGCCCAGCACGAAGGCGGTGTCCTTGCCTTCGGTGAAGTTCTTGAACTGCTGCACGCCGTACATCGCGCCCACCTGCCAGTTGCCCATCAGGTAGCGGGCACCGACGGCGAACGAACGGATGTCCATGCCGTCGCGCAGGGCGGCGATGGGCGTCGACTTCACGTCGTAGGAACCCTCGCCGTAGGCGGCGGCCACTGCCCAGCCGGTCGTGGAGATGTAGCGGCCCGACACCACGTAGCTGCGATAGTCGTCCAGCACCGCCAGCGGCGTGGCGCCGAGGAACAGCGGCACGTTGAAGCGGTTGGTGTGGTAGGCCGCCGAGACGCTGGCGCCCGGGCCGCCCGGCAGCGGGCTCTGCGCCCAGTTGACGAACGCACCCCAGGTGCGGCCGGCGCCCTCGGCACCTGCCGACTGGCCACCCAGGATCTGGGCGCCACCGTTGGTGACGCCGCGTGCGGCGCCGGTGACGCCGGAGCGGCTCACGCCGGCATTCGGCGATGCGGCCACGCTGGCGGTGAACTGGCCCACCCGTGCCCAGTAGCTCACCTGGTTGTCCTGCCGCACCTGCAGCTGGTTGATGGTGAGCAGGCCGGTGAACAGGTCGGTGCCGGCCAGGCGCTCGGTGGTGGAGAACGCCTTGGCGTAGAAGAACGGCGCATATTGGCGGCCCAGGCGGATCTCGCCGTAAGGCGTGGTGAGCGACACATAGGCCTGGCGGCCCCAGGCGCGGCCGTCGTTGCCCAGGGTGCCGGTGTCCGGCGTCGGCTGCATTTCCAGCACGAAGGCGGCCTTCAGGCCACCGCCCAGGTCCTCGGTGCCGCGGAAGCCCAGCGCGCTGATCGATGCCATGCTGGGCGCCAGGCGCTCCTGCCGCCCCACCCGGCTGGGCAGCACGGAGGACACACCGGTGGTGCGGTCGGTGGTATCCACCGCCATGTCCAGCGTGCCGTAGATTTCCACCGTGGACTGTGCATGCGCCGGAAAGGCCAGCATCGTCGCAGCGGCGGCGGCCGCAAGAATCGTTTGCTTCATTTAGTTTCTCCGTGCAGCGAATGGATTCGCCTGTCTGTCACTCAGCGTGGGCCATTATTGCCAGCACGTGAATCTCACGCGTCGCTCTGTTGCAGGCCTTGCACAGGAAAAAACCCCTATCAACCCTGTCACCTGCGTTACCCGGAAACGAAAAAGCCGCCCGAAGGCGGCTTTTTGACTGAGAACAAGCTGCCTGTCGGCAGCCGGTCCATCAGAACGAGTGACGAACACCCAGTTCGAAACCCTTCGAGTCGTCTTCGCCGCCACGCACCAGGGCCGTGTTGCGGCCGCCGACGCTGTAGGTCGCGTTGCCATCGTTCTTGATGATGGCCACGGTGGTGTACACGGCGGTCCGCTTGGACAGGTTGTGCACATAGCCCAGCGCGAACTGGTCGGCGTCGCTGCCGTCGATCGAGCCACGGCCCTGCACCTTGGTGTAGGAAGCGCGGATCAGGCCAGCGCCCACGGGCACCGAGCCACCGAACGTGAAATGACGCTCCTTGGCCGACAGGAACTTGTTTTCCGACACGATGCCGTTCAGCTTGAAGGCGCCGAAGTCGTACATGGCAGCGATGCCGCCGGTCTTGAAGTCTTCGTCGCCGGTCGATTCGGTCTGGCCGTAGAAGCCGCCGACGTTCAGGGGACCAGCCGAGTAGCCCAGACGGCCACCGATGTACTTCTTGCCGACGGTGCCTTCGCCAGCGGCGACGGACACTTGGCCGTAGAAGCCACCCAGCGTGCTGGGCAGGAAGTAGCTGACCATGTTGTCGGCACGCACCAGGGTGTCGACAGCCGGACGCGAAGCGGCGGGCAGCGAAGCCAGGTTGGTGTGCAGACGGCCGACGTCAGCGACGCCGTTGGTGCCGAACGGATCGAAGTCGGCGTAGCCCGTGAAGGTCGGGACCAGGTCGCGGCCCAGACGCACTTCACCGAAGCCGCCCATCAGGCTGATGGTCGAACGACGATGCCAGAAGCGGGTGGCGTTGCTGGTGCCGTCGTCGTTGTTGACGGCCGATTCCAGCCAGAAGCCGGCCTTCAGGCCACCGCCGAGGTCCTCGACGCCACGGAAGCCCAGGCGGCTCGAAGCCAGGCCGCTGTTGCCCAGTTCGGTCAGCTTGGTGCCGTTGTTGTCGGTCCAGCGGACGTTGGCGTCAACGATACCGAACAGCGTGACGGACGATTGCGCAGCGGCCATGCCCGAGAAGGCGCCAAGAACGGCCAGAGCGAACAGAGATTTTTTCATTGCATCGATCTCCTAAGTTGAACAAGAGGTCCCGCTCACGACTTCTGCCCGATCACGTGAATCAAGACTGCCGCGCAGGCCAACCTCCTTTGCGGAAGCTGGGCGGATTGCACCAGACCACCCGGTGCGATGCAAAGAATTGACCACGGAAAGCCAGCTTGTGTTGGCTGCGCGCAACGGCCGTCGACGGCGGGCGCGGCGGCTGCAACACCCGGTTTCGCTATGCTTGGCCCCATCATGATCCAAGCCGATGCCCTGCTGAACGCCGCCGACACCGCGCTGCGCACCCTGTCGGGCGGCGCCCGTGCCGCCCGACCCGCGCCCGACGTGCCGGAGGCCGCGGGCCGCGAGCTCACGCCGGAAGAGCGCCGGTTGTCCGGCGCGCTGATGCGCGTCAACCACGTGGGCGAGGTCTGCGCGCAGGCGCTCTACCAGGCGCAGGCCCTCACCGCGCGAGACCCGGCGCTGCGCGAGGCGATGAATCGCGCGGCGCGTGAGGAGATCGACCACCTGGCCTGGACCAGCCAGCGCCTGCAGGAGCTGGGCGACCGGCCCAGCCTGCTCAATCCGCTCTGGTATGCGGGCGCGTTCGCGATCGGCCTGGTGGCCGGCCGCGCCAGCGACGCGGTAAGCCTGGGCTTTCTCTCCGAGACCGAACGCCAGGTGGAACAGCACCTGGACGGCCACCTCGACCGGCTGCCGGCGCACGACGAACGGTCGCGCGCCATCGTCGCGCAGATGAAGATCGACGAGGCCCGCCACGCCCAGCATGCCGAGGAAGCCGGCGCCCAGAGGCTGCCGCGCGCCGTCACCGGGCTGATGCGGGCGGCCAGCAAGGTGATGACCTTCACCGCTCACCGCATCTAGCAGCGGCGCGCCCTCGCGGCTGGTCAGGCCGCGACGATCTCGAAGCCGGTGGTGATCTCCGCCGTCTTGGCCAGCATGATGGTGGCCGAGCAGTACTTTTCGTGCGACAGCTCGATGGCGCGCGCCACCGCGGCTTCCGGCAGGTTGCGGCCGCTCACCTTGAAGTGCAGGTGGATGCGGGTGAACACCTTGGGGTCCGCCGGCGCGCGCTCGGCCTGCATCTTCACCTCGCAGCCGGTGACCTCGTGGCGGCCTCGCTTGAGGATCAGCACGACGTCATACGCGGTGCAGCCTCCGGCGCCGGCCAGCAGCGTTTCCATCGGCCGCGGCGCCAGGTTGCGGCCGCCGCCGTCGGGTGCGCCGTCCATCGTCAGCAGATGGCCACTGCCCGTCTCGGCCACGAAGCCCATGCCCGTAGCGGGCATCCAGTTGATCGTGCATTCCATCGCTGTTTTGCACCTGGGCGGTGCATTAGTGCCTATGTGATGTTGATTTTGCAACGCGAACCGACGCCGCGCCGACCGGAACGGCAATTTTCCGTCGCCGCCATATTGCAGTGCAGCAAGTCCTTTGCTAGAGTGACTTCCACCGGTTCAGTGAGTGCTGAACCCACCGGTTGTCTCCTCCACCTCCTCCATTGGTGGATTCGGCCCCGAGGCGCAAGCCTCGGGGCCTTTTTCTTTATCATGCGGCGCCGCATCATAAGAAAGACGACCGTCACCATGGCCGGCGCCCGCCCCCAGCGACCCTCTCGCGGCAGTACCTCCTCCCCCCACCCCGATTACCTGCGCAAGATCCTCACCGCGCGTGTGTACGACGTGGCGATCGAGTCGCCGCTGGATGCCGCGCGCAGCCTGTCCAAGCGGCTGGGCAACCAGGTCTTCCTCAAGCGCGAGGACCAGCAGCCGGTGTTCAGCTTCAAGCTGCGAGGCGCCTACAACAAGATGGCGCACCTATCGGCCGAGCAGCTGGGCCGCGGCGTCATCTGCGCCTCGGCCGGCAACCATGCGCAAGGCGTGGCGCTGAGCGCCCGGAAGCTGGGCGCCAAGGCCGTCATCGTGATGCCGGTGACCACGCCCCGTGTGAAAGTGGACGCGGTCAAGGCGCTGGGCGGCGACGTGGTGCTGTTCGGCGACAGCTACTCCGACGCCGCCGAGCACGCCAAGCAGCTGCAGGCCGAACGCGGCCTCACCTTCGTCCATCCGTTCGACGATCCGGACGTGATCGCCGGCCAGGGCACGATCGCGATGGAGATCCTGCGCCAGCACGAAGGGCCGATCGACGCGGTGTTCGTCGCCATCGGCGGCGGCGGGCTGATCTCGGGCGTGGCCTCGTACATCAAGGCGGTGCGGCCGGAAATCCGCGTGATCGGCGTGCAGACCACCGACTCCGACGCCATGGTGCGCTCCGTCAAGGCCGGCAAGCGCGTGGCGCTGAACGACGTGGGCCTGTTCGCCGACGGCACCGCGGTCAAGCTGGTGGGCGAGGAAACCTTCCGCCTGGCGCGCGAGCTGGTGGACGACTTCATCGTGGTGGACACCGACGCCGTCTGCGCCGCGATCAAGGACGTGTTCCAGGACACCCGCAGCATCCTGGAGCCGTCCGGCGCGATGGGCGTGGCCGCCATCAAGCAGTACGTGGACACGCACAAGCCCAGGGGCAAGACCTTCGTGGCCATCACCTGCGGCGCCAACATGAACTTCGACCGCCTGCGCTTCGTCGCCGAACGCGCGGAAGTGGGCGAGGAGCGCGAAGCGGTGTTCGCCGTCACCATCCCCGAAGCGCGCGGCTCCTTCAAGCGCTTCTGCGAGCTGATCGGCCCGCGCAGCGTCACCGAGTTCAACTACCGCATCTCGGACGCCGAGACGGCGCACGTGTTCGTCGGGGTGTCCACCCAGAAGCGCGAAGAAGCCGCCACGCTGGCGCGCAGCTTCGAGCGCCAGGGCTTCAAGACGCTGGACCTCACCGACGACGAGCTGGCCAAGCAGCACGTGCGGCACATGGTGGGCGGCCGCACCGAGCTGGCCCGCGACGAGCACCTCTACCGCTTCGTGTTCCCCGAGCGGCCCGGGGCGCTGATGCGCTTCCTCGCGGCCATGCACCCCAACTGGAACATCAGCTTGTTCCACTACCGCAACCAGGGCGCCGATTACGGCCGCATCCTGGTGGGCCTGCAGGTGCCCAAGGCCGACCGCAAGGCGCTGCGCGAATTCATCGATGGGCTGGGCTACCCCTTCGTCGACGAAACCGACAACCCGGTGTACCGGATGTTCCTGCGGTAGGCGTGCTTAAACTGGGCCCATGCCCGTCAACCGCTCGCTGATCTCGCCCACCTCCAGTGCCCTGCTGGAAAGTGCCCTGCGCGACAAGCTGCTGCGGCGCAGCGAGACCACCGGCAGCCTCGGCGAGCTGGAGCCGCTGGCGGTGCGGCTGGGGCTGATGCAGAACACGCTGAAGCCCCGGCTGCGCGATCCGCAGGTGGTGCTGTTTGCCTCCGACCACGGCCTGGCGGTGGACGGCCTGCACCATCCCCACCTGCGCAGCACGCGCGAGCAGGTGCTGCAGCTGCTGAGCGCGCAGCTGCCGGTGGCGGTGTTCGCACGCATCCAGGGCATGGAGCTGTCGGTGGTGGACTGCGGCGTGGCCGAGACGCTGTTGCCGCATGACCGCCTGCTGATGCGCAAGATCGCGCACGGCACGCGCAATTCCCGGGTCGGCCCGGCCATGACCACCGAGCAGGCGCATGCCGCCATCCGCGCGGGCATGGAGATCGGCGATGCGCTGCGAGGCAACCTGGTGGCCTGCGCCGGCATTGGCGTGGGCAGCCACGAGAGTGCCGCGCTGGTGCTGTCGCGGCTGAGCGATTCCTCGATACGCGAGCTGCTGATCGAAGGCCCGCAGATGAACCAGGACGACCTGGCACACCTGATGGCCATCGTGCAGGGCGCGCAGGGCCGCCACCGCGAGACGAGCGACCCGGTCGAGGTGCTGGCCGCCTTCGGCGGCTTCGAGATCGCGATGATGGTGGGCGTGATGCTGGTCTCGGCCAGCAAGCGCCACCTGGTGATGGTGGACGGCATGGCCGCCTGCGCGGCGCTGATGGTCGCCTCGCGCATCGCCGCGCCGGTGACCGACTACTGCGTGTTCTGCCGCAGCCATTCGCACCAGGGGCTGGACCAGGCGCTGGCGCTGTTCCGCGCCTCCGCGCTGCTGGAGCTGGGCATGGAAAGCACCGACGGCACCGGTGCCACGGTGGCCTGGCCGCTGCTGCGTGCTGCCGCGGCCCTGCTGACGGAGGTGGCCGAAGGGGAGGACCCGGGTCCTTCCCGCCCGCAGGTGATGGTCACTGCGGAAGGCCCGCTGACCGTGCCGGGCGACGACGCCACCCGCCCCGGCCCGCTGGACGCGCCGGACCTGCCGCTGTAAGCGCCAGGCGGCCGACTCAGTTCGTCTGCTGCCCTTCGGGCGCTTCCTGCGCCGGCTGGATGGGCTGCGCGGGCACCGGCTGCGGCAAGGGCATGCGCGAGGGCTGCTGGCCCGGCATCATCGGCGCGCCGGTCATCGGCGGCGGACGGAAGGTGGCAGCGGGCATGCCGCCCGGCGGCTGCGGCACCGAAGGCAGCGTGGTGGCGCCGTAGTCCTCCACCGGCAGCGTGCCGGTGTTGGGCGGCGGCAGCGGCGGCAGTTCCAGCCGCACCTGCGGCGGCTCGCCGCGCGGGCCCAGCACGGCGCCGCGGGCGTGCACCGCCTGCAGCACGATACCGGCCTCGATGGCCGTGCCCACGCGGTAGGCGCGGGCCGGCTTGCCGTCGACCGCGATCAAGGCCACGCCGCCGGGTCGGTCGGTGCTGCGCGGCGCGGCCACGCCTACCAGCTGGAAGCGGCTGGCCACCTCGGGCGCAAGGGGTGCGGCTTCCACGATCACCGGCTCCTGGCCGAGCACGCGGGACAGGTCGGCCGGCGGCAACGAAGCCCCGTCGGCCGGCTGGGCATGGCCCGGCACCTGCGGCGTGGCCACGAATACCCGCATGCCCCAGAACACCGCGGTGGCTGCGGTGGCTGCCCAGATTGCAAAGGCCAACAGTCGTGCCGTCATGCGGCGATTATGATCGATCGGTTTTTCGCCTCGTGCGCCGTCACCGGCCCTTTGGAAGTCATGCCCCCGACCCTGCGTTCCCACCTCCACCGCCGCCGTGCCGGCCGCGGCTTCACGCTGATCGAGCTGATGGTCGTGCTGGTGATCATCGGCGTGCTGGCCGCCTTGATCGTCCCCAACGTGCTGGACCGGGCCGACGACGCCCGCGTGACGGCCGCCCGCACCGACGTCAACAACCTGATGCAGGCGCTCAAGCTTTACAAGCTGGACAACCAGCGCTTTCCAACCGCCGAGCAGGGCCTGGAAGCGCTGGTGCGCAAGCCTACCGTGGGCACCATCCCCAACAACTGGAAGCCCTATCTGGACAAGCTGCCCAACGACCCCTGGGGCCGGCCCTACCAGTACGTCAACCCGGGCGTGAAGTCGGAGATCGACGTCTTCAGCTACGGCGCCGACGGCCAGACCGGCGGTGACGGCAACAACGCCGACATCGGCTCCTGGCAGTGAGCCCGGCATGGCACGGCAACGCCGGGCCGCTCGCGCACGCGGCTTCACGCTGATCGAGCTGATGGTGGTGGTGGCGCTGATCGCCATCGCCGTGGGCGTGGCCAGCCTGGCGCTGCGTGATGGCTCACAGGTGCGGCTGGAGCGCGAGGCCGAGCGCCTGGCCGCGCTGCTGGAGGGCGCGCGCGCCCAGGCCCGTGCCGGCCAGCTGGCGGTGCGCTGGGAACTGAGCAGCGGCCCCAACGCGGATGGCACCGACTTCCGTTTCGTGAACCTGCCCGGCGATCCGCGCGAGCGGGTGCGCGAGATGCGCTGGATGACGCCGGGCGTCACCGCCGACATCGTGGGCAGCCGCGTGGTGGTGCTGGGCCCGGAGCCGCTGATCGGCGCCCAGCGCATCGTGCTGGGCCTGGAAGACCAGCGCATCACCCTGGCCACCGACGGCCTGGGCCCCTTTGCCATCGCAACGGACGCGGCACCATGAACCGGCGCGCCGAGCGCGGCTTCACGCTGATCGAGGTGCTGGTGGCCCTGGTGATCGTCGCGGTGGCGGTGGGCACCGGCCTGAAGGCCGCGGCCTCGCTGACCGACAACGCGCAGCGGCTGTCGGAGGTGATGGCCGCGCAATGGTGCGCGGACAACCAGCTGGTCACCATCACCACCCGCACCGGCTCCTATCCGGGCATCGGCGAAACGCGGTTCGAATGCGAGCAGCTGGGCCGCGTGTACCGCGGCAGGCTGGTGGTGCGCGCCACCATGAATGCCGACCTGCGGGTGGTGGAGGCGGTGGTGGCCAACGAGAACGACGTCCCGCTGGTCACGCTGTCCACCGGCATGTACCGGTACTGACCATGCGGCGCCACTGCACCCGGCCTGCCCTCGGCCAGCGCGGCTTCACCCTGGTGGAGGTGCTGGTGGCGATGTTCATCATGGCCGTGATGGCGGGCATGGCGTGGCAGGGGGTGGACGCCATCTCCCGCTCGCGCACCGTGGCGCAGGCCAGCGTGGACCGCACGCTGCGCCTGGGCACAGTGCTGGCGCAGTGGCAGGCCGACCTGCAGGCGCTGCATGCCACCCGCAGCATTCCGCCGCTGTACCTGGCCAACCAGGTGGCCCGCTTCGCGCGCACCACGCCCACCGGCGTGCAGGTGGTGGTGTGGCAGGTGCGTGCCGGCCGGCTGCAGCGCTGGGCCAGCCCTTCCACCACGCGGGTGGCCGAGCTGCAGGAGTACTGGCTGCGCAGCCAGCAGCTGATGGGCAACGAGAGCGCCCAGCTCACGCTGCTGGAGGGCGTCGCCCGCTGGCAGACCTATTGCAGCGACGGCGGCCCGGGCCTGAACAACTGCGAATCCACGCAGGAATCGGCGGTGCCGCTGGCGGTGCGGCTGGAGATGCAGCTGCAGGGCGAGCTGAGCGGCCAGGTGACGCGCGACACTGCGCTGCCGCGCATTCCGCTGCCGGGCGTGCAAGCCACCAACTGACCATGCGCCAGCCGCCGCTCCGCCACCTGTCTAGACAACCGCGCCGCCGCCAGCATGGCGCGGCGCTGCTGATGGCCATGATCATCCTCACGCTGGTGGCCACGCTGGCGGCCGGCATGATGTACCAGCAGGACCGCGCCATCCGGGTGGAGGCCGCCGAGCGGGCACATGAGCAGACGGCCCGCGTCGCGCGCGGTGCGCTGGAGATGGCACGCTGGATCCTGCGCCGCGACACGGTGAGCAGCGCGGCCACCGACCACCTGGGCGAAGGCTGGGCCACCCGGCTGCCCGAGACGGAGCTGTCGTCCCTGATCGCCGGCAACGACCGCTCGCCCACCGAGCAGCCGGTGATGCGTGCCTTCGTGCGTGGCGGCATCACCGACGTGCAGGGCCGGCTGAACCTCTACA
This sequence comes from Aquincola sp. J276, assembly GCF_024700035.1. Classification (NCBI taxonomy): domain Bacteria; kingdom Pseudomonadati; phylum Pseudomonadota; class Betaproteobacteria; order Burkholderiales; family Sphaerotilaceae; genus Aquincola; species Aquincola sp. J276. The sequence continues at coordinate 2,275,768 of NZ_JAJONC010000001.1, forward strand.
ACCTGGTGACCGACAAGAACGAGCTGGACCCGCTGCAGCACAACGCGTTGCGGCGGCTCTGCAGCAACGCGGGGCTGCCGGCCGAGATGGCCGACCGCATCGCCGAAGGCCTGCTGCGGGCCTGGTCGCAGCAGGCGGTGCAGCCGGATGCAGCGGTGGCACCGGTGCACCTGTCGCAGCTGAGCTGGCTGGGCGTGGAGCCCGGCGCCATCAAGGCGCTGCGGCCCTGGGTGGACATCCTGCCGGTGCGCACGTCGCTGAACATCAACACAGCGCCGGCGATGGTGCTGAGTGCCGCGCTCAACATCGACATCGGCAGCGCGCAGCGGCTGGAGCAGGAACGCAGCCGCTCGCCAGGCAACAAAGGGTTCGAGAACACCGCGCGCATCACCGAGATCCTGGGCAAGGAGGTGCTGGAAAAGACCATCGCACTGGATGTGAAGTCCAACTGGTTCGAGGTGGATGCCTCCCTGCGCATCGGCGACGAATACTCCCGCCAGGCATGGCTGCTCGAGCGCACGCCGCGCACGGTGGTCGTGCGCCGCGAGGAACGCCGGGCCCTCGACGAGACCTTCGGCTCATGATGCACGCTGCGGCGAGCACCAAGCAGAAACGGAATCGCTTTCCTTTTCCAATTGCTGCTGTCATTCAAAGACGTTAGCCTCAGGCACCCATGTCCATTCTTGTTGTCAAGATCCCGCCCCGCGACCGTCTGCAGCCGGGGCGCGCCGAGCCGGTGGAGCGAACGGCCAGTGAATACGCCTACGTGCTGAGCAGCGATGGCCTGGCCGTGTCCGGTGCCGGGCGCTGTGCGCCGGCGCTGCTGCCCAAGGCCGACACCGTGGTGGCCGTGCTGGCCGACACCGACGTGAGCTGGCAGCGCATCACCTTGCCGCGTGCGCCGGCCGCCCGCCTGCGCGCCGCGCTGGTGGGCGTGCTGGAGGAAGCCCTGCTGGAGGATGCCGAGGCGCTGCACCTGGCGGTGGCGCCCGGCGCGGCCGCCGGCCAGCCCACCTGGATCGCGGCCATGCCGCGTGCCTGGCTGGCGCTGCACCTGGCCACGCTGGAGACCGCGGGCCTCAGCGTGGAGCGGGTGCTGCCGGCGGCCTGGCCCGACGAAGCGGCGCTGGGCCACTTGGCGGAACCGTTGCAGGGCGATGCCGATGCCGCGCCGGTGCTCACCTGGGCCGATGCCGATGGCGTGCTCACCCTGGGCCTGAACGGCGGCCTCGCACGGCAGATGCTGCCGCAATGGCAGGCCACCGCGGCCCGCTGGAGTGCCACGCCGGGCGCTGCCGGCGCCGCCGAGCAATGGCTGGGCGCGCCGGTGCAGGTGCTGTCGGACGACGAGCGTGCGCTGCAGGCGGTGCGCTCCCGCTGGAACCTGCGGCAGTTCGACCTGGCGCCCCGGCACCGCGGCATGCAGGCTGTGCGGGAGGCGTGGCGCCGCTTCATGAGCCCCGCCTTCCGGCCGGTGCGCTGGGGCCTGGCATCGCTGGTGGTGGTGCAGATCGTGGGCCTGAACCTGTGGGCCTGGCATGAACGGGGGAGAGATCGAAAGCCGCCGCCTGGCGATGCTGCAGGTGCTGCGCACCGCGCATCCGCAGGTGCGGGCGGTGCTGGATGCGCCGCTGCAGATGGCGCGCGAGACCGAGCAACTGCGCGTGGCCGCAGGCAAGCCGGGCGAGACCGACCTGGAGGGCCTGCTGAACGTGGCGGCATCGGCCTGGCCGGTGGGCGCGGCGCCCGCCGCTTCGCTGCGCTTCGAGCCCGGCCGGCTCAGCTTCACCGCGCTGGACTGGGGCCCGCAGCAAATCGAGGAGTTCCGCGGCCAGCTGCGGCCCGCGGGCTGGCAGGTGGAAGAGTCCGCCGGCACCCTCACCGTCAGCCGCGCACCCACGGGGCGCACGTCATGAGCCACATCCGCCTCAGGGCCCTTGGGCGGCCCGGCTTCTCCCCGAGCGGGAGGCAGACGTCATGAATGCCGTCCTCACCCCCGCCCAAGGCGGCCTGGCCGCGGTGCGTGCACAGCTGCGGGCGCGCTGGCGCAGCCTGGGGCAGCGGGAGCGCCGGCTGATCGCCGCGCTGGCGCTGGTCGTTGGCGTGGCGCTGGTGTGGCTGCTGTTCGTGCAGCCGGCCTGGACCACGCTGCGCACCGCGCCGGCCGAGATCGACCGGCTGGAAGCCCAGCTGCAGCAGATGCGCCGCGAGGCCGCCGAGAGCGAGCAGCTGCGCGCCGCGCCCCGGCTGAACCTGGCGCAGGCCAGCGAAGCCCTACGCGCCAGCACCGAACGGCTGGGCGACGTGGGCAAGCTGCAGGTCATCGGCGACCGCGCCACGCTCACGCTGGCCAATGCCAACGGCGAGCAGCTGCGGCGCTGGCTGGCCGAGGCCCGCAGCGGCGCCCGCGCGCGGCCGGTGGAAGCGAACCTAACCCGTGGCCCGCAAGGCCATTCCGGCACGCTGGTGGTGGCGCTGCCGGGCAGCAATCCATGACGCGCTGGAACGCGCTTCGTCCACGCCGCGCCGCCCGCCTGCCGGCGACGCTGGCCATGCCCGAGACCGGCCGGCCGCACCGCGCGCGCCGCTGGGCGGTGCTGGGCGCCACCCTGGGCCTGCTGGCCGGCGTGGTGGCCTTCGCGCCGGCGGCCTGGCTGTCGCGGGCCCTGTCATCGGCCACCGACGAGCACCTACTGCTGACGCAGACCCGCGGCACCGTGTGGTCCGGCAGCGCACTGCCGGTGTTCACCGCCGGGCCGGAAAGCCGCACCGCGCTGTCGCTGCCCGGCCGGCTGGAATGGTCGCTGCACTGGCGCGGCCGCACGCTGGAGCTGCAGGTGCGCCAGCCCTGCTGCCTGGCCGCGCCGCTGGTGCTGCAGCTGCGCCCCGGCCTGGGACAGATGCAGGTGACGGTGCTGCCGCCGCCCAACGGCGGCCTGGTGGGCCAATGGCCGGCGGCCTGGCTGGCCGGCCTGGGCACGCCCTGGAACGCGGTGCAGCTCAGCGGCACCGTGCGCCTGCGCACACCGGGCCTGACCATCGAACAGGTGGCCGGCCGCACCCGCTTCACCGGCGAAGCCACGCTGGAACTGGGCAATGCGGCCACGCCGCTGGCCCCGCTGGACACGCTGGGCAGCTACCAGGTGCTGCTGCGCGGCGACGCCGCCAGCGGCGCCGCGTCCACAATCACGCTCACCACGCTCGAAGGCGCGCTGCAGGCCAGCGGCCAGGGGCAGTGGGGCGAAGGGCGGCTGCGTTTTCGCGGCGAACTCCGGGCTGCCGAAGGCCAGGAGGGGGCGCTGTCCAATCTGCTGAACATCGTCGGGCGACGCCAAGGTGCGTCGTCCGTCATCTCGATCGGATGACTTCATGAATTATCGAGTCCACGCGCTGGTGGGCGCCCTGGCCTGTGCCGGCATGGTGCTGCCGCCGCCGCTGCTGGCCCAGCAGCCCACCCGCCCCGCTTCGGCCGCCGCCGCGCGGGCCAGCACGCCCGTCACGCTGAACTTCGTCAATGCCGACATCGAGGCGGTGACCCGCGCCATCGGCGCCATCCTGGACCGCCAGTTCCTGGTGGATCCGCGCGTCAAGGGCACCATCACCGTCTACAGCGACCAGCCGGTGCCCGTCACCGTGGCCTACCAGAACTACCTGGCCGCGCTGCGCGGCCTGGGCTTCGCGGTGGTGGAAAGCGGCGGCCTGCTCAAGGTGGTGCCGGAGGCCGATGCCAAGCTGCAGACCGGCACCGTCACCATCGGCCAGGGCCAGCCGCGCGGCGACCAGGTCATCACGCAGATCTTCAAGCTGAGCCACGAGAACCCCAACAACCTCGTGGCCATCCTGCGGCCGCTGATCAGCGCCAACAACACCATCAACGCCAACCCCAGCAACAGCACGCTGGTCATCACCGACTACGCCGACAACCTGCAGCGGCTCGGCCGCATCATCTCGGCGCTGGACCAGCCGGCCAACACCGACATCGAAGTGGTGCCGCTGCAGCATGCGGTGGCCAGCGACATGGCGGCGCTGGTGCAGCGGCTGGCCGACGGCGGCGGCGGCGCGGCGGTGCCGGGCGTGCCGGTGGCCCCCGGCGGCGCCGGTGCCGGCAGCGGTTCGGTGCTGGCCGATCCGCGCAGCAACTCGCTGATCGTGCGGGCGGCCAACCCGGTGAAGCTGGCGCAGATCCGCTCCATCATCCAGCGCCTGGACCAGCCGATGAAGAGCGGCGGCCCCGCCGGCAACATCTGGGTGGTGTACCTGAAGAATGCCGACGCGGTGAAGCTGGCCACGGTGCTGCGCGCCGCCTTCTCGCCCAACAGCGGCGGCGGTGGCGGCAGCAGCGGCCTGTCCAACACCGGCAATGCCGGCACCGGCGCACTCAGCGGCCTGCAGAACACCGGCGGCCTGTCCAGCAGCAACAGCCTCGGCGGCGGCAGCAGCGGCAGCAGCGGTGGCCTGGGCAACTCCGCGGCCACGGCGCCGCTGCAGGCCTCCCAGGGGCCTTCCACCGGCGGCTTCATCCAGGCCGACCCGTCGACCAACTCGTTGATCATCACGGCGCCCGAGCCCCTGTACAGACAGGTGCGCGCGGCCATCGACCAGCTGGATTCGCGCCGCGCGCAGATCTACGTCGAGTCGATGATCGTGAAGGTGAATGCCGAGAAGCTGGGCCAGTTCGGCGTGCAGTGGCAGCACCTGTTCGGCAACACGGGCGACAGCACGCTGCTGGGCCTGGGCACCAACTCCTCGGTGGGCGGCAACAACATCCTGGCGCTGACGGCGGCCACCGCGGGCGGCGTGCAGGGCGTGGCGGGTGCGGTGGGCTCCATTGCCAGCGGCCTGAACGTCGGCGTGATCCGCAAGATCGGCAGCACCTTCACGCTGGGCGCGGTGGCGCACTTCCTCGAGAACAACGTGGGCGCCAACCTGCTGTCGACGCCAAACCTGATCTCGCTGGACAACGAAGAGGCCAAGATCGTCATCGGCCAGAACGTGCCCTTCGTCACCGGCACCTATGCCAACACCGGCGGCAGCAGCACGGTCACGCCCTTCCAGACGATCGAACGGCAGGACGTGGGCCTGACGCTGCGCATCAAGAGCCAGATCGGCGAAGGCGGCACCATCCGCATGACGATCTACCAGGAGAACTCGTCGGTGCTGTCCACCAGCTCCACCGCCGGCCCCACGACGGACAAGAGCAGCATCGAGACCAGCGTGGTGGTGGACGACGGCCAGATCATGGTGCTGGGCGGCCTGCTGAAGGACGAGTACACCGACGGCGAGGACCGCATCCCCGGCCTGAGCGGCCTGCCGGTGGTGGGCAACCTGTTCCGCAACGAGCAGCGCAAGCGCGTGAAGACCAACCTGATGGTGTTCCTGCGCCCGGTGGTCATCCGCGACCAGGCCACTGCCAATTCGCTGACCATCGACCGCTACGAATCCATCCGCGCGCTGCAGCAGAGCGGCCAGCCCACGCCCAGCGTGGTGATCCCGGTGAACGAGGCGCCGGTGCTGCCCGCCTTGCCGCCGCAGCCGGCCGCCCCGTGCCGGCACCGCTGGGCCAGGGCGTGCTGCCGCCGGAAGGCGCGGCCTCCGCGCCGCGCTGAACATCAAGGAGTCGCGATGAGCGCGAGGCACCCCCTTCCGTATGCCTTTGCCAAGGCCCATACGCTGCTGCTCGAAGACAACGGCGAGCAGCTGACGCTGTACTGCGGCGACACCTCGCCGGCCACCGCGCTGTCGGAAGTGGTGCGGCTGTACGACATCGCCGCCTTCGAGCGCGAGCCCAGCGCCACGCTGTCGCAGCGCATCGCCAGCGCCTATGCCGGCGGCGAATCCAGCGCCGCCACGGTGGTGGGCGAAGTGGAAAGCGCGGTCGACCTGAGCCGGCTGATGCAGGACCTGCCCGCGGTGGAAGACCTGCTGGAAGCGGCCAACGACGCGCCCATCATCCGCATGCTGAATGCGCTGCTGACGCAGGCCGCCAAGGACGGCGCCAGCGACATCCACATCGAGCCCTACGAGCGCAGCAGCTCGGTGCGCTTCCGGGTGGACGGCACGCTGCGCGAGGTGGTGCAGCCCAACCGCGCGCTGCATGCGGCGCTGATCTCGCGGCTGAAGATCATGGCCGAGCTGGACATCGCCGAGAAGCGCATGCCGCAGGACGGCCGCATCAGCCTGCGCATCGGCGGCCGCGCCATCGACGTGCGGGTGTCCACCCTGCCCAGCGCCCACGGCGAGCGCGCGGTGCTGCGGCTGCTGGACAAGACCGAATCCAAGTTCACGCTGGAAGGCCTGGGCATGAGCGGCGACGTGCTCTCGGCCTTCGACCGCCTGATCAAGCAGCCGCACGGCATCGTGCTGGTCACGGGCCCCACCGGCTCGGGCAAGACCACCACGCTGTATGCCTCGCTGGCCCGCGTGGACACCAGCACCACCAACGTGCTGACGGTGGAAGACCCGATCGAATACGAGCTGCCGGGCATCGGCCAGACGCAGGTCAACGCCAAGATCGACCTCACCTTCGCCAAGGCCCTGCGCGCCATCCTGCGCCAGGACCCGGACGTGATCATGATCGGCGAGATCCGCGACTTCGAGACCGCGCAGATCGCCATCCAGGCCTCGCTCACCGGCCACCTGGTGCTGGCCACGCTGCACACCAATGACGCGCCCAGCGCCGTCACCCGCCTGACCGACATGGGCGTGGAACCCTTCCTGCTCAGCTCCAGCCTGCTGGGCGTGCTGGCCCAGCGCCTGGTGCGCAAGCTGTGCCCGGCCTGCAAGCGGCAGGACGAGCATGGCCAGTGGCACCCGGTGGGCTGCTCGGCCTGCAGCATGAGCGGCTACAAGGGCCGCACCGGCGTGTACGAGCTGATGGCCGCCGACGGCAAGGTGAGCGCGCTGATCCACGAGCGCGCCGCCGAGAGCGAGCTCACCGCCGCTGCGCGCACCACCGGCCTGCGCTCCATGCGCGAGGACGGCGACCGGCTGGTGGCTGCGGGCATCACCTCGCCCGAAGAAGTGGTGCGCGTCACGCGCTCGTAGCACCGATGCCTGCCTACCGCTTCGAGGCGCTGGACGCCGCCGGCAAGCAGTCCACCGGCCTGCTGGAGGCCGACAACGCCCGCGCCGCGCGTGCGCAGCTGCGGGCGCAGCAGCTGGTGCCGCTGGCCGTCACGCAGGTGGGTGCGCAGGCCACCACCTCCACGCTGGAAGGCGGCGGCGCGCGGGCCGGCCGGCGGGTGTTCAACAGCACCGGCCTGGCGGTGTGGACGCGCCAGCTGGCCGGCCTGGTGGGCTCCGGCCTGCCGCTGGAACGCGCGCTCACCGCGCTGGCCGACGAGGCCGACGACAACCGCCAGCGCGAGCTGGTGGCCCACCTCAAGAGCGAGGTGAATGCCGGCGCCAGCTTCGCCCGCGCGCTGGCCAGCGCGCCCAAGGACTTCGACGACGTGTACCGCGCCGTGGTGGCCGCCGGCGAGCAGAGCGGCGCGCTGGGCATCGTGCTGGAGAAGATGGCCGACGACCTGGAGGAACGCCAGGCACTGCGCGCCAAGCTCATCGGCGCGGCGCTGTACCCGGCCATCGTGTCGCTGATCGCGGTGGTGATCGTCATCTTCCTGGTGACCTACGTGGTGCCGCAGGTGGCTTCCGTGTTCACCAACAGCAAGCGGGCGCTGCCGGGCCTGACGGTGGCCATGCTGGCCATCAGCGACTTCGTGCGCCACCAGGGCTGGATCGCGCTGCTGGCACTGCTGGGCGGCGCCGGCGCGCTGTTCGTGGCGCTGCGCAACGAGGGCTTCCGCGAGCGCTTCGATGCCGGCTGGCTCACGCTGCCGCTGATCGGCCGGCTTTCCCGCGGCTACAACGCCGCGCGGTTCGCCAGCACGCTGGCCATGCTGGCCGGCGCGGGCGTGCCCATCCTGAAGGCGCTGCAGGCGGCGGCGGAGACGCTGTCCAACCGCGCGATGCGCGCCGATGCGATGGATGCGCTGGTGCGGGTGCGCGAAGGTGCGCCGCTGGCCTCGGCCATGGCCGGCAAGAAGCGCTTTCCCGGCCTGCTGTCGATGTTCGCCCGCCTGGGCGAGCAGACCGGCACCCTGCCCGCCATGCTGGGCCGCGCCGCCGCGCAGATGAGCGCGGAGGTGCAGCGCCGCGCCATGGCGCTGGCCACGCTGCTGGAGCCGCTGCTCATCGTGGCCATGGGCCTGGTGGTGATGCTCATCGTGCTGGCGGTGCTGCTGCCCATCATCCAGCTCAACACCTGGGTCAAGTGAGCGCCGCGGCCGCCAGCCCGTACCGGCACTGGCTGCTGCGCCTGGGCCCGCGCGGCGCGGCGCTGCTGGCGGTGCTGCTGGCCGCGCCGCTGGCCGCCCTGATCGCCGCCGCCGTGCTGGCCCTGGCCCGGGTGCCGGTGGACGCCTGGGCCTGGCCGCTGCTGGGCGCCGCCCTGCCCGCCACACTGGCCGCGCCCTCGGCCGCCCGCCTGCTGGTGCGGCTGCTGCATGAGCTGGAAGAGGCCCGCGGCGAAGCCGAGCGGCTGGCACTGATCGACCCGCTGACCGGCGTGGCCAGCCGCCGCCAGTTCTTCCAGTTCGCGGAAGCCGAATTCGCGCGCAGCCGGCGCGCGCAGGTGCCGATGTCGGTGCTGGTGATCGACCTCGACGGCCTTCGCCACATCAACGATGCGCATGGCCATGCCGCCGGCGACCAGGTGCTGCTGGCCGTGGCCGGCGCCTGCCGCGGCGACCTGCGCGACTATGACACCCTGGCCCGACACGGCGGCGACAGCTTCGCCGTGCTGCTGCCGCACACCGGCAGCGACACCGCGGTGACCATCGCCGAGCGGGTGCGCACCGCCGTCGCCGGCCTGGTGCTGCCGCTGGCCGGCGTGGCCGAGCCGCCCGCCCTGCGGGTGACAGTGGGCGTGGCCACCGCCGTGGCCGGGAACGCCGATTCGGTAGACGACCTGATGGAGCAGGCCGAGCAGGCCTTGTCCCGCGCCCAGCAGGCCGGGCGCAATCGGGTGGGGACCTGAAGCGCCGCGGAACACCGGGCGCGATACTTGCTCCCAGCAACAAGGCAATTGCGGTGTGTTTGCGCCGTTGATCGCCCCCTGGGGTGGTCTCGGCTGCGCTGCAATCAAGCTGCACAGCAAGGAGGCTTCCATGGGCGATCTGTCACCCGCCACCGACCTGGTTCCGGTCCCGTCCGGAACATCGATCCCGCTCGCGCAGATGCGCAGCGTCTACCGCGTCGACGACGTGGAACGCAAGCTGGCCAAGCTGCCCGCCAAGGAGCATGAAAGCCTGCGCTCCACCTACGAGCGCATGCTGGAAAAAGGCGCGCAGCGCTTCCAGGTGAAACCGTCCGGCCTGCCGGCGATGGAACACCTGTACGGCGAGCTGCCCAACTTCCATGACGCGCTGGACGACGTGAAGCGCCAGCTGGCCCTGTGCCACGACAGCCGCGACGCGCTGGAGATCATGCCGATGCTGCTGCTGGGCCCGCCGGGCGTGGGCAAGACCCACTTCGCGCGGGAGGTGGCGCAGCTGCTGGGCACCGGCATGGGCTTTGTCTCCATGAGCAGCCTGACCGCCGGCTGGGTGCTGTCCGGCGCCTCGTCGCAATGGAAGGGTGCGCGGCCGGGCAAGGTATTCGAGACGCTGGTGGACGGCGCCTATGCCAACCCGGTGATGGTGGTCGACGAGATCGACAAGGCCCGCGGCGAGCATGCCTACGACCCGCTGGGCGCGCTCTACGGCCTGCTGGAGCACGATACCGCGCACAGCTTCACCGACGAGTTCGCCGAGGTGCCGATCGACGCCAGCCAGGTGATCTGGGTGGCCACCGCCAACGACGAACGCGCCATCCCCGAGCCTATCCTCAACCGCATGAACGTGTACGAGGTGCAGGCGCCCGACCGCGATGCGGCACGCAGCATCGCGCTGCGGCTGTACACCGGCATCCGCGGTGCGCACGACTGGGGCAGGCGCTTCGAGCCGGAGCCCATCGACGCGGTGCTGGAGCGCATGTCGGAGATGGCGCCGCGCGAGATGCGCCGCGCCTGGATGGCCGCCTTCGGCAATGCCCGGCTGGACAAGCGCGACCGCATCGAGCTGCGCGACCTGCCCGGCGCCAACCCGCGCCGCGCGCCGATCGGCTTCCACCACTAGGCGCCTGCGCACATGGCGTGGTCCTTATGATCACGCCATGCCTGCCACCCTCGACGGCCGCCTGGTGGTGGCCCTTTCCTCCCGCGCGCTGTTCGACTTCGAGGAAGAGAACCGCATCTTCGAGGCGCACGACGACCGCGCCTACATGCAGCTGCAGCTCGAGCGGCTGGAGCAGCCGGCGCGGCCCGGCGTGGCCTTCTCGCTGGTGCACAAGCTGCTGGCCTTCAATGGCGACGATCCCACGCGGCGGCTGACCGAGGTCGTCATCCTTTCGCGCAACGATCCCGTCTCGGGCATGCGGGTGTTCCGCTCGGCGCAGCACTACGGCCTGCCCATCGAGCGCGGCGTGTTCACCCGCGGGGAGAGCCCCTGGCGCTACCTGCGGCCGCTCAACGCCCACCTGTTCCTGTCGACCAACGAGGCGGACGTGCGCTCGGCCCTGGAAGCCGGCGTGCCGGCGGCGCGGGTGTTCCCGCATTCGAAGCGCGCTTCCGACGCCCATCCGAACGAGGTGCGCATCGCCTTCGACGGCGATGCGGTGCTGTTCTCCGACGAGGCGGAGCGGGTGTTCCGCGACGGCGGGCTGCACGCCTTCCAGCTGCACGAGCGCGAGCATGCGGTCACGCCGCTGGCCGCCGGCCCGTTCAAGCCGCTGCTGATGGCGCTGCAGAACCTGCAGCAACAGGCGCCGGCCACCGGCATGCGCATCCGCACCGCGCTGGTCACGGCGCGCAGTGCGCCGGCGCATGAACGTGCCATCCGCACGCTGATGGACTGGCACATCGATGTCGATGCCGCGATGTTCCTCGGCGGGCTGCCCAAGGGCGAGTTCCTGCGCGAGTTCGAGCCCGACTTCTTCTTCGACGACCAGACCGGCCACATCGAGAACGCGGCGAGCCACGTGCCGGCGGGGCACGTGGCGTCGGGCGTCACCAACCTGCTGGTGGCGCCGCTGCCGGGCGCCACGCTGGTGCGGCCGCCCGAGCCTGTCTAGACAAGCTAGACCGGTGCCACGCAGCGCGCGGTGTTGTTGCCCGTGGCGGCGGCCGTGGGCCGGGCCACCGGCGTGTAGCTCACCACGCTGCCGGGCACGCCCACGTTCAGCCGGCGCTGGTCATAGCCGGCCGAGGCATTCACGCTGCTGCCGATGACGAACTGCTTGAGCTTGCCGTCGGCCGGGTCCACCGAGGTGAAGTCACGCACCGCGCCGTTGTCGGCCGCCGTGTTGCAGGCTGCCGTCAGGTCGCTGCCGGTGGGCGCCTGGAAGAAGCCCAGCACGTCGTTGGGTCCCCGCACGTACAGGAACTGCAGCCGGTTGGCGCCGCCAACGCTCACGGTGCGGCTGAAGTACCGGCCCGACCACAGGCGCGAACGCGTGGCTTCCGACAGGCCCGTCACCGCCTTGGCGCCGGCGGGCGTGCCCAGCTTCACCAGCCGCAGGCCGGTCATGGAGAAGCTGCCGTCCGGCTGTACCGTGCCCACGCCCGGGTTGCTGGGAATGGCCAGGTTGCCGTTGAAGGCCACCGTGGTCTCGCCGAAGTTCACCACCGTGCTGCCCGCCGCTTCGCGGGCATAGGCGCCCTTGCGCATGCCGGCCGACTTGGCGGTCTCCAGCGGGCTGGCGGTGCCGGTCTGCGGATCGTTCTGGTAGTAGAAGGTGCTGTGCACGTAGGTGCCGTCACCGAACATCACCAGCACCTCGGGCTCGCTGCTGCCGTCCGGCCGCACCCAGGCGCCCACCAGCGGATCGGTGGCGCTGGCCACGCGGGTGAGGCTCAGGCCATTGGGGCCGGTGAGCGTGTCGCCGGCCACCGTCACGCCGGTGACGGCGCCCGCCTTCGGGCCCGATACCTCCTGCGCCTCGATCACCGTGGTGGTGAGCGTGCCGGCCGCATAGGTGTAGCGGCCATAGCGGTAGCCGAAGCCGTTGTCGAACTGCGTGGCCGTGGTGGGCGCGCTGGTTTCGATGACGCGATGCACGTAGGTGCCGTCGCCGGCGAACACATAAAGCTCCTTCACGCTCTCGCCGGTGGGCAGCGTGCTGGTGCCCGTCCAGGCGCCTTCGATCGGCGCGGCGGCCGTCTTGGCGGCCGCGGCCGCACTGGCGGCCAGCGTGGCAGGCGTGGGCACCAGGCTGTCCTTCACCGCAGTGAACAGCGTGCCGCGCTGCTCGGCCGTGAGCGGCGCCGACACCTGCGCCGCCACCTGCTGCAGCGAGCCGGTGGCCACCATGCCCAGCGCGCCGCTGGCGGCCTTGCCGGTGAGGCCGGAGGTGGCCGCTGTCTCGGCAAAGCCGCGTGCGAGCAGCTGTGCAACGCCATACATCTTGGCCCGCTTGGTGGCCTGCGCCGCCACCTCGTCGGCCACCGGCAGGAAGCTGTCGTACACCGTCAGGCCGCCCACGTCGCCGGCGATGCCCACCATGCGGTCCAGCAGGTCGCGCTCGGCCTGCACCAGGTTCTCGGCGCGGCCGCCGTCCAGCTCGGACACCAGCAGCGTGGTGTAGGGCGTGATCACCGCGCCCTTGCCGGCCGGCGCCGCCAGGGTGTAGCCCTGGGTGATGGCGCCGTAGTCGGCATCGGTAGTGGTGCCGGCGGTGGCCACGGCCAGCACCGTGTGCAGCGGCAGCTTCGCCTCCTCGGCCGTCAGCGTGAACTTGCCGTCGGCGGCGGTGGTGGTGCTGGGCTCGTCGACATCGCAGGCGCGGTTGTCGTTGAGGTCCAGGCACACCTTGGCATTGGCCAGCGCGCCGTCCAGCACCACGCCGCTGAGCTGCGCGGTGGGCGCAGGCGGCGGCGGTGCGGTGTTGTTGTCGTCATCGCCGTCGCCACCACAGGCGGCCAGCGACAGCACGGAAGCGGCGACCGATGCGCGGCACAGCGCGTTCAGCAGGCGCTTGTTCGTCAGATTCATGGCTTGTCCTCGTGTTCTTGGAGATCAGTGGTTGCGGCGGCGACGCAGGCCGGCGATCGCGCCCAGGCCGGCGGCCAGGGCGGCCAGGTCGAACCAGCCCAGCGCACCACCGCCGCTGTCGTCGTCATCCGCGTCGGCCGGCGCGGCCGTCACGTCGAGGAAGGCGGCCGACACCGCACCGGGCTTGCCGTCGGCATTGGTGCCCTGCACGTAGACCATGTGTCGCCCCGCAGGCAGGCCCGTGGTGTCGATCTCGCCGGTGGCGGTCTTGGTGGCATCGGGGAAGTCGGAGCGGGCCTGGGCGGATTCGCTCAGCTTCATCTCCACTCCCACGGCGCCGGCTTCCCACGGCAGCTTGTTGACGTAGGCCTTGGCGCTGGCGATGTTGTAGACCACCGGATACGGCGGCGGCTTGATGGTCGACTGGCCGGCGTTGCTGTAGCGGTAGCGGTTGTCGTCCACGGTGGCGGTCACCGCCACCTTGTTGCCGGACTGCACCGAGCTGGCACCCATCACCACGTTGACGGTGTCGGGGCCGAAGGGCAGCTTGTACACGCGGTGCAGCACACGGCTCAGGTAGTGGAAGCCGTTGAAGTTCTCGGGGTAGGTCTCACGCTCGAAGACGCCGCAGTCCTCGTAGAAGGAGCGACCCATCTCCACCGTGTAGGCCGGCGCGCCCAGGTAGCCGTAGGCAGCGTCCTTGGTGGTGCCCTCGGTGTTGTAGCTCAGCAGCTGCTGCGACGAATAGTTGTTGTGGTACGCCAGGCGCTGCGCGATGACGGCCATGCCCTTGTTGTTGGGCGTGTGAGTGTTGAAGTCGTTCTCGGTGCGCTCCACGCCCCAGGGCCACAGCACCGCGCGGGCATTGCTGTGCAGGTCGATGAACACGCCGCCGCCGTACTCGTCGCTGGCGCCGGTCTTCCAGTCGAGCTCGCCGGTGTTGCTGCTGCGGTTCTCGGGGTTGCAGTACTCCGCGCTCTTCGGTCGGCCGTCGGGCAGCGCGCCGCCTTCCCACTTGCAGGCCGCCTGGTTCCACGTGCCACGCATGTAGTTCAGCACGGCCTGGGTCTCGGGCTCGGAAGCCGGGGTGACGCCGCGGTAAGTGGCGCCGCACACATTGCTGTCCGAGCCGCCTGTTCCGCCCGTGGCCCAACCGAATGGATAGTTGCGGTTGAGATCGACGCCCGAATCAAGGGTCCTCGGGATCCCGTCGCTACCCGCCGTTGTGCATTCCGCTGTTTCGTAATTGATGTTCTTGCGCTGACGGGCGTTCGCGTCCTGCTCGGCCAACTTGCGGCCGTCAGGGTTATGCACGATGAAGTGGTAGCGGTTGGTGTCGACCATCATGCGGGCATTGGCATCGGACTCGTAGTTGGCCAGCAGCCACTCGATGAACTTCATGCCAACTTCCTGCGGAGCATATTCACGCGCGTGGATGCCGCCGGTCCACACCATGTTTGGCGGCCGCTCCGTCTGCGCGTCCTGCTTCTCGAAGTTGCCGACGATGATGGCCTTGATCGGGCTCGCATCGGCGGGCAGCAAGGCCTTGTCGAACAACGCAAGCGCGGACTCGGGAAGGTACTTCGTCAGCAGGTCGTAGAAGGTAGGCCGGCTGGTAGCCGACTTGTCCTGCTCCGTGCCTATCCAGCTCTTGCCCAGCGTCTGGATCTTCACCAGCTTGGGGTACTTCGCCGCCAGTTCGTCGTAGGTCTGGTAGATCTGCTCCACCGTGCGGTAGCAGGCATGCACGCCGTTGGCGATGCTGCTCGGCTTGGCCACGCCCAGCGCGCGCGCGATGCCGCCGGACTTCACGTCCTGGGCGCGCGACTGGATGAAGTGCTGGATGCGGGCGGTCTCGGCCTCGTTGATCTGCGGTGCCATGCCGGCGGCCTTCAAGGCCTCCATCTCGGCCGGCGCCACCTCGGCATGGATCTGCATCTTCTTCTGGTCGACGTACGGATGGTCGAGCAGCTTGGTGGCGAAGGCCAGCTGGTTCTCGTTGGCATACGGCACGATGATCGACAGGACCGCACCCCCGTCGTCATGGGCATGCGAGTCCGCGGTGTGCGCCGGCATCGCCATGCTGGCAAAGGCCAGCGCCAGCGCTGCGGACAGCTTCGAGGGGCAGGTCGGCTTGAACATCAGTTCCCATCTCCAAGGCTATGGAACGACACCGCAACGGCATCGACGGCCGGGCGGCCGATGGGCACTGCATTGCTCGAACTGTGCCAAGTGCTTCACGATGCTTCACAGCGCCTTCACGCTGCATCGCAGCAGTGCCGCTCCACTTGTCTAGACAACTCGGGCACTGCACACCCTGTTTGCCTATGACAGCCAAGTGACAGGCGGGCTGCAGGGCCGGCCGCTTGCGGCGGCCCCGGATGCCTTGGCAGGCCTTGCCGGCCGGCCTTTACCGGCGGCGTGCCTCAGGCGGTTTTCCGACACCTGCCGCCAGGGCGCGACGGATTTCCGTCCGGCCCGCGCGGCCGCCGCAGAGCAGGTCGTGCCGCCTGGGCCGGCATGGCGGTCGGCAGCCAAGGGATATCCCTGGGAAAGCGGCTTCATGTCCCCCCGCCCGGCGCTGGCACGCCTCGTGCACACAATGCGTCCGTCGTGGGTTTGAGCTGCCGTGGTCGTGTCGTCGATGTCTGGAACCGTCTTTCGTGCCGTGCTGGTGTTGTGCTGTGGATGGGCCCTGGCCCTGCCGCTGCGGGCGCAGAACGACACGCTGGCCAAGATCTCCGAGACCGGCACCATCAGCCTGGGCCACCGCGAGTCGTCGGTGCCCTTCTCGTACTACGACGGCAAGCGCCAGGTGGTGGGCTACTCGCACGAGCTGATGCTGCAGCTGCTGGACGCCATCAAGACCGAGTTGAAGCTGCCGGCGCTCACGATCAAGCTGGTGCCGGTGACGCCGCAGAACCGCATACCGCTGGTGCAGAACGGCGCGGTGGACATCGAATGCGGCTCCACCACCCACAACGAGGAACGGGCGCGCCAGGTGGCGTTCTCCACCTCCATCTTCGTAATCGGCACCCGGCTGATGACCAACCGCCGCTCCGGCATCAAGGACTTCCCCGACCTGGCCGGGCGCAGCGTGGTGGTCACCGCCGCCACCACCTCCGAGCGGCTGCTGCGCACCTACAACGAGAGGCTGGGCGGCACCATCAACATCGTGGTGGCCAAGGACCATGGCGAGTCCTTCCAGCTGCTGGAGGTGGGCCGTGCCGAGGCCTTCATGATGGACGACGCGCTGCTCTACGGCGAGCGGGCCAAGGCCCAGCATCCCGAGGACTGGATCGTGGTCGGCACGCCGATGTCCGCCGAGGCCTATGGCTGCATGATGCGCCGGGGCGACGTGACGCTCAAGCGCATCGTCGACCGCGAGCTCACCCGCCTGATGCGGGACGGCGAGGCCCTGCGCATCTACGCCCGCTGGTTCCAGCGGCCCATTCCACCCAAGGGGCTGAACCTCAACTGGCCGCCTTCCGATGCCCTGCTGGAGCTGTACCGATCCCCGTCGGACAAGCCCCTGTGACCCCCTCCACCGACCCCTGAGACGAAAGAAGAGACTCCCATGACCAAGACCCTGTTCGCGATCGCTGCGCTGCTGGCGCTGGGCACCGCACACGCCGACACGCTGAAGAAGATCAAGGACACCGGCACGGTGACCGTCGGCACCCGCGAGTCGTCCGGCGCGCTGGCCTTCACGCTGGGCGACGGCAAGTACACCGGCTTCCATTACGACATCTGCCAGAACGTGCTGGCGGACGTGCAGAAGCAGCTGGGCATGAGCAAGCTGGACATCAAGTACCAGCCCGTCACTTCGCAGAACCGCATCCCGCTGGTGACCAACGGCACGGTGGACATCGAGTGCGGCTCCACCACCAACAATGCCACGCGCCAGAAGGACGTGGCCTTCGCCGTCACCACCTACGTGGAAGAGGTGCGCATCGCCGTCAAGGCCAACTCGGGCATCAACAAGATCGAGGACCTGAAGGGCAAGACCATCGCCACCACCACCGGCACCACCTCGGTCCAGACGCTGCGCAAGCACCGCCGCGCCAGCGGGCTGGAGTTCAAGGAGGTGATGGGCAAGGACCACTCCGACTCCTTCCTGCTGCTGGAATCGGGCCGCGCCGATGCCTTCGTGATGGACGGCCAGATCCTGGCGGGCAACATCAGCAAGTCCAAGGCGCCGGCCGACTTCAAGATCGTGGGTGAAGTGCTGTCGGTCGAGCCGATCGCTATCATGATCCGCAAGGACGACCCGGCCTTCAAGAAGGCGGTCGACGACAGCATCAAGGCCCAGATCGCCCGGGGCGACGTGGCCAAGCTGTACGACAAGTGGTTCATGCAGCCGATCCCGCCCACCAACACCAAGGTGGGCCTGCCGGCATCCGATGCCACCAAGGCGGCATGGGCCAATCCGAATGACAAGCCGATGGAAGAGTACGCAGAGAAGTGATCGGACCCGAGGCGCCTGGCAGGCTCGTCCTGCCGGTATGGCGCCGATTGTTGTGGGGTGCGGTGGCCGTCGGCCTCATCGTGTGCAGTGCCTGGCTCGGCTTCACGCTGAGCGAGAACCGCGGCATTGCCACCTTGCGTGCCGAATCCAACCACCGGCTGGACCTGTTCGCCTCCGCGGTGGAGGGCATGGTCAAGCGGCTGGAGCATGTGCCGGCCACCATCCAGCTCAGCCATGACGTGCTGAACCTGCTGCGCGAGCCGGGCAACCCGCGCCGCGTGCAGGCCGCCGACAGCTACCTGCGCCGGCTGAATGCCCACGTGGGCAGCATGTCGGCCTTCGTGCTGAACGACCGCGGCGTGGTGCTGGCTTCCAGCAACGCCGACCGCAGCGACGACAGCCGGGTGGGCGAGGACGTGTCCTTCCGCCCCTATTTCCTGGAAGCCCTGTCCGGCCGTGTCGGCCGGCATTTCGCCATCGGCGTTCGCGGCGAGCCGGGCTACTTCGTGTCCCATCCCATCCGCGACGGCGCGCGCGTCATCGGCGTGGCCGCCATCAAGATCAGCCTCGAGCCCATCGACCAGACCTGGCAGATGGTGGGCGCACCGGCGCTGCTGGCCGATGCCAACCAGGTGGTGATCCACTCGTCCCAACCCGGCTGGCGTTACACCGCGCTGGTGGATCTGCCAGTGGAGCGGCGCGTGGACCTGCTGCTCACCCGCATGTACAACAGCATGCGCATCCGGGCGTTTCCCCTGTCGCCGATGCTGTGGATCGGCGAGGACGGCCAGCTGCTGGACGGCCCGGGCACCGGCGGCCAGCAGCAGATGCTGCGACGGGCCACCGGCACCGGCATGCTGGTGATGAGCCGCCCGCTGGACGGCATGGACTGGCGGGTGATGCTGTTCCTGGACCTGCGCGAAGTGCGCACCGCCGCCGCGCTCAACGGCATGATGGCCTCGGTGGTGGCGGCCTTCCTGCTGCTGCTGGCGCTGTTCATCGCGCAGCGCCGGCGCATCCAGCGCCAACGGCTGGAGTCGCGTGCGCTGCTGGAGCGTGCCAATGCCGACCTGGAGCAGAAGGTGGCCATGCGCACGCTGGACCTCACCGCAGCCAACGACCGGCTGCGCAAGGAGGTGGCCGACCGCGAGCAGGCCGAGAAGACGCTGCGCGCCACGCAGAGCGAGCTGGTGCATGCCGGCAAGATGGCCGTGCTGGGCCAGCTGGCCACCGGCATCACGCATGAACTGACGCAGCCGCTGGGCGCCATCCGCACGCTGTCGGGCAATGCCATCGAGTTCCTCAAGCGCGGCGACATGAACACGCTGTCGGGCAACCTGGGCATCATCGCCCGGCTGGCCGACCAGATGGGCGGCATCATCCATCCGCTCAAGGGCTTCGCCCGCAAGTCGGAGCCGCTGCCGGCGCGCACCGACGTGGCGGTGGCCATCGGCAATGCGCTGTTCCTGTTCGGCCTGCGGCTGCGCAAGGAACATGTGGAGGTGGTCAACCTCTGCGAGACCGGCGTGGTGACCGCCTGGTGCGACGCCAACCGGCTGGAGCAGGTGCTGATCAACCTGGTGGGCAATGCCATCGACGCGATGGACGGCCAGCCGGTGAAGACGTTGACGCTGGCCGCCGGCTACGAGGAAGCGGCGCCCGGCGATGCGGTGGAGCGCTGGGCCCGCATCGACGTGATCGACAGCGGCGCGGGGCTGGACCCCGCCATCCTGTCGCATCTGTTCGAGCCCTTCTTCACCACCAAGACACAAGGCGCCGGGCTGGGCCTGGGGCTTGCCATCTCGCGGGACATTGCCCGCGAGTTCGGCGGCGACATCGTGGCCCACGGCCACCCGGACGGCGGTGCGTGCTTCAGCCTGCGGCTGCCGGCCGCTGCCACCGTGCAGGAGACATCGATTCCATGACCAACGATCTATCCGTTCTGATCGTCGAGGACGATCCGCATGTGCAGCTGGGCTGCGTGCAGGCCATGCAGCTGGCCGACCTGCCGGTCAATGCGGTGGACAACGCGGAGGCCGCGCTGCAGCGTGTGCAGGAAGGATTTGCCGGCGTCATCGTCACCGACATGCGCCTGCCCGGCGCCGACGGCCTGTCCCTGGTGCGGCATTGCCGGGAGATCGACGACGGCCTGCCGGTCATCATGATCACCGGCCACGGCGACGTGAGCCTGGCGGTGGAGGCCATGCGCAGCGGCGCCTACGACTTCATCCCCAAGCCGTTCTCGCCAGAGACGCTGACCGAGGTGGTGCGCCGCGCGATGGAAAAGCGCGCGCTGACGATGGAAGTGGCCACGCTGCGCCGCATGCTGGACACCCGTAGCGGGCTGGAAGGCCGGCTGATGGGCCGCTCACCGCAGATCGAGCGGGTGCGCCAGCTGATCCGCGAGGTGGCCGACAGCCCGGTGGACGTGCTGATCCATGGCGAGACGGGCACCGGCAAGGAGGTGGTGGCGCAGAGCCTGCACGAGATGTCGGTGCGCAAGGCAGGCCCCTTCGTGGCGCTGAACTGCGGCGGCATGCCCGACAACCTGCTGGACAGCGAGCTGTTCGGTCATGAGGCGGGTGCCTTCACCGGCGCGCAGAAGCGCCGCGTGGGCAAGATCGAATACGCCAACGGCGGCACCTTGTTCCTGGACGAGGTGGAGAGCATGCCCATCGGCATGCAGATCAAGCTGCTGCGCGTGCTGCAGGACCGCCGCATCGAGCGGCTGGGCAGCAACCACAGCGTGCCGGTGGACGTGCGCGTGGTGGCCGCCACCAAGGACGACCTGCTGCAGCGCGCCAGCGAGAACGCCTTCCGCGCCGACCTGTACTACCGGCTGAACGTGGTTCAGATCGAGCTGCCGCCGCTGCGCGAGCGGCGCGAGGACATCCCGCTGCTGACCGAGCACTTCATGCTGCTGGCCGCCAGCCGCTATGGCCGCACCCAGCCGCCGGTGACGGTGGAGCAGATGCAGCGGCTGATGGCTCATTCCTGGCCGGGCAACGTGCGCGAGCTGCGCAACGTGGCCGAATGCCTGGTGCTGGGCATCCGCAAGGATGTGCTGGGCGCCGGCCCCGCCGCAGTTGGCGAGCATGCGGACGCCAGTGCGTCGCTGGTGGAGATGGTGGAGGGCTTCGAGCGCAGCCTGATCGCGGCCGAGCTGGCCCGCAACGGCGGCAACATCGCCCACAGCGCCAAGGCGC
Source organism: Aquincola sp. J276 (assembly GCF_024700035.1). Taxonomy (NCBI): domain Bacteria; kingdom Pseudomonadati; phylum Pseudomonadota; class Betaproteobacteria; order Burkholderiales; family Sphaerotilaceae; genus Aquincola; species Aquincola sp. J276. The sequence goes on from NZ_JAJONC010000001.1 coordinate 2,296,530, forward strand.
TGCGCGTGGCCAAGACCACGCTGAACGACAAGATCCGCAAGTACGGGCTGCAGGGCTAGCGCCGGTAGCGGCGCAGCGCCTCCAGGTCCAGCACCTGCACGCCGCCGTATTCCACGCGGATGAGCGCGGCGGCCTGCAGCACGCGCAGCGCCTCGTTCACCCGCTGGCGCGAAAGGCCCACCAGGTAGGCCAGCTCCTGCTGCGTAATGCGCAGCAGCGTGCCCACGCCGGGAAACAGCACCGGGTGGAACAGCCCGGCCAGGCTGCGTGCCACGCGGCTGTCCGGGTCGGTCAGGCGGTCGGTCTCGCGCGCGGCGATGAACTGGCTCACCCGCTCGTTGAGCTGGTTCATCAAGTAGCGGTTGAAGGGAATGCTGCGCTCCAGCAGCCACTCGAAGGTGTCGATCGGCAGGCCGGCCACCACGCTGCGGCGCAGCGTCTCGATGTTGTAGCGGTAGCTCTCGCGCTTGAGCAGCGTGCCCTCGCCGAACCAGGCGCCTGGCGGCAGGCCGGAATAGGTGATGGCGGCCTCCACCGAGGCGTCGTTGGTCATCTTGAGCAGCCCATCCACCACGCCGAACCAGTAGTTGGCGCGGCGGCCGATCTTGCACACCAGGTCGCCGGGGTCGGCATCGGCCACCTCCAGGTCGGCCACCACGCGGGCGCGGTGTTGGTCATCCAGCACCTGCAGCCACGGCACCATCGACAGCTCGGCCGCGGTCGCGGCGCGGGCGCGGGCACGCAAGGCGGAGCCGGGGCGATGGTGGGCGCTGGACGGGTTCATGCGGGAAAGCACCGGGGCGGGCTGTCCCTAGGATTGTCGTCAGAACGACAAGCGGGCGTCAATTTCTTTCCTACAGTGCATTCAACACAAGGAGACATGCCTTGGAAGACACCTTTCCGCGATTGATGCTCGGACACGCACGCCAGCGCCCCACGGCGCCGGCGCTGCGCGAGAAGGAATACGGCATCTGGCAGACGCTCACCTGGCAGCAGTTGGCCGACATGGTGCGTGCGCTGGCCGCGGGCCTGCATGCGGCCGGCCTGCGCCGCGGCCAGCACCTGGTGGTGATCGGCGAGAACCGGCCGCGGCTGTATGCCAGCATGCTGGCCGCACAGAGCATCGGCGCGGTGCCGGTGCCGCTGTACCAGGACGCGGTGGGCGCGGAGTTCGTCTTCCCGATCAACAACGCCGAGATCGCCTTCGCGGTGGTGGAAGACCAGGAGCAGCTCGACAAGCTCATCGAGATCCGCCCCCAGTGCCCGCAGCTCACCCGCCTGTGGTTCGACGACCCGCGCGGCCTGCGCAGCTACGCCGAGCCGGGCATGGCCTCGCTCGACGATCTGCTGGCCGAAGGGCAGGACTTCAACCAGCGCCAGCCTGCCTTCTTCGATGCCGAGGTGGCGCAGGCACAGGCCACCGACGTGGCCGCGATGTTCTTCACCTCCGGCACCACCGGCAATCCAAAGGGCGTGGTGCACACGCATGCCTCGCTGCTGGACCGCGCGCGTGCCGGCCAGAGCTTCGACAAGCTCACGGCGCAGGAAGAGGTGCTGGCCTACCTGCCGCCCGCCTGGATCGGCCAGAACATCTTCAGCTATGCGCAGTGGCTGGCCTGCGGCTACGTGGTGAACTGTCCCGAGTCCAGCGCCACGGTGACGATCGACCTGAAGGAGATCGGCCCCACCTACTACTTCGCGCCGCCACGCATCTTCGAAGGCCTGCTCACCAGCGTGATGATCCGCATGGAGGACGCCGGCCGCCTCAAACGCTGGCTGTTCCACCGCTGCCTGGCCCTGGCCAAGCGCGTGGGCCCGGCGCTGATGGACGGGCAGCCCGTGGGCGCGCTCGACAAGCTCAAGTACAAGCTGGGCGACCTGGTGATGTACGGCCCGCTGCGCAACACGCTGGGCCTGTCGCGGGTGCGGGTGGCCTATACCGCGGGCGAGGCCATCGGGCCCGACCTGTTCAGCTTCTACCGCTCGATCGGCATCAACCTGAAGCAGCTGTACGGCAGCACCGAGACCGCCGTGTTCGTGTGCCTGCAGCCCGACCATGAGGTGAAGGCCGACACCGTGGGCGTGCCCATCGATGGCGTGGAGATCCAGGTGACGCCCAGCGGCGAGATCCTGGTGCGCTCGCCCGGGCTGCTCAAGGGCTACTACAAGAACGACGCCGCCACCGCGGAGGTGCTGACGCCGGACGGCTGGTACCGCACCGGCGACGCCGGCTTCATCGACGCCGGCGGCCACCTGAAGATCATCGACCGCGCCAAGGACGTGGGCCGCATTGCCGGCGGCCCCAACGACGGCGCGATGTTCGCGCCCAAGTACGTGGAGAACAAGCTGAAGTTCTTCCCGCACATCAAGGAGGCGGTGGCCTTCGGCGATGGCCGCGACCGCGTGTGCGCCTTCATCAACATCGACTTTGAGGCGGTGGGCAACTGGGCCGAGCGGCGCAACCTGCCCTATGCCGGCTACACCGACCTGGCCGCCAAGCCCGAGGTGACGGAGCTGATCCGCGATTGCGTGGAGAAGGTCAATGCCGACCTGGCCAGCGACGAGCGCCTGGCCGGCTCGCAGATCAGCCGCTTCCTGGTGCTGCACAAGGAGCTGGACGCCGACGACGGCGAGCTGACGCGCACCCGGAAGGTCCGCCGCGGCTTCATCGCCGACCGCTATGCGGTGCTGGTGGATGCGCTGTACGGCGGCAAGTCCGAGCAGTTCATCGAGACGGCGGTGAAGTACGAGGACGGGCGCACCGGCGTGGTCTCGGCCACCCTGAAGATCATCGACGCGAAGACCTTCGCACCCGTTGGAAAGGCAGCCTGATGAGCCACGCGGCACAAGCGATCGAACCGGGTGCGATGTTCACCACGCAGCCGCCCGCACAAGGCAGCGGCGCGCTGCCGGCGGCGCAGCAGCCGACGGACACCGGCGGCCGCCGCATCGGCGAGGTCATCCTGGACGTGCGCAACATCAGCCTGCGCTTCGGCGGCGTGAAGGCGCTCACCGACATCAGCTTCAACGTGCGCGAGCACGAGGTGCGCGCCATCATCGGCCCCAACGGCGCCGGCAAGAGCTCGATGCTCAACTGCATCAACGGCGTGTACCAGCCGCAGGAAGGCGCCATCACCTTCCGCGGCCAGACCTTCAAGCACATGAACTCGCGCCAGGTGGCCGAGATGGGCGTGGCCCGCACCTTCCAGAACCTGGCCCTGTTCAAGGGCATGAGCGTGCTGGACAACATCATGACCGGCCGCAACCTGCGCATGAAGAGCAACATCTTCCTGCAGGCGCTGCGCTGGGGCCCGGCCGAGCGCGAGGAGATCGCCCACCGCGAGAAGGTGGAACGCATCATCGACTTCCTCGAGATCCAGGCCTGGCGCAAGACGCCGGTGGGCCGCCTGCCCTATGGCCTGCAGAAGCGCGTGGACCTGGGCCGCGCGCTGGCGATGGAGCCGCAGGTGCTGCTGCTCGACGAGCCGATGGCCGGCATGAACGTCGAGGAGAAACAGGACATGTGCCGCTTCATCCTCGACGTGAACGACGAGTTCGGCACCACCATCGTGCTGATCGAGCACGACATGGGCGTGGTGATGGACATCTCCGACCGCGTGGTGGTGCTGGACTACGGCAAGAAGATCGGCGACGGAACGCCCGACGAGGTGCGCACCAACGAGGACGTCGTGCGTGCCTACCTCGGCACCTCCCATTGATGAACCACCCCCGTAGCGCCTTCGGCGCACCCCTCATGGGGGCGCCGCCAGCGGCCCGGCAAAGCCGGCTCCGCGGCGGCCGCTTGGTCAACGCTCGTTCTGCCAGGAGTAGGCATGGGCTTCTTTCTTGAAACGCTGTTCGGCGGCCTGATGGCCGGCATGCTGTACGCACTGGTGGCGCTGGGCTTCGTGCTCATCTTCAAGGCCAGCGGCGTGTTCAATTTCGCGCAGGGCGCGATGGTGCTGTTCGCGGCGCTGTCGATGGCGCGCTTCTCGGAGTGGCTGCCGCAGTGGTTCGGCTTCAGCAGCGCGCTGCTGGCCAACGTGCTGGCCATCATCGTGTCCATCGGCGTGATGATCGTGCTGGCCTGGCTGATCGAGCGGCTGGCCCTGCGGCAACTGGTCGGGCAGGAGCCCATCGCGCTGCTCATGGCCACGCTGGGCATCACCTACTTCGTCGACGGCGCGGGCCAGCTGATCTTTGGCAGCGCCACCTACAAGATCGACGTGGGCATGCCCAAGGACCCGATGATCCTGTTCGAGAACACGTTCCAGGGCGGCCTGCTGCTCAGCAAGGAAGACCTGTATGCCGCGCTGGTGTCGGCGGTGCTGGTGGCCTGCCTGTCGCTGTTCTTCCAGAAGACGGCCACCGGCCGCGCGCTGCGTGCCGTGGCCGATGACCACCAGGCCGCACAGTCCATCGGCATCCCGCTGTCGCGCATCTGGGTCATCGTGTGGTCCATCGGCGGCATCGTCGCACTGGTGGCCGGGATCATCTGGGGCAGCAAGCTGGGCGTGCAGTTCAGCATCTCGCTGGTGGCGTTGAAGGCGCTGCCGGTGGTGATCCTCGGCGGCCTCACCTCGGTGCCCGGCGCCATCGTGGGCGGCCTGATCATCGGCTCGGGCGAGAAGCTGTCCGAGATCTACCTCGGACCCTTCCTCGGCGGCGGCATCGAGAACTGGTTTGCCTACGTGCTGGCGCTGGGCTTCCTGCTCGTCCGCCCGCAAGGCCTGTTCGGCGACAAGATCATCGACCGCGTCTGACCCCCACCGGAGACCTCCATGCTCTATCGTGAGAACGGTCAGTTCAAGCAGACCTACCGCACCGACCTGCAGATCTTCCCCGTGCTGCAGGACAAGGTGGCGATCCAGCTGCTGCTGGTGCTGGCCTTCGTCGCGGTGCCCTTCGTCGCCAGCGACTACGCCTTCCGCGCCATCCTCATCCCCTTCCTCATCCTGTCGCTGGCGGCGATGGGCCTGAACATCCTGGTGGGCTACTGCGGCCAGATCTCGCTGGGCACCGGCGCCTTCATGGCCATCGGGGCCTATGCCGCCTACAACCTGCAGGTGCGCATCGACGGCATGCCCTTGCTGTTGGCATTGATCGGCGGCGGCGTGTGCGCCACGGTGTTCGGCGTGCTGTTCGGCATCCCCAGCCTGCGCATCCGCGGGCTGTACCTGGCGGTGGCCACGCTGGCGGCGCAGTTCTTCACCGACTGGTTCACCAACCGCGTGCCCTGGGTCACCAACAACTCGTCGTCCGGCTCGGTCAGCGTGCGCGAGCTGTCCATCCTCGGCATGCCCATCGAGACCCCGGCGCAGAAGTACCTGCTGTGCCTGGCCATCGTGGTGGTGTTCGGGCTGCTGTCCAAGAACCTGGTGCGCGGCGCCATCGGCCGCCAGTGGATGGCCATCCGCGACATGGACGTGGCCGCGGCCGTGATCGGCATCCGGCCGGTGTACGCCAAGCTGTCGGCCTTTGCGGTCAGCAGCTTCATCGTCGGCGTGGCCGGTGCGCTGTGGGGCTTCGTGCACCTGGGCTCGTGGGAGCCGGCCGCCTTCAGCATCGACCGCTCGTTCCAGCTGCTGTTCATGGTGATCATCGGCGGGCTGGGCTCCATCTCGGGCGCCTTCTTCGGCGCGGCCTTCATCGTGCTGCTGCCGCTGCTGCTGAACTACGTGCCGCACTGGCTGGGGCTGCCGCTGTCCACCGCCACCGCCTCGCACCTGGAGCACATGATCTTCGGCGCGCTGATCGTGTTCTTCCTGATCGTGGAGCCGCACGGGCTGGCGCGCCTGTGGCTCACCGCCCGCGAGAAGCTGCGCCTGTGGCCCTTCCCCCATTGATTCCTGCCAGACCCATAACAGACACACACCGGAGACCGACCACCATGAAGTTCGCTTCCTTCTCCCTCACCGCTGCGGCGTTCGCTGCCGCTCTGTCGCTTGGCACCGCACCCACCGCCGTGCAGGCGCAGGCAGCCGAGCAGTTCGTGCCGCTGCTGGTCTACCGCACCGGCCAGTTCGCGCCGCTGGGCATTCCCTGGGCCGACGGCAAGCAGGACTACCTGAAGCTGGTGAATGCACGTGACGGCGGCGTCAATGGCGTGAAGCTGGTGTTCGAGGAATGCGAGACCGCCTACGACGCCGCCAAGGGCGTGGAGTGCTACGAGCGGCTGAAGACCAAGGGCACCGGCGCCTCGGGCTTCGACCCGCAGTCCACCGGCATCACCTTCGCGGTGACCGACAAGGCCTTCAACGACAAGGTGGCCATCCAGACGCTGGGCTATGGCCTGTCGCAGTCGGTGGACGGCACGGTGTTCGAGTGGAACTTCCCGCTTCTGGGCACCTACTGGACGGCCGCCGACGTGATGATCCAGGACATCCTGAAGAAGGAGATGGGCAGCCTCAAGGGCAAGAAGATCGCCCTCGTCTACCACGACTCGCCCTACGGCAAGGAACCGATCCCGCTGCTGCAGAAGCGCGCCGCCAAGGACGGCTTCGAGCTGGCGCTGTTCCCCGTCACGCCGCCCGGCGTCGAGCAGAAGTCCACCTGGCTGCAGATCCGCCAGCAGCGGCCCGACTATGTGCTGTTCTGGTCGGCCGGCGTGATGACGCCCGCCGGCATCCGCGAGGCGCAGGCCAGCGGCTTCCCGCGGGAGAAGATGTACGCGATCTGGTGGGCCGGCTCCGACCACGACGTGAAGGACATCGGTGCCGGTGCCAAGGGCTACAACGCCATCACCGTGCACAACAGCGCGGCCCGCGACAAGGTGCACGACGACCTGAAGAAGTTCGTCTACGAGAAGGGCCAGGGCACCGCCAGCAACGACAGCAGCGTGGGCGTGATGGCCCACACCCGCGGCATGATGATCTCGATGCTGCAGGTGGAAGCCATCCGCACCGCCCAGGAGAAGTACGGCAAGGGCAAGACGCTGACGCCCGAGCAGGTGAAGTGGGGCTTCGAGAACCTGGACCTCAGCGCCGACCGGCTCAAGGCCCTGGGCTTCGGCGAGATCATGCGGCCGGTCAAGACCTCGTGCAGCAACCACATGGGCACCGACTGGGCCCGCATCGTCCAGTGGGACGGCGGCAAGTGGAACATCACCTCCGACTGGTACCAGGCCGATCAATCGCTGATCGACCCGCTGGTCAAGGAGATGTCCGCCAAGTACGCCAAGGACAAGAACATCAAGCCCCGCAGCTGCTGAGCGCCATCGCATGCAACCCGCAGCCATGCCCCAGGCCGAAGCCGGCCGCCGCGACTTCCTCGACGTCAACGGCATCGAGGTGATCTACAACCATGTGATCCTCGTCTTGAAGGGCGTGTCGCTGCGCGTGGAGGAAGGCGCCATCGTCGCGCTGCTGGGCGCTAACGGCGCCGGCAAGACGACCACGCTGCGCGCGGTGTCCAACCTGCTGCATGCCGAGCGCGGCGCGGTCACCAAGGGCTCGATCGCGCTGCGCGGCGAGCGCATCGAGAACCTCACGCCAGCCAGCCTCGTGGACCGTGGCGTGATCCAGGTGATGGAGGGCCGGCACTGCTTCGCCCACCTCACCATCGAGGAGAACCTGATGACCGGCGCCTACACCCGGCGCGACGGCCGCGCCGCGGTGGCCGAGACGCTGGAGAAGGTCTACGCCTACTTCCCGCGACTCAAGACCCGCCGCACCAGCCAGGCCGCCTACACCTCGGGCGGCGAGCAGCAGATGTGCGCCATCGGCCGCGCGCTCATGGCCAACCCGCGCATGGTGCTGCTGGACGAGCCGTCGATGGGCCTGGCGCCGCAGATCGTGGAAGAGGTGTTCGAGATCGTGAAGGACCTCAACACCAAGGAAGGCGTCACCTTCCTGCTGGCCGAGCAGAACACCAACATGGCCCTGCGCTATGCCGACTTCGGCTACATCCTAGAGAGCGGCCGCGTGGTGATGGACGGCCCCGCCGCCTCGCTGCGCGAGAACGAGGACGTGAAGGAGTTCTACCTCGGCACCGGCGGCGAGGGGCGCAAGAGCTTCCGCGACGTCAAGAGCTACAAGCGCCGCAAGCGCTGGCTGGCCTGAACTTTCCTGGAGGGCTGCAGCCCATGTCCGACACCCCCGACTTCTTCGCCCTGCCGGCCTTCAAGCCGGCGGAGGCGCTGGTGCAGCTCAAGCGCCAGCTGCGCGACCTGCGCCTGACCGAACGCGGCGACCGCTACGAGTTGGCCGGCCTGGCCGTGGCCGAGCTGGCCGCCACCGACACCACCCTGGAAGCGCGCCTGGTCAGGCGGCCCGCCCGCACGCCCGAGTGGACGACGCACCGGCTGGCGTCCAGCGCCGACGTGCGGCGCTTCGTCGACCACGTGAAATCCCAACTGGCGCGCTGGCGCGACGACGAATGAAGGCTGCCGAGCATTTCGACGCACTGGAAACACGCGACCCTGCCGAGCGCGAAGCCGCGCTGATGGCCGCGCTGCCCGCGCACCTGGCGCAGGCGAAAGCGCAAAGCCCGGCCCAGGCTTTGCGGCTGGCCGGCATCGACGCCGCCTCGGTGACCTCGCGCGAGGCACTCGCCCGCCTGCCGGTGCTGCGCAAGCATGAACTGCTGGCATTGCAGCAGGCTCACCGCCAGGCGCGGCCCGATGCGCTTGCGGACGGTGTGGCGGCGGGCGATCCCTTCGCCGGCTTTGCCGCTGCGGGCTGGAACGGCCTGCGCCTGCCTCGCCCGGCCAAGCGGGTGTTCCAGTCGCCCGGCCCCCTCTACGAGCCCCAGGGCCGCGGCAGCGATTCCTGGCGGTTGGCGCGTGCGATGCATGCGGCTGGTTTCCGCGCCGGCGACCTGGTGCACAACAGCTTCAGCTACCACCTCACACCCCGCCGGCGCCATGATGGAAGAAGGTGCCCTGGCGCTCGGCTGCACCGTGTTCCCTGGCGGCGTCGGCAACACCGAGCTGCAGCTGCAGGCGATGGCCGAGCTGCGGCCTCATGGCTACTGCGGCACGCCCAGCTTCCTCAAGATCGCGCTCGAGAAGGCCGCCGAGCAGCAGCTGGCGTTGCCGTCGCTGCGCAAGGCACTGGTCAGCGGCGAGGCCTTTCCGCCGTCCCTGCGCGACTGGCTGCACGAACGCGGCGTGGCGGCCTTCCAGTGCTATGCCACTGCCGACCTGGGCCTCATCGCCTATGAAACCGAGGCGCGGGAAGGCCTGGTGCTGGACGAAGAGGTCATCGTCGAGATCGTGCGGCCCGGCACCGGTGACCCGGTGGCCGACGGCGAGGTGGGCGAGGTGGTGGTCACCACCTTCGACGCCGACTATCCGCTGATCCGCTTTGGCACCGGCGACCTGAGCGCGGTGTTGCCCGGCCCTTGTCCCACCGGCCGCACCCAGACCCGCATCCGCGGCTGGATGGGACGTGCCGACCAGACCACCAAGGTGCGCGGCATGTTCGTGCATCCCAGCCAAGTGGCCGAGGTGCTGCGGCGCCACCCCGCCGTGGGCCGCGCGCGGCTGGTGGTGGAGGGCGAGATGGCCAACGACCGCATGACGCTGCATGCCGAGGTGACCGAGGAGGGGGCCCAGCGGCCCGCTGGCCGAACAGCTGGCGGCCAGCGTGCGCGACGTTACCAAGCTGCGCGCCGATGTGCAGCTGGTGGCCGACGGCAGCCTGCCCAACGACGGTGTGGTCATCGAGGACAAGCGAAGCTACCGCTGAGCGCAGCGCAAGGTGCGGATTTCGTCGCATGAGGGGTGGACATCGGGCCACTCCCTACGTAGTCCCCGACGACCCGGCGGCGCGTGCTTGTCTAGCATCACGCACCGTGCGCATGCACCTCGAACCAAGGAGCTTCGTTCCATGATGAAAAAGTTTTTGATTGGCGGCGCATTGGCTGCGGTGAGCGCCGCAGTGTTTGCGCAATACCCCACCCGCCCGGTGACGATCATCGTCCCGTTCACCGCCGGTGGCCCCACCGACAAGGTGGCGCGTGACCTCGCTGAAGCCCTGCGCAAGCCGCTGGGCGGCACCATCATTATTGAAAACGTCGGTGGCGCCGGCGGCACGCTGGGCGCCGCCAAGGTCGCCAAGGCCGCACCGGACGGCTACACCCTGCTGCTGCACCACATCGGCATGGCCACCTCGCCCGCCCTGTACCGCAGCCTGCCGTACAAGACGATGGAAGACTTCGAGTACCTCGGTCTCGTCAACGAGGTGCCGATGACCCTGATCGGCCGCCCCACTCTGCCGGCCAACAACTACGCCGAGCTGGTGAAGTGGCTGGAGTCGAACAAGGGCAAGGTCAACCTGGCGAATGCCGGCCTGGGCGCGGCCTCGCATCTGTGCGGTCTGCTGCTTCAGTCGACGATGAAGAGCGACATGACCACCGTGCCCTACAAGGGCACCGCGCCGGCCATGAACGACATCCTGGGCGGCCAGGTCGACATCATGTGCGACCAGACCACCAACACCTCGGGCCAGATCGAGGCCGGCAAGGTCAAGGCCTTTGCCGTCACCACCACGCAGCGCCTCACGACGCCGGCGCTGTCCAAGCTGCCTACTCTGGATGAATCCGGCCTGAAGGGCTTCAACGTCACCATCTGGCACGGCCTCTATGCCCCCAAGGGCACTCCGGCCGCCATCCTGGAGAAGGTCAACGCCTCGCTGCGCACCGCGCTGAAGGACGCTGACTTCGTCAAGCGCCAAGAAGCGCTGGGCGCCGTCGTCGTCACCGACAACCGTGTGGGTTCTGCCGAGCACAAGAAGTTTGTGCAAGCCGAAATCGACAAATGGACGCCGGTTATCAAGGCTGCAGGTCAGTACGCCGACTGATTCAGTCGTCGTATAACGCCAAACGGCCCTTCGGGGCCGTTTTCTTTGTCGGAGCCAGGAATGTCTCGTCCCCCAAAGGCAAAACCCCCGCACAACTATTCGTTATGCGGGGGCATGCGCTGGGTAAATAGCCTGACGATGTCCTACTTTCACACGGGAACCCGCACTATCATCGGCGCTGAGGCGTTTCACTGTCCTGTTCGGGATGGGAAGGAGTGGGACCACCTCGCTATGGTCATCAGGCTTGACGGGTTGCCGGGTTGACGCCTGTTGGGTCAGCCCAGCCAATTCAAAGAGTGTAATCAGTATTCAACGATTGCGCCAAGGTTTGGCATAACGTGATCTTTGACGGTCGTGTTGTCAAAGTTATAGGGTCAAGCCTCACGAGCAATTAGTACTGGTTAGCTTAACGCATTACTGCGCTTCCACACCCAGCCTATCAACGTCCTGGTCTCGAACGACTCTTCAGGGGGCTCAAGGCCCCGGCAAGACTCATCTTGAGACGAGTTTCCCGCTTAGATGCTTTCAGCGGTTATCTCTTCCGCACTTAGCTACTCGGCAATGCCACTGGCGTGACAACCGATACACCAGAGGTGCGTCCACTCCGGTCCTCTCGTACTAGGAGCAGGCTCTCTCAATCTTGCAGCGCCCACGGAAGATAGGGACCAAACTGTCTCACGACGTTTTAAACCCAGCTCACGTACCTCTTTAAATGGCGAACAGCCATACCCTTGGGACCGGCTACAGCCCCAGGATGAGATGAGCCGACATCGAGGTGCCAAACACCGCCGTCGATATGAACTCTTGGGCGGTATCAGCCTGTTATCCCCAGAGTACCTTTTATCCGTTGAGCGATGGCCCTTCCATACAGAACCACCGGATCACTTTGTCCTACTTTCGTACCTGCTCGACTTGTCAGTCTCGCAGTCAAGCACGCTTATGCCAATGCACTATCAGCACGATTTCCGACCGTGCCTAGCGTACCTTCGAACTCCTCCGTTACACTTTGGGAGGAGACCGCCCCAGTCAAACTGCCCACCATACACTGTCCCCAACCCGGATCACGGGCCAAGGTTAGAACCTCAAACACACCAGGGTGGTATTTCAACGTCGGCTCCACCCAATCTAGCGACTGGGTTTCAAAGCCTCCCACCTATCCTACACAGATCTGTTCAAAGTCCAATGTAAAGCTACAGTAAAGGTTCATGGGGTCTTTCCGTCTTTCCGCGGGGAGATTGCATCATCACAAACATTTCAACTTCGCTGAGTCTCTGGAGGAGACAGTGTGGCCATCGTTACGCCATTCGTGCAGGTCGGAACTTACCCGACAAGGAATTTCGCTACCTTAGGACCGTTATAGTTACGGCCGCCGTTTACTGGGACTTCAATCAAGAGCTTGCACCCCATCATTTAATCTTCCAGCACCGGGCAGGCGTCACACCCTATACGTCGACTTTCGTCTTTGCAGAGTGCTGTGTTTTTAATAAACAGTCGCAGCCACCGATTCTTTGCAACCTCATTGGGCTCCCCAAGTAAATGGTTCACCTACTAAAGGCACACCTTCTTCCGAAGTTACGGTGTCAATTTGCCGAGTTCCTTCTCCAGAGTTCTCTCAAGCGCCTTAGAATACTCATCTCGCGCACCAGTGTCGGTTTGCGGTACGGTCGCGTGCAGCTGAAGCTTAGTGGCTTTTCCTGGAAGCAGGGTATCACTCACTTCGGAGGCAAGCCTCCTCGTTATCACACCTCAGCTAAGCCCTCCGGATTTGCCTAGAGGGCACGCCTACATGCTTGAACCGGGATATCCAACACCCGGCTGAGCTAACCTTCTCCGTCCCCACATCGCACTGCACGTCGGTACAGGAATATTGACCTGTTTCCCATCAGCTACGCATCTCTGCCTCGCCTTAGGGGCCGACTCACCCTACGCCGATGAACGTTGCGTAGGAAACCTTGCGCTTTCGGCGAGGGGGGCTTTTCACCCCCTTTAACGCTACTCATGTCAGCATTCGCACTTCTGATACCTCCAGCAGACCTCACGATCCACCTTCACAGGCGTACAGAACGCTCTCCTACCGCGCATCTTGCGATGCACCCGCAGCTTCGGTAACTGGCTTAGCCCCGTTACATCTTCCGCGCAGGACGACTCGATCAGTGAGCTATTACGCTTTCTTTAAATGATGGCTGCTTCTAAGCCAACATCCTGACTGTTTTAGCCTTCCCACTTCGTTTCCCACTTAGCCAATTTTAGGGACCTTAGCTGGCGGTCTGGGTTGTTTCCCTCTTGTGTCCGGACGTTAGCACCCGGTGCACTGTCTCCCAAGCTGTACTCATCGGTATTCGGAGTTTGCAATGGTTTGGTAAGTCGCCATGACCCCCTAGCCATAACAGTGCTCTACCCCCGATGGTAATACTTGAGGCACTACCTAAATAGTTTTCGGAGAGAACCAGCTATCTCCAGGTTTGTTTAGCCTTTCACCCCTATCCACAGCTCATCCGCTAGTTTTGCAACACTAGTCGGTTCGGACCTCCAGCACCTGTTACGGTACCTTCATCCTGGCCATGGATAGATCACCTGGTTTCGGGTCTACACCCAGCGACTGAACGCCCTATTCGGACTCGATTTCTCTACGCCTTCCCTATTCGGTTAAGCTCGCCACTGAATGTAAGTCGCTGACCCATTATACAAAAGGTACGCCGTCACCTTGCGGCTCCGACTTTTTGTATGCATGCGGTTTCAGGATCTATTTCACTCCCCTCCCGGGGTTCTTTTCGCCTTTCCCTCACGGTACTAGTTCACTATCGGTCGATTACGAGTATTTAGCCTTGGAGGATGGTCCCCCCATCTTCAGACAGGATTTCACGTGTCCCGCCCTACTTGTCGCACGCCTAGTTCCACAGCCTACTTTTTTCATACGGGGCTATCACCCGCTATGGCCAGCCTTTCCAGACTGTTCTGATAAGTGAGCTGCTAAAACGTGCAGGCTCTTCCGATTTCGCTCGCCACTACTTTCGGAATCTCGGTTGATGTCTTTTCCTCGAGCTACTGAGATGTTTCAGTTCACCCGGTTCGCCTCGCATGACTATGTATTCATCATGCGATACCCCTAAGGGTGGGTTTCCCCATTCGGAAATCTCCGGATCAAAGCTAATTTGCCAGCTCCCCGAAGCTTATCGCAGGCTATCACGTCCTTCGTCGCCTGTAATCGCCAAGGCATCCACCACATGCACTTAGTCACTTGACCCTATAACTTTGACACCTCACGCTTGAGGCGTCGTCAAGGACTGAAAATCAACTATCTGTTGACTTTGAGTATTTACGCGTTATGCCGAACTTCAATTCTTGAAGTTTGTTTTGACGCAATCATTGAACGTCACCTTCGCTTCGGAAACAGCTTTCACTGCATCCAATGCGTCGACAACAATTACTGATTTCGACTCTTTGAATTGTTAAAGAACGACAGGCAACCACACGGATCGCACAGGCCAAGAACTCATCAGTTCTTGGCCTGAACAATCTTCATTGGTGGAGGTGAACGGGATCGAACCGATGACCCCCCTGCTTGCAAAGCAGGTGCTCTCCCAGCTGAGCTACACCCCCCAATAGGTGGTGGGTCTGGTTGGATTCGAACCAACGACCCCCGCCTTATCAAGACGGTGCTCTAACCGACTGAGCTACAGACCCCAATCTGCCGTCAAGTACAGCCGATAAGCGTGGGCGCAAGAATTAAAGCACCAGACTATCCAGAAAGGAGGTGATCCAGCCGCACCTTCCGATACGGCTACCTTGTTACGACTTCACCCCAGTCACGAACCCTGCCGTGGTAATCGCCCTCCTTGCGGTTAGGCTAACTACTTCTGGCAGAACCCGCTCCCATGGTGTGACGGGCGGTGTGTACAAGACCCGGGAACGTATTCACCGCGGCAAGCTGATCCGCGATTACTAGCGATTCCGACTTCACGCAGTCGAGTTGCAGACTGCGATCCGGACTACGACCGGTTTTCTGGGATTGGCTCCCCCTCGCGGGTTGGCAGCCCTCTGTACCGGCCATTGTATGACGTGTGTAGCCCTACCCATAAGGGCCATGAGGACCTGACGTCATCCCCACCTTCCTCCGGTTTGTCACCGGCAGTCTCATTAGAGTGCCCTTTCGTAGCAACTAATGACAAGGGTTGCGCTCGTTGCGGGACTTAACCCAACATCTCACGACACGAGCTGACGACGGCCATGCAGCACCTGTGTTCTGGCTCTCTTTCGAGCACTCCCAAATCTCTTCAGGATTCCAGACATGTCAAGGGTAGGTAAGGTTTTTCGCGTTGCATCGAATTAAACCACATCATCCACCGCTTGTGCGGGTCCCCGTCAATTCCTTTGAGTTTCAACCTTGCGGCCGTACTCCCCAGGCGGTCAACTTCACGCGTTAGCTTCGTTACTGAGAAGAAACCCTCCCAACAACCAGTTGACATCGTTTAGGGCGTGGACTACCAGGGTATCTAATCCTGTTTGCTCCCCACGCTTTCGTGCATGAGCGTCAGTGCAGGCCCAGGGGATTGCCTTCGCCATCGGTGTTCCTCCGCATATCTACGCATTTCACTGCTACACGCGGAATTCCATCCCCTCTGCCGCACTCTAGCCATGCAGTCACAAATGCAGTTCCCAGGTTGAGCCCGGGGATTTCACATCTGTCTTGCATAACCGCCTGCGCACGCTTTACGCCCAGTAATTCCGATTAACGCTTGCACCCTACGTATTACCGCGGCTGCTGGCACGTAGTTAGCCGGTGCTTATTCTTCAGGTACCGTCATTACCCCAGGGTATTAGCCCAGAGCGTTTCTTCCCTGACAAAAGCGGTTTACAACCCGAAGGCCTTCTTCCCGCACGCGGCATGGCTGGATCAGGCTTGCGCCCATTGTCCAAAATTCCCCACTGCTGCCTCCCGTAGGAGTCTGGGCCGTGTCTCAGTCCCAGTGTGGCTGGTCGTCCTCTCAGACCAGCTACAGATCGTCGCCTTGGTAGGCCTTTACCCCACCAACTAGCTAATCTGACATCGGCCGCTCCAAAAGCGCGAGGTCTTGCGATCCCCCGCTTTCACCCTCAGGTCTCATGCGGTATTAATCCGGCTTTCGCCGGGCTATCCCCCCACTTCTGGGCACGTTCCGATGCATTACTCACCCGTTCGCCACTCGTCGCCAGGTTGCCCCGCGTTACCGTTCGACTTGCATGTGTAAGGCATGCCGCCAGCGTTCAATCTGAGCCAGGATCAAACTCTTTAGTTCGATCTTGTTTAATCACTCAAAGAATTGAAGTGAACTTCACTTCCATGAGCGTTTGAGGTCCGAAAACCCCGTTGCCTTGCGGCTTGACGGTGCTCGCCTTCAAACGCCCACACTTATCGGCTGTAACTTTTTAAAGAACTGCGGCCCTTGCAGGTCGCTGCTGATTTCGTTTGCAGTAATCAGCGAAGACAGTGATTATGACGTTCTTTTTAAATCCCTGTCAACTGCCGGGTCTTTCGATCCGCTTCGCTTGCCATTCGCCGCCGCTTCCTTCGAAACAACCGCGCTGTGATCAGCGAAGCCTTGCACTATAGCATGGGATTTTTGAGGCGGTCAACTTTTTGCGTTGAGCTTTAGAAACCTACTGCAGCGGCAGCGACACGGCAGGCGGCACGGCAGCGACCTCGACGCGCTTGAACGCCTCCTGTGCCGCCTGCATGGGATCGTCAGCATGGAGCACCGCGTCCAGCCCAGCTGCCAAGCGCCGTGTGTCTGCGCGGAGAACCCTGTGCTTCACGGAGGCGATCTGCGCAGGATGCATCGACAGGCTGCGCAGACCCATGCCCAGCAACAGCTCCGTGAAGGCGACGTCACCGGCCATTTCCCCGCAGACGCTCACATCCTTGCCGGCCGCGTTGGCGATGGCGATGCTGTCCGCCACCAGCTTCAGCACCGCGGGATGCCAAGGGTCGTACAAATGAGACACGTGCTCGTCGGCTCGGTCGATGGCCAGGGTGTACTGGATGAGGTCGTTGGTGCCGATCGACACGAAGTCAAAGTACTTCAGGAAGCGCTTGAGCATCAGCGCCGCCGCGGGCACTTCAATCATCGCGCCGACTTCGACATCAACGAACGGCTTGCCGGCATCGGTGAGCTGTTGCTTTGCGCGTGCAATGGACTCGAACGTCTGTCGGATTTCAGACAGGTGGGCAACCATGGGGATGAGGAGCCTCACCTTGCCGTGTGCACTTGCGCGCAGGATGGCGCGCAACTGCTGGCGGAACATGGCGGGCTCTGCGAGGCTCCAGCGGATGGCGCGCAGGCCGAGGGCGGGGTTCAGCACGTGCTCATGCCGCAGTTCGTTGACGCTCATGCGCTCGATGGGCTTGTCGGCGCCGATGTCGACGGTGCGGATGGTCACGGGCAGCCCGTTCATGCCGAGCACGGCATCGCGGTAGGCCTCGTACTGCTCGTCCTCGCCGGGCAGGTCGTTCGGAGCGCGGTTCATGAACAGGAACTCGCTGCGGAACAGGCCGACGCCGACGGCACCCGCCTCGACGGCGGCCGCGGCGTCGCTCGGCAGCTCGATGTTGGCGAGAAGGTCGATGGCCTGGCCGTCCAGCGTGACCGCCGGCGTGTGACGCAGCCGGTGCAGCCGGGCACGCTCCAGCTCGCTCTGGCGCTGCCGGAAGCGGTACTCCTCCAGGACGATCGGAGACGGGTCGACGATGACGACACCGTTGTCGCCGTCGATCACCACCCAGTCGTCCTGACGGATGAGACGGCTGGCCTCCCGGGCGCCGACGACGGCCGGAATGTCCATGCTGCGGGCAACGATGGCGGTGTGCGAGGTCTTGCCACCGACATCGGTGACGAAGCCGGTGAAGACACTGCGGCGGAACTGCAGCATGTCCGCAGGCGCGATGTCGCTGGCCACCAGCACGAGCGGATCCTCGCCGCCGAAATCACGCACGCCCTGTGGCGGCGCGACGACGCCGGACGCACTCTTGCGGGCCAGCGCACGAAGCAAGCGCTCCGTGACCTGCTCCATGTCCGCCTTGCGCTCACGGAGGTAGTCGTCCTCCATCTCATCGAACTGGCGGGCCAGTACCTCGAGCTGGGCAGAAACCGCCCATTCAGCGTTGTAGTGCCGCTCGCGCACCCAGTGCTTGGTGGCGGACGCCAGCATGTCGTCGTGCAGCAGCATGAGGTGAACGTCGAGCAGGGCGGAAAGCTCGGCCGGCGCATCCGGCGGCAGATCGCGCTGCAACGCAGTGAGTTCGGCGGCGACCTGGTCGCGCGCGACGCGCAGGCGCTCGACCTCCGCATCGGCCTGCGAAGCTTCGATGAAGTAGTGGGCAACGTCGATGCGACTCGACGCCACCAACACCGCGCGCCCGATGGCAACGCCTCGGGATACCGGCAAACCGAACACCTGGATGCTCATTCAACGAATGTAGCAGCGGCCATGCCAGGCGAAGCTGGTATCAGCCCTGGGGGCGACGTCGCGGCCAATGCCGCGCCGTAGGCGCAAGGGAAGTGCTTACTGACCCTCGCCGAACTTGTCGTCGACCAGCGCCGTGATGGCGTCGACGGCCTGCTGCTCGTCGGGGCCTTCCACATCCAGCTCCAGTTCGGCGCCCATGCCGGCGGCCAGCATCATCACGCCCATGATGCTCTTGGCGTTGACCCGTCGGCCATTGCGGGAAAGAAAGACTTCGCTGGCAAAGCTGCCGGCCAGCTTGGTGAGCTTGGCCGAAGCACGGGCGTGAAGGCCCAGCTTATTGCTGATGATGAGCTTGGTCTTGAGCATCTGAGTGGGTTGGATGAGCCTGGTTCTGCGGACGGGTGTTTCCCACCGGCATCACACCCTGCGTCGCGCCTGCCAGGGCGCGCGTGACGAGGTTCTCCAGCGGCTCTTCCCCGTAGCAGAGCGTGCGCCACAGCATGGGGACGTTGACGCCGGTGACCACCCGGACCTGGACGCCGTCGGACAGCTTCTGGGCCACGTTGCAAGGCGTTGCCCCGAAGACGTCGGTGAAGATCAGGGCCTGCGGCGTGCGCGCCCGGGCCAGTGCCGCCCGTGCGAGGCCTTCCGCCTCATCCGGTGACATGTCGGGCGTCACGTCGACGACCTCGATGCGGGCGGCGCACTCCGGGAAAGTGTGCTGCGCCACGGCGCGCAGCGCGGAGGCCAGCGGCGCGTGGGCGAGGATGACGAGACCGGGAATCATGGGGGGTGGAGCGTACTCGGGATTGCACTGAGCACCATCAGGCTAGGTGCAAACCCGTCAAGACAAGGGGGACCGGGGCGGCGTAGCCACGTGGGGGCGGCACAGGATCCTTGGAAACGCTAGCGGCCTGCGCATCGCCGACATTCGCCAGGCCGCCTTCAGCCGCCGAGCTGCAGCGCGCCGAAGAAGGTATCCACCGCTTCCGCATCCAGCCGGCTGCCCAGCACCGTCGCTTGAAATACCTGCGTGCCATGCGCAAAAAGCACCAGCTGCACCTGGATGGTTCCGCCATCCGGTCGGCGGCCGGCCAGGCTCAGACGGCCGGCGCGAGGATTCGGCGTCGCGCCTGGCACGGCAGCCGACGCCGGCGCGGCAGGCACCGGCGCACCGACGTTGCCTGCCGCAACGGACGCCAACGCCTCCAGCGCAGGGCCCACCCGAGCCGGATCACCGACGTCGGCGAAGGTGAGGCCGAAGGTCATGCCCTGCGCATCACACGACACCACGGTGACCGCAGACGGCGCGCCCGCCAGCGGCACGTTGCGGGTCGGCCCGCTGGGTTTGCAGGGAAACAGGGTGAGCAAGGGCGCGCCCTCCGGGCGCCACTGCCGCCAGTTCAGCGAGGGGGAACAAGCCGCCAGCACCACGGCGGCAGCCAGCGGCGCGGCCGCCAGGCGCAGGGAGGAACGGAGGAAGGTCACGGCACATTATCCCGGGTGGCCGCTTAGCATCAGGCCATGACCCAAGCTGTTCCTTCTCCTGCCCCGGCCGGCGCGCTCAACGGCGTGCGCGTGCTCGATCTGTCCCGCGTGCTGGCCGGCCCCTGGTGCACTCAGACGCTGGCCGACCTGGGCGCCGACGTGATCAAGGTGGAGCGCCCGCCCGGCGATCGCCACCCGGGCGGCGACGACACCCGCGGTTGGGGTCCGCCCTTCCTGAAGAACCGCGAAGGCCAGGACACCGCCGAAGCCGCCTACTACCTGGGCGCCAACCGCAACAAGCGCTCGATCACCATCGACATCGCCTCGGCCGCCGGGCAGGGGCTGGTGCGGCGGCTGGTGGCCGATTGCGACGTCTTCGTCGAGAACTACAAGGTGGGCGACATGGCCCGCTACGGGCTGGATTCGGCCACGCTGCTGCAGCTGAACCCGCGGCTGGTGTACTGCTCGGTCACCGGCTTCGGCCAGACCGGCCCATACAGCGAGCGCGCTGGCTACGACTACGCCATCCAGGGCCTGGGCGGCCTGATGAGCATCACCGGCGAGTGCGACGACCTGCCCGGCGGCGGCCCGCAGAAAGTGGGCGTTGCGGTGGCCGACCTGTTCACCGGGATGTACGCCACGGTGGCGATCCTGGCGGCGCTGCGCCACCGCGACGCCACGGGCGAAGGCCAGGCGATCGACATGGCGCTGCTCGACACCCAAGTGGCGATGCTGGCCAACATGGGGGCCAACTACCTGGCCAGCGGCGTGGCACCGAAGCGGGCCGGCAATGCCCACCAGAACATCGTGCCGTACCAGGTGTTCGAGGCGGCCGACGGGCACCTGATCCTGGCGGTGGGCAACGACAGCCAGTTCGCCAAGTTCTGCCAGGTGGCCGGCCTGCCCGAGCTGGCCGCCGACCCACGGTTCATCAAGAACGCGGACCGCGTGCGTCACCGCGAGTCGCTGGTGCCGATACTGGCCGAGGTGCTGCGCACGCGCGCCAAGCAGGACTGGCTGAGCGCGCTGGAGGCGGCCAAGGTACCGTGCGGCGCAATCAACAACCTGGCCGAGGTGTTCGCCGACCCGCACGTGCTGGCCCGGGGCATGGTGACGCAGGTGGCGCATCCCCACACCGATGCGCTGCGGCTGGTGGCCAGCCCGATGAAGATGTCGGCCACGCCGCCCACGCTGCGCCGGGCACCGCCGCTGCTGGGTGAGCACACGCAGCAGGTGCTGGCGGAGTTTGGCCTGTCAGCGGAAGAGTGCACGGCGCTGCGCGAATCGGGAGCGATCTGATGGACTACGTGCTGGTGCATGGCGCCTGGCACGGCGCTTGGTGCTGGAAGCGGGTGCTTCCGGGGCTATGGGCCGCCGGGCATCGGGCCTTTGCGGTGTCGCTGACAGGCGTGGGCGAGCGGGCCCACCAGTTCCGCCGCGACATCGACCTGAAGACGCATGCGGACGACGTGTGCACGGTGATCGAAGCCGAGGAACTGCAGGGCGCGGTGCTCGTGGGCCACAGCTATGGCGGCATCGTGATCACCGCGGTGGCCGACCGGCTGGCGCATCGGATGTCGCACCTGGTCTATCTGGACGCGGTGGTGCCCGAGCCCGGCGAGAGCTGGTCCAGCGGACACAGTGCAGAGACCCAGGCTGCGCGCCGGGCGGCCATCGCGGCCACCGGCGCCATCGCGCCGGCGGACCCGGCAGCCTTCGGATTGACTGGCGACGACGCGGCCTGGGTGGCCCGGCGGCAGACGCCGCAGCCGGGCGGCGTCTACGACGACCCGCTGCACTTCGACGCGCAACGCATCGCGGCGCTGCCGCGCACCTTCATCGATTGCACATCGCCCGCGCTGCCGACGATCGACCTGATGCGCCAGCGTGTGCGCAAAGCGGCGGGCTGGAAGGTGGTGGAGATACCCACCGGCCACGATCCGATGGTGAGTGCGCCGGATCAACTGCTGGCGGCGCTGCTGGCGGTGCGCAGCTAGCGCGGTGGTAGGCCGTGTTGGACTTGAACCAACGACCAAAGGATTATGAGTGTTGTGTGCTGACGGACCGCTTGGTAAATAAAATCGATGCCTAGGGGAAAGGGACCACGACCCGTACTGGGCGTACAGAGGGAAAGCGGCCGCAGCGGACCTCGGACGAACGTAATGTCGTTCCAGGGAGCGCGGGAAAGGAGTGTTTATTCCGCACGCATGTTGGGGGAAACTAGGGGGAATGCACTTTCCCCCTTCACATGCGCTCCTCTGACTCAAATGCTGAGGCGCTACAGCGTCCAAGAGACCGCTCCTTCGTGTTGCTTCGCGAGGCCCGTTCCCTGCCGGGCCCGGCTCGAGGGCAGAGGCCCTGGGAGTACCCGCATGCCGAATTCAGCCACGTCAAGTTGCGCGTACACCCGCCGTCGCTGGACGGTCGGGTGCGGCGCCAGCTGGCCATCCGCATTCGCCACTCGCTGACAGGCGAAGAGAAGGAAGAGCGGGACGCCTACCTGGAGCTCGATGACCTCGCCAAGCTCGACGGGCGTGAAGCCGAGCGGCGCTGGCAGCAGGGCATCACGACCATCCTCGCGAGGGTCGAGGAAATTGAGAAGCTCCGGCGAGCGACGCCTGAGCAGGCAGCAGAGGCGGCCAAAGCAAAGCGGCGCATGACCGTTGCCGATGCTTGGCAGCGTCATCCAGTGGAATCGAGGCTCTCAAAGGAAGCGACGGCAACCAAGGAACAGGGGTTGTACAAGCGCTACTACGCGCACTTGGCTGACCGTTTCCTCGACGAGCTGGGGAAGGATTTCTGGGCGCACTTCGTCGGTGGGCTGGGCGCAGGCAAGCTGCTCAATGCCGATGGCCTGACCTACTCGAAGCTACCGAGGAAGGAGCTAGCTGAGGCCACCATCATGGGCGTGATGAACCTGGGGGCCAAGCTCTACGGCTACGCTGGCGAGGACGGACTGCCCGGTAAGCCGCTCGGCTGGAACCCAGCCAGAGACGTGCTTAAAAAGGTCGGCACGCCCAACGTCCGCACCGGGTCAATACCGCTGCGAAAACTGGCTGAGGTGTGGCGGGCTGCAGACGTAATGTGCGCGCCCTGGGCACGCGACCACCTCCGGGTGTACGTGTTGACCGGGCTTCGACATGCGCTGCTGTCGCAAATGACATTTGCTGAGGTAGACAGCGCGGCACGCGTGCTAAGAATCAGCCCGCACAAAGCGGGCACGAAGCGGCGAGGCGCAGATACGCCAGCGAACGCCCCGGACATCGTACTGCCCATCTCAGGTTCCGCCCTGCGAATCATTGACTCACGTCGAGCCTGGGCACCCGACCCTGACGGCCCCGTTTGGTACATGCTGTCTCAGCACGGGGGAAAGCCGACAAAGGGAGGCCGGATTCCAGTGCATTCGGACCCTCGCTCCAACTGGGCGCATCTGTCAACCCACGTCCTTGACGGGTGGCAATTTCTTCGCCACGACCTGCGGAGGACCTTTGCTCGAATTGCAGTGGCGGCGGGGGCAGACCTGATGGGGACGTCGCTGCTGATGCTGCACTCCCCAAGGACGGTCGCCAGGATTATGAACATCCCGGACATCACAGCCCAATACATGAACTTGCCGGAAGCCCAGGCGCAGATGCGCAGCGCTGCGCGCTCCATTGAGAAGTACGTGGCAGGCGTACTCGACGGCTCAATCACCTTCGACGAAGATGAAGCTGAGCCGGAGCTACCAGCAATTCTCGAGGACGCCGTCGGAGCGGCCGAGGGCGACGACTGACCGAGTGGGCTGCCTGGGTAGTGGCTTAGACAGATGCGGGGACTGCGCCTATTTATGCAACACCCCAGAAGTCATTTTTTCCCGCGAGAACCACTGCAAACAAAATATGCTGTCCCCGCGGAGCGTTTTCTCTGAGTCATCTGTCTTCTGTCTAAAATACATTCTCTCTCGTTTGAAAACCAGGCAGACAGATGTTAGACAGATGACTCACGACCGTCTTATTCCTGGCTCCCAAGCGACGCCAGCCGCTTTGTGCCGACCGAAAGGGCGGAGCCCGTCTGTCTAATTGCGACCTCAACAATCTAGTCGAACAGGCATCTGTCTAGCCGTGCGTGAAGCCGTGGGCGACACGCCGACCGCTGAGATGGCGGTATCAAACGAATTTCTGGATGAATGTGGCGCCTACAGGCGTAGGCCGTCGGTCTCAAAAGACGCCGAACGACTAAGCACTCCGGCACCTTCGAACATAATGGCGCCCTTCGTTGCAGTGCACGGCGTGCCAGACACGCACCCAGAAGTCGGGCGGCCCAAGAGCTGGCGGGCTTGGTGCTTACGAGCTCCGAGGCATAGTGCGCCCAATCGCTGACAAGACCGCGGCGGGTCATCCACGCCATGAGGTTCATGCCCCGGTGCAAGGTTCGCAGCTCCAGTCCCGCACCAGAGCGCACGGCGGGTGTGCCGGGCTAGCGGTCGGACAGCAGCGTCAAGTCCGGCAAATCGCAAGGCAACAGCAGCCGCTCACCTACGGATGCCCCATAGGTGTGCCGCCATGTACCGCTCCAGCCGTAGGCGCCATGTGGCTGGGGCTTGCCGCAATACCAGATGGCTTGGACCGTTGCGAGCCCGCGCTCCGTGCGATTGCCGGGGCTGATACTGATGTCGATGGTGTCCACCCGCTCAGTCCAGCGGCGAAGCTGTCAACGACCGCGCGGGAAAGCGTAGGGACTGAACTCGCGCCGCTCAAGACCGAGACACCTACGGCAAGTGCGACCCGGTCGAGCTGCGTGATGCCGCAAGCGAAATCGCGACCGTCGGCCAGGTCGACGTAGTGCGCGCCGGCTTGAATGCACGCCAGGGCAACGTCGTAGCCCCGCCATTGGAACGGTCCACAAGTGTGATAACGACGTCCGGAGCCAGTTCGCTAGCTGCCGGGCAAAGTCTGCGGCCCGAACATCGAGCCGCGCTGCCGTGAGCCGGCAGGACGCGCCCGCCATCTCGTGTTCCAGCGCCAAGGCCTTGGACAGGTCGCCGCCGGCTACAGAGGTGTGGCAGCCCGCTTTGGCGCGCCAGCCGCTGCACCAGCCGACTTCCAAAGAAGCCATAGCCCCCGAGCACTCGAAGTGTGTCCATGCAGAAATTCAAATACGGCTCGCCAAGGTCAGCGCACCTGTGCTCAGAGTTAAAGCTGAACTGGTGCCCTCACGGGGCTTTTTGATACGACAAGCCCCGGAAACAGTCCATCCTGTGCAAACCTTAGTGTGCTAACGAAAGTCTTGTAGGGTACAAACCGGAGGGGTACGTCAGACTGTGGTCTGTAGACGTTGACGTCGTAAAGGCCGACCCCCGTCACGGCTCCCTGAGCGCCTCGCCGTATTGCGACGACGCCAACAATGTGGCGGCCGACATTCAACGGTTGACCCGTCAGCGCAAAGTACGTCTCGCTGCCATTGACTTCAGCAAACACGGCCTTGCCCTCATCCACCGCAATGACTGCTTGGCGAGCAGTTTCTTCCTTGAAGCTGAAGCGCAAGATTTCCGACTCGAGCCCCTGCAGCTCGAGCGCCTCGGAGAGGCCACGGGCCCCCGTTCCCTGACGCAAACCCATCTCGAACCATCCGGCTTGCAGGCCGCCTTTGACGAACCGTGCGAAGGCCTCTTGCGGCGCAAACTGGCCGAGGGTGACGTACAGCGCAGCAGGCCCACAAAGCTTACGTAGCTGCAACTGCGGGATTCCGTCAGTGGATATGGCCCGAGCTCGCTCAACGATATTCGCGAAGTTCGCCTCGTGACCTTCGTTGTACCGTAGCAGACGGGTCTCGGTGGCCGCCTGCTTGGCTTTGAGCTGGTCGGCCTCAGCGTTGAAGTGCTCATGAGCGCTCTTTGCTAGGGTAGCAGCCGCAAGCACCGCAGCACCCGCA
This sequence comes from Aquincola sp. J276, assembly GCF_024700035.1. Lineage (NCBI taxonomy): Bacteria > Pseudomonadati > Pseudomonadota > Betaproteobacteria > Burkholderiales > Sphaerotilaceae > Aquincola > Aquincola sp. J276. The sequence goes on from NZ_JAJONC010000001.1 coordinate 2,322,173, forward strand.
ACCAACTTGTTGTTCAGTACCGCTCGCGCTTGGGTGACGACCGCCGAGCAAGCCAAGGCCCATACGGCACAAAGATGCTTTTTCACGGCCATCCCCTTTGTGAATGTGAGGCAAGTTTTCCGGGGCGTTCATACGCCTTGCCGGGGAAGTGCCTCGCAGGCCTGAAACCACCGGCGCCCTGGGGCAATTCTAGGCGATTGGACGTTTGCTTTGGCGTAGTCAAGCAGCAGTGACCCGAACCCGAGAGAGTAGGCTCTCGAAAGTTTGAACCTTTCGGCCAAAGAATAAGACCGGCGCAGTTGCGCCGGTTCGAAGAAGTGTAGAAGATGGTTAGGCAACGACCATGAACTTCTCGACTGCGTCGAGCGCCCGGAGCACCTTTTGCTGGATTGGCGCGCCACGCTTAGCCAAGCGACCTTTCTAAACAGCGGCTTAGACAGATGCACAGGCCCCACCAGGTAAGTTGATTTCCTCTTTGCGGGGACAGAAAAAATTTCTTCCACGGGGAGCAATAGGTTTTGAATCATCCGTCTTCTGTCTAGAAAGGATGTTCTTTCCTGTGAAAACTGGCGTAGACAGATGTTAGACAGATGCTAAACAGACCGCTAATCTGTCTGGCTTTGGCTCTCGAGCGGCCTTGGCCGCTTCTTGGCCGGCCCGGGGGGCGCAGCCCATCTGTCTAATCGCATGGCCATCTGTCTAGCCGTCTTAAGCAACAAAAAGACCGCCGAAGCGGTCTAGTTGGAGTGGCAGGGTTTACACCCCTCTGACACGGCGCTGGAAGAAGCCCGGCGAAAGTCGGGTACGGCTGGACTTGAGTCGAATGCCGACCCAGATGCGCTGCTGTTTGCCGTCGACCGTGGCGCGGTCGCCCTCGATGCCAATGCTAGCGCTGATGGCCCGTCCGAACGAGATTTCAGATTGAGCCAGGTGCTTCTCACCCTGCTCGAACGAGTGCACGCGCCACGCCTCCCACAGCTCTTTGGTCGTCGCAGCGCACTTGGGACCCAGTTCGCAGCAGTCCTCGATGAACCGGCTGATGGGGCTGGTGCCCTCCAGAATCTCGGCCTTCACGCGGTGCACAGCCTCCGGAATATCCAGGCCCCGCTGCTGATATTCCAGCGCCCCCTCTACCAGCCAGGCCAAAATGCCCTCCATCTCGGCGGCCAGCTTTGCCGAGCGCCCTGTGTCCACTTTCGCGCCATCCTTGCGTAGCTGGCCAGCGAAACGCAAGAGCAACAGGCGGTCAATAACGGCGGGGTCGTCGTCGCGGATGAGCGGAATGACGTTGGCCGGATTCACTAGCACGCCGGACGGCTTGAACTCGACTGAGTTTGCGCTCCACAGCCCACGTGCAAGGATGGTGTCGCCGCCGCTTGCCAGGGTCTTGACAGCGTCGTCGATGAACACAGAGCTGCGCTTCACTTCCGAGCCGAGGATGAGGCGCTTGCCCCGCAGACGCAGCAGGTGCTCAGCAGGCGCACCTGCGTCGGCATGCGCTTGCGCCCCGACCGGCGATGCAATCACCGAGGAATTCATCGTCGCAGCATGCGAGCCCAGCGCCTCTTTGATGGCGTTGAAGATGGTTGACTTGCCGTCCTTGCCCTTGCCGAGAGCCATCAGCATATAACGCTCCTTCGGCACGCCCATGACGCTGTAGCCCATGAACCGCTTGAGGAAGCTCACCGTCTCCGCGCAGCCATTGAAGGCCTCGAGCATCGTCCGCTCAAACCATGGACGCGTTGCGCCCAGTACATAGTCGCAGCCCGTGACCATCGTCGCGCGGACCGTAGGGTCGTGCGGCAACAGCTGCCCCGTGCGAAGGTCAATCAGCCCGTTCCTAGCGTTCAGGAACTCCGGCTTCGTGTTGAAGTCGAGCGATTCGCTCAACACGCCGTCCTCGCCCGCTAGACCGTTGACCACGCCCACCGCGAAGCCAGTGCGCTCGCAGGCCGCGACCGAGCGCAGGGCCTCTTCTTGCAGCTCTGGGTCCACGATGGACTCTGCCAGAGGCCGCAGTGTCTTGATGATGTTGCGCGCCATTTGCACCAGCTGCACGCCTTCCTTAGGCTGCTCTTGCCAGTGGCCCTCGCGGTAGAGGTACCAGCGGCCTGAATCGCCGGCGTAGGCGACCTCCTTGCCATGTAGCTGCAGCATGCGCTCAGTGACGCCAAACTCGGTCAACGGCAACTGCTCCAAGGTCTTGCTCTTCTTCGCCTTGGGCGGAGGAAACAGACCTTCCAGTTCAGCCTTGAACATCGTGCGGCCAGTCAACTTCTTGTAGGTCACCTTGAACTCGTGCATAACGTCCATCCGCAGCGAGTAGTACTCGGGCGCCAAGGTCTGTCGGTTGAGCTCCCACGCGGCCAGCAGGAGTGCATCCCTATCGACACATGACTCAACCTCAGCGAGCAAACGCGTCCTGAGCGCCTGCAGCTTGTCCAAGCTCCCACGTGCAGCAACTGCTTCCCCCTCGCTCGCCTTTGGCTCGCTTGGAGCCGCCGCAGCGCTGCCTTGCGCCGGCACCACCCCTTTGCTTTCAAGCTCAGCCAGCCGCTCACCGTACAGCGCCGTGAGTTCTGGGTCGGCTGCTACCGCCACTTCGTAAGCAGTTGCCCGCAATTGCTCCCAGGTGGAAGCACCTTCAACGCGGATGGCGATTTCAATAAGGTCTCACACGCCCTCAGCCATAAGGCGTTCGGCGACACTCGCTAGCTCTACAAGAGCGCTGTACGTTTCGGAGCTCGGGCTGACCTGACCTTTGCGGATACGTTCTTCGAGGTGGTCGAGTGTGTACTTGTTGTTGCGAGCGACAATCGCGCACGACACGGGGACGCCGTTGCGATGTAGGCAGACGCGATGCCGCAGCTTGCCGTCAATGAGAAAGTTGGAGACGTGAATGTCACAACCGGCGCGAGTGATGCGGAAGCCAGGCTCCAGACGGGCGAGGGCGGTTTTCATCGTTGGATTTCGTAGGTCGCAGAGAAGTCCTCTGCTCCTTGTATAGGGACGCCTTGTTTATCCCTTGACCACCGCAATCGCCATACGCGGGTGGACGTCCGTACTACGTGAGGTAAGCCTGCCCATCAGGCCCAGCTCCTGAAAGCGCGAAAAAGGCCTCAGCGGAGCGCCTGCCGGCGTCTCCGCACCAGTCCCAGAGGCTTGCCAGCGATGCTGGCCGTTTGCTTACCCAGCCGCACGCGAGTCGCTTAAACAACAGCCGGACCAAGTCTATCGAGCCGAGCGCAACGAGCCCAGAACCAAGCACCATTGGATGAAGGCCGCCGTGCTACTGTCGTAGCCGAACCCTGGCACGCGAAAATATTTGCCTCGATAGCGCGAATCGAGAACTAATGCGCAGTGCTCGATGACCAGACGAATCGCTCGCAGGCTTGCGGGGGACAGGGACTTCGGCAAGCCGCGAACAGCGCCCATGTGACCGCCCCCAAGGCTGATGTCCGGGGCTAAAGACTATGCGAACTCCGCGATTCCACCAGATGTCGTAGGGACCGGAATCTTCAGCAAACCAGCCAACGCTCTACGCAGCCAAGCCCCCGCCGGCGTGCGAAATGAGGTTGACTCCAGGCCGATTCACTGTGGGACTCTACCGGGGCCCTCGGTCTGCATCCAGGCACGCTGGTCTTTGCCATCGCGATGTTTGGTTTCCTTATGGCAGCCAGGTCAGTAAGCGCCGCCAAGGCGATGCCTGCGCACCGGTCAGCTCTGCTTGCGTGGAGTAAGGCCATTGCAGAGGCGGGAGGAGGTACTGCTGGAGGCAGTCACCCTTGACGAGACCTGCGGCAAGCGCTTTGCAAATGTGTCCCACCTGGCTCCAGTGCGGGCAGAAGAGATGGCGCCGCCCACCGCCGGCAACCCCGTGGCAATCTGCTTAGCTAGCGTTACCAACTTGTCAACCACCGGCTCGCGCAACCGCCGGCGTCAAACCTGCACTCCCGTGATAAAAGACCATCTATGGCTCTGACTCTCTTCGAATATCTAGGCATCGCTGGTCAGGAGCGGATGCACACCCAAACTCTCGCCTGGCTACTGACGCCACACTGCTCACCGTTGAACGCAGCGAACCGCGTCGCACTGCTGAGTTCGCTCGGGGCACCCTGTACAGAAGCCCAGGCGGACAGCTTGCGCGTGCAGACAGAGCTCGACTCGCTTGACCTGGTGTGCGCCACCGAGAGCTTCTGTCTTGTCGTCGAGAACAAGCTGAAGTCGCGCCAGTCATACCAGCAATTGGAGGGGTACGACCGAAAAATCTATGCGGCGCGCTGCCTCTTGACCGGCGTACAAGAATTTAATGCACGAGAGCCCGCCCCTTACAAAGTATTCCTTACCTTCGCCAAGGAACGGTCGGGCAACTCCTGGACGGATGTCGATTACAGCCAACTCCTGCCCGCCTTGCAGTCTGCGGCAGACTCCGTGCCCGGCAATCCATACATCAAGGACTATGCGAACTTGGTCCAGCGCTTGGTCGAAGCGCGTGATGCCTTCGTCGCCAACCCTTCTGCCTACCCCTGGGTGTTGGAGCGTGTCAGCGCTTCAGCCAAGGAACGTCTGAGCACACCCTTGCCGGCGAACGGAGTGACTCAGCACGAGTACTTTATCTGCGAAAACCGCCTGGAGCGCATTTTCCTTCAGGCCTTGCTGCGCACACTTACCGCAGACGTGTGCAATGTCATCGTCGATTCCGGCGCCAGAGGCAAGCCATTGGTACAGCTGCATCTATTCCTAGTGCAACTAAGGTCAGGCAGCTGGTATCAGGCAGGCCTGCAACTGCAGGGAGCAGCGCTCAAGCTTACTCTAGCGCACATTGATTACGAACACTCCAAGGTCAGCAACAACTTGCGAGTTTTCGACGCCTGCTTCCAAACAGGTACGCCCCTTCGCAAAGCAAAGGGAGGCAATTCCCGCGACTATCGGTCGTGGGTGATAGCCGCTTCAGCTGACCTGCGCTTCACTGAACGACCTGACGTTTTTGCAGCCGCGTACAAGCGCGAAGTGCAGGCAGCGACGAATGCATGGGCTGAGGCAATCAAAAACATGCGTAGCTGCGGCGAAGTGCTTGCCGCGGAAGTCTGGAGTCGACAGCGCTTCATCGTACTTCGAGATGGGGTTGTCGACGGGGTTTCATTCAGGACTGCCTAGGCCAACAAATTTCGGAGCAATCGTAGACGTGGCTCGCCCTTGAGATGCGAGGTTCGCATGGTCGCCGTATGATGATTTAGTCGTGCTGCAGATTCTTCGAGGCGTAGCAAGCTGGCACGAACCCATGAGTGCAGGCCACTTGATGCACCTCACCGGCGGGTAAAAACCTGGCGCCGCGCAGACAGTTGCGCATCCAGCGGAACCTAGTTCAGCAGCCATCGCGAAGGGGCGGATAGTCTGATGCACGTCAACGACGACGTGAATCTTGAACGAGCCTATCAGCGTCCTACGCGGCCGTGCACCGCGCGCCGGCGTGCAGAATGGCGGGTTGACTTTCAATCCGACTCGCCATGACCGACTCCACTGATGCTCTCGCTCTGCATCCAGGCACGCTCCTCTTCGCCATCTCGATGTTTGGTTTCCTGATGGCGGGCATGTCGGTAAGTGCCGCCAAGGCTATGCCGGAGCACCGGCCTGCGCTGCTTGCGTGGAGCAAGGCGATGGCCGGGGCAGGAGGAGGATTCCTCCTGTACTACCTACGTGGCCACGCGCCTTGGTTTCTTTCCTTCGTCGTTGCGAACACGCTGGTGATTTCATGCGCCACGTACGGGTACCTGGCCTTCGCGTCGCTGCTTGCCCATCACCCACGTCGCATCGAACTTTTGTTCGCCGCTACAGTTGCTGTCTCGGGTGTCCTTGCTACGTATCTCTTTGGCTTGGCGCTTTCCGTCGCCGTCGTCACGGTATCAGGGGGCATAGCCGTACTGCTAGGGATGACCGCCAATCTGCTCGTCAAACGGGCTTGGATGCAGAGGTCGGCGCTGCTGACTATCGGGGGCCTAGTCATCACGTTGATGTCCGCTGGCTTTGCTGTGCGCGCCCTAGTGGCCGCGTTCGGAGATGCCGCAAGCGTCGCTCCAAGTGCCGGTTCGCCAACACAAGTGGGCGCCTTGCTGATGGGTGCGGTCTTCGTTGTGCTGTCCTCCATCACATTCTTCTCGCTCGTCCACCAGCAACAGCGGGCGGCCATCCTGGAAACTGCGAGCAGAGACGGCCTTACCGGGACGTACAACCGTGCGAGCTTCTTCGAACGAGCAGCAAAGGCGGTCACCAGCCGCAAACCGTATGCCGTGGTGATGGTCGACATAGACCACTTCAAGGCAATCAACGACACCTACGGGCATGCAGCCGGCGACGTGACGCTGGCTCACGTAGGGCGGCTGATGGCTGGCGCGGTGCGCATCTCCGATTTGGTCGGTCGATACGGAGGCGAAGAGTTCAGCATTCTTCTCCAGGACTGCGATGAAGCTCAGGTCGAAGCTCTGGCCCAGCGCATAGTCGGAGATGCGTCTCGACAAAGCGTTCGGCTGGTGAATGGTCGAACGCTCAGCTACACCATATCGGCCGGATACGCGATGAGCGACAACCGCTGCTTGCCACTTGAGCCTTTAGACGAAGTGATGGAGCGTGCGGACCAAGCGCTTTTCCGCGCTAAGCGGGAGGGACGGAATCGGGCGATGAGCGCCTATCCGCGTCAGGTCGCACGAGCTTAGCGCAGCGGCGACCGTTTCCATGAGACGCTCGATGCGTAAACCGGCTCGACAAGCTGCGTGGCGTCGAGAAGTTGCGGGACAGACTCCAGGAAGACATCGGGCACCGTCGAACCCAAGGTCAGGCTCGCACATCGAGACAGAGAGCGGCTACGCTTAGACTGCGCAGGCGCCGGTGGCCCACTCATCGACCATCGCTCCCCGATTAACCTAAGGCGCTGGCTTGAAGTTGTACTCCAAGTAGTCGAGCATCTCGCCATCGTCGTCGCGATAGTTCAGAGAGTTTGGTCTATTCTCAGCAAAGATGTCTCCAAAATCTCCCTGCTGTTTAAGCGTTGCACATAGCGCGTTTGCACCGTACCAAGAAGCTGCAGCAAGCAGGTAGCGAGCGGCCTCCAAGTCGCCAAGGTCTTTCACGCTCACGACGCGCAGCAAGTGCTCCGCGCCGGCAAGCAGCCGATGTTGAGAGCTACTGAAGACTCGCAGGAGAGCGCCACCCAACTCCGGCCCGTCTTGTAGTGCCAACTTAGCCCGAAGCTCGGCTGCGTATTCGTCAAGCACAAGCCCAATGGCCGATGCCGATAGCATGGCGAGCTCTCTGGCCCATGAACTAGCGCGCGGACCGAAGTCAATGGAATAGCGACGAACTCGCTCAAGGATTGGAGCAATCTGGTCATCGTCTTGAAGAGCCAAACATGACAGATTCGTCCAACGAAACAGGTCAGTGTAGAGGTCAATCACTTCAGCGCCATTGCGCTGGAGCATAAGTCGGGCAAGCGAAGCGTCTTGCGATTCGCTGGTGCGCATGCGACGGCGGTGGACCTTGCATGTAGCCGCGACAATCTCCAAGTGCAGCTCCGACAGTGGACCAGAGGTCGCCGCAAGCGTGTGACGGAGATGGCGCCTCAAGTCGCTGTCAAGCTCCTGAGGCAGCTCAGACAACGCCATTTCCATCGCGGCGCGAGGATGAGAGCGGCGCAGTAGCTGCGACGTCAAGCGCGCGAGTGAGTCTTGCGCTTTGAGTCCACCAAATTCAGCCAGCGTCTCGACGGTGGCAAGGAGCAAGGAGTCACTCACAACGTGCGTAGCGGTTAAACCAAAATCGTGATTGCCCAGTCTAACGGGGCAGACAGGGGCTTTTTCCACCGGCATCGCTGCTGCCTGAACTTGCGGTATTTGGGCCGGCCGCCTTTGCTACTCCATCTCAAGCTTGCTTTCTAGGTCGCGAGCCCATTAAGCCGTGCTTTCGGAGGTCAGCCTGGCAGCGACATTTGCTGCCCGACGAGTTCGGCGCAGTCTAAAAGCCGCCCCTATTACAATAGCTCCCCAAGCGATATGGAAGCTGAACCAAAGAATAGCACCAGACCAAGTTGACGACCTGCTCGGCTACCAAGTGTGACAAGACGTTGGCTCAACGTCGGCGGTCATGCGCTGGTTGCGCGCTCCACAAACTAGGAGCATGGCGCGGCGGCTCGCCGAGAACGACGACGACCGGGTAGCGGAGTTCGCCCAGGTTGTGCACGTTGGGCAGGACGGTCATGAAGCGGGCGCGGACTACCCGTAGGACGGGGCGACGGGAGTTCCCAAGAGGCGAGCCTTCCGTTCCAGCTGCCGTGCGTGTCTGCGCTCCATGTACTGCTGCGCCATGAGGTATTGCCGAGGTCGCAACGGGCCTGCGTCCATGCGTGACAAGAACAGACGGTCGTGGATGACATCATAAAAGCTGGGCAAGCCATGGTGCGCATCCATAGCATCCAACCATTCGTCTATCTGCATAGCGCAGAACTGAAACTGAATGCCACCGTAATGCTCCTGCTCAAACACACCAAATAGCTCAGCGTGCACACGCTCTAGCGTTTGTCTGGTGACCGCGCCGTCCAAGAGCAGTCGAATGCGACGGTACGCTTCCACCGCTGCGGGATAGAAACGGGTGGAGGCGAACCCCGGCTCATTGGCAAGAGCCCGCTCCATCTTGAGCTCATAGTCAATGGCGAGGTCTAAGACTTTGCAAAGATGCGCAGTGGCTTCGTTTTGCGCTGAAACTGAGTCAGAGTTCATCTTGCTCGCCTTTAGCTACTACAGCGGTGGTACAGGCATCGACCCGCTCTCCACCACCCGGGGTGCCCTACGCAAGACTACCGCAAACTGCGGTCGCGTCGTGTGGCATACCCCACGAGCAAGGCGCCAAATCCCAGAAGAGCCCAGCTTGACGGCTCTGGCACTGGGCTCGGGATGTACGACTTAAGATAGTCCACCCCCGAGCCGCTTGACAGCGAAAACTCAACAGCGGAGCCGTCGGCACGCGTTACGCTGCTGATGCCGCCCCAATACATTTCAGCGCTGAAGTCATAAGAGGCATCGGCCGAGGCGTAGCCGCTTTGGTCTGGGTTAACCCAGGCCTCTTGCCGCAGCGAGAATGCGACGTCAGTTGAACGGCCTGACGAAACTTGGGCACTTACGGTGTAAAGACCGTAAATATCGCCCGGACCAACATTGCTCTCCTTGTATTCCACAAAACTTTGAGCAGCAGGGTCCCACGTGCTCGATGAGCTCATATAGGAGAACTTGCCATCGATGCCATCAACCGTATGCTGAAAACGAAAATACCCGGCAAGACTAAATTCTTCAGCCTTTGATGAATAATAAGTTCCTTGCTGACTATGCTTAACTAGAAAACTGTAGTTGACTGTGAGAAGCTCCGATGCAACCCCAGTTTCAAACGTCAGCTCATCCGAAAAGAACACCTGGCTTCTCGCAAAGGACATGGCTGCGCCAGTCATTGCCGCCCTGCCTGAGATTTTTAGTGCCCCCTCTGTGGATAGAGCGGTGGCGACTGCTGACGCACTGTAAGGGCGGCCGTCGAATCCGAGCTCGCCAGAAGACGAGCTAGCGTTGCGAGCTCCCACAAATGGCCCCTCGACAACAACCTCATCGGTCGCGCCAGGAGCATCCATCGCCAGCGTTGAAACATCTCGCCAGCCGTATGCAGCAAACGCAGGCTGCGCAATGGCAAAGGTCAGCAGCGCAAGAGGCGCAGCCCAAATTTGTGTCCTCATTTCGACTCTCAAAACATGTTGCGCCGAACTGTAACGGCATATGCCACCGCCGGCTCACCAGTCGTTGCAGACCCCCTATCCGAGGGGCAACACACGGCTGGCGAGTACCGCGACCGGGCCGCCCGTGTCGTCAGGCACTGCCATGACGAGGTTCATGCCCACACCGCGGGACAGCACAGCGGGCTGAGGAAGGAGCTACGCAGCTATATATGTTCATTTCGATGGCTACGTTGGCTACGTCTAAATCTTGTGCCGGCACAAGGTGCGCAGCCGGTCGGAAGTCGGCAACGCACCCTAGTCATGCCCAGGCTGACGTTGTCGGCAAATTTTCATTTCTTGGTAAGCGCCCTCAGTGCTCGTAGGATAGAACATGCCAGGAAAGGACGTGTCTCCTGTATTGGCTGCGGTGAGCCGCTCTTTGCGCTCGAGAAACGCTATATAGAAGTGACTCCGTCTCTCTGACATCCCGCGGCTGCGGCCAGAATGGGCGTGTAGACAATGCCGCCCAGAGAATGGAGCATTGTGCCGGCACAATATGCCTATTTCCGGCGCGTGCTTTTCCCAGAACTCCGAGCCTTGTGCCGGCACAAGACGCGTACGAGCGGCTCATGCTCAGCCAAGAAATCCAGCCCTGTGCCGGCACAAGATGCATACGGACTGCTCGCGCTCAGCACAAAAGCTAACCTTGTGCCGGCACAAGACGCGTACAGACCGGCTCGCAGTCAGCCCGGACGTCGAGCCTTGTGCCGGCACAAGACGCACAAGGAGCGGCTTGAGCTCAGCTAAGAGCTCGATGCCTCGTGCCGGGCTCTGCTGCTCGCTGACTCGATGCCGTGCTCATGCACCTCGAGCTGCAGACCACCATGCCCTGGTGATTGGAACGTCAGCGCGTCTTGTGCCGGCACAAGATGCTCGGGGCCCGCGCACCGCGGCGCAGGCGCATCAACAGTTGTATGACCAGCCCCTTTGATGCGCACCGCGAGACAGTGAATGCGCAGATGCGAAGACCATCTGCGGCAACAGGCCACGCACTGAACGAGGACGTCGAGAGCCCGGACAAGCAGACGACCGCGTCCAGCTGGCCCTAGTTGATGATGACACCGCTCGTTGCGCTCCTTCTGGCATGTCAGCGGCTTGGCTTCAAATTGCAGCGTACGGGGTACTGCAGTCACCGAAGTCTGAGACAGGCAGACGAAGCCTATCGGACAGCATTCCAGTGTCGCAGGCCGCGGTACACCGTGAAGCGCGTGTGCCGTTATCGTTGCTCGGCCGAGCACACGAGCGCGCGGCCTGGATAGTCATGGATGGCGCGTACGAGCCTACTCAGCTCCGCACAGCCAAATCCGCGTTGAACCTCGGCGATATGTAGATTGACAGTGCGCAGTTCGTACGTAGTTCTTCCGACGGTGCGAACGACTTCAAACACCCTAGCCGCACGGGTTGCCGCCAACATCTTGCTCGCCTCGCGCCGATTATGGCGTTATCAAATTACGATATCAAATCGCCCTCAGGGCGACCATTGGCGTGAAACAGACGGCATTCGTGTCCCAATTGGCGCTGTTGTCGCAGGTAACGCGTTGTCTCACATTGCGTTCTTTCGATTCTAGTCGGGGTGTGTGCCTTGCCGTGAAACATCAGCGCATCTGCGGCATAGTAGTTCCCTATGCCCGTGCTCTATCTTGACTTTGACGGTGTCCTCCACAATGACCACGTGTACCGCGTGCCCGGCAGGGGTATCGTCGTTCGCGACGGATGCCTCTTCGAGTGGGCGCACTACTTGGACGAGGCGCTCCAGCCGTATCCGAGCGTGCGCATAGTGCTGTCAACTAGCTGGGTGCGCGAACTTGGTTTTAATCGCGCCAAGTCCTACCTCGCACCCTCTCTGCAGGCTAGGGTTGTCGGCGCGACGTTTCATCGCCGAGAGCATGCACCGACGCGCGAACTCCGCTGGCACTGGGCTCAGATGCCGAGGGGCGTTCAAATCATGCAGGACGTGGAGCGCCGGCGGCCGTCCAAGTGGCTGGCTCTCGATGACGCAGTGGGAGAATTCAATGATGCGCAGCGAGCTCAGCTCATCGCTTGCGACTCGGAGCGCGGTTTAAGCGACCTGGCGACGCGGGCGCAGTTACAGGCAATGCTCAAGCGGCTAGAAAGCTCCCGAGATGAGTAGGCGCGCTCCTCGCGCATTGGCCGGCCAAGTGGACGCTGCGCGTCCTGGCTTCCCTGTATGCAGGCCACGCAGCCGGCGTGGCATGGGCCCCGCAGCCGGGCCTACCCTCACGCTGCTCGCGGCTTCGAGCCCCGACCGGGTGTCCCTAGTGCACTTGATGTTGTTGCCAGGAGCGCAGCGACGGCGACTACAGCGAGAGCGCGCGGAACGCGCGGTCACGCGAGTCCTGCCTATCCATGAGCCCACAAGGTAGGTTGCGCCGCCACTAGTGCAGTCTCACCTGCTCCAAGCTCCGCGAGCTGACGCCTGCCGGACTCCACACCCGCAGCGTGCGCGCTAGCGGCCCCGCGACCTGCAGCGCCGTCCGCTTCGGCCAGGCGCTCCCAGCCTTGCCAGACCTCCGCCTTGCACCATGTCGCCATGCCCTCCAGCGGGCAAGCCAAGAACCCATTGATTTCAATCGCGCTTGCGCTGCGGCGAGTCGCCTCGGAATTCCCCGAAGTCTGCGTCCGTCGGCACGCGACGTTCGAGCCAGCGTGCGAGGAGGCGTATGTGCCACGGCGGGTTCAATAGCCGTCGATAGTCCCTGCTGACGCGTGCCTCGTAGTCGTCACTACGGTCGGCGGGAGGACTGTGAGCTAGCAGCTCCATGTACGACGGAGTCTCACCGACCGCGCGGTCGTTGCAAGGCGCCCACTGCTCCGGGAACGCTGCAGCGACCGCATCGAATGCGCCGGCATCGGGATAGTGCCGCAGCAGCCGCTCGGCTTCTCGCTGTACGTCGGCCGGTACATCGCTGCGCGCGCCCAGCTGCTGCAAGAAGCGCTTGGTCGCAAGAACAGCCTGCGTGCGCTCGGTCGGCGTTGTCATAGCTCGCCGTATTGCAGAGAGCCAAGCAGCACGCCGGTGAGAGGGCCATGCAGCGCGCCGTCATTGCGCCATCCCTCATACAGCCCCGTGTCAAGCGATTCACGCCACCCCGCCTTAAGCTGCCTCACCTCGCCGTGCCCGAGCCGATGCACGCCCTGCCTCGTGCTCGCGTCGGGGTCCTCCACAAGAACATCCGCGTTTTGCGGCATTGCTGAGAGGATTGCGATGAGCTCGTGTACTGACATGCGCCCAGCGTAGGCAAGACTCCCCCGCATACGCAAGTACCTTGAAAGAAGCGCTCTTTCTAAGCCAACCACCACCCTCGCCCGCCCTCCCTTGTGCCGGCACAAGACTCCCCACGTATGCACGCCCCGTCCCTCCTTGAACTCGAAGGGGTTCTTTGCATGCTACCGCTGATGCGGAGAGCTCACGTCGGCTGTGTGCCGCTGTGCGGGCATTGGATTCAAGAGGGGTTGCTCGCCCAGGTTTTAGCGCTTTAGACAAGGGGCGGAGCCGATTTGGAATCAAGTGAGGTCTCACTCGCTCCACCACACAAGCCGCAGCGCGAGTGCTGCCTCTTCCGCTGCCAGGCGCTCGGCATCGGGCAGCTTGCGGCGCCATCCAGCTCGCAGGATGAGCAGCGCGCGGTCTGCGACGAGCTCACTGAAAGGCGGTTGCTCGTCGCCCGGTACGTACGCCTCAAGCAGCACTGACGCTCGTAGGAGTGCCGCATTCATGTCGCGCACGCTCTGCTCGGCTGCGATGAGCAGCGCTCCCGCTTCCAGCGGCTCACACGAGCCTGTAGACCGCCGCCCGCTTCGTAGCAGGCAGGAGATGATTTGATAGAGATAGACCAGTGCACTCGGCGCGCCCTTGCGCGTGCGCGTTCTTTGCAGCTTTAGTCGCGCGGCGGCGCGCTCGCACTGTGCGCGGGCAGGTACGGCAGACGACATTGACGGTGCTCCTTCTGATGCCCCGTGTAGCGACTTCTATAAGTCGGAGCTTGCTCGGTCGTCGCCGCTATAGCCGGGTTAGATTTCGACTTATAGAACTGGCCACCAAGTCCGCGCCAGCGAAGGCTTTCAGGCCTGCCGACCGACGATAAACAACATTAACAGTGCATTCGAAATGCACTGCCAGCCTCATTGCGCCGGCGGGCCGTTGCGCGGCAGAGTTAGAGGCTTCTTGGAGCCCGCCAGATGACTGCTTGGACCGCCCTTCCCGTAGCCGCAAGGCCTCATGACACGCTGATTGCGTGGGCCGTTTGGGAGCTGCCAAACGGTGCCCTCCACCTCGCCGGGTACTCCTGCAACCGCTGCGAGGGCCGGGCCACGACAGCTGTTGTGCGATTCGACGAGCGGCAGATGCGAGCCGTCACGAGCTCGGGCCGGGTGTACGAGCTGCAAGGGTCGCCTGGCCTGAATGCCGAGGCGCGGTACGTCTGGCACCGGTGGTGCGAGGTCAATGGCGTTGACCCTGACCAATGCACCGACGTCTCGAGACAGCTCTATCGCTGACTTCTCCGCAAAGCTGCAAGCCGCTTTAGACCTGCGAAGCATTTGCTACATGCGGTGCCTACACGTCGAAACCACATCGGTTTCGACCAATGGCATTCGCACTCCGGCCCTACCAAGACGACCTGATTTCCCGCACAAGCGATGCGCTGCGCCGCCATCGCCGGGTTCTCCTACAAGCTCCCACTGGCGCCGGCAAGACGGCCCTTTCGTCGGCCATGATGCTCGGCTCGAGCTCACGCGGGCGTCAGACGCTATTCATCTGTCACCGTGCTGAGCTCGTGCTCCAGACGAGCAAGACGCTCGCGAGGGTCGGCGTCGGCCACAGCTTCATCGCCGCGGGCTGGCCCTGCGACAGCAGCGCCACGGTCTTTGTCTGCAGCATCGACACGCTGAAGGCGCGCGTCGAGAAGCTCACTTGGCTGGACCCCTCGCTCGCCATTTGGGACGAGTGTCACCACATCGGCGCAGCTGGCTGGGCCGCAGTCATGGCGCGCTTTGACCGAGCGTTCCACGTTGGCCTGAGCGCGACCCCGGTTCGGCTCGACGGCAGCGGCCTGGACAGCTACTTCGAGGAGCTGGGCCCGGCCCCCTCAGTGGCTTGGCTCATCGAGCAAGGCTTTCTTTCAACGTACCGAATGTACGCGCCCTCCAGCGCGGACCTTGAGCGGGTCCGCAGCCTGGTCGGCGACTACAGGGCCGCCGACGCGGAGAAGGCCATGACGGAGCAGCTCACCGGCGACGCCATCCAGCACTGGAGGCGGTATGCCAACGGCTGGCGCACTGTCGTCTTCCGCACCACCGTCCGTCACTCGGAAGCGGTGGTGGAGCAGTTCAACGCTGCCGGCGTTGCGGCGGCCCACCTTGACGGAAGCACCCCGAAGGAGCTGCGCGCAGAAACCATTCGACGCTTCGCTGCAGGGGAGCTCAAGGTGCTCTCGAACGTCTCGCTTTTCGGTGAAGGCTTCGACCTCTCGGCCGCTGCGGACACCGATGTCACCGTTGACTGCGTCATTCTGCTGCGACCTACCTAGAGCCTCTCGCTGCATCTGCATATGGTCGGCCGAGCTCTGCGCCCAGCCCTCGGCAAGGTCGCCATAATTCTCGACCACGCCGGCTGCGCACTACGTCACGGGCTACCAGACGACGAGCGCTCGTGGCCTCTTCAAGGGCGTGGCATGGGCTCCGCGACCGGGCCTACCGAGCCCCTGCCGCCGGCTCCGGCGACCTGCTTGGGGTGCTTGAGCCAGATTCGCCGTCCGCTGCTCTCTACCCTTTGCCCCTACTGCGGCGGGTCGCTGGTGGAGCCGAAGGAGCTGCCAAGGCACAGCAAGGAGCAGCTTCGCGAGCTGAAGCGTGCTGAGCTCGAGGCTGTGAAGCGGGCCAAGGAAGAGGCCCGCATTGCTGCTCAGGTCGCGCGCGAGCAGGCTGAGATTGACAGGGCTGCCAAGCGGGCGGCCAAGGAAGCCGAGCGCGCTGAGCGCCAGGCCGCCGAGGTGCCATGGAAGGCCGCCCTGCGCGACCAGCGACAGCAGGAGAGGCAGGACGAATGGGCCTGCTCAACAAAATCCGAGCTCATCGAGCTGGCCAAGAAGCGCGGCTACGCCTATCCGCACGGCTACGCCGACCGGCGCTGGCCGTTCATTGAGTCCAAGCAGGCCTCACGGTCAAGGCATCTTGCGAGCCACCCCGTCTAGCACCAGCTTCGCGAAATCTGAATCCAGGACCAAGACTTCCCGCCCGTTGGGAACTGAGATAGAAGTCATGCCCGTTCCACCCTGAAAGGTGTACCAGATGCCAGCTTCAAGCGGGACATCGGCCCCCCGGTAGTCGCGCACGGGGAGCTCAAGACGGAGACCGGCAGGGCGACTTCGGAGCAGCTGGCCTTCATCGAAGCCGTGAAGCGGGACGGAGGTCGAGCGGGTTGCCAGGAACGTTGCGGACGCGGAGCGAATAGCGCTGGGCTAATGGCCGAACGCCGCCAGGAGCATTTTCGACTCTCCTCCCTGTACACTCAGTTACTTAGACCTTCACAGCCAGTAGAGCTGTCCGGGGCTTGCGAAACCAGCGTCAAAGAGGGAGAGGAACAGTGGCAACCAGACGACGAGCGGTAACAGGACTTCCGAATCTTCCCAGTGCGCTCAAGACGAAGTTGTATAAGACTGGTCAGACGCGAGGCGCTTCGGTTGACGAAATCTACCAAAACCGGGTTTTGCGCTGCAATACCGTCCTTGTCCCATACGCGTACCGCCATGAGTGTCTTGGAAAGAACCAGCAGTATGAAAGTGGCTTCATCGTGTTGCTTTCCCCTGACCAGTACTTTGGGATGGCAGACCCGATAGCACAGCTTGCAAAAGACGGATTGGCTCTCGGGACGAACGCAGTAGTGTTTTACCAAACTCGAGACGAGTGGAACCGGTATCCAAGGAACGCTGAATGGACGGTTCCGACAAGCCGTAAGGCGCCCCTAGGCGGCCAGTTCGTGGCCAGGGTTCCGGCCACGACCTCAGGTGAAAGGGGAGCCAAGATAAACCTCGGCTTCACTACCACCGAGCAGCAGGGCCTCGGTATTCGCGTCTATGAGTATGCGAATTCACAGAGCATTGACCTCTGCCGAATGCAATTAGAGGCGTTCTTCTGGCTATGCGAAGACGCCGAAACAGTGGCGCAAGTTGCGGGAATGACAGCCGAAGCTGTGGCGCTGAGAAAGCGCCATAGCCTTGACGGCTGCAGAGGGACGGGATTTCTAGATATCCCTCGGCTGAAAACGATGCACATTCTTGATGAGGTAGAGCACACAACCTGCCCGCTGTGCCTTGGACGCCTAACAGGTCAAGGTTTCCTTGACCTCATGACTCAAGCCGAAGGGAGGGCGACCGTTGACATGACCGTCACGGAAATTGGGCTCTTCCACATGCAAGAACTCAGGATGGGCGTGCTCAACCATCGCCCTTACAACCTGGCATGGGGACACCATCATTGCAACGTCGTGATAAAGGACTCGGGCATTCCTGAGACGCTGGCATGGATGGTCCAAGTCATTGACCGGAACATCGCTGCAGGCCGAATCAGTCAGCCGCTCCCGCAAACAACGGCAGTCCCGACTGCGACCTAGCCGCCGCTTTCTGGGGCTTCCTCTCCTTCGGAGCGACGTCGGAAGCCTCGATACGGCTTACGGTTCCCACTCGCGCCGCTGCTTGCGTGGCCCACTGCTCCTCGATGTCGATTGCGATAGCGCGTCGTCCGAGCGACAAAGCAGCCAACGCTGTACTGCCCGAGCCAGAAAAGCAGTCCAAGACGATGTCGCCAGGAAAGGTCGTCGCCTCAATCATGTGGGTAAGCATGTCACTGGGCTTCTCCGCCGGATGCTTTCCCCTATAGGGGCGTACAGAATAGAAATCCCAGACGTCCGTGAACTGCTTGCTGCCGTCCATCCGAAAGATGCGGATGACGTCTTCATACGGCGGCATGAACTTAACTTTGCCGGTCCCGATGAACGCATCACACATCTTTCGATACTGCTCGCGACTTGGAATGTTGCGTCCAGTCTCCCAGTTCGAAACGGCCCCGCCATGATTCACCGCGCCGTAAGCGCCGATGATTTCCGTGAGTTCATGGCCTGACAAGCCGCTCTGCTTGCGAACCTCGCGCAAGTACTGCGCGAACGGCGACCGGTGCAAATTTCCCTCGACCGCCGGTTCAGCGAAGATGATGCGCTCCGAATGCGGGTAGAACTGCCGGAGCGCCGCCTTGTTCATCTTGCCCTTCCAGCCGTCGTACCCCGGCTCGTTAGGCTTGGTCCAAACGATGCTGGACAAAATGTTGTAACTGGACGCGAGCATCACCTCTAGCCTTGCTGCCATGGCAGAAGAGCAAAACATGAAGAGGGAGCCGTTCGGCCGCAGGACGCGGCGCCATTCCACGGCGTATTCCTGCATCCACTCGATGAAGTGCTGGTCCTCCTCGAAGTCCTTATCGCCGTAGATGTTGGCCTTCTTCGTCGAGTGGTACGGCGGGTCGGTCAGCACCAGGGATACGGACCCGGGGGGCATCCTTCGCAAGAGCTCCAGTGAGTCGCCCTGGCAGACGATAGCTTCATCATTGACCAGGCAGGCGCTGGTGTGCAGTGCGGCTTGCGCCGCCTTAAACGCTTCGGCTCGGGTGGACACTAGTTGAGACCTTCAGGGGACGCGCCCCGTAGGCAAACTGGGACTTCGTACAGTATACCGAGCGGCGACAGGGCCCCCATCAGGGCCCTGATGTTTTCAGCTCGTCGCCGCCGCCCTTGCAGCGCTCTGCAGCATCTCCTCAACGCGGTCCCGCACCGCTTGGCCGTAGCTGGTCCGGCCGGGACGCCACACTTGGCACAGCTGCCAGCCTGCCTCTTTGACGTGAGTCCGCAGTTCGTCGATGTGCGCGTAGTACGGCGTCCTCACCAGCTCAAGCCAAGCAGGGCTGAGGTACACGGTCGTCAGCCCGTGAGGCCCGGGACCTCGACCCAGCGCGGCTTAGCCATGGGCGACCTCCGGGCAGTCGTCGGCGCCGTGGAACGGGAAATGTTCGACATGAATGGCCTGAAATTCTTGGCTCTGTGACTGCTGCCCGGCGAGTTCGTTGCGTTGTAGTTCCGAGCCCCGGAACGGTGCCCGTGTTACTCGCGTTGGACTCGGCTGTTGGATGTCGTTGTTTGCATTGTTGTCTCCCTTGAGCCCCGGCCAGGCGCCGAGGCGGTTGTGATGGTCAGGCTGCCAGGTCGATGCGGTTGGGACGCTCGCTAATCTGCAGCGCCGATGCGTCAGCGCCGTGAGCCTTGGCGTGCTCGAACGCCGCCTCCGTAGCGTCATAGCACGTCAGTCCGCGAGTGCTGCCCTCGTTCCACTGAGCTGCATCCTCAAGCGCCTCGTCCTCTGTCCGGCCGGTGCCGAAAACGGTCCAAGTGGCGCTGTCGAGGACGATGACGTGCGTGAAATCGATGTTGTTGTACTGGGTTTGCATGATGGTGACTCACTTGTTTTGGTTGGTGGCGATGGACGCGCCAAACTTTGGTGTTCACCGCGCGCGGCCACCCTGCCTTAGCGCACGTCTGCTTGAGTGCCATCAGGCTTGGCCACGTCCGCGATGTACGCCTGGCATGCGCGCAGGCGGTCCGCTACTTCGTCGGCTTCTCGGGCGAGGTCGACAAGATGCTCTCGAGTCGAGTCGTGAATGACGGCGACGGCGGGGGCGTCAAGAGCTCGGCAGGAGGCAGCGGCAGAGTCGGCTGCTGCACGGGCTTCTGCCAGCTGGCGCAGCCGGTCAGCAGCAGTACGAGAAGCAGCGTCGCGCTGACGCTGCGCAGTGATGAGGTCATTGGCAATCCTCGTGTTGGCATTGTTGTTGAGGCGCTCCACCTCGCGGGCGTTCTCGCTCGCCTGCAGCGTCTCGGCCTGTTGCTCGGCCTGCATGCTGCTGACGCGCCATTCACCCCAGCATCCCCATCCGACGAGGGCAGCCAAGAGAACGACACGCCAATGGCCGAGCACCCAGGCAAGGGCCCACATCAGACGGCCTTCCAGTTGGATAGCTCGAAGTGCGGGTTGTCCTTAATGGACCGAAAGTCGCCGCCCCAGACCAGCCCGAGCGAGCGACCGATGTCAGCTAGTAACTTCCAGCGCGGGTCCCCTACAGGGGCGAGCGCGGTACCGGTGACAGGGTAGATGTCGAAGGCTTTGCCAGACCGAGCACCGTCGCCTTCTCAGCTGAGAGCAGCGCCCTCGCTGCGATGGCCAGTAGAGCCACCACCACAGGGATGCCCCACTTGGCCGCACACGCTTCCGCTTCGTTTCGCATCGTCCGTCCGTGTCATTCGCGGACGAGGTCCGACCGCTGGTTAGTTGATGCCAGCGTGTAGCGACGTCACTCACTTAATGCAAGAAGGCCGCCGTTGCGGCCATTCTTTATTCCGACAAATTCTTTAGCAGGGCGCATGCGTTGGAAGCATTTGCTACCTACACGAAGTAGACCCCCTCGTCATTGAGCTCCGGTGCTGGTTCATCCCCAGTGCCTCTTATCCGGAAGCACTGGGGATGAACCAGCTGGTTGCAAACAGCCCATCCGTTCGTTAATCAAACTCCGGACTCTAGATGGACTACTTCTTCTCTGTCATCGGTGTTGCATTCCTCATCGCACTTGTGCTGTACGAGTTCATGCAATACATGCTCGCCGCCCACTTCGTGGCCACGACCAGCAGTCGAATCGTTATCAACCCCCTCACTGGGCGCGTGGATGTACTTAAAAAGCCGGTTCGCCGGAGTGCTGGGTTCACTAAGGAGCAGATTTTCGTACTCTATTCGCGTCGTTCTCTCGTGCTCCATGAAATCAACGCGCAGCTGTACCCCGATGTGAAGGCTGAATTCCATTCCCTCGCCTATTTCGGCATGGGCTTCCTGGGATTCGTCCTCTTCACTGCAGCAGGCCTCCCGGCTCTGACTGCTCTAGGTGTGGGAGTGTGCGGGGCTGCCATCACGTTTGCTAGCAAGCACGGTCGTGACCTGCTTTGCTTCTCTGACGCGATGGCTCAGCTCGACGATGACGTGAAGAACGCTCGCTTGCTGGTTGCCCAATCGCGACGCGTAGCAGCAGCCCATCGATAAGCTGATTCTTGATTCACAGCCGCCCCTCGGGGCGGCTTTTTCTCGTCAGCGGAAAGTGCGCGGGAAGACCCACGGCGCAGCGGCGCAGACGACGAAGTAGGCGATGAGCAGGTCAGTGGTCGACATATGAATCCTACAAAGGATTTATGGAATCAATTATAGCTGATTCTTCTACGCGAACAAGCGAAGCAGTTGCTACACATGAAGCAATCATCGCCAATGCCAACAAAAGGAGACATGGCCAATGGCAACGCTCAAAAAGTTCACCGTTGTCGACCCAACCGCTCGTCTCAATTTCAGCTTGAAGCTAAGCACTCGTCGCGCCATCGAGGAATACAGGGCCTTCTACACCGCGAGTTATGGCCACGCCGAGGGAGCGCGGCGAGCTCGTCGAGCAGCTTATCGCGGCATTCATCGAGCAAGACGCTGAATTCGCGAAGTTCAGGAAAGCCATGACCACGGAGCAGCGCGCAGCTGTCGAGACCGCACTGGGAGGCCAAGCAGGCGAAGCATGACAAGGTAGCAAGTCACACCGAGCGCCCGTCACGTGGGCGCTTCTTCTTTGGACTCAAGAAACTGCGCTTTTCGCCGATAACAGGAGGGTTTCTATCGACCCACGTAGAGGAGATGTATGGGTGCACAAGATGAATGGCTGAAGAAGGAACACGCCAAACGCGCTGCCGGCGAAGCGAAGGTTGCGACCCTCACCACGCGAGCCGAAGTTGAGCAGCTCGCATTGAAGCTGCTCGAGCTGTCGGCAGACCGTGCTGACGTGGCACACCGGCTCGCCAAGGTTGGTGAATGGCGCATGGCGTACAGCGAAAGCCTCTCGTCCGGCGCGCACTGGAACATTGCCCACGACCTGCTGATAGCCTTCCACGGCGCACGCCCGGTGACCGTCAAGTCACGCCTTGAAGCCGCACGGGAGCACACGCATCCGAACAGAGAGCGCTCCTACATGCAGCAGGACACGCTAAAGCTGCTGGCGCGCAGAGAAAAGGCGGCGGCCAAGAAGGCGGCCAAGGCATGACCGGCACTCAGACGCCGCAGGAGCGGTTCCAGATGCGTCGGGAGTCGAGCCTGTTCCAAGCAGCGGTCGGCCAGTGGCTCGACGCCGCAGAGGACGACTTCAATCTCGCGAGCCGCTTGATGGCGGCGGGCTTCGAGGAAGCCGCGCGCGTCCAGGCAGAGAACGGTGAAGCAGCCGTCAAGCAGGTCACGAAGCTCTTTGCGGAGCGCGAGTCTGGAATGAAGGCGGCGGCTAAGGCTTGGGTGGACCACTCCAGGCACTTGGACGAACGACACGCGCACGCTGAGGCGATGCTGGAGACGGCGAAGCCGCTCTGAGCCGCCTCGTGTTCAACTCTTCAACGGGCCCTCGGGGGCCCGTTCTCGTTTCGGCCGTCACCGGCAAAAATGGCACATCTACACCCAGAGGTCCTTCCCGATGCGGCCACCCCTGCACCAGCGTTTCGTTGACAAAGCCGCGGCCGCCATCACGGCGGCTGTCGAGCTCTACAACAAGCCGGCATTCTTGTACCGGGAGGAGACCTTCGCAATCCTGTCGCTAAACGCGTGGGAGCTCTTACTGAAAGCCAAGGTGCTCAAGGACGCCAACAACGCCATCGCGTCGTTGAGGGTGTATGAGACGCGGATGACAAAGGCGGGTAAACCATCGAAGGTCAAGCACCTGAAGCGCAACCGCGCAGGAAATGCCCAGTCCATCACCCTCGGCGCATGCATCGCCCGCCTTGAGGCGACCGCGGCCTCAAGGTTGCCGGCCGAGGTGAAAGCCAATCTGGACGCGTTGACCGAAATTAGGGACAACAGCGTGCACTTCATTACCGCTAGTCCGACTCTTGCAAGGCAAGCACAGGAGCTGGCGGCCGCTTCGGTAAATAACCTCGTGGTGCTGGCCAAGAGGTGGTTCAACAAGGATTTTTCGTCCGTCCTGAACCTTGTCCTTCCCCTCTCGTTCGTCGCGCCGCCACAGGATGCTGCGGCAACCGTGGTGTCAGCCGACGAGACGCGCCTCATCGAGCATCTGCGCAACATCGCGGAGGAAGTTGGCATCGTTGAGGGCGACTATGCGGTAGCTGTGAAGCTGGACCTGAAGCTGGAGAAAAGCATCCTCAGCAACGCTTCGAGGGTGCAGATGACCAGGGATGCTGACGCAGTGAAGGTTCAGCTGACCGAGGCCAACATCCGCGAGAAGTACCCATGGGACTACGAAGAGCTCACGCGCAGGCTAGGCGAGCGGTACACGAACTTCAAAGCGAACCAGACTTACCACAATATCCGCTCGCCGCTGCACGATGATGAGCGGTATGCGAAGGTGAGGTACCTTGACCCGGCCAACCCGACGGGGCTTAGCAAGCGCTTCTTCAACTCGAACATCCTCTCGGTCTTTGACCAGCATTACACGAGAAGGGCCTGACATGGCTACCGCCGACCCTGCCCACTACTATGAGGTCGAAGGCGCCGTCTTCCGGCAGCTGCCAGGCCAACCCATGGAAGTCTACGTCGACAGGTTGAAGCAGTTCAGGCCGTACACGGGCGACATCACGCGGGTGTACAGAGAGAGCCACCGTCTTACGTTCGCAGAGGTGCTGCCGTACATGACAGTCGAAGACTAGACAGACGACTAACGGGCCATTAGGGGCCCGGTTTACCTAATGTGCGAGCAAAAGCGTCGCTAGACGCCGGCCTGTCTGCTCACTTCCATGCACCCAGCCGCGTATTGGCCAAGAACGGCAAGCGGTACCCGTACAAGATTGTGAAGGTCACCGCTGGCTCCGAAACGGCCGACCAGTGGACTACTGTGTCGATTGACGCACACACGTAAGAGGCTCGGGTGGCTCGCTATGGCTTTATGGCAAAGCGTTCAACCGCGTCGTTCGGGCAGTCGTCGCCCGTGTACAAGCCGAGGGCTACAGCGGGCCGCTAAGCAAGGCCATTCGTAGGGCGCTGCAGGCCGTTTCGGCCAACGAACGCCTGCCGCCGGTAGAAGCCCGCTTGGCGCTTGTACAAGCTGCGCTCGGGGCGCTCGTGGCACGGCGGTGAGAGCCTAGCACATGAGGATTGGTAGGCCGGGTGGGGTTCGAACCCACGACGAGCTTTCGCTGACGGATTATGAGTCCGCTGCCTGCAACCAACACGGCGTCCGGCCCACTCAGCCACCATTGTAAGTTGCCCGTATGCTCTACGCGGACGGCTTACGCTGGCTAACCTGGTCCGGCGGTTTTGGCGGTAATCCTCGCTGAATGCGACCGGAAGCTTTCCACGCCGAGCCGTTCTATATGGAAGCCCTCAATCGGGAAAGTTCGGGGAAAGCTACTTTTAGATGCGAGAGGGTGAATGCCCGGGAGCCCGCATAAGCGCTTGCCTTCCGCAGGCTGAAGGCCGTTAGCACGACTCATTATGAGTCCTCTGCTCTAACCAACTGAGCTAACGGCCCCCGGGGAAGCGGCGCATTGTAGGCAGGCGCGTCGCCCGCCACGCGGGGCTCAGCGCGGCTGCGACAGCGCGTTGGTCACCAGCCGCGAGGTGATGTCGACGATCTGGATCATGCGGTCGTAGGCCATGCGGGTGGGGCCGATGACGCCGAGGGTGCCCACCACCTGGCCGTCCACCTCGTAGGGCGCGCTCACCACCGACAGCTCCTCGAACGGCACCACGCGGCTTTCGCCACCGATGTAGATGCGCACGCCCTCGGCGCGGCTGCTGACGTCCAGCAGGCGCATCAGCTGCGTCTTCTGCTCGAACAGGTCGAACATCTTGCGCAACGAGCCCATGTCGTTGAAGTCCTGCACCGCCAGCAGGTTGCGCTCGCCGCTGACGACCACCTGGTCTTCGCTCTCTTCCAGCGCCTCGCCGCCGGCCTGCACCGCAGCCTGCATCAGCGTGGCGATGTCGCCGCGCAGCGCCTCGATCTCGCGCTTCAGGCGCTCACGCACGCCGTCGATCGTCAACCCGGCGTAGTGGGCATTGAGGAAGTTGGTGGCCTCCACCAGCTCGCTCTGCGTGTAGTCACGCGCGGTGAAGATCACCCGGTTCTGCACGTCGCCGTCGGGGGCCACCAGAATCAGCAGCACGCGCCGCTCGCCCAGCCGAAGAAACTCGATGTGGTGGAAGACGCTGGTCTTGCGCGGCGCCGTGACCACGCCCACGAAATTCGACAGGTTGGACAGCATGTGCGCCGCCGTCGCGATCACGCGCTGCGGCTGGTCAGGCTGCAGGTGGCCGCCGGCGGCAGCCATGTCGGCCGCGCCGAAAGGCCGCGCGGTAAGCATGGTGTCGACAAACAGCCGGTAGCCGCGTGCGGTGGGGATGCGGCCTGCGCTGGTGTGCGGGCTGGCGATCAGGCCCAGCTCTTCCAGGTCGGCCATCACGTTGCGGATGGTGGCCGGCGACAGGTCCAGGCCCGAGGCTTTCGACAACGTGCGGGAACCCACCGGCTGGCCGTCGGCGATGTAGCGTTCGACCAGGGTCTTCAGCAGGGTTTTGGCGCGCTCGTCGAGCATGGTTTTTCATTGTACGGAAGAGGCCTTCGCCCCGAGGCTGCCATGCGGTGATGGTGTAATCCTTCGCCATGGGCAACCGCTTCCGACACGCCGCCATCGTGGGCAAATTCCAGGCCCAGGGCATGCGTGCGCTGCTGGAGGAGATCGCGCAGTTCCTGATGAGCCGCGGGCTCGAGGTCTCGATGGAGCGCGCCACCGCCAACAACACCGGCATGGCCGCCGAGTACGGCGCGCTCACGCCCGCCGAGATGGGCCAGAAGTGCGACCTGGCCGTGGTCGTGGGCGGCGACGGCACGATGCTGGGCATCGCCCGCGAGCTGGCGCGCCACAACATCCCGCTGGTGGGCATCAACCAGGGGCGGCTGGGCTTCATCACCGACATCACCGTGGGCCAGTTCCGCGAGGCGCTGGCGCCGATGCTGGATGGCGACTACGAGGAAGAGCACCGCAGCATGCTGGGCGGCGGCGTGTGGCGCGACGGCCGGCCGATCTTCGAGAGCATGTCGCTCAACGACGTGGTGGTCAGCCGCGGCGCCACCGCCAGCATGGTGGAGCTGCGCATCCACATCGGCGACGAGTTCGTGGCCAACATGCGGGCCGACGGGCTCATCATCGCCTCGCCCACCGGCTCCACCGCCTATGCGCTGTCGGCCGGCGGGCCGATCCTGCACCCGGGTATCGCGGGCTGGGTGCTGGTGCCCATCGCCTCGCACACGCTGTCGAACCGGCCGATCGTGCTGCCCGATGCGGCCGAGATCACGGTGGAGATCGTTGCCGGCCGCGACGCCTCGGCCAACTTCGACATGCACAGCCTGACCAGCCTGCTGCACGGCGACGAGGTACGCGTGCAGCGTTCGGCGCACAAGGTGCGGTTCCTGCACCCGCGCGGATGGAGTTACTACGCCACGCTGCGGCGCAAGCTGCGCTGGTACGAAGGGGTTTGACACCGATGCTGCGCCGCCTGGCCCTGCGCGATTTCGTCATCGTTCCCGTGCTGGAGATCGACCTCCAGCCGGGCTTTTCCGTGCTCACCGGGGAAACCGGCGCCGGCAAGTCCATCCTGATCGACGCGCTGCAGCTGGCGCTGGGCAGCCGCGGCGACGCCGGCGTGGTGCGCGAAGGCGCCGCCCGCGCCGACATCACCGCCGAATTCGACATGCCGCCCACGCTGGCCGGCTGGCTGGCCGAGGCCGGCTTCGACGCAGGCGCCGACGACGGCGTGCTGCTGCTGCGCCGCGTGATCGACGCCCAGGGCAAGAGCCGCGCGTGGGTCAACGGCAATGCCGCCACGCTGGCCCAGCTGCGCGAGGCGGCCGAGCACCTGCTCGACATCCACGGCCAGCATGCCTGGCAGAGCCTGACGCGGCCGGCCGCGGTGCGCGCGCTGCTGGACGCGCAGGCCGGCATCGACCTGCAGCCGCTGACCGCCGCCTGGGGCGACATGCGCGGCGCCGCCGAAGCGCTGGAAGCCGCCAGCGCCCAGCGCGACAGCATCGAGCGCGAGCGTGAACGCCTGGCCTGGCAGATTGGCGAGCTGGACAAGCTGGCACCCGCCGACGACGAATGGGAGGAGCTGAACGCCGAGCACCAGCGCGCCTCCCATGCGCAGGCGCTGCTCGACGCCGCCCGCCTGGCGCTGGATGCCGTGGCCGAGGCCGACACCAATGCCGACACCCTCACCTCCCGCGCGCTGGATGCGCTGGGCGACGTGGTGTACCACGACGCCCGCCTGGCCGAGGTGATGGAGGTGCTGCGCAGTGCGCAGGCCCAACTGGAGGACGCCGCGCACACGCTGCACGGCTACCTCGGCCACACCGAGGTTGATCCGCAGCGGCTGGAAGAACTTGACGCCCGCCTGGGCGCCTGGATGAGCCTGGCCCGCCGCTACCGCCGCACGCCGGCCGAGCTGCCGGCGGTGCTGTCGCAATGGCGAGCCGAACTGGCCGCGCTGGACGCCGCTGCCGACCTGGATGCGCTGCAGAAGGCCCATGCCGACGCCCACCGCCGCTACCAGCAGGAAGCCAGGCAGGTGACGCAGGCGCGCTCCGCTGCCGCCGGCCCGCTGGGCGAGGCCGTCACGCGGGCGATGCAGCAGCTGGGCATGGGCGGAGGCCGCTTCGAGGTGGCGCTGCTGCCGCAGGAAGCACCGCAGTCCTACGGCCTTGAAACCGTGGAGTTCCGCGTGGCGGGCCACGCCGGCAGCACGCCGCGGGCGCTGGCCAAGGTGGCCTCGGGCGGGGAGCTGTCGCGGCTGGCGCTGGCCATTGCCGTCACCACCGCCGCGCGCGACGAGGAAGGGGCCGGCACGCTGATCTTCGACGAGATCGATGCCGGCGTCGGCGGTGCCGTGGCCGACACCGTGGGCCGGCTGATGAAGCAGCTCGGCCAGCGTCGCCAGGTGATGGCGGTGACGCACCTGGCCCAGGTGGCCGCCTGCGCCGACCATCACTTCGTCGTCTCCAAGGCGGCGCAGCGCGGCATCACCACCAGCGACGTGCAGCCGGTGGCCGGCGAGGCACGGGTCAGCGAGGTCGCCCGCATGCTCGGCGGCGAGAGGCTGGCCACCAGCCTGGCGCATGCCGAGCAATTGCTGGCGGAGGCAGCAAAGCCGGCCGTTGTCGCCGATGATGTAACAGCCGCTTCCGGCAAGCCCTCTCGCAAGCGCTCCCGTGCCTGACATCACCCCCACCCGTACTGACCTGCCCACGCCGTCCGACGCCATGCGCGAGGTGGTGCTGGTCACCGGCATTTCCGGTTCCGGCAAGTCGGTGGCGCTGCATGCGCTGGAGGACGCCGGCTACTTCTGCATCGACAACCTGCCGCCCGAGCTGCTGCCGGACTTCCTGCGCATCGAGCGCGACCGCTCCGACCGCCGCGTGGCCATCGCGGTGGACGTGCGCAGCGCCGGCTCGCTGCCGCACCTGCTGCCGCTGATCGACCGGCTGCGGGGCGAAGGCGTGGCGATCCGCTCGCTGTTCCTCGATGCCAGCACCGATGCGCTGGTGCGCCGCTTCTCCGAAAGCCGGCGGCCGCATCCGCTATCCACCAGGCCGGCGCCGGTGCGCGCGGCCGAAGGCGCACAGGAAGACCCCGCTGGCGACGGCCGCCGCGCGCTGGTCGATGCCATCGAGCTGGAGCGCGAGCTGCTGGCCGAGCTGCGCGAGGTGTCCACCGTGATCGACACCAGCCAGCTGCGCCCGGCGCAGTTGCGGCTGTGGCTGCGCGACCTGGTGGGCGCGCCGCACGGCGGGCTGACGCTGGTGTTCGAGAGCTTCGCCTTCAAGCACGGCGTGCCCCTGGACGCCGACTTCGTGTTCGACGTGCGGGTGCTGCCCAATCCGTTCTACATCCGCGAGCTGCGGCCCTTCACCGGCCGCGACGCCGGCGTGGCTGCCTACCTCGAGGCGCAGCCCGAGGTGCCGGAGATGCTGACGCAGATCGGCGACTTCATCAGCCGCTGGCTGCCCTCCTTCGAGGACGACCAGCGCAGCTACCTCACCGTGGCCATCGGCTGCACTGGCGGCCAGCACCGCTCCGTCTACCTGGCCGAGCAGCTGGCGCGCCGCTTCCGCCAGCGCAGCGCCACGTTGCTGCGCCACCGCGAACTGGACGCACGGGAGTGATGACATGAGCACCGAGCTGCCGCTGTTCCCGCTGCAGACGGTGCTGTTTCCCGGCGGCCGGCTGAACCTCAAGGTGTTCGAGGCACGCTACCTGGACATGGTGGGCGACTGCCTGCGCCAGCAGCGCCCCTTCGGCGTGGTGTGCCTGCAGGCCGGCGGCGAGATGCAGCGCAAGGACCAGGACGGCAACCCGGCCCCGGTGCGCTTCCACGACATCGGCGTGCAGGCGCACATCGACGAGGTGGACGCCGAGCAGGCCGGCATCCTGCACATCCGCTGCAGCGGCCGCGAGCGCTTTGCGCTGCAGAACCCGCGCCGCCAGCCCGACGGCCTGTGGCTGGCGGACGTGGCGCTGCTGACGGCCGACGAGCTGGCCTTGCCGCCGGACGAGATGGACGACACGGTGCAGTCGCTGCGCGAAGCCATCGAGGCCATGCGGCGCGAAGGCGCCGAGCCCTTCATCCCGCCCTATCGTTTTTCGGACGCCGGCTGGGTGGCCAACCGCTGGTGCGAGATCCTGCCCATCAGCCTGGCGGCCAAGCAGAAGCTGATGGCGCTGGACGACCCGCTGGCGCGCCTGAAGCTGGTGGACGAATTCCTGCGCGACCAGGGCGTGATCGGCGGCTAGGCACTCCCCAGCAGCTTGCGGATCGGCGCCGGCAGGCCCAGCGCCATCGCCTCGTCCAGCGTGAACCAGCGGCCGGCGGGCAGCGTCGCTTCCACCGCCTGCAGCGCCGGGCCCTGCAGGGCGTCGGGCAGCCGGTGGTGCAGCGGCTGCAGCGCCCAGTCGAAATGCGTCAGCACATGCTCGAAGGGCGGCAGCGTGGTGGCCACGCCCGGCCAGCTGGCGCTCAGGCGCCTTGGCTCGGCCAGGTCGTCGAAGGGCGGCAGGCTCCACAGGCCGGCCCACACACCGGTGTCCGGCCGCTGCACCAGCCACACGCGGTCGGCCTGCTGCAGCCACAGCAGCGCATTGCTGCGGGCGCCGCGCTTGAGCTTGCGGGTCTTCACCGGATAGCGCTCCGGCTGGCCTTCGCGCCGGGCCACGCACACGGGCTGCAGCGGGCACAGCAGGCACTGTGGCCGTCGCAAGGTGCATACGGTGGCGCCCAGGTCCATCAGGCCCTGGGTGTAGGCCTCGATGCCCTGGGCGGGCAGCAGCGCCTCGGCCTGCTGCCACAGCTGGCGTTCCTGTGCGGCCACGGCCAGGTCGCCGCCGAAGCCCAGCGCGCGCGTCAGCACCCGCTTGACGTTGCCGTCCAGGATGGCGGCCCGCTCACCGAAGCAGAAGGCGGCGATGGCCGCCGCGGTCGAACGGCCGATGCCCGGCAGCGTGGCCAGCACCGCGCTGCTGCGCGGGAAGGCGCCGCCGTGCTCGGCCATCACGGCCTGCGCGCAGCGGTGCAGGTTGCGGGCGCGGCTGTAGTAGCCCAGGCCGCTCCACAGTGCCAGCACATCATCGAGCGGCGCGGCGGCCAGCGCGGCGACGTCGGGAAAGCGCTGCAGGAAGCGCGGGTAGTAAGCCAGCACCGTGGACACCTGCGTCTGCTGCAGCATGATTTCCGACAGCCACACGCGGTAGGCGTCGCGCGTGCCCTGCCAGGGCAGCCCGTGCCGGCCGTGGGTGAGCTGCCAGCCGACGACCCGCTCGGCCACGCCGGGCGTGGCGGCTTCGGTGGGCGGGGCGGGCGGCATGCAGGCGGCGGCAACGGGTTCAGCGGAGGAAACGGCGTCGGCATTCATCCGCGCATCATCCGACACGCAGGCCGCTGGCACGGTGGCACCGCTCAGAACCTGTGAGCGAACCGGTCGCGACCGAGCGGCGCGACAGGGCGGCCTGGATCCAGGCGCAAAGCGCAGCCACAGCTCGGGCTATGGCGAGCATTTGCAACGACGAGCCGGGTCGTCAGGGCGCGTTAAGCGGGCGTGAGTGGTTCGTTCACAGGTTCTCAGCCGGCGCCCTGGCGGCTGCGGCCGGCGGCCGCGGAATGCACCAGTGTCAGTGGCGCGGGCTCCTGCCGCTCCGGCGCGGGAAAGCTCAGCGGAATGTCCACCGTGGCCGCGCTGCGCAGCGCCAGCGAACGCAGCGCCATCGCCTGCGCATGCACCTGCTCGCCCAGCCGCTCCCAGTGGCGGTGCTGCGCCTCCAGCTCGGCAATGCGGCCGGCCAGCTCGCCGGCGGCGCTATGGGCGCGGGTGAGCGTGTCGCGGCGGCGCTCGAAGGCCCGGCGGCGGTCGCGCAGCTGCACGTCCACCTGCACGGTGACGATCTGGCTCCACCGCTCCAGCTCATGCGCCTGGTGCTCGAAGATGACCTCCAGCTTGGACAGCAGCATGCGCAGGAACTGCTCCATCTGCCGCTCGTCGCCCAGCCGCAGCGCATACGGCAGGCCCAGGTAGCGGCCGTAGTTGCGCTCGATCAGGTCGATCTCCGACAGCGCACGGGCCGGCGCCGGCGCCGCGCCCGGTGCCAGCGCGAAGCCGAAGTCGGTGTTCAGCTGCTGGTAGCTGGCCGTCAGCATGGCCTGCACCTCGGTGCCCAGCCCGCCGGCGCGCTGCAGCAGCGCACGCAGCCGCCCGCACAACGCGGAGAACGCCTTGCGCGCCCGCAGGTTCAGCATGCGGCCGGTGGATTCGCGCTGCATCTGCTGGACCTCGGTGCGCAATTGCTCGGCCGACAGCAGCTGCAGGGCATCGCCCACCAGGCGCGACTGCACCGAGCGCAGGGCGGCCAGCCGCGAGGTGCAGCGCTCGAATTCCTGCGCTTCGGTGTCCAGCCGCTCCAGCGTCCACTGCACCTTGGCCGCGCTCTTGCCGCGCACCTCGCGCAGTTCGGAGAGCTGCTCGTGGATCTGCCGGCGCTGGTCCGCCACCCGGCGCGTGGCCTGCGCCTCCACCGTGGCGGTGCCGCCCAGCAGCAGTTCCGACAGCACCTGGCGGCGGCGTGGCAGCAGCTGCGACACCAGCGCATCCTCCAGCGCCGCCAGGCCGCCGGCATGGCTGCTGGCCGCATCCGCGAGCGCGCCCTGGCGCACCCGGGCCACCAGCGCCTGGCGGGCAGAGATCGGATAGACCGCCGCCTCCGGCACGCCCAGCGTGCTGGCCACGCCGGCGCATTGGCGCGTGATCTGCGCCTGCACCTCGTCCTCGGGCAGCAGCGGATCGGCCAGGGTGTCCACCTTGTTCAGCACCACGTAGCGGGCCGGGCCGTGGCCGCCCAGGTGCTCATGCCACACCGCCAGCTCCGACTGCGTGACCCCGGTGTCGGCCGCCACCACGAAGACGATGGCATGCGCGGTGGGCAGCAGAGAGAGCGTCAGCTCCGGTTCCGCGCCCACGGCATTCAGGCCCGGCGTGTCCAGCACCACCAGGCCGCGGCGCAGCAGCGGATGCGGATAGTTGACGACCGCATGCCGCCAGGCGGGGATGTCCACCAGGCCGTCGGGCCGCAGGCGGGGCCCGCTGCCACCGTCGGCGGCGTCCGGTGCCTGCGGCGCCAGGCCCAGGGCCCGCGCTTCTTCCAGCGACACCGCCTTCGTGCGGGTGAGCTCCTGCAGGGCCTGCGCCACCTGCTCGGGCTGGCTGGTGTCCAGGCGCAGCCGCTTCCAGCGGGCGGACTCGGTGCGCAGCACCGCCAGCGGCGCGGCTTCCAGCCGGGTCTCGATCGGCAGCAGCGCCAGCAGCGGCGGCAGCGCATCGTCATGGCCCAGCTCCACCGGGCACATCGTCGTGCGGCCGGGCGTGGCCGGCAGCATGCGGCGGCCGGTGTCGGCGAAGAAGATGGCGTTGATCAGCTCCGACTTCCCGCGCGAGAACTCGGCCACGAAGGCCACCACCAGCTGGTCGCTGGCCAGGCGCGCCTGCAGCGTGGCCAGCACCTGGGCCAGGCCCTCGTCCAGCAGGTCGTCGGCGCCCAGCGTCTGCCCGAAGGCATGCACCTGGCGCCCGGCCTCCTCGCGCCAGGAGGCCAGGGCATCGAGGTGATGGGCGAAGGTGAACTCCATGTCGGGCGGCTCGGTGTGCAGGTTCGCGAACGATGCTAGCGCAGGGGTGATGGGCAAAGCGGCAGCTTCGCTACCGCTTGCTACCGCCCAAGGCCGCCGGGCTCAGCGCTTCTGGCACACCGCGCAGAAGAAGGTGGAACGCTGCGCCTGCACGATGCGCCGCACCGGCGCGCCGCAGTTCGGGCAAGGCAGGCCTTCGCGGCCATACACACGCGCTTGCAATTGGAACTGCCCGTCCATGCCGTGGGCGTCGCGAAAATCCCGAAGCGTGGAGCCGCCCAGCGCCAGCGCGCGCGTCAGCGTCTCCCGCACCGCGCCCAGCAGGCGCGCGGCACGCGGGCGGCTGATGCGTTCAGCCGGCAGCCGGGGGTCGATGCGGGCCTCGAACAACGCCTCGCATGCATAGATGTTGCCGGCGCCCACGATGATGTCGCCGGCCAGCAGCGCGGCCTTGATCGGCGTGCGCCGCCGCTGCAGCGCGGCATGGAACAGCGCCGGCGTCAGCGCCTCGTCGAACGGCTCGTGGCCCAGCGTCGCCAGCAGCTTGCCCGCCATGCCCGCATCGATGGCCGGCGACCACACCACCGCGCCGAAGCGCCGCGGGTCGGTCAGCCGCAGCACGCCCAGCGAGGTATGCAGCTCGAAATGGTCATGCTTGCCCGCCTGCCGCGCCGGCGCCGGCAGGAAGGCCAGCGATCCCGACATGCCCAGGTGCATCAGCAGGCCGCCGGCCGGCTCGCTGGGCAGCTGCAGCGGCAGCCAGAGGTACTTGCCGCGCCGCCCCGTGTCGCCCACCGTCGCGCCCACCAGTTCGGCCGGATCGCGCCCCAGCGGCCAGCGCAGCGGCGCGCCCAGCACCAGCTGCCGCACCTGCGC
Source organism: Aquincola sp. J276 (assembly GCF_024700035.1). Taxonomy (NCBI): domain Bacteria; kingdom Pseudomonadati; phylum Pseudomonadota; class Betaproteobacteria; order Burkholderiales; family Sphaerotilaceae; genus Aquincola; species Aquincola sp. J276. The sequence goes on from NZ_JAJONC010000001.1 coordinate 2,356,148, forward strand.
GCCGGCAATGCGCCCGGCAAAGCTGCGGCGCGTGGTTTCCACTTCGGGCATCTCAGGCATGGAGGCTGCTGGCCGTGAACATCCAACGATTGTGGAGCGCCCGTGCTTCACCGGCCCTTGACACGGCCATGTCTAGAATCCTTCGACTCAAGGAGTCGCGATGCTTGCCCTCTCTCCGCGGTGGCGTGCCGCAACCCGTCACGCCCTCGCTGCTGCACTGCTGGCCGCGGGCGTCGTCCATGCACAGGTGCCCGCCGAAGCGGCCACGCCTGCCACCGCCGCCGCTTCCACACCGCAGAACTCACCGCTCGATGCGCCGCTCTTCTACCAGCTGCTGGTGGGCGAGATGGAGCTGCGCAACGGCGAGGCCGGCACCGCCTACCAGGTGCTGCTGGACGCTGCCCGCCGCTCACGCGATGAGCAGCTGTTCAAGCGCGCCGTGGAAATCGCGCTGCAGGCCCGCGCCGGCGACCAGGCCCTGGGCGCCGCCCGCGCCTGGCGCATCGCCCTGCCCGACTCGGCCGAGTCCCTGCGCTACCAGGTCCAGCTGCTGATGGCGCTGAACCGCGTGCCCGAGGTGGCCGAGCCGCTGCGCGAGCTGCTGGCCCAGACGCCGGTGGTCGAGCAGCCGGGGCTCATCTCGTCGCTGCCGCGCTTCTTCCAGCGCAGCACCGACCGCAAGCAGGTGGTGGAGCTCTTCGAGCAGGTGCTGGCGCCGTACCTGGAGGCCACCGGCACCCGCGCTGCCTCGCGCGTGGCGCTGGCCCGCGCCTGGCAGGCGGCCGGCGACACGCCGCGTGCGCTCACCCTGGCCCGCCGCGCCCAGGTGGACGACCCCAGCTTCCCAGGCCCGGCGCTGCTGGCGCTGGAACTGCTGCCCGGCCAGCCCGAGGCCCAGCGCATCGTCGAGAACTACCTGGACCAGCCCAAGGCCGAGCCCGCCGTGCGCCTGGCCTATGTGCGGGTGCTGAGCGGCGCCCAGCGCTATGCCGACGCCATCAAGCAGCTGGAGGTGGTCACCCGCGCGCAGCCCGACCTGCCCGCGCCCTGGCTCACCCTGGGCGCACTGCAGCTGGAACTGCGCCAGCCGCAGCAGGCCCAGGCGTCGCTGGAACGCTTCATCACGCTGCGGCAGGCCGCCGGCGCCCCGCCGGCCGAGGCGGAAGGCGAGGCCGCGCCCGACGATGGCGACCTGATGCAGGCCTGGCTGCTGCTGGCCCAGGCCGCCGAGCAGCGCGGCGACCTGAAGGCCGCCGATGCCTGGCTTGCAAGGATCGACAGCCCGCAGCGTGTGGTGGAAGTGCAGGCCCGCCGCGCGGTGCTGGTGGCTCGGCAGGGCCGCGTGACCGAAGCCCGCGCGCTGATCCGCGCCATCCCCGAACGCGAGCCCGACGATGCGCGCGCCAAGGTGCTGGCTGAATCGCAGATGCTGCGCGAGGTCAAGCTTTGGCGCGAGGCGCACGACGTGCTGGCCACCGCCACCGCGCGCCAGCCCGAGGACGCCACCCTGCTGTACGAACAGGCCATGATGGCCGAGAAGATCGACCGCCCCGCGGAGATGGAACAGCTGCTGCGCCGCGTGATCCAGCTCAAGCCCGATCACGCACATGCCTACAACGCGCTGGGCTATGCGCTGGCCGATCGCAACCAGCGGCTGCCCGAGGCACGTGAACTGATCGCCAAGGCGCTGGCGCTGTCGCCGGGCGATCCGTTCATCACCGACAGCCTGGGCTGGGTGGAATTCCGCCTGGGCAACCATGCCGAGGCCCTGCGCCTGCTGCGCAGCGCCTACAGCTCGCGCCCCGATCCCGAGATCGCCGCGCACCTGGGCGAGGTGCTGTGGTCCCAGGGCCAGCGCGACGAAGCCCTGCGCCTGTGGCGCGACGCCCAGCAGCGCGACGCCACCAACGAGGTGCTGCGGGAAACCCTGGACCGCCTGAAGGTGAACCTGTGAAGCGACTGTTTCTTGCCTGGATGTCCGCCGCCGTGCTGGCCGGCTGTGCCAGCCTGCCGCCGGCCGATCCCAGCGCCGCCTCCATCAGCGGCCGGCTGGCGGTGCAGGTGGCCCAGCCGGTGGACAGCGATGCCGAACCGCGCAGCATGAGCGCCGCCTTCGAGCTGCGCGGCGATGCCCGCCTGGGCGAGCTGAGCCTGAGCGGCCCGTTGGGCAACACCCTGGCCCAGGCCCGCTGGCACGACGGCGAGGCCGAGCTCCTCACCACCGAGGGCACGCGCAAGTTCCCCAGCCTGGATGCGATGTCGCAGCAGATGCTGGGCGAGCCGCTGCCGCTGGCCGCGCTGATCGACTGGCTGCGCGGCCGTCCTTGGCCGGCGGCGCCGAGCTATGCCAACGACGCGGGCTTCCAGCAGCTGGGCTGGCAGATCGACCTGCGCCGCTATGCGGACGGTGCGCTGGTGGCCGAGCGCTCCGGGGCCCCGGCCACCACCGTGCGGGTGCGGCTGGACAAGCCGTCGGCACCGTGAGCCTGGTCTCGTTGCTGGACGTCCCGGCGCCAGCCAAGCTCAACCTGTTCCTGCACATCACCGGCCGGCGCGCCGATGGCTATCACCTGCTGCAGTCGGTGTTCGTCCTCATCGACTGGGCCGACACCCTGCATTTCGAGCGCCGGGCCGACGGCCGGCTGCAACGCCACGACCTGGGCCCCGCCCTGCCCGCCGACGACCTGAGCCTGCGCGCCGCACGCCTGCTCCAGCAGCGCAGCGGCTGCAGCCTGGGCGTCGACATCTCGGTCGACAAGCAGGTGCCCTGGGGCGCCGGCATGGGTGGCGGCAGTTCCGATGCGGCCACCACGCTGCTTGCGCTCAACCGGCTATGGGGGCTGGGCTGGTCGCGGACCCAATTGCTATCGCTGGCACCGGAACTGGGGGCCGACGTGCCCTTCTTCGTCGGCGGAGACAACGCGTTCGTCGAAGGCATTGGCGAGCAACTGAGTCCGATCGACGTGCCTGCACAGCGCTTTGTTGTGGTCAAGCCACAGGCCTCCCTGGCCACAGCAGAAATCTTTGCGCACCCATTGCTGACACGGGACACAAAGCTGTCTATACTCCAAGGCTCACTTGCAGATACCGCCTTCGGTCGCAATGATCTCCAGCCACCCGCTGAAGACCGCTGCCCCGAGGTAGCCCAAGCGGCTCGGTGGCTGGCAGACCGCTTCGGCAACAGCCGGATGACGGGCTCAGGCAGCGCGGTCTTTGCAAGAATGGACACAGGCACCAACGCCTCGCCTTCGGCGATAGACCTGACGGATCTTCCGGCAGGTTGGGTGGGACGGGAATGCCGAAGTCTGGCCAGCCACCCCTTGCGGGCCTGGGCAGATTGAGTTGAAGGTTGTGGCGCAAGCCGCAACCTGTGTAGGGGAGTCGCCAAGTTGGTCAAGGCATCGGATTTTGATTCCGACATGCGAGGGTTCGAGTCCTTCCTCCCCTGCCAAATATCTTTCTTCCGCTGATCGCCGTCTCGTTCATCTGCCGCCGCCAGGGTTCGCCGTGCTCTTCAACACCATGCTCTTCACGGGGAACGCCAACCCCGTGCTGGCCAAGGAAATCGCCACCCACCTCGGCATCGAGCTCGGCAAGGCCAGCGTGGGCCGCTTCTCGGATGGCGAGGTCACGGTCGAGATCCAGCAGAACGTTCGCGCCCGCGACGTCTTCGTCGTGCAGTCCACCTGCGCACCGACGAACGAGAACCTGATGGAACTGCTGATCATGACGGATGCGTTGAAGCGCGCCAGCGCGCGCCGCATCACCGCCGTGATTCCCTACTTCGGCTATGCCCGTCAGGATCGCCGTCCGCGCTCGACGCGCGTGCCGATCAGCGCCAAGGTGGTCGCCAACCTGCTGGAAACCGTCGGCGTCGAGCGTGTGCTCACGATGGACCTGCACGCCGACCAGATCCAGGGCTTCTTCGACATCCCGGTCGACAACATCTACGCCTCGCCGGTGCTGCTGGCCGATGTGCAGGCCAAGCGCTACCCCGACCTCGTGGTGGTGTCGCCCGACGTCGGCGGCGTGGTGCGTGCACGGGCGCTGGCCAAGCAGCTGGGCTGCGACCTGGCCATCATCGACAAGCGCCGCCCGAAGGCCAACGTGTCCGAGGTGATGCACGTCATCGGTGAGATCGACGGCCGCAACTGCGTGATCATGGACGACATGATCGACACCGCCGGCACGCTGGTGAAGGCGGCCGAGGTGCTGAAGGAGCGTGGCGCCAAGAGCGTGTACGCCTACTGCACCCACGCCGTGTTCTCGGGCCCGGCGATCGACCGCATCCAGAAGTCCCAGCTCGACGAAGTGGTGATCACCAACACGATCCCGCTGTCGGAAGCCGGCCAGGCCTGCAAGAAGATCCGCCAGCTGTCGGTGGCCTTCCTGTTCGCCGAGACCATCCGCCGCATCTCGGACGGCGAATCGGTCACCTCGTTGTTCGCCGAGCAGAACAGCAACTTCTGACCCCATCCAGGCACGGGCCCTTTCCGGCGCGTGCCTTTTTTCGTTGCAGGCCCCATGGCCTGCCCATCCAGGCACCTGGTCGCGGGTGCCTCACTTTTTTGGAGTGAAACCATGAAATTCGTCGCTTACGAGCGCACGCTGCAGGGGACCGGAGCGAGCCGCCGCCTGCGTATCGCCGGCAAGGTGCCGGGCATCGTCTACGGCGCCGGCGAGCCGGCCCAGATCGAGCTGGACCACAACGCCCTGTACTTCGCGCTGAAGAAGGAAGCGTTCCACTCGTCCATCCTGGAGATGGAACTGGCCGGCAAGACTGACAAGGTACTGCTGCGCGACTTCCAGATGCACCCGTGGAAGCAGATCGTGCTGCACGTGGACTTCCAGCGCGTGGACGAGCGCACCCGCATCAAGAAGAAGGTGCCGCTGCACTTCATCAACGAAGAGAACTCGCCGGCCGTCAAGACCGACAAGCTGCTGATCAACCACGTGGCCACCGAACTCGAGATCGAGTGCCTGGCTTCGCAGCTGCCCGAGTTCATCACCGTCGACCTGGGCACCCTGGAAAAGGGCCAGTCGCTGCACGTCAACGACCTGAAGCTCGACAAGAACGTCAAGGTGGTGCTGCGCGGCAAGAAGAACCCCGCCATCGCCTCGGTCGCTGCACCGGTGGTGGAAGAGGAAATCACGCCGGTGGCCGTGGCCCCGGCTGCCAAGGGCAAGGCCGCCAAGAAGAACGAGAAGCAGAACAAGAAGTAAGCTGCGGCGGCCCACGGGCCGCTTCAGCCGAGTTCCGGCTCTCTCGAAGCCCCGCCCCGTGCGGGGCTTCTGCTTTGTGGAACGACGATGATCAGATTGCTTGTCGGCCTGGGCAACCCGGGCCCGGAATACGACGACACCCGCCACAACGCCGGCTTCTGGTGGATCGACCATGTGGCCCGCAAGCTCGGCAGCACGCTGAGCTACGACCGGGGCTACCACGGGCTGGTGGCGCGGGTGAACCGGCCGCTGCCCGGCATCGAAGGGCCGGTCTGGCTGCTGGAGCCGCAGACCTACATGAACCTGTCGGGCAAGTCGGTGGCGGCGCTGGCGCGCTTCTACAAGATCGCGCCGGAGGAAATCCTGGTGGCCCACGATGAACTGGACCTGCTGCCCGGCCAGATGAAGCTCAAGCAGGGCGGCAGCCACGCCGGCCACAACGGGCTGCGCGACATGATCGCGCAGCTGGGCAGTGCCGCCTTCTGGCGGCTGCGGCTGGGCATCGGCCACCCGGGGCACAAGGCGGAGGTGGTGAACTACGTGCTCAAGAAGCCGTCGCCCACCGACCGCGCGGCGATCGACGACTGCGTGACCAAGTCCACCGAGGCGCTGGATCTGCTGCTGGCCGGCGAGATGGAGCGCGCCATGATGAAGGTGCATGCCAAGCCCCCCCGACCCAAGCCACCGAAGCCTCCGCGCCCGGTGGCCGCGGCCGGAATCTCCCCCGCACCACCGCCCACGGACACGCCATGAAAAACCGCCTGCCGCTGTCGTCGTCGTTGCTGTTCATCCCCGCGCTGTGCGCCTTGAACCTGATGCCGACCACCGCGGCGGCCGAGACCACCGTGTACCGCTGCGGGCCGCAGGGGCGTGTGTACTCGCAGCAGCCCTGCGCAGAGGGCACGCCGCTGAGGCTGGACGACAGCCGCAGCGACGCGCAGCAGCGCGCCGCCCGGCAGAGCATTGAACGCGACCAGGCGTTGGCGGACCGGCTGCGCCGCGAGCGCCGTGAACAGGAGGCGGAGTGGGCGGCCCTGCCTCGCGGGCCGGCCGCCATCCGCGGTGTGCCCCAGCAGCAGCCGTCGCCATCCACGCTGCACCAGTGGCAGCGCGAGCCCGGCCCCAAGGCAGGCAAGCGCACGCAGAAGAAGCAGAAGCCGGCCAAGCAGGCGTCCGGCGCAAGTTGAGCAGCAGGTAGGCGGCGCGGCGCAAGCAAGCGCCGACCGTCAGCGCCTCAGCCCGGTGTGGCCGGCGCTGCGGCCTCCGCCTGCAGCCGCCGGTATTTCGCCCACAGCGACTCCTTGGCCTCGACATGCTCCGGATTGACCGGAATGCATTCCACCGGACAGACCTGCACGCACTGCGGCTCGTCGAAATGGCCCACGCATTCAGTGCAGCGGCCGGCATCGATCACATAGAACGCCTCGCCCATCGAGATGGCCTGGTTGGGGCACTCGGGCTCGCACACATCGCAGTTGATGCACTCGTCGGTGATCATCAGGGCCATGGGAAACCTGCGTTCTATTCGCGGGGCTGGGCCACGCGGGTCTGGAGTCGTCGGAGCACGGAGGGTGCCACGAACTTGGAGACATCACCGCCGAGGGTGGCAATCTCGCGCACGAAGGTGCCGCTGACGAACTGGAACTGATCGCTCGGCGTGAGGAACAGCGTTTCCACGTCGGGCATCAGCTGGCGATTCATGCCGGCCATCTGGAACTCGTATTCGAAGTCGCTGACCGCGCGCAGGCCGCGCACCACCACGCTGCCGCCGTGGTCCACCACGAAGTCGCGCAGCAGGCCGCGGAAGGCAATCACTTCCACGTTCGGGTACGGCGCGGCCAGTTCCTTGGCGATCTCCAGCCGCTCGTCCACGCTGAACATCGTGCGCTTGTGATGGCCGGCCGCCACCGCCAGGATCAGCCGCTCGAACAGCCGGCTGGCGCGACGCATCAGGTCTTCATGGCCCAGCGTCATCGGATCGAAGGTGCCGGGGTAGACGGCGGTCAGTCGCTTCGCGGTGGTCACGCGGCACTCTCCTTGGGGTCGATCCCGGTCGTCGGCCCGGCAGTTTAGCTGTCGCGCTGCAGCAACTGGGCATGCACCGCCCCGGCGCGCAGCTGGCGGTGCAGGCGGAAGCCGGCGGGCACCTCCGCCAGGGGCTCGCCGCTTTCCAGGTACAGCCAGCCGGCCGGCGCCACCAGCGGCGCGGCCACGGCAGGGCCGGCGCCGCCAGGCCGGCGTCGAAGGGCGGGTCAAGCAGCACCAGCTCGAAGGCACCCGGCGCACCGCGCGCCATCCAGGCCATCGCGTCGGCCTGCTGGATGCGCAGCGCGGTGGCGGACAGCCGCTGCTGCGCCTCCCGCAGCAGCCGCAGCAAATCGCGGTCGCGCTCCAGCAGCGTGACCTCGATGGCGCCGCGGGAGGCGGCCTCGAAGCCGAGCGCACCGCTGCCGGCGAAGGCGTCCAGCACGCGCCAGCCCGTGAGGTCACCGCCCAGCCAGTTGAAGAGGGTTTCTCGAACCCGGTCGGGCGTGGGCCGCAGGCCGGGCTTGTCCAGCACCGGCAGCTTGCTGCGCTTCCATTGCCCGCCGACGATGCGCACCTCATGCGGCGGCTGGCGGCGCGCCGGCGCCCTGGCCGCCGTCATGCGCGCACGGGAATGCCCCGTTGGCGCATCAGCGCCTTGGCTTCGCCCACGGTGTGCTGTCCGTAGTGGAAGATGCTGGCGGCCAGCACCGCATCGGCACCGCCCTGCTGGATGCCTTCGCACAGGTGCTCCAGCGTGCCTACACCGCCGGAGGCGATCACGGGGACGTCCACCGCGTCGCTTACCGCGCGGGTGAGCGGGATGTTGAAGCCGGCCTTGGTGCCGTCCCGGTCCATGCTGGTGAGCAGGATTTCGCCCGCGCCCAGGGAGGCCATGCGGAAGGCCCAGTCCACCGCATCGAGCCCGGTGTTCTTGCGGCCGCCATGGCTGTAGACGTCCCAGCCGGCGCCGTTCTCACGCGCCTTGGCGTCGATGGCGACCACGATGGCCTGCGAGCCGTACTTGTCGGCCGCGTCGCGAATCACCTGCGGATTGGCGATGGCGGCGGAGTTGAAGCTGACCTTGTCGGCCCCGGCGTTGAGCAGCCGGCGCACGTCTTCCACCGTGCGCACGCCGCCACCCACCGTCAGCGGGATGAAGACCTGCGAGGCCACGGCCTCGATCATGTGCAGGATGAGGTCGCGGCCGTCGGAGGTGGCGGTGATGTCGAGGAAGGTGAGTTCGTCGGCGCCCTGCTCGTTGTAGCGGGCGGCGATTTCCACCGGATCGCCCGCGTCGCGCAGCTCGAGGAAGTTGACGCCCTTGACGACCCGCCCGCCGGTCACGTCCAGGCAGGGAATGATGCGTTTTGCGAGCACGCTAGACCGCCAGCTCGTCGGCGCGGCGCTGGGCTTCGGCGAAATCGAGCGAGCCGGTGTAGATCGAGCGGCCGCAGATCACACCTTCCACGCCTTCGCTCTCCACCGCGCACAGGCGCTCGATGTCGGCCAGGTCGGAGAGGCCGCCGGAAGCGATCACCGGGATGGTGAGGGCCTGCGCCAGCTTGACGGTGGCCTCGATGTTCACGCCGCTCAACATGCCGTCGCGGCCGATGTCGGTGTAGACGATGCCTTCGACGCCGTAGTCCTCGAACTTCTTGCCGAGGTCGATCACCTCGTGGCCGGTGAGCTTGCTCCAGCCATCGGTGGCCACCTTGCCGTCCTTGGCGTCCAGGCCCACGATGATGTGGCCGCCGAAGGCGCTGCAGGCGTCCTTCAGGAAGCCGGGGTTCTTGACCGCGGCGGTGCCGATGATCACGTACGACAGGCCGTCGTCCAGGTAGCGCTCGATGGTGTCCAGGTCGCGGATGCCGCCGCCCAGCTGCACCGGGATCTCGTCGCCCACTTCGGCCAGGATGGCGCGGATGGCCGGCTCGTTCACCGGCTTGCCGGCGAAGGCGCCGTTCAGGTCCACCAGGTGAAGGCGGCGCGCGCCCGCGTCCAGCCAGCGCCGGGCCATGGCGGCGGGGTTGTCCCCGAAGGTGGTGCTGTCGTTCATGTCGCCTTGCTTGAGGCGGACGCACTTGCCGTCTTTCAGGTCGATGGCCGGGATGAGCAGCATGACGGGTTCAACTGGAGGAGGAAAAGGAGGGAGGACGCCGCGAAGCGCTGCGGCGCGAGAAGACGTCAGGGCTTCCAGGAGAGGAAGTTGCGATAGAGGGCCAGGCCATGGGCCGCGCTCTTCTCGGGGTGAAACTGCGTGGCAAAAATGTTATCGCGCGCTATCGCCGAGGTAAAGCGTGCGCCGTACTCCGTTTCCCCCACGCTGTGCGCCGGGTCGGCCGGGCGGGCGAAGAAGCTGTGCACGAAGTAGAAGTAGGCGCCGTCGGGTACGCCGGCCCACAGCGCATGCGGTTTCTGGAACACCTCGTTCCAACCCATCTGCGGCACCTTGAAGCGGCTGCCGTCGGGCTGCTTCTGGCCTTCAAGCCGGAAGCGCAGGCAATTGCCGGCGAACAGGCCCAGGCCGGGCGTGTCCTGCTCCTCGCTGTGCTCCAGCAGCATCTGCATGCCCACGCACACGCCCATAAGCGGCTTGCTGGCGGCGGCCTCGAGCACCGCTTCCTGCAGGCCGGAGGCGCGCAGCTCGTGCATGCAGTCGCGCATGGCGCCCTGGCCCGGCAGCACGATGCGCTCGGCGCCACGCACTTCCTCGGGGCGCGAGGTGACGATCACCTGCGCATCGGTACCGGCGGCGACGTGCATCACCGCCTGCGACACCGAACGAAGGTTGCCCATGCCGTAGTCGACGACGGCGACGGTCCTGGCCACGGTCAGAGGCTCCCTTTGGTCGACGGGATGACGCCCGCGGCGCGCGGGTCGATGGCCATGGCCATGCGCAGCGCGCGGCCGAAGGCCTTGAACACCGTCTCGCACTGGTGATGCGCGTTGATGCCCTTCAGGTTGTCGATGTGCAGCGACACCAGCGCATGGTTCACGAAGCCCTGGAAGAACTCGTAGGTGAGCTGGGTGTCGAAGCCGCCGATCGCACCGGCAGTGAACGGGATGTGCAGGTGCAGCCCCGGGCGGCCGGAGAAATCGACCACCACGCGCGACAGCGCCTCGTCCAGCGGCACATAGCTGTGGCCGTAGCGCACCAGGCCCTTCTTGTCGCCCACGGCCTGCGCCACCGCCATGCCCAGCGTGATGCCCACGTCTTCCACCGTGTGGTGGCCGTCGATGTGCAGGTCGCCTTCGCATTCCACGTCGAGGTCGATCAGCCCGTGGCGGGCCACCTGGTCGAGCATGTGGTCGAAGAAGCCGATGCCGGTGTTCAGCCTGGCCTCGCCGGTGCCGTCGAGGTTGACGCGCACGCGGATGCGCGTTTCCTTGGTGTTGCGGCTGACTTCCGCAATGCGGGCTTGGTTGGCTTCCATCACAGGTTGGCTTTCAGGGCTTGCAGCATCTGCGTGTTCTCGTCGGGCGTGCCGACGGTCAGCCGCAGGCAGTTGTCGAGCAGCGGGTGCATGGCCGACACATTCTTCACCAGCACGCCGTGGCGCTTCAGGCCGGCAAACCACGCGCTGGCATCGGGCACCTGCACCAGGATCATGTTGGCCTCGCTCGGGAAGGGTCGCACGCCGGGCAGGTCGGCCAGCGCGGCCATCAGCCGCTGGCGCTCGGCGCGGATGACGGCGGCCTGGCGGGCGTATTCGTCGGCATGCTCCAGCGCGAAGAGCGCGGCTTCCGCATTCAGCACGCTGATGTTGTAGGGCGGGCGCAGCTTGTCCACCTGTTCGATCAGCTCGGTGCGCCCCATCAGGTAGCCGATGCGCACCCCGGCCAGGCCGAACTTGCTCATGGTGCGCATCACCAGCACGTGGGGCCAGCGGGCCAGCCGCGCCATCGAATCCCGCGCGGCAAAGGGCTGGTAGGCCTCGTCCATCACCACCAGGCCGGGTGCGGCCTGGATGATGCGTTCGATGGCCTCGTCGCTCCATAGGTTGGCGGTCGGGTTGTTCGGGTAGGCAAGGTAGACGATGGCAGGCTGGTGCTGCTCGATGGCGGCCAGCATCGCGGCCTCGTCCAGCTCGAAGTCGGCGGTGAGCGGCACGCCGACGAAGCGCAGCCCCTGCAGCTGCGCCGACATCGCATACATCACGAAGCCGGGCAGCGGCGCCAGGATCGTGGCGCCGGGCACGTCGCAGGCCATGGCCAGCAGCGAAATCAGTTCGTCGGAGCCGTTGCCCAGCATCAACGCGCAGCCCTCGGGCAGCGCGGCATGCTGCGCCAGAGCGGCCTTCAGGTCGTCGATGCGGCCGGCCGGATAGCGGCTCATCGCCACGCGGCCCAGGCGCTCACCCAGCGCCTGCTGCAGCGGCTCGGGCAGGCTGAACGGGTTTTCCATCGCGTCCAGCTTGATGAAGCCGGCGCTGGGCTGCACGGCGTAGGCGTGCATCGACTGCACGTCCTGGCGGAGCACTCGGGCGATTCGGTCGGGCAAGGTGTTCATGCGGCGGCAGGCATTTGGATTGAGCTTGGCATCGGGCTTCAGCGCTTCAGGCGCATCTCGGCGGCCTGCGCATGCGCCTGCAGGCCTTCGCCGTAGGCCAGTTCCGCGGCCACCTGGCCCAGCACCTGGGCGCCGGCTTCGCTCACCTCGATCAGGCTGCTGCGCTTCTGGAAGTCGTACACGCCCAGCGGCGACGAGAACCGCGCGGTGCCCGAGGTGGGCAGCACATGGTTGGGCCCGGCGCAGTAGTCGCCCAGGCTTTCACTCGTGAACGCGCCGAGGAAGATGGCGCCGGCATGCTTGAGCAGCGGCTCCCAGCGGTGCGGATCGCTGGAGCTGACTTCCAGGTGCTCGGGCGCGATGCGGTTGCTGATCTCGCACGCCTCTTCCATCGAGCGGGTGTGGATCAGCGCGCCCCGGCCTTCCAGCGAGGCGCGGATGGTGTCGCGGCGCGGCATGCCGGGCAGCAGGCGCTCGATCCCGGCGCGCACGCGCTCGATGTACGCCGCGTCGGGGCACAGCAGGATGCTTTGCGCCAGCTCGTCGTGCTCGGCCTGGCTGAACAGGTCCATCGCCACCCAGTCGGGCGGCGTGCTGCCGTCGGCCAGCACCAGGATTTCGCTGGGCCCGGCAATCATGTCGATGCCCACGGTGCCGAACACCCGGCGCTTGGCGCTGGCCACATAGGCGTTGCCCGGTCCGGTGATCTTGTGCACCGCCGGCACCGTGGCCGTGCCGTAGGCCAGCGCGCCCACCGCCTGCGCGCCGCCCAGCGTGAAGGCGCGGTGCACGCCGGCCACGTAGGCGGCGGCCAGCACCAGCGCATTGCGCTCGCCCCTGGGCGTGGGCACGACCATCACGATCTCGCCCACGCCGGCCACCTGGGCCGGGATGGCGTTCATCAGCACGCTGGACGGATAGGCCGCCTTGCCGCCGGGCACGTAGATGCCCACGCGGTCGAGTGGCGTGACCTTCTGGCCCAGCAACGTGCCGTCTTCATCGCGATACTGCCAGCTCAGGCCACACGCCTGCAGCTGCCGCTCGTGGTAGCTGCGCACGCGGCGGGCGGCGAACTCGATGGCTTCGCGTTGCTTCGTCGGCAGGCCGTCGAAGGCGGCCTTCAGTTCTTCGCGCGTGATCTCCAGCTCGGCGACCGTGGCCGCCTGCAAGCCGTCGAAGCGTCCGGTGTATTCCAGCACCGCGGCATCGCCACGGGCCTGCACGTCCGCCAGGATCTCGGCCACCCGCTGCTCGATCGCATGGTCGGTTTCGGCCGACCAGTGCAGCACGCGCTGGAACTCGGCTTCGAAATCGGCTGCGGTGGTGGCGAGCTGGCGGAGGGCGAGTGTCATGGCTGGATGGCGGATTCGAAGGCGTCGATGAGGGGCCGGAGGATGTCGCGCTTGAGCTTCAGCGCGGCCTGGTTCACCACCAGGCGGGACGAGATCGGCATGATCTGCTCGACCTCGACCAGATGGTTGGCGCGCAGCGTGCTGCCGGTGGACACCAGGTCGACGATGGCGTCGGCCAGGCCGGTCAGCGGTGCCAGCTCCATGCTGCCGTAGAGCTTGATCAGGTCGACGTGCACGCCCTTGTCGGCAAAGTGCTGGCGGGCCACGGTGGTGTACTTGGTGGCCACGCGGATGCGCGAGCCCTGCTTGACGGCCGCGGCGTAGTCGAAGTCGGCCCGGGTGGCCACGCTCATGCGGCAGCGGGCGATGTTCAGGTCCAGCGGCTGGTACAGGCCGTTGCCGTCGTGCTCCAGCAGCACGTCCTTGCCGGCCACGCCCATGTCGGCGCCGCCGTACTGCACGTAGGTGGGCACGTCGGTGGCGCGCACCAGCACCACGCGCACATCGGGCCGGTTGGTGGTCAGGATCAGCTTGCGCGAGGTCTCGGGATCCTCGGTCACCTCGATGCCGGCGGCCTTCAGCAGCGGCAGCGTCTCGTCGAAGATGCGGCCCTTGGACAGTGCGAGCGTCACGGTCATACAGCGGCCTTCTCGGGCGTGCCGGAAATGCGCTCGATGTCGGCGCCCAGCGCGCGCAGCTTCACTTCCATGCGGTCGTAGCCGCGGTCCAGGTGATAGATGCGGTCGACCACCGTCTCGCCCTGCGCCACCAGGCCGGCGATCACCAGGCTGGCGGAGGCGCGCAGGTCGGTGGCCATCACGCTGGCGCCCGACAGGCTTTCCACGCCCTGCACCACCGCAGTGTGGCCGTCGGCCTCGATGTTGGCGCCCAGGCGCTTCATCTCGTCCACGTGCATGAAGCGGTTCTCGAAGATGGTCTCGGTGATGCGCGCCGCGCCTTCGGCCACCGCATTCACGGCCATGAACTGCGCCTGCATGTCGGTGGGAAAGGCCGGGTACTCGCTGGTGCGGAAGCCCACCGCCTTCGGCCGGCCGCGGGCCTGCACGCGGATCCAGTCGTCGCCGGAGGTGATCTCGGCGCCGGCCTCGCGCAGCTTGTCGACCACGGCGTCCAGGTGGTGGATGCAGGTGTCGCGCAGCGTCACGTCGCCGCCGGTGGCCAGCACCGCGCACAGGAAGGTGCCGGTCTCGATGCGGTCGGGGATGGTGCGGTGGCCGCCGGTGGGCGCATGCAGGCGCGCTACGCCGGTGATGCGCAGCCGGCCGGTGCCGATGCCTTCGATCCTGGCGCCCATCTTCACCAGCATCTCGGCCAGGTCGGTGACCTCGGGCTCCTGGGCGGCGTTCTCCAGCAGCGTCTCGCCTTCGGCCAGCGTGGCGGCCATCAGCAGGTTCTCGGTGCCGGTGACGGTGACCATGTCGGTGGTGATGCGCGCGCCGCGCAGCCGGCCGCCGGGTGCGTTCGCCACGATGTTGCCGTGCTCCACCACGATGTGCGCGCCCATCGCCTGCAGGCCCTTGATGTGCTGGTCGACCGGGCGCGAGCCGATGGCGCAGCCGCCGGGCAAGGACACGGTGGCGGTGCCGAAGCGCGCCAGCAGCGGGCCCAGCGCCAGGATGGAGGCGCGCATCGTCTTGACCAGGTCGTAGGGCGCCACCGGGTTGGCCACGTCGCTGGCGTCCAGCCGCACCTCGTCGGGCCGGCTCTCGCTTGGCTCGGCCTGCACGCCCATGCTGCGCAGCAGCTTCAGCGCGGTCTTGGTGTCCTGCAGGCGCGGCACGTTGCCCAGCTGCACCGGATCGGCCGTGAGCAGTGCAGCGAACAGCTGTGGCAGCGCCGCGTTCTTGGCGCCGGAGATGCGCACTTCGCCCTGGAGGCTGCGGCCGCCGCGGATGAGGAGTTTGTCCATGTGTAGTGTGGCTGGCTGTGCGGCGCCGCCGCCGGCAGCCGGGCCATCACACGCACGGTGAGGCAGCCCGCCGCCCGCGGCATGCCGCGGGGTCGATCAGTGGCGGTGGGGCTCGGCGGCGGGACTGGCGGACGGCTGGGCCTGCCATTCGGCGGGCGTCAGGGTCTTCATCGACAGCGCGTGGATTTCCTCGCGCATGCGCTCGCCCAGGGCGGCGTACACGCGCTGGTGCCGCTGCACGCGGCTCTTGCCTTCGAATTCGGGCGAGACGATGGTCGCGAAGAAATGGCGACCGTCGCCTTCGACGGCCAGGTGTTCGCAGGGCAGGCCGGCGGCGATGAATTCGCGGACTTGCTGGGGTGTGGGTTCGGCCATGGCGCGCGGATTATCGCCTGCGGCGCGGCATCCTGCCGGCGCCGTTGTCCCGGTGCACGTCGTGGGTGACGACCGCCGCCTTGCTGGTGGGCGGCGCCAGCCAGTCGGCATGGGCCAGCGTGCGGCGCATGTCGTCCAGGCCGCTGGCCCAGTGCTCGCGCATGGTCAGCGGGCCGAACTCGTAGTCCTTGCTCAGGCCGTCCCACTCCTTGTCGCGGTAGATCAGCTGCACGATGTTGAGCTTGC
Source organism: Aquincola sp. J276 (assembly GCF_024700035.1). NCBI lineage: Bacteria > Pseudomonadati > Pseudomonadota > Betaproteobacteria > Burkholderiales > Sphaerotilaceae > Aquincola > Aquincola sp. J276. Next base: position 2,371,812 of record NZ_JAJONC010000001.1, read on the forward strand.
GGTCGCAGGCTTCCACCGCGGCCTCGGCGCACCATTCGCAATCGGCACGCGCCTCGGGCGGCACCTTGGCCAGCACGCCGCGCAGCAGCGCGCGCAGCTTCTGTTCGCGCGCCAGCATGTCGGTGATGGCGCGGGTGCGGCTGGAGAAGCGGATGTCCTTCTGCCGCTCCTCGATGTCATAGAGATTGGCCGGCAGCGGGCCGACGGCGCTCCACAGGTCGACCTGGAAGGCCAGCGTGTCGCGCCGCGGCGTCTCGGCCACCACCTCGGCCAGCGGCGTGTTGGACACCAGCCCGCCGTCCCAGTAGCTTTCGCCGTCGATCTCCACCGCGGCAAACCCCGGCGGCAGCGCGCCCGAGGCCATGAAGTGCTCCGGCCGCAGCCGGCCCTTCCACGGCCCGCGCGAGTTGTCGAAGCGCTCGAAGTTGCCGCTGCGCACATTGACGGCGGAGACGATGACGCGCATCTCGCCGGCATTGATGCGGTCGAAGTCGCACAGGCGTTCCAGCGTGGACTTCAGCGGCGAGACGTCGTACCAGCTCAGCTCGCTGAAGGCGCGGTGCGGCCACCACGGCGGCGTCAGGCGCGGCACGAAGAAGCCGTGCTGGCCTTCCAGCATCGCGCGCGTGGCTTCCATCGAGTTGAAGGCCGCCCGCAGCGGGCCGCCCACCTGCTCGGCGGTGGCCTGGAGCCAGTCGGCACTGGGCGCGCCGAAGGCGGGCTGGCAGATGGTCTGCCAGAACTCGCGCAGGCGGTCCACGCGGTGCTCGGGCGCATTGCCGGCGATCACCGCGCTGTTGAGCGCCCCGATCGAGATACCCGCCACCCAGTTGGGCCGGATGCCGGCCTCGGACAGGCCCTCGAACACCCCTGCCTGGTAGGAACCCAGCGCCCCGCCGCCCTGCAGCACGAGCGCGATGTGTTCATAGGGCAGCGGGCGCGGGGCGGTGTGGTTCATGACCGGAGTTTGTAGCCGGTGGCCAGCAGCCGCAACGCCACGGCGCTGACCACCAGGAAGCTCACCGACACCACGCCCAGGCTGAGCCAGGGCGACACGTCTCCCACGCCGAAGAAACCATGCCGGAAGCCGTCGATCATGTAGAAGAACGGATTCAGGTGGCTGACCGCCTGCCAGGCCGCGGGCAGCGAGTGCACCGAATAGAACACGCCCGACAGGAAGGTCATGGGCATGATGATGAAGTTCTGGAAGGCGGCCAGCTGGTCGAACTTCTCGGCCCACAGCCCGGCGATGAGCCCCAGGCAGCCCATCAGCCCGGCGCCCAGCGCGGCGAACACCACGATCCACCACGGTGCCACGAAAGCCGGCGGCGCGAACCACACGGTGACCAGCAGCACGCCCAGGCCCACCGCCAGGCCGCGGATGACGGAAGCACCCACATAGGCCGCGAACCAGGCCCAGTGCGACAGCGGCGTGACCAGCAGGAACACCAGGTTGCCGGTGATCTTGCTCTGGATGAGCGAGGAGCTGCTGTTGGCGAAGGCGTTCTGCAGCACGCTCATCATCACCAGCCCGGGGATCAGGAAGCTGGTGTAGCCCACGCCGGGGTAGACCTGCACATGGTCCTCCAGCACGTGGCCGAAGATCAGCAGATACAGCACCGCGGTGAGCACCGGCGCGGCCACGGTCTGGAAGCTCACCTTCCAGAAGCGCAGCACTTCCTTGTAGAGCAGCGTGCGGGCGCCGGCGAACAGGCTCGCACTCATGCCGCCACCTTCGCACCCGTGCCCGCAGCCTGCGGCGCGCCCTGCATGATCTCGAGGAAGACGTCCTCCAGGTCGGCGCGGCCGATCTCCAGGTCCTCGATGCGCACGCCCGCCCCGCGCAGCTGCGCCAGCAGTTGCTCCACCTCGGCCGCGTCGTGCGCCGTCACCTGGGCGATGCGGCCGGTGACGCGCGCATGCGCGGCGATCGCCGGCGGCAGCGCATCGTCGGTCTTGAAGCGCAGCATGGTGCTGGCGGTGCCCGCCAGCAGGTTGGCGGTGCGGTCCAGCGCCACCACCTTGCCGCGCTTGAGCATCGCGATGCGGTTGCACAGCGCCTCGGCCTCTTCCAGGTAGTGGGTGGTCAGCAGCACGGTGTGGCCTTCGCGGTTCAGGCGTGCGACGAACTGCCACAGCGTCTGCCGCAGTTCCACGTCCACGCCGGCGGTGGGTTCGTCCAGCACGATGACCGGCGGCCGGTGCACCAGCGCCTGCGCCACCAGCACCCGGCGCTTCATGCCGCCGGACAGCTGGCGCATGTTGGCGCCGGCCTTGTCCGCCAGGCCCAGGCTGGCCAGCAGCTCGTCGATCCAGGCACCGTTGTTGCGCACGCCGAAGTAGCCACTCTGGATGCGCAGGGTCTCGCGCACGCTGAAGAACGGGTCGAACACCAGCTCCTGCGGCACGATGCCCAGCGCCTTGCGGGCCGCGGCGTAGTCGGCCACGACGTCATGGCCCATCACGGTCACGCGGCCGGAGGTGGCGCGGTTCAGGCCGGCCAGGATGCTGATGAGGGTGGTCTTGCCGGCACCGTTGGGGCCGAGCAATCCGAAGAATTCGCCCTCCTGGATGTCGAAGGAGACATCGTCGAGGGCTTGGAAGCTGCCGCTGGCTCCCCGGTAGGTTTTGGCGACTTGCTGGAACGATACGGCGGGCATGGGCCGGCGATTGTAGGGAGGCGGCCCGGCCCTTGTGATTCTGGGGATGGGCTGGTTTTGTCCCGATCAACAAGCGCGCGAGGCGGTGCTAGCGTGGGCGCAACAGCCCGAAGCCCGCCATGCAGTCCCACACCAAGAAACCGAGGCGCACTGCCGAGCGCATCCTGGATGCGGCACTCGAACTGCTCAACCGCTTCGGCGAGCCCAACGTCAGCACCACGCTGATCGCGGCGGAACTGGGCATCAGCCCGGGCAACCTGTACTACCACTACCCCGCCAAGGAAACGCTGATCAACGCTTTGTACGAGCGCTACGAGCTGGCGATGGCCGAACGCCTGGCGGAGGCTGGCAGCGTGCATTCGTTGGACACCGCCTGGCAGTTCTTCCACGCGCTGTTCGGCGTGGCGTGGGAGTACCGCTTCCTGTACCGCGACCTGAACGACCTGCTGTCGAAGAACCGCATGGTCGAGGCCCGCTTCCAGGCGGTGCTGGAGCGCAAGGCCCGCGCGGTGGAAACCGCACTGGAAGGCCTGGTGCACAACCAGTGCATGACCATCGGCCGCGAGGAGGCGGCGCCGCTGGCCCAATGCCTGGTGGTCATGGTGAGCTACTGGCTGAACCACGAATACGCGCGCGACCCGCGCCGTGCGCTGGAGCCGGAGCAGGCCGAGGCCACGCTGGCGCGGGCGGTCTACCATGTGCTGAGCCTCCTGCATCCCTACCTGGGCGCGGCGGCGCGCCAGCAGCTGCTGGCCCGGGCCACCGTCCGGCCCACAGCGGACCTGCATTGACGAGAGAAGTACGCCATGGGCCAGTGGACCGGCTATCCCCATCCCCTGTTTGCGTTCGACCTGGACACGCTGCGCGCGCAGTGGCCGCGCCTGCACCAGGGCGACCAGGAGCCGCTGCCCGCCGACGAGGCGGTGCTGCAGGCCTGGGTCTGCTACCACGCCGGTGACTTCGAGCGCGCGCGCGACCTGGGCATGGCCGCGGGAGGGGCCGGCATCACCGCGGCCACCAAGGCGCAGATCGCCTACGCCAGCTACCTGGAGCCCAGCGAGACGGCGCGCATCGCGCTGTTTCTGCAGGCGGCCGAACGGGCCGAGGCCCTGACCGCACTGCAGCCGGCCAATGCCAATGCGCACTACCTGCTGGCCTCGGCCCTGGGCCGCTACAGCCAGAGCATCAGCGTGGCCAAGGCACTGGCCATGGGCATGGGCAGCAAGGTGCGCGCCAGCCTGGACACCGCGGTGCGCCTGCAGCCGGCGCATGGCGAGGCGCACATCGTGCTGGGCGCCTTCCATGCCGAGGTGATCGACAAGGTGGGCTCGCTGCTGGGCCGCACCCAGGGCGCCAGCGTGGAAGCCGGCCTGCGCCACTTCCGCCAGGCGCTGAAGCTGATGCCCGACAGCGCGCTGGCGCGGCTGGAATTCGCCAAGGGCCTGGTGATGCTGGAAGGCGAGAAGCGCCTGCCGGAGGCCGACCGGCTGTGCGCCGAGGCCGTGGCCTGCACGCCGGCCGACGCGGCCGAGCGGCTGCATGTGGACCGGGCGCGGGCCGAGCTGAACGACTGAATCAGACCACCACGGGGATTTCCGTGGCCGGCGGCGTGTTGCGGCTGCGGCCGCAGCGCACCAGGCCGTCGATCATCACCATGCCGATGCCGGGGATGTCACCCAGCTGCACGCTTTCCAGCAGCGTGCGGCCGGCGGTGTGCTGCGCACGGTCCATGAAGACGAAGTCGGCCGCGCGGCCGGGCTCCACCAGGCCGCAGTTGAGCTGGCGCATGCGGGCGGTGTTGCCGGTGGCGAAGCAGAACACCAGCTCGGCAGGGATGTTGGCCAGGCTGGACAGCATCGACACCATGCGCAGGATGCCCAGCGGCTGCACGCCCGAACCGGCCGGGCCGTCGGTGCCCAGGATCACCCGATGCGGGCACTTGAGCTGCATCGCGGCCTGCGCGGCGGCGATGGCCACCTTCTCGTTGCCGTTGTGCACGATCTCGATGCCGCGGCTGCTTCTCTCGCACAGCTCGCACACATGGGCCTCCGGCAGCGCGGTGTGGCCACCGTTGATGTGGCCGATGATGTCGGCGTCGGCCTCCAGCACCACGTCCTTGTCGATCAGGCCCGAGCCGGGAATCGACGGCCCGCCGGTGTGGATGGTGCTCTGGATGCCGTGCTTGCGCGCCCAGGCCACCATCTGCTGCGCCTCGTAGCCGGCTTTCACCGAGCCCAGGCCCACCTCGCCCAGCAGCTTCACGCCGGCGTCGGCCAGGTCCTTGAAGTCCTGCTCGGTCATGCCCTTCTCGATCACCGGCGCGCCGGCCAGCACCTTCACGCCGCCGGGGCGGAAGTTGTCGAAGGCCCGCTGCGCGGTGATGGCCAGCGCCTTCAGGCCCACGATGTCCTTCGGCCGCCCGGGCAGGTGCACCTCGCCGGCGGAGATCATGGTGGTGACGCCGCCGTGCATCGACGAATCGATCCAGCCCAGCTGGCCCTGGCGCGGCGTCCAGTCGCCGAACACCGGGTGCACGTGGCTGTCGATCAGGCCCGGCGCCACGCAGGTGCCGCGGGCATCGATCACGGTGGTCGCGCCCTCGGTGTTGCAGTCGGCGGCCTGGCCCACCGCGGTGATCAGGCCGTCGTCGATGACGATGGTGTCGGCGTCGAGGATGGGTCGGTCCAGGTCGCCCGACAACAGCAGGCCGATGTTGCGGATGACGACCTTGCCCGACTGGGCGGATGCGGCGGCTTCGGCCATGCGACGTACTCCTTTGCGCGGTTGGCGGGTGGGCGGATGAAGGCGCTATGCGGGCGCGGCGGCCACGGTGCGCAGCACCGCGTCGATGACGAACCGTTCCCAGTGCGCCAGCGCGTCGGCGTTGTCCAGCGGCTCGCCGAGGAAGGCCGACAGCGTGTAGCGGTTGGACAGGTAGAAGTACGACATGCCGGCGATCATCAGGTACACGTCGCGCGCGGCGGTGTCGCTGCGGAACCGGCCCTGCTGCGCACCGCTGGCCAGGATGCCGGCGATCAGGTCCACCGCGGGCGACGAGTACTCGCGCGCCCGCAGGCTCTTGCCGATGTGCTTGCCGCGGTGCAGGTTCTCGGTGTTGAGCAGCGTGATGAAGTCCGGGTTCTTCAGGTAGTAGGTCCACATGAAGCGGATCACCGCCGTGAGCGCCTCCACCGGCTTGGCCACGTCGATCGACAACTCGGCCTCGGCGTCGTTGAAGCGGCGATAGCACTCCTCCAGCACGGCCACGAACAGGCCTTCCTTGCTGCCGAAGTAGTAGTAGATCATCCGGTCGTAGGACTTCGCGGCCTTGGAGATCTGGTCCACCTTGCCGCCGTCGTAGCCCTGCTTGGCGAACACCTTGGTGGCCGCCTTCAGGATGCTGTCGCGCGTGGCGCGGGCCGACAGCTCGCGCACGCCGGGCGGTCGCTCGGCGCCCGACGCGGTGCGGCGGGCGGGTGTGGCAGCGGGGCGGCGCAGGGTCTTGGTGGGCACGCGGGAAGGCTCGGCTGGCGCTGTCAGCGGATCACTGCTCGGCGAAGGCCCGCTCGATCACGAAGTCGCCCGGCGTGGTGGTGTTGCCTTCCTTGAACTTGCGCTCCTCCAGCAGGTGCTTCAGGTCGCGCAGCATGGCCGGGCTGCCGCAGATCATCACGCGGTCTTCCGCGGGGTCGATGTTGGGCACGCCCAGGTCCTGGAACAGCTTGCCGCTGACCATCAGGTCGGTCACGCGGCCCATGTTCCTGTAGCTCTCGCGGGTGACGGTGGGGTAGTACAGCAGCTGCTGGCTGATCATCTCGCCCAGGAACTCGTGCTTGGGCAGGTGGTCGGCCACCAGGTCGTGGTAGGCCAGCTCGTCCTTCTGGCGCACGCCGTGGATCAGCACCACCTGCTCGAACTTCTCGTAGGTGGCGGGGTCGCGGATGATGCTCATGAACGGCGCCAGGCCGGTGCCGGTGCCCACCAGGTACAGGCGCTTGCCGGGCAGCAGGTAGTCGATCAGCAGCGTGCCGGTGGGCTTCTTGCCCACGATCACGGTGTCGCCCACCTGGATGTGCTGCAGCTTGCTCGTCAGCGGGCCGTCGGGCACCTTGATGCTCAGGAACTCGAGGTGCTCCTCGTAGTTCGGGCTGACGATGCTGTAGGCACGCAGCAGCGGCTTGCCGTTGACGCGCAGGCCGATCATCGTGAAGTGGCCGTTGGAGAACCGCAGGCCCGCGTCGCGGGTGGTGGTGAAGGTGAAGAGGCGATCGGTCCAGTGGTGGACGCTCAGCACCTTTTCTTCGTGGAAAGCGCTCATGAAGAGTTCCTGCTGCGAAGTGGATTCGGTTGGATGGAAGAAAGGCGGCGGCTGACCGGGATTTTGCCCTGCGGCGGTGCGTGCTTCGCCCGATTGCACCAACTCGGCTCCCGATGTAGCCTGCGCTACATCCTTGTTAAGTGAATGCTACATACACGGATGGTGCGCCGCAAGAAGAACATGCTGGCGCGCGTCTTGCACCCGGGGCTGCCGCCACACCACGATGAACCTGCGCACTTCCCACGTGAGCGTCCGATGAACGAACACACCAAGACCGACGGCCTGCCCGGCCTCGACCTGCCTGCGGTGCCGCAGGTGCTGGAGCGTGCGCGGCCGCGCAACGAGCGCATGGCCAGCGGCAAGATCGAATGCAACGCCTGCCCGGTGCTGTGCCAGATCTCGCCCGGCAAGACGGGCGCGTGCGACCGCTATGCCAACACCGAGGGCGTGCTGGTGCGGGTCGACCCGGTGCTGTTCCTGCGACGCGGCGCGGTGGAAGCGCGCGCCGCCGGCGAGCCGCTGCCGCTGCTGCCGCTGGACGGCAGCGCGCCGGCCGAGCAAGCGGCCAGCGGCGACGAGTTCTTCGTCACCGGCGTGGGTTCGTCCACCACCTACCCCGACTACAAGCCCGCGCCCTTCATCGTGGCCAGCCAGGCGCGCGGCGTGGACATGGTGACGGTGGTCACCGAGGGCATCTTCAGCTACTGCAGCTTCAAGGTGAAGATCGACACCGACCGCTGGCTGGGCCCCGAGCAGGCCAACATCCGCTGCAAGGGCGAGGTGGTGGGCCACGTCACCACGGCCGAATACGGCTCGCAGATGCTGTCGCTGGGCGGCGTGCACCACCTCACCGGCGGCAGCAAGAAGGAAGGCCGCGTCACGGTGGAGGTGATGCAGGCGCTGGGCAACAAGCAGCCGGTGGACCTGAGCATCGACGGCGGCTCGCAGATCACCATCCAGGCCGGCCGGGCGCCCATCGTCAACGGCGTGGAGGAGCAGCGCATGCGCGTGGGCTGCGGCTCGGCCACCATCGGCATCTTCGCCAAGCAGTTCTGGGGGCAGTGCGACGAAGTGGTGGTGGTGGACGACCACATCACCGGCGTGCTCACCGAGCACCAGGCCGGCAAGTGCCTGGACATGAAGCCCTCGGGCCTGAAGATCCGCGGCCGCAAGTCCACGCCGGGGCGCTACTTCCAGGTGGCCAATCCCGGCACCGGCTGGGGCGGCACCGACATCGCCGAGCCGCTGTCCATCATCGAGGGCTGGGACGCGGCCGTCGCCTGGCCGGGCCTGCGCTTGTTGATGACGTCAACCACCGGCGAGCATGCCGCCTGGTTCGTGCTGGACGAGCAGCTGGTGCCGCAGCCCGCGCCGATGCCCGCCGAGGTGCAGCGCGTGGTCGAGCGCATCGGCGAGAACTGCGAACCCTCGATGACCTCGGTGATGTTCCTCGGCGGTGCCGGCGGCAGCCTGCGTGCCGGCGTGACGGAGAACCCGGTGCTGCTCACCCGCGCCATCAAGAACGCGCTGGTCAACGTGACCTGCGGCGGCGCGCCGGCCTATGTGTGGGCGGGCGGCGGCATCACGGTGATGGTGGACGTGATGCGCATGCCGGACAACAGCTTCGGCACCGTGCCCACGCCGGCCATCGTCGCGCCCATCGAGTTCAGCATGACGATGGACGACTACCAGCGGCTGGGCGGCCACATGGAGCCGGTGCGCAGCCTCGGCCAGGCGCTGCGGCAAGGTGCCTGGCACCATGACGGCGCACCCACCCGGCGTGCCGACGTACCGGCGCTGCAGGCCAACGGCTGGCCGCTGGGCACGCCGCCGCTGCTGGGCTGAGTACGCATGATGGAAGCACAGCGCCATGCCCTGCACGACGGCCGACGGCATTTCCAGCATGGGCCCATCGACCTGCTGATCAGCGCGGAAGGCGATGCCCCCGCCGTCAACGCGGCACACGAGGCCGCGTGGCGCCGCTTCAGTGGCGTGCTGGCCGAGCTGGTGGCCGAGCTGCCGCTGCTGCGCCGGCCGGTGCGCGCCGAGCCCTGCCCGATGAGCGGGCCCATCGCCCAGCGCATGTGGCGGGCCTGCGCTCCGCTCGGCACCGCCTTCATCACCCCCATGGCCGCCGTGGCCGGCTCGGTGGCGCAGGAGCTCATCGGCTTCTACCAACGGCCCGGCATCCGCCGCGCCTGGATCAACAACGGTGGCGACATCGCGCTGCACCTGGCGCCCGGCACCAGCGTGCGCGTGGGCCTGCTGGCCGACATCGCCGGCTTCGATCCGCACCAGGCCGGCGGCCTGCTGGACACCGACGCCCAGTTCACCGTGCGCGCCGAGATGCCGGTGCGCGGCGTGGCCACCAGCGGCTGGCGCGGCCGCAGCTTCTCGCTGGGCATCGCCGACAGCGTGACGGTGCTGGCCCGCTCCGCGGCCCAGGCCGATGCGGCTGCCACCGTCATCGCCAATGCCGTGGACGTGGTGCATCCGGGCATCCTGCGCCGCCCGGCCTGCGAGCTGAAGGACGACAGCGACCTGGGCGGCATCGCCGTCACCGTGGACGTGCCGCCACTGCCGCCGGCCCTGGTGGAACAGGCGCTGCAGGCAGGTGTCGAACGGGCCCGTGCGCTGCAGGCGCAAGGGCTGGTACAGGCCGCCGTGCTGGCCTGCCAGGGGCGTTTTGCCTGCGTGGACAATCCCGCAGCCGGCCGGCTGCTGGAAGCACCGTCCATTGGTTCAGTACTTGCTTAATGAAACGGTGATGGAAGCTTCGATGATCGAGATCCGACGCGTCTTCACGCAGGTGGAAGACATCCACCACGAGTTCGGGCCGGTGGCCGCGCAGCCACTGCGGCGGGGCGCCATCGGCGTGGTGCTCACCAACCCGTTCGCCGGCCGCTACGTGGCCGACATCCTGCCGATGATGGACGCGCTGCAGCCGCTGGGCATCCAGATGGCCGAGCAGCTGCGTGCCGCGATGGACGTGCCGGCCGAGCGCATCGAAGGTTATGGCAAGGGCGCCATCGTGGGCGCCGCCGGCGAGCTGGAGCACGGCGCGCTGTGGCACGTGCCTGGCGGCTATGCCATGCGCGAGCTGCTGGGCTGGAAGGGCGACCGCGCGGCCTACGCCGCCGGCAAGGGAGAGGACAAGTCCGGCCAGCCCGGCAACGCGCTGTCCATCGTGCCTTCCACCAAGAAGGTGGGCCCGCCCGGCGCCACGCTGGACGTGCCGCTGACCCACATCAACGCCAGCTACGTGCGCAGCCATTTCGATGCGCTGGAAGTGCGGGTGCCCGGCGCGCCGCTGCCCGACGAGCTGGTGTACATCCTGGCGATGAGCACCGGCCCGCGCGTGCATGCCCGGGTGGGCGGCCTGAAGGCGGCCGACATCGCGCAATGGAACGGCCTGCGCTGAAGCACGAAACCGACGAAGGACCCGACACATGACTGCCAAGATCCGCAAGATCGTCGTCCAGGTGGACGAGACCCGCATCGAGATGGGTCGCCCGGTGCAGCCGCCGGTGCGCAAGGCCCTGGCCATGGCCGTGATCGAGAACCCGTACGCCGGCCGCTATGCCGAGTCGCTGGACGAGCTGATCGCCATCGGCGAGGAGCTGGGCGGCCTGCTGGGCGGCAAGTGCGTGCAGGCCCTGGGCATCGCGCCCGGCCAGGCCCAGAGCTACGGCAAGGCTGCCATCGTGGGCGAGGCCGGCGAGCTGGAACATGCCGCGGCCATCCTGCACCCGAAGCTGGGCGCGCCGCTGCGTGCGGCCGTGGAAAAGGGCGCGGCGCTGGTGCCTTCCAGCAAGAAGCGCGGCGGTCTGGGCACCGCGATCGACGTGCCGCTGGGCCACAAGGACGCCGCCTACGTTCGCAGCCATTTCGACGCGATGGAGGCCCGCATCGGCGATGCGCCGCGTGCCAACGAGATCGTCGTGTGCGTCGTTGTCACCGACAGCGGGCGCCCGCTGCCGCGCATCGGCGGCCTGCAGCATGCCGAGGTGCAGGGCACCGACGGCCTGCGCTGAACCTCTACCGCATTCATCCCTGGAGCAATTCCGATGGCACTCGTCACCTTCACCCGCCGCCGCCTTGCGCTGGCCGGCCTGGCCTTCACCACCCTGGCATGGGGCGCGGCGGCACAGGCCCAGGCTGTGATCAAGATCGGTGAGGTCAACAGCTACAAGGCCCAGCCCGCCTTCCTGGAGCCCTACAAGAAGGGCATGGAGCTGGCGGTGGAGGAGATCAACGCCGCCGGCGGCCTGCTGGGCAAGAAGGTGGAGCTGATCACCCGCGACGACAACGCCAGCCCCGGCGATGCGGTGCGTGCGGCGGAGGAGCTGATCTCGCGCGAGAAGGTGGACGTGCTGGCAGGCTCCTTCCTGTCCAACACCGGCCTGGCGCTGACCGACTTCGCCAAGCAGAAGAAGTTCTTCTACCTGGCCGGCGAGCCGCTGACCGACAAGATCGTCTGGCAGAACGGCAACCGCTACACCTTCCGCCTGCGCGCCTCCACCTACATGCAGTCGGCCATGCTGGTGCCGGAAGCCGCCAAGCTCAAGAAGAAGCGCTGGGCCATCGTCTACCCCAACTACGAATACGGCCAGTCGGCCATCGCCACCTTCAAGACGCTGCTGAAGGCTGCGCAGCCCGACGTGGAGTTCGTGGCCGAGCAGGCACCGCCGCTGGGCAAGCTGGACGCGGGCAGCGTGGTGCAGGCACTGGCCGATGCCAAGCCCGACGCCATCTTCAACGTGCTGTTCGGCGCCGACCTGACCAAGTTCGTGCGCGAGGGCAACACCCGCGGCCTGTTCCAGGGCCGCGAGGTGGTGAGCCTGCTGACCGGCGAGCCGGAGTACCTCGACCCGCTGAAGGACGAGACGCCCAACGGCTGGATCGTCACCGGCTACCCCTGGTACGGCATCCAGACGCCCGAGCACAAGGCCTTCTTCCTGGCCTACCACGGCAAGTACAAGGACTACCCGCGCCTGGGCTCGGTGGTGGGCTACAGCATGATCAAGTCGCTGGCTGAAGGCATCAAGAAGGCCAAGAGCACCGAGACCGAGAAGCTGATCACCGCCTTCCGCGGCCTGGAAGTCACCGGCCCGTTCGGCAAGTTCCACTACCGCGCCATCGACCAGCAGTCCACGCTGGGCGCCTACGTGGGCCGCACCAAGAACGACAACGGCAAGGGCGTGATGGTCGACTACACCTACCTCGACGGCGCCAAGTTCCAGCCCAGCGACGCCGAAGTGAAGAAGCTGCGCGCCGCCGACTGAATGCCGTGCACGGTGCGGGCCGCGCCCGCACCGGCCGCCCACACGTCCAAGATGCCCTGCCGCTGCGCCATGCCTGCAGCGGTGGCGGGGCTGCCTGTCTGATCGCCGAGCACACCGCCATCCGCCATGGATCTCTCCGGCTTCATCGTCCAACTGCTCAACGGCCTGGCCGGCGCATCGTCGCTGTTCCTCGTCGGGGCCGGCCTGTCGCTGATCTTCGGCGTCACGCGCATCGTGAACTTCGCGCATGGCTCGTTCTTCATGCTCGGGATCTACATCGCCTACAGCCTGACCGACCGGCTGGGCAGTGCCTGGTTCTGGCCGGCGCTGCTGCTGGCCTCGCTGGCGGTTGGCCTGGTCGGCGCGCTGGTGGAGATGACGCTGCTGCGCCGCATCTACCGCGCGCCGGAGCTGTTCCAGCTGCTGGCCACCTTTGCGCTGGTGCTGGTGATCAAGGACGCGGCACTGTGGCTGTGGGGCCCTGAAGACCTGCTGGGCCCGCGCGCCCCGGGCCTCACCGGCTCCATCGACATCCTGGGCCGGCGCTTCCCCACCTACGACATCTTCCTGATCTTCATCGGCCCCATCGTGCTGGGCCTGCTGTGGCTGCTGCTCACCCGCACCCGCTTCGGCACGCTGGTTCGCGCCGCCACGCAGGACCGCGAGATGGTGGGTGCACTCGGCGTCAACCAGGCCTGGCTGTTCACCGCCGTGTTCGCGCTGGGCGCGATGCTGGCCGGCCTGGGCGGCGCACTGCAGATGCCACGCGAGCCGGCCAACCTGGGGCTGGACCTGCTGACCATCGGCGATGCCTTCGTGGTGGTGGTGGTGGGCGGCATGGGCTCCATTCCCGGCGCCTACGTGGCCGCGCTGATCATCGCGGAGATCAAGGCGCTGTGCATCGGCATCGGCAACGTGGAGCTGTTCGGCATCGCCTTCTCGTTCTCCAAGCTCACGCTGGTGGCCGAGTTCCTGGTGATGGCCGCGGTGCTGGTGGTGCGGCCCTGGGGCCTGTTCGGCCGGCCGCAGGGCACCAGCCGCAACAGCGCACCGCCGGAAGAGCCGCTGCGCCCGGCCGGCAACGGCCTGAAGATCGCCGGCACCGTGCTGCTGCTGGCCCTGGTGGCCATGCCCGCGGCCACCGCCGATGCGCCCTACCTCACCGTGCTGGCCATCGACCTGCTGACGGCCGCGCTGTTCGCCGCCAGCCTGCACTTCATCATGGGGCCGGCCGGCATGCATTCGTTCGGCCATGCGGCGTACTTCGGCCTGGGCGCCTATGCGGCCGCGCTGCTGGTGCGCAACGCGGGGCTGCCGATGGAGCTGTCGCTGCTGCTGGCGCCGGTGGCCGCCGCCGTGGGCGCGCTGGTGTTCGGCTGGTTCTGCGTGCGGCTGTCGGGCGTGTACCTGGCGATGCTCACGCTGGCCTTCGCGCAGATCGTCTGGTCGGTCACCTTCCAGTGGGACGAGTTCACCGGCGGCAGCAACGGCATCACCGGCGTGTGGCCGGCCGAATGGCTGTCCGACAAGACGCACTACTACTTCCTCACGCTGGCCCTGGTGGCGCTGGCGGTGCTGGCGCTGCGGCGCATCCTGTTCTCGCCCTTCGGCTATGCGATGCGCGCGGGCCGCGATTCACCGTTGCGCGCCGATGCCATCGGCATCGACGTCAAGCGCATGCAGTGGGTGGCCTTTGTGGTGGCGGGCCTGTTCGCCGGGCTGGCGGGCGCGCTGTACGCCTTCAGCAAGGGCAGCATCTCGCCCGACGTGCTGGGCGTGGGCCGCTCGGTCGACGGCCTGGTGATGGTGCTGCTGGGCGGGCTGCAGACGCTGTCGGGCCCGCTGGTGGGCGCGGTCACCTTCACCTGGCTGCAGGACACCGTGGCCCGCAGCACCGACTACTGGCGCGCCCTGCTGGGCGGCATCATCCTGCTGCTGGTGCTGGCCTTCCCGCAGGGCATCGCCGGCTTCGTGCGGCAGCTGTTCGCCAACCGCAAGGAGGCTGCGTGATGAGCCTGTTGAACGTCACCAACCTGGGCAAGTCCTTCGGCGGCAACCGCGCTGTCGACGGCGTGAAATTCTCGGTCGCCAAGGGCGAGCTGCTGGCGCTGATCGGGCCCAACGGTGCCGGCAAGTCGACCACCTTCAACATGGTCAACGGCCAGTTGAAGGCCGACACCGGCAGCATCCAGCTCGAAGGCCAGGAGCTGATCGGCCGCCGGCCGCGCGACATCTGGAAGATGGGCGTGGGCCGCACCTTCCAGATCGCCGAGACCTTCGGCTCGCTGACGGTGGTGGAGAACGTGCAGATGGCGCTGCTGTCCAGCGACGGCCGGCTGTTCTCGATGTTCCGCCGGGCCGCCGACCACAAGCGCGACGAGGCGATGGCCCTGCTGGCCCAGGTGGGCATGGCTGCGCAGGCCGACCGGCCGTGCAGCGTGCTGGCCTACGGCGACGTGAAGCGGGTGGAGCTGGCCATCGCGATGGCCAACACGCCCAAGCTGCTGCTGATGGACGAGCCCACCGCCGGCATGGCGCCGAAGGAGCGCAACGAGCTGATGGCGCTGACCAAGCAGCTGGTGATCGAGCGCGGCATCGCGGTGCTGTTCACCGAGCACAGCATGGACGTGGTGTTCGCCTACGCCGACCGCATGATCGTGCTGGCCCGCGGCCGGCTGATCGCCGAAGGCAAGCCGGCCGAGATACGGGACCATCCCAAGGTGCAGGAGGTCTATTTCGGCACCGGAAAAACATTCGAGAAGAAGACTCCGCAGGTGCCCGCATGACCGTCGCGACTTCCGCCAATCCCGCCGACCTGCTGCTGGACGCCAGCGGCCTCAACGCCTGGTACGGCGCCGCGCAGATCCTGTTCGACGTCGCCCTGCAGGTGCGCCGCGGCGAGGTGGTGGCGCTGATGGGCCGCAACGGCGCCGGCAAGTCCACCACGCTCAAGACCTTGATGGGCCTGCTGGCCAAGCGCCGCGGCAGCGTGAGCTTCATGGGCCGCGACATCAGCCGCGCGCAGCCGCACGAGATCGCCCGCGCCGGCCTGGGCTTCGTGCCCGAAGACCGGCGGGTGTTCAGCGACCTCACGGTGCTGGAGAACTTCGAGGTGGGCCGCCAGCCGCCGCGCCGCTGGCCCGATGGCAGCGACGCACCGCTGTGGACGGCCGAGCGGCTGTTCCAGCTGTTTCCCAATCTGGGCGAGATGCCAGACCGCCCCGGCGGCCGCATGAGCGGCGGCGAGCAGCAGATGCTCACCGTGGCGCGCACGCTGATGGGCAACCCCTTCCTGGTGCTGCTGGACGAGCCCTCGGAAGGCGTGGCGCCGGTGATCGTCGAGCAGATGGCGCACATGATCCTGGCGCTGAAGGCGCAGGGCGTGAGCATCCTGTTGTCGGAACAGAACATGCACTTCGCCGAACTGGTGTCCGACCGCGCCTATGTGCTCGAGAAGGGCCAGATGCGGTACACCGGCAGCATGGCCGACCTGGCCGCGAACGAGGAAGTGCGGCGGGCCTACCTGAGTGTGTGACCAACGGAGCGCAACCATGAGCCGACCTTCCGCCCTTCAACGCCGCAGCTTCCTGCTGCAATCCTCCGCCGCCCTGCTGGCCGCCGGCACCGCGCCCTGGGCGCTGGCGGCGGACGCGCTCAAGCCCGACGACAAGTCGGCGCTGATCGTGGTGGACGTTCAGAACTGCTTCGTGCCCGGCGGCACGCTGCCCGTGAAGGGCGGCGACGAGGTGGTGCCGGTGATCAACCGCATCGCCCCGGCCTTCGCCAACATCGTGGTGACGCAGGACTGGCACACGCCGGGCCATGCCTCGTTCGCCAGCAGCCATGGCGGCAAGAAGCCGTTCGAGACCACGGTGCTGAAGTACGGCAACCAGGTGCTGTGGCCCGACCACTGCGTGCAGGGCACCGAGGACGCCGCGCTGCACAAGGACCTGAAGCTGCCCACCGCGCAGCTCATCATCCGCAAGGGCTACAACAAGGGCGTGGACAGTTATTCCGCCTTCGAGGAGGCCGACCGCAAGACCGTCACCGGCCTGGCCGGCTACCTGAAGGCCCGCGGCATCAAGACGGTGTACGTCACCGGCCTGGCGACGGACTTCTGCGTGGCCTGGACGGCGATGGACGCACGCAAGGCCGGCTTCAACGTCTACGTGATCGAGGACGCCACCCGCGCCATCGACTTGAACGGCTCGCTGGAAGCGGCCTGGAAGCAGATGGCGGCCAAGGGCGTCAAGCGCATCCAGTCGTCGGACATCGCGGCGGCCTGACGCCCTCTCCTCCATTGTGACCGCTGCAGTACCCGCGCCGCCGATCGAGTTGCAGGTGAACGGCCAGCTGCGGGTGCTGCAGGTGCCGCCCGAGGCGCCGCTGCTGCAGGTGCTGCGCAACGACCTGCGGCTCAACGGCCCCAAGTACGGCTGCGGACTCGGCCAGTGCGGCGCCTGCGCGGTGCTGGTCGATGGCCAGGTGGCGCGCTCGTGCTGCATTCCGGCCGGTGGCATGCAGGGCCGCTCGGTCACCACGCTGGAAGGCCTGGGTACGCGCGCGGCGCCCCACTGGGTGCAGCAGGCCTTCATCGACACCCAGGCCGCGCAGTGCGGCTACTGCCTCAACGGCATGGTGATGGCCACCGTGGCCCTGTTGACGCATTGCCCGCAGCCCACCGAGGCGCAGATCCGCGAGGCGCTGGCGCACCACCTGTGCCGCTGCGGCACGCACATCGAGATCCTGTCGGCGGTGCGCCGCGCGGTGGTGCTGCGCGACCAGGCAGCGGCGAAGCCGCCCCACGCCGCATGACGCTGGCCCACCGCTCCCAGCACCTGGACCGCGCCGGCTTCCTGGCCGCCAGCGGCGTGCTGCTGGTGCTGCGCGAAGCGCCACCCGCGCCGCCCCCCAGCCCCGGCCAGCCGCCCGCGGTATCGGCCAACCCGGCCGAGGGCCCGGAGATCCTGCTGGCGCTGTGGGAGGACGGCAGCGCCACCGGCCTGCATGGCCATGTGGACCTGGGCACTGGCCTGCGCACCGCGCTCTCGCAGCTGGTGGCCGAGGAACTGGACCTGCCGCTGGCGCAGGTGACGATGGTGATGGGCCACACCTGCAGCGTGCCCAACCAGGGCGCCACGATCGCCAGCGCCAGCATCCAGGTGCACGGCCTGCCGCTGCGCCAGGCCGCGGCCCAGGCCCGGGCCTGGCTGCGGGAGCAGGGCGCCACGCCGGACGATCTGCAGGGCCGCCAGGTGCGGCTGCTGCTCGACCCGGCGGCGGCCACGCTCAAGCCGCACGAGCAGCACCGCGTGATCGGCCAGCCGGTGCCCCGGGTGGACATCCCGGCCAAGGCCACGGGCGAGCTGATCTTCGTGCACGACATGCGCCTGCCCGGCATGCTGCACGGCCGCGTGGTGCGCCCGCCCTATGCCGGCGTGGATGCCGGCGACTTCGTCGGCCGCACGCTGCAGTCGGTGGACCGCGATTCCATCGGCCACCTGCACGGCATCGTCGACCTGGTGGTCATCGGCGACTTCATCGGCATCGTGGCCGAGCGTGAAGACCAGGCCGAAGCCGCGATGCAGGCGCTGCAGGTGCAGTGGAAGCCCTGGCCCGGCCTGCAGGCGCTGCACGACGTGGAAAACGCGGTGCGCAGCAACCCCGCCACCCGCCGGCTGCTGCTGGAGAAGGGCGACGTGCGGACGGCCATCGCCGGCGCCGCCCAACCGATGCCGCGCAGCTACCTCTGGCCCTACCAGCTGCATGCGTCCATCGGGCCTTCGTGCGCGGTGGCCGACTGGCAGGACGGCAAGCTCACCGTGTGGGCCGGCACCCAGAACCCGCATGTGCTGCGCGCCGACCTCGCCAGGCTCACCGGCCTGGCCGATGTGCAGGTGGACGTGGTGCGCATGGAAGCCGCCGGCTGCTATGGCCGCAACGGCGCGGACGACGTGGCGGCCGATGCGGCCCTGCTCTCGCGTGCGGTGGGCCAGCCGGTGCGGGTGCAGCTCACGCGCGAGCAGGAGCATGCCTGGGAGCCCAAGGGCGCCGCGCAGCTCATGCAGATCGACGGCGGGCTGCAGGCCGACGGCTCGCCCGCGGCCTACGACTTCCAGACCAGCTACCCCAGCAACGGCGCGCCCACGCTGGCGCTGCTGCTTACCGGCACCGTGCCCGCCACGGCCACCGCCTACGAGATGGGCGACCGCACCGCGGTGCCGCCCTACGACTACGCGAACCTGCGCGTGGCCGCCAACGACATGGCGCCGATCCTGCGCGCCTCGTGGCTGCGCGGCGTCTCGGCGCTGCCCAACAGCTTCGCGCATGAGTCGTACATCGACGAACTGGCCACCGCGGCCGGCGTCGACCCGGTGGACTACCGGCTGCGCTGGCTAAAGGACGAGCGCGCGGCCGAGCTCGTGCGTGCCACCGCCGCCAAGGCCGGCTGGCGGCCGCACACCGCACCGCAGGGCCAGCCGGCGGTGGGTGACGTGCTCCGGGGCCAGGGCTTCGCGTATGCGCGCTACGTGCACAGCAAGTTCCCCGGCTTCGGCGCCGCCTGGGCCGCCTGGGTGGCCGACGTGGAAGTCAACCGCGTGACCGGCGAGGTGCATGTCAGCCGCGTGGTGGTGGGCCACGACGCGGGCCTGATGGTCAACCCCGCCGGCGTGCAGCACCAGGTGCACGGCAACGTGCTGCAGACCACCAGCCGTGCGCTGAAGGAGCAGGTGCGCACCGAGCCTTCGGGCCCGAACATCGGCGCGGTGGCCACGCGCGAATGGGGCAGCTACCCGATCCTCAGCTTCCGCGAGGTGCCGGTGGTGGAGGTGATGCTGATGCCGCGGCCCGGCGAGGCGCCGCTGGGCTCGGGCGAATCGGCTTCGGTGCCGGGCACGGCCGCCATCGCCAACGCGATCTTCGACGCCACCGGCGTGCGATTCCGCAACCCGCCGTTCACACCCGAGGTGGTGCGCGCGGCCTTGAACCCGCTGCCCGGGCCGCAGGAGGACGCTGGTGCGGCTGCCGCGCTGCCGCCCGCCGCCGAAGCGCCCGCCCTGCCCCGCCCCGCGCTGCCGCCCGATGCGCCGCTGCCGCGCCGCCGCCGCGGCCTGTGGGCCACCGCGGGTGCGCTGCTGGCGGGGCTGGTGGGCCTGGGCGCGGCCGCCTTCGGCTGGCGCCCGGCCATCGCGCCGGTGGCGGCCGGCAGCAGCGCACTTGTCTATACAAGCCAGACGATCGAGCGCGGCCGGCTGCTGGCCGCCGCCGGCGACTGCGTCGTGTGCCACACCGCGCCCGGCGGCGCGCCCAATGCCGGCGGCCGCGCGATGCACACACCCTTCGGCACCGTCTACAGCACCAACCTCACGCCCGATGCGGCCACCGGCATCGGCCAGTGGTCGTTCAGCGCCTTCCAGCGTGCGATGCGCGAAGGCATCTCGCGCGACGGCCGGCACCTGTACCCTGCCTTCCCGTACACGTCGTTCACAAGAATGACCGACGACGACCTGACCGCCCTGTACGCCTACCTGATGGCGCAGCCGGCGGTCGCACACCAGCCGCCGGCCACGAAGCTGGCCTTCCCCTTCAACTTGCGGCCGCTGATGGCGATGTGGAACGCCCTGTACCTGGTGCCCGGCCCGATGCAGCCCGAGCCCGCCCGCAGCGCGGAATGGAACCGCGGCGCCTACCTGGTCAACGGTCCGGGCCACTGCGGCGCCTGCCACACGCCGCGCAATGCCTTCGGGGCCGAGCGCATCGGCAGCGCCACGCTGTCGGGCGCGATGGTGGATGGCTGGGAAGCACCGGCGCTCACCGCGCTGTCCACCGCGCCCCTGCCCTGGACCGCGGACGACTTCTACAGCTACCTGCGCCACGGCTACAGCCCCCGCCACGGCGTGGCCGGCGGCCCGATGGCGCCGGTGGTGCAGCAACTGCAGGCGCTGCCGGATGCCGACATCCGCGCGATGGCGGTGTACCTGGCCTCGTTCAACAAGGCGCAAGCCACGCCGCCCGCGGCCGCAGCCGCACTGGCGGTGCCGCTGCCCGACGCCCGCGCCCGCCTGTTTGAAGGCGCCTGCGGTGCCTGCCACCACGACACGCCGGTGCCCGGCCAGTTCGGCCTGGACCTGCCGCTGGCGCTGAACAGCAACCTGCACAGCGCCCGACCCGACAACCTGCTGCGCACCATCCTCGACGGCCTGCAGCACCCGCCCACGCGCGACGTGGGCTACATGCCCGCCTTTCGCCACGCGCTGGACGACCGGCAGATCGCCGACATCGCCGCCTACCTGCGCCAGCGCCACGCGCCCGACAAGCCGGCCTGGCCAGACCTGGCCTCCGACGTGGCCCGACTGCGCCAGCAGCCGGCGCACTGACACCGCATGCGCCGGCCGGCGCACCACCGCGGCACGGCACCGCTCTTGCATCGACGCCTTCAGCCGATGTAGTGCCCGCCACATTTTGGTTCGGTGCCTGCTACATCGACATGCACGGCGCAGCCGGCATCGGCAGCTGCGGCCATTGGTGTCACACGGTCCTTGAGGAGTTCGAAGTGATCGATCGTTCCAAGCACAACGCCCGCCGCCCCGCAACCAGCCTGGCCGCCACGGCCACCGTCGGCGCCAGCGCCCTGCTCGTCGCCGCTTGTGGCGGCGACGGCGGCAGCAACGACGAAGCGCCGACAGCCGCCACCTTCGCCGAGGCCTGCGCCGCGCTGGCTGGAGGCAGCGTCGGCAGCGGCGCGGTCGAGTCCGCGGTGTTCACGCCCGCCAGCACCGGCGCCATCACCGCCGCCTCGGTGCCCGACCACTGCCTGGTGCGCGGCGCGATGAACCGCCGCACCGGCATCGACGGTAAGCCCTATGCGCTGCAGTTCGAAGTGCGCCTGCCGATGCTGTGGAACTCGCGGCTGTACTACCAGGGCGGCAGCGGCGTGGACGGCACGCTGTTCACCGCCACCGGCAGCTACCCGGCCGGCGGCAACACCCGCAATGCACTGCTCGACGGCTATGCGGTGGTCACCACCGATTCGGGCCACATCGCCGAGACGGGCGTGGCCAACGGCGCCTTCCTGTTCGGTGCCGATCCGCAGGCGCGCGACGAGTACGGCGATGCGCAGCTGCCGCTGGTCACGGCCGCCGCCAAGACGGTGATCCAGCGCTTCTACGGCGCGGCGCCGGCGCGCTCGTACTTCGTCGGCTGCTCCAACGGCGGCCGGCAGGCGATGGTGGCGGCGCAGCGCCACTCCGATCTGTTCGACGGCATCGTGGCCGCGTCGCCCGGCTTCCGGCTCACGCAGGCGTCGATCCAGGGATCGATCTACCAGGCGCAGATCACCGCCGCCGTGGCGCCGCTGGGTGCCCATGGCCGGCCCGACATCACGCAGGGCCTGAGCAACGACGAGAAGGCCACCGTGCGCCAGCGCATCCTCGATGCCTGCGATGCGCAGGACGGCGTGGTGGACGGCATGGTCAGCAGGCTGAGCGCCTGCCGGCCCGACCCCGCCACCTGGGCCTGTGCCGCGGGCGAAACCGCCAACTGCCTGCCTGCCGCCAAGGCCGCCTACGTGGCGAAGATGTTCGCCGGCGCCTACACGCGCAGCGGCGAGCAGATCTACGCGCCCTGGCCGTTCGAGCCCGGCATGGCCGCGCAGTTCGGCAATCCGTTCTACACGATCTTCGCGGGCGAGGCCTCGCACATCTACACCACGCCGCCCACGCTCACGGCCGACCTGCTGGGCTACGGCCTGCAGGCCGACATGGACGCGGAGTACGCCAAGCTCTCGACGGTGGCCGCGCCCTTCACCCGCTCGGGCAATGCCTTCACCAATGCCGAATCGCCGGACATGGACCGCTTCAAGGCCCGCGGCGGCAAGATCCTGATGTTCAACGGCTCGGCCGACCTGGCCTTCTCCAACCACGACCTGGCGCGCTACTACACGCAGGTGCAGGCCCGCTACGGCGAGGCCGATGCGGCCGGCTTCGCGCGGGTGTTCCTGGTGCCCGGCATGGGCCATTGCAGCGGCGGCGCCTACGGCACCGACCAGTTCGATGCCTTCGGTGCCATGGTGCGGTGGGTGGAGAACGGCAGCGCGCCCGACGTGATGGTGTCCACCGCCCGCGCCGCGGCCGGCGTGGCCTGGCCGGGCCGCACCCGCCCGCTGTGCGCCTACCCCAAGGAGGCGGTCTACAACGGCAGCGGCAGCATCGAGGACGCCGCCAACTTCAGCTGCCGCTAGCGGCACCCGGGGGCCGTCGCACGCCTGACATACACGCTGCCCACACTGCGACGCTCAACGCCTGCGCAGCCAGGCGCCAAGCACATCGCCAGGAGCAGTACATGGGACGTCCCCACACCAAGCCGCCGGCCCGCAAGGGTCCCAACCGCCGCGACTTCTTCAAGCAGTCCGGCGGCAGCACCGCCGCCCTGGCCGCCGCCACGCTGCTGCCGATGGGCAGCGCCCTGGCCGCCGATGCGGTGCCCGCGTTCCAGCACGGCGTGGCCAGCGGTGATCCGCTGTCCGACCGCGTGATCCTGTGGACCCGCGTGACGCCCAACGGCCCGCGCGGTGCGGTGCCGGTGCAGTGGGTGGTGGCCCGTGATCCCGGCCTGACCCAGGTGGTGCTGCGCGGCACCGCCAAGACCAACCCCGACCGCGACTACACCGTGAAGGTGGACGCCATCGGCCTGCAGCCGGGCACCACCTACTACTACCGCTTCAAGGCCGAGGGCACCGACTCGCCCATCGGCCGCACGCGCACGTTGCCGGTGGGTGCGGTGGACCGCCTGCGCATGGCCGTGGTGAGCTGCAGCAACCACGCCTACGGCTACTTCAACGCCTACCGCCAGATCGCAGCCCGCGCCGACCTGGACCTGGTGCTGCACCTGGGCGACTACCTGTACGAATACGGCACCAACCAGTACGGCACCGCCCGCCCCACCGAGCCGGCTACCGAGATCACCAGCCTGGCCGACTACCGCATGCGCCATGCGCAGTACAAGCGCGATGCCGACCTGCAGGCGCTGCACCGCCAGCATCCGATGATCGCCATCTGGGACGACCACGAGATCACCAACGACGCCTGGAAGGACGGCGCCCAGAACCACACCGAAGGCGCCGAGGGCGTGTGGAACGAGCGCGTGAACCGCGCATTGAAGGCCTACTTCGAGTGGATGCCCACGCGCGCGGTGGACACCACCGACCTGCGCAAGAACTGGCGCAGCTTCCGCTTCGGCAACCTGGCCGACGTGGTGATGCTGGAAGAGCGCCTGGCCGGCCGGGCGCAGCAGCTGCCTGCCGGCGGCCAGTTCACGCAGACCGGTGCCTTCACCGATGCCAGCCGCAGCCTGCTGGGCAGCGAGCAGGAAGCCTGGGTGGCCGACACGCTGCGCCGCTCCACCACGCAGTGGCGCTTCCTAGGCCAGGGCGTGATGTTCGCGCAGCTCAAGGGCGTGGGCGCGGCCAACGCGGCCGGCGGCGGCGCCTTCCTCAATGCCGACCAGTGGGACGGCTACCAGCCCGCCCGCAACCGCATCTACGACATCCTCAAGGGCAATGCCACCACGCCGGGCGTGGGCAACGTGGTGGTGCTCACCGGCGACATCCACAGCTCCTGGGCGGCCGACCTGACGCAGGACCCGAACAACCCGGACCTGGCCAGCGGCGGCTACAACCCGGCCACCGGCGAAGGCTCGCGCGCGGTGGAGTTCGTCGGCACCTCGGTCACCTCGCCGGGCGTGAACGACCCTCAAGGCAGCACCGCGGCCTTCCTGCGCAGCCAGAACCCGCATTTCAAGTACATCGACCTGATGCGCCGGGGTTACATGCTGATCGACGCCACGCCGCAGCGTGTGGTGGGCGAGTGGTGGTACGTGGACACGGTGGCCAGCATCAGCAATGTGCAGGTGTTCGGCACCGCGTTCGAAGTGCAGGCCGGCACCAACCACCTGGTGCCTTCGGCCCAGACCACGCCGCGCGCCAACCCGCCGCTGCTGGCCCCGTGAACACCTCTCTTGCAGGACACCCCATGACCACCGCCCTTCCTTTCGCCCTGCGCGCCGCCGTCGGCGTGCTGCTGGCGGCCGCCGGCCTGGCCGCCAACGCCGCCGATTTCACCCTCAGCGGCAACATCACGAACCACAACGACGTGGTGCGCATCACCTTCGACGTGGCCGCCGGCGGCAGCGATGTCACGCTGTTCACCGACTCGTGGCAGGGCGGCCTCAACTTCGACCCGGCCGTCGTGCTGTGGTCGAAGACCGGCAACGACTGGACCCGGGTGACTGAGAACGACGATGCCGACCCCGCCATCGGCAACAGCGGCTACTTCGACGCCGGCCTGGCGCTGCCGCAGCCGGCCGCAGGCCGCTACATGCTCACGCTGGTGGCCAGCTCGAACGACGCCAACGGCGAGCTGCTGTCGCAGGGCTTCACCTACGACGCCGAAACGCCCATCGCCATCGGCCAGTGGAACCAGCCCACCTACGACCCGAACGCCAACGACCAGAAGGGCAGCTTCTGGCGCGTCCAGTTCAGCGGCGTGCAGAACGTCAGCGCGGTGCCCGAGCCCTCCACCTGGCTGTTGATGGCACTCGGCGCAGCGGCGCTGGTGCCGGCGGCGCGTCGCCGCCGCTGAGCCACCGCGCTTAACATCGGTCGCCTTCCGTACAGGAGGGCTTCCGATGCCAACGTTCGTTTCCGCTGGCCTGATCGGCGCCGTCGTGCTGTGGGGCTTGCTGTACCCGGCATCCCTCGGCACCACCTTCGAGCAAGCGCTCGCCTTCATCACACGCAACTTCGGCTCGTTCTACCTGTGGGTGGTGCTGGCGCTGGTGGTGATGTGCGCCCTGCTGGCCTTCAGCCGCTACGGCTCGCTGAAGCTGGGGGCGGAGGACGACGAGCCCGAGTTCTCGCTGGGCTCCTGGTTCTCGATGCTGTTCGCCGCGGGCATGGGCATCGGCCTGGTGTTCTGGGGCGTGGCCGAGCCCATCTCGCACTACGGCGCGCCGCCGCCGGGCATCCCCGCCAACACGCCCGAGGCGGCCAACGCGGCCATGCGCTACAGCTTCTTCCACTGGGGGCTGCACCCGTGGGCGGTGTACAGCGTCGTGGCGCTGGCCATCGCCTTCTTCCAGTTCCGCCGGCAGCAGCCGGCGCTGGTGAGTGCGGTGACTTCGTCGCTGCCCTACCCGCTGGTGAAGAAGCTGGCACCGCTGTTCGACAGCCTGGCCGTCATCGCCACTGCATTCGGCGTGGCGGCGTCGCTGGGCATCGGTGCGCTGCAGATCAACAGCGGGCTGGCCAAGGTGTTCGGGCTGCCGGTGTCCACCACCGCGCAGGTCGCCATCATCGTGGTCACCACGGCCATCTTCATCACGTCGGCCGTCAGCGGCGTGGCGCGGGGGCTCAAGTGGCTGTCCAACGCCAACCTGATGGTGGCGGCGCTGCTGGCGCTGGCCGTCTTCGTGCTGGGGCCCACGGTGGCCATCATCGACACGCTGACCAACACGCTGGGCGGCTACCTGAGCGAGTTCGTGCGCATGAGCCTGCGCATGACGCCCTTCCGCGACAGCAGCTGGGTGGCCGGCTGGACCATCTTCTACTGGGCCTGGTGGGTGTCGTGGGCGCCGTTCGTGGGCCTGTTCATCGCGCGCGTGTCCCGCGGGCGCACCATCCGCGAGTTCGTGATGGGCACCGTGCTGGCCCCCACGCTGGCCGCCATGCTGTGGTTCAGCATCTTCGGCGGCACCGCGCTCAACCTGGAGGTGATGCACGGCGCGCCCATCGCCGCGGCCGTCAAGGCCGATGTGTCCACCGCGCTGTTCGCGATGTTCGAACTGCTGCCGCTGGGCGGCGTGATGTCGCTGGTGGCCACGGTGCTGGTGGCGGTCTTCTTCGTCACCTCGGGTGATTCGGCCACGCTGGTGCTGGGCATGATGAGCCACCGCGGCGACCCGAACCCCTCCGCCCGCAGCAAGATCCTGTGGGGCCTGCTGATCGCCGGCATCGCAGTCAGCCTGCTGCTCAGCGGCGGGCTGAAGGCGGTGCAGACGGCCACCATCGTCTTCGCGCTGCCGTTCACCATCGTCATCCTGCTGATGGCGCTGGCGCTGTGGCGCGGCGTGCGCCACGACTGGCACGAGGAAGACCGCCGTGAACGGGCACTGCGGCGCCGCCTGCGGGAGCTGGCCGCCGACCGCTGAGGGCCCGGCGGCTTGCGACGACAATGGGCCACGCGCGGCCGGGTGAGCCGCCGGAGAGACCCGAGTGCAACCGATCATCCACAGCCTGCTGGACAACGACCTCTACAAGTTCACCATGTGGCAGGCGATGCTGCATCGCCATCCGCAGACCCAGGCCGAGTACCGCTTCGTCTGCCGCCACGAGCCGGGGTATCCGCTGTCCGAGCTGGAGCAGGAGATCGGCGAGCAGCTGGACCACCTGTGCAGCCTGCGCTTCCGCCCCGACGAGCTGAAGTACCTGCGCGGCCTGCGCTACATCAAGACCGACTTCGTCGACTTCCTGCGCATCTTCCAGTTCCAGCGGGAGTTCATCCACGTGCGCATCTCTGGCGACACGCTGGAGATCATCGCCAACGGCCCGCAAGTGCACGTGATGGCCTTCGAGATCTACGTGCTGGCGATGGTCAACGAGCTGTACTTCCGCCGCTTCGATGCCGACAAGGCCCTGGCCTGCGGCCGCCAGCGGCTGCAGGACAAGCTGGAGCTGCTCGACCGCTTCGACCACGAGGCGCCGCGCACCCATCCGTTCGAGTTCTTCGACTTCGGCGTGCGCCGGCGCTACAGCGGCGCCTGGCAGCGCGAGGTGGTGGGCACGCTCAAGCGCGAGGCCTCGCGCTACTTCAAGGGCACCTCCAACGTGCTGCTGGCACGCGACCTCGACCTCATCCCCATCGGCACGATGGCGCACGAGTACCTGCAGACCTACCAGGCCCTGGGCGTGCGGCTGCGCGACTTCCAGAAGGCCGCGCTCGAGAGCTGGGTGCAGGAATACCGCGGCGACCTGGGCGTGGCGCTGACCGACGTGGTGGGCATGGACGCCTTCCTGGCCGACTTCGACCTGTACTTCGCCAAGCTGTTCGACGGCCTGCGCCACGATTCCGGCGACCCCATCGTGTGGGGCGAGAAGGCGCTGGCGCACTACGAGAAGCTGCGCATCAACGCGCACACCAAGCGGCTGACCTTCTCCGACGGGCTGGACATCCCGCGCGCGCTGGCGCTGTACCGCCACTTCGCCGACCGCACGCAGCTGGGCTTCGGCATCGGCACCAACCTCACCAACGACGTGGGCCTGAAGACGCTGCACATCGTCATGAAGCTCACCCACTGCAATGGCCAGCCGGTGGCCAAGCTGTCCGACAGCCCCGGCAAGACCATCTGCGACGACCACACCTTCCTGGCCTACCTGCGCCAGGTGTTCAACGTGCCGGTGGCCACGCCCTGAGCCGCCTTTTCTCCTCCAGACCGCCCAAGATGTCCGACGACCTGAAGACCCGATTCGAGCAAGCCGTTGCCGAAAGCAAGCAGTTGCCCGAGAAGCCCGACAACATGACGCTGCTGCGCATCTATGCGCTGTTCAAGCAGGCCAGCAGCGGCGACGTGCAGGGCGACCGCCCCGGCCTGACCGACTTCGTCAACCGCGCCAAGTACGACGCCTGGCAATCGCTGTCCGGCACCTCGCCGGAGCAGGCGATGGGCGACTACATCGAGCTGATCGAGTCGCTGAAGTAGGCGGCGCGGCTCGGCCCCGTCACCTCATGCGGTGCTGGCCTTCGCCAGCAGCGCATCGATCTTGCGGGCGATCTCGGTCTCCACCGTGGCGCCCATCGCCTTGAACAGGAAGCCCAGCTCGGCCTGCAGGTCGAGCTTGTCGGCCCGCACCGCCAGCGTGCCCTGGATGCCGCTGCGCTCGAAGCGCACGGTGTCGCCCTCGTCCCCTTCCTCGGTGCTGAACTGCAGGCCGTACTTCTCCGTGGCCTGCGCCATCCATTGCTGCGCCAGCCGGCGCGCCTTGGGCAGGCCCAGTGCATGCGGGCGTTGGATGTGGATGTCGGGCTGACGGGCCATTCGGCTCTCCTTGGGGGTCGGTCGTCGGTGCGGAAGAAGGTCAGGGCTCGGCCTGCAGCGCGGCACGGCGCTCGGCCATCGGAAGCGCGGCCAGGCGGCGCACCTCGTCGTAGAAGCGCGGGAAGCTGCGGCCCTGCCGCTCATACAGGCGCAGGAACTGCGGCACGAGGTCGTTGTAGGCGCCCTGCACCGCCAGCGACGGATTGCCTGCGCGTGCAAACCAGGCGTCGTAGCCGGTGAAGCCACCCCAGCGCTCGCGCTTGATCACCTCGTAGTCGGCCCGCAGGCGGGCCAGGCGTTCGGCCTTGGCCGCGCGCTTGTCGGCATCGGAGGCGGTGCTGGCATACAGCGCCTGCAGGTCTGCGCGCGCGGCCTGCGTCAGCGCACGGAAGTCGGCCCGGCGCTGGCCTTGGGCGGCATAGGCCTCGCGGGCGCCGGGGGCGGCATGCTCGTTCAGCCAGCGCTCGCTGCCGATGCGTTCCACCGCGGTGGCAAAGCTCTCGTTGAAGGCGGTGTCGTCGTCGGCATAGGCCACCTGGTGCGCCAGTTCATGGAACACCATGCGCGCCAGCTCGCCCTCGGGCCAGCCGATGAAGGTATTGAGCAGCGGGTCGCCGCCCAGCCACTCGCTCCAGCCCAGCGTGGAATAGGCGGGCACGCCGTACACCGTGGCCTCCCAGCCTTCGGCCTGCAGCTGCGATGCCAGCGCATCGGCGGCGGCGCGGTCGTAGTAGCCCCGGTAGCCGATGCAGCCCACCACCGGGAAGCACCAGGTCTTCAGCTTGAGCGACAGCTCGGGCGTGGCCACCACGTTCCACACCGCCGCCGTGCGGCCCAGGTCGGTGTAGCTGCGGTAACTGCGGTTGTCGGGCAGGTGCAGCTCGGCCACCGCGAAGTCGCGGATGCGCTGCGACAGCGCCAGCTGGCGGCGCAAGGCCTCGGGCGTGCTGCCATCGGCCAGCAGCTCCGGCACCGGCCGCGCACGTGCCAGCAGGTCCAGGTGGCCGCGTGCGGCCTGCGCGTAATAACCGGCCGTGCTGCAGCCGCCCAGGCCGAGGGCCGCCACGCACAGCGCAGCCACGCCGGCCCCGCCCCAGAACGCCATGCGCAGCCCGCGCCTCACGCCACCGCGGGTGCCACCGAAGTGGCCGGCGCATCGGCCGCCACCTGCACCAGGCAGTCGTAG
Organism: Aquincola sp. J276; assembly: GCF_024700035.1. Taxonomy (NCBI): domain Bacteria; kingdom Pseudomonadati; phylum Pseudomonadota; class Betaproteobacteria; order Burkholderiales; family Sphaerotilaceae; genus Aquincola; species Aquincola sp. J276. The sequence continues at coordinate 2,401,350 of NZ_JAJONC010000001.1, forward strand.
AAGCTGGGCGCGCGGCCCAGGTCGGTGAGCTGCTGGTGGGTCAGCTCGTTGACGTTGGTGCCGTCCACGCCGAACTTGCGCCACCAGATGCCCAGGCCGTTGACCACGCCGGGCCGCGCCCGGGTGCTCACCTCGGCCTTGCAGCGGTAGCTGCCGCGGTCGTTGAACACCCGCACCAGCATGCCGGTGGCAATGCCGCGCGGTGCGGCATCGTCGGGGTGGATCTCGACCAGCGGCTCGCCCTCGATGCTGCGCAGGCTCTTCACGTTGACGAAGGTGGAGTTAAGGAAATGCCGCGCTGGCGGCGAGATCATGGCCAGCGGGTATTGCGCGGCCAGGGCCGGCGTGCTCTCCGCGCATTCATGGTTGGGCAGGTGGTCGGCGCCGCGCGCATCGGCCTTGCCGCTGGGCGTGAGGAAGCCGCCTTCGGCGAACGGCGCATCGGGCAGCGGCAGCTTCTGCCAGCCGTGGGCCTGCAGCGCCTCGTAGGCGATGCCGGGCTTCAGGGCCTGGCGGGCCAGGGCCTCGTCGGTATCGAAGAAGCAGGCATCGTCGTAGCCCATGCGCGCGGCCAGCTCGCGGAAGATCTGCGTGTTGGGCTTGGCCTCGCCGCGCGGGCTGAGTGCCGGCTGGTTCAGCAGCACGTAGGTGTGGCCGTAGCTGGTGTGCAGGTCCAGGTGCTCCAGTTGGGTGGTGGCGGGCAGCACGTAGTCGGCATGGTCGGCGGTGTCGGTCATGAAGTGCTCGAGCACCACGGTGAACAGGTCTTCCCGCGCAAAGCCCTGCACCACCTTGCGCGACTCCGGCGCCACCGCCACCGGGTTGCTGTTGTAGACCACCACCGCCTCGATCTTCGGCCCGAAGACTTCACTGCCCTCGCGCAGCAGGTCGTCGCCAATGGTGCTCATGTTGATGGTGCGCGGCCGCCGGCCGGCCAGCAGGTCGGGCCGCTGCAGCGCCGCATGGTCGATCGCGCGCAGGAACCAGCTGGAGGCGCTGAGCAGCATGCCGCCCGACGGATGCCGCCAGGCGCCGGTCAGGCAGGGCAGCAGCGCCACCAGCCGCACCGCATTGCCGCCGCCGCGCACGCGCTGCATGCCGTAGTTCAGGCGGATGGCCGCCGGCTGCGTGGTGCCGTAGTCGCGCGCCAGCTCGCGGATGTCGTCGGCCGGCACGCCGCACACCTGGGCCGCGCGCTCGGGCGGCCATTGCAGCGCACGCTCGCGCAGCTCGGGCCAGCCCTCGACATGGCGCTCGATGTAGTCGGCGTCCAGCCAGCCGCGGGTGATCAGCTCGTGCATGAGCGACAGCGCCAGCGCGCCGTCGGTGCCCGGCTTCAGCGCCAGGTGGCGATGGCACTTGTCGGCGGTTTCGCTGCGGCGCGGGTCGATGCACCACAGCTTGGCGCCGGCCCGCTTGGCCTGCTGGGCGAAGGTCCAGAAATGCAGGTTCGAAGCGATCGAATTGCTGCCCCAGATGACGATGAGCCGGCTGCCCGCGAACTGCTCCAGGTGCATGCCCAGCTTGCCGCCATAGGTGGCCTGCAGCCCGGCTGCGCCGGCACTGGCGCAAATGGTGCGGTCCAGCAGCGAGGCGCCCAGCTTGTGGAAGAAGCGTGCCGCCATTGCTTCACCCTGCAGCAGGCCCATGGTGCCGGCATAGCTGTAGGGCAGCACCGCCTGCGGGTTGCGTGCCGCGATGGCCTGCAGCCGCCGCGCGATGTCTCCCAGCGCCTCGTCCCAGCTCACGCGCTCGAACTGGCCGCTGCCCTTGGGGCCGCTGCGCTTCATCGGGTACAGCACGCGCTCCGGGTGTTCCACCCGCTCGGCATAGCGGGACACCTTGGTGCACAGCGCGCCGTGGGTGGGCGGGTGGTCCGGGTCGCCCTGGATGCGGATCACGCGGTCCTCGGCGACGGTCACCCGCATGGCGCAGGTGTCAGGGCAGTCGTGCGGGCAGGCAGCGCGCACGACCCGTTCAGCGATGGCGGTCGAGCTCATCGGGTCACTATGGCACAGCCGGCCACCGGGTGATGCCTGCGGCGTAAACTGGCCCGCTCCCTGCTTGGAAGCCTTTCATCATGCGGTTGATCGAATCCATCCTGGCAGACGCTGCCAGCATCGCTACGCTGCGGCGCGACATCCACGCCCATCCCGAGCTGTGTTTCGAAGAGGTGCGCACCTCCGACCTCATCGCCAAGGCGCTCACCGACTGGGGCATCGAGGTGCACCGCGGCCTGGGCACCACCGGCGTGGTGGGCATCGTGCGCAACGGCAGCTCGAAGCGCGCCGTGGGCATCCGGGCGGACATCGACGCCCTGCCCATCACCGAGCACAACCACTTCCCGCACGCCAGCAAGCACCCCGGGAAGATGCATGCCTGCGGCCACGACGGCCACACCGCCATGCTGCTGGCCGCGGCCAAGCACCTGAGCAAGCACCGCCACTTCGACGGCACGGTGTACCTGGTGTTCCAGCCGGCCGAAGAAGGCGGCGGCGGTGCGCGCGAGATGATCAAGGACGGCCTGTTCGACCTGTTCCCGATGGAAGCCATGTTCGGCGCCCACAACTGGCCGGGCCTGAAGGTGGGGCAGTTCGCGGTGAGCAGCGGGCCCATCTACGCGTCGAGCAACGAGTTCAAGATCACCGTGCACGGCAAGGGCGCGCACGGCGCCATGCCGCACCTGGGCACCGACCCCGTGCCGGCGGCCTGCCAGATGGTGCAGGCCTTCCAGACCATCATCAGCCGCAACAAGCGGCCGATCGACACCGGCGTGATCTCGGTGACCATGATCCACACCGGCGAGGCCACCAACGTGATCCCCGAGCACTGCGTGATGGAGGGCACCGTGCGCACCTTCACCACCGAGGTGCTGGACATGATCGAGCGCCGCATGAAGGAGGTGGCCGAGCACACGGCCGCGGCCTTCGAGTGCACGGTCGACTTCGAGTTCGTGCGCAACTACCCGCCCACCATCAACCATGACGCCGAGACCGAGTTCGCCAAGGGCGTGCTGGCCGAGGTGGTGGGTGCCGACAACGTCGTGCCCTTCGAGCCCACGATGGGCGCCGAGGACTTCAGCTTCTTCCTGCAGAAGGTGCCGGGCTGCTACCTGATGGTGGGCAATGGCGAAGGCGCGCACCGCGAAGGCGGCCATGGCCTCGGCCCCTGCATGCTGCACAACCCCAGCTACGACTTCAACGACGACCTGATCCCGCTGGGCGCCACCGCCTGGGTGCGGATGGCCGAGCGCTGGCTGGCGCCGCGCTGAAAACAAGCTTCCTCCACTGCCTGAGTACCCGGCACCCATGACGTCCACCGCCCCCGAGATCGACGGCTTCTTTGCCACCACCTATGCCGAGGCGCGGCAGAAGTTCCTGGCCTCGGCGGAAGCCGCGGGGCTCGACGTGCAGAGCCATCCGCATCCGCTGGTGGGCCGCGACGGCGAGGCGCTGGCGATGGACGTGGCCCGCGCGGGCCCGGCCGATGCGGCGTCGCTGCTGATCGTCAGCAGCGCCTGCCACGGCATCGAAGGCTATTGCGGCTCGGGCGTGCAGAACGCGCTGCTGGCCGACACGGCCTTCCAGCGCCAGGCTGCCGAGGCCGGCGTGGCCGTGCTCTACATCCATGCGCTGAACCCCTGGGGCTTCTCGTGGAACCGGCGCACCACGCACGAGAACGTCGACCTCAACCGCAACTGGCACGACTTCAGCAAGCCGCTGCCCGACAACCCCGGCTACGACGAGCTGGCGCACTGGATCGTGCCCGACACCTGGCCGCCTTCGGCCGAGGCGCAGGCGGCGCTCACGGCCTATGCCGCGCGGCATGGCGAGCGTGCCCTGCAGGCCGCCATCTCCGGCGGCCAGTACACGCAGCCGCAGGGCATCTTCTACGGTGGCCGCAACCCCACCTGGAGCCAGCAGACGCTGCGCCACGTGCTGCAGGAGCAGGCCACGCGCTGCACGCGGCTGGGCTGGATCGACCTGCACACCGGCCTGGGCCCTTCGGGCCACGGCGAGCGCATCTTCGCCTGCCGCAACGACGCCGCCGCGCTGGCCCGCGCCCGCGCCTGGTGGGGCGACGGCGTCACCTCCATCTACGACGGCAGCAGCAGCTCCGCGCCGCTGGTCGGCCTGATGTGGAGCGCCGCCGACACTGAATGCGCGCAGGCCGAGTACACCGGCATCGCATTGGAATACGGCACCGTGCCCCTGGGCGAGATGCTGGAAGCCCTGCGCGGCGCCCAATGGCTGGAGAACCGGCCCGAACTGGGCGACGCGCCGCTGCGCCGCGAGATCGAGCAGCGCATGCGCGCGGCCTTCTATACCGAGACGCCGGAATGGAAGCAGCGCATCGTCGAGCAAGGCGTGGAGGCGGCCCGGCAGGCGGTGCAGGGGCTGTCCCCCGGCAAGTGATAGAAGTGGCGCTCCGCCACCGACGACGCGCAGCGCCATGGACCTCTCCACCTTCATCAACGGCGCCTGGGACGCCCACGGCGACGACGCCGACACCGTCGCCCAGCAGCTGGCCGAGAAGCTGCCCGAAGTGCAGTCACCTGCCGAGGTGCCGGCCTTCGCCTCGCTGCTGGCGCATGTGTACGGCGAGCACCTGGGCCGCTGGCACGACGCGCTGGTGCTGCTGGGCCGCTTGCGCGGCGTGGCCGCGGAAGATGCGGTGGCGCTGGCCGCGGTGCAGCGGGCCGAACGCACGCTGCGCTGCGCCAGCGGCGACGGCGAAGCGCTGGACGACCTGATGGCCGGCGAACGCGCCGCGGTGCTCGCGGGCGCCGCCGCCATGCAGGTGGGCCGCGGCGACGCGGAAGCGGCCGCCAGCTCGCTGGATGCCGCGCTGGCCGTGGCCGCCGAAGGGCTGCCCGACGGCTCGCCCGCGCTGCGTGCGCTGGCCGTGGCCGGCAACAACATTGCCGCCGACCTGCAGGACCGCCCGCAACGCAGCGCAGCCGAGACCGCGCTGATGCTGCGCGCCGCCGAGACCGGCCTGGCCTACTGGACACGCGCCGGCGGCTGGCTGCAGGTGGAACGCGCCGAGCACCGCCTGAGCTGCTGCCGGCTGGCGGCCGGCGAGGCTGAGGCCGCCCTCGAAAGCGCCCGGCGCTGCCTGGCCGTCTGCACCGCCAACGACGCGCCAGCCTTCGAGCGCTTCTTCGCCCACGCGGTACAGGCCTTCGCACATCGCGCGCTGGGTGACGAAGCCTGCTTCGCGCAGGCGCGTGATGCCGCGCTGGCCTGCCATGCGCAGCTGGCGGACGACGAACGGCCCTGGTGCGAGAAGGAGCTGGCCGAGCTGCAGGCGGTCGCACCGGCCTGACCGACCTGGCTCAGGCCGCCGTCAGGCCTCTTCCTCCGCCACCACCTGCAGCGCCAGCGGTGCCGCCTGGTGCAGCTCGGTCTGCACCGACAGCCTCAGCGGACGACCCGGCTCCACCGTCTTGCGGAAGCGCACGTCCAGCGAATCGCGCCCGCCTTCATGGGTGGGCACGCGGCGCGCCCATTGCTGCGCGCCGTCGACCAGCACCTTCATGCCGTGCCAGGCCTGGCCGCCGTCGCGGGCCTGCACCTGCAGGCTGCAGCTGATCTCGAAGGTGCGGGTGCGGGCGGCGTCGGGCGGGATGTCGAGCTTGAGGAGCCCGCGACCGCGGGTTTCGGCCACCCAGCGTTCGGGCGTGGTACGGCTTGATGGCGGCAGCATGCGGTGTCAGTGGGGTTTGCGGCGGTCGGTCTTGTCGTCGGCGGGCGGGCGGAAGGCGTCGGGCTTGTAGACGTTGCCCTCCCAGCGGCCGCGGCGCGCGGCGCGGCGTATCGCCTCCTCGGCCACGCGGGCGGCTTCCTTGGCGTCGGCGCCACGCACCGGCGGCGTCGGCCGGGTGCCGGCGCGGCCGCGCCGAAGCCGCTGCCAGGCAGCCTGCGCCGCCGCGTCGATGCGGTAGCGCAGGCGCGCACCGATCACCATGCGCAGCAGCAGCGCAATGCACACGGCCAGTACCGCACCGGCCAGCACCTGGGTCACGAGTTCCATGTCGCCCGCATGGTAGCGCCGCGCCCGGCTGCATGCCGGCGCGGGGGTCGTCAGTCCCGCGTGGGCGCCAGCCAACGCTCCAGCGTGCTGCCCAGCAGCTGCACGTTCACCGGCTTGGCCAGGTAGTCGTTCATGCCGGCGTCCAGGCAGCGCTCGCGGTCGGCGGGGGTCGCATGCGCGGTCAACGCGATGATGGGCGTGCGCTGGGCACGCGAACCCGCCTCGCCGGCGCGGATGCGCTGGGTGAGCTCGTAGCCGTCCATGCCGGGCATCTGGCAGTCCATCACCACCACGGCGAAATCGCGGGCGTCCAGCGCGCTCATGGCGCCGGTGGCATCGGAGGCCACGTCCACCTCGAAGCCCAGGTGTTCCAGGAAGCTGCGGGCCACCACCTGGTTGATCTCGTGGTCTTCCACCAGCAGCACGCGGCCGCGGGCGGCCGGCGGGGCGGCCTGCGGCGCCGGGCCGGCCGCTGCCCCGCCGCCGCCGCGGTGGGTGGCGTCCAGCGCGCGGGCCAGGCCGGCATCGTCCACCGGACGCTGCAGCCGCGTGCCCGGGAAGGCGCCGAAGCTGGTGCCGCCGGCGGCAGCTTCGCTGCGCAGAATCATCAGCCGTTCCCAAGGCACGGGCTGCGGATCGTCCAGCCCGTTGGGCGGCCAGCCGCCGGGCGGCTCGTCGTACAGCACCACATGCGGGGCTTGCGCGGCCAGGGTCTCCGGCTCGAAGGCCAGCTCCCGCCACGTCAGGGTGGACACCACCTCGTGCCCCAGGTGGCGCAGCCGGGCCTGCCAGGCCTGCTGGCTGGCCAGCGCGTCGCTGACCACACCCACGCGGCGCGCCGATGCGGCGTCCCGCAGCGGCCCGGGCGCGGTGGGTGCTTCCAGCGGCTGCAGCGGCAGATGCACGCGGAACAGCGCGCCGTGGCCTTCCTCGCTGTGCAGCACCACCTGGCCGCCCATGGCCTGCACCAACAGGTGCACCACCGCCAGCCCCAGGCCGATGCCGCCCTGGCGGCGCGCCAGGCTGGCGTCCGCCTGCACGAAGGGCGTGAACACGCTGGCATGTAGCGCCGGTGCGATGCCGATACCGGTGTCGCTCACCTCGATCAGCACGCCGCCTTCGGGCGCCGGCCGCGCGGCCAGCAGCACCTGGCCCACCGGCGTGAACTCCAGGGCGTTCTCCAGCAGGTGGCTGACCACCTGCCGCACCCGGGAAGGATCGGCCTGCACCCAGGCGGGCAGCCCCGGGTCGAGCAGGCATTCCAGCAGCAGGCGCTTGGCCTGTGCGCGGGGCCATACCTCGGCCACGGCGGCGTCGAGCAGGCCGCGCAGGGCCACCGGCTCGGCACGCAGCTGCGGCGGCTCGGCCTCCAGGCGGGTGAAGTCGAGCAGGCGGTCCACCAGGGTGAGCAGGCTGCCGGCCGAGCGCTGCATCATCTCCACGTAGCCGCGCTGGGTGGCGTCCAGCTGGGTAGCCGCCAACAGGTCGGCCATGCCGGTGATGCCGCTCATCGGCGTGCGGATCTCGTGGCCCAGGTGGGACAGGAACTCGGACTTGGCGCGACCTGCCGCCTCGCTCGCGGCCAGTGCGGCACGCAACGCGACCGCTTCCGGCTCCGCGGGCTGCACCGCCACGCGCGGTGCCGCCGGATGGTCGGGCGCAGCGGCGTCCGGCGGGGTGGAGGCGGCTGGCGGCCGGGCCCGGAAATGCCGCCACCACTGGTGCCAAGCGGGACGGTTCGAGGGCGCGGAGGGCGGCTGCTTCATGCTGACTGCGGTGGTTGACCAAGCATAGCGCCCGCACCGGCCGGTTCCGGCCGCGGGCGGCCCCTCGGGTCGGCGTGCTTCAAGTCACGCGCGGCTTCACCCACACCCAGGCCACCACGCCGATCAGCATCATGCCCATCGACGTGAGCGCCAGGCCGATGGCCGAATGCATCACCAGCGGCGCGATGACGCCCGCCACCAGGCCGTTGGCCAGGCTGCCCACGCAGGCCTGCAGCGATGACGCCATGCCGCGCCGGTCGGGCGCCTGGTCCAGCACCAGCAGCGTGACCACCGGCACCATGAGCGCCCACCCGAAGGCGAAGATGCCGATGGGCAGCAGCGCCCAGGCGGGGTGCGGCGGCAGCAGCAGGTTCAGCACCACGTTGACCACCGACACCGCCAGCATGATGACGAAGCCGTTGCGGATCTGGTGCTTGGGCTTGATGCGGCCGGCCAGCCGGCCCGACAGCCAGGCGCCGGCCATGATCCCGCCGATGCTGATGCAGAAGAACCAGAAGAACTGCGTGGGCTGCAGGTGCAGCAGCTCGCCCAGGAACACCGGCGCCGACAGCACGTACAGGAACATGCCGTTGAACGGGATGCCGCTGGCCAGCGCCAGCGCCATGAAGCGCGGGCTGGCGCCCAGTTGCAGGTAGCCGGCCATCAGGTGGCGCGGATGGAAGCTCTGTCGCTGCGAAGGGTCCAGCGTCTCGGGCAGCAGCCGCCAGTTGATCAGCCACAGCGCTGCGCCCACCAGCACCAGGAACCAGAAGATGGCATGCCAGCCCAGGTGCACGAACAGCAGGCCGCCCACCATCGGCGCCACCGCAGGCGCCACGCCGAAGTAGATCGTCACCTGCGACATCACCCGCTGCGCCTCGGCCGGCGGGAACATGTCGCGGATGATGGCGCGCGACACCACCACGCCCGCCCCGCAGGAGATGCCCTGCAGCGCGCGAAACACCACCAGCCAGCCCACGCTCTGCGACAGCGCGCAGCCCAGCGAGGCCAGCGTGAACAGCCCCATGCCCCACAGCACCACCGGCCGGCGGCCGAAGCTGTCGGCCAGCGCGCCGTGGAACAGGTTCATCAGCGCAAAGCCGAACAGGAAGGCCGACAGCGTCTGCTGCATGGCCGCCGGCGTGGCGCCCAGCGAGGCCTGGATGCCGGAGAACGCCGGCAGGTAGGTGTCGATCGAGAACGGACCGACGGTGCCCAGGCAGGCCAGCAGCACGGCCAGGGTCCAGCGGGGGCCGCGCCACAAGGTGGATGCGTGGGGATTCAAACAGCAGCTTCCGAAGTAAAAGTGTGAAGCAAGCCGATAGGCCGGATTCTGTGCACGGCGTTGCCCTTGCAGGCACCGCCGCGTGACCGCCATTCCTCTGGGCCGTGGGTCGCCCGCACGGCTCGGTGCCACCTACCCGCACACTCCTCGGGCCGAATCAACGTGTGCCTATTTGGTGTTGCTGCGCGCAGAGATTGCCCGTTTCACCCGCCACGGCGCAAACCGCGGCGACTCGTCTCTGTTGCTCTGATCCTCACCTCGCGGTGGAGAGCCGTTAACTCCTGCGCTGCCCTGTGCAGTCCGGACCTTCCTCCAGTGCCGTGTTTCCACGATCGCACCAGCGGCGGTCTGGCTTGCTTCACCGTGCGATTATCGCGGCTACCGCGATCCCGTGATTTTTCCCGCAGAAGGAGACCGTCCATGCGCGCTGACAACGTCCTCGCCACCATCGGCAACACGCCGCACATCCGCATCAACCGCCTGTACGGCGCGGGCGCCAACGTGTGGATCAAGTCGGAGCGGGCCAACCCCGGCGGCTCCATCAAGGACCGCATCGCGTTGTCGATGGTGGAGGACGCCGAGGCGCGCGGCCTGCTGAAGGCCGGCGGCACCATCGTCGAGCCCACCTCGGGCAACACCGGCGTCGGCCTGGCGATGGTGGCGGCCGTCAAGGGCTACACCCTGGTGCTGGTGATGCCCGACAGCATGAGCGTGGAGCGCCGCCGGCTGATGCTGGCCTACGGCGCGCGCTTCGTGCTGACGCCGCGGGCCGAGGGCATGAAGGGCGCCATCGCCAAGGCGCAGGCCATCGTGGCCGAGACGCCCGGCGCCTGGATGCCGCAGCAGTTCGAGAACACCGCCAACATCGACGTGCACGTGCGCACCACCGCGCAGGAGATCCTGGCCGACTTTCCCGATGGCCTGGACGCGCTGATCACCGGCGTGGGCACCGGCGGCCACATCACCGGCTGCGCCCAGGTGCTGAAGGCGCAATGGCCGCAGCTGAAGGTGTTCGCGGTGGAGCCCACCGCCTCGCCGGTGATCAGCGGCGGCCAGCCGTCGCCGCACCCGATCCAGGGCATCGGCGCCGGCTTCGTGCCGAAGAACCTGCACACCGCGCTGCTGGACGGCGTGGTCCAGGTCGACGCCGAGGCCGCCCGCGAGATGGCCCGCCGCAGCGCCCGCGAGGAAGGGCTGCTGGTGGGCATCTCCAGCGGCGCCACGCTGCAGGCCATCGCGCAGAAGCTGCCCGAGCTGGGCGCCGGCGCGCGCGTGCTGGGCTTCAACTACGACACCGGCGAGCGCTACCTGTCGGTCGAAGGCTTCCTGCCCGCCGAGTGAAGCGCAACGTGGCAACGCCCTTGAAGTTGGCGGGCGCACCGCCCCCGGAAACGAACATGCGCTGCCACCCGGCACCCGGGTGGGCGGCGTGGTCATCGACTCGGTGCTGTCGGTCGGCGAATACGGCATCGTCTACCACGCGGTGGATCCGATGCTGCGCCGCGCGGTGGCGGTGAAGGAGTACTTCGCGCCGGCCTTCTGCCAGCGCGACGACGATGGACAGGTGAGCCCGCGCACCCCGGCCGACGCGGCCCGCTTCGCCACCGGCCGCCAGGCCTTCATCGAGGAAGCGCGGCTGCTGGCGCACCTGGACATTCCCGGGCTGCTGCCGGTGAGCGGCCTCTTCGAGGACCACGGCACCGTCTTCCGGCTGATGCCCTACGCCCCCGGCCGCACGCTGGCCGCCTGGCGGGCGATGTACTCCGACACCATGGACGAAGGCGGCCTGCGCCACCTGCTGGCGGACCTGATGGGCCCGCTGGAGGCGCTGCATGCGGCCAACCTGGTGCATGGCTACGTGCTGCCCGAGCAGGTCATCCTGGCCGAGGGCCGGCCTGCGCTGCTGCTGGGCTTCGGCACCGTGCGCCGTTCGCTGCAGGGCACGATGGATGCGGCCTACACGCCGGTGGAGCAGCTGCCTTCCGGCGGCCACCTGCCGCGCGGCGCGTGGAGCGACGTGTATGCGCTGGCCGCACTGGCGCGGTTCGCGATGTCGGCCCAGCCGGTGGCGGTCTCGGCCGACCCACCCACCGCGCATGCGCTGCGTACGCGTGCGCCGATGGGCCATGCCCTGTCGCATGCGCTGGAGCGGGCGCTGGCGCCGCTGCCCGGCGACCGGCCGCAGTCCGTCGCTGCGTTGCGCCAGGCCATGGGACTGCGGCCCAGCGGCGGCCTGGCCGCCGGCATGGTGGATGTGACGCTGCCGGGCGGCGAGCCCTTCGACGCCACCGCCACCCGGCCGTGGCCGCAGCCGTCCATCGGCGCGGTGCTGCGCTCGTCCAGCCTGCGCAGCGCGGTGGCCGAGCAGACCGCCACCGCCCCGGTGCGCAAGCCGCGCGCGCCGGCGCCGGCAACGTCACCGGCGCCCCATGCGGCGCCCCTGCCCACGCCGATGCCCTTGCCGGTGCGCGCCTCGTCCCACGAGGCTGCTTTGGAGCCCCTGCCCGACCTCGCCGCCCGCGCCTGGGAGGACCGGCCGCCTGCGCCGCCTGCGGCCCCCACGCGCCCGGCCGCGCGGCCCTTCGAGGAAACGCTGCTGGAAGCCGATGAGGCCACCCCGGTTGCGGCCCGCCTGCCGCTGCCCGAACCGATGCCCGCGGTGCCTGTGGCGACCGAGCACCAACCCGAACGGACCGCGGAGCCTGCGCCGGTGGCACCGTCGGAGGCTCGGCAGGCGCCGCCTCAGCCCGTGCCTGAGCCGGTGCCCCTGCCGCTGCCCGCGAACGAGCCGGTGCCCGAAGCCGCCGAGCCGGCACCGACGTCGTCGATCGCATCGCCGCCGGAGCCGTCGCTCGAACACGGCCAACCGCTGCAAGCCTCGCTCACCGCCGGCCCGCGCGAGCCGGCGTTCGATGCACCCGAGCTACCGCCGCTCGCGCCCGACGAGCCGGTGCACGATCCCATCCCGCAGTTCATGGCCACCGCCGCCGCGCAGGAGCTGCGTGAGCCGCCACTGCATGCGCCCACGGCCGCCCCCGCACCGGTGCCCGCCCCGCCGCCCGAGGTCACGTCGGCGCCCGTGGCGTGGCCCGCACCGGTGCCCGACGCACCGACACCGGCGCCGATGCGGCTGCAGCCCATCGACTGGCCCGCCCCGCAGGCTGGGAGCGGCAAGCCGGCGGTGGAAGCCGACGAGGAGCCCATCGACGACGCGGTGCGGGCCGCCATCGCCGCGGCCATCGGCTCGCTGCCGCCGGCGCCGCCGCGGCGTGCGCCTGAAGGCGCCATGCAGGCGGAGGGCCCGGCCGGGCAGGCGCCGCAGCGCATCGAGCTGCCGGATTTCAGCGCCCTGTCGGTGGCCGAGCCGCCGGCCGACGCAGCCAGCCCGGCACCCGCCCGGGCCGGCGGCTGGACGCGCGGCCGCATGGTGGCCGCGGTGCTGGCGATGCTGGTGCTGCTGGTGGTGCTCGGCGCCCTGGCCTGGTCGGCCTGGAAGGACGCCACGCTGAACCTGGGCGGGCCCGGCGGCTGAACGTGGGCGCCGTGGCGCCCTTCAGCCGCTGACTGCGCCGGGGCTCAGTCGGCCAGCCGCCAGCGCAGCGTCTCGCCGCCGCGCAGCGGCTTCAGCACCGCATCACCGAACGGCACCGACTCGGGCACGGTCCACGCCTGCCGCTGCAGCGTGACGGTGCCGGTGTTGCGCGGCAGACCGTAGAAGTCGGCGCCATTGAAGCTGGTGAAGGCTTCCAGCTTGTCCAGCGCACCGGCGGCCTCGAACACCTCGGCATACAGCTCCAGCGCAGTCAGCGCGGTGTAGCAGCCCGCATGGCCGCCCGAGTGTTCCTTCAGGTGGGCCGCATGCGGCGCGCTGTCGGTGCCCAGGAAGAAGCGGTCGCTGCCGGAGGTGGCCACCTGCACCAGGGCCTGGCGGTGCTCCTCGCTCTTGAGCACCGGCAGGCAGTAGTAGTGCGGCCGCAGCCCGCCCATGAAGATGGCATTGCGGTTGAACAGCAGGTGCTGCGGCGTGATGGTGGCGCCGGTGTACCGGTCGGCCGCGGCCACGTACTGCGCGCCTTCGCGCGTGGTGAGGTGCTCGAACACCACCTTCAGCTCCGGCAGGTCGGCACGCAGCGGGCGCATCACGCGGTCGATGAACACGGCCTCGCGGTCGAACAGGTCGATGTCCGGATCGGTCACCTCGCCGTGGATCAGCAGCGGCATGCCCTCGCGCTGAAGGGCCTCCAGCGTCTTGTAGGTCTTGCGCAGGTCGGTCACGCCGGCGTCGCTGTTGGTGGTGGCACCGGCCGGGTAGAGCTTGACCGCCACGACGCCGGCCTCCTTCGCGCGACGGATCTCGTCGGGCGGCAGCAGGTCGGTGAGGTACAGCGTCATCAACGGCTCGAAGGTGGAGCCGGCGGGCCGGGCCGCGAGGATGCGCTCGCGGTAGGCCACGGCCTGTGCAGCGGTGGTGATCGGCGGCCGCAGGTTGGGCATGATCACCGCGCGCTGGAACTGCGCCGCGCTGTGCGGCAGCACGGCCGCCAGGGCGGCGCCGTCGCGCACATGCAGGTGGAAATCGTCGGGCCGGACCAGCGTGACGTGGTCGGCGGAGGAGGCAGCGGGGGCGGAAGAGCTCATGCGGCGATTCTGCCCGGCCGCTGCCGGCTGCCGGTCAACGGCAGGTCAGTGCTGCAGGATCTTCGACAGGAAGTCCTTCGCCCGCGGCGAGCGTGCGTCGGGGTTGATGAAGAACTCGTTGCTCGGGCAGTCCTCGATGATCTTGCCGGCATCCATGAAGATGACGCGGTGGCTCACCTTCTTGGCGAAGCCCATCTCGTGCGTCACGCACATCATGGTCATGCCTTCGTGGGCCAGCTGCACCATCACGTCCAGCACCTCGCCCACCATCTCGGGGTCGAGCGCCGAGGTGGGCTCGTCGAACAGCATCACGATCGGGTCCATCGACAGCGCCCGGGCAATGGCCACGCGCTGCTGCTGGCCGCCGGACAGCTGGCCCGGGAACTTGTCCTTGTGCGCCGACAGGCCCACGCGGTCCAGCATCTTCAGGCCGCGCTTCAGGCTCTCGTCCTTGTTGCGGCCGAGCACCTTGATCTGCGCCAGCGTGAGGTTCTCGGTCACCGTCAGGTGCGGGAACAGCTCGAAGTGCTGGAACACCATGCCCACGCGGCTGCGCAGCTTGGGCAGGTCGGTCTTGGGGTCGCTGATGGAGGTGCCGTCGACCACGATGTCGCCCTTCTGGATCGGCTCCAGCGCATTCACCGTCTTGATCAGCGTGCTCTTGCCGGAGCCCGACGGGCCGCAGACCACCACCACTTCACCCTTCTTGATGGTGGTCGTGCAATCCGTGAGCACCTGGAAGCTGCCATACCACTTGCTGACGTTCTTGATATCGATCATGGGGAGCTTCCTGTCTCAACGAATGATGGCGATCTTCTTCTGCAGGCGGCGCACGAGCATCGACAAGCTGAAGCAAATGATGAAGTAGACGACGGCGGCGACCAGGTAGGTTTCCACCGGGCGATTGAAGTTCTTGCCCGCCACCTCGAAACCCTTGAGCAGGTCGTAGGCACCGATGGCATACACCAGCGACGTGTCCTGGAACAGGATGATGGTCTGCGTGAGCAGCACCGGCAGCATGTTGCGGAAGGCCTGCGGCAGCACGATGAGCTGCATGGTCTGCGAGTAGGTCATGCCCACCGCATAACCGGCATACACCTGGCCCTTCGGCACGCTCTGGATACCCGCGCGCATGATCTCCGAGTAATACGCCGCCTCGAACAGCGTGAAGGTGATCATCGCCGACACCTCGGCGCCCAGCGGCTGGCCGAGCAGCTTCGGGATCAGCAGGAAGAACCACAGGATCACCATCACCAGCGGAATCGACCGCATGGTGTTGACGTACGCGGCGGCCGGGATTTCGAGCCAGGGCTTGCCGGACAGGCGCATCAGCGCCAGCACCGTGCCCAGCACGATGCCGCCCACCATGGCGATGATGGTGAGCTGCAGCGAGAACAGCAGGCCCTTGAGCACGAAGCTCGACAGCACGCCCCAGCTGAGGAATGAGAAATCGAGCGCTCCCATCACTTGCCCCCGATCTGGCCGGGAATGCGCAGGCGCTTCTCGATCTGCTGTGCGACGCGGTTGATCGCAAACGCGGAAATGAAGTACAGGGCGGTCACGGGAATGAAGATCTCTTCAAAGCGCGAGGTTTCCTCCGACGCCTGCATCGCGAACATGGTCAGCTCGGCGATCGAGACCGCGAACGCGACCGACGAGTTCTTGACGATGTTCATCGATTCCGACGTGAGCGGCGGGATGACGATGCGGAAGGCCATCGGCAGCAACACGTAGCGGTAGGTCTGCGGCAGCGTCAGGCCCACGGCCAGGCCGGCATAACGCTGGCCGCGCGGCAGGCTCTGGATGCCGGCCTTCACCTGCTCGGAAATACGCGCCGAGGTGAAGCAACCGAGCGCGAACACCACCAGCATGAAGCTGGGCACCTCGCGCAGCACCAGGAAGATGGAAGGCAGCACGTGGTACCAGAGGAAGATCTGGACCAGCAGCGGAATATTGCGAAACAGCTCCGTCCAGCTGTTGCCGATCGCCACGAGCAGCTTGCTCGGCGTCGTGCGGAAAATGCCCATCAGTGAACCGATGCCCAGCGCCAGCACCAAGGCCAGTACCGCGACGCTCAGCGTCCACCCCCATGCGGACAGCATCCAGTCGAGATAGGTTTCCCCACCGCCGGTGTCCTGCAGAAACAACTGCCAATCCCACGTGCCGCTCAAAGGCCGCCTCCTCAAGGTGTGTCGTCTGTGCCTGCACGCATGCAGGCAGCCGGCTTGTTGCAAGGCCCGGGCCTTCGTCGGGCCCGGGACCGTGCCGGCAGCGCCTTACTTCTTGGCGTACTCTTCCATCGGCTTGTCGTTCGGATTGGCCCAGGCGGCCTTGGTGGCTTCCGACAGCGGCAGGCCCACGCGCGTGTTGCTCGGCGGGATCGGCTGCATGAACCACTTGTCGTACAGCTTGGCCAGGTCGCCGCTCTTGATCATGCCCTTGATGCTGTCGTTGACGGCCGTCTGGAAGGCGGTGTCACCCTTGCGCAGCATGCAGGCGATCGGCTCGACCGACAGCACTTCACCCACGATCTTGAAGTCGGCCGGGCTCTTGGCCTTGCTGATGTTGCCGGCCAGGATCTGGCCGTCCATCACGAAGGCGTCGGCACGGCCCGAGTCGAGCAGCAGGAAGGCGTCGGCGTGGTCCTTGCCGAACACTTCCTCGAAGTTCACGTTGGCGGCACGCTCATGCTTGCGCAGCGTCTGCACCGAAGTGGTGCCGGTGGTGGTGGCCACCTTCTTGCCCGCCAGCTGCTCGATGGAGTTGATGCCCGAGGCGGCCTTGACCGCGATGCGCACTTCTTCCACGTAGGTGGTCACGGCAAAGGCCACGTCCTTCTGGCGAGCGGCGTTGTTGGTGGTGGAGCCGCACTCCAGGTCCACGGTGCCGTTCTGCACCAGCGGCAGACGGTTCTGCGAGGTGACCGGCTGGTACTTGATGGCCAGCTTGGTGCCCAGCTGCTTGGACAGGTCGGCCACGATGCGCTCGGCCATCTCGGTATGGAAGCCGACGTACTTGCCGTCGCCCAAGGTGTATGCCAGTGCGCCCGACGACTCACGCGTGCCCAGGGTGATGGTGCCGCTGTCCTTGATCTTCTTCAGCGTATCGGTGGTTTGTGCGGTGGCAGCACTCGCCGCGACTGCAATGGCCACAGCGATCATCGATTTCTTCATGCCACAGGCTCCTTGGGAAATGGAAAGTAAAAACAACGCACGTTTCAAGCGCGGCGCCATTCTAGGAAGGCACCATCTAAGTAAAAGCCCGTAGGCTCCACCCTTGGCGAGGACCCGTACAGCAGGGTCCCGCGCCAACCCGAAGCGCTGGCTTGATGCAGCTTTCGGGCCAATCCCGTTGCCGGGCCGGGCGCGAATGTACGTTCGCAACACCTGCCCGCGCTAATTCCGATTCGGTGAACTTCCATGCACCAGCCGCATACCGCTGCGGCGGGTTTGCGGCTAGGCGGGCCGGCTGAGGAAGTCCCAGACTGCACGGGCCACCGGCTTGACATGCCGCGCGCTCTCCGGCCGCTCGCGATAGATGCGCACTTCCATCGTCAGCTCGTAGCCGGGCCCACCCGCCGCACTGACCAGCCTTCGCGACTTGAGTTCCTTGCGCACCGAGCTGGCGGGCAGGAAGGCCAGGCCGTGCCCCTCCAGCGCCATCGCCTTGAGGCCCTCGGCCATGTCCGTCTCGTAGATGGGCTCCAGCGGCGGCGGCTCGGGCGCGTGCTTGACGATCTGCTCGACCATGCGCGCCATGTACGCACCGGAGGCATAGCTGAGGAACGGCACACGGTCGGCCGACAGCGGCGGCAGCCGGAACATCGGAAATCCGTCCGCATCGGCCTTGGCATAGGGCGCCAGCGTCTCCTGGCCCAGGCTCAGCATCTCGTAGCGCTCGGGCGGCAGCTGCAGCGGCTGCGAGGCATGGTGGTAGGCGATGAGCAGGTCGCAGGTGCCTTCGGTCAGGCGCAGCACCGCGTCATGCACGTTCAGGGCGATGAGCCGGCTCTTCAGCGCGCCGAAGCGCCGGCGCAGGTCCATCAGCCAGTGCGGGAAGAAATTGAAGGCCAGCGTGTGCGGCACCGCGAACTCGATCATGTCCTGCCCGCTGACGTGATGGCTGCGCATCATGTTGCGCGTAGCCTGCAGCGCACCCATGATCTCCAGCGACTGGGCATGGAAGGTCTCGCCGGCCGGCGTCAACCGCGTGGGGTAGGACGAGCGGTCCACCAGGTCGATGCCGGCCCAGGCCTCCAGCGCCTGGATGCGCCGCGAGAAGGCCGGCTGGGTGACATGCCGCAATTGCGCGGAACGGGAAAAGCTGCGCGTTTCCGCGAGCGTGATGAAGTCTTCCAGCCACTTTGTTTCCACGGCTGGGAGTGTAGGTCTGGGAAAAATGGCGCCGTGCTCGCAAACCCCACTCACAGTCCGGCCCGGCTGCTGATCCCTTGAACGGAGGGGGGGCCGTGTCAAAGTACCGCGGCACATCGTTGAGTACATTGCTGGGGTCGATGAACGGCAAGGTTCGTGCTTGCGTTCCTCACGAAAAAACACAAACCTTAGGATCAGGAGAGCCGCATGCTGCCTTTGTCGATGAACCGATGGACGGCCGCCGCCTTGTTGGCGTGCGCACCGTTGCTGGCTTCCGCCGTCACGCTCGATTTCGAGGTGCAGCAGGAAGGCCCCGCCGACTCCGACATCTACCAGCCACCCGGCTTCAGCATCTCCAACGGCTTCATCTTCATCGATGCCGACAGCACCGCCCCGGGCCGCTCGGGCACGGGCAACTTCGGCCGCGCCCCCAGCCGCTTCGGCGCGCTCACGCTCTACCGTGACGCCAGCGCCACCGACGGCGTGCGCATCGAAGTGGCGAAGGGCTTCCAGGGCAGCGTCACCTTCTCCTACTCCACCTTCGAGAGCACCGCCCGCGTCACGGTGCTGGACGCCAACAACCAGGTGCTGGCGCAATCGGGCAGCAACGCCGACCCGCTGCTGTCGCTCGACTCCGATCCCGCCCCGTTCAAGGGCAAGTTCAAGGACGAGGAAAGCGGCAGCTACAACAAGTGGGAAACCTACACGCTGAGCTTCCAGGGCGTGGCGCAGAGCCTGGTGTTCGACGGCGACGTGGGCAACCCGGCCGGTGGCAAGGTGGTGGGCCGGTTCTTCATCGACGACGTGGTGCTGTCGCCGGTGCCCGAGGCCTCCACCGTGGCCATGCTGCTGGCCGGGCTGGCCGGGGTGGGCGTGGCCACGCGGCGCCGCCGCGGCTGAATCGCGGCATGATCGTGGCGTTCCCCTTCCCGGTGCCGCCCGATCGATGTTCACCCGCTACGACATCACCCACACCACGCGCTACCGCTACAGCGCGCCCGTGACCTTCGGCGAGCACCGGGTGATGTTCCGCCCGCGTGACAGTCACGACCTGCGGGTGCTCGCCACCGACCTGGAAGTGAGCCCCGAGGCCGCGGTGCGCCTGATCCAGGACCCGCACTCCAACTCGGTGGCGCTGGTGCAGCCGCTGGAGCCGGCCACCGAGCTGAAGATCGTCTGCAAGTTCCGCATCGAGCATGCGCAGAGCCACAACCTGGAGCTGCCGCTGTCGCCCAGCGCGGAAATCTTTCCCTTCGCCTATGGCGTGGAGGAGCGCTTCGACCTGGAGCACTACCTGCGCCCCCACTACGACGACCCGCAGGGCGAGCTGACGCGCTGGGCGCGCCAGTTCCTGCGCACCGACGGGCCGACGCACACCCGGGAGCTGCTGGTGCACATGAACCAGCACATCCGCGACAACTTCGACTACAGCACGCGCGACGAGGAAGGCACGCAGACCCCGCTGCAGACGCTGGCGCTGGGCGGCGGCACCTGCCGCGATTTCGCGCTGCTGATGATGGAAGCCGCCCGCCGGCTGGGCATTGCCACGCGATTCGTCTCGGGCTACCTCTACGACCCCGCGCTCGACACGGCCGCCGCGGCGGAGGCGCCCGCCCTGGCCGCGGAAGGGAGCCCGGCCACCGCCGCCGAGGCGCAGCCGACCGTGGGCGCCGGCAGCACGCATGCCTGGCTGCAGGCCTACCTGCCCGGCGCCGGCTGGCTGCCCTTCGACCCCACCAACAACCTGCTGGGCGGCAACCAGCTCATCCGTGTGGGCGTGGCGCGCGACCCGGGACAGGCCGCGCCGGTCACCGGCAGCTGGTACGGCGACCCGGAGGCCTACCTGGGCATGGACGTGGTGGTGGACGTGCGCCGGGTGCTGCCGCGGCGCTGAGCACCCGCGGCGCCGGGCGCGACCTTCAGGCCAGCGCCCACAGCGCATCCCGCTCCACCGCGGCCGCGTCGTCTCGCAGCTTCAGCAGGTGCGCGTTGAGCGAGCGCATGGCCACCGGATGCAACCGGGGCGGCACGTCGTCGTACACCGCCTGGAGCAGTTCATCGGCACTGGCCGGGCCCAGGCGGCGCAGCGCTTCCACCACCTTGGCCTCGCGCTTGAGCCGGTGGGCGACGATGGCCTCCATCGCCTGCCGCGGCTGCGCCATCAGGAAGCCGTGGCCCGGTGCCAGCCAGTCCAGCTCCAGCCCGGCGGCCAGTTCGCGCAGGGAGGCGATGTAGGCCCGCATGTCGCCATCGGGCGGGTTGATCACCACGGTGGACAGCTGCATCACATGGTCGCCGGTGAAGAGCGTCTTCTCTTCCTCCAGCAGGTAGCACAGGTGATTGCTGGCATGGCCGGGCGTGTGCACCACCTGCAGCGTGACGCCGTCGTCGATCTGCAGGCGCTCGCCGCCCTGCAGCAGGCGGTCGGGCGCGAAGGTGGTGTCCTGCCACATCGGATGGCTGGCCACCCGGCCTGACACCGGCGCCTGGGTGGCCTGCTGGAGCGCCACGCAGGCGGGTGAATGGTCGGTGTGGGTGTGGGTCACCAGGATGTGCCGGATGGGGCCCGGCGCGGCGGCCAGCACCGCCTGCACATGGGCGGGCGACAGCGGGCCGGGATCGATCACCGCCCATTCGTTGCGCGGGCCGCCGCCCACCAGGTAGGTGTTGGTACCGGGGCCGGTCATCACGCTGCCGTTGTCGGCGGTGACGCGGATCACCCGCGGCGACAGCCGCACCGGCACGTCCACCTGGATCTCGTAGCAGGCCTGGCCGGTACCCTGCGGGTCCAGCCGGCCGAGCTCCGCCCAGGCGGGTTCGTCTGGCGTCACCGGCCGCTTGCCCTGGCGGCCGCTGCCCAGGCGTGGCTGGATCATCGGCACCTGGCGCGGCTGCCGCGCCCAGGCCAGGAAGGCGGCGGCGCTGGCATGCGGGGCGATCATCTCCAGCGTCTTCAACGTGGGCGTGAGCATCTTGTAGGCCGCGCGGTCGGCCAGCACGTCGGCCGGCCGCAGCCAGCGGTGCTCCACCGTCTCGGCCGCGTCCGGCACCGCGGTCTGCAGCGCCGGCGCGGCCGCGACGAAGAACCGGGTGTCGTAGCGCTTGGGGATGCCCACCGGCGTGAGCCAGTGCGCGCAATACACCAGCTCGTCCAGCGCCAGCGACAGGCCGTGCTCCGCACACAGCGCCGGCAGGCCGGCCTCGCCGCGGTGCAGCGGGCCGCGCCAGGCGTCCAGCTGCGACAGGCGCTGCGGCGCCACGGGCTGCCCGCCGGCCTCGCGCGCAAACAGCAGGCCGCACTCCTCGAAGCACTCGCGGACCGCGGCCACGTAGAAGGCCAGGCCACCGGACGCCAGGCCCAGCGCGGCATTGGCGGCGGCCTCGTCCACGCCGGTGCAGCAGCCTGCACTCGCATGGTCGGCCTCGTCCACCAGGCCGCCGGGAAAGACCCAGGCGCCGCTGTTCAGGTCGCCGCGCTCGGCCCGGCGCAGCAGCAGCACCTCCGGCCCGGCCGGGGATTCGCGCAGCACCACCAGCGTGGCGGAGGGGCGGGGCGGCCGGCCCTCGGGATCGGCGGCCAGGCGGTTCAGCGCATCGAACATGGTTTCTTCGGACAGCAGGAGCGGGCACCAATAATGCCCGACCCCCGCGAAAGGAGCGTCGATGAGCCTGTTGATGGTGCGCCATGGCGAGACCGCGCTGAACGTGGCGCGCGTGCTGCAGCCCGCCGACACCCCGCTGAGCGAAACCGGCCGGCGCCAGGCTGCGCTGCTGGCCGCCCGCGTTGCCGCGCTGCGGCCGGCGGGCATCGTCAGCAGCCCGCTGCCGCGTGCGCTGCAGACGGCCGAGGCCATCGCCGCGGCCACCGGCCTGCCCATTGCACGGATGGACGCGCTGCAGGAGCGCAATTTCGGCGACCTGCGCGGCCGCAGCTACGACGGCCTGGGCTTCGACGCGCTGCGCATGGACGAGGCCCCGCCCGGCGGTGAATCGGCCGCCGAGTTCCGCGCCCGCGTGACGTCGGCGCTGGCCGAGCTGGCAGCGCAGCAGGCCCGCCTGGACGGGCCGCTGGTCGTGGTCACCCATGGGCTGGTGCTGCGCGTGTGGCTGGACGGCGTGCTGCAGCTGCCCGAGGCGCTGGCATTCAGCGGCCCGCTGGGCAACACCGCGCTGACCGTATGCACCGCGTTGCCGCCGCACAAGGTGGAGCTGGTGAACTGCACCGCCCACCTCGACGAACGCAGCGCCCACCAGGGCAGCAGCCTGGTGGGCGGCTGAGGCTCAGCCGCCGCCGGCCTGCAGGCGGGACAGCAGCGCCATGGCCGCCGCCGGCGCACGCTCCTTCGCGCCATTGATGAAGAAGATGAACACGTCCTGCGGCGTGCCGGCGGGCTGCAAAGTGGGCTCCACCCGCGGCAGGTCGGCATCGATGCGGCCTTCCGACCAGTGCCTTGCACAGTCGGCCCAGCGGTCCAGCACCGCGGGGCTGTAGCCGGTGTCGATCTCCGCATCCGCGCTCAGCAGCCGCGCATAGACGAAGTCGCCGGTCGGATCGGCGATCACCGGAAAGCGGTCGATGGCATCGGTGAACACCGTGGCCACCTTGAAGCGGCGGGCCAGGGCCACGTATTCCGGCACCGCGAAGCTCGGGTTGCGAACCTCCAGCACATGGCGCAGCGGCAGCCCCGCTACCTGCGAAGGCAGCAGCGCCAGGAAGGCTTCCAGGTCCTGCGCGTCGAACACCTTGGTGGGTGCCAGCTGCCAGACGATGGGCCCGAGCTTGTCGCCGAGCTCGGCGATGCCGCTGCCCAGGAAGCGCTGCACCGATTCGCCCGCCTCGGCCAGCACCCGCTTCTGCGTGGCATAGCGCGACGCCTTGAGCGAGAACACGAAGCCTTCGGGCGCGCTGTCACGCCACTTGGCATAGGTGGCCGGCTTCTGTGCGCTGTAGTAGGTGCTGTTCACCTCGATGGCGGTGACGTGCTGGGCGGCGTATTCCAGCTCGCGTGCCTGCGGCCAGCCGGCGGGGTAGAAGTTGTCGCGCCAGGGCGCGAAGTTCCAGCCGCCGATTCCTACCCGTATGCGAGGGGTCATTTCAGGTTTTCCCTTCAAGTGGGGCTTGTAGGAAACCGACTACATCAGTTCCCCCATTCGACGGATGGCAAGCCATGCCGTCAGCAAGCACTATCACACCGGTTGCCAGGAGTAGGCCATGTCAAGCGAACAGGATTGGATCGAAGCAAGCGGGCGGCGTTGGGATTTTTCTCCCGCCCCCGTCGTGGCAGACGACGTGCCGGTGTCCGACCTGGACGTGGGCTACGAAGCTGCGCTGCCCGGACTGCAGGCCTTGTACGCCGACGCGGCCGAGGCCCGCGAACGCATACAACTGCTCGACCGCTGAGCATCTGAACCGGCGCGTGCCTGGCACGCGCCAAGGCGGTGCGCGATGCGCAAGGCACGGCGCTTGCGATGGCAGGGTCACCAAACCTGGAGACCCTGACGATGGACCGCCGCTCACTCATCACCGCCGCCGGCACGCTGCTGCTGGCCGCCGCCCTGCCTGCTGCCGCGCAGAGCGCGCTCGACGACGTGATGGCCAAGAAGCTCATCACGATCGCGATTCCCACCGACTTTCCGCCCTACGGCTTCGTGGGCAACGACCTGAAGCCGCAGGGCCTGGACGTGGAGATGGCCGGCTACATCGCCAACAAGCTGGGCGTGAAGCTGGAGCTGGTGCCGGTGACCAGCGCCAACCGCATTCCGTACCTGCAGACGCGCAAGGCCGACCTCGTCATCTCCACGCTGGGCAAGAACCCGGAGCGCGAGAAGGTGATCGACTTCAGCGCCGCCTACTCGCCCTTCTTCCAGGCGGTGTTCGCGCCCAAGGCCAGCGTGATCAAGGCCGCCGGCGACCTGGCCGGCAAGAGCGTGGGCGTGACCCGCGGCGCGATGGAAGACATGGAGCTGAGCAAGATCGCCCCCGCCTCGGCCGACATCAAGCGCTTCGAGGACAACAACGCCACCGTGGCGGCCTTCGTCTCGGGCCAGGTGCAGGCCATTGCCACCGGCGCCTCGGTGGCCGGCAACATGATGGCGCGCAACCCCAACCTGGGCGCCGAATACAAGTTCGTGCTGAAGGACTCGCCCAACTTCATCGGCATTGCCAAGGGCGAGGACAAGCTGCGCGCCAAGGTCAACGAGATCATCGCCGGGGCCAAGGCCGCCGGTGACCTGGACGCCATGGCCAAGCGCTGGCTCGGCCGCCCCGCGGGCGACCTGCCGCTCTGAGCGCGGCGGCGGAAGCGTCATCCACACGCGCCACAATGGCCCGATGATCGAGCCCGCCCTCCCGTCTCCCGCGCAGTTCACCGATGCAGAAGCCGCCTTCCAGCATGCGAAGGCGTTGTACGACGCCGCCATCGCGCACCTGCGGCAGCACCTGAACGCGTTCCTGGCCGGCGAGGTGCCGGCCTCCCGCATCCGCGCGTGTTATCCCTTCGTGCGGGTGCAGGTGGACACGGTGCGCCGGGCGGATTCGCGGCTGTCCTACGGCTTCGTCTCGGGGCCCGGCGTGTTCGAGACCACGCTCACCCGGCCTGAGCTGTTTGCCGAGTACTACCGCGAGCAGTTCCACCTGCTGGTCCGCAACCACGGCGTGCCGCTGGAGGTGGGCGTCAGCACGCAGCCAATCCCGGTGCACTTCTCGTTCGCCGAGCACGACCATGTGGAAGGCACGTTGTCGCCCGCACGCCGGCTGCTGATGCGCGACCTGTTCGACCTGCCGAACCTCACCTCGATGGACGACGGCATCGCCAACGGCACCTACGAGGCGGCCTTCGGCGAGGCGCAGCCGCTGGCCCTCTTCACCGCGCCGCGGGTGGACTATTCGCTGCACCGGCTGCGCCACTACACCGGTACGGCGCCCGAGCACTTCCAGAACTTCGTGCTCTTCACCAACTACCAGTTCTACATCGAC
Source organism: Aquincola sp. J276 (assembly GCF_024700035.1). Taxonomy (NCBI): domain Bacteria; kingdom Pseudomonadati; phylum Pseudomonadota; class Betaproteobacteria; order Burkholderiales; family Sphaerotilaceae; genus Aquincola; species Aquincola sp. J276. The sequence goes on from NZ_JAJONC010000001.1 coordinate 2,426,424, forward strand.
GAGTTCGTGCGGCTGGGCCACGAGGTGATGGCCAGCGAGATGGGCCAGGGCGACCTGCTGGACGGCCAGGCGGGTCATGCCGACCCGGCCGCCGGCGACGGCTACATGATGTTCGTCGAGCCGGGCAACGTCATCACCCGCCGCAGCGGCACCGCCCACCAGCCCGGCGACGAGCTGGGCGCCGTGCCGCCGCGGCTGCCGCAGATGCCGGCCTACCACCTGGTGCGGCCGGACCGCAGCGGCATCACGATGGTGAACATCGGCGTGGGTCCCTCCAACGCCAAGACCATCACCGACCACATCGCGGTGCTGCGCCCGCATGCCTGGGTGATGCTCGGCCACTGCGCCGGCCTGCGCACCACGCAGCAGCTGGGCGACTACGTGCTGGCCCACGGCTACGTGCGCGAAGACCACGTGCTGGACGAGGAACTGCCGCTGTGGGTGCCCATCCCGCCGCTGGCGGAGGTGCAGGTGGCGCTGGAGGCCGCGGTGGCCGACATCACGCAGCTCTCGGGCTACGAGTTGAAGGGCGTGATGCGCACTGGCACGGTGGCCACCACCGACAACCGCAACTGGGAGCTGCTGCCCTTCCACCACCAGCTCACCACGCCGGAGCGGCGCTTCAGCCAGAGCCGCGCCATCGCGCTGGACATGGAGTCGGCCACCATCGCGGCCAACGGCTTCCGCTTCCGGGTGCCCTACGGCACGCTGCTGTGCGTGAGCGACAAGCCGCTGCACGGCGAGATCAAGCTGCCCGGCATGGCCAACCACTTCTACCGGGAGCGGGTGGACCAGCACCTGCGCATCGGCATGCGCGCCATCGAGCTGCTGCGCCAGCTGCGGCTGGACGAGCTGCACAGCCGCAAGCTGCGCAGCTTTGCCGAAGTGGCGTTCCAGTAAGGCTGCCCGCTGGCCTACTTCTGCTTGCGGTAGGTGTCGTCCATCGGCTTGCCGCGGTCGGTGTCCTGCAGGCCGCGCTCCAGGTCCTTGTGCGCCTGCTCGATGCGCGGTTGCGGCTCGGCGGCGGTGTCGGCCGATTCGTCCCGCTCGTTGGGTTGCTTCGGGTCGGGGCCGCCGGAGCGCTCCAGCGTGCGGCGGGTCTGGTCGTTGTCGTCGCGCTCGGCCTTGGGTTGGTCGCGCGGGTGCGTGCTGCTGTCCATCAGAACTGTCCTCGAAGGTAGACCGCCAACCCGCCGCGGCGTGGCTTCATTTGCAGGCGATAGCCTGAATCGAGCTGCATGCCGATCGCTCCGCGATCGAAACCCAGCCCCCGTGCATTGCTCGCACTCTTGAATTCCATGCCCACGCGGGTGTTGTAGAACGCCGCCGGCGCGCCCGCCTCGCTGCCCGCCGTGCGCCACACCGCCGCGCTGGAGGCATCCGCGTACATCGTCGCGCGTGGCGCCAGGTCAAGCTGCACGCCCACGGTGACGGCCGGCGACGGATTGGCCAGCACCACGCCGTCGGCGACGCGCTGTCCCACCGCGCCCACGCCGAGCCCCAGGCGGGCCTGGCCGCGGCCCATCCAGCGGCTGACGGTGACGCGGGACAGCGCGTCCATCACATGGCCCTGGGCATCGGCCACCGGATCGGCGGGCGACACGGTGCCCAGCGCAGCGTCGAGGGCCGGCGGCCCGCCTTCGCGCAGCGCCGGCGTGGCCGCGGTCACCCGGCCCAGCAGCGAAGCCATGGCCACCGACGAGGCGCCGCTGGCGCCCACGTCGTCCGCTGCCCGGCTGGCGGCCGGCAATGCCGTCAGCGCGGCCAGGGTGAACCACGCAGCTGGCGACGCCAGCGGGCGGCCCCACGGCGAACGGACAGCTTCCCTCCGGTTGGCAATGCGGGTCGGCATGTGCACCTCGACGCCCTTGACTCTAGACCTGCGTCCACCCTCGGACGCCCTGTGCAGATCGTCTGACATCCCACTTCCGACGGATGTCGGCGCCACGGGGCAAATCTTGTAGGACAAGCACCGTGGACCCGGTCACCGCGACAGGCAGCGGCTGTCCGGCGCCTGCCATTTGCCCTGCTTGTGCGGTGCACGGCCTTCCCGTAGGCTGGCATCGCGGCCCGACCGCAAGGAGACTGCCCATGCCACGCCCATCCAACGGCACCCCCGGCCTGCCCTCCGCGACCGTCGATCCTGCCGCCTTGCGCACCATCGCCTTCGTCGGCCCGCAGGCCTGCGGCAAGACCAGCCTGGCCGAGGCCCTGCTGCACCGCGCCGGCATGCTCACCACGCCGGGCTCGCTGGAGCGTGGCAGCACCGTCAGCGACCACGATCCGCTGGAGCGGCGGATGCAGCATTCGCTGAACTCGTCGGCGCTGCACCTGGACCATGCCGGCGTGCGCATCCACCTGCTGGACACGCCCGGCTCGCCCGACCTGATCGGCCAGGCGCTGCCCGCGCTGGAGGCGGTGGAAACCGCGGCGGTGGTGATCAATGCCGCCGTCGGCATCGAGCCGATGGCGGTGCGCATGATGGCCTACGCCGCCGAGCGGCAGCTCGACCGGCTGGTGATCGTCAACCGCATCGACGCCGGCACTGACCTGCAGGCGCTGCTGGCGCAGATCCGCGAGGCCTTCGGCACCGAATGCCTGCCGCTGAACCTGCCCGCCGACGGCGGCAGCCGTGTGGTCGACTGCTTCTACAACCGCGAGGAAGGCGGCTGCGACTTCTCCAGCGTGGAAGCCGCCCACCGCGCGCTGGTGGAGCAGGTGGTGGAGGTGGACGGCGACTTCGTCGAGCGCTACCTGAACGACGGCGACGTCGATCCCGCGGAGCTGCACGCCCCGCTGGAACAGGCGCTGCGCGAGGGCCACCTGGTGCCGGTGTGCTTCGTCTCGGCCCGCAGCGGCGCGGGCGTGGCCGAGCTGCTGGACGTGATCGTCAAGCTGCTGCCCAACCCCACTGAGGGCAACCCGCCTGCCTTCCTGCGCGGCGAGGGCGAGGCGGCGCAGCCGCTGCAGGCCCGGCCGGACCCGGCGCTGCACGTGCTGGCCCATGTGTTCAAGGTGGCGGTGGACCCCTTCGTCGGCAAGCTGGGCGTGCTGCGCGTGCACCAGGGCACCATCACCAAGGACAGCCTGCTGTACGTGGGCGACGGCCGCAAGCCTTTCCGGGTGAACCACCTGTTCATGCTGCAGGGCAAGGAACACGTGGAGGTGCCGCAGGCGGTGCCCGGCGACATCGTGGCGGTGGCCAAGGTGGACGAGATCCACTTCGACGCCGTGCTGCACGACGCCGCGGAAGACGACCACATCCACCTCAAGCCGCTGCCCTTCCCGGTGCCGGTGCACGGCCTGGCCATCGAGCCCAGGCGCCCGGGCGACGAGCAGCGCATGTGGGAGATCCTCGCCAAGCTGGTGGACGAGGACCCGTGCCTGAAGGTGGAGCACGTGGCCCACACCAACGAGACGGTGGTGTACGGCCTGGGCGAGCTGCACCTGCGGGTGCTGCTGGACCGGCTGCGCGAGGTCTACAAGTTCGAGGCCGTGACGCGCCCGCCGCGCATCGCCTACCGCGAGACCGTCACCGCCGCGGCCGAAGGCCACCACCGCCACAAGAAGCAGAGCGGCGGCGCGGGCCAGTTCGGCGAGGTGTTCCTGCGGGTGGAGCCGCTGCCGCGCGGCGCGGGCTTCGAATTCGCGGACGAGGTCAAGGGCGGCGCCATTCCCGGGCAGTTCATACCGGCGGTGGAAAAGGGCATCCGCGAGGTGCTGGCCCAGGGCGTGATCGCCGGCTACCCGGTGGTGGACGTGAAGGTGACGGTGTTCGACGGCAAGGCCCACAGCGTGGACAGCAAGGAAATCGCCTTCGCCACCGCCGGCCGCAAGGCCTTCATGGCCGCGGTGCGCGAGGCCCGGCCCATCGTGCTCGAGCCCATCGTCGACCTGGAGATCACCGCGCCCGAGGCGGCGCTGGGCGACATCACCGGCGACCTGTCGGCCCGCCGCGGGCTGATCAGCGGCACCCACCCGGGCGCGGCCGGGCAGTCGGTGGTCACCGGCCAGGCGCCGCTGTCGGAGCTGAGCGCCTACCAGTCACGCCTGAACGCCATGACCAGCGGCCAGGGCCGCTACACCCTGGCGCTGAGCCACTACGAGGCCGTGCCGCCCAACGCGCAGGCGCAGCTCACCGGCCAGTTCAAGGCGAAGGAAGAGGACTGACCGCCGGCACCGCCCGCGCCCTTTGCGCGCGCGCATGGCGCACCGCCAGCGGCATCAGCGCGGAGATGCCGAAGCACAGCCCGCTGAGCGAGGCCACCACCGCCGGAAACGGCACGCCCGCGTCGATCAGCACGCCGCCCAGCCCCGGCCCCGCGGCCGATGCGGTGACCAGCACCGACACCACCACCGCCCGGATGGCGCCCACGTGGCGCACGCCGAACAGCTCCGGCCACAGCGCGCCCATCAGCGTCAGCGAGATGCCGTCCGTGATGCCGAACAGCACCATGAACACCGGCACCGCCCAGGCCGCCGGCACCAGGCCCAGCACCAGGCAGCCCGCGCCCAGCGGCAGCAGGTAGAGCGGCAGCCACTGCGCCGCGGTGCCGCGGTCAATGCGCGGGCCGGTGATCAGCGACGACGTCACCGTCACCACCGCCAGCAGCGACAGCGAAGCCGCCATCGCCTGCAGCGACCAGCCGCGCACCTCGGCCAGGTGCGTCTGGTGGAAGAACACCAGCCCGGCGATGAAGGCCGGCGGCATCACGCCCAGCAGCGCCAACCAGAACAGCGGCGTGCGCAGCGCCTCGGCCCGCGTGCGGTCGGGCGCGGCGCGGCGGGCGGCGGCCACGTCGGCCGCGCGGGGCTGGCGCTCGCGCCGGGCCAGCGCGATGGCCAGCGGCCACACCGCCAGCAGCAGCAGCGCCACCACGGCGGCCCAGGCGCTGCGCCAGCCCACCACCGCCGCCAGCGCGACGAAGGCCGCCGGCAGCAGCGCCTGCCCGCCGTTGAAGCCCAGCGTGGCGATCGACACCGCCCGCCCGCGCTCGGCGGCGAACCAGCGGCCCAGCACGTTGAAGGCGGTCTGCGGCATGAGGCCCTGGCCAAACAGCCGCAGGCCGATCAGCGCCAGGAACACCGCGGCCCAGTGGGTGGACAGCGCCAGCGCCGCTGCGGCCAGCGCCAGCATCGGCACCACGCAGGCCACCACCCGGTGCGGCGCATGGCGGTCCAGCAGGCCGCCCAGGTGCGGCAGGGTGAAGGCGCTGATCAGCGTGGCCGCCATGTACAGGCCCGAGAAGGCGCTGTGCGACAGGCCGAGCTCGCGCCGCAAGTCGCCCACCGACATGGCGAGGAAGTAGGTCTGGCCGACGGCGCCGAAGAACAGCAGCAGGAAGCCGAGGGCCAACCAGCGCGCGTTCTCGCGCAGGAAGGCCAGCACGTTCATCGCGGCGCGGTCAGGGGGTGCGCGGCTTGACGAGCGCGGCGGCCTGCTTGGCGCGCTGGCGCGCCTGCTCCACGTCGGCGTCGTAGGCCAGCGCCACGCCCATGCGGCGCTTGGCGAAGCTCTCGGGCTTGCCGAACAGGCGCAGCTCGGTCTGCGGCACGCGAAGCGCCTCGTCCACGCCGTCGAACACGATGCCGGCGGCTTCCACGCCGCCGTAGATCACCGCACTGGCGCCCGGCGTGCGCAGCGTGGTGTCCACCGGCAGGCCGAGGATGGCGCGGGCATGCAGCTCGAATTCGTTCTGCTGCTGCGTGATCATGGTCACCATGCCCGTGTCGTGCGGGCGCGGGCTCACCTCGCTGAACCACACCTGGTCGCCCTGCACGAACAGCTCCACGCCGAACAACCCCTGGCCGCCCAGGTTGGCCGTCACCGCCTCGGCGATGCGGCGTGCTTCAGCCAGCGCGGCGGAGCTCATCGGGTGCGGCTGCCAGCTTTCCACGTAGTCGCCGCTGACCTGGATGTGGCCGATGGGGTCGCAGAAATGCGTGTGTACCTGGCCGTCGGCGCCCAGCGCACGCACCGTCAGCAGCGTGATCTCGTAGTCGAAGCGGATGAAGCCTTCGACGATCACCCGCCCATGGCTCACGCGGCCGCCGGCCATCGCCACCTGCCAGGCGGCGGCGACGTCGGCCGGGCCGTCGAGCTTGCTCTGGCCCTTGCCCGAGCTGCTCATCACCGGCTTGACGACGCAGGGATAGCCGATCCCCCCGTCGATGGCGGCCTGCAGTTCCTCCTGCGAATCACAGAACTTGTACGCGCTGGTGGGCAAGCCCAGCGTCTCGGCGGCCAGGCGGCGGATGCCTTCGCGGTCCATCGTCAGGCGGGCGGCGCGGGCGGTGGGAATCACACGCACGCGGCCTTCGGCCTCCAGCGCTTCCAGCACCGGGGTGGCGATGGCCTCGATCTCGGGCACCACCAGCTGCGGCTGCTCGGCCTCGATCAGCGCACGCAGCTGCGCCGGGTCGCTCATCGCGATCGTGCGGGCATGGTGGGCCACCTGCTGGCCGGGCGCGTTGTCGTAGCGGTCGACGGCGATGGTCTCCACGCCCAGGCGCTGCAGCGCGATGAGCACCTCCTTGCCCAGCTCGCCGGAGCCGAGCAGCATCACTTTGGTGGCGTGGGGAGACAGCGGCGTGCCGAGGGTGACGGTCATGTCGGGAAAAGCGTGGTTGGGTTACAGCATCGCCAGCGGCTGCTTGCGCCGCGGCGGGGGAAACAGCAGGTCGAGCTGGGCCAGGTCGTCGGCGCTGAGCGTGATGCCGGCGGCCGCCAGGTTCTCATGCAGGTGCGCTTCACGCACCGCCTTCGGAATGGCGATGGTGCCCGGCTGGGCCATCAGCCAGGCCAGCGCCACCTGGGCCGGCGTGGCGGCATGGCGGGCGGCGATCTCGTCCAGCCCGGGCTGCTCGGCCAGCGCGCCCTGGTCGATCGGCGAATACGCCATCACCGGCATGCCGCGCTGGCGCTGCCAGGGCGCCACGTCGAATTCGATGCCGCGCTGGCTGAGCGAGTAATACACCTGGTTGGCCGCGCACTCGTCGCCGCCCGGCAGCGCGGCCAGCTCCAGCAGGTCGTCACGGTCGAAATTGCTCACGCCCCAGCGGCGGATCCAGCCGCGCTGCTGCAGCGCCTGGAAACCGGCCAGCGTCTCGGCCAGCGGCACGCCGCCGCGCCAGTGCAGCAGGTAGAGGTCGATGGTGTCGATGCCCATGCGCTTCAGGCTGCGCTCGCAGGCGGCCTGCACCCCGGCGCGGCTGGCGTTGTGCGGGTACACCTTGCTGACGATGAAGATGTCCTGCCGCGTCACGGTGCCGGCGCGCAGCGCCTCGGCCAGCGCTTGGCCCACCACGGTCTCGGCACCGCCTTCGCCGTACATCTCGGCGGTGTCGATCAGGCGGTACCCGATCTCCAGGGCGCGTCGCACGGCGGCCACCTCGGCCGGCTGCTGGTGCGCCTGTTCGCCCATCTTCCAGGTGCCCAGCCCGAGGGCGGGCAGCTTGTCGCCGGCCGGCAGCGTCACTTCACGCATCGCGATCCATCCGTACGGGGTTGAAGCAGGCCAGTGTAGGCCGCAGGTGCAGGTGAAGCCGCCTTTATCATCCCTGCATGTCCAACCGTCCCCGCGATGTCGCGCAGATCCGGCTCGACAACGCCCTGGTGCTGTTCGATGAGTTCGTGCGAGCCACCGTCAAGCACGCCGATGCCGCCACCCTGCGCGGTCTGGAGCGCCGTTTCGCCGAGCGCCTGCAGATCCAGCCCAGCTACTGGAGCCAGATCAAGAGCCGTTCACGCCAGATCGGCGACCGCCTGGCGCGGCAGTTCGAGCAGCTCTGCCACAAGCCGCCGCTGTGGATGGACCAGCCGCGCGACGCGCCGAGCGACGCGCCCGCACGCAGCCTGGCAGTCCATGCTGCCGCCCCGGCCGCCTCTGCGCCGGACGACACCCGCCTGCCGCGCGACGACGACGAACGCTTCATCGTCGGCCTGGTGCTCACCTATTACCGGCGCCATCCGCAGCGCGCCAGGGCAAGATTGCTTGATCTCCTGGGTGAAGTGCTGGTGCCTTCCCCGGCCGCCCCACCGCCGCCCGCCGCGAAGCGCGCAGCGCCCGACGATGCCCATGCGCTGTGGCTGAAGACCCAGACCGGCGTGGCGCCGCTCAAGCCGAAGAAGCGCTGAGCCGCGGCCGACGATGCCGGTGCGCAACGCACCCCTAAGCTTAGGGATGAAGACTCTTGCGCAAGATAATCGTTTGTTTATCATGCGCAGCAAGCCGGCTGCAGCGCATTGCGCAGCCGGCGACACCCCATTCCCCACCTTGAACGACAGGAGCGACATGTCCAGCGCCTTGCTGCCCGAGCAGTCCGCCCCTGCGTTCCCTCGCCGCCCTGCCCGGGCGCGGCTGGTGTGCCGCCGACGCTGAAACGTCGGCGTTCCTCACCTGCCACGGCCCGGCTGCATCCCGCATCCGGGCCGTTTGCCTTTCCAGTCCGGCACTTGTCCGTCCGGCCACTTCAGGAGCCACCCCATGAAGATCACCCTCCATGTCCCACGCCCCCGCAATCCGCTGGCCCTGGCCGCCCGCGCCCGTCGGGCCGGCGCCCACCGCCCCGGCGCCGGGGCGATGCGCCAGCAAGGCCGCCGCGACCTGCGCCGCGACCTCGACCGCATGAAACCGCCCAGCCCATGAACTGACAGGGCGACCGGCACCGCCGCAGGCTGCGGCAGGCCGGCGCCGCCAAGGAGATTCACCATGTCGCAGCCCAGCCTGCACTGGCCGGCCCTGGAGGCCAGCCCATCCCTGTACCGACCCAGCCTGCCCTGCCGCCTGCTGGCGGCCGCGATGCTGCAGGCCAGCCGCCAGCTGGCCCGCGCCGCACGCGCCCTGACCCTGCCGCGGCCGCAGCGCCCGCGACCGATGGCGGATGCCCGCCTGGAGTTCTACGCCGAAGCCGGGGCGCCGGAAGGCGCGCTGTACCTCGACGGCCACCTGGTCGGGCACCTGCCCGGCGTGACGAGGCTGTGATGTGCGGCAGCTCCAACCAACGCGCCGTGTGGGTCACGGCCGCGGTGATGGCCGCATCGCTGCTGGCCGCCACCGTGATGGCGGCGGACGCCGGCGGGCCGTCCGCGGCCTGTCCGGCGGTGTCCGCCGCAGCGGGTAAGCCCGGGTGTGATGCCGACGGCAAATGCCGATTCCCCGGTCAGCTCCCTTGATCGCCCGGGGGGCGTTTGCCGTAGCCTCGTCGCCCATGCCGCCCCTGCTGGACAACCCCCTGCCCACCCTGGAAGCCTGGGTGGCGCATTTCCGCGATGCCCCGGTGCCGGTGCTGGCCGACAGCGCCGACCAGATCGAGGCCTTTGCCGCCAATGAAGACGCGGTGGATGCCCACACCCTGGCCGAAGCACTCGGCGACGACCCCTTTCTCACCGTGCGGGTGCTGGCCCACGTGGGCCGCCACCACCGGCGCGACACCGGCATCGAGACGCTGACCGCCGCCCTGGTGCTGATGGGCGTGCCGCCGTTCTTCCGCACCTTCGGCCAGCTGCCGACGGTGGAAGACCGGCTGCAGGCCGTGCCCGGCGCGCTGGAAGGCCTGCGCCGGGTGCTCTCGCGCGCCCACCGCGCCGCGCGCTTCGCGCTCGGCTTCGCGGTGCAGCGCCTGGACCACGACGCCATGGTCATCCGCGAGGCCGCTCTGCTGCACGACCTGGCCGAGATGCTGCTTTGGTGCCATGCGCCGCGCCTGGCACTGGAGATCGCTCGCCGCCAGCAGGCCGACGGCACGCTGCGTTCGGCCACGGCGCAGCAGCAGGTGCTGGGCGTGGCGCTGTGCGAGGTGCAGCAGGCGCTGATGAAGGCCTGGAGCCTGCCCGACCTGCTGCTGCAGCTCGATGCGGAGCACGGCGCCGACACGCCTTCCGTGCGCAACGTGCGGCTGGCGGTGCGGGTGGCGCGTCACTCGGCGCAGGGCTGGGCGAATGCCGCGCTGCCCGACGACCTGAGCGACATCGCGCAGCTGCTGCGGCTGAACAACGAATCGACCCTGGCCCTGCTGCACGAGATCGACGACTGACCGCCCGGGCGCTAGAGCGGCACGGCGGTCGTGGCCTTCACCCGGTCGAGCACGAAGCTGGTCTTGCAGTCCTGCACGCTCGGGTGCTTGAGCAGCGTGTCGGCGATGAAGCGGGCGTAGTGCGCCATGTCGGCCACCAGCACGCGCAGCAGGTAGTCCATCTCGCCGGTGAGCGACACGCACTCCACCACCTCGGGCCAGGCCTGCACCGCGGCGCGGAACAGGTCCATCGGGTTGCGCTTGGAGCTCTCGGACTGCTTCTCCAGCCGCACGTTCACGTAGGCCGTCAGGCCCAGGCCCACCGCTTCGGCGCGCACCAGCGCCACGTAGCCGGCGATCACGCCCGCTTCCTCCAGCCGCTTGACCCGCCGCAGCGCCGCCGAGGCCGACAGCCCCACCTCGGCCGCGAGTTCGTCATAGGTCATGCGGCCCTGGGCTTGCAGCGCGCGAAGAATGCGCCGATCCAGGCTGTCGAGCGCGTCTTCGGTCTTCATGGTCCTCTCCACGCAGGTTTCCTGCAACAGCATAAGCCGCCCTCCGCTACTTTGCAGGAAGCTTGCGTGCACCGCCTCCTACAGTGGAAGCAGCCACACCGCAACGGAGACACGCCATGCAGTTCACTCCCTGGGACAACCCGATGGGCACCGACGGCTTCGAATTCATCGAATACGCCGCGCCCGACCCGGCCGCGATGGGCCAGGTGTTCGAGCGCATGGGCTTCAAGCCGATCGCCAAGCACCGCTACAAGAAGGTGACGCTGTACCGCCAGGGCGAGATCAACTTCATCCTGAACGCGGAGCCCGATTCCTTCGCCCAGCGCTTCGCGCGCCTGCACGGCCCCAGCGTGTGCGCCATCGCCTTCCGCGTGCAGGACGCCAAGGCCGCCTACGAGCGCGCCACCTCGCTGGGCGCCTGGGGCTTTGCCGACCAGGCTGGCCCGGGCCAGCTCAACATCCCGGCCATCAAGGGCATCGGCGATTCGCTGATCTACCTGGTGGACCGCTGGCGCGGCAAGAACGGTGCGAAGGAGGGCGACATCGGCAACATCGGCTTCTTCGACGTCGACTTCGAGCCGCTGCCCGGCGCCGAGTTGAACCCGGCGGGCCACGGCCTGCAGTACATCGACCACCTCACGCACAACGTGCACCGCGGCCGCATGAACGAATGGGCCGAGTTCTACGAGCGGCTGTTCAACTTCCGCGAGATCCGCTACTTCGACATCGAAGGCCAGGTGACGGGCGTCAAGAGCAAGGCGCTGACCAGCCCCTGCGGAAAGATCCGCATCCCCATCAACGAGGAAGGCAACGACACCCCGGGCCAGATCCAGGAGTACCTGGACCACTACCACGGCGAGGGCATCCAGCACATCGCCATGGGCGCGCGCGACCTGTACCAGACGGTGGATGCCCTGCGCGCCAGCGGCGTGAAGCTGCTGGACACGATCGACACCTACTACGAGCTGATCGACAAGCGCATCCCGGGCCACGGCGAGGACGTGGCCGAGCTGAAGAAGCGCAAGATCCTGGTGGACGGCAAGCCAGGCGAGCTGCTGCTGCAGATCTTCAGTGAGAACCAGCTCGGGCCCATCTTCTTCGAGTTCATCCAGCGCAAGGGCGACCAGGGCTTCGGCGAAGGCAACTTCAAGGCGCTGTTCGAGAGCATCGAGCTCGACCAGATGCGCCGCGGCGTGCTCAAGACCGACAAGGCGGCGGTGTAAGCCGGCGCAGCACCTCGCCCAACACGGCGGGGTGGCCCAGCAGCTGCACATGCGCCATGCCCGGCACCAGCCGGTTGTCCGCACCCGGCAGCACGGCCGCGCTGACGGGGAACACCACGTTGTCGCAGTTGCTGTGGAAGCAGGTGAAGCCGGCTGCCCAGGCCGGTCGTTCGGCGGCCTGCAGCTCAGCCAGCCAGGCGCTGCCCAGCCGCATCTGCCGCGCATTGGCCGCCCGGCCGAAGCGCGCCAGCCAGGTGCCACCGTGCGGCGTCGCGATGGTGACGATGCCGGCCGTGCACTCGGCCACCGGGTCGGCATGCAGCGCGGCGATCGAGCGCAGCCAGGCCCGCACGACCAGCCCCCCCATGCTGTGCGCCACCACCAGCGGCGGCCGGCCGGTGGCCTGCCGGGCCCGCTGCACCGCCTGCTGCAGCGCCGGCGCATGGTGCTCGATGGGCGCCCACGGCGGGCCCAGCGTCACCGCCACAAATGGATGGCCGGCGGCACGCAGGCGGCGCATCCACGGGTTCCACATCGCGCGGTTGCACATGAAGCCGTGCACCAGCACCACCGCCGTGCGGCCCTGTGCCCCGGCCTCCAGGTGGTCGGGCTCGGCCCGGCTGCGGAAAGGCTGGCGCCAGCCGAACACCGCCACGCCGCAGGCCACCTCGTGCCACCAGGCGCGTAACAGCGCGCCTGGTCGCGCGCGCGGCACCGCTTGGTCGCGGTGCAGGCGGCGCATCAGCCAGAACTCCAGCGCCAGCACCGGCGCATGCGGCAGCGCCAGCAGCAGGCTGCCCAGCAGCGCCACCACCGGCTGGCCGCGCGGCCACCACCAGGCATTCCACAGCGCCAGCGCGGCCAGGATGGCCAGCACCAGCGCCTGCTGCAGCCGGGCGACTGTCATGGGGTTCGACAGCGGATAACTACCGTGGCAGGCCTGGCGCGCAAGGCCGAAGATCGTCTGCAATGGTTCAACTGCACCTCAAGGACGTTCACGCGTGACTGCCACCACGGTACCTCCGATCGACCGCCCCTGGCTGGCCCACTATCCGCCGGGCGTACCGGCCGAGATCGATGCCAGCGGCTACTCGTCGCTGGTCGATCTGCTGGAAGACTGCTTCCGACGCCATGCCACGCGCGATGCATCGATCTGCATGGATGCGCGCATGACCTACCGCGACCTGGACGAGACCTCCCAGGCGCTGGCCGGCTGGCTGCAGTCCCTGGGGCTGGAGCGCGGCACCCGGGTGGCGCTGATGATGCCCAACCTGCCGCAGTACATGGTGGCCATCGCCGCAGTGCTGCGCGCCGGTTATGTGGTGGTGAACGTGAATCCGCTCTACACCGCGCGCGAACTGGAGCACCAGCTCAAGGATTCCGGCGCGCAGGCCATCGTGGTGCTGGAGAACTTCGCCGCCACCCTGGAAGAAGTGATCCAGCGCACCGAGGTGCGCCATGTGCTGCTGGCCGCCATGGGCGACATGCTGGGCTTCTGGAAGGGCCGGCTGGTGAACTTTGCCGTGCGGCATGCCAAGCGCATGGTGCCGGAGTTCAGGCTGCCCGCCGACGAAGGCCACACCGTCACCCGCTTCAACGACGCGGTGGCCGCCGGCCAGCGCCTGCCGCTCAAGCGCCCCAGCCTGCAGCCCGACGACATCGCCTTCCTGCAGTACACCGGCGGCACCACCGGCGTGTCCAAGGGCGCGATGCTGCTGCACCGCAACGTGGTGGCCAACATCCTGCAGAGCGAGGCCTGGTTCGCGCCGGCGCTCACCTTCCTGGGCGACAAGCCGCTGACCATCGTCTGCGCGCTGCCGCTGTATCACATCTATGCGCTGACGGCCTGCAACTTCCTGGGCCTGCGGCTGGGCATGACCAACCTGCTGGTGCCCAACCCGCGCGACATCCCCGGCTTCATCGCCACGCTGCAGAAGCACAAGGTGCACATGTTCCCGGCGGTCAACACGCTGTTCAATGCGCTGATCAACCACCCGGACTTCGGCCGGCTCGACTTCTCCGAGCTGCAGATCTGCAACGGCGGCGGCATGGCGGTGCAGCAGGCCACGGCCCAGCAGTGGCATGCCATCACCGGCTGCTGGATCGTGGAGGGCTACGGCCTGTCGGAAACCTCGCCGGTGGCCACGGCCAACCGCATCGACATCCAGGGCTTCACCGGCAGCATCGGCCTGCCGATGCCGTCCACCGACATCGCCATCCGCGACGACGACGGCAACGACGTGCCGCTGGGCACCGCCGGCGAGATCTGCATCCGCGGCCCGCAGGTGATGCCCGGCTACTGGCGCCGCCCCGACGAGACCGCCAAGGTGATGACGCCCGACGACTTCTTCCGCTCCGGCGACATCGGCGTGATGGACGCCAACGGCGAGGTGCGCATCGTCGACCGCAAGAAGGACATGATCCTGGTCAGCGGTTTCAACGTGTACCCCACCGAGATCGAGCAGGTGGTGGGCCTGCACAACGCGGTGCTCGAATGCGCCGCAGTGGGCGTGCCGGACGACAAGTCCGGCGAGGCGGTGAAGCTGTTCGTGGTGCGCAAGGACGGCGTGGCGGTGGACGAGGAAGACCTCATGCGCTACTGCCGTGACAACTTCACCGGCTACAAGCGGCCGAAGTACATCGAGTTCCGCGACGAACTGCCCAAGACCAACGTCGGCAAGATCCTGCGCCGCGAACTGCGACGTGCGGCCTGAGCAGGCGGCGCCGGTGCCGGCGGCGTTCGCCGCACTCGGGCTGCAGGTGCTGGAGCGCGGCTGGCTGTCGGCCAACAACGTCGTGTTCGAGGCGCGGCCCGGTTCGCCGTCGGCGGTGGTCGATACCGGCTACGTCAGCCATGCCGACCAGACGCTGGCGCTCGTCGACACGCTGTTGCCCGGCGGGCCGGCGCGAATCATCAACACCCACCTGCATGCCGACCACTGCGGCGGCAACGCGGCGCTGCTGGCCGGCGGGGCCGAAGCCTGCTGGGTGCCCGAGCCGCTGCTGCAGGCCGTCAACCAGTGGGACACCGGCGGCGCGCTGAGCTTCGACGCCATCGACCAGCGCTGCGCCCGCTTCACCGCGCACCACGGCCTGGCCGACGGCCAGCGGCTGCGCCTGGGCGGCGCGGACTGGCAGGTGCATGCCGCGCCCGGCCACGACCCGGACGCGGTGATGCTGTTCGAGCCCACGCAGCGGGTGCTCATCTCCGGCGATGCGCTGTGGGAGCGGCGGGTGGCCATCGTCTTTCCCGAACTGGTGGGCGAGGACGGCATCGGCGCGGCGCGCCAGGCGCTGGACCGCATCGAGCAGCTGGCGCCGCGCATCGTCATCCCCGGTCACGGCGCGCCGTTCACTGACGTGGCCGATGCGCTGGCCGGGAGCCGCGAGCGCCTGGCGCTGTTCGCCGGGCAGCCGCTGGCGCACCTGCGCTATGCACTGCGGGCGCTGGTGATGTTCAACCTGCTGGAGCACCGCCGCCGGCCGCGGGCCGACTTGTTGCACTGGATGACGGTCACGCCGCTGCTGGCCGAGCTGGCGCGCCGGCTGCCGGAAGACACCTCGCCCGACGACTTCGCGGCCGACAACCTCGACCGCCTGCTGCACGACCGCACGCTGGTGGCCGACGGTGCCGACGTGCGCCTGCCGTAGCCGGCCCTGCCGGCGCCTTCAGCCGCTGATGTTCAGCGGGATGGTGACGGGGCCATCGTTCAGCAGCCGCACCTGCATGTCGGCGCCGAACTCGCCCGCCTGCACCAGCGCATGCTGCGCCCGGGCGCTGGCCAGCACCGCCTCATAGAGCTGGCGACCCAGCGCCGGCGGCGCCGCGTTGGTGAAGCTCGGGCGGTTGCCGCCGCGGGTGTCGGCCGCCAGCGTGAACTGCGAGACGATCAGCAATCCGCCGCCAATGTCCTGCACGCTGCGGTTCATCTTGCCGGCCTCGTCGCTGAAGATGCGCAGCTTCAGCAGCTTGGCCACCAGCTTGTCGGCCACAGAGGGCGTGTCGGCCGGCTCGGCGCACACCAGCACCAGCAGCCCGGGCCCAATCTGCCCGACCACCCGGCCATCGACCGTGACGGAGGCTTCGGCCACCCGCTGGATGACGGACAGCACCGGCGCGTCAGCCCAGCGTCACGCGGGCGAACTTGCGCTTGCCCACCTGCAGCACGTAGATGCCGGGCTCCACCCGCAGGCCCTTGTCGGACAGCACCGTGCCGTCGATGCGCACGCCGCCCTGCTCCACCATGCGCAGGGCTTCGCTGGTGGAAGGCACCAGGCCGGCCTGCTTGAGCAGCGCGCCGATGCCCAGCGGCCCGCCGGACAGCGACACCTCCGGAATCTCGTCCGGCACGCCGCCACGGGCGCGGTTCTGGAAGTCCTGCTCCGCCGCCTCGGCCGCCGCCGCACTGTGGAAGCGCGTGGTGATCTCCTTGGCCAGCAGCACCTTGGCGTCCTTCGGGTTGCGCCCGCCTTCCACCTCGGCCTTCAGCTTCGCGATCTCGGCCTCGGAGCGGAAGCTCAGCAGGGTGAAGTACTTCCACATCAGCGTGTCGCTGATCGACAGCAGCTTGGCGAACATGCTGTTCGCCGGCTCGGTGATGCCGATGTAGTTGTTCTTGCTCTTGCTCATCTTCTCGACCCCGTCGAGGCCTTCCAGCAAGGGCATGGTGAGCACGCACTGCGGCTCCTGGCCGTATTCCTGCTGCAGATGGCGGCCCACCAGCAGGTTGAACTTCTGGTCGGTGCCACCCAGCTCGAGGTCGCTCTTCAGCGCCACCGAGTCGTAGCCCTGCATCAGCGGGTACAGGAACTCGTGCACGCTGATCGGCGTGTTGGCGCTGTACCGCTTCTGGAAGTCGTCGCGCTCCATCATGCGGGCCACCGTGTAGCGTGCGGCCAGCTGGATCATGCCGCGCGCGCCCAGCGCGTCGCTCCACTCGGAGTTGTAGCGGATCTCGGTTCGCGCCGGGTCCAGCACCAGGCTGGCCTGCTGGTAGTAGGTCTGCGCGTTCGACTCGATTTGCTCCTTGGTCAGCGGCGGCCGGGTGGCGTTGCGGCCAGAGGGGTCGCCGATCATCGAGGTGAAGTCGCCGATCAGGAAGATCACCTGATGCCCCAGGTCCTGCAGCTGGCGCATCTTGTTCAGCACCACGGTGTGGCCGATGTGGATGTCCGGCGCCGTGGGGTCCAGCCCCAGCTTGATGCGCAGCGGCGTGCCGGTGGCCTCCGACCGTTGCAACTTCTTCAGCCACTCGGCCTCGGGCAGCAATTCGTCGCAGCCGCGCTTGCTGACGGCGAGCGCCTCCAGAACGCGGTCGGAAGTCACGGCGTCATTCACATTTCTTGACATGGAGGGCTTGTAAATCCGGTGGTCCGGCCTACTCGAACGGGGGGTGGGCCGATATACTTGTAGGACAACGAGAACACGTCCCTATCGACGGCGTCCGACTCTTGATCTCGCTTCAATTCTAGCGAGGCCCTTCGGACGCTTTTTTCCGACCCCGTGGCCCGGCTGATCGTGCCGGCGCTACACGAATCTCGGGGCCCGTCGTCCCGCCAACTCAAATTGGAACAATTGGGAACGCTGGCGCGTGTCGGTACCGCCGTTGAAAATTTCACAAGACGACATCCCCGCGGCATCACTGCCGCCGTCGTCACTTTCCTGGCCGGGGTCTCGGCTACCGCATTCGGCATCGCCCCGATGGCGCCCGATGCGTCGGACCTGCCGCAGCGCATCGTCAGCGAACAGGTGCTGCACGAGCCGCTGGACAGCCAGCTGGAAGCCCTCGCCGCGCAAGGCCTGGAGCTCAGCCGCAGCGACCTCACGCGCGGCAGCGACACCGCCGACAGCCTGCTCAAGCGCCTGGGCGTGAGCGATGCGTCCGCGGCCGGCTTCCTGCGCCGCGACCCGGTGGCCCGCCGCCTGCTGGAAGGCCGGCCGGGCAAGATGGTGCAGGTGGTGGCCGACGCCGATGGCCAGCTGGTGAGCCTGGTGGCCCGTTATCCGGCCGAAACCACGGACAACACCGCCAGCCACTTCACCCGCCTGAGCATCCAGCGTGACGGCAGCGGCCTGCGCAGCAGCGTGGCCGTGGCGCCGCTGCAATCGCAGGTGCGGCTGGCCAGCGGCACGATCCAGAGCTCGTTCTTCGCCGCCAGCGACGAAGCGCAGATCCCCGACGCGATCGCTGCCCAGATGGCGGAGATGTTCGCCGCCGACATCGACTTCCACCGCGAACTGCGCAAGGGCGACACCTTCAGCATCGTCTACGAAGCGCTCACCGCCGACGGCGAGCCGATCACCTGGAACCAGGGCACCGGCCGAGTGCTGGCCGCCGAGTTCGTCAATGGCGGCAAGGCGTACCAGTCGCTGTGGTACCGCGACGCCTCCGGCCGCGGCGCCTACTTCGGCTTCGATGGCCAGAGCAAGCGCCGCACCTTCCTGGCCAGCCCGATGGAGTTCTCGCGCGTCACCTCCGGTTTCGCGATGCGCTTCCATCCCATCATGCAGACCTGGCGCGCCCACCGCGGCGTGGACTACGGCGCGCCCACCGGCACCGCCGTGCGCACCGTGGCCGATGGTGTCGTCACCTTCGCCGGCGTGCAGAACGGCTACGGCAACGTGATCGAAGTGCGCCATAGCAACGACCGCAGCACGCTGTACGCCCACCTGTCGCGCATCGGCGTGCGCAAGGGCGACCGCGTGAGCCAGGGCGAGACCATCGGCGCCGTGGGCGCGACGGGCTGGGCCACCGGCCCGCACCTGCACTTCGAGTTCAAGGTGGATGGCCAGCAGCAGGACCCGCTGAAGATCGCCAAGAACGCCGAAGCGGTGACTGTGTCGTCCGCCCAGCGGGCCGACTTCACCGCCCGCGCGCTGAACTACAAGGCGCAGCTGGCGCTGGCCCAGACCATCGCAGGCAACCACGGCGACGGCGACTGAGCCGCCGGCCGCCCGCATGCCGCGGCCCGTCAACGCCTGCGCGCCAGGCCTGTACATCGGCCTGATGTCCGGCACCTCGCTGGACGGCGTGGACGGCGTGCTCGTCCATGTCGAGGGCGGCGGCCGCGCCCTGCAGGTGCTGCACCACGTGCATGCGCCCTTCAGTGCCGCCCTGCGGCAGGAGCTGCTGGCACTCAACCAGCCCGGCGACAACGAGCTGCACCGCGCGGCGCTGGCCGCCAACGCATTGGCCGAGGCCTATGCGCAGCGGGTGGAGGCACTGCTGCCGCATGCCGGCGACGCGCCGGTGCAGGCCATCGGCGCCCATGGGCAGACGGTGCGCCACCGCCCCGGTGAATTCGATGGCAGCGGCTACACGCTGCAGTTGCTCAACGGCGCCCTGCTGGCCGAGCGCTGCGGCATCGACGTGGTGTGCGACTTCCGCTCCCGTGACGTGGCGGCCGGCGGCCAGGGCGCGCCGCTGGTGCCGGCCTTCCATGCCGCCTTGTTCGCGCGCAGCGGTCAGGCCACGGCCGTGCTCAACCTCGGTGGCATCGCCAACCTGACGCTGCTGGGCGCCAGCGGCAGCATCACCGGCTTCGACTGCGGCCCGGCCAATGCGCTGATGGACGCCTGGTGCGAGCGCCACACCGGCCAGCCCTACGACGCCGAGGGCGCCTGGGCCGCCACCGGACGCGTACTGGAAGATCTGCTGGCCCAGTGGCTCGCCGAGCCCTTCTTCAGCCGCACTCCACCCAAGAGCACCGGCCGTGACCTGTTCGACCCCGGATGGCTGGTCCGCGAGGTGCCCGCCGGCCACCGGCCCGAGGACATCCAGGCCACGCTGGCGGAACTGACGGTGCGCCCCATCGCCGCGGACCTGGCGCGGCATGCGCCGGATACCCGGCAGCTGTGGGTGTGCGGCGGCGGCGCCTACAACTGGCACCTGATGGGCCGGCTGGCCGACCTGCTGCCCGGCGTGGGCGTAGCCGCCACCGACGAGGCCGGCATCGACGTGATGCATGTGGAAGCGGCCGCCTTCGCCTGGCTGGCGCAGGCCTTCAAGGAGCAACGCCCCGGCAACCGCAAGGAGGTCACCGGGGCGCTGGGGCCGCGTGTGCTGGGCGCCTGGCACCCGGGCGCCTGAGAAGGCGCCGGGCGCTGGCCGCGCCGATCAGGCCGAGAAGCTGGAGCCGCAGCCGCAGGTGGTGGTGGCGTTCGGATTCTTGATAACGAACTGGGCGCCCTGCAGGTCGTCCTTGTAGTCGATCTCGGCGCCCATCAGGTATTGCAGGCTCATCGCGTCGATCAGCAGCGTCACGCCGTTCTTGCTCATCTGCGTGTCGTCTTCGTTCACGATCTCGTCGAAGGTGAAACCGTACTGGAAGCCCGAGCAGCCGCCGCCCTGCACAAACACGCGCAGCTTCAGCTCAGGGTTGCCCTCCTCGTCGACCAGCTCCTTCACCTTGCCGGCGGCACTGTCGGTGAAGATGATCGGTGCCGGCATTTCATCGGCGACGGGCGTGGCAATCGGTTCGGCTACAGCGTTCATGGGAGCTCCTTCCAAGAGGACATGCGGTCAAACCGCTTGCGTTCAAGCCGGATTATCGGCGCTGGGGCCTGACCCCACGCAAATTCGGGCTTGTGCGGGCGGAATGGCCACGGTACGGGGCGAAAAAAGCCGCCCGGAGGCGGCTTTCGATGCGCAGCAGGCGCGATCAGCGCTTGCTGAACTGCTTGCGACGGCGGGCGCCGTGCAGGCCGACCTTCTTACGCTCGACTTCACGCGCATCACGCGTCACGAAGCCGGCGTTGCTCAGCTCGGGCTTCAGCGCCGCGTCGTAGTCGATCAGCGCGCGGGTGACGCCGTGGCGCACCGCACCGGCCTGGCCGCTTTCGCCGCCGCCCTGCACGTTGACCTTGATGTCGAAAGCCTCGACGTTGTTCGTCAGGAACAACGGCTGCTTGACGATCATGATCGAGGTCTGGCGGCCGAAGTACTCCTCCACCGGCTTGCCGTTCACCGTGATCTGGCCCGTGCCCTTCTTTATGAAGACACGTGCGACAGACGACTTGCGACGGCCCGTTCCGTAGTTCCAATTGCCGATCATCTCAGCTCCTTAGATTTCCAGCGTCTTGGGCTGCTGAGCGGTGTGCGGGTGGGTGTCACCGGCATAGACCTTCAGCTTCTTCACCATCGCGTAGCCGAGCGGACCCTTCGGGAGCATGCCCTTCACGGCCTTTTCCAGGGCACGGCCGGGGTGCTTGGCCTGCATGTCCTTGAACTTGGTCGCGTAGATGCCGCCCGGGAAGCCCGAGTGCCGGTAGTACACCTTGTCGTTGGCCTTGTTGCCGGTGACACGGAGCTTGTCGGCGTTGATGACGATGATGAAATCACCGGTGTCGACGTGAGGCGTGTAGATGGCCTTGTGCTTGCCGCGCAAACGGAGTGCCACTTCGCTGGCAACACGTCCGAGCACCTTGTCGGTGGCGTCGAGCACAAGCCACTCGTGCTTCACTTCGGCCGGCTTGGCGCTGAAGGTCTTCATGAGAGGTCTTTCAATGTGGGCGCGCCGGCATGGCACACCCGGAAACGGACTTTCGTTTGCGTGTCGGCTTCTTCGGTGCCACTCTCACGAGGTGGCCTCTCAGTCACTGCCGTGGCAGGCACGGCGCGCAAGCAAACGTCCCGTCCGTCGGAGGGAAGCCCGCGAGTATATGCGGTTTTGACAAGGCAGTGCCACGGTTCCGGGGCGCTGAGTGACTCACCCAGCAACGCCGCGTCCCGCGACCGCCTACAATACTAGGGTAAATACTGACGCGATACCGCGCCACGGAGCCTCCATGAACACTCGCACCGCCACTCCCACCGCCGCTCCCGGCAAGGCGGCGAGCTACCGCTGGCTGCCGGTGCGTTCCCTGGCGCAGCGGCACCGCCCGCGCATCCTGTCGCATCTGCTCAGCCTGGATCCAGCCGACCGCTACCTGCGCTTCGGCTATGCCGCGTCGGACAGCCAGGTGGGCCGCTACGTGGACGGCATCGACTTCGTGCACGACGAAGTGTTCGGGGTGTTCAACCGCCGGCTGGAACTGGTGGCGCTGGCGCACCTGGCCTACCTGAGCCCGGTGCCGGGCCAGCCGCCGGCGGCGGAGTTTGGCGTGTCGGTGGTGGGCAGCGCCCGCGGCCGCGGCTTTGGGGCGCGCCTCTTCGAGCATGCGGTGCTGCATGCCCGTAACCGTGGCATCACCACGCTGGTGATCCATGCGCTGAGCGAGAACACCGCCATGCTGAAGATCGCGAGCAACGCAGGCGCGGTGGTGGAGCGCTCGGGCTCCGAAGCGGAAGCGCGGCTGAAGCTGCCGCCGGAGGACCTGGTGTCCAACGTGGAGCAGTTGCTGGGCGACCAGGCTGCCGAGATCGACTACCGGCTGAAGGTGCATGCACGCCAGGTGAACGCCCTGCTCGAGGGCATCTCGTCGGTGAAGTCGTACTTCGGCGTGACCGGCCGCGGCGCCAGCGAGTGATGGGCGCCGGCGCGGCCGCGGGCCTTAACATGCCCGCTCCGCATTTCCGTGCTGCCGTGGGGCACCGCACCTCTGCCGTTTGACCGATGCTGCAGTCGTCACCGTGGTTTGTCGCTGGCGCCATCCTGCTGTTGGGCACCGTGCTGATCGCCGTGGTCGCGTGGCGGCGCAGGCGCCTGACGGCCCGCCGGCCGATGCTGCCCGACGAATGGCCGCTGGCGCCGCGCCCGGTGTTCAGCGCCGAGGAGCGGCAGGTGTACCGCCAGCTGCGGGAAGCCTTGCCGCAGCATGTGGTGCTGTCCAAGCTGCCGCTGGTGCGCTTCTGCCATCCGCACGACCCCGGCCGCATCCGCTACTGGTATGAGCTGATCGGTGCGCTGAACGTCTCGTTCGCCATCTGCACCGGCAGCGGCCGCGTGCTGGCGGCCATCGACATCGAATCGCCCAGCCTGCGCTCGCGACGCGGGCAGCGCATCAAGCAATCGGTGCTGGCGGCCTGCGAGGTGCGCTACCTGCGCTGCAAGGCCGATGCGCTGCCGACGATTCCCGAGCTGCGTTCGCTGGTGCCGCCCGCTGGCGCCGCGGCCCCGGCCCCTTCCACGCCCACCCGTGGCCGGAACAGCGCAGCAGCGGCTGGCCCGAGTCCAACGGTTTCATCGACTCCTTCTTGACCGGCTACCGGCGCTCCAATCCGCCCCCCGACCAGAACGGGCCGCCTTCCCGCAACGGCACCACAGGACGCTGAACATGCCCGGTTACTCCGAACTCGACCCCGGCGCGGTGCTGGAGGCGCTGGACGCCGTCGGCCTGCGCGGCGACGGCCGCCTGCTGCAGCTCAACTCGTACGAGAACCGCGTGTTCCAGGTCTTCCTGGAGGACGGCGACGTGGTGGTCGCCAAGTTCTACCGTCCCGGCCGCTGGACCGACGCGCAGATCCTGGAGGAGCACGCCTTCGCGCTGGAACTGGCGCAGGCCGAGGTGCCGGTGATCGCGCCGCGTGTGCTGCAGCCTGCGCCCGACACGCCGGTGCCGGTGGCGCTGGCTGGCGACCCGCCGACGCTGGCCACGCTGGGCACTGCAGCCGCGCCACACCGCTTTGCGGTGAGCGACCGCAGCGCCGGGCGCGCGCCCGAGCTCGAAGACCCGCTGGTGATGGAGTGGCTGGGCCGCTTCCTGGGCCGGCTGCATGCGGTGGGCGCCACCGCGCCGTTCCAGCATCGCCGCACGATGGACGTGGCCACCTTCGGCACCGCCGCGCGCCAGCGGCTGCTGGACGGGCGCTTCGTGCCCGAGCCGCAGGACGTGCTGTGGGCCGCCGCCAGCGAGCAGGCCCTCGCGCTGGCGCAGCAGGCCTTCGACCGCCTGCCTGGCGCGCGCCAGCTGCGGCTGCATGGCGACTGCCACCCCGGCAACATCCTGTGGCGCGACGAAGGCCCGCACGTGGTCGACCTGGACGACGCCTGCAACGGGCCTGCGGTGCAGGACCTGTGGATGCTGCTGTCGGGCGACCGGCCGACGATGTCGATGCAGTTGGAGTCGCTGCTGGAAGGCTACGAAAGCTTCATGCGCTTCGACCGCCGCGAGCTCACGTTGATCGAGCCGCTGCGCACGCTGCGCATGATCCACCACAGCGCCTGGATCGCAGAGCGCTGGGAAGACCCCGCCTTCCCGGCGGCCTTCCCGTGGTTCGGCACCGCGGCCTACTGGCAGCAGCAGACGCAGCAGCTGCGCGAGCAGATCGAGGCCATGGGGGAATAGCGCCCCCGAGCTCGCTTCGCTCGCGCCCCCCGAGGGGAGCCCCGTTCCTTGGGGCGGCCCGGCGGAACGGGGAGTGGCCCGCGCCATCAGGCCGTCAGCAGCCGCGTCACGCGCTGCACATGGTCGGCCGGGCTTTCCAGCTGGCCGCCCTCGGCCAGCCAGGCCTGGTCGAACAGCAGGTTGGCCAGGTCGTCGAAATGGGACTCGTCCGCCTCCAGCCGCTTGACCAGCGCATGCGACGGGTTCACTTCCAGGATGGGCTGGGTCTTGGGCGCCTGCTGGCCGGCCTGCTTCAGCATGCGGGCCAGGTGGGCGCTCATGTCGCCTTCCTCCACCACGATGCAGGCCGGCGAATCGACCAGGCGGCTGGTGGAACGCACGTCCTTCGCGCGGTCCTTCAGCGCGGTCTTGAGCTTTTCCAGCACCGGCTTGAAGGCCTCGGCGGCTTCCTCGGCCTGCTTCTTCTCCTCGTCGTCCTGCAGCTTGCCCAGGTCGACCGCGCCCTTGGCCACGCTCTGCAGCGGCTTGCCTTCCACCTCGTACAGGTGCGAGAGCATCCACTCGTCGACGCGGTCGGTCAGCAGCAGCACCTCGATGCCCTTCTTGCGGAAGATCTCGAGCTGCGGGCTGCTCTTGGCGCCGGCCAGACTGTCGGCGGTGATGTAGTAGATGGACTCCTGGCCTTCCTTCATGCGGCCGATGTAGTCGGCGAAGGACACGCCCTCGTCGGCCTGCGTGGAGGCGAAGCGCAGCAGCTTGACCAGGCGCTCCTGGTTGGCATGGTCCTCGCCCACGCCTTCCTTCAGCACCGCGCCGAACTCGTTCCAGAACGAGGCGTACTTGTCCTTCTGGTTCTCGGCCACGTCCTCCAGCATGCTCAGCACGCGCTTGGTGCTGCCTTCGCGGATGGCCTTCACGTCGCGGCTTTCCTGCAGCAGCTCGCGGCTGACGTTCAGCGGCAGGTCGGCCGAGTCGATCACGCCCTTGACGAAGCGCAGGTACACCGGCATCAGCGCCTCGGCATCGTCCATGATGAAGACGCGCTTGACGTACAGCTTCACGCCGCCGCGCTTGTCGCGGTTCCACAGGTCGAACGGCGCCTTGGCCGGCACGTACAGCAGCTGGGTGTACTCGCTGCGGCCTTCCACGCGGTTGTGCGTGTAGGCCAGCGGCGCTTCGGTGTCGTAGCTGATCTGCTTGTAGAACTCCTGGTACTCGGCGTCGGTCACGTCGCTCTTGCTGCGGGCCCACAGCGCGGCGGCCTTGTTGACCGTCTCCCATTCGTCCTTGACGACCTGCTTCTTCTCCTCGGCGTCCCACTCCTCCTTCTTCATCAGGATGGGCAGCGAGATGTGGTCGGAGTACTTGCCGATGATCGACTTCAGGCGCCAGGTGCTGAGGAATTCGCTCTCCTCGTCGCGCAGGTGCAGGATGACGTCGGTGCCGCGCTCAGGGCGGTTGATCGTCTCCACCTCGAACTGGCCGGAGCCGTCGCTGCTCCAGCGCACGCCCTGGTCGGCGGGCAGGCCGGCGCGGCGGCTTTCCACGGTGATGCGGTCGGCCACGATGAAGCCGGAATAGAAGCCCACGCCGAACTGGCCGATCAGGTTGGCGTCCTTCTTCTGGTCGCCCTGCAGCTTGCTCATGAACTCGCGCGTACCGCTCTTGGCGATGGTGCCCAGGTGGGCCACGGCCTCGTCGGCGCTCATGCCGATGCCGTTGTCGCGGATGGTGAGGGTCTTGGCCTCGGCGTCGAACCACACGCGCACCTCGAGGTTGGGCGCGTCCTCGTACAGCGCGTTGTTGTCCAGCGCCTCGAAGCGCAGCTTGTCGCAGGCGTCCGATGCGTTGGAGACCAGCTCGCGCAGGAAGATTTCCTTGTTCGAGTACAGCGAGTGGGTCACCAGATGCAGGATCTGCTGGACTTCGGCCTGGAAGGCAAGTGTTTGTTTTTCCATGATCGTTCGAGTGTTGCCGACAAGGGGTGGAACAGGTGATCGCGATTTTGGGTCAGCGCGCCGGGTTTCAACGGGGGCGCCGCGCTGCGCTCAAGTGACGCAGCGGCGCCGCCGATACCGTGCCTGACCTCCCGGTTTGCTCGCTAGCCGTTCCGCGACCCTCCGGGTCCCTCTTGGCTAGCACTCCTGCAAACCGCGCATGAACCTTCTCCAACGCCTGTCGATCCCTGGCAAGCTCATCGCCGCCTCCGTGGCAACCGTGGCCATCTCGATGGCCATCCTGACCGCCAGCGGCTTCTGGACCACCCGCAACGCCCTGTATGGCGTGCTGGAAAAAAGCACAGGCGCCCTGGCCGACAGCTATGCCAGCGGCATCGCCACCTGGGTGGCCGACAAGACCGGCGTGCTGCGCGCCATGGTCCCCACCGCGCTGACCGGTGATCCCGCTCCGGCGCTTGAACTGCTGCGGCAGTCGGGCGCCTTCGACACCGCCTATGCCGGCTATCCGGACAAGCGGGCGGTGTTCTCCAAGCCGCAGAACACGGTCGCCAACTACGACCCCACCTCCCGGCCCTGGTACCAGGCCGCGGCTGCCGCGGGCAAGGCCGTGCTCACCGCGCCCTACCGCGACGCGCAGACCGGCCAGCTGGTGGTGACCTTCGCTGCGCCCGTCATCCGGGGCACCGAGCTGGCGGCGGTGGTGGCCGGCGACATTCCGCTGCGCGAGGTGAATGACGCAGTCAAGGCCATCCGGCCATCGCCCAACAGCTTCGGGTTCGTGGTCGACCAGTCGGGCCTCATCGTCTCGCATGCCGACGCCGACCGTGCGCTGCAGCCGGCCACGGCCCTGTCGCCCGACCTGCGGCCGGACAAGCTGGCGTCGCTGCGCTCGGCCGATGCCTTCGTGGCGATGCAGATCGGCGAGCGCGGGTACTGGATGACCGCCCGCAGCATTCCCGGCACCGACTGGACGCTGCTGGTGGCCGTGGACCAGGCCGACGCGCTGGAGGGCTTTGCCGCCGTGGGCACCACCCTGGGCGTGCTGGGCCTGGTGGTGCTGGCCATGACGGCGGTGGCGCTGGGCGTGTTGACCCAGCTGCTGCTGCGTCGATTGCGCCGCCTGCGTGCCGCGCTGCGCGACATCGCCAGCGGCCAGGCCGACCTGACGCGCCGCCTGAGCACGAACGGCAACGACGAGCTGGCCGACGTGGGCCGGCATTTCAATGCCTTCGCGGACAAGATCGCCGCCATCCTGCAGGGCGTGCGGGGCGCCACCGCGCTGGTGAACACCGCGGCGTCGGAGATCGCCGCCGGCAACGCAGACCTCTCGGGCCGGGCCGAGCAGACGGCCGCCAACCTGCAGCTCACCGCCAGCTCCATGGACCGGCTGACCGGCACCGTGCGCCAGACCGCCGAGTCGGCCACCGTGGCCAATGGCCTGGCCTCCAGCGCGGCCAATGCGGCCTTGCGCGGCGGCAACGTGGTGGGCCAGGTGGTGACGACGATGGAGGCCATTTCGGACAGCTCGCGCAAGATCGTCGACATCATCGGCACCATCGACGGCATCGCCTTCCAGACCAACATCCTCGCGCTCAATGCCGCGGTGGAAGCCGCGCGCGCCGGCGAGCAGGGCCGCGGCTTCGCGGTGGTGGCGGCCGAGGTGCGTTCGCTGGCCAAGCGCTCGGCCTCGGCCGCGCAGGAAATCAAGGTGCTGATCGGCGACAGCGTGGGCAAGGTGGAGGACGGCGCCCGCCTGGTGCAGGATGCCGGCAGCACCATGCAGGACATCGTGCACAGCGTGCGGCGCGTCACCGACATCATCGGCGAGATCACCGCGGCCACCACCGACCAGAGCCACGGCATCGGCGAGGTGGGCACCGCGATGGCCGAGCTGGACCGCATGACGCAGCAGAACGCCGCGCTGGTGGAGCAATCGGCCGCCGCCACGCAGAGCCTGAAGCAGCAGGCCGACCGGCTGGCGGAGGTGGTGGCCGGCTTCAAGACCTGACGGGCCACCAGGCTTGCTGCGCTCTACAGGAAGCGTTCGAGCAGTCGGCGGGAGCCGCGGTCGAGCGCCCGCCAGTCGGGCACGGTGAAGAAGATGCCGTGGCTGCTGGCGATCATCAGCATGCCGTCATTGCCCACGCGGCGGATGTCCTCCTCGCCCTTCAGCTCGAAGCGCGTGGGGCCGCGGTCGGTGTCCACCTCCCACAGGGCTGGGCGTGGAAAAGGTGGACACGGTGCGGATGCGCTGGATCTTCGGCGAGAAGTCGCGCTGCGCCAGCTCCTCGGCGATCAGTGCGCGCACCGGCGCCGGCAGCGCGGCCAGGCGGTCGATCCACACCGCCTCGCGGCCCTCCGCATTCACCAACGAGATGCCTTCGTCGGGCGCGGCCAGCGGGAACGCCCGCACCGGCAGCACGCCCTCGTGGCGCATGCCGTCGGCAGTGGTCAGCACCAGCCGGCCGAAGCCGTCGCGCTGCAACTGGAAGTCTTCAAGCGTGGCCATGCTCAGGCTCCTGCAGGATGGGCTGCATGGGCGGGCTCGCGCTCGGGCGGCACGTCGTCGGCGTCCACCCGCCGCGCCTGCGCCTCATACAGCCGCCAGTAGTGGCCTTGCTTGTCGATCAGCTCATCATGCGGGCCGACTTCCACCACGCGGCCGCGGTCCATCACCACCAGCCGGTCGGCCTTGCGCAGCGTGGACAGCCGGTGCGCGATGGCAATGGTGGTGCGGCCCTGCACCAGGTTGTCCAGCGCCTTCTGGATCTCGCCTTCGGTCTCGGTGTCCACCGACGAGGTGGCTTCATCCAGGATGAGGATGCGCGGGTCGATCAGCAGCGCGCGGGCGATGGAGATCCGCTGGCGCTCGCCGCCGGACAGGCCCTGGCCGCGCTCGCCCACCAGCGAGTCGTAGCCGTGCGGCAGCCGCAGGATGAACTCGTGCGCATGGGCCGCGCGGGCGGCGGCGATGATCTCCTCGCGGCTGGCCTCGGGCCGGCCGTAGGCGATGTTCTCGGCGATGGTGCCGAAGAACAGGAACGGCTCCTGCAGCACCAGGCCGATGTGGCGCCGGTAGTCGGCCACGCCGAAGCGGCGGATGTCGGTGCCGTCCACCTCGATGGCGCCATCGGTCACGTCGTAGAAGCGGCAGATCAGGTTCACCAGCGTGCTCTTGCCCGAGCCGCTGTGGCCCACCAGGCCGATCATCTCGCCGGGGCGGATGTCCAGGTCCAGCCCGCGGATGACCGAGCGGCTGCCATAGCGGAAGCCCAGCCCGCGCATGCGGATGCCGCCGCGCGGGTTCGTGATCGGCACCGGCTGCTCGGGGTCGGGCACGTTGGACACATGGTCCAGGATGTCGAAGATGCGCTTGGCACCGGCGGCGGCTTTCTGCGTGACGGAGACGATGCGGCTCATCGAATCCAGCCGGGTATAGAAGCGGCCGATGTACGCGATGAAGGCCGTGAGCACGCCCACGGTGATCTTGCCGTCGGACACCAGCCAGATGCCAAAGGCCCACACCACCAGCAGGCCGACGTCGGTGAGCAGCGAGACGGTGGGCGAGAACAGCGACCAGGTCTTGTTGAGCCGGTCGTTGACCGCGAGGTTCAGGCGGTTGGCGGCCTTGAAGCGATCGGCCTCGCGGCGCTCCTGCGCGAAGGCCTTGACCACACGGATGCCGGGGATGGTGTCGGCCAGCACGTTGGTGACGTCGCCCCACACGCGGTCGATCTTCTCGAAGCCGGTGCGCAGCCGGTCGCGCACCAGGTGGATCATCCAGGCGATGAAAGGCAGCGGTATCAGCGTGACCAGCGCCAGCCACGGATTGATCGAGAAGAGGATGGCCGAGGTCATGCCGATCATCAGCACGTCGGTGGCGAAGTCCAGCGCATGCAACGACAGGAAAACGCTGATGCGATCGGTTTCCGAGCCGATGCGCGCGATCAGGTCGCCCGTGCGCTTGGCGCCGAAATAGTCGAGCGACAGGCGCAGCAGGTGCTCGAAGGCCGCGGTGCGTAAGTCGGCCGCGATGCGTTCGGACACCAGCGCCAACAGCCAGGTGCGTGCCCAGCCCAGCCCCCAGGCCAGCACCGCCGAGCCCAGCAGCCCGGCCAGCAGCGAGAACACCAGCCAGGAATCGATCTGCTGTCCGTTCTGGAACGGGATCAGCACATCGTCCATCAGCGGGATGGTGAGGTAGGGCGGCACCAGCGTGGCCGCGGTGCTGGCCAGCGTGAGCAGGAAGCCGCCGATCAATTGCTTGCGGTACGGCCGCGCGAAGCGGCCCAGCCGCAGCAGCACCCAGGTGGAAGGCACCTCCACCGCCTCGCGGCTGAAATCTTCGGGCTCGAAGGCATCGGCGTCCGCGTCGTCGGGCTCGCCACGGTGCAGCCGCGCCAGTTGCCGCTCCACCTGCGCCATCCACTGCAGGGCCTGGACGTTCACCGCCAGCGTGAAGCGCCATTGGGCCACCCGGCGCTGGTGGTCGTGCAGCTCGAGGGTGCCCACGCCGGCATGGTCGGTATGCCGCAGGTGCAGGTCGGCTGCCAGCGGCCACTCGGCCCAGCCGTCCGCGCTGCCCGCCATCAGCCGACGGTCGGTGAGCACCAGCAGGCCGGGCGCGAAGCGCTGGCGGGCATCGAGGTCAACCTCCAGCGTGGCCAGCACGTTCTCGTCGCTCGCCAGCAGCGAAGGCAGGGCGGTGATCAGGGAAGACGCGCCAGGCGCGCCGACGGTGAGTGATTGTTCTTGGAGGGGTTGCATCGGCAGGCCGGCCCAGGCGATGGCCAGGCAGACGGATTCTGAACCATGCCCGCAACGCACCAACGCGGCCGCCGGCCGACAAGGCGGCCGTCGCACGACGCACAATCCCCTCAGACCACCCGGCCTCGCGGCACAACCCCCTGCGGACCCATGAGCAAATTCCAAGACATCCGGCTGCTGCGCATCAACTACCTGCGGGGGCCCAGCATCTGGACCTACCGCCCCGTGCTCGAAACCTGGCTCGATCTCGGCGAGCTGGAGAACCATCCCTCCAACCTGCTGCCCGGCTTCAACGACCGGCTGTCGGCGCTGCTGCCGGCGCTGGTCGAGCACCACTGCGGCGTGGGCGAGCGCGGCGGCTTCCTGCAGCGGCTGCACGAAGGCACCTGGATGGGCCATGTGCTGGAGCATGTGGTGATCGAGCTGCTGAACCTGGCCGGCATGGCCACTGGCTTCGGCCAGACGCGCAGCACCTCGCAGACGGGCGTCTACCGCATGGTGTTCCGCGCACGGGACGAGCATGTGTCGCGCACCGCGCTGGCCTGCGGTCATCGGCTGCTGATGGCCGCGATCAACGACGAGCCGTTCGACGTGCCGGCCGCGGTGGCGCAGATCCGCGACCAGCTGGACGACACCTACTTCGGCCCCAGCACCGCGTCCATCGTGTCGGCCGCCACCGACCGCCGCATCCCGCACATCCGCCTGAACGGCGGCAACCTGGTGCAGCTGGGCTACGGCATGCGCCAGCGCCGCATCTGGACGGCCGAGACCGACAAGACCGGCGCCATTGCCGAGAACATCGCCGGCGACAAGGACCTGACCAAGCGCCTGATCGCCGGCTGCGGCGTGCCGGTGCCCGAAGGCAGCACCGCCGACAGCCCGGCCGAGGCCTGGGAAGCGGCCGAGGACATCGGCCTGCCGGTGGTCGTGAAGCCGCTGGACGGCAATCACGGCCGCGGCGTGAGCCTGGACCTGAACACCCGCGAGGAAGTCGAGGCCGCCTGGACGGTGGCCGATGCCGAAGGCAGCGGCGTGATCGTCGAGCGCTACATCCGCGGCGACGAGCACCGGCTGCTGGTGGTGGGCAACGAGGTGGTGGCCGCCGCCCGCGGCGAGAGCCTGTGGATCACCGCGGACGGCGAGGCCACCGTGCGCGCGCTGGTGGACAGCCAGCTCAACACCGACCCCCGCCGCGGCGAGGCGGAGGAGTTCCCGCTGGAGTTCATCAACCTGGACAAGGACGCCGTCACCCGGCTGCTGCTGCAGCGCCAGGGGCTGGCGCCCGAGTCGGTGCCCGAGGCCGGCCGCCGCGTGCTGATCCAGCGCAATGGCAACGTGGCCATCGACTGCACCGACGACGTGCATCCCGAGGTGGCGCGCGTGGCCGCGCTGGCCGCACGGGTGGTGGGCCTGGACATCGCCGGCATCGACCTGGTGGCCGAGGACATCCGCCGCCCGCTGCATGTGCAGGGTGGCGCCATCGTCGAGGTGAACGCCGGCCCCGGCCTGCTGATGCACCTGAAGCCCGCGGTGGGCATGCCGCGGCCGGTGGGCCGCGCGGTGGTCGACCACCTGTTCCGCGAGGGCGAGGACGGCCGCATTCCCATCGTCGGCGTGGCCGGCACCCGCAACACCGCGCTGGTGGCGCGGCTGGTGGCCTGGCTGCTGCAGCTCAGCGGCCGGCACGTGGGCCTGGCCTGTCGCGAGGGCCTGTTCCTCGAGCGGCGTCGGGTGGAAGGCGGCGACGCCACCCGCTGGGACAGCGCCCAGCGCCTGCTGATGAGCCGCAGCGTGGACACCGCGGTGATCGAGAACGGCCCGGTCGAGATCCTGAACGACGGCCTGGCCTACGACCGCTGCGACGTGGGCATCGTCACCGACCTCGACCTGCCCGAGGCGCTGCGCGAGCCGCTGGCGCAGCACGACTTCTTCGAGGCCGAGCAGCTGGTGAAGGTGCTGCGCACGCAGGTGGACGTGGTGCTGTCGCACGGCACCGCGGTGCTGAACGCCGCCGACGAGCGCGTGGCCGCACTGGCCGAGCTGTGTGATGGCGACACCATCCTCTACGGCATGGACCCGCAGCTCATCGCCATCGACAAGCACCGCGGCACCGGCGCCCGCGGCGGCCGCGCGGTGTTCGTGCGCGACGGCCGCGTGGTGCTGGCCACCGGCAGCGCCGAGACGCGGCTGGCGCCGGTGCAGCGCATGGCGCTGGGCCGCGGCGCCGCGCACGACCCCATCGACACCGAAGCCCTGCTGGCGGCCATCGCCGCGGCCTGGGCCCAGGATGTTCCGCCCGACCTGATGATCGCCGGCATCGAGACCTTCGCCGCCGACGTGCCCACCGCCGCCTGACCTTCCGCACCAAGCCCATGCAAGTCTCCCGCATTCGCGCGCTGCGCGGCCCCAACCTCTGGACCCGCAACACGGCCATCGAGGCGATCGTCAAATGCTCGGACAAGGCGCTGACGCTCTCGCAGCGCGACGACTTCGAGGACCGCGTGCGCCAGCGCTTCCCGGCCATCGGCGCGCTGCGGCCCAGCACCGGCGCGGCGTCGCTGGCCCATGTGCTGGAAGCCGCCGCGCTGGCGCTGCAGAAGGAGGCCGGCTGCCCCGTCACCTTCAGCCGCACCTCGGCCACGGTGGACGAAGGCGTGTACCAGGTGGTGGTGGAGTACAGCGAGGAAGCCGTCGGCCGCATGGCGCTGGAAGAGGCGCACCTGCTGGTCACCGCCGCGCTGGAAGGCACCGACTTCGACATCGATGCCGCCATCCACCGCCTGCGCGAGAAGGACGAGGACGTGCGCCTGGGCCCCAGCACCGGCTCCATCGTCAACGCCGGCCTGGCGCGTGGCATTCCGTACCGCCGGCTGACCGAAGGCAGCCTGGTGCAGTTCGGCTGGGGCGCCAAGCAGCGCCGGATCTGGGCCGCGGAGGTGGATTCCACCAGCGCGGTGTCCGAGGCCATCGCCCAGGACAAGGACCTGACCAAGAAGCTGCTGCGCGCGGCCGGCGTGCCGGTGCCCATCGGCCGCCCGGTGGACAGTGCCGACGACGCCTGGGCCGTGGCCCAGGAAGTGGGCTTGCCGGTGGTGGTGAAGCCGCAGGACGGCAACCAGGGCAAGGGCGTGACGGTGAACATCGTCAGCCGCGAGCACCTGGAGGTGGCATACCGCGCCGCCGAGGAATACGGAACAGTGATGGTCGAGAAGTACCTGCCCGGCTGCGACTACCGCATGCTGGTGGTGGGCGACCAGCTGGTGGCCGCCGCCCGGCGCGACCCGCCGCACGTCATCGGCGACGGCGAGCACACCGTGCGTGAGCTGGTGGACCGCGTGAACGCCGACCCGCGCCGCGGCGAGGGTCATGCCACCTCGCTCACCAAGATCCGCTTCGACGAGATCGCGGTGGCGCGGCTGGCCGAGCAGGGTTTGACGGAGCAGTCGGTGCCGGCCATCGGCCAGCGCGTGATCCTGCGCAACAACGCCAACCTGTCCACCGGCGGCACCGCCACCGACGTGACCGACGACGTGCACCCCGAGGTGGCCGCGCGCGCGGTGGCTGCGGCCCGCATGATCGGCCTGGACATCTGTGGCGTGGACGTGGTGTGCGAAGGCGTGCTGGAGCCGCTGGAGGACCAGCACGGCGGCGTGGTGGAGGTGAATGCCGCACCCGGCCTGCGCATGCACCTGTCGCCCTCGTACGGCAAGGGCCGTGCGGTGGGCGAGGCCATCATCAACCACCTGTTCCCGCCCGGTGAAGACGGCCGCATCCCGGTGGTGGCCGTCACCGGCACCAACGGCAAGACCACCACCGCGCGCCTGATCGGCCACCTGCTGGCCAGCGACGGCTACCGCGTGGGCATGACCAACACCGACGGCGTGTACGTGGAAGGCCGGCAGATCGACAGCGGCGACTGCAGCGGCCCGAAGAGCGCGCGCAACGTGCTGGCCCATCCCGACGTGGACGCCGCCGTGTTCGAGACGGCCCGCGGCGGCGTGCTGCGCGAAGGCCTGGGCTTCGACCGCTGCCAGGTGGCGGTGGTCACCAACATCGGCGCCGGCGACCACCTGGGGCTGAACTACATCACCACGGTGGAAGACCTGGCGGTGCTCAAGCGCGTGATCGTGCAGAACGTGGCGCCCACCGGTTATGCGGTGCTCAACGCCGCCGACCCCATCGTGGCGCAGATGGCCGCCACCTCGCCGGGCAAGGTGATCTTCTTCGCGGCCGACCGCCACCATCCGGTGATGGCCACGCACCGCGCGCAGGGCGGCCGCACCGTGTACGTGGACGACGGCTCGGTGGTGGTGGCCGAAGGCAGCTGGCGCGAAAGCATCTCGCTGCGCGACGTTGCCGTTGACGCGCGCCGGCACCATCGGCTTCCAGGTGGAGAACGTGCTGGCGTCGGTGGCCGCGGCCTGGGGCCTGGGCCTGGACCTGGCGGCCATCCGCAGCGGCCTGGCCAGCTTCGTCAACGATGCGCACAACGCGCCCGGCCGCTTCAACGTGATGGACTTCCGCGGCGCCACCGTGATCGCCGACTACGGCCACAACCCCGACGCGATGCGCGCGCTGGTGCAGGCGGTGGACGCCATGCCGGGCAAGCGCCGCAGCGTGGTGATCAGCGGTGCCGGCGACCGCCGCGACCAGGACATCCGCGACCAGACGGTGATCCTGGGCGACGCCTTCGACGAGGTGATCCTGTACCAGGACGCCGCCCAGCGCGGCCGCGCCGACGGCGAGGTGATGGCGCTGCTGCGCGAAGGCCTGTCGCAGGCCCGCCGCACCCGGCACGTGGAAGAGATCCGCGGCGAGTTCATCGCCATCGACCATGCGCTGGACCGACTGCAGCCCGGCGACCTGTGCCTGGTGCTGGTGGACCAGGTGGAGGAAGCGCTGGCCCACCTGGACCAGCGCATCAAGGCCGGCTGAGCCTCAGAAGCTGTAGCGGGCGCGGGCGTACCAGTAAGCCCCGTTGAAGCCGATGGGCGACAGCACGTCGTACGGCAGGTTGCCGAAGTAGGCGATGTCGTCGCTGGACCGGTCTGGGTAGCGGTTGGTGAGGTTCAGGCCACCCACCGCCAGCGCCCATTGCCGCGTGGGGCGCCATTCCAGCTCGGCATCCAGCTGCCAGGTGGCGCCATAGGTCTGCGTCGGCGTGAAGCCGTCGCCGAAGTCGAACACCCGGGTGGTCTTGCCATGCCGGGTGGCGCGCAGCAGGCCGCCCCAGGCCGCGCCCGTCCACTGTGCGCTGAACACCTGCCGCTGCCGCGGTGCGGCGGTGGTGAGCGTGTTGGCCTCTTCCAGGCCCACCGGCAGGCCGCTGACCCCCAGGCCGGCCAAGGCGGCCGGCAGCGGCTCGGTGCGGCGGATGCGGGTGTGCGAGGCGGAGGCCGCGGCGCTCAGCTGCAGGTCGCCCTGCGCGGCCTTGCCCTGCCACTGCGCGACCAGGTCGGCGCCGCGGGTGCGGGTGTCCACCGCATTGGTGAAGAAGTTGACGCCCTCCACGCCGGGCAGCAGCGCGCTCAGCGCGGGGCTGCTGAAGCGTTCGGACAGCGTGATGCGGTCCTTCACGTCGATGCGGTACACGTCCAGCGTGACCGACATGCCGCGCAGCGGCTGCGCGGTCAGGCCCAGCCCGACCTGGCGTGAACGCTCCGGCTTCAGCGGCCGAGCGCCCAGCCCCCGTGCCGCCTCGCTGTCCACCGGCAGCGTGCGCACCTGGGACAGCACGCCGCCATCGCCATAGTTGGCCACGCTGTAGCTGAAGGCGGACTGCGCCAGCGACGGCGCGCGGAAGCTGCTGGACAGGGCGCCGCGCAGCGCCCATTGCGGTGCCGGCTGCCAGCGTGCGGAGAGCTTGCCGGTGCCGGCGCCGCCGGCGTCGCTGTAATGGTCGTATCGGGTGGCCGCCTGGGCGAACCAGCGCTCGCCCAGATCGGCCGAGAGGTCGGCATACACACCGGCCACGCGGCGCGAACGGTCCGCCTCGTCCGCCGGCGCCAGGCCCGGGCCGGCCTGCGCGCCGGGCGGCGCCTGCAGCGGACCGGCGATCCAGGACGCTTCGTCGCCGGCCTGGCTGCGGAAGGCCTCGCGGCGCAGGTCGGCGCCCACCGCCAGCGTGGCAGGGCGCGCCAGCCCGATGGCCAGCGGCCGGCTCAGGTCCAGGTTGGCGCCCAGCTGGCTGAACGCGTGGCGGCCCAAATCCAAGCGCGTGGGACTGGCGTCGCCCAGCGAGGCATTGAGTGAACGTCGCACGCCGAAGCGGAAGTCGTTGCGGCCATAGGCCAGGCTGGTGTCCAGCTCCCAGCCGACCAGCGGGCCGCGCACGCCGGCCACCAGCGAGAGGTCGTCGCTGCGGCCGATGGTCTCCGGCCGGTAGCCCTGCGGATATCGCCGCCCCGGGTTGGCTTCGCTGTCGGGATAGCGGAAGTAGGCAGCGCCGACGCTGTCACGCCGGCTCCAGGTGCCGAAGGCATAGGCCTGGTGGCCACCATCCAGCGCCAGCGCGCCGTTCAGCCACAGCGCCTGCTTGTCGGTCTCCGGATCGCCGGCCACGTAGTTGCGGCGGCCCTGCATGGCCACGTTCGCTTCGGTCTGCGCTTCGAAGAACGGCAGCCCGTCCAGGCCGGCGCGGTTGGTGCCATTGCGGTGGCCCAGCTCTACGCCCGCGCGCAAGAAGCCTTCCGCCAGGCGCCAGCCGTGCTCCAGCTGCAGCTCGGTGGCCTGGCCGTCGGTGAGGCGCTGGCCGGTGGGCGCAAAGCGGGTGCGGTAGGCACCGCCGGTGGCCACCGCCTCGCCGCCTTGCGCCGCATCGTCCAGGATGACGTTGATGACCCCGGCGACGGCATCGGAGCCGTATTGCGCGCCCGCGCCGTCGCGCAGCACTTCCACGCGCTTGATCGCGCCCAGCGGCAAGGCGCTGAAGTCCACCGGGTTGGTGCCCTTGCCGGTCTTGGACTCCAGGTTCACCACCGCGCTGGTGTGGCGTCGCTTGCCGTTGACCAGCACCAGCACCTGGTCCGGGCTCATGCCGCGCAGCTGCGCCGCGCGCACATGGTCGGCGGCGCCGGAGTTGGACTGGCGCGGGAAATTGAACGAAGGCAGCAGCACCTGCAGCGCGGCCGCGAGCGAGCCCTCCGGCCCGGCGGCACGGCGCAGGTCATCGGCATGCAGCACGTCGATGGGCGAGGTGGCGGTGAGCACGGTGCGATCGCGCGTGCGGGTGCCGGTCACGATGACGGCGTCGGGCCCGGTGGCTTCGGTCGTGGTGGTCTGGGCCCCCGCGGGGCGGCCGCGGCGGCCACGGCCAGGCTCAGCAGCAAGCGGTGGAACGGGGGTTGGGTGGGCGGCAGCGTCGTCATGGAAGGATGCGGGAAGGATCAGCCCCGGGACGGCGGGCCGGTGGGCAGTCGGCAAAAGGCCGCGAGCGTAGCCGCGGCGCGCCGCCTCGGCCACTGAGCGTCGCGCATATGCAAATGCGGCGGCTCGATGCATGCCGGAGCGGGGTTCGCGGCTAACCTGCGCGCCCATGACACCGCCGCCGAACCCTGCCGCGTCGGCGCCCGAACGACATCTCCAAGTGCGCCATGCGGTTTCGGTGTGCGTCGGCATGGTGATCGGAGCCGGCATCTTCAAGACCTCCCCGATGGTGGCCAGCAGCCTGGCCAGCGACCAGGCGCTGTACCTGGCCTGGGCGCTGGGCGGCCTGCTGTCCTTCATCGGCGCACTGTGCTTCGCGGAACTGGCCGCCGCCTTTCCGCATGCGGGCGGCGACTACCACTTCCTGCGGCTGGCCTTCGGGCAACGCACCGGCTTCCTGTTCGCGTGGTCGCGCTTCGCGGTCATCCACACCGGCTCGATGGCGCTGCTGGCCTTCGTCTTCGGCGACTACTTCAGCCAGGTCGTCCGGCTGGACCCCTGGCTGGGCCCGGCACTGGGTGCGTATGCGCCGGCACTGTTCGCCGCCGCGGTGATCGTGGCGCTCACGCTGCTCAACCTGCGCGGGGTGCATGTGGGCCTGGGCACGCAGGTGGGCCTGATGCTGCTGGTGATCGGTGGACTGCTGGCCCTGGGCGTGGCCGCTGCCTGGTTGATGCTGCAGGGCCTGCCGCCGGCCACGCCGACGGCCGCGCCGGAACGTGCCGGCCAGGTCGAGATCGGCACCGCCTTCGTGTTCGTGTTCCTGGCCTATGGCGGCTGGAGCGATGCCGCCACGCTCTCGGCCGAGATGCGAGACGGCCGCCGCGGCATCGTGCATGCGCTGATGCTGGGCCTGGCCACCGTGACGCTGCTGTACCTGCTGGCCAACTTCGCCTACCTGCGCGGCCTGGGCCTGGAAGGCCTGGCCCACAGCCAGGCCCCGGCTGCGGAGCTGATGCGGCTGGCCTTCGGCGCCCCTGGCGAACTGCTGATCGTGGCCGCGGTGGCCCTCACCTCCATCACGGTGATGAACGCGACGCTGATCGCCGGCGCCCGCACGACCTGGGCCGCTGCACGGGACCTGCAGCAGGCGCAGTGGCTGGGCGGTGGCCTGGGCGCGCGGCTGGCTCGCTGGGACCTGTCGCGCGGCATTCCGCCCGCCGCCATCGCGGCCATCGGCACCGTGGCCGTGGCGCTGGTGGGGCTGGGCACCGTGACCCGCGGCGGCTTCTCCACGATGGTGGACTACCTGTCGCCGGTGTACTGGGGCTTTCTCACGCTGAGCGCAGCCAGCGTGCTGGTGCTGCGGCGCCGGCTGCCGCAGGCGCCCCGGCCCTTCAAGGTGCCGCTGTATCCGTGGCTGCCGCTGCTGTTCTGCGGCTGCAGCGGCTACCTGCTGGTGTCGAGCCTGCTGTATGTGAAGGCCGGTGCGCTGGTCGGCGTGGCCGTGCTGGCGGTGGGCGCGATGGTGCTGGTGCCGCGTCGCCGCTGAACGCGGCTCACAACGCAAAAGGGCCGATGCTTTCGCATCGGCCCTCTTTCGATTTGGTGCCCAGGAGAGGACTCGAACCTCCACGGAGTTACCCGCTAGTACCTGAAACTAGTGCGTCTACCAATTCCGCCACCTGGGCATTTCAGGGCCGCGACTGTAGCACGACAAACTGCGCATTCGGGGACCGTGTGCGCAACTTGTCTAGACAAGCAGCCCCTCATAAAAAACCCCGGAGTGTTTGCACCTTCCGGGGCTTTCATGTCTTGGTGGCCAAGGGCGGAATCGAACCACCGACACGCGGATTTTCAATCCGCTGCTCTACCAACTGAGCTACTTGGCCAAGACTGACGAGTATAGCGTGGAAAAAGAATCGCGCAACTCTTGTGCTCGTTCAAAGCGCATTGCGCTTGTTGCGGCTGAGGTCCACGCCCAGCTGTTTGAGCTTGCGGTACAGGTGCGTGCGCTCCAGCCCCGTCTTCTCGGCCACGCGGGTCATGCTGCCGTTTTCCTTGGCCAGGTGGAACTCGAAGTAGCTCTTCTCGAAGGCGTCGCGCGCCTCGCGTAGCGGCCGGTCGAGGTCGAAGGACTGCTCGCTCTGCGGTCCCAGCTGCAGCGGCTGCGCAGGAGGCAGGCCGAGGCCGCCGGTCATCGCCGACTCCACCGTCAACCCACCATCGCCGCGCATCGGCAGGCCGCCATGGCCGGTGCCTTCCAGGCCGCGCGGCGCGGGCTTGGCCAGGCCGGCTTCGACCGCCCGCAACAGCTTCTGCAGCGTGATGGGCTTTTCCAGGAAGGCCATCGCGCCGTACTTGGTGGCTTCCACCGCAGTGTCGATGGTGCCGTGTCCGCTCATCATGATGACGGGCATGGTGAGCTGCGACGTGCTGCCCCACTCCTTCAGCAGCGTGATGCCGTCGACATCGGGCATCCAGATGTCGAGCAGCACCAGGTCGGGACGCCGGCGCTCCCGGGCGGCGCGCGCCTGGGCAGCGTTCTCGGCGAGCTCTACGGTATGACCTTCGTCGGTCAGGATCTCAGACAACAGGGCACGGATGCCGAGTTCGTCGTCAACAACAAGTATTGTGGCCATGATCCTCAGTGCGCCAGGGAGGAGAACCGGCCACCACCACGGTGGCGGCGGCAGCGGGTACGGCGGCGAGGTTCGAAAATGATAACGAAACTTGCGCGCCTGCCGATTGAGCCAATTCGCTCAAGCCGGCTACTGCATCCGTTCTATTGCCGATGCGCACACGTGCCCCATGCTCGTCGGCAATCTTCTTCACCACCGCAAGGCCCAGGCCCGTGCCCTTGCTCTTGGTGGTGACGTAGGGCTCGAAGGCGCGCTTGAGCACCTTGTCGGCGAACCCCGGCCCGTTGTCCAGCACCTTCAACCGCACCGCACGCACGTCGCCGTTGTCGTTGCGCACGGCCTCGGTGACCACGTCCACGTGCCCGTCGGCCGCCTCGTCGACCGCGTCCAGCGCGTTCTGCACCAGGTTGTGCACCACCTGCCGCAACTGCGAAGCGTCGCCGATGATGGCCGGCAGTCCGCTGGCGCAATGCGCCGTCAGGCGGCCCTGCTCGGCCTGCGCACCATACAACGCCAGCACCTCGCCGACCAGTTCGTTGATGTTGAGCGGACCGAGCTTGGCGGCCGGCAGGCGGGCGTAGTCGCGGAACTCATTGACCAGCTGCTTCATCGCCTGCACCTGGGCCACGATGGTGCCTACCGAGCGCACCAGCATCGCCTGGTCGGTGCCCTCGAGCTTGCTTTCCAGCTTGTGCTGCAGCCGCTCGGCCGACAGCTGGATAGGCGTGAGCGGATTCTTGATCTCGTGCGCCAGCCGGCGCGCCACCTCGGCCCAGGCGGCCGAGCGCTGGGCCGAGACCACGTCGGTGATGTCGTCGAACACCATCAGCCGGGCGTCGTTGGGCAGCACGGCGCCGCGCACCAGCAGCGTCAGCGTGTCGCGCTCGGGCACCGTGGGCACCAGGTCGAACGAATCCTGCCAATGGTCGCGCTCGCCGGCTTCAGGGCTGGAGCGGTGCAGCTCGAAGCGCTGCCACACGCTCATCGCGAAGGCCTCCAGCCCCGGCACCTGCTCCAGCCGCTGGCCCACGTGGGCCGACAGCGGCAGCTTCATGATGCGGGTGGCGCCGGGGTTCACGCTCTCGATGCGGCGTTCACGGTCGAACACCACGACGCCGGCGGTCAGGCTGTCCAGGATGGTCTGCAGGTGGGTGCGTGCGCTTTCCAGCTGCGCCACGCCGCGCTGCACCTGCTCACGCGCCTGGCCGAGCTGCTCGGTCATGTCGGCGAAGCTGCGGGTGAGCCCGCCCAGCTCGTCGCTGGCGCTGGACACCGGCTTGGCCGTGAGGTCGCCCTGCGCCACCTGCTTCACGCCCTCGGCCAGCAGCAGCAGCGGCCGCGCCAGCTGGGTGCCCAGCAGGCCGGCCAGCAGCACCGCACCGAACACGGCCAGGATGAGCGCCAGCGTCAGCGTGCCGATGTACATCTTGCGCAGGCCGTCGCGTGACAGCGCGCGCTGCTGGTACTCGCGGTAGGCGCTCTGCACCGCCAGCGCATTGGTGGCCAGCGAGGTGGGCACCGCCTGCACCACCAGCAGGAAACGGTCTTCGCCGGCCAGGGTGATGTCGTTGTTGGGCACCAGGGCCAGCGCCCGCACGCGGGCCCGGGGCGCGGCGCCGGGCGTGGGTTCGTCGTCCAGCCCCTCCAGCTGGCTGGCCGCGCGCAGCAGGCGCGCCTGGCGTATCTGCTGGGCGGTGGGTCGCTCCGGCGCGATGGAGGCACCGGCGGTGCCACCGGCAGCCACCAGGCTCTGGCCGCTGCCATTGAGCAGCGCCACCTGCTCCGCGCCCAACTGCTCCCGCAGGCGTTCCAGCTGCAGGGTGTCGGGCTGCAGCCGCGTCTCGGCCATGCGATCGGCGGCGGCGCGGGTGCGGTTGCCCAGGTCCACCACCAGCGCATCCAGCGTGCTGCGGCCCAGATTAAGGCCGGCGTCCAGCGCGCCTTCCACCTTGGCGTCGAACCAGGCCTCGATGCTGCGCGAGACGAACTGGTAGCTGACCGTGTAGATCAGCACCCCCGGCACCACGCCCACCAGGGCGAAGATGCCGGCCAGCTTGAACAGCAGCCGGCTGCCGAACTTGCCGCGCCGCAGCCGCACCACCAGCCGCAGCGCCGCCAGCAGCACCACCAGCGCCAGCATCGCCGCCACCGTGACGTTCACCCAGAACAGCCAGACGAAGTTGCGCTCGTAGAAGATGCGGCTGTCGGTGGTGAGGGCCAGCACGAAGCTGAGCACCAGCGCCACGCCGACGAAGGCGACCAGCGACACCAGCCAGGCCCAGCGGACAGACTTGCTCATCGGTGCCTCACTGCGGCTCGATCCGCACCGTGCGCTCCACCTGCAGCGTCCACTCGGCCAGGCTGCCGATGCCGATCTGCATCGGGCGGGGCAGCTGCCCGGTGTCCAGGCGGAAACTGAAATCGACGTACGCCGGCTGGTCGGCTTCGAGCCGCGCCGCATCGGCAATCGGCCAGGTGCCCGCGCGCGAGATCGCAGCCAGCGCATCGGACAAGGAGGTGTACGACTGGTGCAGCCCGCCCTGGGTGACGCGCCAGCTGGCCGTCAGCGGCTGGTACGACAGCCGCCATGAGCGCGTGGCGCGGCCGACCCGCTCGTCACGCCAGTACCAGCGGGGACGGTAGGTGGTGGCCTGGGCCTCGAAGTAGATGGGCACGCCGCGCTGCAGCGCTTCGTCCACCACGCGGGGCAGCTGCAGGCGCACGGCGTAGTCCAGCACCAGGCCGCTGTCGGCCTTGCGCACTTCCAGTTCCAGCAGGTCGACGCCCTGCGCCCAGGAGGCGATGCAGGTGGCAGCAAACAGCCATGCCGTCAGCAGGGAGCGGACCTTCCAGCAGCGGGTCACGACGGTTCGGATCAATCAGGGCTTGTGCAAGAGGGCGTAGTAGAAGCCGTCGGACACCACGGCCTCGCCGGGATTGTCGGGCACCGGCAGCAGGTGGCCCGGCGATGCCGGCGCCAGCTGCACCGCGGCGGTGCCCTGCCGTTGCAAAAACGCATCGGTCTGCTGGCTGCCCTCGGCCCGGAACACCGAACACGTTGCAAACAGCAACCGACCGCCCGGCGCCAGCAGCGGCCACAGCGCATCCAGCATCTGCGCCTGCACCTTGGCCAGCGCCATGATGTCCTCGGCCCGGCGCAGCCAGCGGATGTCGGGGTGGCGGCGCACGATGCCCGAGGCACTGCAGGGCGCATCGAGCAGGATGGCATCGAACGGACGGCCGTCCCACCAGGCGCGCGGGTCGCGGGCGTCGGCGGCGGCCACC
Organism: Aquincola sp. J276; assembly: GCF_024700035.1. Lineage (NCBI taxonomy): Bacteria > Pseudomonadati > Pseudomonadota > Betaproteobacteria > Burkholderiales > Sphaerotilaceae > Aquincola > Aquincola sp. J276. Next base: position 2,470,419 of record NZ_JAJONC010000001.1, read on the forward strand.
TGCGCCTTGAGCTGCAGGCGGTTCAGCGTTTCCTGCACGCGGCCCAGGCGGGTGGGGTCGCTGTCGATGGCCAGCAGGTCGAGGTCGGCCAGCTCCAGCAGGTGGGCCGTCTTGCCGCCCGGGGCGGCACAGGCGTCGAGCACCCGTGCGCCGGCAGGCAGCGGCGGCAGCGTGCCGTCGCCATGCACCAGCAGCGGCGCGGCGCGCTGGGCGGCGGCGTCCTGCACCGAGACCTCGCCCTCGGCGAAGCCGGGCAGCTGCTGTACCGGGCTGGGCTCGGCCAGCACCAGCGTCTGCGGCCCCAGCACGGTGGCGGCGCGGCCCTGCGCGGCCAGCCGATGGGCATAGGCCTCGGCGCTGCCGCGGCGGGCGTTGACCCGCAGCGTCATCGGCGGGCGGCGGTTGGCGGCCTGCAGGATGGGCTGCCACTGCGACGGCCAGTCCTGCTTGATGCGGTCGATCCACCACAGCGGATGGTTGAAGGCGCCCACCGGGTCGTGCGTGGCGGCGGCCACCAGCGCGGCGCGCTCGCGCAGGAAGCGGCGCAGCACGGCGTTGATGAAGCCTGCCGCGGCGGGCGTGCGGTGGTGGGCCGCGGCCACCGCCTGGTCGACCAGCGTGTGGTCGTTGTAGGGCGGCGCATCGCTGGGCCACAGCAGCGCCAGCGCGGTGACCAGCAGCGCATCCACCTTGGGCGGCGGCGTCTTCGGCGCCACCGCCTCGCGCACCTTCACCGCGCCGCCCAGCCAGCGCAACGCATGGAAGCTCAGGGCCTGCGTGCCGGCGCGGGCATCGGCTGGCACGCGGGCGATCACGTCGGTGAGGGACTTGCCGCTGCGCACGGCCATCACGGCATCGGCCGTGTGATCGAGCAGGCGGGATAGCGGCAGGGCGTGCGGGGTCATCGGGGCAGTCTACCCAGGGGCCGAGGCTGTAACAGACAATGCCTCGAACCCGACGAGGGCCGGAGCACCGAATGAGCATGTCACGCAGCATCCCCAAGATCCTTCCCAGCGAGGACGACCTCGCGCGCCTGCCGGCCTCCGAGCGCATCCGCTACCGGCTGATCGGCGCCGACTGCCGCTACCACGCCAACGACAACATCTCGGCCCATGTGCGCCCGGGCGAGATCGAGGAACTGAAGGCGGAGGTGACGGCCAAGATGCAGGAGGTGCTGTCGTCGCTGGTGATCGACACCGAGAGCGACCACAACACCAACGAGACCGCCCGCCGCGTGGCCAAGATGTTCATCGACGAGGTGTTCCGCGGCCGCTACGTGCCGATTCCGCCGGTGACCGAGTTCCCCAACTTCTCGCGCCTGAACGAGCTGATGATCGTGGGCCCGGTGAAGGTGCGCAGCGCCTGCTCGCACCACCTGTGCCCCATCCTGGGCAAGGTGTGGATCGGCATCCTGCCCAACGAACATTCCAACCTGATCGGCCTGAGCAAGTACGCCCGCATCTGCGACTGGATCATGAGCCGGCCGCAGATCCAGGAAGAGGCGGTGACGATGCTGGCCGACGAATTGCAGGACCGCGTGAAGCCCGACGGCCTGGCCATCGTGATGGAGGCCGACCACTTCTGCATGCACTGGCGCGGGGTAAAGGACGACGAGTCGATGATGACCAACTCGGTGATGCGCGGTGCCTTCCTCAAGGACTCGACGCTGCGCCGCGAGTTCCTGTCGCTGCTGTCGAAGAAGAACCTCGGCTGACCGCACCCTACCCCCGGAGAACACGATGCTGGTACGCCTCATGTATGCAAGCCGCGCGTCGGCGTCGCTCGACCAGGAAGAGCTGCACACGCTGCTGCGCCAATGCAAGGCCGAGAACCCCAAGCACGGCATCACCGGCGTGCTGTGCCTGTCGCAGGGCATCTTCATGCAGGTGCTGGAGGGCGGGCGCATGGCCGTCAACCAGCTCTACAACCGCATCGCGGCCGACAGCCGCCACACCGACGTGGTGCTGCTCGACTACGCCGAGATCCGCGAGCGCCGCTTCGCCGGCTGGGCGATGGGCCAGGTGAACCTGCAGCGGCTCAATCCGGCCATCCTGCTGAAGTATTCGGAGACGCCCACGCTCGATCCGTATTCGGTGTCGGGGCAGGTGTCGATGGCATTGTTCGAAGAGCTGGTGGCCACCGCTTCCATCATGGGCGAGCGCGGCTGAGCTACAACGGCCCGACGTCCTCGAAGCCGTAGAGCTTGACCAGCAGCCGCGTTGGCCACTGGTGCGCGGCCAGGTTGCAGGCCAGCACCGCATCGTTGAACAGCTGGCGGCCGAAGGCCAGGCGCTGCTCGGCCTCGCGCAGGTCGGCCAGCCACAGCGGCACGTCGTCGCGTGCCTTGAGCGCGGTGTCGTGGTCGGCCAGGGCGCGCACGCGCACCAGCGCCGCCGCCAACTGACGGTCGGCCTGCACCAGCCGCTCCGCCGCAGTGGCCAGCACCGGCTTGGCCCGCATCGCGTCGGCCGCCAGGCTCACCTGCAGCTGCGCGGCATTCACCGCCTCGATGGCGCCCTGCTCGCCGGGCCAGGCTTCGGCCAGCACCGGCATCAGCAGCGCCAGCACCTCCTTGCGCCGGCGCAGCGGCTCGTCCACCTGCAGCCACGACTGCACCACCTTGTTGCGCAGCGCCACGATGCGGTTGTAGGCCCCCACCATCCAGAAGATGAGGATGGCTGCCGTGGCCAGCAGCGTCAGCTCGCGCGTGGTCAGCATCCGGCGGCTGCCAGGTACTCCGCATGGCCGCGGGCGCGCAGCTCGCACGCCGGGCAGTGGCCACAGCCGTAGCCCCAGGCATGGCGCCGGGTGCGGTCGCCGAGGTAGCAGGTATGGGTGTGCTCGACGATCAGCGCTTCGAGCGCATCGCCGCCCAGCTGGTGGCTCAGCGCCCAGGTCTGGGCCTTGGTGAGGAACATCAGCGGCGTCTCCACCGTCATCGGCGCATCCATGCCCAGCGACAGCGCCACCTGCAGCGCCTTGAGGGTGTTGTCTCGGCAATCGGGGTAGCCGGAATAGTCCGTCTCGCACATGCCGCCCACCAGCACGCTGGCGCCGCGCCGGTAGGCCAGCGCGGCCGCGAAGGTGAGGAACAGCAGGTTGCGGCCGGGCACGAAGGTGTTGGGCAGGCCGCTGGCGGCCATCTCGATCTGCCGCGCGTCGGTCAATGCGGTGTCGGAGATCTGGCCCAGCAGACGCAGGTCCAGCAGGTGGTCTTCGCCCAGGCGCGCGCCCCAGGCCGGGAACTGGCTGCGCAGCTGCTGCAGCACCTGCAGCCGGCATTGCAGCTCCACCGCATGGCGCTGGCCGTAGTCGAAGCCGATGGTCTCCACCCGGGCATACCGCTGCAGCGCCCAGGCCAGGCAGGCGGTGGAATCCTGCCCGCCCGAAAAGAGCACCAGGGCTGATGAGTGAGCTTGCATGATGCGCAAAGCATAGCGGCGGCCTGCGGCCCCCTACGTCTGAACACATTCCGCGCGCGGGAGCGGGCGGGCCGCGCCGGTAAACTCCGGGTCTTTCCCGACACCCCACCCATGGCCGTCGCTGCCCCGCCGAACTCTCCCGACATCTTCGACCTGCGCAGCGCCGCATTGACGCTGGTGGCGGTCGTGCTGAAGACCGCCGACCTCACCGTGCTGGCCCGGGAGCTGGACGCCCGCAGCGCCGACAACCCCGGCCTGTTCGACAACGACCCCGTGGCGGTGGACCTGAGCGCCGTGCGCGACGAGCACGAGCCGATCGACTTCGCGCTGCTGGTGGCCCTGCTGCGGCAGCACCGCATGATGCCGGTGGCCGCCAAGGGCGGCACGCCCGAGCAGATGGCCGCCGCGCTGGCCGCCGGCCTGGTGGAAGCGCCCGACTTCGCGCCGCCCGCCCGTGCGCCGCGCGCCGCGCCCGTGCCGGTCCCCGCGCCTGTGCCCGAACCCGCAGCCGCCGCACCGGCCCCCGAGCCCGAAGTGCGCGAGGTGATCCGCGAGGTCATCCATGAAGTGGAAGTGGTGCGCGAAGTGCGCGTGCCCGGCGAGGCGCCCGCCACCATGGTGATCGACAAGCCGTTGCGATCGGGCCAGCAGGTGTACGCCCGCGGCTGCGACCTCATCGTGCTGGCCGCGGTGAACTTCGGCGCCGAGGTCATCGCCGACGGCCACATCCATGTCTATGCGCCGTTGCGCGGCCGGGCCCTGGCCGGCGCGCGCGGCAACACCGAAGCCCGCATCTTCACCACCTGCATGGAGGCGCAACTGGTCTCCGTGGCAGGCATCTACCGCACCACCGACGTGCCGCTGCCGGCGGACATCGTCGGCCAGCCGGCCCAGGTGCGGCTCGAGGGCGAAAAGCTCGTCATCGAACGCCTGGGCGCCTGATGCGCCCGCGCCGCTGACGCCACCGTACGCAAGCAAGTCTGCACAAGAAAGGACAAGCCACCGATGGCCAGAATCATCGTCGTCACCTCCGGCAAGGGAGGTGTGGGCAAGACCACCACCAGCGCCAGCTTTTCCTCCGGCCTGGCCCTGGCGGGCCACAAGACGGCCGTCATCGACTTCGACGTCGGCCTGCGCAACCTCGACCTCATCATGGGCTGCGAGCGGCGCGTGGTGTACGACCTGATCAACGTCATCCAGGGCGAAGCCAACCTGAACCAGGCGCTGATCAAGGACAAGCAGTGCGACAACCTGTTCGTGCTGGCTGCCTCGCAGACGCGCGACAAGGAAGCGCTGACGCAGGAAGGCGTCGAGAAGGTGCTGAAGGACCTGTCGGAGATGGGCTTCGAGTACATCGTGTGCGACAGCCCGGCCGGCATCGAGACGGGCGCCATGATGGCCATGCACTACGCCGACGAGGCCGTGGTGGTGACCAACCCCGAGGTGTCCTCGGTGCGCGACTCCGACCGCATCCTGGGCATGCTCAGCAGCAAGACCAAGCGCGCCATCGACGGCCAGGAGCCGGTGAAGGAGCACCTGCTGATCACCCGCTACAACCCCTCGCGGGTGGAAGGCGGGCAGATGCTGTCGCTGAACGACATCCAGGAGATCCTGCGCATCAAGCTGATCGGCGTGATCCCGGAATCGGAGTCGGTGCTCGATGCGTCCAACCAGGGCGTGCCGGCGATCCACCTGAAGGGCAGCGACGTGTCCGAGGCCTACCAGGACGTGGTGGCCCGCTTCCTGGGCGAGGACCGGCCGATGCGCTTCATCGACGCCGAGAAGCCCGGCTTCTTCAAGCGGCTGTTCGGTGGGAGGTAAGCCGATGTCTTTCCTTTCCTTCCTGCTCGGGGAAAAGAAGAAGACCGCCAGCGTCGCCAAGGAGCGGCTGCAGATCATCCTGGCCCACGAGCGCAGCGGCGACGGCCCGCCGCGGGCCGACTACCTGCCCGCCCTGCAGCGCGAACTGGTGGCTGTGATCTCCAAGTACGTGGCCATCTCGCCGGACGACATCAAGGTGCATCTGGAGAAGCAGGATGACCTGGAGGTGCTGGAAGTCAAGATTGAGCTGCCGGACGCGGCGCGCTGATGCCGCGCGGCGCAACCGCGCGCCGCTGACCGTCCGCCTGCCGCGTGCCTTGCGGCCGGCGGGCCATTCACCTACCTCTATAACGCCTGCGCCGACACCAACACGCTGCGGTCGCGCGGCCGCACCAGGCAGATGTGGCGCTGCAGCCCGAGCCACGCCAGCCGCCGCGTGAGCACACCCGGCGCCTGGAAGTGGAACAGCGTGAGCTACGGCACCACGCTGATGCCGATGCCGGCGCGCACCATCCCCATCACCGTGGCGAGCTGGTCCACCTCCATCACCACGTGTCGCGCACGTTTCGGCGTGCGGCAGTACCTGGAGGCAGCCACGCCACGGTAGTAGCGTCGTCCGCAGACGATGCAATGTAGAAGTGCTCGCTGCAGAGGGGCTAGGCCACCAGCTCGGGCGGGTAGGCTTGCGTGGCGGCCAGCGCGAAGTCGGCCTCGCCGTGGCGCACGCGCTCGATGCAGGGCTTGGACAGCACGTCGGACACCCGAAGCTGAACGCCGGGATGGCCGTCCTGCAAGCCCGCTCGCACCTGCCGCGCCAGCCTGTCGCCAGGGAAGGCACCTGACTGGCGCCTACACGACCGACACTCCCCACCTCGCCGCCGGCGACACCCGGCCTTCGCTGGAAGCGCTCTACGCCATCACTCAAGCCGGCTGGTTGGCTGCGGTCAGCGCCGCCGCGGACGGGCTGGTGGCGCAGCGGCTGCAGCTACTTCGGGCGGCGGCGCCGCAGGTGCGGCAGGCAGCGGGGAGTTGGGTATTGCCGTAGTTGCAGCCGCTCGCTGTTGGCCGCATGACACGGCCAACGGCTGACTCGACGACGAAGACTTGGCCTGCAGACGCAGCGCTGCGAGGATGCGGCCCCGCGGCAAGACAACCTCGACATGCCGCGACGGCCGATGCTCGTTCCCAGATTGGCGACCGCCCTGGGCAACGACCATGCAGACCAAACTCACTCGACTGGAATCGATTCGCGGCTTTGCGGCACTCTACGTGTTTGCGGGGCACTATCTCCTTCACCGCGTGCTGACCAAGTCCGGGCCGCTCGCCCTGCCGTTCCGCTTCGGGCAGGAGGCCGTCATTGCCTTCTTTCTTATCTCAGGCTTCGTCATCCAGCATTCGTTTGCACAGCGGCCGCCGACAAGCTTCCTTTCCTACCTGGCACGTCGGGCGCGGCGCATCTATCCCATCTACCTGCTGGCGCTGGCTGTGTCGTTCGCCTTGGGCGAGCCGCCGACAGGGCGCGCTGCAGACGCAGCATGGCAGTGGGCGGGCAACCTGCTGATGCTCCAGGACTTCGCCTCCGGCAGCCGGGCGTGTGGGTGTCCCCGCTCGGCGGCAATGCATCGCTGTGGTCCTTGTCGTACGAGTGGTGGTTCTATGTACTGTTCTTTCCGGTCGCCACGCTCCTGCCCAGCCGCCTGCAACTGCACGGCGTCGCGCTGCTGTCGTTGCTCGGATTCGCCTCGTACCAATGGATGCCCAATCAGGCTTCCCTGTTCGCGACCTACTTCGTCGTCTGGTGGGCCGGAGTCGAACTGGCGAAGACCTATGCAACGGACGGGCGCATTAGGCTGGCTTCGCAACGAGGGCTGCTGCTGTACCTTGCAGGCTTTGCGCTGCTGCTTGCCGTGCCCTGCGCTGCGCAGCGACTCCGAGGTGAGTCCTTGTCCTTTGGCGAGCACCCGGTGCTGGAACTGCGTCACTTTCTGGCTGCGCTGGTCATCGTGGCCGCAGCGATCGTCTGGTCGAAGTACCGCTGGCGCTTCTTCGACCAGACGCTCGGCCCCTTTACGGCCTTGGCACCGCTGTCGTATGGGCTTTATGTCTTCCATTACCCCGTGGCGGTGTCGGCCACCTGGCTGGACGGGGTGAGCGCGCCATGGCTAGCAGGCGTGGCCTATGTACTGACCGCGCTTGGACTGGCAGCGTGGGCCGAGGGACCGTTCCAAGCCTGGGTAAATCGCAGATTCAGGCGCCTGCGCTCTCACAATGCAACGCCTCCACCGTCGAAGTGATGATAATGCGAGTAAATTCATCACATTGACGTTCGACATGGCTGTGGCAACCTTCACGCTCTCGTCCAATCGCCGCTTCGCCGCGGTCCGGTGACGACCGCAGTCCGCGCGCGGCTGGCGCGTGGCATCGGTGCCAATGCCTTCGGGCAGGCGCTGTCCATTGCCATCCAGCTCGCCTCCCTGCCGCTGTTCCTCGGCCGTTGGGATCTGCCGACCTACGGCATCTGGCTGATGCTGTCTGCACTGCCCGGCTATCTCTCGATGGCCGATGCCGGCATGGTGACCGCAGCCGGCAACCGGATGACCATGGCCGTCGGCCGTGGCGACGTGGCGCAGGCGCGCACGGTGTTCCACAGCGCAACGGTGTTCGTCACCGGCGTGTGCGTAGCAGCAGGTGCGCTGTTGGCGGCGGGCCTGGCCTGGCTGCCGCTGCCTGGCCTGTTGCAGCCGCCCGGCGCGGCCCTGGCCGTCGGTTGCCTCGGTGCCGGGGTGCTGGTGGCCTTCTGGGGCGGGCTTGCGCATCAGCTGGTCCGAGCCACAGGCCGCAACGCGCAGGGCGAGATGGCCACGCATCTCGTGCGGCTGGCCGAATGGCTGGGGCAGCTCGGCGGCCTGTTCACCTTCGGCTCGCTGCTGTCGACGGCACTGGGCGGACTGTTGATGCGGGTGGTGGGTACCGCCATTGCGGCGCGCCTGGCGCGGCGCGGCAGCGGCAGCATCGACTGGGGCTTCGCCCGGGCCGACGCGGCCGTGCTGCGTGGCCTGTGGCGGCCCGCGGCCGGCTTCATGCTGATTCCCGCGGCCAACGCCTTGAGCCTCCAGGGCATGACGCTGCTGGTCGGTCACCTGCTCGGCCCGGCAGCGGTGGCCGTGTTCAACACCTACCGCACGCTGGCCCGCGTGGTGGTGCAGGCCACCTCCGCCTTCAGCTTCGCGCTGTGGCCTGAGTTCGCACGGGCCTACGGGGCCGAGGGTGCGCGGGGCGTGGCACCGCTGTACCACCGCGCCCGCCGCACCGGCCTGTGGATCGCAGCCGTCGCCGTGGCGGCCGTCGGGCTCGGCAGCCCGTGGCTGCTGGCACTGTGGACACACGGCAAGATCGAGTTCTTGCTGGCGCCGATGGGCGCGATGCTGGCCTACGCCACCGTGGCCAGCGCCACGCACGTGCCGCGCGTGCTGCTGCTGTCCACCAGCCGGCACGAGGGGCTGGTGTGGGCGGGCATCGCCAGCGCGGTGGCGGGCCTGCTGGTGGCCAGCCAGCTGACGTCATGGTCAGGCCTGCTCGGTGCCGCCCTGGCCATGGCCTTGGCCGATGCGCTCGCGGGCGCCGCCGCACTCCGCGGCGCTGATCGCCTGCTGCGGGAGCCGGCCGCGTGAAGATCCTGTACCTCGGCCCGCGCAGCGGCACCTGCCTGGACCGGGCGCGCGCCTACGAACGTCTGGGTCACGAAGTGCAGCACCTCGACCTACGGTCCCTGCTGCCCGCTTCGCCCTGGCTCGACCGTGCCGCCTGGCGCTTCGGCGGCCGTTGGCTGGGCCGCCTTCTCTGCAGTGCGTTGGCGCACCGGCTCGCAGGGCAGCGCTATGCGCTGTGCCACGTCGACGGCGGTGCGCTCGCCGGGCCACAGGTGCTGCGGCTGCTGCGCAGCCATGCCGACGTGCTCGTGAACTACAACATCGACGACCCGTTCGGCGGCCGCGACGGGCGCCGCTTTGCTGCCTATCTGCACGGGCTGCCGTTCTATGACCTGGCGGTGGTGATGCGAACAGCCAACGTGGCCGAGGCGCAGGCGCACGGCGCGCGGCGTGTGCTGCGGGTGTTCATGTCCGCGGACGAGGTGAGCCATGCACCGCGGCAGCCGACACCCGCCCAGCAGCAGACATGGCGCAGCGACGTGCTGTTCGTCGGCACCTGGATGCCGGAACGCGGGCCCTTCCTCGCCGGGCTGCTGGCGCGAGGCGTGCCGCTATCGATCCGGGGCGCGCACTGGCAGAAGGCGCCGGAATGGCCGCTGCTTCAACCGCATTGGCGGGGCGGGCCGATCGTGGGCGACGACTACGCGCTCGCGCTGCAATGCGCGCGGGTGAACCTCGGCTTGTTGTCTGTGGGCAACCGGGATGAACACACGACCCGTTCCGTCGAAGTGCCCGCTCTCGGCGGACTGCTCTGCGCCCAGCGCACGCCCGAGCATGCGGCGCTATACCGCGACGGTGTCGAGGCCTTGCTGTGGTCGGATGCCGCAGAGTGCGCCCGGCATTGCCGCCAGGCGCTGCAGGACGAGGCCTGGGCCGCACGCATCGCCGCCGCCGGCCGACGGCGCGCCAAGGCCAACGGCCACTTCAACGAGACGGTGCTGCTGCGCATCCTCGATGCGGTGGGCCTGCCGGCCGCGCCGGCGTTGGCGGACACATGACAAGCAGCGGACGCCACGCACCCGTCCTGCCGCTGGCCTGGCTCATGCTGGTCGTCGGGCAGGCCTTGGCCACCTGGACGTGGGAAGCCGCGGCCTGTGCGCTGATGGCCGCGGCCGGCGCAGGCATCGGCCTTCGGCACGCGCTGTCGCCACGGTTGCTGCGGCTGGCGCCGGTGTCCAGCCTGAGCCTGGCGGGCTACAGCACCTTCCACTTCGTCCTGCCGCCGCTGGTGACGGCGATGGAAGGGCAGCCGCTCACCACGTACCTGGAACGGCCGACCGACGTGCTGCTGCATGCAATGGTGTGCCTGCTGGCGCTGATCGTGTCGCACCGCGTCTATCTGGGCAGCGGCCTGCTGCAGGCAGCCCGGCAGACCCTGTGCGGGCGCCTGTATGGACCGCTAGGCCTGTTCCGCATGCCGCCGCCGGCACACCTCTTCGCCATGGGTGCAATGGGGCTGCTGGCCGCCGCGTGGCTGACCTTCACCCTCGGTGCAGCCCAGCTCCACGAGGCGGAGTCCGGCATCGTCACCAAGCTGATGCAGGGCCTGTACCCGCTCGCCTGGGTGCCGCTGGCGCTGATGGTGCAGCCACTCGTCGACCGCCGACCCATGCCGCCTGGCCAGTGGCCTGTGCTGCTGCTGTACGCGCTGGCGGTGGCCCTGGTAGGTCTGGGCCGCAACAGTCGGTCGGCCGTGCTGATCGGCTTCGTTTCCATCGGTATCGCTTGGGCCTACCTGGCACTGATCGATCCGCAGCGCAGGGCCAGCGCCTTCTCGACTCGGCGCCTCGTGCTGGCGGCGGTGGTGGTGTGGGTGGCCGGCGGCCCGCTGGCCGATTTGGCCACGAGCATGGTGATCGCGCGGGAAGAACGCGCTGAGGTCAGTGCCTTGCAGGTGATCCAGACGACCGCGTCGGTATTTCTCGACAAGGAACGCATCCGCAGCTTCCGTGCCGCCGAGGGCGGCTCCAGCAACGAATTCTGGGACGAACGCTACGTCGACAACGTGTTCGCCAGCCGGCTGTGCAACCTGCGCTTCGCGGATGCGACGCTGGTGCTGGCGCACGAGTTGGATGCGGCGCAATCCGCCTCGCTGCGGTCGCTGGAATGGCAGCGCGTGGTCGGGCTGCTGCCGCGGCCGATCCTGGAGCAGGTGTCGCCCGAGACGGACAAGGACTTCGTCAACTCGGGCTCGGGCGGCGACCTTCTCTTGTTCGTGGCCACCAATGCACCTCGGGCGATGGGCGGCTTTCGCACGGGGTCGATCTTCGCCAGCGGCTATGGGCAGTTCGGCTGGTTCTACGTGCCGCTGCTGATGCTGCTGGCGCTGTTCACCTTCACCCTGGTGGACGCCTTGACGCGCCGGGTCGCCGACCCCGCGGCGCCAGGCGGATGGAGTCCCGTCTTCAGCCCGATGCTGGTGGTGTCGCTGTTCACCTGGTGCTACTACTTCACCAGTGCCGCCACCGGCGCCGAGTCGATGTCGGAGCTGCTGGCCTACCTGGTGCGCGGCTGGGTGCAGGACGCGCTCGTCTACGCCACGGTGTTCTGGCTGTCCGCCGCGCTGGTGATGGCCGGCGGGCTGGGCAGGAAGGCGCCCACATGAAGATCGTGCTTTTCGCGCACCCCGAGTTCATGCCGTCGCGCAGCATGCCGCGCTTCGCGGCGCTGCTGCACTCGGAGCTGTCGGCGCGCGGCCATGAGGTCAGCCTCTGGCGGCCCGCGGCCCGGCTGCAGGCCCGGGCTCGAGGGCTGGGGTCTGCGGCGGCCAAGTGGGCCGGCTACTTCGACCAGTACCTGCTGTTTCCGCGATGGGTTCGCCGAGCGGTGGAGCGCCAGCCGGCGGACACGCTGTTCGTGTTCTGCGACCAGGCCCTGGGCCCGTGGGTGCCGCTGGTGGCGCATCGGCCGCACGTGGTGCACGTGCATGACCTGCTGGCGCTGCGCTCGGCCCTGGGACTGATGCCCGAGAACCCGGTGGGCCTGACCGGCCGCGTCTACCAGCGCTTCATCCGGCGCGGCTTCAGGCAGGCGCAGCACTTCATCAGCATCTCGCACAAGACCCGCGTCGACCTCCATGCCCACGCCGTGGCACACGCCGTCACCTCGGCGGTGGTGCACAACGGCATGAACCACCCGTACCGTCGCATGGCCGCAGCATCCGCCGCCACGCTGCTGCGGCAGGCGGGCGCAGTGGTCGACGAACGAGGCTTCCTGCTGCACGTGAGCGCCGGCCAGTTCTACAAGAACGTGCCCGGCGTCATCGCGCTGTATGCCGAGCATGCGCGGTCGGCGGCCCGTCCGCTGCCGCTGGTGCTCGTCGGCCATCACCGCCAGCCCGCGGTGCAGTCGGCGATCGCCGCGCTGCCAGCCTCGGCGCGCGTGGTGCGGCTGCACGACATCGACAACGAGACGATGCGCGCCTGCTATTCGGCCGCCAGCGCGTTCCTGTTTCCCAGCCTGGAGGAAGGCTTCGGCTGGCCGATCGTCGAGGCGCTGGCCTGCGGTTGCCCGGTGATCACCACCGACGCGCCGCCGATGAACGAGGTGGGCGGATCGGCCGCGTTCTACATCCCGCGGCTGCCCGCCGGTGCCGGGCTGGGCGCCTGGGCCGCCGCCGCGGCACCCGTGCTCGAACGGGTGCTGGCGCTGCAGGGGCCTGCCCTTGATGCTTGGCGCGACGACGCCGCCGCCTGGTGCATGCGGTTCGAGGCCGCGCGCGCCATCGAAGGCTACCTGCAGGTGTATAGCCAAGTGTTGAAGCAGGCCGCCGCATGAAGCCGGCGAGTCGCCCCACCCGCTGGCGGCCTGCGGCTGCAGCGCTTTGCGTCGGGCTGCTGGCCTGCCTGGGCGTGGCCCCCGCCCCGGCTGGGCAGGTCGCCGATCCGATCAACGACCGGGCCGCACAGGCGTTGGCGGCCGAGCCCGCCCAGCCCGAGCGCGTGCATCCAAAATTCCGCGCCTTCGAAGTCCTGCGGCGCACGGCGGTGTCCGGCTGCGCGGCCGCGGCCGACGCGGTGTCGCTGGCCGAGCCGACCGCCCGCCACCCCGACGACCCAGCGGAATCCGCGGGCACCGAACTTTTTGCCTTGCCTGCGCTCGTGCGGCTGCTCTTGCAGTTCCCGCAGTGCATCGACGAGCCGATGGCGCAGGCGATGCAGCGCGCCCTCGCTGCGCCACAGGACCGCTTGGCGCACGGCACCCTCAATCACGCCATCATGCGGGTGGCCTCCTGGTACCTGATCGCGCAGCGCTTTCCGCAGGCCACGTGGCCGGACGCGCGGGGGAGCGTCGCAGCTCGCAAGAGCTGATGGCCGCCATCCAACAGCTGCTGCAAAGGCGCACGGCGCAGTTCTTCGCGGCCGGCCACACCGAGTGGTTGTCGCCCACCTATGCGGTGGTGAACCTGCTGCCGCTGCTGAACCTGATCGACTTCGCCGACGATGCGCAGGTGCGCGCCAATGCCCAGGCGCAGGCAGCGCTTCTGGTGGCCGTGCTGCGCGCCGCCTCGTTCCACGGCACGCTGCTGCCGCCGCTCAACCGGCTGAACCACGACCAGCGCAACGCGCCCGGCGACGGCACCGACACGCCCGCCGCGACGCAGGCGCTGCTGTGGCTGTACTTCGGCGAGCCGGCCAGCGGCTCGGCGGACCTGGCCAACCGCAACGAACCGGCCTTCGTCACCATCGCAGCACTGTCGCGCTGGCGCCCGCCTGCGGCACTGTTCGATCCGGCCGGCCGCGGCGGCCATGCGGTACGGATGCGCACGCCGGCCTTCTCCCGCTGGGACGACGCGACCACCACCGAACTGCTGGGCGACGGCTACATCGACGAGGCCTATGCCCTGGGCACCGGCAACGTCGTGTTCCGGCCCAACACCTATGCCGACCATCTGCAGAGCTTTGCGCTGCTGCTGAAGTCGAGCTCCCGGCACAACGCCATCGAGTGCCGCCACCCGTTCTTCCGCAGCGATGCAGGTGATGGCGTCTGGGGCACCGATCGCTGGTCGCCGTTCCAGCAGACGCACCGCATCGACGGCCGCACCGGGGTGATGCTGTTCCGCATCCCACGGGCCGACCCCTGGCCAGGCGACCCGGCCAGCCGCTTCTTTGCGCCGCGCAGCCGGCACGCCGGAGCGCTGGTCGCCGGCTTCCAGTGCCGCGTGCCGCGCAGCTTCGCCCGGGTCCAGATCGAACCGCATTGGATTTTCGTTCGGCAGGGCGAGGTGGATGTGGCCATCGGCTTGCCGGTCGGGCGCTTCGAGATCGACGCGTCGGCCGACCCGCCGTGGCACCACGTGGCCAGGGTGCAGGCCCGCAGCGCCGCCCTGGTGTTCCTGGTGCGCAAGACGGCGCGCGGCGACAGCTTCCGCGCCTTCCAGGCCTGGGCGCGGCAGCGCATGCCGAAGTTCGACCCAGCCACGACCCGGGTGGTGCACACCACGCTGGAGGGACGTCGGGTCGCGGTGCAGTTCGACTTGCAGTCCTTGCCCGATGGACGGGTGGCCTCGATCCCGCGGGTGGAAGTGGACGGCAAGTCCGCGCCCCCGCCGCCGCAGGCACCCTTGCTGTCGGATCCCGTGACCCTTGCGGACGGTGTGCTGCGCCTCGTGCGTGCCGATGGCCGAAGCGTGTACATCCAGCCGCCCTCGGCAACCGCTCATCCATGAAGATCCTCCGCATCATCTCCACCATGAACCCGCGCGGCGGCGGGCCGTCGGAGGGCATCCGGCAGGTCTCGCAGGCGTTGGCACGGATGGGCCACACGAGCGAGTGCCTGACCAGTGACGATCCCTCTGCGCCGTGGTTGGCGGGGCAGCCGCTGCGCATCCACGCGGTGGGGCGGCGGGTGCCGGTGGGCTATGCGCACAACCCGGCCATCGGCACGTGGCTGCGCGCCCATGCGCAGGACTACGACGCCTTCGTCATCAGCGGCCTGTGGCAGCACCACTCGGTCGCGGCGCGCGCTGCGCTGCGGGCGCTGGGGCGCGAGTACTTCGTCTTCACTCACGGCATGCTGGACCCCTGGTTCAAGCAGGCCTATCCGCGCAAGCACCTCAAGAAGTGGCTGTACTGGCCCTGGGGCGACTACCGCGTGCTGCGCGATGCTCGCGCGGTGCTGTTCACCAGCGAAGAAGAACGGCTGCGTGCGCGGCAGTCGTTCTGGCTGTACCGCGCGCGCGAGCGTGTGGTGGCCTACGGCACGCGCACGCCGCCGCGCTGGGACGAGTCGCCGGGCCAGGCCGCCTTCCTGGAGGCGCACCCTGGCCTGCGCGGCAAGCGGGTGATGCTGTTCCTCAGCCGCATCCAGCAGAAGAAGGGTTGCGACCTGCTGATCGACGCCTTCGCACAGGTGGCGCGCACCAACGCCGACCTGCGGCTGGTGATGGCCGGCCCCGACCAGGCCGCCTGGCGCGCCGCGCTGCAGCAGCGGGCTGCGGCGCTGGGCATCGCCGACCGCATCGTGTGGCCGGGCATGCTGCAGGGCGACCTGAAGTGGGGCGCCTTCCACGCAGCCGAGGCGTTCGTGCTGCCTTCGCACCAGGAGAACTTCGGGATCGCCGTGGCTGAGGCACTGGGCTGTGGCGTGCCGGTGCTGATCTCCGACAAAGTGAACATCTGGCGCGAGATCGAGGCCGATGGCGCCGGCCTGGTCGCGCCCGACACCGCCGAGGGCACGGCGCTGCTGCTGCAGCGCTGGCTTGCGTTGTCGTCGGCCGAGCGCGCGGCGATGCGGGACCGCGCCCGCGGCTGCTTCGCGCAGCGCTTCACCGTGGAGGCGATGGCCGACAGCCTGCTGTCGGTGCTGCAGCATGGCTGACGAGCGCATCCTGCAGGGCGTGGACCCCACCACGCAGCCCTCGTTCACGCTGCGCAACCGCTGCGCTCGGGCGGTATGGAACATGGCGTGGTTGCTGCTGTTCCGGCCCTCGCCAAGGCCGCTGCATGCGTGGCGTGCGTTGTTGTTGCGGCTGTTCGGCGCGCGGCTGGGGCGCCATGTCCACGTGTACCCATCGGTGCGCATCTGGGCGCCGTGGCTGCTGCAGGTGGGTGAGCACAGCGGCATCGCCGATGGCGTGACGCTCTACAACATGGGCGGCATCCGCATCGGGCCGCGCTGCGTGGTCTCGCAGGGCGCGCACCTGTGCGGCGGCTCGCACGACTACCAGCAGCCCAGCTTCCAGCTCGTGGCCGCGCCCATCGAGCTGCAGGCCGAGGTGTGGGTGTGCGCCGAAGCCTTCGTGTCCGCCGGCGTGACCGTGCCGGCCGGCTGCGTGGTGGCTGCCCGCAGCGTGGTCATCCGCACCGTGGCCGAGCCGTGGACGGTGCTGGCCGGCGTGCCGGCACGCGTGGTCGGTCGGCGCGACCCGCGGGCCTCGCGGCTCGCTTCCTCCGTTCCAACGCCAACGCCTTCGCACTCGCGCTGAACCATGTCCGTTTCCATCCTCATCCTCACCAAGAACGAACAGCAGGACCTGCCGGGCTGCCTGGCCTCGGTCGCCTGGAGCGACGACGTGCACGTGTACGACTCCATGAGCACCGACCGCACGCTGGAGATCGCCCGCGCCTTCGGCGCGACCGTCACCCAACGGCCGTTCGACAACTGGGCTGCGCATCAGAACTGGGGCCTGCAACACATCGCCTTCAAGCATGACTGGGTGTTCTACATCGACGCGGACGAGCGCATGACCGACGAGCTGCGCGAGGCCGTGCTGCAGGCGGTGCAGGCGCCGGGCGAGCATGTGGCCTTCCGCGTGCAGCGCCGTGACTTCTTCATGCAGACATGGCTGCGCCATGTGCAGGCGTCCGCCTTCTATCTGCGACTCTTCCGGCCGGCCCGCATGCGTTATGAAAGGCTGGTCAATCCCGTGTCCATTCCCGACGGACCCGTGGCCACGATCGGCGGCTACCTCGATCACCATCCCTTCAGCAAGGGCGTGACGCATTGGCTCGAGCGGCACAACGCCTACAGCACCTTCGAGGCACGCCAGATCCTGGACAACCGGCGCGTGGGTGCGGCGTTCTCGGTGCGCAAGGCGTTGTGGTGCCGCGACTTCCACGAGCGTCGCTACCACCAGAAGGAGCTGTTCTACCGGCTGCCGCTGCGCCCGCTGGTGAAGTTCCTGCTGCTGTATCTGGTCAAGCGCGGTTTCCTGGACGGCCGCGCAGGGCTCACGTACGCCGCGCTGCAGTCGATCTACGAATACATGATCGTGCTGAAGGTGCGCGAGTCGCGTTAGGGCTCACGGCGCGGGCAGGGTCGCTCAACCGGGCGTCTGCGTCCTGGCGCCGGCGTCTTCCTCGATCAAGGCGTGAGCGGGCAGAGGTGAAACACCCGTCAGAAGCTCCATGCGCTGGCTGAACCGGCCCAGCGCGGCGCGAGCTCCCAAGTGCTGCTCAGCATGCAGCCGGGCGGCTGCGCCGAGCCGCGCACGCCGCGCCGCATCGGCGGCCAGCCCCTCCACCGCCCCCGCGAACGCCGGCGCATCGTCCGGCGACACCACCACCCCGCACCCCGCCACCACCTCGGCCACTTCGCTGCCGGGGCGCGCGTTCGTCACCACCGGCCGGCCGCTGGACAGCATGGCGGTGAGCTTCGACGGCATCACCAGGTCGGCCACACCGGGGTCCTGCGGCAGCAGGTGGATGTCGGCCATGCCCAGCAGGTCGGGCAGGCGCTCCTTCGGTTGCAGCGGCAGCAGTCGCATGTTGGGCAGCTCACGCGCCGCGGCTTCCATGTCGGGCCTCATCTGGCCGTCGCCACACACCACGAACACCAGGTTCGGGCAGCGCTGGCGCAGCAGGCGGGCCGCCAGGGGAATCAGGTGCAGCCCCTGCTTGGCGCCCAGGGTGCCGGAGAACAGCGCCACCACCGCGTCGGGCGGCAGCTGCAGCTCCGCCCGGTATGGGCTGGCCCCGCCCAGCGGCTTGACGCTGTCCACGTCCACCCAATTGGGGAACAGCACGGCCCGGTCGGGCGCCACGCCTTTTTCCACCGCGCGCCCGACCATGCGACGCGAGATGGAAGACACCACGTCGAACCGGCGCATCAGCCAGCGTTCGGCCGAAAGCACCAGGCTACGCACCAGCCGCCCGCGCAGCAGGCCCATGTCGAAGGCCACGTCCACTTCATAGTCCTGGATGTGCAGCCATGCGCGGGCACCCGCCAACCGCGCGGTGAGCAGCGCCGCCGGCGTGCAGGCAAAAGCTGGCGCGGCCACCCACACCACGTCCGGCTTCCAGCGTGCCTGCCGCAGCATGGTGGGCAACGAGCTGAGCGCGAAGCTCAGCAGATGCAGCACCCGCTTGGAGCCATTGGGCCGCGCCGGCACCCACAGCGGGCAGCGCCACACCTGCACGCCATCCATCGTCTCCACGCTGCGGCCGCGGCCAGCGTGGCTGTCGGCCATCCGCCAAGCGGGGTAATAGGGCGGAGCCGCCACCACCCGCACCTCGTGACCCTGCGTGGCCAGCCACGTGGCCATCTCACCGGTGTACTTGCCGATGCCCGTAGGCTCCGGTGCGTAGTTGATGCCGTAGATCAGGATTTTCAAAAGTGCTCCGAGCCCTCTAACCACGGGGGTTTGGCCTCGTCCATGCCATCCGCACGACACGGCGTCATGCGATGTGATAGAGAATGCCACCATTCGATTGCAATGGTAACAATTTCACACTGTCGATTGAAGTGATCGTGAAGAATGGCAAGGTTCGGTGGTAAGGCATCGCGGTCAAATCCGCAGAATTGACCACTATCACTTCGCGGTGTTACCTTGCTCGGGTCATTTGCTGCCGCAGGAGCGCATCCATGAAAGCAAGCACATCCCTGTTCGTGATCGCCGCGGCCCTGTTCGGGGCGTCCGTCGCCGCCCACGCCGCTACGCCAGTGCGCGTGGTGCCGCTGGCGCCGGTGGCCACCTCGGTCGTCTCGCCCAGCGCCCCGCCCAACGTCACACCCACCCGGCCGCCGCGTGTGCCGCCCACCCGTCCGCCCCGCACGCCGCCCAGCCGGCGCTGATCGCCGGCCCGCCCACCTCATGGATCGGCGCCTCACCAGGCGCCGTTTTTTTCTGCCTGCCGCCGGCGGGGGCGTGCGCCCCACACCAGCTTGAGATGTTGACTGCGACGCCCATCCAGGCGGCCACTTCGCCCGCACGGCACCGCCCTGGCGCCACTGCTGCGCACGGGCCCCGGCGCGCCCCGATATGGGACCGGGGGTCCTTCGCCACGCTGCTGGCGCTCACCGTCTGGGCTCCTTTGCCACTGGGCAGCAACCGGGATTGGGCGATCGGGCTGTTGGCCGCCGCCCTGTGGGCCACGCTGGCACTGCGTTGCCTGGCTGCACGTCCCTGGCTGCGTGGTAGGCCGGCCTGGAGCGCGCTGCAGTGCGCACGCTGGCCGCTGGCAGCCCTGTCCGCGTTCTGCCTGCTGGTGTTGGCGCAATGGGCAAGCGTCCTGCCCGGCGTGCTGCACACGCCAGACGTTCACCTCACCGCCGGCTACCTCCTGCGTGCGCTGGCCTACCTGGCCGCCTTCGCGCTGGTGATGCTGTGCGTCAACACGCCGCAACGGGTGGCCGGCCTGCTGGGTGCCGTCGTGGCCGGCGGCGTGCTGCAGGCCGTGCTGGCGGTGGTGCTGCACTCCTCGCGCGCCCGCTACCAGTACCTGTTCACCGAGTTCGTGCAGGGCCACCGCGCGATGGGAACGTTTCCGAATCCCGATCACCTGGCCGGCTACATGGAGCTGACGCTGTCGGCCGGGCTGGGGCTGCTGCTCGCGCAGTTCGCGGCCGGCCATGCTGCGGCGGCTCCGGCCTGGCAGCAGCGGGCGGCCACGGCCCTGCGCTTCCTCATGTCCGCCAAGATGCGGCTGCGCCTCATGCTGGTCGTGATGGTGGTGGCGCTGGTGATGACGCACTCCCGCATGGGCAACGGGGCCTTCTTCCTGTCGCTGCTGCTGATGGGCGGCCTGGTGGCGGCGCTGTCGGCGCAGTGGCGGCGGCCGGCGCTGTGGCTGGTGCTGAGCATGGCGCTGGTGGACGTGGTGATCGTGGGCCAGTGGGTGGGACTGGGCCGCGTGATCGAGCGACTCCAGGACACCGCGGAGTCCACCTCGCTCGATGCACAGCCAGCGCAGCAGGCCGCCGCCATGCCGGCGATGCCGGCCACCGGCGGCCTCGTGGCACCGGCCAAGGCGGAAGAGTCCATCCAGGATCGCCTGCGCATCCCGCGGCTGTCGCTGCCGCTGGTGGTGCAGCAGCCCTGGTTCGGGCACGGCGGCGGCACCTACGTGCTGGCACTGCCGCCCATCAAGCCGGCGGGTTTCCCGCACCACTGGGACCATGCCCACAACGATTACGTCGAGATCGCCGTCGATACCGGCCTGGTGGGGCTGGCACTGCTGCTGGGCATGGCCTCGGCCAGCGCCTGGCGCGCGGCACGGCTGATCGACGACCGGCATCCCCCGCTGGACAAGGGCGTGGGCGTGGCCACCCTCACCGCCCTGTGCTGCATGGCGCTGCACAGCATGGTCGATTTCAACCTGCAGATTCCTGCCAACGCATTGACGCTGGTGCTGCTATGCGCCCTGCCCTGGGCCACGGCCGCACAGCGCCGCATGCAGGCCGCCCGGCCGACTTCCTTCGCCTCATGACGCCTCCTTCCCTGCCCGTTTTTTCCGCCGCGCCGGCCACTCCGCCGGCGCTGGTGGTGCCGCCCATGCCACCGCTGGTCAGCGTGTCGCCCGAACAGAAGCTCGAGCTGCTGGAGTACTGGCGCAGCGTGGTCAAGCGCCGCTGGCTCATCCTGGGACTGGCCGCGGTGGCCGCCCTGCTGGCAGCGGTGGTGGCGCTGTCCATCACGCCGGTGTACCGCGCCACCGCCACGGTGCTCATCGAGGCGGGCAAGGGCAAGATCCTGTCCATCGAGGACATCTACAGCAGCAACCAGCAGCGCGAGCACTACCAGACGCAGGTGGAGGTACTGAAGTCGCGCGAGGTTGCACTGCGTGCGGTGCGCGCGCTCAGGCTCTGGGAGCATCCGCTCTTCGACCCACGGCGGCAGGACCCTTCGCTGCGCGCCACCCTCGCGCAGGCGCTGGGAATCGGCAGCGCCAAGCTCGAATGGACGGAGGCCGAGCTGGCCGAAGCCGTGGTGGGACCGGTGATGGAAGCACTGAGCATCGAGCCGGTGCGGCTCAGCCAGCTGGTGCGGGTCAGCTTCTCCAGCGAGAACGCGGCGCTGGCCGCGCGCATCGCCAATACCGTGGCGCAGGAATACATCCGCGCCGACCGGGACGCACGCTTCCGCATCTCGCAGGAGGTGAGCAGCTTCCTGCAGGACCGGCTCTCTTCGCTGCGCGACACGCTGGCGGAGTCGGAGCAGGCGCTGCAGGCCTACCGGGAGCGCAAAGGCATCGTCAACCTGGCCGGCTCGCCCCAAACAGTGGCGGGCCAGCAGGTGGGCGGCGCGGCCGACAACCTGCTGCGCGCCCAGGCCCGTCGGCTGGAGCTGGAGGGCAGCTACCAGCAGGCCAAGGCAGTGCGCGGCGGCGACTATGCGCAAGTGCCCGTCGTCACCCGCGACTGGAGCGTGATCGAGGCGCTACGCGGCTTCAACGAAGGCGAACGCCGGCTCGCCGAGGCACGCCAGACGCTGGGGGCGAACCATCCGCGCATCCAGCAGCTGGAATCGGAGCTGGCCTCCCTGCGTGCCAACGTGCAGCGCCAGCGGGAGGCCGCCGTGGCCAGCCTGACGCGGGAATACGAGGCTGCGCGCGACACCGAGAAGGCGCTGCAGCGATCCCTGGACACCGCCCGCGAGGAGGTGCAAAGCGTCAACCGGGAGGAGTTCCAGCTGGCCGTGCTGGAGCGGGAGGTTCAGACCAACCGCCAGCTGTACGACATGTTCATGAGCCGCGCCAAGGAAACCGACCTGGCGGGCGACGTGCAGGCCTCCATCGCCCGCGTGGTCGATGGCGCGGTGCCGCCCACGCTGCCGTACAAGCCGGCCAAGTCGCAGATCGTGGCCCTGGCCACGCTGCTGGCGCTCATGGCCGGCGCGCTGGCTTCCATCCTGATGGACCGGCTGGACAACACCTTCAAGGGCACCGAGGACATCGAAAGCCGGCTGAAGCAGCCGGTGCTCACCGCCCTGCCCGAGATGCCGGCGCTGGCGCGCAATGCGATGTCGCGGCTGTTCCTGGACGACGCGCACTCGCACTATGCCGAGGCCATCCGCACTGCTCGCACCGGCGTTCTGCTGTCCAAGCTGGACGTGGCGCACAAGGTGCTGCTGGTCACTTCCACCCTGCCGGGCGAGGGCAAGACCACGGTGGCGATCAACCTGGCGCTGGCACATGCACAGACCAAGCGCACGCTGCTGATCGATTGCGACATGCGCCGGCCGCAGGTGGCCCGCAGCCTGGGCCTGGCCCCGGGCACCAAGGGCCTGACCAACCTGGTCGCCGGCACCGACCCCGCCGACGCCTGCGTGACGCCCGTGCCCGGCTCGGACCTGCTGGTGATGACCGTGGGCGACCTGCCGCCCAACCCGCTGGAACTGCTGCTGTCCCAGCGCTTCAAGGACGCGCTGGCCGAGCTGTCGCGGCAGTTCGACGTGGTGATCCTCGACTCCCCACCGGTGGAACTGGTGAGCGAAGCGCTGGTGCTGGCGCCGCTGTCCACCAGCACCGTGTTCGTCATCAAGGCCATGTCCACGCCGGCGCCGTTGGTGCGCAAGAGCCTGGCGCGGCTGCAGCGCGCCGGCGCCAGCCTGCTGGGCGTCATCGTCAACCAGCTCGACTTCGAGCGGGCGCGTGCCTACTACGGCGAATACACCGCCTCCAGCTACAGCTATGGCGGCTATGGCTACGGCGGCCAACTGGGCCACGACCCGGCGCCGGCCGATGCCCCGACCAGCAAGCCCGCATGATCGACCTGCACTGCCACCTGCTGCCCGGCATCGACGACGGGCCGCCCACGCTGCAGGCTGCACTGGCGCTGGCGCAGGCCTGCGTGGACGACGGCATCACCCATGCGGTCGCCACGCCGCATGTATTCCCGGGCCGCTTCGAGAACCGTGCCTCCAGCATCGAGGACGCCTTCGCCGCCTTCCAGGCGGCGGTGTCATCGGCAGGCCTGCCGCTGCAGCTGGGCTGGGCCGGAGAAGTGCGCCTGACGCCCGAGGTGCTGGATCTGCTGGACCGTGACGAGTTGCCGTTCCTCGGCCGCAGCACCACCGGCCAGCGCACGCTGCTGCTGGAGATGCCCGACGGCCAGGTGCCCCTGGGTTCCCAACGATTCGTCGAACTGCTGCTGCAGCGCGGCGTGCGGCCGGTGCTGGCGCACCCGGAGCGCAACCGGGCGCTGATGGACCAGCCGCAGCGGCTGGCGCCCTTCGTGGCACAGGGCTGCGCGGTGCAGCTCACCGCCGGATCGCTGGTGGGCGGCTTCGGCAGCCGCGCCCAACAGGCCGCGGAAACCATGCTGGAAGCCGGCTGGGTGCACGCCATTGCCAGCGATGCCCACAACCTGGCCGGCCGCCGCCCGCGCATGCGTGAGGCGGCCGCCTGGCTGCAGCAGCACTACGGCCCGGAGGTGGCGCACCGGCTCACCGTCACCGGCCCCGCGGCCTTGTGCGGCCTGTCGCCGCCGGCGCCGGTGGCGCAGCGGGCAGCTGCATGAGTGCCAGGCCGCCGTCCGGCAGCCGCATCGCATGGCACCGGTTGCCGGTGCTGGTGGCGGTGCTCGCCATCGCCCTGCTGGTGCTGGCACTCAGCCAGGCGCTGCTGCGCGCCGACATGGCATCGCAGGGCGCGCGCCGGCTGGTCACCCACTGGGCCTCCCGTGCAAGCTCGCTGCCTTCGGCCGGGGAGATCGCCCAAGCCGAAGCCGCGCTGCTCCGCGCAGTCGACATCACGCCCGCCAATGCCGAGCTGCATGAATTGCTGGGCGACCTGCGCATGGTGGCGGCCCGCGTGGCGGATGCGGCGCAGGACGACATCGCGCGCGATGCGGCCCAGGCCGCTGCCGTGGCGCACTACGAGGCCGCGCTCGCTCGCCGCCCGTCCGACCCGCAGACCTGGGCCGGCCTGGCCGCCGCGCTGCAAGCCACTGGCGACCTGGCGGCCACCCACGCCGCATGGGCGAGATCGTTGGCGCTGGGCCCGAACGAAGGCCATGTGCAGCCCATGCTGCTGGATGTGGCCCTGCGGGGCTGGGCGGATGCCACGCCGGGCATGCAGTCCTGGGCAACCGCGTTGTTCGCCGCCAGCGCCGCGCCGCAGCAGGCTGCCATCAACAAGCTGGCGGCGCTGCATGGGCTGCGGTTCGAGTCGGATGAGCCGCAGGGCACCAGCACAGGCGAGATGTCACGAACAACCCCCTGATATGTGGCAAATATAGTGACGACATCACACAACCGCGCAAAGAAAATCAGATCGTGCCGTTTACACGGCGCGTTGGCTCGCATATCCAAGGAGAGAGAATGCTTCGTGCACTGAACAAGACGGCTGCAGCCGTTGCCCTGACCTGCCTGATGCCACTGGCCGCCACCGCCGATGTGCTCGGGTTCGACGACCTCACGGGCAGGAACTTCTTCCAGGCGCCCTACCAAGGCTTCACCTTCGGCGTCGCCGCACAGGGACCCGGCGGCTCGTGGTTCCACTCGGACGTGCCCGACGCCGGACTGAGCTTCTACCGCTCCCCGCTCACCAGCGTAAGCACCGAATCGGCCTTCGACGATGCCGGGAATCCCATCAGCGTCTATGGCGACTCGCTGCCCGTCACGCTGAGCACGCCGGTGGTGCTGCAGGGCGCCTGGTTCCAGTCGTTCGACGACCAGATCAGCGTGCGCTTCAAGCTGTCGTACCAGGGCGCCGAGGTGCATGCCTCGGACTACCTGGTGATGAACTACGGCGACGCCCCCGCCTTCCTGTCCACGGGCTATACCGGCGCGGTGGACAGCTTCGTGATCGAGGGCTATCACGGCTATTTCGCGATGGATGACGTGATGTTCCAGCCGGTGCCCGAACCCAGCACCTACGCGATGATGTTCCTCGGCCTGGCTGCCATGGGGATCTATTCCGCCCGCCAGCGCCAGCACTGACCCGGCTACATCGCCGCGCCACGCGCGGCTTGCGCCGAGGGCCGAATCAACCGCCGCAGCCTGCGCTGCCGGCGGTTTTTTCATGCCAACGCTGCGTTCAGCCCCGCACTTCGCCGTTCCCCAGCACCACCCACTTCATCGACGTCAGCCCCTCCAGCCCCACCGGGCCGCGGGCGTGGAACTTGTCGGTGGAGATGCCGATCTCGGCGCCCAGGCCGTACTCGAAGCCGTCGGCGAAGCGGGTGCTGGCGTTGACCATCACGCTGGCCGAATCCACCTCACGCAGGAAGCGCATGGCGTTCGGGTGGTTCGTCGTCAGGATGGCGTCGGTGTGGTGCGATCCGTAGCGGTTGATGTGGGCGATGGCTTCGTTGACCGAATCAACGATCTTCACGCTGATCACCGGCGCCAGGTACTCCTCCGCCCAGTCGGCCTCGGTGGCGGGCTTCACCGCCAGGCCGGGCACGTCGCGCAGGATGGCGGCGGCGCGGTCGTCGGCGCGGCATTCCACGCCCTTGGCCGCGAAGATGGCGCCGATGCGCGCCAGGAACGGCGCGGCCTGCTGCGCATGCACCAGCAGCGACTCCGCTGCATTGCAGGGGCTGTACTTCTGCGTCTTGGCGTTGTCGGTCACCTTCACCGCCAGGTCCAGGTCCACATCGGCATCGACGTACACATGGCAGTTGCCGTCCAGGTGCTTGATCACCGGCACCTTGGCCTCGGCGCTGATGCGCTCGATCAGCGACTTGCCGCCGCGCGGAATGATCACGTCCACGAACTCCGGCATCGCGATCAGCCGGCCCACCGCGGCGCGGTCGGTGGTTTCCACCAGCTGCACCGCCTCGGGCGGCAGGCCGGCCGACTGCAGCGCCTGCTGCACCAGCCGCCACAGCGCCAGGTTGGAATGGATGGCCTCGGAGCCGCCGCGCAGGATGGCGGCGTTGCCGCTCTTGATGGCCAGCGAGGCCGCCTCGATGGTCACGTTCGGGCGGCTCTCGTAGATCATGCCGAACACGCCCAGCGGCACCCGCATCTGGCCCACGGCGATGCCGCTGGGCCGGCGCTTCACGCCGGTGATCTCGCCGATGGGGTCGGGCATCGCGGCCAGCTGCTCGCAGCCTTCGGCCACGGTGTCGATCACCTTGGCGCCGAGCTTCAACCGGTCCAGCATCGGGCCGGCCAGGCCGTTGGCGCGGGCCGCTTCCAGGTCACGCGCGTTGTCCACGTCCAGCGCGGCCACGCTGTCACGCAGCAGTTGCGCCAACGTGGTGAGCGCCACGTTGCGTGCCTGGGTGGAGGAGGCGGCCATCACCGTGGCGGCACCGCGCGCGGCAGCGCCCACGCGGGCCATGTAGGCCGGAATGTCTTGGATGGAAGTGGCGGCGGTGTCGGTCGGCATGATGCGGCGATTGTCGCGCGAGCCGGATCAGTCCAGCCAGGCCAGCACCGCCAGCCACAACGGCGCCGTGGCCGCGAAGGCCAGCGTCGACAGCACGATGGTGGAGGTGGTCTCGCCCTCCAGCGTCTCGTAGCGCTGCGAGAACATCAGCGTGTTGCTGCCCGCGGGCAGCGCCGCCATCATCACCGCCACCTGCAGCGGCAGCCCCTGCAGGCCGAAGCCCCAGCGCGCCACCACCAGCACCACCGCCGGCAGCACCAGCAGCTTGGTGGCGCTGAGCGCGATGGCGCCGCGCAGGCTGCCACGCAGGCCGTAATACGCCAGCGACATGCCGATCAGCGTCAGGCACAGCGGCACCACGGCCGAGCCCAGCTGCTGCAGCACCTCGTCCACCACCGGCGGCAGGCCCCAGCCAGTGAGGTTCCAGGCCATGCCAGCCAGCACCGGCAGCACCACCGGGTGGATGATGGTGTTGCGTACCGTGAGCTTGAGCGTGGCCAGCAGCGTGCCGCCACCCGCCTCCTCATGCCGAGCCCGGGCACGCGCCAGGTCCAGCTCGGCCAGCGTGGTGAGCACCGTCAGCAGCGTGAGCGAATGCAGGCTGACGATGGTGATGTGCAGCCCGAGGCCAGCCTCGCCGAACAGCGCCGCGGCCATCGGCACGCCGATCTGCAGCGTGTTGCCGAAGCTGGCCGACACCGCTCGCACCGACGGCCCGGCGACGCCCAGCCCGCCGCCGCGGTTGTGGTGCCGGCCGATGGCATAGACGATGACCGCCAGGCCCACCACCGGCACGAAGAAGGCCACGATCAGGCCCCAGGGCATGTGCGCGAAGTCCAGCCGCGAGGTGGTGCGGAACAGCAACGCCGGCACGAAGATGTAGAACGCCGCGTTGGACAGCGTGCGCGCCGGGTCGGCGCCCTTGCGCTCGTCGCCCAGCCAGCGCATGCGCCCGACGATCCAGCCGAGGCCGGCGGTGAGGAAGATGGCGAGGAGCTTGTAGAAAACTGCGAGGGTCATGCAGCCGCGAGTATCGCGGCCCCGGGTTCACCCTGCCTTCAGGCTCACGGTTGACCGTACTTCGGCGAGCGCGGCCCGTACAGCACGCCGTTGACCATGCCGCCCGACAGCAGCCGCTGCGACGCCAGGCCGGCATAGCGGTAGCCCGCGTCGGTGCTCGTGGCGATGATTTGCGAAACCACCGCCTGCACCAGCAGGCCCACCAGGCCGGCCTGGTTGCTCTGCTGCTGCTCGGCCGACGAAGCCATCGCCTTGCCCTGCCACAGCAGCTCGCCGCTGCGCAGGTCGACGATGCGGCCTTCCACCGCCACCACGGTGTTGCTGCTGATCACGGCATAGCTGGTGCCGTACTGCTTGACGGTGAGGTACACCGCCGCATCGGCACCGAACACCTCGCGCAGCTTGGCGCGGTCCAGCGCATGGATGTCGTCGGGGGTGTGCAGGCCGTTCTCGCGGAAGGTTTCTTCCACCAGCGACACCGGCAGCACGTAATAGCCGGCCTCGGCCAGCGGCAGCGTCACCTGCGACAGCACGCCGATGCCGCCCTTGACCTCGGGCGACTCGTTGACCGGCGGCAGCACCAGCAATGAGGCCGGCTTGGCCTGCCGGAAGGCGGTGTAGTCGTAGGGCTGGCGCTGCGTGGCGCAGCCGCCGAGCAGCACGGCCGCGGCCAGCGCGGCAGCAACCCCGGCGCGGCGCCAGGAGAAGTGGATCGGGTTCATGCGGGCTCCGGCGTCAGCTCTTGCGCGCGTCCATGCGCTTGAGCAGGGAATCGATGTAAGGCGCGGATTCAGGGAACTGCGCCTTCTCGGCCTCGAACTGGCTGCGGGCTTCGGCATCGCGGCCCAGCCGCAACTGCAGCAGCCCGACATGGGCCCGGAAGCCCGGCGGCAGCGCGGCGCCGGTGGCGGCCGCCTTTTGCTGCGCCTCGGCCAGCGCCTGCAGCTGCTGCTCAGGCGACTTGCCATCGCCCTTGAGGTGCTCATACACGGTGTCCTGGTAGCCGCCCCAGTGGTACAGCGGCTGGGCGCTTGCGCGCAGCCCACCAGCAGCGCGGCAGCGGCCAGGCCGGTCCAAGCGACGCGCCTCATGGCGCCACCTTCGCGACCACGCCCCACTGCGAGGCGTCGTAGCCCGACACCAGCTTGTTCACCGCCTCGCGCACCGCCAGGTCCAGCACCTTGCCATTGAGCGTGGCGTCGTAGCTGGCCGTGCCACCGAAGCCGATCACCTCGCGGTTGCTCAGGCTGTACTCGCCCGCGCCCTGCACCGAATACACCACTTCCGACGTGGCACCGTTGACGATGTTCAGCGTGACCTTGGCATAGGCGATCTGCGACTTGCCGCGGCCCAGGATGCCGAACAGCTGCTGGTCGCCCACCTCCTTGCGGCCGAACTCGGACACGTCGCCGGTGACGATGAAGTCCGCGCCCTTGACGGCCTGAGCCTGGGCCTTGAACTTGGCTTCCTGCTGGGCCTCGGCCAGGTTGTCGCGGTCCAGCACGTTGAAGCGCTGGGTCTGCTGCAGGTGCGAGATGACGATGGTCTTGGCCTGGCTGCCCAGGCGGTCGACGCCATCGGAGAAGATGCCCCGCATGAAGCTGGAGCGGTTGTCGAACTTGCCGACCACCACCGGCACCCGCGCGCCGCGGTACGGCGTGGCCGCCGCCTCGACCTTGCTCACTTCCACCGAGCGCGAAGCCTCGGTGGCGCAGCCGGCCATCAACAAGACGGCGGCCCCGCAGGCCGCCGCAATGATCACGTTCTTCATGACCCATCCCTCAGGTGATTGGAATGGGTCTATTCGACCTCGCTTCACCGCCTGTTACGGCGATGGTGCAGATTCACCTC
This sequence comes from Aquincola sp. J276, assembly GCF_024700035.1. NCBI lineage: Bacteria > Pseudomonadati > Pseudomonadota > Betaproteobacteria > Burkholderiales > Sphaerotilaceae > Aquincola > Aquincola sp. J276. Next base: position 2,499,744 of record NZ_JAJONC010000001.1, read on the forward strand.
GTCATGCCGCCTTTCGGGCCGCCTTCTTGGCCGGCGCCTTGGCCGCGCGCGGCTCGAATTCGAAGCTCACCTTGCCTTCCTTGGTGTCGTAGACCAGCCGCGCCTTGAACTTGCGGCGGGTCTTGTTGGACACGAAGTTCTCCAGCAGGTCGGTCTTGCCCTCGGTCAGCAGCTTGTGCACCTGCTCGCGCGGCACCGGCTGCTGCAGGATGATCTTGCCGGTCTTGAAGTCGCAGGTGGTGTTGGCGCCCACCGCGTGCTCGCAGACGTAGTTGCTGCCGTGCTCGAACACCTTGCCCTTGCACTTGGGGCAGCTGCCCAGGCTGGCCTGGTCGCCGAAGTCCACCGGCTCGCCGTCGCCCTCGGCCTTCTTCGCGTCCTCGCCGAAGTCGAACTCGAGCTTCCAGTTGTCGGTCTCGTCGTCGAAGGCCAGCTTCAACTCGGCAGTGAAGGGCCAACCCGCCTTGGAGCGGAAGCCTTCCAGCGGCCCGATCTTCTTGTCGCGCAGCAGCGCGTCGGCCTCGGCGATCTCGAAGGCGCGACCACCGGGGATCTTGCTGATGGAGAAGCCGCAGCCGGGGTTGGCCGGCGTCTCGTTGCCCACGCAGGCGAAGCGGCGGTAGTTCTCCTTCACCTTGCCGCCGCACTTGGGGCAGGGCGTGCTGAGCGTCGCGTAGTCGCCGGGGATGGTGTCGCGGTCGTACTCCTTGGCCTTCTTGACGATGCGCTCGGCCATCTTCGCTATCTCGGCCATGAACTTGTCGCGATTCAGCCGGCCATGCTCCATCTCGGCCAGCTGGTATTCCCACTGGCCGGTGAGCTCGGGCTTGGTGAGGTCGGGGATGTCCAGGCCGCGCAGCAGCGTCATGAGCTGGAAGGCCTTGGCGGTGGGCACCAGCTCGCGGCCCTCGCGCAGCATGTACTTCTCGAGGATCAGGCCTTCGATGGTCTGCGCACGCGTGGCCGGCGTGCCCAGGCCCTTCTCGGCCATGGCCTCGCGCAACTCGTCGTCGTCGATCAGCTTGCCCGCGCCTTCCATTGCGCTCAGCAGCGTGGCCTCGGTATAGCGGGCGGGCGGCTTGGTCTTGAGCTGGTTGACGTCCACGCTCTCGGTGCGCACCACCTCGCCCTTGTCCACCGGCACCAGGTTGGCATCGTCCTCCTGCGCTTCGCGGCCGTACACCGCCAGCCAGCCCGGACGCACCAGCACCTTGCCGTTGGTCTGGAACTTGTAGTCCTTGCCCTGGTTGCTGATGGTGGAGATGCGGGTGGTGACCATGAACTCCGCCGACGGATAGAACACCGCCAGGAAGCGCTTGACCACCATGTCGTAGAGCTTGGCCTCGATGTCGGTCAGGCTGCGCGGCGCCTGCAGCGTGGGGATGATGGCGAAGTGGTCCGACACCTTGCTGTTGTCGAACACGCGCTTGGTGGGCTTCACGTAGCCGTCGTTCAGCGCCTTGCGGGCATGGCCGGCCAGCTCGCGCAGCGGGCCGGGCAGGTCTTCGCTGGCGATCATCTCCATCGTCTGCTTGACCACGCCCACGTAGTCCTCGGGCAGCGCACGCGAATCGGTCCGCGGGTAGGTCAGCACCTTGTGCTTCTCGTACAGCGCCTGCGCCAGGCTCAGCGTGGTCTTGGCTGAGAAGCCGAAACGCGAGTTGGCCTCGCGCTGCAGCGTGGTCAGGTCGTACAGCAGCGGGCTGGCCTGGGTGCTGGGCTTGGCTTCCTCGGTGACGGTGGCCGGCTGGTTGCGGCAGGCCTCGGCGATGGCGTTGGCCTCGGCGGCGGTCCACAGGCGGTCGGCACGGCGCTCCAGGTCGTCGTTCTTCCTGAAGCCGGGGTCGAACCACTTGCCTTCGTATTCACCCGCCTTGGCGGCGAACTGGCCCTTGATCTCCCAATAGTCGCGCGCCACGTGCTTGCGGATCTTCTCCTCCCGCTCCACCACGATGGACAGCGTGGGCGTCTGCACGCGGCCGACGGTGGTCAGGAAGAAGCCGCCGTCGCGCGAGTTGAAGGCGGTCATCGCCCGCGTGCCGTTGATGCCCACCAGCCAGTCGGCCTCGGAGCGGCTACGCGCCGCGTCGGCCAAGCCCTGCATCTGCTGGTCGCTGCGCAGCTGCGCGAAGCCATCGCGGATGGCCTGCGGCGTCATGCTCTGCAGCCACAGCCGGCGCACCGGCTTGTCGAGCTTGCCCTTGCCGCCATCGGCGTACTGCACGATGAGGCGGAAGATGAGTTCGCCCTCGCGGCCCGCGTCGCAGGCGTTGATGAGTTCGGTGACGTCCTTGCGCTTGACCAGCTTGACCACCGCGCTCAAGCGCGACTTGGCCTTGTCGATCGGCGCCAGGTCGAAGTGCGGCGGCACCACCGGCAGGTTGGCGAAGCTCCACTTGCCGCGCTTGACGTCGAATTCCTCCGGCGCCTTGATCTCCACCAGGTGGCCGACCGCCGAGGTGACCACGTACTGGTCGTTCTCGAAGTGGTCCGCCTGCTTGTCGAACTTGCCGGCCACCGGGGTCAGCGCCCGCACGATGTCCTGCGCCACGCTCGGCTTTTCCGCAATGATCAGTGACTTGCCCATGAGCCTTGTTGTGCCTTCAATTGGCCTGCGAAGGCGCCGAAGCGGCGCCCGCGTCTGCCTACAATTCCGTTCCTCACGCGCACGCACACATACGCGCGCGCATCCGTGATTTCAATGTACCGAATGAAAACCGACACGCAAGCCGCACCCTCCGAAGGCCCTGCCGCCACTGGCGCGCAGGCCAAGACCGGCGGCCGCCGGACCCAGGTCCGACGCTCCGGCGTGCACGGCAAGGGCGTGTTCGCGCTGCAGCCCCTGGCCGCCGGCGAAACCCTGTTCGAGTACGCCGGCGAGGTCATCACCTGGGCCGAGGCGCTGCGCCGGCATCCGCACGACCCGTCACAGCCGGACCATACCTTCTATTTCCACATCGACGACCAGCACGTCATCGATGGCGCCCACGGCGGCAACTCCTCCCGCTTCATCAACCACTCCTGCGACCCCAACTGCGAGGCCGACGAGGTGGACGGGCGCGTCTTCATCAGGACGCTGCGGCGGGTGAAAGCCGGCGAGGAGCTGTACTTCGACTACGGCCTGGTCCTCGATGGCCGGCATACCGCCAAGGTCAAGAAGCAGTTCGCCTGCCACTGCGGCGCCAAGAGCTGCCGTGGCACCATGCTCGCGCCCAAGCGCTGAGCCCCGCCCGCCCCATCCCTTGCAGCCCGTGATGCCCGACGAGCCCAACCACCTTTCCTGGGGCGCCGAGCGCCTGTGGGAACAGCTGCAGCCCCTGATGCCCGGCGTGTCCGTGGAAGTGGTGGCGCGAGCCGATTCCACCAATTCGCAGCTGATCGACCGCGCCCGAATGTTCAGCGGCCGCCGTGACCAGCCGGTGACGGTGCCCGGCGTGCTCGACCTGCACGACGAAGACGAGCGCTCACCGCACGGCCGCCGCACCGGTGACACCCATCCCTGCCTGCTGGTGGCCGAGCAGCAGACTCGTGGCCGCGGCCGCCACGGCCGCCACTGGCAGAGCAGCGCCGGCGCCTCGCTCACCTTTTCGCTGTCGCTGGCCCTGGCGCCGCGCGACTGGTCGGGGCTGTCGCTGGCCGTGGGCGTGGCACTGGCCGAGGCGCTCGAAGCCGCCGGCGGCAGCGGGCCGGCCATCGGCCTGAAGTGGCCGAACGACCTGTGGCTGATGGACGGCCCGGGCCGGGGCCGCAAGCTGGGCGGCGTGCTGATCGAGACGGTGATGGTGGGCACGCGCCGCATGGCCATCGTGGGCGTGGGGCTGAACGTGCTGCCGCAGGCCACCCGCGAGCTGAGCACCGGCTATGCCTGCCTGCAGGAGCGCCAGCCCGGCATCACCGCGCCGATGGCGCTGCACCAGGTGGCCCGGCCGCTGGCCGAAGCGCTGCTGGCCTTCGAGCGCGATGGTTTCGCCGCCTTCGCCGACCGTTTTGCGCAGCGCGACCTTGCTGCGCGGCCAGGCCGTCACCACCACGCTGCAGCACCTGCCGGAAGGCATCGCCGACGGCGTGGGCACCGATGGTGCGCTGCGCGTGCGCCAGGGCAGCGGCCCCGAGGCCGAGGTGCACCTGGTGTCCAGTGGCGACGTGAGCGTGCGCCTGCGCTGACCCACGCGCCCGCGGGCGTGCATCTTTATCCCCGGACCCTGAATGCTCAGAACCCTCGTCCTGTTGTTGCTGCTGGCCAATGCGCTGTTCTTCGCCTGGACCGAACATTGGCTGGACCCGCTGCTGGGCCCCAGCCACCGGGAACGCGAGCCGGAGCGCGTGGCGCGGCAGGTGCAGCCCGATTCGGTGAAGCTGCTGCCGCCCGAGGCGGCCAGTGCCGCGCTGGCGGAAGCCGCCTCGGCCGCCGCGCAGGCCGCCCAGGGCGCCTGCATGGAAGCCGGCCCGTTCTCCGACGCAGACGTGGGCGCTGCCGAGCTGGCCGTGGCCGAGCTGCCTACCGGCAGCTGGCACCGCATCTCGGTCGACCTGCCGGGCAGCTACCTGGTGTACATGGGTCGCTACCCCACCCGCGAGGCGCTGCAGAAGAAGACCGAGGAGCTGCGCCGCCTGAAGGTGGGCTTCGAGGAAGTGAAGGCGCCGCCCGAGCTGGACAACGGCCTGTCGCTGGGCCACTTCCACACGCGCGAGGAAGCCGATGCCGCCCTGGCGGTCGCCGCTTCGCGCGGGGTGCGTTCGGCCCGCGTGGTGGTGCTGGCGCCGCCGCGTGCGCAGCACCGGCTACGGGTGGAACGCGCCACCGCCGCCGTGGCTGCCCAGCTGGTGGCCCTGCCGCCCACCGCGCTGGCCGGCGGCTTCGAAGCCTGCAAGCCGCGCTGATCGGCCGCGGCGTCGGGACTCAGCCCGGGTGACGGCGGCGCAGCCGCCGGGCGGCCTGCAACAGCGACACCGCCCACGCCAGTGCGGCCAACGGCGCAGCGCTGATTGCGCCGCCACCGCCGCCGCTGCCGCCGCTTCCTCCGTCCTGGTTGCCGCCGCCGTCGGCCACCGGCTCGACCGGGGCCGCGGGCGGCGCCACCACGTTGGCCGCACGGTCCGCGCCCAGGGCCACCGCCTGGCGCAGCTCGGCGCTGTCCAGCTGGGCCGCCACCGCGCTGGTGCGTGGGGGCTCGCGCCCGGCGGCCAGGGCCTGCGCATGGGCCAGCGCGCCGTCGGCGTCCAGGATGCCGGCGCCGCAGGTGGCGGTGCTGCACACGCAGCGGCCGGGATTGGCATCGCTGCAGGCACCGATCAGCGCCGACTGCACATGGGGCCGGGCGCTGGCACGCAGGCCCGCCTCCAGCTGGGCCACCGTCATGGACGGATGCACGCTGAGCATCAGGCTCAACGTGCCGGCCACACCGGGCGCGGCAAAGCTGCTGCCGAACAGGTAGGCGTAGCCGCCCTGGCCCGGTCCGGCCGCGCCGTCGTTGTAGATGGACAGCAGCCCACCGTCGGACAGCACCGGTCCCCAGGCGCCATCGGTGGGGTCGCCGCCCACGGTGGCGATGGCGGCTTGCGGGCCGAAGTTGGAATAGGTGGTCTTGAAGCCGTCGCGGTTGAGGGCCACCACGCCCAGTACCCCCGGGCAGTTGGCCGGCCGCGTGAGGGCGCCATGGCCATTGCCGCCGGCAGCCACCAGCAGCGCGCCGACAGCCCGCAGCTCGTCCACCGCCTGCTGGTAGGCCGGGTTGCAGGCGCCCGGGCCGCCGAAGCTCAGGCTGATGATGCGCGCCGGATGGGGATTGGCCGGCACGCCGGGCACCGGCAAGCCGGCCGCCCAGCGCATGCCGTCGATGATGTCGGCCACCGCCGCGCCACATTTGCCGGCCACCCGCACCGGCAGCACACGCCCATCCCAGTGGATGGCGGCCACGCCGGTGGCGTTGTGCGTGCCGGCGGCCAGCATGCCGGCCGTCATGGTGCCGTGCCAGGAGCTGCGGGCCGCCTCGCAATCGCGGAACGCGCTGCGGGCACGGTCGGCTTCGTCGATCCAGTCGCCAGGGTCGCTGGGATCGGCATCGCGTCCGTCGCCATCATTGGCGGCCGCGACGTCGGTGACGAAGTCGTGGCCCGGCAGCAGGTGGCCGGCCAGCTCCGGGTGCGGGGTGATGCCGGTGTCCAGCACCGCGACGCGGGCGGCGGCCAGTGCCGGGGCGCCGGTGCTGCGCTGCCAGGCCTGGGCAAAGCCGGCCACGCCGCGCAGACGGGCGGCCAAGGGCATCTGGTCGCCGCCCGAGGCGGGCTTCAGCCACCACTGGTTGTGGCCGCCGCTGGCAAACATCGGATCGTCGGGTGTGGTGGCCTGCAGGCGCGGCTCGCGCACATTGGCGGCCACCCAGGCCACATCGGGCTGGGCCCGCAGCCGCGCCGCCCATTCGTCGGCCTGGGCGGCGGTGAGCGCCTGGCCGGTGCGCAGCAGGTAGGCCGCGCTGCCCACGGCCTGGGGCTGCAGGCCCGGCGCGCCGGCGGGCTGCGGTGCAGCGGCCAGCACCTGCTGCCAGCGGCGGGCCTCGCCGTCCAGCCGCTGGCCGGACGCCGGCGCAGCCAGTGCCTGTGCCCGCGAGCGGTCCGAATGCGCAGGCGCACCGCGAAGCTGCACGATCAGACCATCCACGGCGGCCCCCGCAGGCGGCGCCACACCCCATGCCAGGCTCAAGACCAGCAGACTGCACACTGTTACCCGGCTCATGCCGGATTATCGGCAGCCCTCCGCGTGTCCTGAGGAGGGCGAACTAGGGATGGAGTCGTCGGCGCAGCAGCCCCGTGCAAGCAGCCGCCAGGCCGAGCAGCCAAGCCAGGGAGACCGCTCCGCCACCGCCACCGCTGCCGCCCGTGCCCGCGCTCGACACGGCCACGGTGGCAGTGCCAGTGCTCTGAAACCCGAGCACGTCCGTCACGGAGACTTGCACGACGACATCGCCGCTACCGCTCGGCAGCACCGTCACTGTCCGCTCGGTGGCTGTGGTGCCGAGCGCAGCGGGGCCGCTGATGACCTGCCACCGCACTGAAGCGATCTCACGCCCGGACGGCTCCACGGTGCCGTTGACGGAAGCACTGAACGCCTCGCCGGCCGACGCCGTGGGAGGTGCGCTGACCACAGGCACCACCACCGCTGCGGCGGTAGATGCCAGACGCACCGCGGCTTCTGCATCGAGCATGCCGGCGCCGCACGTGGACGTTGTGCAAAAGCATTCCAGCTGGTCGATTCCATTGGGCGCACGGCACTGCGCCGTGGCGCTCGATCCCGGCTCGGCAGGAGCGGTCGTCGGAAACGCGCGAGCGCCTTGCTGGAGGAACACCTTGACGCCCAACGGTGTGAGCGTGGGCTGACTGCTTAGCATCAGTCCGGCCACCGCGGCCACCTGCGGTGATGCAAAGCTCGTCCCGACGCTCGAGTTCGCCACATAGTCGGTGTACCCGGAAGCTCCAGGCACGGTGGCGCCGGTGTTGAAGGTCGTCACGATGGGGTACAGGCACGGGCCACTGTCCAGGTTCACGCAATTGCCACCGGGCGCACTCAACGTCACCTGTGGCCCCACGTCGGAGTAACCCACCTTGGTGCCTACATGGCGCAATGCGCCGACCGTGATGACGTTGGCGCAGTTGCCCGGCGCCCCCACTGCGTGGCCGGCACTGTTGCCTGCTGCCACTACCACTGTGACGCCCCGCGCTACGGCGGTATTGATTGCTTCCTGATAGGTCCGGCCACAACTGCCCGTACCACCAAGACTGAGGTTGATGACCCTTGCAGGAGTGGCATTGGCCTCCATTCCGGCGACCGGCACACCCGCAGCCCAGAGAATGCCGGCGGCGATGTCCGACTCGTTGCCGTAGCACTTGCCCAAAACACGAACGGGCAGCACGCGAACGTTCCAACCCGTTCCAGCGACGCCTATGCCGTTGTCTGTTTCGGCACCCACGATCCCAGCTACCTGCGTGCCATGCCAGGAACTGGGCGCCTCGGAGCAGCCAGTGAACTTCCCTGTGTTGGCTTCGGTGCCACTGACCCAGTCGCCCGGGTCGCTGGGGTCGTCGTCCCGGCCGCCGCCATCGTTGGCGATGTCGATATCGGCCACCATGTCGGCACCGCGGACCAACTTGCTCGCCAGATCTGGGTGGTCGCGCCGCACACCAGTGTCGAGGACAGCCACGATCACGCGCTCGTTTCCCTCCCCACCCCTGCTTTGGTTCCAGGCACCAACCGCGTTGATCGAAGACGCAAAGTCGCTGGAAGGTGCCCGCAAGAACCACTGCCCGACGTCCGGAGTGACCGCGGCGTCACGCGAGGAGAAGTACGGGTCGTTCGGCACCGCCAGTCGGGTCATGCGCCGGTCGGGCTCTGCGTATTCCACTTCCGCATCCGCTGACAGCCGTGCAGCCAACTGCTCGCTGGTGATGCCACTCGCCATCACCACCTGCGCCCGTTCTCCCGCAGGACTCCCGCTCGACAGCGAGACGCCCGCGCGGCTTCCCAGCAGCCCAGCCCGTTCGTTCAGCATCAAGGCTACCGAATCTCGACCGGCTGTCGCCGACAACGCCCGCGCCCGCAGCGTGCTGGAATCTGCCTTGAATTTGACGATCACGCGCGCTTCGCTGGCGATGGCGGCGTTGGTCAGCGTGGGGAGGCGGGGAGCCCGTTCCGCGTGGGCGGTGAGTGCGCCAAAAGCCAACACCATGGGCAGCAGGAGCGTTTTCATGGGCCGAGTGTAGGCAAATGGAGGTGACCCGATGTTGCCGGACGTATGGCGGAGCGCCCACGAAAAAGGCCCGCCAAGGCGGGCCCTTTTTGAGAGAACGCCAGGCGCCTACTTGGCGATCACGCGGACCATCTCGAGCACCTTGTTCGAGTAGCCCCACTCGTTGTCGTACCAGGACACCACCTTGACGAAGGTCTTGTCCAGCGCGATGCCGGCTTCGGCATCGAACACCGAGGTGCGCGCCTCGCCGCGGAAGTCGGTGGAGACCACCTTGTCCTCGGTGTAGCCCAGCACGCCCTTCATCGGGCCTTCTGCGGCGGCCTTCATGGCGGCGCAGATGTCGGCATAGCTGGCTTCCTTCTCCAGCTCCACCGTCAGGTCCACCACCGACACGTCGGAGGTGGGTACGCGGAACGACATGCCGGTGAGCTTCTTGTTCAGCTCGGGGATCACCACGCCCACCGCCTTGGCCGCGCCGGTGCTGCTGGGGATGATGTTCTCCAGGATGCCGCGGCCGCCGCGCCAGTCCTTGTTGCTCGGGCCGTCCACGGTCTTCTGCGTGGCGGTGGTCGCATGCACCGTGGTCATCAGGCCGCGCTTGATGCCGAAGGTGTCGTTCAGCACCTTGGCCACCGGGGCCAGGCAGTTGGTCGTGCAGGAGGCGTTCGAGATGATGGTCTCGCCCTTGTAGCTCTTGTCGTTCACGCCGTAGACGAACATCGGCGTGTCGTCCTTCGACGGAGCCGACATCACCACCTTCTTGGCACCGGCAGTGATGTGCTTCTGGCCGGTTTCCTTGGTCAGGAACAGGCCGGTGGCCTCGACCACGATGTCGGCGCCGATCTCGTCCCACTTCAGCTCGGCAGGGTCCTTCACCGCGGTCAGGCGGATCTTCTTGCCGTTGACGATCAGCGTGTTGCCGTCGACCGAGACATCGCCCTCGAAGCGGCCGTGCACGCTGTCGTACTTCAGCATGTAGGCCAGGTAGTCGGGCTCCAGCAGGTCGTTGATGCCGACCACTTCGATGTCGTCCGCGAAGTTCTGCACTGCGGCGCGGAACACCATGCGGCCGATGCGGCCGAAGCCGTTGATGCCGATCTTGATAGCCATGGGATCAATCTCCTCGGTAGGTGAAAAACAAGACTTCGTACTGCAACGTCTTCAGCCGCGCAGCACCTTGCGCACGGTGGCGGCCACGTTGTCCGCGGTGAACCCGAACTCCTTGAACAGCACGTTGGCCGGGGCGCTTTCGCCGTAGCGGTCGAGGCCGATCACGGCGGCGCAGCCGTACTTCCACCAGAAGTCGGTGACGCCGGCCTCCACCGCGATGCGCGGCAGGTTCTTCGGCAGCACCTGCGTCTTGTAGGCGACGCTCTGGCGATCGAACACGGTGGTGCTGGGCACCGACACCACGCGCACCGCGATGCCCTGCACCGCGAGCATCTGCTGCGCATGCAGCGCCAGGCCCACCTCGCTGCCGGTGGCCAGGATCACGGCCTGCGGCTTCTTCTTCAGGCCCACCTCGCTGGGCTCGGCCAGCACGTAGGCGCCCTTGCTGATCTCGTCGAGCTGCGCCTTGGGCAGGTACGGCAGGTTCTGGCGGCTGAGCAGCAGCGCGCTGGGGCGGCTGGCATTGCCGATGGCCATGGTCCAGGCGGCGATGGTCTCGGTGGTGTCGGCCGGGCGCCAGACGTCCAGGCCCGGGATCAGCCGCAGCGAGGCCGCATGCTCCACGCTCTGGTGGGTGGGGCCGTCTTCGCCCAGGCCGATGGAGTCGTGGGTGAACACGTGGATCACCCGGCGCTTCATCAGCGCGGCCATGCGGATGGCGTTGCGGCTGTAGTCGCTGAAGGTGAGGAAGGTGCCGCCGTAGGGAATGAAGCCGCCGTGCAGCGCCACGCCGTTCATGATGGCGGCCATGCCGAACTCGCGCACGCCGTAGTTGATGTGGCGGCCGCCGTTGGGCGTGCCCTGCTCGTCGAAGCGCAGCGCCGGCGTGCTGCTGGTGTTGGTGAGGTTGGAGCCGGTAAGGTCGGCCGAGCCGCCCAGCAGCTCGGGCAGCGCGCGGGTGAAGGCTTCCAGCGCCAGCTGGCTGGCCTTGCGCGAGGCGACGGTCTCGGCCTTCTCGTGCGCGGCCACCATCGCGTCCACTGCATGCTGGGCGAAGGTGGCGGGGAGCTCGCCGCGCATGCGGCGCAGCAGCTCGGCGGCCTGCTCGGGGAACTCGGCGCGGTAGGCATCGAAGCGCTGGGTCCATTCAGCCTGCGCGGCGGCGCCGGCTTCCTTCGCGTCCCAGGCGGTGTACACCTCGTCGGGCAGCACAAAGGGTTCGTGCGACCAGCCCAGCGCTTCGCGCGTCAGCGCGATCTCCTCGCCGCCCAGCGCCTCGCCATGCGCCTTCGCGGTGCCGGCGCGGTTGGGCGAGCCCTTGCCGATGGTGGTCTTGGCGATGATGAGCACCGGCTTGCCGCTGCCCTGCCTGGCCTTGGCGATGGCGGCGTCCACGGCGTCGGCGTCATGGCCGTCCACCGGGCCGATGACCGACCAGCCATAGGCCTCGAAGCGCTTGGCGGTGTCGTCGATGAACCAGGGCGTGACCTGGCCGTCGATGCTGATGCCGTTGTCGTCGTAGATGGCGATCAGCTTGTCCAGCTTCCAGGCGCCGGCCAGCGCGCAGGCCTCGTGGCTGATGCCTTCCATCAGGCAGCCGTCACCCAGGAACACGTAGGTGTGGTGATCGACCACCGCATGGCCGGGGCGGTTGAACTCGTGCGCCAGGAGCTTCTCGGCCAGCGCCATGCCCACCGCGTTGGTGATGCCCTGGCCCAGCGGGCCGGTGGTGGTTTCCACGCCGGGGGTGATGTCCACCTCAGGGTGGCCGGGCGTCTTGCTGTGCAGCTGGCGGAACTTGCGCAGCTCGTCGAGCGGCAGCGCATAGCCGGTCAGGTGCAGCAGCGCGTAGATCAGCATGGAGCCGTGGCCGTTGCTCAGCACGAAGCGGTCGCGGTCGGCCCACAGCGGATCGGCCGGGTTGTGCTTTAGGTGCCGGCCCCACAGCGCGACCGCGATGTCTGCCATGCCCATCGGCGCACCGGGATGCCCGGAATTGGCCTGCTGCACGGCATCCATGGCCAGTGCGCGTACCGCGTTGGCCATGATGGTGGCTTCGGCGGGCTGGGGATTGCTTGGGGGAGTGGAACTCATGCTGTGTGCCGGGGCGCGGCGCGGAGGGGGGTGCTGAGCGCGGGATTTTAGGCCAGGGGCCCCACCATAATCGCCGGCCATGCACGGACTGCACCTCACCGCCGACTTGCAAGGCTGCCCCGCGGCAGCCCCGGCGATGACCGACCGCCAGGCCCTGCGCATGCTGTGCCTGGGCGCCGTGCAGGCCGCCGGGCTGCATGCGGTGGGCGAGCTGTTCCACGGCTTTGCGCCGCAGGGCGTGACCGGCATGGTGCTGCTGGCCGAATCCCACGTGGCGGTGCACACCTGGCCCGAGCTGGGCGCGGTGACGCTGGACGTGTACGTGTGCAACCTGGGCAGCGACAACTCCGCCCGCGCGCAGCGGCTGCTGGACAGCCTGCTCGATGCCTTCCAGCCCACGCAGGTGCTGCGTCAGCAGCTGCTGCGGGGCATGCCGACCGAGCCGACATGAACCCACCTGCCCCCAAGGCCCTGATCCTGGCTGCCGGCCGCGGCGAGCGCATGCGCCCGCTGACCGACCACACGCCCAAGCCGCTGCTGCCGGTGCGTGGCAAGCCGCTCATCGAATGGCACCTGGAAGCACTGGCCCGCGACGGCGTGCGGGACGTGGTCATCAACACCGCCTGGCTGGAGGAGCAGTTCCCGGCCGCACTGGGCGACGGCAGCCGCTGGGGCCTGCGCATCCGCTACAGCTTCGAAGGCCGCGACCACGGCGGCGCACTGGAGACCGCCGGCGGCATCGCCAAGGTGCTGCCGACGCTGGCCGATGGCCCGGACGACGTGTTCTGGGTGGTGTCGGGCGACGTGTTCACGCCGGGCTTCGTGTTCAGCGCCGACGCGGCCGCCCGCTTTGCCGCCGGCCCCGCGCTGGCCCACCTGTGGCTGGTGCCGAATGCGCCGCACCATCCGCAAGGCGACTTCGCGCTGTCGCCCCAGGGCCTGGCCCTGGCCGATGGCGAGCCGCGCTACACCTGGTCGTCCATCGGCCTGTACCGCGCGGCGATGTTCGTCAACGTGCCGGTGGGCCGGCGACTGCCGCTGCGGCCGCTGCTGGAAGACGCCATCCGCCGCCAGCGCCTGCAGGCCGAGCTGTACCACGGCGCCTGGACCGACGTGGGCACGCCGGAGCGCCTGGCCTCGCTCGGCTGAGCCCGGGCGGGGAGGCCGCCGGCCGTTGCAGAATCGGCCGCTTCAGCCCCAGCGCTTCAGGAGTCTTCAGTCTTGGCCGACGTGTATGCGGAGATGTTCGAACTGGCCCCGGTGTCCTTGTGGCTGGAGGATTACTCGGGCCTGAAGCCGCTGTTCGAAGGCTGGCGCGCCGAGGGCGTGACCGACCTGCGCGGCTGGCTGCGCGCCGACCCGCAGCGCGTGGCCGAATGTGCCCGCCGCATCCAGCTGCTGCGGGTCAACCGCCGCACGTTGTCGCTGTTCGGCGCGCGCAGCCTGGAGCACCTGGTGGAGAACCTGGACCAGGTGTTCCGCGACGACATGCTCGACCAGCATGTGGAGGAGCTGGCCCAGCTGTGGGAAGGCCGGCTGCACTTCAGCAGCCAGACGGTGAACTACAGCCTGGACGGCCGCCGCCTGGCCATCACGCTGGAAGCCACGGTGCTGCCCGGCCATGAGCACGACTGGAGCCGCGTGCTGATCGCCATCGACGACGTGACCGACCGCGCGCGCGCCGAACGTGCCCTGCGCGCCAGCGAGCAGTACGCCCGCGGGCTGTTCGAGCATTCGCCGGTGTCGCTGTGGGTGGAAGACTTCAGCAGCATCCGCCGCCTGCTGGACGAGGTGCGCGCCAAGGGCATCGTCGACTTCCGCGTGTTCCTCGACGTGCACCCCGAGTTCGTCGACCGCTGCATGCGCGAGATCCGCGTGCTGGACGTCAACCGCCAGACGCTGCTGATGTTCCAGGCGCCCGACAAGGCGGCGCTGCTCGCGCAGCTGGATTCAGTCTTCCGCGGCGAGATGCGCGCCAACTTCACCGAGCAGCTGATCGACCTGTGGGAAGGCCGGCTGACGCACCAGCGCGAGGTGGTGAACTACGCCCTCAACGGCGACAAGCTGCATGTGTACCTGCAGTTTTCGGTGCTGCCCGGCCACGAGGCACGCTGGGACCAGGTGCTGGTCTCGCTGACCGACATCACCGCCCGCAAGAAGGCCGAGGCCTACCTGGAATACCTGGGCCGCCACGACGTGCTCACAGGCCTGTCCAACCGCTCCTACTTCATCGAGGAACTGCAGCGCCTGGAGCGCCGCGGCCCCTGGCCGATCACCGTGGTGATGCTGGACCTGAACGGCCTGAAGGCCGCCAACGACCGCGGCGGCCATGCCGCCGGCGATGCGCTGCTGCGCCGAACCGGCGAGGTGCTGGGCAAGCTGCTGGAAGGCCAGATGAGCGCCTCGCGCATCGGCGGCGACGAGTTCGCGCTGCTGCTGCCGGGCATGGACGAGCGCGGCGGCCAGCGCGTGGTGGAGCAGCTGCGCGACCTGCTGGCGCTGAACAACCAGTACCACGCCAGCGCGCCGCTGCACCTCTCGCTCGGCGCGGCCACCGGCCACAGCGGCGCGCGGCTGGAGGCGTTGATCCACGAGGCCGACCAGAAGATGTACGAGTCCAAGCGCGCGTTTTATGCCAACCGGCAGCTCGACCGGCGCAGCGGCTTTTCCAAGCTCAGCTGACGGCCAGTGCGCGGCCCAGCCGGGTTCCGCGGGTGAAGGCCTCCTCGAACACCGAATAGCCCGACAGGTCGGCATGCACGAAGTGCAGCCGTGCGCCCGCAGGCTGCGGGCCGCCCAGGGCCTGCAGCGCCGGATGGCCGCGCACGCCCGGCGCTGGAATGGCCATGGCATGGCCGTGGCGCACCAGGTCCGCGCGCAGCAGCTTGGCCGGCAGGTCGGGGTGCACGGTGGCCAGTTCGTCCACCACCTGCTGCGCCCAGGCCTGCCAGGGCCGTGACAGCAGCGGCGCGCGATCCGCCTCCGGCAAGGCCCAGTAGGCGGTGAGCACGGTGGGGCCGGCATGCGGGCGCAGCTGCTGGTGCATCGCATCCACGTAACCCAGCATGCGGCTGCCGTACAGCACGTTGTCCCAGGCCGGTGCGGCGCCCAGGCGGTCGAGCAGCGGCTCGCGCAGCTGCAGGTTGGCCACCAGCCACGGGGCATGGCGCAGCGCCGCGGCCGCCTCGGCCAGCGCGGGCGGCGGCGTGGCCAGCAGCCGCTGCGCGATGAACAGCGGCATGGCCATCACCACCTGCCGGGCCACCCAGCGCTCGGGGCGGTCGAGCCGGACGTTCCACGCCTGCACCGCCACCTCGTGCCGGCCGGCCTCCACCCGCAGCGCCAGGCAGCCGGTGTGCAGCCGGTCGGCGCCCAGCGGCTGCGCCAGGCGGCGGGCCAGCCAGGCATTGCCTTCGGGCCAGGTGAGCACGGGTTCGGCTTCCGATTCCTCGCCCGGTGCATGGAAGCCGTGGCGGCTGGCGAAGTAGTGCAGGCCCGCCCAGGCCGACACGGTGCGGATGCCGGCGCCGTAGTCGTCGCGACAGCAGTAGTCCAGGTGGCTGCGCAGGCGCTCGTCGTGCAGGCCGCGTTCGTCCAGCCAGGCTGCGAAACTGCGTGCATCGAGGGCTGCATGGGCGGACGTCCACCGGCTGCCCACCGTGGGCATGGCGAAGCCGACCTCCTGCTGCGCCTGTCGCACCGCCTGCGCGAAGCGGCGGTACTGCGCCAGCGTGACCGAGCCGGGCGCGGCCGGCGGCAGCAGGCCCTCCACCCAGGCGCCGTCGATGAACAGGCGCTCCTGCGGGCTGTGGCACAGGTGGCGTTCGTCGTACACCGTGCGGCCGGCCTGCTGGCGGGACAGCCCGAGTTCTTCCAGCCACTGGCGCAGCTCCGGCGCCGCGGGCCCGGGCACCGGCAGGTAGTGCGCGCCCAGCGGGCAGGCCATGCCGCCCATCACATGGCCGCGGCTGTTGCCGCCGGCGTCGTCTTCCAGCTCCAGCAGGTGCACGTCGGCCACGCCGCGCTGCAGCAGCGCGCGCGCGGTGGCCAGCCCAGCGATGCCGCCGCCCAGCACCAGCACCTGGGTGCGGCGCAGCGGTCCGCCGGTGGCCGAGGTGCCGTCGCGCAGGCGGTGGCCGCGCTGCAGGTCGGCGCCCACCCAGCCGCCGGCCAGGGCCGGTGCCTGCGGCTGCGCACCGCGGCCGCAGCCGGCCAGCCAGGGCATCGCCACCGCCGAGGCTGCGCCGCGCAGCCAGCCGCGGCGGTTCAGGGCTGGTGCACCCGGCCCCATTCTTCCTCGAAGGTGTGCACCAGCAGCTGGTTGGAAAGCCGGTTGGGCTGCGCCGGCAGCCGCGCCATGTCGGGCGGAAACTGCATCAGCGCCGGCAGCCCTTCCAGCGTGAGGAAGCGCAGCCCGGCCGGCAGCGCCGCGGGCTGCCGCCAGGGCCGCCGGCTGGCGATGATGAAGCCCCATTCGCCGAAGCTGGGCACATGCGCGTGGTACGGCGTGGTGGCCAGGCCGGTGGCCTCGATGGTGGCGGCCACCGTCCAGAAGCTGCGGCGCGCCACCAGCGGGCTGGTGGTCTGCACCACCGCGTAGCCGTCGGCCGCCAGGTGCTGGTCCACCAGTTGGTAGAAGCTGGTGGTGTAGAGCTTGCCGAGCGCGAAGTTGGTGGGGTCGGGGAAGTCGACCACGATGACGTCGAACACCTCGGTGCTCCGGTCCAGCCAGGCGAAGGCGTCGGTGTTGACGATGCGCAGCCGCGGTGAATGCAGTGCGTCGGCATTCAGCTGGCGCAGCAGCGGCTGCTGCGCGAACAGCCGCGTGATCTGCGGGTCCAGCTCCACCAGCGTCACCTGCTGCACGGTGGGGTACTTCAGCACCTCGCGCACGGCCATGCCGTCGCCGCCGCCCACCACCAGCACCCGCCGCGGCGCGCCGTGCGCGGCCATGGCCGGGTGCACCAGGGCCTCGTGGTAGCGGTATTCGTCGCGCGAGTGGAACTGCAGGTTGCCGTTGAGGAACAGCCGCACGCCGGCCGCGCCCGAGGTGACGACGATGCGCTGGTAGTCGCTGCTGGAGCGCAGCACCACGCCTTCGCCGTAGAAGCGGTCCTCGGCCCAGGTGGTGATGCGGTCGGCCTGCGCCCAGGCCAGCAGCAGCACGCCGGCCACCGCGGCACAGGCCAGCGCATGTGCGCGCACCCGGCGCAGCTCGCCGCGGAACAGCCACAGCGCCCACACCGCCACCGCCGCATTCAGCAGCCCGAAGAAGAGGCCCGTGCGCACCAGCCCCAGCTGCGGCACGAACAGCAGCGGAAACGCCAGCGCCACCACCAGCGCGCCCAGGTAGTCGAAGGTGAGCACCTGCGACACCAGCTCGCGCAGCGCATAACGCTCGCCGAACTGCCGCTTGAGGATGCGCATGACCAGCGGGATCTCCAGCCCCACCAGCGTGCCCACCAGCAGCACCAGGCCGTACAGCAGCATGCGGAACGGCAGCAGCGCCGAGGCTGGCAGCAGGCTGTGCGCGATGAACAGGGCCGCCGGCATCAGCCCGCCCACCAGGCCCACCAGCAGCTCGATGCGCAGGAACTGCGCCACCAGCTGCCGCTCCACGAAGCGCGAGAGCCAGGAGCCGATGCCCATGGCGAACAGGTAGCTGCCGATGATGGTGGAGAACTGCAGCACCGAATCGCCCAGCAGGTAGCTGGCGAGGGCGCCCGCAGCCAGCTCGTAGACCAGCCCGCAGGCCGCCACCACGAACACCGAGGCCAGCAGCGCCACCTCGGCCGGCGCGATGCGGGCCGCGCCCACCGGCGCCGCGCATGCGGTCACGTCGCCGCTACCCGTGCACCGCGGCCGAGACGATCAGCCCGATGGCGATGCACATGGCACCCACCACGATGGCCAGCGCGGTGTTGCGCTTCTCGACGATCTCGGCCCACAGGTCGTAGGGCGTGAGCTTGTCGATGACGACGAAGCAGATCCAGAACACCAGCACGCCGATCAAGGCATACAGCAGCGAACCGAACACCGCCGCCGGCCGCAGCCATTCAAAACCCATCATCGTGTTCTCCTCTTGGTCACTTGTGCCCGCCGCCGCCGGTGCTGAAGCCGCCGTAGGAGCCGCCGCCCACGCGGCCGTAGCCGGCGCCGCCGCCGCCCGACTGCACGCACTGGCGGTATTCATTGCTGTTGCTGCCGAAGGTGTCGCGCAGCCCGTCGCAATCATCGCTGCCGCAGCGCGACAGCAGCAGGATCAGCAGCAGCAACAGGCCGAAGATCAGCAGCGGCTTGAGCAGTCCACCGGTGGAGCTGCCCTGCAGCGGCGCACCGTCGCGCTGCAGGCCGGGCAGCCGGTCGTCGGGCAGGCCGAAGCTGCGTGCCACCGTCGCGGCCTCCAGCGCCTGGCCGGCGGACCAGGTGACCTCGTTGCCGGCGGCTTCGCGGTTCAGCCGCTTGCGGGCATCGGCACCCAGGCCCTGGTAGTCGGTGTTGCGGGTGCGCTCGTCGCGCTGCAGCCGCCAGTAGAACTCGCCCAGCACCCAGGTGACGGTGCCGGTGTAGGTGTACAGCGGCTTGTACTGCACGCCCTGCCACTTCATGTGCTGGCCCGCGCGCTCAGGCACGCCGGTGATCGGCCGGGCCCAGCTCCAACCGTCTTCCGCATCCACCAGGAAGGCGAAGCCGGCGGTGCGGTGGTACAGCAGGTATTCGCGCCAGAAGACCTGCTCGTCCTCCGGGTCGTCGGGCAGCTCGGCACGCTCCACGTAGCCCACCACCTGCCAGGGCAGCGGCTCGCCGCCCAGCGCGATGGTGCCGGTGCTGCCCAGCGGAATCTGCGGCGCAGCATGGCCGGCCGGGCTGTCCTGCGTGTAGTGCGCCAGGTCGGCGCCCACGCCCTGCGACAGGTCGACCACCGCGCGGCACTGGCCGCACACGATGCTTTTCGTGCTGTCCAGCCGCCGCTGCAGCGGCGCGCCGCAGTTTGGGCACTCGAAGCTGCGGCCACGCAGCGTCTTCTCGCTGGCTTCCGACAAGCCGGTGAGGGACAGCTCGGCCAGCCGCACCGGCCGGCCGATCGACCAGCCCCGCCGCGGCGCGGCGATGTCGTCCAGCGTGGCCACCTCGTCGCGCGTGTTGCGCAGGTCGGCCACGGTGAACGCGGCGCCCAGCGCCGGCGGCTGCGGCAGCTCGCCCTCGGCGGCCTGCAGCGTGGCCTGCTGCACCGACGCCACTTCCCAGGCCTGGCCGCCGATGCTGCGGCGCTCGCCGGGCCGCAGCTGCGCAGGCGCCGGCGCGTCGGCCGGCGGCGGTGCATCGAAGGCGACGACGTAGCCGCCGTTGTCCTCGCTCAACCAGCCCGAACGGCCGTTGTCGAACAGCGCATGCCACTCGTTCCAGCTGCCGCCGGCATAGGCCATCTGCAGCCGGCCCACGAGCGTGAAGGGCTCGCCCTGCAGCCGGCCGGCCACGCCCAGCTGCAGCGGCGAATGGTCGTCGAACAGCTCGGCGCTCTGGCCGATGCGGCGCAGCGCATCGCCTTCGCGCACCAAGGTGCTGCGGCAGTAGCTGCAGACCGCGCTGGCCGAAGCCGCCGACTGGAAATCGACCGGCGCACCACAGTTCGGGCAGGCCGCGCGCCATGCGCGTTGCGAAGGGGTGTCACCGGGGTTCAGCGCCCTGCGGTCACACCAGCTTCTTCAGCAGCTCCGACTTCTTGGCGCTGAACTCGTCGTCGGTGAGCACGCCCTTGGCGTGGAGGTCGGCCAGCTTCTCCAGCGTGGCCATGACCTCGTCGGGCGCGATGCCGGCGGGCGCGGCCGCCCCCGCCGCGGCGGCGGGCGCCTCGGGCTTCAGGCCCTGGTTGAGCTGCTGCGCCATCACCTGGCCCAGCGCCACGCCGGCGCCCAGGCCCATCGCGTCGCCCACCACGCCGCCGCCGGCAGCCGCGCCCTCGGCGAACTTGGGCAGCGACTGCGCCGTCTGGTACTGCATGAACCTGCCCATGTCGTTGCCGACCATGCCCATGCCGATCTTCTGGTCGAGGATCTTCTGCAGCTCTTCGGGCAGCGACACGTTCTGCACCGTCACGCTTTCCAGCGCCAGGCCCAGGGCCGCGAAGGCCGGCCCGGTGGCTTCGCGCAGCTGGGCCGCGAACTCCACCTGGTTGGCCGCCAGGTCGAGGAAGGGAATGCCGCTGCCGGCCACAGCGTCGCTGATGTGCTGCAGCATCAGGCCCCGCAGCTGGCCGTCCAGGTCGTCCACCGTGTAGGTCTCCCGCGTGCCCGAGACCTGCGTGTGGAACAGCTTCGGATCGACGATGCGGTAGGCGTAGTTGCCGAAGGCACGCAGGCGCACGGCGCCGAAGTCCTTGTCGCGGATGGTCACCGGCTGGCTGGTGCCCCAGCGGCGATCGATCTGCTGCCGCGTGGCGAAGAAGTACACGTCGCTCTTGAACGGGCTCTGGAACAGCTTGTCCCAGTTCTTCAGGTAGGTGAGCACCGGCAGCGTCTGCGTGGTCAGCCGGTGCATGCCGGGGCCGAACACGTCGGCCACCTGGCCCTGGTCGACGAACATCGCCAGCTGCGATTCACGCACCGTGAGCGAGGCGCCGTTCTGGATCTCGCGGTCGGCCATCGGGTAACGCCAGGCCAGCACCCCATCGCGCTGCTCGGTCCATTCGATGATGTCGATGAACTGCTTCTTGATGAAGTCCATCAAGGCCATGGTGACGCTCCTGGTTGCCCGGGGCGGCTGCCCGGGTCGCGGCGAATAATACGCGGCGTGACCACCCCACCTTCCCTCCACCTGGCCATCGTCGGCGCGGGCCCTGCCGGGCTGGCGCTGGCCCTGCTGGCCGCCCGCAACCTGCCTGGCGCGCAGGTCTCGCTGTTCGATGCGCGGCCGACCGACCGCGACGTTTCGGCCGACCCACGCACGCTGGCGCTGTCGCTGGGCAGCGTGCACCTGCTGCAGCGGCTGGGCGCGTGGGAAGGCGGCCGCGCGCAGCCGATCACCGAGGTGCATGTGTCGCAGCAGCCGCCCACGCTGCCTTCGCGGAAGCTGCTGCCGCAGGTGCGCCTGACCGCCGCCGAGCAGGGCGTGCCGATGCTGGGTGCGGTGCTGCCGTACGGCGCCCTGGTGGCCCCGCTGCAGCGCCGCTGGGAAGCCGAGGTGGCGCTGGCGCCGCAGCGGCTGCACACCCGCTTCGGCATGCCGGTGGCCGCCATCAAGGACGTGCCCGGCGGCGTGGAGATCGACGCCGGCGTGGCCGACACCTTCGACCTGGCCATCGTGGCCGAAGGCGGCGTGTTCGCCGAGCGCATGGCGCTGCCGGCGGAACGCGGACAGCGGCTGTCGCACGACTACCGGCAGACCGCCTGGGTCGGCACCGTCACGCTGCAGGGCGGCCGGCCCGGCATGGCGGTGGAGCGCTTCACGCGCCATGGCCCCGCGGCCCTGCTGCCGCTGCCGACAGGCGGGGACGGCCAGGCCCGCGCGGCGCTGGTGTGGTGCGTGCCGGCCGACGACGACCCGGTGAAGGACCTGGACGACACCCAGCGGCTGGCGGTGCTCAACACCATCTTCCCGCCCGACGTGGGCCGGCTGGTGGCGGTGTCGCCGCTGAAGCACTTCGCGCTGGGCCTGGCCGCCGAGCGCACGCTGGTGCGCGGCCGGCAGATCCGCATCGGCAATGCCGCGCAGACGCTGCACCCCGTGGCCGGCCAGGGCCTGAACCTGGGCCTGCGCGATGCCTATGCGCTGGCGCAGGCCCTGCGCCATGCCTGCGAGGCCGCGCGGCTGGCGCACAGCCATGTCGACATCGACGGCGCGCTGCGCAAGGTGGAATGGCAGCGCGGCCTGGACCGCTGGACGATGATCGCCGCCACCGACTTCCTGGCCCGCAGCTTCACCTGGACCTGGCCCGGCATGGCCGCAGCCCGCGGCCTGGGGCTGGCCGTGCTGGACAAGCTGGGCCCGGCGAAGAAAGCGCTGGCGCGGCAGATGATGTTCGGCAGCCGGTAGGCCGCCAGCGGCGCGACGCCCGGGCCTGGTGGCTACAGCCGCCGATGCCCCAACGCCGGCAGCTGCTGCCGCACTGCCGCCAGCCGCGCCGGGTCCAGCTCGGCCATCACCACGCCCTCGCCTTCGGGCTGCACGGCCAGCACCTCGCCCCAGGGGTCGACCACCATGCTGTGGCCCCAGGTGCGGCGGCCGTTCTCGTGCACGCCGCCCTGCGCCGGCGCGATGACGTAGCACTGGTTCTCGATGGCGCGGGCGCGCAGCAGCAGCTCCCAGTGCGCGCGGCCGGTGGTGTAGGTGAAGGCCGAGGGCACGCTCATCAGGTCGCAGGGCGCGGCGCCGGGCTGGAAGCTCATCGTCCGGTACAGCTCGGGGAAGCGCAGGTCGTAGCAGATGGACAGGCCGGCGCGCAGCAGGCCGCCGCCGGGCGCGGGCAGATCGGCCACCACCGGTGCGTCGCCGGGCTCCAGCACCGCGGCTTCGTCGTAGCGCTCGCTGCCGTTGTCATAGCGGAAGAGGTGCAGCTTGTCGTAGCGCGCCAGCAGCTCGCCCTGCGGGCCGTAGACGCAGCAGCTGTTGCGCACGCGGGCGGGATCGGGCGTGGCCAGGGGCAGCGTGCCGCCGATCACCAGCAGCTGGTGCTCGCGCGCCGCGCCGGCCAGGAAGCGCTGTATCGGCCCCTCACCAAGCGGCTCCGCATGGGCCAGCTTGTCGGTGTCGCGCCGGCCCATCAGGCAGAAGTATTCCGGCAGCGCCACCAGCGCGGCGCCCTGCCGCGCGGCCTGCGCCATCAGCCGGGCGGCGGCTTCCAGGTTGCGGTCCACATCCGGCGTGGACACCATCTGCAGGGCGGCGATCTTCATGCGCTTCTCCGGGGGATCGGCATCAGTTGGCGTTGCGGGGCGCGGCGGGGCTGGCGGCCGCGGCGGGCGGGTCGATCTCGGGCAGCGGCGCCCCGATGGCACGCTCCACCTTCTCCACCTTGGGTTCGGCCCAGGTGCCGGTGATGCGGAACTCGCGCGTGCTGGCGGCCATCAGCGGCCGGCGCAGGAACATCTGCGCGACGAAGCTGCCCAGGCCCACCGCCGGATTGATCACCGCATAGGCCAGCGAGGCGGTGCCGGCGTTCAGCTCGGGCACCACGATCACGCGCAGGTCCTGGTTCTCGGCCTCGATGTCGGCGCGGCCTTCCATCAGCACCGCCGCCTGCACGCCGCGCATGCGCAGGTTGTTGGTCTGCGCCACGCCGTCGAGCACGCTGACGTCGCCGTTCACGTTGTCGAACGCGAAGCCCTCGCCGAAGAGGTCGCGGAAGTCCAGCGTCAGCCGGCGCGGCAGCGCCTGCAGGCTCACCACGCCCAGCAGCCGGCCCATGCCCGGCGCCACCTTGAGGAACTGCCCGGCATCCAGCGCCAGGTTGATCTGCCCGCCCAGTGAGGGCACGTGGAAGGCCAGCGGCGAGCCGTCCCATGCGATCTGGCCCTGCATGCGGCCCTTGCCGCCGCGCAGCACCTTGCCCAGGCCCAGCCGTTCGGCGAAGGCGCCGCTGTCGGCCAGGTCTAGCCGGAAGTCCAGCACCATGCGGCTGCGGTTGCGCGCCGCGCCCGACCACTGGCCGGTGCCAGACAGCCGCGCCTCTGGCACCGTCACCTCCAGCTTGTTCAGCCGCCAGTCGCGCGTGCCGGCGGCGCCCCGGTTGACCGCCTCGATCTCCACCCGGCCAAAGCGCTTGCCGGACAGCTCGAAGTCGTCCACCACGATGTCCAGTGCGGGCACGCTGGCCGGCGACTGCGCGAGGTAGGTCTCCACCGTCTGCGCCTCGCTGGGCGGCAGCGACAGGCGCGCCAGCCGCGCATACAGCCGCCCTGCCGCGGCCGAGGCGCGCGCGGGCCGCCATTCGATGTAGCCGCCGAGCTGCTCGGCATCGACGCTGGCGCGCCAGGTGCCGTCGTCGGTCTGGCTGACGCCGGCCACCACGCGGGTGAGCGTGCGGCTGCTGGCGGCCAGCTGCTGCACCTGCAGCGCCAGCGCGCGCGGCAGGTAGGCATGGGCGGCGTCGATGTCGCTGCCGGCGGCGGGCGAGGCCGCGCCGGCCGGCGTGCTGGTGGCCAGGCGTTCCAGCGCGCGTTGCCACTCGTCCACGTCCACGCTGGCCAGCAGCACCTGGGCCTGCACGCCGGCCGTGGGCGTGGGCGCCGGTGCGCGCACGCCGATGCCGCCGCTGAGCACGCGCGGCGCGCCCTCGGCCGGCCATTCGCGCAGGTACTGGGCCTGCAGCACGCCGCCCAGGTCCAGCCGCAGCACATCGCGCGCGGCGGCTGCGCCAGGCACCGGCCGCAGCTCCAGCCGCAGCGGCATCGGCGCATCGGCCTGCTTGCGCAGCGGCGCCGGCAGGTCGATGCCCAGGCCGGTGAGCGGGCTGGTCAGCGTCATCTCGGTGTGACCATCGACGAAGGCCAGCGCCAGCCGGTAGGCGAGCTGGCCGCTGAGCACGCCCGCCAGGCGGGTGGCGCCGCCCAGCTCGGTGGCGCGGCGCAGGCCGTCTACCGTCGCGGTGCCCTGGCCGCTGAAGCGCAGCGATCCATCGGGCTGGCTGCCGCCTTCCACTGCCAGCTCGCCGCCCAGCGCGCGGGCGGTGGTGCCCACCAGCTTCAGGCCGTCCTGGGTGAAGTCGATGCGGCCACGGGCGGCGGAAAGTACCGGCACGTCGGGCCGCAGGCGCAGCTCATTGCCGGCCAGGGTGACGCTGCCCTTGACCTGCGTCTGCTCGGGGTCGTCCAGCGGGATCTGCAGCGCCAGCCGCAGGTCGGCATTGCCGCTGGCGGTGGCGGTGGACAGGCTGCGGTCGGTCCATTCGTCTACCGGCGAATTGCGCACGAAGCGCAGCAGCTCGTTGCCCGGCCCGCGCACCAGGCCGTCCATGGCGAGCACCGGCTTGTCCAGGTCGGGGATGCCGCCTTCGATGCGGCTGAGCGCGGCGCCATACACCCGGCCGCTGGCCTGGCGGATGGCCATGGAAGCGCGGTCGAACACCAGCTCGCCGGCCACCTGCTCGAAGGCCGGCCAGGCGGCCTTGGCGGGGTCGGTGCTGCTGGCCTGCAGGCTCAGCGGCACATAGGCCAGGGTGACGCCGGCGACCTTGCCGGCGATGCGGAACTCGCCCTGCTGCGGATCGGAGAACGGGAACTGCCAGAGGTCGCCCCGCACCTTGAAGCTGGCGCCGGTGATGCGGCCGGCCTGCACCGCCTCGGCCACGTAGCTGCGGGTGTCGGCGGGCAGCGCCAGCGGCAGGTAGCGCGCCACGGCGGTGGCCCGGCCCTCCTGCAGCTTGC
The DNA here is from genome assembly GCF_024700035.1 of Aquincola sp. J276. NCBI lineage: Bacteria > Pseudomonadati > Pseudomonadota > Betaproteobacteria > Burkholderiales > Sphaerotilaceae > Aquincola > Aquincola sp. J276. The sequence goes on from NZ_JAJONC010000001.1 coordinate 2,525,050, forward strand.
CGCTCAGCTCCAGCACGCCGGGAAAGCGCTTGCCCGCGCCGTGGCCCTCGCCAGGGCCGGTGCGCCACTGGGCCTGCAGCTCGCCGCGTGCATCGGCGTTGTCGAAGCTCAGGTTCTGCACCTTCACGCTGAGCGGGCTGGCCTCGCCCTCGCGCCGCGCCGGGTCGATGCGCCAGCTCACGTCGGCCTGCAGCCGGTCGAACGGCACCTCGGGCTGCTCGAACACGCCGGGCAGCAGCAGCGCGCCCTGGTCCAGGGTCACCTGGGCGCTGCCGCCGCGCTCGCTGGCGCTGAGCTCGATGGTGGCATTGCGCCAGCCGGGCCGGCCGGGCTCGTCGGCCACGGCCGCAGGCTCCGGCGCCACCGAGACGCCCACCAGCCGCGCGCTGGCGCTGTAGCGCAGCGGGTCCTCGGCCGGGCCGTCCCAGCGGGCGGCCAGGTTGTCCACGCGGCCGGTGGCCGCCAGCCGGGCGAGCGACTCGCGCTGCGCCGCATCCAGCATCGGCAGGCCGGCCGCGATGCGCGACAGCAGCGCCAGGTCCAGCCGGTCGGCGCTCAGCTCGCCGCCCTGCACCACCCGCTGCGCGCCGGTGCCCGATTCGCGCACCGCCAGCGTGAGGTTGCCTTGCGGCCAGCGCAGGCCGTCGGGCGTGGTGAAGCCCAGCTGCTGGGCCGACAGCCGCCAGCCGCGGTCGTCGTGCTGGCCCTGCAGCCGGCCCTGCAGTTGCTCGAAGGCCAGCGGCTCGGCCTGCGGCCCCAGCCGCAGCGCCACCTCGCGCAGCGCCAGGTCGGCGGTGGCCGCGCGCACGGTGCCGTTGGCCACCTCGGCCCACAGGCGCAGCGCACCATCGCCGGCATCCAGCTCGAAGGGCAGGTCCACGTGGCGGCGCAGCTGAGAGACGTCGGTGCGCGGCAGGTCGGCATACACGGTGCCCACCCAGCGCCGCCAGTCGCCGCTGCGGCTCAGCAGCCGCTCGGTGAAATCGCCGCGCAGCGAGAAGCGCTCGCCCCAGCCCGCGGGCGGCGTGGCGTCCAGCCGCAGCGCATGCCGGCGCAGCCGGTTGCGCACGACGAAGTCCACGTCGGTGAGTTCCAGTGCGGGCAGGTCGCGCAGTTCATCCGTCCAGCGCAGCGCGCCGCCGCGGATGGCGAATTCGTGCTGCTCGAAGAACCAGTCCGCCGCCGGGTTCTCGCCGCTGCCCTGGCTGCGCGGCACCTCGATGCCGGCCACGAAGATGCGGCCCTGCCGGTCACGCCGCACGTCCAGCTGTGCGCCTTCGATCAGCAGCTGCTCGAAGCGCAGCTCCAGCGCCAGCAGCGAGCGCGCGGACACGGCCGCCGCCACCCGCGGCAGGCGCAGCGCCTCGCGCCGCTGGGCATCGTGCAGCACCACGTCGGTCAGGCGCAGCGAAGGCACCCAGCCGCTCGATTCCACCTGGATGCCGCCGATGGTGACCGGCACGCCCAGCACCCGGCTGGCGCGGGTTTCTATCGGGCCGCGCCATTCATCGACGTGGGGCAGAATTCCCCAGTACAGAGTCAGCCAAGCGATGAGCAATAAGCTCCAGCCCGCGACGACGACGGCGGCCAGCACACGCAGCAGGTTCCTGGCCCATCGCCAGCGGGGCGGTACCAGGGCGGCATCGGCAGAAGCCAGAGGGGACGGAGGCATCGAATGAAATCACGCCAGGCAGCGGCCATCGGACATGGCCGGGACAGACGACGCCCCTGGGCCGTGGGCAGTTGCCTCGGGTGCTCGGCAATCTAGCACAGGCATTTCCGGGCCCGGCGGCCCGCCCGGCGCACACCGCCGCCCTCGAAGCGCCTCATCCGGGCCGTTACATCCACGCTTGCAGACCTCGTCCTTCAACATGCCTCTGCCCACGGCCGACCACAGCCGCTTCGTCCAGCGAATCCGCCGCCGCTATGCCGCCGAGACGGCCCTGCTGCCTGTTGGCATTCCGCATGCCGACGCCATCCAGGCGCTGATCGACCGCCTGCTGGCCGATGGCCGGCCGCTGCCCTCGGCACTGCGCGTGGCCCGCCAGGTGGTGCTCGAGCGGCTGGCGGTAATGGACGTGGAGCAGGCCGCGTCGCTGGACGACGTGACGCACACCATGACCACGCTGGCCGAGGTGACGCTGGAACGCGCCCTGGCCCAGGCCCGCGCGGACGAGGACGTGCGCCACGGCCCGCCGCTGACGGCCGACGGCCGGCCGGTGGAGCTGTGGATCGTGGGCATGGGCAAGCTGGGGGCACGCGAGCTGAACGTGTCGTCCGACATCGACCTGATCTACGTCTACGAGGAAGACGGCCAGACCACCGGGCCCGAGCCCATCAGCGCGCATGAGTACTTCGCCAAGGTGGTGCGCCGCATCCACACGCTGATCGGCGACACCACCGACGACGGCTTCGTCTTCCGCGTCGACCTGATGTTGCGGCCCAACGGCAACTCCGGCCCGCCGGCCGTCAGCCTGGCCATGCTGGAGGAGTACTTCCAGGTGCAGGGCCGCGAATGGGAACGCTTCGCCTGGCTCAAGAGCCGCGTGGTGGCCCCGCGCGCCGCGGTGGACAGCGGCCGCGCGCTGCAGCTGCGCGACCTGGTCACGCCCTTCGTCTACCGCCGCTACCTGGACTACGGCGTGTTCGAAGGCCTGCGGCAGCTGCACCGCAAGATCCGCGAGGAGGCGCAGCGCCGCGCCGCCGGCCGGCCCGAGCGCGCCAACGACGTGAAGCTGTCGCGCGGCGGCATCCGCGAGATCGAGTTCATCGTGCAGCTGCTGCTGGTGGTGCGCGGCGGGCAGTTCCCCGAGATCCGCACCCGCTCCACGCTGCGCGGTCTGCAGCGCCTGGTGGCGCGTGGATTGATGAAGGCCGCCACCGCCGAGCGGCTGGCCGAGGCCTACACCTTCCTGCGCCGGGTGGAGCACCGCATCCAGTTCCTGGACGACCAGCAGACCCACCTGCTGCCCACCGCCGACCACGACCTGGGCTGGATCGCCGGCAGCCTGGGCCTGGGCACGCCCGACAACCCCTGCGCGCTGCTGCATCACCTGGGCGAGACGCGCGAGTTCGTCGCCACCGAATTCGATGCGCTGCTGCACGACGGCCAGGCGCCCACGCCCAGCGCGCCGGGCCGCAACGGCTGCCGCACCTGCGGCACCGGCCCGCTGCCCATCGACAGCGAGACGCTGCACGAGCTGCTGCCCGCGGCGCTGCGCGAGCGGGTGCAGCGCTGGTCGCACAGCCCGCGGGTGCAGGCCCTGCGCGACGAAAGCAAGCTGCGCCTGGGCCGCCTGGTGCAGCGCGCGGCCAAGCGCATGACCGAAAGCGACTGCACCGGCGACGCGGTGCTGCGCTTCGTCGACTGGGTGGAGCCGCTGCTGCGCCGCGAGAGCTACCTGGCCCTGCTGGTCGAGCGCCCCGAGGTGCAGACCCGGCTGCTGCACCTGCTGGGCCTGGCCAAGTGGCCGATGCGCTACCTGATGCGCCATCCCGGCGTGATCGACGAGCTGGCCGACGACCGCCTGCTGCACAGCCGCTTCGACCGCGCCGCCTTCACGCTGGAGCTGGACGAGCGCTACACGGCTTGGGAGCGCTCGGGCGAGGCTTCCGAGGAAGCGCTGCTGGACACCCTGCGCCGCGCCCACCATGCCGAGGTGTTCCGCACCCTGGTACGCGACGTGGAGGGCCACATCACCGTGGAGCAGGTGGCCGACGACCTCTCCGCGCTGGCCGATGCCACGCTGGACTGCGCGCTGCGCTGGGCCTGGCGCCACCTCAAGCAGCGCCACCGCGAGGAGCCGCGTTTCGCCGTCGTGGCCTACGGCAAGCTGGGCGGCAAGGAACTGGGCTACGGCAGCGACCTGGACGTGGTGTTCCTTTACGACGCCGAGGGCGAGGCCGACCCCGATGCCGCCAGCGAGGTGTATGGCGCCTTCGTGCGCAAGCTCATCACCTGGCTGACGCTGCGCACCGCCGCGGGCGAGTTGTTCGAGATCGACACCGCGCTGCGGCCCAACGGCAACTCCGGCATGCTGGTCACCTCGCTCAATTCGTTCGAGAAGTACCAGGTGGGCCGCGGCAGCAATGCGGCCTGGACCTGGGAGCATCAGGCCATCACACGCGCCCGCTGCTGCGCCGGCGCGCCCGAGCTGTTCGAGCGCTTCGAGGCCATCCGCTGCGCGGTGCTCACCGCCCCGCGCGAGCCCGCGGCGCTGCGCGACGAGATCCACGCCATGCGCGAGAAGGTGCGTGCCGCGCATCCGGTCAAGCCCGGGCGCTTCGACGTGAAGCACAGCGCCGGCGGCATGATGGACGCCGAGTTCGTGGTGCAGTACCTGGTGCTGCGCCATTCGGCCGAGCACCCGGAGCTGCGCCCCAACGTGGGCAACATCGCGCTGCTGCAGCGTGCCGAGGCCGCCGGGCTGCTGCCCGCCGGCACCGGCATGGCCGCCGCCGATGCCTACCGGGAGCTGCGCCGCGCGCAGCACCGCGCACGCCTGGACGAGCAGCCCACGCAGTTCCCGCCCGACACGCTGGCCAAGGAGCACGACGCCGTGCTGGCCGTGTGGCGCGCGGTGTTCGGCTAGATGCTGCTCGCACGGCCGGGCGTGGCCTGGCTGCTGCTGGGCCTGGTGCTGGCGGGCGGCGCGCTGGCCGGCACGCTGTACCCGCGCACGCTGCTGGACTGGCAGCCGGCGCTGGCCATGGCCGAGCCGTGGCGTGCCTTCAGCGCCGCCTTCGTGCACCTGAGCACCCGCCACCTGCTGGCCAACCTGCTGGGCTGCGTGGTGGTGACGGCCTTCGGCCTCATCGCCCGCGTGCCGTGGTGGATCACGCTGGCCTGGCTGCTGGCCTGGCCGCTGGGCCATGCGCTGCTGTGGCTGCAGCCGGCGCTGCAGCACTATGCCGGCCTGTCGGGCGTGCTGCATGGCGGCACCGCGGCGGCCGCGCTGTACGTGGCCCTGCGCGGCCAGGGGCATGAACCCATCATCGGCTGGGGCGTGCTGCTGGGCCTGGGCGTCAAGCTGTACCGCGAGGCGCCCTGGCGCGGCCCGGTGCAGCATGTGGCGGGCTGGGACATTCCCATCGCACCCATCGCCCATGCCACCGGCGCGCTTGCCGCCCTGCTGTGCGCCGCGGCCGCCCTGGCCCTGGCGCGCGCCTTCACCAAGGAACGATCCGGATGACCGAACGAAGAAGCACGCTGGACGGCGCTGCGCTGTCCCTGCTGTTGATGTGCTGCGTGCTGTGGGGCCTGAACCAGGTGGCCACCAAGATCGCGCTGGCGGACTTTCCGCCCTTCACCCAGGCGGCGCTGCGCTCGGCCGGCGCGGCGCTGCTGGTGCTGGCCTGGTCGCGGTTGCGGGGCATCCCGCTGTTCACGCGGGACGGCACCCTGGCCGGCGGCCTGCTGGCGGGCGCACTGTTCGCGGTGGAGTTCGGGCTGATCTTCTTCGGGCTGCAGTTCACCACCGCCTCGCGCATGGTGGTGTTCATCTACCTGGCGCCGTTCGTGGTGGCGCTGGGCATGCCGTTCATCGCGCGGTCGGAGCGCTTGCGGCCGGTGCAGTTCGCCGGGCTGGTCGTGGCCTTCGGCGGCGTGGCCGCGGCCTTTGCCGAAGGCTTCGCCCAGCCCAGCGCCGGGCCCCGGCAATGGCTGGGCGATGCCTGCGGCGTGCTGGCGGCGCTGATCTGGGGCGCCACGACGCTGTCCATTCGCTCCACCCGGCTGGCGGGCGCCGCGCCAGAGAAGACGCTGCTGTACCAGCTGGGCGTGTCGGCACTGCTGCTGGGCGTGGCCGCGCCTGTCGCGCACGAGACGTGGCCGCAGGCGGTGGCGGCGGTATCGTGGGGTGCGTTGCTGTTCCAGACGGTGATCGTCACCTTCGCCAGCTACCTGGTGTGGTTCTGGCTGGTGCGGCACTACGCGGCCACTCGCATCGCCTCGTTCACGCTGCTCACGCCCATCTCGGGCCTGGTGGCCGGGGCGCTGGTGTTGAACGAGCCCATCACGCCCCGGCTGCTGCTGGCCCTGGCCACGGTGGTGCTGGGGCTGGTGCTGGTCAACCGGCGATAGTCAAACCATCAAGAAGGAGACGACCATGATCACGCTCTGCGGTTTTCCGGTTTCGAACTACTACAACAAGGTCAAGCTCGCGCTGCTGGAAAAAGGCATCGAGTTCACCGAGGAATACGTCAACACCGGCTCCAAGGACGAGGCCGTGCTGTCGGCCTCGCCGCTGGGCAAGGTGCCCTTCATCCGCACCGACAAGGGCACGCTGTGCGAAAGCCAGGCCATCGTCGACTGGCTGGAGACCGAATACCCCACGCCCGCGCTGCTGCCGGCCGACGCCTGGGGCCGCGCCAAGCAGCACGAGCTGATCACCTTCCTCGACCTGCACCTGGAGCTGGTGGCGCGCGAGCTGTATGGCGAGGCCTTCTTCGGCGGCACCGTGAGCGACGAGACCAAGCAGCGCGTGCGCCAGAAGCTGGACAAGCACATTCCCGGCTTCCAGCGGCTGGCCTCGTTCAAGCCCTACGTGGCCGGCGAGCACTTCACGATGGCCGACTGCGCGGCCTACACCAACCTGCCGCTGGTGGGCATGGCCACCAAGGCCATCTACGGCGAAGACCTGCTGCTCAAGCACGGCATCGACTGGAAAGCCTATGCCAAGCTGCTGGCCGAGCGCCCGGCGGTGCAGCGGGTGGACGCCGACCGTAAGGCCGACACCGCCGCGCGCATGGCCGCGGCCAGCAAGAAGTAAGCTTCAGCGGGCCAGCGTCAACAGCTGAAAGCACGCGAAGCCGCCCAGCAGCAGCGCCGAGGCCTGGTTCACCCGGCGCTGCCAGCGCGCATCGAAGCGCGTGCGCAGCCGCCCCACCGCGGCGGCGAGCAGCAGCCACCACAGGGCAGAGCCCAGTAGCACCCCGCCCACCATCAGCCACGGCGAGGCCGGTGCAGCGGTGCGGCCGGCCAGCATGCCGAACACTGCCACGAACGACAGGATGGTGGAGGGATTGGCGAGCGTGAGCACGAAGGTGCCCGCCAGCAGGCGCAGCAGCGCGCCGCCGCTGGCCGCCGCCGTGCGTTGCTGCGCGGGCGGCTGGTGCCAGGTGCGCCAGGCGATCACCGCCAGGAACAGCGCGCCGCCGCCGTGCAGCCAACCGCGTGCGCCCAGCAGCCATTGGGTGATCGCCACCACGCCGAAGGCCCCGATGGCGCCATAGACCGCATCGGCCAGCGCGGCGCCCAGGCCGGTGGCCAGCCCGGCAGCGGTGCCGTGCTGCAGCGTACGCTGGATGGCCAGCACCCCGATCTGCCCCACCGGCGCCGCGATGGACAAGCCGATGAGCATGGACTGGGCAAACAGCATGGCGGAGGGCGACATGGCGTGATTGTGCGAAGGCACGACCCGCTTCAGCCAGCGCAGAATCAAGGCCGAACAGCGCAGCACCCGCGCTTTTTCAGCCACAAGGCTCGCATGACAGAAACCGACCCGCCCGTGCGCCTGGACGACAAGGCCTGGCGTCTGCTGCAGGCGCTGCAGGCTGACGGCCGCGCCCCGCTGAAGACGCTGGCCGCCGCGGCAGGCCTGTCGATCCCTGCCACGGTGGAGCGGCTGCAGCGCCTGCAGGCCGCGGGCGTGGTGCGTTCCATCGGCGCGGAGCTGGATCCGGCGCGTGTCGGTTATGGGGTGAAGGCCATCGTCGGCATCACGGCGGCGCAGCCTGGCAAGCAGCGGCTGCTGGCCAAGCTGGCGCAGACGCCGCAGGTGCTGGAGTGCCACCACGTGGCCGGCGCCGACTCCTACCTGATGACGGTGGTGGCGCGCGACCTGCCCGACCTGGAGCGCTTCCTCGGCACCATCAACGGCTACGGCGAGACACGCACGTCCATCGTGTTCTCCACGCCCATCCCGCGGCGCGGGCTGGTGGCGCCGGCCTAGCTTCTTTCGGGCTCGGTCTGGGCTTCGTCCGAGTGGGCGAAGATGTCCCAGGTGGCGATGAACAGCGCCGCCACCGCCGGCCCGAGCACGAAGCCGTTGATGCCGAAGATGGCCATGCCGCCCAGGGTGCTGATGAGCACCACCCAGTCCGGCATCTTGGTGTCCTTGCCCACCAGGATGGGGCGCAGCACGTTGTCCACCAGGCCGATGACAAAGACGCCGTAGGCGATCAGCCCGAAGCCCTGCAGCAGCGCACCCGTGGCCAGGAAATACGCCGCCACCGGGCCCCACACCAGCGCCGCACCCACGGCCGGCAGCAGCGAGAGGAAGGCCATCAGCGCGCCCCACAGCATGGCGCCCTGGATGCCCAGCACCCAGAAGGCCAGGCCACCCAGCACGCCCTGCGTGATGGCCACCACCACGTTGCCCTTGACGGTGGCCCGCACCACGGTGGCGAACTTGCCGATGAGGTTGCGCTTGTGCGCCTCGTCCAGCGGAATGGCCTGGCGGATGCGCATCGACAGCCGTGCGCCGTCACGCAGCAGGAAGAACAGCAGGTACAGCATCACGCCGAAGGCCACCACGAACTGCAGCGTGTTGCTGCCGATGCTCACCGCCTGCGTGGCCGCGTACTGGCTCACCTCGCCGGCGGCGGAGGTGAGCCGCTCCTGCAGCGCGGCGAAGTTGCCCAGGCCGAAGCGGTCCAGCAGCTGCACCAGCCAGCCGGGCAGCGCATCGAAGATCTGCCTTGCGTAGTTGCCCAGGTTCCATTGGCCGGAGCGGATGCGCTCGTACACCAGCGCCGCCTCCTGCACCAGCGAGGCGGTGATGAGCGCGATCGGCAGGATGACGATGACCAGGCAGATGCCCAGCGTGGCCAGCGCGGCCAGGTTGTTGTGGCGGGGCATGCGGCGCAGCAGCCGCCGGTACAGCGGCGAGAACAGCAGCGCCAGCACCGCACCCCAGAACACGGCGCCATAGAACGGCCAGAGGATCCAGCCGAAGGCCACCGTGACGATGAAAAGCAGCAGCAGGAACGCCTTGCGGTGCAACGCGGGTGTGTTCATGTAAGCGAGGCGGCAGGCCCCGGGTGGTCGATGGGCGCCAGCAGCATATCGCCGCCCGGCGGCGCCCAGCGTCAGACGGCGCCGCTGATCGCGGTGCCGGCGGCCGTCAGCCCAGCGCCTCGTCCACCAGCCGCGGCAGGGCCGTCAGCTCGCGCACCACGCCTTCGGGCAGGCCGGCCCAGTCGGCCCAGGGCACCGACACGTCGGCTTCCCCGGCAGGGCGGCGGGCGCTCACCACCAGCGCCAGCGGCGCCTGGGGCGCGCTGCCGGGCCGGTCCATCACCACCGGCGTGCCGCCTTCGGCCGAGGCGAACACGATGAGCAGCGACTCGCCGGCATCGCCCAAGCGCTGCGGCGCGGCCACGTGGGCCAGCACCTGCAGGCCGTGGCGCTGGGCGCTGGCCTCCAGGCGCAGCACGGTTTCCTTCAGGCCATAGCGGCTGTGGCGCAGCGCGGCGCTGCGCTCGTCGGCGCGGCCGTCGCGCGCCTGGGCTCCCATCGACGCCAGCAGCACGGCCGCACAGCCGGTCATCCAGAAGCGGAAAGGTTGCTTCTTCATCGTTGTTCTCCTGCGTCGCGGCCGAGTCTGTCCGGCTTGCGTGAAAGCGCCGTGAACGCCGAAGGCAAAGCTGTGTGAAGCCGCAGGGCATGCCCGCCTTGACAGCCCGCGGTGCGGGCGCGATGGTGCGCAACGCCCGCCAGAGGCCACCAGGAGACACGCGCATGCAGCCGTTCCAGCGCGCCCACATCGACACCGTCGTGCAGCTCGCCGCGCAGGGCGCCGACGCCCCTGCCGCCCAGGCGCACGACGAAGTGATCCGCCAGTCGTGGCTGCGCTGCGTGCAGCAGCATGCGCTGGACCCCACGCGCATGCAGGAGGCGGTGATCCTGCCCTCGGCGCGGCTGCGCGAACACCAGGACCAGCTCGAAGCCTTCCTGCACATCGCCCGCCACGGGCTGGAATCGCTCTACCAGCAGGTGGCCGGCATGGGCTACGTGGTGCTGCTGACCGACGCCCGCGGGATCACGGTGGACTTCCTGGGCGACCTGCAGCCCGCCGACCACCTGCACCGCGCGGGCCTGACGCTGGGCGCCGACTGGAGCGAGCCGCGCGCCGGCACCTGCGGCGTGGGCACCTGCATCTCCACCGGCCAGGCGCTGACGGTGCACCTGGACGACCACTTCGACGCCACGCACATCCCGCTCACCTGCACCACCGCGCCGGTGTTCGATGCCACCGGCCGGCTGAATGCGGTGCTCGACATCTCGGCGATGAGCGCGCCGCAGGCCAAGGCCAGCCAGCACCTGGCGCTGCAGATGGTCAAGTTGTTCGCGCACCAGATCGAGAACGCCGACTTCCTGCACCGCTTCCGCAGCGAGTGGATCCTGCGGCTGGCGCCGGCGCCGCAGTTCCTCGACGTCAACCCCGACTACCTGCTGGCCATCGACGCGCAGGGGCGCGTGATCGGCCACAACCGGCGCGCCCAGCTGCTGTGGGAAAGCGACGGCCGCCGCCCGCTGCTGGGCCGGGCGTATGAGCAGGTGCTCGACGCGCCCTTCGCCGAGCTGGGCCGCTTCGTGCAGGCGCGACCGTCCGACCAGCGGGCGGTGATGCTGGCCGGCGGCCGCCAGCTGCTGTTCATGACCGCCACGCCGCCGCCAGTCCGGCCGGCCGCACCCGCGGCGCCGCGCGAACGGCAGCGCCTGCCCGCGCCGCTGGTCGCGCTGAGCGGCGGCGACGCGATGCTGGACCGGCAGATCGAGCGCGCCGCGCGGCTGGTCAATTCGCCGATGAGCCTGCTGGTGACCGGCGAGACCGGCACCGGCAAGGAGTTCTTCGCCAAGGCGCTGCATGCCAGCAGCGAGCGCCGCGCGCGGCCCTTCATCGCGGTGAACTGCGCCGCCATCCCCGAGACGCTGATCGAGAGCGAACTGTTCGGCTACCTGCCCGGCAGCTTCTCCGGCGCCGGGCCCCGGGCCAAGCGCGGGCTGATCCAGGAAGCCGACGGCGGCACGCTGTTCCTCGACGAGATCGGCGACATGCCGAGGCCGCTGCAGGCGCGGCTGCTGCGCGTGCTGGCCGAGCGCGAGGTGCTGCCGGTGGGCGCCACGCGGGCGGTGGCGGTGAACATCCGCGTGATCGCCGCCACCCACTGCGACCTGGAAGCGCTGGTGCGCGAAGGCCGCTTCCGCGACGACCTGTACTACCGGCTCAATGGCGCACGCTTCCACCTGCCGCCGCTGCGCGAGCGCGCGGACATCGGCTGGGTGATCGACACGCTGCTGGGGGCTGGCAGCGACGGCATCGCGCCCGAGGCGCGGCAGCTGCTGCTGGCCCGCCCCTGGCCGGGCAACCTGCGCGAGCTGCGCAACGTGCTGGACTACGCCCGAGCGGTGCGCGGCGACGGACCGGTGCAGCTGGCCGACCTGCCCGAGTGGTCGCCGGCGGCCACGCGCCCGCTGCCCAGCACTCGGCAAGCCGCGCCGGCCGGCAAGGGCGACAGTGAGGACGCCGCCGCGCTGCAGCAGGCACTGCGCGCCGCGCACTGGAACGTCAGCGCGGTGGCACGCGGCCTGGGCCTGTCGCGCATGACGCTGTACCGGCGCATGAAGCGCTGGGGCATCGTGTCGCCCAACCAGTCGGACAGCCCGGCGCTGCACTGAGACAGCTGTCACATCGCGCGGCTGTGACACCTGTCGCGCAGTGACACCTGCACGGCAGCGGTCGCGCCACCGGCCGGAGCCCGCAAACCCAGCACTGGCGCGGCCTGCAGCCCGATGCGCGCCCTCGCCGCATGCATGGCATGGCGCTTGATCTGGCTGATGCGCACGGCCACCCGGCCGATGCCCCACAACGATGGAGACCTGTGCATGAGCGAACTTGCGACATCCGAGGCCACCCGCTGGCTGGCCGCCTTCGAGGCGGCGCTGTCGGCCGCCGACATCGACGCCGCCACCGCGCTGTTCGATGACGAGTGCTACTGGCGCGACCTGGTGGCCTTCACCTGGAACATCAAGACGCAGGAAGGCCGCGACGCCATCCGCGCGATGCTGCAGGCACGGCTGGCCGACACCGCGCCCGCCCACTTCCGCATCGAAGGCGAGGCGAGCGAAGCCGGCGGCGTCATCGAAGCCTGGTTCACCTTCGAGACCGGCGTGGCCCGCGGCCGCGGCCACCTGCGGCTGAAGAACGGCCGTGCCTGGACGCTGCTCACCACCATGACCGAGCTCAAGGGCTTCGAGGAGAAGAAGGGCGAGCGCCGCATCGCCGGTGCGGAGCATGGCGCCCAGCCCGGCGGCCGCCAGAGCTGGCTGGAGCGCAAGCAGGCCCGCGAGGCGGCGCTGGGGTACACGGAGCAGCCGTACGTGGTGATCATCGGCGGCGGCCAGGGCGGCATTGGCCTGGCATCACGCCTGCGCCGGCTCGACGTGCCCACCATCGTGATCGAGAAGAACGCTCGGGCCGGCGACTCCTGGCGCAACCGCTACAAGTCGCTGTGCCTGCACGACCCCGTCTGGTACGACCACCTGCCCTACATGCCCTTCCCCGACGACTGGCCGGTGTTCGCGCCCAAGGACAAGATCGGCGACTGGCTGGAGATGTACACCAAGGTGATGGAGCTCAACTACTGGGGCTCCACCATCGCGAGGAAGGCGCGCTTCGACGAGGCCACGCAGACGTGGGAAGTGCAGGTGGAGCGCGAGGGCCAGCCGGTGACGCTGCGGCCGAAGCAGCTGGTGTTCGCGCTGGGCGTCTCGGGCTATGCCAACGTGCCGAAGATCCCTGGCGCCGAGACCTTCGAAGGCACGCAGCACCACTCCAGCCAGCACCCCGGCGGCGCAGCCTGGGCCGGCAAGCACGCGGTGGTGCTGGGCTCCAACAATTCGGCCCACGACATCTGCGCCGACCTGTGGGAAAACGGCGCCGACGTGACGATGATCCAGCGCTCGTCCACCCACATTGCGCCCTCGGCCTCCTTGATGGAGCTGGCGCTGGGCGGGCTGTATTCCGAGCAGGCGCTGAAGAACGGCATCAGCACCGACATGGCCGACCTGATCTTCGCCTCGGTGCCGTACAGGATCATGCACACCTTCCACATCCCCGTGTACGAGGAGATGAAGAAGCGCGACGCCGACCTGTATGCGCGGCTGGAGAAGGCCGGCTTCCTGCTGGACTTTGGCGAGGACGGCTCGGGCCTGTTCATGAAGTACCTGCGCCGCGGCTCGGGCTACTACATCGACGTGGGCGCGTCCGAACTGGTGGCCGATGGCCGCATCAAGCTGAGGAGCGGCGTCAACATCGAGCGCATCAACCCACGCTCGGTCACGCTGACCGACGGCACCGAGCTGCCGGCCGACCTGCTGGTGTACGCCACCGGCTACGGCTCGATGAACAACTGGCTGGCCGACCTGGTGTCACCCGAGGTGGCCGACCAGGTGGGCAAGTGCTGGGGCCTGGGCAGCGACACCACGAAAGACCCCGGCCCATGGGAAGGCGAGCTGCGCAACATGTGGAAGCCCACCGCGCAGCCGCAGATGTGGTTCCACGGCGGCAACCTGCACCAGTCGCGGCACTACTCGCAGTTCCTGGCGCTGCAGCTCAAGGCCCGCATGGAAGGCCTGCCCACCGAGGTGTACGGCCGGGAGGGGCCGCATCACCGGCGGTAGGTCAGAAGCGTTTGCCGAACCCGACCGAGAACAGCAGCGGGTCGACCTTGAAGCGGCCCAGGTCCGCACCGCCGGCGGATACGTCGGTGCGGATCTGCACCTTCTTCACGTCGACGTTGACGAGCCAGCCGTTGCCCACCGGCACGTCGACGCCGGCGCCCAGCGCCAGGCCCCAGCTGTTGCGGTCGATGTCCACGCCTGCAGGCAGGTCCAGGCTGGAGAAGCGGGTGTAGTTGATGCCCGCGCCCAGGTAGGGCCGGAAGCCGAGGCCGGTGAAGTGGTACTGAACGCTGAGCGTGGGCGGCAGGTGCTTCAGCGTGCCGATCTTGTCGCCGCCGGCGCGCAGGTCATGCTTCTGCGGGTAGGTCAGCACCAGCTCGGCCGCGATGTTGGGCGTGAAGAAGTAGGTGATGTCGACCTCGGGGAAGGTCTTGTTCTTCAGGCTCAGGTCGAGGCCAGTGCTGTCCTTGTCCGCCGAGTCGAGATGCAGCACGCGGCCACGCACGATCCAGTTGCCGGTGTCCTGCGCCTGGGCGGCAGCGGGCACGGCGGCGATCGTGAGGGTGGCAGCTGCGGCGAGCGCCAGCGCGTTCCAGCGCTTGTTCATGTGAGCTCCTTGAGGGATGTAGAGGGCCGGGCTTGTGCGGCCCGTGCCTCATTACCCCCGCGCGGTGGCGCACGCCCGTTTGAGCCAGCGCAAAGCCGCCACCCCGCCGTGCTGCACCGCCGCGGCCGCTTGATGCAGGTCAAGCACGCGGCTGCGGCGGCGTGGCGCTCAGCCCACGGGCTGGATGGGCACGTACAGCTCGCCGCCTGCGGCGCGGAACTCGGCCGACTTCTCGCCCATGCCCCGGGCCGCGAACTCGCGCACCTCCTGCGTGATCTTCATCGAGCAGAACTTGGGGCCGCACATGGAGCAGAAGTGGGCCACCTTGCTGGCGTCCTTGGGCAGCGTCTCGTCATGAAAGCTGCGGGCGGTGTCCGGGTCCAGGCCCAGGTTGAACTGGTCGGTCCAGCGGAACTCGAAGCGCGCCTTCGACAGCGCATCGTCGCGCGCCCGCGCCCCCGGATGGCCCTTGGCCACGTCGGCTGCATGCGCCGCGATCTTGTAGGCGACGATGCCCTGCTTGACGTCCTCCCGGTCGGGCAGGCCCAGGTGTTCCTTGGGCGTCACGTAGCACAGCATCGCGGTGCCCATCCAGCCGATCATCGCGGCACCGATGGCGCTGGCGATGTGATCGTAGCCCGGCGCGATGTCGATGGTCAGCGGGCCCAGCGTGTAGAACGGCGCCTCGTGGCAGTGCTTCAGCTGCTCGTCCAT
Source organism: Aquincola sp. J276 (assembly GCF_024700035.1). Taxonomy (NCBI): domain Bacteria; kingdom Pseudomonadati; phylum Pseudomonadota; class Betaproteobacteria; order Burkholderiales; family Sphaerotilaceae; genus Aquincola; species Aquincola sp. J276. The sequence continues at coordinate 2,540,058 of NZ_JAJONC010000001.1, forward strand.
GTTGGCCTGGATCAGGTGCATCGGCACATGGCCCGGGCCTTCGATCATGGTCTGCACATCGTGCTGCCAGGCCAGCTTCGTCAGCTCGCCCAGCGTGCGCAGCTCGGCGAACTGCGCTTCGTCGTTGGCATCGGCGGCGCTGCCGGGGCGCAGGCCATCGCCCAGCGAGAAGCTCACGTCGTACGCCTTCATGATCTCGCAGATCTCCTCGAAGTGCGTGTACAGGAAGCTCTCCTGGTGGTGGGCGATGCACCACTTGGCCATGATCGACCCGCCGCGCGAGACGATGCCGGTGCGCCGCTGCGCCGTGAGGTGGATGAACGGCAGCCGCAGCCCGGCATGGATGGTGAAGTAGTCCACCCCCTGCTCGGCCTGCTCGATCAGCGTGTCGCGGTACAGCGCCCAGGTCAGGTCCTCGGCCACGCCGCCCACCTTCTCCAGCGCCTGGTAGATGGGCACGGTGCCGATGGGCACCGGGCTGTTGCGCAGGATCCAGTCGCGCGTGGTGTGGATGTGGCGGCCGGTGCTCAGGTCCATCACGTTGTCAGCGCCCCAGCGGATGGCCCACACCAGCTTCTCCACCTCTTCCTCGATGCTGCTGGTGACGGCCGAGTTGCCGATGTTGGCGTTGATCTTCACCTTGAAGTGGCGGCCGATGGCCATCGGCTCCACCTCGGGGTGGTTGATGTTGGCCGGGATGATGGCGCGGCCGCGGGCCACTTCGTCGCGCACGAATTCCGGCGTGATGACGGCGGGCAGCCGCGCGCCCATGCCGTTGCCGGCCAGGCGCTGCTCGCGCTGCGCATCGGCCAGGTACTCGGCCATCCACTCGCGCTTGCCGTTCTCGCGCAGGGCCACGTATTCCATCTCGGGCGTGACGATGCCGCGGCGGGCGTAATGCATCTGCGTGACGTTGGCACCGGACTTGGCGCGGCGCGGCGTGCGCTGCAGTGCCGCGGCCTCGGCGCGCAGCTGCGCGATGCGCGCGCTGTCGCGCTCGTCGTGCCGCAGGCCGTCGTCCAGGCCATGGCGCAGGCGGCCTGCATAGTGCTCGGTGCCGTCGCGTTCGCTGATCCATGCGCCGCGCACATCGGGCAGGCCGCGGCGCACGTCGATGAGGGCGGCGGGGTCGGTGTAGGGGCCGGAGGTGTCGTACAGCGAGACCACTTCGCCGTTGCTCAGGGCCACGTCGCGCACCGGCACGCGCAGGTCGGCGCGGCTGCCGGTGATCCAGGCCTTGGTGGAAGCGGGAAAGGGCTCGCGGGTGCGTTGCAGCAACTGCGCGAGTTGGTCGGGGGCGTTCATGCGGGTCTCCTTCGTGGCGTGGCGATGCATGCTCCGAAGGCCGGCCCGGCGCATGCCCCTCGAAGGCACGCACCCGTCCTGACACAACAGCTCTTCTTCCGCCGGTACTAACCGGTTCAAGTTCGCGGGTTCGGATTCACCATCTCAGCGGGCCTGTCGGCCTGCACCCCGGAGCGGGGGCGATTGTGGGAGGCCCGCGGCGCGGGTGTCAACGTGTTGCCCCTGCCGCCCACGGCGGCATGCGGGCGGTGATAGCGTGGCCGCATGAGCCTGCTGTTGTCCGCCCTCGACCAATCCGTTTCCCTTGCCGGCCATGGCGAAGACGCCGCCATCCGCGACACCGTGGGCCTGGCCACGCATTGCGAGGCCGAGGGCTACCACCGCTTCTGGCTCAGCGAGCACCATGCGCTGCCCACCATCATCGGCACCGCGCCCGAGGTGCTGATGGCCGCGGTGGCGGCCACCACGCAGCGCATCCGCATCGGCAGCGCGGGCGTGATGCTGCCGCACTACTCGGCCTTCAAGGTGGCCGAGCAGTTCCGCGTGCTGGAGGCGCTGGCCCCGGGCCGCATCGACCTGGGCGTGGGCCGCGCGCCCGGTGGCGACATGCGCACCGCGATGGCCCTCAATCCCAACGCCCATCATGCGGCCGAGCACTTCCCGCAGCAGGTGCGCGACCTGCAGGCCTGGACGGCCGGCCTGCCGCACAACGGCATCACCGCCCACCCGCGCGGCCCACATGCGCCGCAGGTGTGGATCCTGGGCAGCAGCGACTACGGCGCGCAGCTGGCGGCGCACTTCGGCCTGCCCTATGCCTTTGCCTACTTCTTCATGGACGGCCAGGGCGTGGAGCAGGCGCTGCGCCTGTACCGTGAGCTCTACCAACCCAGCGAACGCCATCCCGTGCCGCTGCCCACCATCTGCGTGTGGGCGCTGGCCGCGGACACCGAGGAAGAAGCCCGCCACCATGCGCTGAGCCGCGAGCGCTGGCGCGTGGACCGCGCGCGAGGCGTGCTGGGCCCGCTGCAACCGCCCGACGCCGTCGCCGCGCGCGGCTTCACCGAGGCCGAGATGGCCACGGTGGCGCCGATGCGCCGCAAGGCCTTCGTGGGCACCGGCGCGCAGGTGGCGGCGATGCTCAAGGACATCGCCGAGGAACTGCAGCTCGGCGAGATCGTCATCAACACCTGGGCCCACGACCCGCTGGTGCGCCGGCGCTCCTATTCGCTCATCGCCAAGGCGATGCGCGAAGGCTGATGCCTTACTTGTACGGCACGTAGTCGATCGGCACGAAGCGGTATCCACCCGCCTCGGGCCGCAGCCGGCCAATGCCCGGGAAGGGCAGATGCCCCGCGGCCACGAGGTAGCCGCCCTTGGCCGCGTCGGCATACGCATTGCGGCGTTCGCCCATCGCCGCCTTGCTGTCGGTGTCGAACTGGATGGTGACGTTGGGCTGCGCGAACTGCACCGCCGACACATGCATCAGGTCGCCCCACAGCACCAGCTTCTGGCCCCTGGATTCGACGGCATAGACGCTGTGGCCCGGCGTATGGCCATAGGCACGCAGCGCCCGGACGCCCGGCACCAGCTCGGTGTTGCCGTCGAAGGTCTTGAGTGCGCCTGCATCGGCGTACGGCTTGGCGGCGGCCATCGCGCCCTGGAAGAAGCCCTGCGCTTCCTTGGGCGCCTTGGCCATCTCCGCCTCGCTCAGCCAGTAGGCCGCGTCGCGCTGGTCCACGTGCAACGTGGCATTCGGAAAGGCCCGCTGGCCGGCGGCCATGGCACCGCCCACGTGGTCGGGATGCAGGTGGGTGATGAGCACCGCGTCCACCTGCTCGGGCTGGTAGCCGGCGGCCTTCAGGTTGGCCATCAGCTGGCCCAGCGACGGGCCGAACAGCCCGGCCGCGCCCGCGTCGATCAACACCAGCTGGCTGCCGGTGTTGATCAGGTAGCCGTTGACCGAGGTGCGCAGCGGATTGCTGGCAAAGGACTGCTTCATCAGCTTGTCCACCTGCGCCGGCTTGACGTTGGTGAGGAGCTGCTTGACGTCCAGGTCGATCGCGCCGTCGAACAGCGCGGTCACCTCGAAGTCGCCCAGCGCCATGCGGTAGAAGCCCGGTGCCTGGGTGCCCACCTGCGGCGCGGCGGCCTGGGCGGCGGTCGCGGCCAGCAGGCTGAGGCCGAGGGCGGCCTGACCGAGACGTTGACGGAATGCCTTGTTCATCGTTTCCTCCTGTGCAAAGGCGCAGGAGGTTACGACGAGTCAGGCCCGTTCGAACTTGAACACCGCCACGCTGGCCAGCAGGTTGGGCAGCCGGCGCACCGGCCGGCCGTGCTGGATGCCGAAGCTCTCGATCACCGACAGCCCGTTCTTGCGCGCCAGCACTTCGAAGTCGGCATAGGTGCCCACGCGGATGTTGGGCGTGTCGTACCACTCGTAAGGCAGCACCCGCGTCACCGGCATGCGGCCCGAGGCCACGCGGATGCGGTTGGGCCAGTGCGCGAAGTTGGGGAAGCTGACGATGCCGATGCGGCCCACGCGCGCGGTTTCCTGCAGCATCTTCTCGGTATTGCGCAGGTGCTGCAGGGTGTCCAGCTGCAGCACCACGTCGAAGGACTGGTCCTCGAACAGCGCCAGGCCCTCTTCCAGGTTGAGCTGCAGCACCTTCACGTCGCGGCGGATGCAGGCCGCGACCTTGGCATCGTCGATCTCCACGCCGAAGCCGCGGCACTGCTGATGCTCGCGCAGGTGCGCCAGCAGTGCGCCGTCGCCGCAGCCCAGGTCGAGCACGCGACTGCCCACCGGCACCAGCGACGCTATCGTCTCCATGTCCGCCCTGTCACTCATGCCGCGAACTCCTTGGCCACGTTGGCGAAGTAGGCGCGCAGCACGGCGTGGTAGCGCGGGTCTTCCAGCAGGAAGGCGTCGTGGCCGTGCGGTGCGTCGATCTCGGCGTAGCTGACGTCGCGCTGGTTGTCGACCAGGGCCTTGACGATCTCGCGCGAGCGGGCCGGCGAGAAGCGCCAGTCGGTGGTGAAGCTCACCAGCATGAACTTGGCCTGCGCGGCAGCGAAGGCGCGCGTCAGGTCGCCGCCATGCGCGAGCGCGGGGTCGAAGTAGTCCAGCGCCCGGGTGATCAGCAGGTAGGTGTTGGCGTCGAAGTACTCGCTGAACTTCTCGCCCTGGTAGCGCAGGTAGCTCTCGATCTGGAACTCGATGTCCTGCGTGCTGTAGCCGAGCTCGGCGGCGCGCAGGCTGCGGCCGAACTTGGCTTCCATCGAGTCGTCCGACAGGTAGGTGATGTGGCCGATCATGCGGGCCACGCGCAGGCCGCGCGCCGGCACCACGCCATGGGCATAGAAGTGCCCGCCATGGAAGTCGGGGTCGGTGACGATGGCCCGCCGCGCCACCTCGTTGAAGGCGATGTTCTGCGCCGACAGGTTGGGCGCGGTGGCCACCGCCACGCAGTGCCGCAGCCGCTGCGGATGGCGCAGCGACCAGCTCAGCGCCTGCATGCCGCCCAGGCTGCCGCCCAGCACCGCGGCCAGCTGGGTGATGCCCAGGCGGTCGAGCAAACGGGCCTGCGCGTCCACCCAGTCTTCCACCGTCATCACCGGGAAGTCGGCGCCATAGGGCCGGCCGCCGGCGGCGGGGTCGGGGTTGGCATGCATCGGGCCGGTGGAGCCGAAGCACGAGCCCGGGTTGTTGATGCCGATGACGAAGAAGCGGTCGGTGTCCAGCGGCTTGCCGGGGCCCACCAGGTTGTCCCACCAGCCCTCGCTGCGGTCCTGGCCTTCGTAGGTGCCCGCCACGTGGTGCGAGGCATTGAGCGCATGGCACACCAGCACCGCGTTGCTGCGGTCGGCGTTCAGCGTGCCGTAGGTTTCATAGACCAGCGTGTAGTCGGCGAGCTTCGCGCCGCTCTTGAGCGGCAGCGGCTCGGCGAACTGCATGCGCTGCGGTGTGACGTGTCCAAGGGATGCCATCAACAAAGAACCCGGTGCCGCCAAAGAAGCGGACACCGGGCCGGGCATCCCTCTTTAGCAGTATTTGTTGAGCGCCCGCAATCTGAGAAGCAAATCGGCGCTGGGGTTTGGAGTGTACTCAACCGTCCTGGTTGATGCGCTCGATCAGCTCGCCCAGCACCTTCTCCGCCTGGTCGTTCTCGACCTGGCACGTCCCGGCCGCATGGTGGCCGCCGCCGCCGTACTGCAGCATCAGCGCGCCCACGTCGGTCTTGCTGCTGCGGTCGAGGATGCTCTTGCCGGTGGCGAATACCGTGTTGCGCTGCTGCACGCCCCACATCACGTGGATGGAGATGTTCGTCTGCGGGAACAGCGCGTAGATCATGAAGCGGTTGGCCGCGAAGATGGTCTCCTCGTGCCGGAGGTCCAGCACCACCAGGTTGCCGTGCACCGTGGCGCAACGGGTGATCTGCTCCTTGGCGCGCTCCGCATGCTCGAAGTACAGCTCCACCCGCTCCTTCACGTCGGGCAGGCCCAGGATGTCGTTGATGCCGTGGTTACGGCAGTAGGCGATCAGGTCCATCATCAGCGCGTAGTTGCTGATGCGGAAGTTGCGGAAGCGGCCCAGCCCGGTGCGCGCGTCCATCAGGTAGTTCAGCAGCACCCAGCCGCTGGGATTCAGGATCTCGTCGCGGCTGAACTGGGCGGCGTCGGCCTTGTCCACCGCGGCCATCATGTCGGGCGCGATCGTCGGGAAGCGCGCCGCGCCGCCGAAATGGTCGTACACCACGCGGGCGGCCGAGGGTGCCTTGGCGTCGATCACGTGGTTGGGCCGCTCGCCGGTGTTGCGCAGGGTTTCCGACGCATGGTGGTCGAAAGCCATGTGCACGCCCGGCACGTAGGGCAGGTTGGTGGTGATGTCGCGCGCCGTCACTTCCACCTTGCCGTCCTGCATGTCCTTCGGGTGCACGAACTTGATCTCGTCGATCATCTTCAGCTCGTTCAGCAGCACGGCGCAAACCAGGCCGTCGAAGTCGCTGCGGGTGATGAGGCGGTAGGTGGGCTGGGTCATGGTGGCTTTCGGTGTTCGAATGGCGTGGCCGGATTTCGGCAGGGCTGGCGCCGACTGAAGCGCGCCACAGTGTCGAGATCCTTTACACGCCCCGTGAACAGCGCCGCCGAATTTGAGCCAAGTGCTTGATTTCATTGAGGATTACCAAGGTGGCACGGTGTCTGCTTTAAAGGCTCGCAACAGCTTTCACCCCACGGGAGTCCACACATGTTCAAGACCAAGCTCATCGCCGGCGCCGCCCTCGCCGCCCTGATTGGCGCCGCTACCGCCGCCCCGACCTTCAAGGTCCAGGAAGGCGCGCTGACCGGCACCAACGCCAACATCGTCACCGCCGACAAGATCACGCTGCGCTACGAAGCGACGATCAACCAGACGCAGGCTGGCCCGGCCGCCCCGACGTTCTTCACCGAATCCGGCTTCTTCAACGCCACCGGCTACTCGAATGGCAGCGCTTCGCAGCTCTCGCAGCTGAACGGCCTGGAAGCCGGTGGCGGCTACCAGATCTACGGCCTGTTCACCGTGTCGGGCAACATCTCGTTCGCCGGCACCACCGCCCTGGCCGACTTCCTGACGGGCAGCGTGCGCTTCTACGCTGACACCAGCTCGAACACCACCAAGTCCCTGAACGGCACCACCGGCCTGGGCGCGACCACGCTGGTCGGCAACGGCGAAGACATCCTGCTGGGCAGCAGCGACATCGTGCTGGCCGGCAGCCAGGCCAACGTGCCCCTGGTCGGCAACCAAGCCGCCAGCGGCGGTTCGTTCGTCATCAACTACGGCGCCCTGAATCTGACCCCCACGGGTTCGGCCTTCTTCTTCGACCCGTCGCCGTTCTACCTGCGCATCGAAGTGTCGGGCGAAAACGAGAGCTTCAACCCGGCCCTGACCCCGGGCAACTACACCGGCACCGCCGTGGGTGATGCCTCGGCCGTGTTCAGCGATGTGCCGGAACCCGCCTCGCTGGCGCTGGTCGGCGCCGCCCTGGTGGGCCTGGGCCTGGCTCGTCGCCGCAGCACCAAGGCCTGATGGCCTGACGCTGGTGCCTTCGGCTGAAGGCGCTGCATGACAAACGGGGCCGACCCTTCGCAGGGTCGGCCCCGTTTCCTTTGGGGAGCGCCGATCAGGCCCCGGCCACCCGCGGCCGGATGAAGCGCAGCAGCAAACGCTGCAGCGGGTTGGCATTGCCGCCCGGCCGCCAGGTGTGCTTGAGCTTGTTCTCGTAGGCGTCGAACTGCAGCCCCCACGGCGCCGGCTTCAAGGCGCCGCGCCGCAGCAGCACCTTGAGCACCGCCGTGCCCATGACGCCTGCGCACAGGTCGCAGGACATGCCGGTGGACGGGCCGCGACGCTCCTTGAAGTTGACCGCCTCGGGCGCCACCAGGTAGTTGCGGTTGAGCGCCGAAGGCGACAGGCCGGCGATGAAGCGGGCGTACTGCTCCTCGACCGGCTGGCCTTCCACGCGGAAGTAGTCCTCGAAGCTCATGCGCCCCGGCTGGAAGTACAGCAGCGACACGCCCATGCCCAGCGGTGCGGCCGTCAGCGCCGGGATGCCTTGGGCATAGGCCTGGGCGAACAGCAGCCGGCGCGCCTCGATGGCGAAGAAGTCGATGCCGTCCACATACACGTCCACCCCGCCCAGGAAGGCGCCCACGTTGTCTGGCGACACGCCTTCGCCGAACACGGTGACCTCGGCCTGCGGGTTGATGTCGCGCACCATGGCCGCGATCACGTCGGCCTTCGGCTGGTCCAGCGTGCTCATGAAGGCGCCGGCCTGCCGGTTGAAGTTGTGCACCTCGAAGCGGTCGAAGTCGGCGATGTGGAAGCGGGTGATGCCCAGCCGGGCCAGCGTCAGCGCATGCGCGCCGCCCACCCCGCCCAGGCCGGCGATGGCCACACGGGCGCTGCCGAGCTTGTCCTGCTCCTGCGCGGTGACCCAGCCGATGTTGCGCGAGAAGGCGCGGCTGTAGTCGAAGCGGTTGTTGTTGTCCAAAGCGGTCTCCTGTTCCTCGGCGACGCGAAGCATCGGAGTTTGAGATCGGAGCCGGGCGGCCGGGCCGCATGGCGGTCACGGCGCCCGGCAACGGACACCGTGACCGATGTCACTAAAGCTGGCCCAGCAGCTTCTGCACTTCGGGTTGCGCAGGGTACTTGTCCCCCAGCGCGGCCAGCGCCTGCAACTCGGTACGGGCCAGTGCCGGCTTGCCGCCTTGCATGTAGATGCGAGCCAGCGACATGCGTGCCGCCGGCTCGTCGGGGGCCAGTTCCAGCACCCGCTTCTGCACGCGGATGGCCTCGTCGTACTGCTTGTCCTGCGCCAGCGCCAGGGCCAGGGTGTCCAGGATGGCGGGCACCTCGGGCTGCAGCTCGTTGGCCCGGCGGGCATGGGCCAACGCGCCGTTGTCGCCCGCGCGCACCATCGACCACGCGATGTTGTTGAGCACCGGCACGTAGTCGGGGTGGTGCTCGAGCACCGCCTTGAACTGCGCGATGGCCTTGGGATAGTCGCGCGCCATCATCGCCACCTCGCCGAGGTGGGCCCGCAGCTCACGCTCGGTGGGGTGGGCGGCGATCCAGCCGGCCGCCAGCTTCTCTGCCTCGGGCGCGCGTCCAGCCTGCAGCAGGGCGCGGTGCAGGCGGATCACCGGCTCGGGTTGCGCGAAGCGGGCGTACACCGCCTTGTAGCGCTCCACCGCCACCGCCGGGCCGCCTTTTTCCGCCTCGATGTCGGCTTCCCACAGGTAGCCGGTGGGGTCCTGCGGGCGTGCCTTCTGCACGGTGCGGGCGATGGCCAGGGCGTCGGCGGTGCGGCCGTCGGTCATCGCCATGCGCACCAGCTGCTGCTGCGCCGGCACCAGGTCGGGCGCCAGCGCCACCGCGCGCTGCAGGTGCGCCCTGGCGCCTTGCGGATTCCGGGCGGCCAGCTGCACTTCGGCCAGGCGGGTGTGCGGCAGCGGCGATCCGGGCGCCAGCGCGACCAGCCGGTTGAAGGTGGAGATGGCCTGGTTGGTGTCGCCGGTGGCCATCTGGGCACGGCCCAGCGCGTCCAGCAGCTCGATGCCTTCGGGCTGCGCGCCCAGCGCGGCCTGGGCCGCCTCCAGCGCCTGCTGCGGCTGGCGATGTATCAGCAGGTGTTCCACCAGCGCCAGCCGGGGCTGCACCTCGGCCGGGTTGGCCTTGATGGCCTCGCGCAGCAGAGCCTCGATCTTGGCGGGCTCGGTGCGGTCACGCGCCATCAGGCCCGCCAGGCCGAGCTGCGCCTGGAGGTTGCGCTTGTCGGCGGCCAGCACCTTCTCGAAGCGTGCACGCGCGGCATCACGCTTGTTCTCGCGCAGGTCCAGCTCCACCAGCCGCAGCACCGCCGGCATGTAGGTGGCGTCCAGGCCCACCGCCCGCTCGAAGGACGCACGGGCGCCGGCCAGGTCGTTCTGCCGCAGCTGCAGCCCACCGCGCAGCTGGGCGGCCAGCGGCTTGCCGGGCTGCTTGGCTTCCAGGCGCTCGATGGCCTGCAGCGCCTGGGCGGTTTCGCCACGGCCCACGTAGTAGCTGATGACCACCATGTCGGTCTGCGAGCCGGTCTTGTCCTCGGCGGCGATGGACTTCAGCTCGTCGAGCGCGGCCGGGCTCTGGTTGCGCTGCAGCTGCAGCGCGGCCAGCGCCGTGCGGCTGCGCGGCTGGTCGGGCGCGGCCTGCACCGACTGGCGGAACAGCTGCTCGGCCTTGTCGGCCTGGCCCATCAGCAGCTGCACCTCGCCGGCGATGAGCAGGGCTTCGCTGTCGGGCTTGGCGGCCGCCAGCAGCGGCTCCAGCGTGGCCAGCGCCTTGGCGGGCTGGCCGAGGCGCACGTAGGCCTGCGCCAGCAGCCGCCGCGCCGCGGGCAGGTCGGGCGAGAGCTGCAGCGCCTTGGCCAGCGTGCGCTCGGCCACCAGCACGCGGCCGCGCTTGAGCTCCAGCCCGCCGGCCACCTGCAGCGACAACGCATGGTTGGGCGCGGCCTTGAGCACCTGCTGGATCAGCTCGTAGGCGCGCTGGTCGTCGCCGCGGGCCAGTGCCGCCTGCGCCTCGAAGAACAGGCTCTGCCGCTGCTGGCCGGGCACCCGGCGCAGCTTCTCGATCTCGGCGGCGGCCTCGGGCTCGCCCAGCTCAAACAGCAGCGAGATCTTGGCGATGCGCGCCGGGCCGTGCGCCGGCTGGTGTTCCAGCGCGGTGTTGTAGGCGGCCAGCGCTTCCTGGCGCCGGCCCTCCAGCGTCAGCAGGTTGCCGCGGGTGAACCAGGCGTCGGCGTCCTTCGGATGGGCGGCGGTTACCTTGTCGGCCAGCGCCAGTGCCTCGGCGCGCCGGCCCTGGTTGCCCAGCAGGCGCGCCTGCAGCAGCTGCGCGGGGGCATGGTCGGGCGCGGCCTGCAGTGCATCGGCCAGCGCCTGTTCCGCCTGCGGCTGCGACTTTTCGCCAAGGTAGGCCATCGCGAGCGAGGTCTTGAGGCTGGCGGTGGCCTCGGGCTTGTCGAAGCGGGTGGTGGCGTAGTCGCGGATCACCACCTGCCCCTGGCCCTGGGCGGTGAGCGCCCGTGCCAGCGCCGGCACCGCCTCGTCGGCCGGGTAGCCGTATTCCAGCGCCCGGCGCAGTTCGCCCACGGCATTGGCCGCATCGCCGCTGCGCAGCAGCGCTTCGCCCAGCAGGAAGCGGGCTTCGGCCAGCTTGAGGTCCTTCTGCAGCGCGTTCTTGAGCTGGATGATGGCCGCCGCGTTGTCGTTGCGGTCCATGTACGACCTGGCCGAGGCGATCAGGTCGCCGCTGCTCTGGCCACCGCAACCGCCGGCGATCAGGACGGGGACGAGGACGGCGATTTTCAGCAGACGGGAGAGGGGCAAGGCCAAGATAACCACCATGGGGAGAGCAGAACATCACCGCCGTTCGCTCGACGGCGCGGCCGCGTCGGATGGTACACAAGCCCGTCAGCGGGCTTTTAGGGGTTGGCAGCCCCCTCAGGCCGCCGCCACCGGCGTGTACCCCGCCTCCTCGATGGCGGCGCGCAGCACTGATGCATCGGCCGCCACCGGCTGCACTTGAACGCGGTGCGCGTCCAGGTCCACCTGGACCTGCGCACCGGGATCGGCCTGCTGTACCGCCTGGGCGATGGCCTGCACGCAGTGGCCGCAGCTCATGTCGTTCACTTCAAAGCTGATCATGGAGAACTCCGGTGGGTAAGGAAGCCTGCAGCTTGAACCCTGCCCTCGTGGCAAGGTCAAGCGCGGTACGCGGGGTAGGGCCTTGGCTTGACCTTGCCATGATGGCAAGGTTCACACTGGCTGCCAGAACCTGCCTCGGAAGTCCCCCGCCATGTCGTCAGCCACCACCACCGCCGCGCCGTCCCACGAATTCCAGTTGCAGATCGGCGGCATGACCTGCGCCTCCTGCGTGATGCGGGTGGAAAAGGCCCTGAAGAAGGTGCCGGGCGTGCAGGAGGCCAGCGTCAACATCGCCACCGAGCGCGCCACCGTGCAAGCCGGCGATGGCGTGCAGCCGCAGGCGCTGCAGGCGGCGGTGGAAAAGGCCGGCTACGAGGCCAGCCCGGTGTTGGAAGACGCCGAAGCCGCCGGCGCCGCGGCTTCGGCCCCCGGCGGCCTGCCGGGCTGGTGGCCGGTGGCGCTGGCTGCCCTGCTCACGCTGCCGCTGATCCTGCCGATGCTGCTGGCGCCCTTCGGGGTGCAGGCGGTGCTGCCCGCGGCCTGGCAGCTGGCGCTGGCCACGCCGGTGCAGTTCGTCCTGGGCTGGCGCTTCTACCGCGCCGGTGTCAAGGCGGCGCTGTCCGGCAGCGGCAACATGGACCTGCTGGTGGCCCTGGGCACCTCGGCCGCCTACGGCCTGTCGGTCTACCTGATGGCCGTGGCGGGCGGACATGCGGCGCACGGCGGCGGCATGCCGCACCTGTACTTCGAGGCCTCCGCCACCGTCATCACGCTGGTGCTGCTGGGCAAGTGGCTGGAGCAGCGCGCCAAGCGCCAGACCACCGAGGCCATCCGGGCGCTGAATGCCTTGCGCCCGGCGGTGGCCCGGGTGCGCCGGCACGGCGTGGAAGCCGAGGTGCCGGTGCGCCAGGTGCGGGTGGACGACCTGGTGGTGATCCGCCCCGGCGAGCGCGTGCCGGTGGACGGCGTGATCGTGGATGGCCACAGCCACCTGGACGAATCGCTGCTGACCGGCGAGAGCCTGCCCGCCGCCCGTGGCGAAGGCGGGCCCGTGACCGGCGGCGCCATCAACGGCGAAGGTGCCCTGCTGGTGCGCACCACCGCCGTGGGCGCCGAGACCACGCTGGCCCGCATCATCCGGCTGGTGGAATCGGCCCAGGCCGGCAAGGCGCCGATCCAGCGCACCGTCGACCGCGTGAGCGCGGTGTTCGTGCCGGTGGTGCTGGGCATCGCGTTGCTCACCTTCGGCGGGTGGGTGCTGGCCAGCGGCGACTGGGAGCAGGCGCTGATCAATGCCGTGGCGGTGCTGGTGATCGCCTGCCCTTGCGCGCTGGGACTGGCCACGCCCACGGCCATCATGGCCGGCACCGGCGTCGCGGCCACGCACGGCATCCTGATCAAGGATGCGCAGGCGCTGGAACTGGCGCACGCCGTCACCACCGTGGCCTTCGACAAGACCGGCACGCTGACCGAAGGCCAGCCTTCGCTGGTGGCGCTGCTGCCCGCGCCCGGCATGGACGAGGCCGAACTGCTGCGCCTGTGCGCCGCCGTGCAGCAGCACAGCGAACATCCGCTGGCGCGTGCCGTCAGCGCCCGTGCACAGGCGCAGGCGCTGCCGTGCCTGCCGCGGCCGACGCGCAGGCGCTGCCCGGCCGCGGCCTGCAGGCCACGGTGGAAGGCCGCCGGCTGCTGCTGGGCAGCCAGCGGCTGCTGGACGAATCGGGCGCCGAGGCCGGCGCGCTGGCGGCGCAGGCCGAGCGGCTGCAGGGCGAGGGCCGCACCGTGTCCTGGCTGCTGGAAGCGCATGGCGGCGGCGCCCGCGCGCTCGGCCTGCTGGCGTTCGGCGATACGGTCAAGCCCGCCGCGGTGGCTGCGGTGCAGCGGCTGCACCGCCTGGGCATCCGCACCGTGATGCTCACCGGCGACAACGCCGGCAGCGCCCGCGCCGTGGCCCAGCCGCTGGGCATCGACGAGGTGCGCGCCGACGTGCTGCCGGCCGACAAGGCCCAGGCCGTGCAGGCGTTGCGCGAGGCCGGCGGGGTGGTGGCGATGGTGGGCGACGGCATCAACGATGCACCGGCGCTGGCCGCGGCCGACGTGGGCATCGCCATGTCCACCGGCACCGACGTGGCGATGGAAACCGCCGGCATCACGCTGATGCGGGGCGATCCGGCGCTGGTGGCCGACGCCATCGACGTCTCCCGCCGCACCTACGCCAAGATCCGCCAGAACCTGTTCTGGGCCTTCGCGTACAACGTGGTGGGCATCCCGCTGGCCGCGCTGGGCTGGCTGAACCCGATGATCGCCGGCGCGGCCATGGCCTTCAGCAGCGTGAGCGTGGTGGCCAATGCGCTGCTGCTGCGCCGCTGGCGGCCCGGCGCCTGAATCGGATGGCAAGCAAGGAGCCCCGCATGAGCATGAACATCGGCCAGGCGGCCAGGGCCAGCGGCATGACGGCCAAGATGATCCGCCACTACGAGCAGATCGGCCTGCTGGCCGCGCCGCCACGCACCGAGGCCGGCTACCGCCTGTACAGCGCGGCCGACGTGCACACCCTGCGCTTCATCCGCCATGCGCGCGATCTCGGCTTTCCGCTGGCGCAGATCGGCGAGCTGGTGGGCCTGTGGCGCGACCGCGAGCGGCCCAGCCGGCAGGTCAAGGCCCTGGCGCAGGCCCACATCGACGCGCTGGAAGCCAAGGCGCGCGAGCTACTGGCAATGAAGGCCTCCCTCGAGCACCTGGTGCACTGTTGCCACGGCGACGACCGGCCCGACTGCCCGATCCTCGACACCCTGGCCGCGCCGGAGGCCGTGCGCTGAGCCGCGCACGTGCTCAGGGCAACCCGTTGCGCCCGTGCAGCAGGAAGGCCTGCCGCTGGCTCAGCCGCTCGTAGTAGGCGGCCACGGCCGGCAGGGTGGCATGCGCCATCGGCACCGAAAACCAGCGGTGGGTGGCCAGGCCCAGCACCACGTCGGCCAGCGTGAAGTCCGCGCCCAGCACGAAGGCGCCGGTGCGCTCCAGCTGGCGGTCCAGCACCGCCATCAGGCCGTTCCACTGCGCCACGCTGGCCTGGATGGCCGCGGCATCGGTGTGCGCCGGGCTGTGCCGCACCAGGGCCATGAAGGCATAGCGCCAGGCGTTGTTCAGGTCGCCCAGCTGCCAGTCCATCCACTGCTCCACCCGGGCACGGGCGAAGGCGTCGGTGGGCAGCAGGTCGGTGCGGCCATGGCGGCGCGCCAGGTAGCGGCAGATGGTGTTCGATTCCCACAGCACCGCCTCGCCGTCCACCATCACCGGCACCAACGCATTCGGGTTCAGGGCCTTGAAGGCCGGGTCGTCGGTGGGCCGGAAACCCGCGCCCCATTGCTCCTGCTGGTAGGGCACGCCGATCTCGGCGCAGGTCCACAGCACCTTGCGCACGTTGATGGAAGGCGATTTGCCGAGGATCTTCAGCACAGGGAGCTCCGGGTGTCTGCAATGGCGGCCCGACGATAACCGCCCCGCATGGCCGGTGAAGCCGCCGCTTATCCGCGCGCGCCGATTTACGGGCAGCCACTACCATGCGGCGGCCCCATTTCCCGAGAGAACGACGATGGCCCCTGCCTGGATCTCGGCGGTCAACCGCCATGTGCCCGTGCGCTACACGGCGGTGTTCGCCTGCGCGGTGGCCGCGCTGCTGGGCAGCTTCGCCTGGATCGGCTTCGGCAGCGGCGGCTGGGTGGCGCTGCTTGGCCTGGCGGGCCTGGCCATCGGCGTGCACGACCTGCGCCAGCCGCAGCACTCCATCCTGCGCAACTACCCGGTGATCGGGCACCTGCGCTTCCTGCTGGAGTTCATCCGGCCGGAGATGCGGCAGTACTTCATCGAGAGCGACAACGAGGCCGCGCCCTTCTCGCGCCAGCAGCGCTCGCTGGTGTACCAGCGTGCCAAGGGCGAACCGGACAACCGGCCCTTCGGCACGCAGATGGACGTGAAGCAGCCGGGCTACGAGTGGATCAACCATTCCATCGCGCCCACGCGGATCGACGGCCATGACTTCCGCATCACCATCGGCGCCGGCCGCGCGCAGCCCTACAGCGCCAGCGTGTTCAACATCTCGGCCATGAGCTTCGGCGCGCTGTCGGCCAACGCAGTGCTGGCGCTCAACGGCGGCGCCCGGCGGGGCAACTTTGCGCACGACACCGGCGAAGGCTCGATCAGCCGCTACCACCGCGAGCATGGCGGCGACCTGATCTGGGAGATCGGCTCCGGCTACTTCGGCTGCCGCAACGACGACGGTTCCTTCAACGAGGAACGCTTCGTCGCCAACGCCACCGACCCGCAGGTGAAGATGATCGAGCTGAAGCTGAGCCAGGGCGCCAAGCCCGGCCATGGTGGCGTGCTGCCCGGCCCGAAAGTCACGCCGGAGATCGCCGCGGCGCGGGGCGTGCCGGTGGGCGTGGCCTGCATCAGCCCCTCACGCCACGGCGCCTTCGACACGCCGGTGCAGATGCTGCAGTTCATCGAGCGGCTGCGCACCCTGTCGGGCGGCAAGCCGACCGGCTTCAAGCTGTGCATCGGCCATCCTTGGGAATGGTTCGCCATCTGCAAGGCGATGCTGGCCACCGGCATCGTGCCCGACTTCATCGTGGTCGACGGCGCCGAAGGCGGCACCGGCGCTGCGCCCCTGGAGTTCACCGACCACGTCGGCGCGCCGCTGCAGGAAGGCCTGCTGCTGGTGCACAACACGCTGGTGGGCCTGAACCTGCGCGATCGCATCAAGATCGGCTGCGCCGGCAAGGTGATCAGCGCCTTCGACATCGCGCGGATGATGGCGCTGGGCGCCGACTGGTGCAATTCGGCGCGCGGCTTCATGTTCGCGCTGGGCTGCGTGCAGGCCCAGACCTGCCACACCGGCCACTGCCCCACCGGCGTGACCACGCAGGACCCCGTGCGCCAGAAGGCGCTGGTGGTGCCCGACAAGGCCGAGCGGGTCTACCGCTTCCACCACAACACGCTGGAAGCACTGAAGGAACTGGTGCAGGCCGCGGGCCTGAAGCACCCCAACCAGATCACGGCCGCGCACATCGTGCACCGGGTGTCCGACCACGAGGTGCGGCTGCTGATCAACCAGCTGCCCTTCCTGCGGCCGGGCCAGTTGCTGGCCGCCATCGAAGGCCGCGAGGACTGGCCGCATGCCGTCTACAGCCTTTACTGGAAGCTGGCGCGGGCCGAGAGCTTCGAGCCGGTGACCGGCGAAGGCCCGGCGCTGGAGCGGGCGGCCAACCCGCCGATGCCGCCCACGCAGGCCGCGCAGGCGAGCCAGGCGACGCAGGCCGCCTGAGCCTGCTCAGGCCGTCGGCGGCGCCGTGTCGGAGAAGCTGGCGCGGGCGGCCAGCTTGTCCAGCAACTTGCCCAGGTTGGGATGCTGGCTGCGCCACTCCACCTGCGGGAAGCGGAAGTCGGTGTAGGCCAGCGCGCAGCCCACCGCGATGTCGGCCAGCGTCAGGTGGTTGCCGCCGCAGCACCAGGGCTTGTCGCCCAGGCCCTTGGCCATCGCCTTCAGCGAGGCGTCCACCTTGACCATCTGGCGGTCGATCCAGGCCTGCGAGCGCTCGCCCTCGGCGCGGCCGGGCCAGGTCTGCTCCAGGCGGGCGAGGATCAGCGCGTCCAGCACGCCGTCGGCCAGCGCCTCCCAGGTGCGCACCTCGGCGCGTTCGCGGCCGGCGGTGGGCAGCAGCTTGCCCACGGGCGACAGCGCATCCACGTACTCGACGATCACGCGGCTGTCGAAGACGGCTTCGCCGCCTTCCATCACCAGGCAGGGCACCTTGCCCAGCGGGTTGGACGCGAGGATGGCGTCGCTGCCCCACACGTCTTCCTGCACGAACTGGTAGTCCAGCTTCTTCTCCGCCAACACGATGCGCACCTTGCGCACGTACGGGCTGGTCAACGATCCGATCAGTTTCATAGTTCTGGCTGCCCCTACCCTGTGCGGCCGATTCTAGTCACGGGCTCAGCGCGCCAGCGTCCAGTCCACCTCGGGGGGCCGGCCGGGCAGCTGCAGCAGGCTGCGCACGGGCGCCGACTCGGCCAGCACCGCGCCGCCGCGCACCACCAGCAGCCGGTGCGCGCGCAGGCGCAGCGCCTCCACCGGCGTGCGGGCCTGCAGCAGCACGAAGTCGCCGCGGCAGCCGGGCGCCAGCCCGTAGCCTTCCAGGCCGAGGATGCGCGCGCTGTTGACCGTCACCGCATCGAAGCAGGCCTGCATGCCGGCCTGCGAAGTCATCTGCGCCACGTGCAGGCCCATGGCGGCCACCTCCAGCATGTCGCCGGAGCCGAGCGAATACCACGGGTCCATCACGCAGTCATGGCCGAAGCCCACGTTCACGCCCGCGGCCATCAGCTCGGGCACGCGCGTCATGCCGCGGCGCTTGGGGTAGGTGTCGTGCCGGCCCTGCAGCGTGATGTTGATCAGCGGGTTGGCCACCGCATGCACGCCGGCCTCCGCGATCAGCGGCAGCAGCTTGCTCACGTAGTAGTTGTCCATCGAGTGCATGGACGTGAGGTGCGAGCCGGTGACCCGGCCCTGCAGTCCCAGCCGATGCGCATGGAAGGCCAGCGTCTCGATGTGGCGCGACATTGGGTCGTCGCTCTCGTCGCAGTGCATGTCCACGCGCAGGCCGCGGTCGGCCGCGATCTCGCACAGCACCCGCACCGACTCGGCGCCGTCGGCCATCGTGCGCTCGAAGTGCGGTATGCCGCCCACCACGTCCACGCCCAGGTCGAGCGCACGCTCCAGGTTGGCCAGCGCATTCGGCGCGCGCAGCACGCCGTCCTGCGGAAAGGCCACCAGCTGCAGGTCGATGTAGGGCCGCACCTGCTCGCGCACCTGCAGCAGCGCCTGCACCGCCATCAGGCGGTCGTCGCACACGTCCACATGGGTGCGGATGGCCAGCAGGCCCTTGGCCACCGCCCAGTCGCAATAGGCCAGCGCACGTTCCACCAGCGCCTCGGGCGTGAGCAGCGGCTTCAGCTCGCCCCACAGGCCGATGCCTTCGAGCAGCGTGCCGCTGGCGTTGACGCGCGGCAGGCCGTAGCTCAGCGTCGCGTCCATGTGGAAGTGGGCGTCGACGAAGGGTGGGCTCAGCAGCCAGCCCTGTGCGTCGTGCACCGGCAGCTGCGGCGACGCCTGGATGTTCGGCTCCACCGCCACGATGCGGCCATCGAGCACCAGCACGTCGAGCCCGCTACGGCCGTCGGGCAGCGTGGCGTTGCGGATCAGCAGGTCGTGCATCGACACCGCCGGCCGTTCTACTTGGTGCCGAAGATGCGGTCGCCGGCGTCGCCCAGGCCCGGCACGATGTAGCCGTGCTCGTCCAGCCCGCGGTCGATGGCGGCGGTGTACACCGGCACGTCGGGGTGGCTGCCGTGGAAGTTCTTCAGGCCCTCCGGCGCGGCCAGCAGGCACACGAAGCGGATGCTCTTGGGGTTGGTTTCCTTCAGCCGCTCCACCGCGGCCACGGCCGAGTTGCCGGTGGCCAGCATCGGGTCGAGCACGATGACGTCGCGCTCATGCATGTCGCTGGGCATCTTGAAGTAGTACTCCACCGCCACCAGCGTCTTCGGGTCGCGGTACAGGCCCACGTGGCCCACGCGCGCGCCGGGCACCACGTTCAGCATGCCGTCGAGAAAGCCGTTGCCCGCGCGCAGGATGCTGACGAACACCGTCTTCTTGCCGTCGATCACCGGCGCCTGCATCTTCTCGAGCGGCGTCTCGATCTCGATCATCTGCGTGCCGATGTCGCGCGTGATCTCGTACGCCATCAGCATGCTGATCTCGTTCAGCAGCCGACGGAAGCCGCTGGTGCTGCGCGTCTTCTCGCGCATCAGCGTCAGCTTGTGCTGAACCAGCGGGTGGGTGATGTGGTGGACTTGGGGCAGGCTCATGGGCTCGTGCGGGCGGTAGACAAATGCGCTGCGAGCATACGCCGACGCCACGCGCGCGGCACGCTACAGGCCCAGGTCCGACAGGCCGGCGTGATCGTCCGGCCGGCGGCCCAGCGGCCAGTGGAACAGCCGGTCTTCCGCGCGGATCGGCAGGTCGTTGATGCTGGCGTAGCGCCGCTCCATCAGGCCCTGGGCGTTGAACTGCCAGTTCTCGTTGCCATAGCTGCGGAACCAGTGGCCGGAGTCGTCGTGCCACTCGTAGGCAAAGCGCACCGCGATGCGCGGGCCGTCGAAGGCCCACAGCTCCTTGATCAGCCGGTAGTCCAGCTCGCGCGCCCACTTGCGCTGCAGGAACTGGCGCACCTGCTCGCGGCCCACCGGAAACTCCGCGCGGTTGCGCCACACGGTGTCTTCGGTGTAGACGCCGGCCGCGCGGTCGGGGTCGCGGCTGTTCCAGGCGTCCTCGGCCATGCGCACCTTCTGCCGCGCGCTGTCCTCGGTGAAGGGGGGAACGGGCGGGCGGGTCTCGGGTGCGGCCATGGCGTCTCCTTGCGTGGCGTCAGTAGGTCTTGTACGGCAGGAACTTGCCGCTCATGGTGATGCTGACACGATCGCCGGCGGGATGGGCCTCGCGCTGCAGGTCCATCTTGAAATCGATGGCGCTCATGATGCCGTCGCCGAACTCTTCATGGATCAGTTCCTTGAAGGTGGTGCCGTACACGCTCACCAGCTCATAGAAGCGGTAGATCAGCGGATCGGTGGGCACGCTGGTGGGCAGGCTGCCCTTGTAGGGCACTACCATCAGCCACTGCTTCTCGGCGGGCGTCAGGCCGAAGATCTCGGCCAGCACGCCGGCCTGCTCGGCATTCAGCGTCATCTGGCCCAGGCAGGCGGCCGTGACCCATTCCTTGCTCAGGCCCACCCTGGCGGCCACGTCGGACCACTTCAGGCCCTGGGCCACCTTGGTGGCGATGATCTTCTCGGTGACGTCGATGCGGCTCATGCGGCTTGCTCCTTGCTGCGCGGATGGAAGGGCGTGACCTTCGGGTCCGCCGGTGGGTATTCGGTGTGCGGCGCGTCCGCGGCCTGCAGGCCGGGGCGCACTTCGGGTGGTTGGGGCGGCGCGCGGCCGTGCGACAGCGCCTGGCTGCGCTCCACCAGGAAATCGACCAGGTGGTTGCGGATGCGGTAGTACTGCGGGTCGTGGTGCAGCGTGGCGCGCTGGCGGCTGCGCGGCAGGGTGTTGACCACCACCTCCGCCACGCGGGCCTGCGGGCCGTTGCTCATCAGCAGGATGCGGTCGGCCAGCAGGATGGCCTCGTCCACATCGTGCGTGATCATGAAGACGGTCTGCCGCGTCTCGGCGCAGATGCGCAGCAGCTCGTCCTGGATGGTGCCGCGCGTCAGCGCATCCAGCGCGCCGAAGGGCTCGTCCAGCAGCAGCATGCGCGGCTCGATGGCGAAGGCGCGGGCGATGCCCACCCGCTGCTTCATGCCGCCCGACAGCTGCGAGGGCTTCTTGTCGATGGCCGGCGCCAGGCCCACCATCGCGACGAACTTCTCCACCTGCGCATCCACCTGCGCGGCGCTCCACTGCGGCCACTTGCTGCGCACCGCGAAGGCGATGTTCTTGCGCACCGTCAGCCAGGGCATCAGCGCATGGCCCTGGAACACCACGCCACGCTCGAGGCTGGGCCCGGCGATCTCGCGGCCGTCCATCAGCACCACGCCCTGGCTGGCCTGCTCCAGCCCGGCCAGCACGTTGAGGATGGTGGTCTTGCCGCAGCCGCTGTGGCCGATGATGCAGACGAACTCGCCGGTGCGGACGCTGAAGTTCACCTGGTCGAACACCGGCTCGGCAGTGCCAGGGTAGGCCTTGGCCAGGCCCTGCACTTGTATAAGCAAGTCAGTCTGCATAAGTGACTGCCTTTTGAAGGCGGGCGAACATCAGGTCCAGCAACATGCCCACCACGCCGATCGTGAGGATTGCGAAGATCACGTTGGGCAGCGAGAGGTTGTTCCACTCGTTCCACACGAAGTAGCCGATGCCGGTGCCGCCCACCAGCATCTCGGCCGCCACGATCACCAGCCAGGCGATGCCCATGCTGATGCGCATGCCGGTGAGGATGGTGGGCGCCGCGGCCGGCAGGATCACTTCGAACGCACGGCGCAGCGGCTTGACCTCCAGCGTGCGGGCCACGTTCAGCCATTCGCGCCGCACGCCCGCCACGCCGAACGCGGTGTTGATCAGCATCGGCCACACCGAGCAGATGAAGATCACGAAGATGCCCGACACGCTCGAATCCTTGATCGTGTAGAGCGCCAGCGGCATCCAGGCCAGCGGCGAGATGGGCTTCAGGATCTGGATGAACGGATCGAGCGCGCGGTACAGCAGCGGGCTCATGCCGATGGCAAAGCCCAGCGGGATGGCCACCAGGGCCGCGATCAGGTAGCCCAGCGCGACGCGGCCCAGCGAATGGCCCAGCTGCAGGCCGATGCCCTTGTCGTTGGGCCCGTTGTCGTGGAAGGGGCTGGCCAGCTGCGCCCAGGCGGCGGCCCCCATCTGCGCCGGCGTGGGGAAGCCCGACTTCTGCACCGGCGAGGCCGCCGCGCCGGCCGTCGGGTCCTTGCCCATCAGCTTGGCGTATTCGATCTCCTCGGCCGTCATGCTGGCCGCGGCGGGTGCCGGAGCCGTCCCGCGCGCCGGCAGCGTGGCCACCTGCCATACCGCGAGCAGCAGCACCAGCAGCGCCAGCGACAAGGCCGCGGCACGCAGACTCAGGTGGCTCGGCGTGGTGTTCGTCGCCACTGCGTCAGGCCCGCTTGATGGCGAAGCTGGACACGTAGGCGTCCGGCTTCTCGGGATCGAACACCTTGCCCATGACGGTGAACTTGGGATACGCGCCGGCCGGCGGCTTCATGTCCAGCGACTCCATCGTCTTCTTGGCGTCGGTCAGCAGGAACACCTGCTCGGCCAGCTGCTTGTAGTTGACGTCGCCCTTCACGTAGCCCCAGCGCTTCATCTGCGTGAGGATCCATACCGCCATGCTCTGCCAGGGCATGGGGTCGAAGTCGGCGCGGTCGGGCACCGACTGCACCTTGCCCAGGCCGTCGGCGAAACGGCCGGTAAGCACCTGCGCCAGCACCGTCTCGGGCTGGTTGAGGTAGGCCTGCGGCGCGATCACCTTCGCGATCAGCTCGCGGTTCTTCGGCTCGCGCGCCATCGCGGCCGATGTCATCACCGCGCGGAACAGGGCGGCGAAGGTGTTGGGATTCTTCTGGATGAACTCGGCCGAGGTGCCGAAGGCGCAGCACGGGTGGCCGTTCCACAGGTCCTTGGTCAGCAGGTGGATGAAGCCGATCTCCTCATACACCGCGCGCTGGTTGAACGGGTCGGGGCCCAGGTAGCCGTCGATGTTGCCGGCGCGCAGGTTGGCCACCATCTCCGGCGGCGGCACCACGCGGATCTGGATGTCGCGGTCCGGGTCCAGCCCTGCTTCGGCCACGTAGTAGCGCAGCAGGAAGTTGTGCATCGAATACTCGAAGGGCACCGCGAACTTGAAGCCCTTCCACTGCTTCGGGTCGCGCTGGTCCTTGTGCTTGTTGGCCAGCGTGATGGCCTGGCCGTTGGTGTTCTGGATCGTCGCCACCCGCATCGGCACCGGGTTGGAACCCGCGCCCATGCTGATGGCCAGCGGCATCGGGCTCAGGAAGTGCGTGGCGTCGTACTCCTTGTTCAGCATCTTGTCGCGGATGAGCGCCCAGCCGGCCGTCTTCACCACTTCGACGTTCAGGCCCTGCTTGCTGTAGAAGCCCAGCGGGTGCGCCATGATCAGCGGCGTGGCGCAGGTGATGGGAATGAAGCCGATCTTCAGGTCCTTCTTCTCCAGCGCGACCTTGTCCTGTGCCATGGCCTGGAGGCTGGCCATCGGCAGCACGCTGCCGATGGCGGCCATGGCGGTGGAACGGCCCACTGCACGCAGGAAGCGCCGGCGCACCTCGTCCTGCGGGAACAGCGCCTTGACCAGCGCGGCCTCGATGAAGGCATTGGCGCTGGCGATGAAGTCTTCGCTTTCGCTGCGGGCCTTCAGCGTGCCGATGGCCGCTTCGGCCTGCCCATGTTCGGCCGCAGAAGCATGCTGGCCGCAGGCGCAGCGCATCAGCAGCGGGCGGTCTGCGTCGTACGGGTCGAGGCCTGGGCTCATCGGGGTGTCCTTGGTGGATCGGTGAGCTGAATGCTAGGAAGCCACCCCCGCGGGCACCATCGATCAGCGCGGGTTGTTGGTGTAGGGCTGGCACTACGCCAGCAACTGATGCCTCACCGCATACAACGCCAGCTCCACGTCGTTGCGCACGCCGGTCTTCTCGAGGATGCGGGCGCGGTAGGTGCTCACGGTGTTGGGGGCCAGCACCAGCTGCTCGGCGATCTCGCCCACGCTGTGGCCGGTGGCCAGCAGGCGGAACACCTGGTGCTCGCGGTGCGACAGCCGCTCGTGCAGCGGCTGCTCCTCATCGGCGCCGCGGCCCGCGCCTACCGCGCCGGCCAGGTGCTCGGCCACGCTGGGCGTGATGAACAGGCGGCCGCGCGCCACGGTGCGGATGGCGTCGATCATCTGCTCGGAATCGGCGCTCTTGTTCAGGTAGCCGGAGGCGCCCAGCTTCAGGCTGCGCACCGCGTACTGCCGGTCGGGGTAGGTGCTGAGCATCAGCACCGGCAGCTTGGGGAATTCGGCCTTGAGCTGCTTGAGCACGTCCAGCCCGTCGCGCTGCGGCATCGCGATGTCCAGCAGCAGCACGTCGATGCCGCCGCGGCGCACCGCGGCGATGGTGTCGGGGCCGTTGGCAGCCTCGCCGGCCCAGCCGATGTCGTCGGCGTCGGCCAGGATCTGCTTGATGCCCTGGCGCACGATCTGGTGGTCATCGCAGACCAGCACGTGGATCATGGCGCGGCCTCCTGCACGCTCAGCGGCATCACCAGCCGCACGCGGGTGCCCAGGCCCGGCGCGCTGTCGATCACCAGCCGGCCGCCGAAGTGCGCCGCACGCTCGCGCATGCCCAGCACGCCGTAGCTGCGTGCATCGGCCAGCGCCTCGGGCGGCGCGCCGATGCCGTCGTCGCGCACGTCCAGGTACAGCACCGGCTCGGGCGGGTCGTCCACCGTGATGCGGATCTGCACCCGCGTGGCCTGCGCATGCCGGGCGATGTTGCTCAGGATCTCCTGGAAGATGCGGAACACCGCGATGGCCACGCCCCCTTCCGGCGGCGCCACGCCGCCGGCCACGTGCAGCTGCAGGTCGCTGGGCAGCTCGGCCGCCTCGATGAATTCCTGCGCCTGCCATTCCAGCGCGGCCCACAGGCCCTGGTGGTCGAGGATGCTGGGCCGCAGGTCGGTGATGATGCGGCCGACGTTGTCCACCGCGGTGTCGATCAGCCGGCCCATGCCGTGGCACTTGCACAGCAGCTCGGGCCGCGCGGCCATCGGCGCCAGGCGCTTGCCCAGCCAGTCGACATCCATCTTCAGCGCCACCAGCAGCGAGCCGAGCTCGTCGTGCACCTCGCGGGCGATGCGCTTGCGCTCGGTCTCGCGCACCGTCTCCAGGTGGTTGGCCAGCTCGCGCAGCTGCGCCAATGCAGTGCTGAGCTCGGCGGTGCGCTCGGCCACGCGGGTTTCCAGCGCATCGTTCGTGCGGCGCAGCAGCTCCTCGGCCTGCTTGCGCTCGCTGATGTCGACGAAGGTGACCACCGCGCCGCAGACCTCGCCGTTCTCCAAAATCGGGTAGCTGCTGTATTCGGCCGGAAAGGCGCTGCCGTCGGCCCGCCACAGCACCTCG
Organism: Aquincola sp. J276; assembly: GCF_024700035.1. NCBI lineage: Bacteria > Pseudomonadati > Pseudomonadota > Betaproteobacteria > Burkholderiales > Sphaerotilaceae > Aquincola > Aquincola sp. J276. The sequence continues at coordinate 2,565,347 of NZ_JAJONC010000001.1, forward strand.
CCATCGACCCGGCAGGGCAGGCCCTGGCGGAAGGCGTTGAAGATGGGGCACTGTTCTTCCGGGTAATGCGCGCCGCCTGGGTGCGTGTGGTGGATCAGCGCATGCATGTTGCGGCCCAGCACCTGCTCGGGCGGCCAGCCCAGCTGCTGGGCCGCGCTGCGGTTGACGAACACGCAGCAGCCGGCCAGGTCGATGCCGAAGATGCCCTCGCCGGTGGATTCCAGCAGCAGGCTCAGGCGATCACGCCAGACGTCGGCCACCCGGCCGGCGCCGGCTGCGGGGAGAACGGCAGACCACGACATCGTGCCGCGCCTGCACGCAAGCCACGTGCCGGGCGGCTCTAAGGCGCTGCCTGCGCCGCTGCCGCGGCGATCGCGCCGGGCGTGGTGATCCACAGGTCGGCCCGGTGCGCGGCGATGTGCTGCAGCGCCCGCCGCAGCCGGCGCAGCCGGTCAGGCCGGCCCACCACGATGGCCGGGATGTCGTTCAGCTCCTGCGGGTACGGCACCGACCACAGCGGCTGGCTGCACCGGGTGATCAACAGGTCGTCGAAACGGTCGTGGGGCGCGCCCCCCGGTCATCGGCCCGTCAGGGCGCCGCCGTTCACTGGGAAATCGACGCCCGTCATGAACGCCGCATCGTCCGACGCCAGCCAGTTGCACAGGCTGGCCACTTCCTGCGGGCGGCCCAGGCGGCGCACCGGCGTGGCGGCGGCCAGCTGCTGCAGCACGTCGGGCGGTGGCGTGCGGGCACCGGCGCCGGCGATGTGGCCGGGCGACACGGTGTTGACGGTGATGCCGTGCGGCGCCAGCTCCTGCGCCAGCGAACGGGTGAAGCCCTGCGCCGCGGCCTTGGCGGTGGCGTAGTTGACTTCCCGCACGCGGCCCTGGCCGCCGGTCAGCGATGCCATCAGCACGATGCGGCCGAAGCGCCGTTCCATCATGCCGTCCACCACCTGCTTGGTGACGTTGAACAGCGAGTCGATGTTGCCGCGGATCACCGCCTGCCAGTCGCGGGTGTCCATGTCGCGGAAATGGCGCTCGCAGGAGCGGCCGGCGTTGTGGACCAGCACGTCGATGGGGCCCAGCTCCCGCTGCACCGCGCCGAAGGCGCGCGTGGTGCTGGCCCAGTCGGTCACGTCGCCCTCGGAGGCAATGAAATGGAAGCCCAGCGCCTTCTGCGCCGCCAGCCAGGCCGCGCGGCGCGGCGAATCGGGCGCGCAACCGGCCACCACGGTGTGGCCGCTGCGCGCCAAGGCCTGGCAGATGGCAGTGCCGACGCCACCCATCCCGCTGGTGACGTAGGCGATGCGCGAACTCATGGAAACGATCCTCTCTGGTGGCTGGACAAGGCGGCTGGCGCGCCGCCTGATGGCTGCATCGGACGCCTGACCGCCGGCTGAAACACGGCAACCGCCGTGCACGCCGGGACGGTGCAGGTTTGCACGCTCGGCGTCCCTTCGGGCACTTTCGCTGCAGTGCAGCAATTGTGAGGCCTGGCGGGCGACCGTTCCAGGCCAGGGCCTCAAGCCACCCTGGCCCCGCGGCTGCGTGTTGACGCCAGGCCCGGGCCGCGGCAGCCGGTGCGCAGCCTCAGAACACCGTGCCGTCGCTGTCGATCTGCACCGGCGGGCCGCCGCCGGGACGCAGTTCCGCCGCGATCTGCCGGCCTGCCTGCCAGGTGCCGCCTTCCAGCACGCGGGCCAGCGGCATCTGCTGCGCGCTGGCGCCCAGCCGGGCCCGCACGCGTGGCGCCAGCTCGTCCAGCAGCACCACGGTGAGGGCACGCCATTCGATGGTCCAGGGCTCGCCGGGCGTGCGCGGCCGGTCGGCAAAGCCGGGATCGCGCGGCACGATGACACCGGCGTCCAGCAGCAGGCCGCCGTTGCGGTACTCGGGCAGGCCGGTGAGCGCGTCCAGCCCGGCCACCGGCACGCCCGCCCATTCGAAGGGCTCCAGCAGCGAGTAGCTGAGCCACTGGCTGAGCTTGTGGAACGGCACCCAGCCGGCACTGGGCCCGCTGCCGCCGGCCAGCGGATGCGCCCAGGCATCGCCCACCGGCAGCCCGGCGGCGCCAAAGCGCTGGCCACTGGGCCAGATGCCGCTGAAGGCGTCCAGCAGCGCCTTCAGGATGTCGGCGGCCTGCACCGTGCCGGCCGGTGCCAGCAGGTCGAACAGGCGGCCCGGCCGGCCTTCGGCGCCAAAGGCCTCCGGCTGCGCGGCAAGGGCCTCGCCCAGCCGGCGCAGCAGGGCGGCACGGCCTTCCAGCCCCACCAGCGGATGGGTGTCGTCGGCGCGGAACACCTCGGCCAGCAACGCGGCATCCAGCTGCCGCAGCGCCTGCGCATCCACCCGCAGCGGCTCGGCCGGGTCGGACGAGAACCGGCCGGCCACGAAGGCGCGGAAGCTTGCCACGCCCAGGCCTTCGGAGCGGCTGTAGACCTGGCCGGGCGTGCCGTCGGCCAGCACCTCGGCATACGACCACTGCGGGCCAGCGCCGGCATCCAGCAGCACGCTTACCAGCGCCAGGTCGATGCGGGCACGCGCGACCTCGGCCGGGCTGCGGCCGGCCAGCAGCGCATCCATCTCGGCCTTGCGGTCCACGCCGCCGGCCTCGAAGTGGCGCCAGCGGCTGTGGTACGGAATGCCGCCCCGGGGGAAGCGGCTGCGGGTGAGCGCGGCCACGCGGTCGGCCACCGCATCCAGCCGGCCCAGGTCCAGGCGGAAATGCGGCGACCGCTCGGCCTGCACCGCATGGGTGATGTTGCGGCAGCGCTCGCGGATGGTGGCGGCCTGGCGCAGCAGCTGCACCGCGGCGGCGTCCTGCAGCTCAGACAAGGCCGCGCCCCTTCACCTGCGCCAGGTCGGCTTCGGTCATCACGCCGCCATCGGTGAAGTAGCCGGCGGCGATCTTGGCCTCGATCTCCACCTTGGCATCGGCCGGCACCAGCGCATCCGGGATCTTGATGCGCTCGCCCACCTCGATGCCGCTGCCGGTGATGGCGTCGTACTTGTCGTTGCTCATGCTCACCAGCCGGTGGATCTTGCGGATGCCCAGCCAGTGCAGCACGTCGGGCATCAGCTCCTGGAAGCGCATGTCCTGCACGCCGGCCACGCATTCGGTGCGCAGGAAGTACTTGTCGGCGCGGTCTCCGCCCTCCTGCCGCTTGCGCGCGTTGTAGACGAGGAACTTGGTCACCTCGCCCAGCGCGCGGCCCTCCTTGCGGCTGTAGGCGATCAGGCCCACGCCGCCCTTCTGCGCGCCCTGGATGCACTCCTCGATCGCGTGCGTGAGGTAGGGCCGGCAGGTGCAGATGTCGGAGCCGAACACGTCGGAGCCATTGCATTCGTCATGCACCCGGGCGGTGAGCGTGACCATCGGGTCGGCCAAATCGCGGATGTCGCCGAACACGTAGAGCGTCTGCCCGCCGATGGGCGGCAGGAACACCTCCAGGTCGCTGCGCGTGACCAGCTCGGGATACATGCCGCCGGTTTCCTCGAACAGCGCGCGCCGCAGGTCGGACTCCTTCACCCCGAAGCGGCGCGCCACGCCGGGCAGCCACCACACCGGCTCCACCGCCACCTTGGTGACCACGGCGGAGCCGTCTTCCAGCAGGAACTTGCCATCGGGCTGCAGCCGCTGGAAGGCGATGGCCTGCTTCACCTCGGGCAGGTGCACATGGGCCTTGGTGACGGCGATGGTCGGGCGGATGTCGTAGCCCTGCGCCAGGAAGTCGGCATACACCGACTGCACCGAGGCGCCCCAGGGATCGATGGACACCATCTTCTCTGCGTCGGCCCACTGGGGATAGGGGCCGATGGCATCGGTGGGCGCGGTGTTGGTGAGGTCGGCTCGGTGGCCACGGGTGAGGTTGCCGGCCGCCACCGCCAGCGCGCGGTACACGCCATAGCTGCCGCTGTGGGTGCCGATGACGTTGCGCTGCGCCCGGCTGGTGGTGCTGCCGACGACGGGCCCACGCAGCACCGGATCGGCCGCGCCCCACTGGATGATGGGCGCGCCGCCCGGGCCTTGCTGGCCCGGATGCGAGGTCAGTCGGATGTGCCGTGCGGGCTCGGCGGACGAGGTGGTCATCTCAAGGTCTCCGGGGACACTGGAACTTGGAAGCTCGAAAACATCGTACGCGCCCTGGCAGCCAACGCCGGCGACGCATCACCGTTCGCCCTTGCGATGGGGCTTCATCAGCGCCTGCGGATAGGCGGCGCGCCGGGCCACCACCACCAGCGCGACGATGGCCATCGCATAGGGCAGCATCAGGTACAGCTGGTAGGGCAGATGGAAAGCGGCCTCCCCACCGCTGCCGTCGGCCTGCTGCAGGCGCAGCTGCAGGGCATCGAAGAAGGCGAACAACAGCGCACCCAGCAGTGCCTTGCCCGGCCGCCAGGAGGCAAACACCACCAGTGCGACGCATACCCAGCCGCGGCCGTTGACCATGTTGAAGTAGAAGGCGTCGAACGCCGCCAGCGTGAGGAAGGCGCCGGCCACGCCCATCAGCGCCGAGCCCGCCACCACTGCGCCGATGCGCAACCGCGCCACCGACAGGCCCTGGCCTTCGGCCGCGGACGGGTTCTCGCCCACCATGCGCAGCGCAAGGCCCAGCGGCGTGCGCAGCAGCAACCAGCCCACCGCCGGCACCAGCAGCAGCGCCAGCAGCGTGAGCGGCGTCTGCTCGGACAGCACCGGCACCGGCAGCCAGCTCATCGGCTGGAAGGGCGTGATGGTGGGCGGGCTCTCCACCTTCGGGAAGCTCACGCGGTAGGCATAGCTGGCCAGGCTGGTGGCCAGCAGCGTGATGCCCAGGCCGGACACATGCTGCGACAGCGCCAGCTTCACCGTCAGCCAGCCGTGCAGCAGGCCGAAGGCCATGCCCACCACCGCCGCCGCCAGCACGCCGCCCCACAGCGGCGCACCCTGGTACACGGCCAGCCAGCCGCCGAAGGCACCCGCCACCATGATGCCTTCGATGCCCAGGTTCAGCACGCCCGCGCGCTCGCACAGCAGCACGCCCAGCGTGCCCAGCACCAGCGGCGTGGCGATGCGCAGCACGGCCACCCAGAAGGGTGCGGAAGCAAGCAGGTCGGCGATCTGGCCCGGCAGGGTCGACATCAGCGGAAGGTACGGCAGGGTGGCACTGCGGCGGCCGTGAAGGCCGTCAGGTCGCGTTCGAGCATAACGAAGCCCGATTCAAGTTCCGGGCCAAGGGCGCCGAAAGCCAGCCGATGAGCAGTACGGTCGGGTGGTTGTCGAGAAGGTGGTGCCTGGCCTGGTGGGCCGCGGCGGCCGCCTGCATGGGGCAGGCTTCGGCCCAGGCGGCACCGCCCACGCCGCCGCCGCTGCGCATCGTCACCGAGGAATTCCCGCCCTACAACCTGACGGAGAACGGCCGCGTCACCGGCTTCAGCACCGAGGTGGTGGAAGCCGTGCTGCAGGAGATCGGACTGCAGGCGCCCATCCAGTCGATGCCCTGGGCCCGGGCCTACGACACCGCCCGCAACGAAGAGAACGTGCTGATCTACTCGATCACCCGCACCGCGCAGCGCGAGGCGCTGTTCAAGTGGGTGGGCGTGGTGGCGCCTTCGGACTGGTACCTGTTCGCGCTGCAGGGCACGCCACAGGCTGCCGGCGTTCAGAGCCTGGACGACGCCCGCAGGTACCAGGTGGCCACGGTCAACGAGGACGCCGGCGAGCAGTACCTGGCCGCCAAGGGCTTTGCGCTGGGGCGCAACCTGCAGTCCAGCAACAAGTACGAGTTCAACTACGAGAAGCTGCGCCGCGGCCGCGTGGACCTGTGGATCGCCAACGACCTGGTGGCCCACCACCTGTCACGCCAGGCCGGCGACGACCCTGCGCGGGTGCTGGTGCGCGTGCTGGCGCTGCCCGACCTGGGCGGCACCGACGGCCTGTACATGGCCTTCGGCAGCAAGACCTCCGACGCCATGGTGGAACGCTTCCGCAAGGGCCTGGCGGCAGTGCGCAAGAACGGGCGCTACGAAGCGCTGAAGAAGAAGTGGCTGTGAGCGGCGCCGCCCGCTACTCCCCCTGGCCACCCGGCTGGTGATGGCCACGCTGGGCTTCAGCATCGTGTTCACGCTGCTGACGGTGATGGTGCGCACCGGCTCCGCCTGGCGCGACCAGCGGCAGGCGATGACGGCCGAGCTGCAGCAGCTGGAGCAGGTGTTCCAGAACACGCTGTCCAAGGCCATCTGGGAGATGGACCGCGACGCGCTGGAGGCGCACCTGTCCAGCGCGGCCAAGGTGGGTTCGGTGGGCCGGGTGTCGCTGCAGATCGGCCAGGCACAGCGCGCGGGCGACCGGCTGGAGCGCCAGCGCGACGGCTGGGCACCGTCCCGCCTGGTGCCCTCGCTGGAGCAGGACCTGGCCTACGAGCCCTACGCCGGTGCCCGCGAAACGGTCGGCCGCATCCGCCTGGACGGCGACGAGCGCGTGCTGTGGAGCCGGCTGGGCGACGAGGTGGGCGGGATCGTGCTCACCCAGGTGATCCAGACCCTGCTGCTGGTCACGCTGGTGATGTGGCTGTTCAACCGCTCGGTCACCGTGCATGTGCAGCACATCGCACGCCACCTGGCGCAGTTGTCGCCCGAGAACCTGGCGCGCCGGCTGGAGCTGCTGCGCAAGAGCCGGCGGCACGACGAACTCACGCTGCTGGCCGCCGGCGTCAACCAGCTGCAGGGCAGCCTGTCGGAGTACCTGGCGCGCCAGCGCGAGGACGAGCGCGAGCTGGCCGCGCACCGCGACCGGCTGGCCGAACTGGTGCAGCAGCGCACCGAGGCGTTGCAGGCTGCCAATGCCAAGCTGGAGGCGCTGTCGCGCTGCGACCCGCTGACCGGCCTGCCCAACCGGCGCCACTTCGACGAAGCCAAGGAAGCCGAATTCCGCCGTGCCCAGCGCACCGGCCAGCCGCTGTCGCTGCTGCTGTGCGACATCGACTTCTTCAAGCGCTACAACGACACCTACGGCCACGCCGGCGGCGACGCATGCCTGGGCCGCGTGGCGCAGGCGCTGCAGGCCTGCTTCGGCCGCGCCGGCGAACTGGCTGCGCGCATCGGCGGCGAGGAATTCGCCGTGCTGCTGCCCGGCATGGACGCCGAGGCCGCCCGCGAAGCGGCCGAGCGCCTGCGCCAGGCCGTGGCCGCGCTGGCCATCGACCACAGCGGCTCGGAGGTAGCGCCGCACGTCACCCTGAGCATCGGCGTGGCGGCCTACCGCGCCGAGTCGATGGACCGCTTCGACATCCTGTTCCACCATGCCGACCAGGCCCTGTACGGGGCCAAGCGGCAGGGCCGCGACCGCGTGGCCTGTCCCGCCTGAAGGAGCCTTGCCATGTGCTTCATCCCACGCCTGAGGCGGCTGCTGGCCGCCGGCACGGCCGCCTGCGCGCTGCTGGCCGCCCCGGCCGTCGCCGCCGCGCAGACCATCCAGGTGGTGACCGAGGCCACGCCCTGGACCTACCTGGAAGGCGGCCGCGTGGCCGGCCCGGCCACCGAGATCGTGACCACGGCGCTGCAGCGTGCCGGGCTGACGGACACCAGCATCAACCTCTACCCGTGGGCGCGGGCCTACGACCTGGCGCTGAAGGAACCGCACACGCTGATCTTCCTGATCGCCCGCACGCCCGCGCGCGAGGCGCAGTTCAAGTGGGTGGGCGAGTTCATGAAGATCGACTACCACTTCTACCGCCTGAAGACGCAGGCCGACGTGGTGGTGGGCCGGCTGGACGATGCGCGCCGCTACACCGTGGGCGTGACGCGCGACGACCTGCGCCACCAGTACCTGCAGCAGCGCGGCTTCACCAAGCTGGTGGTCTCGGCGCACAACATGGACAACTTCCGCAAGCTGATCGCGGGGCAGGTGCAGCTGATGCCGATGCCCGAGGACGATGCCCTGGCCTTGTGCCGCGAGGCCCGCTTCGATTGCGCCGGCCTGGAGAAGGTGCACACGCTGGCCGACATGAGCACCGGCATCCATGCCGCCTACAGCCTGGCCACGCCCGACGCGGTGGTGGACCGCACCCGCCAGGCATTCGACAAGCTGCGCGCCGACGGCACCGTGCGCCGGCTGATGACGCTCAGGCGCTGAGCACCCGCGGCACGCGGCGCAGCCGGTACTGCGCCAGCAGGCCGGCCACCAGGATGGCGATCAGGCTCACCGCCACGATCACGTCGGCGATGTAGGTGGGCACGCCCACGCTGCGGCTCATGCTGTCGGCGCCCACCAGCATGCCGGCCACGAACACCGCCGCCACCACCACGCCCAGCGGATTCAGGCCGGCCAGCATCGCGATGACGATGCCGCTGTAGCCATAGCCGGGCGACATGTCCAGCGTGACGTAGCTGCTGCGGCCGGCCACCTCCACTGCGCCGGCCAGGCCGGCCAGCGCGCCCGACAGCAGCGCCACCTTCACCGTCACCCAGCCCACCGGCATGCCGGCAAAGGCGGCGGCGCGCGGGTTGGCGCCCACGGCGCGGATCTCCAAGCCGGTGGTGGTGCTGCGCAGCAGCACGGCCAGCGCCGCCGCCAGGCCCAGCGCCGCCAGCAGCCCGGTGTGCACGCGGCTGCGTTCGATCAGCTTGCCGAGCTGCAGGCTGTCCTGCAGGGCCACGCTCTGCGGCCAGCCCATCGCGGTGGGGTCCTTCATGGGCCCGTCCAGCATCAGGGAGACGAACAGCAGCACGATGAAGTTGAGCAGCAGCGTGGTCACCACCTCATCCACGCCCAGCCGCGCCTTCATCAGCGCCGGGCCCAGCAGCAGCAGCGCACCGGCCAGCATGGCCGCGGCGATCATGGCCGGGAACAGCAGCCAGGTGGCGGCCTCGAAGCCGGTGCCGTCGTGCAGGCCGCCCACCGCCACCGCGGCCAGCGCGCCGGCATACAGCTGACCTTCGGCGCCGATGTTGAACAGCCGCGCCCGGAAGGCCACCGCCGCCGCCAGGCCGGTGAAGACGAGCGGGGTGGCGCGGGTCAGCGTCTCGGTGATCGCGAAGCGGGAGCCGAAGGCGCCTTCGATCAGCAGCGCATAGGCGCGGCCCACCGGCGCGCCGGCCCACGCCACCAGCAGCGAGGCCACCGCCAGCGTGAAGGCCACCGCCAGGAAGGGCGCGGCCAGCTGCCAGCCGCGGGACACGTCGGCCCGGCGCTCGAAGCGGAAGGGCAGCACCTGTCTAGACATGCGCTGCCTCCAGCTGCTGGCCGGCCATCGCCAGGCCGATGCGCTGCAGGCTCCAGTCGGCCACGGGCTGCGCACTGGTCAGGCGGCCGTGGTGCATCACCGCGATGCGGTCGGCCAGCGCGAAGACCTCGTCCAGGTCCTCGGTGATCACCAGCACCGCGGCGCCGCGGGCGCAGGCATCGAGCAGCTGCTGGTGCACGTAGGCCACCGCGCCCACGTCCAGGCCCCAGGTGGGCTGGTTGACGATGATGAAGGGCGGCACCGCATCGCCGTTGGCGGCCAGCGCGCGGCCGAGGATGAGCTTCTGCATGTTGCCGCCCGACAGCCGGCGGGTGACGGTGTCCAGCCCGCCACCTTCGGTGCCGCGCACGTCGAAGCGCTGCACCAGCGCCTGCGCATGGGCCCGCATGCGGCCGCGCCGCAGCCAGCCGGCGCGCGAGAAGGCCGGCTGCGCATACCGGTCGAGCACCGCGTTCTCCCACAGCGGCAGGTCGCCCACCACGCCGGCCGCATGGCGGTCCTCCGGCACGCGGGCGATGCCGGCATCCACATAGGCCCGCGGCCGGGCCGGCAGCGCGTGGCCGCCGATGGCCAGCATGCCGGCCGAGAGCCTGTGCAGCCCGCACAGCAGGTCGGCCAGCGCCTGCTGGCCGTTGCCGGACACGCCGGCGATGGCCACCAGCTCGCCGGCATGCACCGTGAGGTCGATGCCGTCCAGCAGCCGGCGGCCATGCGGGCCTTCCACGCAGGCACCCTGCAGCACGCACACCGGCGCACCGCGCTGCCGCGGCTGGCGCGTGGCCGGTGCGACGCGGCGGCCCACCATCAGCTCGGCCAGGGCCGCCTTGGTCAGCGGCGGCTCGCCGCTGCCGGCCACCGGCCGGGTGGGCAGCATGGCCACCAGGCGGCCGGCGCGCAGCACCGCCACGCGGTCGGACACCCGCAGCACCTCGTCCAGCTTGTGGCTGATGAAGATCACCGAGAGGCCCTCGGCCACCAGCTGCTGCAGCGTGGCGAAGAGGGATTCGCTTTCCTGCGGCGTGAGCACCGCGGTGGGCTCGTCCAGGATCAGCACCCGTGCGCCGCGTCGGCGGCCAAAGGGCACCAGGGCCTTCAGGATCTCCACCCGCTGGCGTTCGCCCACCGAGAGCTGGCCGACGCGGGCCTCGGGGTCCACGCCCAGGCCGAAGCGCCGCGCGGTATCCACCAGCGCCTTCCGCGCGGCGGCGCGGCGCGAAAAGGGCCACCACAGCGGCTCGGTGCCCAGCATCACGTTGTCCAGCACGCTCAGGTTGTCGGCCAGCGTGAAGTGCTGGTGCACCATGCCGATGCCGGCGGCCAGCGCGGCGCGGGTGTCGCCCGGCGGCAGCGGCCGGCCGAAGGCCTCCACCGTGCCGGTGTCGGCGGTGTAGTGGCCGAACAGGATGGACACCAGCGTGCTCTTGCCGGCGCCGTTCTCGCCCAGCAGCGCTAGCACCTCGCCACGCTGCAGCGTGAGCGAGATGTCCTCGTTGGCCACCAGCGCGCCGAAGCGCTTGCCAATGCCCCTGAGCTGCAGCACCGGCGCCGCGGCCGGTGCGGCCGGTACTGCCGCCGCCGTCACTTGGTCTTGGGCGCCGCGTCGTTCACCTTGACGCTGAACTTGCCGTCGAGGATGGCCTGCTGCTTGGCCATCACCTTGCTCTTCAACTCGGCCGGCAGCTTGGCGTCGAAGCTGCCCAGCGGCGCCAGCTCGCTGCCCTTGGCCTTCATCAGCGAGTACCGGCCGTAGTCCTCGGCCTTGAACTGCCCGGCCTTCACCGCGGCCAGCGCGGCGTCGATCGTCGGCTCCATGTGCCACAGGGCCGAGGCCACCACCGTCTCGGGGTACTTGTCCTGCGTGTTGATCACGTTGCCGATGGCCAGCACCTTGCGCTCCTTGGCCGCGTCGCTCACGCCGAAGCGCTCGGCATAGAGCACGTCGACGCCCTTGTCCACCATCGCGAAGGCGGCTTCCTTGGCCTTGGGCGGATCGAACCAGCTATTGATGAAGCTCACGGTGAAGGTGGCCTTGGGGTTCACCTCCTTGGCGCCTTCGATGAAGGCGTTCATGAGGCGGTTGACCTCGGGGATGGGGTAGCCGCCCACCAGGCCGATCTTGCCGCTCTTGCTCATGCCGCCGGCGATCATGCCGGTGAGGTAGGCGGGCTCCTGGATGTAGTTGTCGAACACCGAGAAGTTCGGCGCCTGCGGCTTGCCGCTGCTGCCCATCAGGAAGGCGACCTTGGGGTAGTCCTTGGCCACCTTGCGGGCCGCGGCCTCCACCGCGAAGGATTCACCGACGATGAGCACGTTGCCCTGCTCGGCGTACTGGCGCATCACGCGCTCGTAGTCGGCATTGGCCACGTTCTCGCTGAACACGTACTCCACCTCGCCGCGGCCGGCGGCGGCCTTCAACGCCTTGTCGATGCGGCTGACCCACTGCTGCTCCACCGGCACGGTGTAGATGGCGGCGACCTTCATCTTCGACTGGGCGAAGGCGGCGGGGGTGGCCAGCAGCATGCTGGCGGCGGCTGCGGCGGCAGCAAGGACATGGCGGCGGTTCGACGGCATGGGCACGACTCCGGGATTGAACGAACAAGTATGGTCCGAAGGCGGATGCAAGTCCCATTCCTTGCGCCTCCTACAATTTCGGCTCACCTACGCCCGCTGTTGACCATGACGCCCTCCCCCTCACCGCCCTGTCCCCGCTCGATGGCCGATATGCCGCCAAGGTGTCCGCGCTGCGCCCGCTGCTGTCCGAGTTCGGGCTGATGCACCGCCGCGTGCAGGTGGAGGTGGAGTGGTTCATCGCGCTGTCGGACGCCGGCTTCGCGGAGTTCAAGCCGCTGACCGAAGCCTCGCGTGGGCTGCTGCGCGGGCTGGTGGTGCGCTTCTCGGAAGAAGACGCGCAGGCCATCAAGGACATCGAGAAGACCACCAACCACGACGTGAAGGCGGTGGAGTACTGGCTGAAGTCGCGCATCGCGGGCCAGGCCGAGCTGGAGGCGGCGGGCGAGTTCATCCACTTCGCCTGCACCAGCGAGGACATCAACAACACCAGCCATGCGCTGATGCTCAAGGCCGCGCGCGACGAGGTGATGCTGCCCGCGCTGGACCGCATCGTCGACAAGCTGGCCGACATGGCCCGCCAGTTCGCCGAGGTGCCGATGCTCAGCCGCACCCATGGCCAGACGGCCAGCCCCACCACGGTGGGCAAGGAGATCGCCAACGTGGTGGCGCGGCTGCGCACCGCGCGCGCCCGCATCGCGGCGGTGCATCCGCTGGCCAAGATGAACGGCGCGGTGGGCAACTACAACGCGCACCTGTCGGCCTGGCCCGAGCACGACTGGGAAGCGCATGCCCGCCAGGTGGTGGAGCAGCAGCTCGGCCTGGCCTTCAACGCGTACACCATCCAGATCGAGCCGCACGACTGGATGGCCGAGCTGTTCGATGCCGTCACCCGCGCCAACACCATCCTGGTGGACTGGTCGCGCGACGTGTGGGGCTACATCTCGCTGGGCTACTTCAAGCAGAAGACCAAGGCGGGCGAGATCGGCAGCTCCACGATGCCGCACAAGGTCAACCCGATCGACTTCGAGAACGCGGAAGGCAACTTTGGGCTGGCCAGCGCGCTGCTCACCCACCTGAGCCAGAAGCTGCCGATCAGCCGCTGGCAGCGCGACCTCACCGATTCCACCGTGCTGCGCAACATGGGCGTGGCGCTGGGTTATGCGCTGCTGGGCTACGACAGCCTGCTGCGCGGCCTGGACAAGCTGGAGCTGAACGAAGCCGCCCTGGCCGACGACCTGGACGCCGCCTGGGAAGTGCTGGCCGAGCCCATCCAGACCGTGATGCGACGCTACGCGCTGCCCAACCCGTACGAGCGCCTGAAGGAGCTGACGCGCGGCAAGGGCATCACCCGCGAGGCGATGCAGCAGTTCGTCGCCACGCTGGAAATCCCCGAGGCTGACAAGGCCCGGCTGCTGGCGCTGACCCCGGGGGCCTACACCGGCAAGGCTGCCGAACTGGCGCGGCGAATCTGAACCACGGCGCGCGGGGGGTGGGCAAGCGCCCGCTGCCTAGAATCGCCGCATGAACTTTGTCTCAGCGCTCCGGCAGGCCGCCCGCACCCAGGATTCGATGCTTTGCGTGGGGCTGGACCCCGATCCGGCGCGGTTTCCGGGCGCATGGGCCGGTGACGTCGGCCGCATCTTCGATTTCTGCGCCGCCATCGTCGATGCCACCCACGACCTCGTGTGCGCCTTCAAGCCGCAGATCGCCTACTTCCATGCCCACCGGGCGGAAGACCAGCTGGAGCGGCTGATCGCCCACATCCGCCGCGTGGCACCCGCGGTGCCGGTGATCCTCGACGCCAAGCGCGGCGACATCGGCGCCACCGCCGAGCAGTACGCGCGCGAGGCCTTCGAGCGCTACCAGGCGCATGCGGTCACGCTGTCGCCGTTCATGGGCTTCGATTCCATCGAGCCCTACCTGCGCCATGAGGGCCGCGGCGCCATCCTGCTGTGCCGCACCTCGAATGCCGGCGGCAGCGACCTGCAGGCCCAGCGCCTGGCCAGCGGCGAACCACTGTTCGAGCACATCGCCCGCCTGGCCGCCGGCCCCTGGAATGCCAACGGCCAGATCGGCCTCGTGGTGGGCGCCACCTTTCCCGCCGAGGTGGCCCGTGTGCGCGAACTGGCGCCCACGCTGCCGCTGCTGATCCCCGGCGTGGGGGCGCAGGGCGGCGACGCCGAGGCCACGGTCCGCGCCGGCTGGCGGCCGGAGGGCCCGATCATCGTGTCCTCCTCCCGCGCCGTGCTGTATGCCTCCCGCGGCGACGACTTCGCGGCCGCCGCGCGCGCCGCGGCGCTGGCCACGCGGGACACCTTGAACGCGGCACGGCCTGGCACGCCGGCCTGACGCGGGCGGCGGCCCGGTGAAACCGTCACCACTGGCCGACCCGCTGCCGTCGGTGCGCGCGCTCGTGGCGCGCTACTTCTACGGCACGGTGGGCGTGGCATCGCTGGCGGCAGCCGCCCTGCTGCTGCTGGCCCAGCCCGGCCCGCTGACGCAGCGCGGCCTGCTGGGCGGCGGCTTCCTGCTGCTGGCCCTGGCCGGTGCGCTGCTGCAGCGCCATCGCGGCCCGGTGATCGACCTCGCGGTGATGCCGGTGGCCCTGGGCACGATCGCGCTCATCACGCTCACCAGCCTCAGCTTCGAATGGGGCCTGAACAGCGCGGCCATCGGCTTCTACAGCCTGCTCACCTGCACCGCCTGCGCCATCTCCACGGTGCGGCGCGGCACGCTGGTGGCCGCCGGAGGCGCGCTGTCGCTGGCGGTGCTGGCGCTGGCCGAGCACCGGCAGTGGATCCTGGGCGCCACCGCCGTGGCCGACATCCCGCTGCTGCGCCGGCTGCTCAACCAGTGGTTGCTGCTGGCCGCCGGCCTGGCCTGCGGCGCGCTGCTGGCGCGGGTGCTGCGCCACCACGTGGGCGCCAGCGCCGAGCGGGAGCAGCGCTTCGTCGGGCTGCTGGGCATCGCCGCCGATGCCTACTGGGAGCTGGACACGGCCTTCCGCATCGTGCACCTGTCCATCCGCGCCGGCGACCACCGCTTCGAGCCCGAGGTGCCGCCGCCGCAGGTCGCGCCCTGGGAGCTGCCCGGCCGCCTGTTCGACGACGAGGTGCTGGACGCGCTGCGCGCCGACCTGCAGGCGCGGCGCCCGTTCCGCGAGGTGCATGTGCGCGAGCTGCAGCCCGACGGCAGCATCCGCCATGAGGTGCTGAGCGGCGAGCCCCGCTTCGACCGCCGCGGCGTGTTTGTCGGCTACTGGGGCGTGTCGCGCGACGTCACCCTGGACATGCGGGCCCGCGCGGCGCTGGTGGCCACCGAGGTGCGCTACCAGGAGCTGTTCAGCCGCCTGCCCTCGCCGCTGCTGCTGCACCGCCAGGGCCGGGTGCTCGACGCCAACCCCGCGGCGGCCGCGCTGTTCGGCTACCGCGACCTGGCTTCGATGCTGGGGCAGGACGTGTTCGCCGCGCTCAAGCCGGCCTCGGACCAGGCCGCCGCCGGCAGCCCGGACCTGGTGCCGGCCGAATTCAGCCTCACCACGCTGGACGGCCGCCAGCGCACGGTGAGGGTGTCCGGCGTGGCGGTGGAAGCCGATGGCCAGCCGGCCATGCTCACCAGCTTCATGGACGACACCGAGCGCCGCAGCGCCGAGGAAGCGGTGCGCCGCTCCGAGGCGCTGCTGTCGCACCTGGTGGCCACCAGCCCTGACGTCATCACGCTGACCGAGATGGCCAGCCAGCGCTATGTGATGGTGAACGACACCTTCGTGCGGCTGAGCGGCTATGCGATGGACGAGGTCATCGGCCGCAGCGCGGCGGAGCTGGGCATCTGGGCCTCGCCCCAGGACCGCGCCCACATCGTGCAGGCGCTGGAGCATGCGCCGGTGGTGCGCGACCTGGCCACGCACTTCCGCACCAAGGACGGCCAGCGGCTGGACATGGTGGTGTCGGCCGCCCGCTTCGAGATGGACGGCCGCCAGTACCTGGTGCTGAATGCGCGCGACGTGACGGTGGCCGAGCGCTCGCGGCTGGAGCGCGAGGCCATCCTGGAGAACGCCTCCATCGGCATCGCGCTCACCCGCGCCCGCATCTTCCAGTTGGCCAACCCGCGCTTCGAGCAGATGTTCGGCTGGCCGCGCGGCACCCTGCCCGGCCATGCCGGCCGCGCGGTGTGGCCCGACGACGAGGCCTATGCCACGATGAGCCGCGCCATCGGCCCCCGGCTGGCGCGCGGCGAGCAGGTGGAGTACGAGGCGCCGATGCGCCGCTACGACGGCAGCACCTTCCTGTGCCGCCTGCTGGCCCGCGCGGTGGACCCCGACCATCCCAGCGGCGGCAGCACCATCTGGATCGCCGACGACGTGACCGAGCGCCGCGGCGTGGAACAGGCGCTGGCCAAGGCCCGCGACGAGGCGGAGGCCGCCAGCCAGGCCAAGAGCGCCTTCCTGGCCAACACCAGCCACGAGATCCGCACGCCGCTCAATGCGCTGGTGGGCCTGGCCCGGCTGGCGCGCCAGCCCGACCTGGACGAAGGCCGCCGCGGCCAGTACCTGGAGCAGATCGTCGACAGCGCCAAGCAGCTGTCGGCCATCATCTCCGACATCCTCGACCTGTCGAAGGTGGAGGCCGGCAAGCTGCGGCTGGAGACGGTGCCCTTCGACCTGCATGCGCTGCTGGCCAACCTGCACCGCGGCAGCATCGGCCCGGCCGAGGCGCGCGGCCTGCACCTGCAGATGCAGGTGGACGAGCAACTGCCGCGCCGCGTGCTGGGCGACCCGGTGCGGGTGCGGCAGATCGTCGGCAACTTCATGAGCAATGCGCTGAAGTTCACCGCCAGCGGCGGCGTGACCCTGCGCGCGCGGCCGGCGCGCCGGCCGCGCAGCGGCTCGCCCGATCCGCTGGGCAGCGAGACCCGGCTGCGCATCGAGGTCATCGACACCGGCCCCGGCATCGACGCCGCCACGCAGGCCCGGCTGTTCCAGCCCTTCACCCAGGGCGACGAATCCACCACCCGGCGCTATGGCGGCACCGGGCTGGGCCTGTCCATCTGCCGGCAGCTGGCCTCGCTGATGGACGGCGAGGTGGGCGTCAACAGCGGGCCGGGCCGCGGCAGCTGCTTCTGGGTGGAGTTGCCGCTGCCTTCCAGCGAGGACGACGGCACGCCCTCGGCCTTCGGACCGCTGGATGCCAGCAGCCCGCTGGCCGGCCGCCGCGTGCTGATGGTGGAGGACAACCCGGTCAACATGATGATCGGCGTGGCGCTGCTGGAGCGCTGGGGCGTGGAGGTGGAGCAGGCCGTGGACGGTCGTGCGGCGGTGGAAGCCGTGCGCCGCGCGGCCGCCTCGGGCCGCCTGTTCGACGCGGTGCTGATGGATGTGCAGATGCCGGTGATGAGCGGCCATGAGGCCACGCGGCTGCTGCGCCAGCAGTTCGACGCACGGGCGCTGCCCATCCTGGCGCTGACCGCGGCGGCCCTGGTGTCCGAGCGCGAACAGGCGCTGGCCGCCGGCATGAACGACTTCCTCACCAAGCCCATCGATCCCGCGCGGCTGCATGCGGCGCTGGCCGAGGTGATGAACCTGGGCGGCCTGTAGGGCCGGTGCATCCGGCGCCCAAAGTGGTGCAGCCCGCCGGGCATGCGAATTGCGCATGACCCGCGGTCTCGATCACCCCCCTTTGCCGCCTGGAGTCGGTTCGATCATGCAGTTGTTCCCTCACGCCCGCTTGCCCCACGCGCTGCTGTGCGCCTTGTTCGCGGGCCTGGCCGGCAGTGCCGTCCATGCACAGTCCTCGGTGTCCATCTATGGCCTGGTGGACATGTCAGCAGGCCAGTTCCAGAACGCCGGTGAAGCCAAGCTCAAGCGCGTGGAAAGCGGCCGCATGGCCACCAGCTACATCGGCTTCGCCGGCACCGAGGACCTGGGCGGCGGCCTCAAGGCCACCTTCGCGCTGGAGAGCTTCTTCCTTGCCGACAGCGGCACGTCGGGCCGCTTCGGCCCCGACGTGTTCTGGGCTCGCGCCGCCAACGTGGGCGTGGCCGGTGCCTTCGGCTCCCTGCGTGCGGGCCGTGCCGGCACGCCGCTGTTCGTGTCCACGCTGCTGTTCAATCCGTTCGGCGATTCCTTCGGCTATTCGCCGGCCATCCGCCAGTGGTACAGCAATAACAAGGGCGCGGGCAACCGCATCTTCCAGACGCCGCTGATCGGCGATTCCGGCTGGAGCAATGCGGTGTTCTACGGCACGCCGAAGTTCGGCGGCTTCAGCGCCAACGTGGCCGTGTCGGCCGGCGAAGGCGGTGTCAACCGCGGCCCGAACTACGGCGGCAACCTGCTCTATACCGGCGGGCCCCTCGCGGCCACCGTGGCCTACCAGCATGTGGAGGCCAACGGCCCGGGCGGCAACAGCCTGCTCAACTTCCCCGGCTTCGACAAGCAGACCGCCTGGCAGCTGGGCGCTTCCTACAGCCTGGCGATGGCCAAGCTGTTCCTGCAGTATGGCGAGATCACCACCGACGCCACCACCGAGGTGAAGACCCGCAATGCGCAGGTGGGTGCCTCGGTGCCGGTGGGCGCGGTGGGTGCGGTGCTGGCGTCCTACGGTGAATCGAAGCGCGAAGCCGGCCTGGCCGACTACACGAGCAAGACGCTCACCGTGGCCTACGACCACAGCTTCTCCAAGCGCACCGATGCCTACCTGCTGGTGATGACGGACAAGCTCACCGGCTTCGACACCGGCCACACCTACACGGTGGGCCTGCGCCACAAGTTCTGACGGCGATCGGTCCGTCGGCCTCCCGGCTGCGGTTCCTCCCCGCAGCCGGGTCCGGCCTCCGCCTCAGTCCACCTTGGCGCCGGACACCTTCACCACCTGCGCCCACTTGGCCGTCTCGGCCTCGATGAGCTTGGCGAACTCGGCCGGCGTGTTGCCGCTGGGAATCGCGCCCTGCGACAGCAGCCGCTCCTTCAGCGCCGCGCCGGCCATGGCCTTGGCGGTTTCCTGCTGGATGCGGTTGACCACGTCGGCCGGCGTGCCGGCCGGCGCGAGCAGGCCGAACCAGCTGCTGGCCTCGTAGCCCTTGACCGGGCCCGCCTCGGCGATGGTGGGCACCTCGGGCAGCGCCTGCGAGCGCACCGCGCTGGTCACCGCCAGCGCCTTCAGCTTGCCGGCCTTGATCTGCTGCATCGACGACGGCAGGTTGTCGAACATCAGATCCATGTTGCCGCCGATCAGGTCGATCAGCGCCGGGCCGGAGCCGCGGTACGGGAAGTGCACCATGTAGCTGCCGGTGTTGGCCTTGAACAGCTCGCCCGCCAGGTGGATGGAGGTGCCGTTGCCCGAACTGGCCATGTTCAGCTTGCCCGGGTTGGCCTTGGCGTACTTGATCAGGTCCGCCACGTTGCGGATGCCGTACTGCTCGGCCTTGGCCGGGTTGATCACCAGCACGTTGGGCACCGCGGCCACCAGCGTCACCGGCGCGAAGTCCTTGATCGGGTCGTACGGCAGCTTGGGGTACAGCGACTGGTTGATGCCGTGGGTGCCCACGGTGCCCATCAGCAGCGTGTGGCCGTCGGGCGCGGACTTGGCCACCTCGGCCGCGCCGATGTTGCCGCCGGCGCCGGGCTTGTTGTCGACCACGAAGGGCTGGCCGAAGACCTTCTGCAGTTCGGGCGCCAGCGCGCGGGCGAGGATGTCGGTGGTGCCGCCGGCCGCGAACGGCACGACGATGCGGACGGGCTTGCTCGGCCAGGCGGCCTGGGCCAGCGAGGCGAATGGCGCGGCGGCCAGCGGTGCGGCGGCCCATGCGGCCAGCCAGGTGCGGCGGGTGATGCTCATGATCCCTTGTCTACCTCAGGTACTGCGAGAAGGACCTGAGTGTGCAGCAGCGCCATGGCGCGCCTGCCGGGGATATCACGGTGGGCCGGGCACAGGCCGGCCGCGCGACTCAGCGCCGGAACACGAAGGACAGCTGCCCCGGTGCCCGCGCCGACTGCAGCACGCGCGGCTGCATGGGCTGCACCGGTCCGCGCGCCGCGGCCGCCGGGGCGCCGCTGGGCACCACGGGCACGCCGGAAGAGGTGGGGCGGAAGGACGACGGCACGGACATGGCGATGGACTCCTGTGCCCCAGCCAGGGCAGCATCCGTGCCATGCCGCACGGGCGTGCAAAGCATCACGGAACGCCGCCGCAGGTGACGGAATGTGTCATCAGTGCCTGCCGCCCTGCGACGTTTCCTGTCAGCCGCGGCCCGGCGGGCCACGAAGTGTCAGGCCGGCTGCCAGCCGCGCGGCACCGCCGCCAGCAGGCGCTGGGTGTAGGCCTGCTGCGGTGCGGCCAGGATCTGCGCGGCGCTGGCCTGCTCCACCACCAGGCCGTCCTTCATCACCAGCACCTCGTCGCTGATGAAGCGCACCACCGCCAGGTCGTGGCTGATGAACACATAGGCCAGGCCGAATTCGTCCTGCAGGTCCTTCAGCAGGTTGAGCACCTGGGCCTGCACGCTGACGTCCAGCGCGCTCACCGCCTCGTCCAGCACCAGCACCTCGGGCTGCAGCGTCAGGCAGCGCGCGATGGCGATGCGCTGGCGCTGGCCGCCGCTGAATTCGTGCGGGTACTTGCCGAAGGCGCTGCCGTCCAGGCCCACCTTGCCCAGCAGGGCGCGGGCGCGCTGCTCGCGCTCGGCCAGGTCGGCGCCGATGCCGTGGATGGTCATGGGCTCCACCAGCGTCTGGCCGATGGTGAAGCGCGGGTTCAGCGAGGCATACGGGTTCTGGAACACGATCTGGATGCGCCGGCGCATGGCCTGGCGCTCGCGGTCGGTCAGCGTGAGCAGGTTCCTGCCGTCGAAGATCACCTCGCCGGCGGTGGGCTCGTGCAGCCGCAGCAGCGTCAGGCCCATCGTCGTCTTGCCGGAGCCGGACTCGCCCACCACGCCCAGCGTGTGGCCGCGGCGCAGCTGGAAGTTCACGCCCTGCACCGCCTTGAACTCGCGCTTGCGGAACAGGCCCTGCGGCAGGAAGAAGCTCTTGGCCAGCGAGCGCACTTCCAGCACCACCGGCGCGGCGGCGTCCTTGGGCCGTGCGGGGGCCCGGGCCTGCGTGGCCTGGCCGGCGATGTGGTCGTCGATCACCGTCAACCGCGCGGGATTGCCGGTCAGGCTGGGGCGGCAGGCCAGCAGGGCTTGCGTGTAGGCGTCCTGCGGGGCGCTGAAGATGCGGGCCACCGGGCCCTGCTCGCGCACCGTGCCATGGCGCATCACCACCACCTGGTCGGCGATCTCGCCCACCACGCCCAGGTCGTGGCTGATGAACAGCAGGCTCATGCGGTGCTTGTCCTTCAGCCGGGCCAGCAGCTCCAGGATCTGCCGCTGGATGGTGACGTCGAGCGCAGTGGTGGGCTCGTCGGCGATGAGCAGCCGCGGCTCGCAGGCCAGGGCCATCGCGATCATCACCCGCTGCTGCTGGCCGCCCGACAGCTCGTGTGGATAGGCGCCCAGCCGGCGCTTCGGCTCGGGCATGCCCACCTCGGCCAGCAAGGCCTCGGCCCGCGCCGTCGCGGCACGGCGGCCCAGCTTCAGGTGCTGCTGCAGCGGCTCGCAGAGCTGGTCGCCGACGGTAAACACCGGGTTCAGCGAGCTCATCGGGTCCTGGAACACGCAGGCGATCTCGCGCCCGCGCAGCGCCAGCAGCTCGGCCCGCGTGGCCTGCAGCAGGTCGCGCCCATCGAACAGGATGCGGCCCTGGCGCTCGGCGTTGTCGGGCAGCAGGTTGAGGATGGACATGGCCGTCACGCTCTTGCCCGAGCCCGATTCGCCCACCAGCGCCACGGTGGTGTTCTCGGGCACGTCGAAGCTGATGCCGGCGCCTTCGCGGCCCACCGCCTGCGCATGCTGCTGCACGCCGCCGGCCTTGCCCATGCGGAAGGCCACCTTCAGGTCCTGGATGCTCAGCAGGGTCATCGCTTACTCCAGCCCGCGCAGCTTGGGGTCGAGCGCATCGCGCAGCGCATCGGCCATCAACGAGAACGCGGTGACGAACACCGCCATGAACACCGTGGCCGCGGCCAGCTGCCACCAGTGGCCGAGGATGAGCTCGCTCTGCGCCTCGGCCAGCATGGTGCCCCAGCTCACCTGGTCCACCGGCACGCCCAGGCCCAGGTAGCTGAGGATCACCTCGGCCTTGATGAAACCCACCACCAGCAGCGACATGCGCACCAGGATGACGTGGCTCACGTTGGGCAGGATGTGGCGGAACATGCGCGAAGTGGTGGAGGCGCCGATGGCCTCGGCCGCACGCACGTATTCGCGGCTGCCGTGCTTGATGAACTCGGCCCGCACCTGGCGGTAGATGCCCGTCCAGCCGGTCAGCCCCAGGATCAGCACCACGGTGCCGATGCCGCGGCCGAACACCGCCGCGAACGCGAAGATCAGCAGGATGTCGGGGATGGACGTGAAGACGTTGTAGACCCACTCGATGAAGTCGCCCAACTTGCGGCCGAAGAAGCCGGCCAGCGCGCCCAGCAGCGTGCCCACCAGGGCCGCCACCACCGCCGCCAGCACGCCGACGAACACCGAGATCTCCGTGCCCTTGACCACCTTGGCCAGCACGTCGCGGCCCAGCCGGTCGCCGCCCAACGGCAGCGTCTCGGCCTTGGGCGTCTCCTCCGTCTTGAACTGGCGGGCGCGCTCTTCCCACTCCTGGTAGCGGGGCGCCAGCGGGTCGATGGCCGAGAGGTCGACGTTGGGGCCCTTGGGCACTTCCAGCGCGGCCTGCTGCTCGGCCGGTGCCGGGCCCAGCAGCGTGGGTGGCGCATTGGGCACGCCCACCTCGCGCTGCCAGTCGGCGGCCACCAGGCCCAGCGCCGCCAGCGCGATGACGAGCAGGAAGGCGATCACCACCACGGCCGAGGCCATGCCGATGCGGTCGCGCCTGAAGCGCCGCCAGGCGGCATGCCATACGCCTTCGGAGCGCTCGGGCGCCACGGCTGCGGCGCTGGTGTGCAGCACCGCGCTCACTTGAGCACCACCCGCGGATCGACCAGCTTGTACAGCAGGTCCACCACCAGGTTGATGACCATGGTGAGTGCGGCCAGGTACACCGTCACCGCCTGGATCACCGGGTAGTCGCTGCGGTTGACCGCCAGCAGCACCTCGCGGCCCAGGCCGGGGATGGAGAAGAACACCTCGATCAGGAAGGAGCCGACGAAGATGCCCGGCAGCTGCAGCCCGATGTTGGTGAGGATGGGAATCATCGCGTTGCGCAGCACATGCTTGAACAGCACCGTGCGCTCGGGCAGGCCCTTGGCGCGCGCGGTGCGCACGTAGTCGTGGCCCAGCTCGTCGAGGAAGAAGCTGCGGTACAGCCGCGTCTGCGGCGACAGGCCCACCGCCACCGCCAGCAGCACCGGCAGCGGCGCGTAGGTGAGCAGGTTGGTCAGCGTGCTGTCGCTCCAGCCCTGCACCGGGAACCAGCCCAGCTGGAAGCCGAACACGTACTGGCCGACGATGATGTAGACCAGGAACGAGATGGACAGCGCCACCGTGGTGGCCACCATGATCACGCGGTCGGTCAGCGAGCCGCGGCGGTAGGCCACCCACATCGCGATGGGCAGCGCCAGCAGCACGTCCAGCACCAGGATGGGCACCATCACCGTGAGCGTGGCGGGCAGCCGGGTGGCGAACAGATTGGCCACGGATTCATTCGTCGCCCAGCTCTTGCCCCAGTCGAAGGTGGCGATGCTCTTGAGGAAGATGCCCAGCTGCACCCACCACGGCTCGTTCAGGCCGAGCTGGTCGCGGATGGCCTGCACCTGCTCGGGCGTTGCATTCAGCCCGCCGAGAATCTCCGCCGGATCACCCCCGAAGAACTTGAAGAGCAGGAACACCAGCAACACGACGCCCGCCAGGGTGGGGACCATCTGCCACAGGCGGCGAACGAGGTAGGCCGTCATCGATCACAACTCCATGCACGTCGGACGCCGGCAGTGTAGGGCCACGAAAAATGGGCCCGGGCGATGCGATCGCCAGGGCCCGAAGGAGGTCGGAAAACCTCTTGTTCAACCGGGGAGAGGGAATGCAAGCGGCGCGCCAGGGCAGGCCCCGGCGCGCCGCGGCAGGCTTAGAACGAGTGGCGCACGCCGATGTCGAAGCCTTGCGACTTCTCGCCGCGCATGCTGGCGGCGGTGGCACCGTTGGCAGCCACCACGTAGCTGGCGGTGCCGTCGTTCTTGATGTACGCGTAGGTGCCGTACACCGCGGTGCGCTTGGACAGGTTGTGCACGTAGCCGATGGCGAACTGGTCGGCATCGCGGTCGTCGATGGCGCCGCCGCGGCCGTCGATCTTCGAGTACGAAGCCTTGAACGAGCCCGCGCCCACCGGCACGGCGGCGCCCACCGTCAGGTGGCGGTCCTTCTGGTTGGTGAACTTGGTTTCCTGGAAGTTGGCGGAAACCTTCACCACGTTGAAGTCGTACGAGCCGCCGATGACGTAGCGCTTGTAGTCCTCGTCGTCGGTCACCTCGGCCTGGCCGTAGGCGCCGCTGATGTCGATGGCACCCGAGCGCCAGCCCAGGCGGCCGCCGACGTACTTGCCGCCGGCCACGCCTTCACCGGCCGCCACGGCCAGCGAGCCATACACGCCGTTCAGGTTGCCCGGCAGGAAGTACTGCACCGCGTTGTCCGCACGGCTGTTGGCCGCCACGGTGGCGCTGTTGGGCAGCGCATAGGTCGTGTTGATGTCGCCGATGCCGGTGGCACCGAAGACGTCGTATTCCTCGAACGCCAGCTGCGTCGGCAGCTTGTCGCGGCCCAAGCGCACTTCACCGAAGTTGCCGATCAGGCTGACGGTGGAGCGGCGGCCCCAGAAGCGGGTGCTGTCGGCCGTGCCCGAGTCGGGGTTGACGGCGGCTTCCAGCCAAAAGCCGGCCTTCAGGCCACCGCCCAGGTCTTCCACGCCACGCACGCCCAGGCGGCTGGTGGCATTGCCGTTGCTGGCCAGGTCGGTGCGGTCGATGTCGCCGTTCTTGATGTGGCGGACGGCCAGGTCGACCACGCCGAACAGCTGGACGGACGATTGGGCGGAAGCAGCGCCGGCGAAAGCGCCGAGTGCGGCCAGAGCGAACAGGGTCTTCTTCATTGCGATTCCTTCTTGATGTTCCAGGGTGGAAACCTCAGGACGCAACGATAGGCAGGATGGCCCCGGCGAACGACCCGGTGTGCACTCAACAGACCATTTGCCGCATCGCAACAATCCGCATGCTAGGAACGGTTGATGGCATCAACCATATGACGAAACCGTCATCCGGATGTCATCGTGCCGACATGCGGGTGTGGACGGCACGCCGCTCGCTAGACTTGGGCGCCGTGAAGTTCCTCCGCCGCACCTTCGTCGTCCTGTTGCACGCCGCCGTGCTGGCCGCGGCCGTGCGGGCGCAGCCTGCGCCCGCCGAAGGCCAGCCGCCGGCCAAGGTGCTGCGCTATGCCTTCCGCATCGCCGAGACGGGTTTCGATCCGGCGCAGGTGATCGACCTGTACTCGCGCATCGTCATCGCGTCCATCTTCGACGCGCCGCTGGAGTTCGAATTCCTGGCCCAGCCGGCGCGCATGCGGCCCAACACCGCCGCCGCCATGCCCGAGGTGAGCGCGGACCACACCACATTCACCATCCGGCTGAAGCCTGGCATTCACTTTGCGGACGACCCGGCCTTCAAGGGCGTGCGCCGCGAGCTGGTGGCGCAGGACTATGTGTATGCGCTGAAGCGCCACTACGACCCGCGCTGGAAAAGCCCGCAGCTCTACCTGCTGGAAAACGCGAAGATCCTCGGCCTGTCGGAGCTGCGCAAGCAGGCCATCGACCGCAAGCAACCCTTCGACTACGACCGCGAGGTGCCCGGCCTGCGCGCGCTGGACCGCTACACCTTCCAGGTGAAGCTGGCCACGCCGTCGCCGCGCTTCCTGTACGAGCTGGCCGACGCATCGCTCAGCGGCGCGGTGGCGCGCGAGGTGGTGGAGGCCTACGGCGACCAGATCATGGCGCACCCGGTGGGCACCGGGCCCTACCGCCTGACCCGTTGGCAGCGCAGTGCCCGCATGGTGCTGGAGCGCAACACCGGCTACCGCGAGCGGTTTTACGACGAGCACCCGCCGCCCGGCGATGAACGCCTGGTGGCCATCGCGCGCCAGTTCAAGGGCCGCCGGCTGCCGATGATCGACCGCGTGGAAATCTCGGTGGTGGAGGAGAACCAGCCGCGCTGGCTGAGCTTTCTCAACGGCAGCCTCGACCTGCTGGAAGAGCTGCCGCCTGAATTCGCGCCGCTGGCCATGCCCAACAACCTGCTGGCGCCCTACCTGGCCGAGCGCGGCGTGACGATGGTGCGCTACCCGCGGGCCGACGCCTCGCTGTCGTACTTCAACATGGAGCATCCGGTGGTGGGCGGTTACCTGCCTAGACAAGTGGCGCTGCGCCGCGCCATCGCGCTGGCGGTGGACGTGCCCAACGAGATCCGCAGCGTGCGCGGCGGCCAGGCGGTGCCGGCGCAGTCGGCCATCGCGCCGCTGACCTGGGGCTACGACCCGGCGTACAAGAGCGAGATGGGTGACCACGACACCGCACGCGCCAAGGCGCTGCTGGACGTGTTCGGCTACCGCGACGTGGATGGCGACGGCTGGCGCGAGCTGCCCGACGGCCAGCCCATGGTGATCGACTACGCCACCCAGCCCGACCAGCAGAGCCGCAAGCTCATCGAGCTGTGGGAG
Organism: Aquincola sp. J276; assembly: GCF_024700035.1. Taxonomy (NCBI): domain Bacteria; kingdom Pseudomonadati; phylum Pseudomonadota; class Betaproteobacteria; order Burkholderiales; family Sphaerotilaceae; genus Aquincola; species Aquincola sp. J276. The sequence continues at coordinate 2,591,892 of NZ_JAJONC010000001.1, forward strand.
AAGAACATGCGTGCCATCGGCATCCGCATGAACTTCCGCACCGCCAAGTGGCCCGAGAACCTGAAGGCTGCCCGCGCGGGCCAGCTGATGATGTGGGGCGTGGGCTGGAGCGCCACCCGCCCCGACGCCGACACCTTCCTGGCACTGGGCTACGCGGGCAACAAGGGCTCGGCCAACCTGGCCCGCTTCGACCTGCCGGCCTTCAACCTGCTGTACGAGCACCAGCGCACGCTGCCCGATGGCCCCGAGCGCGCCGCGGCCATGGGCCGGGCCCGTGACCTGATGGTGGCCTACATGCCGTACAAGATCCACCTCCACCGCATCTTCACCGACCTGGCACAACCATGGCTGATCGGCTACCACCGCAACATCTTCGTGCGCGAGTTCTGGCAGTACGTGGACATCGATCCTGCGCTGCAGGCCGAGGCCATGCGCTGATGCGCGGGCTGCGCGCCGGGCTGACGGCCGCGCTGGCGCTGGTGGTGGCCACCGCCACTGCCGTGCAGGCGCAGCCTGCAGCCCCTGCCGCGCCCAAGGTCCTGCGCTATGCCTTTCCGGTGGCGGAAACCGGCTTCGACCCGGCGCAGATCAGCGACATCTACTCGCGCAGCATCACGCCCCACATCTTCGAAGGCCTGTACCAGTACGACCCGCTGGCCCGCCCCGCCAAGGCCCGGCCGCTCACCGCCGCCGGCATGCCCGAGCACAGCGCCGACTACCGCACGTGGACGGTGAAGCTGAAGCCCGGCATCTACTTCTCGGACGATCCGGCCTTCGGCGGCAAGCCGCGCGAGCTGGTGGCGGCCGACTATGTCTACAGCTTCAAGCGCTTTGCCGACCCCGCGGTGAAAAGCCCCGCCTGGAGCTGGATGGCGCAGTTCGGCTTCGTCGGGCTGGACGGCCTGCGCGAGGCCGCGCTCAAAGGCAAGCAGCCCTTTGACTACGACCGGCCCATCGAGGGCCTGAAGGCGCTGGACCGCTACACGGTGCAGTTCAGGCTGGAGAAGCCATCGCCGCGCTTCGTCACCAGCGCGCTCACACTCAGCGACCTGGTGGGCGCGGTGGCCCGCGAGGTGGTGGAGAAGTACGGCGCCGACATCAACGCCCACCCGGTGGGCACCGGCCCCTTCGTGCTGAGGCAATGGCGGCGCAGCTCGCTCATCGTGCTGGAGCGCAACCCGCAGTACCGCGACGTGCGCTACGACGCCGAGCCCGCCGCTGACGATGCCGCTGGCCAGGCGCTGCTGGCGCGGCTGAAGGGCCGCAAGCTGCCGATGCTGGACCGGGTGGAGGTGTCCATCGTCGAGGAGAACCAGCCGCGCTGGCTGAGCTTCCTGCAGCAGCGCGCCGACCTGATCGAGCTGCTGCCGGCCGAGTTCGTCAACCAGGCGATGCCGGGCGGCAAGCTGGCGCCCTACCTGGCCGAGCAGGGGCTGCAGGCCTTCCGCAGCCGGCGCTCCGACATCAGCCTGACCATGTTCAACATGGAAGACCCCATCGTCGGCGGCTACACGCCCGACAAGGTGGCGCTGCGCCGCGCCATCTCGCTGGCGGTGGACGTCGATGCCGAGATCCGCCTGGTGCTGGGCGGCCAGGGCGTGCCCGCGCAAAGCCCGGTGATGCCCAACACGCTGGCCTACGACCCGGCCTTCAAGAGCGAGAACAGCGACCACGATCCGGCGCGGGCCAAGGCCCTGCTCGACCTCTACGGCTACGTCGACCGCGATGGCGACGGCTGGCGCGACATGCCCGATGGCAGCCCGCTGCTGCTGCGCAAGGCCACCCAGCCCGACCAGCGCAGCCGCCAGCAGGACGACCTGTGGAAGCGCAACATGACGGCCGTCGGCCTGCGCATCGAGTTCCAGCCCGCCAAGTGGCCGGAAAACCTGAAGGCCAGCCGCGCCGGCAAGCTGATGATGTGGGGCGTGGGCAGCATGGCCGCCGGGCCCGACAGCCTGGGCACCTTCCAGCGCTACCACGGCGCGCAGATCGGCGGGCAGAACATGTCGCGCTTCAAGCTGCCGGCGCTGGACGCGATCTACGAGCAGCTCGACGTGATGCCCGACGGCCCGGAGCGCGACGCGCTCTTCGTGCAGGCGCGCAAGCTGGCGGTGGCCTACATGCCCTACAAGTCGCACAGCCACCGCATCGTCACCGACATGGCGCAGCCCTGGCTGATCGGCTACCGCCGACCGCTGTTCTGGCAGGACTTCTGGCAGTACCTGGACATCGACACCGAAGTGCAACGCCAGCGGGCGCAGCCTTGAAGCGCTGGCTGGCGGCGCTGTGCGGCGCGGCACTGCTGATCGCACCGGGCGTGCAGGCGCAGGCCCAGTCCCCGGCGCCCAAGGTGCTGCGCGTGGCCTTCAACTCGGCCGAGACGGGGTTCGATCCTGCCAAGATCAGCGACACCTACTCGCGCACGCTCACCGCGCACATCTTCGAAGCGCCGCTGGAGTACGACCCGCTGGCGCGTCCCGCCCGCCTGCGCCCGCGCACCGCCGCCGCGATGCCCGAGCACAGCGCCGACTACCGCACCTGGACGGTGAAGCTGCAACGGGGCATCCGCTTCGCCGACCACCCGGCCTTCGGCGGCCGGCCGCGCGAGCTGGTGGCGCAGGACTACGTCTACAGCTTCAAGCGATTCGCCGATCCGGCCAATGCCAGCCCGATCTGGTCGTACCTGGAGTCCTATGGCCTGCTGGGCCTGGCCGAGCTGCGCGAGCAGGCCACAGCGCGCCGCCAGCCCTTCGACTACGACCGCGAGATCGACGGCCTTCGCGCGCTGGACCGCTACACCCTGCAGTTCCGCCTGCGCGAGCCGCGCCCGCGCTTCGACTACGTGCTGGCGGGCAGCGACCTCTTCGGCGCGGTGGCACGCGAGGTGGTGGAGCACCACGGCGGCGCGGTGATGGAGCATCCCGTGGGCACCGGGCCCTTCCTGCTGAAGCAGTGGCGGCGCAGCTCGCTGGTGGTGCTGGCGCGCAACCCCGGCTTTCGCACGGTGACCTATGACGCCCAGCCCGCGCCCGAAGATGCCGAAGGCCAGGCCGTGCTGGCGCGGCTCAAGGGCCGGCCGCTGCCGATGGTCGACGAGGTGCAGGTCAGCATGATCGACGAGGAGCAGCCGCGCTGGCTGAGCTTCCTCAACGGCCAGCTGGATGCGCTGGCCGGGGTCTACGGCTCGTTGCCCGGCAGCTTCGCACCCACCGCCATGCCCAACGGCACGCTGGCGCCGAACCTGGCGCAGCGCGGCATCCGCGCTCACCGGCAGCTCAACCCCGACGTGATCCTCACCATGTTCAACATGGCCCATCCGCTGGTCGGCGGCAATGCCCCGCCGCAGGTGGCGCTGCGCCGCGCCATCGGCCTGGCGATGGACACCGGTCGCGAGGCGCGCCTGATCCGCCGCGGGCTGGCGGTGCCGGCGCAATCGGTGCTGCTGCCGCACACCACCGGCTACAGCCCCACGTTCAAGAGCGAGAACGGCGACCACGATCCGGCGCGCGCCCGTGCGCTGCTGGAGGTCTTCGGCTACCGCGACCGGGATGGCGACGGCATCCGCGAGCAGCCCGATGGCAGCCCGCTGCTGCTGGAGATGGCCACCCAGCCCGACCAGATCTACCGCCAGTTCGACGAACAGTTCCAGCGCGACCTGAACGCCGTGGGCCTGCGGGTGCGCTTCGTCACCGGCCAGTGGCCGGAGCAGCTCAAGCTGGCCCGCGCCGGCAAGCTGATGCTGTGGATGCTGGGCAATACCGCCAGCACGCCCGACGGGCAGGACGTGCTGCAGCGCCTGAACGGCCCGCAGGCCGGCGGCCAGAACCTGGCGCGCTTCAGCCTGCCGGCCTTCGATGCGCTGTACGACCGGCTCTCGGCCCTGCCCGACGGGCCGGAGCGCGAGGCGCTGTTCCGCCAGGCGCAGGCGCTCTCGGTGGCCTACATGCCCTACAAGGCCTCGGTGCACCGCATCAGCGTCGACCTGCTGCACCCCTGGGTGATCGGTTACCGCCGCCCGCTGTTCTGGAGCGACTGGTGGCACCGGGTCGACCTGGATGCCGAAGCCCGCCGCGCCGCCGGAATAAACCCGGCCCGCCAGCCGTAGACCCGAAGTGCACGCCCCCGCCGCCTTCCGCCAGCAATTGCTGGGCGCCATTCCGCGCCTGCGGCGGTATGCCCGCTCGCTGGTGTTCGAGGTGCACCTGGCCGATGACCTGGTGCAGACGGCGCTGGAACGTGCGCTGGCCCACTGGCACCAGTTCGACCAGCGGCGCGACCTGTCGCTGTGGGCACTCGGCATCCTGCACAACGCCCACCTGGACCACCGCCGCCGCGACGCCCGCACCACCGCCATGGATCCCGCCGACCTGGCCGCCGAGATGGATGCGCAAAGCCTGGCCCACCCCGGCCCGCACGACCCCGGCCTGCGCATCGACCTGCAGGCCGCCCTGCGCCGGCTGCCGCCCGACCACCGCGAGATCCTGCTGCTGGTGGGCGTGGAGCAGCTGAGCTATGCCGAGGCGGCGGCGCTGCTGAGCATTCCCGTCGGCACCGTGATGTCGCGCCTGTCGCGGGCCCGGGTGGCCTTGCGCGCCGCGCTGGACGGCGGCAGCCAGCCGCTGCCGGGCACGGCGCCCGCCCTGCGCCGCGTGAGCTGAACCCTGCGATGAACACCCCCTTGCTGCCCCCTGACGACACCACGCTCGGCGCCTGGCTGGACGGTGAACTGCCGCCGGCGGAGCACCAGCAGGTCAGCGCCTGGCTGGAAGCCCATCCGGCCGACGCCCAGCGGGTGCAGGGCTGGGCAGCCGACCGCGACGCGCTGCAGCGGCTGTTCGGCCCGGTGGCGGACGAACCGGTGCCGCCCGCACTGCAGCGCAGCCTCTGGCGCGGCGGCGCCTGGCCGGCGTGGGCCCGGGCCGCGATGGTGGCCGGCCTGCTGGCCACCGGCGCGCTGGCCGGCGGCGGCGCGGTGTGGTGGGCGCAGCACAGCCCGGGGGCGCGCAGCTGGCCAGCCAACCGGGGCCGGACCCGGCCTGGGTGCAGCGCGCCGCGCTGGCCCACAGCGTCTACGTGCCCGAGAAGCGCCATCCGGTGGAGGTGCGTGCGCAGGAAGAACACCTGGCCCGCTGGCTGACCCGCCGCACCAGCCTGCCGGTCAAGCTGTTCGACCTGCGCGAGCAGGGCTTCGAACTGGTGGGTGGCCGCCTGCTGCCCGACAGCGCCGGCCCCAGCGCGCAGCTGATGTACCAGGACGCGGGCGGCGAGCGCGTCACCGTGTACCTGCGCAAGCCCGATGCGGACACACCCGCCGCCTTCCGCTATGAGCAGCAGGGTGAGCTGGGCCTGTTCTACTGGGTGGAAGGGGGCGCCGGCTACGCTTTGGCCGGCAGCCTGCCGCGGGAACGCCTGCTGGCCCTGGCCGAGGCGATCTACCGCCAGCAGCCGGCCACAGGCGCCGCACCGCCAGCCGGCAGCCCGTCGCGCTGAGCCGCCCGGGCCTGGCGGGGCCGCTGCCTAGAATCCCCCGCATGCCCGATCACGCCCCTGCCGCCCGTGCGCCCCGCTCCGTTCCGCGCACGGCCGCCCAGCGGCTGGCCGCGTGGCACCGCCTGCTGGCGGTGATGGTGCTGGGCTTCGCCTCCGGCCTGCCGCTGGCGCTCACCGGCCAGGCCATGCAGGCGTGGCTCAGCCTGGAAGGCCTGGACGTCGCCACCATCGGCTTCCTCAGCCTGGTGGGCCTGCCCTACACCTTCAAGTTCCTGTGGGCGCCGCTGATGGACCGCTTCGAGCTGCCCTGGCTGGGCCGCCGCCGCGGCTGGCTGGTGCTGACGCAGCTGGCGCTGGCGGCGGTGCTGTATGCGCTGGCCGACACCTCCCCGTCGGCCGCGCTGCGCACCTTCGCGCTGCTGGCGGTGCTCACGGCCTTCGTGTCCGCCTCGCAGGACGTGGTGATCGACGCCTACCGCACCGACCTGCTGCCGCCGGCCGAACGCGGGCTGGGCTCGTCGCTCAACGTGCTGGGCTACCGGCTGGCGATGATCGTGTCCGGCGGCGTTGCGCTGATCTGGACCGACCCCGGCAACGCCGGCACCGCCTTCGGCTGGACCTGGCCGCAGGTTTACCGCCTGATGGCGCTGCTGATGCTGGGCGCGGCGGCCTGCTCGGCGCTGCTGCTGCCGCGGCTGGTGCATGCGCCGGTGCCGCGCACGGTGGCGCGCAACGACCTGATCGGTTTTGCCGCCGTGGTGCTGGCCGTGGCGGTGGGCGTGCTGCTGACCGACCGCCTGGCCAACCCGTTCGCGCGCTGGCTGGTGGGTGCGGTGTTCGGCCCGGGCACGGGCCCCGGTGCCACGCTGCAGGGCAAGTGGGCCGAGCTGCTGGGCCTGCTGATGGGCATCGGCATCACGCTGCCGCTGGCCGCCTGGGCGGCCCGGCGCGCCCGCTTCGAGACGCTGTTGTCGGGCCTGCAGAGCTACTTCTCTCAGGCCGGCGCCGGCGCCTTCCTCGCCTTCATCGTGCTGTACAAGCTGGGCGACGCCTTCGCGGGCTCCCTGATGACGCCCTTCCTCCTCAAGGCCATGGCCTACAGCCCGGCCGAGGTGGGCGTGGTCAACAAGGTCATCGGCCTGTGGCTGACCATCGGCGGCGCGCTGCTGGGCGGCGCGCTGATGCTCAAGCTGGGGCTGTGGCGCTCGCTGCTGCTGTTCGGGGTGCTGCAGATGGCCAGCAACCTGGGCTTCTGGTGGCTGGCGGTCAACGGCCCGGGCGTGCTGCCGGGGCTGACGCTGCCGGCCTTCGACTGGGGCTTCGTGCAGCTGGCGCAGGCCACGCGGGTGGACGGCGGGCTGTTGATGGTCATCGCCTTCGAGAATCTCTCGGGCGGCATGGGCACGGCGGCCTTCGTGGCCTTCCTGATGAGCCTGTGCAACCAGCGCTTCACCGCCACGCAGTTTGCGCTGCTGTCGGCCTTCGCGTCGGTGGGCCGGGTGTGGGTGGGGCCGCTGGCCGGCGTGCTGGCCGAATCCATCGGCTGGCCGACGTTTTTCCTCGTGTCCACGCTGGCGGCGCTGCCCGCGTTGTGGATGCTCTGGTGGTTGCGCAGCAGCATCCGCGCCCTGGAGGTGACGCCCGCCTCGGGGGCCGTCGACGATTGAGGCAAGGCATTTGCCAAGCCGCCCTGGAATCTGCAACCGCCGCCCCGACCTGGATCGACATGAACCCTCTCTTCCGCACCGATGCCGAGATTGCCGTGCCGCATGGCGCGGGTTGCCGCTGCGCCCTGCATGGCCGGCGCCTGTTCACCGGCGCCCTGGTGGCCGGCGCCGCCTTCCCGGCGCTGGCCCAGAAGGACCCCGACGGCGTGCGCGGCGACGTGGGCCGCGAATCGCAGTTTTCCAAGCTGGTGCCGGCCGAAGAAGTGGAAGCCGCCGCCCAGCAGCAGTACACGCAGATGAAGCGCGAGGCCGCGCAGCAGCGGGCGCTGGCGCCCGACAACAACGATCAAGTGGTGCGCCTGCGCACCATCGCGCAGCGGCTGATCCCGTTCACCGAAGGGTGGAACGCACGTGCCCGCCGCTGGCAGTGGGAGGTGAACCTGATCGGCAGCCAGCAGCTGAACGCCTTCTGCATGCCGGGCGGCAAGATCGCCTTCTATTACGGCATCCTGCAGCAGCTGCAGCTGACCGACGACGAGACCGCCACCATCATGGGCCATGAGATGGCCCATGCACTGCGTGAGCATGCGCGCGAGCGCATGGGCAAGACGGCGGCCACCCGCATCGGCGCCAGCGTGCTGTCGAGCGTGCTGGGCCTAGGGGGCACGGGCGATGCGCTGCTGAACATGGGCAGCCAGCTGCTGACGCTGAAGTTCAGCCGCGACGACGAATCCGAAGCCGACATCGTCGGCATGGACCTGGCGGCGCGCGCCGGCTACGACCCGCGCGCCGGCGTCACGCTGTGGCAGAAGATGCTGCAGGCCAGCAAGGGTGCGCCGCCGCAGTTCCTGAGCACCCACCCCGCCGGCCAGACGCGCATCCGCGAGATCGAGGCCAAGCTGCCCAAGGTGGAGCCGCTGTACGCACGGGCCGACAAGCCGCTGCGCAAGTTCGGCCCGCCGCCGCCGGCTGCGGCTAAGAAGTAGCCGGGCGCTTGCACACCCACTCGGAGCCATTCCAATAGCAGTCCAGATGGGGCTGTGGGCTGGTCGGCTCTTCCGAAAATGCCGCGACAGTCGGCGGAAGGGCGCCCGCCGTGCTGGCGATCAACAGGCATGCGCCACAAAGCCACTTTCTGAATCTGACCACGTTATCCGCCTGATTTGTTGCAAAGCGTTGCATCGTATGCAACTGTGGCTCGGCGGTCCAATCCCAAGTTCCTAAAAGGCGGTCTGCACTGCCAGCACCACGCTGCGCACCGGCTGGTACTTGGCCAGCTTGATTTCCCCGGTGCGCAAGCTGTCGTCCACGTAGCGGAAGGTCTGTCCGAACAGATTCTTGGCCGTCAGCGTCACCGTCACCGGCGCCGACCGGACACGGTGGCCCAGCGTGAAGTCGAAAACGTTGAATCGCTCGCTGCCGGCGGGCTCGGAGGAGCGCGACACCCGGCGCACCTGCTGTCGCACGTGAGTCATTGCCAGCTCGCCAAACCAGCCGTCGTCGAGGAAGTAGCGCACCGCTACGGGCAGTTCGTCGGTACGCACGCGCACTGGAAAGCCCGCGGACGAATGCGGGTGTCGGCGGTAGCCGTCGTGCTGGACCGTGCCACGCACCGCCAGCCGGGTCGTCGGCGTCCACAACACCGACAAGCGGCCCTGCTGTTCGATCCAGGTTTCGCTGGGAAAGCGGCCACTGCCATCGGCCCGCAGGGCGCCGGGGAATTCCTCGCTTCGTTCCACGGCCTCCGCGGACAGCCGGAGCTGGGGCGACAACAGCACATCGGCCCCCAGGCCGGCGACCCTCGACACCACGCCGGCGGAGTCGTCGAACAGCTGGGTGAAGCCGGCCACATGGGTTGGCTCCAGGGCCTGCTCCAGCGAAGCCAGCCGCTTGACGGTGCGGAAGGCCGCCGCCCGCAGCGTGGTGCCGACCGCGGGCTGCCACAGCAGGCCGAGCTTGGGCAACCAGACATCGGTGGCGGGTCCCACGAGTTTGGTGCGCACATGGGCCAGGCCCAGGGTGGCGTGCAGCGTGGGCGTCACCGGCTGCTGCCAATAGGCATACACATGGTCCTGCTTGTAAGCGACGTCGTTGACGAGCGTGCTGCACGGCGCCTGCACCGAGCAAGGGCCTGCCGGACCGACGTTCGGATCCACCGTGCTGATGATGGTCTCAGCTTCATACCGCGGCCGCGCCGCACCCAGCAGCAGGTGGCCATGCCGGGTGTCCAGCTGGTACTGGCCCTCCAGCGTGCGGGTGCTCAAGTCACTCAACAGCCGCTGTTGCCGGGGCACAAAGCCGAACTGCGTATTGCCGTCACGCTGCAGCGTGCCGTACGACAGCGTGATCACCTCACCCGCCCGCGGCCGCCAGGCCAGGCCCAGCCGCGCATCGCGCTGATGCACGTCGTTGCTGCCGCGCTGCCAGGCGCCGGGGGCGTCGAAGTTGGAGCGCAGCTGGCCATAGGTGCTGTGCCGGTCGCGCCAGTGGCCCTGCAGGTTCAGCGTGGGCAGCACGCGGCCCTGCAGCAGCACCTCGTCCACCTGGTGGTTCAACTCGCTGTTGGGTCGGAAACCGCCGGAGTGATAGCGGAATGCGCCCGCGTCCAGCGCCAGCGATTCGCCGGCATAGGCCGCGCTCAGCTCTGCCGACCACAGCCCCCGGGTGCCGCCGGCCAGGCCGGCCCGGCCGCTGACGCCGCGTTCGTCGAAGTAGCGGGAGTCGTCATTGGGCGTGCCCAGCACCGATTCATCCACCGAGCCCATCAGCGCCGACGAACTGCGGCGCGGCAGCAGGTAGGCGGGCTGCACCGGCTGCAGCAGCAGGGCCTGCAGCGTCTGGCTGGCCACGGCGGCTTCATGGCGGTCGCGGCCGCTGTAGGCATCGGCCAGGAAGCGGTGCGCGGCGGCACTGGCCGGCTCCAGCGCCAGCGCGCGGGTGGCCTCGGTGACGGCCAGCGGGCCGAAGCCCAGCTCGTCGTAGATGCGGGCCAGCGTGGTGCCGCGCACCGCCCGGTCGTCATTGAGCAGCAGGCGCGGGCGCAGCACGGCGCGGTTGTCGTTCAGCGCGATGGAGCGCGTGACCTCGTCCAGTGCCTGCACCGGCCGGTTGCCCAGCAGCTGCTGCATGGCGCCGTAGAACCAGGGCGTGGGGTCCAGCGGGTCTCGCTCCCTGGCCAGCGACCACTGGGTTTGCGCGGCCCCGGCGCGGCGCTCCTGCGCATAGGCCTTGCCGAGCGTGCTGCGCAACTGCGCGCTTTCAGGGTCCAGCGCCACGGCCAACTCGAGCGACTGGCGGCCGGCTTCGAGCTGGCCCTCGCGGATCAACGCCAGGCCCTGGCCCATGCGCGGCAGCGGGTCGCCCTGGTCCAGGCGGATGGCGCGCTGGAAGGACTGCCGGGCGGCCGCCGTGTCGAAGGCGGCCAGCAGGGAAAAGCCCAGCACCGAGTGCGCACGCGCCAGCGCCGGGTCGTGCTGCACCGCGCGTTCGGCAGCTTCACGCGCCGAGGTCTGGTCACCGGCCTGCAGGGCCAGCTCGGCCACCCGGGCCCAGGCCAGCGCATGGCCCGGCTCCTGGGCCACGGCCGCGCGTGCGTGCACGGTGGCCGCATCCAGGTCGAAGCGTGACTGCTGCACATAGGACAGCGCCAGCAGCGCGGCGGTGGCGCGAGGGTCGGCCGCCACGGCGGCGTCGGCCAGCGCCAGCGCCCCCGCCGTGTCGTTGCGCACCAGGGCCACGATGGCCTGCAGGGCCAGCGCCTCGGCATGCGCCGCATCGCCGGCCGCAATGGAAGTGAGCTCCGGCAGCGCCTGGTCGGCCCGCCCCACCTGCAGCAGCAACGCGGCGCGCTGCAGTCGGAAGGCGCCGGTGCGCTCCTGCGCCGGCCGGGCGTCGAGCGAGGCGACCGCCTCGGCCACCCGTCCTTCGGCGGCCAGTGCGGCGGCCTGGCGCACGGCCGGCAGATCGGCGCCGACGCGCGGCTGCACCGTGGGGTAGTGCACGGCCCACTGCACGGCGTCCCGCGGGCGCAGCACCAGCGACTTTCGCGGCGCCGCCCCTGCCGGGCCGACGGCCTGCTCACCGGCCGCCAGGTCCACCCGGCCGGCCGCATTGCTGGCCACCACGTGGCCTTCGTACACCAGCACGCTGGCCTGGGCCTCGTCCACGCGCACCAGGAACTCGGTGCCCTCCACGTTGGCATTGACGAAGGGCGTGGTCAGCCGGAAGGGGCGCGGCGTGCGCGTGATCACGTTGACGATGCCGCGCAGCTGTTCCACCAGCGTGCCGCGCGGCGCCTCCGGCGCCAGCAGCGTGACGCTGGTCTGCTGGTCCAGCCGCAGCGTGGTCTCGTTGCTCATCAACAGGGCGGCGCGGCTGCGTTCGCCCACGCGCACCAGGTCGCCGGCACACAGCGGCTGGTCCATCTCGGCCCGCTGCCAGGGAGCTTCGGCGCCACGGCGAACTTCCACCAGGCCTTGCACCGAGGCCATGCGCGCCAGCGGCGGCTCGCAGGCGGCGGCAGCCTGCGTTGCGGCCATCAGGCAGCCGGCACCGGCCCAGGCCCAGGCCCATTGCACGATGGCGCGTACCCCCTGGCGCCAGCGGCCGGCCGCGCCGGTCATGAGGTTCTTGATCAAGGGTCCACTCGCAGGTCGGTGACGGTGTCGTGCAACGAGACGTAAATATTCAACGTGCGTAGGCTACATCACGACGAGCCCGATTTGCCTGAGCCATGTCATTTCGCAGCAACCTGAATTGGTAACTTCGGGTCGTGGTGTTGCGGGTCGGACAACAAATGTCGGCATTGCGCGAAGTAATACGCACACGGCCCATCATCGGGCCATTGACGCAGCAACGCTTCGAAGCCCGACATCGCCAAGGATGCATCGCCTTGCCGGTAAGCGGCCAATGCATCGGCAAAGGCCGTCAATCGCCCATCCAGGGCAGCGGAGGCCGGGCCGGCAAGGGCCATCACCTCCACCACGTCCACCGGCTCGCGCTTGCCCGTCAACACGAAGCTGCCCACCGGCCGCAGCACGAACAGGTGCCGCAGGCCGGCCGCCATCTCGGCCGACGCCAGCACACGGGTGCCCAGCAGCTTGTTCAGGCCCTCCAGCCGCGAGGCGATGTTCACCGCATCCCCCACCGCGCGGAATTCGTAATGCGTGCGTGCGCCGACGGTGCCGATGCGCATGTCGCCGCAATGCAGGCCGATGCGCGTGGGCAGGGCGGCGGGCGAGCCCGGCGGCTCCTGCGCCAGGGCCGCCTGGATGGCGAGTGCCGCGTGGCAGGCCGCACTGCGGGCGGCCGGGTCGTCGGGCGGTGATTCCCACAGCGCCAGCATCGCGTCGCCGACCACGTCGATCACCCAGCCGCCGTGGCGCGCCACCGGCTCGAACAGGCGCGCATAGTAGGCATTGAGGGTCTCGCCCAGCGCCTGCGGATCCATCCGCTCGGCCAGTGCGCTGTATTGCACCGCGTCGGTGGCCATGCACACGCCGAAGCCCACCCGGTGCGCCGCGGCGATGTGCGCCGGCGCCTGGGCCAGCTGCTCGGCCACGCCACGCGGTACGAAGTGCGCGAACGCCTGGTGCATCCGGTCGCGCTCACGCCGGCTGTGCCGCATGCGCAGCCACAGCAGCAGGCCGACGGCCACCGGCCACTGCACCAGCAGCGGCACCACCAGCGGCCACCACTGCGCCTGCCGGGTGAAAGCCACCAGGCCGCAGGCGGCCAGCGCCAGCGGCAGCAGCGCCATCAGCAGCCCGGGCCACCATCGCGCCCGCCACGCCGACAGCAGGCCCAGCAGCAGGCCCCAGCCGGCCACCAGCATGGCCGCGGCGGCCGGCGCCAGCGGCATCAGCGGCCGGCCCTGCTGCAGGTTGGCAAAGGCGGTGGCGGCGATCTCCACGCCGCTGACGTCCACGCCCGACTCGTCGGAAAACACGGTGCGGTAGTCGTCGCGCAGACGGTCCTGCGCGCCGGAGGACTCCGCCGAGAAACCGACGAACACCATGCGTCCGGCGAACAGCGAGGGCTGCTCCCGTGCCAGCCGCGCCACATCCGCATAGGCCACCGTGCGGATGCTGCGCGCCGGGCCATGGAAGTTGAGGTGGGCCACGTCGCCGCCCGCATGCAGCGCCACGAGCGTGGCCACCTGCGGCGGCGCTTCGAGGGCCGACGGCAGCAGGCGCTGCACGGCGGCCGCATGTCCGGGCCAGCGCACGAAGCGCTCGCGCAGCCAGCGCAGCCGTGCCGCCGGCTGCGCCGCATCGGCCAAGGGCGTGGCCAGCGGGCCCGCGCAATCCGCCGTGGGCTGCGCCCGGCAGGACAGGCCGACCAGCGCATCCACCGCCGTGGGATGGAAGAGGTGGAAGGCCAGCACCGGCAGGCTGGGCATGTGGTCGGCGCCGCGGCGGAAGGTCCAGTAGGCATCCACCCGCGCGTCCTTCGGCAGCACGAAGGGCGCATGCTCGCGTGCCGCTTCGCCGATGGGCCATACCGATGGCCGCACCTGTTCCACCACCGCCTGCGCGCCGCCGCTGCGCCACACGTCGGTGCGCAGCGACGACGTGAGCAACACGTTGCCGGCCAGCTGCAGGCTGCGTGCGAAGGCGTCGTCGTCCGCGGTGGCGGATTCGAAGGTGAGGTCAAAGGCCACCAGCCGCGCGCCTGCCGCATGGAGCTGGGCCACCAGCTCGGCATGGCGGCTGCGTGGCCATTGGCGCGGCCGCTCGGGCAGGCCGAAGGCACTGGCGGAACGTTCATCGATGGCCACCACCAGCACCTCGTCGGGCGGCGGCACTGCGCCGCGGGCAGTGAACAGCAGGCGCGGGCCGATCGACGATTCCAGCGGCAGCAGCGGCTCCAGCGCCCAGGCCAGCAGGCCGAGCAGCGCCAGCAGCAGGGCCGGGCCCGCCGAGCGCCAGCTCACCAGCGGGTGGGCAGCGGCTTGATGATCACGAAGCACTCGGGCTCGAGACGCACATAGCCGCCCGTCTCCAGGTCCTTCAGCAGCCGGCTGACCATGGCACGGGAGCAGCCCAGCCGGCTGGCCAGTTCCTTGTGCGTCCAGCGCTCGCGGATCACGCGGGTGCCGTCGCCACCGGGCTCGGCGATGGTGTTGACCATGTGGATCAGGCGCCCATAAACATCATTGAGTGCCAGTTGCCGCGCATTCATCGTGGCACTGCGCACACGGCGAATCACCTTGGACAGCAACTCGAATGCGAATTCGGGATGCTGCGCAATGTGCTCGAGCACCGTTTGCCGGCTGACCACCGCGCAGGTGCAGCGCTCGATGGTGACCACGCTGGCCGAGCGCACGCCGCCGTCCAGGCTCAGTTCACCGAGGTATTCGCCCGGGCCGTAGACGCCATAGGTGATCTCCTGGCCTTTTTCGCCCACGGAATAGGCGCGCACGCGGCCCGACAGCAGGATGTAGATGGTGTCGTCGCGATCGCCTTCCTGGATCAGCAATGAGCCGGTGCGGTAATGGCAGACACGCCCCCGCTGAGCCAGCCGCTGCAATAGCGGGCTCAGGAATTGGCAGGAAAGATCTTCTTCGACGGTTTGGTTCGACATGCCCGGCACGTGAGCCCAGATGCTCTTCTCTGCATCGTAACGGGCTTTGCAAAATTACCTGTGCAATGCCTCAGGCGTGCGCATGTGTAAGCCTCGCGTCAGCGAGCGCGGCTTCCTTCATGCCGGCGGCACGCAAGGCCGTGACCAGCGGCGGCAGGCAGGCCACCTGCTGCACCAGTGCGCGGATGCTGGAGGCGCCCGTCTTGGCGCGGATGCTGCCGATCTGCGTGCGCACGGTGGACAGGCGCACGCCCTGCATCTGCGCCGCCTCGTGCGGCGTGACGCCGCTGCACAGGGCCTTGAGCACCTGGGTCTCGGCGCCGGTCAGGCCATGGCCACGCGCAAAGGCTTCGACCGACAGCGCCTCGCATACCTGCCGCTTGCTGAACATCAGCAAACTGGCGCCTTCGTCCTGCCCCTGCGGCCCGGCCAGCGGCACCACCGCCAGGCTGACGCGCCGTGGTGCCTGCCCCACGGTGAGCATGCAGCGCAGGTCGCGCTCGGCCGCATCGGCCAGGGCGTCGCGCAGCGCGCCGTCGTCGTCGGCATGGCGGGTGCGCAGTTGATGGCCCACCACCAGCAGCGGATGCGCGCCGTCGGCGAGGTCCAGCCGGGCCACGTGGTTCATGTGCAGCACGCGGCCGCGGTGGCTTACCAGCAGCAGGCCGTAGTCCACCTCGTCCAGTGCCAGCTGCAGCCAGTGCGCGGCCTCGGGCCGACGTCGCCTTTCAAGGCCGCGGTAGGCCGCGGGTCGGCCTAGGGAGGGCGCGGGCAGCATGTGCAGGGCGCTGGACATCAGGCTGTCGGGCGACATGGACTCTCCGGTTCACACGCGGCGGGCGGCGGTGCGCAGCACAGCGTAGGTCGCCCTGCATGGCACGCAACAGTGCAATGTGACTTGCTACGCGTGAATATTCACGCTTTTTGGCCTTGGCGTGCCGTGTGGCGCCCTGTCAGAGGCTGAAGTCGTAGTCGATCACCAGCGGCGCATGGTCTGAAAAGCGCTGCTCGATGTAGATGTGCTCGCGCCGCGCGGCGGCCGCCACGCCGGGCGTGGCCAGGTGGTAGTCCAGACGCCAGCCCACGTTCTTGGCCCAGGCCTGCCCGCGGTTGCTCCACCAGGTGTATTGCTCCGCACGATCGTTGAGCGTGCGGAACACGTCCACCAGGCCCGCCTCGTCCAGGAGGCGGGTCATCCACGCGCGCTCCTCGGGCAGGAAGCCGCTGTTCTTCTGGTTGCCGCGCCAGTTCTTCAGGTCGATTTCCTTGTGCGCGATGTTGATGTCGCCCATCAGGATGAATTCGCGCTCGGTCCTCAGCCGCACCAGGTGCAGATACATCTTGGCCAGGAAGCGGAATTTGGCGGCCTGCCGCTCCTCGCCGCTACTGCCGCTGGGAAAGTAACAGCTGATGAGGCTGAGCTTTCGGCCGCCGCTGTCGTAGCGGGCCTCCACGTAGCGGCCCTCGGCATCGAATTCATCGGGGTCGAAGCCGAGGATGACGTCGGTGGGCGGCTTGCGCGAATACAGGCCCACGCCGGAGTAGCCCTTCTTCTCGGCATAGTGGAAATGCCCGGCCATGCCGTCGAGGGAATCGAAGCGCCCGACCACGGTATCCGCCTGGGCCTTGACCTCCTGCACCCCCATACAATCTGCGCCCGTTTGCGCGGCCCAGGCCTCGAAACCCTTGGTGGCCGCCGAGCGAATGCCGTTCAGATTCAGGGTGACGAGCCGAAACATACCTTGAGGACCTTCCTTCATGAGCACCCACGAACACACCGACCCGCTGGCCCAAGAGTTCGTCGAGTTCTCGGTGAAGGCCGGTGTGCTTCGCTTTGGCGAGTTCAAGACCAAGGCGGGGCGGATGTCGCCCTATTTCTTCAACGCCGGCTTGTTCGATGACGGCGCCAAGCTGGGCCGCCTGGCGGAATTCTATGCACGCCGTCTGCTGGCTTCCGGCCTGCAGTTCGACATGCTGTTCGGCCCGGCCTACAAGGGCATCACCCTGGCCGCCGCCGTGAGCATGGAACTGGCCCGGCTGGGCCACAACCGTCCGTTCGCGTACAACCGCAAGGAAGCCAAGGACCACGGCGAGGGCGGCACGCTGGTGGGCGCGCCGGTGCGTGGCCGCGTGCTCATCATCGACGACGTGATCTCCGCCGGCACCTCGGTGCGCGAATCGATCACGATGATCGAAGCCGCCGGCGGCCAGCCGGTGGGCGTGGCGCTGGCGCTGGACCGGCAGGAAAAGGCCACCGAGAACGGTGCCGACGTGCCCTGGTCGGCGGTGCAGGACGTGACCAGCCGTTTCAAGTTGAACGTGGTCTCGGTTGCCACGCTCAAAGATCTTCTGGACTATCTGGCCACCACCAGCGACAGCACGCTGGCGGCCCACGCCGAAAGCGTTTCCCGCTACCGAGCCCGTTACGGAATTTGAATGTCCCGACCGACACCCCGCCTGGCAATTGCACGATGGCTGGCCGCTGCCTTCGTGTGCACAGGCGCGTGTGGCGCGCTGGCGCAGCCGCAGCCTTCGGCATCCGCCAGCCCCGGCATCTACACCTGCACCACGGCTGACGGCCGGCGGCTCACGTCCGACCGCCCCATCCCGGCCTGCAACGCGCAGGAACAACGGGTGCTCAACAGCGACGGCTCGCTGCAGCGCATCCACCCGCCGTCGCTCACCGCCGAGGAGCGCGCCGCGCGCGAAGCCGCTGAGCGCCGCGCCCAGGCCGAGCGCACCGCACAGCTGGACGCCATCCGGCGTGACCGCAACCTGATCAACCGCTTTCCGAACGAGGCGGCGCACCGCAAGGCCCGCGAGGCATCGCTGGACACGGTGCGCGTGGCCATCCGCAATACCGAGATGCGGCTGCAGCGCCTGGCCGCCGAGCGCAAGCCGCTGGATGCGGAAGCCGAGTTCTACCGGGACCGCCCGCTGCCCGGCCTGCTGAAGCAGCAGCTGGACGCCAACGAGGCCGCAGCCGAGGCACAGCGCGCCGCCGCGCAGACCCAGGCGGCCGAGCTCGAGCGCATCAACCGGCTGTACGACGCCGAGCTGGACCGCCTGCGCCGACTGTGGGCCGGCGCGCCGGCGGGCTCGCTGGGCGGGGCGCAGACGCTGCCCGCCAGCGACACCCGCACCGGCGTCAAGAACTGAGCTTCTTCTTCAGCAGCTCGGTGGCCTGGGCCGGATTGGCCTTGCCCTTGCTGGCCTTCATCACCTGGCCGACCAACGCATTGAAGGCCTTGTCCTTGCCTGCGCGGAACTCGTCGACCGACTTCTGGTTGGCCGCCAGCACCTCGGCCACGATGGCCTCGAGCGCGCCGGTGTCGCTCATCTGCTTCAGGCCCTTGGCCTCGATCACGGCATCGACATCGGCCTCGCCCGA
Source organism: Aquincola sp. J276 (assembly GCF_024700035.1). NCBI lineage: Bacteria > Pseudomonadati > Pseudomonadota > Betaproteobacteria > Burkholderiales > Sphaerotilaceae > Aquincola > Aquincola sp. J276. Next base: position 2,610,024 of record NZ_JAJONC010000001.1, read on the forward strand.
CCACAGCGCCTCGAACACCTGGCGCGCGCCGTTGTTCGAGACGGTGCCGTCGCCGATGCGGCTGATCAGCTTGGCCAGCGTGGCCGCCGACACCGGGCAGGCCTCGATCGACTTGCCCTCGGCATTCAGCCGGCGCGATACCTCGCCCATCAGCCAGTTGGCCACCAGCTTCGGCTGGCCGCAGGCATCACGCGCCGTCTCGTAGAACCGGGCTAGCGCCAGGCTCTGCGTCATCATCGTCGCGTCGTAGGCGGGCAGGCCGTCGGTGGTCTGGAAGCGCTCGGCCATGGTGGCCGGCAGTTCGGGCATCTCGGCCTTCACCCGCTCCACCCAGGCCGGCTCGATCACCAGGGGCGGCAGGTCGGGGTCGGGGAAGTAGCGGTAGTCGTGCGCGTCTTCCTTGGTGCGCATCGAACGCGTCTCGCCCGTGTCGGGGTTGAACAGCACCGTCGCCTGCACGATGGGCAGGCCGTCTTCCAGCTGGTCGATCTGCCACTGCACCTCGTAGTCGATGGCCTGCTGCAGGAAGCGGAAGCTGTTGAGGTTCTTGATCTCGCGCCGGGTGCCGAAGGGCTGGCCCGGGCGGCGCACCGACACGTTGGCGTCGCAGCGGAAGCTGCCTTCCTGCATGTTGCCGTCGCAGATGCCCAGCCACGTGACCAGGCCGTGCAGCGTGCGCGCGTACTCCACCGCTTCGGCGGAGGAGCGCATCTCGGGCTCCGACACGATCTCCAGCAGCGGCGTGCCGGCGCGGTTCAGGTCGATGCCGGTCTGGCCGTGGTAGTCCTCGTGCAGCGACTTGCCGGCGTCTTCTTCCAGGTGCGCGCGGGTGAGGTGCACCGTCTTGCGCACGTCGCCCACGAAGAAGCTGATCTGCCCGCCCTGCACCACCGGGATCTCGTACTGGCTGATCTGGTAGCCCTTGGGCAGGTCGGGGTAGAAGTAGTTCTTGCGCGCGAAGATCGACAGCGGCGCCACCTTGGCGCCCACCGCCAGGCCGAAGCGGATGGCCCGCTCGACCGCGCCGCGGTTCATCACCGGCAGCGTGCCGGGCAGCGCCAGGTCGACGGCGCAGGCCTGGGTGTTGGGCGCGGCGCCGAACTGCGTGCTGGCGCCGCTGAAGATCTTGCTCTGGGTGGAAAGCTGCGCGTGCGTCTCGAGGCCGATGACGACCTCGTAGCCGCGGATCATTTGGGCAGTGGACATGGGCGTGTGCCGGTTCCTGTCTAGAAGCCCGCCGGAGCGCGGGTGTGCCAGTCGGTAGCCTGCTGGAAGGCATGGGCGGCATGCAGCAGGGTGCCTTCGGCGAAGTAGTTGCCGATGAGCTGCAGGCCCACCGGCATGCCGCCGTCGCCGGTGCCGGCCGGCACGCTCATGCCGGGCAGGCCGGCCAGGCTGGCGGGCAGCGTGAAGATGTCGGCCAGGTAGGCCTTCACCGGGTCGCTGCCCTGCTCGCCCAGATGCCAGGCCACGCTGGGCGCCACCGGGCCGGCGATCACGTCGCAGTCGCGGAAGCAGGCCTGGAAGTCGTCGGCGATCATGCGGCGCAGCTTCTGCGCCTGCAGGTAGTAGGCGTCGTAGTAGCCGTGGCTCAGCACGTAGGTGCCGATCATGATCCGCCGCTGCACCTCGGAGCCGAAGCCTTCGGCGCGCGACTTCTTGTACATGTCGAGCAGGTCGGCGTACTTGTCGGCCCGGTGGCCGAACTTGACGCCGTCGAAGCGGCTCAGGTTCGAGCTCGCCTCGGCCGGCGCGATGATGTAGTACACGGGGATCGACAGCTCGGTGCGCGGCAGGCTCACGTCCACCAGCGTGGCGCCGAGCTTCTGCAGCTCGGCCAGCGCCGCGCGCACCGTGCCCTCCACATCGGCCGCCAGCGCCTGCGGGAAGAACTCCTTCGGCAGGCCGATGCGCAGGCCCTTCAGCGGCTGGGCGGCGGTGGCGCCTTCACGCGGCGCCAACATCTGCGCATGGAAGTCCTGCGGCGGCCGCTCGGCGCTGGTGGCGTCGCGCGGGTCGAAGCCGCTCATCGCCGACAGCAGCAGCGCGCAGTCCTCGGCGCTGCGGGCCAGCGGGCCGGCCTGGTCCAGGCTGGAGGCGAAGGCAATCATCCCGTATCGCGAGCACACCCCGTAGGTCGGCTTGATGCCGGTCACGCCCGAGAAGCTGGCCGGCTGGCGAATGGAACCGCCGGTGTCGGTGCCGGTGGCCGCGGGCAGCAGCCGCGCCGCCACCGCGGCGGCCGAGCCGCCCGAGGAGCCGCCGGGCACCCGCGTGGTGTCCCAGGGGTTGCGTACGGCGCCGTAGGCCGAGTTCTCGTTGGCCGAACCCATCGCGAACTCGTCGCAGTTGAGCTTGCCCAGGCTCACCATGCCGGCGCCGGCCACGCCATCGGCGCCGCGGCCCAGGCGAGCCACCACGGTGGCGTCGAACGGGCTGCGGTACCCGGCCAGCATCTTCGAGCCGGCGGTGGTGGGCGCGTCGGCGGTGACGAACACGTCCTTGTGCGCGATGGGCACGCCGGTCAGCGCATGGGCCTGGCCGGCGGCACGGCGCTCATCGGCGGCACGGGCCTGCGCCAGCGCGTTGTCGGCATCCAGATGCAGGAAGCTGCCCAGCTGCGCATGGCCTTCGGCCCGCGACAGCAGCGCCTGCGTCAGCTCGACGCTGGAGACTTCGCCGGCGGCCAGCGCGGCGGACAGCGCGGCCACGCCGCGCGTGTGGAGGTCGGCGCCGCTCATTCGATCACCTTGGGCACGAGGAACAGGCCGTCCTGCACGGCCGGGGCGCTGCGCTGGTTGGCTTCACGCTCGTTCGATTCGGTCACGGCGTCCTCGCGCAGGCGCAGCTGCACGGCCTGCACGGCGGACAGCGGGGTGTACAGCGGCTCTACGCCGCTGGTGTCCACGGCGCTCATGCGTTCGACGATGCCGAAAAAGCCGTTGAGCTGCTCCAGCAACTCGGTGCGGGCTTCAGGCTTGAGTTCCAGCCGCGCCAGATGCGCGATGCGGCTCACGTCCTCGGGGGTCAGGGCCATCGGTGGGGGCTTGTTGGGGTTGGCGCCGGGTCGGTAAATCAGGCTGCACATCGGCGGCAACGCCGTGCAAAACCACCGATCGGCGGGGGTTGATGGGGTATTATCTCCCGTTCCCCACAAGGCTCATGGTCCGCCGCACGTTGCCGCGCAACGCCGCCGTGCCCGGTTCTGGGCAAGGTGATGGGGCAAGAGATCCAGGTGCCGCGCGGCCCTCGGGGCCGGGCGCCACGCCCTCCGAACGAACAACCCTCCAAATTTGATGCGCCAGCCGCTGCAGCGATGCGTCCCGGGCCCGGTGGTCCGGTCGATGCGCGCGGCCGTTGAGTGCGCCCCCTCCCCCCGCCATGTTCGAATCGTTTCGCCGTTACTTCTCCACCGATCTCGCCATCGACCTGGGCACCGCCAACACGCTGATCTACGTTCGCGGCAAGGGCATCGTGCTGGACGAGCCCTCCGTGGTCGCCATCCGCCACGAAGGCGGCCCCCACGGCAAGAAGACGATCCAGGCCGTTGGCGCGGAAGCCAAGGCCATGCTGGGCAAGGTGCCGGGCAACATCGAAGCCATCCGCCCGATGAAGGACGGCGTGATCGCCGACTTCACCGTCACCGAGCAGATGCTCAAGCAGTTCATCAAGATGGTGCATCCGCGCTCGGTGCTCAAGCCCAGCCCGCGCATCATCATCTGCGTGCCCTGCGGCTCCACCCAGGTGGAGCGCCGCGCCATCCGCGAGAGCGCGCTGGGCGCCGGCGCCTCCGAGGTCTACCTGATTGAGGAGCCGATGGCCGCCGCCATCGGTGCCGGCCTGCCGGTGAGCGAAGCCTCCGGCTCCATGGTGGTCGACATCGGCGGCGGCACCACGGAAGTGGGCGTCGTGTCGCTGGGCGGCATGGTTTACAAGGGCAGCGTGCGGGTGGGCGGCGACAAGTTCGACGAAGCCATCATCAACTACATCCGCCGCAACTACGGCATGCTGATCGGCGAGCCCACCGCCGAGGCGATCAAGAAGAACATCGGCAGCGCGTTTCCCGGCTCCGAGGTCAAGGAGATCGAGGTCAAGGGCCGCAACCTCAGCGAAGGCGTGCCGCGCAGCTTCACCATCAGCAGCAACGAGATCCTCGAGGCGCTGACCGACCCGCTGAACAACATCGTCTCCAGCGTCAAGAACGCGCTGGAACAAACCCCGCCGGAGCTGGGTGCCGACATCGCCGAGCGCGGCATGATGCTCACCGGCGGCGGCGCGCTGCTGCGCGACCTGGACCGCCTGCTGGCAGAGGAAACCGGCCTGCCGGTGCTGGTGGCCGAAGATCCGCTGACCTGCGTGGTGCGCGGCTGCGGCATGGCCTTGGAGCGCATGGAGCGCCTGGGCAGCATCTTCACCTCGGAGTAAACCGCCGACACTGCTGCCACGGGCCGGCGCGTGCAGCATCACGTGGCCGGCCTTGCCGCATCTGAGCACCTGACTTCCTGAGCCGACACCATGCAGTTGGGCACCCTCGACCGCACTCCCCGCCCTTCTTCCGCCAGGGCGTGTCGGCACTCACCAAGCTGCTGTTCTGCTCCGCGCTGGCCGTGTTCCTGATGGTGGCCGATGGGCGCTTCCAGCTCGTGGTCACCGCACGTGCGGTGCTGGCCACCGCGCTGCTGCCGGTGGAGCGCGCACTGATGGTGCCGCGCGAGATCCTGCTCGGCGGCCGCGACTACCTGGAAGGCATCAGCCAGGCCCGTGCGGCCGAGGACGCGGCCCGGGTGCAGATGGTTCGCCAGGCCGAGCGCGTGGCGCAGGTGGACCTGCTGGAACGCGAGAACCAACGCCTGCGCGCGCTGCTGGAGCTGCGGCCCGCGGTGACGGTCCGCTCGCTGGCGGCCGAGGTGCTGTACGAGGCGGCCGACCCCTTCTCGCGCAAGGTGTTCATCGACCGCGGCGAGCGCCATGGCGTGGTGGCCGCATCGCCGGTGGTCAATGAATCGGGCGTGATGGGCCAGGTGACACGCGTGTACCCGCTGACCGCCGAAGTGACGCTGCTGACCGACAAGGACGCCGCCATCCCGGTGTTGAACACCCGCACCCAGCAGCGCAGCGCCGCCTTCGGCGGGCCCGGCCAGGGCGCCGCGCTGGAGCTGCGCTACATGGCCGCCAACTCCGACGTGAAGGTGGGCGACGTGCTCACCACCTCGGGCGTGGACGGCGTGTACCCGTCAGGCCTGCCGGTGGCCACCGTGGCCGCGGTGGAACGCCAGGCGGATGCAGGATTCGCCCGCATCACGCTGCAACCTTCGGCGCCGCTGGACGGCGTGCGCCATGTGCTGGTGCTGGAGCCGCTGAGCACCCAATTGCCGCCGCCCCCGCCGCCGGAGCCGGAAGCCAAGGTCGACCCCCGGAGCAAGCGCAAGCCATGATCATGCCGCGCGGGTCGGACCAGCTGCTGCTGCCGGCCAATCCCTTCTTCGTCTGGTTCACGCTGCTGTTCGCGCTGGTGTTCAACCTGCTGCCGTTCGGCCGTGAACCGGCGGTGCCCGACCTGCTGGCCCTGGTGCTGGTGTTCTGGAACGTGCACCAGCCGCGCCGGGTGGGCGTGGGCGCCGCCTTCGTGTTCGGCCTGCTGATGGACGTGCACGAGGCCGCGCTGCTCGGACAGCACGCGCTCGCCTACACGCTGCTGTCGTTCTTCGCCATCACCATCCACCGCCGGCTGCGCTGGTTCAGCCTTCCGGCGCAGGCGCTGCATGTGCTGCCGCTGTTCGCCGCCGCGCATGCGGTGTCCACCATCGTGCGGCTGGCCGCCGGCGGCATGCTGCCGGGCTGGCAGATCCTCTGGGCGCCGGTGATCGAGTCGGCCTTGTGGCTGCCGGCAACGTGGCTGCTGCTGGCGCCGCAGCGCCGCGCGCCCGATCCGGATCAGAATCGACCGCTGTGACCGAGATCAAGAACCTCGAACGCGAGATGAGCCGCTTCCGCGGCCGTCTGCTGGCTGCGGCCGTCTTCGTGCTGTTCGGCTTCGGGCTGATCGCCGCGCGCATGGTGCACCTGCAGGTGGTGCGCCACGAAGAGCTGGCGACGCGGGCCGAGGCCAACCGCATCGCCGTGCTGCCGGTGGTGCCCAACCGCGGGCTCATCGTCGACCGCAACGGCGTGGTGCTGGCCACCAACTATTCGGCCTACACGCTGGAGATCACGCCTTCCAAGGTGCACGACCTGGAAGCCACCATCGATTCGCTGGCGAAGCTGGTGGACATCCAGCCGCGCGATCGCCGCCGCTTCAAGCGGCTGATGGAGGAAAGCAAGAGCTTCGAGTCGCTGCCCATCCGCACCAAGCTCGACGACGCCGAGGTGGCGCGCTTCATGGCGCAGCGCTTCCGCTACCCCGGCGTGGACGTGCGCGCCCGGCTGTTCCGCAACTATCCGCTGGGCGAAGTGGGTGCGCATGTGGTGGGCTACATCGGCCGCATCAACCAGACCGAGAAGAAGGCGATGGAGGACTGGGACGAGGATGTCCAGGCCAACTACCGCGGCACCGAGGTCATCGGCAAGCTGGGCGTGGAGCAGAGCTACGAGCGCGAGCTGCACGGCCAGACGGGCTTCGAGGAGGTGGAGACCAGCGCCGGCGGCCGCGCCGTGCGCCGGTTGAAGAGCCATCCTTCCACGCCCGGCAACACCCTGGTGCTGTCGCTCGACATCAAGCTGCAGGCGCTGGTGGAACAGATGTTCGGCGACCGCCGCGGCGCGCTGGTGGCCATCGACCCGCGCAACGGCGAGGTGCTGGCGTTCGTCAGCAAGCCCACCTTCGACCCCAACCTGTTCGTCGACGGCATCGACTACGACAGCTGGAAGGAACTCAACGAGTCCATCGACCGGCCGCTGCTGAACCGTGCGCTGCGCGGCACGTACCCGCCGGGCTCGACCTTCAAGCCCTTCATGGCGCTGGCTGCGCTCAACAGCGGCAAGCGCAGCGGCGGCGCCGTGGTGCAGGACAACGGCAGCTTCGTCTTCGGCAACCACACCTTCCGCAGCCACGGCGACAAGGGCCTGGGGCCGGTGGACATGTACCGCTCCATCGTCAAGTCCAGCAACGTCTACTACTACTCGCTGGCCAACGAGATGGGCGTGGACCTGATGCACGAGCAGCTGTCGCCGCTGGGCTTCGGCCGCCGCACCGGCATCGACCTGGAAGGCGAAAGCGCCGGCCTGCTGCCTTCCACCGCCTGGAAGAAGCGGGCCTACAAGCGGCCCGAGCAGCAGCGCTGGTACTCGGGCGAGACCATCTCGCTGGGCATCGGCCAGGGCTACAACAACTTCACCATGCTACAGCTGGCCAGCGCCACGGCCACGCTGGTGGCCGGCGGCCAGCGCTTCCAGCCGCGGCTGGTGCGGGAGGTGGAGAACGTGGTCACGCACCAGAAGACACGCGTCTCCGGCGACGCGCTGGAACCGCTGGCCTACAAGCCGGAGCATGTGTCGCTGATTCTGCGTGCGCTGCACGGCGTGACGCAGGAGGGCACCTCCACGCCGGTGTTCGCCGGCGCGCCCTACAAGACCGGCGGCAAGACCGGCACCGCGCAGGCGGTGGGCGTGCGGGCCAACGAGAAGTACAACGCCGCCAAGCTCAGCGAGTACCAGCGCGACCACTCGGTGTACATGGCGTTCGCGCCGCTGGAAGCCCCGACCATCGCGCTGGCGGTGATCGTGGAGAACGCCGGCTGGGGCGCGGCTGCCGCGGCGCCGATCGCCCGCCGGGTGTTCGACTACGCGCTGCAGGGCCTGTGGCCCAACGACGAGGACATGGCCCTGACCCAGCAGGGCAAGTCCGGCGCCCCTTTCGGCACACCGCGCCAGGCGGCCGACGTGCCCTTGCCCGGCGGCACCGCCATGGCCGGCCTGCCCGGCGTGGCGCTGGACGTGGGCAGCGAGCGCGGTGCGCCGGCGCCGGTGCCCGCGGTGCCGCCTGCGCCGCCCGCCTCGGCAGCGCAGCAGGTGGCGCAGAGCGCGCCGCACAACCGGGCGACACGATGAGCGCGGTGATCGAACGCCCTTCGCTGTGGGTCCGCCTGCGGCCGCTGTTCATCGGCTACGACTACTGGCTGATCATCGGCATCCTGATGCTGGCCGGCGCTGGCCTGGTGGCCATGTATTCCGCCGGCTACGACCACGGCACCCGCTTCGTGGACCATGGCCGCAACATGCTGCTGGGCGCCGCGGTGCTGCTGGTGGTGGCGCAGGTGCCGCCGCAGCGGCTGATGATGCTGGCCGTGCCTATCTATGTGGTGGGCGTGGCGCTGCTGGTGGCCACGGCCATCTTTGGCGTCACCAAGAAGGGCGCCACCCGCTGGCTGGACGTGGGCGTGGTAGTGCAGCCCAGCGAGATCCTGAAGATCGGCATGCCGCTGATGATGGCCTGGTGGTTCCAGAAGCGCGAAGGCCAGCTGCGCGCGCTGGACTTCGCGGTGGGCGGGCTGATCCTGGCCGTGCCGGTGGGCCTGGTGATGAAGCAGCCCGACCTGGGCACCGCCATCCTCATCCTGGCCGGCGGGCTGTACGTGATGTTCTTTGCCGGCCTGAGCTGGAAGCTCATCCTGCCGGTCATCGTGCTCGGCGGCGTGGGCATCACCGCGCTGGTGTTGTCGGAAGACGCGATCTGCCAGCCCGACGTCGTGTGGCCGGTGCTGCGGGAGTACCAGAAGCATCGCGTGTGCACCCTGCTCGATCCCACGCAGGACCCGCTGGGCAAGGGCTTCCACATCATCCAGGGCATGATCGCCATCGGCTCCGGTGGCATCCACGGCAAGGGCTTCATGAACGGCACCCAGACGCACCTGGAGTTCATCCCCGAGCGCACCACCGACTTCATCTTCGCCGCCTTCAGCGAGGAGTTCGGCCTGGCCGGCGTGGCCGGTCTGCTGCTCGGCTTCACCTTCCTGCTGTTCCGCGGCCTGATGATCGCGGCCGAGGCGCCCACCGTCTTCGCCCGCCTGCTGGCCGGGGCGCTGTCGTTGTCCATCTTCACCTACTGCTTCGTGAACATGGGCATGGTCAGCGGCATCCTGCCGGTGGTGGGCGTGCCGCTGCCCTTCGTCAGCTATGGCGGCACCGCCATGGTCACCATGGGCCTCGGGCTGGGCATCCTCATGTCCATCGCCAAGAGCCGGCGGCTGATGCAGAGCTAGGCGGGCACGCCTGCGGGCGCGTCGGGTGCGGCGGCAGCCTGCGGCTCCGCCGGCGGGGCCACCGGAAAGCGCACCGTGAAGCGGGTGCCCGGCGGCGTGCTGCGCGGATGCGCATCCTCCACCGCCACCACCGCGCCATGCTGCTGCGCGATCTCGCGCACGATGGCCAGACCCAGCCCGGAGCCGTCCACGTTCGTGCCCAGCGCGCGGTAGAAGGCCTGGAACACCAGCTCGCGCTCCGCCTCCGGGATGCCCGGGCCGGTGTCCTCCACCTGCAGCACCACCACCTGGCCGAACGGATCGGCGACCACCCGCAGCGTCACCGCTCCGCCCGACGGCGTGTACTGCAACGCGTTGTCCACCAGGTTGCGCATCAGCTCACGCACCAGCACCGGCTGGCCCTTGATGCGCACGGTGGGGCCGGCGCTGTGGGCGTCGGGGCCTTCGTAGCCGAGGTCGATGCGCTTTTCCAGCGCGCGCGGCACGAAGTCCCGCACCGTCTCCACCGCCAGCCGCGGCAGGCTCACCTCCTGCATGCGGCGGGCCTGCTCCTTGTCCTCGGCCCGGGCCATGGCCAGCAGCTGGTTGACCATGTGCGCCGCGCGCTGGGTGGAACGGGCGATCTGCTGCAGCGAGCGCTTGACCGACTGCACGTCGCCGCCGCTCTCCAGCTCACGCTGCGCCAGCTCGGCCTGCATGCGCAGGCCGGCCAGCGGCGTCTTGAGCTGGTGCGCGGCGTCGGCCAGGAAATGCTTCTGCGCGCCGATGGACACGTCCAGCCGGCCCAGCAGGTCGTTGATCGATCGCACCAGCGGTGCCACCTCGTCGGGCGCGTCCCGCTCCTCGATGGGCGACAGGTCATGGCTCTCGCGTTCACGGATGCGCCGCTGCAGCGCATTCAGCGGTGCCAGCCCACGCGCCAGCGCCAGCCACACCAGCAGCACCGCCACCGGCAGGATGACGAACTGCGGCAGGATCACGCCACGGAAGATCTCGGTGGCCAGCCGGGAGCGCTTGTCCAGCGTCTGCGCGACCTGCACCAGCGGCACCGAGTCCTTCGGCGCCTGCGGATCGGCCAGCCACATGTAGGCGATGCGCACCGGCTCGGTGGCCACGAAGTCATCGCGGAAGCGCAACTCGCCCGGCACGGCCCGCTCCTCGTCGGGCACGGGCAGGTCGCGGTCGCCCGCCAGGAACTCGCCCCGCAGGCCCAGCACCTGGAAGAACACCTGGTCGGCATCGTCGCTGCGCAGGATCTGCGCAGCCGCTTCCGGGATGCGCACCTTCACCTGCGGCGCCACGAACTCGCTGGATTCGACCGACACCCGCTGTGCCACGGTGCGCGCCAGCTCGCCCAGTTCGCGGTCATACGGCCGGTTCGCGATGCCCTGCGCCACCAGCCAGGTGAGCGCCACGCTGATCGGCCACAGCAGCAGCAGCGGCGCCAGCATCCAGTCGAGGATCTCGCCGAACAGCGAACGCTGCTCGCGCTGGGCTCCGGGCATGCGGTCGCTCGCCTCCGTCCGGACGCCGCGGGCCGATCAGCCCGGGATCTTCTCGAGGCAGTAGCCCAGCCCGCGCACGGTGGCGATGCGCACGGGGCCCTGCTCGATCTTCTTGCGCAGCCGGTGGATGTACACCTCGATGGCGTTGTTGCTCACCTCTTCGCCCCACTCGCACAGGCGTTCCACCAGTTGGTCCTTGCTCACCAGCCGGCCCGCACGCTGCAGCAGCACCTCCAGCAGCGACAACTCGCGCGCGGACAGGTCCACCATCTGGTCGTTCAGGTAGGCCACGCGGCCCGTCGCATCGAAGCTGAGCGGCCCGTGCTTGATCACGGTCGAGGCCGATCCGAGCCCACGGCGCGTGAGCGCACGCACCCGGGCCTCCAGTTCCGCCAACGAGAACGGCTTGGCCATGTAGTCGTCGGCGCCCAGGTCGAGGCCCTTCACACGCTGCTCCACGCTGTCGGCCGCGGTGAGGATCAGCACCGGCACGCTGGAGCCGCGGGCGCGCAGCCGCCGCAGCACCTCCAGGCCATGCAGCTTGGGCAGGCCCAGGTCCAGGATCAGCAGGTCGAACTCATGCGCCGCCAATGCGGCGTCGGCCTCGGTGCCGCTGCCGACCTGGTCCACTGCATAACCCGTGTTGCGCAGCGTCCGGATCAATCCATCGGCCAGCACCTGATCGTCCTCGGCTATCAAAATGCGCACGATGTCGTCTCCTGATCCACTGATTTTAGGGAGTCGGAATCCCTGTCGGCAGTGCGTTCCCGATACTGTACGGATATCCAGCTTCAGGTATCATTGCGCCCATTCTCCGGAGAACGCCATGGACGCACCCGTGAAAGCCCTGAACACTGAAAAAGCCAAAGCCCTGCAGGCTGCGCTCTCGCAAATCGAGAAGCAGTTCGGCAAGGGTTCCATCATGCGCCTGGGTGACGGCGAAGTGGTGGAAGACATCCAGGTGGTGTCCACCGGCTCCCTTGGCCTGGACATCGCGCTGGGCGTCGGCGGCCTGCCCCGTGGCCGCGTGGTCGAAATCTACGGCCCCGAATCGTCGGGCAAAACCACGCTCACGCTGCAAGTCATCGCTGAAATGCAGAAGCTTGGCGGCGTTTGCGCCTTCATCGACGCCGAACACGCCCTGGATGCCCAATACGCCCAGAAGCTTGGCGTCAATCTGCAGGACCTGCTGATTTCCCAGCCCGACACCGGCGAACAGGCGCTGGAAATCGTGGACGCGCTGGTGCGTTCCGGCTCCATCGATCTCATCGTCGTCGACTCGGTGGCCGCGCTCACGCCCAAGGCTGAACTGGAAGGCGAAATGGGCGATTCCCTGCCCGGCCTGCAGGCCCGCCTGATGAGCCAGGCACTGCGCAAGCTCACCGGCACGATCAAGAAGACCAACACCATGGTCATCTTCATCAACCAGATCCGCATGAAGATCGGCGTGATGTTCGGCAACCCCGAAACCACCACCGGCGGCAATGCGCTGAAGTTCTACGCGTCGGTTCGCCTGGACATCCGCCGCACCGGCAGCATCAAGAAGGGCGAGGAAGTCATCGGCAGCGAGACCAAGGTCAAGGTTGTCAAGAACAAGGTGTCCCCGCCTTTCAAGACGGCCGAGTTCGACATCCTTTATGGCGAAGGCATCAGCCGCGAAGGCGAGATCATCGACATGGGTGTGGAAGCGCGCATCCTCGACAAGTCCGGCGCCTGGTATGCCTACAACGGCGAAAAGATCGGCCAAGGCAAGGACAACGCCCGCGAGTTCCTTCGCGAAAACAAGGACGTCGCCACCGAGATCGAGAACAAGGTGCGCGAAGCGCTGGGCATTCCCCTGATGCCCGGCAAGGGCGCCGCGCCTGCCGCGGCTGGCAGCCCCGCCAAGTAAGCCCGCATGGCAGCGCCCGGCCGGCTTTCACTGAAAGCGCGGGCGCTCAAGCTCCTCGCGCAACGGGAGCACAGTCGTACCGAACTGCGCCGCAAGTTGCTGCCGCATGCCGTGGCCTTTTGCGAAGCGCAGCAGACGGCTGCCAACGATGCCGCAGCCCTGACCGGCGGGGCCAGCACCGCCTCCGCGGAAACGCCCCACCAGTGCCTGGACAAGTTGCTGGACTGGCTGGAGGCTCATCGGTATCTGAGCGAGGAGCGATTCGTGGAGAGCCGCGTGCACGCTCGCGCGTCCCGTTTCGGCAACATGCGCATCAAGCTGGAGCTGGCGCAGCATGGTCTGGCGGTGAATGCGGACACCGCCGCGCAGCTCAAGGCGAGCGAGCTGGAGCGCGCCCGTGCCTTGTGGCAACGGCGGTTCGGCGGCCCAGCCGAGGACGCCGCAGGGCGCGCCAAGCAGATGCGTTTCCTGGCCGGCCGAGGCTTCTCGGGCGAAACCATCCGCCGGGTGGTCAGCGGCGCCGGGGAAGACGACTGCGGGTAGCCGCAGGATTGCTGCAGCGCAAGATGCTACATTCCCGCGGTTTTTCCCAGCGGCGCACATGCGCCTGTCCGATGGCGGCCGCGGCCGCCGATCCGCCTGCAGTCGATGGCCTTGTTTCCGTTCCCCTTGCACCACCGCGCCGGCACGCCTGACGTACCTGCCGTGGCGGCTGCCATGGGTCCTGCCCCGGCCTCGGCATGCATGCGGCGTCAGCCCGCTGTCGGCAATTCGGCCGACAATTCCTCCTTTCCGCCCGTCGCGGGGCGCTGAAGGCGGCTCTGTCCACCTCCTCGCGCGCCGCTGTCCGCCCTCCCCTCCCCAAGACAAGCCTATGAAGATCCACGAGTACCAAGGCAAAGAAGTGCTGCGCCAGTTCGGCGTTCCGGTGCCCCGCGGCTACCCCGCGTTCACCGTGCAGGAAGCCGTCGAGGCTGCGCAAAAACTGGGCGGCAGCGTCTGGGTCGTCAAGGCGCAGATCCACGCCGGTGGCCGTGGCAAGGGCGGCGGCGTCAAGCTGGGCCGCTCGATGGACGACGTGAAGAAGCTGGCCGGCGAAATCCTCGGCATGCAGCTGATCACGCACCAGACCGGCCCCGAAGGCCAGAAGGTGCGCCGTCTCTACATCGAAGAAGGCGCGGACATCAAGAAGGAGTACTACGTCTCGCTGGTCACCGACCGCGCGACGCAGAAGGTGGCCATCATCGCCTCGAGCGAAGGCGGCATGGACATCGAGGAAGTGGCGCACTCCACCCCCGACAAGATCATCACCGACTACATCGACCCGCTGACCGGCCTGTCGGACGAGCAGGCGAAGAAGGTGGCCGCTGCCATCGGCCTGCCGGAAGGCTCGCATGCGCAGGCGATCACGCTGTTCCAGAACCTGTACCGCTGCTACATGGAGACGGACGCGTCGCTGGTCGAGATCAACCCGCTGAACTGCGACAGCAAGGGCAACCTGGTCGCGCTGGACGCCAAGTTCAACTTCGACTCGAACGCGCTGTTCCGCCACCCCGAGATCGTGGCCTACCGCGACCTGGATGAAGAAGATCCGGCCGAGATCGAAGCCAGCAAGTTCGACCTGGCCTACATCAGCCTGGACGGCAACATCGGCTGCCTGGTCAACGGCGCCGGCCTGGCGATGGCCACGATGGACACCATCAAGCTGTTCGGCGGCGAACCGGCCAACTTCCTCGACGTGGGCGGCGGCGCCACCGCCGAGAAGGTGACCGAGGCCTTCAAGATCATGCTGAAGAACCCGGAGGTCAAGGGCATCCTGGTGAACATCTTCGGCGGCATCATGAAGTGCGACACCATCGCCACGGGCGTGATCACCGCCTGCAAGGCCGTGAACCTGAACGTGCCGCTCGTCGTGCGCATGAAGGGCACGAACGAGGAAATCGGCAAGAAGCTGCTTGCAGAGTCCGGCCTGCCGATCATCAGCGCCGACACCATGGCCGAAGCCGCGACGAAGATCGTCGCCGCCGTGAAGTAAGCAGGGAGCAGATTCATGTCGATCTACATCAACAAAGACACCAAGGTCATCACCCAGGGCATCACCGGCAAGACGGGCCAGTTCCACACGCTCGGCTGCCAGGCCTATGCCAACGGCAAGAACGCCTTCGTGGCGGGCGTGAACCCGAAGAAGGCTGGAGAGAAGTTCGAAGGCATCCCCATCTACGCCAGCGTGAAGGAAGCGTCGGCCGAGACCGGCGCCACGGTCAGCGTGATCTACGTGCCGCCCGCGGGCGCGGCCGCTGCCATCTGGGAAGCCGTCGAGGCCGACCTGGACCTGGTGATCGCCATCACCGAAGGCATTCCGGTGCGCGACATGCTGGAAGTGCGCAACAAGATGAAGGCCAAGGAAGCGGCCGGCGGCAAGCGCACGCTGCTGCTGGGACCCAACTGCCCGGGCCTGATCACGCCGGACGAGATCAAGATCGGCATCATGCCGGGCCACATCCACCGCAAGGGCCGCATCGGCGTGGTGTCGCGCTCGGGCACGCTCACCTATGAAGCCGTGGCGCAGTTGACCGAGATCGGCCTGGGCCAATCGAGCGCGGTCGGCATCGGCGGCGACCCGATCAACGGCCTGAAGCACATCGACGTGATGAAGGCCTTCAACGACGATCCGGACACCGACGCGGTGATCATGATCGGCGAGATCGGCGGCCCCGACGAAGCCGAAGCCGCCCGCTGGTGCAAGGACAACATGAAGAAGCCGATCGTCGGCTTCATCGCGGGCGTCACCGCGCCTCCCGGCAAGCGCATGGGCCACGCCGGCGCGCTGATCTCGGGCGGCGCCGACACGGCCGACGCCAAGCTGGCGATCATGGAAGAGTGCGGCTTCACCGTCACGCGCAATCCGTCGGAGATGGGCAAGCTGCTCAAGGGCCTGCTCTAAGCCCTCGCCCACTGCTGCCTCCGGGCCCGGCGCTTCACAGGCGCCGGGCCTTTTTCATGGCTGCTGCATGGCTAAACTTTGCGCCAGCGTAGGCGGAGCAATTGATGGCCTTTCTCTCCCCCGAGTGGTTTTCGGCGCTGCTGTCCATCGTGCTGATCGACTTGATCCTGGCCGGTGACAACGCCATCGTCATCGCATTGGCCGCGCGCGGTTTGCCCACGCACCTGCAGCGCCGCGCCATCGTCTGGGGCACGGTCGGCGCCATCATCGTCCGCTCGATGATGACGATGGTGGTGGTGTGGCTGTTGCGAATCCCAGGGCTGATGCTCGTGGGCGGCCTGGGGCTGGTGTGGATCGCCTACAAGCTGCTGGTGCCCGGCGGCGAGGACGTCCATGGCACGGTTGGCGCCACCACGTTCCTGGGCGCGATGCGCACCATCATCATTGCCGATGCGCTGATGGGCGTGGACAACGTGCTGGGCGTGGCCGGCGCCGCCCACGGTGCCTTCGACCTGGTAGTGATCGGCCTGCTGATCAGCGTGCCCATCGTGGTGTGGGGCAGCAGCCTGGTACTGAAGCTCGTGGACCGCTTTCCGCTCATCAGCTACCTGGGCGCCGGGGTGCTGGCCTTCACGGCCGCCCGGATGATCGTGCACGAACCCTTGCTCCACACGCTGTTCGACCCGCACGCGGCCGCGCGCTGGGCGGTGTACGCAGTGACCATCGCCGGAGTGCTGGTGGCGGGGCGGCTTGCCGCCCGACGGCTGCAGGCCCGGACCGACGCGGGCTGAGGCCCTCCTTTTCGAACGATGGCCACCGCGGTGGCCATGCTAAGGTGCCCGCCAACCTGGATGGGCGACTTCTGGCAGGGCATGGCCGACACCGACACGCAGCAACACAGTGCGGCCGAAGGCCGTGGTCGCCTGCTGCGCCAGGACAGCGAATTCGACGGCTACCGCATTCACCGGCTGCTGGGGCGCGGCGCCATCGGCGCGGTGTACCTGGCCTCCAACCAGCGCGGCAAGCTGGTGGCGCTGAAGACCATCGACCTCGGCAGCCAGTTCGAACGCGACGAGCTGCCACTGGCGCGCGAGCGGCTGGTGGCCGAGGCCCAGGCCGCGGGCCGCCTGCGCCATCCGCATGTGGTGCGTGTATACCGCTGCGGCGAGGTACGCGGCACCGCCTACCTCGCCATGCAGCCGCTGCCCGGCTGCAACCTCGAGCGCTACACGAAGCGCACGCTGCTGCTGCCCGAGCCGCTGGCACTGCACATCGGCGCGGCGGTGGCCGAGGGACTGGCCCACGCGCATGCCCATGGCGTGATGCACCGGGACGTCAAGCCGGCCAACGTCATGGTGGACCTGCCGACACGCCGGGTGAAGATCACCGACTTCGGCCTTGCCCGCCTGACCGACGGCACCCGCACGCGCACGGGCCTGGTGCTGGGCACGCCTGCCTTCATGGCACCCGAGCTGCTGGCCGGCGCACCACCGCACCCGGGCAGCGACCTGTATGCCCTGGGTGTGCTGCTGTTCCAGCTGCTCACCGCAGCACTGCCCTACGAGGGTGAGTCGATGGGCACGCTGCTGCGGGCCATCGCCGGCGGGCCGCCACGCTCGCTGGCCGCGCTGCGGCCCGACCTGCCCGCCGAACTGCATGAGCTGGTACGTGCGCTGCTGGACAAGGGGCCACGCAGCCGGCCGGCCGACGGCATGGCGGTGGCAGCCGCGCTGCGGCGCCTTGCGTCGGAGTGCAGCAACGGCGCCGCAGTGCCACCGTTGAAGTCGTCACGGGTGGCCGGTGGGTGAGCCCGCCGGGGGTGGCGCCTGCGCCACGCCCAGTGACAAAAGAGCACAATCCACCGCACCCAGCCACCGCCACAGCGCGCCGAAATGCCTCTCGAGTTCTTCAGTGCCATCGATACCGGCCGCGCGCGCAGCAACAACGAAGACGCCGTCGCCCTGGATGAACAAGCCGGGCTGGCCGTGCTGGCCGATGGCATGGGCGGCTACAACGCCGGCGAGGTGGCCAGCGGCATGCTCACCTCCTTCATCCAGACCGAGCTGGGCCGCTGGCTGCACGAAGCCAATTCGCAGGCTTCGGACGCCGACGTGCGCCGCGCGATGGACATCTGCGTGGACAACGCCAACCGCGCCATCTTCAACGCTGCCAACGCCAATCCGCAGTACGCCGGCATGGGCACGACGCTGGTGCTGGCGGTGTTCCGCGAGGCGCGCCTGCTGCTGGGCCACGTGGGCGATTCGCGCGCCTATCGCCTGCGTGGCGGGCGTCTTTCGCAGCTCACGCGCGACCACTCGCTGCTGCAGGAGCAGCTGGACGCCGGCTTGATCACGCCGGAGCAGGCTGCCTACTCCGCCAACAAGAACCTGGTGACCCGCGCGGTGGGCGTGGAGGACACGGTGCTGCTGGAATCGCATGTACACGGCACCGAGCCCGGCGACCTCTACCTGATGTGCTCGGACGGCCTGTCGGACATGGTGCCCGACGCCCGCATCGCGCAGGTGCTGCTGGCCAACGAGTCGCTGGACGCGGCGGGCCGGGCGCTGATCGACACGGCCAATGAGGCAGGGGGAAAGGATAATATCGCCGTGATCCTGGTCCGCGTGCCGGATGGAGGCAACGGCGCCTCGCGACCCTGGTGGCGCTTCAAGCGTTAAGCCGCCCCGGGCTGCAATCACCCGATCAACACGCCGGCGGCGCGCCGCTGCGGGCAGACGTCAAACATAAGGTCAAGCATGGGCAAACTGGTCGTGTCGCTGGATGGCGTGGTCATCAAGGAAGTCCAGATCACGAAGGACAAGACCACCCTCGGCCGTCGCCCGTACAACGACATCGTCATCGACAACCTGGCGGTGAGCGGCGAGCATGCGGTGCTGCAGATGGTGGGGGCGGACGTCTTCATCGAAGACCTGAACAGCACCAACGGCACCTACATCAACGGCAAGGCAATCAAGAAGCAGCTGCTGGCGCACAACGACACCGTCGAAATCGGCAAGTACAAGATCAAGTACCTGGTCGAGGAAGGCAACGAGTACGAGAAGACGATGATCGTGCGCCAGGGCGCGGGTGGCCCGGCCGTCTCGCCTTCGTATGCGCAGACGGCGCCGGCGCCCGTGTCCAGCTTCGGCAACCTGGGGCCGGCCTCCAACGGCACGGCCTCCATCAAGGTGCTGAACGGCGCGGCCGCCGGACGCGAAGTCACGCTGACCAAGGTGGTCACCACCGTCGGCAAGCCGGGCGTGCAGGTGGCCTCCATCACCAAGCGGCCGGGCGGCTACGTGCTGGCCCATGTGGAAGGCAGTTCGCGCCCGACGGTGAATGGCGTGCCGCTGGTGGGCGATTCGGTGCCGCTGAAGAACGGCGACGTGATCGAGCTGGCCGGCACCCAGATGCAGTTCATCCAGGCGTGATGCCGCTGCGGCGCGCCTCGGCGCCGCGCCCGCTGCCATGAACCACCGCCACCGGACGAGCCTGGTGGCGCTGGTGTTCTGGGCCACCTTGCTGATGCTGGGCATCGGCCATGCACTGCGGCTGATGCCGCTGCCACTGATCGAACGCCTGGACCAGGCGCTGGCCGATACCCGCACCCGCTGGACCGCGCCGGCCGATGTGCCGGCCCGGCTGGCGCTCATCGACATCGACGAGGCCAGCCTGGCCGAACTGGGCCGCTGGCCCTGGCCCCGCGACCGCCTGGCCCGCCTCGCCGACGAACTGTTCGACCGCCAGCGGGTGGCCGCCGCGGCCTTCGACCTGGTGCTGGCCGAGCCCGACCGCGGCGGCCTGCCGGCGCTGGAGGCCCTGGCGCGCGACAACCCCGCCCTCGCGGGCCAGCTGCCCGTGCTGCGCCGCCATCTGGACCACGACGCCGTGCTGGCGCAAGCGCTGCGGGGCCGACCGGCGGTGCTGGGCCACTACTTCACCGCCGACCGCGACGGCGCGCGCAACGGCGTGTTGCCGCCGCCCCTCGCTTCGCCGTTGCCGCAGCCGCTGCCGGCCGGCCTGCCGCGCTGGACCGGCCATGCTGCCAGCGTCGAGCCGCTTTTCCGTGCGGCCACCACCGGTGGCTTCATCAATGCGTTGCCTGACGACGACGGCCTGCTGCGCTCCACGCTGCTGGTGGCGGCCTATGCGGCCGACGGCACGCCGCGGCTGTATGAATCGCTGGCGCTGGCCACCTGGCGACTGGCGGCGGGCCTGCCGCCGCCGGTGCTGCAGAGCGCGTCTCCGCCCAGCGGACCGGTGCTCACCGCGTTGCAGATCGGCAGCCTGCGGCAGCCGGTGGATGAGCGCGGCGGCGTGCTCGTGCCCTTCCGGCGCGCGGCCGGCCCGGCATCGGGCGCCTTTGAGCGGCACAGCGCCGCCCGGGTGCTGGCCGGCGCCCTGCCGCCCGGCGCGCTGGCCGGCTATCGCGTGATCGTGGGCACCAGCGTGCCGGCGCTGGGCGACCTGCGGGCCACGCCAGTGCATCCGGCCCATCCGGGCTTCGAGATCCATGCCGCGGTGATTGCCGGGCTGGACGCCGGTCGCCTGCCGGTCCGCCCCGACTGGGCACCCGGATTCGAGGTGGTGCAGCTGCTGGCCCTGGCGCTGCTGCTGGGCACGGCGTTGCTGCGGCTGTCCGCCACCGGCTCGGCCCTCAGCTGCGCGGCCGCGCTGGCTGCGCTGCTCGCGGTGCACCAGTACGCCTGGCAGGTCGAGGGGCTGGCGCTCCCGCTGGCCTCGGCACTCACCATGCTGTTCCTCGGCTTTGCCGCGGTGATGGCCTGGGGCTACATCGTGGAAGGCCGCTCGCGGCGCACGCTGATGCGGCTGTTCGGCAGCTACGTGCCGCGCGAACTGGTGCGGCGCATGGCGCGCGACCCGCGCCGATACGCCGGCGCGGCACTGCTGGCCGAGAACCGCGAGCTGACGCTGCTGTTCTGCGACCTGCGCGGCTTCACCACGCTGTCGGAGCACCTGGAACCGCTGGCGCTGCGCGAGCTGCTCAACCAGTTTTTCTCGCGAATGACGGCAGTGATCCATGCGCACGGCGGCACGCTGGACAAGTTCATCGGTGACGCGCTGATGGCCTTCTGGGGCGCCCCGTTGCCCGAGCCGCGGCATGCAGCGCAGGCGGTGCGCGCGGCGCTGGCCATGCAGCAGGCGCTGCAGTCGCTCAATGCGGAGCTGCAGGCGCGCGGCCAGCCCACGCTGTCGCTGGGCATCGGGCTGCACACCGGCATCGCCTGCGTGGGCGACATGGGCTCCGACCTGCGCCGCGCCTACACCGCGCTGGGCGACAGCGTGAACCTGGCCTCGCGCATCGAAGGCCTGACCCGGCGCTACGGCGTCGACCTGCTGGTCAGCGCCGCGACGCGCAGCGCAGCCAATGCCACCGATGGCGCGGTGATGGAATCGCTCCCATGGGTGGAAGTGGGGGATGTGCAGGTCAAAGGACGCTCGCAACCCGTGACACTTTTCACGCTCGATGTGCCGCCCCCGCCACCGGACGCGGCGCGGCAGGCGCAACTGCGCAATTGGCAGCTTGCGCTGGCTGCGGCGCGCTCGCAACATTGGGACGAAGCCGACGCGCGGTTGCTTGCCCTGGGTGCCTCCGTTCGCGAAGGCGACTTGCTGTGGCACCTGCAGCAGGCGCTCGCCCAAGACCTTCGCCACCGTTGACCGACCGCCCGGCTTTCCGGCGTCCCGGCCAGCCCATCCGCCCCGCCTGCTTCGCAGCCTTGCCGCTTTTTGCCTCATGAAGATCCGTGTCCTCGGCTGCTCCGGGTCGATTGCCGCCGGCAGCCGAACCACCTCCTTCCTGCTCGACGACGACGTGCTGATCGATGCCGGCACCGGCGTGGGCGACCTCACGCTGGAGGAGCTGGCCGGCATCGACCACGTGCTGGTGAGCCACAGCCACCTGGACCACGTGCTGTCCATTGCGCTGCTGGCCGACAGCGTGATGCGTCGGCGCACTGCCGGCGGGCGGGGGCCGATCCAGGTGCATGCGCTGCCCGCCACGCTGCAGGCGCTGCGCGACCATGTGTTCAACGGCGTGATCTGGCCCGATTTCACCCGGCTGCCCAGCGCCGAGCGGCCCATCCTGGCCTTCGTGCCCTTCGAGGCGGGTGAGGTGCTGGCCTTCGGCGGCCGGCGGATCGAGGTGCTGCCGGCCGAGCACACGGTGCCGGCCGTGGGCTTCGCGGTGCTCAAGGCCGCGCCGCAGCAGGGCGCCCGCTGGGTGTTCACCGGGGACACCGGCCCCAACCCGCGCCTGTGGCAGCGGCTGCGCGGCTGGACCGTAGACCACCTGGTCATCGAGACGGCATTCGGCGACGACGAACGCACGCTGGCCGACCTGAGCGCGCACCTCTGCCCAGACAGCCTGGGCCGTGAGCTGGCACAGCTGGGGGGCAGCGTGCAGGTGCACGTCACGCACATCAAGCCTGGCGAGGTGGCGTCGGTGATGGCGCAGGTGCAGGCGCTGGGCAGCGGCCACCGCATCGGCGCCCTGGCCACCGGGCAGCGGATCGAGCTGGGAACTGACTGACGTTTTGCGTCACCCCGTGCCGCTTTGCGGCGTGCACGGGTGACAAGAAGCGTCAGGCGATGTGAGGAACCGCACGCTTGGAGCCCGGCACGGGCCACAAACGGGCTGGGCACGCAGGGTGCAAACAGTCGTCCCGACAGCGAGCACTCGAGTCACCCGCCCATTTCCCCGAAGGAGCAATTTCATGAAGCGTGTTCAACAAGGTTTCACCCTCATCGAACTGATGATCGTCGTGGCGATCATCGGCATTCTGGCTGCCGTGGCGCTGCCGGCTTATCAGGATTACACCAAGCGCGCCAAGGTGTCCGAAGTGATGTTGGCAGCATCCTCTGCCAAGAACAACATCGCCGAGTTCGTCAACACCAACTCGGCGATCCCCGGCGCCTCGTTCGAGATCGCTTCGCAGACCTCCAAGTACGTTGCCAGCGTCACCTGGAACGGCACCCTGATCACCGCCACGGCCCAAGGCTTCGGCGATTCCGCCATCGACGGCAGCACCATCACCCTCACGCCCGCACTGGCGAACAGTAATTCGCAAGTGAACTGGACCTGCGGCGGCACGATCCCCGCGAAGTTCCGTCCGTCAAGCTGCAAGTAATCGACGTCATGCGTCTGCCAGAGGAGTTCTCGGAAGAGAACTCCTCTTTTTCATTGGCGCGCATGATTCGCCCATCCGTTCGATCGAACAACGTCATTGACGTCCTGCTGCTCACGCTGCTGGTGTTGCCTTGGTGGCTACCGCTGTCGGACGGACAGCTGTGGATAAGCTTTCCGCGGGAGGCGCTTGCTGCGGGCTCCTTCGCATGCTTGGGCATGGTGGCACTGGCGACGCTCCCTCGAACGTTCGTCTGGCCGACGGCCAGTCATGTGCTGGCAGCGGTGGCAGTCGTCCCGCTCGTGCAAGGCGCCGTTGGGCTGATCGAGTACCGAGGAGATGCGGTGCTGGCCGCGCTGTACGTGCTCGGTGCCGCAGCGCTGTACGCCGTTGGCGCCAACGACCGCAGGTACGGCGGACGGCTCAGCTCCACCTTGCTGAACGCCCTGCTGGTGGCTGCATGCGGCTCGGCCGTGCTAGGCATACTGCAATGGGTTGGTCTGGCATTGCCTGACCTGTGGTTTGCAGCAGCAAGCGGTGGCAGGTCGGCAGCCAACCTTGGGCAGCCGAACCTGCTGGCGACTTTGTTGGTATGGGGCCTCATCGGCATCTGGCGCCTGTACCTGCCGCACCAAGCAAAAACGGCTTCAGCGTTGCCAGGCACGATGGCCTTCACCGGCGCAGCACTATTGCTGCTGGGAATCGCCACGACGCAGTCACGAGCGGGCGCGATGAGCGTGATCCTGCTCGCAGTCTTCCTGGCGATGCCGAGGTGGCGGGAGAAGACTGCGGCAAGGACCCGCCATGTCTTCTGGTGCATGGTGCTCGCATTCCTGGTCTCGTTGCTCAGTTGGGAGTGGATCTCTTTGTGGATCACCTCCACACCGGTGGCGGCGCTCGATGAGCGTGCAACACCCGGTACCCGGCCCTTGCATTGGCGACTGGTGTGGGACGCTGTTTCCCGGCGACCATGGGGAGGGTGGGGGTGGTCGCAAGTGTCGTCCGCGCAATGGGCTCTCGCGAACAGCCACCCAACCAGCGGCGAGATACTGCAATACAGCCATGACCTGGTGTTGGATCTGCTGCTTTGGAACGGTCTGCCCCTGGGCGCCCTCTTGTCAGCCGGGCTTTTGTGGTGGCTGGTCCGCCAAACCAAGCGGGCCACCACCGTGGACGCCCTTGCAGCGATCGGCACCGTTGCCGCCGTGCTTCTGCATTCGATGCTGGAGTTCCCACATGCCTACCTCCACTTCCTCTGGGCCGGCGCACTGATCGCAGGTTTCTGTGAGCAACCAGACGAGGAGCCGAAGGCAAGGCCGACGCGCGCATCCGCCGGCTGGTTCGCGCTCTTGTTGGTGACGGTGGCGCTTGTCCTTGCCTTCGTTGCCATACTTCGAGACATGACGGTGCTGCAACCGGCATGGCAAGCACAGCGATTCTTCGCCGCACGCATCGGGTCTGCCACATCCCCTCCGCAGGTGCCCTCCGTCTGGCTGCTGGATCAGCTGCACGCACGCGTTGTCGCTGAACAGGTGACGCCGAGCACTCAGATGCCCGCAGCCGATCTGCAGTCGCTGCAGACAGTGGCCAGTCGCTACCCATCAGCATCGGTCCTGTTCCGCCTGGCTCAGAGCCAGGCCCTCACGGGCGATCAAGCAGCTGCGCACCAGACTCTTCGCCATTTGTGCCAGGTGCACGCAGAGGACATCTGCAAGGCAGCACAGGACGCCTGGCGAGAAGGGGAACGTGAGCAGCCAAAGATGAGGGCCGTCGTTGTCCCGGCTGTCCCGCCGGTCCAGCAAGCCCGGCGCTGAGCACCCGACGCATCCACTCTTCTACCTGCGCCGGCGGCGCCATGGCCGCTGGCGCGAGGCTGACAGAATCCGATGGTGAAGAGCTCAACCTCCCTGCTTGGTCTTTCCTCGTTGTCCTGGTTTGTCGGCGTGGCGGTCCCGGTCCTGCTGGCATTCAATCAGCCGCCGTCCTCCACCTTCTACAACCAGGCGGCAGCGGTCGTGCTGTTCGGCGTCGTGTTGGTGGCATTGGGCGCGAAGGGACCGTCGGGGCCCCAAGGCTGGAGGCTGGGACCGGTAGCTCCTCTCCTGGGCGCCATGGCGCTGTGCATCGTCGCGGCCTTCATGTCCGGGTGGTCCCGGTCCTTGCCACCCACGCTCTCCCTGGGCGCAACGCTGACCTTGGCTGCAGCAGCCCTGCTGGTGGCGGCTGCTGGTGCTGCACGCAATCGCTCCACCCATGCCGCCTTCTTCGCCGCCTGGCTCCTCGCCGGCACCCTCAGCGCCGCCATCGGCATCGTCCAGGTCTTCTTCCCCCAACTGGCCGATGGTGACTTCATCGCGCGCAGCGGGCTGCTGGGCCGGGCGGTGGGCAACCTTCGGCAGCCGAATCACCTCAGCAGCCTGCTGCTGTGGTCGGCCATCGCGGTGGTGCCTTTGCTCGATGCGCGGCGACTGCCGCGGGTGGCCGCGGTGGTGTTGATGGCCTTGATGGTCGTCGGCATCACCCTGTCGGGCTCGCGCACGGGGCTGGTGGGCATGGCGGTACTCACGCTGTGGGGACTGCTGGACCGGCGGCTGCAGCGGCCGGCGCGCGGGCTGCTGCTGTCGGTGCCGCTGCTCTTCGCCGCCAGCTGGGCGCTGATGACCTTCTGGGCCGGGCAGACGGCCGGCACCTTTGGCGCCGCGCTGCACATGGCCGCTGGCGGCGACATCTCCAGCAGCCGCTTTGGCATCTGGCGCGACACGCTGGCCCTCATCCGCATGCACCCGTGGACGGGCGTGGGTTGGGGCGAGTTCAATTTCGCCTGGACGTTGACGCCCTTCCCGCAGCGCCCCGTGGCCTTCTTCGACCACACGCACAACCTGCCGTTGCACTTGGCGGTTGAACTGGGCCTGCCCCTGGCGGCGGTGGTGCTGGCGCTGCTCGCCTGGGCCCTGTACCTGGCCTGGCAGCGCAGCCGCCAGGTGCCCGGCACCGAAGGCACCGCCGTGCGCGCCGCCTTCATGATGGTGCTGATGATGGCGCTGCACAGCCAGTTGGAGTACCCGCTGTGGTACCTCTACTTCCTGCTGCCCACCGCCGGGGCCTGGGGTGTGTGCCTGGGCGCCGGGCCTGCTGCCGCCCTGCGCGACCGAAGCGACGACCGCGGCACCGGGCCCGCGCCGGCCACGCTGCTGCTGCGCGCCGCCGGCCTGCTGATGGTGGTGGTCGGCCTGGCCGCGATCGCCGATTACCGCCGCGTGGTGGTGATCTACGCACCGCCGGCCAACGCCACGCCGCTGTCGCAGCGCATCGCGGAAGGTCAGGGCGCCTGGCTGTTCGGCCACCAGGCCGACTATGCCGCGGCCACCACCACCGACCGCCCCGGCACGGCGATGCCCGCGCTCAAGCGCGCCGCGCACAACCTGCTGGACACCCGGCTGATGATCGCGTGGGCCCGTGCTTATGCCGAGCAGGGCGACCTGGAGCGCGCCCGTCACCTGGCAGACCGGCTGCGGGAGTTCCGCAATCCCAATGCCGCGGAATTCTTCGCCGAGTGCGACGACGCCTCGCGCAGCCCGCGGCCGTTCCAGTGCACACCGGCCTCGCAGCCGATGGACTGGCGCGACTTCAGGTAGCGCTCTCGGGCGCCACCCAATCGCCGGACTGGCCGCCGTGCTTCTCCAGCACGCGCACGCCGTCGATCACCATGCCGCGGTCCGCGGCCTTGAGCATGTCGTACACGGTGAGCAGGCCCACCTGCACCGCCGTCAGCGCTTCCATCTCCACGCCGGTGCGGCCATGCGTTTCCACCTGCGCGGTGCAGCGCACGCTGCTGCTGGCGGCGTCGGCCTCGAACTCCACGGCGACGCGGGTGATGGGCAACGGGTGGCACAAGGGCACCAGGTCGGCAGTGCGCTTGGCGCCCTGGATGGCGGCGATGCGCGCGACGCCGATGACATCGCCCTTCTTGGCGGTGCCGCCGGACAGCAGCGCGAAGGTGGCCGGCTGCATGCGGATGAGGCCGGTGGCGCGCGCGATGCGATGCGTGGGCTGCTTGCCGCCGACGTCCACCATGTGGGCCTGGCCCTGGGCATCGAAGTGGGTCAGCGCGGGGGAATCAGCGGGTGAGGGCATTGCGAAACGTCGCAGCAAAGGGTCGGTGTCATCATAGCGACGTGAAGCTGTCCGCCCTGTCCCTCGCGCTGGCCGCAGCGCTCAGTTGCCTGCCCCTGGCCTGGTCGCCCGCCCAGGCGCAGGTAAGGCTGCCCTCGCTGGGCGATTCGGTGTCGGAAGACGTGGGTGTTGGCGCCGAGAAGAAGCTGGGCGACGAGATCATGCGGCAGGTGCGCCGCGACCCCGACTACATCGACGACCCGCTGCTGCTGGACTACGTGCAGACGGCCTGGACGCGCCTGGTGAACACCGCCCGCGCCCGCGGCGACATCGGCGCCGACACCGACGGCGTGTTCGCCTGGGAAGCCTTCCTGGTGCGCGACCGCAGCTTCAACGCCTTTGCCTTTCCCGGCGGCTACGTGGGCGTGCACCTGGGCCTCATCGCCGCCGCCGGCACGCAGGACGAACTGGCCTCGGTGCTGGGCCATGAGCTGTCCCACGTCACGCAGCGGCACATCGCGCGCAGCATCGCCAGCTCCTCGCGCCAGTCACTGGTGGGCATGGCCGCGATGATCCTCGGCGTGATGGCCGCCAGCCGCGCAAACAGCGGCGACGGCATCAATGCCGCCATCGTCGGCAGCCAGGCCGCGATGATGCAGGGCCAGCTGAACTTCTCGCGCGACATGGAACGCGAGGCCGACCGCGTCGGCTTCAACGTGATGACCGAGGCCGGCTTTTCGCCGCAGGGCATGGGCGCGATGTTCGAGAAGCTGGAGAACGCCTCCCGCCTGAACGACAGCGGCAACTATCCCTACCTGCGCAGCCACCCGCTGACCAGCGAGCGCATCGGCGAGGCACGCACCCGCGCGCAGGCCTCCGCCACCGCCGCGCCGGCCGTGCCCACGCCCGAGCACCTGGTGATGCAGGCCCGCGCGCGGGTGCTGGGCGACACCACCGTGGGTGCGCTGCGGCGTGTGCAGGCGCAGTCCGGGGAGAGCGACCGCAGCCTGCCGACGGCCGAGCGCATGGCCATGCTTTACGGCGCCGCGCTGGCATCGGCCCAGCTGCGGGAGCCACAGCGGGCCCAAGCCACGCTGGACGCCGCCCGCGCACTGGCCGGCAACGAGGCGCCGGTGCGCCGCGCCATGGCCATGCTGCAGGCGCAGATCTGGCTGGACAGCGGCGCCGCCGACCGGGCGCTGGCGGCGGTGGAAGCCATCGACGACGGCTCCCGCCCGCTGATGCTGCTGCGTGCGCAGGCGGCACTGGGCGCAGCCCGCGGCGCCGGCCTGGCCCGCACCGACGCCCTGCGGCGCAGCACCGACGTGCTGCAGACCTGGGTGGCCGACCATCCGCAGGACGCGACCGCCTGGAGCCTGCTGGCGCAGGCCAACACGCAGCAGGGCCTGCGGCTGCGCGCCGTGCGCGCGGAAGCCGAGGAACGCGCCGCGCTGGGCGACCTGAGCGGCGCCATCGACCGGCTGCGTGCCGGCCAGCGCATGGCGCGCAGCGGCCTGCCCGGCAGCACCGACTTCATTGACGCCTCGGTGATCGATGCCCGCCTGCGGCAGATCGACGCGCTGCGCCGGCAGCTCTACGCCGACGCCAACCGCCCGCCGCCGCGCGACTGAGCAGCGCGCCGCGCGACGAAGGCGCGGCTAGAAGATCCGTTCCATCGCCACGTCGATCACCATGCCGGCCAGGCTGTAGATCAGCGAGCCCACCAGCGCCGCCACGAAGCCTGTGACATAGAAGCCGTCCAGCACGCCGGCGGCCATCCAGAACACCGCGGCGTTGATGACGAACAGGAACAGCCCCAGCGTGAGCAGCGTGACGGGCAGCGTCAGCAGCACCAGCACGGGTCGCACGATGGTGTTGAGCAGGCCCAGCACCAGCGCCGCGATCATGGCCGAGCCGAAGCTCTTGACCACCACGCCTGGGTAGAGATACGCCACCAGCAACAGGGCGGCGGCCAGCAGCAACCAGCGAACGATTAGTTTCATGCGGCGCAGCATACCTGCCGCAGGCCGGCTGTCGTGTCCATCAGACAAACCCGGGCCGACATGTCAGACTCAATAAGAACCATTCTCATTCGTGTTACGATAAATTTACTTTGAGCAGCAGTCGTTCCCACCCAGCCTCATGAACTCCGCCCGATTGACCGCTCCCGCCGCGCCCGCGGCTGCGGAAGCGCCGCCATCGGTGCCCACCCGCTCGGTGCGCCCTCCCTCCAGCCGGGACGAATTGCCCGCCGCCGCGCGCACCGCCCTCACCGCCGGCATCGTCGCCGCCCATGTGGCTGCGCTGTGGGCCCTGCTGCAGGTGGATGCGGTGCGCCAGGCCGTGGCCGAGGTGGCGCCCATCGTGGTGGACATCGTGGCCCCGCCGGCCCCGGTGCCCACCCCGCCACCACCGCCTCCTCCGCCCCGACCCCGCACGCCCACGCCGCCCAAGCCGGCACCGGTGATCGCCGCCGCACCGTCGCCAGCGCCCGCGCCGGCCTACACCGTGCCGCCTCCCCGCCCGAACCGCCGGTGCAGCAGGAAGTGTTCACGCCACCCGCACCGCCGGCGCCGCCCACGCCCGCACCGGCCCCGGTGGGGCCCAAGGTGGTGCCGGCCAGCTCCCTGAAATGGCGTGTGGCGCCCAAGACCGAAGTGCCGTTGGCCTCGCGGCGCATGGGCGAGTCCGGCACCGTGGTGCTGCGCGTCGTGGTGGACACCCGCGGCATGCCCACGCAGTGGGCGGTGATCCGCTCGTCGGGCCACCCGCGGCTGGACGCCAACGCCACCTCGGCCATGGGCCAGGCGCGCTTCGAGCCCTGCACTGAAAACGGCGTGGCCGTGGTGTGCGAAAGCACGGCCTCGTTTATCTACGAACTGGAGTGATGACTTCGATGGAACCCACCAACACCCTCGGCTTCGGCCACTTCATCGCGCAGAGCGACGTGGTCGGCAAGACGCTGCTCGGCATCCTGATCGTGATGTCGGTCGTCTCGTGGGCGCTGATCGCGCTCAAGGGTTTCACCGCCCTCGTGCGCAACCGCCGCAGCACGGCCTTCCTCGACTTCTTCTGGAACGCGCGTTCGCTGGATGCGGTGCAGCACGAAATCGCCACCCACGGCGCGCGTGATCCGTTCTCGCACCTCACCGCGCATTCGATGCATGCGCAGGCCCACCATGCCAAGCACGGCGCCGCGCGCCTGGCCGAAGCCGGCAGCGCCAACGACTTCATCACGCGCACCATCAAGAAGGTGCTGGACGAGGAAACCACCCGGCTGGAAAGCGGCCTGACCACGCTGGCCACGGTGGGCGCCACCGCGCCGTTCGTCGGCCTGTTCGGCACCGTGTGGGGCGTGTATCACGCGCTGGTGGCCATCGGCATGAGCGGCTCCGGCACGCTGGACAAGGTGGCCGGCCCGGTGGGCGAGGCGTTGATCATGACCGGCATCGGCCTGGCCGTGGCCATCCCGGCAGTGATGGCCTACAACGCCTTCACCCGCAGCAACCGCGTGCTCACCGCGCGGCTGGACGCCTTCGCCTACGAGCTGCACAGCTTCCTCACGCTGGGCGAAGCCCCGGGCGCCGGTGCGCAGCAGGCCAGCAGCGCCAGCGTGCGCCCGCTGAAGCCGGCGACCTCGGCCGCCTGACCGGCCACCGCAGGAGTAACCGACCATGGCCTTCGCTTCCTTCGACGCCAAGCGCAGCAACGCGCCGGTGGCCGAGATCAACATGGTGCCGCTGATCGACGTGATGCTGGTGCTGCTGGTGATCTTCATCGTCACCGCGCCGCTGCTCACCCAGGCCGTCAAGCTCGACCTGCCCAAGGTCGATGCGCAGGACAACCAGCCCAAGCCCGAGCGCATCGAGTTCGCCATCGACGCGGCCGGCACCCGCTACTGGAACGGCGAGCCGGTCACGCGCGAAGCCGCGGCCCAGCGCTTCGTGGCCGAAGGCCAGAAGCAGCCGCAGCCCGAGATCCAGCTGCGCGCCGACCAGAACGTGGCCTACCGCAACGTCGCCGAGACGCTGGCCGATGCCTCGCGCGCCGGCCTCGGAAAGATCGGCTTCGTGAGCGAACCCGAAGCCCGCTGACGCCGCCGGCGACCTGATCCCCGGCCAGCCACCGCCCGCCGGAAGCCTTGCCGCTTGCCTTGCCGCATGCCTGGCGGCAAGCGACACACCACGACCATCAAGATCGTCTGAGAGGGACACCCATGTCTAAACGCACCTCCCGCCCGGCCATGCTGCCGCTGGGCGCCCTGGCCGCCGGCTTCGGCTTCGCCAGCCTGGCCATCGCCCAGACCGAACCGCCCAAGCAGGACGCCGAGGCCCTGCCGGCCATCCGCGCCAAGGCCGCGGCCGAGACCGCGCCCACCAGCAAGCAGAACGTGCAGGCCACGGACACCCGCATCGGCAAGGGCAAGCAGGAGCTGCGCGACGTGCCGCAGTCGATCACCGTGCTGACCGAGCGCCTGATCGACGACCGAAACCTCGACACGCTGAAGGACGCGTTGAAGAGCACCGCCGGCATCAGCTTCCAGGCGGCTGAGGGCGGCGAGGAAGACATCCGCCTGCGCGGCTTCTCGCTGCAGTCCACCGGCGACATCTTCATCGACGGCATCCGCGACCCGGCCTTCTACGAGCGCGATTCCTTCAACTGGGACCGCCTGGAGCTGCTGCGCGGCTCGGCCTCGATGCTGTTCGGCCGCGGCTCCACCGGCGGCGCGGTGAACCAGGTGAGCAAGCAGCCTTTCAGCTACGACCAGAAGGAAGTCTCGGTCACGGTGGGCTCGGGCAACTACGTGCGCGCCACCACCGACCTCAACATCAAGACCGGCGACAACGCGGCCCTGCGCATCAACGCCATGGCCAACATGGCCGACAACTGGGGCAACAAGATCGACAAGCGCGGCATCGCGCCCACCTTCCGCTGGGGTATCGGCCTGGCGGACGAGTTCAGCGTCGGCCTGTACCTGCTGGACAACGACAACGGCGTGACCTACGGCCTGCCCTGGCTGAACGGCGCCGGCAAGGACGGCGGCCCCGGCCTGGTGCCGGTGAGTCCGCGCAGCTACTACGGCATGTCCAGCGACTACGCCAAGGCGAACGTCACCATCGGCACCGCGCAGCATGTGCACCGCTTCGACAACGGCGGCGAGCTGCGCAGTGCGCTGCGCATCTCCAAGTACCAGCGCGACCAGCGCGCCAGTGCCGTGCGCTTCGCCGGCGCGAATGCACAGCCGGGCCGCGTGGCCGTCGACCGGGACAACATCAGCGACGCCACCGTGCTGACCCGCGGCACGCAGAACAAGGCGATGGACCTGGACACCGTGGC
The DNA here is from genome assembly GCF_024700035.1 of Aquincola sp. J276. NCBI lineage: Bacteria > Pseudomonadati > Pseudomonadota > Betaproteobacteria > Burkholderiales > Sphaerotilaceae > Aquincola > Aquincola sp. J276. The sequence goes on from NZ_JAJONC010000001.1 coordinate 2,642,159, forward strand.
GCTGCAGAGCGACTACACCGGCAAGTTCAAGGGCTTCGGCGGCACGCACGACATCGCCGCCGGCGTGGACTTCACCGACGACAAGTTCATCGGCTATGCCTTCAGCCTGCCCCCGGGCGTGACGGTCACCAAGCCCACCACCACCATCGGCACGCCCGACAACGGCGTGGGCGTGGACGAATCGCTGCGCATCGTGAGCCAGAACCGCCGCTTCGATTCCAAGGGCATCGGCGCCTACGTGCGTGACCAGCTGCAGATCGCGCCGAACTGGAAGGTGCTGGCCGGCCTGCGCTTCGACAAGTTCGAGGGCAAGTACAACACCCTCAGCACCACCGACGCGGCGGATGGCGACCGCAGCGATTCGCTGTGGAGCCGCCGCTTCGCGGTGCTGTACCAGCCCACGCCGTTCGCCTCGTTCCACCTGCAGTACGGCACCTCGTTCAACACCTCGGGCGACACCTACCAGTACGACAACCTCTCGCGCAACACCGCGCCGGAGAAGAGCCGCAACATCGAGCTGGGCGGCAAGCTGGACTGGGCCGAAGGCAAGTACACCACCAGCTTCGCGATCTTCCACGCCACCAAGTACAACGAGCGCAACCGCGACAGCGACACCGCCAACCCGACCAACTACCTGCTGTCGGGCGAGCGCCATGCCGCCGGCCTGGACATCGACATCGCCGGCCGCATCACGCCGCAGTGGGAGGTGTTCGCGTCGTACGCCTGGATCCCCAGCGCCAAGATCGACAAGGGCGCCCCGGATGGCACCACGCTGGCCGCCGGCGAGCAGGTGGGCTCGCGCCCGGGCCTGACGCCCAAGCACAGCGGCACCGTGTGGACGACCTACCAGCTCACCCCCAACTGGCGCGTGGGCGCCGGCATCAACGCGCGCAGCGGCATGAAGCCGCTGCAGAGCACCATCGTCGCGCCGCGCTGGGTGACGGGTGACCTGATGGCCGAGTACACGATGGACAAGCTGGCGTTCAAGCTCAACGTCAGCAACTTCACCGACAAGCACTATGCCGACATGCTCTACCGCGGGCACTACATTGCCGGCAAGCCGCGCACCGTGATGCTCACCGGCACCTACACCTTCTGAGAGCCCACCGCCATGCTGTTGACCGTCCCCGACGTGCTCGATGCCGCCGAACTGCAGCACGCCCGCGCGCTGCTGGCCGGCGCACCGTGGACCGACGGGCGGTCCACCGCCGGCCCGCAGGCCGCCGCGGTGAAGAACAACGAACAGCTGCCCCACCGCTGCGAGGCGGCGGCGCAGCTGCGCACGCTGGTGCTGAAGGCGCTCGACCGGCACCCCATCGTGTTCTCCGCGGCGCTGCCGCGGCGCGTGCTGCCGCCGATGTTCAACCGCTACGGCGGCGCCACCAACACCTACGGCGCGCATGTGGACCAGGCCATCCGCTTCTCGCCCGACAACGGCGAGCGGGTGCGCACCGATCTGTCCTGCACGCTGTTCCTGAGCGAGCCCGACAGCTATGACGGCGGCGAGCTGGTAGTGCACACCGCCTTCGGCGAGCAGCACGTGAAGCTGCCAGCCGGCCACCTGGTGCTGTACCCCGGCACCAGCGTTCACCACGTGGCGCCGGTCACGCGTGGCCAGCGGCTGGCCAGCTTCTTCTGGATCGAGAGCATGGTGCGCAGTGACGAGCAGCGCCAGCTGCTGTTCGACCTCGACATGAACCTGATGCGCCTGCGCGAGCAGCACGGCGAGACCGATGCCGCCGTGGCCCTCACCGGCACGTACCACAACCTGCTGCGCATGTGGGCCGCCACATGAGCGGTACCGGCAGGCCGCGCGTGCCCGCGCTGGAGCAGGTGCCGGCCGACGTGGTGAGCCTGCCCGACTACGCGGCCCATGCCCGCGCCCGGCTCGACGAAAACGCCTGGGCCTACCTGGCCGGCGGTGCGGCCGACGAGATCACCCTGCGCGCCAACCGCGCCGCCTGGGACCACCTGGCCCTGGTGCCGCGCGTGCTGCGGCGCCTGGCCGGCGGCCACACCCGCGTGCAGCTGCTGGGCCGCACGCTGGCGCATCCGCTGCTGCTGGCGCCGGTGGCCTACCAGCGGCTGGCCCATCCCGATGGGGAGCTGGCGAGCGCGCATGCGGCGGCCGCACAGGGCGCCGGCTTCATCCTCAGCGCGCAGGCCAGCGTGCTGATGGAGGACGTGGCCCGGGCCGTGCTGTCCGATGCCGACCGTGGCCCGCTGTGGTTCCAGCTGTACATGCAGCATGACCGCGGCTTCACCCGCGAACTGGTGCAGCGTGCCGAAGCCTCGGGTTACGAGGCCATCGTGCTCACCGTCGATGCGCCCAGCCATGGCGTGCGCGACCGCGAGCGCCGCGCCGGGCTCAAGCTGCCGGCCGATGTGTCCGCGGTCAACCTGGCCGCGCTGCCCAAGGCACCGCGCACGCAGCTCACGCCTTCGCAGAGCTGGGTGTTCGATGCACTGATGCCCGATGCGCCCACCTGGGACGAGATCGACACCCTGCGCAGCCACACCAGGCTGCCGCTGCTGCTCAAGGGCGTGATGCACCCCCGAGGACGCGCGCGAAGCCGTGCGCCAGCGGGTCGATGGCCTCATCGTCTCCAACCACGGCGGCCGCACCCTGGACACCGCCGCGCCCACGGCCTGGGTGCTGCCCCGCATCGCCGATGCGGTGGGCGATGCCCTGCCGCTGCTGGTGGACGGTGGCATCCAGCGTGGCACCGACGTGCTCAAGGCCCTGGCCCTGGGTGCACGCGCGGTGCTCATCGGCCGGCCCTACATGCATGCGCTGGCCACCTGCGGCGCCATCGGCGTGGCCCATGTGCTGCGCGTGCTGCGCGACGAACTGGAGGTGGCGATGGCGCTGTGCGGATGTGCCAATCCGGCCGAGGCCACGCGCGAACTCTTCTTCGATGTGCCGTGGGGCTTGAAATAGGCCTTGTCCTAGCGCTTCTACGCGTGTTCTCCGAGGGAAAACGGCTTCTCAGCCCCTGACGCAAGCAGTACCATTCGCGCCGCAGGGTGCCCAGAGAGAAACGATGGCTCATGCGGCCCTCACCTCCACCCGGCACATCAACCAACTCTTGATGGAGCGAATTCAAAATGGCAACTGCGAAGAAGGCGCCGGCCAAGAAGGCCCCGGCGAAGAAGGCTCCGGCCAAGAAGGTCGGTGGCGCCAAGCCACCGATCAAGGCCACGGCCAAGGCCCCCGCGAAGAAGGCCGCACCGGCCGCCAAGAAGCGCACCCCGAGCGCAGCCTTCATGAAGGCGATGACCCCGAGTGAAGCACTGGCCGCCGTCATTGGCGCCACGCCGGCACCGCGCACCGAGGTCACCAAGAAGGTCTGGGACTACATCAAGAAGAACAAGCTCCAGGACGCCGAGAACAAGCGCATGATCAACGCGGACGCGAAGCTGAAGGCGATCTTCAAGAAGGATCAGGTCTCGATGTTCGAGATGACCAAGCTGATCAACGATCACCTGAAGTAAGCCGTTCGAGCAGGCGCCGCAAGGCGCCATCGAACAAGAGCCGGTGCTGATGAACTCAGCACCGGCTTTTTCTTTGGGGCCTTCAGGGCCGCGCGCGGATGGCCTGCTCCACCGTCTGGAGCATGCGGGCCACGTCGATGGGCTTGGTCCAGTAGTCGTCGAAGCCGGCCTGGCGTGCGGCGGCGATCTGCTCCGACATCGCATCGGCCGACAGCGCCACGCAGCGCAGGCCGGCGGTGCGCGCATCGCCGCGCAGCGCCGCGATGATCTGCAGCCCGTTCATGTCGGGCAGGTTCATGTCCACCAGCACCATGTCCGGCAGCAGCGTGCGCACGCGCTCCAGGCCCTCGGCGCCATTGCGCGCCACCACCAGGTGCCAGCCGCGCTGGGCGCGGAACACCTCCTGCATCAGCAGCGCGTTCAGCGGCTCGTCCTCGATGTAGACGACGCGCCAGGGCGGCTTCTCCTCCACCGGCGCGGGCAGGCCATTGCTGTCCGCGCGGGCCAGCGCCACGCTGAAGCGGCTGCCCACGCCGGCACGGCTGGTGACTGACAGCGCACCGTTCATCGACTGCACCAGCTCGCTGGCGATCACCAGGCCCAGGCCGCTGCCTTCGATGCGCTGTCGCTCCGCGCCCAGCCGGTTGAAGGGCTGGAACAGCTGGCGCTGCTCCTCCTCGGTCAGGCCGGCGCCTTCGTCCTCTATGGTGAGCACCACCTGCAGCGGCAGCGCCCGCAGCTCGAAGCGCACCTGACCGCCCGGCCGGTTGTACTTGATGGCGTTGGACAGCAGGTTCACCAGCACCTGCTGCAGCCCGCGCGGATCGGCCTGCACCCACACCGGGCCCGCCGGCAGGTCGGCCGGCAGCTGCGCCGAATGCACCGACAGCAGCGGCCGCACCATGCCCACCGCCGCTTCCAGCGAACGCACCAGGTCGATGGCCTGCACCTGCAGGCCGAACTCGCCGCGCTCCAGCCGCGTGAGGTCGAGCACGTCGTTCACCAGCGCCAGCAGGTGGCGGCCGGCCTGCTCCACGCCTTCCAGCCGGCGGCGCTGGGCCGCGCCCAGGGGCTGCTCGCGGTCCAGCCCCATGAGCTGCGCGAAGCCGAGGATGCCGTTGAGCGGCGTGCGCAGCTCATGGCTCACGCGGGACAGCAGCTCGCTCTTGGCACGGTTGGCGCGCTCGGCCTCTTCCTTGGCGCGCTGCAGCTGCACCGCCTCCTGCTGCGCCGTCACGTCACGGCAGGTGCCCACGATGGTCAACGGCCGGCCATCGGCATCCATCTGCGCGCGGGCGAACACCTCCAGCCAGCGCAGGCCGCCATCCGGCAGCCGGAAGCGGTAGCGCGCCTCCATGCGCTCGCCGTCATGCTGCGCACGCTGCAGCGCGGCACGCGCCAGCTCGCGGTCGTCCTCATGGATGCGCGCCAGCCACTCGTCCACCCGCATCGGCGGATGCGGCCAGGCCAGGCCGTGGTTGATGCACGCCATGCGGTCCAGCAGCAGCGACTGGTCGCGGCAGTCGATCTGCGCCAGGCCGGTGGCGGTGGCCTCGGCGGCCAGCAGCCACCGCTCCTCCGACGCGCGCAGCGCCAGCTCCACTCGACGGCGTTCGCTGATGTCGGAGACGAAGCCATGCCACAGCCAGCCGCCTTCGGGCGGCTGCTCGGGCATCGCGCGGCTTTCCAGCCAGCGTTCCTCGCCATCGGCCTGCAGCACCCGGAACTGCACATGCCACGGCGCCTGGGCCTGGCGGGTACGCAGGTAAGCCTCGTGCAGCGCCGGCAGCTCGGCCGGATGCAGCCGCAGCGGACCATGCAGCAGCTGCGTGTGCAGGCCGAACAGGCGGCCGGCATCCAGCAGGTCGTCAGGGAAGTGGCCGGCATCCGCCTGCACCTCGCGGTACTGGTACAGCGCGCCGGGCAGCAGCGCGGTCATCTTGCGCAGCTGCTCGTCGCGCTCGCGCTCGCTGCGCGCCAGGGCCACGCGCACGCTGACGTCGCGGGCGGTGCCGCGCCAGCCCGCATGCAGGCCCAGCGCATTGAACAGCGGCACCGCCGAGCGCGACACCATCACGCGGCCGCGGCTGGTGCGCACCTCGGTCAACGCGCCGCTGAAGGCCACCGGCCGTGCCAGCCAGTGGTACAGCCGCTCGTCGCCCAGGGGCTCGCCATGGCTGTCCAGCAGCGGTCCGTCAGCCAGCGCCTGGCCGATCAGGCTGCCGCCGTCGACCCCACCCAGCGCATCGGTGGAGCCCGCCATCCAGGTGTAGCGCCAGGCGGTGTCGCACTCCCAGAGCACGTCGCCCGAAGCGCGGGCGAAGTCGGCCAGGCGCTCGGCGTCCAGCATGGACGGCGCTGCGGCAGCGGGGGGCAGGCTGGCGCTCACCGCGGCTCCGCAAGGCCGAACCAGCCGGCGGCATTGGCCCAGCCGATGCGGCGGGCCACATCGGGCGGCAGGTCGCCCAGCCATTCGCGGGCATCGCGCATCAGCGTCTCGTAGGCGCTCCAGCGGGGCGTCACCCAGGTGTCGGAGCCGATGGCGAAGCGGCCGGGGTACTCCATGAGCAGCGCCTTCCACTCGGCGCTGAGGCGTCCGCCTTCGGTCAGGCCAGGCCGGTAGGACAGCTCGCCCATCAGCTGCGGATAACGGTCGAGCAAGGCCTTGACACGCGGCACCGGCGCGCCGCCGATGCCGGTATGGGCCCACACCAGCCGGGCGCCGGGGGCATGGGCCATCAGCCGGTCCACCGCGTCGTCGTCCACATGGGCCAGCACCAGCAGCCCGCGCTGCTCGGCCAGCTGCATCAGGCGCCGGGCGACGGGGCCGTCCGCGTTGGTGCTGTCGTACAGGTGGAATTCGCCGATGCCGCGGTACGGGCCGGCCGGGGTGCCGCGCGCCAGTTCGTCGAGCACCATGCGGTAGATGCTGTCGTCGGCGAACCAGCCGGTGTAATCGGCGCGGTTGCGGTACAGCCGCACGAAGGGCACCACGGTGACGCCGGCTGCGCCCGCCTCATCGCGTGCGGCGGCCAGCGAGCGGGTTCCTTCATTCGGGCGGCTGTTGGCCACCGCCGCCCGCACGCCACTGCGTTGCAGGCGGGCGAACACATCGGCGGTCGGGTGAGCGTCGAAGGCCTCCACGTTGTAGTGAAGGTGCATGTCGAACAGCGGGCCGTCATACGGTGCGGCCCAGGCGGCGCTGGCGACAAGGCTGGTGAGCAAGGCCCCCAGGTAATTCATCGGGGATCTCGGGGTACTGCGGTGGTGTTCAGAGGCGGTTTGACGCCACCCCAAAGGGGGAAGTGTCGAGTGCGCATTAGATGACTTTTTGCACGACCGTCACACCGGCGTGAAAAAGTGCACAGGTGGACAGACCAGGTCTGGCACGAGCCGTGCCAACAAAAAGACTGTTCGCGCTTGACGTCTGCATTTCGCGACATAAGCACGCTGTAGTTTTCCAACGGCCGCTGACAATGTGCGTCGGTCGTAAAGTTAGCAGTCACTAGGCGTCCGCTGGCCCCTTTCCCCACCGTCCAATGAAACAACCGTTGATCGTCTGGTCCCTCTGCCTGTCCCTGGTGACAGGTTGGATGCCAGCCCACGCCGCACCCGTCAAGAGCAGCGTCAAGACAGCCACCGGCAACAAGACGGTGAACAACTGCTCCTGGGACAGCCCCGGTCACAACCCGTACATGGGCGACATCCCTGCCGCGGTGGACCGCTACACCGACATTCCGCCCGACGTGCGCGCCCGCCTCAAGCAGCGCATGACGGAGCGCAAGTACGACGAGATGGTCACCATCCGCCGGGACAGCATCGTCGGCAAGGACCTGTACAGGGCCGAGATCAGCGACATGCACTTCGGCAGTGGCAGCGTGTGCAATACCGTCACCCGCAACAAGTGGGCGGCGGACGCGCAGGAGCGCGGCCTGGTGTACTGCGAGAGCGGCCATTGCATCCTGGTGCCCACGGTGTGCCGCAACGTCAGCCGCATCACCCGTGCGGGCGGCGCCACCGCAGCCGGCCCGGGCGAGCTGGACTTCGAGCCGCCGGGCGCAGGCCAGACCGCGCTGGCGCCCCCGCCGGAAAGCTTCGAGAACCTGCCGCCCACCGGCGCCGGCACCGGCGACACGCCGGCCATCGGCCTGGCGGCACTGCCCAGCGCCCCCAGCACGATCTCCGGCCCGATCATCGGCCCGTCGTTCGGTGCGCCGCCGCTGGGCGGCCCCATCTCGATTCCCACCGCGCCGCTGCTGCCCTCGGGCAGCCTGCCGTCCATCCCTGCCGTGCCGCCGCCGGTGCCCGAACCCGGCACCTGGGCGCTGATGGCGGGCGGCATCGCGCTGCTGGCGCTGCTGCGCAAGCGCCGCCTGGCCGCGCTGCCTATTCGCTGAGCAGGGGCGCGAGGAAGCGCCCGGTGTGGCTGCCCGCATGGGCGGCCACCGTCTCCGGCGTGCCGGCCACCACCAGCGTGCCGCCGCCGGCCCCGCCTTCGGGGCCCATGTCGATCACCCAGTCCGCCGTCTTGATGACGTCGAGGTTGTGCTCGATCACCACGATGGTGTTGCCCGCATCCCTGAGTTGGTGCAGCACCTGCAGCAGCAGCCGGATGTCGTGGAAGTGCAGCCCGGTGGTGGGCTCGTCCAGGATGTAGAGCGTGCGGCCGGTGTCGCGCTTGCTCAGTTCCAGCGCCAGCTTCACCCGCTGCGCCTCGCCGCCCGACAGCGTGGTGGCGCTCTGCCCCAGCTTGATGTAACCCAGGCCCACGTCGAGCAGCGTCTGCAGCTTGCGCGCGATGTTGGGCACGGCGCTGAAGAACGGCGTGGCGTCCTCCACCGTCATGTCCAGCACCTGGGTGATGTTCTTGCCCTTGTAGAGCACCTCCAGCGTCTCGCGGTTGTAGCGCGCGCCGTGGCACACGTCGCAGGGCACGTAGACGTCGGGCAGGAAGTGCATCTCCACCTTCAGCACGCCGTCGCCCTGGCAGGCCTCGCAGCGGCCGCCGGCCACGTTGAAGCTGAAGCGGCCCGGGCCGTAGCCGCGCTCGCGGGCGGCCGGCACTTCCGCGAACATCTCGCGGATCGGCGTGAACAGGCCGGTGTAGGTGGCCGGGTTGCTGCGCGGTGTCCGGCCGATCGGGCTCTGGTCGACGTTGATCACCTTGTCGAACGCGTCCAGCCCTTCGATCTCGCCGTGCGGCGCCGGCTCGGCGTGGCTGCCGTAGAGCTTGCGCGCCACCGCCAGGTACAGCGTGTCGTTGACCAGCGTGCTCTTGCCGGAGCCCGACACGCCGGTCACGCAGGTGAGCAGGCCCACCGGGATCTCGACCGTCACGCCCTTCAGGTTGTTGCCGCGCGCATCGACGATGCGCATCTGCGGCCGGCCGACGGGGCTGAGCGGCGGCGCCGGCCGCTCGATGCGCAGCACCCGGCCCAGGTACTGGCCGGTGAGCGAATCGGGATTCGCCGCCACCTCGGCCGGCGTGCCCTGCGCGATGATGCGGCCGCCGTGCACGCCGGCGCCGGGGCCCATGTCCACCACGTAGTCGGCGGCGCGGATCATGTCCTCGTCATGCTCTACCACCAGCACGCTGTTGCCCAGGTCGCGCAGGTGCTGCAGCGTGCCGATGAGGCGCTCGTTGTCGCGCTGGTGCAGGCCGATGCTGGGCTCGTCCAGAACGTACATCACGCCGGACAGGCCGCTGCCAATCTGGCTGGCCAGCCGGATGCGCTGCGCCTCGCCGCCCGACAGCGTGTCGGCGCTGCGGTCCAGGCTGAGGTAGTTCAGGCCCACGTCGTTGAGGAAGCGCAGCCGCGCGCGGATTTCGCGCACCACCTTGTCGGCGATGTCGGCCTTGGCGCCGATCAGGTGCAGGCCGTCGAAATAGGCCTGGCAATCGGCCAGCGTGGCGTGCTCCACCTCGAAGATGGCGCGGCCCTTCTCGCCGTCGGCGCCTTGCAGCAGCACGTGGCGCGCCTCGCGCCGCAGCCGCGCGCCGCCGCACTCGGGGCAGGCGCGGGCGTGCTGGTAGCGGGCCAGGTCTTCGCGCACCGCGACCGAGTCGGTCTCGCGCATGCGGCGCTCCAGGTTGGGCAGGATGCCTTCGAAGGGGTGCGAGCGCTTGACGGTGCGTGAGCGGCCGCCGGGCCTGGTCGCCTCGGCGGTGTAGCTGAAGCTGATCTCGTCGCCGCCCGAGCCGTAGAGCAGCACGCGCTGGTGCTCGGGGCTCAGCAATTCGAACGGCTCGTCGATGTCGAAGCCGTAGTGCTTGGCCACGCTCTCCAGCAGGGAGAAGGTGTAGGCATTGCGGCGGTCCCAGCCCTTGATCGCGCCGCTGGCCAGGCTGAGCGAGGGGAAGGCGACGACACGTTCGGGGTCGAACACCGTCACCTGCCCCAGGCCGTCGCAGCCCGGGCAGGCGCCCACCGGCGAGTTGAAGCTGAACAGCCGCGGCTCCAGTTCCGGCAGCGAGTAGCTGCACACCGGGCAGGCGAACTTGCTGCTGAACAGGTGCTGGCGGTCGCTGTCCATCTCCAGCGCCAGCGCGCGGCCGTCGGCGATGCGCAGCGAGGCCTCGAAACTCTCCGCCAGCCGCTGGCGCAGGCCGCTGGCCACCGCATCGGCGCGGATCTTCACGCGGTCGATCACCACGTCGATGTCGTGCTTCTCGGCCTTCTTCAGCTTGGGCAGCTCGGCGGCTTCCACCACCTGGCCATCGACGCGGAAGCGCACGTAACCCTGGGCCTGCATGTCGGCGAACAGCTCGACGAACTCGCCCTTGCGGTCGCGTGCCACCGGCGCCAGCACCATCAGCCTGGTGTCCTCGGGCAATGCCAGCACCGCGTCCACCATCTGGCTGACCGGCGTGGCCACCAGCGGCAGGTGGTGCTCGGGGCAGAACGGCGTGCCGGCGCGGGCATACAGCAGGCGCAGGTAGTCGTGGATCTCGGTCACCGTGCCGACGGTGGAGCGCGGATTGTGCGAGGTGGCCTTCTGCTCGATGCTGATGGCGGGCGACAGGCCCTCGATCACGTCGACGTCGGGCTTGTCCATCAGCTGCAGGAACTGCCGTGCATAGGCCGACAGGCTTTCCACGTAGCGGCGCTGACCCTCGGCGTACAGCGTGTCGAACGCCAGGCTGGACTTGCCCGAGCCCGACAACCCCGTGATGACGACCAGCGCATGCTTGGGCAGGTCGAGATCGATGTTCTTGAGGTTGTGCGTGCGGGCCCCGCGAACACGGATGGCGGGGGTTTCGGCAGCTTTAGGAGGGGGCAAGGCAGCAGTCATCGAGAGCGCGAGGCAACCGGGCATGATAGTTCGCGGGACGTTTGCGCGCAGGGCAACCCCCATGCACCACGCTTGCGTGGCCGGCGCACGCCGGCCTAGAGTCGGGCGCAGTCGAGCAAACCGTGGACCCGAAAGCCCCCACTTCCCCATGCCCGCAGGGCCGCGCTCCCGCGGACTCCTGGCAACGTGCGGAACGGGCCGCAGTGCTGCGGCGCCGCCGGCGCGCCGGGCTCAAGGAGGAGGTGGCCGCCAGCGGCGCCCCGCGGCCCAACGCCCGCCTGCGCGAGCTGCCCACCGTCGGCCTGGCGCTGTCGGGCGGCGGCGTGCGCAGCGCCACCTACGGGCTGGGGCTGATCCGCGGACTGGCGCAGCGTGGACTGCTGCCGCGCTTCGATTACCTCTCCACCGTCTCCGGCGGCGGCTACGTGGGCGCCATGCTGGGCCGGCTGGTGCTGGCGCTGGGCGTGCGGCAGGCCCAGGCGATGCTGGCCGCGCGCCGCTCACCGCTGCTGGACTGGATGCGCCGCAATGGCCGCTACCTCACGCCCGCGGGCACGCACGACGTGGGCGTGGCCGCCGTGACCTACCTGCGCGCCTTCGTGGCCATCCACGGCGAGTTGATGATGGCCGCGCTGCTGTTCGGCCTGCTGGTGGTGGCACCGCACCTGTGGCAGATGAGCACCGACACGCTGGACCCCAACGCCTGGCAGGCCTGGGGCAGCCTGTGGCTGCCGCTGGCCACGGCCTGGATGTGCGCCACCCTGCCCGGCCTGGCCTGTGGCTACTGGGTGGCGCGCGAGGGCCCCGATCCCACGCGCCGCCACACCACCCATGCGCTGCATGAGCAGCTGATGGCCGCGGCGCTGGTGGCCTGCGCGCTGCTGCTGCCGTGGCTGGCCTGGCGGCTGCGGCTGCTGAGCCCGCTGGCCGAAGGCCGCATCGGGCTGCCGCTGGTGCTGCTGTCGGTCGCCTCGGTGGCAGCCGGCGTGGCCACCACGCTGGTGGTGCTGGCCCGCAGCCCGGTCAGCCGCGGACTGGCCAGTGCGCGCCTGCGCCGCCGCACCACCGAGGTGACGCGCCAGGCCCTGCTGATCGCGGCACTGGCCGTGTTCATGGGCCTGCTGGACCTGGTGAGCTGGCGGCTACTCAAGCTGGCCCTGTCGGACCGCGACTGGCTGTGGGGCGGTGTCGGCCTGGGCGGCTTCGCGGCCCTGGTGCTGCGGGCGCTGGCGCAGCCGTTGCAGCAGATGGTGCAGCAGGCGAGCGCCTCGCTGGGCACCTGGACCCCGCGGCTGCTGAATGCCGCCGGCGTGGCGGTGCTGGCGATCGTGCTGTGCTTCTGGCTCAGCACGGTGCAGTGGCTGGTGTTCACGCCGGCGCCGCTGGGCTGGCTGGATGCGGTGCCGCCGGTGTGGCGCGCCGGTGGCATCGCCGCCTGGTGCGGCCTGTGGTGGCTGACCACTGCGCACAACGGCGGCATGGCCAACGCCTCGTCGCTGCACGGCTTCTACCGGGCGCGGCTCACGCGGGCCTACCTGTCGGTGGGCAACCCCAACCGGCCGGTGCTGCAGCCGCAGCTGGACGGGGCGCATGCGGACGTGACGCAGGTGGTCTCGCGCGACGACGCCGACCTGCGCGACTACCACCCCGAGCGCGCCGGAGGCCCCGTCCACCTGATCAACACCTGCCTGAACCAGACGCGCGACGACCTGAGCGGCCTGTTCAACGCCGACCGCAAGGGCACGGTGCTGACGGTGCGGCCGGACGGCGTGGAGATCGGCCCGCGCGAGCGGGTGTGCTTCACCCGCGCCAGCGAGGTGGGCACGCTGGGCAAGTGGATCGCCATCTCCGGCGCGGCCGCGGCGCCCGGCGCGGGGGCCTACACCTCGCGCGGCTGGGCGCTGCTGCTGTTCCTGGTGGGCGTGCGGCTGGGCCACTGGGTGCGCGAGCCGGCGCCGCCGCAGGCGCCGCGGCCTGCCTGGTGCGACGCCCTGTGGCGGCTGGCCGCCAAGCCGCTGATGCTCTGGTCGGAGGCCACGGCCACCTACCGCGGCCGGTCACGGCCGTGGTGGTACCTCTCGGATGGCGGGCACTTCGACAACACCGGCGTGTATGCGCTGCTGCGCCGGGAGGTGGACTTCATCGTGCTGGTGGATGCCAGCTGCGACGCCCGCTACGAATTCCTGGACCTGGAGAACCTGGTGCGCAAGGCCCGCATCGACTTCGGCGCCGAGATCGAGTTCTATCCGCATGAGGAAGCCACCCGCCGCTTCGGCGTGGGCGACGGCGGCCTGACGGTGCTGTCGCCCCAGGACATGGCCGACAGCCAGAGCGCGCGCGGCGTGCTGCTCGGCCGCATCCGCTACCTGCGGCCGGCGGGCTGCGCGGCCGGCACGCCCGAGCACCACGGCACGCTGCTGGTGATCAAGCCCAACCTGCATGCCGCGCTGGACGTGGACGTGCTGGCCTATGCCCAGCGGCACGGGCGCTTTCCGCATGAATCCACCGGCGACCAGTCCTTCGACGAGGCGCAATGGGAGAGCTACCACCGCCTGGGCGAGGACGCCGGCGCCGCGCTGCAGCCCGCCTGGCTGGAACGGCTGCCCGGCTGGCTGGAGCGGTCCAGCGATGCGGTGGAGCATCCCGCGCGGCTGCGCCAGCCTGGCCGCGCCAGCCCCGACAGCACGCCGCAGCCTGAGCCGGCCTGGCGACGCGCCGCCAAGAACAGCGCCATCGGCACCACGCTGGGCCTGGGTGCGTCGGGCACGCTGCTGCTGTCGCTGTGGCAGGTGAGCGACCAGCTGCGCCAGAACGAGAACGCGCAGCGCGCCGAGGTGCGCACGCTGTTCACCGAGGTGTCGCGTGCACTGTCCGCGGTGGACATGAGCTGCCCCAAGGTGCCCGCGCATGTCACGCAGCAGGTGACGATGCTGCAGGACCTGGTGCAGAACCCTGCGGTGCGCGAGGCCGACCGCGTGGGCGTGCAGCGGCTGCTGGAAGTGACGCATGAGCAATGCCGCACCGCGGAGATCACGCCGTCGGAGCCGTGCATGGCCGCCATGCGCAACACGCAGGACACGCTGTGCGCCGCGCTCGGCACGTTGCCCAACCGCGACGCGCTGAGCTACTGGCATCCCTTCGAGGTGCCGCCAGCCCGCCTGCTCAACTGGCCGCGGCTGGTGGCCCTGGTGCAGGACCGCTGGCGGGCCGGCGGTGCGCCGCCGGCGCCGGTGGGCACACCGGCGCCGGCGCCGTACCCACCCGCCACCGGCGTGCCGCCGCCCACCGCACCGGTGCCCACGCCCGAGGAGACGGCTGCCGCGGCGCTGCAGGCGGCCTGCCGCGCCAACGGCGTGCAGCCGCTGCGCGTCTACACCCAGGTGTACGACGAGGCCTCGCGCAGCGAAGCCACCGGCCTGCGGTGGGCGCTGCAGCAGGCCGGCGGCGAGGTGCTTCAACTCGCGCCGATCGAGAACGTGACCCGCAGCGCCTCCCTGCGCCAGCAGCGGCGGCCGGTGCCATGGCCGCAGCCCACGCTGGTGGTGCACCAGCGCAGCGACCTCGATTGCGCCCGCCTGCTGGCCGAGCATGTGCGCCAGCACTGGGGTCCCGGCAACGGCGGTGAGGTGTGGGTGCGCGAGCTGCCTTCCAGCCTGCGCACCAGCAGCGGCAGCCAGCGGGTGATCGAGCTGTGGCTGCCGCCCAGCAGCGCCAGCGACCGCGGCGCCACCGTGCGCTGAGCCGCACCGACCGCGTTCAGCGGCCCAGCACGCCCAGGATCTCGGTGCCGTAGGCCTCCAGCTTGCGCGCGCCCACGCCGCTGATCTCGCCCAGCTCCGCCAGGTCGGCCGGCATGCGCCGCGCCATCTCGGCCAGCGTGGCGTCGTGGAACACGACGTAGGCCGGCAGGTTGTGCTCGCGGGCCACCTCGCCGCGCCAGGCTTTCAGCGCGGCGAAGCGCTGCTGGGCTTCGGCGTCCAGGTCGGCCGCCGCGGCCGGCACCTTGCCGTCACCGCCGCGTACCGCCCGCTTGCGCACGCCGCGGGTGGCTTCGCGCGGCATGCGCAGCACGATGGGGACCTCGCCCTTGAGCACCGCGCGGCTGCTGGGCATCAGGCCCAGCGTGTTGTATTCGCCCTCGGTGGCCACATGGCCCAGTGCCACCAGCTGGCGCAGCACGCCGCGCCACTGCGCGTCGCTCAGGTCGGCGCCGATGCCGAAGGTGCTGAGCTTGTCGTGCCCGTACTGGGCCACCTTGTCGGTGCGCTTGCCGCGCAGCACGTCGATCAGCTGGCCGGCGCCGAAGCGCGTGGGCCCGAAGCCGCCGCCGTGCTGCGAGAAGCGGTAGATGCAGCTCAGCGCCTTGCGGGCCGCTTCAGTCGCGTCCCAGGTGTCGGGCGGGTTGAGGCAGTTGTCGCAATTCCCGCACCGGACCCCCACGCTCCCTTCGGTCGCTGCCCCCCAGGGGGCTCACCGCGGACCGGGCGACCCGGATCCGCGGTGGCCGCGTAGGTTTCGCCGAAGTACGACAGCAGCCGCACGCGCCGGCAGTCGTGCGATTCGGCCAGCGCCAGCAGCGCTTCGAGCTTGCCGCGCTGCACCTGCTTGAACTCTTCGCCGGCCGGGCTCTCGTCGATCATGCGGCGCTGGTTCACCACGTCGGCCAGGCCGTAGGTCATCCAGGCTTCGGCCGGCTCGCCGTCGCGGCCGGCGCGGCCGGTCTCCTGGTAGTAGCTCTCGATGTTCTTGGGCAGGTCGAGGTGGGCCACGAAGCGCACGTCGGGCTTGTCGATGCCCATGCCGAAGGCGATCGTGGCCACCATCACGATGGCGTCCTCGCGCAGGAAGCGGTCCTGGTGCTTCTGCCGCACCGAGGCGTCCAGCCCTGCGTGGTACGGCAGCGCGGTGATGCCCTCGTCGGCCAGCCACACCGCGGTTTCCTCCACCTTCTTGCGGGTGCCGCAGTACACGATGCCCGATTCGCCCTCGTGCTCGTCGCGCACCAGGCGCAGCAGCTGCGCGCGCGGGTTGTCCTTCTCGACGATGGTGTAGCGGATGTTCGGCCGGTCGAAGCTGGCCACGAAGATGCGCGCGTCGTCCAGCGCGAGCCGCTGCACGATGTCGGCGCGGGTGATGTCGTCGGCGGTGGCGGTGAGGGCCACCCGCGGCACGGCCGGAAAGCGCTCGTGCAGCTGCGACAGGCCGAGGTACTCGGCGCGGAAGTCGTGGCCCCACTGGCTCACGCAATGCGCTTCGTCGATGGCAAAGAGGCTCAGCAGCCCGCGCTCGTTCAATGAATCGAGCATCGCCAGGAAACGCGGCGTCAACAGCCGCTCGGGCGCCGCATACAGCATCACCAGCCGGCCGCTGCGCAGCTCGCGCTCGACGTTCTGCGTCTCGTCGCTGGTCAGCGTGCTGTTGAGGAAGGCGGCATGCACGCCGGCCTCTTCCAGCGCGCCCACCTGGTCGTGCATCAGCGCGATCAGCGGGCTGACGACCACCGCCACGCCACGGCCGGCGCGGTGCCGCACGATGGCCGGCACCTGGTAGCACAGGCTCTTGCCGCCGCCGGTGGGCATCAGCACCAGGGCGTCGCCGCCGGCGGTGACGTGCTCGACGATGTCGCCCTGCATGCCGCGGAATGCGGTGTAGCCGAACACCTCGTTGAGGACGTGGAGCGGTGACGCGGCGGAATCAGCTGGGTTCATGGGAAGCCGGCATGTTAACGAGGGCGGCCACGGGCCTTCAGGCGGCACGGCTGCCCGGCTCGCCGGCACGCGGCCGCATCAGCTCGGCGAGTTCCATGTACATCGGCTTGCAGATCAGCCGCGAAAGCCCGCTGGACACGAAGGCCGTCAGCATCAGGCTGAGCACCATCGCGTGGCCGGACACCATCTCCATCACCAGGATGAAGGCCGTGAGCGGACCTTGCGTGGCCGCCGCCAGGAAGCCGACCATGCCCAGCGCGATCAGCGGTATGGCGTGTTCCGGAGCCAGCCCGAACAGCTGCGCCACGTCGCGGCCGATGCCCGCCCCCACCGACAGCGAAGGCGCAAACACGCCGGCGGGCACGCCCGTCCATGACGACAGCCAGGTGGCGATGAACTTCAGCAGCGTGTAGAGCGCGGGCGTGTCGGCCTGGCCCTCGAGCATCGCGCGGGTGGGCGCATAACCGGCGCCGGCCGTCGTGCCGTCGCATACCAAGCCGATCACGGCCACGCCCAATGCGCAAGCCGCCCCGAAGCGCACGGGGTACTGCGCGCGCCAGCGCGAGTACCAGCGATCGCCCGGTGCCAGCGAATTGACCAGCAGCAGCGAGAACACGCCGCCGGCCAGCCCCGCCACCACCGCCACCACCAGCCCGGGACCGATCAGCTCCAGCGGCACGCTCTGCACCCGCAGTTCACCGAAGTACGTGAGGTTGCCGAACACCGACACCGCCACCAGGCCGGACAGCACGATGCACACGATCACCAGCGCGCTCTGCGCCGCATGGTGCCGGCGCGAGAGCTTCTCCAGCGCGAACATCACCCCGCCCAGCGGCGTGTTGAAGGCCGCGGCGATGCCGGCCGCCGCACCCGCCACCATCAGGTCGTGGCCATCGATGCGGGCCGCCGGCGACAACCAGCGCCGCACCGACAGCATCACGCCGGCACCGATCTGCACCGTGGGCCCTTCGCGGCCGGCCGAGAGCCCGGCCAGCATCGCGCCGCCCAGCAACGCCGCCTTCTTGATGGCCAGCGGCAGCGACACCAGCGCACGCCGGCGCTCCGGCGCCAGGCTGTCGTCCAGCGCCACCATCACCTGCGGGATGCCCGAGCCGGCAGCCCCCGGCGCATGGCGCCGCGTGAGCCACACCAGCAGGGCGGTGAGCACCGGCGTCCACAGCAGCATCAGCCACGGACCCAGCGGGCCGGAGCCGCGCATCTGCTCGTGCAGGTGGCTGGCGGCCTCGCACAGCAGCGTGACGCCCACCACCGCCGCACCGGTGGTGACGGCGGCCGCCAGCACGATGGCACGGTCCAGCCACGCCCGGCCGGCCTTCATCTCGCGGCGCAGGTTGCGCCAGAAATCGGGGGTGTCGTCGCTGTGCATGGCGGGGACCTTAGCAGCCGCCGCGCCCGACCCATGCGGCACAATCGATCGCTCCCGGCCAGCCACCGCGCCGCGGCCGAACCCCCTTTTCCGTACCCACCCGACGCACAGGAGCGACCATGGCCTCCGTCAACAAAGTCATCATCATCGGCAACCTCGGGCGCGATCCCGAGATGCGTTCGTTCCCCGACGGCGGCTCGATCTGCAACATCACCGTGGCCACCACGCGCCGCTGGAAGGCACGCGACTCCAATGAGTTCCAGGAGGAAACCGAGTGGCACCGCGTGGTGTTCCGCGACCGCCTGGCCGAGATCGCCGGCGAGTACCTGCGCAAGGGCCGCCCCGTGTACGTGGAAGGCCGCCTGAAGACCCGCAAGTGGCAGGACAAGGAAGGCCGCGACAACTACACCACCGAGATCGTGGCCGAGCAGATGCAGCTGCTGGGTGGCCGTGAAGGTGCCGGCGGCGGCGATGAGGACGCAGGCGGCGGCGGTGGTGGCTACCGCAGCCGCGGTGCGGCCGGCGGTGGTGGGGGTGCCGGCGGCGGCTACGGCGAAGAGCCGCGCGAGCGCCCCGCGCGCTCGGCCGCGCCCGCGCCGCGCCCGGCTCCGGCGCCGAAGTCGAACACCGGCTTCGACGACATGGACGACGACATTCCGTTCTAGGGCACACCTGCGAGCCCGGCCTGCGCCGGCCCCGCAGCCTCAGCCCGCGCGCCCGCCGGCCGCGGGCTTTTTCATGCGCGGCTGGTGCGGCGCCGCGCAGCCTTGGGCGGCGGGTCCGCCGGTGCATCGGCGGCCGCGCGGGCGCGCAGCCGCCGCTGCCAGTCGGCCAGCGGACCGGTGGACGCGCTGGCGGTGGTGGCGATCAGGCGGTCCAGCAGGATCTGCTGGTCGGTGGACAGCGGTTGCGGAAAGATCGGCATCACCGTGACCACCAGGTCGGCCCGCGCGCCACGCCGGCTGGCCGGAAAGCCCTGGCCACGCAGGCGGTACACACATTCGCCATGGCGCAGCGCCAACGGCTGCGTGCCTTCCAGCGTGGGCACGTCCACGCTGCGGCCGCCCAGCCAGCTGAAGCCGTCCACCGGCATCTCGCAGCGCACGGTGCCGTCGTCGTCCAGCGTGAAGAATGCATGCGGCTGCAGCTCGATGTGCAGATCCACGCCGCCCTCGGGTGAAGCCTCGGCGCGCCCGGCCGGCACGCCCAGCAGGTCGCCGTCCCGCACGCCGGGCGGGATGCGCACCTTCAGTTCATACCTGCGGGGCGGCAGCTTGCCGCTGCCCTCGCACGGCGGGCAGCGTTCGCGCGCACGGCCATCGCCGCCGCAGTCCTCGCAAGTCGCGGTGGTGGCCAGCCAGCCGTACCAGGCGCGCTGGCGCACTTCCCCGCGGCCCTCGCAGCTGGCACAGGCACCGCCGGGCCAGCGCAGGCCCTGGCCGTCGCAGGCCGTGCAGCCCTGCGCCACCTGGCCGCGCAGCACGCGCAGGCAGCCCAGCGCGGCTTCTTCCAGCGTGAGCTTGATGCGCCGGCTGAGCGGACGCGCAGCCTCGCCAGCGGGTGCCTTGCGGGCAGGCGGTGGGCTCGGCGCGGCCGCGGGCGCGGCTGGCTCGGCAGGCCGCACCGGGGCGGCGGCGGCGCCGGCCCCGCGCAGCAGCTCGAAGGCCTGGTTGATGCGCTGCATCTTCTCCACGGCGGCACGGCTGGCATTGCGGTCCGGGTGCCAGCGCGAGACGAGCTTGCGCCATGCGGCCTTGATCTCCGCCTCGCTCGCGCCGGGCCGCAGGCCCAGCTCCTCCAATGCTGCTGTCTCGGTGCTCATCCCGGCCCCCTGGAGCCGGGATGCTAAGCGAGCGCCGTGCCGGCGCCCGGCATGGCGCTCAGTCCATGCGCACGCTGCCGTGCTCGCCCATGCCGGTGGGCGGGTGGCCGGTGACGGCGGCCTTGGCCATCTTGAACAGCTGCGTGAGCTTGTTCTCCTTCACGTCCCAGTAGTCGGCATGGACGATGTCCACGCGCACCAGGGCCAGATCGGGGTCGTTCGGGCCGCCGGGGAACCAGGCTTCGGCCATCTTGTTCCACAGCTGCTCCACACGGGCGCGGTCGTCCACCACGCGGGCCTTGCCGGAGACGGAGACGTACGAATCCTTGTCCGTGTCCGCATAGGCCACGTTCACGTTCATGTCGCTGGTCATCTCGCTGACCGGATCGCTCTTGCGCGACATGAAGAACCACAGCGTGTGGTCCTCGTTGATCGACTTGTTCTGCGTCGTCATCGGACGCGAATGCAGGTGACCGTTGGTGTCGTGCGTGGTGAACATCGCGAAGCGGATGTCCTTGATCAGCGACCACAGGTGATCGCGTTCCTCGGCCGGGGTTTCGTGTGACGTGGACATGTGCACTCCTTGTTGAGCAAAGTCAGTGCAGCCCGTTCGGCAAACCCCGTTCCTGCAGCGGTCGCCCAGCAAAAAGGCCAGTCGCGTGGACTGGCCTTTTCAGCGGGGGCGCTTGGCGCGCTTCAGTTGGAAGCGGCGGAGGCCGGCGCGTCCGCGGCGGCAGCCATCACCGGCTCCTTCAGGTTGCCGCCGGATTTGTTGGTCATGTAGACCACGGCGCGGCCGATCTCGAAGTCGGTGAAGTCGCCGCCGCCCTGCGGGCCCATGTTGCCCTTGCCCTTGAGGGCAGAGGTCAGCAGGGCTTCATAGCCGGTCTGGATGCGGGCGGCCCAGGCGCCGTTGTCGCCCAGCTTGGGCGCGCCGGCGGCGCCGCTCGAGTGGCAGGCCGCGCACTGCGCGTTGAACACCTGCTCGCCGGTCTTCATCGCGCCGGGGTCGGTGAGGTCCTTGATCTCGACGGTGCCCACCGGCTGGATGCGGCGGGCCACCGCTTCCTCGGCCAGGATGTCGGTGCCCGCACCGGGCTTGTTGAAGCCCGTCACATAGGTCACCAGCAGCACGATGGCCACGATGGGAATCACGAACGAGAAGAACACCGCAACGACCAGTTGCTTGGGCGTCTTGATGGGCCCTTCGTGGGGCATGTCGTGCGGGTCGTTGATGACGGGCTTGTGTGCGTCGCTCATTCAGTCCTCGGTAGCGGCAGCGGGTCGAGTGCGTGCCGGGCACGCAAAACCTGAAGATTATAGAGGGTGCCGCGCACAGCCTCTTTGCATGGCCTGGCCGCACGGAGCGGGGGTGTCCTGCAAAGTCGTGGCTACAATCCCCCCTCTTTGCGCCCGTAGCTCAGTGGATAGAGTATTGGCCTCCGAAGCCAAGGGTCGCTGGTTCGATCCCAGCCGGGCGCGCCACCTGCACCGTTTGCAGGCGGCCCCCACCGCGCAAATGTCAGACTGCTGACGCGCCCTCCCGCTTGATGCCGCATGCCCCGCCCAACCGGCTAGGGCCTGCATGGCTTTTCGCGACAATGTTCCAGATGCAGCGTGAACGCCCTCACAGCCACCCGCTTGCGCTGGCCCTGGCCGCTTCGCTGATCGTCGCCGGCTGCGCCAGCGGCCCACGCGCACCGGCCGAAGACACCGAGCGCGACGGCCCCGGCGACCTGCCGCCCGCGCAGCTGATGGACGTGCCCGACGCCGAACCGCGGGTCGAGATGATCCGCACCGGCGGGCCCAACAAGCCCTATGCGGTGTTCGGCCGCGCGTACGTGCCGGTGACCACCGACCAGCCCTTCGTGCAGCGTGGCCTGGCCTCCTGGTACGGCCGCAAGTTCCACGGTCGGCCCACGGCGAGCGGCGAGCTCTACAACATGTACTCGATGACGGCCGCGCACCCCACGCTGCCCATCCCAAGCTTTGCGCGGGTGCGCAACCCGGCCAACGGCCGCGAAGTCATCGTGCGGGTGAACGACCGCGGCCCGTTCCACGGCGCCCGCGCCATCGACCTGAGCTACACCGCCGCGCTGAAGCTGGGCCTGCTGCGCGGCGTGGCGCCGGTGCACATCGAGCGGCTGACGCACGACGAGATCCGCGATGGCAGCTGGCGCGCCACGCCGACACCGGGCGCCGGTACCTCGGTGGCGAGCGTCGCACCGCCAGTTGCCCCGCCGCCCGCTGCAGAAGCAACGCCTGCGGCAGCCGAACCAGCCGCCGCGCAGGCCCTGCCCATCACCCAGGAAACCGCGCGTGCGCGCGTGCCCGGCGCGGTGGGCTTCTGGGTGCAGCTGGGCGCCTTCAAGGCACATGACGGCGCCGTGGCCCTGCAGCAGCAGGTGATGCGGCAGCTGGAGGCGCTCACGCCGCTGCTGGCCATCTTCAACGAGGACGCGGTGCACCGGCTGCAGGCCGGCCCCTATGCCACGCGGGAAGACGCCGCCCAGGCCGCGCAGCGCCTGCGCAGCCTGTTCCAGCTGGCACCCATCATCGTGCAGCGCCGCTGAACACGCCGCCCGGCGGCTTTTTGCTAGCGGCCGCCGGCCACGTCCAGCATGGCGCCGGTGGTGTAGCTGGCGTCGTCGGACAGCAGCCAGGCGATGGCCGCGGCCACTTCATCGGGCCGGCCGGGGCGCTGCATCGGGATCAGCGCCGACGAGGTGTGGGCACGGTCGGGCCAGCCGCCGGAGGCATGGATGTCGGTGTCGACGATGCCTGGCCGCACGCCATTGACGCGAATGCCTTCCAGCGCCAGCTCGCGCGCCAGGCCCACGGTGAAGGTGTCGATGGCGCCCTTGCTGGCCGCGTAGTCCACGTACCAGCCGGGCGCGCCCAGCACCGCGGCCTTGCTGGAGAGGTTGACGATGGCCCCGCCGCGGCCGCCGCCAGCCGCGCGCGCCTGCGGGCTGGCGTGCAGCGTGCTCATGCGCCGCACCGCCTCGCGTGCGCAGACGAAGCTGCCCACCACGTTGGTGTTGAAGATGCGCTGCAGGCGCTGCACCGTCATGTCGGCCACGCGCTGGTTCTCGGCCACCACGCCGGCGTTGTTCACCAGCGCGCCGATGGGGCCCAGCGTGCGGTCGATGGTGTCGAACATGGCCAGCACCTCGGCCTCGTCGGCCACGTCGGCCTGCACCGCCAGCGCCTGGCGGCCCAGCGCCCGCACCTGCGCGCACACCGCCTCGGCGGCCTGCGCATCGCGTGCGTAGTTCACCGCCACGTCCCAGCCTTGCTGGGCACAGCGCAGCGCGGTGGCCGCGCCGATGCCCCGGCTGCCGCCGGTGACCAGCACCCGCCGGGGTGCGCCGGTTGATTCGATCGGCGTGTTCATGCCCGGATGATGTCATGTGGCGGCAGCCGGATACTCCGGCGACAACCCACCCGTGCCCTGAGGAGGAGACACATGCCCAAGGACTTCACCGAGATGGAGAACAGCAACCGTTCGGCCAACCCCAGCATCCACGAGGTCTCGGATCCCGCACGGCGCCTCTGGCTGCGCGGCACCGCCGGCGCGGCGGTGGCCGCGGTGTTCGGCCCCTCGCTCGCCGGCCTGGCCGGCTGCGCCGCCACCGGCCCGTCCGGCTTGGCCGCCAGCGGACCGCGCCTGGGCTTCCAGTCGGTGCCGCCCTCGCGGGCCGACGCCATCGTGGTGCCGCCCGGCTACGTGGCCGCGGTGCTGGCGCCGTGGGGCGAGCCCATCGGCGTGCCGGGCCGCATGCCGCCGTGGCGCAGCGACGCCAGCCACAGTGCCGACGACCAGGCGGTGCAGATGGGCATGCACCACGACGGCCTGCACTTCTTTCCCATCGAAGGCTCGTCCACCCGCGGCCTGCTGGTGATGAACCACGAGTACACCGACGAGGGCCTGCTGCACGGCCCCGGCAAGGCGGACAGCCCGGAAGGCGTGCGCAAGTCGCAGGCGGCGCACGGCGTGTCGGTGATCGAGGTGGCGCTGCGCAACGGCCAGTGGGACATGGTGCGCCCCAGCCCGCTGGCCCGGCGCTTCACCGCCTACAGCCCATTCCGCGTGGAAGGGCCGGCTGCCGGCCATGCGCTGATGCGCACCGCGTTCGATCCGGAGGGCCGCACCGTGCTGGGCACGCTGAACAACTGCGCCAGCGGCCGCACGCCCTGGGGCACCTACCTGTCGGGCGAGGAGAACTTCGCCTTCTATTTCAGTGGCGGCGACAACACCACCAAGGACCAGGCCCGCTGGGGCCTGCCCAGGAAGGCCTTCTACGCCTGGCCCAACCACGACGCCCGCTTCGACGCCACGCGCCATCCCAACGAGTTCCACCGCTTCGGCTGGGTGGTGGAGATCGACCCGATGGACCCCACCAGCACACCGGTCAAGCGCACCGCGCTGGGCCGCGCGGCGCATGAAGGCGCCTGGGTGGCCGTCACGAAGGACGGCCGCGCCGTGGTGTATTCCGGCGAGGACGCCCGCTTCGAATACATCTACAAGTTCGTCAGCCGTGACCGCATCGCCCCGGCCGGCAACGGCCTCACCGCGGCCCAGGCCAACCGCGAGCTGCTGGACCACGGCACGCTGTACGTGGCCCGCTTCGATGCCGACGGCACCGGCCGCTGGCTGCCGCTGGTGCACGGCCAGGGACCGCTGACCGCGGCCAACGGCTTCGCCGACCAGGGCGAGGTGGTGATCCGAACGCGGCAGGCCAGCGACCTGCTGGGTGCCACCAAGATGGACCGGCCGGAATGGATCGCCATCGACCACCACTCGCGCTGGGTGTACTGCACGCTGACCAACAACACCCAGCGCGGCCAGCCCGACAAGCCGGGCCCCGACGCCGCCAACCCGCGCGCCAACAACGCGATGGGCCAGATCATCCGCTGGCAGGAGGACGGCGACTTCGACGGCGCCACCATGCGCTGGAACCACCTGCTGCTGGCCGGCGACCCCGGCAACACCCGGCCCGATGCCCGCGGCAACGTGCAGGGCGACTTCTTCGGCTGCCCCGACGGCCTGGCCTTCGACAGCCGCGGCGTGCTGTGGATCCAGACCGACGCCCATGCCACGCAGATGAACAAGGGCGAGTTCGAGCGCATCGGCAACAACCAGATGCTGGCCTGCGACGTGGCCACCGGCGAGGTGCGGCGCTTCCTCACCGGGCCGGTGAATTGCGAGATCACCGGCGTGGCGCTGACGCCCGACCAGTCCACGATGTTCATCAACGTGCAGCATCCGGGCGAGACGCCGTCGGACATCAGCCGTGCCGATGCGCCGCAGCTGTATTCCAGCTGGCCGGACAAGGCGCACGGCCGGCCACGCTCGGCCACCGTGGTGATACGCCGCCAGGACGGCGGCGCCATCGGCACCTGAGCCGGGCCGGCCCCGCGCCGTCACGCGACAATCGGCCATGACGTCCGCCCCCCCTCACCGACGCTGAATTCGCCGAACTCGACGGCCTGCTGGCCACGCTGCCCGAGCCGCTGGAGCCGATGGAGGCCAGTTCGCTCGACGGCTACCTGGTCGGCGTGCTGCTGCAGCCACGGCCGGTGCCGCCCGCGCGCTGGCTGCCCTTCGTGCACGATGTGGACGGCCGCCCCGCGCCGCCCGGCGTGCCGATGGAGCGGCTGCATGCGCTGGTGCTGCGCCGCCATGCGGAGCTGAACGGCCTCATCGACCAGCGCCAGTGGTTCGACCCCTGGATCTTCGAGCTGGACGAGGACGCCTCGCCCTCGGAAGCCGTCATGCCCTGGGTGGCGGGCTTCGCCACCGCGATGGCGCTGTTCCCGGCGCTGATGGACCTGCCCGATCCCGCCACGCTGGAGCCGCTGGCCACGCTGTTTGCGCACCTGGACCCCGACGACCTGGAAGACGCCGACGAGCTGCTGGCCGAGATCGAGACGCTGGAGCCGCCGGCGGACATGACGGAAGCGGTGGACGGCCTGGTGCGCAGCTCGCTGCAACTGGCCGACGTCTCGCGGCCGAAGGCGCCGGCCCGCGCCGCCAAGCGCCCCGGCGCGCGGCCCCGGCCCGGCGGCGGCCGGCCCGGCCCGCTGCGCGGCAGCGGCAAGCCCCGGCGTTGAGGTCGCGGGCGGCTCAGCCGCCCCAGAGCCGCCGGGCGTGCTCGCCCAGGCCTTGCGCCACGCTGGCGAAGCGGTCGCCCTTGACCCGCTGGGCCTTCGGAAACTCCGCGGCGATGCGGTCGGCCAGCGGCGTCAGCCCGGTGGAGCCGCCGGTGAAATACAGCACGTCCACCTGCCCCGGCGACACGCCGGCCAGCGCAGCAGTGTGCACGCCGGCATCGACGATGCGCTGCAGGTCGGCGTCCAGCGCACGCATGGCGGTGGCCTCGTCCAGCAGCGCATGCAGGCCGGGCTCGATGTCGTCCAGCGCCACCGGTGCCGCGCCGCCATCGGCCACCGCGATCTTGGCCTGCTCGGCCTGCGCGGCCAGCGCATGGCCCAGGCGCAGCGTCACGGCGCGCATCAGGCGCTCGTGCTGGCGACCATCGGCATAGAAGTCGCGCATGCGGCGCAGCTCGGCCACCCGGCCGGGCGCGTACACGGTGTTGATCAGGTGCCAGGTGGCCAGGTCGAAGTACACCTTGTTGGGCACCTCGCGCCCGCCCGGGCCCAGGCCGCGGTAGCCCAGCAGCGGCAGGATGGCGGCCAGCTCGATGTGGCGGTCGAAGTCGGTGCCCGCGATGTGCACGCCGTGGTTGGCCAGCACATCGTCATGGCGCTGCAGGCGCTCGCGACGGCCGGGGCCCACCCGCACCAGCGAGAAGTCCGAGGTGCCGCCGCCGATGTCGGCCACCAGCACCAGGTGCTCCCGCTCGGCGGTGCGCTCGAAGTCGAAGGCGGCGGCGATCGGCTCCAGCTGGAAGCTCACGTCCGCGAAGCCCACGCTGCGCGCGGCGCGCTCCAGCGAGTCCTGCGCCTGCGCGTCGCGCTCGGCATCGCCATCGACGAAGGCCACCGGCCGGCCCAGCACCACCCGGTCCAGCGGTACGTCGGCGCTGCGCTCGGCCAGCGTCTTCAGGTGCCGCAGGTAGTGCCCGATCACGTGCAGGTACCGCACCGCCTTGCCGCCGCCCACGTCGGTGTGCTGGTCCACCAGCGTGGAGCCCAGGATGCTCTTCATCGAGCGCATCAGCCGGCCGTCCAGCCCGTCGATGTAGGAAGCCAGCGCCAGGCGGCCATAGCTGCGCTCGGGCTCTGCGGCATGGGCCTCGTCCACCGCGTAGAACACCGCCGTGGGCATCGTGCGATGGCCGGGCTCCACCTCCACCAGGCCGGCGCCGGGCAGCGCGATGGCGGAATTGGACGTGCCGAAGTCGATGGCGCAGCCGGCTGGCTTCATGACGGGGAACCCTTCGGAAAAAGGGGCGGGATTCTAGTGCCCCCGTGTCAAAGCCCCCGGTGGCCAGGGCCGCCGCCATGCCGAACATCACCAGCGCCACCAGCCCGTCCACCACCCGCCAGGTGGCCGGGCGCGCCAGCCACGGCGCCAGCGCCGCGGCGCCGTAGCCCAATGAAACGAACCACAGGACGGAAGCCAGCCCGGCACCGGCCGCGAACGGCCAGCGTGCCTCGGCCGGCTGCTGCGCGGCCACCGCGCCCAGCAGCACCAGCGTGTCCAGGTACACATGCGGATTGAGCCAGGTGAGCGCCGCCGCGGTGCCCAGCGTGGCGGCCAGCCCGCCCAGCTCGGCACCCGCCTGCAGGGCCTGCTGGCCCGGGCGCAGCGCACGCTGCATGGCCCGCAGGCCGCACCAGGCCAGGAAGGCGGCGCCGGCCCAGCGCAGCAGCTCCATGAGCAACGGTGAGCGCGCGAGCGCAGCTCCCACGCCGAACACGCCGGCACTGGTCAAGGCCAGGTCGGACAGGGCGCAAAACAGCACCACCGGACCCACGTGCCGCCGCAGCAGGCCCTGGCGCAGCACCAGTGCGTTCTGCGCGCCAATGGCGACGATGAGGCTGCCCATGAGGGCAAAGCCGTTGGTGAACACGGGTAAGGCATCGGACATGCCGCGATGGTCGCCCACGCTGGCCACAAATGAATGTGAGCTGAAAATCGATCATGCAGATTCAGCGGAGCTTCATGTGGACACCACCTTCGATCCCACCGGGCTGGCGTGCCTGGTCGCGCTGTCCGACACCGGCAGCTTTGCCGCCGCCGCGCAGCGGCTGGCGCTGACGCCGTCGGCTGTGTCCCAGCGCATGCGCGCGCTGGAGGCGCAGTGGGGCCAGCCGCTGGTGGTGCGCACGCGGCCGCTGGACTTCACGCCTTCGGGCAGCGTGCTGCTGCGGCTGGCCCGACAGTGGCAGAGCCTGGCGGCGGAGGCGACGCGGCAGCTAGGAGCGGCCTCGGCGCATGGCGAGCGGGTGCCCATCGGCGTGAACGCCGACAGCCTGGCCACCTGGGTGCTGCCGGCGCTGGATGCCCTGATGCGCGAAGGCGTGCAGGTCGGCTTCGGCATCGACCTGCGCGTCGACGACCAGGACTTCACCCACGAAGCACTGCGCGCCGGCACGGTGCTGGGCTGCGTGAGCAGCCTGGCCGAACCGCTGCATGGCTGCGGCATGCAGCGGCTGGGCGTGATGCCTTACCTGGCCGTGGCCAGCCCGGCGTTGCTGCGGGAGCTGCCGGCCGCAGGCCTGCGGGCCGCCGACCTGGCGCGCCTGCCCATGCTGGTGTTCGACCGCAAGGACGGCATGGCCCGCGCCTGGGCGCAGCAGGCCTTCGGCCTGCCCGACCTGCGGCTGCGCGAGCGGCATGTGCCCTCGTCCGAGGCCTACGTGGAGGCGGCCTGCCGCGGCTGGGGCATCGGCGTGGCGCCGCAGCTGCAGGTGGCGGCCGCGCTGGCCGATGGACGCCTGCAGCCGGTCCTGCCTTCGGTGACGGTGCCGGTGACGCTCTACTGGCACCAGTGGCTGCTGGACGGCGTGGCCGACCGGGGCCTGCTCGGCCGCATCGGTGCAGCGCTGCAGCAACATGCAGCACAGGTGCTGGAGGCCTGAGCGACGCGGGTCGCACGCCTGACACATGCGGCTGAAAGCATGACGGCACGTGATCTCCAGCGGCATTGTGGATTTGGCACCACAGCCCACCACCACGCTTGCGGGGGATGTGACGTGTGCCGCGACAGGTTCGGGATGCCCGGCTGGCCGGCAATCGGTTCACATCGACACTGGATTGACACCACACCCGAGGCCGCCGCCATGAATGCCCCGACCGCCCGCTCGCTTCTGTTCCGCCGTTCGAAGAGCGCACCGGCGCCGCGGCCGCTGGACCCGGCCGACATGGGGGCCGAGTACGGCCTCAACCTGCGCATGGAACGCCAGGCCGAGGAGGCGCTGCAGGCGCCGCCGATCCCGGCCCGCTCGGGCAGCGGCATCGGCTGGATGGCCATGCTGCGTCGCCGCGCCTGAGCGCGCGGCGCGTTGGTTCAGCCGAAGACCTCGATCAGCTTCAGCGGGTCGAAGCCTTCCGGCTCGTTCTTCGCGGCCAGGCCGCGCGCCTGACACACCACCCGGGACAGGCCACCGCCGGGGCGAGGCACGGTGTAGTCGTGGCGGCAATGCAGGTGGCCATGCAGCCACAGCTCGGCCTGGGTGATCAGGTCGTCGTCCGCATTGCAGAAGCTGGCGGTGCCGTTCTGGCTGCCATAGCGCGGATCGGCGCTGCTCAGGCTGGGCGCGAAATGCGTCACCACCACGGTGGCCTCCCAGCGGCCGTCGGCCGGCTCGGCCAGTGCGTCGGCCAGCCAGGCGCGACAGGCCAACGCCTCCTCCCGCACTGCGGCGGCATCGAAGGGTTGGCCGCCTTTCGTGGCCTGCATCACCCGCTGGAAGTAGTTGCCGGCGCGTTGCGCTGCGGCGCGGCGTGAAGGACCGAACAGGTCGAAATCGCACCAGCGCACCGTGCCCAGGAAGCGCACGCGCCGGCCCTGCGCGTCGGTGCGCACGGTGGCATCGCGCTCCAGCAGGGTGATGCCCAAGCCCGCGCAGCGCTGGCGCAGCGCGGGCAACGCCTCGGTCAGCTCCCGCCGGTCGAACTCATGGTTGCCGGCCACGCACAGCACCGGCACCGGCCAGTGCGCAAAGCGCTCCAGCGCCTGCCAGCGGCTGTCCAGGTCGCCGGCCAGCACCAGCAGGTCCGCGCCCGGCGCGGGCTGGGGGTCGAACTCCTCGGATTCCAGGTGCAGGTCGGACAGCAGCTGCAGTCGCATCGAGGCGGCGCTCCGTCAGCCGCGCCCGTGGCACTGCTTGAACTTCTTGCCGCTGCCGCAGGGGCACGGGTCGTTGCGGCCCACCTTGGGTTCGTCGCGGCGGATGGTGTCCACCTTGAAACGTGATTCGCTGGTCTGGTCCCACAGGTCGTACACCGCATGCACCAGGTCTTCGATGCCGTCGTCCAGCGTGGCCAGCGGATGCTCGCGGTCCAGCGTGGCGACGATCTCGCGGTCCTCGTCCGTTTCGGCCGGCAGGTGGCGGTACAGGCGCGCCAGCGCCAGTTGCACGCCGTCGTCTTCCAGCTCCAGCAGCCCGGGAAACGATTCCTGCGCCCAGTGGAAGCCGGCCACCCAGGGCATCAGCGCACGCGAGGCCTCGGACTGCACGGGGTCGTATTCGCTGACCGGGGCCGAACGCTCCAGGTCCACCACCAGCGGGTCGAACCAGCCGTCTTCCACCAGCGCGGCGGTGAGCGCGGCATGGCGGCGCTCGATCAGCGTGCGGCAGCGGGCGAGCCAGGCCGGGTCGGTGCCTTCGGGCAGCTGGCCGGTCTCCAGGTCGAAGATGGGTGGCAGCCACTCCTCGATGGCGACGAGCCTCGGCTGCACCAGGATGCCGCAGAGGTAGCCGTCGAGCATGATCGCGTCGAGCGGCTGGGCCGGCTCGGGCGTCTGGGTGAGCAAGGTGTCCAGCTCGTCGAGCTCGGCGTCGGTCAGGTCGAGTTTCATGCGCGGATTGTCGCCGCAGGCCCCATGCAGAAAGGGCGGTGCAAGCACCGCCCTCTTCAGGCTGAGGCCGAGAAGGCCGAGCTTCAGGCCGACTTGCGACGGCGTGCGATGAAGGCCACGGCGCCCAGGCCGGCCAGCATCAGCGCGTAGGTCTCGGGTTCCGGCACGGGGGTGACGGCGGCGTTCAGCAGGTAGCTGCCGCCCGACTTGCCGCTGACGGTGCCCGAGACGACGAAGGAGTAGTCACCTGCGCCCAGCGACGGGGCGGCGATGAAGTCGGTGGCGCCGGTCAGCGCGAAGCTGTCCAGCACGGTGTTGCCCTTGTAGAAGGTCAGCGAGCCGCCACTGATGCCGAAGCTGCCGAAGATGTTGGCCACGGCGCCCACTTCCACGTCGCTCACGCCGGTCAGCGAGAACGAGATGGTGTCGGTGAAGGTCATGCCCTGCAGCGCGTAGTACTGCGGCAGGTTGAGCGGCGTGCTGGTGTTCCAGGTGTAGTCGACGGCGTGAGCCGAGGCACCCGCCAGCGCGAGGACGGAGGCGATGACGATCGCGGAACGCTTCATGAATACTCCCTTGAGGAATTGGTCTTGCGTGCAGATAGCACACCTGGGGCAAGTGTCACCAAAGCGCCCCGAAGATCAGATCCCCCGTTCGAGGGAGCACGCTCACCCATCTTAGATGGGCCCTGCGTGAATTGCACCGCAGGCCGTCGGGCAGGCACCCTAAAGCCGGCGCGCCTGTTGCATTGCAGCATCAGCGAGCAGAAATTAACGCCGGCGGCCGATCACGGCAGGCCTTGTGCGCTGGCTGGGACGGCAAAGCAACGCTGGCCTGCGGCACGCCCTCGGATAATGCGGCTCCCTTGGCTCGGCTCCGGTAGTTAACAGATGGCGCACGCTCTTCCCTCCACCATCGCCGTGATCGGCCTTGGCTACGTCGGCCTGCCCCTGGCGGTGAAGTTCGGCGAGCGGCAACGCACGATCGGGCTGGACCTGTCGCAGGAGAAGGTGGCGGCCTACCGCCAGCACGTGGACCCCACCGGCGAGGTGTCGGGCGACGACCTGCGCGCCGCGGTGCACCTGCACTGCACCACCGATCCCGCCGCCATCGCCGAGGCCGACGTCATCATCGTGGCCGTGCCCACGCCGGTGGACGAGGCCCGCCGGCCCGACTTCACGCCGCTGATCAAGAGCTCGGAGAGCGTGGGCCGCCACATGAAGCGCGGTGCCATCGTGGTGTACGAATCGACCGTCTACCCCGGCGCCACCGAGGAGGTGTGCGTGCCCATCCTGGAGCGGCTGTCGGGCCTGAAGTGGAAGACCGACTTCTTCGTCGGCTACAGCCCCGAGCGCATCAACCCCGGCGACAAGGAGCGCACGCTCACCAAGATCACCAAGGTGGTGTCGGGCGACACGCCCGAGACGCTGGCCACCGTGAGCCAGGTGTACGGCAGCATCATCACCGCCGGCGTGTACGAGGCCAGCAGCATCAAGGTGGCCGAGGCGGCGAAGGTGATCGAGAACACCCAGCGCGACCTGAACATCGCGCTGATGAACGAGCTGTCGATCATCTTCCACATGATCGGCATCGACACCCTGGAGGTGCTCAAGGCCGCGGGCACCAAGTGGAACTTCCTGCCCTTCCGCCCCGGGCTGGTGGGCGGGCACTGCATCGGCGTCGACCCGTACTACCTGACCCACAAGGCCGAAATGCTGGGCTACCGGCCGGAGGTGATCCTGGCCGGGCGCCGCATCAATGACAGCATGGGCAAGTACATCGCCGAGCAGACGGTCAAGCAGATGATCGCGGCCGACCTGCCGGTCAAGGGCGCCGACGTCGTGGTGCTGGGCCTCACCTTCAAGGAAAACTGCCCCGACCTGCGCAACAGCAAGGTGATCGACGTCATCCGCGAGCTGCAGAGCTTCGGCGTGAAGGTGCATGTGCACGACCCCATCGCCTCGGCGGAGGAGGCGCAGCACGAATACGGCGTGACGCCGGTGCCCTGGAACCAGCTGCCGCCGGCGCATGCGGTGGTGGCGGCGGTGGCGCACCGGCAGTACCTGGACATGGATGCCAAGGCGCTGTGTGAGCGCCTGCATCCGGGCGGCCTGATGGTGGACGTCAAGGCCTGCTTCGACGAAGCGGCCCTGCGCGCCGAAGGCATGCGGGTGTGGCGCCTGTGAGCGCCTACCTTGCGCTGCAGGCCGAGCTGCAGGCCGCCCCGCGCACCTGGCTGGTGACCGGCGCGGCGGGCTTCATCGGCAGCCACCTGGTGGAGACGCTGCTGTCGCTGGACCAGACGGTGGTGGGCCTGGACAACTTCGCCACCGGCCACCGCCACAACCTGGTGGCCGCCACCGCAGGCCAGACGGCCGCGCGCCAGGCGCGTTGGCGCTTCATCGAAGGCGACATCCGCGATGCCGCCACCTGCCGCAGCGCCTGCGAGGGCGTGCAGCATGTGCTGCATCAGGCGGCGCTGGGCTCGGTGCCGCGCTCGCTGGCCGACCCGATCACCACCAACGCGGCCAACATCGACGGCTTCCTGAACATGCTGGTGGCCGCGCGCGACGCCGGCGTGCAGCGCTTCGTCTATGCGGCCAGCAGCTCCACCTACGGCGACCACCCGGGCCTGCCCAAGGTGGAGGACCGCATCGGCAAGCCGCTGTCGCCCTATGCCGTCACCAAGTACGTGAACGAGCTGTATGCCGAGGTGTTCGGCCGCTGCTACGGCACGGCGTCCATCGGGCTGCGCTACTTCAACGTCTTCGGCCCGCGGCAGGACCCCAACGGCGCCTATGCCGCGGTGATTCCGAAGTGGGCGGCGCAGATGCTGCGCGGCGAGGCCATCCGCATCAACGGCGACGGCGAGACCAGCCGCGACTTCTGCTACATCGCCAACACCGTCCAGGCCAACCTGCTGGCCGCCACGGTGCAGGCGCCCGAGGCGCTGAACCAGGTCTACAACGTGGCGGTGGGCGACCAGACCTCGCTCAACCAGCTGTATGCCGAGCTGGCCTCCGCGCTGGCGGCGCAACGCCCCGGCCTGCAGGTGGCGCCGGCGGTGTACGGCGACTTCCGCGCCGGCGACGTGCGCCACTCGCGCGCCGACATCGGCAAGGCCGCCACGCTGCTGGGCTACGCGCCCACGCACCGCTTTGGCGAAGGGCTGCAGGAAGCGGCCCACTGGTACGCGGCGCAGACGCCGGCCTGACGGTCAGCGCGCCGCCAGGCGCTGCTGCAGGAAGTCGCCCAGCGCGCGCACCCGGGCGCTGAGGTGGCTGCCGCTGGCCAGTGCCAGCACCAGCGGATACGGCGCCGACCGCAGCTGCGGCAGCACCTGCACCAGCCGGCCGGCGGCCAGGTCGTCGGCCACGTCCAGCAGCGACTTCATCGCGATGCCCTGCCCGGCCAGCGCCCATTCCCGGGTGACCAGCCCGCTGTCTGCCGTGCGCCGCACCCGCGGCCGCAGGCTCACCGGCCGGCCGCCGTCCAGCATCGCCCACACATGCCCCGGCCGGTTGGCCAGCCGCAGCGAGATGCCGTCGTGCTGGGCGATGTCCTCTGCCATGTGCGGCGTGCCGGCGCGCGCCAGGTAGTCGGGCGAGGCCACCAGCACCCGATGGTTGTCGGCCAGCCGGCGCACGATCAGGCCGGGCTGCTGCGGCTCGCCGTAGCGCAGGGCGGCGTCCACCGGCTCGCGCGACAGGTCGCTCACCCGGTCGCCCACCTGCAGGTCGAGCTGCAGCGCGGGATGCAGCGCCAGGAAATCGTCGAGCAGCGGGCGCAGCACCCGCGCGCCCAGGTCGGAGGGCATGCCCAGCCGCAGCAGGCCGCGCACCTGGGCCAGCGGCTCGCGCAGCTGCGCCACGCCGTCGCCCAGCAGGGCCAGCGCCTCCTGCGCACGCTGCAGGAAGGCGGCGCCTTCGGGCGTGGGCCGCAGCGCCCGGCTGTTCCGGGTGAACAGGGCGGCGCCCAGCTGCGCCTCCAGCCGGCGGATGGCCGCGGTGGCGGTGGCCGGCAGCCAGTCGCGCTCACGCGCGGCGGCCGCCACGCTGCCCAGCTCCGCGGCGCGCAAGGCCAGTTGCAGGGCGGGCAGCTCCAGGCTGTCCGCAGTGACGGTGACCATCGGATCGACAAACCTCGTTTGTGGCTGCCGCAGTGTGGCACGGCTGGTTTGCCGTCGCCCGGCGCGGCACAGTCACGCCATCGTGTCCAAGGAGTACCGCATGAAAGCCGTTGCCTACCGCCAGAGCCTGCCCATCGCCGATGCGCAGTCGTTGATCGACATCGACCTGCCCGAACCCGAGCTGCGTGCCAACGACCTGCTGGTGGAAGTGAAGGCCGTGTCGGTGAACCCGGTGGACACCAAGGTGCGCCGCAACGTGGCGCCGCCCGAGGGCCAGGCCAAGGTGCTGGGCTGGGACGCCGCCGGCATCGTGAAGGCGGTGGGCAGCGCGGTGTCGCGCTTCCGGGTGGGCGACCGTGTCTGGTATGCCGGCGCCATCGACCGTGCCGGCAGCAACAGCGCGCTGCAGGCGGTGGACGAGCGCATCGTCGGGCCGATGCCGGCCACGCTCGGCTTTGCCGAGGCCGCCGCGCTGCCGCTGACCAGCATCACCGCCTGGGAACTGCTTTTCGACCGCCTGGGCGTTGCGCGCGAGGGCGGCGAGGGCCAGTCGCTGCTGATCGTCGGCGGCGCGGGCGGTGTGGGCTCGGTGCTGACGCAGATCGCCCGCAGGCTGACCAAGCTGACGGTGATCGCCACCGCCTCGCGCCCCGAGACGCAGGCCTGGGCCTCGGACATGGGCGCGCACCATGTGATCGACCACCGCCAGCCGCTGGCCGACGAACTGCGCCGCATCGGCCACGCGCAGGTGGACCTGGTGGCCAGCCTGACGGCCACCGAGCAGCACTACGCGGCGCTGGTGGAAGCGCTGGTGCCGCAAGGCAAGCTGGCGTTGATCGACGACCCGGCCACGCCGCTGGACATCACGGCGCTCAAGCGCAAGAGCCTGTCTCTGCACTGGGAGCTGATGTTCACCCGCTCCCTGTTCCAGACGCCCGACATGGCCGAGCAGCACAAGCTGCTGGGCGAGGTGGCGCGCCTGGTGGACGCCGGCGTGCTGCGCAGCACCCTGACCGAACGCTTCGGCCCGCTGAACGCGGACAACCTGCGCCGCGCCCACGCCTGGGTGGAGAGCGGCCGCGCCATCGGCAAGGGCGTGCTGGAAGGCTTCTGAGCGCCCGGCTCAGTCCTTCCAGAAGCGGGGCGTGGCGGCCAGCTGCTGCAGCGCCTTGCGGCAGCGCCGCGCGGTGATCGGCTCGCGGCCCTGCAGCCAGCCCACCGCAAACCACGCGGTGGCCTCGCCGGCTTCGGCCGCCTCGCGGTACAGCGCGAGCGCCACCGCGTTGTCGTTGTGCTCGCCCAGCGCGTCCTGGGCCGGCTCCAGTTGACGCAGGTAGCGCTTGACGGCCTTGGCGTCGAAGGCCGGCGCCGCGAACTCCGCCAGGTAGCGCAGCCGCTTCAGCCGCTTGCGGGTGCGGTGCTGGTCCTCGGTGGCCAGGGCCTCGAAACCGTCGGCATCACGCGCCACCTGGCGGTGCAGCCGCTGCAGCCGGTGGCGGGCCAGCGCACGGGCCTTGCCCGCCTCGGCCGCCTGCAGGCCATCGGCACGCAGGCCCTGCACCGTGAGTTCCAGCAGCGCCAGCTGCAAGGCGCTGTCGCGCGCCACGGCCTGTGGCGTGAGCACGCCCTGCGGCCGCGTGTCGATGCGGATGGCGGGCGCGCCGGCCGCCTGCAGCGCGGCGCCGGTGGCCGAGACCACGGTGTCGCGGTCGCGCCAGCGCCCCAGTTCGGAGAATGCCTCCCGCAGCGCCGCCGGCGCCTCCATGCCCGCCAGCTCGCGCAGCACCGTGCGCAGCCGGCGCAGGCCCACGCGCAGCTGGTGCACATGCTCGGCCGCGCCTTCGCCCTGCGCCACGGCATCCGCGTTCGGGACGATCTGCGAGAGGCAACCGACCACGCTGTCGTGCAGCCAGTCGGTGGCCTGCTCGGGCACCGCGATGCGGTGTGCCGCGGCCTTGACCACCGGCCACAGCGGCTCGCCGCGCGCCAGGCGCTCGCCGCGCTCGGCCTTGGTGGCATGGCTGAGCCACAGGCCATGCGTCGGCAGCCATTCGCTGGCCAGCACCCGCAGCGCGGAGGCGTCGCCCTCCCGCAGTTCCAGCTCCAGCTCGCACACCGGCAGGCGCCGCTCGCCGGCCAGGATGTGGCCTTCGTCCAGCGCGGCCTCGATGCGCCCGCCGGCCACGTTGAGCTGCAGGCTGCGGCGCCACAGGTCGGTGCCGTACACCGGCTGCAGGCTGGCGGCGGGCGCTCCCGCGGCCTGCAGCACCTCCTGCAGCGCGTCGCCGGCGGGCGTGCCGTCGTGGCGCGACAGGTCCAGTGGCGGCACGGCGGCGCCGTCGGCCGGCTCGGGCGCCAGCACGGTGGCGTTGTGCTCCAGCCGGTGGGCCACCATGCGGCCCTGCGCCTTCAGCGTCTGCACCCAGCGGTCGCCCTCGCGGCGCAGCCGCAGCGCGATGCGGTGCTGCGCCAGCAAGCGCGCAGGCGTGTCGAAGTAGTGGGCCTGCAGGTGCTCGCGCCGGCTGCCTTCGCCGGTGAAGCGTGCGGCCAGCGCGGGCAGGGCTTCGGGGTCGAAGCCGAACTTCAGTTCGATCTCATGGCTGCTCATGCAGGCACTCTAGCCGCCGCAGCCCGACCTGGGCGCGCTCAGTAGATCTCGGGCACGATCATTTCGGCCGGCACCGGCTGGCGGATGTAGTCGGCATGGCGCACCCGGGCGGGCAGCTGCACCGGCTCGTGCGGCACCTCGTGGTAGTCGAACTGCGACAGCAGGTGCGCGATGCAGTTGAGCCGGGCGCGCTTCTTGTCCACCGCCTGCACCACCCACCAAGGCGCCTCGGGGATGTGGGTGCGCTCGATCATCGCTTCCTTGGCGCGGGTGTAGTCCTCCCAGCGGCGGCGCGATTCCAGGTCCATCGGGCTCAGCTTCCACTGCTTGAGCGGGTCATGGATGCGGGTGAGGAAGCGGGCGTGCTGCTCGTCGTCGGTGATCGAGAACCAGTACTTGATCAGCCGGATGCCGGAGCGCGCCAGCATCTTCTCGAACTCGGGCACGGTGCGGAAGAACTCCTCCACCTCGTCGTCGGTGCAAAAGCCCATCACCCGCTCGACGCCGGCGCGGTTGTACCAGCTGCGGTCGAACAGCACGATCTCGCCGGCCGCCGGCAGGTGGCTCACGTAGCGCTGGAAGTACCACTGCGTGCGCTCGCGGTCGTTGGGCGCCGGCAGCGCGGCCACGCGGGCCACCCGCGGGTTCAGCCGCTGGGTGATGCGCTTGATGACGCCGCCCTTGCCGGCCGCGTCCCGGCCCTCGAACAGGATCACCACCTTCTGGCGGGTGCCCACCACCCAGTCCTGCAGCTTCACCAGCTCGCCTTGCAGCCGGAACAGCTCGCGGAAGTACTGCCGGCGGCGGGCGCGGGCCGCCTCGTCCGGTGCATCGTCGCCGTCGTCGATGGCCATTTCCAGCTCTTCGTCGTAGCTGTCGATCAGGTCCAGGTGCATGCGCTGCAGCTGCTGCAGCGAGGTGTCGTCAGTACGTTCGTTCATGGCGGCGGGGTTGGCGGGCGGAACCCGGCACGCTGCCCGTCGGTCGTGACAGGACGATGACGGCGCACGCCCGGGCCATGGGCGAATCGCGCTGGAACGGAATCCCACGAAGCAGCGGCACACCAGCACAAACCGCACGCAATGCGGCGATGAGGTGAATCTTGACAGCGTCCGGCGTCACCTGCGCCGGAGCACACGCGCGGGGCAACCGCCCGGGCGCACCAGAGCGTTGCAAAACCGCACCATCCCAACGCCGGCTCCCCAAGGATATCGATGCTGCGCAGCAACAACCTCGCTAGATTCGGCGTGATTTCGTTCACATGCCCGAGGACCGTTTGCCGTTTGCGCCTACCCGTTTGCTGCGCCGCCTGAGTGCGCTGGCCGCTTTGCTGGTGGCCACCGCCGCCCATGCCCAGGCTTCCCTGCCCTGGACGCCCGACCCCTTCGAACGCCATGCCCTGCAGCGCCTGGTCGACGAAGCCGGCCTGTCGCTGACCACCAGCCACTGGCCGCTGCCGCGGGCCGCGGTGCAGCAGGCGCTGGCCGCTTTGCCGGCCGCGCTGCCACCGGCGCTGGACCAGGCCCGCGCCAGCGTGCAGGCCGGGCTGTCCCGGGCCACGCGGGCGCAGGCCTCGCTCACCGTGCGCAGCCACGATGAAGCCCTGCCCGGCTTCGGCGACGACGGCGCGCCCGGCAGCCAGGCCACGCTGCGCTCGCCTGCCTACGAAGGCACGCACTTCGCGGCGCAGTTCGGCGTGCGTGCGGGCCGCGCCACCGCGCCCTGGAACCACGGCACCGACGTGCGGCTGGACGAGACCGCCGTGGTGGCCCAGGCGCTGGGCTGGCAGCTGCAGGCCTGGTCCCGCCAGGCCTGGTGGGGGCCGGGCTGGCAGGACAGCCTGGTGCTGGGCCACAACGCGCCGCCGATGCTGGGCCTGGGCTTCCAGCGGGCATCGGCCTCGCGCTCGGAATCGCCCTGGCTCGCCTGGGCCGGGCCGTGGAACTTCGAGTTCTTCATCGCGCAGACGGACGACACGCGCCAGCCGAAGAACCCGTTCCTGATCGGCCACCGGCTGACGCTGCGGCCGCTGCCTTCGCTGGAGATCGGGCTCACCCGCACCGCGCAGTGGGGCGGCGAAGGCCGCGACCAGTCGCTGCGCAGCTTCCTGCGCATGCTGGGCGGCCGCGGCACCAATGCGGGCGACGAGGACTACACCGGCGCCGACCCCGGCAACGGCATGGCCGGCATCGACCTGCGCGCCGGCTGCCCCGCCGGCTGGCGCTGCGCCGGCTATGTGCAGCTGATCGGCGAGGACGAGGCCAACTACATGCCCTCCAAGTTCCTGGGCGTGTACGGCCTGGAGCACTGGTCGGCCGACGGACGCCACCGCTGGTTTGCGGAGGTGGCCGAGACCGGCTGCCGCATGCCGGTGGGCCAGGACGCCGACAAGGGCTGCGCCTACCGCAACTACGCCTATGGCGACGGCTACACCCACGGCGGCCGCTGGATCGGTGCCGGCGCGGGCCCCGACAGCCGCCTGCTCACGCTGGGCTGGCTGGACGCTGAGCGCCGCACCGCGCTGCGGCTGCATGCCGGCCGGGTGGGCGCGCGCATCGGCGTGCTGGGCCGCACCGACGACCCCCGCCATTCGGGCCATCTGTTTGGCCTGACCGGCAGCGCGCAGTGGCGCTGGGGCGCGGCCACCATCGCGCCCGAGCTGGGCTGGCTGCGCGTGGCGGCCGACGACGGCACCCGCCACCAGGCGCGCATCGGCGCCACGATCACGCTGCCGCTGGACAGCCTGCTGCGGCCCTGAGCCGCGCACTGAGGGCGGCTAACCCCCGAACAGGCGCTTCAGCCAGGCCCAGAATCCGCCCTTCTTCACCGGCGCGGCGGCGGCGGCCGGCTCGGCCACGGCCGCCGCGGGTTCCGGTGCCGGCGCATAGCGCTCGGCCAGCTTGGCGTTGAAGGTCTCGAAGAACTCGGTCGCCATCTTCTGCGCGGCCATGTCCACCAGCCGCGAGCCGATCTGCGCGATCTTGCCGCCCACGTTGGCATTGGCGGTGTAGTGCAGCACCGTGCTGTGCGGGCCCGCCGGCTCCAGCCGCACCGCGGCCGTGCCCTTGGCGTGGCCGGCGGCGCCACCCTGGCCTTCGAACTGGATGTTGTAGGCATTGGGCGGGTCCAGGTCGGCCAGCTTGAGCTTGCCCTTGAACTTGGCCTTCACCGGGCCGATGGCCGCGGTGACCAGCACCTCGTACTGGTTCTCGCCGGTGGGCGTGATGCTCTCGCAGCCGGGCATCGCGGCCTGCAGCAGGCTGATGTCGTTCAGCGCCTCCCAGGCCTGCACCTGGCTGACGGGCAGCGTCTGCTGGTTGGTGAGTTGCATGCTCGTGTACTCCCGTTCGTTGTTGTCAGTGGGGCCGTGCCGGCGTGTCGCTCGCCAGCAGGCGGGTGAGTTGTTCCAGGCTCTCGAGGTTGTGCGCGGGCACGAAGCGGTCCACGTGCGGAAGCATCGTGCGGATGCCCGCCGCCTTCGGCTCGAAGCCCTGCCAGCGCAGCAGCGGATTGAGCCACACCAGCCGGCGGCAGCTCTTGTGCAGCCGTTCCATCTCGAAGCGCAGCGCCTCGGTGTGGCCATGCTCCAGCCCGTCGGTGACCAGCAGCACGGTGGCCCGGCCGCCCAGCGTGCGCCGCGCCCACTGCTGGTTGAACTCGTGCAGGCAGGCGCTGATGCGGGTGCCGCCCGACCAGTCCTGCACCGCGCGCACCACCTGGGCCACGGCAAAGTCGGGGTCGCGCTGGCGCAGCAGGTGGGTGGTGCGCGTGAGCCGGGTGCCGAAGACGAAGCTCTCCACCCGCACGTCGGCCCGGCCCAGCGTGGGTGAAGTGCAGCAGCATGCGCGAGTAGCGGCTCATCGAGCCCGAGATGTCGGCCAGCACCACCAGCGGTGCCGGGCGCTGCCGCGGGGCGCGCCACTGCGGTTTGAGCAGTTCGCCGCCATGGCGCGCCATGTCGCGCATGGTGGCGCGCCAGTCGGCGCGGCCGGGATGCGCGGAGGGCTTGGTGCGGCGGGTGGTGATGGGCTCGAACAGCGGCTTGAGCCGGCGCAGCGCATGCTTGGCCTGCAGCCATTCGTCCGCGCTCATGGTGTCGAAATCGGCCCGCTGCAGCAGCTCGCGCTCGCTGAAGGTGAGCGTGGCCTCGATCTCGATGCGCTCCGGCGGCGGCGGGGCTTGCGGCCGCGGTGGCGCGCCGACCGAGAAGGCCTCGCCCAGCCGGCGGTTCTCGGGCGGGGGCGGCGGGGCGTTGGCGTCGTTGGCCTGCACCTGCGGCAGCAGCATCTGCATCATGCGGCCGGCCAGGTCGGGGTCGCGCCAGTACAGGTCGAAAGCCTGGTCGAACATCGCGCGGTGTTCGTGGCGGTCGAGCAGGCAGGCGGCCAGCGCGGCGCGGAAGTCCGCCCGCGACTGCAGCCCCGCCACCTGCAGCGCCTGCAGCGCGAGCTGGATGCGGTCGGTGCCCACCGGCACGCCGGCGGTGCGCAGCACGCGCCCGAAGTGCATCACGTTCTCGGCCAGGCGGTGCATCGGGGCAGGCGCGGCGTCAGCCGTGCGCAGCGTTGTCGCGCAACTGCTGCAGCAGGCGCGCCACCTCGCCGCCCTGCACCTTGGCGATGTCGTCCTGGTACTTGAGCAGCACGCCCAGCGTGGTGTTGACGGTCTGCGGGTCCAGCACCACCGCGTCCAGCGCCATCAGCGCGCGCGTCCACTCGATGGTCTCGGCAATGCCGGGCAGCTTGTACAGCTCGACCGCGCGCAGTTGCTGCACGAAGGCCACGATC
The DNA here is from genome assembly GCF_024700035.1 of Aquincola sp. J276. Taxonomy (NCBI): domain Bacteria; kingdom Pseudomonadati; phylum Pseudomonadota; class Betaproteobacteria; order Burkholderiales; family Sphaerotilaceae; genus Aquincola; species Aquincola sp. J276. Next base: position 2,684,388 of record NZ_JAJONC010000001.1, read on the forward strand.
TCGGCGGCCAGCTTCTCCGGCGCGCCGGGCACGCGCTGGGCCAGGATCTGCGCCTCACGCGCGGCATCGGGGAAGTCGACCCAGTGGTACAGGCAGCGGCGCTTGACCGCATCGTGGATCTCGCGCGTGCGGTTGCTGGTGAGCACCACGATCGGCGGATGCGCGGCCTGCACCACGCCCAGTTCGGGAATCGTGATCTGGAAGTCGGACAGCACCTCCAGCAGGAAGGCCTCGAACGGCTCGTCGGCGCGGTCCAGCTCGTCGATCAACAGCACCGGCGGCACCGGCTGGTCGGGCGAGATGGCCTGCAAGAGCGCGCGGCGGATCAGGAAGCGCTCGCTGAACAGGTCGCGGCCCAGCGCCTCGCGGGTGGCCTGCCCCGGCGCGGCATGCTCGGCCAGGCGGATCTCCATCATCTGCCGCGGGTAGTTCCACTCGTAGGCGGCGCCGGCCAGGTCCAGGCCTTCATAGCACTGCAGGCGGATCAGCGGGCGGCCCAGCATGCGGGCCAGCGTCTTGGCGATTTCCGTCTTGCCCGTGCCGGGCTCGCCCTCCAGGAACAAGGGCCGCTCCAGCTTGAGCGCCAGGAACACCGTGGTGGCCAGCGTGCGCTCGGCCACGTAGTCGTGCTGCAGCAGTTGGGTCAGCGTGTCGTCGATGCTGGCGGGCAGGGAGGTGGAGGTCAAAGCGGAAGGCCTGGTTCAAAAATGCGGAACGCCGCAACAGTGTGCGGCGTTGGGCGGGGTGCTGCGGCGGCCGCCGCTCAACTCCCTGCGACGGCGCGGCCGGCCAGCACCGGGATCAGCGCCGCCCGGTAGGCGGCCGAGCCGTGCAGGTCGGTGTTCAAGCCATCGGCGCTGACCTTCACGCCCTCGCAGGCGGCGGCGGTGAAGTTGGCGGCCAGCGCGTCTTCCAGCGCCTTGACGCGGAACACGCAGGCGCCCGCGCCGGTGACGGCCACCCGGGTGCCGGCCGGACCGCGGCTGACGAACACGCCCACCAGCGAAAAGCGCGATGCCGGGTTGCGCATCTTTTCCCAGCCGGCTTGTTGCGGCACGGGGAAGCTGACGGCGGTGATGACCTCGCCTTCGGCCAGCGCGGTTTCGTACAGGCCCTTGAAGAAGCTGTCGGCCGGGATCTGGCGCTGGTCGGTGTGGATGGTGGCGCCCAGGCCCAGCACCGCGGCCGGGTAGCAGGCCGCAGGGTCGTTGTTGGCCAGGCTGCCGCCGATGGTGCCGCGGTTGCGCACCTGGCGGTCACCGATCAGCCCGGCCAGCTTGGCCAGCGCCGGGATGGCCTGCTGCACCTCGGCCGAGGCGGCCACCGCGGCATGGGTGGTCATCGCGCCGATGGTCACCTGGCCATTGGCCACGGTGATGCCCTTCAGCTCGCCGATGCTGCTCAGGTCGACCAGCGCGGAAGGTGCGGCCAGGCCCAGCTTCATCGACGCCAGCAGCGACTGGCCGCCGGCCAGCAGCTTGGCGTCGCCGCCACCGGCCGCTCGGATCGCATCGGCCACCGATGCGGGCTTGGAGTATTCGAAGGCTTGCATGTGTTGTGCTTCCTGGTTCAGGCGTTCATCGCCTTCCACACCGTGAACGACGTGGCCGGCATCGGCATGTCGCGCACGCCGACGGCATTGCAGATGGCGTTGATGATCGCAGGCGGCGAACCGATGGCGCCGGCCTCGCCGCAGCCCTTCACGCCCAGCGGGTTGTGGGTGCAGGGCGTGCCCTGCACCGTCTCCACCTGGAAGTGCGGGAAGTTGTCGGCGCGCGGCATCGCATAGTCCATGTAGCTGCCGGACAGCAGCTGGCCGCTGTCGTCGTCGTACACGCCGTGCTCCAGCAGCGCCTGGCCGATGCCCTGCGCCAGCCCGCCGTGCACCTGGCCTTCCACGATCATCGGGTTGATGACGTTGCCGAAGTCGTCGCAGGCGGTGAAGCGGTCGACCCGCGTCTCGCCGGTCTTGGGGTCCACCTCCACCTCGCAGATGTAGGTGCCGGCCGGATAGGTGAAGTTGCTGGGGTCGTAGAACGCGTTTTCGTTCAGGCCGGGCTCCAGCTTGTCATGCGGGAAGTTGTGCGGCACGTAGGCGGTGAGCGCCACCTGCGCGAAGGGCACGCTCTTGTCGGTGCCGGCCACCTTGAACACGCCGTCCTCGAACTCGACGTCGGTGTCGGCCGCCTCCATCAGGTGGGCCGCGATCTTCTTGCCCTTGGCCACCACCTTGTCGATGGCCTTGACGATGGCGGTGCCGCCCACCGCCAGCGAGCGGCTGCCGTAGGTGCCCATGCCGAACAGCACCTTGCCGGTGTCGCCGTGCTCGATGCTCACGTCGTCCAGCGGGATGCCGAGCTTGTCGGCCACCACCTGCGCGAAGGTGGTCTCGTGGCCCTGGCCGTGGCTGTGGCTGCCGGTGAAGATGGTGACCTTGCCGGTGGGGTGCACCCGCACCTCGCCGGCCTCGAACAGGCCGGCGCGTGCGCCCAGCGCGCCCGCCACGCTCGACGGGGCGATGCCGCAGGCCTCGATGTAGGCCGAGTAGCCGATGCCGCGCTTCAGGCCCTTGGCCTCGCTCTCGGCCTTGCGGGCGGCAAAGCCCGCCACGTCGGCCAGCTCGATGGCGCGGGCCATCGTGGCTTCGTAGTCGCCGGTGTCGTAGGTCAGGCCCACCGGCGTGGCATACGGAAACTCGCGCACGAAGTTGCGGCGGCGGATCTCGGCGGGGTCGATGCCCAGGTCGTGCGCGGCGGTCTCGACGATGCGCTCCACCACGTAGGTGGCCTCGGGCCGGCCGGCGCCGCGGTAGGCGTCCACCGGCGCGGTGTTGGTGAACATCGCCTGCACTTCGCAGTGGATCTTGGGCGTGGCGTACTGGCCGGCCAGCAGCGTGGCGTACAGGATGGTGGGCACCGCCGACGAGAAGGTGCTCAGGTAGGCACCCAGGTTGGCCTGCGTCCTGACCCGCAGCGCGAGGAACTTGCCCTGCTGGTCGGTGGCCAGCTCCACCGTGGTGAGGTGGTCGCGGCCGTGCGCATCGGACAGGAAGGCCTCGCTGCGGTCGGCCGTCCACTTGATCGGCCGGCCCAGCTGCTTGCTGGCCCACACCAGCGCCGTCTCCTCTCCGTACAGGAAGATCTTGGAGCCGAAGCCGCCGCCCACGTCGGGCGCCACCACGCGCATCTTGTGCTCGGGGATGCCCAGCACGAAGGCGCACATCAGCAGCCGCTCCACGTGCGGGTTCTGGTTGGCGACGTACAGCGTGTAGTTGTCGTCCGAGGGGTTGTAGCTGGCATTGGCCGCGCGCGGCTCGATGGCGTTGGGCACCAGCCGGTTGTTGCGGAAGGTGAGCTTGCTGATGTGCGGTGCCGAGGCCATGGCCGCGTCGGTGCCGGCCTGGTCGCCGATGGCCCACAGGTAGCACTGGTTGTCCGGTGATTCGGCATGCAGCGCGCCGCCGGCCGCGGCCACCTGCGCGGCCTTGGCCACGTCCACCACCGCGGGCAGTTCCTCGTAGTCCACCTCCACCAGCGCGGCCGCTTCCTTGGCCTGCTGCAGCGTCTCGGCCACCACCAGGGCCACGCGGTCGCCCACGTAGCGCACCTTGTCCAGCGCCAGGATCGGGTGCTTGGGCTCCTTCATCGGCGTGGTGTCGGTGCTGTTGATCAGCCAGCCGCAGGGCAGGCCGCCCACGTCCTTGAAGTGCTCGCCGGTGTACACGCCCAGCACCCCGGGCGCGGCCTGGGCGGCTGCCGTGTCCACCCGCGTGAGCTTCGCGTGCGCATACGGCGAGCGCACGAAGATGCCGTAGGTCTGGCGCGGCAGCGTGATGTCGTCGGTGTACTGGCCGCGGCCGGTGAGAAAGCGCGCGTCCTCGCGGCGCGGCACCGATTGGCCGATGAAACCTTGCCTGGCGTTCATGTGCGTCGCTCCTGCCTCAGGCGCCCATGCCGGCAGCACCCTGCTGCACGGCCTTGACGATGTTCTGGTAGCCCGTGCAGCGGCACAGGTTGCCTTCGAGGTGATGGCGGATCTCCGCCTCGGTGCCGTGTGCGTGGTGCTGCACCAGGTCGATGGCGCTCATCACCATGCCGGGGGTGCAGAAGCCGCACTGCAGGCCGTGGCAGGCCTTGAAGGCGGCCTGCATCGGATGCAGATCGCCGTTGGCCGGCGCGATGCCCTCGATGGTGGTGAGCTCCGCGCCTTCGGCCTGCACCGCGAGCATCGAGCAGCTCTTGATCGCACGGCCGTTCAGGTGCACGGTGCAGGCGCCGCACTGCGCGGTGTCGCAGCCCACGTGGGTGCCGGTCAGCCGCAAATCCTCGCGGATGAATTCGACCAGCAGCGTGCTGGGTTCGACTTCCTTCGTCACGGCCGCGCCGTTGACCTGCAGCGTGATCTTGGTACCCATCGGTTGTCTCCTAGGAATGCCTGAACGCCGCGATCCAAAGCCCAAACCACGGCCGCCGCCGCATGCTAGGGCAGGCCATCCGGCCTTGCACCGACGGGAAAACCCGCGGCCTTGCCCGTGCAAGGCCACCGCCTTGGCGCTATCGTCAGTGCATGGACAACGTCGATCTCAACATCCTGCGGCAATTGGCCACCTGGCAGTCCGAAGGCCGCCGCGTGGTGCTGGGCACCATCACCCGCACCTGGGGCTCGGCGCCGCGTCCGGTGGGCTCGGTGGTCGCGGTGCGCGACGACGGCCAGATCGCCGGCAGCGTGAGCGGCGGCTGCATCGAGGACGACCTGATCGCCCGCGTTCGTGACGGTGCGTTGACGCTTGCCGCACCCGAGGTGGTGCGCTACGGCGTGGGCGCCGAGGAGGCCACGCGCTTCGGCCTGCCCTGCGGCGGCACGCTGGAACTGGTGCTGGAGCCGGTGGGCCCGCATTCGCGCATCGACGAACTGCTGGCGGTGCTGCAGCACGGCGACCGCATCCGCCGCGTGCTGACGCTGGCCGACGGCCATGTGGAGCTGCTGCCGCCGGCCGAAGGCGACGTGCTGCAGCTCACCGACACCACGCTCACCACCACGCACGGCCCGAGCTGGCGGCTGCTGCTGATCGGCGCCGGCCAGATGACGCACTACCTGGCCACGATGGCGCAGGCGCTGGACTACCAGGTGCTGATCTGCGACCCGCGCGAGGAATACGCCACCGGCTGGGACGTGCCCCGCGCCCGCCTCGCTGCGCGGCATGCCCGACGACGTGGTGGCCGAGCTGAGGCCTGACGGCCACACCGCCATCGTCGCGCTGACGCACGACCCCAAGCTGGACGACCTGGCGCTGATGGAAGCGCTGGCCAGCCCGGCCTTCTATGTGGGCGCCATCGGCTCCCGCGTGAACCAGGCCAAGCGCAAGGCGCGGCTGAAGGAGCACTTCGGCCTGACCGACGCGCAGCTCGACCGGCTGCATGGCCCGGTGGGCATCAAGAACGGCGCGCGCACGCCGCCGGAGATCGCCGTGGCCATCCTGGCGGAGCTGACCGCCTCGCGCTACGGCTACGTGATCCCGCCCCCGCTGTCGGCCGGCGACGGCGGCGTCGCGCCCGAGGCCGGCTGCGTCGTCTGACGCTCAGCGGCCCTGCGCGATGCAGTTGGTGGGAATGCGGCCGTCCACCGCCCAGGTGATGTCGCGGCCCTTGCCGCGCAGCTCGTTCGGGCCGCCGGCGTAGCGCATGCCGGAGCCGGCGGGCTGCTGCGCCAGCTGCAGCTGCTGGCCGTCGGGCAGCGTCACCTGCGCCGATCCATCGGCATAGCGCACCGTCAGCCGCAGGCCGTCCTCGCAGTCGTACACCACCGGCGGCCCGGCCGGGCGCTGCTGCAGGAAGGCGGGCACGGCGCAGCCGGCCAGTGAAAGGGCGCACAAGCCCTGCAGCCCGCAACGGGCGGCGTGCAGAAGTCTTCTCGTCATTCAAGCTCCGTGTTGCTGGAGGGGCACTGTACGTGCCGTGCCGGCAGGGGCAGGCCACGTGCCAGGGCCTCAAGCCGGGCGCCCGCCCGGCCGAAGAACAGGCGTCGGCCGCGCCCACGGCGCGCCGCTGCAGTACCTCCAGACCCGCCGAGGTGCTCGTGAAGATCCACACCCTGCTGACCCCAGCCCGCGCGCTGGCCTGCTGCCTGTTCGTCCTGGCCGTGCTGCTGCTGCAGTTGCGCGGCACCGGCGGCACCGAGGCACCTGCCGGCCAGGGCGCCACCCCGCCCTCCAAGCGGGTGACCCTGCTGTCGTCCTTCTCCTTGCAGGACAGCGCCCGCTACCAGGAAGCCTTCGCGGCGATGGAGCGCAGCACCGGCATCGAGGTGGTGATCCGCGCGGCCGGCGGCGATTTCGCCGACCACGTGTTCGTGGCCACGCCCGGCTTCGAGGCGCCGGACATCGCGGTGTTCGCCCAGCCCGGCCTGTTCCGCGAGATGGTGGCCGGCGGCTTCATCCACCCGCTGCCGCCCGACCTGGCGCAGACGGTGGTGCGCGACTTCCCGCCCTTCCTGGACCCGCTGCTGCGCCGTGGCGACCAGCACTACGGCCTGTGGGCCCGCGTGGCCATCAAGAGCCTGGTGTGGTACCGCCGCGCGCTCTTCGAGCAGCATGGCCTGGCGGTGCCGCGCAGCGACGCGGAGCTGGCCGCGCTGGAGCAGCAGATGATCCGCAAGGGCCTGGTGCCCTGGTGCATCGGCGTGGCCGCCCGTGGTGCCACCGGCTGGGTGGGCACCGACTGGGTAGAGGAATTCATGCTGCGTGACGCCGGCCCGGCCGCCTACGACCGCTGGGTGGCGCAGGAGCTGCCCTTCACCGCCGGCCCGGTGCGCCGGGCCTTCGCGCGCTGGGACCGCATGGTGCGCACGCCGGGCATGACGCTGGGCGGCCCGGAAGGCGTGCTCCACACCTTCGTGGAGGAGGCGGCCCGCAAGTTCGCCGGCCAGCCGGCGCCCTGCATGATGATGCGCAACTCCGAATGGGTGACCTCCGAGTTCCCCGACTCGGTGCACATCGGCCCTGGCGAGCAGATCGACTTCTTCATCCTGCCCGGCCGCAGCGAATCGCATGTGGAACTGCTGGTGGCCGGCGACGTGGCCGCGCCGCTGAATGCGCGGCCGGAGACGATGGAGGTGCTGCGCTACATGGCCTCGGCCGACTTCGGCCGCCGCCGCGCGGCCGCCGGCGCCTACCTCTCCGGCCACAAGGACGTGGAACCGGCCAGCTACGTGGAACCGCTGGCCGCGCGGCTGTCGGCCGTGTGGCACGAAGCCACGGTCATGCGCATGGACGCCTCGGACCTGATGCCCGCGGTGCTGGGCACCGCCGCCTTCTGGACGGGCATGGTCGACCACCTGAAGGGCGCCTCGGTCAACGACGTCACCGCCGGCATCGACCGCACCTGGCGCCAGTGGCGGGCCCAGCAGGCCGCGCCCGCGGCGGCCGCGCCGGCCAGCGCCGCGGCCTCGCGCTGATTCCGGAGACCTGCCCATGCGATCCAGCCGCGACGCCGCCTTCCTCCATCCACCGCACGGCTCGGTCATCGGCCGCTTGTGGCGCGGCCTGCGCTCCGGCGAGCTGCTGCTGCGCGACCGGCTGGCCATCTTCTCGGTGCTGGCAGGTGCCATCGTGCTGTCGTTGCTGGCGGTCATCGTCACCGAGCAGGCGCGCAGCCTGGCCCTGCACGACCGCTCGGTGCAGGGCCTGCACTTCGGCCGGCATGCGGACCGGCTGCTGTTCGCGCTGGCGCGCGAGCGCGAGCTGGCGCAGGCTGCCGCTGCCGGCGAGGCCAACCTGGAGCGCCGGCAGGCCAGCACCCGGCGCGAGGTGGACCTGGCGGTGCAGGGCCTGCAGGCCTTCGTGCAGCAATCCGAGGCGGTGCGCCAGGCCATCGGCGATGACCCCGCGATGACCCATCTGCCGGACTACCTCCGCCGGCTGCGCGCGCGGGTGGACCAGGCGGTGATGAAGGAGGAAACCGCCGGCCACCTGTACACCCAGCCGGTGCGGCAGCTGTTCCGCCTGGCCGCCTTCGTGGAAGAGCGCTGCATCGCGCCGGCGCTGGGCTCGCGCACCAACAGCCTGCTGTCGGTGGCGATGCTGCTGGAGGAGTTCTCGCGCCAGGCCTCGGCGCTGCGGCGCATCGAGCGCGCCAGCCAGGGCGGCGCGCTGACGCAGGACCGCGGCATCGTCGCGCCGCTGCTGGATTCCTCGCACCGCAGCGACCACATGCTGTCGGTGCTGATGGCGCACAGCGATGCCGACATCGCCGGCCATGCGCGCAGCCTGGCCAACAGCCGCGCCCATCGCTCCATCCGCGAGTTCACCGACAAGCTGGCGCTGGGCGCGTGGTCGGCCAGCTTCAAGCCCCGCTGGGGCGCGCTGATGGAGGACGCCGACAAGATGGTGGACATCACCCAGGAATCGCGCCAGCAGGCGGCCATGTCCTTCGTGCAGATCGCCGAACGGCAGGCCGCGGACACGCGGCGCCGGCTCACCGTCGTTTCGGCGCTGGGCGCGCTGCTGGTGGGCTTCATGTCGGCGGCGATGTGGCTGCTGTACCGCTCCATTGCCGGGCCGCTGCGGCTGATCGCCGGTGCCGCGCAGGCCACGGTGGACGGCAACCTGAGCACCAGCGTGGCCTACCACCGGCGCGACGAGGTGGGCCACATGGCGCATGGCCTGCAGGTGCTGATCGACACCATCGCCCTGTTCAACAGCGAGATGCTGCGCACCCGCGAGAGCGTGGCCCGCGGCGAACTGGCGGTGCGTGCCGACGGCTCGCGCTTCCGCGGGGAGTGGCGTTCGCTGATCGAGCGCTTCAACGACACGCTGGGCGAATTCGCCGCGATGCACAAGCTGTTCCAGCACCAGGCCTTCCACCACCCCGACAGCGGCCTGCTCAACCGCATGGGCCTGGCCCACCGGGTGGAGGCGCAGGCGCCGGCCGCCACGCCGTGCAACGTGTTCCTGCTGCTGCTGGTGCGGCTGGAGGACCTGACCATCACGCTGGGTGCGGACTTCAGCGCGGGCCTGCTGCGCACGTTGGCTGGCCGGCTGGTGGCGCGCTTCGGCGAGCGCTACGTCATCGCGCAGGTGAGCATGCGCGAATTCGCGCTGGTGAGCTTCGAGGCCTGCTCCGCCGAGGCGCTGGAGGTGCAGGCCGGCGAGATCGCGCGGGCGGTGGAAGAGCCCCTGCCCTATGGCGACGCCATGCTGTCCACGCCCGGCCGCGTAGGCGTGGCCATCGGCACCACCGGCGAGTTGCGTGCGCTGCTCACCAATGCCACCATCGCCTCGCGCCGGGCCTGCCTGCACGTGCGGCCGGGCTACGTGGTGCACGACGAGGCCTACCGCCGCCAGCGGGAAAAGGCCCGCCGCATCGAGCTGGCGCTGCCGCAGGCCATCGAGCGGCGCGAGCCCTACATGGTCTACCAGCCGGTGGCCGACGGCCACAGCGGCGAGGTGCTGGCCTTCGAGGCGCTGATGCGCTGGCGCACCGCGGGCGGCGAATTCATCTCGCCGGCCGACTTCATCGCCATCGCCGAGGAGACCGGCCACATCCTGGCGCTGGGCGAGATGGCGCTGCGCGCGGCCTGCAGCACCTTCGTGCGCAGCGACGTGGCCAAGGCCTTCCCGCAGGCGCAGGTGTCGGTCAACCTCTCGCCACGCCAGCTGATGGAAAGCGACCTGGTGAGCACGGTGCGGCAGGTGCTGGCCACCACCGGCCTGCCGGCGCAGCGGCTGGCGCTGGAGATCACCGAGTCCGCCTTCATGGAAGACCCCGACGTGTGCATCGAGCGCATCACCGCGCTGCGGGCGATGGGCGTGGCGATCTACCTGGACGACTTCGGCACCGGCTATTCGTCGCTGAGCTACCTCACCCGCATTCCCATCGACGTGCTGAAGATCGACCAGAGCTTCGTGCGCGGGCGCACCGAGCACACCGTCAACAAGCGCATCGTCAGCGCGATGGTGCAGCTCACGCGCAGCATGGGCATCACGCCGCTGGCCGAAGGCGTGGAGACCGACCGCGAGCGCCAGTGGCTGCTGGAGATGGGCTGCGTGCGCCACCAGGGCTACCTGTACGCACGCCCCGCGCCCATCGAGGACCACCTGGCCGCCCACCAGGCACGGCGGGCGACCGACAGCGGCGCGCGGCTCGTCTAGGCCAGCTTGAAGGGCAGCTCGCGCAGCCGCTGGCCGGTGAGCGCGGCCACCGCATTGGCCAGGGCCGGCGCCAGCGCCGGGAAGCCGGGCTCGCCCATGCCGGTGGGCGCCTCGGTGCTGGGCACGATGTGCACCTCCACCCGCGGCATCTGGTTCATGCGCGCCACGGTGTAGTCGCCGAAGTTGCTCTGCTCCACCACGCCGTCCTTCAGCGTGATGGCCGCGCCGGGCAGCGTGGTGCCCAGCGCCATGAGCACCGCGCCCTGCACCTGCGCCTCCACCGTCAGCGGATTGACCGCGAAGTTGCAATGCACGCCGGCCACGGCCCGGTGCAGCACCGGCTGGCCATCGGCCACCGACGCCTCCACCACATAGGCCACCACCGACGAGAAGGACTCGTGCACCGCCACGCCCCAGGCACGGCCGGCGGGCAGCTTGCGTTGGCCGTAGCCGGAGCGCGCCACCGCCAGGTCGAGCGCGGCACGCACGCGCGGATGGCGGTCGCCCAGCAGCGTGCGGCGGAAGGCCACCGGGTCCTGGCCTGCGGCCGCGGCCAGTTCGTCCACCAGCGTTTCCATCACGTAGGCAGTGTGGGTGTGGCCCACCGAGCGCCACCACAGCACCGGCACGTTCACCTTGGGATGGTGCACGTCCAGCGCGATGGGGAAGCCATAGGGCGTGTCCACCACGCCTTCGGTGGACACCGCGTCGATGCCGTTCTTCACCATGAAGGACTCGAACGGCGTGCCGGTGAGGATGGACTGGCCGACGATGGTGTGCTGCCAGGCCAGCACCTTGCCCTGCGCGTCCAGCCCGATCTCGGCGCGGTGCACATGCATCGGCCGGTAGTAGCCGCCGCGGATGTCGTCCTCGCGGCTCCACATCAGCTGCAGCGGGCCCTGCCCGCCGGCGGCGCGCCAGGCCTTGGCCACCTGCGCGGCTTCCACCACGTATTCCGACGAAGGCACCGCGCGCCGGCCGAAGCCGCCGCCGGCCATCGCGGTGTTCAGCGTCACCTTGTCGGGCGGCAGGCCCAGGGTGGCGGCCACGGCGGCGTGGTCCAGCGTCTGGAACTGCGAGCCCACGGTCACGGTGCAGGCATCGCCGCGGAAGTCGATCACGCAGTTGAGCGGCTCCATCGGCGCATGCGCCAGGTACGGGAAGCGGTACTCGGCGCTGATGCGGCGCGGCGCGCCGGCCAGGGCCGAGGTGTCGGCCACGCGGGCCTTCAGGCCGGGCTGCCTCGCCATCTCGCTGTAGCGCTGCAGCAGCGCGTCGGTGCTCACCTTCTCCACGCCGTCGGTGTTCCAGCTCAAGCCGAGCGCGTCGCGGCCCATCTTGGCCGGCCAGTAGCCGTCGGCCACCACCGCCACGCCGGTGGCGCCGCGGTCCAGCGGAATGCGCAGCACCTTGGACACGCCCTTGACGGCCAGCGCCTTGGCATCGTCCACCGAGGCCAGCTTCGCGCCGAACACCGGCGGCCGTGCGATCAGCACCACCCGGGCCTGCGCCGGCCGCAGGTCGATGCCGAACGACTGCCGGCCACTGGACTTGGCCGGTGCATCGAGCCGGCGCGTCGGCTGGCCCAGCAGCTTGAAGTCGGCCGGCTGCTTGAGCGTGACGCTGGCCGGCATCGGCTGCTTCATGGCCGCCTCGGCCAGCTCGCCGAAGGTGGCGCGGCGGCTGCCGGCGCTCACCACGCCGTCGGCCACGCGCACCTGCGAGGCCGGCACGTTCCAGCGCTGGGCCGCGGCGTTGACGAACATCGCACGGGCCCGGGCGCCCAGCTCCCGGTACTGCAGCCACGAGCTCTTGATGGAGTTGGAGCCGCCGACCATCTGGATGCCGAAGCCGGCGTCCTTGTAGGCCTCGGCGGCCGGCGCCAGCTCGGCCCGCACCAGTCGCCAGTCGGCATCCATCTCCTCGGCCACCAGCATGGGCAGCGCGGTGTGCACGCCCTGGCCGAAGTCCAGGCGGTTGACCATCACGGTCACCGCGCCGTCTGCGGCCACTCGCACGAAGGCGCCGGGCTGCTGGCTGGGCTTGAGTTCGCCGGCCATCGCGGCGGCCACCGCGGCACCTTGCGGCGTGGCGGGCGGCGTGCCCTGGGCGGCGCCCGCCAGCGGATACAGGCCGAGCGCGAAGCCGCTGCCGGCGGCCATCTTCAGGAAACTGCGACGCGGCAGCGCGGCGGGCAGGCGATCCGTGGTGTGTGCGGTCATGGTCGCTCCTTCAGGCCAGCGTCTTGGCGGCATCGTGGATGGCGGCGCGGATGCGCGCATAGGTGCCGCAGCGGCACACGTTGCCGGACATGGCGGCATCGATGTCGGCGTCGGTCGGCTTCCTGTTCTGCTTGAGCAGCGCGGCGGCGCTCATGATCTGGCCGCTCTGGCAATAGCCGCACTGGGCCACGTCGTGCTTCACCCAGGCGGCCTGCACGGCACGGCCCACCGGGTCGGTGCCCACCGCCTCGATGGTGGTGATGCGCTGGCCGGAGGCCACCGCGCTGATCGGCGTGACGCAGGAGCGCACCGCCTGGCCATCGATGTGCACCGTGCAGGCGCCGCACAGGGCCGCGCCGCAGCCGAACTTGGTGCCGGTGAGCTGCAGGTTGTCGCGCAGCGCCCAGAGGATGGGCGTCGAGGGATCGGCCTCCACCGCCTGGCTGCGGCCATTGATGTTCAGGGTGGTCATGGACGGGCCTCCGGAATGAAGCGAAGGAGTGTGCCCAGCCCGACTCGAAAGGCATACACAATAAAAGTGCATGGCCTTTTAAGCAGTACTTGGCAATGAACCCCGACATCCTGGCCGCCATGACGGCCTTCGCCCGCACCGCGGAGCTGCGCAGCATCACCGGCGCAGCCCACCTGCTGGGCGTGACGCCGGCCGCGGTGTCGCAGACCATCCGCAAGCTGGAGGCCCGCCTGGGCGTGCGGCTGTTCGAGCGCACCACCCGCAGCGTGAACCTCACCGAAGCCGGCCGCGCCTACTGGGAGCGCGTGTCGCCGCTGCTCACCGGCATGGCGCAGGCCACCGAGGACCTGCAGATGCAGGCCAGCGTGCCCGGCGGCCTGCTGCGCATCACGCTGCCGATGGTGGCCGGCCAGCTGCTGATCGAGCCGCTGCTGGGCGACTTCGCGCGGCTGCATCCGCACATCACGCTAGAGCTGGCCTACCAGGATGCGCTGGTGGACATCGTCAAGGAAGGCTTCGACGCCGGCATCCGCCTCGGCGAATCGCTGCAGCGCGACATGATCGCGGTGCCGCTCACGCGCGAGTTCCGGCTGCGTACCTACGCCTCACCCGACTACCTCGCCCGCCGCGGCACGCCGCAGGTGCCGGCCGACCTGCTGCAGCACAACTGCATCAACTACCGGCTGGCTTCCACCGGCGCGCCCTACCGCTGGGAGTTCCTGGAACGCCGGCGCATCGTCGCGCTGTCGGTCAGCGGCAGCCTGATCGTCAATCACTGGATGACGATGCTGGAGGCCGCGGCGCAAGGCGTGGGCGTGTGCCATGTGCTGCCCGAGGCGGCCGCGCGCTGGGTGGCCGAGGGCCGGCTGGTCGAGGTGCTGCAGAAGTTCAGCCCATCGTTCGACGGCCTGTACATCTACCACCCGCGGCGGGAGCAGCTGCCGGTGAAGACCCGGCTGTTCATCGACTTCCTGAAGGCGCGGCTGGCGGCCTAACGCGCGCCGATCGCCAGGTCGATGCCGCACAGCGCGGCGGCCATGCCCAGGCCGATGGCCACGCCCCAGGCGCGCAGTGCCTGCCGGCGCACCGGCCCGGCCGGCAGGGGCCGCCGGTGCAGCTGCAGGCACAGTGCCGAGGCGGTGCCCGATGCCACCAGCAGCAGCGCCATCAGCAGGCCGGCAACGCCGCCAATGCCCACCTGCAGCATCAAGCCGGCCACCGCGCCCAGCCCGGCGCCAATGGCGAAGGGCGTGGCGGCAGGATGCTTGGCGAGGTGCAGGGCAAGGCGGTTCATGGCGACGGCGGGCGGAAGCGGTGGCTGCGCGATTGTTCCAGCGCCGTGCGCGGGCCCAACAGCTCAACAGCGCCGTAAACACCGGCTAACCTTGCGCCCCGCCCGGGCCCCGGGCGCCGGAGCCATCACGATGATCCATCTGCACTACTACCCCGGCAATGCCAGCATGGCGCCGCACATCCTGCTGGAAGAACTGGGCGTGCCCTTCGAGCTGGTGCGCGTGGACCGCGAGCACGCGGCGCACAAGTCGCCCGAGTACCTGAAGCTCAACCCCAACGGCCTGATCCCGGTGCTGCAGGACGGCGACCTGGTGCTGTACGAGACCGCCGCCATCCTGCTGCACCTGGCCGACACGCACCCCGATGCGGTTCTGGCGCCCGGCGTCGGCACGCCGGAGCGGGCCGAGTTCTACAAGTGGCTGGTGTGGATGACCAACACGCTGCAGGCCATGCTGATCCACTACTTCTACCCCGACCGCATGGCCGACGATGCAGCCGGCGCCGCGGCGGTGAAGGCCCATGCGGAGGCCGCCATCGGCCGCATGCTGGACCAGCTGGACACGCACCTCGGCTCGCACGAGGGCCCATGGCTGCTGGGCACGGACTACAGCGCCGCCGATGCACTGGCCTTCGTGCTGTGCCGCTGGACGCGCGGCTTCGGCCGCCCCGCGCGCAGCCTGCCGCACATCGGACCCTACCTGCAGCGCATGCTGGCCCGGCCGGCGGTGCAGAAGGTGTTCGCCACCGAGCAGCCGGCCATGCCACACATCTAGACGAGCTACAGCGACCTGGTGCGCGCCAGCCGCTCGATGCGCACCTTGATCAGCAGCTCGCGCTCACCGATGCGGCGCCTGAGCGTGGCGGCTTCCGCGCTGTCGGCCGGCAGGCGGGCCAGCTCGTCGCGCCAGGCCTGCAGCTCCTGCATCAGGCCCACCTCGGCGGGCACGTGGCCGGCGTTCTTCAGCAGCTTGAAGGCCATGCGCAGCTCCTGCGGAACGTGGGCGCCACCGTCGTCGGGCAGCGGCTTGCCCCAGGCGGGGCTGGCGCGCATCTCGTCCTGGCCGGCACGCAGCTGTTCGCCGATGCGGTCGTCCAGGCTGCGCAGCTCGGCCTCGCGCTCGGCCTGCGTGGGCGGCGGCGCCCGCCGTTTCACGCCAGCCTCCGTGCGGCCCGTTCCGACAGGCCCAGGCGCGAGGCCCAGTGCCGCGTCATCGGCGTGGCCGGCTTGGCCAGCAGCCGCTCATGTAGCACCGCGCGGCCGATGGCGCGGGCCTCGCTGCTGTCGCCGCCGGGTGCATCGGCGGCCGCGGCGAGCAGGCTCAGGTCCACCAGGTCGCGCTGCGCATGGCTGCCGCCGAAACGTGCCGCCACCTCACGCACACCGTACAGCGATACCGCCGCGCCCGCCGCATCGCCGCGCACATGGGCCAGCAGCGCCCGCATCAGCGGCAGGCCCACCTCGCGTGCCATGCCGTGGTTGCTGCGGCGTGCGTCCTCCGCGGCCAGCGCCCGTTCGGCGCAGCGCGCCAGCCAGCCCTCCGCGCGGCCGATCTCGCCAGCGCCCAGCAGCACCATCACCGCATGCACGTCGTTGAAGGCATAGTGGCCGGCGGCCTGCTCGGCCATCGGCCAGCCGTCGGCCAGCGCACGCCAGCGCGGCCCCACGTCGGCGCCCAGCAGCTGCAGCCGCCACAGCAGCGAAGCCGCGTCCAGCCGCTGCAGCGTGATCTGCAGCGCATCGCCCGACAGGTGCGCATCCACCAGCCGCAGCGCGCCGGCCAGGTCCAGCGCCTCCAGCCTGAAGAGCGCCGCATGCCACCACAGGTGGCCGGCAAAGCCGTTGCCCTCCGCCCATTGCGGCTGGTGCTGGCGCAGCCAGGCGGCGCCGTCGTCCAGCCGGCCCTGCATCTCCATCACGTGCGCCACCGCATGCACGGCCCACGGCGTTCGAGGGTCCAGCGCGAGGGCGCGGCGGCCGGCCTCCTCGGCCTGCGGGTACAGGTGGCACTCCTCCAGGCCGAAGGCATGCAGCGCCAGCACCTGCGCATACAGTGGGTCAGCCTCGTCCCATTCGGGCAGCGCGCGGGCCACGCGCTGGCGAAGGTTCAGGGCGTCGCCGCGGTAGAAGTCCCAGAGGTGGGCCCACTGCAGCGCCAGCGCGTCGCGCGGATGGGCCACCAGCAGTTCGTCCCAGGCCTTGCAGGCAGCCTGCCAGCGGCCTTCCAGCGTCATGCGCACGGCAGCGGCATGGGCCCGCTCGCGCGGCGGTGCATCGGCCTCGAGCGGCGCGGCGTCGTCCAGCACCTGGGCGGCCTCGGCCACCATCGCCGGCTCGGTCAGGCTCAGCAGGTAGCCCGCCTTCATCAGCCGCGGCAGCAGCCACTGCGGGTCGTGCGCGATGGCGGTGTCCAGGTCGGCCACCGGCGCGTCGTAGAAGCTCATCATGCGCCACAGCGCCTGCTGCGCCGCGGCCAGTGCCGGCTGCGACGACGTACCGGTCAACAGCCCTCGATCGTCGTGCAGCGCCATGGTCAAGGCCCCGGTGGATGCGGCCAGGGCCGCTGTTCGCCGCGCAACTGCTCATACAGGCGCGCGGCGCGCAGCACGCCCAGGTCGTCGTGGCGGCGGCCGGCGATCTGCAGGCCGATGGGCAGCCCGCCGGCGGTGTAGCCGCAGTTGATGGACACCGCCGGCTGCTCGCTCATGTTGTAGGGCAGCGTGAAGGCGATGTGCTCGAAGGGCCGCGCCGGGTCGTCCAGCGGGCTGGCCTGCCCGGCCGGAAAGGCGGGCATCGGGCTCACCGGCGACAGCACGAAGTCGTACGGCTGGCAGGCGGCCACGGCCGCATCGCGCAGCGCGCCCATCTGGCTGTAGCCGTTGAAGACCTCGGCGCCGCTCAGGCCGGCGCCGCCTTCCACCCAGGCGCGGATGTAGGGCAGCACCTTCTGCTGGCGCGCGGGCGGCAGCGCGCTGTAGTCCAGCCAGGAGCGCATGCGCCAGAAGCGGTCGAGCCCATCGACCATCGCGCGGGTGGAGATCGGGCCGATCGGCTCGACGACGGCGCCGGCCCGCTCGAAGGCCTGTGCCGCGGCCACCACCGCTGCGGCCACCTCAGGCTGCACCGCATCGCCCCAGCCGGCGTCCATCAACAGGCCGATGCGCTTGCCTTGTATAGACAAGTCGAGCGCATGCCAGTCGATGGCCTGGGCGGGCAGGCTCATCGCGTCGCGCCAGTCGGGGCGGGCCAGCGCAGCCATCATCAGCGCGGCGTCTTCCACCGTGCGGGTTATCGGGCCGGCCACCCGGCCGGCATACGGCGGATTGATCGGCACCCGGCCCAGGCTGGGCTTGAAGCCCACCACGCCGCACCAGCCGGCTGGCAGCCGGATGGAGCCGCCGATGTCGGTGCCGATGTGCAGGGGCCCATAACCCGCCGCGGCGGCCGCGCCGGCGCCGGCCGACGAACCGCCCGGGTTCTTCGACAGGTCCCATGGGTTGCGCGTCAAAGGATGGAAGCTGGACAGCCCCGAGGACAACATGCCCCAGTCGGGCATGGTCGTCTTGCCCAGGAACACGCAGCCGGCTTCGCGCAGCCGCGCGGCCGGCGGTGCGTCGTCGGCCGCGGGCTTCAGCTCGGTGGCGGCGCTGCCCATCGGCTGCGGCACGCCGCGGGTGGCGATGTTTTCCTTGATGGTGCAGGGCACGCCGTCCAGCGGTGACAGCGGCTGGCCGGCCTGCCAGCGCCGTTCGCTTTCACGCGCCATCTGCAGCGCCACCTCGCGGTCGTGGGCGTACAGCGCCTTGAGCTGCGGCTCCCATCGCGCGACATGGTCCAGCACCGCCTGCGTCGCTTCCACCGGCGAAGCCTGGCCGCTGCGGTACAGCGCCGCCAGCGCGGCGGCGGACAGTTCATGCAGCGCCGTCATTGCCACCGCCAGGTCGACAGGTCGTTGGCGAAGATGGGCGAGTGGGGCCACACGCCCTTCAGCGCCTTCTTAGAGATGGCCACGTTCTGCGGATTGAAGATGTACGCGTTCACCGCATCGGTGGCGAGCTGGCGCTGCAGGTCGCCGAACAGCTTCTGCCGCTCCTTCGCGTTGGTGGTGGACGCATGCTTGCTGGCCAGGTCGCGGAAGGCGGCGCTGTCGTAGCCCCAGTAGTACTGCGGATTGGTGTACTGCAGGTAGTCCAGCGGCTCGACGTGGTTGATGATGCTCAGGTCGAAGTTGCCCTTGAAGGTGCCGCCCAGCCACTGGGCCCACTCCACGTTCTCGATCCTGGCCACCACGCCCACCTTGGCCAGCATCGCGGCCACCACCTCGCCGCCCTTGCGGGCGTAGGGCGGCGGCGGCAGCGTCAAGGTCACGTTCAGCGGCGTGGCCACGCCGGCTTCCTTCAGCAGCGCCTTGGCCTTCTCCGGGTCGAACGGGTACTGACCGGTCAGGTCGACGTAACCCGCATCGGTGGGCGCGAAGTGGCTGCCGATGGGCACGCCGTAGCCCTCCAGCACGCCGTCGATGAAGGCCTTGCGGTCGATGGCATGCATCAGCGCGCGGCGCACGCGCACGTCGTCGAAGGGCTTCTTGCGGTTGTTGATCGCGAGGATGCCCTTGCCCGCGGTGCTGCCCAGCACCACCACGAAGCGCGGGTCGGCCTGCATCTGCTTGACGGCCTGGTTGCCGATGCCGCGCGGGAAGGTATCCACGTCGCCCGCCAGCAGCGCGGCCACCTGCGCGGCCGGGTCGCTGATGATGCGGAAGGTGGCGCGCTTGATCGGCGCGGCCTTGGCGTCGCGGTAGCCGTCCCAGCGCGACAGGATGATGGCGCTGCCCTTGCGCCAGTCGTCGAACCGGTAGGGCCCGGTGCCGATGGGCTTGGTGGCGGTGCCGGCCGCGCTCTTGGGGTCGAGGATCACCGCGGTGTTCTCGCCCATGCGGAACGGGAAGTTGCCGTCGGGCTTGGCCAGCGTCAGGATGACGGTGGCCGCATCCGGCGTGCTGATCGAGCTGATGTTGTCGAAGACCGTCTTCTTGGCCTTGTTGGTGGAGCCCTCGGCCTTGGCGCGCTCGAAGCTGAACTTCACGTCGCTGCTGTCGAAGGCCTCGCCGTCATGGAACTTCACGCCCTGCCTGAGCTTGAAGGTGTAGCTCTTGCCGTCCGGGTCCATGTTCCACGACTCGGCCAGCAGCGGCGTCACCGTGCCGTCGGCGTTGATCTTGGTCAGGCCTTCCAGCACGTTGTAGTGCACCACCTCGCCGATGGCGGCGGCCGCGGCCGTGGTGGGGTCCAGGCCGGGCGCGGGCTCCAGCACCAGGCCGATGGTGACCGCGGCCTTGCCCGCCTGCGCCATCGACACCTGGGGCGCGGCCAGCATGGTGGCGGCCGCGGCCAGTGCCAGTACATGGCGCCGGTGTACTCCTGTCATGTCGCTGTTCCTTCCGGGGATCGAAACACGCCGGCGGTGGCCGGCCACACGGGCCCCATGCTGCCACAGCGCCGCGAACCGCGACTTCCTGCGCACTTGGCGCAGGTGCGCGCTCAGGCCACGGAGGCCAGCAGCTGCTGCGTGTACGGGTGGCTGGGCCGCGTGAACAGCAGGTCGGGCGGGCCCTGCTCCACGATGCGGCCCTGCTGCAGCACGATGACCTCGTCGCACACCAGGTCCACCACCGCCAGGTCGTGGCTGATGAACAGGTAGGCCATGCCGTACTGCTGCTGCAGGTCCTGCATCAGGTTGAGCACCTGGGCCTGCACCGAGACGTCCAGCGCACTCACCGGCTCGTCGGCCACGATCAGCCGCGGCCGCGTGACCAGCGCCCGCGCGATGGCGATGCGCTGCCGCTGGCCGCCGCTGAACTCGTGCGGGTACTTGTGCAGGTCGGCCGCGCGCAGGCCCACCGCGTCGAGCACCTCGGTGCTGCGCTGCAGGCGTTCGGCGCGAGTCACCTCGGGCATGGCTTCCAGCGGCTCGCCCACGATGCGGGCGATGGTGTGGCGCGGGTCGAGCGAACCGTAGGGGTCCTGGAACACCATCTGGAAGTGGCGTCGTTGCCGCTGCAGTTCGGGCGGCGGCAGGGCATGCAGATCCTGCCCATCCAGCAGCACCTGCCCGCTGGTGGGCACATCCAGCGCCATCACCAGCCGGGCCAGCGTGCTCTTGCCGCAACCGCTCTCGCCCACGATGCCCAGCGTGCGGCCGGCTTCCAGCGTGAAGCTCACGTCGCTCAAGGCCTGCAGCACCGGCGGCGGCTGCAGCAGCCGCTCACGCGGCAGCCGGTACTGGCGCGACAGGTGGCGCACGTCCAGCAGCGTCATGCGTTCACCTCGTGCAGCCGGATGCAGCGTGCATCGTGGCCGGGCGCCACCGACAACCGCGGCGGCAGCGCCTGCCGGCAGTCGTCGATGGCCCAGGCGCAGCGGTCGTTGAAGGGGCAGCCCGGCGGCAGCAGGTGCAGCTCGGGCACGCGGCCCGGCAGCGCCGGCAGGCGCAGCGTGCGGCGCTCGGCGCCGTTGCGCAGGCCGAGCCGCGGCCGCGCCTCGAACAGGCCGCGGGTGTAGGGGTGCGCGCGGTGAAGGAACAGCGCCTCGGCCGGGCCCTGCTCCACCACCGTGCCGCCGTACATCACCATCAGGCGCTGCACGCTGGCGGCCATCACGCCCAGGTCGTGGCTGATGAGCAGCAGGCCCATGCCGTCCTCGGCCACCAGGCCGGCGATCAGCGACAGCACCTCGCGCTGGATGGTCGCGTCCAGCGCGGTGGTGGGCTCGTCGGCGATCAACACCTGCGGCCCGCAGGCCAGCGCGATGGCAATGACCACGCGCTGCCGCTGCCCGCCCGAGAGCTGGTGCGGATAGGCGTCCAGCCGGCGCGCCGCCTGCGGCAGCTGCACCCGCTCCATCAGCCGCAGCGCCTCGGCCCGCGCGGCGGCCATGCCCAGGCCCTTGTGCAGCCGCAGCGGCTCCGCGATCTGGTGGCCGATGGTGTGCAGCGGGTTGAGTGCCGTCATCGGCTCCTGGAACACCATGCCGATGCGCGCACCGCGCACGCGGCACATCGCGGCGTCGTCCAGCGCGGCCAGGTCTTGGCCGTCCAGCAGGATGCGGCCCTGCACGCCGGCCCGTTCGGGCAGCAGGCCCATCAAGGCCAGCGCGGTGATCGACTTGCCGCTGCCCGATTCACCGATCAGGCCCAGGGTTTCGCCACGCGCCAGGGTGAAGCTCACGTCGCGCACCGCCGCCACCGGGCCGTGCGCGGTGGCCAGCGTGACGCGCAGGTCGCGCACGTCGAGCAGCGGTGGCGCGGCGGCGTCGGTCATGCGCCCAGCAGGTCCACGTAGGCACCGCTCAGCCACTGCTGCGGGCCGATGCCCAGCTGCTGCAGCAGGCGCTGGGCGATGGCTTCGCCCTCGGCCTCGGTCTGCTCGTCGCGCAGCACCACCTCCAGCTCCAGGAAGTGGCCCAGGCCTTCCACCACGTCGAGGTGGATGCGGGTGGCGCCGGCCATCAGCAGCAGGCGCTGCTTCTTCACGCGGCCGGCGGTACCCCAGGCGCGGGCCAGCGCATCGCGCAGCAGCGCGGGCTGGTCGGTGGGCACCACCAGGTAGTCCGACAGCTTGGGGCCCTCGGCATCCGGCCGGTGGTAGTGGATCAACTCGCCCCGCTGCTCATCGAACTGCCGCAGCTTCAGGCGGCCGTTGGTGCAGGTGAAGAAGGTGTCGTCCTGCCGGATGACCACCGGCTCGGGCGCGTCCGCCAGTGCGGCGGCCACCGGCAGCAGCGCCTGCACGCTGTCGATGCGGGCCTTGATCTCGATGTTGCGTGCCATGTCGTCGGTGACGGTTCAGCGGCTGCGCGCCAGCCGCGGATCGAGCAGATCGCGCAGGCCGTCGCCCAGCAGGTTCAGGCCCAGCACCGCCAGCGCGATGGCCGCGCCGGGGTACACGGCCAGCATCGGCGCCTGGAACATCTGCGTCTGCGCCTCGTTGAGCATGCGGCCCCAGCTGGGCTGCGGCGGCTGGGTGCCCAGGCCGAGGTAGCTCAGCGCCGCTTCGGCCAGGATGGCGATGGCGAACTGCACCGTGGCCTGCACGATCAGCACGCTGGCGATGTTGGGCAGCACATGGTGCAGCGTGATGCGCCAGCGGCCCTTGCCGGCGGCACGGGCGGCCAGCACGTAGTCGCGGGTCCACACGCTGCGCGCAGCGCCGCGGGTGATGCGCGCGAACACCGGGATGTTGAACAGCCCGATGGCCACGATGCTGGTGAGCAGCCCCGGCCCGTAGATGGCCGTGAGCATGATGGCCGACAGCAGCGCCGGGAAGGCAAAGCTGAAGTCGGCGAAGCGCATCACCGCTTCATCGATCCACCCGGGGCGGGCGGCAGCCAGCGCCCCCAGCAGCGTGCCCACCAGCAGGCCGATGCCCACCGCCACCACGCCCACCACGATGCTGTTCTGCGAGCCCACCCACAGCTGCGAGGCGATGTCGCGCCCCAGGCTGTCGGTGCCCAGCCAGTGCGCGGCGCTGGGCGGCGCCAGCTTGTTGGGGATGTCGATGTCGGCCGGCGGATACGGCGACCACCACAGCGAGCCGACGGCGCACAGCACCAGCAGCAGCGCCAGCACGCCGCCGGCCAGGAAGCTGGGGTGGCGCAGTGCGCGGGATGCGAAGCCGCCGCTCATGCCGGCGCCCTCAGCCGCGGATCGACCAGCGCATACAGCAGGTCGACCACGAAGTTGACCAGCACCACCGCGGCGGCCAGCAGCATGACCACGTCGCGCACCAGCGGCAGGTCGCGGTTGGCGATGGCCTGGAACACCAGCCGGCCGATGCCGGGCAGCACGAACACGTTCTCCACCACGATGGTGCCGGTGAGCAGGTTGGCGAACTGCAGGCCCATCACGGTCAGCACCGGGATCATCGCGTTGCGCAGCACGTGGCGCCACAGCACGGCGCGCCGGCCCAGGCCCTTGGCGCGCGCGGTGCGCACGTAGTCCTCACCCAGCGCTTCCAGCACCGCAGAGCGGGTGACGCGCGCCAGGATCGCGGCCTGCACCGCGGCCAGCGCGATGGCCGGCAGCAGCAGCGCGGCCAGGCCGGGGCCCAGGCCGCCGCCGTCTTCCTCACGCCAGCCAGGGAAGCCGCCTGCGCTCACCCATTGCAGCTTCACCGCGAAGAGCAGGATCAGCAGGATGGCGAGCCAGAAGTTGGGAATCGACAGCCCGAGCTGGCTGACGGCCATCACGCCAACGTCGCCCAGCCGGCGGTGGCGGGAGGCGGCATACACGCCCACGCCCAGCGCCACCACGGTGGTGATGGCCATCGCGATGACGGCCAGCGGCAGGCTCACGGCCAGACGTTCGGCGATGAGTTCGGACGAGGGGGTGTCGTAGAAGTGGCTGATGCCGGTGCGGCCCTGCAGCAGGCCGAGCGCCCAGTGCGCATAGCGGGTGGCGGCGGGCTGGTCGAGCCCGAGGCGGCTTTCCAGCGCGGCCAGCGCCTCCGGCGTGGCGGTGGCGCCCAGCATGAGCTGCGCGGCATTGCCCGGCAACAGCTCCAGTACCGCAAAGACGGCCATCGACGCCAGCAGCAGCGTCAAGGCCAGCACCGCCAGGCGGCGGGCCAGGAACAGCGTCATGCATGCCCCCTTGCGGTGGGCCTGCGGCTGCTATCGGACGGAGGTGTGCAGTACGGCAGGTGCAATCAGGAACCGGGCATCTCGGGTGATGGACCCGATGATGCCCGAAGCCCGATCAGTTGCCGGTGTGGCGGTCGGCAGCGGCGAACAGGTCGGCCGCGAAGCCCGGATCGTGGCGCGCGACGCCACGGGCGTAGCGGCGCACTTCCTCGGCTTCCACCGACTTGGTGGCGGCCAGCTTGGCGGCGCGGCGACGGTCGGCGATGTTGGTGAACGTGCTGACGATCAGGCCCACCAGCTTGGCGCCACGCGGCGTGGCTTGGTAGCGGGGGGATGAAGACATTGCTGGTCGTGCTCATGGTGTTTCCTTCAAGTCGCGCTGCCGGATGGGCAGCGGCGGGTGGAATAAGGCGTGATCGGCGGCTCAGCCGGCGCGCTTGTTCTTGCGCGCGAACGAGGCGAGCTCGGGGAACTGGCTGGCGTGAAGTGCGGCAAACTGGGCCAGCTCGGCTTCGGCGCGGCGCTGGCCAGCGCCTTCAAGCGCCTTCCAGACACCCGCACCGGCCTTGCGCAGCCATGCACCGACGGGTGCCTTGGCCGGGGCGGCGGGCTTCAGGGGCAGGGTGGCAGTGGTGTGGGACATAGCGGCTCCTTTAGGGCTCATGTCTGTGGGATGTACGTAGTATCGGGTTTACCCTAGCCTTTCTAAAGCGAATTCGCTGCACATGAGATATTCATGGCGTTCATGACATGCCGGCCAGCGTCAACTTCCGCCACCTCGACCTGAACCTGCTGCGGGTGTTCGACGCCGTGATGCACGAGCGCAACCTCACCCGTGCCGCGGAGAACCTGTCGTTGTCGCAATCGGCGGTGAGCCATGCGCTGAAGCGGCTGCGCACGATGCTGGGCGACGAGCTGCTCACACGCACCGCCTTCGGGGTGGTGCCCACGCCCAAGGCGGAGGCGCTGTGGCCCAGCGTGCGCACCGCGCTGGCCCAGCTGGAGCAGGCCATCGCACCGGCCGGCTTCGACCCGCGGACCGACACCGCCAACTTCCTGATGGTGATGGCCGACGCCACCGCGGTGATCCTGCTGCCGCCGATGGTGGCCCGGCTGGAGGCGCTGGGCGCGCTGGCCAACCTGCAGGTGCTGCCGCTCACCACGCGCGATCCGCGCAAGTTGCTTGAAAACAACGAAGTGGACGTGGCGATCGGCTACTTCCCCGCCGCCGTGATGGCCATCCTGCGCCAGGGGCTGGACTCACCGCTGCGCCGCGAGCGGCTCTACGAGAGCGAATACCAGTGCGTGATGCGCGTCGGCCATCCGCTGGCGGAGGGCGAATTGACGCTCGACGGCTTCTGCGCCGCGCAGCACCTGTCGGTGAGCCTGTCGGGCCGGGCCCATGGACCGATCGATGCCGCCCTGGCCGCGCTGGGCCGCCAGCGGCGGGTGATGCTGGCGGTGAACCAGTTCTTCACCGCGGGTCAGGTGGTGGCGGATTCCGACCTGCTGACGGTGCTGCCCACCTCATTCATGCGCGCCACCGGCCACCCCGAGCGCCTGGTGACACGCCCGCTGCCGGCCGAGCTGCAGATGAGTGGCCTGCAGGTCGAGCTGCTGTGGCATTCACGCCATGACGACCAGCCGGCGCACAAATGGCTGCGCCAGCTGGTGCTGGAAGCCTGCGGCCGCCACCCCGCGGGCGGCGGCTGACCAGGCTCGTCAGGCCAGCACGGCCGCCATGGCGCTGGCCACGGCTTCCACGTTGCGCGTCGACAGGCCGGCCACGCACATGCGGCCCGAGCGCACCAGGTACACGGCATGGTCTTCCCGCAGGCGGTCCACCTGCTCGGGCGTCAGGCCGGTGTAGCTGAACATGCCGCGCTGGCTGAGGAAGTAGTCGAAGTTGCGGCCCGGCAGCTTGGCCGACAGCACCGCATGCAGGCTCTTGCGCATGGCCAGGATGCGCTCGCGCATCGCCGCCACGTCGGCTTCCCACGAGGCGCGCAGCGCCGGGTCGTTCAGCACGCGGGCCACCACGGCGCCCGGGTGCAGCGGCGGGCTGGAATAGTTGCGGCGCACCGTGGCGCGCAACTGGCCCAGCACCAGCTCGGCCTCGGCCGCGTCCTGGCACACCACGCTCAGCGCGCCCGCCCGCTCGCCGTACAGGCTCATGCTCTTGCTGAAGGAGTTGGCAACGAAGAACGACAGGCCCGCGCTGGCCAGCGCGCGCACCGCGAAGGCGTCCTGCTCGATACCGTCGCCATAGCCCTGGTAGGCCAGGTCCAGGTAGGGCAGCAGGCCGCCGGCCTTGAGCACCGGCACCAGCTGCTCCCATTGCGCCGGGCTCAGGTCCACGCCGGTCGGGTTGTGGCAGCAGGCATGCAGCAGCACGATGCTGCCGCGCGGCAGCTTCTGGATGGCTTCCAGCATGGCGCCGAACTTCACGCCGCCGGTGGCGGGGTCGTAGTACGGGTAGGTGTTCACCGTCAGGCCGCAGCCTTCGAACATCGCGCGGTGGTTGTCCCAGGTGGGGTCGCTGACGTACACCTGCGCGTCGGGCAGCCAACGCTTGATGAAGTCGCCGCCCACCTTCAGGCCGCCGCTGGAGCCCACGGTCTGCAGCGTGGCGATGCGGCCGCTGGTCACGGCCTCGTGGCCGGCGCCGAACAGCAGCTCCTGCACCGCCTTGCGGCAGGCCGCCATGCCTTCCATCGGCAGGTAGGACTTGGCGCCGCCTTCGTCCACCAGCTGCTGCTCGGCCTGGCGCACGCAGTCCAGCACCGGGATGCGGCCGGCGTCGTCGAAGTAGATGCCGATCGACAGGTTGGCCTTGTTCGGGCGCGGGTCCTTCTGGAAGGCGTCGTTCAGGCCGAGGATGGGGTCGCCGGCATAGGGTTCGATGTGCTGGAACATGGGTTTCTCCGCAAGAAAAACGATTATCCGAGGGCGGCCTCGATGTCGGTCGCCAGGGCTTCGGGCTTGTCGGTGGGCGCATAGCGGCGGATCACCTGGCCGTCGCGCCCCACCAGGAACTTGGTGAAGTTCCACTTGATCGACTTGGTGCCCAGCAGCCCCGGCGCCTCGGCCGTGAGCCAGCGCCACAGCGGGTGGGCATCGGCGCCGTTGACCTTGACCTTGGCCATCATCGGAAAGCTGACGCCGTAGTTCAGACTGCAGAAGGAGGCGATCTGCTCGTTGCTGCCCGGATCCTGGCCGCCGAACTCGTTGCTGGGAAAGCCCAGCACCACCAGGCCACGCGGCCCGTAGGTGGACCACAGCTGTTCCAGCCCCGCAAACTGGGGCGTGAAGCCGCATTGGCTGGCGGTGTTGACGATCAGCAGCACCTGGCCGCGGTGATCGGCCAGCCGCACCGGGCGGCCGTCGATCGCGGTGGCCTCGAACTCGTGGATGCCGGAAGAATGCATGGGGGCGGTCCTGGGCGTCGGCAGCAGCCGGCGGGGCAGGCATCCTAATCGCCGTAACGAACTTGGGGGGCGGCGAAGGCTGTCGTTGACAGCGCCCGCAACCCGCATGGAACATGGGTTGCCGCACGCGGCGCCCTATGCTCCGACGGTCTTGTCCGCCGAGCGCTTCCGCCGGCCTATCCCTGGAGGTTTTCATGGGCGCCAACGCGCCACCGCAAGGCCAGCACACCGTGGCCCTGAAAGGCTTTAGCCGCTTCGAACGCAGTGCGATCGAATCCAGTTTCCGGCTGTCCACGTTGCCGCTTGCACGTTATTGCTGCGTGGAGGCGCTGGATGGCGCACGCTTCGTGATCGCCGACGCCGACCATCCCGGCGTGGTGGACGACATCGTGGCCGCGGAGCGCCAGGGCGACACCGTGTTTGTCGGCGCCCAGGCCCCGGAAGGCGCGATGGCGTGGACGATGCGCCCGATCGACCCCCTGCATCTCTTGCGGCAATTGGATGCCGCCGTGGCCCTGC
The DNA here is from genome assembly GCF_024700035.1 of Aquincola sp. J276. NCBI lineage: Bacteria > Pseudomonadati > Pseudomonadota > Betaproteobacteria > Burkholderiales > Sphaerotilaceae > Aquincola > Aquincola sp. J276. The sequence continues at coordinate 2,712,105 of NZ_JAJONC010000001.1, forward strand.
GCGACACGCTGGGCACCGACGTGCCGCTGCAGCCGCCGCATGCCCGCCATGTGCAGGCCACGCGGCCGCAGGGCCTGGCCGGCGAGCCGGTGCCCGCGCGCCGCGCCACGGACCAGCCCGCTGCCCCGGACGAGCCGCCGGCCGGCGGCTGAGCCGCTTCAGTGCCCGGCCGCGCCGGGCTGCCACACCGACAGCAGCGCCGCGGCCACGATCAGGCTGCCGCCCAGCAACAGCCGCGCGTCCAGCGTGCCGGCCCCCAGCGCCGCGGCCGATACGGCGGCGAACACGATCTCCGTCAGCATCACCACCGCCGTGACATTGGCACGCAGCCGGGCCGCGCCGTACTGCAGCCCCAGGTTCGCGCCAATGAAGGCGGTGGACAGCGCCAGCAGCGCCAGCGCGGTGCCCGCGGAAGGCAGCGGCGGCACGGCCACCGCGCCGTGCCAGGTGAGCGACCCCGCCACCACCGCCGACACCAGCGTGCCGCCGAGGAACATGGCGGTCGCGCGTTCGGCGTCGCTGCGGTGGGCCTCGCGCCGCAGCCACACGTTGTTCAGCGCGAAGGTAAAGCCGCCCAGCACGCCCAGCGCCTCGGGCAGGTTGCGCGGCCAGGGCCAGCCACCGCCGGCCGGCCACAGCACCACGGCGGCACCGGCCAGCGCCAGCACCATGCGCAGCGCCGCCATCGGCGTCAGGCGCTCGCCCAGGATCAGCCGCGCCAGCAGCAGCGCCCACAGCGGCATCAGGTAGAACAGCAGCACCACCCGCACCACGTCGCCGACGGTCACGCCCCAGTTGAAGGCCGCGTTGGTGGTGCCCGACGCCAGCACCAGCAGCCATGGGCTGGGCGTGCGCGCCAGGCCGGCCCATACGCCGCGCTGCCAGGCGGTGAGGGCCGCCAGCACCAGCGCATAGACGGCCGCGGTGGTCCACAGCGGATGCATGCCCAGCGCCTGGAACTGGCGGAACGGCCACCACGACACGCCCCAGATGAAGGCGTTGACGGTGAGGGCCAGCACCGGCAGCGCGGTGCCGGTGCGGACTGCGGCCTGCATGTCAGTGGTCGCTTCGCGCGATGGCCAACAGGCGCTGCACTTCGTCCTTGTGTTGCACCAGGTTGCGGTTGTGCCAGCGGCGGATCAGCTCCATCGTCGTCATCACCACCAGGCCGAACACCGCGATGGCGCCGAAGGCCGACATGCCGAACTTGGTCATGCCGGTGTAGAAGGCGCCCAGGCCCAGGATGCAGGCCTGCTCGTTGAAGTTCTGCACCGCGATGGACCGGCCGGCACCCATCAGGTTGTGGCCGCGGTGCTGCAGCAATGCATTCATCGGCACCACCAGGTAGCCGCCCAGCGCCCCCAGCAGGATGAGGAAGGGCACCGCCACCCACACGCTGGTGAGCAGGTTCAGACCGATGATGAGCACGCCCATGGCGATGCCCAGCGGGATCACGCTGGTGGCCTTGTCCAGCCGCATGTACAAGGAGGCCACCACCGCGCCCACCGCCGTGCCGATGGCCACCACGCCGCCCAGCGTGGACGCCTGGGTGGTGGTGTAGCCCAGCGCCGCGGCGGCCCAGGCGAACACGATCACCCGCAGGTTGCCGCCCACGCCCCAGAACATGGTGGTGGTGGCCAGGGAGATCTGGCCCAGCTTGTCCGACCACAGCCGTGCGTTGCACTGCGAGAAGTCGCGCACCAGGCCCACCGCGCCATGCAGCATGGGCTGCAGCGGCGCATCGGTGCGCGGGATGAACAGGTTGAAGATCGCCGCGATGGCGTACAGCAGGATCATCGAGGCGATGGCCGCCTCGGGCGCGGTATCGATGCCCGTGTCGATGGCCGGCAGGTCGAAGCCGAGCAGCATCGGCGCCACCCGCGGCCCCACCAGTTGCCCGCCCAGCACGATGCCGAGGATCACCGATGCGATGGTCAGCCCTTCGATCCAGCCATTGGCCTTGACCAGCTGCGAAGGCGGCAGCAGCTCCGTGAGGATGCCGTACTTGGCCGGAGAGTAAGCAGCCGCTCCCAGCCCCACGATGGCATAGGCCAGCAGCGGATGGCCGCCGAAGAGCATGAACAGGCAGCCCATGACCTTGATGGCGTTCGAGAAGAACATCACCTTGCCCTTGGGCACGGCATCCGCGAACGCCCCCACGAACGGTGCCAGCACCACGTAGAACAGCGCGAACATCGGCGTGAGTGCCGGAACCTGCCACGCGGGCGCCCCGGTCGACTTCAACAGCTCGATCGCAGCCACCAGCAAGGCGTTGTCTGCCAGCGAGCTGAAGAACTGCGCTGACATGATGGTGTAGAAGCCTTTTTTCATTCGCGACGGTGAGGCCGCCCGATTCGTTGACAGGCTTCCAAAGAGGTCTCCACGCAAGGCGCCGGGTTTATAGCACGCGGCTTTTGCAACATCACCGGGGCAAAATCCCCACATGCCCCGTCCGATCCAGGCCCTGATCCATACCGAAGCGCTTGCCCACAACCTGCGGCGGGCCCGGGAGGCCGCGCCGGACGCCCGGGTGTGGGCGATTGTGAAGGCCAATGCCTATGGTCATGGCATCGGCAATGCCTATGAAGGATTGCGCGGTGCAGACGGGTTCGCCCTGCTAGACCTCGCCGAGGCGGAAAAAGTTCGATCGCTCGGCTGGCGCGGCCCGGTGCTGCTGCTGGAAGGCGTGTTCGAGCCGCGCGACCTGGAGCTGTGTTCGCGGCTCGACCTGTGGCACGTGGTGCACTGCGCCGAGCAGATCGACTGGCTGGCCGCGCACAAGACGCAGAAGCCGCACCGCGTGTTCCTGAAGATGAACAGCGGCATGAACCGGCTGGGCTTTCGCGCCGGGGCGTTCCGCTCGGCCTGGACACGGCTGAACGCGCTGCCGCAGGTGGACGAGATCTCGCTGATGACCCACTTCGCCAATGCCGACGGGCCGCAGGGCGTGGCGCAGCAGCTGGCCGCCTTCGCCGACGCCACGCACGACCTGGACGGCGAACGCAGCGTAGCCAACAGCGCGGCGGTGCTGCGCTTCGGCAGCGACCCCGCGGTGCGTGCCGACTGGGTGCGTCCCGGCCTCCTGGCCTATGGCAGCAGCCCCGACTTCCCCGCGCACGACATCGCGCACTGGGGCTTGAAGCCGGCGATGACGCTGCGCTCCCGGCTCATCGGCGTGCAGCAGCTGGCAGCCGGTGAATCCGTCGGCTACGGCAGCCGCTTCACCGCCACCGAACCGCTGCGCGTAGGGGTGGTGGCCTGCGGTTACGCCGACGGCTACCCACGGGTGTGCGACACCGGCACGCCGGTGCTGGTGGACGGCGTGCGCACCCGCACGCTGGGCCGGGTGTCGATGGACATGCTGGCGGTGGACCTCACGCCGGTGCCGCAGGCCGGCCCGGGCACCGAGGTCACCCTGTGGGGCCAGGCCGCCAACGGCACGGTGCTTGCGATCGACGAGGTGGCGCAGGCCGCCGGCACGCTGGGCTATGAACTGATGTGCGCGCTGGCGCCACGGGTGCCGCTGGACGTTGCGGCCTGACAACCTGCGGACAATGCAGGCCCACCTCTGCGCTTGAAGGACACGCCATGGACCTGCCGGCCCACCAGCTCACGATGACGGTGCTGATGACACCCGACACCGCCAACTTCGCCGGCAACGTGCATGGCGGCAGCATCCTGAAGCTGCTGGACCAGGTGGCCTACGCCTGCGCCAGCCGCTATGCCACGCGCTACGTCGTCACGCTCAGCGTCGACCAGGTCAACTTCCGCCAGCCGATCCACGTCGGTGAGCTGGTCACCTTCCTGGCCAGCGTGAACTACACCGGCACCTCGTCGATGGAGGTGGGCATCAAGGTGATCGCGGAGGACATCCGCTCGCAGGTGGTGCGCCACGTCAACAGCTGCTTCTTCACGATGGTGGCGGTGGACGACGAGCGCAAGCCGGTGTCCGTGCCGCCGCTGCGCCCCTTCTCGCCCGAAGAGAAGCGGCGCCATGCCGCCGCCCAGGTGCGCCGCCAGCTGCGCAAGGAAATGGAGCAGCGCCAGGGCGAGCTGCTGGCCAGCCACGGCTCGGTGCAGCCCTGATGCAGGCGGCATGACCAGGCCGCCGATCGTCGATCCGCACGAGGTCACCTGGACGGCGATACGGGCCCAGGGCGCCGGTGGCCAGAACGTCAACAAGGTGTCCAACGCCATCCACCTGCGCTACGACGTGCGCGCCTCCTCGCTGCCCGACGAGGTGAAGCAGCGGCTGCTGGCCCTGCACGACAGCCGGTTGACGCAGGAAGGCGTGGTGGTCATCAAGGCGCAGGCCCACCGCAGCCTGGAGATGAACCGTGCCGAGGCCATCGAGCGGCTGCAGGCCCTGGTGGACAGCGTGGCCACGGTGCCGCGCACGCGCCGGCCCACCAAGCCCACGCGGGGTTCTCAGCTGCGCCGGCTGGAAGGCAAGAAGCGCGATTCGGCCGTCAAGGCCGGCCGCCGCGGTGGCGGCTTCGACTGAACCTCACCCCACGCGCTTGAAGGTGGCCAGCACCGCCGCCGCGGCCATGAACAGCCCGCCGAAGCTGCGGTTCATCCAGCCCACCTGACGCGGCGAGCGCAGCAGGCCCAGCACCCGCGCGGCCAGCGTCATGTAGCCGGTCATCACCACCATCTCGGTGAAGCACAGCGTGGCCGTGATCACCAGGTATTGCAGCGCCAGCGGCTGGCCGAGGTCGAGGAACTGCGGCACCACCGCCAGCATGAAGACCGTGCCCTTGGGATTGAGCGCGTTGATCATCCAGCCGCGCAGCAGCAGGCCACGTTGTTCGTCGGGTGCGTCGGCGGTGGCCTGCCCCATCGGCACGGCCGGCGCACGCCACTGCTGCAGCCCCAGCCAGGCCAGGTAGGCCACGCCCAGCCACTTCACCACCGTGAACGCGGTGGCCGACGCGACGATCAACGCGCCCAGCCCCAGCGCCACCACCGCCATCTGCGTGCTGATGCCCAGCGCCAGGCCCGGCATGAGCCGCCAGCCGCCACGCAGGCCATGCCGCGAGCCGGTGCTCATCGCCGCGATGGCCGCGGTGCCGGGCGACAGGCTGATGGCGAAGGCGGCGACGAGGAAGGTGAGCCAGACGGAGAGCGCCATGACGGGCATCCAGGAAACGTGAGGGCCGGCGAGTGTGCCCGAGCCCGACAATCGACGCCATGGCCAAGGACAAGTCGATCTTCACCTGCCGCGAATGCGGCGGCACCAGCCCCAAGTGGCTGGGCAAGTGCCCGCACTGCGGCGCCTGGAACACGCTCGAGGAAACCGCCGCCGAGCCCGCGGCCGGCGCCGGCAAGAACCGCTTCCAGTCGCTGGCGCGCAGCCAGCCGGTGGCCACGCTGGCCGACATCGACGCGGCCGACGTAGCGCGCACGCCCACCGGCCAGGAAGAGCTGGACCGCGTGCTGGGCGGCGGCATCGTGGCCGGCGGCGTGGTGCTGATCGGCGGCGACCCCGGCATCGGCAAGAGCACGCTGCTGCTGCAGGCGGTGGATGCGCTGTCGACGCAGATGAAGGTGCTGTACGTCACCGGCGAGGAAAGCGGCGCACAGATCGCGCTGCGGGCGCGCCGGCTGGGGCTGGAAGGCAAGCAGGTGCGGGTGGTGGCCGAGATCCAGCTCGAGCGCATCCTGGCCACCATCGACGCCGAGCAGCCGGCCTTCTGCGTGATCGACTCGATCCAGACGCTGTACTCCGACCAGCTCACCTCCGCGCCCGGTTCGGTGGCGCAGGTGCGCGAGTGCGCGGCGCAGCTCACCCGCACCGCCAAGACCGGCGGCTGCACCATCGTGCTGGTGGGCCACGTCACCAAGGAAGGCGCGCTGGCCGGCCCGCGGGTGCTGGAGCACATCGTCGACACGGTGCTGTACTTCGAGGGCGACACGCACAGCAGCTTCCGGCTGGTGCGCGCCATCAAGAACCGCTTCGGCGCGGTCAACGAGATCGGCGTGTTCGCGATGACCGAGCGTGGCCTGAAGGGCGTGACCAACCCCAGCGCCATCTTTTTGTCGACCCACGGCGACCCGGTGCCCGGCGCCTGCGTGCTGGTGACGCTGGAAGGCACGCGGCCGATGCTGGTGGAGATCCAGGCGCTGGTGGACAGCGGCGGGCCCAGCCCGCGGCGGCTGTCGGTCGGCCTGGACCGCGACCGGCTGGCGATGCTGCTGGCCGTGCTGCACCGGCATGCCGGCGTGGCCTGCGCCGACCAGGACGTGTTCGTCAATGCGGTGGGCGGCGTGCGCATCAGCGAGCCGGCGGCCGACCTGGCGGTGCTGCTCGCCATCCAGAGCAGCCTGCGCGGCAAGCCGCTGCCGCGCGGCTTCATCGCTTTCGGCGAAGTGGGCCTGGCCGGCGAGGTGCGCCCGGCGCCGCGCGGCCAGGAGCGGCTGAAGGAAGCGGCCAAGCTGGGCTTCAGCGTGGCCGTGGTGCCCAAGGCCAATGCGCCGAAGAAGCCGGTCGAGGGCCTGACCATCCATGCGGTCGAGCGCATCGAGGAAGCGATCGACGTGGTGCGCGGCCTGACCTGATCCATCGCCTGGAGTACCCGCCATGCGCGTCGCCCTCGTGTCCGACATCCACGGCAACCTGCCCGCGCTGGAAGCGGTGATCGGCGAGATCGCCGAGGCCGGCGTGCAGCAGGTGGTGAACCTGGGCGACATCGTCTCCGGGCCGCTGTGGCCGCGGGAGACGGCGCGACGCCTGATGGCGCTGGGCTGGCCCACCATCGCCGGCAATCATGAGCGGCAGCTGCTGACGCAGGCGCCAGCCCGCATGGGCGCCAGCGATGCCTTCGCCGCCGCGGCGCTGGGCGACGCCGAGCGGGCCTGGCTGGCCGCGCTGCCGCCCTCGTTGACGCTGCCGCTGCCGCAAGGCGGCCCGCTGTGCTGCACGCATGGCGCGCCGGGCAACGACCTGCAGTACCTGCTCGAAACCACCACGCCCGGACTGGGCGAGCAGGGTCATGGCGGCATCCGTGCCGCCACGCCGGACGAGATCGCCGCCCGCCTGGGCATGCTGCAGGCGCCGCTGCTGGCCTGCGGCCACAGCCACGTGCAGCGGGTGGTCTCCCACGGCGACAGCCTGCTGGTCAACCCAGGCAGCGTGGGCCTGCAGGCGTACGACGACCTTCACCCGCCCGGCAGCGGGCGCGACTCGCACTGGGTCGAGAATGGCAGTCCGCATGCACGATGGGCGCTGCTGGCGCACGGCACCGCGGGCTGGCGGGTCGAGTTGCACCACACGCCTTACGACCACGAAGCGGCGGCCCGGCGCGCTGAAGCCGGCGGCCGTCCGGACTGGGCCGATGCCTTGCGCAGCGGCCGCGTCGGCCGCACGGAAGCAAGCCTCGCCCGAACCGACAACTGAAGCAGGAAGACGACGACGATGGACCCGAGAATCGGATGGCCGCTGGCCGCGGTGGCGATCGCCCTGGGCTGGTGGCTGTGGGGCTGGCAGGGCCTGGCCCTGGGCGGCACGATGGTGTCGTTCTGGCTGGTGATGCAGTTCACCCGCGCCATGAAGGTGATGCGCGTGGCCGGCCAGTCGCCCATGGGCCACATCAAGAGCGCCTTGATGCTCAGCACCAAGCTGCAGGCCGGCATGCGCATGCTGGACGTGGTGGTGATGACCAAAAGCCTGGGCGAGCGGATCAGCGACACGCCCGAGGTCTGGCGCTGGGCCGACAGCGGCGGCGACGCCATCGACCTGCAGTTCGACGCCAAGGGCCGCCTGGAGCGCTGGACGCTGCAGCGCGGCCCCTCGGAGATTGCGGCCGACGCGAACACGGCCGCGCTTTAAAATCCCGCGCTTTGCGGCCGCCGGCGTGCCGCGTCTTCGTATAAAGGTGTCCCATGTCCTCCATGCACGACCGCGACGGCAAGATCTGGATCGACGGTGAACTCGTCGATTGGCGCGACGCCAAGATCCACGTGCTCACGCACACGCTGCACTACGGCTGCGGCGCCTTCGAGGGCGTGCGGGCCTACAACGCGCAAGGCGGCACCGCCATCTTCCGGCTGCGGGAGCACACCGAGCGGCTGTTCAACAGCGCCAAGATCCTGCGCATGAAGATCCCCTTCACCTTCGAGCAGGTGTGCGAGGCGCAGCTCGAGGTGGTGCGCGTGAACAAGCTGGAGAGCTGCTACCTGCGGCCGCTGACCTGGATCGGCTCGGAGAAGCTGGGCGTCAGCCCCAAGGGCAACACCATCCACCTGATGGTGGCGGCCTGGCCGTGGGGCGCCTACCTGGGCGAGGAAGGCCTGAAGCGTGGCATCCGCGTCAAGACCAGCAGCTACACCCGCCACCACGTCAACATCACGATGACGCAGGCCAAGGCGGTGAGCAACTACAGCAACTCCATCCTGGCCAACATGGAGGCCACCGAGGACGGGTACGACGAGGCGCTGCTGCTCGACGCTTCCGGCTTCGTCTCCGAAGGCGCGGGCGAGAACATCTTCGTCATCAAGAACGGCGTGGTGTACACGCCCGACCTGTCGGCCGGCGCGCTCAACGGCATCACCCGCAACACCATCTTCTCGATCTGCCAGGACCTGGGCCTGAAGCTGGTGGAAAAGCGCATCACGCGCGACGAGGTGTACATCGCCGACGAGGCCTTCTTCACCGGCACCGCCGCGGAAGTGACGCCCATCCGCGAGCTGGACCGCATCGAGATCGGCATCGGCAGCCGCGGCCCCCTCACCGAGAAGATCCAGTCGGCCTTCTTCGACATCGTCAACGGCCGCAACCCGAAGTACGCCGAGTGGCTGACCAAGGTCTGACCACCCACCCGCCCCGTCAGGAGAATCCCGTGAGCCAAAGCGCTGCCGCTTCCGCCCCCGCTGCCGTCGAAGTCACCGCCCACGATGTGCAGGGCCCCGGCGTGGTGTTCTGCCCCAACCCGAAGATGAAGCTGTGGAGCGGCCATCCCCGCGTGTTCATCGACGTGGCCACCACCGGCGAAGGCAAGTGCCCGTACTGCGGCACCGTCTACAAGCTGGCCCCGGGTACCGTGCTGCACGGGCACTGAGCCGGCTCCACCACCTGTCTAGACAAGGCCCGCATCACGCGGGCCTTTTTCATGGGCGCTGGCTACAGCTGCAGCCGGCCCGCGTACAGCACCGGCCCCGTGGGCGCGCCGGTCGGCGAGCCGCCCGGCGGCTCCAGGCTCACGGCCAGCGCCGAGGTGCCGCCCTTGAGCAGCGTGTCGGGCAGCCGGCCGCGCGGCACCACCGTGGCGCCGTCCGCGCGGATCAGGCCCAGCGAGCGGGGTGCGCCCTCCGGCGGCACCGACCACAGCTCCAGCGCCCGGTCGGCCTGCAGGTCCACCGGCAACAGTGCCCGGGTGACCAGCGAACGCCCGTCACCGCTGACGCTTGCCACGAAGGTGTTGACGCCTTGCGCCGGGCCGCCGGTGCCCTGCAGCACCACGATCACCGGCGGCGGCGTGGCTGCCGGCAGCGCCAGCAGCACGGCCAGCGCCACCGTGGCCACGGCGCCGGCGGCGCTCAATGCCCGCCAGGGTGCAAGGCGGCGCCACCAGGGCTGCGGCGCCTGGGCGGCATCCGCCGGGAACAGGCGGCGCTCGATGGCCTGCCACACCGAATCGGGCGGCTGCTGCGGCTCCACCACCGCCGTCAGCGGCATCAGCCGGTCGCTCCAGGCCTTCACGGCCTCGCGCAGCGCCGGATGGCCGGGCAGCAGCGCCTCGAAACGGCGGCGCGCCGCGCCGCGCAGGGTGCCGGCCACGTATTGGGCGCCGAGGGCGTCGGCGCGTTCGGGTTTGCCGTAGTCCATGGCCTTCAGGCCCTTTCCGCGCCGGCGTCACGCCGTACGGCGCGTTCCAGGCAGCTCTTCAAGGAGGCCAGCGCCCGCCGCACCCATGACTTCACGGTGCCCAGCGGCTGCGCCAGGTGTTCGGCCACTTCGGCATGGCTCATGCCGTCGAAGAAAGCCAGCGCCACGCTCTGCCGCTGCGAGGGACTCAGGTGCTCCATGCAGGCCGAGAGCTGTCGCGCCTCGCTGGCGCGACCCAGCAGTTCGGCCGGGCCGGGCGCCTCGTCCGGCAGTGCGTCGGCGGGGTCGTTGGGGTCGTCGTCGTCATCGGACGGCGTGCGCGGCCGGGCCACCACCACCTGTGCCTGCGCGCGGCGCAGGCTGTCGATGGCACGGTGGCGGGCCACGCTGGTCAGCCAGGTGAGCGGCTGGCTCTGCGCGGCATCGAAACCCGCGGCCGCGCGCCACACGTTGACGTACACCTCCTGCAGCAGTTCCTCCGCCAGCGCGCGGTCGCGCTGGATGCGCAGGATGACGCCGAACAGATGCGCGCTGCTCAGCTGGTACAGCCGGGCAAACGCCTGCCGGTCACCCAGGCCGGTGCGCGACAGCAAATGCGACAGCTCCCGGCTGCGCTCGCTCCAGTCCTGCTGGGCAGTTTTCGACACACGCGACTCCTACAATCTGCGACACCATGCCGCGCCAAGATCAGTTTGTCCTCACCCTTTCCTGCCGCGACACCAAGGGCATTGTCCATGCGGTGTCCGGCCTGCTCTACCAGGCGGGCTGCAACATCATCGACTCGCAGCAGTTCGGCGACCTGGCTGGCGAGGACGCCACCGGCCTGTTCTTCATGCGGGTGCACTTCGAGGCGCCGCCGCACCTGGCCGACGTGGCCACGCTCGACAGGCTCCTGCAGCATGTACGCGGCCAGTTCCAGATGGATGCACGGCTGCATGCGCTGGGCCAGCGCTCCCGCGTGCTGCTGATGGTGAGCAAGCAGGGCCACTGCCTGAACGACCTGATGTTCCGCTGGAAGAGCGGCCAGCTCGACGTCGACATCACGGCCATCGTCTCCAACCACCCCGACTTTGCGGAGCTGGCCGCCAGCTACGGCGTGCCCTTCCACCACCTGCCGCTGCCACCGGGCAGCGATGCTGCCGCCAAGCGCGCGCAGGAGCAGCAGATCGAGGCGTTGATCGACAAGGAGCGCGTGGACCTGGTGGTGCTGGCGCGCTACATGCAGATCCTCAGCCCCGAGTTCTGCGGCGTGCTGGCCGGCCGCGCCATCAACATCCACCACAGCTTCCTGCCCAGCTTCAAGGGCGCCAAGCCGTACTTCCAGGCGCATGCGCGCGGCGTGAAGCTGATCGGGGCGACCGCCCACTACGTCACGGCCGACCTGGACGAAGGCCCGATCATCGAGCAGGACGTGGAGCGGGTGGACCATTCGCTGTCCGCCGAGGACCTCACCGCCGTCGGCCGCGACGTGGAATGCGTGGTGCTGGCGCGCGCAGTGCGCTGGCACATCGAGCACCGGGTGATGCCCAACGGTCACAAGACCGTGGTGTTCCGCTGAAGCCCACGACGCGATGGTCAAGCCCAAGGCACCCGCCGCCGTGCTGCTGGCATCGGCCGACGACACCGAGGCCCAGTTCTACGAAGCGCTGCAGCAGGGCGACATCGAGCGGCTGATGGCGCTGTGGAGCGACGACGACGAGATCGTCTGCGTGCATCCCGGCGGCCTGCGCGTGATGGGCGCGGCCGCGATCCGCGCTTCGTTCGAAGCCATCTTCGCCAACGGCACGCTGCCGGTGCAGCCGGCCCGCGTGCGCCGGCTGGAAGGGCCGGGCTGCGCGGTGCACAGCGTCCTGGAACGCATCGACGCCACCACCGCCGAGGGCACGCAGACGGCCTGGGTGATGGCCACCAACGTGTACCTGAAGACCGCGCTGGGCTGGCGGCTGGCGGCCCACCATGCCAGCGCCGGCCTGCCGCACGACACGCCCGAGCAGCACGACAACCCGACCACGCTGCACTGAAACCGCCCGCCTGCCGGGCGCCGACGACGACACGATGCACGACTACCGCGCCCCCCGCTGGCTGGTTGGCGGCAATGCGCAGACGATCCTGCCCGCCCTGGTGGGCAAGCGCTTCGAAGGGCCGGCGCCGCACTACACCCGCGAGCGCTGGACCACACCCGACGGCGACTTCATCGACGTCGATTTCCAGCCGGCGCCGCAGCCCGGCGCGGGCTGGCTGGTGCTGTTCCATGGGCTGGAAGGAACCTCCCGCAGCCACTATGCGGAAGCCTTCGCACATGTGGCGCGGCGGGCCGGGCTGTCCTTCGCGGTGCCGCATTTCCGCGGCTGCTCGGGTGAGATCAACCTGGCGCCGCGTGCCTACCACTCGGGCGATTACGAGGAAGTGGGCTGGATCCTGCAGCGCCTGCGCGAGCGGGCCGGCGCGCCGCTGCTGGCGGCCGGCGTGTCGCTGGGCGGCAATGCCTTGCTGCGCTGGGCGGAGGAAGCCGGCGCCAGCGCGGCGGCCACCGTGCGCGCCGTTGCCGCCGTGTCGGCACCGCTGGACCTGGCGGCCGGCGGCCATGCCATCGGCCGCGGCTTCAACCGGCTGGTCTACACCCGCATGTTCCTGCAGACGATGAAGCCCAAGGCGCTGGCCAAGCTGGCACAGCACCCCGGCCTGTTCGACCGCGAGCGCTTGCTGGCGGCCACCGACCTGTACGGCTTCGACGACGTGTTCACCGCGCCGCTGCATGGCTTCCGGGGCGTGCAGGACTACTGGACGCGTGCCTCCGCCAAGCCGCACCTGGCGCGGATCCAGGTGCCGGCGCTGGTGGTCAATGCGCTGAACGATCCCTTCGTGCCCGCCGCCAGCCTGCCGCGGCCGCACCAGGTAGGCCGCCACGTGACGCTATGGCAGCCGGCGCATGGCGGGCATGTGGGCTTTCCGGGTGGCGGGCTCCTGCGCGGCCATGTGATGACCCTGCCGCAAGCGGTGCTCGGCTGGCTGCGCCAGCACGTCTAGGGCAGCATGCGGCGATGGATGACATCGTCAAGCAAGCACTGAAGAAGTGGCCCAACGTGCCCAACTGCCATGGCTGGCTGGGCCTGGATGCCCGCGGCCACTGGTACCTGCGGGATGACGCGACACAGGCGGCCGGCCCGTTCCCGCAGGCCAAGGGCAGCCTGCTGGAACACGAGAAGCTGCTGGCCTTCATCGGCCGCAACTACGAGCACGACGCGGAGGGCTGCTGGTTCTTCCAGAACGGTCCGCAGCGGGTGTATGTGGAGCTGGAAGCCGCGCCGTGGACCTGGCGCCTGCAGCCCGACGGCACGCTGCTGAGCCACACCGGCCGACCGGCGCGCTTCGCCAGCGCCTGGCTGGACGACGGCGGCCGGCTGTTCGCCGACACCGACCTGGGCTTCGGCCTGCTGCACAGCCTGGACGTGGAGGCCGCTTCCGGCCTGGTGGAAAGCGGCGCGTGGGCGGTCAGCGAACTTCCCTGGGCGGAGATGCCGCCGCGCTTCGGCTTCGTGCCCAGCCCGCAGGCCGCACAGACGAAAAAGCCCGGCGCGGGCTGAACCCGGCCGGGCTGGTCGCGCAGCGCGCGGGGGCCGTCAGGCGGCCAGGCGCTCTTCCAGGCGGCGCTTGGTATCGGTCAGCTCGCCGGGCAGGTGGTAGGCCAGCTTGTCGAACAGCTCGGCATGCAGGGCCAGTTCCTGCTGCCAGGCATGGGTGTCGATGCCGATCACGCTCTGGTACTGCGCGGGCGTGAAAGCCAGGCCGTTCCAGCTCAGGTCCTCGTACCGCGGGCTGATGCCGAACACATGCTCCTCGCCCTGCGCCTGGCCGTCCACGCGCTCGAGGATCCACTTCAGCACGCGCATGTTCTCGCCGTAGCCCGGCCACACGAACTTGCCGTCCGCGCCCTTGCGGAACCAGTTGACGCAGAAGATGCCCGGCAGCTTGGCGCCCGAGCCCTGCAGCTTGGCGCCCAGGTCCAGCCAGTGCTGGAAGTAGTCGCTCATGTTGTAGCCCATGAACGGCAGCATCGCGAACGGGTCCCGGCGCACCACGCCCTGCTGGCCGGCGGCCGCTGCGGTGGTTTCCGAGCCCATGGTGGCGGCCATGTACACGCCGTCGACCCAGCTGCGGGCTTCGGTCACCAGCGGCACGGTGGTGGAGCGGCGGCCGCCGAAGATGAAGGCGTCGATGGCCACGCCGGCGGGGTTGTCCCATTCCGAATCGAGCACGGGGTTGTTGGTGGCGGCCACGGTGAAGCGGGCATTCGGGTGCGCGGCGGGGCGCAGCTTGCCGTCGGCCTGCTTGGCGGCTTCCGGCGTCCAGTCCTTGCCCTGCCAGTCGATCAGGTGCGCCGGCGGCGTGTCGGTCATGCCTTCCCACCACACGTCGCCGTCGTCGGTCAGCGCCACGTTGGTGAAGATGACGTCACGCTTCAGCGACGCCATGCAGTTCGGGTTGGTCAGGTCGTTGGTGCCCGGGGCCACGCCGAAGTAGCCGGCTTCCGGGTTGATGGCGTACAGGCGGCCGTCGGCCCCCGGCTTGATCCACGCGATGTCGTCGCCGATGGTGGTGACCTTCCAGCCCTCGAAGCCGGCCGGCGGGATCAGCATTGCGAAGTTGGTCTTGCCGCAGGCACTGGGGAAGGCGGCGGCCACGTGGCGCTTGACGCCTTGCGGGTTGGTCACGCCCAGCACCAGCATGTGCTCGGCCAGCCAGCCTTCGTCGCGGCCCATCTTGGAGGCGATGCGCAGCGCGAAGCACTTCTTGCCGAGCAGCGCGTTGCCGCCGTAGCCCGAGCCGTAGCTCCAGATCTCGCGCGTCTCGGGGTAGTGGACGATGTACTTGGTGGGGTTGCAGGGCCAGGCCACGTCCTTCTGGCCGGCTTCCAGCGGTGCGCCGACGGTGTGCACGCAGGGCACGTATTCGCCGTCGGTGCCCAGCACGTCCAGCACCGCGCGGCCCATGCGGGTCATCAGGCGCATGTTGACGGCCACGTAGGGGCTGTCGCTCAGTTCGACGCCGATGTGGGCGATGGGCGAGCCCAGCGGGCCCATCGAGAACGGCACCACGTACAGCGTGCGGCCCTTCATCGCGCCCTTGAACAACGCCTGGTCGCCGGTCTGCAGCAGCGTGCGCATCTCGGTCGGGTCGGTCCAGTTGTTGGTGGGGCCGGCCTCTTCCTTGTTTTGGCTGCAGATGTAGGTGCGGTCTTCCACGCGGGCCACGTCGCCCGGGTCGCTCCAGGCGAGGTAGCTGTTGGGGCGCAGCTCCGGGTTGAGCTTGCGGAAGGTGCCCGCGGCCACGAGCTGGGCGCACAGGCGGTCGTACTCTTCTTCCGAGCCGTCGCACCAGTAGATGTCGGCGGCCTGCGTCAGCGCGGCGATGTCGGCCACCCAGGCAACGAGCCGGTCATGCTTGACCCAGGCGGGCACATTGAGGCGCAGGCCTCCCAGGACGGGACTGTTCATTGGCTACTCCAATCGTCGGATTACAAATACGGGATAGGGCCAGCCCCGAACAGCAGGTGGTGCACGTTCGAGGCTCGCCGCATACCGCGACGCAGAGGGATGCCAGATGAGCGAAAGGCGCGCTTGGGCCGGGTGTTCATCGGGATGGGCGGATCACGCCGTACCCTGTCGAGGCATTTCAATTTGAGTGTAATCGCGCCGTAACCACCCGTCCGGGGGAGGGTATGCGCAACAGGTATAGCCATATGCAAGCGACTGGAACCGTGGAATTCGTCAATGTCGGCCGGGCGCAGCCGCTGCAGGTTTCGGGTCGCACCGTGCTCAGCGGCTTTCGCAAGCAGCCTATGGACGGCAAGGTCCAGGTGGGCCCCACCGGCCTGATCGGCGATGAACAGGCCGACCTGACGGTGCACGGCGGCGTCGCCAAGGCGGTGTACGCCTACCCGGCCGAGCACTACGCCTTCTGGCAGACGGTGCGCGCCCAGGCCCGGGTGGCGCTGTGGGACGAGGTTCCGCCGGCGGCCCTGCTGGGCGAGAACCTCACCCTGCGCGGCCTGTTGGAGCAGCAGGTATGGATCGGCGACCTGCTGCGCCTGCCGGGCTGCACCCTGGCGGTGAGCGAGCCGCGCTTCCCCTGCGGCAAGCTGAATGCGGCCATGGGCTTTCCGCAAGCCGGAAAGATGATGTGGCAGTCGGGCTACTGCGGCTTCTACCTGGCGGTGCGCGAGCCCGGCAGCCTGCGCGCGGGCGACCGCTTCGAAGTGGTGCCCGGGCCGCGCGAAGTGTCGATCCCCGAGCTGTTCCGCGCCCGGCGCGCCGCGCGCGCCTAGGCCGCCGCAGCCAGCCGGCGCTGCTGCCGGCGGAACAGCGGCCCGGTGAGCAGCAGCACCGCCACGTAGCGCACCACATGGAAGGCGGTGACCACCGGCACGCCCAGCTGCAGCACCTTGGCGGTGATGCACATTTCGGCGATGCCGCCGGGCGAGGTGCCCAACAGCACCGTGGCCCAGTGCAGGCCGGCGGCCTGCGCCAGCAACCAGGCGAACACGGCCGAGGCCGCGATCATCGCCAGCGTGCCCAGCGCCACCGCCGCCAGCCAGCGCGGCGCGGTGTGCAGGAAGCTGCGGTTGAAGCGGGTGCCCAGCGCCACCCCGATGAGCAGCTGGCCGACATGGCTGACCTCCGGCGGCAGGGCGGACAGCTGCACGCCACTGCCGCTGAGCGCTGCCGCCACGAACAGCGAGCCCAGCACCCATGGATTGGGCAGGCCGGTACGCCACACCGCCAGGCTGCCGGCCACCGTGGCCAGCACCAGCAGGAGCAGCCCGCCGGGCTGCACGCCCTGCACCGCCAGCGGGGTGGTGTCCAGCCCATGCAGGCCGGCCGCCTGGTAGCCGAAAGGAATCACAAGCACCACCAGCAGCACCCGCAGCGAATGCGAGGCCGCCACCAGGTCGACCCGGCCGCCGTGGCGTTCTGCCAGCACCGCCATCTCGGAGGCGCCGCCGATGGCCGCCGCGAAATGCGCGGTGGCCGGATCGACGCCCGGCAGCGCGCGCCGCAGCACGCCGGCGAACACGCCGCCGATGAGCAGCGCCCAGGCCACGCCGGCCAGCAACGCCGGCGCCAGCGCCACCAGCAGCCCCAGCACCTGCGGCGAGAAGTACAGCCCCAGCGAGGTGCCGATGGCCCACTGCCCGGCGTTGCGCAGCGGGCCGGCCGCGGCCAGCCGCACGCCAGCCACGCAGCCGATGGCGGTGGCCAGCAGCGGGCCGATCATCCAGGGCAGCGGCGTGCCGAGACGCTCGCACGCCAGCGCCGCCAGCCAGGCCAGCAGCAGCGTGCCGGCCACGCGCATCAGCCAGCGGCCGTCGAGGCGCCGCGTCACTTACGCGGGCTGTGCGTCGAGCGTGGGGTAGTCGGTGTAGCCCTGGGCGCCACCGCCGTACATCGTCTTCTGGTCCGGGCGGGCCAGCTCCGCGCCCAGGTGCAGGCGGCGGGTGAGGTCGGGGTTGGCGATGGCCGGCTTGCCGAAAGCCACCAGATCACCCTTGCGCTGGGCGACGGCGTCCAGTGCCATCTGGCGGTCGTAGCCGTTGTTCACCATCCAGGCGCCGGGGAAGCGCTGGCGCAGGGCCTGGTAATCAAACGGCGCCACGTTGCGGTCGCCGCCGGTCTGGCCTTCGATCACGTGGATGTACGACAGGTGCATCGGCGCGATCTGCTCGGCCACGTGGTTGAACAGCGCCTGGGGGTCGCTGTCCTGGCCAGCGTCGTTCACGGGCGTGACCGGCGACAGCCGGATGCCGGTGCGGCCGCCGCCGATCTCGTCGGTGACGGCCTTGACCACTTCCACCAGGAAGCGGGCGCGGTTGGCGATGGAGCCGCCGTATTCGTCGGTGCGGTCGTTGATGCTGTCGCGCAGGAACTGCTCGATCAGGTAGCCGTTGGCCGCGTGCACTTCCACGCCGTCGAAGCCGGCGTCGATGGCGCAGCGCGCCGCATGGCGGTAGGCCTGCACGATGCCCGGGATCTCGTCGGTGCGCAGGGCGCGCGGGGCCGACACGTCCTCGAAGCCCTTGGCGGTGAAGGTCTTGCCCTTGGCCACGCGGTTGGTGGAGGACACCGGCGCCTGGCCGCCCGGCAGCAGCGAGGTGTGAGAGATGCGGCCCACGTGCCACAGCTGCACCACGATCCTGCCGCCCTGCGCATGCACCGCGGTCGTCACCTTGCGCCAGGCCGCGACCTGCTCGGGGCTGTGGATGCCGGGGGTGTCGAGGTAGCCCTGGCCCTCCGGCATGATCTGCGTGGCCTCGGTGATGATCAGCCCGAAGCCGGTCATCGGATTGGCGCGCTGTGCGTAGTACTCGACCGTGAGGTCGTTGGGCAGCTGGCCGGTGGCGCGGTTGCGCGTCAGCGGCGCCATCACCACGCGGTTGGCGAGTTCGATGTCGCCGATGCGGATCGGGTCGAAGAGGGTGGACATGGGTTTGGGCTTCTTGGAGTTGGGGAGAACCCCCAGAGCCTACGTAAAAGCCGGCAACCTTGCTGCGCACGCCCCAGGCCGATCCATGCTAGTTACAGTGCAGCCATGCTCGCCTACCGACACGCCTTCCACGCCGGCAACCATGCCGACGTCCTCAAGCACCTGGTGCTCGCCCAGGTGCTTCGCTACATGGGCGAAAAGGACAAGCCCTACACCCTGGTCGACACGCACGCCGGCGCCGGCGGTTATTCGCTGGCCGGGCGCTATGCGCAAAAGCGCGGCGAGTTCGAGAGCGGCATCGGCCGCCTGTGGGACCACCCCGACCTGCCCGCCCCGCTGGCGGAGTACGTCGAGCTGGTGCGCCAGTTCAACGGCGGCGGCGCGCTGGAGCAGTACCCCGGCTCGCCCGGCATCGCGCAGATGCTGCTGCGCCCCACTGACCGGATGAGCCTGTACGAGCTGCACCCGACCGACAACCGCATCCTCGAGAGCTTCCTCGGCCACCGGCCGCACACCAAGGTGCAGATGAGCGACGGCTTCGCGGCGCTGCAGAAGGAGCTGCCGCCGCCCTCGCGCCGCGGCGCGGTGCTGATCGACCCGTCGTACGAGCTGAAGACCGACTACGCCAAGGTGGTGGGCGCGGTGCGCGAGTGCCTGACCCGCTTCGCCCAAGGCACGGTGATGGTCTGGTATCCGCAGGTGCAGATCGTGGAGGCGGCGCAGCTGCCCAAGCGGTTGATGGCCGCGGCCAAGGAAGCACCCAAGGGCTGGTTGCATGCCACGCTGCATGTGCACCGCGGCGAAGGCGACGGCTTCGGCCTGCACGGCAGCGGCATGTTCGTGATCAATCCGCCCTTCGTGCTGCACGACACCCTGGCCGCGCTCCTGCCGCTGCTGACGGAGCTGCTCGGCCAGTACGAAGGCGCCCGCTTCACGCTGGACCAGGATCTGGGCAAGGGCTGATCACCCTGCCGGCCTAGCGGCCGGCTGCTAGACCAGCACCTCGACGCAGCCGGGATGCCCGAGGAAGTTCTGCGGGCTGGCGCTGGCGCCATAGGCGCCCGACTGGAACACCACCGCCAGGTCGCCCTCCTGGGCCACCGGCAGTTCCATGCGGTCGGCCAGCAGGTCCAGCGGCGTGCACAGCGGGCCGACGACCGAGGCCGATTCACGCTCCGCATTGCCCATGCGGTTGCCGATGGCCACCGGGTAGTTCTTGCGCACCACCTGGCCGAAATTGCCCGAGGCCGACAGGTGATGGTGCAGGCCGCCATCGGTCACCAGGAACACCTGGCCGCGCGAGATCTTGCGGTCGAGCACCCGGGCCACGTACACGCCGGCCTCGCCCACCAGGTAACGGCCCAGTTCGATCACCAGCGAAGCCCGCGGCAGCTCGCGGGCGGCACGCTCCACCAGCCCGGCCAGGTTCTCGCCAATGGGCGCCAGGTCGAGCCGCTGCTCGCCCGGAAAGTACGGAATGCCGAACCCGCCGCCCAGGTTGAGGAACTGCACCGGCGCCGGCGCGATCTCGGCCAGCCGCAACGCGAGGGCATAGGACTGCTGCTGCGCATCGCAGATCGACTCGGCCTTCAGGTTCTGCGAACCGGCGAACAGGTGGAAGCCTTCGAATGACAGCCCGGCCGACTTGATCGCGGCCATCAGCGCCGGCAGCTGCTCCACGTCGACGCCGAACTGCTTCGGCCCGCCGCCCATCTTCATGCCCGAGCCCTTCAGCTCGAAGTCGGGGTTCACGCGCACCGCCACCCGCGCCGGCAGGCCGAGTTGCTGGGTGATGCCGGCTAGCAGCTTCACTTCGCGCGGCGATTCGAGGTTGATGAGCACGCGCGAAGCGACGGCGCGGCGCAGCTCGGCTTCGGTTTTGCCGGGGCCGGCGAAGCTCACCTCGGCCGGATCGGCGCCGGCGTCCAGCGCCACCTTCAGCTCACCCGCCGACGCCACGTCGATGCCATCGACCAGGCCGGCCATGAAGCCGACCACCGCCGGCATCGGGTTGGCCTTCATCGCGTAGTGCAGCTTGACCTGCGGTGGCAGCGCCTGGCGCAGCTCGCTCACGCGCTGGCGCAGCGCGCCGCGGTCATAGGCGTAGAAGGGTGTCTGGCCGACGCGCTCGGCCAGCAGGCTCAGCCGCTCGCCGCCGACGACGAGCTCACCGTCGCGCAGCGCGAACTGCTGCATCGGCGCATGCTCGGGCAGGCGGCGCACGGGCGGGGGGCGAGGTCGTGTCGGTCATGGCAACTTCAGGAACGAAAAGGCTCAGGCGTCGGCCGGCAAGGCGGCGGCGCGGCCGATGGCCAGGTACTCGAGGCCGAAGGCCTTCATCAGCGCCGGCTCGTAGAGGTTGCGGCCGTCGAAGATCACCGGCTGCTTGAGCGTCGCCTTGATGAACTCGAAGTCCGGGTTACGGAACTCCTTCCATTCCGTGACGATCAGCAGCGCGTCGGCGCCTTCCAGCGCGGCCTGCTGGCCAGCGACGAAGCTCACGCCCGGCACGCCTTCCAGCACGCGCTTGGCCTCCTCCATCGCCACGGGGTCGTAAGCCTGGATCTTGGCGCCGCGCTTGACCAGCTCGGCGATCACCACGCGGCTGGGCGCCTCGCGCATGTCGTCGGTGTTGGGCTTGAAGGCCAGGCCCCACACGGCCAGCGTGCGGCCGCTCAGGTCTTCACCGAAGCGCGCGGTCACGCGCTCGACCAGCACATGCTTCTGGCGCTCGTTGGCGGCTTCCACCGCATTGAGCACCTGCAGCGGCACGCCGTTGTCGGCGCCAATGTGGATCAGCGCCTTCACATCCTTCGGGAAGCAGGAGCCGCCGTAGCCAGCACCCGCGTACAGGAAGTGCGTGCCGATGCGCGGATCGCTGCCGATGCCCTTGCGCACCAGCTCGATGTCGGCGCCCACGCGCTCGGCCAACAGCGCCAGCTCGTTCATGAAGCTGATGCGGGTGGCCAGCATCGCGTTGGCGGCGTACTTGGTGAACTCGGCACTACGGACGTCCATCACGATGAGCTTGTCGTGGTTGCGCATGAAGGGCGCATACACCGCGCGCATCAGCAGGCTGGCGCGCTCGTCGTCGGAGCCCACCACCACGCGGTCGGGCCGCATGAAGTCGTCGACCGCAGCGCCTTCCTTCAGGAATTCGGGGTTGCTCACCACCGCGTAGTCCATCTGCAGGTTGCGGGCGGCCAGCTCCTCGGCGATGGCGGCGCGCACCTTGTCGGCGGTGCCGACGGGCACGGTGCTCTTGTCGACCACGACCTTGTAGTCGGTCATGTGGCGGCCGATGTTGCGGGCGGCAGCCAGCACGTACTGCAGGTCGGCGGAGCCGTCCTCGTCCGGCGGGGTGCCCACGCCGATGAACTGCAGGGTGCCATGGCCCACGGCGGCGGCCACGTCGGTGGTGAACTGCAGCCGGCCGGCCGCGGCATTGCGCTGCACGACAGCGTCCAGGCCCGGCTCATGGATGGGGATCTCCCCGCGCTGGAGCATCGCGATCTTGCGTGCGTCCACATCCAGGCACACCACGTGGTTGCCCATCTCGGCCAGGCAGGCGCCTGTGACCAAACCCACGTAACCGGCGCCAACGACGGTGATCTTCATGCTTCTTCTCTCCCTGAATCGGGCCCGCGGCCCGTCAACTGACTCGATTCTGCCTGTGTGGCGTGACACGCATGCCGCGTGCCTGCGCAGCGGCGCCCGGACTCAAGCGCAGGAGCGTAAGAGGACTTGGCTCAAAATCGCTAAGCAATGGCCACACTTAGGCCGGCACTCCTCCGCAGACCATGTCAAAGATCCTGCTCACCGGCGCCGCCGGCTTCATCGGCGCCCACGTCGCCCGCCTGCTGCTGGCGCGGGGCGACGAGGTGGTCGGCATCGACAACCTCAACGCCTACTACGACCCCCAGCTCAAGCGCGACCGCCTGGCGACGCTGCAGGACCAGCCCGGCTTCCGCTTCCAGCAGCTGGACGTGGCCGACCGCAGCGGCATGCCCGCCCTGTTCGCCCAGGAGAAGTTCGACCGCGTGGTGCACCTGGCCGCGCAGGCCGGCGTGCGCCATTCGCTGGTCGACCCGCATGCCTACGTCGACAGCAACCTGGTGGGCTTCACCAACATCCTGGAAGGCTGCCGACACCACGGCGTGCAGCACCTGGTGTACGCCTCCAGCTCCAGCGTGTACGGCGGCAACACGGTGATGCCGTTCTCGGAGCACCACGGCGTGGACCATCCGGTGAGCCTCTATGCGGCCACCAAGAAGGCCAACGAGCTGATGGCCCACACCTACAGCCACCTGTTCAACCTGCCGACCACGGGGCTGCGCTTTTTCACCGTCTACGGACCCTGGGGCCGGCCGGACATGGCGCTGTTCCTGTTCACCCGCGCCATCCTGGCCGGCGAGCCGATCCAGGTGTTCAACCACGGCAAGATGGTGCGCGACTTCACCTACATCGACGACATCGCCGAAGGCGTGGTGCGCACGCTGGACAAGCCGCCGGCCGCCGATCCGGCTTACGACCGCGGCCAGGCCGACCCCGCCGCCAGCCATGCGCCGTACCGGGTGTTCAACATCGGCAACCACCAGCCGGTGCCGCTGATGGACTTCATCGCCGCCATCGAGCGCCACACCGGCCGCGAGGCGATCAAGGAGCTGCGCGACATCCAGCCCGGCGACGTGCCAGCCACCTACGCCGACGTGTCCGAGCTGGAGGCCTGGACCGGCTTCACGCCCGCCACCTCGGTGGACGAGGGGGTGCGGCGCTTCGTCGAGTGGTACCGGGGCTACTACCGGGTCTGACTACAGCGCCTGCTCGGCCCAGCGCGCGGCCAGCAGCTTGCGGTCGATCTTGCCGTTCGGGTTGCGCGGCAGCGGCCCGGCCACCGGCACCACGCCGGCCGGCACCATGTAGGCCGGCATGTGCACACGGCATTGGGCCAGCAGCGCCGGCACGTCCAGAGCTTCGCTGCCGTCCGGCGCGGTGGCCACCACCTGGATGGCCTGGCCCAGCGCGGCGTGCTCCACGCCGAAGGCGGCGCATTCCCCCACCAGCTTCGTCGCGTACAGCACCTCTTCCACCTCGGTCGGGCTCACCCGGTAGCCCGAGGTCTTGATCATTTCGTCGCGCCGGCCGATGAAGTACAGGAAGCCCTCGGCGTCCCGACGCACCGTGTCGCCGGAAAACACCGCGTACTCGGGCAACTGCAGACCGCCCAGCCGGCCGCCGATGCCGGGCTGCAGCAGCTTGTAGCGCTCCGCCGTCTTCTCGGCGTCGTTCCAGTAGCCCTGGCCCACCAGCGCACCGCGATGCACCAGCTCGCCTGGCTCGTCGGGGCCGCATTCGGTGCCGTCGTCGCGCAGCACCAGGATCTCGGCATTCGGGATCGCCTTGCCGATGGAGTCGGGCCGGCGGTCCACCTCCTCGGGCGGCAGGTAGGTCGAGCGGAAGGCTTCGGTCAGGCCGTACATCAGGAACGGCTTGGCCGAAGGCACGCGCTGGCGCAGCGCGGTCAGCGTTTCGCGCGGCATCCGGCCGCCGGTGTTGGCGAAGTAGCGCAGGTGGCCGTCGATCTCGGCGGGCCATTCCAGCTGCGTGAGCTGGATGTAGAGCGGCGGCACGGCGGTCAGGCCGGTCACGCGTTCCTTGGCCATCGCCTTGAGCACGTCGCGTGGCATCAGGTAGTTCAGCAGCACCACCCGCGCGCCGGCATGGAAGGCGGTGGTCAGCTGGCTGAAGCCTGCATCGAACGACAGCGGCAGCGCGGCCAGCAGGGTGTCGGAGGGCCGGTTGTCCAGGTAGGTGGCCACGCTCTTGGCACCCGCGACCACGTTGCGGTGGGACAGCACCACGCCCTTGGGCCGCCCGGTGGAGCCGGAGGTGTAGAGGATGGCGGTGATGTCGCTGTCGACCACCCGGTGCGGCGCGGCCTGCGGCCCTTCCAGCAGCGCTGTCCACGACAGCGGCGCGACCCCCGGCGGCAGCGCCAGGTCCGCCGGCGCGCCGGTCCCGGTGACCACCACGCAGCGCAGCGCCGGGCAGCCGGCCAGCACCGGCGCCAGCGCCGCCAGCCGCTCCGGCGAGGTGACCAGCACCCGCACGTCGCAGTCCTGCAGGATGAAGCCGGCCTGCTCCGCCTTCAGCAGCGGATTGATCGGCACCATCACGCCGCCCGCGGCGGGCGCGCCGAAGCTCGCGATCACCGTCTCGAAGCGCTTTTCCAGGTAGATGCCCACCCGCTCGCCGCGCTGCAGGCCCGCATGCACCACGCCGCCGGCGAAACGGCGGACCGCGTCGTCCAGCGTGGCGTAGCTCAGCGTGTCGGCGCCGTGCGTGAGGGCCGGCGCCGCGCCGTCGCGCGCCGCCGCGACGTGGACCAGTTCGTGAAGCAAGTGACTGTCAGGCATGGAAAAAAGTATGGCATGCAGGCGCCGGCAGTCCCCAGCCGTTGCGCCTGCGCTGAATGCGCAGCCCGGCACGGAACCCACCCGTTTGGGGGAAGCATGGGCTCCTAGAATCGCCGCGCTGCTGGACCCCCTGAACCAAGCCCCCGGAGTGCCCTGATGGATGTGAAGAGCGAACTGCTCGCCGTGCTGGACGAAACGCTGGGCCTGCAAGGCCGTGCCGCGGGCTTCGACCTCGACACGCCGCTGCTGGGTGCGCTGCCCGAGCTGGACTCGATGGCCGTGGTGTCGCTGATCGCCGGCCTGGAAACGCATTTCGGCATCACCGTGGACGACGACGACATCGACGGCAGCACCTTCTCCACCGTTGGTGCGCTGGTTCAGTTCGTCGACGGCAAGCTGGCCGCATGACGGCCCGGCGCGGCATCGGGCCGCGCCCGCCTCGCTGATCGCGATGGAAGCCTTCTTTCTCCCTGTCGAGCATGCGGACGGTGCGCGCTTGTGCATCCACCATCCGCCGGCCGGCGCGCTGCCTGCGCGCGGCGCGGTGCTGTACCTGCCGCCGTTTGCCGAGGAGATGAACAAGTCCCGCCGCATGGTGGCGATGCAGTCGCGTGCCTTGGCCGCGCAGGGCTACGCGGTGCTGTGCATCGACCTGCACGGCTGCGGCGACAGCAGCGGCGAGCTGGCCGACGCCAGCTGGCAGGGCTGGATCGAGGACGCGCTGGCGGCGGCGCGCTGGCTGCAGGCGCGCCATCCCGGCCTGCCGCTGTGGCTGTGGGGACTGCGCACCGGGGCGCTGCTGGCCGGCGCCGCGGCGGCGGCGTTGGGCCCTGGCTGCGGACTGCTGCTGTGGCAGCCGGTCATCGCCGGCAAGCAGGCGCTGCAACAGTTTCTGCGGCTGCAGGCGGCCGCCGACCTGATCGAAGGCAAGCAGCAAGGCGCCACCGCCGCGCTAAAGCAGCAGCTGGCACAAGGCCAGGCGGTGGATGTGGCCGGCTACCGGCTGCCGCCCGCGGTAGCGCTCGGCCTGGAAGCTGCCACCTTGCAGCCGCTGGAAAGCACCGCGTCGCTGCGATGGCTGGAGGTCACCTCGCGTGCCGAGCCGGCGCTCACGCCCGCTTCTGCGCTGGCGCTGGACAAGTGGCGTGCTGCCGGCGTGCCGGTGCACGCTGCGGCCGTGCGCGGCCCGGCCTTCTGGCAGACGGTCGAGATCGAGGATGCGCCCGCGCTGATCGACGCCACCCTGGCGGCGATGGCCACGGCCGGCGCGCCGCAGGCGGAGCAGCGGGCATGACGGCCGGGCTGCCCTACCGCGAAACCGCCATCGTGTTCGCCTGCCAGGGCGAGCAGCTGGTGGGCGTGCTCACCCGTCCGGCCGTGGCTCCCTCGCCCGCCAAGCCCGGCGTGCTGGTGGTGGTGGGCGGACCGCAGTACCGCGTGGGCGCGCACCGGCAGTTCGTGGAGCTGGCACGGGCACTGGCCAGCCAGGGCCATGCGGTGCTCCGCTTCGACGCGCGCGGCATGGGTGACAGCAGCGGCGCGCTGCATGACTTCCTGCAGATCGACGACGACATCGCCGCCGCGATCGACACCTTGTGCCGCGAAGCCGGGGTGCGGCAGGTGGTGCTGTGGGGCCTGTGCGATGGCGCCTCCGCCGCCCTGCTGTACTGCCGGAAGACCGCCGATCCGCGCGTGGCCGGCCTGGCGCTGGCCAACCCGTGGGTGCGCTCGCAGGAAAGCCTGGCGGCCACGCACGTCAAGCATTACTACCTGCGCCGGCTGCTGGACGGCGCCTTCTGGCGCAAGCTGGCCAGCGGCGGCGTGGGGCGCCAGGCCGCGCGCGAACTGGCCGGCAACCTGGCCGCCGCGCTGCGCGGCCGGCTCGGCCGGCGCCGTGGCGGCGTGGCAGCCGGCCCCGCCAGTTACCAGGACCGCATGGCGCAGGCCTGGCATCGGTTCGGCGGGCCGGTGCTGCTGCTCGTCAGCGGCGACGACTACACCGCCCGCGAATTCATCGACACCACCGGCAGCGCGCCCGCATGGAAGGGCGCGATGGCGCGCCCCGGCCTGCAGCGCGTGGACTTGCCCGAGGCCGACCACACCTTCTCGGATCGACGCTATGGTTCCGAAGTGGCCAGTGCCACATCGGCCTGGCTGGCCGGCGCCTGTACCGCAGGCGCGGCGGCCGACGTCCACAGGAGCACACACGCATGAACACCCGCCCAGCTCACCGCGCGCCGGCGCGCATGCCCTCCCTGGCCGGCCTGGCCGCGGCCGTGGTGCTCGCCGCCGCCTCGGCGCTGCCAGCCCACGCCCAGATCATGAACAGCCAGGGCTGCGGCCCGATGTACATCCCCACCCACGTGGGGCCGTTCGACTATCGCAACCAGCGCGAGATGCTGCGCACGGTGGAGTTCGGCCACTTCCAGCCAAACGTGGAAGACCTGATCAAGCCGATGTTCAACAGCTTCGGCGCGGACATCGACTACACGCTGAAGGCCTATCCCAACCACCACCGCGCGCTGATCACGCTCAACCGCCTGAGCCTGCGCGAGAAGGCGCTGAAGACTTCCGGCTCCGACTTCTCGGTGGAGTGCTACTTCTTCCGTGCCATCCGCTGGCGGCCCGACGACCTGATCGTGCGCATGATCTACGCCAGCTGGCTGCATCAATGGGACCGCACCAAGGACGCGGTGCAGCAACTGGACTACGTGGTGGACAACGCGGGTGACGATCCGTTCACCCACTACAACGCCGGCATGGTGTTCGCCGACCTGAAGATCTGGGACCGCGCGCTGCAGCAGGCGCATGCGGCGCAGGCGCTGGACTTCCCCAAGGGCGACCTGAAGGCCCGGCTGGTGGAAGCCGGCAAGTGGCAGGAACCGGTGCCGGGCGCACCGCTGCCCGGCCGTGCGGCCGCCTCCGCACCCGCCCTGCCCGCCTCGGCGGCCAGCGCCCCGGCAAGTCGATGAACACCTGCCCGGCAGGCAGCGCCGGCCCGCTACCGCGGCGCCCGCGCGGCCAGGAACGGCGCCCGTGAGCGCCGCCGCCCCGTCGCTGACAGGCGACGCCGCTGCAGCAACACCCGCAGCACTGCAGATCCGGCAGTTCGTGCCCGCGGGCTGCGGCTTCCCGCCCGCTGCGGTGCCGGTGATGCCCTGGCTGCGCCGCGCCGACCTGCGCTGGCGCGCCGCGCCCCGGCCCGCACCTGGCTTGGCCGGCGCCTCGGTGCGCAGCCATGCCTTCGGCCGCCATGCGCTGCATGCCGCGCTGGCCGCAGCCGGCGTGGGCCCGGGCACGCGGGTGCTGGCACCGGCGTACCACTGCCGCACGATGATCGACGGCGCGCTGGCGCTCGGCGCGACGGTGCATTTCTACCGCCTGGCCGACGACCTGCGCCTGGATGCGGCCGACCTGCTGGCCCGCCTGGACGCCGGCGGCCCGCCGGTGCGTGCGGTGATCGCGGCGCACTTCTTCGGCTTTGCGCAGTCGCTGGCGCCGCTGCTGGCGGCCCGGCCCGACGTGGCGCCGCTGCTGGTGGAGGACTGCTCCCATGTGCTGGTCGGCGGCCCGCCGGCGCCGGGCGCCGCCGACCTGGGTGGGCACGGCCGCTTCGGCATCGCCAGCCCGTACAAGTTTCATCCGCTGCCCGAAGGCGGCCTGCTGTGGGACAACAGCGGCCGGCCGCTGCCCGCCCTGCCGGATCGTGCCGGGCCGCTGGCCGAACTGCGCGCAACTTGGCACACCCTGCAACGCATGCGCGCGCCGGCCCTGCCCGCCCCGCAGCCGGTGGACGACTCGCGCCCGCTGCCCGACGACGCCGACCGGCTGGTGGCCGACGGCAGGCCGTCCAGCCAGTTCGACGCCAGGCAGCTGGGCCGGCCGGCACTGGGCTTCGCGCGCTGGCTGAGCCGCCATGTGGATGCGCGGCGCCTGGCGGAGCGCCGACGCGCCCGCTACGTCCAGTGGGTGGAGGCCAGCCGACACTGGTCCGGCGCCCGGCCGCTGCAGCCCGTGCTGCCCGAAGGCACCGTGCCCTACATGTTTCCGCTGCTGCTGCAGGCACCACAGCGGCAGTTTCCAGCGCTCAAGCGCCGCGCCGTGCCGCTGGGCCGCTGGGACGACATGGCCGTCAGCGACTGCCCGGTGGCCACCCGCTATCGCAGCGCGCTGGTGCATCTGCCCTGCCACCAGGCCATCGACGATGCACAGATGGACTGGCTGCTGAACACCGTGTCGACCGCCCTGCAGGCCGGGTGAGGACATGTCAGTGCCCGTCCGCCCCTGCGCCTGTGCGCCTGCTCCCCGCCCCTGAACCGCTCGCCGCGCATGCCTACCACCGCCCCTGACCTGCACACCCCGTGGATCACCGAGCTGCGCCTGCTGCCGGACGACGCGCGCGCCCTGATGACGGCCGAGGCCGCCGCGCGCGGCATGCAGGCCGGCCTCGCCTGGTTCGAGAACTTCTGCGCCCAGGTGCAGGAACCGGGCAGCACGCCGGGCTTCCTGCTGCTGCAGCACGACGGCCGCACACGGGCGGTGCTGCCGCTGCTGCGGCGCGAGGCGGCCGATGGCCAGCCGCGCCGGCTGGACAGCCTGGGCAACTACTACACCACCTTCCACGCGCCGGCACTGGCCGACGACCTGGCCGCGCAGCCGCTGGCCGACGCCCTGCGCGCGGTGGTGCGCCAGCACCGGCCCGCGTCCATGCGGCTGGCGCCGATGGACCCGGACAGCCGAACGTATGCGCTGCTGCAGGAGGCCCTGCGCGCCGCCGGGCTGCATTGCCACCCGTACTTCGCGTTCGGCAACTGGTACCTGCCCAGCGAAGGCCTGGACTGGGACACCTACTGGAAGCAACGCAGCTCCGGCCTGCGCAGCACCTGCAAGCGCATGGGCCGCAAGTTCGAGGCCGACGGCGGCACGCTGGAGATCGTCACCGGAGGCGACCGGCTGGACAGCGCCATCGAGGCCTATCACACCGTGTACGCCTCCAGCTGGAAGCCGCAGGAGCCGTATCCCGGCTTCATGCCCGGCCTGGTGCGCATGTGCGCGGAGCACGGCTGGCTGCGGCTGGGCGTGGCGCGGCTCAACGGCCAGGCGGTCGCCACCCAGCTGTGGATCGTGGCCGGTGGCCGAGCCGAGATCTACAAGGTGGCCTACGACGAGGCCCACAAGGCCTATTCGCTCGGCTCGCTGGTCACCGAGATGCTCATGCGCCACGTGCTGGAGCACGACCGCGTGCGCGAGGTCGACT
Organism: Aquincola sp. J276; assembly: GCF_024700035.1. NCBI lineage: Bacteria > Pseudomonadati > Pseudomonadota > Betaproteobacteria > Burkholderiales > Sphaerotilaceae > Aquincola > Aquincola sp. J276. The sequence goes on from NZ_JAJONC010000001.1 coordinate 2,742,085, forward strand.
TCCTGGCCGGCGACGAAAAATACAAGCAGCAGTGGATGACGCAGCGGCGTGAACGCTGGGGTCTGGTGGCCTACAACCCCCGCACCGTGGCCGGCGCCCTGGGCGCCGCGCGGGAGGCGGCGGCGCGCCAGCTCAAGCCCCTGCTTGCACGATTCCGGCGTCCCGTTGCGGATGCAGCAACAGCAAAAGCCGTGAAAACGCACACCGACGGCTCGATTCAAGGGGGGGATGGTGCTCCCCCAAAAGAGTTGCCCGACAATCCGCAGCGATCGGAGGCACCCGCCAGGGCGCTTCCTCCGGCCCGCGGCACCCGGTAGGCGTGCCGCCGCTGCCCGCCGCCAGGCAGCCAACGTAGTCACCCTCGGGGGTCGAAACATGTCGAGGGCTCACCACCCGTCATCCGCCACCCGGCAGCGTCGCCATGCGCTGCTGGCACTGGGCTCCCTGCTGTGCGCGCCGGCCTGGACGCAACCGGCCGACGCGCCCGCCGCCACGCTGCAGGTGGGGCCGGGCCGCGCGCTGCGCACGCTGGCGCAGGCGGCCCGCGTGGCCACCGACCACACGTTGATCGAGGTGGATGCCGGCGAATACCGCGGCGACGTGGCGTTCTGGCCACAAAACCGGCTGCAGCTGCGTGCCGTCGGTGGCCGCGTGCGCCTGGTGGCCGACGGCGCCGCCGCGCAGGGCAAGGGCGTGTTCGTCACCCGCGGGCAGCAGTTCCGGGTGGAAGGCTTCGATTTCGAGGGCGCCCAGGTGCCAAGCCTCAACGGCGCCGGCATCCGTGTGGACGCGGGCAGCGCCCATGTGGTCGACTGCCGCTTTTCGGACAGCCAATGCGGCGTGCTCACCGGCAACGACACCGGCATCGAGGTGGTGATCGAGCGCTGCGAGTTTACGCGCCACCTGCGCGCCGATGGCCGCAACCACCATGTATACGCCGGCGGCATCGGCCGGCTGGTGGTCACCGGCAGCCATTTCCAGGGCGCGCAGAGCGGCCACCTGCTGAAGAGTCGGGCACGCGACAACCTGGTGACCTACAACCGCCTGGTCGACGGCCCCGAAGGCCGCGCCAGCTACGAGCTGGAATTCCCGAACGGCGGCATGGCCGTGGTGGTGGGCAACCTGATCCAGCAGGGGCCGGGCAGCGAGAACCAGCAGCTCGTCTCCTTCGGTGCCGAGGGCCTGCATCCCGCGCCGAACGAGCTGCACATGGCCTTCAACACGCTGGTGAACGAGCTGGGGCCGACCGGCGTCTTCGTCAACGTGCGGCCGGGCACCGACCGCGTGCGCCTGCTCAACAACCTGCTGGTCGGTGGTGGCAATGCGCCGACCGGTGGTGCCGAGGTGCGTGGCAATGCCCTGCTCTCGCTGGCCGACCTGGTCGACCCCGCCGCTGGCGACTACCGCGTGCGCAAGGCCGTCGCCGCCCGCCTGCGCGCGCTGGAGCTGCCAGCCGATGCCGACGCGCTGCGGCCGATGCTGATGCCCACCGCGCCGCGCGGCGTGGCGGAGCGGCCACTCGCCTCGCTGCGCCTGCCCGGTGCGCTGCCGGCCCAGTCCTGAACACCAAGAACCGCATCGCGAGCATGTCCGCCGTACTCCCCGACACCTCCGCCGCCGCACTCGTGCTGGGCGACCCGACCTTCAGCGACCCCGCGTTGGCCGCCCTGCAGGCCCGCGAAGGCAGCGCCGCTGCATGGCGTGCGGCCGTGGCGGCCGACCCGCTGACCGCGGCGGCCAAGGCCGACGGCGCCTTCGCCGCGGCCCTGCCGCTGGAGGGCGGCCGGGTGTTCCTGGCGGTGGACCGCTTCGCCGTGCGCACGCTGTGCTGGCGCATCGACCACGGCGTGCTGCGCTTTGCCGAGCAGGCGCACCTGCTCGCCGACGCGCAGCACTCGCTCGACACCCAGGCGCTGTACGACTACCTGTACTTCCACGCCATTCCGTCGCCGCGCACGGTGCACCAGGGCGTGCACCGGCTGCCGCCCGGCCATTGCGCGGTGTACGACGGGCGCACGGTGCATGTGCAGCCCTATTGGGTGCCGCATTTCGTCGATGCCGGCCCCGCGCCGCGCCGCAGCTTCGACAGCCTGCGCGACGAATTCCGCGGCCTGCTGCGCCAGGCGGTGCAGCGATGCGCCGACCCGCAGCGGCCGGCCTGTTTCCTGAGCGGTGGCACCGACAGCTCCACCGTGGCCGGCATGCTCTCCGAGGCCACCGGCCAGCGCGCGTCCACGTATTCCATCGGCTTCGACGCCGAGGGTTACGACGAGATGGAGTTCGCGCGCATTGCGGCCAAGCGCTTCGGCACCGACCACCACGAGTACTACGTGACGCCGGAAGACCTGTTGCGCAGCATGCCGGAGGTGGCGGCCGCGTACGACCAGCCGTTCGGCAACTCGTCGGCACTGCCGGCCTACTACTGCGCGCTGATGGCCCGGCGCGACGGCGTCTCGCGCATCCTGGCCGGCGACGGCGGCGACGAGCTGTTCGGCGGCAACGTGCGCTATGCCAAGCAGCGGGTGTTCAACTGGTACGGCGCGGTGCCTGCGGGCCTGCGCGCCGCGCTGATCGAGCCGGCGCTGGGCACCGGGGCCGCCCGCCGCTTGCCGCTGGCGCGCAAGGCCGCCAGCTACGTGGACCAGGCGCGCCAGCCGCTGCCGCAGCGCCTGGAAACCTACAACCTGCTGCTGCGCCTGGGCCTGGACGACGTGCTGACGCCCGCCTTCCGCGCCGCGGTGGACGTGGAAGGCCCGATGCGCGATCAGGCCGGCGTGTGGCGCGAGGCGCGCACCCACAGCCTGCTCAACCGCCAGCTGGCCTTCGACTGGCGCTACACCCTGGCCGAGACCGACCTGCCCAAGGTGTGCGGCACCACGCGGCTGGCCGGGCTGGCCGTGGCCTTCCCGATGCTGGACAGCGCGCTGGTGGACTTCTCCCTGCGGTTGCCCACCGACTACAAGCTGCGCGGCCTGAAGCTGCGCTGGTTCTTCAAGGAAGCGCTGCGCGGCTTCCTGCCCGACGAGATCATCACCAAGAAGAAGCAGGGCTTCGGCCTGCCCTTCGGCGTGTGGACGCAGCGCCATGGCGGCCTGCAACGGCTGGCCGCCGACGCGCTGGGCAGCCTGGGCACGCGCAACCTGGTGCGCCAGCCCTTCCTGGATGCGCTGATGACGCAGCACCTGCCCGCCCATCCCGGCTACTACGGCGAAATGGTGTGGATCCTCACCATGCTGGAGTTGTGGCTGCGGGCGCATGCGCCCGAGTTCCGCATCGCCTGACCATGCAGCCGCCGTCGCCCACCGTGACCGATGCCGCGCCGCCGCTGGTGAGCGTCATCGTGCCCACCTACAACTGCGCCGCCTACATCGACGAGACGGTGGCCAGCGTGCTGGCGCAGACGCATCCCGCGGTCGAGCTGATCGTCATCGACGACGGCTCCACCGACGGCACGCTGGAGCGCCTGGCCGCCTGGGGCCCGCGGCTGACGGTGGTGCCGCAGGCCAATGCCGGCGTGTGCGCCGCACGCAATCACGGCCTGCGCATCGCCCGCGGTGAATTCGTGTGCCTGCTGGACCACGACGACTACTGGTTCCCGGACAAGCTGGCCGTGCAGGTGGCGGCGCTGCAGGCGCGGCCCGAGGTGGGCGTGGTGTACGGCAGCTTCATGCCCTGGCAACGGCCGGCCGAAGGCGCCGCCTTCCCCTCGCCCGCCAGCCTGGATCGTTCGGCCAGCGGCAGCGGCCCCGATCCGGCGTTCTCGGGCTGGATCTACCACCAGTTCCTGCTGGACTGCTGGATGCTGACCAGCAGCGCCATGTTCCGCGCCAGCGTGTTCCGCGATTGCGGCGTGTTCGACGAGACCCTGCCCTACAGCGAGGACTGGGAGCTGTGGCTGCGCATCTCGCGCCGGCATCCCTTCCTCAAGCTGCGCGAAGTGCACACGCTGTACCGCCAGCACCGCCAGCAGGGCAACCGGGTGGTGCGGCCGGTGGACTACCGCACCGAGCTGCTGCAGCGCACGGCCCGCCGCTGGGGCCTGGCCAGTGCCGACGGCCGCCAGGTCAGCGAAAGCGCCTTCCGCCAGCAGCTGGCGCGCTACCACGTGGAGTTCGGCCTGTCGCACCTGGCCGGCGGCAGCCGCCGCATCGGCCTGCAGTCCATGCTCAAGGCGCTGCGCGCCTGCCCCTGGCGCGTCAAGCCGGCGGCGTACATGCTGGCCGCCACGCTGGGCTGGAAGCCCGCCGTCTGAGCCGCCACACAGAATTCAGAAGTCATCAGGACCGGTTACATGCTCTCCTACTTTCGTCAGCGGCTGCACAAGCGATGGTTCAACTTCAGGTGTTCCGGCATCGACCGCACGCCGCCGCTGCAATGCGACCCCGACAGCAACGTCGTCATTGTCAGCCAGGTCTACCACCCCGACACGACCATGCTGATGCTGGCCGCCAAGAGCTTCGCCCAGCACCTGCGCCCGCGCGGCTTCGTGCTGGTGGACGACGGCCTGCGCCCCGACGATCGCGCGCGCCTGGCGCACCACCTCGGCAACGTGGAGTTCGTCAAGACGCCTGACGCCGCCGCGCCGGGCCTGCCGCGCGGCGGCGCCTGGGAGCGCTTCGCCACGCTCACGCGGCAGAACCAGCAGCACTACGTCATCCAGCTCGATTCCGACACGCTCACCCTGCGCCGGCCGGACGAGGTGATCGCCTGCGTGCAGTCGCAGCGGCCGTTCACCCTGGGCACCAAGTCGGGCACGCATCCGGTGACGCTGGCGGCCGCCTCCGAATACGCCGCGCAATACGACTCCGACCATGTGCAGAACGCGGCCGAACGCGCGCTGGTGCAGCTGCCGGCCGACCTGGGCACGCAGTACGTGCGGGGCTGCGCGGGCTTCACCGGCTTCCCGCCGGGCACCTTGTCGCTGGACCGCATCGCGCGCTTTTCCGGCGCGATGGAAAGCCTGCTGGGCGCGCCCAAGTGGCGCACCTGGGGTTCCGAACAGGTGGCCTGCAACTTCATGGCCGCCAACGCCCGCGATTCCATCGTGTTGCCGGTGGACCGCTATCCGTTCTGGTTGCCCGGCAGCGACATCCACCATGCCGCCCTGGTGCATTTCTTCGGCACGTTCCGCTTCACAGGCGGCGTTTATGCGCAAGAAGGCGCGCGACTGAGCCAGTTGATGGCCGGTCGCCAACCGCGCTGATCCATCGAGCGTTGTCACAACATGAATCAAGCCGCCAAGCCGCGCATTGCCCTCGTCGGTGCGTACGACCGCTTCAACTACGGCGACCTCCTGTTCCCCATCCTCGCGCGCGATGAGTTGGTGGCACGCGGCCTGTCGCATGACATGACGGCCTACGCGCTGTCGCGCAGCGACCTGTCGGAGTTCGGCGCCATGCCCACGCTCGGCATGCGCAGCCTGTACGGCGGCCGCGCGCTGCAGGACGGCGACGTGGTGGTGTTCAACGGCGGCGGCACCATCGGGGCCGACTGGGTGAACATGCAGGCCAACCTGGTGGGCCCGCGCGGCAACTACCTGCTGTATGCCCTGCAGCGCGCGGTGGGCCAGCAGCGCGCGGTGGACCTGGTGCGGCGCTTCCGCGGTGCCAACTCGCCCTTCCCGTGGGTGGCCGGCCCGCAGGACTTCCCGCACCGCGTGAAGATCGCCTACAACGCGGTGGGCGGCTCGGAGCTGGCGGTGCAGCCGACCGACATCCAGCAGCAGACGCTGGCGCGTCTGGCGCAGGCCGACTTCGTCTCGGTGCGCGACCATGAGACCCAGCGCCTGCTGCTGGGCGGCGGCGTGGCTTCCGTGGCGCTGGCGCCCGACTCCGCGGTGCTGATGTCCAAGCACTTCCCGCTGGCCCGGCTGGCGGGCCTGGTGGGCACGCGCACGCAGCAACGCCTGCGCGGCGACCCCTTCGTGGTGGCGCAGTGCAATGCGCGCTATGCCCAGCGCCACCGCGACGACCTCGCCGCGCTGCTGGCCGACATCCACCGCCGCCACGGGCTGCGCGCCATCCTGCTGCCCATCGGCCGCTACACCGGCCTGGACGACATCCAGGGCCTGACCGACATCCAGGCCCGCGCCGGCTCGCCGGTGGAGGTGGTGGACGAGGAAGCCTCCATCTGGGACATCATGGCCACCATCGCCCACGCCTCGCTGTTCCTCGGCACCAGCCTGCACGGCAACATCACTTCGCAGGCCTTCGGCGTGCCCCACCTGGGGCTGAGCGACAAGCCGCACAAGCTGGACTACTACCTGCACACCTGGGACACCGAATCGCAGCGCGCCTGTGTCCGCCCGGCCGACGCCATCGGCGCCATCGGCCAGGCGCTGTCGGCGCCGGCGGCCGAACGGGCAGCGCTGGTCAACCGCCTGCACCAAGCCAGCGAGATCAACTACACCCAGCTGATGGACGCCTGCGGCCTGGTGCCCCGGCCCGGTGCCGCCGCCCAGCCCGCCATGGCGGCACCCGAAGTGCCGGCCGATGCGGCGCGGGCGGAGTGGTCCGCGTGACGGAACCTTCGACCGCCGCCGGCAACCTGGGCGGCAAGGCGGTACGCAGCGTCGCCTGGCTCAGCGCCGGCCAGCTGGGCCGGCAGATCCTGGCGTTCTCCACCAACCTGGTGCTGGCGCGCATCCTGGTGCCGGACGACTTCGGCCTCTTCGGCATGACCTACGTGGCCGCCGAGATCGCGCAGGTGTTCATCGCCTTCGGGCTGGGCGCCACCATCGTGCAGCGACAGGTCACGGCGCAGGCAGTGCTCACCACCTGCTTCTGGTTCAACGTGGTCATCGGCGCGGTGGCCGCGCTGGCCCTGTGGGGCAGCGGGCCGCTGCTCAGCACCTATTTCCAGCGGCCGGAGGTGGACACGCTGGTGCTGCCGCTGGCGATCAACATGGTGGTGGCCGGCGCCTCGGTGGTGCCGCAGGCGCTGCTGACGCAGCGGCTGCAGTTCCGCGACATGACGGTGGCGCAGATCGTGGGCAGCGTGTGCGCCTCGCTCGGCGCGCTGGCGCTGGCCTGGGCCGGCGTGGGCGTTTGGGCGCTGGCAGCGCAGCCGCTGATCGGCAACACCGTCACCTGCGCCATCATGATGCGGCAGGCGCGCTGGCTGCCCGGGCTGCATCCCGCGCTGCGGCACCTGCAGGGCATGGTGAGCCTGTCGCTCAACTTGCTGGGCAGCAACCTGGTGTCCACCGCCGGGCGCAACCTGCACACCTTCGTCATCGGCCGCTACCTGGGTGCGGCGGCACTGGGCGCCTATGGCCTGGCCTCCGGCCTGACCGGCACGGTGCTGTTCCAGATCACCTCGGTGATCGTGCGGGTGCTGTTCCCCACGCTGTCGCTGCTGCGCAACGAGCCCGAGCGGCTGGCCAGCGCCTGGCTGAAGGCCAATGCGGCGGTGTCGCTCACCACCATCCCCATCATGGCCGGCACCGCCGCGATGGCGCCTGACGTGGTGCATGTGCTGTTCGGCCCGCAGTGGGAAGCCGCCATCGACGTGCTGCGCATCCTGTGCGTGGCGATGGCGGTTCAGAGCGCGCTCACCACCACGGGCACGGTGCTGCTCACCTTTGGCCGCGGCGACCTGCTGCTCAAGACCTCGATCGCCACCGCCGTGCTCAGCGGTGCGGCCTACTGGGTGGGCACCGTGTGGGGCGGCCTCGTCGGCGCGGCCTGGGGCTTCTTCGTGGTGTGCGTGGTGACGCACCTGTGGACGGCGGCGCTGGCCTGCCAGGAAGTGCGCATGCCGCTGCGCCGGCTGCTGATGCCGATGCTGGCCCCCACGCTGTGCTCGGCCGCCATGGCCGGTGCCATGGTGGCCACCACGCAGCTGCTGGCCGGCTGGCTGCCGCTCACCCGGCTGCTGGCCTGCTCCGGCGTGGGTGCGCTGGCCTACCTGGCGCTGCTGCTGCTCTTCGCGCGGCGCACCACCTGGTCGCTGGTGAGCGACATCCGCGCGCAGTGGTCGCACTGAGCGGCTGGTCGGCAGCGCTGCAGCTGGCCCGGCGCGACTTGGCTTTCGAGCGCAGCCGCGCGCCGCATCCACGGCTGGCGTTGCAGCGCTGGTGGCAGGCGCTGGCCGCGCGCCGCCGGCGTGCCGCCCGCCTTGCACCGGCACAGGCGGCGCTGCTGCAGCAGGCCGAAGCCGCCTGTGCCGCAGCCGGCCTGGCCTATCCCAAAGAAGATGCCGGACAGCTTGCGCCCTGGCACCTGCCGGCGCGCTTTGCCACGCTGCCGGTGCAGGCACTGCCGCCGCATCCGCTGATCGAGCCGGCCTGGCTGGCACGGCACGCCGGCGACCGGCCGGCTTGCGAAGCGCTGCTGGCGCTGCTGCAGCCGGGCGCGCTGCCCGGCCGCTGGCAGGGCCTGCCGGTCGGCACCGCGGCGCTGACGCCGGCACGGCCTCCGCGCCGGGTGGCGGTGTGCCTGCATCTGTTCTATCCCGAGGTGTGGCCGCAGCTGCAGGCTGCGCTGGCGGCACTGCCCGAGCCTTTCGACCTGTACGTCACCCTGCCCGACTACGCCACCACGCCCGCGTTGGCGCCGATCGTTGCCGACCATCCGCGCACCCGGCTGCTGCCGCGGCCCAACCACGGCCGCGACGTGCTGCCCTGGCTGTGGGCGCTGCGTGCCGGCGTGTTCGATGGCTACGCCGCCGTGCTCAAGCTGCACAGCAAGCGCAGCCCGCACCACCACGACGGCGCTGCCTGGCGCGACAGCCTGCTGCGCGGCCTGCTGCCCGGACCGGCGGCGCTGCGGTCGCTGCTGGCGCAGTTCGAGGCCGACCCGCAACTGGGCCTGGTGGGGCCGGCGGCGCACTGCATGTGGCCCGGCCAGCCGCAGCATGCAGGCAGCAACGGCCGCTCCATCCGCCGCGTGGCGGAACGAGCCGGGCTGCCGGCCGATTCCGCGCGATCGCGACCCTTCTTCGCCGGAACGATGTTCTGGTTCCGCCCGCAGGCGATGCAGGGGCTGCGCGCCGCGCGGCTGTCGGCCGACGACTTCGAGCCCGAGATGGCGCAAACCGACGGCACGACAGCGCACGCGCTCGAGCGGCTGGTGTGGCCGCTGGCCGAGCAGGCCGGCTACCGCGTGGCCTGCCTGGGCGAGGATGGCTCGCTGGCGGCCGCGCCGCCGTCGCCGAAGTAGTCGTCCAGCAGGCCCACCGGATAGGCCGGCGCCGCCGACACCACCAGCGCGCGGGCCGCGGCGAACTCGGCCGGACTGGCGCGAAACCGGCGCAGCAGGTCGCGCTTGAGGTAAGGCGAGCCGGCATGCGCCACGGCGGCCCGCCACAGCGCATGCGTCGGGTTGAACTGCCCGGGCCGCCGCGCCAGGTGGTCGGCCAGCGCGGGCGGCAGTTCGCCGGCGGTCCGGGCCTGCGCCAGCAGCGCGGCACCTTCCACCAGCGCGGCCCAGCGCAGGCCGGCGGCGCTGGCGTCCTGCGACAGCCCCAGCTCGTAGCGCGCGATCACCGCCTCGCGGTCGTCGATGAGCTTCATGCGCAGCGCCCATCGCCGGAAGAAGGCCAGCGCGGCCGGCGTCTCCAGTACGAGGAAGTAGCTCTGCAGGTGGTGGCCGCGCTCCTGGCTGTCGGTGATGCCCCACAGGTCCAGCCCGCGCGCGGCCATCGGCGGCATCCAGGCGCCGATCGGTTGCAGCGGGCCAAACACGCTGTCGTTGGTGAGCAGCAAGCGCCCGAAGGCCGCGAGCGGCTGGCCGGCTGCCTGCTCGATGGCCTGCACCGCCGTGGGCCAGCCGCCGATGTCCATGCCCACGTTGCGCCGCCGCAGCACCAGCCAGCACAAGGCCTGCAGCCGGGCCAGCGACTCAGGCTGCAGCTGCGCCGAGGTGGTGATGAACACCAGCGCGAAACCCGCGGCCCGCCACTGCGCCAGGTGCCACAGCACATGGGCCGGCACGCTGCCATCGGCCTCGAAGTGGTTGAACACGGCCACCGCGCCGCCCGCGGCGGGAGCCAGCGCCGGCGTGCACCAGCGTTCCAGTGCGTGGAAGCGCCGGGGGTTGGCATTGCGCAGCCAGTAGGCGGCCTTGCGGGCCAGGCGGCGCGGCAGGCTGGCGGCGCTCACGCCGGCTGGGCGTGGCGCAGGTAGAACGTGGCCTGGTCGCCGCGGCCTTCGGCATTCAGGCGCTGCGCCAGCGCCTCGAATTCCTGCACCTGGGCCTCCGTCAGGCCCGCCCAGGAGGGCTTGCCATCGGGGCGCTGCGGGTCGCGCACCAGGGGTACGTCGTCACGGTACCGCTCGCTCAGCGTGAACTGGTGGTGGTCCGAGTCGTGCACCACCCGTGCCACTGCCAGCCCGGCCCGGCCGGCCAGCAGACGCAGGCTGCGCTGGGTGTGCAGGTAGTAGTGGCGTGGCGCATCGAGCTGGAACCAGTCGGCGCCGTAGCGCTGCCAGGCCTCGCTGTCGCACAGCGGCACGCGGATCACCGCCGTGCCGCCGGGCGCCAGCAGCCGGGCCACGGCGGCCATGGTGGCCGCGGGATCGGGCACATGCTCGAACGAGTGGTTCATCAGCACGATGTCGTACGGGCCGTCGTCCAGCGACTGGGCATCCCGCGCCAGCATGCGGAAGCCGCGGCCCACCTGGCGGTCGCCACCCGCCAGGAAAGGATCGGCACCGGTGAGGTCGCGGAAGCCCGCGTTGTGCAGCCGGTGCAGCAGGATGCCGCTGCCGCAGCCGATGTCCACCATCCGCGAATGCAGCGAGAGCCCGGGCACCCGGCGCAGGAATTCGAAGCCGGTGCGCAGGTGCGGCACGCTCACCCGGAAGGGCAGCCGGTCGCCCCCGGGCAGGAACAGCGTGGCCTGGTCGCGCCAGCGGTTCAGCAGGTTCTTGGCCGGGCTGCGGTAGGCGTCCGCGGGGTCTTCGGTGAAGCTGTAGTACGCGCCGCCGTAGTAGGCGCCCGGGTCGGCCGGGAACTGCGCGATCTGCAGGCAGCCGCACTCGGCGCACTGCAGGTAGTCGAAGGCCTGCCGCGTGCCGAACATCATCTCCCGGGCGGTGTGGCGGCCCGGCTCGGCGGTGGAGCCGCATACGCGGCAGCGGAAGGCAGCCAGCGCCGGCGCGGCAGGTTGCGTGAGGGTGGCAGTGGTCATCGGCAGGGACGGGCGTCAGGCGGTGGCCAGCGCCTGTTGATAGGCCGGCCGGTCGTCGGCCAGCAGCAGTTCACGCTCGTAGGTCTCCAGCATCACCGCCTTGTTCTTCATCACGAAGTGCAGGCAGGAGAACTTGCGCCGCTGCCAGGCGGTGAGGCCGCCGGCATTGCGCAGCTCGTCCGGGAACATCATGAACCAGGTCTGCCAGATGGGCAGGCCCGCGGCCTGTACCAGCGCGGTGGCGGCAATGTCTTCCACCGGGATCTTGCGCTCGGCCAGGAAGGTTTCCAGCGGCTCTCGCTCGATCAGCGCCAGCACCGCCCGCACCGCCGAGGCGCGCAGGAAATAGCAGCCGCCCTGGCAGTACGCGAAGTCGACGAAATGGCCGTCGCCCACCATGGCGGCGGAGCTGCGGGCCACCGCCTGGAAGATGCGGTCGTTGAAGAAGAACACGTCGGAATCCACCCGCGCGACGACGTCGTCGTCGTGCAGGCCTTCGGCCGCCAGCGCATAGGCGCGCCAGATCCAGCCGATCTGCTCGGCGCCCCAGCCCATGCTCTTGGGCCAGGGCACCACGCGCAGGTTGGGCATCAGCCGCTGCAGCTGCTCGGTCTGTGCCGGGGACAGCGGCATGTCGTTGTCGCTGAACACCAGCACCTCGTAGCGCACGTGGGGCGCGCTGCGCAGCAGGCTGTGCAGCGCGCAGTAGAGGTAGCTGAAGTACGACTGGCAGCTGAAGTAACACAGCCGGAACACGGGCTGCCGCTGCAGCGGCCGGCGCAGCACATGGCGGCGCTGCGCCATCTGGCGCACGAAGGCGGGCGCCTGTTGCAGGCGGATGGGCACTCTCACGCGGGTCATGCAGCGGCCTCCAGCGGCGCCTGGGCGGCGGGCGCGGACATCAGGTTCATGGCGCAGCGCAGGCCGAAGCGGGCCATGCGCACGTCCCACGGGGTGAAGCGCGGCAGCTGGAACGGATCGCTGGCCGCGGTGGCCACGCCCGGCGCCGTGCTCACCGCACCGGCATAGCCGGCACGCCGCACCAGCGCGACGTCGCGCACGCCGTAGTCGCGGCCGGGTACGCCGTTGGGGTAGGCGAACATCGTCGGCGCCTCGCCCAGCCAGGCGGTGAGCTGCTCGCGGCCGATGGCGATCTCGGCATAGGCCTGCGCCTCGGGCGTGCTGGACAGGATGGGATGGCTGACGGTGTGGCCGCCGATGTCCATGCCCAGGTCGCGTAGTTCGCGCAGCTGGGCCGGCGACATCATCAACGTGCTGTGCGCCGCCAGGCCGTGGCGTGCGGCCAGCACCTGGGTGCGGGCCAGGCGCTCGTCCGGCGGCAGGTACTTGAGGCGCTTGAGCGCATCCTGGTAGGCAGCCACGCGGGAGGCGTCGTCGGTGAGCGGGTAGCTGCCGGCGCCGACGTCCTGCCAGTCCAGCTCGCCGGCGGGGGCGGCGCGCACGGCCTCGATCACGGTGTCGTTCCACATGCGGCCACCGCCCGAGAAGCCGGTGGCGATGAAGAAGGTGGCGCTGAGGCCATGCTTCTTCAGTACCGGGGCGGCCAGCGTGAGGTTGTCCAGGTAGCCGTCGTCGAAGGTGATGCAGGCGGCGGCCGCAGGCAGCCGGCCCTCGGCCAGCCGTCGCGCCGCATCGGCCAGCGGCAGCACGTTGAAGCCGCGGCGCAGGAAGCCGACGATGCGCTCGAAGCGCGCCACGTCGATGTCGTCGGGCAGCAGCGGATCGGGCGCCGGCAGCACGCGGTGGAAGATGAAGATGGACAGCCGCGCGCGCGAGCCCGAGGGCGACAGCCAGCCGAACGGATTCAGCACGTTAACGCCCATGGTTCCACCCGAGGCCCATGTTGTTGTCGCCGAGGGCGGCACGCTGGGCCTTCAGCGCGGCGCGTCGCTGCTTCTGGTCGATGCTGGCCGCCAGCGCCACGATGGCGGCCAGGTAGTAGGGCAGGTCGAAGTAGGCCAGGCTGAGGAAGGTGCCGCCCACCGCGTACCCGAGCAGGCTCACCTGCACCATGGCGCCCAGGTCGGCCAGCCACTGGCGGGAGGGATCGTTGTGCACCGACTTCACCAGCCGCCGCGCGGTGGCCCAGGTGGTGAGGCCCACGCCCAGGAACAGGAACAGCCCGATGAAGCCGTGCTCGCCCAGCACCTGGAAGTAGATGCTGTGTGCGGCCAGCACCCGGGTGGCATCTTCGGCATAGCGGGCATACACGTCCGGGTGGTAAGGCATGAACCCGCCGCCGACGATGCGATCGAGCGCCAGATTCGTGGCCATGCCCCAGGCGTTGAGCCGGCCCATGGCGGATTCGTCCTTGTCATAGGTTTCGATGGTGTTCATGCGCTCGAACCACTGCTCCGGCATGAAGGCCAGGGCGCCGATGGCGACGAACACGATGACGAAGGCGCCGACGAACTTGCGCTTGCCCTTCATCCACAGCATCAGGCCCATCATCGCCAGCGCCAGGAAGGCACCGCGCGAATGACTGCCCAGCACCGTCATCACCGACAGCACCAGCGACAGGCCCATGCCGCGTCGCTGCCACTTGCCGGTCATCTGCAGCTGGATGTAGCGCAGCAGCGGGATCGTCATCACGCCGGCCAGCGCCAGCTCGTTGTTGCCGCCGATGAAGCCGCCCGGGCCCCACACGCGGTAGTTGCCGCCGGTCATGAGCGTGAAGACACCGCCCTTGACGGTATAGAAGCCGATGGAAAAGGCGATGGTCCAGATCAGCCACTGCAGCTTGCGCTTGTCGTCGATGAGCGCCAGGGTGACGAAGATCATCAGGAAGATCTTCATCGACCGCTGCCACAGCGGCAGCGACTCGTCCAGGTAGAACGAGAACGGCAGCGTGATGCAGATCCAGATCGTGAAGAACAGGATGGCCCAGGCCGGCGAGCCCACCATCGGGTTCTGCTTTTCCTTGGTGAGCAGCATGCCCACCAGCGTGCAGGCGGCGATGCCGGTGGCCACTGGCCAGCCGGCGGCGCGCCAGCCGAACTCCACGTGCGGGCTCATCAGGCTGACCCACACGAACAGCACCGCGCCGATCCACGGCCGCCACAACGACCCACGGTGGCCGTGCCGATGATGCCCAGGATCAGCAGGTCAGACATGGCTCAGCACCTCGGCCGGCTGCACCGCCAGCGACCGGAACAACCGCAGCTGCGCCTGGCTGGTGGCTTCCCAGCTGAAGCCTTCCGCATAGCGCCGCACCGCCGCGCGGTCGGGCGCCGCGGCCAGCAGGTCGCGCACCGCCTGCGCGAAGGCGTCGCCGCTGCGCTCGGCCACCAGCCGGCCCACCGCGTCGCTGGCCACCACCTCGGGCGTGCCCCAGATGCGCGTGGCCACCACCGGCGTGCCGCACGCCATGGCCTCCAGCAGCACGTTGGCCCAGCCCTCGCGGCTGGAGGCCAGCAGCAGCGCATCGGCCGCGCTGTACCAGCGCAGCAGCTCCACGTTGGAAATGCTGCCCACCAGGGTCACCCGGTCGGCCACGCCGCGCTGTTGCGCGCGCTGCAGCAGGCGCTGCCGCTCCTCGCCCTCGCCAGCGATCACCAGCCGCGCCTGCGGATGGGTGCCGGCCAGGCTGGCCAGCGCATCGATGGCCACATGGTGGCCCTTGCGCTCGATCAGATGGCCCACCGACAGCAGCAGCGGTGCGCCGTCCACGCCCAGCTCGCTGCGCATCTGCGTGGGCGGCAGCGGGCGAAACCGCTGCAGATCGACGCCGTTGCGCATCACGTGCAGCCGCGCCGGCTCGATGCCGAGCCCGGCCAGCACGTCCATCAACGCGGCGCATACGCCGATGGAGGCATCGGCCTGGCGGGCCGCCCACTGGATCATGCGGCGCGGCAGGGCGTACTGCGGGATCAGGTTCAGGTCGGTGCCGCGGGCGGTGATCACCAGCGGCTTGCGGAAATGCCGGGCCAGCAGGGCCGCGGCCACGCCGTCTGGGTAGAAGTAGTGCGCGTCGATCACGTCGAAGTCGAATCCTTCGTCCAGCACCGCCTGCACCGCGGGCCGCGCCCACAGGGCCAGCAGCGCAGGCGCCACCGTCATGCCTACCTTGGGCAGCAGCGGATAGCGCGGGTGGCGCACGTCGATGCCGTGGCGGGTTTCGCGCGGCGGCGTGCGGGCCATGGCGGCGCGCTCGCCGTGCCGCGGGTCCTGCGAATGGAACCACGGCACCGGGGCCACCACGCGTGTCTCGATGTTGCCCTGGGCCAACAGCTCGCGCAGGCGCGTTTCCACGAAGATGCCGTGCACCGGGCGGGCGCTGCTCGGGTACAGCGTCGAGAACAGCAGTGTGCGCAGCGGGCGGCTCATCGGGCGGGTGGTGTGACGCGTAACAAGGGGCGCCGTCGGGTGCGGGCGCGGGCGGCACGGCCGGCCGCAGGCGCTCCCGCGGCGGCCGCAGAGCATAGCGCCGGCCCATTGCACTGCACCATCCCGCCATCGGGCGCTGACAAGAAGATCACGGTCGGACGCGGCGCGGCGGGGGAAGCGCTTCTCTTTTGGGGGATCAGCGGGCGGCCAGCGCCGCCACCCGGCGGGCATTGGCCTGCCAGGTGAGGCCCTGCTGGTGGATGGAGGCGGCGGCACCCGCGGCCAGCCGCTGCCGCAGCGCGGCGTCGCTGCCCAGGCGGGTGAGCCCGGCCTCGAAGGCCTCGGGCCGCGCCGGGTCGAACAGCAGCGCATTGCTGCCGTCCACCAGCACTTCCTCGATGTTGGGCTGGCGCGGCGCGATGATGGCCTTGCCCAGCGCCAGGTACTCGAACAGCTTCAGCGGCGAGGCATAGGCCACGACCGCCGGCTGCAGCGCGATGTCGAAGGCGGCCACCAGCGCGGGCACCTCCTCCCGGTTCACCACGCCAGTGAAGCGCACCCGCTCGCCCAGGCCCAGCTCGGCAGCCAGGCGCTCCAGCTCGGGCCGGGCCGGGCCGTCGCCCACCATCAGCAGCCGGGCCCGCGGGTCGGCCGACGGGCTGGCCATCCAGTGCAGCACGCGGTCCACGCCGTGCCAGTCGCGCACGAAGCCGGTGAAGCCGAGCACCAGCGCGTTCTCCCAGCCCGGGCCCAGCAACGCACGGGCGGCCTGCGGCGTGGGGGGCGGCGGCGAAGTGCGCCTCGTTGATGCCGTTGGGCACCACCACCAGGCGGCTGTCGGGCACGCCGCGGGCGCGCACCTGGTCGGCCAGCACCCGGGTGACCGGCAGCACCACGTCGGCGCCGCGCCAGGCGAAGTCTTCCGCCCAGCGGGCCAGCCGCGGCAGGCCCAGCCCGCCGAAGCGGGCGCGTTCCTCGGCCAGCGGCGCATTCACCTCCAGCAGCAGCGGGATGCCCAGCTTGCGCTTGAGCATCACGCCGGCCAGCAGGAAGAGGTTGTAGCGCTCATAGAGGGCGTCGGGCTGGAACTCCCGCGCCGCGGCGGCCAGCCGTCGGTAGGCCACGGCGGAATAGGCCAGTTCCAGCAGCTCGTAGCAGGCCTTGGGCAGGGCGGCGCGCAGCTTCTGCACCCAGCCCACCTCGCCGCCCATGCCCTCGCCCTGCGGCGCCTGCGGCGCGACCACGCGCACCTCGTGGCCCTGCTCGCGCAGCGCGGCGATCAGCTCCTCGATGTGCACGGCCTGGCCGTCCTTGGAGGCCGTGCGGTGGTGGTACAGGATCTTCATGCGGCTTGGCGGGCGGCCGGCAGCTCGCCGATGGAGCGGCGAAGGAAGGCGTCGAACATCAGCAGCGACCACAGCGGCGTGCTGTGGTCATGGCGGCCGCTTTCATGGTCTTCCACCATCCTGCGGATGACCGAGGGATCGAACCAGCCGCCGTCCAGCATCGGGCCCTGCAGCAGCGAGCCGCGCACGCGCTGCTTCAGCGGGCCGCGGAACCAGCGCGCCAGCGGCACCGCAAAGCCCATCTTCGGCCGGTACAGCACGTCGTGCGGCAGCGCCGGCTCCAGCGCCTTCTTCAGCACCTTCTTGCCGTTGCCGCCCTGCAGCTTGAGCGCCGAGGGCAGCGTGGCGGCCCATTCCACCAGCTCGTGGTCCATCAGCGGCTCGCGCACTTCCAGCGAGTGGGCCATGCTGGCGCGGTCCACCTTGGTGTTGATGTCGCCCACCAGGTAGGTCTGCATGTCGATGTACTGGATGAGCGCCAGCGGATCGTCGGTGCCGGCGCGTGCGGCATGGCGGCGGAACACCTCCATCGCGCTGTAGCCGCCCAGCTCGGAGCGCAGGCGCTGGCTGTAGAGCCGGCTGCGCGCCGGCTCGCGGATCTGCGACATGCTGTGGAAGTAGGCCTGCACCGAGGTGCGGGCCATGCCCTCGAAGGTGGTCTTGGCGCGCAGCACCCGCGGCGCCCAGTCGGCCTTGGGGTAGACGCGGCCGAGGAAGCCGAACAGCGGCGTGCGCACCGAAGCCGGCAGCGACGCGCGCATGCGCTCTTCCATCATGTGCAGCTTGTAGCGCCGGTAGCCGCCGAAGGTCTCGTCGCCGCCATCGCCCGACAGCGCCACCGTCACATGCTGGCGGGCCAGCTGGCACACGCGGTAGGTGGGGATGGCGGAGCTGTCGGCATAGGGTTCGTCGTACAGCGCGGCCAGGGTGTCGATGAGGTCGAAGTCGTCGGAATCGACCTGGTCGACGTGGTGGTCGGTGCGGTAGCGCTCGGCCACGCGCTGGGCGAATTCGCTCTCGTTGTACTGCGGGTCGGCAAAGCCGATGGAGCAGGTCTGCACCGGGCCGTCTGACAGGCCGGCCATCATCGCCACCACCGCGCTCGAATCGACCCCACCCGACAGGAAGGCGCCCAGCGGCACCTCGGCGATCATGCGCAGCTTGACCGACTCCTTCAACCGGCGCAGCAGCTCTTCGCAGGCTTCCTCTTCCGACGCCTTGTTGTCGAGCGTGAAGCGCACGTCCCAGTACACCTTGGGCTGCGGGATGGGCTGGCCGCGGCGCACCAGCAGCGTGGTAGCCGGCGGCAGCTTCAGCGCCTGGCGGAAGATGGTGCGCGGCTCGGCCACGTAGCCCAGCGCGAAATACTCCTCCACCGCCAGGGGGTCGATGTCGCGGCGCAGGCTGTCGTGGGCCATCAGCGACTTGAGCTCGGAGCCGAACAGCAGCATGCCGTCGTCCAGCACCGCGTAGTGCATCGGCTTGACGCCCAGCCGGTCGCGCGCCATGAACAGCACCTGCTGGTTGCGGTCCCACAGCGCGAAGGCGAACATGCCGCGGAAGCGCTTGACGCAGTCCTCGCCCCACTGCTCCCAGGCATGCACGATCACCTCGGTGTCGCTCTTGGTACTGAAGCGGTGGCCCAGCGCCTGCAGCTCGGGAATCAGGCTCTGGTAGTTGTAGATCTCGCCGTTGAACACGACGACGACGGAGCCGTCCTCGTTGAACAGCGGCTGCTGGCCGGTGGCCACGTCGATGATGGACAGCCGCCGGTGGCCGAAGCCGACGCCGGGTTCCACATGCACGCTGCCCTCGTCGGGGCCGCGGTGGTGCTGCGAATCGTTCATGCGCCGCAGCACGGCCGGAATGACGGCGCGCTGGCCGCGGGTGTCGAAGACGCCGGTGATGCCGCACATGGTCTATAGGTCCTGATTCAACGGTTGATGTTCGGCCGGCCGAGCAGCCGGTCGTACAGGGCTTCATACGCCGCCACCATGGCCTGCAGGCTGAAGCGCTGCAGCACGGCTTCGCGCCCGGCGCGGCCCATGGCCGCGGCCGCTTGCGGGTTGCATGCCAGCTGCACCAGTGCCGCCGCCATCGCGTCCGCGTCGCCCGCGGGCACGATGACGCCGGTGCGGCCATCGTCCACCAGGTCGGCATTGCCGCCCACGGCGGTGGCCAGCACCGGCAGGCCGCTGGACATGGCTTCCAGGATGGTGTTGGAGATGCCCTCGGCCAGCGAAGGCAGCACGAAGCAGTCCAGCCCGCGCATCACGTCGGGCACGTCGGCGCGTTCGCCGGGCAGCCAGGCCAGGTCGGCCACGCCGCCTTGCTGCAGGATGGACTGGGCCTGCGCGCGCAGCGGGCCGTCGCCCACCAGTACCAGGCGCAGCCGCTCGCGCAGCGCGGGCTGCTGCTGCAGCGCGTGCACGAAGGCCTGCGCCAGCACCGTCTGCGCCTTCACGCTCTGCATGCGCCCCACGGTGCCGGCCAGCCACAGGCCCGGCGCATTGAAGGGGCTGCCCTCGATGGGCGCACGCGCCGGCGCCGGCTGGAAGCGCTCGCTGTCCACGCCGTTGCAGATGCGCTCGATGCGGCTGCCCGCCAGGCCCACCTGCTGCGTGAGGTACTGCTCCAGGTCGCGCGACAGCGCCACGTAGCGCTGCACGAACGGGCTGTAGATGCGGCGCGCCCACTGGTAGCGCTTGTTGCTGCCGTCCAGGTCGTCGATGTCGCGGCCATGCTCGCCATGCACCCGCGCCGGCACCCGCGCCGCCCAGCCGGCAGCCTGGCACTCCAGCGGCGCCAGGTTGCGGGTGTGCAGCACGTCGGGCCGCAGCTGGCGGCACAGCCGGTACAGGGCGGGGTACACCTTCAGGCCATGCCCGGGCGGCTTGTGCAACGAATGGAAGCCCACGTCGTCGCGCTGCACCCGGCGGCTGAAGGTGGGCGCCACCTCGGTCATCGCCACCACGGCATGCCGGTAGCGGCGGCCGTGGTTGATCAGGTTGACCACGCCGTTCTCCAGCCCGCCGGTATCGAAGCGGTACACCAGGTGCATCACCAGCGGGCGGCCGTCGGCCGCGTGTCCTGCGGCATGTGTCATCGGCCGGTGACCTCCACCGGGGCGGGCGCCGCCGACGCCACCGGGCGCGGGCGCGGTGCCAGCGAGAGCGGCCGTTCGACCGCCAGGAACAGCGCGGCCGAGGCCAGCAGCGAGCCGCCGAACGACACCGCTGCCGCGGCAAGGTGCCAGGCCACCGGCATCGGCTGCGCCGCCCAGGCATGCGCCAGCAGCAGGAACACCGCCTTCAACGCGAGGCTGTGGATCAGGTAGAACGAATAGCTCATCGCCCCCAGCCAGCGCAGCGGCTCCCAGGACAGCGCCCGCGCCAGCGGCCCGGCCGGCTGGGTGAGCGCCACGTGGCACAGCAGCCAGAACGCCGCGGCCATGGCCACCGTGCGCAGCGCGAAGCCCACCGAGCCCACCGGCCGCACGCCGTCGATCACCAGCGCCAGCACCACGGCCAGCAGCGCCGGCAGCGCCTGCGTGGCCAGCGGCGGCCGGCGCTGCATCGCCTCGAACAGCAGCACGCCGGCCAGGAACATGACGAAGCGCACGTGGCCCTGCACCGTGGCGATGTTGAGCGCCGTGAGCAGCGCCAGCCCCAGGAACAGCAGCATCCGCTGGCGGGACGACCACTGCCGCAGCCGCAGCGCCACCACCAGCACCGGCATCAGCAGGTAGAAGGCCAGCTCGTAGCTGAGCGACCAGGCCACGCTGATCATCGGCTCGATGGGGAACAGCCCGGGCAGCAGCAGCAGGTTGGCCAGCAAGTACATCGCCGCATCGGCCGGCGCGGCCGGCAGCTTGGACTGGCCGGGCATCAGCAGTGACAGCAGCAGGTAGAGCAGGAACACCGCCAGGAAGGTGGGGTACAGCCGCTGCAGCCGCCGCCGCATGAAGCCGGCGTAGTGCCAGCGCCCGGCGATGAGCGCGCCGTAGATCAGCAGGCCGCTGAGCACGAAGAACAGGTCGACGCCTGCATGGCCGATGCGGCGCAGCGCCGCCAGCAGCAGCGTGAACACGATGCCATCGGCCAGCCAGGGTTCGGCCTGGGTGGCGAAATGCACCCCGAACACCAGCAGCACGGCCACGCCGCGCAGCCCGTCCATGGCCGGGAGGTGCTGGCCGGGGCCGTGGCGGGACAGCTCGAAGCGGCTGCGCAGCCAGGCGCGCAGCCCGGGTTCAGCGGGCGCGGCGTGCATCGTCCAGCGCACGCAGCAGCGTGTCCTGGTGGGCGGCGGCAAAGGCCTGCAGCCGCCGGGCGGCCTGGTCGTCGGCCGTGGCCTCGGTGTAGATCACCACGATGGCGGCGTCGTCGGGTTCGCCACGCACCCGCATCCAGGCCTGCCTCAGCTTGGCCTGCACTTCGTTGCCCACCAGCTGGCCGCCGATCCAGTAGGTGCGCCACACCAGCAGCGGCGGCTGCTGCTGTGCGGTGGCGATGCTGCTGCCGCGCAGCTCGGTGGCCTGCCAGCCGGCCGCCCCGACCGCGCCCGGTGCCTGCACCGGGCCCACGATGACCGCATGGCGCTGGGTGTCGCCCACGCGCAGCAGCGCGTTCACCGAACTGACGGCCTTGCTGCCTTCCTGCTGCTGGCGGTAGTAGGCCACGTGCAGGCCGACGCGGCCGGCCGGGCCGGCATAGGTGCGGCTCTGTTCGGCACGGGCGCCCACCACCGCGGGCCGCCAGTCGGACAGGGGCGCGTCGGCCGCCTGCCAGTCGGGCGCGGCCGCTGCCGGCAGGCTCAGCGCCAGCGCTGGGCCGGGCTGGCCATCGGCCGGCCGCAGCCAGGCGGGCCAGCTCACTGCCACCGCGGCGCACAGCGCCACCACCAGCAGACGGCCGGCCGACGCACGCCCGGCGCGGCCGAGCGCCTGCACGCGTTCGGGCACCGCGGCATCGGGCTCCGACCAGCGCGCGCCGATGAAGAACAGCGCGGTGATCACGATGCCGAAGAACACCCAGCCGTACACCAGGTGGTCCACGCCGGTGGCAATCTGGTTGTTGGACAGGTGACCCACCAGCACGATGAGATAGGCGCGCAGCCAGTTGGCCAACACCGGCACCACCAGCGACAGCAGGCAGAACACCAGTCTGCGGCTCAGGCTGCGGTAGTTCAGGTATGCGAACAGCGAGCCCACCATGAACGACGCCATCAGGTAGCGGATGCCGCTGCAGGCCTCCACCACCGACCAGCGTCCGGACGGGATCACGAACTGCAGCCCCTCCCGGTACACGGGAATGCCCGACAGCCGCAGCGTGGCCACGGTGAAGTCGGCGGTGTGCTGCATTAGCGCGGGTGTCATGAATTCACCCAGTGGCACCGCGAAGAACAGGAAGGCCAGCGGAAACAGCAGCGCCCGGGTCACCTGCCAGCCCAGCAGCGTGGGCACGCCTGCGGCCAGCAGGGCCACGAAGGCCAGCTGCGTCACCGCGTTGACGTCGGCCAGCTCCCCCAGCCACCAGGCCACCGCCAGCGCGCCCAGCACCGGCACCATGGCCGGCACGGCCACCGGCGTGAGCTGGCGCAGCAGCGCCCGCTGCCGCCACACCAGCCAGCCCACCAGCGGCGGCACCAGGAAGCAGTGGGTGAAGGTGGCCGAGCGTTCCCAGATGTCCACCATCGACAGCGCCGTGCCGCGATAGGCCAGCAGCACCAGCAGCAGATAGGCGGCCATGGCCGGGGCCGCCTCGCGCCAGCCGGCGGCGGTGCGGGGGCCGTCGGCCAGCATGGGCGCGGGGGACATGGCGGGTTGGCGCGTGGTCATGCCGCACTCTCCTGCCAGCGCACGGCCGGGGGCACCGGCGCGCCGACGGCCTGTGCCAGCAGCCGGTCCAGCGGGGCCAGGCGCGCGGCCCAGCTGTAGCGCTGCAGCATGAAGCGGCGGCCCTGCTCACCCAGCGCCTGGGCCTGCGCGGGCGACTGCAGCAGCCGGTCGAGCTGGCGCAGGTAGTCGGCCGGTTCGTCGGCGGCCAGCAGGTCGTGGCCGTCGGACGCGTCGATGGCCTCCGCGCAGGAGCCGGCGCACACCACCGGCCGCGCCATGGCCATCGCTTCGAGCACCTTGTTCTGGACGCCGCGGGCCAGCCGCAGCGGCGCCACCACCGCGGTCGCATGCTGCAGCCAGGGCCGCACGTCGGGCACCGTGCCGGTGACCCGCACCGCCTCGCTGGCCAGGGCCTGCACCGCCGGCGTAGGGCTGCGGCCCACGATGTGCAGCCGCAGGCGCGGCCAGCGCTGGCGCAGGCCGGGCAGCACCTCGGCCACGAACCATTCCACCGCGTCGACGTTGGGCCAATAGTCCATCGCGCCGGTGAACACCAGCGGCAGCTCGTCGGCATCGAACGGGTTGGCGCGTGCCTCGTCGGGCGCGAAGAAGGCGGCGTCCACGCCGTTGCCCAGCGCCTGCACCTGGGGCGCGCATTCCGGCGCCAGGGTGCGGAACAGCGCCGCTTCCTTCTCCGTCACCAGGAAGGTGCTGTGCGCGGCGGCGGCGATCCGGCGCTCATAGGCCAGCAGGCGCCGGCCCTCGCGGGCGTACAGCCATGACATCGGCCACCGGCGCGCCCGTGCGTACTCGGTCCACTTGGCTGAGTCCACGTCCACCAGGTCCACCAGCACCGGCAGGTCCTCGGCATGCCGGATGTACTGCGCCATGGAAGACGAAAACACGATCACCGCGTCGATGGCCTGGCTGCGCACGGTCTGCCGCACCCATTGGTCGAGCTGCCGGCTGCGGTAGTAGTTGAGCGTGAGCGGCTGGCCTTCGGCCAAGGCCGTCAGGCTGCGCAGCTTGGCCGTGGCCGGCCGCAGCGGCACCGCGCACACGTCGGCGCACAGCGCCTGCAGCACCGGCACATGCTGCTGGTCGTCGGGGTCGTCGACAAAGGTGCCCAGGAACACCCGGTGCCCGGCCAGCAGGTGCTTGAGCACGTGGTACGAGCGCACCTTGTCGCCCTTGTTGGGCGGGTACGGCAGGCGGTGCACCAGGTACAGCAGGTTGGCCATGGCTGCGTGGGCTGTCAGCCGAGGTTGCGCACGATCAGCGGGCCCAGGCGGTTGGCCAGGCCGATGGGCATGCGCCGCCAGGTCTTGATCAGCAACTGGTACTTGGCGTTGCTCGGGTTGTTCTGCGGCACCGCGTCGCGCTTGTACAGGCGGTGCTCGTAGTGCAACGGCGTGGGCTCGAAGCCCCAGTTCTTCTTGAACGCATAACTGCCCGTGCCCTGCTTGCTGCGGCCGTAGTCGAACACCTTCAGCCCGCGGGCGCAGGCCTGCTGCATCAGCGCCCAGTACTTGAAGTCGTTGCCGGCCAGATCACGCGCGGCTTCGTCGTCGCCGGCGTAGTACGGCAGGATCTCGTCGCGGAAGTAGAAGCTCAGCACGCTGCTGATCGGCTGGCCTTCCGGCGTGGTGACGGTCAGCACATCGGCGTCGGGGCCGAAGGTGTCCAGCAGCGCCTGGAAGTAGCGCTTGGGCATGGCCGGCGTGCCGTGTCGGTGCACGTTGCTGGCATACAGCGCAAAGAAGCGCTCGATGCCCGGATCGATCGTGGCCTGCAGCCCGTTCTTGATGCCCTTGCGCACCATCGCCCGCTGCTTGCGCGGGATGGCCAGCATGTTGGCTTCCTCGTCGGGCAGGATCTCCTTGCGGAAGGTGACGTACAGGTCCTGCAGCGGCCAGTCGGCGTGGCGGCGCTGCACGTTGCGCATCTCCAGGTGCTCCACGCCCAGCCGGCGGGCCAGTTGCTGCGCCTCATGCTCCAGCGCGTGCGCGGCCTCGTCGTCCAGCGCCGCCACGCCGCCGTACACGGCGAAGGGCAGGCTCACCAGCGATTGGCCGAACATCACACTGTGCACATGCGCCAGCGGCAGCACGCCGCGGATGCCGTGCGCATCCTCCGCCCACAGGAAGAAGGTCTGGTGGTGGAACACCTCGCGCAGCAGCGTCTGCCAGCCGGCGCGGTGGAAGAACGTGGCCTGCGGACAGGCCTGCACGAAGGCGTCCCAGCGCGAGGCGGCTGCCGCATCGCGCGGGCCGAGCCGACGGATCTTGAGCATGGTGGTCAGTGGGCCGGCCGGCCCAGGAAGATCTCGTCCATGCGGCCCCAGCGGAAGTCGGCGAGCAGCTGCTCGAGCCGGCGTTCCATGCGGCCGATGTTCACGTAGTGGCGAAAGCGCGTCTTCGCATCGATGCCCGCCACCCGCGGCTGGCCGGCGTCGATCTCCCACGGATGGAAGTAGAAGATGGCCGAGGCGCCGTCGCCGCTGTTGACCTGCTTCAGCATCCAGCGTGACAGCGCATAGGGCAGCAGCCGGAAGTAGCCGCCGCCGCTGGAAGGCAGGTTGCGATTCATCATGCGCAGCGTGGTGACCGGGATCTCCAGCAGCCCCGGCCGCACCTCGTGCGCGAAGCGCGGCGCGTCCGGCATGCCGTAGTGGTCGTGCTGGATGGGGTACACGCTGGAGCTGTAGCGGTAGCCGGCCTCGGCCAGGCAATCGAAGGCCCAGAGGTTGCGCTCGCCGATGGAAAAGCTGGGTGCGCGGTAGCCCTGCACCGGCTGGCCCGACAGGTCTTCCAGGATGGCCTTGGCACTGCGGATGTCCTGGCTGAATGCCTCGGGCGTCAGGTCGCTGGCCCGCTCGTGGCCATAGCCGTGGCTGGCCAGCTCGTGGCCCTGCGCGACGATGCGCCGCACCAGCGCGGGATAGCGCTCGGCCACCCAGCCCAGCGTGAAGAAGGTGGCCCGGGTGCCGCGCCGGTCCAGCATCGCCAGGATGCGGTCGACGTTGGCCTCCACGCGGCATTCACGCGCGTCCCACTCGCTGCGGCGGATGTAGGGCGCGAAGGCGGAGACCTGGAAGTAGTCCTCCACGTCGATGGTCAGCGCATTGGTGATGGCGTTGGATGGCATGGCGTACTCCCCGGGCGCGCTCAGCGCTCGCTGCCGTCGGCGCTGGGCTTGAGCGCGCCCACCAGCCGCTGCATCAGCGACAGCGTCTCGAGGTTGATGCGCTCCAGCCGCAGCAGGCTGCGTTCCAGACGCTGCAGGCGGTCGCCGTGCTGCTGGGCGGCGAGGCTGTCGAGCTGGCGCGAGATGCCATCGGCCACCTCTGGGCTGAGCGCCAGCTTGGAAGGATCGATGTCCACGTCGCCCATCGAGCCCACCGGCTCCAGGCCGCGGCCACCGGCGGCCACCGGCGCGGGCATGGAGCCGGAAGAGCCGCCTTCGCGGGCGAACTCCTTCACCACCTCGTCCACGTCGGCCACGGTCAGCAGCGTCTTGTTGTTCAGGTAGCCCAGCAGCAGCAGCCGGTCGCACACCGCATTGATGCGGCGCGGAATGCCCTGGCTGGCGTTGAAGATGGCCTGGAAGGCGTCCGCCTCGAACTCGGGCTTGCCGCTGGCGCCGGCGCACTTCAGCCGGTGCTCGATGTAGTGCTGGGTGTCTTCCAGGTCCAGCGGGCCGATGTGGCAGGTGGCCGCCACGCGCTGGCGGAACTGCTCCATCTCGGGCCGCTGCAGGATCTCGCGGAACTCGGGCTGGCCGACCAGGAAGCTCTGCAGCAGCGCCTGCGTGCCCAGCTGGTAGTTGGACAGCATGCGCAGCTCTTCCACCGCACGCGGCGACAGGTTCTGCGCCTCGTCCACCACCAGCAGGCAGCGCTTGCCCTGGCTGGCCTGGCCGATGAGGAAGGCCTCCAGCGTGATCAGCAGCTCCGACTTGGTGACGCCCTTGACCTGGAAGCCGAAGGCGGCGCCCACCATGCGCAGCGTGTCCTCCGCGTCCAGCTGCGTGGTCACGAGCTGGCCTACCACCACGTCGCTGCGATTCAGGCTGTCGAGCAGGCCGCGCAGGATGGTGGTCTTGCCCGCGCCCACCTCGCCGGTGATGACAATGAAGCCCTCGTTGCGCATCACGCCGTACTCGAGGTAGGCCTTGGCGCGACGATGCTGCTTGCTGTCGAAGTAGAAACTCGGGTCGGGGTTGAGCTGGAAGGGCTTGTTGCTCAGCCCATAGAAGGCTTCGTACATGGTCAGAAACTGAATCCGACGCTGCCGTAGACGGCGCGCTCGGTATAGGGCTGCACGGAGCCGGTGGACTGGGTGTAGCGCGCACCGACGTTGAGCGAGGTGCGGTAGCCAATCTGCGTGTTGTAGCCGGTGGACACGGTCTTCAGCGCGCTGCTCTGCGCGTTGGTATCGCCGCGCGAGCGCTGCCAGCTCACCGAGGTGCTGACCGAAGCGATGGGTGTCAGCTTGTGGCTGAAGGTGACGTCGAAGCCTCGCTGGCGCACGTTGTCGGCACGCGAGAGGTCGTCGCTGATGCCGCTGGCGACGTTGTTCACCCGCTGCGTGTTGCTTTGCGAGGCCTGCAGCAGCAGGTTCGAGCGCTTTCCCACCAACGCCAGGGAGAGCGACTGCCGCCGCTGCAGGGTGGGCGAGGCGCTGAGGAAGCCGGGGATCACCGTGGCGTTCGGGTTCAGGTTGAGTTGCGTGATGAGGCTGCGCACAAGCAGGTCGCGCCGCTGCAGGTCGGGCTCCACCGACGCGAACTGCAGGAACAGCACGTCGTACACCGAGCCCAGGCCCGTGTTGCCCGTGCCGCCCCCAGCAGATTGATGTCCCGCGTATCGCTGAAGGTCCACACCGTGCGCGGCGTGCGGAACGAGAAGTTCACCGCATGCGAGTCGCCGAAGTACCGACGCTCGAACCGCGCCGACAGGTTGGTGCGCTCGCTCGGCACCCATTCCAGCTGCAGGCCCGAGATGCTGTGCCGCTCCTTCGTGGCGCTCTGCAGGTCGGAGCGCTCCACGCCGCCGATGCCGGTGAGCACCACCGACGGCAGCACCGGATAGCTGAGCGTGCCGCGCAGCGAGTCGGACTCCGACTCCTCGCCTTCGGAGAAGTCGGACACCTGGCTGTTGGCCGCCACCGACCACGACAGCGTGCGTTGCCGGTCCCCACCCTGCAGCGACAGCAGCAGGCCCGAGGTGCTGGAGTCGGCGGCGCCGAACTGGCTGCTGCGCGTCAGGCCGTAGGTGTAGCGCGCCTCGTACTGCACCGAACCGCCCAGCGGCCCGCGGATGAACGGGGAGATGGTGAGGTTGGTGACCTGCGTGCGGTTGTCGTTGGCCAGCGCCGGGTTGTCGGTGGCGGGGCCGAAGGCCGAGATCTGCTGCTGCGTGACGGAACCGTTCACCTCGACGAAGGCCCGGTCCTCGAGCAGTTCCACCGAGCCGTTGCCGCGCAGGTAGCGCTGGATGTTGTTTTCTTCCGAGTGGCGCGCATACGCCAGCCCGGTGAGCGACAGGTCCAGGTCGCCGCGCAGCCGCGTGCCGGCGCCCACCAGCCGCATGCCCACGGTGGCCTGCGTCACCGCATCGCTCTCGCGTTCGGGCTGGATGCGGTAGTTGTCGGTGAAGGTCTGCTGCACGCTGAGCGAAGGCGTGAAGCGCCAGGCCCGGCCGCCCTCGCCCTGCTGGGCGGCTTCCTGCGCCCGGGCGGCGGGGCCGCAGGCCAGCGTGGTGATAGCGAGCGCAACGACTCCCAGCGCAGGCCGCAATGGCAAGCCCACCGTCACGCCGCGGTCCTGGAGGGCTCGGCAGCGGCTTCGGCCGCCTTGTCTTCGCCCGGCCCGTAACCATGGCCGTAGCCATAGCCGTAGCCATATCCGTAGCCATAACCCGACGAGTAGCCGTCGGTGGTGGCCGTGCGAGCCTGGTTCAGCAGCAGCATGCGCACCGGGCAGTTGTCGATGGTGGACAGCGCATGCTCCACGTCGGTCTGCAGCGTCTTGTCGGCATGCACCACCACCACGACCTGGCCCATGTTGGTGGCCAGCACGCGCGATTCCGTCGTGAGCAGCAGCGGCGGCGAGTCGAAGATGATGATGCGGTCGGGGTAGCGCGTGGCGATGTCGTCCAGCAGCTGCCGCATCGCGTCACTGGCCAGCAGTTCCGTGGCCCGCGGGTGCGGCGAGCCGCTGGGCAGGATGGTGAGCTTCTCGACGTTTGTGCGCAGCAGCACGTCCTGCATCTCGGCTGTCTGCTTGAGCAGGTCCAGCAGGCCGGGGCCTTGGGGAATGCCCAGCATGCGCGGCAGCGAGGGCCGCGCCACGTCGGCGTCCACCAGCATCACCGTGTGGTCCAGCTCGTTGGCGATGCTCATCGCCAGGTTGATGGAGGTGAAGCTCTTGCCCTCGCCGGCCAGCGCACTGGTGACCATGATGAGGTTGCCGTGCGTGATGGTGGACACGCCCTTGCCGACCGCATTGCGGATCAGCGGGCGCTTGATCACCCGGTATTGGTCCGACACGGTGGAGCGCGGCGCGTTGGGCGTGACGATGCCCTGCGCGGCCAGCGCCTCCAGGTCGAGGTCGATCTTGCGCGAGGCCGGGCGCGGGGCGGCCGGCTCGGCGTCGGCCACCGGCACGGCAGGCACGGTCGGCTGTGCGGGCGGCATGGCGCCCACGGCGGCGGGGGCCCGGTCCAGCTGCGGTATCTCCACGCCGGCCTGGCGCAGCTGGGCGAGCCGCTGGGCGGCCTGTTCGATCAAACTGCCATTCATGCTCATCGGCTCGCCATCATCGACATGACCACCATGCCCACCAGGAAGAAGGCCACCAGGCTGGCGCTGGCGGCGGAGAAGCGCAACAGGTCCGCACGCTCACGGCGGCGGTCGGTGTCGCTCTGGATGAGCGAGACGACGCCGAGCAGGGGCAGGTCGAGACGGTTGCGCAGTTCGGACGCCCGATGGAACACCGGCCGCAGCTGGCTGGCTCCGAAGGCGATGAACAGGCCCGCGCCAATGGCCACCAGCAGCGCGAGCGGCAGCAGCAGCAGGCGGTTGGGCGACACCGGCTTGGGCGAGACCCGCGGCGGCTCGATCAGCCGGAAATCGGCCATGCCGGAGGCGGTGTCCAGGTCGCCGGACATGGTGGCGGCCTCGCGGCGCGACACCAGGTCTTCGTAGTTCTTCTTGTGGATGGCGTAGTCCCGGTTGAGCTGCGCAGCCTCGGCCTCGATCTTGGGCGCCAGGCGGATCTTGGAGTGCGCGTCGTTGTAGCGGGCTTCGTACTCCGCCACGCGGGCCCGCAGGCCGGCGATCTGCACCTCGGCATTGGCCAGCACGCGGCTCATTTCCTGGGTGGCCAGGCTGGTCGTGTTGCCGTTGCCGATGGCCGGCATCGCCAGCGAGCGCTTGCGCAGGCGCGCCGTCTCGGCGGCCTTCTGGCTCTCCAGTTCCTTGACCAGCCGGCGGGTGCTGATCACTTCCGGATGCTGCTCGGTGAAGCGCTGCAGCAGCGCGTCCAGGTGGCGCTTCTGCGCTTCCAGGCGGGCGTCGATCTCGGGCGTGGCCACGCCGACGGTCGATTCCTCCAGCAGGCTCTGGGAGGTGGCGTTCATGCCCGTCGAGCTTTCGCTGGCCAGCGCGGCGCGGGCCGCATCGCGTGAGTTCTCGGCCTCGCGCAGCTGCAGCTTGGCCGATTCCAGCTGCGCCATCAGTTCACCCAGGCGGCTGGCGGAATCCTTGCCGTCGGCGAACTGGATGTCGATGTTGCGCAGGCGGAAGTCCTTCAGCCGCGCCTCGGCCTCCTCCAGCTTCTGCTGGTAGCTCTTGATCTGCTCGTTGATGAACACCTTGGCGCTGTCGGTGTCCTTGCGGCTGGCGCCCAGGCTCGACTCCACGAAGATGGACACCAGCGACTGGATGGCGCGCTTGGCCTTCTCGGGGTCGGAATCGCGGAAGGACAGCAGGTACAGGTTGTCGCGGTCGGCGCTCTTGATTTGCAGCGTCTTCATCAGGTGGTCGACCATCGCGTCCTGCTCGGTGCGGCTGCCGTTCTCCAGGTCGAGGTCGGCCATGCGCACCAGCTTCTCGATGTTGGGCCGGCTGATCAGCGTGCGGCTGAGCATCGTCACCTGCTGGTTCACGTCGGGCTGCACCGCCAGGCCGGACATCAGCGGCTTCAGGATGGACTGGGTGTCCACGAAGATGCGCGCGCTGGCCTCGTACTGATCGGGGATGCGCAGCACGGCGATGACGCCGGCGATCGCCACGATCCACGCCACCAGCACACCCTGCCAGCGGTACTTGTACATACCGCGGGCGATGTTGGTGATCTGCTCAATCAGTTCATACATCGCTGTTTCCTGCTCGCCAGAGCTTCAAGGCGTGCGTCAGAAGAAGCTCTGCGGAATGATGAGGATGTCGCCCGGACGCATCTCGACGTTGGCCGAGATGTCGCCGTCCTTGATGAGGTCCTTCAGGCGCACCGTGTACTGCTTGTTGCCCTCGGCGCTGCGCAGGATGGTGGCGCGGTTGCCGGCGGCGAAATCCGTCAGGCCGCCGACGGCGATCATCACGTCCAGCAGCGTCATCTTCTGCTTGTAGGCCAGGAACTGCGGCCGGGTGGCTTCACCCACCACGCGCACCTGCTCGCTGTACGGGCCGACGAAACCGGTGACCACCACGGTGACGACCGGGTCGCGGATGTACTTCTCGAGCTGCTTTTCAATCTCGCGGGCCAGCTGCACCGAGGTCTTGCCCTGCGCGGGCAGCTCGTCCACCAGCGGCGCGCTGATCTTGCCGTCCGGCCGCACCGGCACCTGCATGGACAGCTCCGGATTGCGCGAGACGATGATGTTCAGCGAATCGCCGGCGCCGATGACATACGAGTAGTCCTGCGTCTGCGCCTCGAGCGGGGCCGGTGGATGCGTGGTGGAGGCGCAGCCGCCCAGCAGTGCGGCGGCCACGGCCAAGAAGGACGAGATCCAGAAGGCGCGCCCTTGGAAGATGGAAGAAGTTCGCAACGCAGAGCCCCTTGTGTGCTGTCTTGTGTGGGCGCCGGGCCATGCAGGCCGGGCGTGCAGCGGGCGAAGGCGCCCGGTGCGGCCCCGGAGGACCCGCTGAGTGCAGGCATCCTAGGCCTCACACAATTTACTACAAGGGCTTGACCGAAATACTGACGGCCTGGGGGGTAGGAAGCGTGCCTTTTCCCTCTGCGCACTAATGCGCAAAGGGGTGTCGCGGCCATCCCCTTCAAGGGGCGGAACCACTCGAATGGGGGTGGCTCGCACGCCACCTTTTACACAGTTTCAGCACTTCTGCAGGCGGCCAGGTCGTCCAGCCAGGCGCCATAGGCGGCCTGGCGCTCGCCATCAGGCAGTCGCAGCAACGCCGAGGGATGCCAGGTGACGAAGACCGGACGTCCGTCGGCACGCTCATGCAGCCAGCGCCCGCGCTCCCGCGTGACCGCCACCTGGCGGCCCAACAGCGTGCGCGCGGCGGTGGCGCCCAGGGCCACCAGCACCCGCGGCTGCACCAGCTCGATCTCATGCGTGAGCCACTGGGCGCAGGCCTGCGCCTCGCGCTGGCCTGCGGTCTTGTGCAGGCGGCGCTTGCCCCGCAACTCGTACTTGAAGTGCTTGACGGCATTGGCGAGGTACACCTCGTCGCGTGGCCAGCCCAGTTCGGCCAGCGCGCGGTCCAGCAGCTGGCCGGCCGGGCCGACGAAGGGGCGGCCGGCCAGGTCTTCCTGGTCGCCCGGCTGCTCACCCACCAGCATGTGGCTGGCGCCCGCCGGCCCCTCTCCGCACACCGCCTGGGTGGCCAGCGCGCCGATGGGGCAGGCGTTGCAGGCGTTGGTGGCCGCCCGCAACTCGTCCAGCGTGGCGGGGGGTCGCCCGGCCGGTGCGGGCGCTACGCGGTGCAGCTGGATGGCGCGCACGCTGCGGGGCGGCGTGGCCGGTGCCTCGATCATCTGCCCGGTGCGTGCGGCGGCAGCGGCGGCCAGCGGCGCAATCAATGCGGCTTCCGGCAGGTTGGGCCAGTAGCGGCGCGGCATCTCGCGCTCCATCATGGCGATCTTCAGGCGCGCGGGATTGAAGATGTGCTCGTAGTAGGTGAGCCACAGCCGCTCGCCAGCGTCGACCTGCGGCGCGCTGCTGCGGTCGGCGCCGGGCTGGAAGTGCAGCGCGTTGCCGTCCCACTCGACGCAACGGCGCGGCGTGAGGATCGCCCAGCGCATCTGGGCGAAGCGGCGCATGAAGAACGGCGCGTTGGCCTCCACGATGTGGTGGTCGGGCTCGAACCACGCCACGTGGCGGTCGTCGCCCACCGGGCGGAAGCGCACGAAGGCGCGCATCTTGTGGATGTCGCGCCGCACGGCGGCCGCCAGCTCGGCAGCCTGCAGGCGGTCCGGATCCAGCGGGTCATGGCGCAGCGCGGGCTCGTGCACCAGGCGCCACAGCAGCCGGTACATGAGTGCAAAGCGGCCCGGATCGGAGTGCAGCAGCACCTGGCCGCACAACTCCACGAAGGCCGCAGGCACCCGAACGGCGGACGCGCCGGCCGGGGCGGCATCCAGGGACGAAGTGGCAGCGGACTCAGCCTCGTCGGCCCACAAGCCGGCGGTTTCGCCCGTGGGGGTGGCGCCGGCCACCTGCCAGCGTACCGCCACCGGCGGCACCTGGGCCTGCAGCAGCCGCCGCGCCTCCCGGCGGAAGCCGTCCACGTCGGCCGGACCGGCCAGCAGCACCGCCTGCATGCCCCTCAGCCGAACAAGGAGGCCTGCACCGGTGCGGCCGGCGCCACCGCCGGCACGGGCACCGGCACTGCGCGGTCAGCCGGGTTGTGGCCGTCGACCACCACGAAGGGCAGCACCTTCTTGAGCGGCACGTGCAGCCTCGGCAGGTCGTCGGCACGCAGCCGGCGCACCCGGCGCGACTGCAGCAGCCGGTCGATGGCCTTGACGCCCAGGCCCGGCACCCGCAGCAACAGCTCGCGCGGCGCACGGTTCAGGTCGACCGGAAAACGATCGCGGTGCGCCAGGGCCCAGGCCAGCTTGGGGTCCACGTCCAGCCGCAGCAGGCCCTGGCCGCCGGGCACGATCTCGTCGTGCGCAAAACCGTAGAAGCGCATCAGCCAGTCGGCCTGGTAAAGGCGATGCTCGCGCATCAGCGGCGGCGCCTGCAGCGGCAGCGAGCGCGACGCATCCGGTATCGGGCTGAAGGCGGAGTAATACACCCGCCGCAGCCGGTAGCTGCCGTACAGCTGCGCACTGGTGGCCAGGATGTGGCGGTCGTCCGAGGCATCGGCGCCGACGATCATCTGCGTGCTCTGGCCGGCCGGCGCGAAGCGCGGCGCCTTGGCCGGCCGCGGCCGCGCCCCAGGCAGCACGCGGATGGGCACCGGCTTGGCCGCCTCCCTGCCGTCGTCGATGTGCAGCCGCAGCCGTGCCATGGAGCGCTTGATCGCCCGGTCGTCCTTCTCGGGCGCCAGCGCCTGCAGGCCTTCGGTGGTGGGCATCTCGATGTTGATGCTCAGGCGGTCGGCATAGCGGCCGGCACGGGCCAGGAGTTCTTCGCTGGCGTCGGGGATGGTCTTGAGGTGGATGTAGCCGCGGAAATCGTGGTCCTCGCGCAGCGAGCGGGCCACCTCCACCACCTGCTCCATTGTGAAGTCCGGGCTCTTGATGATGCCGCTGCTGAGGAACAGGCCCTCGATGCAGTTGCGGCGGTAGAAGTCGAGGGTGAGCTGCACCACCTCATCGGTACGGAAGCGCGCCCGCGGCACGTTGCTCGAGCTGCGGTTGACGCAGTAGAGGCAGTCGTACTGGCAGTGGTTGGTGAGCAGGATCTTCAGCAGCGAGATGCAGCGCCCGTCGGGTGCATAGCTGTGGCAGATGCCCATGCCTTCGGTGGAGCCGATGCCGCGCCCGCCGACGGAGTTGCGCTTGTCGGTGCCGCTGGAGGCGCACGAGGCGTCATACTTGGCCGCGTCGGCCAGGATGGCGAGTTTGCTTTGCAGGTCCACTGTACGAATATACAGGCCCGGCCTCACCCTTTCGGGTGTGTGCACGTAACAGCCCTCCCGGCGTCAGTGGCGCTGCGGCTTGCCGTTGTCCAGCGCCTCGGCGCGGGCCCGGAGTACTGCCTGGTCGCGCATGTTGTGCGTCAGGCCGGCGGCATGCCGGAAGGCGGCGGCGGCCTCGGCGCCCCGGCCGAGACGCGCCAGCAGGTCGCCCTGCACGCTGAACAGCCACGGGTAGCGCGCCAGCGAGGCCTCGGCCGCCAGCGCCTGCACCAGCGGCCATGCCGCCTGCGGCCCTTGCGCCATGCCCACCGCCACGGCGCGGTTGAGGGCCACCACCGGTGAGGGCGCGGCTTCCATCAGCGCGTCGTACAACTGCACGATCTGCGTCCAGTCGGTGTCCTGGGCCCGGGCGGCGCGGGCATGGCAGGCGGCGATGGCGGCCTGCAGCGCGTACGGCCCCCAGCCGGGCCCGGCCTCGGCCAGAACCTGCGCCTGGCGCAGCGCTGCCAGGCCGCGGCGGATCAGCAGGTGATTCCAGCGGCTGCGGTCCTGGTCGGCCAACAGCACCGCGGCGCCTTGCGCATCGACGCGGGCCGGCGCACGGGCATGTTGCAGTTCCATCAGCGCCACCAGGCCCTGCACCTCCGGCTCGGCCGGCATCAGCGCGGCCAGCACGCGGCCCAGGCGCAGCGCCTCGTCGCACAGCGCGGGGCGCATCCAGTCGTCCCCGGCGGTGGCTGCATAACCTTCGTTGTAGATGAGGTAGATGACGTCCAGCACCGAGTCCAGGCGCTGGGTGCGGGCTTCAGCCGGCGGCACCTCAAACGGCACCTTGGCCGCGGTGAGGGCGCGCTTGGCCCGCACGATGCGCTGGGCCACGGTGGGCTCGGGCACCAGGTAGGCGCGGGCGATCTCGGCCGTGCTGAGGCCGCCCAGCAGCTTGAGCGTGAGGGCCACGCGCGCCTCGGTGTTCAGCACCGGATGGCAGGCGGTGAAGATCAGCCGCAGCAGGTCGTCGCCGATGTCGTCCTGCCGGGCGGCATCCAGCGCATCCACGAAGTCGGGCACCACATGCGTGCCGAGCGCGTCGGCGTCGGCGCCCAGTTCCTCGTGCTTGCGGTGCTGCATCGCCTGCTGGCGCAGGCGGTCGAGTGCGCGGTGCTTGGCGGTGGCCATGAGCCAGGCTCCGGGGTTGTCGGGCAAGCCGTCCTGCGGCCAGTGCTCCAGCGCGGCGATCAGCGCGTCCTGTGCCAGCTCCTCCGCCAGGCCCACGTCGCGCACCATGCGCGCGACGGCGGCGATGATGCGGGCCGACTCGATCCGCCAGACGGTCTCGATCGCGCGGTGGGTCGCGGACGCGCCGGCCGCCATGGCCATCAGGCGGCCGCCGGTGGCATCTCGCCGGTCATGACCACCAGCTCCCAGATGTGGCCGTCCAGGTCCTCGAAGCCGTGGGCATACATGAAGCCGTGGTCCTGCGGTGCGCGGGGCGTGGTGCCGCCGGCCGCCACGGCCTTGGCCACCAGGGCATCCACCTGCTCGCGGCTGTCGCAGGACATGCACACCAGCACTTCCGACACCTCGCGCGCGTCGGCGATCGGCTTGGCGGTGAAGCCCTTGAAGAAGTCGTGCACCAGCAGCATGGCGTGCAGGTTCTCGCCCAGCACCAGGCAGGCGCCCTGGTCGTTGCTGAACTGGGGATTGAAGGCATAGCCCATCGCCTCGAAGAAGGCGCGCGAGCGCTGCATGTCGCGGATGGGCAGGTTGACGAAGATTTGCTTGTGCATGGGGGGCTCCGGTGATGGATGGGCGGTCAGGCGGCGGCGGGCGGCGGGAAGTCGCTGGCCTCGTAGAGCTCGCGCACCTCGATCTCGGCGGGCACCCGCTCGCCCAGCGGCGCAGGGAAGCGGCGTGCCCACTCCATCGCCTCCTCGCGCGTGCGCACCTGGATCAGCGTGTAGCCGGCGATCAGCTCCTTGGTCTCCGCGAACGGGCCGTCGATCACCTGCCGCTGCCCGCTGCCATAGCGGATGCGCCAGCCATGCCGGCTGGGCTTGAGGCCGTTGGCGTCCAGCAGGACGCCGGCCTTGGCCAGTTCGTCGTGGTAGGCCAGCATGGCGGGCAGCACGGTCTCGTCTTCCGGCAACGGGTTGCCTTCCGCCTCGGTTTCGGGCGTGGCCCGCACGATGATCATGAATCGCATCTGTCGCTCCTCGGCGCCATGAGCGCCTGGAACCACGACGAACGTCCCCGGCGCTTTTCGACAGCCTGGCGGCGTCGCTCAGCCCGCGGCGCTGCGGTCCCAGCAGGGCGCGGTCTGGCGCACTTCCACGGTGCACCACTGCGCGGCCGGGCATTCGGCGGCGATGGCCAGCGCCTCCTCGCGGGTGGCCACGTCGATCAGGAAGATGCCGCCCACCATTTCCTTCGTCTCGGTGAAGGGGCCGTCGATCACTGTGCGCCGGCCCTCCCGCACCTGGATGCGGGCGGCATTCGGGCCCATGTCGGCCAGTGATTCGGCGGCCAGCAGCACGCCGCGCGACTGCAATTCGGCCGCGAAGCCCAGCATGCGGTCATAGAGCTGGCGGCCGGCGGCCTCGCCGCGCTCCGCGCGCTGGCCCAGGGGTTCACGGATCAGGAGCAAGTACGACATCTGCAGCCTCCGTTGCGGTGTGCCGATGATTCTGCCTGCGCGTGGCGTTAGCCAAAGTCAATCAGTCACATTGACTCAATGAATCCACGCGATGCCCCAAAGCGCCTAAAGTGAAACCCGGCCTACAACCAACCCTACAGAGGAACACACATGTCTTTGATCAACACCCAAGTCCAACCGTTCAAGACCCAGGCGTTCCACAACGGCAAGTTCATCGAGGTGACCGAAGAGAGCCTGAAGGGCAAGTGGTCGGTGCTGATCTTCATGCCGGCAGCCTTCACCTTCAACTGCCCGACGGAAATCGAGGACGCGGCCGACAACTACGCCGAGTTCCAGAAGGCTGGTACGGAGGTCTACATCGTGACCACCGACACCCACTTCTCGCACAAGGTGTGGCACGAGACCTCGCCCGCCGTCGGCAAGGCCAAGTTCCCGCTGGTCGGCGACCCGACGCATGCCCTGACCAACGCCTTCGGCGTGCACATCCCTGAAGAAGGCCTGGCGCTGCGCGGCACCTTCGTGATCAACCCCGAGGGCATCATCAAGACGATGGAAGTGCACTCGAACGAGATCGCCCGTGACGTGAAGGAAACGCTGCGCAAGCTCAAGGCTGCCCAGTACACCGCCGCCCACCCGGGCCAGGTGTGCCCCGCCAAGTGGAACGAAGGCGCCGCCACCCTGACCCCGTCGCTGGACCTGGTCGGCAAGATCTGACCTTGATTCGATGAAGCGGCTGACGGCCGGCCCTGCGCCGGTCGCACAAGCTCAAGGCGCCGGCCGGCCCAGGCCGCCGGCGCCGGCCCCCTCCGGGCCCTGTTGAAGACGTCCCGCGGCTGTGATGTGGGCGTGTTCAACCGGGTCTGGGCCGACTCGCCCTCCGAATTTCACATCCCACCTTCCAAGGAGCCGCCATGCTGGACGCCAACCTCCAGGCCCAACTCAAGGGCTACCTCGAACGCCTGCAGCAGCCGATCGAGCTGATCGCCTCGCTGGACGATCGCGCCGAATCGCAGCAGGTGCGTGAGCTGCTGAGCGAGATCGTCGGCCTGTCCGACAAGATCACCCTGCGCACCGACGGCACCGACAGCCGCCGCCCCTCGTTCCAGATCACCCGCCAGGGCGCCGACATGGGCGTGCGCTTCGCCGCGCTGCCGATGGGCCATGAGTTCACCTCGCTGGTGCTGGCGCTGCTGCAGGCCGGTGGTTATCCGCCCAAGGTGGAAGCCGACCTGATCGAGCAGATCAAGGCGCTGGAGCCCGAGCAGGACCTGGTCTTCGAGACCTGGATGAGCCTGACCTGCCACAACTGCCCGGACGTGGTGCAGGCGCTGAACCTGATGGCGGTGCTGAACCCGCGCATCAAGCACGTGGCCATCGACGGTGGCTTCTTCCAGAAGGAAGTGGAAGACCGCCAGATCATGGCCGTGCCGTCGATGTTCCTGAACGGGCAGCCGTTCGGCCAGGGCCGCATGGGCCTGGAAGAGATCCTGGCCAAGATCGACACCGGCGCCACCGCCCGTGACGCGGCCAAGCTCAGCGCCAAGGCGCCCTACGACGTGCTGATCGTCGGTGGCGGCCCGGCCGGCGCGGCGGCGGCCATCTATGCGGCCCGCAAGGGCATCCGCACCGGCGTGGCGGCCGAGCGCTTCGGTGGCCAGGTGCTGGACACCATGGCCATCGAGAACTACGTGTCGATCAAGGAGACCGACGGCCCGAAGTTCGCTGTGGCGCTGGAAGAGCACGTCAAGACCTACGACGTGGACATCATGAACATGCAGCGTGCCGAAGCCCTGCGCGCCGACGGCGGCATGGTGGAAGTCACGCTGGCCAGCGGCGCCACGCTCAAGAGCAAGAGCGTGATCCTGGCCACCGGTGCCCGCTGGCGCGACATGAACGTGCCCGGCGAAGCCGAGTACCGCACCAAGGGCGTGACCTACTGCCCCCACTGCGACGGCCCGCTGTTCAAGGGCAAGAAGGTGGCGGTGATCGGCGGCGGCAACTCCGGCGTGGAAGCCGCCATCGACCTGGCCGGCGTGGTGGACCACGTCACGCTGCTGGAGTTCGACAGCCAGCTGCGCGCCGACGCGGTGCTGCAGCGCAAGCTGCACAGCCTGCCCAACGTGCGGGTGCTGGTGAACGCGCAGACCACCGAGGTCAAGGGCGACGGCAGCAAGGTGGTGGGCCTGGCCTACAAGGACCGCAAGACGAACGAGCTGCACAGCATCGACATCGCCGGCGTGTTCGTGCAGATCGGCCTGGTGCCCAACACCGCGTGGCTCAAGGGCAGCGGCGTGGAGCTGTCGCCGCGCGGCGAGATCATCGTCAACTCGCATGGCCAGACCTCGGTGCCGGGCGTGTATGCCGCGGGCGACGTGACCACGGTGCCGTACAAGCAGATCGTGATCGCCGTCGGCCAGGGCGCCACTGCCGCGCTGGGTGCGTTCGACCACCTGATCCGCACCTCGGCCCCGGCCGAAGCCTGACCGCCCTGCGCGGCCCGTTAGCAGCCCCTGGCGCCCATCGCCAGGGGCTTTTCTTTTGGCAACGCGGCTTTCACGCAAACGAGAATAGTTCTCATCTAATATCGGCGCGTCACCACCACGAGGTGCACGATGAACGCCGAACAACCCACCGACACCCCCGATCTGGCGCGCGAGCACTGCGCGCTGATGAACGCCTACGGCAGCGTGCAGCGCCGCTGCAGCCGGCTGCTGGACGAGCAGGCGGCGACCCTGCGACGCCAGGAGCGTGAGCTGGTGCGGCTGCGGGCGGCCGTCATCCTGCGCGACACCGCCTTGATGTGGGCCCACCAGGACCAGGCCGCGCTGGAAGCGGCACTGCCCGGCCTGCCCACACGCCGTGCGCTAGCGCGCCGAGTGGACGCGCTGGTGGCGCGGGTGCAGTCGCTGCTGCGCGAGCGCCGCCACTGGGCGCAGGCCTTGCCGCCGGTGGTGTACCGGCAGAAGCCGCAACCCTAGCCATCCCGGCCCGCGCCTGAAGGCCCGGCGCAATGGCGTTAGGCTGGTCGCCTGTTGTTGCTGGCGGAGACCGTGATGTCGGGTGCGTTGCTTTCGTTGCTCCAAACCGAGCTGCCCTTGATCCAGGCCCCCATGGCCGGCTCCCAGGGCAGCCGCCTGGCGCTGGCCGTGGGAGCCGCCGGTGCGCTGGGCTCGCTGCCCGCGGCCATGCTGTCGGCCGACGCGCTGGAAGCGGAGCTGCGGCGCCTGCAGGCCGCGGGCACGCCCTACAACGTGAACTTCTTCTGCCACACGCCGCCCGAGCCCGACCCGGTGCGCGACGCCGCCTGGCGCACCCGGTTGTCGCACCGGTTCGACGCTGAATTCGGCACCGACCTGCGCAGCGCGCCCAGTGCCGCCGGTCGGGTGCCGTTCAGCGCCGAGGCGGCCGAGCTGCTGGCCGCCTACAAGCCGCCGGTCGTCAGCTTCCATTTCGGGTTGCCGGCGCCGGCGCTGCTGGACCGTGTCAAGGCATGGGGCGCGGTGGTGATGTCGTCGGCCACCACCGTGGCCGAGGCGCGATGGCTGCAGGCGCGCGGCGCCGACGTGGTGATCGCCCAGGGCCTGGAGGCCGGCGGCCACCGCGGCCATTTCCTGGACACCGACCTGACGCTGCAGATGGGCCTGATGGCGCTGCTGCCGCAGGTGGTGGATGCGGTGCAGGTGCCGGTGGTGGCCGCTGGCGGCATCGGCGACGCCCGCGGCGTGCGGGCCGCCATGGCGCTGGGCGCCGCCGGCGTGCAGGTGGGCACCGCCTACCTGCTGTGCCCCGAGGCCGACACCAGCGCGGTGCACCGCCGTGCACTGGGCAGCGAGGCGGCGGTGCACACCGCGCTCACCAACGTGTTCAGCGGCCGGCCGGCCCGCGGCGTGGTCAACAGGGTGATGCGCGAGATGGGACCGCTGGCCGACGATGCGCCCCGCTTTCCGCTGGCCACCAGCGCGCTGGCACCGCTGCGCACCGAGGCCGAGGCGCGGGACAGCGGGGACTTCTCGCCGCTGTGGTCCGGCCAGGCGGTGGGCCTGAGCCGGCCGATGCCGGCCGCCGAACTGACGCGGGCGCTGGCCGAAGGACTGCGCTAGTCCGCCGCCGCCAGGTGCGCGGGTCCGAAGCTTTCAGGCAGCAGCCCTGCGAGGGTGAAGCGCCCGCGCAGCACCGGCCCGCCCTCGGCCACGGCGCCTGACAGCACCACCGCATCCGCCGCCGCGAACTCGCGCAGCTTCTGCCGGCAGCCGCCGCAGGGTGTCACCGGCCGGGCGCTGTCCGCCACCACCGCGACCGCCCGCACCTGCCGGCCGCCCGCCATCACCAGGTGGGCCAGGGCCACGGCCTCGGCGCACAGGCCTTCCGGATAGGCGGCGTTCTCGATGTTGGCGCCGGTATGCAGCCGGCCCTGCTCGTCCAGCAGCGCGGCCCCCACCGCGAAGCCGGAATACGGTGAGTGCGAGTGCTGCCGCGCCTGGGCGGCGGCCTGCAGCAGCAGCGGCTCGTCGGCCATGCTCAGCCCCACAGCAGGCGGCCCGCCTGCAGCCGCACGTCGGAGCGCGGCTGGGCCACGCAGGGCAGCACCGCGCCTTCGGCACGTTCTTCCCGGCTGATGCCGGGCCAGTCCACCAGGTAGTGCACCTGGCCTTCCAACAGCTGCGACAGGCAGGCCCGGCAGCTGCCGTTGCGGCAGGCGCTGCGCATCGGCACGCCGGCCTGCAGGGCAGCGGCCAGCAAGGTCTGCGTCGGCTGGGCGGCGAAGCGGTGGCCGCCCGGCTCGACCTGGATGGTGTGGGCGTCGGACATCGGGCCAGTCTATCGACCGCCGAAACAAAACCAATCACGTCCGGCCTCAGCCTGGCGCGCCAGCGGCCGAAAAGCCGTCATGTCCAGCCCCGACACCGCGCCCACCCTGACGGAGCCCGCCCTGCCCGCGGCGCCGCGCCGTGGCGGTGGCCGTCAGGCACCGCTGTACCGGGTGGTGGAGGTGACGCGCGACGCCGCCGGCCGGCTCACGCTGCAGGGGCGCATCTGGCACAGCGACCTGGACCGGCTGCGCCGTTTCGGCCGCGCGCTGGCGGCCAACTCGCAGTCGCACCGGGTGGTGATCGCCGACGGCCAGGGCAGCCTGGTGGAGGAGATCCACCTGGCCGCGCCCGACCAGCGCCAGCCGCTGTGGGGCCAGTGGCAGCAGCTGCCGCTGCCGCCCGTGCCGCCCGCCACCGGCACCAGCATGCTGCGGCCGGCGCCGAAACAGCCGCCGGCAGCGCCGCGTGTGCAGCCGCAACCGCAGCAGCTGCAGCAGGTGAAGGCGGAGGTGCCGGCCGAGGTGGCCGAACTGGCCGAGGTAGCCCAACGGTCGCCGGTGCGCCAGCCGCCGCGCCACCTGCCGCGGCTGTCGCAGCCGCTGCCGGCGGCCCTGCCGCCCGCGCCGCCGCCGCGCGACTGACGGCGCGCTTCCTGCACGCCTACCAGCGGTAGCTCACCGAGGCCACCGCGCTGCGGCGCGCGCCGTACCAGCAGTCGCCCCGGCCCAGGCAGGTGGCCACGTAGGTCTTGTCGGTCAGGTTGGCGATGTTGAGCGCGGCGCGCCAGTGCGCGTTCTCCCAGGCCAGCATCAGGTCGAGCAGGGTGACCGAGGGCACCTCCGGCGCCGCGCCGTCGCTGAAGGCGCTCTTGTAGCGCACGCCCGCACCGGCCGACAGGCCCGGCGCGAAGCGCCACTTGCCCCACAGCGAGGCCTGGTGGTGCGGCACTTCCTCGATCTCCTCGCTCACGTCGGTATAGGTGTAGCTGGCCACCAGGTCCACGTTGCGCGGCAGCGCCGCCTTCACCTCCAGCTCCAGGCCGCGGGCCTTGGTCTCGCCGGCCTGGCTGTAGGTGTTGGTGGAGGGGTCGGAGATGAGCTGGTTCTCCTCCCGCAGGTGGTACACGGCCGCATTCACCAGCAGCTTGCCGTCGGCCGACTCGTGCTTGACGCCGGCCTCCCATTGCTTGCCGCGCAGCGGGTCGAAGCGCTGGTTGCCGATGTTGGCCACCGGCTTGAACGATTCGCTGTAGCTCAGGTAGGGCGACCAGCCGCCGGCCACGCTGTACATCGCGCCCAGCCGCTTGGTGGTGGCGCTGCTGTTCTCGCTGGCCTGGCCCTCGGTCTGGTTGCGGGCGCGGTCGTGCCGCAGGCCGGCGGTGATGAGCCACCGCTCGCCGAAGCGGATCTGGTCCTGCAGGTACACGCCCACCTGGCGCTGGGTGGAAGGATCGATGGCGAAGTTTTCGGGCGGCGTGAACGCCGGGTACACCGGGTCGTAGGCATCGATCACCGGCACGTCGGCCGGGCCGGCGAAGCCGCTGGTGCCCGTCTTGCGGTAGCGCGCGTAGTCCAGGCCCACCAGCAGGTCGTGCTGCGCGGCGCCGGTGGTGACGCGGCCCTGCAGGTTCTGGTCGATCGTGAGCAGCCGCGTCTTGGTGAAGGAGGCGCTGGCGTAGCGGCCCAGCAGCCGCTGGCCCACCGGGTCGGCCGCCCAGCCGCCGGGCAGCGAGAACGAGTCGCCGTACAGGCTGCGGTAGTCCACCTCGGTGTGCGTGTAGCGCAGGCCCTGGCGCAGGGTCCAGCCACTGTCCAGCTCATGCTCGAACAGCCAGCCGGCGAAGCGGCGGCGGGTGTCGTAGCGGTCCCAGTCGGGGTCGCCGATGAAGCGGCTGGTGGGCAGCTTGCCGTTGGGGTTGGCGGTGAGCACGCCCGACCACGGGAAGAACTGCGAGGTGGAGCCGCTGTCGTCGTTCTGCACCAGGCCCTGCAGCGTGAGCGAGGTGACGTTGCTGGGCCGCCAGGTGAGCGAAGGCGCCAGCAGGCCGCGGTCGTCGCTGACGTGGTCCACCTGGGTGTCGGCATCGCGGGCCACGCCCACCAGCCGGTACAGCCACTGGCCGTCGGCGGTCAGCGGGCCGGTGACGTCGGCCTGCAGCTGGCGGCGGCCGAAGCTGCCC
Source organism: Aquincola sp. J276 (assembly GCF_024700035.1). Taxonomy (NCBI): domain Bacteria; kingdom Pseudomonadati; phylum Pseudomonadota; class Betaproteobacteria; order Burkholderiales; family Sphaerotilaceae; genus Aquincola; species Aquincola sp. J276. The sequence continues at coordinate 2,786,443 of NZ_JAJONC010000001.1, forward strand.
ACCTGAAGCCCCACCTCGCCCTGCGCCACGTCCTGCGGTCGCTTGCTCACCAGGTTGACCACGCCGCCGGTGGAGCCCTGGCCGAACAGCATGGCGGCCGGGCCGCGCAGCACGTCGATGCGCTCCAGCGTGTAGGGCTCGGTGCGGGCGTTGCTGGTGTAGTAGTCGAAGTTCTTGCGCAGGCCGTCGAGGTATTCGTCGGCATTGCCGCCGCGGATGCGGAAGCCGTCGCTGCGGGAGTCGATGCCGTAGGCGTCCGAGCGCACGCCGGCGGCGTAGTTGAGCGCGTCCTGCACGTTCACCGCGCCCTGGTCGACGATCTCGTCGCGGGTGATCACCGTCACCGACTGCGCCGTTTCCGACAGGGGCGTGTCCGTCTTGGTGGCGGTGGCGCTGCGGCGTGCGTTGTAGCCCTTGACGGGGCCGGTCGCGGTCTGGCGGTCGGCGCTGCCGGTGATCAGCACCTGCGTGACCGGCGCCTCCGGCGCGGTGGCCTGTGCCTGCGCCGGCGGCAAGGCGCTGCACAGCAGCGTGGTGGTGGCGGCGCAGGCCAGCGTGGTGCGGCGCGCGCGGCGGTGGGGGCTTGTCATCGGGGGTCCTGCTTGGGGGTGGATCGACCGTCACACGATCGATGGACACCCGCGGGCAGGGCCACGGAGGCCTGCTGCGCGGCCGCCGAAACCCGCTTGCCGCCAGTGCACCTCGTGTGCGGCGAAGGTTGGTCTCGGCTGGCGCAGGCTGGCTCGGGCGCCATCCTAACGCAAATGATTCTCATCCCCGATGGAGCAGCTGCCTCAAGTTGGCCATCAGGCGCGAGCCCAGGCCAGGCGGCGGCACCGCGGCGCGCCGCGGTGGCGCTGCCCGCACGATGGCCGGCATCGGCGTGGGCAGCGGCATCGTCGGCAGCGCACGGGCCGCCGGCGTGGCGGAGGTGGCGGCGGCTGCCGCCGGCGGCCGTGCGGGCAGGGGTGGCACCAGCGCCGCGTGGTCGCGGGTGACGTAGCCGACGGCGGTCCATTCCCGCAGCATCAGGCACCAGGGCCGCTGGCGGTCGGCCGCGGTGGCGGGCACCGGCATCACCATCGGGCCGGAATCCGTCTGACCGGCCAGCGGCGCCACCCGCACGGAGGTGATGCAGCGGCCGACGAAGGCGCCGCCGCGGTACGGCTCGGCCAGCGCCCACAGCTCCAGCGACAGCGAGCCGCTGAAGTTGTCCGCCGGCCGCGGGTTGTGCACCCGCTCCACGACCAGCGCCAGGCCGTCGCCCACGCCGGTGCGCAGGCTGGCGCCCTCCAACCGCGGCTGCACGAAGCGCTCGGGCTGGCCGAAGGCGGCTTCGTCATGCAGCAGCGGCCGGCCGTCGGCGGCGGTGCTCACCAGCCGCAGCGTCATCTCGTGCTGGCCGCTACCGGCCGGCGGCACGGCCATCACATGGCCTTCGGCATAGTGCTGCGGCTCGCCATGGCTGTGCAGCGGCACGCTCAGCGCCAGCTCCGCCACCAGCACGGACGGCGCCACCCCGCCCAGCGGGCGGGCCCACAGCTGCAGCCGCCAGCCGTCATGGTCGGCCGCGGCCGGGCTCCAGTGGATCTCGGCGTTCAGGCTGGCGGTGTCACCCTCGATGCGGTAGCCGAAGGTGCCGACGAGTCGGGCCGCGGCAGGCGTGGCGGTGTCTGGGCGGTCATCGGGCATCGGCGTCATGGCGGGCTCCAGGGGTGCTTGAAGGACTCTGCGGCCAGGCGCCGGGCTGGCTACCCGGTGCGGCGGCGGCGCGCCAGCGCGGCGGCGCCGAGCGCCAGGCTGGCCAGTGCCAGCGCGCCGGGCTCGGGCACGGTGTTGCCGGGCGTGTCGGCCAGCACGAAGCGCAGGTCGTCGATGGAGAAGGCGCGGTTCTCCCCGGTGACGAAAAGCGTGGCCTGGGTGAAGCCGGCCAGATCCTCCACACCGGCAAAGCTGGGGCTGGCGCCGCTGGGGAACAGCAGCGATTCGTCGGCGACGATGAGCTGGAATTCGGTGGTGCCCGAGAACTGCAGCAGCCCCAGCCGGATGACGGGCTGCGAGAACAGCAGCGTGATGCTGCGCGACACCACGCCGGGCTCGGCGTGATCGAAGTTGCTCGCGCCCTGGCTGCCGAATGCATCCAGCACGGGCGATGACGCGTTGGTGAACAGCATGCCGCTGCCCACGCTGATGCCCGGCGCCAGGTTGCCGAGCACGAAACGGTCGGGCAGGGCATTGAAGTCGATCAGCTGCGCGCCGGCAAAGGCGCCCTCGCCGACCGCGATCGGCGCGGCCCCGGCGGGCGCAGCCAGTGCGCACCCCAGGACCACCGACGCCGACCACCTCGAAATGACTGACTCATTCAATGGCATCACCTTGGTGCAAATTGACCTGGGGGCCGATGCTACGCAAGAAAAAGGCCGCATCGATGACGCCTGCGCGTCAACCGCCGAGCGGCAACCTCAGCACCACCGCCAGCCCGGGCTGCGCCCGCTGCAGCTGCAAGCTGCCGCCATGCGCCTGCGCCACCAGCCGGCACAGGTACAGGCCCAGGCCCACGCCCCCGGTGCGGCGCTGGCGGGCGCTGTCGGTGCGGTAGAAGGGCTGGGCCAGCAGGGCGAGCTGTTCGTCGGTCACGCCCGGGCCGTGGTCGCGCACGGTGAGCACGGCTTCCGCCTCCTCGCGCCGCAAGGCCAGCGCGATGGGCGTGCGCGGCGCATGCCGGCGTGCGTTGCCGATCAGGTTGCGCAGCAGCAGCCGCAGCCGCGGGCGGTCGATGGGCTGCAGCGGCAGGTCGGCGGCGACGTCGAGCGTGATGTCGGCATCGCCGCCGAAGTCGGCCGCCGCCTCGCGCACCAGCGCGGCCAGGTCGGTGGGCTCGGTCTGCAGCGCGGCATGGCCGGCGGCCAGGCGCTCGCTGTCCAGCAGGTCGCTGATGAGGTCGCGCATCTCGCCCAGGTCGCGCAGCAGCGCGTCGCGGGCCTCGCCGTCTTCCACCAGCTCCGCGTTCACGCGGGCGCGGGTCAGCGGGCTGCGCAGCTCATGGCTGATGGCCAGCAGCAGGCCGCGCTGCGCCTCCAGCATGCGCTGCAGGTCCGCGGCCATGGTGTTCACCTGCTGCGCCAGCTGGCCCAGTTCGTCGTTCCGCTCCACCACGATGGGCTGCTGGAACTGCCCCTGGCCATAGCGCTGCACGCCGGCGCGGATGCCTTCGATCGGCTTGAGCAGGCTGCTCACGCTGCGCCAGGCGATGCCCACCAGCAGCAGCAGCAGCGCCAGCGTGGCCCAGCCGATGCCACGGGCGCGCCGCTCGTGCGGCGGCTGCACCAGCCGGAAGGTCACGCGGTGGCCGTCGGCCAGCGTGCGGCTCTGCCATTCGCCACCTTCGTCGTCGCGGCCGCGGCGGCGCGCCCGCTCGGCGCGGCCGGGGTGCGAATCCCACTGCACCTGCGGCCCGTCGATCTGGATGCGCAGCGGCAGCCGCTGCACCATCTGCCGCGCTTTCTCGATGGAGGGCGGCGTGCCGAGGTCGGCCGCGGCCAGGTCCAGGTAGTGCGCCACCAGCGGCCGCGCCACCTCGCGCCAGCCGCCGCGGAAGGCCTGCTGCATGCCCGAGACGAACACGATCACCGTGGCCACGGCCAGCAGCACGAACAGGCCCACCAGCCGCCAGCGCAACGAGTGGCCGAGGCGGCGCCGAGCCGCATGGAAGCGCTGGCGCCAGGGCGCAGGAGCGTCGGCCGCGCTCACTGCACGCGCCCGGCCGCGAAGGCATAGCCCACGCCACGCAGCGTGCGGATGCAGTCCAGCGGCTCCAGCTTCTTGCGCAGCCGGCTCACCAGGATGTCCACCGCGCGGGTGAGCAGGTCTTCGGCGGAATGGCCGCGCAGCTTCTCCAGGATCTCGTCACGGCTGAACACCTTCTGCGGCTCGCGCGCCAGCAGCACCAGCAGCTCGAATTCGGTGCCGGTGAGGTCGAGGGCCTCGCCGCCGCGCAGGGCCTGGCGGCGGTCGAGGTCGATCGTCAGCCCGTCGAACACCATCACGCGCGGCTCGCCGGCGGGCACCGGTAGTGCGGCGCCACGACTGCCGCTGCGCCGCCAAACGGTCTGCAGCCGGGCCAGCAGCTCGCGCGGCTCGAAGGGCTTGGGCACATAGTCGTCGGCGCCCAGCTCCAGGCCCACCACCCGGTCCATCACGTCGCCGCGCGCGGTGAGCATGACGATGGGCAGGTCGCTGTGCTTGCGGATCGTGCGGCAGAGCTCGAAGCCGTCCATCTCCGGCAGCATCACGTCGAGGATGGCGGCGTCGAAGCCGCCTTCCTTCAACAGCGCCAGGCCCGCACTGGGCGTGGTGGCCGACACCAGCTCGCAATCGAAGCGGCGGAAGAAGGCCGCCAGGGGCGCGGCCAGTTGTTCGTCGTCGTCGATCAGCAGCAGGCGTCGCATGCGGCCATTGTGTCGGTCAGCCGCCTCGCGGGCCGCGCTCGCCATGGTGCATGCCGCGGCCGCCGCGCCGGTTCATGAAGTCGCGCACCTTCTGCTGCTGGTCGGGGCGCAGGCTGTCGAAGAAGTCGGCCATCGCATTGATGACCTGCGGGCCGCCGGCCTGCATTGCCTGCGTCTTCTGCTGCAGCAGCACCTGCGCGCGGTTGCGGTCGAAGCTGCTGCCGGCGATCAGCGACTGCAGCTCGGTGCGCGGGCCGGTGCCGCCCATCACCGCGGCGCGCTGCGCCTGAAGCGTGCTGGCCAGGGTGTCGAGCTTGGCCTTCTGCGCTGCATCCAGCTCCAGGCGGCTGGCGACGCGCTCCAGCATCTTGGCCTGCCGTGCGGCACGCTCCTCGGGGCTTTGCTGGCTCCAGTCGCCGCGGCCGTGGCCGCCGCCGTAGCCGCCGGCCGCACAGGCCGACAGGCCACCGAACAACACCGAGGCGCCGAGAACACCGGCCAGGCTGCGTTTGATCCAGACTTTCATCGTGTGCTTTCAACAAGGGTTGCGATGGAAGCCATGGTGCCGGCGGGCTGGGGTTCGGTCCTCTCGCCGCGGTATCGGCGTGTTTCGTTTGATGTCGTGCGCGAAGTTGTGTAGGGCGACTGCTAACGCGGGCGCTTCATCCTGAACAGTGCCTCGGGCGTGATCTCGAAATAGTCCGCCGGGCCGCCGCCACGCAGGATGGGGCGTGCGGCCGCGGTGTCGTAGATGCCTTCGACCAGCAGCGACCTGTCGATGTGCACCGCCACCACCTCGCCCAGCACCAGCCAGGTTTCCACCGGCGTGGCCTGCGCTGTCTGCAGCTGCACGATCTGCGTCACGCGGCATTCGAAGTTCACCGGGCTCTCGGCCACGTGCGGCACGCCGATCACCGTGCCCGGCCGCGGCGTGAGGCCGGCCAGCTCGAACTCGTCCACTTCGGGCGGCACGCCGGCGCTGCTGGTGTTCATGCGCTCGGCCAGCGCGCGGGTGGCCAGGTTCCAGCTGAACTCGCGCGTGCGCTCGGCGTTGCGCACCGAATCCTTCCAGCCGATGCTGGAGAAGCCGACGATGGGCGGCGTGTAGTTGAAGGCGTTGAAGAAGCTGTACGGCGCCAGGTTCAGGCGGCCCTGCTCGTCGTGTGTGGACACCCAGCCGATCGGCCGCGGGCCGACGATGCTGTTGAACGGATCGTGCGGCAGGCCGTGGCCGTTGCGCGGCTCATAGCTGTGGATGTGCGCCGGCATCGTGGCCATGCTCAGCCCACCTTCTTCAGGCCGGCGCTGAAGCGCTGGCCATTGGCCACGTAGTGCCGTGCGCTGCGCTGCAGGCCGGCGATCTGCTCGGGCGACAGTTCCTTCACTGCCTTGGCCGGGCTGCCCAGGATCATCGAGCCGTCAGGAAACTCCTTGCCTTCGGTCACCAGCGAACCGGCGCCCACCAGGCAGTGCTTGCCGATGCGCGCGCCGTTGAGCACGACCGCGCCGATGCCCACCAGCGAGCCGTCGCCGACGGTGCAGCCGTGCAGCATCACCATGTGGCCCACGGTCACGTTCTCGCCGATGGTCAGCGGCTTGCCGGGGTCGGAGTGCAGCACGCTGCCTTCCTGGATGTTGCTGTTGCGGCCGATGCGCACGGTGTCGGCGCTGTCGCCGCGCACCACCGCGCCGAACCACACGCTGGCGCCTTCGGCCAGCTCCACGTTGCCGATCACCTGCGCGCTGTCGGCCACCCAGGCGGTCTCGGCGATGCGGGGCTTGAGGTCGTCCAGTTCATACACGGCCATGTGTTCGTCTCCATCGGCGTACTGCTTCGATGCAGCCGATGCTAGCGGCCTGCGGGCAGCAGCACGCCGGCCTCGCGCAAAGCCGCGATGTCGCCGTCGAGATAACCCAGCGAATGCAGCAGCGCATCGGTGTGCTGGCCCAGCGCGGGCGGCGGCTCGCGCACGCCCAGGCGCTGGCCGTCGAGCGCCAGCGGCAGCAGTGCAGTGCGCGTTTCGATCTCGCGTCCGGCGCCGCTGGCATCGGCCGGCACCGTCACCGGGGCCAGGCCGCCGGTGGCCAGCAGGTGCGGGTCGTCCAGCAGGTCCTGCGGCCGGGTGATGGGCGCGTAGGGCAGGCCATGGCGCTCAAAGGTGGCGGCGATGTCGGCGGCGGGCAGGCCGGCCAGGCGCTCGCGCAGCAGCGGCAGCATCCATTCGCGCGCGGCCACCCGCAGGTTGTTGCTGGCCAGGCGCGGGTCGGTCTTCAGCGCGGGCAGGCCGAAGGCATCGCAGAACAGCGCCCACTGGGTGTCGCTCACCACCGCCAGGAAGATCTGCTCGCCGCCGGCCACGGTGAACACGTCGTACACCGCCCAGGCAGAGATGCGGCTGGGCATGGGCGCGGGCGCCTTGCCGGTGACGGCGAACTGCATCATGTGCTGCGCCACCAGGAACACGTTGTTCTCGAACAGCGCGCTCTGCACCTCCTGGCCCCGGCCGGTGCGCTCGCGTGCGGCCAGCGCGGCCATCGCGCCGATGGCGCCGAACATGCCGCCCATGATGTCGTTGACGCTGGTGCCCGCGCGCAGCGGCCGGCCTTCCGGACCGGTCATGTAGGCCAGGCCGCCCATCATCTGCACCACCTCGTCCAGCGCGGTGCGATGTTCATAGGGGCCGGGCAGGAAACCCTTGTGGCTGACGTAGACCAGCCGCGGGTTGAGTTGCGACAGCGCCGCATAGCCGAAGCCCAGCTTGTCCATCGTGCCGGGCTTGAAGTTCTCGCTGAACACGTCGGCGGTGCCCACCAGGCGCAGCACCAGCTCCTTGCCGCGCGGGTCTTTCGCATCCAGCGCCAGGCTCTTCTTGTTGCGGTTGAACACCGAGAAGAAGCCGGCGCCCGAGCCCACCAGCCGGCGCGTGGCGTCGCCCTGCAGCGGCTCCACCTTGATGACCTCGGCACCCAGGTCGCCCAGCACCAGGCCGCAGGTGGGCCCCATCACCATGTGGGTGAACTCGACGACGCGGGTGCCCTCGTACGGCAGCGGCTGAGCGGCTGTGCCGGTGCTCATTGCGGGGCCTTGCCGTCGGCGTAGGTGAAGCCCTTGGGCAGGCCGGCGTCGGGCACGTGGCCGTACAGCGGTTCGTCGGGCAGCGCCTCATGCAGCACCGCACGGGCCTGCAGCAGGCGGTCGATGTCGATGCCGGTGGCGTGGCCCATCGCCTCGAGCATCCACACCAGGTCTTCGGTGACGATGTTGCCGCTGGCGCCGGGCGCATAGGGGCAGCCGCCGATGCCGCCCTGGCTGGCGTCGAAGGTGGTGACGCCCGCCTCCAGCGCCGCCACCACGTTGGCCAGGCCCTGGCCGCGGGTGTTGTGGAAGTGGGCACCGCCGGCCTGCCGACCCAGCTCGGCGTGCAGGCGGTTGAACAGGCGGCGCACCTGCACCGGCTGCGCATAACCGCTGGTGTCGGACAGGCCCACCTCGTCCACGCCCAGAGAGGCCATGGTGGCCGCCACGCGCAAGGTCTCGTCGTCGCTCACCGCGCCGGCGATGGTGCAGCCGAAGGCCACCGACAGGCCGGCCTCCAGCTCAATGTGCGGATAGCGCTCGTTGCGCAGCGCCACCACGTTGCGCACCTCGTCGGCCATCTGCGCATGCGTCTTGCGCACGTTGGCCAGCGAATGCGCCTCGGTCACCGAGACCGGCATCGTCAGCTTGTGCACGCCCGCCTCGAAGGCCGCCTGCGCACCGCGGAAGTTGGGCGCCAGCGCCGCCACGCGCAGGCCGGGCAGCGTGAGCGCCTGCGCCACCACCTCGCCCACGTCGGCCATCTGCGGCAGCAGCTTGGCGGGCACGAAGGAGCCCACCTCGATCTCGCGCACGCCGGCCGCAGCCAGCGCGGCGATCCAGCGGTGCTTGGCCGCGGTGGGCATCACCGCATGGATGCTTTGCAGGCCATCACGCGGACCCACTTCGCTGATCAACAGGGACGACATGGGAGAGGACATGGCGGAAGTTCTGTAAGATAGAACGATTGTTCGTACAACAGAATTCTAACGCCGATGCCCCGCAAACCCGCCCAAGCCTCTCTCGCCGACATGGATGCCGCCCCCGGCGGGGCCGCCGCAGTCGACCGCGCGCTGTCCCTGCTGGGCTGCTTCCAGGCCGGCGAAGCGGCGCTCACGCTGGCCGAGCTGGCCGGGCGCAGCCAGCTATACAAGAGCACGGCGCTGCGCCTGCTGGCCTCGCTGGAGCATGCGCAGCTGGTGGCGCGCACGGCCGATGGCCGCTATGCGCTGGGTGCCGGCATCGCGCGGCTGCATGCGGTGTACATCGCCTCGTTCTCGCTGCAGCCGCTGGTGATGCCGGTGCTGCAGCAGCTGGTGGCCAAGACGAAGGAGAGCGCTGCCTTCCACGTGCGGCAGGGTGACCAGCGGCTGTGCCTGTACCGGGTGGATTCACCCCACGTGCTGCGCGACCCCACGCGCGCCGGCGACCTGCTGCCGCTGGAGCGCGGCGCCGGTGGCCGGGTGCTGATGGCCTTCGGCGGCGCCCACGGGCGGGCCTACGACAAGATCCGCCGAGAGGGCTTCTGCGCCGCCTCGGGCGACCGCACGCCCGACCTCGCGGGCATCTCGGCGCCGGTGTTCGGCGCCGCGGGCGAGCTGGTGGGCGCGGTCACACTGACCATGCCCACGCCGCGCTACCGGCCCGACGTGCAGCAGCCGCCCGTGCTGGCGGCCGCGCGGCAGCTCACGCTGGCGCTGGGAGGCAGCGCCGCGTGAGCCTCGGTCCTCAATACAGCACGCGGCAGCGGATGGTGCCGGGCACGCTGCACAGCTGGCCCAGGGCCGCATCGCTGGTGGCGCTGTCGACGTCGATCACCACGTAGCCCACGTCGTCGTTGGTGCGCAGGAACTGCGCGGCGATGTTGACGCCCGCCTGCGAGAAGCGCTCGTTCACGCTGGCCAGCACGCCCGGGATGTTGCGGTGGATGTGCAACAGCCGGCTGCGGCCGGTGTGCTCGGGCAGCGTCACTTCGGGGAAGTTGACCGCCGAGACGGTGGAGCCGTTGTTGCTGTAGCGGATGAGCTTGGCAGCCACCTCGCGGCCGATGTTGGCCTGCGCCTCGGCGGTGCTGCCGCCGATGTGCGGCGTGAGGATCACGTTCTCGAAGCGCGTGAGCGGCGACTCGAACACGGCATCGTTGCCCTTGGGCTCCACCGGGAACACGTCGATGGCCGCGCCGCCGATGTGCTTGCGCTCCAGCGCGTCGGCCAGCGCGTCGATGTCCACCACCGTGCCGCGCGAGGCATTGATCAGGTGCGCGCCCGGCTTCATCTTCGCCAGCTGCGCCGCGCCGATCAGGTTCACGGTGGAAGGCAGCTCGGGCACGTGCAGCGTGACCACGTCGGCATGGGCCAGCAACTCGTCCAGCGAGGCCACCTGCGTGGCATTGCCCAGCGTCAGCTTGGCCTCGATGTCGTGGAAGATCACGCGCATGCCCACGTGTTCGGCCAGCACGCCGATCTGCGTGCCGATGTGGCCGTAGCCCACGATGCCCAGCGTCTTGCCGCGCACCTCGTAGGAGCCGGCGGCGCTCTTGTCCCAGCCGCCGCGGTGCTGCTGCGCGTTTTTCTGCGGAATGCCGCGCATCAGCATGATGACCTCGGCCAGCACCAGCTCGGCCACGCTGCGGGTGTTGCTGAACGGCGCGTTGAACACCGGGATGCCCAGGTGCATGGCGGCATCCAGGTCGACCTGGTTGGTGCCGATGCAGAAGCAGCCCACCGCCGCCAGCTTGGGCGCCTGCTTCAGCACCTCGGCCGTGAGCTGCGTGCGCGAGCGGATGCCCAGGAAGTGCGCGTCGCGGATGGCTTCGACCAGCGCGTCGCCGGTCAAGGCCTTGGGCGAGGTGACGATCTGGGTATAGCCGTCGGCCTGCAGCGCATCCACCGCGGTGGCGTGGATGCCCTCGAGCAGCACGAACTTGAGCTTGTCCTTGGCGACGGAAAGGCGCTGTGTCATCTTGTTGTGGCGTGTTGGAAGCGGATGCCGGGATTGTGGCAACCGGCGTTCCCCGCCACGCCGGTGGGGCCATGAACGCCCCTGCGCGCCTCAGCTGCGGCGGATCTGCAGCGGCCCGAACGACTGGCAGTTGGGCATCATCGAGATGGCGTTGATGGTCACGTGCGCCGGCCGCGTGGCCAGCCAGTGCACCGTGTCGGCGATGTCCTCGGCCGTCAGCGGCTGGGTGCCGGCATACACGCTGGCGGCCTTCTGGTCGTCGCCATGGAAGCGCACGTTCGAGAACTCGGTGCCGCCCACCAGGCCCGGTTCCACGCAGGTGGCCCGCACGCCTGTGCCGATCAGGTCCGCGTTCAGGTTGTGGGTGAACTGGTGCACGAAGGCCTTGGTGGCGCCGTACACGTTGCCGCCGGGGTAAGGCACCTCGCCGGCGATGGAGCCGATGTTGATGATGGAGCCGCGGCCACGCGACACCATGCCCGGCACGATGGCGCGGGTGACGTTCACCAGCCCGGCGCAGTTGGTGGCGATCATGCGTTCCCAGTCGTCCAGGTCGGCCTGGTGGGCGGGGGCCAGGCCCAGGGCCAGGCCGGCGTTGTTCACCAGCACGTCCACCTGCGCGAAGTCGGCCGGCAGCGCGGCCAGCGCGGCGGCGGCGGCCGGGCGGTCGGTGACGTCCAGCGCCAGCGGCAGCACGCGGCCGGGGTGCCTGTCGGCCAGCGCCTGCAGCCGGTCGGCGCGGCGCGCGGCGGCGATCACGCGGGCGCCATCGGCCAGGAAGCGTTCGGCGATGGCAAGTCCGAAGCCGGCGCTGGCGCCGGTGACGAGAACGGTGGTGGTGGTCATGCAGCAGGTCCTGAACAGGGGCAAAACGCCACTGTAAGACCCGCGCGCGCTTCAGCCGCCCGCGCCGGGCAGCCGCGCGCTCATGCGGCCCAGCAACCGCGCCAGCGTGGCCTGTTCCTCTGCGCTGAGGTCGGCCGCCAGCAGCGCGGCCAGGCGCTTGCGCTGCCGGCCCATGTGCCGGTGGGCGGCCTTGCCCTCCTCGGTGAGGGTGAGGCGCCAGCGGCGGCCGTCCTGCGCGTCGGGCTCGCGCGCCAGCAGGCCGGCCTGCACCAGCCGCGCGGCCATGCGGGTGACCTGGGCCTTGTCGCGCCCGGTGGCCTGCACCAGCTGCTGCTGCGACACGCCATCGCCTTCGGCCACGATGGACAGCAGCAACATGTCCAGCGGGCTGGCCGGAATCGCCTGCTCGTCCAGTGCCTGCTGCATCCAGCCGCGGTAGCCGTTGAACACGGTGATCACGGGCTGCAGCAGGTCGTCCTCGGTGCGTACTGCGGGCATCTTGTCTCCATCTTGTTGCGTCGCCACGGACGCCTCCATCATATCGGCGAATTGGTTGATTGAATCAACCAACTGGCCGTATAGTGCCGGCATGACCATCTCTTCCGCAGCCGCGCTGCCGGCGGCCCGCGCGCCGCTCTCGCTCATCCTAGTGCTCGGCGGCCTGGCGGCTTTCGCGCCGCTGTCCATCGACATGTACCTGCCCGCCTTCCCGGCCATCGCCGCGGAGCTGGGCGTCTCCGCCGGCCAGGTGCAGTACACGCTGGCCGCCTACTTCCTGGGCATGGCGCTGGGCCAGGCCTTCCACGGGCCGCTGGCCGACCGCTTCGGCCGCAAGCCGCCGCTGTATGCCGGGCTGGCGCTGTACCTGCTGGCCTCCATCGGCTGTGCACTGGCCGAGGGCGTGGCCATGCTCACCGCGCTGCGCTTGCTGCAGGCGCTGGGCGGCTGCGTGTGCATCGTGGTGCCCATGGCCATGGTGCGCGACCGGTTCGATCCGCAAACCTCCGCCCGCGTGCTGTCGCGGCTGATGCTGGTGATGGGCCTGGCGCCGATGCTGGCGCCACTGGCTGGCTCGGCGGTGCTGGGCCTGGGCGGCTGGCGCCTGGTGTTCTGGATCCTGGCGGCCTGCGGCGTGGCCGGGCTGCTGGCCTCGTGGCTGGCGCTGCCCGAATCGCTGCCGGCCGCGCAGCGCCGCGACACCTCGCCGCTGAAGGCGCTGCGCACCTACGCCGGGCTGCTGCGGGACCGCCGCTTCCTGGGCCATGCGCTGGCCACCGGCCTGGCCAATGCCGGCATGTTCGCGTACATCGCGGCCTCGCCCTTCGTGCTGATCGAGCTGCACGGGCTCTCGCCGCAGGCCTACGGGTTGGTGTTCGGCGCCAATGCGCTGGGCCTGGTGGCCGCGGCGCAGCTCAACCACCGGCTGCTCAAGCAGCATGACGCGGGCACGCTGCTGCAAGCCGCGCTTGCCGTGGCTGCGTTTGCCGGTGCTGGCCTGCTGGCGGTGGCGCTGCTCACGCCGGCATGGCCGGCCCTGGCGCTGCCGGGCACGTTGCTGGGGCTGTTCGTGTTCGTGGCATCGCTGGGCTTCGTCGGCGCCAATGCAGCCGCCGGGGCACTGGCCCACCAGGGCCACCAGGCCGGCAGCGCATCGGCGCTGATGGGCACGCTGCAGTTCACGCTGGCCAGCGCCAGCGGCGCGGCGGTCGGCCTGATGAACGACGGCAGCGCCTGCCCGATGGGCCTGGCCATGGCGGTGGCCGGCGGCCTGGCGCTGCTGGCCTACCGGCGGCTGGCCCGGCCCGTGCCCAGCTGAAGCCTTACGCGGCGGCCAGCCGCCCGGCCGGCGCCGCCTGCGGCAGGCCGCAGAAGGCGAAGTCCAGCTCCGGCACGCGGCCGCTCACGATGTCGGCGATGGCACGGCCGGAGCCGCAGGAATGCGTCCAGCCCAGCGTGCCATGCCCGGTGTTGAGGAACAGGTTGCTGATCCTCGAGCGGCCGATGTAGGGCACGTTGGACGGCGTGGCCGGTCGCAGCCCGGTCCAGTAGCGGGCGCCCTGGCCGTCCGTCATCTGCGGGAACAGCTCGCGGGTGCGGCGCACGATGGCTTCGCAGCGCACCAGGTTCAGCGAGGTGTCGTAGCCGTTGAGCTCGGCCGTGCCGGCGATGCGCAGCCGGTCGCCCAGGCGGGAGAACACCAGCTTGTACTCGTCGTCGGTCAGCGAGACGTTGTACGAGTTCGCCGGGTCGATCACCGGCAACGTGACCGAGTAGCCCTTGGCCGGGTAGATGCGCAGCGTGATGCCGAGTTGCCGCGCGAAGGCCGCGCTGAACGAGCCCATGCACAGCACGAAGCTGTCGGCTGCCTCGCGGCGCACCTTGCCGTCGGCATCGGCCACCTGCACCGCGGCCAGCCGGTCGCCCTCGCGCTCGATGCCAACGATGCGGGTGTCGGTGAAGAAGCGCACCCCGGCCGCCTGCGCATGCCGCGCCAGCACCTGCGTGAAGGCGTGGGCGTCGCCCGATTCGTCGCTGGGCGTCATGCTGCCGCCGGCGATGCGGTCGCGGCACTGGGCCAGCGCAGGCTCGATCTGCACGCACTCGTCGGCCGTCTTCATGTCCAGCTCGCAGCCATGCTCGCGCATCACGCGGGCCGGCTCCTGCGCGGCATCGAACTCCTGCTGGCTGGTGTAGAAGTGCAGGATGCCCTTTGTGAGGTGGTCGTACGGGATGTCCAGCTGCGCGCGCAGCTGCTGCAGCGTGCTGCGGCTGTACAGGCCCAGGTTGACGATCTGCCGGATGTTGTGGCGCGTGCGTGCCGGCGTGCATTCGCGCAGGAACTGCAGGCCCCACAGCCACTGCTGCGCATCGGGCCGCAGGCGGAAGAGCAGCGGCGCATCCTCGCGCGCCAGCCACTTCAGCACCTTCAGCGGCGCGCCGGGATTGGCCCAGGGCTCGGCATGCGAGACCGAGATCTGCCCGCCATTGGCGAAGCTGGTTTCCAGGCCGGCGCCGGGCTGGCGGTCGATCAGGGTGACGTCGTGGCCGGCCTGCTGCAGGAACCACGCCGAGGTCACGCCGGTCACGCCGGCGCCGAGAACGATGACTTTCATGGAGGTACTCTCAGGAAACGAACAGTCATGGAAGGGACGAACGCATCCGCGCTCGTGCCGCTCCCGCTGTCCTCGGTACCTGAGAGATTCAGCGCCGGCCCCTCACGGGCATGGCGCCTTGCTCCTTCGGTGGAAGCCCGTGGCGGGCTTCACTCTCCAGCGTCGGCCAATCGACAGATCCAGTACGGTGCCTGAGCGTGCATGGGAGGTTGCGCCTTCGGCGGCATGCCGGTGGTGGCATGCGCTCTCCTGAATCTGCGGCCGAGTTTAGCCGCAGAGGATGTGACGGGGTGTTGTCCGACAGCCCATGGGTTGCGCCAGCGGCGACACTCGGCGCCCGGGCTGCCGCGTCGCGGTGCCGGATCGAACAAGGAGAAACCCATGAGTCGCACATTGCTCGTGCTCGCCGTGCTGGTGCTCACCGCCGGCTTTGCGCTGCTGAACTGGTCGGCGTTTGCCACGCCCACGCCGCTGTACCTGGGCTTCACCACCGTGGAAGCGCCGCTGGGCCTGATCATGCTGGGCTTGGTGGCCGTGCTGAGCGTGGTGTTCGTGGTCTGGGCCATCTCGCTGCAGGCCACGCTGCTGATGGAGCAGCGCCGGCTGAACAAGGACCTGCAGGCCCAGCGTGCCCTGGCCGACACCGCCGAGGCCTCGCGCTTCACCGAGCTGCGCAGCTTCATCGCCGCCGAGACCCTGCGCCTCGCCCAATCCCACGAGCAGACGCGCAGCGCCCTGGTGCAGCGCATGGAGCAGCTGGAAGACCGCCAGCGCCTGGCCTTCGAGCAGAACGCCAATGCGATCGCGGCCACGCTGGGCGAGCTGGAAGACCGCTTGGAGCGCGGCCTGCCCGGCGGCAGCGTGGCGCTGGCCGAACGTTCGCGTTTCTAGGCCGCGCCCGGGCGACGGCCGAACATGGCCCAGCCCTCCATGGTCAGCACCGGCTCGCCGTGCTGGTTGCTGGCCTGCCAGCGTGAACGCACCAAGCCTACCTGCGGCTTGCTGGCCATGGGCCGGGCCTCCAGCACCTCCAGGCGCACGCTGAGCACATCGTCCACGTACACCGGCTTGAGCCAGCGCAGGTTCTCGATGCCCGGCGAGCCCAGGCTGCTGCTGTCCAGCACGTATTCGTCGCACATCATGCGCATGACCATCGCGCAGGTGTGCCACCCGCTGGCGCACAGGCGGCCGAACAACGAGCGGGCAGCGCCTTCGTCGCTCAGGTGGAAAGGCTGCGGATCGAATTCGCCGGCAAAGCGGATGATCTCCTCGCGCGTGACGCGCTTGGCGCCGAACTCGCGCACGCTGCCCACCGGAAAGTCCTCCCAGTAAAAGCGCTTGTCTGCCGGCACGGCGCCGGCTTGGGCCTCGCTCATCTCACCTCCTCGTTCGTGATGGCTGGAGGGTGAGAATGCCGGCATTCCCGCCATCGCGCACAGCGCCATCGCCATGACCGCCTTGATCGCCGGACTGTTGTTGTTCCTCGGCCCCCATGCCACGCGCATCTTTGCCGAAGGCTTTCGCCAGCGGCAGATCGCCGCGCACGGGCTGCGGCGCTGGAAGGGGTTGTACTCGCTGGTGTCGCTGGCCGGGCTGGTGCTCATCGTGTGGGGCTACGGCCAGGCGCGGCTGGACCCGGTGCTGCTGTGGCAGCCGCCGCGTGGCATGCGGCATGCGGCACTGCTGCTCACGCTGATCGCCTTCGTGTTGCTGGCCGCTTCCGACAGCCCGCGCAACCACATCAAGGCCGCGCTGCACCATCCGATGGTGCTGGGCGTGAAGGTCTGGGCCTTCGCCCACCTGCTGGCCAACGGCATGCTGGCCGACGTGGTGCTGTTCGGCAGCTTCCTGGTGTGGGCCATCGTGCTGTATGCCGTCTCGCGCCGGCGTGACCGGCGCGAGGGCACGGTGTACCCGCCCGGCACGCTGCGCGGCACCGTCATCACGCTGGTGGCCGGCGTGGGCGTGTGGCTGCTGTTCGTCTTCTGGCTGCACAGCTGGCTCATCGGCGTATCCCCGCTGGGATGATGCGGCGCCTGGCCTGGAAGGCGCTGGCCGCCCTGCTGGTGGTGGCCCTGGCGGCCTATGCCTTGATGCTGGGGGCGCTGTGGTGGAAGCAGGAGACGCTGATCTTCCATCCGGTGCCGCTGGCCGCCGACCACCGCTTCGACCTGCCGGCCGACGCGCAGGAGGTGTTCATCGACGTGCCCGGCGCGCGGCTGAATGCGCTGCACCTGCGGCGCCCCGGTGCACGCGGCGTGGTGTTCTTCCTGCATGGCAACGCAGGCAACCTGGAGCGCTGGTTCGTCAACCTCGACTTCTACCGCGCGCTGGGCATGGACCTGTTCATGCTGGACTACCGTGGCTATGGCAAGAGCACCGGCCGCATCGAGAGCGAGCAGCAGCTGCTGGCCGACGTGCAGGCCGCCTGGGCCCGGGTGGCGCCGCAGTACGCGGGCCGGCATGTGGTGTTCCTCGGCCGCTCGCTGGGCACCGGACTGGCGGCCCGGCTGGCCGCCGACCTGCCGCCGGCGCAGCGACCGCAGGCGCTGCTGCTGGTCTCGCCCTACCGCAGCATGGTGCAGATGGCGGCCGAGCAGTACCCCTTCGTGCCCGCGCCACTGCTGCGCTACCCGCTGCGCACCGATGCCGCATTGCGGGCGCTGGCAGGCACGGCGCTGCCCATCGACCTGGTGCATGGGGATCGCGACACGTTGATCCCGCTGGCCCACAGCGAGGCGCTGGCGCGCACGCTGCCCGGCGTGCGGCTGCACCGCGTGGCCGGTGCCGGCCATGGCGACCTGCAGCGCTTCGAAGCGTACGAAGCCGCGCTGCGCGACGCTATGGCGCCACCACGCGGCCGTTGAGCCGCTGCTGCTGCTGCTGCCATTCGCGGTGCATCTGCGCGCGGGTATAGGGCTGGCTGCGGCCAGCCAGCTGCACCGATAGCTGCGTCACCCAATCATGCGTGCGCGAGGGCGGCGCGCCCGCCACAGCCACCGCCAGCCACACGCCCACGATGAGCACCAGCTTCTTCGGCGCGCTGGCCTGGGGCAGTTCGGCCGCGCGCAGCGCCAGCAGGCTGGAAGCCGCGCCCAGGCCGAAGCCGACCCAGCATTCCGACGGCGAATGGGCATGCACCTTGACTCGTGACACCGCCACCAGCGCAGCCAGCGCCAGCCCGGCCAGTACCGCCGGCGCATGCCAGCGCGGATGCGATGCGCCCACCGTCTCGCGCGCCAGCAGCGGCAGGATGGCGGCGGAGAACATTGCGTGGCCGGAGATGCCGGTGAAATCCAGCGGCGCGTAGCCCACGCCGTAGCCGATGAAGGCCACCTTGCTGGCGGTGGTGAGCAGCGCGGCCACGGCGGTGGTGCCCAGCCACACCAGCGCCACGCGGGCCGCACCGGCGCGCAGGGCCAGCCAGGCGGTGACGGCCAGCAGTGCCGGCAGCAGGAGTTGGGCTTCGCCGAAGCGGGTGACGGTGTGCCAGAACAAGTACATCGGCCAGGGCAGCAATGACAAGGCCGGCATGTAGCCGGCCCTGGTGATTGGGGGAAACCCGAGCTTACTTGCCGCCGAGCTGCTTCTTCAGGTCCAGCCCCACGCCCTTGTTCACGAATTGCATCGTGGCGACCTTGCTCAGGTCGACCTCGCCAGGCTTGTACAGGCCGGCCTTGACCATCTTGTCGTAGAAGTCCTTCACCCGCTCCGGCTTCATGGCGCCGATGCCCAGCGTGGTGGCGTCGCCGGAATCGACGATGCCCAGGCTCTTCATCAGCGCGACCGACTTGTCCAGCATCTCGTCGGTCATCTCCGGGTTGTCGCGCTTGATCAGCGCATCCGCGCGGCGGCGGTCGCCGTACAGGTAGCTCACCCAGCCCATGGCCGACGCATTGACGAAGCTGCGGATGAGATCGGGGTCGTTCTTGACCATCTCGGTGCGGGCCTCGATGGTGGTGGAGTAGGTGCTGTAGCCGTGGTCGGCCAGCAGGAAGGTCAGCGGCTTGAAGCCGCCCTGCTTCTCGATGGAGATCGGCTCCTCCACCGCGTAGCCCTGCTGGATGCTCTTCTTGTCCGACAGGAAGGGCGCCAGGTTGTAGTTGTAGGGCTTGAGGTTCTCGTCCTTGAAGCCGTATTCGGCCTTGAGCCAGCTCCACCACGAGAACTGCGCATCCTTGGCGATGAAGGCGGTGGGCGCGTTCTTCAGGTCGGCAAACTGCTTGTAGCCCTGGTCCGGGTGGGCGAACAAGGCCTGCGGGTCCTTCTGGAACATGGACGCCACCACGATCACCGGCACGCCGTTCTTCACGTTGTCGAAGCTGTGCAGCAGGTTGCCGGTCATCAGGAAGTCGATCTTGCCGGCCGGCAGCAGCGGCCGGTTGTTCACCTGCGGGCCGCCCTGGCGGATCTCCACGTCCAGGCCCATGCGCTTGTAGGTGCCGTCGGCCAGCGCCTGGTAGAAGCCGCCGTGCGCAGCCTGGGCCTTCCAGTTGGTGGCGAACACCACCTTGGTCTGCGCCTGCGCGCCCAGTGCGCTGACGGTGAGGACGGCAAGGGCAAGGGCGCGGTAGGGCATGGTCGGACGGCGGCTGAAGGGGTGGGCGGACTATAGCGAGCGGTGTGCCAACCGGTAACAGCAGGGCTAGTCGGCCACCCTTTCGCTGTCATGCCAACGCCCCAGCAGCCAGTGCGACAGCAGCAGCATCAGCCCGTACAGCGCGATGCCGGTGAGCGACACCAGCACCAGCGCGGCGAACATCTTGGGCATCTCGGTGCGGAAGCTGGCTTCCAGGATGCGCGAGGCCAGGCCCGTCTCGCGGCCGGCGGCGCCGGCCGTGAACTCGGCCACCACCGCGCCGATGAGCGACAGCCCCGCCGCCACCCGCAGCCCGGCCATGAAGTACGGCAGCGCCGAAGGCACCAGCAGGTGCACCAGCGTCTGCCAGCGGGTGGCGCGATACAGGCGGAACAGGTCACGCAGCCGCGCATCGGCGCTGCGCAGGCCCACCACCGTGTTGGCCAGGATGGGAAAGAAGGCCACGATCCAGGCGCACAGCAGCAGCGCTGCGGTGGTGCTGTCGATGAAGATCAGGATCAGCGGCGCGATGGCCACAATGGGGGTCACCTGGAGCACCACCGCGAAGGGGAACAGGCTCAGCTCGACCCAGCGCGAGACCGCGAACAGCCCGCCCAGCAGCACCCCACCCACGATGGCCAGCGCCAGCGCGCCGAAGGTGATCTTCACCGTGAACCACCAGCTGCCCATGAGCGAGCCGAAGTTGGCCCACAGCGTCTTGCCCACCAGCACCGGGCCGGGCAGCAGGTACTGCGGCAGCTGGTAAAGGCGCACCACGGCCTCCCAGCCCACCAGCGCGGCCACGGCCACGACGGCGGGCACCACCCAGCGCAGCCACGGCGCCTCGGCACGGGGGCCGCTCACAGCGCGGCCTCGCTGGCCTGCTCCATCGCCTGCGACACCTCCGCGCACCAACCGATGAACGCCGGGCTGCTGCGGAAGGCCGGCAGCCGCGGATAGGGCGCGTCCACCATCACCTCGGCCACCACGCGGCCGGGCCGAGCGCCCATCACCACGATGCGCTGGCTGAGGAACACGGCCTCGAACACGCTGTGGGTGACGAACACCGCGGTGAAGGCATCGCGCTGCCACAGCGCCAGCAGGTCCTGGTTGAGCTTGAAGCGGGTGATCTCGTCCAGCGCCGCGAAGGGCTCGTCCAGCAGCAGCAGCGAAGGGCGCGTGACCAGCGCCCGGGCGATGGATGCACGCATCTTCATGCCGCCGGACAGCTCCCGCGGCAGGGCCTGCGCAAAGCCGTCCAGCCCCACCGCGGCCAGCGCGGACCGCACTGCGGCATCGGCCTGCGCACGCGGCGCCCGGCGCAGGCGGAGCGGCAGGCGCACGTTGTCGGCCACGGTGGCCCAGGGCATCAGCGTGGGCTCCTGGAATACGTAGCCCACGTCGTCGGCCGGGCGTTGCACGCTGCCGCTGCTGGGCGCATCCAGCCCCGCCAGCAGGCGAAGCACGGTGCTCTTGCCGCAGCCGGAAGGCCCGAGCAGGCTCACGAACTCGCCACGCGCGGCCTGCAGGTCCACCTGCTGCAGCGCCTGCACGCCGTTGGCGAAACGGCGGCTGACCTGGTGCAGCGCCAAGAAGGGGGCCTGTTTCATGGCCGCGGATGATGCCGCAGCCGGCATCCCTAGCTCCGCGTCCCTAGCTTGTCAGGCTCACCGTGGCACGCCAACGCGGAAATGCCTAAGGTACGCAACAGACCGCCACCTCACTGGAGCCTGCCATGCCCGATCCGACGACCGACCGCCCAGCCGATGACACAGGCCAGCCGTTCCGCCCGGCCGCCCGCTGCTGCTACGACCGGGTGCTGCCGCGCAACCTGATGCGCCCGCAGCCGCTGGCCGCGCCCCGCCCCGGCGGCCGCGCCCGTGCGGTGGCGGTGCGCGGCACCACCTGGCTCAACGGCTCCACGCTGAAGGTGCGCTTCATCGGCGGCACCGCCAGCCAGCGCGCCACCGCCCGCGAGGAGGCGGGCTGGTGGGAGGCGGTGGCCAACCTGAAGTTCGAGTTCGGCAACATGCCCAATGCCGACATCCGCATCAGCTTCGATGCCAACGACGGCGCCTGGTCCATGGTGGGCACCGATGCCCGCAGCGTGCCGCTGAACCAGGCCACGATGAACCTGGGCTTCCTCGACGGCGGCACCGCGGCGCATGAGTTCGGCCATGCCATCGGCCTGGGCCATGAGCACAGCAACCCCGAGGGCGGCATCCGGTGGAACGAGCCGGTGGTCATCGCCGCGCTGGCCGGCCCGCCCAACTTCTGGGACGAGGCCACGGTGCGGCACAACGTGTTCCGCAAGTACTCGGTCGACCAGATCAACGGCACCGAGTTCGATCCCGAGTCGATCATGCTGTACGCCTTCCCGGCCGAGTGGACGCTCAACGGCGTGGCCACGCGGGCCAACGAGGTGCTCTCGCGCCTGGACAAGGAGTTCGTGGCCGGCGCCAAGATGTACCCGCGCAGCAGCCCCGGCGTGGCCCAGCCGCTGCCGCTGGCGGTGGGCGCCGCGCGCATCGAGCAGTCCATCGGCCGCCCTGGCGAGGAAGACGTGTTCCTGCTGAAGGTGGACGCCGAGGGCGTGTACGAGATCGACACCCGCGGCCCGACCGACGTGTACATGAAGCTGTTCGGCCCGGGCAGCCCCACCGCGCTGATCGCCGAGGACGACGACAGCGGCTACGGACTGAATCCGCGCATCAGCAAGGCGCTGCTGCCCGGCGACTACTACGTGCAGGTGCGCCACTACGACCGCAGCAGCGGCACCGGCCGCTACACCATCGGCGCGCGCCGACGCACCTGAGCGGCGGCGCTACAGCATCTCCTCCGGCGCCAGCGGGCCCAGCAGCTTCAGGCCCCAGCGCTTCCACACGGAGGTGTCCGGCTCATGGGTGAAGCGCAGCGGCTGGCCCTTGTCGTCGGTGTGGTTCCACACCAGGCCGCCGCTGCCTTCCAGCGTCACGCGCCAGGCGGCGCGCTGGGTAATGCCGGTGAGCAGCGCTTCCACCTGCCCCGCGAAGGCGGTGCTGCGCGTGACCAGACCCATCTCGGTGTTGAGGTTGGCCGAGCGCGGATCGAAGTTCATCGACCCCACCACCACCGTGCCGCCGTCCACCAGCATGGCCTTGGCATGCAGGTTGGTGCGCGAGTGCACGCCGCCGAAGCGGGGTGGCTGCGGGCCGCCGGGCTCCGCGCGCAGCTCGTACAGCTCCACGCCCTGGGCCAGCAGCGCCTCGCGGTAGCGGCTGTAGCCCAGGTGCACCGCCGGGGCATCGGTGCCCGCCAGCGATGCGGTGAGGATGCGCACCCGCACGCCGCGCTGGCGCAGCTCGGTGATGAGCTTCATGCCGGCCTCCCCGGGCACGAAGTACGGCGTCACCAGGAACACCTGCTGCCGGGCCGAGCGCATCAGGCCGGCGAAGTCGTCGAACATGATCTCGTCGGGCGACGGCGAGCCCTGCGTCTGGCTCTTGGAGGGCCGGTCGGCCCACAGCCGCGCGGGCATCCATTGCAGCTTGAGCGGCCCCTTGCGCATCGCCTCCACCTGGCTGCGCAGACGCTCCAGCGTTTCCGGCTGCAAGCCCGAAGGTGCGTCCAGCGGCGCGGCGCCCACTGGCGGCAGCGCGGGTGCGCTGGCGCTGTCGTCTGCCGGTGGCGCCGGTAGCGCCGCCTCGGTGGGCCTGGCCGGCGGCTGCCGCGGGGCGTCGCCCGCGGCATCGGGCGCGATGATGGCATCGGCCGGATAGGCCAGTTCGCTGGCCCAGTAGCGGTCGAAGGTGGCCGAGAGCTGCTGCACCACCGGGCCGGCCACCAGCAGGTCCAGGTCCACGAAGTTCGCCTTGGCGCCCTGCAGGAAGTAGGCGTCGCCCAGGTTGCGGCCGCCGGTGACGGCCAGCGCGTTGTCGGCCACCAGCTGCTTGTTGTGCATGCGGCTGTTGATGCGCGCCATGTCGTGCAGCGAGGCCATCACCCGCGTGGGCAGCGAGAAGCGCCCGGCCGGCAGCGGGTTGTACAGCCGCACCTCGATGCGCGCATGCCGCGTCAGCCGCAGCAGCGCATCGTCGGTGCCGCTGGTGTTGAAGTCGTCGATCAGCAGCCGCACCCGCACGCCCCGGTCGGCCGCGGCCTGCACGCGCTGCAGCAGCAGGCGCGAGCTGGCCTCGTTCAGCACCGCGTAGTACTGCAGGTCCAGCGTGTGCTGGGCCGAGTCCACCAGCATGAGCAGGGCGGCGAGCGCTTCCTCGCCACCCACCAGCAGCCGGATGCCGGACAGCGCGGGACGTTCGTCGCCGCGCTCGGCCGCCACCTGGCGCGCCAGGGCGCTGGGCGTGCTGCTGGGCAGCGCCCGGCTCTCGGTGCGCGGCGGCATCGGCGGCAGCGCGGCGCAGGCCTGCAGGAAACACACGCCGCTCAAGGTGGCGGCGGACAGCAAACGTCGGTAGAGAGGGGCCATGCGGCGATGGTCGCCGGGCCTGCTGTTACGCCTTGTCGGACAACGCCTCAAGCGGGTGCACGCAGCCGGCCTGCCACCCGCACCTGCGGGGGTGCGGGCGGCGCGACATCAGGCAAAGCGGCCCGCGCGGAAGTCCTCCACCGCCTGGAAGATCTCGTCATTGCTGTTCATCACGAACGGGCCGTACTGCGCGATGGGCTCGTTCAGCGGCCGGCCGGCGATCAGCAGCGCCCGGGTGGGCTCGGCGCCGGCCTGCAGCACGATGCCGTCGCTGCCCGGCGTGTTGGCCAGGATGGCCATGCGCTGCAGCGGCACGCTGCATTCGCCCACCTGCAGGCCGCCGCGGTACACGTACAGGAAGGCGTTGTGCTCGGCCGGCAGCGGCTGCTCGAAGCGGGCGCCCGGCGCCAGGTGCAGGTCGAGGTACAGCGGCAGGCTGCCCTCGCGCTGCACCGCGCCCTGCACGCCATGGCTCTCGCCGGCGATGACACGGGCGCGCACGCCCTCGGCGGTGAACTCCGGGATCTCGGCGCTGGGGATGTCGCGGTACCAGGGCTCGCGCATCTTGTCCTTCGCCGGCAGGTTCAGCCACAGCTGGAAGCCTTCCATGCGGCCGTCCTGCTGCTCGGGCAGCTCGCTGTGCACCACGCCGCGGCCGGCGGTCATCCATTGCACGCCGCCATCGCCCAGCAGGCCTTCGTTGCCGGCGCTGTCGCGGTGGCGCATGCGGCCCGCGATCATGTAGGTGACGGTCTCGAAGCCGCGGTGCGGATGGTCCGGAAAGCCGGCGATGTAGTCGTCGGGATTGTCGGTGCCGAAGGCATCGAGCATCAGGTACGGGTCGAGCCGGCGCTGCAGCGGCTGCGTGAGCACGCGGGTGAGCTTGACGCCCGCGCCGTCGCTGGTGGCCATGCCGGCGACCAGCCTTTCCACCGTGCGCGGACGCGCCACGGCGGCGGTGTCTTGCAGAACGAGGGTTTCGGTGGTCACTTCATGGCTCCTTCGGTCGGCGGGTGTGGTGGATGTCAGGCGGTCAGTTCGGCGATCTGCTCGCGGGCGCTGGCCAGGGCGGCGGCTTCGGCCTCGGGGCCCATCGCGATGCCTTCGGCGTAGACGAACTGCACGTCCGTCATGCCCAGGAAGCCCAGCACGTTGCGCAGGTACGGCACCTGGGTGTCGTGCGGCTGGTCGCGGTACAGGCCGCCGCGCGTCAGCACCGCGATGACCTTCTTGTTCTTCAGCAGGCCCTCGGGGCCGTTGGCGGTGTACTGGAAGGTGACCTTGGCACGGGCGATGGCGTCGATCCAGTTCTTCAGCTGCGACGAGACGCCGAAGTTGTACATCGGCACGCCCAGCACCACCACGTCGGCGGCCTGCACTTCGGCGATCAGCGCATCGTCCAGCGCCACACGGGCGGCCTGCTCGGGGGTGCGCTGGTCCACCGGGGTGAACAGGGCGCCCAGCGTGGCTTCGTCCAGCGCGGGATGCGGCTGGGTGGTCAGGTCGCGCACCTTCAGCTGCGCGCCGGGCTGGGCCGCCACCAGGGCCTGGGCCAGCTCATGGGCCAGCTTGGTGGAGTGGCCGTTCTGGCGGGCGCTGGAATTGACTTGCAGGATGTTCATGATCGGGGCTCCTTGGGAGAGAGGGGAAGTCGGTGTGTCCGTGCAGTCAATGTATTGGCGCAAGCGCAGCACCACTAGACAGTCTTCTGGATAAGATCGTTCCATGAGCGCAACAATGATCCCCGCCGACATCCTGTCGCCCAGCCTGCATGCCGACGACCTGCTGCTGTTTGCGCGGGTGATGGAAGGCGGCAGCTTCAGCCGCGCGGCCGATCGCCTGCGGCTGCCCAAGTCCACCGTTTCCCGGCGCATCGCCGCGCTGGAACGCCGGCTGGGCGAGCGGCTGCTGCAGCGCACGACGCGCAAGCTGGTGATCACCGAGTTCGGCCAGGGCGTGCTGGACCATGCCCGCGCCATCGCCGAGGAGGTGGACGGCACGCTGGCGCTAGCGCTGCACCGCCAGGCCATGCCCAGCGGCACGCTGCGGGTGTCGATGCCGGCGGACTTCGCCAACGTCGTCATCGCGGACATGCTGGGCCAGTTCATCCAGCGCCACCGGGAGATCACGCTGCAGCTGGACCTGTCGCCCCGGCGGGTGGACCTGATCGGCGAGAGCTTCGACCTGGCCATCCGCATGGGCCTGGCGCCCGACGACAGCCAGCTGGCCGCGCGGCAGCTGGCCGACTTCAGCACCGGCCTGTACGCCGCGCCGGCCTACCTGCATGCGCACGGCGAGCCGCAGACGCCCGAGGTGCTGCAGTCGCTGGATGCGCTGATGCTGCTGACCCGCTCCGGCGAGCCGCTGCCCTGGGAGCTGCGCCGCACCGCGCCCGACGGCATCGAGCAGCACTGGACGGGCGTGCCGCCGCGCCGCACCGTGGCCAACCTGCCCGACCTGCTGATGCGACTGGCGTGCGAAGGCGCCGGCATCGTCGCAGTGGGCGATTTCATGGCCGAGGACGCGCTGCGCCGCGGCGCGCTGGTGCGGGTGCTGCCCGACTGGCAGCTTCCGCGCACCAGCGCCTGGGCGGTGTTCCCGGGCCGACGCCTGATGCCTGCGAAGACCCGGGTCTTCATCGACGCCCTGGCCGCCCGGCTGCGCACGTGTGACGATGCCGGCAAGTTCGACCCACCCAAGGCGGCATGACACGGGCACGCACGTTGCCGCAGTGCCGCTCCAGTTCACACGCCACGCCCGGGGAGACGCTTTTGCCAGCCGAGAACGAACAGCAAGCCGCCATCCCGGCGGCCGGCGATCTCGCCCGCCGCTTTGCCGAGGTCCGGCGCCATTCGCTGGCCCTGGCCGAACCCCTCTCGCCCGAAGACCAGTGCGTGCAGTCCATGCCCGATGCCAGCCCGGTGAAGTGGCATCTGGCGCACACCACCTGGTTCTTCGAGACGCTGGTGCTGCAGGCCGGCCAGCCCGGCTACCGGCCCTTCGACGAGCGCTTCGGCTTTCTCTTCAACTCGTACTACGAATCGCTGGGCCCGCGCCATCCGCGGCCACAACGCGGGCTGCTCACGCGGCCGGCGCAGGCCGAGGTGCTGCGCTACCGCGCCGCGGTGGACGAAGCGGTGCTGGCCTTCCTGCCACAGGCCGACGCGGCGCTGCGGCAGGCCGTGGAGCTGGGCCTGCACCATGAGCAGCAGCACCAGGAGTTGCTGCTGACCGACGTCAAGCACCTGCTGTCGCAGAACCCGATGCAGCCCGCCTACCTGCCCGCACCCACCGCCGCCACCGCGCCCGCGGCGGCCGCGCCGCTGCGGTGGCTGCCGTTCGAAGGTGGCATCGCCAGCGTGGGCCACGATGCCCGCGAAGGCTTTTCCTTCGACAACGAGACGCCGCGCCACGAGGTGCTGCTGCACCCTTTCGAGCTGGCCAGCCGGCCGGTCAGCTGCGGCGAGTTCCTTGCCTTCGTGCGCGATGGCGGCTACCGCGATCCGCAGTGGTGGCTCTCCGAAGGCTGGGCCACGGTGCAGGCCGGGAGCTGGCAGGCACCCTGGGGCTGGAGTGCACTGGACGAGGCCGTGCCAAAGCTGTTCACGCTGTTCGGCACCCAGCCGCTGCAGCTGGACGAGCCGGTGTGCCACCTCAGCCTGTACGAGGCCGCGGCCTATGCCGCCTGGGCCGGCGCCCGCCTGCCGACCGAGTTCGAATGGGAAACCGCCATGCGCCGCAGCGGCGTGATGCTGCAGCGCGCGGAAGCCACGCTGCATCCGCACCCCCGTGCCGCGGCCGCGGCCGACGGCACCGACCGCCCGCACGGCCTGCACGAGGTGTGGGAATGGACGCGCTCGGCCTACGACCCCTACCCCGGCTTCCGGCCGCTGCCCGGTGCCGCCGCTGAATACAACGGCAAGTTCATGGTGGGCCAGGTGGTGCTGCGCGGCGCCAGCTGCGCCACGCCGCCCGGCCATGCCCGGCTGAGCTACCGCAACTTCTTTCCGCCGGCCGCGCGCTGGCAATTCAGCGGGTTGCGCCTGGCCCGCGACATCCGCTGAAGGAGACCGCAACGATGGCCTATTCCGAACTTCTGCCGCGCAGCGGCCACCGCGCCCCGCCCCGATGCCGCCGCGCCCGCCACCGAGTTCGGCCGCGCGATGCGGCTGGCGCTGGCCGAGACGCCGCACCGCATATCGCCCAAGTTCTTCTACGACGCCGCGGGCTCCGCGCTGTTCGACCGCATCTGCGAGCTGCCCGAGTACTACCCCACCCGCACCGAGCTGGCGCTGCTGGACCGGCATGCACAGGAGATGGCCTCGCTGATCGGCCCCGAGGCGGACCTGATCGAGTTCGGCGCCGGCTCCGCCACCAAGGTGCGGCTGCTGCTGTCGGCGCTGCAGCAGCCGCGGCGCTTCGTGCCCATCGACATCTCGGCGGACCACCTGCAGGGTGCGGCCGCCGCGCTGCGCCGCGACCACCCGGGGCTGGACGTGCACCCGCTGGCCGCCGACTTCACCCGGCCCATCCAGCTGCCCGCCCTGCCCGACGGCAGCCGCGCCCGCCGCGTGGGCTTCTTTCCCGGCTCGTCGATCGGCAACTTCTCGCCCGACGAGGCGGTGACCTTCCTGCGGCAGGCGGCCGAGCTGCTGCGCGGCGGCGGCCTGCTGATCGGTGCCGACCTGGTGAAGGACCCGGCCCTGCTGCATGCCGCCTACAACGACGCGGCCGGCGTCACCGCCGCCTTCAACCTGAACCTGCTGGTGCGCGCCAACCGCGAGCTGGGCACCAACTTCGACACCACGCAGTTCGCGCACTACGCCTTCTTCGAGCCCCGGCTGCAGCGCATCGAGATGCACCTGCTGAGCCGCCGCACGCAGACGGTGCAGCTGGGCGGGGAAGCCTTCACCGTGCAGGAAGGCCAGACGCTGCATACCGAAAACTCGCAGAAGTTCACCGTGGAAGGCTTCCGCCGCCTGGCCCGGCAGGCCGGCTTCGCGCCCGGGCCGGTGTGGACCGATCCGAAGAACCACTTCAGCGTGCACTGGCTGGCCGCGCCGCAATAAGGGCTACAAGGCCAGCGTCAGCCGCTCGCCGCAGGCGCGGGAGCAGCAGGTCATCATGCGGGTATTGGCTTCGCGCTCGGCGCGGGTGAGCACCACGTCGCGGTGGTCCACCGCGCCTTCCAGCACCCGCACCTCGCAGGAGCCGCACAGGCCTTCCTCGCAGTCGCTCTGCACGTCCACGTTGGCCGCGCGCAGGGCCTGCAGCAGGGTCTGGTCGGGCCGCACCGGGATCACCAGGCCGGAGTCCTTCAGCGCCACCTCGAAGCCGTGTTCCTTGGCGGGATCGAGCACACCCAGCGTGGAGCTGAAGTGCTCCACCCGCAGCGTGTCGTCCGGCCAGGCGGAAGAGGCGGCTTCCAGCGCATCCAGCAGCCGCTGCGGCCCGCAGGCATACACCTGCACGTCAGGTTCCGGCGTGGCCAGCAGGGCCTGCACGTCCAGTCGGCGGCCCTCGTCGCCGATGTACAGCTGCAGCCGCGGGCCGTGCAGCGCCTGCAGCTCGGCCACGTAGGCCATGCCGGCGCGGCTGCGGCCGCAGTAGTGCAGCTGGTAGTCGATGCCCAGGGCCTGCGCGCGCCGCGCCATCGCGCTGATCGGCGTGATGCCGATGCCGCCGGCCACGAACACCACCCGCCGCGCGCTTTCATCCAGCCGGAAGTGGCTGCGCGGGCCGCGCACCTGCAGCCTGTCGCCCGGCTTGACCTGGCCGTGCACCCAGGCCGAGCCGCCGCGGCTGGCCGGCTCGCGCAAGACCGCGATCTGCCATCGCCCGGCATCGGCCGGGTCGCCGCACAGCGAATACTGGCGCGACAGGCCGGTGTCGCCGCAGCTCACGTCGATGTGCGCGCCGGCCGACCAGCGCGGCAGCGGCTTGCCATCGGCCGCGGCCAGCGTCAGCTGCACGACGCCCTGCGCCACCGGCGTGACCGCCTGCACCACCAGCGGCCGCGTGATGGCATGGGCCGAGGGCTCGCCGATGCGCACCGGCGCCTGCGCGGCCAGCACCTGCGGATCGCGCCGCTCGGGGTTGAGCGCCGGGTCCCATTCCACCCACAGGTGCTCCGGGCCGCGGAAGGAGGTGTTGGGTACGTAGCTGAACTGCTGCTCGGCCAGCCGCATGTGCGGCAGCCGGCGGGTGAATTCCTCCAGGAACACCTGCATCTCCATCCGCGCCAGGTTCTTGCCCATGCACTGGTGGGCACCGTAGCCGAAGGTGAGGTGGTCGCTGGCGTTGTCGCGCCGGATGTCGAACAGGTCGGCATCGCCGAAGTGCCGTGGATCGTGGTTCGCCGACGAGGTGACGATCAGCAGCTTGGCGCCGGCCGGCAGCGTCACCCCTTCCACCACCGCCTCCTGCGTGACCAGCCTGCGCCATGCCGCCACCGAGCCGTTGTGGCGCAGGCACTCTTCCACCGCATTCGGGATGAGCGATGGGTCTTCGCACAGCTCGCGCCAGGCGTCGGGGTGCTGCAGCAGCAGCTTCATCGCATTGGCGGTGGCGTTGGCCGTGGTCTCGTGGGCGGCGACGATGCCGGCCATCATCATCGAGTGCAGGTAGGAGTCGGTCACCACCTCGGGGTGCAGTTTCTGCTGGCGCAGGCCGTACTGCATCCAGCCGGGCGCATCGGGGTCCTGGCGCATCTTGTCGAGCACCTTCCCCGCGAACTGCCAGAAGTTGCCCACCGCATGGGCGACGGCCACCTGCTCCTGCGGCTTCGGCCGGCCCCAGGTATTGACCGTGTGCGCGATGGAGTACTGGCGCAGCGTGTCCATGTCTTCCTCGGGCACGCCCAGGAAGTGCAGCGCCACGGTGAGCGGCACCTCCCACAGCATCTCGTCGACCAGGTCGGCGCGGCCGTGGTCGATGAAGCGGCTGACGTACTCCCGCGTCAGCTGCCGCACCATCGGCTCATGGTGCTTCAGCGCCTCGGGCGTGAAGGGTTCCATCAGCACGCGGCGGCGCGGCATGTGGGCCGGCTCGTCCTCGTTGACCAGCGTGCGGTTCATCGCATAGCCGTAGCTGGCCAGCACCGCATTGGCCTCGGGGCCGGTGGGCGTGATCTTCTCCAGCGCGATCGACGGGCTGAAGGTGATGTTGTCGCGAAAGATCGCCTTGATGGCGTCGTACCGCGTCACCACCCAGTAGCCCAGCTGCGGGCTGTAGAAGATCGGCTCCTGCTCGCGCGCCCAGCGCAGGTACTCGGGCGGGTCCTGCTGGTAGCCGTCGCCGAAGGGGTCGAAGGCGGCCGCGCCGGCGCTCACCGGGCAGCCGTTGGGGGCCAGGTCGTCGGCCACAGGGCAGGCACCGGGGGTGGACATCGGGCGGCTCCTTCCAGCGGTCAGTCGAGGGTGATCTTCAGGTCGCGGATCAGCTTGTGCCAGCGCGTGGTCTCGCTGGCCAGCAGGTCGGCGTACTGCGTGGCGCTGCTGCCCACCGGCTCCACGCCGAACTCCACCATGCGCTTGTTCACCGCCGGATCGTTGATGGCCGCCACCAGATGTCGGTTGAGCGCGGCGATGGTGTCGGGCGGCGTGCCGGCCGCCACCACCACGCCCACCAGGGCCGCGGCTTCCACGTTCTTCATGCCCAGCTCGGCGAACGTGGGCACCTCGGGCAGCTGGGGCAGCCGCGTGGCATTGGCCACGGCCAGTGCCTTCACCTTGCCGCTCTTGATGAAGGCCGAGCCGGCCGCCAGGTCCACCATCATCGCGGGCACCTGGCCGCCGGCCACCTCGGCCAGCGCAGGCGCGGCGCCACGGTAGGGCACGTGCACCATGAACAGGCCGGCCTCGCTCTTCAACAGCTCCATCGCCAGGTGGTGAGGGCTGCCGGCGCCGGCCGAGGCGTAGTTGATGCCACCGGGCTTGGCCTTGGCCTGCGCGATGAAGTCCTTGGCATTGGCCGCGGTCGAGGCCGGGCCGGTGACCAGGATCATCGGGAAGCGGCCCATCAGCGTGACTGGCGCCAGGTCCTTCACGTTGTAGGTCAGGCTCTTGTACAGCGCCGGGTTGAACACCAGCGTGCCGTTGTCGGCCGACAGCAGCGTGTAGCCGTCCGCCGTGCCGCGGGCGGTTTCCGCGGCGGCGATGGCGGTGTTGCCGCCCGGCTTGTTTTCCACGATCACCTGCTGGCCCGTCCTGGCCGACAGCGATTGCGCCACCGTGCGGGCCAGGAAGTCGGACCCGCCGCCGGCGGCGTAGGGCACCAGCCAGCGCAGCGGCTTGGCGGGATAGGCAGCCGCCTGCGCCCAGGCGCCCGGCGCCGCCACCAGGGCGGCCAGACCGACGGTGATCACGGTGCGGCGCGTGCGGCCGCCCAACAGCAGATGGTTCAAGCGAATCTCCCCGGCGCGGCGGCCGTCGTCATGCATAGCGTAAGTTTGATACGCATTGCGTAATGACTGCAGCGGGCATACCCTTG
The DNA here is from genome assembly GCF_024700035.1 of Aquincola sp. J276. Lineage (NCBI taxonomy): Bacteria > Pseudomonadati > Pseudomonadota > Betaproteobacteria > Burkholderiales > Sphaerotilaceae > Aquincola > Aquincola sp. J276. The sequence goes on from NZ_JAJONC010000001.1 coordinate 2,818,421, forward strand.
CCGCATGACCGCCCTGCCCCCTGTTGCCGCCACCCTGTCCGCCGCCGAAGTCCCCCGCTCGCGTGAGCGCCGCCAGCGGGTGCAGGCGGCCGAGACCGGCCTGTCGGTGCTCAAGGGCCTGGGCCGGCTGGGGGGCGCGCCAGCCTCAGCGTGCTGGCCGCGCATGTGGGCGAAAGTCCGGCCAAGGTGCACCGCTACCTGGCCAGCCTGGTCGAGGAAGGGTTCGTCACCCAGGCGGCCGGCTCCCAGCAGTACGTGCTGGGCGCGGAAGCCATCGCGCTGGGGTTGGCCGCCATGCGGCAGGCCGAGCCGATCCGCGCCGCCGAGCCGTCGCTCGCGCGGCTGCGGGAGGCGCTGTCCCTCACCTGCTTCGTGGCGGTGATGGGCAACAAGGGGCCGACCATCGTGCGCTTCGAGGAGCCATGGCTGCCCATCTCCGTCAATGCGCGGGTGGGTTCGGTACTGCCGCTGCTGTGGTCGGCCACCGGGCGAGTGTTCCTGGCCTGGCAACGCGACGAGGCGCGCCTGCGCACCATGGCCGAGCAGGAACTGGCCGAAGCGCCCGCCGAGCTGCGCGGGCCGCTGGGCCAGGGCGATGCCATCGGCCGACTGGCGGACGCGGTGCTGGCCGCCGGCTGCGCCACGGTGAAGGACACCAACCTGCGTGGCATCAGCGCCGTCAGTGCCCCGGTGTTCGACCATGGCGGCCGGGTGTGCGCGGCTTTGACGGTGCTGGGGCCTACCGGCGCCTTCGATGCGTCGGCGGACGGCGTGGCAGCGCGGGCGGTGCGGGAGGAGGCCCGGGCCGTCAGTGCACTGCTGGGCCACGCCGCGCCGGCCGGCCCAGGCGCGGGTTGACGGCTGCCGTCAGCGCATCAACGGAAAGCGCCGGTCGTCCACGTCGCAGGCCGGATCAGGACCGAAACTGGTGTCCTCCACCACGCCGGAGGGCGTGATGCCGACGTGGAACAGCTGGCAGAACGGCGTGTCGTAGCGGTAGCTCCACACCGTCTGGTTGTGATAGCGCACGCCCCACACCCGCGCCGGGCGGCCCAGCGTCTGGCGCACCTGGTCGGCCGTCATGCCCGCCTGCACGCTGGCGAACGTGGTTTCGGTGAGCACCTGGCTGCTCTGCAGCAGCCGGCCCTGCGCATCGAAGTCCAGCATGTAGGTGTGCTTGCCATACGGGCCACGGGCGAATTCCAGCCGCCGGCTGCCGTCGGCACGCGGGTATTCCCCGGTGGGCTGGCCCATCTGGCGCACTGCCGTGTCGATGGAGTCGCCGGGCTTCAGGCTCCCCGGGCTGTAGCCGGTGGCGCAGGCGGCCAGCAGGGCCGGCAGCACGGCGGGCAGCAGCCGTACCAGGCGCCGGAACGGCATGCGGTGCTGGCGACGGGCGGCGGCGGAAGCCGGGCGGGCGTTCATCGGGGTCTCCTGGCGGGCGTTGCTGTGCGAGGCGGTGGTCCTTCACCGTGGCAACGCACGTTCCCGCGGCGCGGATTACCAGCGCAGGACGGCAGCGGTCCCCGCTCGCCTGGCGCTCGATCATCACCGCGCACAGGCCGGGCACCGTGGGCAGCAGCTGGCGGCGCAGGTAGGCGCACAGATTTTCCAGCGTGGCGGGGCCCAGGTCGGGCACCTCGTCCAGGAAGTGATGGTCCAGCAGCGCGCGCACGCGGGCGATCTCGGCGCGCAGCAGCGCCAGGTCCATCACCATGCCGGTGGCAGCGTCGGGCACGCCGGCCACCGTCACCTCGGCCTGGTAGGTGTGGCCGTGGATGCGCCGGCTGCCCTCGGTTTCCAGCGTGCGGCCCAGGGTGTGCGCGGCTTCGAAGAAGAAGCGCTGCGAGAGCTCGCAGCGCACGTCGGCGCTCGTCATCAGCGGATGTCCAGGATCTTGTGGGTCTGCAGCGAAAGCCGCCAGCGCGGATCAGACTGGCAATGCGCGATGGCCGCACGGGTGTTGGCCTGGCGGTCCGGGCCGTCCATCGGCTGCAGCAGCAGGTGCTGGAAGCCGGGTGCCTCGACGTCCGCGGGCATCAGCGTGGGCTGCGGAAACACCAGCTTGAGCTCATGTCCACTGCGCTGCACCCACGCCGCCCCCGCCTTGGGGCTGACGCAGATCCAGTCGATGCCTGCGGGCGCCGGCAGCGTGCCGTTGGTCTCCACGGCGATCTCGAACTGCTGCGCGTGCAGCGCGTCGATCAGCGCCGAGTCCAGCTGCAACAGCGGCTCGCCGCCGGTGAGCACCACGTAGCGGTGGCCCTGCCCGGCCGGCCATTGCGCGGCGATGAGCGCCGCCAGCTCGGCCGCCTGCGGGAACTTGCCGCCCAGCGTGCCGTCGGTGCCCACGAAGTCGGTATCGCAGAAGCGGCACACGGCGGACGCACGGTCCTGCTCGCGGCCTGTCCACAGGTTGCAGCCGGCAAAGCGGCAGAACACCGCTGGCCGGCCGGCGCGCAGGCCTTCGCCTTGGAGGGTGTAGAAGATTTCCTTGACGGAATACGTTGCCATTCGGGATCGTCTATTGCGCGATGCGCTGCCTAACCGTTGCGTACCGCAGATTCCCGCGCCTTGCCGCCTCGGGGACGCAGTGCACGGCTCGGTGTCATTCCCACACGGCCGCCCTGCCGCTGGACAACAGCCCAGGGACAGCGCACTGAGGCCCGGCTCAACCGACCAAACTCAGACGTCAATATTCGCCGCCCGCAACGCATTGCTCTCGATGAACTCCCGCCGCGGTTCCACCTCGTCGCCCATCAGCATCGTGAAGACGCGGTCGGCCTCGATGGCGTCGTCAATCTGCACGCGCAACAGTCGGCGCACGGTGGGGTCCATCGTGGTTTCCCAGAGCTGCTCGGGATTCATCTCGCCCAGGCCCTTGTAGCGTTGGCGGCCCACCGCGCCTTCGGCCTGCTGCATCAGCCAGCGCATCGCGGCGCGAAAGTCGGCGACCTTCAGTTCCTTCTGGCGCTCTCCCTCGCCACGCTTGACGGTGGCCTCGGTGCCCAGCAGGTTCTTGAAGACCTCGCCGGCCTTGGCCAGCGCTTCGTAGTCGGAGCCGTGTACGAAGTCGGCGGTGATCACGCTGCTCTTGATGTTGCCGTGGTGCCGGCGGCTGATGCGCAGGTGGTGCTTGTCGGTGCGCTCTTCATATTCCGCGGCCACCTCGGCATCACGCAACGCGCCCTGCAGCGCGGCGGCGCTCTTCTCGGCTTCGGCGGCATCGTCCAGGTTCAGTGCCAGGCCGTCGGCGATCGCTCGCAGCGCGTCGGTGTCCATCCAGTTGGACAGGCGGCCGATCACGTTGTCGGCCAGCACCGCGCGGCTGGCATAGTCGGCCAGCGCATCGCCTTCGATCGGCGCGCTGCCGTTCTGGGTCTCGATGCGCGCACCTTCCAGCGCCACCTTCAGCAGGTAGTTGTCCAGCTCGAGGCCGTCCTTCAGGTACTGCTCCTGCTTGCCGTGCTTGACCTTGTACAGCGGCGGCTGCGCGATGTAGATGTAGCCGCGCTCCACCAGCTCGGGCATCTGGCGGTAGAAGAACGTCAGCAGCAGCGTGCGGATGTGGGCGCCGTCCACGTCGGCGTCGGTCATCACGATGATGCGGTGGTAGCGCAGCTTGTCGGCGTTGAAGTCTTCCGGCCCGATGCCGGTGCCCAGCGCGGTGATCAGCGTCAAGATCTGCTCGCTCGACAGCAGCTTCTCGTAGCGCGCCTTCTCCACGTTCAGGATCTTGCCGCGCAGCGGCAGGATCGCCTGGAACTTGCGGTCGCGGCCCTGCTTGGCCGAACCACCCGCCGAGTCGCCCTCGACGATGTAGATCTCGCACAGCGCCGGGTCCTTCTCCTGGCAGTCGGCCAGCTTGCCCGGCAGGCCCAGGCCGTCCAGCACGCCCTTGCGGCGCGTCATCTCGCGGGCCTTGCGTGCCGCATCACGGGCACGCGCGGCCTCGACGATCTTGCCGCAGATGATCTTGGCGTCGGTCGGGTTCTCCAGCAGCCAATCGGTCAGCAGGCGGCCGACGATGTCCTCCACCGGCGCGCGCACCTCGCTGCTGACCAGCTTGTCCTTGGTCTGGCTGCTGAACTTGGGCTCGGGCACCTTCACGCTCACCACGCAGGCCAGGCCTTCGCGCATGTCGTCGCCGGCGATCTCGACCTTGGCCTTCTTGGCCAGCTCGTTGTCCTCGATGTACTTGTTCAGCACCCGCGTCATCGCGGCGCGCAGGCCGGTGAGGTGGGTGCCGCCGTCGCGCTGCGGAATGTTGTTGGTGAAGCACAGCACGCTCTCGCTGTAGCTGTCGTTCCACTGCATCGCCACTTCCACGCCGATGGTGGTGTTCTGGTCGCTCTGCTTCTCGCCCATCGCGTGGAACACGTTGGGGTGCAGCACCTTCTTGCCCTGGTTGATGAACTCGACGAAGCCCTTCACGCCACCCGCGAAGGCGAAGTTGTCTTCCTTCGCGTTGCGCTCATCCACCAGCTTGATCTTCACCCCGTTGTTGAGGAAGCTCAGCTCGCGCAGGCGCTTGGCCAGCACGTCGTAGTGGAAGTCGATGTTGTTGAAGATCTCTTCGTCGGGCAGGAAATGGACCTCGGTGCCGCGCTTGTCGGTGTCGCCGATCACGCGCATCGGACTGATCGCGAAGCCGTTGCGCTCTTCCACCAGCCGGTCCTGCGGCACGCCCTTGCGGAACTCCATGTAGTGCACATGGCCCTCGCGGCGGATCGTCAGGCGCAGCAGCTTGCTCAGCGCGTTCACGCAGCTCACGCCCACGCCGTGCAGGCCGCCGGACACCTTGTAGCTGTTCTGGTTGAACTTGCCGCCGGCATGCAGTTCGGTCAGGGCGATCTCGGCCGCGCTGCGCTTGGGCTCGTGCTTGTCGTCCATCTTCACGCCGGTGGGAATGCCGCGGCCGTTGTCGATGACGCTGATCGAGTTGTCGGAGTGGATCGTGACGATGATGTCGTCGCAGTGCCCGGCCAGCGCCTCGTCGATGGAGTTGTCGACCACCTCGAACACCAGGTGGTGCAGTCCGGTGCCGTCGCTGGTGTCGCCGATGTACATGCCCGGCCGCTTGCGCACGGCTTCCAGCCCTTCCAGGATCTGGATGCTGCCTTCGCCGTAGGCGTCGGGCGTGGGGGTGGTGGGGGGTGTTCGGGTCGGTCATGGGGCTCACTTCGCAGGCCGCGGCTTCATCGCCAAGGCCTCATAAGAAACGCTGAAGCGGGCCGCAGCCCGCTTGCTTCGGACGACTGCCGTCCGGTCAGATGCGCATCGGCATCACCACGTACTTGAAGCCGGCCTGCTCGGGCACGGTGATCAGCACGCTGGAGTTGGTGTCCTGCAGTTCCAGGCGGATCATCTCCTGGCCCATGTTCGCCAGCGCGTCCATCAGGTAGGTGACGTTGAAGCCGATCTCGATGGTGTCGCCGCCGTAGTCGATCTCCAGCTCCTCCTTGGCCTCTTCCTGCTCGGCATTGCTGGAGGCGATGCGCAGCGTGCCCGGCTCGATGTTGACGCGCACGCCCTTGAACTTCTCGCTGGTGAGGATGGCCGCGCGCTGCAGGCTGGCCAGCAGCGGCGCGCGGCCCAGCACGACGGCGTTCTTGTGGTTCTTGGGAATCACGCGGTTGTAGTCGGGGAACTTGCCTTCCACGAGCTTGGTGACGAACTCCATGCCCGAGAAGCTGAACTTGGCCTGGTTGCCGGCAAAACGCATCTCGATCGGGGCATTGTCGCTGCTGGCGGTGCTGCCCTCCTCGCCTTCCTCGGACTTGTCGGCGCCCTTGGCGGGCTTGTCGGCCTTCTCGTCCTTCAGCAGGCGCTGCAGTTCCAGCACCGTCTTGCGCGGCAGGATGACTTCCTGCTTCGGGATCTCCGTCTCCAGCGTGGCCTGCGCCAGCGCCAGGCGGTGCCCGTCGGTGGCCACCAGCGTCAGCGTCTTGCCTTCGGCCACGAAGAGGATGCCGTTGAGGTAGTAGCGGATGTCATGCACCGCCATCGCGAAGTGCACCTGGTTGATCAGGCTCTTGAGCGTCTTCTGCGGCACGCTGAAGGCGGGGCCGAATTCCGCCGCCTCGTTGACCAGCGGGAAGTCATCGGCCGGCAGGGTCTGCAGCGTGAAGCGGCTCTTGCCGCCCTGCAGCGTCAGCTTGTTCTGGTTGGCCGTGAGCGACACCACCTGGTCCGCCGGCAGCGAGCGAAGGATGTCGATCAGCTTGCGGGCGCCCACCGTGGTGGCGAAGTCGGTGGCATCGCCACCGAGTTCGGCCTGGGTGCGCACCTGGATCTCGAGGTCGCTGGTCGTGAACTCGATGCGCGAGCCGCTCTTGCGCAGCAGCACGTTGGCCAGGATGGGCAAGGTGTGGCGGCGTTCGACGATTCCGGCGACGGCCTGCAGGGCAGACAACAATTTTTCCTGCGGAGCTTTCAAGACAATCATGTCTTCCTCTTAACTTGGTAGTTCTAGTAGAGCCGCTGCCGGGCTGTGGAGAACGCGATTTTGGCCTGATCTTTCAACGGCTTACCTCAAGGGCAAGCCTGTGGGCCGAACACCCCGGATTGTCGAGCCGGACATACAACAACTTCTTGAAAACGCCGGGGCCTGTGGACAGGTGCCCAGTTGCGCAAAAGTTGTCCACAGCCTTGTCACTTGACACCAGGTTGTTCAGCCCTTGAGGGTCTGTTCGAGCACGTGCAGCTGCTGGTTCAGCTCGGTGTTTTTCTGGCGTTCGCCACCGATCTTGCGCACCGCATGCAGCACCGTGGTGTGGTCGCGTCCGCCGAACAGCTCGCCGATCTCGGGCAGGCTCTTCTGCGTCATCTCCTTGGCCAGGTACATCGCGATCTGCCGCGGCCGCGCGATCGAGGCCGGCCGCTTCTTGCTGTACATGTCGGCGATCTTGATCTTGTAGAAGTCGGCCACCGTCTTCTGGATGTTCTCGACGGACACCTGCCGGTTCTGGATCGACAGCAGGTCCTTGAGCGCCTCGCGCGCCAGGGCGATGTTGATGTCCTTGTGGCTGAAGCGCGAATACGCCAGCACCTTGCGCAGCGCGCCTTCCAGCTCGCGCACGTTGGCGCGCACGTTCTTCGCGATGAAGAAGGCCACGTCCTCGGGCATGGGCGAGGCCTCGGCGTCGGCCTTCTTGATGAGGATGGCCACCCGCATCTCCAGCTCCGGCGGCTCGATGGCCACCGTCAGGCCGGCGTCGAAGCGGCTGGTCAGGCGTTCGTCGATGTCCACCAGGCCCTTGGGGTAGGTGTCGCTCGTCATGATGATGTGCGAGCGCTTGGCCACCAGGGCCTCGAAGGCGTTGAAGAACTCCTCCTGCGTGCGCTCCTTGCCGGCGAAGAACTGCACGTCGTCGATCAGCAGCAGGTCCAGCGAGTGGTACTTGGCCTTCAGCTCGTCGAAGGTCTTGCGCTGGTAGTTCTTCACCACGTCGGAGATGAACTGCTCGGCATGCAGGTACAGCACGCGCGCATCGGGCCGGTCGCGCAGCAGCGCGTTGCCCACGGCATGGATCAGGTGCGTCTTGCCCAGGCCCACGCCGCCGTAGATGAACAGCGGGTTGTACATGTGGCCGGGCGCACCGGCCACGTGCAGCGCGGCGGTGCGTGCCATCTGGTTGGCGCGGCCGGGCACCAGGGTGTCGAAGGTCAGCGCGGTGTTGAGGCGGTGCACCGACGAGGCCGGTGCCGGCGGCCGCGGCGGCAGGCCTTGTGGCAGCACGGCCGTGCCGTTGCCGGAAGAGCCGCTGCTCGTAGCAGTGCCGGTAGCCGCCAGCGCCGCGCCGGCATTGCCGGCAGCTGCATGCGCGGGCAAGGCACCGCGCGGCGCAGCCATCGGGTCGCGCTGGGCCAGCATCAGCTCCAGCCGCACCGGCTTGCCCGCCAGGTCGGTCAGCACGCCTTCGATGCGGGAGGCGTACTGCGAGCGGATCCAGTCGAGCTTGAAGCGGTTGGGTACACGCACGGCCGCGACCACGCCGGCATCGCCGTCGTCGGACACGTCGGCGGGCGGCAAGGGCCGGATCCAGGTGTTGAATTGTTGTTCAGGCAGCTCGGCGGCCAACCGCTCACACCCACGCTGCCAGAGGTCTGCGCTCATTGTGGAAAAGTCTTCTAAGAGCGGGCGCATTCTACCCGTCGCAGCGCCTGCGGCAGCTGGGTTATCCACAGTGGTGGACAATTCGACAAGCGGCGGCCCGCGGCGGGCTTTACAGCACGCGAATTGACCGTGCTACGGCTTTTTGCTGTAATCGCGGGTTTCCCGGACGCGAGGAGGTTGCGCCGCGCCTTCTTCAGGCGAGGTGCCAAATGGCCGAACGCGGTCCGGGCTCGCCGGGCGATCAGGCCAGACCCCCGGTTCGAACCAGGCGACAGCCGTCGCCGCAGACTCCGCCAGAGCGCCTGATCCCTGCGGGTCCATCACCGAAAGCACGTCATCATGAAGCGTACCTACCAGCCGTCCAAGACCCGCCGCGCCCGCACCCACGGTTTCCTCGTGCGCATGAAGACCCGCGGCGGCCGCAGCGTGATCAAGTCGCGCCGCGCCAAGGGCCGCAAGCGCCTGGCGGTCTGAGCCTCGCCGGCTGCGAGCTGACGCAGCATGCCCACGGCCCAGCGCGTGCAACGCCTCGTGCAATCTGTCGACTTCGAGCGGGTGCTGGGTGCACCCCAGAAGGCGCGCAGTCCGCACTTCGCGCTTCACTTCGTGGCGGCCTCGCCCTTCCGGCGCCCCGCGCGCCAGCCGGCGGCCGGCAAGGCTGCGCCGGCTGAGTTGTCAACAGAAGTAGCCGCCCCTGCGCCGCCGCCTGTGGATGACTCCTCTGCGGCGGTGCCGCAGCAGCGCTGGCTCGGCCTGGTGGTGCCCAAGCGGCACGCCCGGCGCGCCGTCACCCGCACCTTGCTCAAGCGCCAGATCCGTGCCGCCATCGACCGGCAGGCTTCGGCGCTGCCGCCTGGCTTGTGGGTGGTGCGGCTACGGGCGCCGTTCGATGTGCGCCAGTTCCGCAGTGCCGCCTCTGACGCGCTGCGGGACGCCGCGCGCGCCGAACTCGACCGAATGATCCGCGTGGCCGCTTCGGCCCCGCGCTGAGGCGGCCGTGCCCGACTGGCTCGCGCTGCTGCCGCGCCGTGCGCTCATGCTGCCGGTGCGCGCCTATCGGCTGCTGCTCAGTCCATGGATCGGCGGCCGCTGCCTGTATGAGCCCACGTGCTCCCTCTATGCTTTGCAGGCGCTGGACAAACACGGCGCGCTGGCCGGCGGGGCGCTGGCCGCCGGCCGCATCCTGCGTTGCCATCCCTGGTGTGAGGCCGGATGTGATCCGGTGCCCGACCAGCCGCCGCGGCTGTTCGCCTTCCTGAGCGGCCGCGCCGCCTCCGATTCCCCCAAGAAGACTGCTCCATGACCGATATCCGCCGTACCCTGCTCTGGGTGGTGTTCACGATGTCCCTCGTCCTGCTTTGGGACGCTTGGAACAAGCACACCGGCCAGCCGTCGATCTTCGGCCCCCAGACGGCCAAGCCGGTGGCCGCCGGCTCCGCGCCGGCTGCTTCCGCCATCGGCGTGCCGGCGCCTTCGTCGTCCGCCGCGGCCGCGCCGGCCGGCAGCGTGCCGAACGATCCTGGCACCGCCGCTGCGCGCGGCGAGCAGATCACCGTCACCACCGACCGCGTGAAGGCCGTGCTAGACAGCCAGGGCGGCGAGCTGGTGTACCTGGAACTGCTGGGCCAGCGCGACCAGAACGACCACAGCCGCAACGTGGTGCTGTTCGACCGCAGCGCCCAGCGTGTGTACCTGGCGCAGACCGGCCTGATCAGCGCCGTGCCGGGCGCCCGCCTGCCCAACCACTTCACGGCGATGACCGCCGTGCCCGGTGCGCGCACGCTGGCCGACGGTGCCAATGACGTGCAGGTGCGCTTCGAGTCGCAGGCCATCGACGGCGTGAAGTTGGTGAAGACCTATACCTTCCAGCGCGGGCAGTACACGGTGGGTGTGCAGCACGACGTGGTCAACGGCTCGGCGCAGCCGATCAAGCCGGAGCTGTACCTGCAGCTGGTGCGCGACGGCAACCCGCCCCCGGGAGAGTCGGCGTTCTATTCCACCTTCACGGGCCCCGCGGCATATACCGAGAAGAGCAAGTTCCGCAAGATCGAGTTCAAGCACATCGAGAAGAACGACGCCGAGTACGAGCGCCAGGCGGACAACGGCTGGATCGCGATGGTGCAGCACTACTTCGCGTCGGCCTGGCTGGTGAACACCCAGCAGCCGCGTGAGTTCCGCGCCGAGAAGGTGGGCAACAACCTGTACTCGGTGGCGATGGTGCTGCCGCTGGGCGAGGTGGCCGCCGGCCAGACCAAGACGCAACAGGCCACGCTGTTTGCCGGTCCGCAGGAAGAGAACAAGCTGGCCGAGCTGGCGCCGGGCCTGGACCTGGTGAAGGACTACGGTTGGTTCCACATCCTGTCCAAGCCGCTGTTCTGGCTGCTGACGCAACTGCACGGCTTCCTGGGCAACTGGGGCTGGGCCATCGTGGCGCTGGTGGTGCTGCTGAAGATCGCCTTCTATTGGCTGAACGCCAGCGCATACCGTTCGATGGCCAAGATGAAGGCCATCAACCCGAAGATCCAGGAGATGCGCGAGCGGCTGAAGGACAAGCCGCAGCAGATGCAGCAGGAGATGATGCGCATCTACCGCGAGGAGAAGGTCAATCCGCTGGGCAGCTGCCTGCCGATCTTCCTGCAGATGCCGTTCTTCATCGCGCTGTACTGGGTGCTGCTGTCCAGCGTGGAAATGCGCGATGCGCCGTGGATCCTGTGGATCACCGACCTGTCGGCCAAGGACCCGTACTTCATCCTGCCGATCGTGATGACCGCCACCTCGCTGTTCCAGGTGTGGCTGAACCCGACGCCGCCGGACCCGATGCAGGCCAAGATGATGTGGATCATGCCGCTGGTATTCAGCGTGATGTTCTTCTTCTTCCCGGCCGGCCTGGTGCTGTACTGGATCACCAACAACCTGCTGACCATCGCGCAGCAGTGGTTCATCAACAAGCGGCTCGGCGTCTAGCCGCCGCGTTCCACGATGCTGGCGCGCCAGCGTGATGCCATCGTGGCCATCGCCACCGCGCCTGGGCGCGGGGCGGTGGGCATCGTCCGGGCCTCCGGCCCCGACCTGCGGCCGCTGATCGACGCCCTGTGCGGGCGCGCGCTGCAGCCGCGCTATGCCACCTACCTGCCGCTGCGCGGCAGCGACGGCCAGCCCATCGACCACGGGCTGGCCATCCACTTTCCTGCCCCGCACTCCTACACCGGCGAAGACGTGCTGGAGCTCCAGGCCCATGGCGGGCCGGTGGTGCTGCAGCTGCTGCTGGCCCGTTGCCTGGCCGTGGGCGAGGGCATCGGCCTGCGGCTGGCGGAGCCCGGCGAGTTCACCCAGCGCGCCTTCCTGAACGACAAGCTGGACCTGGCGCAGGCCGAGGCCGTCAGCGACCTGATCGATGCCAGCACCGAAGCGGCGGCCCGCTCGGCCAGCCGATCCTTGAGCGGTGCGTTCTCGACGGAGATCGGCACCCTGCGCGACCGCATCGTGCACCTGCGCATGCTGGTGGAAGCCACGCTGGACTTCCCCGAGGAAGAGATCGACTTCCTGGAGAAGGCCGACGCGCGTGGCCAGCTGGAGCGCCTGATCGCCTCGGTGGACGAGGTGCTGGACCGCGCGAAGCAGGGCGCGCTGCTGCGTGAAGGCATCCGCGTGGTGCTGGCTGGCCAGCCCAACGTGGGCAAGAGCTCGCTGCTGAACGCGCTGGCCGGTGCGGAGCTGGCCATCGTCACGCCGATTCCGGGCACCACGCGCGACAAGGTCACGCAGACCATCCAGATCGAAGGCGTGCCGCTGCACGTGATCGACACTGCCGGCCTGCGCGAGGCCACCGACGAGGTGGAGCGCATCGGCATCTCGCGCAGCTGGAGCGAGATCGAGCAGGCCGATGCAGTCATCTTCCTGCACGATCTGACGCGGCTGGGCCAGGCCGACTACGACCAGGGCGACGCGGAGATCGCCCAGCGCCTGTCGCTGGCCGAGCCCGGCCAGCAGTCGCGGGTACTGCATGTGTTCAACAAGGCGGACGCGGCCGACGCCACGGTGGTGCCTGGCGAGGGCAGCCTGGCCTTGTCCGCGGCCACCGGCGCCGGGCTGGACGGCTTGCGCCGCGCGCTGCTGGAACGCGCGGGCTGGCATGCCTCGCCGGAAGGGGTGTTCATCGCCCGCACGCGGCATGTGCATGCGCTGCGGCGCACGCGGGAGCACCTGGAGATGGCCCGCGCGCAAGGCGCTTCCAGCGACCCCGCGCTGGACCTGCTGGCCGAGGAACTGCGGCTGGCGCACAACGCGCTGGGCGAGATCACCGGGGCCTTCAGCGCGGACGATCTGCTGGGCGAAATCTTCAGCCGCTTCTGCATCGGGAAGTGAATTCGCACCTGCCACGCGGCCTTCACGGCCGCGATGGCGTCCAGATAATCGCGCCAACTCGAACAGGGGCGCGAGATGGATTTGAGTGCGTTGAAGGAAGCCGTGTCCACGCTGAATGCGGACGACGCCTTTCGCGCCAAGCTCAGCGATGACGACTGGCTGGCCCTGGGCGGCCTGCTCACCCGCCACGAGATCCGCGCCGGCCATCTGCTGCTCAAGCAGGACGAACGCGACGACACGCTCTATTTCCTGGAACGCGGCAGCCTGCAGGTGTTCGTCACCCGCAGCACGCCGGGCACCCACCGCGTGGCCATCCTGCGGTCGGGCTCGATCGTCGGCGAGGCGGGGCTCTTCGGACACACGCCGCGCATGGCCAATGTGGAAGCGATGAGCAACTGCGTGGTGTGGGCGCTGCGCGGCGCGCGGCTGGACGAACTGGCCGCCGCCCAGCCGGCGCTGGCACTGGCGCTGGTGCGCGCCGCGGCCACGGTGCTGGCGGTGCGCATGCGGGCCAACCTGGAACGCGCGGTGCCGGTGAGCTGAGCGCGGCGCCCGCGCCGGCTCAGCCCTTCAGCAGCTTTTCCTCGGCCAGCGACAGCGGCTCGGGCAGGCCCGAGAGCACCAGCGTGTCGCCCGGGCCCAGCACCAGGCCGTCCTCCGCGGCCACCACCTGGCCCGAGCCGAGCCGGACGGAGACCACCTTCACGCCCACCGCGTGCAGTGCCAGCGCGCCGAGCGACTGGCCCAGGCTGGCCGCCGCGGCCGGCAGGCTTACCGTCAGTAGCCGGGCCTGCTGGCGCTCCTCCACGCCGTCGTCGTCGGCGCCATGGAAGTAGCCGCGTAGCAGGCCGTAGCGTGCATTGCGCGCGTCCTGCGTCAGGCGGATCACGCGGCGCATGGGCACGCCCACCAGCGCCAGCGCATGGGAGGCCAGCATCAGGGAGCCCTCGATGGCCTCGGGCACCACCTCGGTGGCGCCGGCATTGCGCAGCAGCTCCAGGTCGGTGTCGTCGATGGTGCGCACCACCACCGGCACCTTGGGCGCGTGTTCACGCGCCAGCCGCAGGATCTTCAGGGCCGAGGCGGTGTCGTGGTAGCTCACCACCACCGCGCTGGCACGGGCCAGGCCGGCGGCCATCAGGCTGCGCAGCTTGGCGGCGTCGCCGAACACCACGCTCTGGCCGGCGGCGGCGGCCTGGCGCACGCGATCGGGGTCCAGGTCCAGCGCCATGTAGGGGATGCGTTCGGCCTCCAGCAGGCGGGCCAGGTTCTGGCCGCTGCGGCCGTAGCCGCAGATGATTACGTGTTCCTCGCTGCGGATGGACTTCTTGGCGATGGTGGTGAGGGCTGCGGCCTGCATCAGCCAGTCGGTGGACGACAGCCGCATGACGATGCGGTTGCTGTACATCACGATGAAGGGCGTGGCGATCATCGAGATCACCATGCCGGCCAGGATGGGGCTCTCCAGCCGCGGCGGCAGCAGCTCGTGCTGGCGGGCCAGCGCCAGCAGCACGAAGCCGAATTCACCCGCTTGCGCCAGGTAAAGCCCCGTGCGCAATGCCACTCCCGGCGTGGCCCCGAACACCCGGGCCAGGCCGGTGACCAGCGCGAACTTGAACAGCACCGGCAGCACCGCCAGCGCGAGCACCAGGCCCCATTGAGAGACCACCATCGACATGTCGAGCTTCATGCCGATGGTGATGAAGAACAGGCCCAGCAGCACGTCGTGGAAGGGCCGGATGTCGGTCTCCACCTGATGCTTGTATTCGGTCTCCGCGATCAGCATGCCGGCCACGAAGGCGCCCAGCGCCAGCGACAGGCCGGCATGCTCCGTGAGCCATGACAGCCCCAGCGTCACCAGCAGCAGGTTGAGCACGAACAGTTCAGCGCTCTTGCGCCGCGCCACCAGCGTGAGCCACCAGCGCATCACCTTCTGGCCGCCCACCAGCAGCACGGTGAGCAGCGCCGCGGCCTTGAGCGTGGCCCAGGCGAGCGCTGTGAGCAGCACCTCGGGCGGCGCGCTGAGCGCGGGAATGAGCACCAGCAGCGGCACGACGGCCAGGTCCTGGAACAGCAGCACGCCCATCACCCGGCGGCCGTGCTCGGTTTCCAGCTCCAGCCGCTCGGCCATCAGCTTGCCGAGGATGGCGGTGCTGCTCATCGCCAGCGCGCCGCCCAGCACCACCGAGTGCTGCCAGCTCAGCCCGTAGCTGCGGCCAGCCATCGAGAAGCCCAGCGCGAGCAGTGCGTTGCCGACGATGGCCGCAACCATCGTCATCGACACCTGCGACAGCCCGAGACCGAAGACCAGCGTGCGCATGCTGCGCAACTTGGGCAGGTTGAATTCCAGCCCGATGACGAACATGAGGAACACCACGCCGAACTCGGCCAGGTACGTGACGCCGCCCGCGTCCTTGGCCAGGGCCAGCGCATTGGGTCCGATGATCACGCCCACCACCAGGTAGCCGAGCATCGGTGGCAGGCGCATCGAACGGCATGCCACCACGCCGGCCACAGCGGCCACCAAGTACAGCAATACCAGTTCGAGCGTAGTAGCCATGCGGCGTGGACCCAGCGCAAGCGCCATGCCTGCCAACCTAGAATGCCCGATCCTAAGTGAGCGATCTGTCACGTGACCACCGAGCCTGTTGCGGTTCCCGCCTTCGATGCCGACCGTGCGCTGAGCCTGGCGGCCCAGACCTTCGAGATCGCAGCCGAAGCGCTGCTGTCGCTGCGTGCCGAGCTGTCCACCGCCTTCGTCAACACCGTGCGACTGATGCTGGCCTGCCGCGGCCGCGTGGTGGTCATGGGCATGGGCAAGAGCGGCCACGTGGGCCGCAAGATCGCCGCCACGCTGGCCTCGACCGGCACGCCGGCGATGTTCGTGCATCCCGGCGAGGCCAGCCATGGCGACCTGGGCATGGTCACGCTGCAGGACGTGGTGCTGGCCATCTCCAACTCCGGCGAGAGCGACGAGCTGAACGTCATCCTGCCGGTGCTCAAGCGCCTGGGCGTGCCCATGATCGCCATCACCGGTGGTGCCAACTCCACCCTGGCCCGGCATGCCGACCACACCCTGCTGTGCAAGGTGGAGCGCGAGGCCTGCCCGCTGAACCTGGCGCCCACCACCAGCACCACCGCGCAGATGGCAATGGGCGATGCGCTGGCCGTCGCGCTGCTGGATGCCCGCGGCTTCCATGAGCAGGACTTCGCCCGATCCCATCCCGGTGGCGCGCTGGGCCGCAAGCTGCTGATGCATGTGCGCGACCTGATGCGCTCGGGCGACGAGCTGCCGTGCGTGGCGCCCGACGCCGACTTCCTGGCGATGCTGCACGAAATGAGCGCCAAGGGCCTGGGCTTTGCCGCGGTGGTGGATGCAGGCGGTGTGCTGCAGGGCATCTTCACCGACGGCGACCTGCGCCGGCTGATCGAGCGGGGTCACGACCTGCGTGCCTTCCGCGCGCACGAGGTGATGCACACCGCGCCGCGCCGCGTGCGCGACGACGTGCTGGCGGTGGAAGCCGCTAGCGTGATGGAGCAGCATCGCGTCACCAGCGTGCTGGTGGTGGATGCGCAGGACCGCCTGGTCGGCGCCATCAACAGCAACGACCTGATGCGGGCGAAGGTGATCTGATGGGGCTCGATCTCTCAAGCCTGGAACCGGCGCTGCGCTTTGCACCGGAGCTTCTGTTGAAGGCGCAGGGCAGCGGACTGGGCATGAAGGCCGCCGTGTTCGACGTGGACGGCGTGCTCACCGACGGGCGGCTCTACATCGCCGAATCCGGCGAGCAGTTCAAGGCCTTCCACAGCCTGGACGGCCATGGCCTGAAGCTGCTGGCGCAGGCCGGCATCGTGCCGATCATCTGCACCGGGCGTGATTCGCCGGCGGTGCGCCGCCGCGTGGCCGACCTGGGCCTGCAGCATGCGCACTATGGCGTGAAGGACAAGCTGGCCGTCGTGCAGTCGGCCATCGATGCGTTGGGCGTGGCCTGGGCCGACCTGGCCGTCATCGGCGACGACTGGCCTGACTTGCCCCTGCTGGTGCGCGCAGGCCTGGCCTGCGCGCCGGCCAATGCCCATGCCGAGGTGAAAGCCGTGGCCCACCATGTCAGCGGCTTGCAGGGCGGCGAAGGTGCGGCCCGCGAGCTGTGCGACCTGCTGCTGATCGCCAGCGGCGCCTATGCACGGCTGCTGCACGGCCAGCTCACCACCTTGGACAGCGCCTGATGGAGTTGCCGCTGCTGGCTCCGCCCGCCGCGCCGGCCCATGCGGCGCCGCGCATGCCCTGGCATTGGCGGCTGCGCGAGGCCTTGTCCTCCTACCTGCCGCTGCTGCTGATGGGGCTGCTGGCCTTGGCCACCTGGTGGCTCGTGAACAACACGCCTGGCGCCCCGGCCGACGCCGCCCGCGCGCCGGTGCGCAGCGACCCGGACTACACGATGCAGGGCTTTACCCTGCAGCGCTTCGCCGACGACGGCCGGCTGCTGCTGCAACTGGAAGGCGACCAGCTGCGCCACTTTCCCGACAGCGACACGGTGGAAGTGGACACGGTGCGCATCCAGTCCTATTCGGCCGACGGCTCGCGCACCCACGCCACGGCCCGCCGTGCGCTCAGCAATGCCGACGCCAGCGAGGTGCAGTTGCTCGGCGGCGCCCAGATCGAGCGCAGCGGCGGTCCGGGCAATGCACCGCCGATGCGCTTCGAAGGCGAGTTCCTGCATGCCTTCCTGCGCACCGAGCAATTGCGCTCGCATCTGCCGGTGGTGCTGCGCCAGGGCGGCAGCGAGATCCGCGCGGGTGGCCTGGATTACAACCACCTCACCCAGCAGGCGGTGTTCAAGGGCCCGGTGAAGGCGCGCTTCCAGCCCGCCGCGAGGTCCGCCCGGTGACTGCGGCGGCCGGGCCGCTGGTGTTCATCACCGGTGCGTCCAGCGGCATCGGACAGGCGCTGGCGGCGCGCTTCCATGCCGCCGGCTGGCGGCTGGCCCTGGTGGCACGGCGCAGCGAGGACACCGCCGCCTGGGCCACGGCGCAGGGATACGCACCCGAACGCTGGGCCACCTACAACGCCGACGTGCGCGACACCGCCGCCATCGTGGCGGCCGGCCACGCCTGCATTGCGCGCCAGGGCCTGCCGGACGTGGTGATCGCCAATGCCGGCATCAGCATCGGCATGGACAGCGCCATCGAGGCCGACCTGGAGGTGATGCGGGCCACCTTCGAGACCAACAACCTCGGCATGGCGGCCACTTTCCATCCCTTTCTGCAGCCGATGTACGCGCGACGCGCCGGCACGCTGGTGGGCATTGCCAGCGTTGCCGCCATCCGCGGCTTGCCGGGACATGGGGCTTACTGCGCCAGCAAGGCCGCGGTGGTCAGCTATTGCGAAAGCTTGCGTGGAGATTGCCGGCCATTTGGTGTCAAGGTAGTGACAGTTGCACCGGGTTACATCGATACCCCGCTGACCCGGCGAAACCCTTATTCCATGCCGTTTTTGATGTCGCCCGCGGATTTTGCCGACAAGGCCTACCGCGCCATTGAAGCCGGTGTCAGTTACCGCGTCATACCTTGGCAAATGGGCGTCGTCGCCAAGCTGATGCGAGTTTTGCCCAATGCACTTTTCGACCGCGTTGTGGCAGGCCGGGGGCGCAAGCCAAGGCAGGGTGAGTAGACGCCGGGCATGAAAAAGGGCGGGGTGTCGAACACCTCGCCCTTCTTGCCTGTCGTGACAGGGGCCCCGAAGGGCCCGTGGCATCAATAGCCGCCGTTGCTGCTGCCGCCGCCGTAGCCACCACGGCCACCGCCGCTGTAGCCGCCGCGACCACCGCCGCCACCGCCACCGCCGTAGCCGCCGCCACCACCGCCGCTGCCGTAGCCGCCGCGGCCACCGCCGCCGCCACCGCTGCCGTAGGGGCTGCGGCCACCGCCGCCACCACCACCGTAACCACCGCCACCACCGCCACCACCGCCGCCGTAGCCGCCACCACCGCCGCCGCCGCTGCGGAAGCCGCCCGGACGCTCTTCACGAGGACGCGCCTCGTTCACGACGATGGCACGGCCTTCGAGGGCCTGGCCGTTCATGCCATTGATGGCGGACTGCGCCTCGGCGTCGGAAGCCATTTCGACGAAACCAAAGCCCTTGGAGCGGCCGGTTTCCCGGTCCATCATCACCTTGGCCGACGTCACGGTACCGAATTGCACGAACGCGCTATGGAGGGATTCGTCGCGCACGCTGTATGCGAGGTTTCCGACGTAGAGCTTGTTTCCCATGGGGAACACCTTCCTTCTAACAGAACACCATGTGGAGCTTCAACCCGTCGTGAAACATTCAAGCGAAGGCGCCGCATCCATACCCGGAGGGCGCAAGGTTAACAAAGAACTTCCAAAAATGCGCAAGCGCTTGCTTGTCAAGTGTTGTTTTCTAAGCGACGCACCAATGCGGGGTGACCACCCGAACCGGGACTTATCATGGGGCGGCCATGAGCATTCCCGGACGCGGTGACCCCCTGGCGGCCCTGGCCCGCCTGCTTGCCAGCGTCGAGGCGGTGCGCCACGGCCGCGCGCTCTATACCCTGCTGTTCACTTTCAGCACCGCCGGGCTGTTGCTGGCGATGGCGGGTTCGTCCATGCAGGCGGAATCGCAGGGCTGGGCGGTGCTGCAGGGCGTGGCCGCGATCGCGGTGGCCTTCTATGGCAGCAATGCCACCGGCATGCTGTTGATGGACCAGGCGCGCGGGCGCGCCGGGCGCGAGGTGGCTGATGCCGTGCAGCAGGCGCTGCGCACCGGCCACCGCCTGCTGCTGGTGATGCTGGCCGCGCTGCTCGCGGTGGTCGCTGTGCTCGGCGTGCTGGCGGCCGGCCTGTTTGCGGCGCGGCTGCCGCTGGTCGGGCCCTTCGTGTTTGCCGGCATGGTGCCGCTGGGCGTGGTGGCGGTGGGACTGTGCGTGCTGGTGCTGGCCGCCGTGGTGGGGCCGCTGGCCGGTCCGGCAATCTGGGATGGCCTGGACGTGAGAACCACATTGCGCCTGCTCGTCAAGCAGGCGCGTGAACGGCTACTTTTCACGGCGCTGATGGTGTCGGTGCTGGGCGCGATGACGGCCGCGGTCGGTGCGCTGTCCACCTTCGTGGTGGTGAGCGGCGGGCGGGCGGTGTCGGCGCTGGCGGTGCTGGTGACGGGCGTGGAGCTGCCACCGCAGCAGTTGATGGCGGGCCTGTTCGGCTTCGGCTTGCGCAGCCTGGGTCCGGCCGGCGCGCCGGTGGCGCAGACGCCGCATGGCGTGGCGGCCCTGGTGGGCGGCGGCATGGTGTTCGTGCTGGCCATCGCGCTGCCCGGGCTGGTGTACCTGCGCGGCGTGTGCGCGCTGTACCTCTCCGTGATCGGAGAGCGGCGAAGAAGTGTGTAAACACTCGGATACGATTGGCCGCTCATGGATCTCCTGAAGCCGCTCATCGCCCTGCTGGCCATCGTCAACCCGATCGGGGCGGTGCCGTTCTTCATCACCTTCACCCAGCACTTCACGCGGGAGCAGCGCCGCCACACCATCCGCGTGAGCAGCTTCAGCGCCTTTTGCGTCATCGCGGTGAGCGCGGTGGCGGGCCTGAAGATCATCGAGTTCTTCGGCATCAGCATCGCTTCGTTCCAGGTGGGCGGTGGCACGCTGCTGCTCATCAGCTCGCTGCAGATGCTGAATGCGCAGCAGCCCGAAACCAAGCCCAGCGACCTGGCCGAAGGTGAAGCCAAGGCGGACGCCGGCGCCAGCATCGCCGTGGTGCCGCTGACGGTGCCGCTGCTCACCGGGCCGGCCACGATCTCCACCATGGTGATCTACGCCGAGAAGACACGCACCGTGTTCGAGCATGCGGTGCTGGTGGGCTATGGCGTGGTGATCGGGCTGGCCACCTTCCTGGTGTTCTCGGCCGCTGGGCGCATCGCCAAGGCGCTGGGCCGCACCGGCATCAACGTGATGACGCGGCTGATGGGCCTGATCCTGGCCGCGATGGCGGTGGAACTGCTGGCCGACGGGATGGTGAAGCTGTTCCCGGTGCTGGCCTCGCACCTGGCCCGCTGACGGCGCTGCTATGAGTGCCCTCCGGCCGTCGTGCCCGGGAAGCGCATGAACGCGCCGCCCGATCCCGCCGCCGCGGTACGCGGCCGGCTGGCCGGCCGGCGGCCGGGGCTGGCCGAGATCGACATCACCACCGTGCCGTCCACCACCGTGCTGGCCGAGGCGGAGCTGCCCGACACCGCGATGGACCCGCGGGTGCTGGTGGACACCCAGCCGCCGGCGCTGCCGCCGCCGCGCCTGGCGGGCGGCGCGCTGGCCGCGCTGGGTTTCACCGCACTGGCCGCCTTGATGGCCGGGCTGACCTGGGCCGCGCTGGCCGCGCCGGTGCCCGCGCACCTGCGCATGCTGTTGTGGGCCGCCCTGGCGCTGGGCTGGCTGGCCGCCGCGCTGGCCTTGCACCGGCTGGTGGCGCGGCTGGCTTCGGCCGTGGCGGCGGTGCAGCGCTTTGCGGAGCGGTTGCGGCACGACGACCTGCCCGGCGCCATCCTGGCGCTGCGGGCGCACAGCCTGCGCGGCTCCAGTGCTTTGCATGCCGCGGCCGGCGAGGTGCAGCTGCTGCTGGGCGAGCGCGAGCGGCGCTGGCATGCGCGGGTGCGGTTGTCCGGTGACTGGTACTGGGAGACCGATGCACAGCACCGCATCTGCTGGGTGTCCGACGACCTGTCCTCCCACCTGAAGCTGGGACTGGAGCCTCGCCAGCTGCTGGGCCACACCTACGACAGCGTGCCCTTCTTCCAGCCGCCCGAGGCCGGCTGGTCGGAACTGATGCTGTGCATGCACCAGCGGCGCGACTTCCGTGATGTGGAGATCGAGGTGCGGCGGCCCGGCCGCTCGCCCGTGTGGATCGGCCTGACCGGCCGCCCGCGCCGCAACGACGACGGCCAGTTCATCGGCCATGAAGGCGTGGGCCGCGACATCACCGAGCAGCGGCTGGCCTTCCGACGCCTGCACGACAGCGAGCGCCGCTATGCGGTGATGAACGAGCTGTCCGCCGACTGGTACTGGGAGACAGACGCCGAGCACCGCTTCGTGGTGGTGGGCGACATGCTCACCGACCTGCTGGGCGATGTGGGCGCGCGGCGCTTCATCGGCCGTACCCGCTGGCATGCCTATGCCGACGGTGCCAGCGAGGAGGAGTGGCAGCGCCACCGCCGGCAGCTCGAGGAGCGGCGGCCCTTCAGCAACTTCGAGTACGCGGTGCGCGTGCCCGGCCGCGGCGTTCGATGGGTGTCGGTAAGCGGCCAGCCCCGGCACGACGCGCACGGCCGCTTCCTCGGCTTCCACGGCGTGGGCCGCGACGTGACGCTGCGCAAGCGCACCGAGAAGATGCTGCTCAGCCGCAATGCCGAACTGGCCCGCCAGGTGGCCGAGCGCACCGCCGAGCTGGAGCAGCACAACCGCGACCTGGAGGCCTTCTCACGCCAGCTGGCGCATGAGCTGCGCACGCCCATCGGCCATGTCGTAGGCCTGGCGGACATGCTGCGTGCCCGCGCCTGGGAGCGCCTGGCCGACGACGAGCGCCATTGGCTCACGCTGCAGGGTCGGGCCGCGCGCGACATGTCGCACACCGTCACGGCGCTGCTGGAGCTGGCCCGGTCGGGCTCCGCGCCGCTGGTGCGCGAGCCGGTGGACCTGAGCGCGCTGGCCCGCTCCGTGATCACCGAGCTGCCCTGGGTGGAGCGTGCGGTGCCCGTGGAGTGGCAGATCCAGCCCGGCCTGGTGGCCCACTGCAGCGCGCCGCTGGTGCGGGTGGCGCTGGCCAACCTGCTGGGCAATGCCGCCAAGTTCACCCGCGACGTGCCGCTGCCGCTGGTGCGCCTGGCCGCGAGCGGCGAGCCCGGCGTGTTCGTGGTGCAGGACAACGGCGCCGGCTTCGATGCCCGCCGCGCGGCCCGGCTGTTCCAGCCGTTCCAGCGGCTGCACACGGCTGAGCAGTTCCACGGCACGGGGCTGGGGCTGTCCATCGTGCGGCGCATCGTCGAGCGGCACGGCGGCACCGTACGCGCCGAAGCACCGGCCAAGGGCGGTGCGAGCTTCTACTTCAGCCTCGGCGGTCCGTTGCAGGGTACCGACAACGCGGGGGAAAGTACCGATGCCGTGGCGCCGAGGCCCACCTAGAGTCCCGGTTCTCGCAGCGGCGCCACTTTGGTGCGTGCCCGCTGAACGGGGGCCGAGGAGACAACAGACACCAAGATCCACAAGATGACGCTGATCCCGTCACGCGCGGAGGTCACATTGCCAACGCCAGCCGATGCTGGCGTTTTTTTCGTCCGTCGCGCCGCTCAGGCCACCGCCTGGGGCACGCGGAACACGCTCACCAGCTCCGTCAGCCTGTGTGCCTGGGCGCGCAGGCTCTCGGCCGCGGCGGCGCTTTCCTCCACCAGGGCCGCGTTCTGCTGCGTCACCTGGTCGAGCTGGTTCACCGCATGGCTCACCTGGCCGATGCCGGCGGTTTGCTCCTGGCCTGAATGGCTGATTTCGCCGATGAGGTCCGACACCTGCTTGACCTGGGTCACGATGTCGGCCATCGAGCTGCCGGCCTCGTCCACCAGCCGGGCGCCGGCGCCCACGCTGTCGACGCTCGCCTCGATCAGCGTCTTGATCTCCTTGGCGGCCTGGGCCGAGCGCTGGGCCAGGCTGCGCACCTCCGAGGCCACCACGGCGAAGCCGCGGCCCTGCTCGCCGGCCCGCGCGGCCTCCACCGCGGCATTAAGCGCCAGGATGTTGGTCTGGAAGGCGATGCCGTCGATCACGCCGATGATGTCGGCGATGCGGCGCGAGCTGCGGCTGATCTCCTCCATCGTCGCCACCACGCGGCCCACCACGTCGCCGCCCTTGACCGCCGAGGCGCTGGCGGTGGCGGCCAGCTGCGTGGCTTGCTGGGCGGTCTCGGCGCTGTGGCCCACCGCGGCATTCATCTGCTCCATCGACGAGGCGGTCTGCTGCAGGCTGCTGGCCTGCTGCTCGGTGCGGCGAGAGAGGTCGGCGTTGCCGGTGGCGATCTGCACGCTGCCGGTGGCGATGGAGTCGGAGGCGCGGCGCACGTCGGCCACCACGCCGGCCAGGCTGCGCTGCATGTGCGCCAGCGAGGCCAGCACGCTGGCGGGTGGTGCATCGGCCGCGCCTTCGATCGGGCCGAGGTCGCCGCGTGCCACGCGTTCCGCGGCGGCGCCCAGGGCGGCCGGCTCGGCGCCCAGCGTGCGCGCTACGTCCCGCGTGATGGCGAACAGGAAGAACACGGCCGCCGACAACGCCAGCACGCCGGACGCGATGAGCGCATGGCGGAACTGCCGGTGCGATTTTGCCGCCGCGGCCAACGTGGCCTGCGTACCCTGGTCCAGCACGGCCAGGTAGGCCGCGACCGTGGCGTGCAGCTCCGCCAGCAGCGGCTGGCACTGGCGGCTCATCAAGAGGGTGGCCTCGTGCACGCTGCC
The DNA here is from genome assembly GCF_024700035.1 of Aquincola sp. J276. Classification (NCBI taxonomy): domain Bacteria; kingdom Pseudomonadati; phylum Pseudomonadota; class Betaproteobacteria; order Burkholderiales; family Sphaerotilaceae; genus Aquincola; species Aquincola sp. J276. Next base: position 2,842,405 of record NZ_JAJONC010000001.1, read on the forward strand.
CCGTCCCGCCAGCGCCACCACCTGCAGCGCCACCGGGCTGTAGCGGGTTTCCAGCGCGGCCAGGGCGTCGAAGCGCCGGCGTTCCTCGGCGGTCACGTCCGGGTCGCTGCGGGTGCGCTGCGCCAGCGCGGCAAGCGCGGCTTCCACCGCGGCATGGGCCTGCTTCACCTGGGCAGTCTGCGCTTCGCTTTCGGCCGAACCGGTGGCCAGCACCATGTTGCGCGCGGCAATGGCGCGCAGCGCGGCGGCGTTGCGCAGCTCGTGCGCCAGCGCGATGCGGGCGCTGCCCTGCCGGGCATAGTCGGAGAAGTGCGCGTCGCTTTCCTGCAGGGCGGTGACGGCCACCGCCGAGACGACGAGAACCAGGACGGCAAGCGTGGCGAACGAGGCCGCGAGCCTCGCGCGGAGGGAGAGGTGTTGGAGGTTCATGTCCACTTACATCGTCTGAAAGTGACACGAAATGAACGTTGAAAAGTGACAGAGGCCGCAACAGGGCGTGCGTCCTAGCGGCCGAACTGCGTGGGCAGCCAGGCGCTTTTCCCGTGCTTGCGCCCCTGGAGTGGCCGCTAGCATCCCGCCATGCCCGTCGATCCCGAACTCCGCAGCCTCGACATCGATATTCCCGCCCAGCCGGAGGCGCTCGTTCGCCTGTCGCTGCTGCTTGCGGACGACGAGATCAACCTGGACGCCGCTGCGCAGCTGATCGAGTCCGACATGGCGCTGGCCGCGGCGGTGCTGAAGGCGGTCAATTCGTCGATGTATGGCCTCAAGGGCAGGGTGCAGACCGTGATGCAGGCGGTGCAATACCTTGGCATGCGCGAGGTGGCGGCCATCACCTTCGAGATGGGGCTGCGCGCGGCCTTTCCGCCCAACAAGCTGCTGGAGCCGGTGTGGCAGCGGGCTGCGCGCCGTGGCCTGCTGATGGGCCGCATGGGCCAGTTCCTGGGCGTGGACGCCTGGGCCGCCCACTCCGCGGGGTTGTTCGAGGAATGTGGCAAGGCGGTGCTGCTGCGCCATGCCAGCGACCATTACGGCGCCATGCTGCGCGCCGCGCCCGACGACGTCGACCTGCGCACGCTGGAACGTGCCGGTTTCGGCGTCAGCCATGACGCGCTGGGCGCCGCCCTGTGCGAGAGCTGGGGCCTGGGCGCGCCCTCAGTGGCCAGCGTGCGCCACCATGTGTCGGTGCAGGCCGGCGAGCCGTTTCCGCCGCAGTTGCCGCGGCCGGCGGTGCTGGCCTTGTCGGCCGTGGCCCATATCCTGATGCAGTCGCCCGAGCAGTTGGAGGACGTGGTGGCCCGGGTGGCGCCGCAGGTGCCGCTGGACGAGACCCTGCTGCTGCGCGCCGCCCGCAAGGTGAGCGAGCAGCTGGCCGGCCGCGACGCTGCCGCCACCCAGCACTGAAGCCAGGCACGGATACCGGCGTGAGCTGCGGTGTCCGTTGTCGGCATGCTCCGACAGCCGAATGGGCCGGCGTGTGCTGCCAGGCCGCCCCGGTCGCGTGTCCACTGGGTCTTTCTTCCAGGACCTGACCGCCATGTTGGAAAAACTGCCCGGCATGCTGGGCCATGCACTGCGCCACCAGCGCGCGGGCCTGGACCAGACCGTCTTTCACCACACCCCGCTGCGCACCGGCCAGGCGGCGCTGGAAGTGGGCAGCCTCGCCTTCGCGGACCACGCGCCCATGCCCGCGCGCTACACCGCCGACGGCGAAGGCCTGTCGCCCCCGCTGCACTGGCACGGCGTGCCGCCCAACGCCAGCAGCGTGCTGCTGATCGTGGAGGACGCCGACGCGCCCACGCCGCATCCGCTGGTGCACGGCATCGTGGTGGACCTGCCGCCCGACCAGACGGCCTTGGCCGAGGGCGCCTTCGACCACACGGAGGGCAGCGAAGCCCATGCCGGACGCCATTCCTTCCTGGGCAGCGGCTGGCTGCCGCCCGATCCGCCGCCCGGCCATGGCACCCACCGCTATGTATTCCAGGTGTTTGCGCTGGGTCCTGGCGAGCCGTTCAGCGAAACACCGGGCCGCGACGAGGTGCTGGCTGCACTGCAGGAACGTGCATTGGCCTCCGGCTGCCTGATCGGCACCTATGAGCGGCCCGACGGCTCCATCCGCAGCGACGAGCCCGCCACGGCCACCGCCACCGTGCCGGCTGCCGGCAGCGCGGCGCCGCTGGCGCCACAATGAGCCGCTGGCGCGCATGGTCGCGCGCAAGGGGCGGATGACATGCATGTGGTGGCCCAGCCTGTGAAACCGATCCGCGCGGCGTGGCCCGCGGGCCTGCTGGCCGGTTGCCTGATCGGCCTGTCCGCGCTGAGCCTGCCGCTGCAGGCGGCTCCCGGCCTGCCTTCCACCCAGGTGGCGTGGCAGCCCGCGGCCACCGATGCCGACGTGGACCGCGCCTTTGCCCAGGCCCGCGCCGAGAACAAGCCGGTGCTGTTGTACTGGGGCGCCACCTGGTGCCCGCCGTGCAACCAGCTCAAGGCCACGCTGTTCAACCGGCAGGACTTCGCGGCCCAGTCGCGCTCGCTGGTGGCAGTGCATGTGGATGGCGACCGCCCCGGCGCGCAGAAGCTGGGCGCGGCCTTCCAGGTACGCGGCTATCCCACGCTGATCCTGATGCGCCCCGACCGCAGCGAGATCACCCGCCTGCCCGGCGAAGCCGAGGCCGCGCAGGTCATGGCGCTGCTGCAGACCGCAATGGCCGGTGGCCGGCCCGCATCCGAGGTGCTGGCCGATGCCCGCGCCGGAAAGCCGCTGACCGCCGGCGAATGGAAGCTGCTGGCTTTCCATGGCTGGGAGACCGATGAGTCCAAGCTGGTGCCGGCAGCCGAGCGGCCGGCCGTGCTGGCCGCGCTGCACCGCGCCGCTGCACGCGCTGCCACCGCGGACGAGGAAACCCGCACCCGCCTGATGCTGAAGGCCCTGGCGCTGGGCGCCGAAGGAGCCAACGGCCTGGCTGCCGATGCCGCCGTGCGCACCCGCACCCAGCAGCTGCTGGCCGACGCCTCGGCCGCCCGTGCGCAGATGGACGTGCTGGTCTACAACACGCCCGCACTGGTGCGTGCCCTGGCCGGCGACGACGATACCCGCCGCGCAGCGCTCACCGCGGCTTTCGACACCGCGCTGCAGCGGCTGCAGGCGGACACCACGCTGTCGCGGGCCGATCGCATCAGCGCGCTGGATGCCCGCGTGTCGCTGGCCCGCCATGGCCAGGCGGACGAGGTGGTGTCGCCCCGCCTGCCGCCAGCGTTGCTGGCCGAGGTACGCGGCCTGGCCAACCGGCTGGACCAGGAAACCCGTGATCCGTTCGAACGCCAGGCCGTGGTGCCCTCGCTGGCCTGGGTGCAGGCCCGAGCCGGCCTGTGGGCCGACAGCGATGCACTGCTGCAGGCCAACCTGGCTCGCAGCGCCGCGCCGTACTACTTGATGAGCCAGCTCGGCAGCAATGCCCGCAAGCAAGGCCGGCCGGACGAGGCGCTGCGCTGGTATGCCCAGGCCTTCGAGCGCAGCGAAGGCCCGGCCACGCGGCTGCAATGGGGCGCCGGCTACCTGGCGGCGCTGGTCGATCTGGCGCCCGGCGATGTGGCGCGCATCGAACAGGTTGCGGGGCAAATCTTCACCGAGGCGGGTCGCGATCCGGCGGCCTTCCATGAGCGCAGCGCACGCTCGCTGCAGCGTGCGGCGCAGAAGCTGGCCGGCTGGGGCGCGCAGCGTCCGGCGGCCGAGGCGGCGCTGCAGCGGCTGCAAACCCGCCTGGCCGGCCTGTGCGCCGCGCGGGAGGCGGCCGACGGCCAGCGCCAGGCCTGCGAAGCCACGGCCCGCAGCCTGGTGCCTGGTGGCCGGGCGTGAGCCGCGCGACCCAGAAGTAACAAGCGCCGATTCGATGCCTGAACGAGACAGGCACCGGCACTAGTTGGCATGGGTGTGGGATCGCAACCCGCACAATGCGTCGCATCATGAAACGTTGGGGAAGGCCGGTTGCGCTGGCCGGGGCCATGGCCTGGGGCGCGCTCTTGCACGGTGCCGTGGTGGCGGCACCCGCGCTCACGCCGTGCCGGCTGGACGGCATCGAGCACGAGGCCCGCTGCGGCACGCTGGAGCGTCCGCTGGACCCCGCCGCGCCGCAAGGTGCGCGCATCACGCTGCACTATGCGGTGCTGCCGGCGCTGGCCCGCAACAAGCAGCCCGATCCCGTCTTCTTCTTGGCCGGCGGTCCGGGGCAGAGCGCCATCGAGATGGCGGGTCCCGTGGCCGGCATGCTGTCGCGCTTCCTCAACCGTCGCGACGTGGTGCTGATCGACCAGCGCGGCACCGGCCGCAGCGCGCCGCTGCTGTGCGACGACGATGCCGACCAGGCGCCGCTGGCCCGCCAGTTCGAGCCTGATGCGCAGCGCCGGCGGCTGGCCGAATGCCGGCGCTTGCTGCAGGCACTGCCGCATGGCGATCTGCGCCAGTACACCACCGCCGTCGCCGCCGGGGATGTGGAAGCGGTGCGGCGCGCGCTTGGCGTGGCGCGCATCAACCTGGTGGGCGTCTCCTACGGCACCCGGCTGGCGCTGGAGGTGCTGCGGCAGTCGCCGCGGCGCGTGCGGCGGGTGGTGCTCGATGGCGTGGCGCCGCCGGACATGGTGCTGCCGGTGGCCTTCGCCAGCGACCAGCAGCGCGCCGTGGAGGCGGTGTTCAGCGGCTGCGAGCAGGACGCCGACTGCAACCGCCGGCATCCCGACCTGCGCAAGCGCTGGGCCACGCTGCGCAACAGCCTGCCGCGCGACTGGCCGGTGGCACATCCGGCCACCGGCGTGGTGGAGCGCCAGCGTGTCACGCCCGAAGTGCTGGACGCAGTGCTGCGCGGCCCGCTGTACCTGCCTGCTTTGGCCGCCGCGCTCCCGCAGGCGATGGACCAGGCCACCCGGGGCCGGCTGGAGCCGCTGGCCGGCCTGGCCCACGCGGCCGGCGGCCGCCGCGGCGTGGGCGTGGCGATGGGCCTGCACTTCTCCGTCGTGTGCGCCGAGGATGCGCCGCGCCTGCCCCCGGCCGCCCCGCGTGAAGACCCGCTGGTGCGCCGCTACCGCGATGCCTGCGCGGACTGGCCGCGGGGCAGCGTGCCGCCGGCCTTCTACCAGGTAGGCCCATCGGCCGCACCGGTGTTGCTGCTGTCGGGCGGGCTGGACCCGGCCACGCCGCCGCGTCACGGCGACCGCATGGCCGCCGCCCTCGGCGCCAAGGCGCGGCATGTGGTGGTGCCGCAGGCCGGCCACGGCGTGGCGATGCTGCCCTGCATGCGCGACGTGCTCTACCGCTTCATCGACACTCCCGACGAAGCCGCAGCCCTGGCCGCGGTTCGTGCCGATGCGGGCTGCGCGGTGCAGCTGCCTCGCCCCCGGCCCTACCAGCCGCCCGCACCCCCGGCGGAGCCGCGCCGATGATCGAGGTGCTGGGCTTGCAGAAATCGTTTGCCAGCGGGCGTGGTCGCCAGGCGCGGCAGGTGAAGGCGGTGGACGGCGTGCTGTTCCGCGCGGCGGACGCCTGCATCACCGGCCTGCTGGGACCCAACGGCGCCGGCAAGACCACGACGCTGCGCATCGTGGCCGGCCTGCTGCCGCCGGATGCCGGCCACGTGCTGGTGGATGGCATCGACGTGTCGCGCGAGCCGCAGCGGGCGCTGGCGCGCATGGGCGTGCTGAGCGATGCACGCGGCCTGTACCCGCGGCTGACGGCACGCGAGAACATCGTCTACTACGGACGCCTTCAAGGCATGCCGCGTGCGGCCGCGCTGAGGCGCGCACAGCAGCTTGCCGAGGTGCTGGACATGGTGCCGCTGCTGGACCGCCGCACCGACGGCTTCAGCCAGGGCGAACGCATGAAGACCGCGCTGGCACGCGCGCTGGTGCACGACCCGGCCAACATCATCCTGGACGAGCCCACCAACGGGCTGGACGTGCTGGCCACGCGCTCACTGCGCGAGGCGCTGCGCCGCCTGCGCGACGAGCAGGGCAAGTGCATCGTGTTCTCCACCCACATCATGCAAGAGGTGCAACGCCTGTGTGACAAGGTCGTCGTGGTGGCGCATGGCCGCACGGTGGCCGATGGCAGCGTGGACGCGCTGCTGCAGTCCACCGGCCAGGTCGACTTCGAGGACGCCTTCGTGCAGCTGGCCTTCGGCCCGGAGGCGGACGCGGCATGAGGGGATGGCGCCAGGTGATCGCTGCCGCGTGGGTCGTGTACGGCAAGGAACTGCTGGACGCGCTGCGCGACCGCCGCACCCTGCTCACCGTGCTGCTCAGCTCGGTGGCGGTGGGGCCGGTGCTGCTGGTGGTGCTGTCGGTGCTGATGGCCGGCATCGAGCAGCGCGCCGAGCAGCGTGAGCTGATGGTGGTGGGCATCGAGCATTCGCCGCTGCTGCGCAACTACCTGGAGCGCCAGACCTGGCGCGTGCGCGAGGCGCCATCCGACCACCTGGACCTGCTGCGCCGCAACCGCCTGGGCGACGCGGTGCTGGTGGTGCCGTCCGGCTTCGACGCCGCGCTAGCCACCGCCGCGCAGCCGCGCCTGGAGATCGTGGCCAACGGCGCCAATCCCCGGTCGCAGGCCAGCAGCGCGCGCATCGGCCGGCTGGTCAGCGGCTTCGTCAGCGAACGCGCCACGCTGGACCTGGCCCTGCGTGGGGTGTCGCCCCGCCTGCTGCAGGTGGTGGACGTGCAGCCGCGCGACCTGTCCACGCCGCGCGGCCGGGCAGCGCAGCTGTCGGCCTTCGTGCCCATCCTGGTGCTGATGGCGGTGCTCTACGGTGCGCTGCCTGCCGCGCTGGACTCCACCGCCGGCGAACGCGAGCGCGGCTCGCTGGAGCCGCTGCTGATGAATCCGCCGCTGCCGCTGGCGCTGGTGCTGGGCAAGTGGGCCGCGGTGGCCAGCGTGGCGATGGGCGTGGCACTGCTCGGCTCCTTCAGCTTCCTGCCGGCGCAGTGGCTGCTGCGCAGCGAGACGCTGGCCGCGATGTTCCAGTACGGCTGGCGCGAGGCGCTGGTGTTCCTCGCGCTGCTGGTGCCCCTGGCAGCGGCGGTGTCGTCGGTGCTGATGGCGGTGGCCATCCGCTGCCGCAGCGTCAAGGAGGCGCAGGCCAATGCGGCGGTCATCGTGCTGCTGGTGTCGGTGCTGCCGCTGGTGGCGTTGTTCAACGACAGCGGCCCGCAGCCCTGGCAGCTCTGGGTGCCGGCGCTGGGGCAGGTGACCCTGATGAACCGGGTGCTGGCCGCGGAGGCGGTGCCGCTGGCCGACGTGCTGGTGCCGCTGCTGGTGTGCGCGCTGCTGGCGGCGCTGGGCATCGGCGACGTGGCCCGGCGGTTGCGCCGGGCGGCGGTGCGGTGATGCGCGTGGCGAACGGTCAGTTCAGCAGCGTGCTGCCCAGGGCACGTTCCACCTCGTTCTGCCAGGGCAGCCCGTGCACGATCTCGGTGAGGTGGCGGGCCGATTCCCAGGCGGTGAGCACGGTGCCGCCGGTGTCCACCAGGCGCAGGTTGGTGATGACGCACATGGGGTCGGCCATGGCCACCACGCCGGGGCACAGCTGCACCCAGTCCCAGGCCACGCCGGCATCCACGTCACCCAGCGGGCCGATCCAGATGGTGTGGCCGCTGCAGGGCGCGCTGGCGTCGCCGGTGGACATCACGCGGGTATCCAGGTGCACCAGGTTGAGGTGGCTCTTCGAGGCTGCCTGCCACAATACGGTGGGCCAGGCATGCAGCGTCCATGAGGGTGTCATCGGCGTGGGGGAATATGGTGGGTTGACTGGTCGGGCGGGGCCGGCAGCGTACTGGCAGTCTTGGTCATCGGCCATCCCGCTTCAAGCTGTAAACCTTGACAGGTTGGGGCAGGCGGTCGCAGCGATGCAGGAAGTTTGATGCTGCAGGGCAACTATCTGGCGGTGCTCGAAGCCCGCGACATCGACGAGTTCCGCAGCGCGGTGTTGCGCTTCACGCACGACATCGGCTTCAGCACGGTCAGCGCGGTGACCGTCGTGGAGCAGCACGGCCGCGAGGCGGACTTCATCGCCGTGGGCAATACGCCGCCGGGCTATGAGGAAGCCTACGTGCGTGTGGCCGATTCGCGCCGCGACCCGGTGCTGCAGCATCTGAAGCGGCAGAGCGTGCCGCTGGTATGGTCGCGCGATACCTACCGCACCAAGGGTGTGGAAGATCTCTGGGAGGAGCAGGCCGCCTTCGGCTATCGCACCGGCGTGGCCATGGCACTCCATTTGCCGGATGGCAAACACTTCCTGCTCGGCGTGGACCGCGACGCGCCGCTGCCCAGCGACACGCGGGAGCTGACGCGCATCGTGGCCGACCTGCAGCTGTTCGCGGTGCATGCGCAGGACACGGCGCTGCGCATCCTGGTGCCGCCGTCCCGGCAGCCGGAACGCCCGGCGCTCACCCCGCGCGAGCTGGAAGCGCTGAAGTGGACGATGGAGGGCAAGACGGCCTGGGAGGTGGGCGCCATCCTAGGGATCTCGCAGCGCACGGCGGTCCTGCACATTACGAACGCGATGCACAAGCTCGAATGCGCCACCAAGCACCAAGCGGTGCTGAAGGCGCTGCGCCTAGGCTTGATCCACTGAGGTGCACAAGCTGTAAGAGCTTACAGTTACAGCCGACCGGCTCGACTGCTGGAATAAGGCCACGTCGATGAATCGACGCAGCCCCCAAACCCCCAGGAGTCGACCATGGCCCAATCGCAAATCAACGCCGCCGCCGCCCAGGCCCCCAACAAGTGCGCACGCCCGCTCCGCAAGCTGGCGCACCTGTGCAGAAGCCCGCTGCGCCGCTGGTGCTCGACGAGCGCATGCTGGGCCAGGTGACCGGCGGCCTGCCGCGCGTCGGCGGCTGGTGACCGGCTCTCGGCCCGCTGGCTCGGCGGGCGGGCTCAGGCTCCGCACGCCCACCGAGGGCGGACCGTGACAAGCATCTTCCGACCCGAAGCGCTGGACCACCAGCGCGACCAGTGGATCGGACACATCCGGCTGGCGCGACCTGTGTCGTTGCGCTGGCTGACCGTGCTGGTGGTGGCCGCTTTCGTGGCCGTGGCGTTGTTCCTCACGCTGGGCCACTACACGAGAAAGGCGCGCCTGTCGGGCGTGCTGGTGCCGCAAGGCGGCCTGCTGGAACTGCGCACGCCGCGTGAGGCCGTGGTGCTGGAGCGCCGGGTGCGCGAAGGCGATGCGGTGCGGCAGGGCGACGTGCTGTACGTGCTGACGCTGGACCGCAGCAGCGGCGAAGGCGAAACCCAGGCCGAGGTGCGCCGCAGCCTGGACGAGCGCCGCCGCAGCCTGCGCGAGGCGGTGGAGCGCCAGGCCGCGTTGCGCGAGGCGCGCAGCCAGGCGCTGGCTGACCGCATCGCCGAAATGACGCGCGAGCGCAGCCGCCACGACGAGCGCACGCAGCTGCAGCGTGAGCGCCTGGCGCTGGCCGAACAGGCGCTGGCCCAGTTCGAATCGCTGCGCCACCAGGACTTCATCGCCCCCGCGCAGCTGCGGGCCAAGCAGCAGGACGTGCTGGAACAGCGCGAGCGCCTGCAGGCTCTGGCGCAGGAGCGCGCCCAGCATGAACGCAGCCTGGCCGCGCTGCAGGCCGAGGCGCGCGAGCTGCCCTTGCAGGCACAGGCGCAGCTGGGCGAGATCGAGCGGGAGCTCTCGGCCCTGGCCGGCGACACCGCGGAAACCGAATCCCGCCGGCGCGAGGTGCTGCGGGCGCCGCAGGACGGCGTGGTGGGTGCGTTGACGGCCGAGCCGGGGCAGTCGGTGGCGGCTTCGGCGGTGTTGGCGCGGATGATGCCGGGCCAGGCGCCGCTGCTGGCCGAGCTGTATGCGCCCTCCAGCGCGATGGGGTTCCTGCGGCCGGCGCAACCGGTGCTGATGCGCTACCACGCATTCCCATACCAGAAGTTCGGCTCCCAGGCGGGGCGGGTGCTGCGGGTGTCGCGCACGCCGGTGCCAGCCGACGCCCGGCCGCCGGTGGCCGGCCTGCCAGCGGACGAGCCGCTGTACCGCGTGACGGTGGCACTCGACCGGCAGGACGTGCAGGCCTACGGCCAGCCACAGCCGCTGGCACCCGGCATGCAGCTGGAGGCCGACGTGCAGCTCGACCGGCGCCGCCTGATCGAATGGATCTTCGAGCCGCTGCTCGGCGTGGCCGGGCGGGTGTAGCCCCACATGCTCGACCGTCTGAACCTCGGGCTGTTCAACCGCCGGCGGGTGCCCATGCTGCTGCAGACGGAGGCCGCCGAATGCGGCCTGGCCTGCCTGGGCATGGTGGCCGCTGCCCACGGCCTGCAGACCGACCTGCCCACGCTGCGGCGGCGCTTTTCGCTGTCACTCAAAGGCGCCTCCATGGCCGACCTGGTGCGCATGGCCGGTGAGCTGCAGCTCAGCCCCCGCGCGCTGCGCGCCGAGCCCGAGCACTTCGACAGCCTGCAGCTGCCCTGCGTGCTGCACTGGGACATGAACCACTTCGTCGTGCTGGTGGCCGTGCGGCGCGGCGTGGCAGTGATACACGACCCAGGGCAGGGCGTGCGGCACATGAAGCTCAGCGAGCTGTCGCGGCACTTCACCGGCATCGTGCTGGAGCTGACGCCTGCCGGCGGCTTCGAGCCGCGGGTGGAACGCCAGCCCATCAGCCTGCGGCGCATGCTGGGGCGGGTGAGCGGGCTCAAGCGCTCGATGGCGCAGGTGTTCGTGCTGGCGCTGGTGCTGGAAGCGTTCATGCTGCTGTCGCCCTTCCTGCTGCAGTGGGTGGTGGACGGCGTGCTGGTCACCGGCGACAGGGACCTGCTGGTCACGCTGGGCATCGGCTTCGGCCTGCTGGTGCTGATGCAGGTGGCCACGGGCGCAGTGCGCTCCTGGGCGGTGCTGGTGATGTCGGCCACGCTGAACCTGCAGTGGCTTTCCAATGTGTTCGCGCACCTGATGCGCCTGCCTGTGGCCTGGTTCGAGAAGCGGCACACCGGCGACATCTGGTCGCGCTTCACGGCCGTGCAGCAGATTCAGAAGACGCTGACCACCAGCTTCGTGGAAGCGGTGCTGGACGGCGTGCTGGTGCTGGCCACGCTGGCCATGATGGCGCTTTACAGCGGGCTGCTCACAGCCATCGTGGCGGGGGCGGTGGGCGTGTACGCGCTGCTGCGCTGGGCCTTCTTCCGGCCGCTGCGCGCGGCCACCGAGGAATCGCTGGTGCACGAGTCGCGCAAGGCCAGCCACTTCCTGGAATCGCTGCGCGGCGTGCAGGCCATCAAGCTGTTCAACCGCCAGGCCGACCGCCAGGGCCGCTTCATGAACCTGGTGGTGGACGCGATGAATGCCGACATCGCCACCCGCAAGATCGACCTGTGGTTCGGCGTGCTGCACAAGCTGGTATTCGGCCTGGAGCGGGTGGCGGTGGTGTGGGTGGGTGCACTGCTGGTGCTGGACGAGCGCTTCACCGTCGGCATGCTGTTCGCCTTCATCGCCTTCAAGGAGCAGTTCGCCACCCGCTTCAGCGCGCTGATCGACAAGGCGGTGGAGCTGAAGATGCTGCGCCTGCAGGGCGAGCGCCTGGCCGACATCGTGCTGACGGCGCCGGAGCCTCAGCAGGAGGCGGAGTTGCCGGTGAAGGCCGACTCCGCGCGCATCGAGGTGCAGGACCTGAGCTTCCGCTACTCTGATGCCGAGCCGGAGGTGCTGCGCGGGGTAAGCCTGACCATCGAACCTGGCGAGTCCGTGGCCATCGTCGGTGCGTCGGGTTGCGGAAAAACAACACTCCTGAAGTTGATGCTCGGCATTCATGCGCCGCAGGCGGGCGAGGTGCGAGTGGGTGGCGTGCCACTGAGTCAGCTCGGCCTGACGCGCTACCGGGCCATGATCGGCACGGTGATGCAGGACGACCAGCTGTTTGCCGGCTCCATCGGCGAGAACATCAGCTTCTTCGACACCGCGCCGGACGCGGCCTGGATCGAGGAATGTGCCCGCATGGCCTCGGTGCATGACGAGGTGGAGGCCATGCCCATGGGCTACCACACGTTGATCGGCGACATGGGCGCGGCCATCTCCGGTGGCCAGAAGCAGCGGTTGCTGCTGGCCCGCGCGCTTTACAAGCGGCCGCAGATCCTGCTGCTCGACGAAGCCACCAGCGCCCTGGACGTGGACCGCGAACGGGCGGTGAACCACAGCATCCGGCAGCTGCAACTCACGCGGGTGATCGTGGCGCACCGGCCGGAAACCATCGCCAGCGCCGCGCGGGTCGTGGTGCTGGAGCAGGGCCGCGTGACGCAGGACCTGCGCACGGTAGGGGCAGGGCGCGGCTGACGTTGGTCGGCATGTCGCCGCCGCCCATGGCTGAAGTCAGTCGGGTGTGCCGGCCGTCGTGGCGGCCTCGAGCGCTGTCAACCAGTGCATTGCATGTTCACGGCTGCTGCCGCACATGTCGGGCGCCGGTTGCAAAGACCCGCAGACGGCCGGTCGTTGCGGCGATCCGAACAGCGCACACAGGCCTTGCTCAGTGAGCTGGACGCAGCGCACGCCGGCGGGCTTGCCACCGGGCATGCCCGGAATGGCGCTGCTGATCGACGGCGCAATGCAGCAGGCCGCGCAGCCGGCGCGGCAGTTGAGGGCAGGGACGGGTGTGATGCGCATGGCGTGATTGTCGGGGCTGCCTATCGACGCCATCGACGCCTTTGATTGGTCAACTTGCGGAGGCCTCGCCACACTCCTGAACAAGATTTGTTCTCATCTGGAGTGAGCATGGCCAAGACCGCTGCATTTGGTGTCATTCACTTGGGCATCGCGTTCGGCGTGACCTACGGGCTCACCGGCAACGTATGGGCAGCCAGTGCCGTCACGCTGGTGGAGCCGGCGGTGAACATGGTGGCCCACTATTTCTTCGACAAGCATTGGAATGACAGCGCGGTCGAGGCGTGGGTGGCTAGGCGCAAGTTGGCCATGAAGCGGTGTTTCACGTGGAACAGAGCGCAACGAGGTGAAGAACTGCACAGCCGGCAGGGGGGTGAGGCGGTCGCCTAAAATTGAGGCATTCCCACCGTTGAAGGCAGGCCGTACCCACCGGCCTGATGCCCGTGCTCCATCCTCAAGAGTTTGACGTCATCGTCGTCGGCGGCGGCCACGCCGGCACCGAGGCCGCCCTGGCCGCGGCCCGCATGGGCTGCACCACTCTGCTGCTGACCCACAACGTTGAGACGCTGGGTCAGATGAGCTGCAACCCGTCCATCGGCGGCATTGGCAAGGGGCACCTGGTCAAAGAGGTGGATGCGCTTGGCGGCGCGATGGCGCTGGCCACGGACGAGTCGGGCATCCAGTTCCGCATCCTCAATTCCAGCAAAGGGCCTGCGGTGCGTGCCACGCGGGCGCAGGCCGATCGGGTTTTGTACAAGGCGGCCATCCGCCACCGCCTGGAAAACCAGCCGAACCTGTGGCTCTTCCAGCAGGCGGTGGACGACCTGATGGTGGAGGGTGAGCGGGTGGTGGGCGCCGTGACGCAAATCGGATTGCGGTTCCGTGCGCGCACGGTCGTGCTGACGGCGGGCACCTTCCTCGACGGCAAGATCCACGTGGGGCTGCAGAACTACAGCGCTGGCCGGGCCGGGGATCCGCCCGCGGTGAGCCTGTCCGCCCGATTGAAGGAACTGAAGCTGCCGCAAGGCCGCCTGAAGACCGGCACGCCGCCGCGCATCGATGGCCGCTCCATCGACTTCAGCCGCCTGACGGAGCAACCCGGTGACCTCGACCCGGTGCCGGTGTTCAGCTTCATGGGCGACCGGGCGATGCACCCGCGTCAGGTGCCTTGCTGGATCACGCACACCCAGGCCCGCACGCACGAGATCATCCGCTCCGGCTTCGACCGTTCCCCGATGTTCACCGGCGTGATCGAGGGCGTCGGCCCGCGCTACTGCCCCAGCATCGAAGACAAGATCAACCGGTTTGCCGACAAGGACTCGCACCAGATCTTTCTGGAGCCGGAGGGCCTGACCACGCATGAGTTCTACCCGAACGGCATCTCGACCTCGCTACCGTTCGACATCCAGCTGGCGGCGGTGCGGTCCATGCCGGGGCTGGAAAATGCCCACATCCTCCGGCCCGGCTATGCCATTGAATATGACTACTTCGACCCCCGCGAGTTGCGCGCGTCCTTTGAAACTCACGCCATCAAAGGCTTGTTCTTCGCCGGCCAGATCAATGGCACCACGGGCTACGAGGAGGCGGCGGCGCAGGGATTGTTTGCCGGCATCAATGCCGCGCTGCAGGTGAAAGGCGAGGCGCCTTGGCTCCCGCGGCGCGATCAGGCCTACCTCGGTGTGCTGGTGGACGACCTGATCACCAAGGGTGTGACCGAGCCGTACCGCATGTTTACCAGTCGTGCGGAGTTCCGACTGCAGCTGCGGGAAGACAACGCAGACGCCCGTCTTACGGAAACCGGCCGGGCGCTTGGACTGGTCGACGATGTGCGGTGGACGGCATTCAACCGCAAGCGCGACGCTGTTTCACGTGAAACCGAAAAGCTGAAATCGACCTGGGTGCATCCGGCCATCTTGCCTGCGGAGCAAGCGGAACGGCTGGTCGGCAAGGCGCTGGAACGGGAGTACAGCCTGGCCGACCTGCTTCGCCGCCCCGGCGTCAACTTTGATGCGGTGGCCGAAATTGCACGGCTGGCGAAGCCGGAATCCGGTGTTTCACGTGAAACGCTCGTCGCAGATCTCGGGAGCGACCTTGCTGACGATGTCGTCGAACAGATTGAAGTCGTCATCAAGTACGCCGGATACATCGACAAGCAGGTGGGCGAAGTGGAACGCGCCGCCCATTTCGAGAACCTCCAGCTTCCCGAGGAGCTGGACTACGCACAGGTATCCGCCCTCAGCTTCGAGGTGCGCCAGAAGTTGAGCAAGCATCGGCCGGAAACGCTGGGCCAGGCTTCCCGCATCTCCGGCGTGACGCCGGCGGCCATCTCCCTGCTGCTGGTGCACCTGAAGAAGGGGCGTTTCAAGGGCTTCGTGGACACGCGCAGAGCCGACACCTCAGCCGCCACTCCGGCTGCTGCCGAAGGCGCTGACGCTTGATGGCCGGCAATGTGAACACCGCGCCTCTGCGCGAACCTCTGCAGCAGGGGCTGCGAGCGCTCGGTTGTCATCCGGGCAGCGAGGCCGAGGCCGAAGCCGTGACCGAGCGGTTGCTCGCCTACCTCGATCTGATTTCCCGCTGGAACCGCGTCTACAACCTGACGGCGGTGCGTGACCCGCAGGACATGCTCACGCAGCACCTGCTCGACAGCCTGTCGGTCGTGCAGCCGCTGGCCGAGGCGCTGGCCGGCCAGACCGGCGAGGCCGCAAACCGCGTGCTGGACGTGGGCAGTGGCGCCGGGCTGCCGGGCGTCGTGATCAGCATCCTGCGCCCGGAGCTCACCGTGGTGTGCGTAGATGCCGTGGCCAAGAAGGCGCGCTTCATCCAGCAGGTGGCCACGGAGCTGGGTCTGCGGCGGCTGCACGCCCAGCACACCCGCATCGAAGACCTGGACACGCCGCCGTTCGGCGTGGTCACCTCGCGCGCGTTTGCGTCGCTGGTGGATTTCGTCATGCTCACCCGCCGGCAACTGGCACCCCGCGGCCTGTGGATGGCCATGAAGGGCAGGGCGCCGGATGAGGAGCTGGCGGCACTGCCACCCGACGTCATCGTCACCGGGGTGCAGCCGCTGCAGGTGCCGGGGCTGGACGCCCAGCGCTGCCTGGTGTGGATGCGACCTGCCGCGGCATGAACGGCTACCTGGCGCTGGGGCTGGCCATCGTGGCGGAGGTCATCGCCACCTCAGCACTCAAGGCGTCGGAAAGCTTCACGCGGTGGCTGCCCAGCATCGTCACGGTGATTGGCTACATCACGTCGTTCTGGTTCCTGTCCATCACGCTGCGCACGGTGCCGGTGGGCGTGGCTTATGCGATCTGGTCGGGCCTCGGCATCGTGCTCATCACCACGGTGGCCTGGCTGCTGTTCGGCCAGCGCGTCGACCTGCCGGGAGTCATCGGCATGGGCCTGATCATCGCGGGCGTCGTGGTGCTGAACGTGTTCTCGAAAGCCGCCGCCCACTGAAGACAGGCCCCGGAACGGGGGTATGGAATGCTGTATAAACGTACAGTTGTTCCTTGCCTTCGTCTGCCGCCATGTCCTCGCCCTCCACCTCCTTGCAGCCCGCCGGCCGCCGCGGCCTGCCGGCGCTCGATCCCGCGCTGCTGTGGCGTGGGGACGCCATGGCGCAGGCCGGCGGCCACACCGTGCCCAGTGGTTATCCCGCGCTGGATGCGGAGCTGCCCGGTGGCGGCTGGCCGGCGCAGGGCTTGACTGAGCTGCTGCTGGCCCACCCCGGCATTGGTGAACTGCGCCTGCTGGCACCGGTGCTGCGCAGCTTTGGCAACCGGCCGGTGCTGTGGATCGCGCCGCCCGCCACGCCTTACCTGCCCGCCCTGCAGCAGCTGGGCCTGTCGCTGGACGGCCTGGTGTGGCTCACGCCGGCCAGCCTGATCGACGCCGCCTGGGCGGCTGAGCAGGCGCTGCGCTCGCGCGCCTGCGCAGCCGTGCTGTGGTGGTCCGACGCGCCGGCCGGCGTGTGGCGGCGTCTGCACCTGGCCGCACAGGACAGCGGCTGCCCCTTGTGGGCGATGCGGCCGCTGGCCGCGCGCGGCCAGGCATCGGCCGCGCCGCTGCGCCTGGCGGCTGAGGCGGCGGCCGGCGGGCAGCTGGCCGTGCAGGTGTTCAAGCGACGCGGCCCGGCGATGGCGGCCCCTGTGCTGCTCACCTTGCCGTTGGCCGCACCGCTGCTGCGGCGCTCGGTGATGCCTGCTCCGGAGGTGGCCCATGCTGTGGCTGGCGCTGCACCTGCCCTGGTTGCCGCTTGAGGCGCTGGGGCCCGCACCGCGCCCCGCCGATGGCACGCCGCCACCGCCGCGCGCGGTGATCGAGCAGCACCGACTGCGCGTGGTCAATGCCAGCGCGCGGGCGCTCGGGCTGGAGGAGGGCATGAGCACCGCCACCGCGCTGTCCTTGTGCCCCGCGCTGCACGGCCTGCCACGCCAACCGGCGGCCGAGGCCGCCTTCGTCCGGCTGCTGGCCATGGCGCTGTCCTGCTACACGCCGCAGGTGGTGCTGCAACCGGATGCGGTGCTCCTGGAGGTGAGCGGCTCCCTTCGCCTGTTCGGTGGCCTGGCAGGGCTGGGCGGCCGGCTGCGGCGCACGCTGCAGCAGGTGGGGGCGCATGTGCGCATCGGCATGGCGCCCACGGCGGCTGCGGCGGCCTTGCTGGCGCGGGTGCCTGGCGCCGGCGGCCGGCCGGGCCG
This sequence comes from Aquincola sp. J276, assembly GCF_024700035.1. Classification (NCBI taxonomy): domain Bacteria; kingdom Pseudomonadati; phylum Pseudomonadota; class Betaproteobacteria; order Burkholderiales; family Sphaerotilaceae; genus Aquincola; species Aquincola sp. J276. The sequence continues at coordinate 2,859,764 of NZ_JAJONC010000001.1, forward strand.
AGCGCGCACGCTGGACGCGGCGGCGGCGCTGCTGGACGCGCTGCCACTGCCGCCGGTGCTGCAGGCGCTGGAGCTGCCGCCCCGGCTGGGCGAACTGCTGCAAGGCATCGGCTGCCAGCGCCTGGGGCAGGTGCGGGCGCTGCCGCGCACCGGACTGCAGCGCCGCGGCGGTGGCCTGCTGCTGCTGGCGCTGGACCGCGCCTACGGCCACGCGCCCGACCCCCAGGCCTGGTACGAGCCGCCGCAGCAGTTCGAGCTGGGCTGCGAACTGATGCACCGTGCGGACGACGCCGCCATGCTGGTGTTCGCGGCGCAGCGCCTGGTGCAGCCGCTGGCCGGGTGGCTGCAGCGCCAGTGGCTGGCGGCTGCACGGTGCACGCTCTGGCTGCTGCATGAAGGCGCCGGTCGCCAGGCCCGCCCGCCCACGCCGGTGCGGCTGGCGGTGGGCGATCCCACGCGTGATGCGGCCCAGCTGCTGCTGCTGCTGCGGGAGCGGCTGCAGCGCACCGAGCTGCCGGCCCCGGTCTATGGCCTGCGGCTGCAGCTTGACGAAGCGGTGGCGTTGGCCGGGCACGAGGGCCGGCTGGCGCTGGTTTCCGGCGCCGGCGCCGGCACTGAGGAGGCCGACCCGCAGGCCTTCCGCGCGCTGGTGGACCGGTTGACCGCCCGCCTGGGTGCCGAGCAGGTGCGCAAGCTGGCACCGTGCGACGACCACCGGCCGGAGCGTGCCTTCCAGCCCGTGCCGGCTCAGGCAACGGCCACCGTTGCCGCCGTGCCGTCCGGCAGTCCGGCGCCGGCTGCCCTGTGCACCCGTCCGGCCTGGCTGCTGCCGCAGCCGCTGCCCCTGGCCGAACATGCCGGCCGGCCGGTGCATGGCGGGCCGCTGCTGCTGCGCACCCGGGCCGAGCGCATCGAAAGCGGCTGGTTCGACGATGAACTGGTCTGTCGCGACTACCACGTGGCCGAGGGCAGCGACCACCGGCTGCGCTGGGTGTTCCGGCAGCGCCGCATGGGTGACGCCGACACGGCCGGCGAGCCGGCCGCGCACTGGTTCCTGCACGGACTGTTCGGCTGAGCCGCCCATGCATGCCACCCACCAGGCCGCCCGCACGGGCCCGGCAGGCCCCGCCCACCCCGCGCCCGGCGCGGGGCGACGGCCATGACCGCGTCGGTCCTGCCCTGGAGCGGCGGTGCCGTTCCCGGCTATGCCGAGCTGCACTGCCGTTCGAACTTCAGCTTCCTCACCGGGGCGTCGCATCCCGGTGAACTGGTGGCCCGTGCCGCGCAACTGGGTTATGCGGCGCTGGCCCTCACCGACGAATGCTCGGTGGCGGGCGTGGTGCGCGCGCACGAGGAACTGCGCCGGCAACACACCGAAGGCGGCAGCGCGCTCAAGCTCATCATCGGCAGCCAGTTCCAGCTGGCAGGCGAGGGCGACACACCCGGCTGCCGCCTGGTGCTGCTGGCGCACGACCGCGAAGGGTATGGCGATCTGTGCGAGCTGATCACGCTGGGCCGGCTGCGCACCACCAAGGGCAGCTACCACCTCAGCGTGCGTGACCTGCAGCCGCCCGCGCCGGGCGGCACGACCGTGACCAACGACCATCCACCACGCTTCCTGCGCGGCCTGCAGCGCCTGCCCGACTGCACCGCGCTGCTGCTGCCCGACCGCGCCGACCCGCCCGAGCGCCTGCTGGCCCAGGCGCACTGGTTGCGCCGGAACTTCCAGCATGCGGCCATCGCGGTGGAACTGCTGATGCATGCCGACGACGGCGTGCTGGCCGAGCGCCTGCAAGCCGTGGCCGCGGCCACCGGCCTGCCGCTGGCCGCGGCGGGCGATGTGCTGATGCATGTGCGCTCGCGCAAGCCCTTGCAGGACACGCTCACCGCCATCCGCCTGAAGAAGCCGGTGGCCGACTGCGGCTTCGCGCTGGCGCGCAATGCCGAGCAGCACCTGCGCTCCCGCCTGCGGCTGGCGCAGCTCTACCGGCCCGAATGGCTGGCCACCACGCTGGAAATCGCCGCACGCTGCACCTTCCGGCTCGATTCGCTGCGCTACGAATACCCGGCCGAGATCGTGCCGCGGGGCATGACGCCCATCGACCACCTGCGGGCACTGACGCTGCAGGGCCTGGCCGACCGTTACGGCCGCGACACCCCGCCCGGCGTGGGCGAACAGGTGGAGCGCGAGCTGCTGCTGGTGGAGGAGCTGCGCTACGAGGCCTTCTTCCTCACCGTGCACGACGTGGTGCGCTTTGCGCGCAGCCGCGGCATCCTGTGCCAGGGCCGGGGATCAGCGGCCAACTCGGCCGTCTGTTATGCACTCGGCATCACCGAGGTCGATCCCACCAAGACCACGCTGCTCTTCGAGCGCTTCATCTCGCGCGAGCGCAATGAGCCGCCGGACATCGACGTCGACTTTGAGCACGAGCGGCGCGAGGAGGTCATCCAGTACATCTACAACAAGTACGGCAGCGAGCGCACCGCGCTGGCCGCGGCGTTGTCCACCTACCGCACCCGCGGCTCGGTGCGCGACGTGGGCAAGGCACTGGGCATCGATGCGGCGCAGGTGGACGCGCTGGCGCGCTCCTTCCAGTGGTTCGACGACAGGAGCCGCATGGCCGCCTCGGTGGCCGAGGCCGGGCTGCAGATGGACTCGCCGGTCACCCGCCGCTGGATCGAGCTGGTGGACACGCTGCGCGGCTTTCCGCGGCACCTGTCGCAGCACACCGGCGGCTTCGTCATCGCACGCGACAAGCTCTCGCGGCTGGTGCCGATCGAGAACGCGGCAATGGCCGACCGCCGCGTCATCCAGTGGGACAAGGACGACCTCGAATCGCTGGGCCTGCTGAAGGTGGACGTGCTGGCGCTGGGCATGCTCACCGCGCTGCGGCGCTCGCTCGACCTGCTGGGTGCCTGGCAGGGCCGGCGCTGGCGGCTGCAGGACATCCCCCAGGACTGCACCACCACTTACGACATGATCTGCCGCGCCGACACCGTGGGCGTCTTCCAGATCGAAAGCCGCGCCCAGCAGAGCATGCTGCCGCGGCTGAAACCGCAGTGCCTGTACGACCTGGTGATCGAGGTGGCCATCGTGCGCCCCGGGCCCATCCAGGGCGGCATGGTGCACCCCTACCTGCAGCGGCGCGAGGAACGGGCCGCCGGCCGGCTGTCGCCGTCGAAGTACCCGGCACTCGACGAAGCCCTGGGCCGCACCCTGGGCGTGCCCATCTTCCAGGAGCAGGTGATGCAGATCTGCATGATCGCCGCCGGCTTTACGCCCGGCGAGGCCGACCAGCTGCGCCGCGCGATGGCCGCCTGGCGGCGCGATGGCCATGTCGACCAGTTCCAGCAGCGCATCGTCGAAGGCATGACCCAGCGCGGCTACGACGCCGAGTTCGCCGAGGCCATCTTCAAGCAGATCTGCGGCTTCGGCGAATACGGCTTCCCGGAGAGCCATGCCTTCAGCTTCGCCATCCTGGCGTACTTCAGCTGCTGGCTGAAGTGCCACCACCCGGCCATCTTCCTGGCCGCGATGCTCAACTCGCAGCCGATGGGCTTCTACCCGCCCTCGCAGCTGGTGCAGGACGCGCGCCGGCACGACGTGGAAGTGCGTCCTGTGGACGTGCAGCACAGCGGCTGGGACGCCTCGCTGGAAGCACGCAGCGACGGCGGCCCGGCCCCCGCCGTGCGGCTGGGCCTGCGGCTGGTGGCATCGCTGCCCGAGGCCGCGGCCGCGCGCATCGCGCAGGCCCGCGCGCAGCAGCCCTTCGCCGACGTCGACGACCTGGCGCGCCGCGCCGGCCTCGATGCACGGGCGCTGCAGGCCCTGGCCCGGGCCGACGCATTGCGCGGGCTGGCCGGCCACCGCCGCCAGCAGCTGTGGACCGCCGCCGCGCTGGAGCCCGCGCGGGCGCTGCTGGCCGAAGCCCCGGTGCGCGAGGCCGCGCACGAGCAGCCGCAGCTGCCGCTGGCGCCCGAAGGCGAGGACATCCTGCTCGACTATGCGGCCACCGGCCTCACGCTGCGTCGGCATCCGGTGGCGCTGCTGCGCGGCCGCCTGCAGGGCCGTGGATGGCTCAGCGCCGAGGAGCTGGGCCGGCTGCGTGGCGGCGCGCGCACCTGGGCCTGCGGCATCGTCACCATGCGGCAGCAGCCGGACACCGCCAACGGCACCGTCTTCGTCACGCTGGAGGACGAGACCGGCACGGTCAACGTCATCGTGTGGAAGCGCCTGCGCGAGCAGCAGCGCAATGCATTGCTGCGCTCCCGGCTGCTGGCGGTGGCGGGGCAATGGCAGGTGTCGGAGGAGGGCGTGCGCCATCTGGTGGCGCGCCGGCTGCTGGATGTGTCGCCCTGGCTGGGCGCGCTCAGCACCTCCTCGCGCGACTTCCACTGAAGCCGGCGGCGGGCGCGCCGCAGTTACCATCGCCCGTCGCATCCGCGCCCTCCATCCCTTGCCGTCACCTTCACGCCACGCCGCCCGATGACCTGCCGCATCTTCTGCATCGCCAACCAGAAAGGCGGCGTCGGCAAGACCACCACCACCGTGAACCTGGCGGCCGGCCTGGCGCTGGTGGGCCAGCGTGTGCTGGTGGTGGACCTGGATCCGCAGGGCAACGCGACGATGGGCTCGGGCATCGACAAGCGGGCGCTGCCCGCCAGCGTGTACGACGTGCTATTGGAGAGCAGCACCGTGGCCGAAGCCCGGCAGCGCAGCGAAAAAGGCGGCTATGACGTGCTGGCCGCCAACCGCGAGCTGGCCGGCGCCGAGGTGGAGCTGGTGGCGCTGGAGCAGCGCAACCTGCGGCTGCGCCAGGCGCTCAAGCCGGTGCAGGCCGACTACGACTTCGTGCTGATCGACTGCCCGCCATCGCTCAGCCTGCTCACGCTGAACGGCCTGTGCAGCGCCCACGGCGTGCTGGTGCCCATGCAGTGCGAGTACTTCGCGCTGGAAGGCCTGAGCGACCTGGTCAACACCATCAAGCAGGTGCATGCCAACCTCAACCGCGAGCTGCAGGTCATCGGCCTGCTGCGCGTGATGTTCGACCCGCGCATCACGCTGCAGCAGCAGGTGAGCGACCAGCTCAAGGCGCATTTTGGCGACAAGGTGTTCGACACCGTCATCCCGCGCAACGTGCGGCTGGCCGAGGCGCCCAGCTACGGCCAGGCCGGCGTGGTGTTCGATCCGCAGTCCAAGGGTGCGCAGGCTTATGTGGCGTTTGCGCGTGAGCTCGTAGAACGGGTGGCCAAGCTCAAGTGAGCCAGACGACGCTGCTCTCGCGCATCGAGGACGCCGGGCTCAATGCCAGCGCGCCGCCGCAGCAGCGCTGGATGGACGGCTGGCTGGTGCGCTATTCGCCAGGCAAGGCCAAGCGGGCGCGCTGCATCAACGCCGTGGCCGAAGGCAAGCTGCCGCTGGCCGACAAGCTGCGGCTGGCGCAGGCGCTGTTCGACGAAGCCGGCCTGCCGATGGTGATCCGCATCACGCCCTTCACGCAGCCGGCCACGCTGGATGCCGAACTGCAGGCCATGGGCCTGGCCAGCCTGGATGACACCCGCGTGATGGCCTGCCCCGAGCTCACCGCAATGCGGCCGTTGCCGCTGCCGGCCGGCACCCGCTGGCAACCGATGGACGCCCATGCCTTCGCCGAAGCCGTGGGCGGCCTGCGCGGCTCGCCGCCGCTGCAACGCCATGCGCATGCCGAGCGGCTGCGCCTGTCGCCGGTGCCGTTCCAGGCTTTCGGCATCGTGCGCGAGGACGACGATGCCTTGCTGGCCTGCGGCCAGTTCGCTCGCGAGGCCGATCTGGTCGGCCTGTACGACGTGTTCACCGCGCCCGAGCACCGCGGCCGCGGCCTGGCCGCCTGCCTGTGTTCATACCTGCTGGTGCAGGCCCGGGCCGAAGGCGCCCGCACGGGCTACCTGCAGGTGGAAGGCGACAACACCGCCGCCCGCCGCGTGTACCACCGGCTGGGCTTCAGCGACGGCTACAGCTACCACTACCGCGTTACCGCGCAAGGCTGACGCGGACCGCCCGGCGGGTGGTGCCGTGTACTCACGGCACCGGGTGCTCCATTCCCGGCCGCCGCCGGGCCGCCCCAAGGCGGCCGGGCAACCCGCCCGGCGGGTGGTGCCGTGTACTCACGGCACCGGGTGCTCCATCCCCGGCCGCCGCCGGGCCGCCCCAAGGCGGCCGGGCAACCCGCCCGGCGGGTGGTGCCGTGCACTCACGGCACCGGGTGCTCCATTCCCGGCCGCCGCCGGGCCGCCCTAAGGCGGCCGGGCAACCCGCCCGGCGGGTGGTGCCGTGTACTCACGGCACCGGGTGCCCCATCACAGCCCCAGGCCTTCGTCCAGGCCCAGGTGCACGTTCATGCACTGCACCGCCGCGCCGCTGGCGCCCTTGCCCAGGTTGTCCAGCCGGGCGATCAGCACCGCCTGCGTGTCATGCGCGAACACGAACAGCTCGACGTTGTTGGTGTCGTTGGTGGCCTGCACGTCGAAGAAGCCGGCTTCCAGCGTGGCCGCATCGCGCAGCGGCATCACCTTCACGAAGCGTTCGCCTTCGTAGTGCGCTTCCAGTGCCGCCTGCAGCCGTGCCGCGTCGGTGCCGGGCGCCAGCTGCTCGAAGTGCAGCGGCAGGCTCACCGCCAGGCCCTTGTAGAAGTTGCCGACGATGGGCAGGAACACCGGCTTCGTCGTCAGGCCCGTGTGGGTCATCATCTCCGGGATGTGCTTGTGCGCCAGCGTCAGGCCATAAGGCCGCGGCGACAGCAGCTTGTCGTCGCCGCCGGCCTGGTACTGCTCGATCATCTTCTTGCCGCCACCGGAGTAACCGGTGATGGAGGTGGCCGACAGCGGCAGCCCGGCCGGCACGAGGCCCGCATCCACCAGCGGGCGCACCAGCAGGATGAAGGCGCTGGCGTGACAGCCCGGGTTGGCGATGCGCTTGCTTTGGCGCAGTTTGTCGCGCTGCCCGCGCGACAGCTCCGGCAGGCCGAAGGCCCAGCTGGGGTCGATGCGGTGGGCGGTGCTGGCATCGATCAGGCAGGTGTCCGGGTTGGTCACCATCGCCGCCGCTTCGCGCGCCGCCGCATCGGGCAGGCACAGGAAGGCCACGTCGGCCGCATTCAGCAGGCGCGCGCGCTCGGCCGGGTCCTTGCGCTTGTCGGGGTCGATGCGCAGCAGCTCCACGTCGCTGCGCTGCGCGAGGTACTCATGGATGCGCAGGCCGGTGGTGCCCTCCTGCCCATCTACATAAACCTGATATGCCATCGCCTGACCCTCACGCACAATCGAAAACGACAAGGATAAGGCATGGACATGACGCAGGATTTTCGTGTACTGCTGCTTCCCGGATGGGAGAACTCAGGCCCCGACCACTGGCAGAGCCGCTGGGAAACACGGCATGGCTTCCAGCGGGTGGAGCAGGACGACTGGCTGTGGCCCAAGCGCGGCGACTGGATGGCCCGGCTGGAGGAGGTGCTGCTGCAGTCGGACCAGCCCGCGGTGCTGGTGGCGCACAGCCTGGGTTGCCAGCTGGTGGCCGCCTGGGCCGCCCACAGCCGCCACACCCAGCGGGTGGCCGGCGCGCTGCTGGTGGCGCCACCCGACGTGGAGCGTGACGACATGCCGCCCAACCTCTATTCCTGGCGGCCCATCGTGCGCCAGCCGCTGCCGTTCCCGGCGCTGGTGGTCTACAGCGAGGACGACCCCTTCTGCCAGCTGCGGGCGGTGCGCACCATGGTGAACGACTGGGATGCACAGTCCATCTCGGTGGGCGAGGCAGGGCACATCAATGGTGCGTCGGGGCTGGGTGAATGGCCGGACGGCATGTCGCTGCTGCGCGGGCTGATGGCCACGGCACGGCCGGCCGGCGCCGACCCGGCCCGCGCCAGCGCGTAGCTGACAATCCCCGCATGGTCACGAAAAAGCAAAAGGGGCTCGGCCTCGGGTTGGAGGCCTTGCTCGGCCCTCGGGTGAGCGACGCACCGGCTGCGGCCGATGGCGGCCCGCGCACGCTCAAGCTCACGCAGCTGCGCCCCGGCAAGTACCAGCCGCGCACGCGGATGGACGAGGGCTCGCTGTACGAGCTGGCCGAGAGCATCAAGTCGCAGGGCGTGATGCAGCCCATCCTCGTGCGCCCGCTGGCCGCCGAGGACGGCGGCGAGGGCGGGGCGCTACCGCAGTACGAGATCATCGCCGGCGAACGCCGCTCGCGCGCCGCGCGGCTGGCCGGGCTGGACGACGTGCCGGTGCTGGTCAAGGAGGTGCCGGACGAGGCCGCCGCCGTGATGGCGCTGATCGAGAACATCCAGCGCGAAGACCTCAACCCGCTGGAAGAAGCGCAAGGCCTGAAGCGCCTGGTGGACGAGTTCGGGCTCACTCATGAAGGTGCGGCGCAGGCCGTGGGCCGCTCGCGCAGCGCGGCCAGCAACCTGCTGCGGCTGCTGAACCTGGCGCCCCCGGTGCAGCAGATGCTGATGGCCGGCGACCTGGACATGGGCCATGCCCGTGCGCTGCTGCCGCTGGACGCGGCGCAGCAGATCCTCAATGCCAACGAAGTGGTGGCGCGCAAGCTCTCGGTGCGCGAAGCCGAGAAGCTGGTGGCCCGCGTGGCCGGCCAGACCAATGGCCGCCAGAGCCCGCTGCTTCGGGTGAAGAAGGACAAGGCCCGCGACATCGTGCGGCTGGAAGAAGCCCTCGCCGACAAGCTGACCGCAGCGGTCGAGATCCGCGTGCAGCGCACCACCTCGCGCGGCCAGCAGGGGGAGATCGCCATCTCGTTCGGCTCGCTGGAAGAGCTCAACGGCCTGCTCGACAAGCTGGGCGTCAGCGATCGCTGAAGGCGGCTGCCAGCCGCCGGTGCATCCACTTTGACCCGCGAAGCCCGACCGCCCCGCATGGGCTGCGGTGCAACCCGCATGCGGCGCCGCGCATTTGGGCGCACAGTGGGCTGCACACGTCAGCCGAAGTGCAGGCCCGCACGTTGTAGGGAACGAAGCACTTTGGTAGGGTGTCTCAGCGGGGCAGGGCACAGAGTTTGCTCAACCCGTGTGGAGTTGACGGGCTTCCGGCCCGCTTCTCTTGGCTTCATGTCTGTCCGGCATAGAGGAAGCTGAACACCAGCGATGCACGTACGCCAGTGACCGGAAAGCTCTGATGGCGCCTGGGCCTGTCCAGCCGGGACTCCATCAGAACTTCCCAGACGACGGTGGGGTTGCGACCCGCCGACGCCTTCCCCACCAAGGAGGTCCGCATGGACGTGATCAGCAGCTTCGCCGCACGATACGAACGCACCCGAGAAGAAGAAATCTCGCTGGAGGACTACCTGGCGGAGTGCAAGCGCAATCCGCTGGCCTACGCCACCGCCGCCGAGCGCATGCTCAAGGCCATCGGTGAGCCGCAAACCGTCGACACGCGCAACGACCCGCGCCTGTCCCGCCTGTTCGCCAACAAGGTGATCAAGGTCTATCCCGCCTTTGCCGAGTTTTACGGCATGGAAGACGCCATCGAACAGGTGGTGTCGTACTTCCGGCATGCCGCGCAGGGCCTGGAAGAGAAGAAGCAGATCCTTTACCTGCTGGGCCCGGTGGGCGGCGGCAAGAGCTCCATCGCCGAGCGGCTGAAGCAGCTGATGCAGGAAGTGCCCTTCTATGCCATCAAGGGTTCGCCGGTGAACGAGTCGCCGCTGGGCCTGTTCGACGCGACGGAGGACGGCCCGATCCTGGAAAAGGAATACGGCATTCCCAAGCGCTACCTGAACCGCATCCTGTCGCCGTGGGCCGTCAAGCGGCTCGAGGAGTTCGGCGGCGACATCCGCAAGTTCAAGGTGGTCAAGCGGCATCCGTCCATCCTCAAGCAGATCGGCGTGGCCAAGACCGAGCCGGGCGACGAGAACAACCAGGACATCTCCAGCCTGGTGGGCAAGGTCGACATCCGCAAGCTCGAGACCTATGCGCAGGACGACCCCGACGCCTACAGCTACAGCGGCGGCCTGTGCCTGGCCAACCAGGGCCTGCTGGAGTTCGTGGAAATGTTCAAGGCGCCGATCAAGGTGCTGCACCCGCTGCTCACGGCCACCCAGGAAGGCAACTTCAAGGGCACCGAAGGCTTCGGCGCGATTCCGTTCGACGGCATCGTGCTGGCCCACAGCAACGAGAGCGAGTGGAAGACCTTCCGCAACAACAAGAACAACGAGGCCTTCCTCGACCGCATCTACATCGTCAAGGTGCCGTACTGCCTGCGTGTGAGCGAAGAGGTCAAGATCTACGAGAAGCTGATCCGCAGCTCCTCGCTGGCCGAGGCCAAGTGCGCCCCCGGCACGCTGAAGATGATGAGCCAGTTCGCGGTGCTCACGCGGCTGAAGGAGCCGGAGAACTCGTCGCTGTTCAGCAAGATGCAGATCTACGACGGCGAGAACCTGAAGGACACCGACCCGCGCGCCAAGAGCTATGCCGAGTACCGCGACTATGCGGGCGTGGACGAAGGCATGAGCGGCATCTCCACCCGCTTCGCGTACAAGATCCTGTCGAAGGTCTTCAACTTCGACAGCACGGAAGTGGCGGCCAACCCGGTGCACCTGATGTACGTGCTGGAGCAGCAGATCGAGCGCGAGCAGTTCCCGGCCGAGATCGAGCAGAAGTACACCGCCTTCATCAAGGAGCACCTGGCCGCGCGCTATGCCGAGTTCATCGGCAAGGAGATCCAGACGGCCTACCTGGAGAGCTACTCCGAGTACGGCCAGAACATCTTCGACCGCTACGTGACCTATGCCGACTACTGGATCCAGGACCACGAGTACCGCGACACCGACACCGGCGAGGTGTTCGACCGCAGTGCGCTGAACGCGGAACTGGAGAAGATCGAGAAGCCGGCCGGCATCGCCAATCCGAAGGACTTCCGCAACGAGATCGTCAACTTCGTGCTGCGGGCGCGGGCCAACAACCAGGGCAAGAACCCGGTGTGGACCAGCTACGAGAAGCTGCGCACGGTGATCGAGAAGAAGATGTTCTCCAACACCGAGGAGCTGCTGCCGGTCATCAGCTTCAACGCCAAGGCCAGTGCCGACGAAGCCAAGAAGCACGAGGACTTCGTGACGCGCATGGTCGACAAGGGCTACACGCCCAAGCAGGTGCGCCTGCTGTGCGAGTGGTACCTGCGCGTGCGCAAGAGCAGCTGATCCCTCGTCGTCACCCAGGAGTCCTGCCACATGCTTCAGCAGATCATCGATCGCCGGTTGTCGGGCAAGAACAAGTCGATCGGCAACCGCGAGCGTTTCCTGCGCCGCTACAAGACGCAGATACGCGACGCGGTGCGCCGCGCGGTCGACCAGCGGGGCATCCGCGACATCGAGCGCAGCGAGGACATCGTCATCCCGAAGAAGGACATCAGCGAACCCGTCTTCGGCCACGGCCAGGGCGGCAAGCGCGAGATGGTGCACCCGGGCAACCAGGACTACCTGCGCGGCGACCGCATCGAGCGGCCCAAGGGAGGTGGCGGTGGCGGCTCGGGCAGTGGCCAGGCCAGCGACCAGGGCGAAGGCACCGACGACTTCGTGTTCACGCTGAGCAAGGAAGAGTTCATGCAGGTCTTCTTCGAAGACCTGGCCTTGCCGCACCTGGTGCGCACGCAGCTGGCCGAGACGCCGGAGTGGAAGAGTCACCGCGCCGGCTTCACCAGCGACGGCACGCCCAACAACCTGCATGTGGTGCGCTCGATGCGCGGCGCCATCGGCCGGCGCATCGCCATCGGCAGTGAATCGCGGCGCGAGCTGCGCGAGCTGGAAGAGCAGCTGCTGCAGATGAAGCTCGATGCCACGCCTGGCGACGCGGTGGCTGCGGCCGCCATCGCCGACGTGGAAGCGCAGATCCTGGAGCTGCGCACGCGGCTGGGCCGCATCCCGTACCTCGATCCGATCGACCTGCGCTTCCGCAACCGGGTGCGCACGCCGGTGCCCAGCAGCAAGGCGGTGATGTTCTGCCTGATGGACGTCTCGGGCTCGATGGACGAATCGCGCAAGGACCTCGCCAAGCGCTTCTTCATCCTGCTGTACCTGTTCCTCACCAAGCACTACGAGAAGATCGACCTCGTCTTCATCCGCCACCACACGCAGGCGCAGGAGGTGGACGAGCACAACTTCTTCCACGCCACCGAGACCGGCGGCACGGTGGTGAGCAGTGCGCTGGTGCTGATGGAAGAGATCATCCGCGCGCGCTACAACCCGACCGAATGGAACATCTACGGCGCGCAGGCCAGCGACGGCGACAACTGGCACCACGACAGCGGCCGCTGCCGCGAGCTGCTGAGCGAGAAGCTGTTGCCCCTGGTGCGCTACTTCGCCTACGTGCAGGTGGCCGAGGAAGAGCAGAACCTGTGGGAGGAATACACGCAGCTGGCGCAGAGCCAGCGGCGCTTCGCGATGCGCAAGGCCACCGACGCCTCGCAGATCTATCCCGTGTTCCGAGACCTGTTCAAGAAGGAAGGCGTGCAGGAAGCGGCCTGATGCCGCGCCTGCCGCAACCTTGCCACCACCGAACGCTGAAGGCATCGACATGAACGCCGTGCTTGCCCCCCGTGCCCCGCTGCGCCAGATGATGCCGCTGGCACAGCGCCCCGCCGAACCGCTGCCCGCGCCCAGCGACTGGTCGTTCGAGCTGATCGACCAGTACCACGACGTGATCCGCCGCACCGCGGAGCGCTACGGGCTGGACACCTACCCGAACCAGCTGGAGATCATCACCGCCGAGCAGATGATGGACGCGTATGCGTCCGTCGGCATGCCGGTGAACTACCGCCACTGGAGCTACGGCAAGGAGTTCATCTCCACCGAGAAGAACTACAAGCGCGGCCACATGGGCCTGGCCTACGAGATCGTCATCAACAGCAATCCCTGCATCAGCTACCTGATGGAGGAGAACACGATGGCGATGCAGGCGCTGGTGATCGCGCATGCGGCCTATGGCCACAACAGCTTCTTCAAGGGCAACTACCTGTTCCGCATGTGGACCGATGCGTCGTCGATCATCGACTACCTGGTCTATGCCAAGAACTACGTGGCCGAGTGCGAGGAGCGCCACGGCCTGGAGAAGGTGGAGGAGTTCATCGACTCCTGCCATGCGCTGGCCAACCATGGCGTCGACCGCTACCGCCGCCCCAGCCGCAAGAGCCTGGCCGAGGAACTGCGCGCCCGCAAGGACCGCGAGGCCTATGCGCAGCAGCAGGTCAACGACCTGTGGCGCACGCTGCCCAAGCGCATCGACAAGCCCGAGGAAGCCGCCGAGCTGCGGCGCTTCCCCGACGAGCCGCAGGAGAACCTGCTGTACTTCATCGAGAAGAACGCGCCGCTGCTGGAGCCCTGGCAGCGCGAGATCGTGCGCATCGTGCGCAAGGTGGCGCAGTACTTCTATCCGCAGCGGCAGACGCAGGTGATGAACGAGGGCTGGGCCACCTTCTGGCACCACAAGCTGCTCAACACCATGTACGACGACGGCTACCTGACCGACGGCGTGATGATCGAGTGGCTGAAGTCGCACACCAACGTGATCTACCAGCCGCCGGTGGGGCACCGGGCCTACAGCGGCATCAACCCCTATGCGCTGGGCTTTGCGATGTACACCGACCTCAAGCGCGTGTGCGAGAAACCGACGGACGAAGACCGCGAGTGGTTCCCCGAGATCGCCGGCAGCGACTGGCTGCCGACGCTGGACCATGCGATGCGCAACTTCAAGGACGAGAGCTTCATCGGCCAGTACCTGAGCCCGAAGCTGATGCGCGAGCTGCGGCTGTTCGCCATCGTCGACGACGAGAAGGACAGCGAACTGGAGGTCTCGGCCATCCATGACGACAACGGCTACAAGCGCGTGCGCGAAGCCCTGTCGCACCAGTACGACCTGGGCTCGCGCGAGCCCAACATCCAGGTGTGGAACGTGAACCTGCGCGGCGACCGCTCGCTGACGCTGCGCCACACGCAGCACAACGACCGGCCGCTGCACGACGGCGCGCAGGAAGTGCTGCGCCACGTGGCCCGCCTGTGGGGCTTCGGCGTGCACCTGGAAAGCACCAACGCCAAGGGCGACGTCACCAAGCGCTGGACGGTGCCGGCACCGACCTGAAGCGCCGGCCGGCGCTCAGCCGGTGGCCAGCTGGATGCAGCGCTGCGCGACCTGCAGCGCCACCTGGCTGGCCGAAGCGCCATGGCGTTGTGCGAAGCCTTGCGCGGCCTGGCGCATCGGGCCCTGGCGCAGGGCCTGGTCCAGCCGGTCGGCCAGCTGGCCGGCCACCTCGCCCTCCAGCAGCAGGCTGCCGGCGCCGGCCGCCTGCACCCGGCGCGCGAACAGCAGCTGCTCGGCATGCATCGGCAACATCACCACCGGCTGGCCCGCCTGCAGCGCGGCGGTGACGGTGCCGCTGCCGGCATGGCACAGCACCGCATCGGCCGTGTAGCCCACCTGCGCCATCGACACCGGCCGGTCGGAAAACACCAGGTGGGGCGAGGCATGCCGCTGCTTCAGCGAGGCGGCCAGGCCGGGCACATACGCCACCGTGGACCAGGGGCCCGCCTGCAGGCAGGCGAGCGCGGCTTCGGTGGCTGCATGTTCCGGCTTCAGGTAGGCCAGCACGCGGCCGAAGTCACCGGCCGGCCAGGGCACGGTATCGCCCTCCGTGGCGCCGGGCAGCGCACCCCAGTAGCGGGTGCCGGGCTCCTCGCTGCGCGCCGGAAAGTGGTCCAGCTCGGGCCAGGTGAGCAGGAAGCGTTCGTCGGCCGCCAGCAGCTCGTGCAGCGCCGCCATGGGCGCCTGGCCCAGCGGCGCCAGCACCTGGTTGCAGGTGGCCAGCGCCCGCTCTTCCGAGGTGTGCACGCGGCGTGGCGCCATCGGCTCCCAGTCGCGGAAGGCCGGCATCGGCTGGCGCCGCAGCGGCATGAAGAAGCCGGTGCCGCACAGCGCCCGGCGCATCGGCAGCCCGCGTGCGGCCAGCAGCGCGGTGGGCGCATGGTCGGCCAGCAGCAGCTGCGGCTGCAGCGACGACAGCAAGCCTCGCCAGGCCAGCACCAGGCCCTGCAGGCGCTGCGCATCCAGGTAGCCGGCGCGGAACAGGAGCTCGGCATAGGTGGCCGGCGGCGGCAGGCCGTTCAGCGTGGGTTGCCACACCGGCGCCTGCCACACCGTCAGCCGCGGATGCGTGGCCAGCGGGCCGAACACCGGCAGCAGGATGGAGAGGTCGCGCAGCGCGCAGTGCACCTCATGGCCGGCGGCCAGCAGCGGCGCCGCGATCTGCGCCAGCGGCGTGGCGTGGCCCAGGCCGCCGCCCAGTTCCCAGGCCAGGAGGAAGCGCGCCATGGCCCGCCGTGGCGCAGCTACAGCGTGAAGATCTTGCCCGGGTTCATGATGTTGCGCGGATCGAGCGCCCGCTTGACGGTGCGCATCATCTCCACCGCGCCGTCCCCGGCCTCGGTCACCAGGAAGCCCATCTTGTGCAGGCCCACGCCGTGTTCTCCGCTGCAGGTGCCTTCCAGGCGCAGCGCACGTTCCACCATCTGCAGGTTCAGCCGCTCGGCGGTCTCGCGTTCCTCGGGCAGGTTGGGGTCGATCAGGTAGGCCAGGTGGAAGTTGCCGTCGCCCACGTGGCCGACGATGAAGTAGGGCAGGCCGGCGCCTTCGGCTTCCTTCACCGATTCATTGATGCTTTCGGCCAGGCGGGAGATGGGCACGCAGGTGTCCGAGGTCACCGCCCGGCAGCCGGGGCGCATCTGCAGCGCGGCCAGGTAGGCATGGTGGCGGGCCGTCCACAGGCGGGTGCGTTCCTCCGGCGTGCGGGCCCACTCGAAGTCCTCGCCGCCGTACTCGCGCGCGATGTCCTGCACCGTGGCGGCCTGCTCGGCCACGCCGGCTTCGCTGCCGTGGAATTCCATCAGCAGCATGGGCGCCTCGCGCAGCGTGAGCTTGTCGTGGCGGTTCACCGCGCGCACCGCGTTCGGGTCCAGCAGCTCGCAGCGGGCAATGGGCACGCCCATCTGGATGATGCTGATGGTGGTCTGCACCGCCGCGTCGATGGTCGGGAAGAAGCAGATGGCCGCGCTCACCGCCTCGGGCAGCGGGTACAGCCGCAGCGTCACCTCGGTCATCACGCCGAGCGTGCCTTCGCTGCCGACGAACAGGCGGGTCAGGTCGTAGCCGGCGCTGCTCTTGCGCGCGCGGGTGCCGGTGCGGATCACCTCGCCGCTGGCGGTGACCACCGTCAGGCCGAGCACGTTCTCGCGCATGGTGCCGTAGCGCACCGCATTCGTGCCGCTGGCGCGGGTGGCGCACATGCCGCCGATGGTGGCGTCGGCGCCCGGGTCGATCGGGAAGAACAGGCCCGTGTCCTTGATCTCGCGGTTGAGCTGCATGCGGGTGACGCCCGCCTGCACCGTGACGGTCAGGTCCTCGGCATTCACGCGCAGCAGCTGGTTCATGCGCGAGAGGTCGATGCTCACGCCGCCCTGCACGGCCAGCAGGTGGCCTTCCAGCGAGGAGCCCACGCCGTAGGGAATGACCGGCACCGCATGCTCATGCGCCAGCTGCACCACGGCGGCCACTTCCTCGGTGCTTTCGCAATACACCACCACCTCGGGCGGCGGCACGTCGATGGGCGACTCGTCGCGGCCGTGCTGCTCGCACACCGCGCGGGCGGTGGAACAGCGCTCGCCGAAGCGGGCCTTCAACGCCGCCACCATGGCCGGCGGAACGGGGCGACGTGCATCCACGTCGAAGAGGATGGGGGACAGCGGGGCGTTCATGGGCCCAGCATAGTGCAGCGCCCCGCCGTGCCGCCAGCGAGGTTTCAGCGGGGTGTCAGCGCGGAAGGCGCAGCAGCTCGGCCACCAGCCGCACCGGCAGCGCGTAGCTGATGCCGGAGGGATCGGTCAGCGCGGTTTCCTTGCTGCCCTTGATGAACACGGAATTGACCACGCCCATGACCTGGCCGCTGTCCGCGTCCAGCACGGGGCCGCCGCTGTTGCCGGGGTAGGCCGTGGCGTCCAGCTGGTAGATGTCGAAACTGCCCTGGCGGATGCGCGAGATGGCGGCTTCGTTCAGCTGCCGTGCATTGGCCACCGGCGCGGCGATGGGCGTGATGGACGAGATCATCCCGCGGTGGCTCACCGGCGTGAACCCGAGTGCACCGCCCAGCGGAAAGCCCATCAGCACCACCGACTGCCCCTCGGTGATGGCCGCGGGCGCGGCCAGCGGCAGCACCGGCAGCGGCGCGCCGTCGATGCGCAGCAGCGCCAGGTCGTGGCCGCGCACCAGCTGCAGCACGCTGGCGCGGCGCAGCTCGGGCGACTGGCCTTCGCGCCGCACCAGCACCGCCACGTGCGCGCCCACCGCGTCGGCCGGCAGCTCGGGCACCACATGCGCATTGGTGACCACCAGCGTGCCGTCGTCCACCGCGAAGCCGGTGCCGCGGAAGGTGAAGCGCGGGTTGTCGGTGGGCCGGAAGCTGCCCACCGCCACCACCGACGGCTTGCTGCGCGCGATCACCTCCACCGCGCCGGCCTGCGCCGGCCCGGCCCACATCGGCAGCGCGGCCCCGCATGCGGCCAGGCCGGCCAGCCAGCTTCTTCGATCCATGGTGTGCATCCTCGTGGGCAGACAACGCCCCGACGGCGAATCTAACTGCTGCGTCGCCTAGCATCCGCCCATGGCAAACCGACTCACACAAATCGCGACCCGCACCGGCGACGACGGCAGCACCGGACTGGGCGACGGCACCCGCGTGGGCAAGGACCACCTGCGCATCCATGCGCTGGGGGACGTGGACGAACTCAACTCGCAGATCGGCGTGCTGCTGGCCGAGCCGCTGCCCGACGACGTGCGCGAGCTGCTGGTGGTCATCCAGCACGAGCTGTTCAACCTGGGCGGCGAGCTGTCCATCCCCGGCTACACACTGTTGAAGGAAGAGGCGGTGCTGCGCCTGGACGAGGCGCTGGCCCACTACAACGCCACGCTGCCGCGGCTGAAGGAGTTCATCCTGCCCGCCGGCACCCGCAGCGCCGCGCTGGCCCATGTGGCCCGCACCGTGGCCCGCCGGGCCGAACGCGTGGTGGTGGCGTTGGCGGCCTCCGATGCCGCGGCCGTGCGGCCCGAGGCGCGGCAGTACCTCAACCGCCTGTCGGACCTGATGTTCGTGCTGGCGCGGGTGCTGAACCGCGCCAACCTGGACGGGCTGGGCGGCGACGACGTGTATTGGAAGAGCGAGCGGTTGGCGCGGGAGGGGTGAGCTCAGCGCTCAGAGGCCAAGTTGTTTGAGGAGCTGTTGCAGGCCCGCTTTGAAGACCGGCGACGTGACATGTGTCATTTCGGCGTCATCCAGCGTCGCGACGAAATCTTCGAACTTGGCGTTCCCGACCTTGAAGTCGGCATACGCAGTAGCGGCCCGCTCGGACAGGCCGAGCGGCTGCAACTTGGCGATGAGTTGCTTGCGAAGCGACTTGCGCGCGGCATGGATCGGCTGGGCCCAGGCCGTGATCCAAGGAACCAGGATCATCGCGGCGCGCAGGCGATGCATCTTTCGCTTGATCTTGCGCTTCTGCTCCGCAGAGAGGGTGGGGGAGGCCTGCACTGTACGAAGGTACTCGTCTGAGAAGACGTTCTGCCACATTGCAGCGCCGCCGCCGCCCAGGCCCGGCGATGAGACGAAGTACGTCCTGAACTGCCTTCCGATCTGGTGGCGCATGTCCTCTTTTGGCATGTAGGGCTCCTGCAGCTTTGGCAAGCCGAACTGCGCTGGCGCGCGGCATGGCGCTGGTATCGCACTCCCTGTCAGCGCCAGTCAACCCAAGTCGATGGCTGCCATGTCGCTCGATGTTCCACCGGCTGGGCCACTGCCCCGCGCCCGCCCCAGCACGAAGTCGATGAACGTCGCCATCGCCCGCGTGTGGTGGCGGTTGGGCATGTACAGCAGGTGCATGTGGGTGCCGAAGATCGACAGCCGCCATTCGTCCAGTGACGTCACGATCTCGCCGCGGTCCACCTCGTCCTGCACCACGTAGTCGGGCACCAGGCCGATGCCCAGGCCGGCCTGCACCGCCTGGCGCAGGAACAAAAAGTTCTCCGAGATGAGCGACGGCTCCAGCAGCACCTCGTGCCGTTCCTCGCGCCAGTAGGCGGCCACGCGCAGCTGGCGGCCGATCACCGCCGCGGTGATCAGCGGCATGGTGCGCAGCTCTTCCAGCCGCTGCGGCAGGCCCTGCGCCTCGGCAAACGCGCGTGAGGCGCAGGCCACGTAGCGCACCGTGCCCATGTCGCGCGCCACCAGGTTCTGCGGCGGCTCCGACAGCACCCGCACCGCCACGTCCACCTCGTCGCGCATCAGGTCTTCCACCCGGTTCTCGAACATCACGTCGAGCACGATGCCGGGGTACTGGCGCTTGAAGTCCAGCAGCCACGGCGACATCACCAGTTGCCCGTAGCCGCTGGGCACCGACAACCGCACCCGGCCCTGCAGCGTCTGGCCCAGCGTGGTGATCGACTCCCTGGCGGCCGTCAGCTCGTTCTGGATGCGCAGGCCATGCTCGTACAGCTTCAGCCCGATCTCGGTGGGCTCGACGCGGCGGGTGGTGCGCCGCACCAGCTGCTGGCCGATGGAGCGCTCCAGCTGGTTCAGGTGGTAGCTGATGTTGGCCCGGCTCATCTTCAGCCGGCGGGCGGCTTCGCTCAGGTTGCCGGCGTCCAGGATCTGCACCAGCAAGGTGAGGGCGTTGACGTCCATCAGGCGAGGTTCCGTGCTGGTTGTCAAAAATGGCTTGACAGTATGTCAACGGCTTGAGCCATTGTCAAGAAACTATCGACGTCCAACAATGCCTGCACACCCGGAGTTGACCGGGGCCTGCATTTGGAGACACGCACATGGTGCAAGAAGCCACTTCCTCCGCAGCCGAAGCCAACCCGGTCAGCACCGAGTTGCGCGGCAAGATCCTGCTGGTCACGGTCGACAACCCGCCGGTGAACGCGCTGGGCGTGGCCGTGCGCCGCGGCCTGATGGCCGCCATCGAGGGCGCCGACGCCAACCCGGCCGTGGCCGCGGTGCTGATCGTGGGCGCGGGCCGCAACTTCATCGCCGGCGCCGACATCCGCGAATTCGGCCTGCCGCCGCAGCAGCCGCTGCTGACGGAGGTGTGCAACCGCATCGAGGCTAGCCGCAAGCCGGTGATCGCCGCCATCCACGGCGCCGCGCTGGGCGGCGGGCTGGAAGTGGCGCTGGGCGCGCACTACCGCATCGCCGTGGCCAGCGCCAAGCTGGGCCTGCCCGAAGTGGCGCTGGGCCTGCTGCCCGGTGCCGGCGGCACGCAGCGCACGCCGCGCCTGGTGGGCGCCAAGGCGGCGCTGGACATCATCCTCAGCGGCCGCCACGTGCCGGCCGCCGAGGCGCTGAAGCTGGGCCTGATCGACCGCCTGGCCAAGAGCGACGACACGCTGGCCGAAGGCCTGGCGTACGCGCAGGAACTGCTGGCCGCCAATGCCGGCCCGCGCCGCAGCCGCGACGGCACGGCGCTGGCCGACCGCGCAGCCGCGCAGGCCGCCATCGATGCCGCCAAGGCGGACGTGCAGAAGAAGCAGCGCAACCTGTTCTCGCCGCACAAGATCGTGGAAGCGGTGCAGGCCGCGCTGGACAAGCCCTTCGACGAGGCGCTGAAGCTGGAGCGCCAGTTCTTCATGCAATGCCTGGACAGCCCGCAGCGCGCCGGCCTGATCCACGCCTTCTTTGCCGAGCGTGAAGTGGCCAAGGTGCCGGAGGCCGCGGCCGCGCAGCCGCGCCCGTTCAAGCACATCGGCGTGGTGGGTGGCGGCACCATGGGCGCCGGCATCGCGGTGGCGGCACTGGATGCCGGCCTGCCGGTGACGATGGTCGAGCGCGACGAAGCCTCCATCAACCGCGGCCGCGCCAATGTCGAGAAGGTGTACGACGGCCTGGTGGCCAAGGGCCGCATGACGGCCGAAGGCAAGGCCGCGGTGATGGCCCGCTTCAACGGCAGCACCGACTACGCTGCCTTCCAGGACGTCGACCTGGTGATCGAGGCGGTGTTCGAGGACATCGACGTCAAGAAGGCCGTGTTCGCTGAGCTGGACCGCGTGTGCAAGCCGGGCGCGGTGCTGGCCACCAACACCTCGTACCTCGACATCGACGCCATCGCGGCCAGCATCTCGCGGCCGCAGGACGTGGTGGGCCTGCACTTCTTCTCGCCGGCCAACATCATGAAGCTGCTGGAGATCGTGGTGCCGGCCCAGGTGAGCGCCGACGTGGTGGCCACCGCCTTCGAGCTGGCCAAGAAGCTGAAGAAGACGCCGGTGCGTGCCGGCGTGTGCGATGGCTTCATCGGCAACCGCATCCTGGCCGTGTACCGCCAGGCCGCCGATCACCTCATGGAAGACGGCGCCTCGCCCTACGACATCGACGCCGCGGTGCGTGAGTTCGGCTACCCGATGGGCCCGTTCCAGGTGTCCGACCTGGCCGGCGGCGACATCGGCTGGGCCACGCGCAAGCGCAAGGCCGCCACCCGCAACCCGGCCGCACGCTACGTGCAGGTCGCCGACCGCATCTGCGAACGCGGCTGGTTCGGCCAGAAGACGCAGCGCGGCTGGTACCTGTACCCCGAAGGCTCGCGCACCGGCCAGCCCGACCCGGAAGTGCTGGCCATCGTCGACGCCGAGCGCCAGCGTGCCGGCATCACGCCGCGCCGCTTCAGCAACGAGGAGATCATCCGCCGCTACATGGCCGCGATGATCAACGAGGGTGCGAACGTGGTGCACGAGCGCATCGCGCTGCGCCCGCTGGACGTGGACGTGACCTTCGTGCACGGCTATGGCTTCCCGCGCTTCCGCGGCGGCCCGATGAAGTACGCCGACACGGTGGGCCTGGACAAGGTGCTGGCCGACATCCGCGAGTTCGCCAAGGAAGACCCGCTGTTCTGGCAGCCCTCGCCGTTGCTGGTGAAGCTGGTGGAAGAGGGCAAGAACTTCGAGAGCCTCAACAAGGCTGCCTCTTAAGCACCGCATCCAGGAGACAAACACCATGCGCGAAGCCGTCATCGTTTCAACCGCCCGCACCCCGCTGACCAAGGCGCACCGCGGCGAGTTCAACATCACCCCGGGCCCCACGCTGGCCGCCTTCGCGGTCAAGGCCGCGGTGGAGCGCGCGGGCATCGACCCCGCGATGATCGAGGACGCCATCCTCGGCTGCGGCTACCCCGAAGGCACCACCGGCCGCAACGTCGGCCGCCAGGCCATCATCCGCGCCGGCCTGCCCATCAGCATCGCCGGCACCACGGTCAACCGCTTCTGCGCCTCGGGCCTGCAGGCCATCGCCATGGCGGCCGGCCGGATCGTGGTGGACGGCGCCCCGGCCATGATCGCCGGCGGCGTGGAAAGCATCTCGCAGATCCGCACCCGCAGCGCCACCGATGCCGGCGACTCGGGCATGGACCCGTGGATCGTCGAGCACAAGCCCGCGCTGTACATGGCGATGATCGAGACCGCCGACATCGTGGCCCAGCGCTACAACATCAGCCGCGAGGCGCAGGACCGCTTCAGCGCCGAGAGCCAGCGCCGCACCGAAGAAGCGCAGAAGGCCGGCCGCTATGCCGACGAGATCGTGCCCTGCACCACCACGATGGCGGTGACCGACAAGGAAACCAAGGCCGTGACGCACCGCGAGGTCACGGCCACGATGGACAACTGCAACCGCCCCGGCACCACCTACGAAGGGCTGGCCAAGCTGGCCCCGGTGCGCGGCGATGACCAGTTCGTCACCGCCGGCAATGCCTCGCAGCTGTCGGACGGCGCTTCGGCCTGCGTGCTGATGGAAGCCGCCGAGGCCGAGCGCCTGGGCCTGCAGCCGCTGGGCGCCTTCCGCGGCCTGGCGGTGGCCGGCTGCGAGCCCGACGAGATGGGCATCGGCCCGGTGAATGCCGTGCCCAAGCTGCTCAAGCGCCATGGCCTGACGGTGGACGACATCGACCTGTGGGAGCTGAACGAGGCCTTCGCCTCGCAGGCGCTGTACTGCCAGCAGCAGCTGGGCATTCCGCACGAGAAGCTCAACGTCAACGGCGGCGCCATTTCCATCGGCCACCCCTTCGGCATGACCGGCGCGCGGCTTGCCGGCCACATCCTGCTGGAAGGCCGCCGCCGCAAGGCCAAGTACGCGGTGGTGTCGATGTGCATCGCCGGCGGCATGGGCGCCGCGGGCCTGTTCGAAATCTACTGACCGGAGACAGCCTCATGGACATGAGCTTCACGACCGAAGAACTGGCCTTCCGCGACGAGGTGCGTGCCTTCCTGGCCGACAAGCTGCCCGAGCGGCTGTCCGCCAAGGTGGCCAACGGCCAGCACCTGAGCAAGGCCGACATGGAGGAGTGGCACGCCATCCTCAACGAGCGTGGCTGGCTGGCCAACCATTGGCCGCAGGCCTACGGCGGCCCGGGCTGGAACGCGGTGCAGAAGTTCATCTTCGAGCATGAATGCGCCATCGCCCACGCGCCGCGCATCGTGCCCTTCGGCGTGAATATGCTGGGCCCGGTGCTCATCAAGTACGGCAACGAGGCGCAGAAGAGCTACTGGCTGCCGCGCATCCTGAACGGTGCCGACTGGTGGTGCCAGGGCTATTCCGAGCCCGGCGCCGGCTCCGACCTGGCCAGCGTCAAGACCACCGCCGTGCGCGACGGAGACCACTACGTCGTCAACGGCCAGAAGACCTGGACCACGCTGGGCCAGCACGCCAACATGATCTTCTGCCTGGTGCGCACCGACCCGGCGGCCAAGAAGCAGTCGGGCATCAGCTTCCTGCTGGTGGACATGAAGAGCCCTGGCGTGGAAGTGCGGCCCATCATCACGCTGGACGGTGCGCACGAGGTCAACGAGGTGTTCTTCACCGACGTGCGCGTGCCGGCCGAGAACCTGGTGGGCGAGGAGAATCGCGGCTGGGACTGTGCCAAGTACCTGCTGACCTACGAGCGCACCAACATCGCGGGCGTGGGCTTCTCGGTGGCTGCGCTGGCCAAGCTGAAAAAGGCCGCCGCACGAGTGCAGAAGAACGGCCGGCCGCTGGCCGAGGACCCGCTGTTCGCGGCCCGCCTGGCCAAGGTCGAGATCGACCTGGAGAACATGAAGACCACCAACCTGCGCGTGATCGCGGCGGTGGCCGGCGGCGGCGTGCCGGGTGCCGAAAGCTCGATGCTGAAGATCCGCGGCACCGTCATCCGCCAGGAGCTGACGTCGCTGCTGCGCCGGGCGATGGGCCCGCATGCGCGGCCCTTCAACGCCGATGCGCTGGAAGGCCCGTACGAAGGGGAAGTGGGTGCGCCGGAAGAAGCGGCCAGCGCGGCGGCCAGCTACTTCAACAACCGCAAGCTGTCGATCTTCGGCGGCTCCAACGAGATCCAGCGCAACATCATCTCCAAGATGATCCTTGGGCTCTGACGCCAGCCAGGAGCAGGACATGAATTTCGAGCACACCGAAGACCGCCGCATGCTGGCGGACACCCTGAATCGCTACATCGCCGAGAAGTACGGGTTTGATGCGCGCAACCGCATCGCGCAATCGCCCGAGGGTTACAGCCAGCCGCAGTGGCAGCAGTTTGCCGAGCTGGGCGCCATCGGCGCGCTGTTCAGCGAAGCCGATGGCGGCTACGGCGGCGCCGGCTTCGACATCGCCGTGGTGTTCGAGGCCCTGGGCCGCGGCCTGGTGGTGGAGCCGCTGCTGGGCAGCGCGGTGCTAGTGGGCAGCGCCATCAGCCATGCCGGCAACGAGCAGCAGCGCACCTGGCTCAACAAGCTGATCGACGGCAGCACCATCGGTGCCTTCGCGCATGGCGAGGCCGACAGCGTGTATTCGCTGCAGCAGGTGGCCACCACCGCGCGCCGCAGCGACAACGGCTGGGTGCTCAACGGCACCAAGGCCGTTGTGGCGCAGGGCGAGGCGGCCACGCTGTTCCTGGTGTCGGCCCGCACCGCGGGCGGCGAGGCCGATGCGCAAGGCCTGTCGCTGTTCCTGGTGCCGGCCGGCACGCCGGGCCTGAAGGTGAGCGGGCAGGCCGCCATCGACGGCGGCCGCGTGGCTACCGTGGTGCTGGACAACGTGACCGTGCCGGCCGATGCGCTGCTGGGCGCCGAGGGTCAGGCGCTGGCCACCCTCGAGCATGCGGTGGGCCGCGGCGTGCTGGCGCTGTGCGCCGAATCGCTGGGTGCGATGGACGTGGCCCGCCAGGCCACGCTGGAATACCTGCAGACCCGCAAGCAGTTCGGCGTGCCCATCGGCAGCTTCCAGGCGCTGCAGCACCGCATGGCCGATGTGCTGCTGGAAATCGAGCAGGCCCGCTCGGCGGTGATCAATGCCGCCGCGGCCATCGACGGCGATGACCGCATCGCGCGCGAGAAGGCGCTGTCGGCCGCCAAGTTCACCATCGGGCGCGTGGGCACGCTGGTGGCGGAAGAAGCCGTGCAGCTGCACGGAGGCATCGGCATGACCTGGGAGCTGCCGCTGTCGCACTACGCCAAGCGGCTGGTGATGATCGACCACCAGCTGGGCGACGAAGACTTCCACCTCGAGCGCTACATCGCGCTGGGCAAGGTTGCCGCATGAGTGCCACCGACGTGCTGCTGCAGCGCCGCGAAGGCCCGGTGCTGGTGCTGGTCAACAACAACCCGGCCGCACGCAATGCGCTGAGCGCCGAGTTCTACACGGCGGCCACGCAGGCGCTGGTGGAGGCGGACGCCGATCCCACCATCGGCGCCATCGTGCTCACCGGCGCGGGCGGCTTCTTTTGCGCCGGCGGCAACCTGAACCAGCTGGCCACGCGGCGCGACATGGCGCCCGAGGATCGGCGCGAGCGGCTGGAGCTGCTGCACGGCTTCGTGCGCCGGCTGCGCGACACGGCCAAGCCGGTGATCGCCGCGGTGGAAGGCGGCGCGGCCGGGGCCGGCATGTCGCTGGCGCTGGCCTGCGACATGCTCGTGTCGTCGCGCGAGGCGTTCTACAGCGTCACCTACATCAAGGTGGGTCTCACGCCCGACGGCGGCATCACCTCGTTCCTGGCCGAGTTCGTCTCGCGCCAGGTGCTGACCGAGCTGTGCCTGACCGGCGACCGCGTGCCGGCCGAGCGGCTGCATGCGCTGGGCGCGGTCAATCGCCTGGTGGACGCCGGCACGGCCGAGGCCGAGGCCATCGCGCTGGGCCAGCGCATCGCCGAAGGACCGGACCGCGCCACCGCGCGCATCAAGGCGCTGTGCCGCGGCGCGCACATGCGCTCGTTGGATGAACAGCTCGAACTCGAAGCACGCGCCATGGTCGAAAGCCAGGGCGACGACGAGGCGGCCGAAGGCATCGGCGCCTTCCTGCAGAAGCGCCGCGCCGACTTCGCGGCCTTGCGCCGCCGCTGACATGGCCGTTGACCCGGCTGGAGACTGATTGATGGCCCCGAATGCTTCCGCACTGCCGCTGTCCGGCGTGCGTGTCCTGGACTTCTCGCGGGTGCTGGCCGGCCCGCTGTGCGGCATGGTGCTGGGCGACTTCGGCGCCGACGTGATCAAGGTGGAACATCCCGGCCGCGGCGACGACACCCGCGACTGGGGCCTGCGCGTCGGCAAGACCGAGACCGCCTACTTCAACAGCATGAACCGCAACAAGCGGTCGGTGGCGCTGGACCTGCAGACGCCCGAAGGCCAGGCCACGGCCAAGGCCATGGCCGCCAAGTGCGACGTGGTGATCCAGAACTTCAAGTTCGGCGGCATGGAGAAGCTGGGCCTGGGCTATGAGCAGCTGAAGGCCGACAACCCGCGGCTGATCTACTGCTCGGTCTCGGGCTACAACCGCGCCGGCAGCGAGGCCGCGCGCCCGGGCTACGACCTGGTGGTGCAGGGCGAGGCCGGCCTGATGGCACTGAACGGCGAGGCCACGCAGCCGCCGCTGAAGTTCGGCGTGGCCGCGGTCGACCTGATGACCGGCATGTATGCGGCGCAGGCGGTGCTGGCCGCGCTGTACCAGCGCGAGCACACCGGCACCGGCCGGCATGTGGAGATGGCGCTGTTCGACTGCGGACTGATGATCACCGCCTACTACGGCCTGGAAGCGCTGCTGATGGGCGAAGACCCGCCGCGCTACGGCAACGCGCATCCGTCCATCGTGCCCTACGGCGTGTTCGACGCGGCCGACGGCCCCATCGTCATCACCGTGGGCAACAACGCGCAGTTCCAGCGTTTCTGCACCGAGGTGATCGAGCGGCCCGACCTGGCGGCCGACGAGCGCTTCAAGACCAACCTGGGCCGCTCGGCCAACCGCGCCGAGCTGCTGCCGGTGCTGCATGCGGAGCTGGCCCGCCGGCCGCGTGCGCAGCTGCTGGCCGCGCTGTCGGGCGCCGGCATTCCCTGCGGCGAGGTGCTGGGCCTGCATGAGGCGCTGACCTCGCCGCGCGCGGTGGAAGGTGGCCTGGTCACGGTGCAGCCGCATCCGGTGGCCGGCAGCACGCATGTGCTGGCACCGCCCTACCGCATCGACGGCGAGCGGCTGCCGGTGCGCCGGCCGCCGCCTCAGCTCGGCGCCGACACCGAGGCCGTGCTGCAGGAGCTGCTGGGCGACCAGCGGCCTGGCCGCGGCTAGGCGCCGCGACCCACGCTTCCTTTTTCTTTCCAGATGCGCGCCGGCCGCCAGGTGCGGCGCGTCGCTTTCCACTGCACCGCAAGGAGTTCCGCATGCGTTCCCGTTCCGCTTCCCGACCCGTCAGTACCCTGCGCCGCAGTCTCCTCGCCCTGGCCCTGGCCGCGCCTGCATTCGGCGCGATGGCGCAGGCCTACCCGGCCAAGCCGATCACGCTGGTGGTGCCCTTCCCGCCGGGTGGCCCCACCGACACCGCATCGCGCATCGTCGGCCAGCGCATGAGCGAGCTGCTGAAGCAGCAGGTCATCGTCGAGAACAAGGCCGGTGCTTCGGGCGCCATCGCCGCCGCGCAGGTGGCCAAGGCCCCGGCGGACGGCTACACGCTGATGATGCTGGCCACGCCCACGCTGCTGGCGCCGCACCTGTACAAGTCGGCCAGGTACGACATCCAGAAGGACTTCACGCCCGTCGGCACCACCTACGACCTGCCGATCGTGATGGTGGTCAATCCGCAGTCGCTGCCCGACGTGACCACGCTGCCGCAGCTCATCGCCAAGGCCAAGGCCACCAATCCGCCGCTGAACTACACCAGCTCGGGCCAGGGCAGCTTCGGCCACCTGACCACCGAGTCGCTGAAGTCGCTGGGCAAGTTCGAGATGTCGCATGTGCCCTACCGCGGCGGCGCACCGGCCGTGACCGACGTGCTGGGCGGCCAGGTGCCGGTGATGTATGCGGACATGGTCGCCGCGCTGCCGCACATCAAGGCCGGCAAGCTGCGCGCCATCGCCGTGGGTTCGCCGCAGCGCGTGCCTTATCTGCCCGATGTGAAGACGGTGTCGGAGCAGGGCTTCCCGGGCTTTGACGCGGTGTCCTGGGGCGGCCTGCTGGCGCCGGCCGGCACGCCCGCGCCGGTGATCGGCAAGCTGAGCGAGGCGCTGAAGCAGACGCTGGCCGAGCCCGAGATCCAGGAGAAGCTGAAGGCCGCCGGCACCTTTGCCGCCTGGCAGTCGCCCAAGGACACGGCCGAGCGCATCCGCCGCGACGACCAGAAGTGGGGCCAGGTGATCCGCGACAAGGGCGTGTCCATCGAATAAGCACCGCAGGTCCGCCATGCATACCACCGCCATCACCGATCTGTTCGGCATCCGCCTGCCCATCGTGGCCGGCGGGCTGATGTGGCTGTCCGACGCACGCTACGTGGCCGCGGCCTCGCGCGCCGGCATCATCGGCTTCATCACCGCGGCGAGCTTTCCCGACCCGGCCCGCCTGCGCGACGAGATCCGTCGCTGCCGCGACCTGTGCGAGGGCGGGCCCTTCGGCGTCAACGTGTCGATGCTGCCCAAGCTGGTGCCGGGCGAGCGCACGCAGGCGGTGTTCGAGCTGATCGCCGAGGAGGGCGTGCGCTTCGTCGAGACCTCGGGCCGCAGCCCGGAGGCCTACCTGCCCGGCTTGAAGGCGGCCGGCATCAAGGTGCTGCACAAGGTGCCGGCGGTGCGCCATGCGGTCAAGGCGCAGTCGCTGGGCGTGGATGCGGTGGCCATCGTGGGCGCCGAGTGCGGCGGCCACCCGGGCATGGACATGGTGGGCAGCATCGTCAATGCCGCCTGGGCGCGTGGGCAGCTGCACATCCCCTACCTGATCGGGGGCGGCATCGGCTGCGGCTCGCAGGTGACGGCGGCGCTGGCCATGGGGGCGGCCGGCGTGGTGGTGGGCACGCGCTTCACCGTGGCCGAGGAAATCTGGGCGCATGACGACTACAAGCGCCGCCTGGTGCAGGCCCAGCCTACCGACACCACGCTGCTGATGCACACGGTGCGCAACACCGTGCGCGCGTTGCGCAACGGCACCACCGACGAGGTGCAGGCCATCGAAGCCGCCAAGCCCGACGTCACCATCCAGGAGCTGCTGCCGCTGGTGGCCGGCCGCATCGGCCGCCAGGCCTACGAGACCGGCGACACCTCGCGCGGCGTGCTGTCGGCCGGCCACGCGCTGGCCTTCACCGACCGCATCGAGCCGCTGGCCGTCATCGTCGATCGCCTGGCGACCGAGATGCAGGCGGCCGCGCGCCGCATTGCACCGGTGCCCCTCGCAGCCTGACATCATCACCCCCCAACGGGCAGCACGACCCGTGCAGGAGACAAGCGCATGACCACCTTCCACGCCGCAGGCCAGCCGTTCCGCGCCGGCGCGCCCGTTCGCAGCCTGGCCGACGTGCAGCGCATCGAGGCCGCGATGCCGCTGGCCGAAGCCGTGCCGGTGCGCAGCACCTATGAGCTGTTCCGCAACTCGGCCGCGGCCTTCGGCGACAAGACGGCCATCGTCTTCTTCCGCAGCGTGGAAGAGGCCGACCGCCCGTTGCGCTGGAGCTACCGCCAGCTGTTCGAAGGCCTGCACCAGACGGCCAACCTGCTGCACACGCTGGGCCTGGGCCCCCAGGAGGCGGTGTCGGTGCTGCTGCCCGCCTGCCCGGAGTACCACCTGGCCTTGTGGGGCGGCGAGGCGGCCGGCATCGTGCAGCCACTCAATCCGCTGCTGAACGAAGACAAGCTGGCCGCGCTGATGAATGCGGCCGGCGCCAAGGTGCTGGTCGCCTGGGGCGCCGATGCCGAGGCCGGCTACTGGCAGAAGGCCATGCGCCTGCGCGAGAAGGTGCCCACGCTGCGCACCGTGCTGCGGGTGATGCCGCACGACGCACCACCGGCGGTGGTAGGCGCACTGCCCGAAGGCGTGCTGGATTTCAGCGAAGCGCGCGCCGCGCAGCCCGCCGACCGCCTGATCGGCGGCCGGGACATCCAGCCCGAGGACATCGCCGCCTACTTCCACACCGGCGGCACCACGGGCGACCCCAAGCTGGCGCGGCACAGCCACCGCGCGCAGGTGTTCACCGCCTGGGCCAGCGTGCAGATGCAGGGCCTGCGGTCCACCGACGTGGCCATCAACGGCTACCCGCTGTTCCATGTGGCGGGGGTGCTGCCGGCGTCGCTGGCGTCGTTCTCGGCCGGGGTGGAAGTGGTGATCCCCACCACCACGCTGCTGCGCAACCGCGAGGTGATGCGCCAGTACTGGCGCCTGGTGGAGCGCTTCAAGCCCACGTCGCTGTCGGCCGTGCCCACGGTGCTGGCCGCGCTGGCCGACGTGCCGCTGGAAGGCGCCGACATCTCCTCCATCCAGTACTGCCGCACCGGCGCCGCGCCGCTGTCGCCCGAGCTGGCGGCGCGCTTCGAGCGGCTGTTCGGCCTGCATGTGCATGAAAGCCTGGGCATGACCGAGATGGCCGGCATCTCCACCATCACGCCACCCGGCGTGGTGGGGCCGGCCGGCTGCGTGGGCTTCCCGCTGCCGTACACGCAGCTGCGCATCGTGGCGCTGGACGAGCGCGGCAACGCCAGCGACCGCGAGCTGCCGCCGGGCGAAGCCGGCATGGTGCTGTTCCGCTCGCCCAACCTGTTCTCCGGCTTCGTCGACGAGGCGGAGAACAGGAAGGCCTTCACCCCCGACGGCTGGCTGGCCACCGGCGACCTGGGCTGGCTGGACGAGCAGGGCCGGCTGAACCTCACCGGTCGCGCCAAGGACCTCATCATCCGCAGCGGCCACAACATCGATCCCAAAGTGATCGAGGACGCACTCGACGCCCATCCCGCGGTGCAGCTGGCCGCGGCGGTGGGCGCGCCCGATGCCTATGCCGGCGAAGTGCCGGTGGCCTATGCCACGCTGCTGCCCGGCGCCAGCGCCACCGAGGAAGAACTGCTGGCCTTCGTTTCCCAGCGGGTGGACGAGGCCCCGGCGCGGCCCAAGCGCATCACCGTGCTGCAGCGCATGCCCACCACCAACGTGGGCAAGATTTTCAAGCCCGAGCTGCGGCAGCTGGCCGCCATCGACACGCTTGGCCAGCGGCTGCAGGCCCTGTGGCGCGAGGCCGCGCCCGCCGGCACGCCGCTGCCTGCCGTGGTGGCCGACGGCCCCGCGGGCGTGCTGGTGCGCTGCCCTGCGCATCCGGCCATGGCCGCGCTGGCACCGGCCATCGCCGAAACCGCGGCGCGGCTCGGCGTGAAGGCCCGCATCGAACACGAACAACGATCCCCCGCCCCCTGAAGGAGACAACACGATGAACCAACCCATCAACCGCCGCCAGCTGCTGGCCCGTGGTGCCGCCGTGTCGGCCGGCCTGGCCGCCGCCCCGTGGGTGCAGGCGCAGGCCGCCTGGCCCAGCAAGCCCATCCGCATCATCGTGCCGTTCAACCCGGGCGGCGCCACCGACGTGTCGGCGCGCCTGATCGCCGACAAGCTGGGCCCGCGCCTGGGCCAGACCATCATCGTGGAGAACAAGGGCGGCGCCGCCGGCATCCTGGGCACCGATACCGTGGCCAAGGCCGCGCCCGATGGCAGCACCTTCACCATCTCGCTCAGCACCTCGCTGCTGATCAACCAGTTCCTGTTCGCCAAGCTGCCCTACGACCCGCAGAAGGACCTGGTGATGGTCTCGCAGATCGCGGTGGCGCCGGTGACGCTGGTGGTGCACCCCGACGTGCCGGCCCGCAACGCGGCCGAGCTGCAGGCGTGGATTACCAAGAACAAGGGTAAGGTGTCGTACGGCTCCTGGGGCATCGGCTCCTATGCGCACCTGGCCGGCGCCTACATGAGCCAGGCGCTGAATGCCGACATGTCCCACGTGGCCTACAAGGGCGAGGCGCCGATGCTGCAGGACCTGCTGGGCGGCCAGATCCAGATGGCCTATGCCAGCGCCTCGGGCACCAAGCCGCACATCGACGCCGGCAAGCTGAAGATCATCGGCGTCACCGGCGACCAGCGCATGGCCGTGCTGCCCAACGTGCCCACGCTGGTGGAGCAGGGCCTGAAGGATGATGCGTACCGCATCTGCGGCTTCGTGGGCATGGCCGCACCGGCGAAGACGCCGATGGACATCGTGCAGCGCATGGCCAAGGAAGTGAATGCCGTGGTGCAGACGCCCGAGATGCGCGAGAAGTTCGCGGCGATGGGCTTCAATCCGGTGGCCGGTACCCCGGAAGCCTTCATGGCCGCCTACCGGAAGGACTACCCGGTGTGGGAACAATTGGTGAAGGCGTCCGGCGCCAAGCTGGACTGAACGAATACACGCAAAGGAGCTGAGCTATGAAGATCCTGGTGCCCGTGAAGCGGGTGGTGGACTACAACGTCAAGGTGCGGGTCAAGGCCGACGGCACCGGCGTGGACATCGCCAACGTGAAGATGTCGATGAACCCGTTCGATGAGATCGCGGTGGAAGAGGCCGTGCGGCTGAAGGAGAAGGGCGTGGCCACCGAGGTCATCGCCGTGTCCTGCGGCCCCACGCAGTGCCAGGAGACCCTGCGCACCGCGATGGCCATCGGCGCCGACCGCGGCATCCTGGTCGAGTGCACCGACGAGCTGCAGCCGCTGGCCGTGGCCAAGCTGCTCAAGGCGCTGGTGGACAAGGAACAGCCCGGCCTGGTGATCCTGGGCAAGCAGGCCATCGACGACGACTGCAACCAGACCGGCCAGATGCTGGCCGCGCTGGCGGACCTGCCGCAGGCCACCTTCGCCTCGAAGGTGGAAGTTGCTGATGGGAAAGCATCGGTCACCCGTGAAGTCGACGGCGGCCTGGAGACCCTGTCGGTCACGCTGCCCGCGGTCATCACCACCGACCTGCGCCTGAACGAGCCGCGCTACGTCACGCTGCCCAACATCATGAAGGCCAAGAAGAAGCCGCTGGAGGTCGTCAAGCCGGCCGACCTGGGCGTCGACGTGGCCCCGCGTATCAAGACCCTGAAGGTCAGCGAGCCGCCCAAGCGCAGCGCCGGCATCAAGGTGCCCGACGTCGCCACGCTGGTGAGCAAGCTCAAGACCGAAGCCAAGGTGATCTGACCATGACCGCACTTGTTATCGCAGAACATGACAACGCGACCGTGAAGGGCGCGACCTTCAACACCGTCACTGCCGCCAGCCAGATGGGCGGCGACGTGCACGTGCTCATCGCCGGCCACAACGCGCAGGGCGCGGCCGATGCGGCGGCCAAGATCGCGGGCGTCAGCAAAGTGATCCTGGCCGAAGCCGCCGGCCTGGAGCACGGCCTGGCCGAGAACGTCGCCGCGCAGGTGCTGGCGATCGCCGGCAACTACAGCCACCTCGTCTTCCCGGCGACGGCCAGCGGCAAGAACATCGCCCCGCGCGTGGCCGCCAAGCTCGACGTCGGCCAGGTCAGCGACATCACCAAGGTGGTCAGCGCCGACACCTTCGAGCGCCCGATCTACGCCGGCAACGCCATCGCCACGGTGCAGGCGACTGACGGGGTCAAGGTCATCACCGTGCGCGGCACCGGCTTCGACGCCGCCGCGCACGAAGGTGGCAGCGCCGCAGTGGAGAAGGCCGAAGCCGCCGCCACCAGCGACAAGGCCACGTTCGTCGGCAGCGAGATCGCCAAGAACGACCGGCCCGAGCTGACGGCCGCCAAGATCATCGTCTCGGGCGGCCGGGCGATGGGCAGCAGCGACAAGTTCAACGAAGTGCTCACCCCGCTGGCCGACAAGCTGGGTGCCGCACTGGGCGCCAGCCGCGCCGCGGTGGATGCGGGCTACGCGCCCAACGACTGGCAGGTCGGCCAGACCGGCAAGATCGTCGCGCCGCAGCTGTACATCGCCGCGGGCATCTCGGGCGCCATCCAGCACCTGGCCGGCATGAAGGACAGCAAGGTCATCGTGGCCATCAACAAGGACCCCGAGGCGCCGATCTTCAGCGTGGCCGACTACGGCCTGGAGGCGGATCTGTTCAATGCGGTGCCGGAGTTGGTGAAGAGCCTGTGATCGCGCGCCCGGGCGGCCCAGGGTCGCCCGGGTAGCTCGGGTCAGCCTCTTCGCGCCTTCACCGCTCCACTCAACACCTCCAGGCACTCCAGCGAATCGTCCCAGCCCAGGCAGGCGTCGGTGATGCTCTTGCCGTACTCCAGCGCGGCGGGATCGTCCTTGCCGGCGTTGAACTTCTGGGCGCCGGCCTTCAGGTGGCTTTCCACCATCACGCCGAAGATGCAGCGGCTGCCGTCGCGCAGCTGCTGTGCCACGTCGCGGGCCACGTCCAGCTGGCGCTCGTGCTGCTTGCTGCTGTTGGCATGGCTGCAATCCACCATCAGCGCGCAGTCCAGGCCCGCGGCTTCCAATTGCTGGCACGCGGCGGCCACGTGCGTGGCATCGTAGTTGGGCGCCTTGCCGCCGCGCAGGATCACGTGGCAGTCGGCATTGCCCGACGTCTCCACGATGGCCACCTGGCCGTTCTTGTGCACCGACAGGAAGTGGTGCGGCCGTGAGGCCGACTGGATCGCGTCCATCGCGATCTTGATGTTGCCGTCGGTGCCGTTCTTGAAGCCGATCGGCGCCGACAGGCCCGAGGCCAGCTCGCGGTGCACCTGGCTTTCGGTGGTGCGCGCGCCGATGGCGCCCCAGGCGATCAGGTCGCCGATGTACTGCGGCGAGATCACGTCCAGGAACTCGCTGCCTGCCGGGATGCCCAGCCGGTTGATGTCCAGCAGCAGCTGCCGTGCCATGCGCAGGCCTTCGTCGATGCGGAAGGTCTCGTCCAGGTACGGGTCGTTGATCAGCCCTTTCCAGCCGACCGTGGTGCGCGGCTTCTCGAAGTACACGCGCATCACGATCTCCAGCGTGTCGGCGTACTTGTCGCGCTGCGCCTTGAGCTTCCTCGCGTAGTCGATCGCGGCCTCGGGGTCGTGAATGGAGCACGGGCCCATGATCACCAGCAGCCGGTCGTCCTGCTTGTGCAGGATGCGGCGGATGGCCTGCCGTGTGTCCACCACCAGCTTCTCCATCGCCGTGCCGCGGATGGGGAAGAAGCGGATCAGGTGTTCAGGCGGGGGCAGCGGCACGATGTCCTTGATGCGTTCGTCGTCGGTTCGGCTGGTGCGGTCGGGCGGCGCTTGCCAGCCTTCGCTGGCGGGTGAGCTGGTGGTGGTCATGGCGGTGTGGCTCGGTGGTGGGGGCTGCAGGGGCGAAAAAAACCGCCGGGGGTTGCCCGGCGGTTTGTGGATTCGGTTTGCTCGTTCTTTTCAGCTACGCGCTTGCCTCTCCAACCGCTGGGCGGTGCGAGAACCAAAAGTAGCCAAAAAGAACGTGGCGAATTTCATAGGTGGCGCAATGTAGCCGTGCGCTGCGGGCCGCGTCAAGCCGTGCCGCCGACGGTCAGGCCGTCGATGCGCAGCGTGGGCTGGCCCACGCCGACCGGCACGCTCTGGCCTTCCTTGCCGCAGGTGCCCACGCCGGAATCGAGCTGCATATCGTTGCCGATCATGCTTACGCGGGTCAGTGCGTCCGGGCCGTTGCCGATCAGCGTGGCGCCCTTGACGGGGTACTGGATCTTGCCGTTTTCCACCCAGAAGGCCTCGCTGGCCGAGAACACGAACTTGCCGCTGGTGATGTCGACCTGGCCGCCGCCGAAGTTGGTGGCGTACAGCCCCCGCTTCATGCTCGCGACGATCTCTTCCTTGGTCTTGTCGCCGCCCAGCATGTAGGTGTTGGTCATGCGCGGCATCGGCACGTGCGCGTAGCTCTCGCGCCGGCCGTTGCCGGTGGGCTGCACGCCCATCAGACGCGCGTTCATCGAATCCTGGATGTAGCCGCGCAGGATGCCGTCCTCGATCAGCACGGTGCGCTGCGAGGCGTTGCCCTCGTCGTCCACGTTCAGGCTGCCGCGGCGGTCGGGCAGGGTGCCGTCGTCCAGCACCGTCACGCCCTTGGCGGCCACGCGCTTGCCGATGCGGCCGCTGAAGGCGCTGCTGCCCTTGCGGTTGAAGTCGCCTTCCAGCCCGTGGCCGATGGCCTCGTGCAGCAGAATGCCCGGCCAGCCGGGGCCCAGCACCACGGTCATCTCGCCGGCCGGCGCAGGCCGCGATTCCAGGTTCACCAGCGCGGCGTTGACCGCCTGGTCGACGTACTGCTCGATCTGCTCGTCCTGGAAATAACCCAGGCCGAAGCGGCCGCCGCCGCCGCCCGAGCCTACCTCGCGGCGCACCACGCCGCCTACGGTCTGCTCGGCGATCACGGTGACCGACAGCCGCACCAGCGGCCGCACGTCGGCAGCGCGGGTGCCGTCGGCACGGGCCACCATCACCACGTCGTACTCGGCGGCCAGGCCGGCCATCACCTGCACGATGCGCGGGTCCTTGCTGCGGGCGAGCTTCTCGGTCTTCTCGAGCAGCGCCACCTTCTGCGCGCTGTCCAGCGTGCCGATGGGGTCGGTGGGGCCGTACAGCGTGCGGCTGCCCACCACCTTGCCCTTGCCGGGCACCTTTACCCGCACGCTCTGGCCGGCCGCGGCGATGGTGCGCACGGTGCGCGCCGCATCCAGCAGCGAGGCTTCGGAGATGTCGTCGGAGTAGGCGAAGGCCGTCTTCTCGCCCGCCACCGCCCGCACGCCCACGCCCTGGTCGATGCTGAAGCTGCCGCTCTTGACGATGCCTTCCTCCAGGCTCCAGCCCTCGTGGCGGGTGGTCTGGAAGTAGAGGTCGGCGTCGTCGATGCGGTGCGCGCTGATCGTGCGCAGGGCCTTGGTCAGCGCCGCATCGGTGAGCCCGAAGGGTTCGAGCAACAGGCCTTGCGCTTGCGCGAGGCGTTCGAGGGTGGGTTCGCGCGAAATCATGCGAACCAGTATAGGGAGAGGCCCCGCCTGCGACACGCGCAGGGGGACTGGCGGCGCGCTCTCAGCCGCGCAGCGCCAGCGCCCGCTGGTACAGCGCGTTGCGCGGCGCGCCGCTCACGGCCGCGGCCAGCGACACCGCCTGCTTCAGCGGCAGCTCGGCCAGCAGCAGGCCCAGCACGCGCTCGGCCTCGGGCGGCAGCGCTGCATCGTCTTCCGCGCCAGAGGCGGCCGGCGGCGCATGCACCACCAGCACGAACTCGCCGCGCTGGCGGTTGGCATCGGCGGCCAGCCAGCCGGGCAGCTCGGCCGCGGGCATCGTGGCCACGGTCTCGAACTGCTTGGTCAGCTCGCGGCCCAGCGTCACGCGGCGTGCGGGCGCGGCCTCGGCCAGCTCGCGCAACAGGGCTTCAATGCGGTGCGGTGCCTCGAACAGCACCTGCGACAGCGGCTGCGCCAGCAGCGCCTGCAGCGCGGTGCGGCGCTCGCCGGCCTTGGTCGGCAGGAAGCCGGCGAAGGCGAAGCCGCGGCTGTCGGCATCGCCCGCCACGCTCAGCGCAGCCAGCGCGCTGCTGGCGCCGGGCAGCGGCATGGTGCGCAGGCCGGCAGCCTGCACCGCGGCCACCAGGCGCGCACCGGGGTCGGACACCGCGGGCGTGCCGGCATCGCTGATGTAGGCGATGCGCTCGCCGCGCGACAGCCGGTCGACGATGGCGGCGGCGCCTTCGAATTCGTTGTGCTCATGCAGCGCCACCAGCGGCTTGTGCAGCCCCAGGTGGCGCAGCAGGCCGGCGCTGACGCGGGTGTCCTCGCAGGCCACCGCATCCACCAGCGCCAGCACATGCACCGCCCGCAGCGTGATGTCGGCCAGGTTGCCGATGGGCGTGGCCACCACGTACAGCGTGCCGGGCGGATACTGCTGCGCACCGGCCGCCTCGGCGGCGGCCTGCACGACGACGGTCAGGGCACTGGACATGTTCAACAAGCGGCGGTTGGGCAGTACGGGCGGTACCGACGGCACGAAGGCCAGCACGAAGGAAACCGGCGCCGCGGGCGAGGAGCGTGCGCTGGCGCATCTGCGGCGCCACGGACTCACGCTGGTGGAGCGCAATTATCGGGTGGCCCGCGGGCCCAGCCGCCGCGCCGGCGAGGTGGACCTGATCATGCGCGATGCCGATGGCACCCTCGTCTTCGTCGAAGTGCGGGCCCGCGCCGGGCGCAGCCACGGCGGCGCGGCCGGCAGCGTCACCGGTCTCAAGCAGCGGCGCGTGATCTACGCGGCCCAGCACTACCTGATGCGCATGAACACGCTGCCGCCCTGCCGCTTCGACGTGGTGAGCATCGAGGGCGACGAACTGCAATGGCTGGTGGCGGCGTTTGATGCGGGTTGACAAAGCAGCAACCGCGCGGGAACCGTCTTGGTGCATCCCTGTCATATCATGCGCCGCCATGCTTGAACAGCGTATCCAGCAGCAGTTCTTCGAGAGTGCCGACCTCCAGGTGCAGGCCGCGGACAGCCTTGCGCGCCCGCTGGCCGATGCGGTGCATGCGGTGCTGGGCTGCATCACCGCCGGCGGCAAGCTGATGGTGTGCGGCAGCGGCGCCTCCACCGCCGACGCGCAGCACCTGGCGGCCCAGTTCGTCGGCCGCTTCGAGCGGGAACGGCCGGGCCTGGCGGCACTGGCCCTGGGCACCGATGGCGTGCTTTCCCTGGCCCTGGCCCGCGAGGCCGGCCTGAACGAGGTGCTGGCCAAGCAGGTGCAGGCCCTGGGCTTGCCAGGAGACGTGTTGCTGGTGCTGGCCCCCGCGGGCGACGACGAAGGTGTCATCGCCGCGGTGCAGGCTGCGCATGGCAAGGAAATGACGGTCATCGTCTTCACCGGCCGCCAGGCCCCCGGGCTGGCGGCGGAGCTGATCGAGACCGATGTACATGTGGCCGTGCCGCACGACCGTGCGGCGCGAATCCGGGAAGTTCACGTGCTGGCGCTGCACTGCCTGTGCGATGCGGTGGACGTGCAACTGATGGGCGAACAGGAACCTCTTCCATGAAGTCAACGAATCACCGCTTCGGCCGCCCGGCCGTCCTGCTGCTGTCGGCGCTGGGCGCCAGCCTGCTGCTCAGCGCCTGCGCACCGCTGCTGATCGGCGGCGCGGCCGTGGGCAGCGCGCTGGTGGTCACCGACCGCCGCTCCACCGGCACCCAGCTGGACGACCAGAGCATCGAGCTCAAGGCCGTCAACCGCATCTCGCCGATCGCCGGCGACCGCGGCCACGTGAGCGCCACCAGCTACAACAAGGTGGTGCTGCTGACCGGCGAGGTGCCGGACGAAGCCATGCGCAGCCGCGTGGAACAGCAGGTGCGCGGCATCGAGGGCGTGCGCTCGGTGGTCAACGAGCTGGCCATCATGGGCCCCAGCTCGCTGACCGCCCGCTCCAACGATTCGCTGCTGACCAGCAAGGTGAAGGCCACGCTGGTGGACGCCAAGGACGTGCAGGCCAGCGCCATCAAGGTGACGACCGAACGCGGCACCGTCTACCTGATGGGCCGCGTCACCGAACGCGAAGCCGCCCGTGCCAGCGACCTGGCCCGCAGCGTCGGCGGCGTGCAGAAGGTGGTGCGCGTGTTCGAGGTGATCTCGGAAGCCGAGCTGGCCAACACCAGGCCGGCGCCCGTCGTCGAGAAGTGAGCCACCGGGCCGGCGCCGCCACGCCGGCCGGGGCACCGCATCACAGCATGCGGTCGATCAGCTTGACGGCCACGCCGGTGCCCGGCACCACGGCGTTGGCCACCTCGGAGCTCACCTCGATCAGCATCTCGCGGGTCATCACCCGCTGCAGCTTGTCCTTGAACCACTGGCCGTTGGCGATGCCGTCGCCGGTCAGGCCGTCGATCTCGACCACGCCGGTCCGGCCGTTGGCGGTCCACACGTATTCGAAGGCGAACACCGGGCGCCAGTAGAGGTACAGCTTGTCGATCAGCAGTTCGTCGTGCGCGATCTCGTGCGCGGCGATGGCCTCGCCGGTCAGGCGCGAGGTGGCAATCTGGATCACCGAGGCGATGGACACCAGGGATTCCACCGCGTTGTCCGCAGCCATCGCCTCCACGTCCTGCGCCTTGTAGTTGCGCACGTAGGCCTCCAGCGTGCTGGCGCGGATCTCGCGCTTCAGGCCGTCCAGGTGCGTGGAGAAGTCGATCTTGCGGTGGCAGGTTTCCACCGCCGGCACCACGATCTGCCGCTTGCTGCCGCGTGCGGCCACCTCGGTGGCGAAGCTGCCGATCTGCACCCGCTGCGCATGCGCGTTGTCGATGCCGACGGTGTATTCGACCTGGCAGGTGTAGTCCACCGAGCGGCGGGCGCTCACCAGCCAGAAGGGTTCGAAGCGCAGCTCCGACTTCGACAGCGACACCGTCTCGGGCTTCGGCCCGCCGGCGATCAGCGACTGCACCCGCGCCACGGTGCCGAAGGCGCCGAGCTTGCGCTTCTCGGCCTGCTCGCGCGCCGCGCGCTCGGAATACACCTCGTCGAAGACGAAGATCCGCCGTGCGGCTTCGTCGAACTTGATCTCGATGGACACCTCGCGCCTCCGCTCGCCGGTTCTGTTACAGGCGAGTTTAGGGTCGCTCGGGCCTCAGATGATGGTCAGGTGCTCGGTGCCCGAAGCCAGGTCGGCGCCGCGCAGGCGCTTGCTGTTGAGCTTGATCTGCAGGCGCAGGTCGTTCACCGAATCGGCGTTGCGCAGGGCGTCTTCGTAAGTGACGGCTTGGGCCTCGAAAAGGTCGAACAGCGCCTGGTCGAAGGTCTGCATGCCCAGCTCGCGGCTGCGCTTCATCAGCTCCTTCAGCTCGCCCACCTCGCCCTTGAAGATCATGTCGGACACCAGCGGCGTGTTCAGCAGCACTTCCACCGCCGCCACGCGGCCCTTGCCTTCCTGGCGGGGCAGCAGGCGTTGCGAGACCAGTGCCTTCAGGTTGAGCGACAGGTCCATCAGCAGCTGCTGGCGGCGCTCCTCCGGGAAGAAGTTGATCACCCGGTCCAGCGCCTGGTTGGCGCTGTTGGCATGCAGCGTGGCCATGCACAGGTGGCCCGTCTCGGCGAAGGCCACCGCATGTTCCATCGTCTCGCGGTCGCGGATCTCGCCCATCAGGATCACGTCGGGCGCCTGGCGCAGCGTGTTCTTCAGCGCGATCTCCCAGCCGTCGGTGTCCAGGCCCACCTCGCGCTGGGTGACGATGCAGTTCTTGTGCGGGTGCACGAACTCCACCGGGTCTTCGATGGTGATGATGTGGCCCTGCGAGTTCTCGTTGCGGTAGTCCACCATCGCGGCCAGCGAGGTGCTCTTGCCCGAGCCGGTGGCGCCCACGAAGATCACCAGCCCGCGCTTGGTCATCGCCACCTCCTTCAGCACCGGCGGCAGGTTCAGGCCGTCGATGGTGGGCAGCGCGGCGGGAATGGTGCGCAGCACCAGGCCCACGAAGCCCTGCTGCACGAAGGCATTGCAGCGGAAACGCCCCACGCCCTGCGGCGAGATGGCGAAGTTGCATTCCTTGGTGCGCTCGAACTCGGCCGACTGCTTGTCGTTCATCAGCGCCCGGGCCAGCGCCAGCGTGTGCTGTCCGGTCAGCGGCTGGGGCGACACCTTGGTGATCTTGCCGTCCACCTTGATGGCGGGCGGAAAGTCGGCGGTGAGGAACAGGTCGGACCCGCCGCGGGCGATCATCAGCCGCAACAGGTCGCTGACGAACTTCGAGGCCTGTTCTCTTTCCATGGTGTGTGATTCCTCGTACTGCGTTCAGTG
Organism: Aquincola sp. J276; assembly: GCF_024700035.1. NCBI lineage: Bacteria > Pseudomonadati > Pseudomonadota > Betaproteobacteria > Burkholderiales > Sphaerotilaceae > Aquincola > Aquincola sp. J276. Next base: position 2,901,842 of record NZ_JAJONC010000001.1, read on the forward strand.
ATCTCAGGCCGGCGACAGCAGCGCGCCCAGGCGGGCGCTGAGCTGCCGCACCCGCAGCGACAGCCGGCGCGACAGCGCGGCCATCAGCGCCAGCGCGATGCGCGGCTCTTCCTGCATCAGCCGGTGGAAAGGCTCGGCCTGCAGCACCGCGATGCGGCAGGTTCCGACGGTGGTGACGAGCGAGAAGCGAGAGCCGGAATCCAGCAGCGACATTTCGCCCAGCATGTCGCCGGCGCGGGCCTCGGCCAGGCGCATGGGCTTGCTGCCGGGCACGGTGCGCTCCACCAGCAGCACGCCTTCCAGCACGATCAGCAGGTAGTCGCCGAATTCGTCCTGGCGGATCAGCGTGCGGCCGCCGGGCACCTCCACCACCTGCGGCCAGCCGGCCAGGCGCTGCAGTTCGTCGTCGGCCAGCGGCAGCACATGCGGCTCGCGCTGCCACACCTGCACGAACAGCGCGGCGCCTTCGTCGGCCGGCAGCGCGCGTGCATCCACCTGAGGCGCACGCTCGGGCCAGCTCACCCGCACGGGCGGGGGGCTGTCGTCGGCCTCGGCGGGCAGGTCGGCGGCGGGCAGGGGCAGGGGACGTGTCACGGCGGTGCTCAGCCCGGGAAGTTCTCGGGCGTCTTGGCCTTGCTGCGCGCTTCGGCCGGGGTGATGACGTTGCGGCGCACCAGGTCGGTCAGGTTCTGGTCGAGCGTCTGCATGCCCAGGCCCTGGCCCGTCTGGATGGCCGAGTACATCTGGGCGATCTTGTTCTCGCGGATCAGGTTCTTGATGGCCGAGGTGGCGATCATGATCTCGTGCGCCGCCACGCGGCCGCTGCCGTCGCGGGTCTTGCACAGCGTCTGCGAGATCACCGCCACCAGCGACTCGGACAGCATCGCGCGCACCATGTCCTTCTCGGCCGCCGGGAACACGTCGACCACGCGGTCGATGGTCTTGGCGGCGCTGCTGGTGTGCAGCGTGCCGAACACCAGGTGGCCGGTTTCGGCCGCGGTGAGCGCCAGGCGGATGGTCTCCAGGTCGCGCATTTCGCCCACCAGGATCGCGTCCGGGTCTTCACGCAGCGCCGAGCGCAGCGCGTTGGAGAAACTCAGGGTGTGCGGCCCCACCTCGCGCTGGTTGACCAGGCACTTCTTGCTCTCGTGCACGAACTCGATCGGGTCTTCCACCGTGAGCACATGGCCGTACTCGTTTTCGTTGAGGTGGTTGACCATGGCGGCCAGCGTGGTGCTCTTGCCCGAGCCGGTGGGGCCGGTGACCAGCACCATGCCGCGCGGGCGCAGCGCCAGGTCGGCGAACACCTTGGGCGCCTGCAGCTGCTCCAGCGAGAGGATCTTGCTGGGAATGGTGCGGAACACCGCGCCTGCGCCGCGGTTCTGGTTGTACGCATTGACGCGAAAGCGCGCCAGGCCCTGGATCTCGAACGAGAAGTCGCACTCCAGCGTGTCCTCGTAGGCCTTGCGCTGGGCGTCGTTCATGATGTCGTACACCATGTCGTGCACGGTCTTGTGGTCCAGCGCCTCCACGTTGATGCGCCGCACGTCGCCATGCACGCGGATCATCGGCGGCAGGCCGGCGGACAGGTGCAGGTCGGAAGCCTTGTTCTTGACCGAGAACGCGAGCAGCTGGGTGATGTCCATCAAAGCGGTCCGCCCGCAGGGGCGGCTGGGTTAGGCTCGGGATTGATTATGGTGAGCATCCCGACCCGGTTGGAACAAACTCGCGCGCGCATCGCCGCTGCCTGCAATGCCGCGCACCGCCCGCCCGACAGCGTGCAGCTGCTGGCGGTCAGCAAGACCTTCGGCGCCGACGCGGTGCAGCAGGCCTTCGATGCCGGCCAGCGCGCCTTCGGCGAGAACTACATCCAGGAGGCCCTGGCCAAGATCGACGCCCTGGCCGCGCTGCGCACGCAACTCCAATGGCACCTTATCGGCCCGATCCAGAGCAACAAAAGCCGGCCGGTGGCAGAAAGTTTCGATTGGGTGCATTCGGTCGACCGGTTGAAGATCGCGCAGCGGCTGTCGGACCAGCGGCCGCCCACCCTGCCGCCGTTACAGGTCTGCCTGCAGGTCAACATCAGTGGCGAGGCCAGCAAGAGCGGCCTGACGCCGGCCGAGCTGCCTGAAGTGGCGCGCGCCGTGGCGGCGCTGCCGCGGCTGGTGCTGCGCGGGCTGATGGCCATCCCCGAGCCGGCGCAGGACGAAGCCGCGCAGCGCGTGCCGCACCGGGCGCTGCGCGGCCTGCTGGATGAACTGCGTGCCCGGCTGGGCCATCAGGCACCGCAGCTGGACACGCTGTCCATGGGCATGAGCGCCGACCTGGAAGCCGCCATCGCCGAGGGCGCCACCATCGTGCGGGTGGGCACGGCCATCTTCGGCGGCCGCGGGTAAACGCGCCCGCCCTTCGGGACTCCCACCTTTGATGGTGGCCCGCGGCGTGCGGCTGCACTAAGTTGGTCTGCAAGGGCCTGCTTCCCCGGGCCCGGCAGGAGTGCCGCCATGAACGAGACCGCCGTCGCCGCCGACCAGGGCCTGGTGTTCCAGTGGATCGTGGGCGGTGCCGTCGTGGTGCTGTATGCCCGCGACCGCTTCCGCAACCCGCGGCCGATGCGCGCCAGCACCACCTTCTGGCGCTACTGGTCGGCCTGGTGCGGCTACCTGGGCTCGATGCTGATGCTGTTCGTGGTGCTGGGCGGCGGCATCATTGCGGTGGACACCGCCACGCTGCAGGCGCTGCTGGGCATCGACGCCAAGCAGGCCACGCTGCCCGGCCCGCTGCTGGCGGCGCTGATGCTCACCTCGCTGCTGCCGCATTCGCCGGTGCTGGGCAAGGTGGACGAAGCGGTCAAGCAGTGGTTCCAGCGCGTGGGCAACATCCCGTTCGAGGTGCGCGAGCTGAGCGCCCACCTGGCCGGCGCGCGCTACGAGCCGCCGCCCGAGCTGCTGACGCGGCTGTTGCCCACGATGGCCGAGCTGGGCGTGGATCCGGCCTGGCTGAGCGAACCGGCCGACACCCTGCGCCACCGCTGGGCGCGCAGCGTGGCGCTGTTCGCGCATGTGCAGCAGTGGGAGGGCGCGCGCGGCTATTCGCGCTACGTCGACGAGCACCGCGCGGTGCTGGCCGAGCTGCGCAGCCGCATGACGGCGCAGGCCGAGGTGCTCACCCCCCGCCGCGCTCACCGAGCTGGACCGCAACACCGACTCGCTGCTGATGGCCCACCTGCGCAAGAAGCTGGCCGCCGACATCGTGGCGCTGCAGCGAGCGGTGTGCGATTTCGCCAGCGGCGGCGTGCTGCACCGCGGCTGGAACCAGGGCCAGCGCCGCATGGCGCTGCAGGAGATGGGGCTGTCGGCCGAAGGCGAGGTGCGCGGCCCGCTGAGCTCGCACGACATCGTGCTGGTCACCGGCATCGTGTTCCTGGCGATGCTGTTCGTGCCGCTGACGATGCGCCGCTTCGTGGACCCGGAGCCGCTGTCGCTGAACCTGCGCGTGCTGGTGATGGTGCCCATCATCTACGCGCTGGCCATCGTGCTGGCGGTGTATCCCAAGTCGGTGTGGGCCTTCGCCACGCGGCGTCCGGGGGAGCGGCGGCCGGTGGCGGCCTATGCGGTCTCGGGCGCGCTGGCCGCAGTGGCAGCCTTCTTCGTCTCGCTGCTGTTCCGCTATGCCTTCGAGACGCCGGGCAACCTGCTGCAGGTGCTGTCCACGCCCGGCACCTTCGCCCGTGCCTGGCACCTGACGGTGGAGCGCTGGCCGTGGCTGCTGATGAGTTTCTTCGCCACCATCGCCATCGCCTGGGCGGCCGACGACCATGTGGCCACCGACCGGCCGCCGCCGTCCTGGCTGCGCCCGGCGGAGGCCGCGGTGCTGGCGGGTGTGTTCATGCTGCTGCAGTGGACGGTGGTGGAGGTGTTCGGCTACATCCTGCCACCGCAGCGGGCTGCCGCCATGCTGGCGAACCTGCCGCGCATGCTGCTGACCTCCGCGCTGATCGGCGCCACCATCGGCTGGTACGTGCCGCACCTGTGCCGCACCCACGGCAGCCGACGGATGGGGGGCGGCATTGCCCGGGCCGGCCCGGCTGGGCACGGCCTGAGCGGCGGTCTCGTCAGGGCCGCTTGCGCGGCCAGCGGTGCAGGATCTCACCCACCACGCCGCGCCGGAAGGCCAGCACGCAGATGATGAAGATGAGCCCGGTGACCAGGCTCACCGATTCGCCCAGGCCGTTGAACCAGGCCACGCCGGTGAGGTCGGCCAGGGCCTTGCCCAGGTCGCCGATCTTGTTCTCCAGCGCGATGATGATCAGCGCCCCGACGATGGGGCCCAGCAGCGTGCCCATGCCGCCCACCAGCGTCATCAGGATGACGGCGCCGGAGGTGGTCCACACCGCGTCGGTCAGCGTGGCGAAGCCCAGCACCAGCGTCTTGGTGGCCCCGGCCAGGCCGGCCAGCGCGGCCGACAGCACGAAGGCCACCAGCTTGAAGCGGTCCACGTCATAGCCCAGCGAAGTGGCGCGGGCCTCGTTCTCGCGGATCGAGGTGAGCACCTGGCCGAACGGCGAATTGACCGTGCGGTAGATCAGCCAGAAGCCGAAGGCGAAGAAGGCCAGCACCACATAGTACAGCGTCAGGTCGCTGGTCAGGTCCAGGCCCAGCAGCGTGCCGCGCGGCACCGATTGCAGGCCGTCTTCCCCGCCGGTGAAGGGCGCCTGCAGGAAGAAGAAGAACAGCATCTGCGACAGCGCCAGCGTGATCATCGAGAAGTAGATGCCGCTGCGGCGGATGGCCAGCCAGCCGAACGCCAGGCCGGCCAGCGCGGCCATCAGCACGCCGAAGCCGATGCCGGCCAGCGTGGGCAGGCCCCATACCTTGAGCGCATGGCCGGCGCCATAGGCCGCCGCGCCCAGGAAGGCCGCATGCCCGAAGCTCAGCAGCCCGGTGAAGCCGATCAGCAGGTTGAAGGCACAGGCGAAGAGGGCGTAGCACATCACCTTCATCACGAAGATGGGGTACGCGCCCAGCAAGGGCAGCAGGGCCACCGCCGCGAACAGCAGCGCATAGCCCAGCAGCGGCGAGCGCGCCGGGGCGGCCGCGGCCGCAGCCGCGGGGGTGGAGGTGGGAGAGGTCACAGGGGCTGTGCTCACTTCATTTTTCCTTGCCGAACAGGCCCGCCGGGCGGATGAGCAGCACCACCGCCATGATGAGGAACACCACGGTGGCCGAAGCCTCGGGATAGAACACCTTGGTCAGGCCCTCGATCACGCCCAGCCCCAGCCCGGTGAGGATGGAGCCGAGGATCGAACCCATGCCGCCGATCACCACCACCGCGAACACCACGATGATGAGGTTGCTGCCCATCAGCGCATTCACCTGCAGGATGGGTGCGGCCAGCACGCCGGCAAAGGCCGCCAGCGCCACGCCGCCGGCGTAGGTGAGCGTGATCATGCGCGGCACGTTGATGCCGAAGGCCTGCACCAGCTTGGGGTTCTCGGTGCCGGCGCGCAGCGTGGCGCCGATGGAGGTCTTCTCGATCAACGCCCACACCGCCAGGCACACCACCACCGAGGCCACCACCACCCAGGCGCGGTAGTTGGGCAGCACCATGAAGCCCAGGTTGGTGGCGCCCTGCAGCGCATCGGGCACCGGATAAGGATTGCCCGACACGCCGTAGAACGAGCGGAACAGGCCTTCGGTCACCAGCGTGATGCCGAAGGTGAGCAGCAGGCCATACAGGTGGTCGAGCTTGTACAGCCACTGCAGCAGCAGCCGCTCGATCAATATGCCCAGCACGCCCACGATCAGCGGCGCCGCCAGCAGCATCATCCAGTAGTTCAGGCCCAGGTACTCCAGGCCCATCCACGCGATGAACGCCCCCATCATGTACAGCGCCCCATGGGCGAAGTTGATGATGTTGAGCATGCCGAAGATGACGGCCAGGCCCAGCGACAGCATCGCGTAGAACGAGCCGTTCACCAGGCCGAGCAGCAGTTGGCCGAGCAGGGCCGGCAGCGGAATATCAAACAGGTTCGACATCGGATGTCCTGGTCACAACCCCGTCGAGCGGGGCATCGCCCCGGCCGCCGCCGGGCCGCCCCAAGGCGGCCGGCTCCCCTCGGGGGGCGACGCCGCAGGCGTCTCGGGGGCCGACGATCACTTCTTGACGAGAGGGCACTTGCTGTCGGCCAGCTTGGTATAGGCCTCGGCGGCCGGGATGGTCTGCACCACCTTGTAGTAGTCCCATGGCTCGGTGGAGTCCTTCTGCGCCTTCACCTGCATCAGGTACATGTCGTAGCGCATGCGGCCGTCGGGGCCGATCTCGCCGTTCTTGGCGAAGAAGTCGTTGATCTTCGTCGCCTTCATCTGCGCGATCACCTTGTCGGCGTCGTCGGTCTTGGTGGCCTCCACCGCCTTCAGGTAGTGCATGGTGGCCGAGTAGTCGGCGGCCTGCAGCATCGACGGCATGCGCTTCATCTTCTCGAAAAAGCGCTTGGCCCAGGCGCGCGACTCGGCGTTCTGGTTCCAGTACCAGCCGTCCGTCAGGTACATGCCCTCGGTGGCCTTCAGGCCCAGCGAGTGGATGTCGTTGATGAACATCAGCAGGCCGGCCAGCTTCATCGTCTTGGTGATGCCGAACTCGTTGGCTGCCTTCACCGAGTTGATGGTGTCGGCACCGGCGTTGGCCAGGCCCAGGATCTGGGCCTTGCTGCTTTGCGCCTGCAGCAGGAAGGAGCTGAAGTCGCTGGCGCCCAGCGGCGCACGCACGCTGCCCACCACGTTGCCGCCGGACTTCTGCACCACCGCCGTGGTGTCCGCCTGCAGCGAGTGGCCGAAGGCATAGTCGGCCGTCAGGAAGTACCAGCTCTTGCCGCCCGACTTCACCACCGCATTGCCGGTGCCGTTGGCCAGCGCCACGGTGTCGTAGGCGTAGTGGATGGTGTAGGGCGTGCAGTCCTCGTTGGTCAGGCGGGCGGTGGCCGCGCCGATGGAGATGAAGGGCTTCTTCTTCTCGGCCGCGATCTTGGCCATGGCCAGGTTGGTGGACGAGTTGGTGCCGCCGATCAGCATGTCCAGGCCCTGGGTGTCGATCCACTCGCGAGCCTTGCTGGCGGCCACGTCGGCCTTGTTCTGGTGGTCGGCGTACAGCACCTCGATCTTCTTGCCTGCCACCGCGCCCTTCATGTCGGCGATGGCCATCTTGATGGCCTCCACGCCGCCGGCACCGTCGATGTCGGCATACACGCTGGACATGTCGGTGATGATGCCGATCTTGATCACGTCGCCCGAAACCTGGGCCTGCACGGCACCGGTGAAGCCGCAGGCCGCGGCGGCGGCGATCGCGATGCGTCGAATGTTGGAAGTCATGCTCGTCTCCAGGGAAGGGATGGGTGGATGTGTGGTGGGAACGGCGATCACACGCTCAACAGCTCGTCGAGCACGGCCTGCTTCTCGGCCAGTTGGGACGCGGGGAACGATTCGACGACCTGCCCATGCTCGATCACGTGGAAGTGGTCGGCCAGCGGCGCGGCGAAGCGGAAGTTCTGCTCCACCATCACGATGGTGAAGCCCTGGGCCTTGAGCGTGGTGATCATGCGGGCCAGCGCCTGCACGATCACCGGCGCCAGGCCTTCGGAGATCTCGTCCAGCAGCAGGATGTCGGCGCCGGTGCGCAGGATGCGGGCCACGGCCAGCATCTGCTGCTCACCGCCCGACAGCCGCGTGCCCGGGCTGCTGCGGCGCTCCTGCAGGTTGGGGAACATCGCATACAGCTCGGCCTCGGTCATCGCCTTGCCGCGGCCGGCGGTGAGCTTGGGCGGCAGGCGCAGGTTCTCCTCGGTGGTGAGTGCGGCGAAGATGCCGCGCTCCTCCGGGCAGTAGCCGATGCCGATGTGGGCGATGCGGTGCGTGGGCAGGTTGATGGTCTCGGTGCCATGCACCTTGATCGATCCCTTTCGGTCGCCCGTCAGGCCCATGATGGCCCGCAGCGTGGTGGTTCGGCCGGCGCCGTTGCGGCCCAGCAGCGTGACCACCTGGCCGCTGTGCACCGTCAGGCTGATGCCGTGCAGGATGTGGCTCTCGCCATACCAGGCGTGCAGGTCCTTGATCTCCAGGGCGGGGGTGCTCATCAATGCGCCCCCTGCAGTTCGGTCGCCTCGCTGCCCATGTAGGCCTCGAGCACCGCCGGATGCCTGGACACCTCGGCGTAGTTGCCCTCGGCCAGCACCGCGCCGCGGGCCAGCACGGTCAGGCGGTCGGCGATGCTGGCCACCACGCGCATGTTGTGCTCCACCATCAGCACGGTGCGGCCTTCGGCCACGCGCTTGATGAGCTGGGTCACGCGGTCCACGTCCTCGTGGCCCATGCCCTGGGTGGGTTCGTCCAGCAGCATCAGTTCGGGCTCCATGGCCATGGTGGTGGCGATCTCCAGCGCGCGCTTGCGGCCGTAGGGCAGGTCGGCGGCCTTGGCCTGCGCCATGTCGCGCAGGTCCACCAGGTCCAGCAGCGCCAGCACCTTGGCATCCAGCTGCCGCAGCGCGGTCAGCCCCTTCCAGAAGTGGAACGAGGTGCCGGTGAAGCGCTGCAGCCCGATGCGCACGTTCTCCAGCACCGTCAGGTGCGGGAACACCGCGGAGATCTGGAACGAGCGGATCACCCCGCGCCGGGCGATCTGCGCCGACTGCTCTCCGGTGATGTCGATGCCGTTGAACAGGATGGTGCCGCGCGTGGGCGTGAGGAACTTGGTCAGCAGGTTGAAGCAGGTGGTCTTGCCGGCGCCGTTGGGGCCGATCAGCGCATGGATGTGCCCGCGCTGCACCTGCAGGTTGACGCGATCGACCGCGGTGAAGCCCTTGAACTCCTTGGTGAGGTCGCGGGTCTCGAGGATGTAGTCGCTCATGGTTGTCTAGACAGGCAGCAAGGTGGTGCTCTTCACTTCTTCGATCACCGCATAGGTGCGTGTTTCACGCACGCCGGGCAGCGTCCAGATGCCGGAGCTGATGAGGTCGCGGTAGGCGGCCATGTCGGCCACCCGGGTCTTGAGCAGGTAGTCGAACGAACCGGCCACCAGGTGGCATTCCAGGATCTCGGGCCGCGCCAGCACCTCGGCCTTGAAGGCGTCGAGCTGCCGCGGCGCGGTGCGGTCGAGCAGCACCTCCACGAAGATCAGCAGGCCGGCCCCCAGCAGCTGCGGATTCAGCCGCGCCTCGTAGCCGAGGATGAAGCCTTCGCGCGTCAGCCGTTTGACACGCTCCAGCACCGCCGTGGGAGACAGCTGCACCACCTCGGCCAGCCGCAGGTTGGACATGCGGCCATCCGCCTGCAAGGCCCGCAGGATGTTGGTGTCGATCTTGTCGAGCGATCTGCTGGCGGAAAGATCCATCATGGTGCAGAACCCGTCCAATCAGCCGTTTCCAGCGGATTTCCTTCGGCACTGTGGGGGTACAGCGCGGCGGATTCTGTAGCCAACGGGCGCAGGCGGGTCCCCGCATCAACCCTCTGCGGGCAAACGCGAATGCCGCGATTAATCCGGCGCGGTGCACCGGTGGCTGTGGATCTTCCTGCCGGGCGGCAGACGGGCCTCAGCCCGGCCGGAACATCGGGATGGCGCTGCCGTCCTCGGCCGGCTTGAAGGTCACCGTCACCGCCATGCCGATGCGCAGGCTGTCCAGGTCGGCATCCACGATGTTGGTCAGCATCGTCGGGCCCTCCTCCAGCGTCACGTAGGCCACCGCGTAGGGCACCGGCGCGTGGCGCGTCACCGTCACGCTGTAGACGGTGCCGCGGCCGCTGGCCTCCTGCCAGGCGGTGCGGGCGCTGCCGCAGAGCGGGCACACCGGGCGCGGATACCAGTGCGGCTGGCTGCAGGCTTCGCAGCGGCGCAGCAGCAGCCGGCTCTGGTTGGCGGCGTCGAAGAAGGGCGTGGTGAAGGCATCGCGCACCGGCGCGGCCAGCGGGCGGTCGGCTGCAGGCAGCGTCATCGGTCAGGCCCTTTCGAGGATGAGCGTGGCACTGCCGTGCCGCGTGCCCAGCAGGCCGCCGGTGCCATTGGCCAGCGCCAAGGTGCAGCCGGGCACCTGCACCGCGGGATGCGCTTCGCCGCGCAGCTGTCGCACCGCTTCGATCACCTTGGTGATGCCGCCGCGGTTGGCGGGGTGGTTGTTGCACAGCCCGCCGCCATCGGTGTTAAAGGGCAACCGGCCTACGCCCGAGATCAGGTTGCCGTCGGCCACGAAGCGCCCGCCCTGGCCCCGCGCGCAGAAGCCCAGGTCTTCCAGCTGCATCACCACGGTGATGGTGAAGCTGTCGTAGATGGACGCGTACTGGATGTCCGCCGGCCGCACGCCGGCTTCCTCGAAGGCCTGGCGGCCGGACAGCAGGCTGCCGGAATGGGTGAGGTCGACGCGGCCGCCGCCCTGGCCCTTGATGGATTCGCCCGCGCCCAGCAGGTTGACCAGCGGCCGCTTCAGGCTGCGCGCGATCTCCGGCCGCACCACCACCAGCGCGCCGCCGCCATCGCTGACCACGCAGCAATCCAGCTTGTGCAGCGGGTCCGACAGCATCGGCGAGGCCAGCACGTCGGCCACCGTCACCACCTGCGGCAGCATCGCATGCGGGTTGTGCTGCGCATGGTGGGAGGCGGCCACCTTCACCCAGGCCAGCTGCTCGGCGGTGGTGCCGAACTCGTGCATGTGGCGCGCCGCGGCCAGCGCATAGGCGTTCAGCGTGATGAGGCCGGCATGCTGCTCGAAGGCGAATTCGGGCACGCCGGGATGGGCCGAGGCGGCGACGCCACGCGCCGGCTCGGAGCGCGGCCGGCCTGCCAGCGTGATCAGCGCCACGTCGCAGTGGCCGGCGGCGATGGCCTGCGCCGCATGGGCCACATGCACCAGGTAGGACGAGCCGCCGGTCTCGGTGCCGTCCACATGCCGCAGGCGGTCCAGGCCCAGGTAGTCGGCCATGCTCAGCACGCCGAAGCCGGGCGCGTCGCCGGCGCAGAAGTAGCCATCGACATCCGCCAGCGACAGGCCGGCATCGGCCAGCGCGCCCTGGGCACACTCGGCATGCAGCTGTGCCGTCGTCTTGTCGGGCGCCTTGCGCGTGGGGTGTTCCCAGGCGCCGGCGATGCAGGCTTGCCGTTTCAGGCTCATATGGGGCACTCCGTCAGCCGGCGCGTTCCTGCCGGGCGACGCGCCGTGCCAGCGCGCCGCCGCCCAGCAGCGCGGCGGTCATGGCCAGGAACAGCGGGGCCAGGCCGAGGGCCGCGCCCAGCACGCCGAACACGAGCGGCATCGCCGTCTGGCTGGTGTTGATGAACATGGTGCGCAGGCCCACCGCCTCGCCGGCGCGGCCTTCGGGTGCCGAATGGTGCAGCAGCGTGAGCACCATCGGATGCGGCGCGCCCAGGCTGGCGCCCAGCACGAACATGATCGCCATCAGCGTGCCCACGCTGTGGCTGAACGGAATGGCGGCGTAGCTGGCGGCGGCCAGCAGCATCGAGGCGGTGATGAGCTGCCAGGGCCGCACGTGGCTGGCGACGAAGGGCATTGCCAGCCGCACCATGAAGCTGGCCGCCGCGAAGGAGCCCATCACGATGCCGATCTGTGAGGCGCTGAGGCCGATCTGCGTGCCGTACAGCGGCATCGCGAAGGTGTAGATGTCCCAGGCCACCGTCAGCACTGCGATGGCGATGAAGAGATGGCGCATGCGCGGGCTGCGCAACAGGTCGAACATGCTGGGCTTCTCGCCGGTGGCGCTGTCCAACGGCGCGGGCACCTTGCGGCGCGTGTCGGGCAGGCCCACCAGCGCCAGCACCAGGGCCGGCATCACGGTGAACAGGGCCAGCACCAGGAAGCTGGTGCGGTGGCCCAGCTGGTCGATGGCCACGCCGGTGAGCAGCGGCGCGATGAAGCTGGAGGTGGAAAAGCCCAGCGCCACATAGCTGAAGTTGGCGGTGCGGTCGTCGGCAGTGCTCAGCTCGCCCACCGCGTGGTACGCCGCCACGTTGATCAGCATGAACGAGATGCCGATCAGCACGCTGGCCACGTACAGCGCCGCGATCTGCGGCAGCAGGAAGGGCAGCAGCGTGCCGATGCCCACGCCCACCGAGCCCACCATCATCGGCCTTTGCACGCCAACGCCGTCGATCCAGCGGCCGGCGGGCACCGCCAGCAACGCGGGCAGCAGCGCGAAGGAGGCCATCAGCAGCCCCACGGTCAACGGCGTGGCGCCCTGCGAGATGGCGGTGAGCGATACCGCGATGCGGCTGCCGTTGAAGGCAACGTGGTCGAGCACCAGCAGGATGATCAGCAGGGGCAGCGGTCGCATGAAGCAACCCACTCTACCCCCGCCCCTGGAGGGCCGCGCTGACGCGGGGGCTTGGCGGCCGGCGCTCAGTCCAGCTTCAGGCCGATGCGCTCGATGATGGCGCCCCAGCGCTTCATGTCGCTGTCCACCACCTTGCGGAAGTCCGCCTGGGTGCCGCCGACGATGGTCAGGCCCTGGTTGTCCATCACCGTCTTCAGCTGCGCATCGGTGAGCGCGGCGTTCACGTCGGCATTGATCTTCTGCACCACCGCCTCGGGCGTGCCGGCGGCCACGAAGAGGCCGTTCCACGCCAGCGATTCCACGCCCTTGACGCCGCCGTCGGCCAGCGTGGGCAGGCCCTTCAGGCTCTCGGGCACCTGCGCGGCGCTCACCGCCAGCAGCCGCACCTTGCCGGCCTTCACGTGGTTGAGCAGTGCCGGCGCGGTGGTGAACGTGGCATCGGTATCGCCTTGCGCCACGGCCAGCGCGGCCGGTGGCGAGCCGTTGTAGGGCACGTGGGTGCCGTTCAGGCCGGTCTGCGCCAGCAGCAGTTCCATCGTCAGGTGGCTGGAGCTGCCCATGCCCAGCGACGAGTAGTTCATCTTGCCGCCCTGCTGCTTCACCCAGGCCAGGAACTCCTGCGTCGTCTTGACCGGCAGGTTGGCATTGACCGCCAGCACGTTGGGCTGGGAGGTGGTCATCACCACCGGCACCAGGTCTTTCGCCGGGTCGTACGGCATCTTGCGGTACATGAAGGGCGCGAAGGCGATGGGGCCGTTGAAGCCGATGGCGATGGTGTGGCCATCGGCCGGCGCCTTGGCCGCCACGTCCACGCCCAGCATGCCGCCGGCGCCGGGCTTGTTGTCCACCACCATGGGCTGGCCCCAGCGGTCCTTGAGCTTCTCGCCCAGCAGCCGGGCGATGATGTCCAGCGAGCTGCCCGCGGGCGCCGGCACCACGATGTGCACTGGCCTGCTCGGCCATTGCGGCTGCGCGGCGGCGGGTTGGGCCAGGGCCAGCACGGCGGCGGCGGTGGCGAGCAGGGCGGGCAGGACGGTACGGCGTTGCATGGGCGAATGAAAAGCGGGCCTCGAAGGGCCCGCATGGTAGACGCGCCGCCCCTGCCGCACCGCAGGGGTTGACGCGGGGGGTCGGGGTACAGGCCGCGCTCCTCGCGCGCCGTCAGGATGCGCTCGCAGGCCACGGCAAAGGTGGCGGTACGCAGCGTGATCTTGTGCTTGTCGGCCGTGTCCCAGATCTTGCACAGCGCGTCGACCATGATCTTGTCCAGGCGCACGTTGATCTCGTCCTCGCTCCAGAAGAAGCTGGAGAAGTCCTGCACCCACTCGAAATAGCTGACGGTCACGCCGCCGGCATTGCAGATCACGTCCGGCACCACCAGCACGCCGCGGTCGGCCAGGATGTCGTCGGCCGTCGGCACGGTCGGGCCGTTGGCGCCTTCCAGCACCAGCTTGGCGGTGATGCGCTGGGCGCGCTCGGCGGTGATCACGCCTTCCAGCGCGGCGGGCACGAGGATGTCGCAGCGCACGTCCCAGAACTCTTCCGCGTTCATGCGCTCGGCCCCGGCGAAGCCGGCGACGCCGCCGGTTTCCTTCACCGCGGCGGTGAGCGCGGCCACGTCCAGGCCGTTGTCGTTGTAGATGGTGCCGCTGTGGTCCTGCACCGCGACGATCTTGGCGCCCGCCTGGGCGAACAGCTCCGCCGCCGACGAACCCACGTTGCCGAAGCCCTGCACAGCCACGCGGGCGCCTTCCAGGCTCATGCCCAGGCGGCGGGCGGCCTCACGGCCGGTGACGAACACGCCGCGGCCGGTCGACTTCACCCGGCCCAGCGAGCCGCCCAGGTGGATCGGCTTGCCGGTGACCACGCCGGTGGCGGTGCCGCCGACGTTCATCGAATACGTGTCCATCATCCAGGCCATGATCTGGCCGTTGGTGTTCACGTCCGGCGCCGGGATGTCCTGCTGCGGGCCGATGATGATGCCGATCTCGCTGGTGTAGCGGCGCGTCACGCGCTCGATCTCCTTGCGCGAGTACTGCTTCGGGTCGATGCGGATGCCGCCCTTGGCGCCGCCGTAGGGCAGGTTCACCGCAGCGGTCTTCACCGTCATCCAGGCCGACAGCGCCATCACTTCTTCCAGCGTGACGTCGGGGTGGTAGCGCACGCCGCCCTTGCCCGGGCCGCGCGACAGGTTGTGCTGCACGCGGTAGCCCTCGAAGTGGGCGACGGTGCCGTTGTCCAGCTCGATGGGGATGTCGACGATCAGCGTGCGCTTGGGGCGCTTGAGCGTTTCGATCCACTTGGCGAGGTGGCCCAGATACGGCGCCACGCGGTCCACCTGCGACAGGTAGGTGCCCCAGGGGCTGTCGGCGGTGGGGTGGACAAAGGACAAGGCAGCTTGTGACATGGCTTCTCCGGTGCCGCGGTTGCGCGGCCACACGATGTTTTCGTGCAGCCAATGTAGTCACGGGGCGCTTCCAGCGGGAGACGCAAACTATGCGTGTTGTGCATGAGCGGCCAAACCTACACTCGCCGCCATGAGCGAACAGAGCACTTCTTCCCCGGGCACCGTGGCTTTCATCGGCGGCGGCAACATGGCCAGTGCCATCGTCGGCGGACTCGTGCGCGCCGGCCGCGCACCCGCCTCCATCCTGGTGGTGGACCCTGGCGAGGCCCAGTGCGCCAAGCTGGAGGCCGACTTCGGCGTGCGCACGCTGCCCGCGCCGGGGGCCGCGCTGGCCGAGGCGCGGATGGTGGTGTGGGCGGTCAAGCCACAGCTGTTCAAGGAGGCCGCTCGGCCCAGCGCGGCGCATGTGGCCCAGGCGCTGCAGCTCTCGGTGATGGCCGGCATCCGCAGCGACGCCATCGCCAGCGCCACCGGCAGCCCCGCCGTGGTGCGCGCCATGCCCAACACGCCGGCCCTGATCGGCCAGGGCATGAGCGGCCTCTTTGCGCGGCCGGCCGTCAGCGCCGCCCAGCGTGCCGAGGTGGAGCAGGTGCTGGCACCTACCGGGCGCATGCTGTGGGTAGGCGAGGAAAGCGCGCTGGATGCGGTCACCGCGCTGTCCGGCTCCGGCCCCGCCTATGTGTTTTATGTGCTGGAGGCCATGATGGCCGCGGCCGAAGCCATGGGCCTCAGCGCCGAGGAAGGCAAGCAGCTGGCGCTGGGCACCTTCGCAGGCGCCACCGCGCTGGCGCAGCAGAGCAGCGAGCCGCCTTCGGTGCTGCGCGAACGTGTCACGTCGAAAGGCGGCACCACGCATGCGGCGCTTACTTCGCTGGAGTCGGATGGCGTGAAGGCCGCCTTCGTCAAGGCCTTGCAGGCGGCGCAGCGGCGCGCCGTGGAACTGGGCGACGAATTCGGCGCCGCCGGCTGAGCTTCAGCGCAGCGCCAGGTCGAGGGCGGTGCCCAGGAACACCGCAAACCCCACCCAGTGGTTCAGCCGGAAGGCCTTGAAACAGCCTTCCCGGCTGCGATGGCGAATCAGCACGTAATGCCAGGCCACCTGCGCCGCCGCCGCCGCGATGCCGGCCAGGAACCAGCCGCCCAGTCCCAGCAGGCGGCCGATCACCGCCCAGGACAGCAGGTGGATGGCATAGAAGGCCATCACGCCCGCCACGTCGAAGCGCCCCAGCGTCAACGCCGAAGTGCGGATGCCGATGCGGACGTCGTCGTCGCGGTCGACCATCGCGTATTCGGTGTCGTAGGCCAGCACCCAGAAAAAGGTTGCTGACGAGCAGCCACCAGGCGTGCGGCGGCACCGCGTCGGCCACCGCGCGCCAGCGCCAGTCGGCCGCGCCGAGCACCGCGCTGAACGCCATCGGGATGCCGAAGCTGAAGGCCACCCCCAGCACCGCCTGCGGCATCGACACGAAGCGCTTGGCGTAGGGATAGCCGATGGCGATGGCCAGCGCCGCGAAGGACAGCAGGATGGTCGGCGCATTGGTGGTGAGCACCAGGCCGAAGGCCACCAGTGACAAGGCGGCGCCCAGCAGCAGCGCTTCCTTCACCGACACCACGCCGCTGGTGACCGGCCGGCGCGCCGTGCGCTTGACGTGGCGGTCGAACTCGCGGTCGGCCACGTCGTTCACGCAGCAGCCGGCGCTGCGCATCAGCACCGTGCCGGCGGTGAACACGGCCAGCAGGTGCCAGCCCGGAAAACCGTCCGCCGCGATCCAGAGGGCCGACAGCGTGGGCCACAGCAGCAGCAGCCAGCCGGCCGGCCGGTCGAAGCGGATGAGGTCGAGGTAGAGCCGCAGCTTGGACTCGCCCGGGCTGTTCAGGGAGGACGCTTTCACGCGCCGATTATCGGCGCCGCCGGCAAGTCGGCCGTCGCCTGGCCGCCCATGAAAAAGCCACCGGCCGGCATGGCGGGTGGCTCGTGTGCGCCGCGGCCTGCAGCCGCGCGCGAGGTGGTTCAGGCGCGGCGGCGGCGTGCGAACCAGGCCAGCATGCCCAGGCCGCCGGCCATCAGCGCATAGGTGCCGGGTTCCGGCACGGCGCTGACGTTGACGCTGGCGAGCACCGAGCCCACGTTGTCAACGTTGGCCGAGTCCCAGTAGAAGAGCTTGAGCGTGCCGGCCGTGCTGGCGGTGCCGCTGTAGTTGGTGCCCACCAGGAAGTAGCTGCCGGAACCAATCTGGCCCACCAGCGCGCCGAAAGGAGCGCTCAGGTTGCCCATCTCGAGGTTGCCGAAGCCTTGGCCGATCTGAACGCCGGCGGCTGCACCGCTTTCGTCGCTGCCCGTGGCGAACAGGTTGGACACCAGGCCGTCGGCGTTGGACCAGCGGGGCAGCTCACCCGCGCTCCACAGGTCGGTGGCCGCCACGCTGACGGTGAAGCCCTGGCCAGCAGCCAGCGAGACCGTGGCCAGGCCGTTGGCGGCAAAGCAGGCGCAATGGTCCACCGCGCTGACGGTGAAATCAGCAGCGCTGGCGGCGGAAGCTGTAACGGCAAGCGCTGCCGCAGCAACAACGGATTTGAAAGTGCAAGGACTCAATTGAAACTCCCTGTGAATTTGTGGCCGATTCTTAGGGATCGACTGCTTCCCGCCAGTCCCCCGAGCGGGGGTGAACCTATCAGCCTTCCATCTGTCGCTGGAACACCAAGCCGGCGTGTTCACGCAGCGCATGGAACTTGATCTTCGGCCAGTTGGACTCGATGGCCCGCAGTTCCGGCGCGTACTCCACCAGCACCGTGGGAGCGTTCACGGCGTCATACGCCACACGGTGCGAATTTGCATCGATGAAGCGCTGCAGTTCGCGCGCGCCGCCGTCCGCTTCGTCACAGGTCACCCAGCGCGCCACCTGGAAGCGGCTGGGCATCACGCGCGCCTTGACGCCGTATTCATGCTCCAGCCGGTGCGCCACCACTTCGAACTGCAGCTGTCCGACCGCGCCCAGCAGCAGCACCGAGCCCATCACCGGCCGGAACACCTGGATCGCACCTTCCTCGCCCAGCTGCTGCAGGCCGGCCTTCAGCTGCTTGGTGCGCAGCGGGTCGGCCACTTCCACGCTGCGGAACATCTCGGGCGCGAAGAACGGCAGCCCGGTGAACTGCAAAGATTCACCTTCGGTGAGGGTGTCGCCCAACTGCAACACGCCATGGTTCGGGATGCCGATGATGTCGCCGGCAAAGGCCTCGTCCAGCAGCTCGCGGCGCTGCGACAGGAAGCTCACCACGGTGTTCGGCCGCAGCTCCTTGCCGGAGCGCACCACCTTCAGCCGCATGCCGCGCTCGAAGTGGCCCGAGGCCACGCGCACGAAGGCGATGCGGTCGCGGTGCGCCGGGTCCATGTTCGCCTGGATCTTGAACACCACGCCGGTGAACTTGGGCTCGTCCGGCTTGACCTCGCGCTGCAGCGAGCCGCGCGGGCCGGGCGACGGCGCCAGGTTCACCAGGGCGTCGAGCACTTCCTGCACGCCGAAGTTGTTGACGGCCGAGCCGAAGAACATCGGCGTCTGCCGTCCGGCGAGGAAGTCGTCCAGCACGAACTCCGGCGCAGCCTCGCGAACCAGTTCCACCTCGCCCTGGGCCTGCTCGTACTGCATGCCGAAGCGTTCGGCGTAGACGGGGTTGTCCAGGCCGTCGATGACCTCTTCGCCACCGGCCACCCGGTCCTCGCCGGGGCTGAACACGCGCATCTGCTGCTTGCGCAGGTCCATCACGCCGTGGAAGAACTTGCCCATGCCCACCGGCCACGTGAAGGGCACGACGGTCATGCCCAGCTCGCGCTCGATCTCGTCCATCAGGGCCAACGGGTCCTTCACCTCACGGTCCATCTTGTTGACGAAGGTGAGGATGGGCGTGTTGCGCGCCCGGCAGACCTGCAGCAGGCGGCGGGTCTGAGGCTCCACGCCGTTGGCCGCATCGATCACCATGAGCGCGGCGTCCACCGCGGTGAGCACGCGGTAGGTGTCCTCGGAGAAGTCCTGGTGGCCGGGAGTGTCCAGCAGGTTGATGACGCAGTCGCGGTATTCCATCTGCATCACCGAGCTGGCCACCGAGATGCCGCGCTGCTTCTCGATCTCCATCCAGTCGGACGTGGCATGCCGGCTGGCCTTGCGTGCCTTCACGGAGCCGGCGATCTGGATCGCGCCGGAGAACAGCAGCAGCTTTTCCGTCAGCGTGGTCTTGCCCGCGTCGGGGTGGCTGATGATGGCGAAGGTGCGACGGCGGCGCACCTGGGGCGTGAGGTCGGACATGGCGGCGCGGTGCGCCCCGGGTGGCGGGGTGCACCGACGATTGGTTGGGGCAAGCGCGGGATTATCGGCGCTCGGCCGATTCCGCCTGCAGTGGCCGGTCCGCCCGCCCGGCGGGTGGCTTCATGTACCCATGAAGCCGGGTGCCCCATCAATCTTCGAGGATCGACCGCAGCATCCAGGCCGATTGCTCGTGCACCGTCAGGCGCTGGGTCAGCAGGTCGGCGGTGGGCTCGTCGCTGGCGCCGTCGGCGATGGGGAACACGCTGCGGGCAGTGCGGGCCACGGCCTCATGGCCTTCGACCAGGATGCGCACCATCTCCATCGCGTTGGGCGGCGTGCCCGGCGCGTCCTTCAGCGAGGTGAGGGCGCCGTACTGCGCATAGGAGCCCGGAGCCGGGTGGCCCAGCGAGCGGATGCGTTCGGCGATGGGGTCGACCGCGTTCCACAGCTCGGTGTACTGGGTCATGAACATCGCGTGCAGCGAATTGAACATCGGCCCGGTGACGTTCCAGTGGAAGTTGTGCGTGGTGAGGTACAGCGTGTAGGTATCGGCCAGCAGGCGCGACAGGCCGCCGGCGATGGCGGCGCGGTCCTCCGGGCTGATGCCGATGTGGATCACCGGCGCGCTCACCGCGGGAAGCGACTTGTCCTTGCCCTTGTTCTTGCTCATTCGGTCGACTCCTGTGAATGTTCGAGACGACTGTAGCGCAGGGCTTGGCGTCCCTTCAGGCCGTCAGGCGCTCCACGCCGTCCAGCTGGCAGGCATACACCGCATTGCGCAGCGCCGCGATGGCTTCGTAGCGCGTGAAGGTGCGCCGCCAGGCCAGCACCACGCGCCGCGTGGGCACCGGCGGCTCGAAGGGCACGTAGGTCACCAGCCCCGAGGATTCCTTGGGCACCGACAGCTGCGGCACCACCGTCACGCCCATGCCGGAGGCCACCATGTGCTTGATGGTCTCCAGCGAACTGCCCTCGAAGCTCTTGCGGATGCCCTCGGCGTCGCTGGAGAAGCGCGCGTACTCCGGGCACACCTCCAGCACATGGTCGCGGAAGCAATGGCCGGTGCCCAGCAGCAGCATGGTCTCGCGCTTGAGCTCGTCGGCGCCCACCGCCGGCCGCTTGGCGAGCGCATGGCCCTTCGGCACGGCGATCATGAACGGCTCGTCGTACAGCGGCGCGATGGCCAGGCCGGTGTCGGGGAACGGCTCGGCCATGATGGCGCAGTCGAGTTCGCCGGTGCGCAGCATGTCCACCAGCTTGCTGGTGAAGTTCTCCTGCAGGATCAGCGGCATCTGCGGCGTCATCTCGATGGCGTGGCGCACCAGCTCCGGCAGCAGGTAGGGGCCGATCGTGTAGATGATGCCCAGCTTGAGCGGGCCGTTCAGCGGGTCCTTGCCGCGCTTGGCGATGTCCTTGATGGCAGCGGCCTGCTCGATCACCGACTGCGCCTGCCGCACGATGGCCTCGCCCAGCGGCGTGACGCTCACCTCGTTGGTGCCGCGCTCGAAGAGCTTGACGTCCAGCTCCTCCTCCAGTTTCTTGATCGCCACCGACAGCGTGGGCTGCGACACGAAGCAGGCTTCGGCCGCACGCCCGAAATGCTTCTCGCGGGCCACGGCGACGATGTAGCGCAGTTCGGTCAAGGTCATGCAGACATTGTCGGCAAATGCCGGGCCTTGTGTAACGCGGGGGCCGATCAGGCCTTCAGGTATTCCGCCCGCGTGGCCAGCCAGCGCTCCAGGTGCGCGCGGGCGGCGGCGGGGTGGCGCTCGAACAGCAGCGCCGCGGCGTCGCGGGCATGGGCCAGCAGCGGCGCGTCCTGCGCCAGGTCGGCAAAGCGCAGCAGCGCATCGCCGCTCTGGCGCGCGCCCATGAACTCGCCCGGGCCGCGGATCTCCAGGTCGAGCCGGGCGATCTCGAAGCCGTCGTTGGTCGAGGCCATGGCCTTCAACCGCGCCTTGCCCGAGGGCGACAGCGGCGGCGTGTACAGCAGCACGCAGATGCTGGCGACCGCGCCGCGCCCCACGCGCCCGCGCAGCTGGTGCAGCTGCGACAGGCCGAAGCGCTCGGCATGCTCGATCACCATCAGGCTGGCGTTGGGCACGTCCACGCCCACCTCGATGACGGTGGTGGCCACCAGCACCTGCATGCCGCCGGCGCTGAACTCGGCCATCACCGCGGCCTTGTCCGCCGCCGCCATGCGGCCGTGCAGCAGGCCCACGCTGCGGCCGGGCAGCGCGGCGCACAGTTCGGCATGGGTCTCGGTGGCATTGCGCAGGTCCAGCGCTTCGGATTCCTCGATCAGCGGGCACACCCAGTACACCTGCCGGCCGGCGGCCACCTCGTCGGCGATGCGGGCGATGACCTCGTCGCGCCGGCCGTCGGCGAACACCTTGGTCAGCACCGGCGTGCGGCCGGGCGGCAGCTCGTCGATGGTGCTCACCGCCAGGTCGGCGAAGTAGGTCATGGCCAGCGTGCGCGGGATGGGCGTGGCGCTCATCATCAGCAGGTGCGGCTCCAGGGCCGCGGCTTCCAGCTTGTCGCGCAGCGCCAGCCGCTGTGCCACGCCGAAGCGGTGCTGCTCGTCGACGATGGCCAGGCCCAGGCGATGGAACAGCACGTCGTCCTGGATCACCGCATGGGTGCCGACGACGAGGCCCGCCTCGCCGGACGCGACCATCTCCACCATCTGCGTGCGTGCCTTGCCCTTGCGGCTGCCGCTCAGCCAGGCCACGCGCACGCCCAGCGGCTCCAGCCACTGCACCAGCTTGCGGAAGTGCTGCTCGGCCAGCAGCTCGGTGGGCGCCATCAGCGCGCACTGCCAGCCCGCGCCGATGGCCACCGCGGCGGCCAGCGCGGCCACCACCGTCTTGCCCGATCCGACGTCGCCCTGCAGCAGCCGGTGCATCGGCTGCGGGCGGGCCAGGTCGGCGGCGATCTCCTCGCACACGCGCTGCTGGGCGCCGGTGAGCACGAAGGGCAGCGCGGCCAGCAGCTGCTCGGGCAGGCCGCCGGGCGTGGCGTGCAGCACGGGCGCCTCCAGCTTGGCCCGCTCGCGCTTGGCCTCCAGCTGGCTGAGCTGCTGGGCCAGCAGCTCCTCGAACTTCAGCCGCTCCCACGCGGGATGGGTGCGGTCCTCCAGGGCCGCGATCGGCGTCTGCGGCGTGGGGTGGTGCAGCAGCTGCAGCGCTTCCTTCAGGCTGGGCAGGCCGGGTGGCAGCACCTCGGGCGGCAGTACCTCGCCCAGCGCGGCGCGCTGCAGCCCGCTGGCCACCGCCTTGCGCAGGTAGGCCTGCGGCAGCTGGGCGCTGGCCGGGTACACCGGTGTCATCGCCTGCGCCAGCGGGGTGTCGGCGGTCACGGCCTTGACGGCGGGGTGCACCATCTCCTTGCCGAAGAAGCCCACCCGCAGCTCGCCCCGCACCCGCACGCGCTGGCCCTCGGGCATCGCCTTCTGCTGCGAGGGGTAGAAGTGGATGAAGCGCAGCGTGAGCTCGCCGGTGTCGTCGGCGATGCGCACGATGAGCTGGCGCCGCGGGCGGGTCTCGATGCGGTGCTCCAGTACCACGCCCTCCACCTGCACCGTGCCGCCTTCGCGGGCCTGGGCGACGGGGATGTTGCGGGTCTCGTCCTCGTAGCGCAGGGGCAGGTGCAGCGCCAGGTCGATGTCGCGCACCAGGCCCAGCTTGTGCATGGCGCGCTGCGGCGCCGAAAGCGTCGGGGCCGCGCGTGGGGCTGTCTCTTTCGTCGCACGATCGGCGGCTGGGCGCATGGAACAATTGTGCCGTCACGCACTCTCTACAGGCCGGTCAAGCCTGCAGCCCATGCCCCTCTCCAACCGCCGCTTCACCCTCAGCGATTTCGACTTCGAGCTGCCGCCCGAACTCATCGCGCAATACCCGGCCGCCGAGCGCAGCGCCTCGCGGCTGCTCGACGGCACCGGCCTGATGCCGGTGGACCGCATGTTCCGCGACCTGCCCACGCTGTTTCGTGCGGGCGACCTGCTGGTGTTCAACGACACCGCCGTGATCAAGGCCCGCCTGCTGGGCACCAAGGACACCGGCGGCGCGGTGGAAGCGCTGGTGGAGCGCGTGCTGCCCGGCAACGAGGTGCTGGCCCACCTGCGTGCCAGCAAGTCGCCCAAGGCCGGCGCCCAGGTGCGATTCGCCGATGCCTTCGATGCCGAGGTGCTGGGCCGCGGCGGCCCGGACAACTCGCTGTTCCACCTGCGGCTGCCCGAAGACCCGCTGGCGCTGCTGGCGCAGCACGGCCATGTGCCGCTGCCGCCCTACATCACCCATGCCGACGACGCGGCCGACGAACAGCGCTACCAGACGGTGTTCGCCAGCCGCCCCGGCGCGGTGGCCGCGCCCACCGCTTCGCTGCACTTCGACGAGGCGGTGCTGGCCGCGCTGGCGGCAGCCGGCGTGCGCACCGCGCGTGTCACCCTGCACGTGGGCGCCGGCACCTTCCAGCCGGTGCGCACCGACGACCTGAGCGAGCACAAGATGCACAGCGAATGGTTCGAGGTGAGCGAAGCCACGGTGGAGGCGATCGCCGCCACCCGCGCCGCTGGCGGCCGCGTGATCGGCGCCGGCACCACCACGCTGCGCGCGCTGGAATCGGCCGCCGTGGGCGGCACGCTGCAGGCGGGTGCGCGCGAGACCACGCTCTTCATCACGCCCGGCTTCCGCTTCAACGTGGTGGACGTGCTGCTCACCAACTTCCACCTGCCCAAGAGCACGCTGCTGATGCTGGTCAGCGCCTTCGCCGGCCATGAGCACGTGCGTGCCCTCTACCGCCACGCCATCGAGGCGCGCTACCGCTTCTTCAGCTACGGCGACGCGATGCTGCTGCAACGCAGCGCCTGACGCGCCCGCCGGGAAAACAACCGATGCTTGAGTACCAACTGCTGGCCACCGAAGGCCATGCACGCCGTGGCCGCCTGCGCCTGAACCATGGCGTCGTCGAGACGCCGATCTTCATGCCCGTGGGTACCTACGGCACCGTCAAGGGCGTCAGCGCCCGTTCGCTGCACGAGATGGGCGCCCAGATCATCCTGGGCAACACCTTCCACCTCTGGATGCGCCCGGGGCTGGACGTGATGAAGCAGTTCGGCGGGCTGCATCGCTTCGAGGGCTGGACCAAGCCCATCCTGACCGACAGCGGCGGCTTCCAGGTCTGGAGCCTGGGCGAGATGCGCAAGATCAGCGAGGAGGGCGTCAAGTTCGCCTCGCCGGTCAACGGCGACAAGCTGTTCCTGACGCCCGAGACCAGCATGCAGATCCAGACGGTGCTCGATTCCGACATCGTCATGCAGTTCGACGAGTGCACGCCCTACGAGACCAAGGGCCACATCACCACCGAGGCCGAGGCGCGCAAGTCGATGGAGCTGAGCCTGCGCTGGGCCCGGCGCTGCAAGGCCGAGTTCGCGCGGCTGGAAAACCGCAACGCCCTGTTCGGCATCGTGCAGGGCGGCATGTTCGAGAACCTGCGCGAGGCCTCTCTGGAAGCGCTGGTGGACATGGACTTCCCCGGCTACGCGGTGGGCGGCGTCAGCGTGGGCGAGCCGAAGGAAGAGATGCTGCACATCATGGGCCACACGCCCCACCGGCTGCCGGCCCACAAGCCGCGCTACCTGATGGGCGTGGGCACGCCGGAAGACCTGGTGGAAGGCGTGCACCAGGGCGTGGACATGTTCGATTGCGTGATGCCCACCCGCAACGCGCGCAACGGCCACCTGTTCACCCGCTTCGGCGACCTGCGGTTGCGCAACGCCCGCTACAAGACTGACGAGCGGCCGATCGACCCCACCTGCCGCTGCATGGCCTGCGCCGGTGAGCCGGGCAGCGGCATCGGCGCGGTGAGCCGGGCGTACCTGCACCACCTGGACCGCTGCGGCGAGATGCTGGGCCCGATGCTCACCACCATCCACAACCTGCACTACTACCTGAACCTGATGCAGGAAGTGCGCGACGCGCTGGACGCCGGCCGCTTCGAGGCCTTCCGCGCGCAGTTCAAGGCCGACCGGGCGCTGGGCATCCAGCCGCAGTAGCGGCGGCGGCCTGCGCCGCCGGGCCCTTCACCAGAACTGCCAGTTCCCGGTCATCACTACCCAGATGCCCAGCACGCCGTTGGTCACCGCGTGGGCGATGACCGGCACCCACAGCTTGCCGGTGCGCACGTACAGCAGCGCATAGGCCAGCCCGGCCACGATGGCCGCCAGCCACAGCGTGTGCGCGAGCATGAACACGAAGGTGGATAGCACGATGGCCTTCAGGCCCACCCGGGCCGGCGGCACCGCTTCGAACTGCGGCTGCTGCAGCCAGCGCATCAGGTAGGAGCGCCAGAACAGCTCCTCCATCAGCGGCACCAGCAGCGCCGCCCCGATCCAGCGCACCCCGATGAGCGGCAGGTCCAGGCTGCCGTCGGCGCGCACCGGCACGAAGGCGGCGCTGGGCTCGCCCAGCACCATCCACGGCGCGTCCAGCACGATCCACAGGCCGAACACCGCCAGCCCCACCAAGACGGCCAGCGCCGTCTCGCCGGCGCCGGGCCAGGTTTGGCGCGCCAGCTCGCCGTACTCGCGGCGGAAATACAGCAGCAGCGCGCCGACGGCCACTACCGTCAGGCCGTAGATCCAGCGGGTGTCGAAGCCGCCGTCGGCTTCGGCGGGCAGGGCGCCACGGAGGGCGAGCAGCACCATGAACAGTGCAAAGGGAGCGATGCGGGCAAGGGCGGCGCGGCTGAGCGTCATGTTCCTGTCGAGGTGGCGAGGTAGCGTCGGAGTATCCGGACCCCCCATGACAGGCCGCACGCTCGAATGGGTGGAAACGGGGCCGCAACGATGTGGAAGCGCGTTGTCCCGATTGTTTTTGAAACAGTGGGTGTCAATATTTCATGGAGCCTTGGCGTTTGTTACAACGCTGGACTGTGCAGTAGTTCCTGAATGCGCAAGGCTTGCGGACCGTTGTTCGCTTTCGCTGCGAACGATTTCGCGCTTTGGCGCGGCGCTTGTTCCTCAACTCTTGCTACAGCTTCATGGCTGTGCTCGGGTGAGAATTGACCTAATAAACCAATGTGGGGTGGGGGGTGAACTTGAGACCCGGCACGAGAGACGCGTCCAACACGATCATCGGTGCGACGTTTGAGCCGCACCGCGTGGCCAATGTGGGCGTGGAGGCGAAGCCTGACGGTGCGCGTCCGCGGCTGTTCAAGATCCGCGGCGCCGACTCCCATGGCCAGCGCAGCTCGGCGAACATCCTCATCAAGCGGCGCTATGCGTGGCGGGGCTACCAGAACGCCGGACTGCCCGACCAGCAGACGCCCAACCGCATCACGCTGACGGCCACCGACCACGACGCCATCATCGGCACCATCACCGTGGGGCTGGACGGGCCGGAGGGCCTGCATGCCGAAGACACCTTCGGCCCGGAAGTGGATGCTTTGCGCGCGAATGGCCACCGCATCTGCGAATTCACCAAGCTGGCGATGGATCCAGTGGCAGGTGCCAAGCAGGTGCTGGCATCTTTATTTCACGTCGCATATATCGTTGCCTATCGATTCAAGGGATTTGATACCTTATTGATCGAAGTGAACCCGCGGCATGTGAATTATTACACCCGGATGTTGGGTTGCAAGGTGCTGGGCGAAGAGCGGATCAACAAGCGCGTCGATGCGCCCGCCGTTTTGCTGCACCTGGATTTTGGTTACACGCTGCAGCAAATCGCCAGGTTCGGCGGCCAGCCGGAGTTGTCGGCCAGCGAACGTTCGCTGTATCCGTTTTCGTTTTCGCTGGCGGAGGAGGCGGGCATCATCAGCCGGCTGCAGAAGTCGAACTGGTCGACCGAAGGGTTCAACCGCTAGGCGCGTGGGCCGCTTTGGCGGCGCGCTGCGCCGTCAGATGTCGAAGCTGGCGCCGGCGCTGGACTGCAGCGCCTGCTCCACTACCGCGCGGCCCAGCGGCGCCGCGAAGGTCTCGATGAAGGCATAGGCGTAGTCGCGCAGGAAGCTGCCGCGGCGCACGGCCAGCCGCGTCATGTTGGCGGCGAACAGGTGACGCGCGTCGATCGCCGTGAGGTGCCGGTCGCGGTCCTCGTCATAGGCGATGGCCGCCACGATGCCCACGCCCAGCCCCAGTTCCACATAGGTCTTGATGACGTCGGCGTCCATTGCAGTGAGCACCACCTGCGGCGACAGCCCGTGGCGGGCAAAGGCCTCGTCGATGTGGCCGCGGCCGGTGTAGCCGGCTTCGTACGTCACCAGCGGATGGGCGGCCAGGCTCTGCAGCGTGAGCGCGCCGCCTTCGGCCAGCGGATGGCCGGGCGGGGTGATGACCACGTGCGTCCAGCGGTAGCACGGCAGCGCCACCAGTTCGTCGTACTGCGTCAGGGCCTCCGTGGCCACGCCGATGTCGGCGCTGCCGTCCAGCAGCATCTGCGCCACCTGCTGTGGCGAGCCCTGGTGCATGTGCAGCGTGACGTCGGGGTGGCTGCGGCGGAAGTCGCGCACCGCCGTCGGCAGCGCATAGCGTGCCTGGGAGTGCGTGGCCGCGATGGTGAGCGTGCCGCGGCCGGCCCGGGCGAAGTCCTCGCCGGCGCGGCGCAGGTTGTCGGCCTCCAGCAGCATGCGCTCGACGATGGGCAGCACGGTGGCGCCCGGCGCCGTCAGCCCGGTCAGGCGCTTGCCGGCACGCACGAACAGCTCGATGCCCAGCTCTTCCTCCAGCTCGCGGATCTGCCGGCTGACGCCGGGCTGTGAGGTGTGGAGGGCTTCGGCCACCGAGGTGAGGTTGAACCCCTGGCGGACGGTTTCCCGAACGGATCGCAACTGCTGGAAGTTCAAGGGCGGACGCTCGCTGATGAGAGCGCCGCATTTTGTTGCTCGCTTTTATGCGTAAGAACTACTTATTGCGCTTATGCATAGTTGCCAGGCGAATAAGCGGTCACGCCGCGGAGGCGATCACGCCGCCACCCAGGCACACCTCGCCGTCGTACAACACCGCCGACTGGCCCGGCGTCACCGCCCATTGCGGCTGGTCGAACTGCAGCGCGAAGCGGCCGTCGGCCTGCGCCACGAAGCGGCAGGCGGCGTCGCTCTGCCGGTAGCGGGTCTTGGCGGCACAGGCTTGCACCGCGGGCGGAGTGCCGGCGATCCAGCTGGTGTCGTCCGCAGTGAGCGCAGGCGATTGCAGCCACGGGTGCTCGTGGCCCTGCACCACAACCAGCACATTGCGCTGCAGGTCCTTGCGGGCCACGTACCACGGCGCATGCTCGCCCTGCGGACCCTGCGCCGACTTGATGCCGCCAATGCCCAGGCCCTGGCGCTGGCCCAGGGTGTAGAAGCTCAGGCCCACATGCTTGCCCACTGCCTTGCCGTTCTCGTCCTCGATGCGGCCGGGCTCATGCTTCAGGTAGCGGTTCAGGAATTCGCGGAACGGCCGCTCGCCGATGAAGCAGATCCCGGTGGAATCCTTCTTCCGGGCGTTGGGCAGGCCGATCTGCTCCGCGATGCGGCGTACCTCCGTCTTGTGCAGCTCGCCCACCGGAAACAGCGTCCGGCTGAGCTGCGACTGCGTCAGCCGATGCAGGAAGTAGCTCTGGTCCTTGGCCGGGTCCAGGCCCTTGAGCAGCTCAATGCGGCCGTCCACCTCGCGCACGCGGGCGTAGTGGCCGGTGGCGATCTTCTCGGCGCCCAGCCGCATCGCATGGTCGAGGAAGGCCTTGAACTTGATCTCGGCATTGCACAGCACGTCGGGGTTGGGCGTGCGGCCGGCGCCGTATTCGCGCAGGAACTCGGCGAACACGCGGTCCTTGTACTCGGCCGCGAAGTTGACGTGCTCCAGCTCGATGCCGATCACGTCGGCCACCGAGGCGGCATCCAGGAAGTCCTGGCGCGAACTGCAGAACTCGCTGTCGTCGTCGTCTTCCCAGTTCTTCATGAAGATGCCGACGACGTCGTGCCCCTGCTGCTTGAGCAGCCAGGCGGTCACGGCCGAATCCACTCCGCCGGACAGGCCGACCACCACGCGCTGCTTGTTCCTTGTTTCCATCGCGCGATTGTCCCGCGCGGTGGATTTCAGCGTTTGACCTCGGGCGCAAACACCGTGGGGTCGACGGTGAGCAGGTCCAGCGGATAGCGCTTGCCGGCCAGGTGGTCGTCCAGGCAGCGCAGCAGCAGCGGGCTGCGGTGCGGCACGGCGCTGGCACGGATCTCGTCGGGGGTCATCCACACCGTGCGCAGGATGCCTTCGTCCAGCACCCAACCGGGCGCGGGTTCGCTCGCAGTGCCCGCGAAGGCGATGCGCAGGTAGGTCACGTCCTCGCTGGTGGCCGGCCGGTGGAAGCGCGAGAGGTACACGCCCAGCACATGCTGCGGCTGGAAGCTGCAGCCGGTTTCCTCCAGCGTCTCGCGGATCACGCCCTGCAGCGGCGACTCGCCGGGCTCCAGGTGGCCGGCCGGGTTGTTCAGCCGGACACCCTCGCTGGTTTCCTCTTCGATCATCAGGTAGCGGCCTTCGTGTTCGATCACGGCGGCCACCGTCACGCTGAGCTGGCATCGGTCATACGGCATCGGCGGATGGTAGCGGCGGGCAGGCGGCCTTGCCCGGCCCGCGTGAACCATGACACGGATGGCGAGGGAACTTGTGTAAGCTGCCCCGCAACATCGCAGAGGAGGAGAACCCATGCTCATCGGCGTTCCGCTCGAGACGGCCGCGGGGGAAACCCGCGTGGCCGCGACCCCCGAGACGGCCAAGAAACTGAAGGCGCAGGGCCACGAGGTGCGGGTGCAGTCGGGCGCCGGCCTGGCCGCCAGCGCCACCGACGAGGCCTACGTCGCCGCCGGCGCCGACATCACCGACCGCGCGGGCGCCTTTTCCGCCGACCTGGTGCTCAAGGTGCGCTCGCCCTCGGCGGACGAGCTGGCGCTGATGAAGCCCGGCACCGCGCTGGTGGGCATGCTCAATCCCTTCGACCGCGACAACCTGGCCGCGCTGGCCACGGCCGGCATCACCAGCTTCGCGCTGGAAGCCGCGCCGCGCACCACACGTGCGCAGAGCATGGACGTGCTGTCCAGCCAGGCCAACATCGCCGGCTACAAGGCCGTGATGATCGCGGCCGACAAGTACCAGCGGCTGTTCCCGATGCTGATGACCGCGGCCGGCACCATCAAGGCCGCGCGTGTCGTGGTGCTGGGCGTGGGCGTGGCGGGCCTGCAGGCCATCGCCACCGCCAAGCGGCTGGGCGCCGTCATCGAGGCCAGCGACGTGCGGCCCGCGGTGAAGGAGCAGGTGGAGTCGCTGGGCGCCAAGTTCATCGACGTGTCCTACGACACGCCCGAGGAGAAGGAAGCGGCGCAAGGCGTGGGCGGCTACGCCAAGCCGATGCCGCAGAGCTGGCTCGACCGGCAGAAGGTGGAAGTGGCCAAGCGCGTGGCACAGGCCGACATCGTCATCACCACGGCATTGATCCCGGGCCGGCCTGCGCCGGTGCTGGTCACCGAGGACATGGTGCGCAGCATGAAGCCCGGCTCGGTCATCGTCGACCTCGCTGCGCCGGCCGGCGGCAACTGCCCGCTGACCGTGCCCGGCCGCACCGTGGTGCAGCACGGTGTCACCCTGGTGGGCGAGACCAACCTGCCCGCGCTGGTGGCCGCCGATTCCAGCAGCCTGTACGCCCGCAACGTGCTCGACTTCCTGAAGCTGGTGCTGCCCAAGGAGGGCGGCTTCCAGGTGCCGATGGACGACGACATCGTGGCCGCCTGCCTCATGACGCAGGCTGGCGACATCAAGCGCAAGTAGGCAAGGGAAGGATCAGCCATGGACTTCGTGTCACCCACCGTCACCAACCTCATCATCTTCGTGCTGGCCATCTACGTGGGCTACCACGTGGTGTGGACCGTCACGCCCGCGCTGCACACGCCGCTGATGGCCGTGACCAACGCCATCAGCGCCATCGTGATCGTGGGCGCCATGCTGGCGGCCGCGCTGACCGAAGGCGCGCCGGCCAAGACCTTCGGCGTGCTGGCCGTGGCGCTGGCCGCGGTGAACGTGTTCGGCGGCTTCCTCGTCACCCGGCGCATGCTGGAGATGTTCCGCAAGAAGGACCGCCCGGCGGCCAAGAAGGAGGCGGCATGAGCCTGGATGTCGTCACCCTGCTCTACCTGGTGGCCAGCGTCTGCTTCATCCAGGCGCTCAAGGGCCTGAGCCACCCCACCACCTCCATCCGCGGCAACCTGTTCGGCATGGCCGGCATGGCCATCGCGGTGGTGACCACCGCGGCACTGATCGTCAAGCTGGCCGAGGGCAGCATTGGCGGGCTGGTCTGGGTGCTGCTGGGCCTGCTGGTGGGCGGCTCGGCCGGCGCGCTGATGGCCAAGCGCGTCGAGATGACCAAGATGCCCGAGCTGGTGGCCTTCATGCACAGCATGATCGGCTTGGCCGCCGTGTTCATCGCCGCGGCCGCGGTGATCGAGCCGCATGCCTTCGGCATCGCCGCCAAGGGCCTGCCCATCCCGGGCGGCAACCGCATCGAGCTGGCGCTGGGCGCCTTCATCGGCGCGGTGACTTTCAGCGGCTCGGTCATCGCCTTCGGCAAGCTGTCGGGCAAGTACAAGTTCCGGCTGTTCCAGGGCGCCCCGGTGCAGTTTCCGGGGCAGCACATCCTGAACGCGGTGCTGGGCTTGGCGGCGGCATTCTTCGTGTTCGCGTTCTGGCAGTCGCAGGGCGGCATGAGCATCACCGCGGTGATCGTGCTGGGCTTCGTGCTGGGCGTGCTGCTCATCATCCCCATCGGCGGGGCCGACATGCCGGTGGTGGTGAGCATGCTCAACAGCTACTCGGGCTGGGCGGCCGCAGGCATCGGCTTCAGCCTGAACAACAGCATGCTGATCATCGCGGGCTCGCTGGTGGGCAGCTCGGGCGCCATCCTGAGCTACATCATGTGCAAGGCGATGAACCGCTCGTTCTTCAACGTGATCCTGGGCGGTTTCGGCGGCGATGCCACGGCGGCGGCGGCGGGCGCGCAGCAGCAGCGCAGCGTCAAGAGCGGCAGCGCCGACGACGCGGCCTTCATCATGGGCAATGCCGAGACGGTGGTCATCGTGCCGGGCTACGGCCTGGCGGTGGCGCGTGCGCAGCATGCGGTCAAGGAGCTGGCGGCCAAGCTCACTGCCAAGGGCGTGACGGTGAAGTACGCCATCCACCCGGTGGCCGGCCGCATGCCCGGCCACATGAACGTGCTGCTGGCCGAAGCCGAGGTGCCGTACGACCAGGTGTTCGAGATGGAGGACATCAACGGCGAGTTCGGCCAGGCCGACGTGGCCATCATCCTGGGTGCCAACGACGTGGTGAACCCCGCCGCGCTGACCAAGGGCAGCCCGATCTACGGCATGCCCATCCTCGAGGCCTACAAGGCCAAGACCGTCATCGTCAACAAGCGTTCGATGGCCGCGGGTTACGCCGGCCTGGACAACGAGCTGTTCTACATGGACAAGACGATGATGGTCTTCGGCGATGCCAAGAAGGTGGTGGAGGAGATGGTCAAGGCGGTGGAGTAGCTGCCCAAATCGCTATCGAATCCCCTGATGCTGCACCGCGGAAGGCTCCGTCAGAATCGCCCCTTCGTTTCTGGAGCCCCCGCGATGGAGAAAACTTGGCTGAAGCAGTACCCCGCCGGCGTTCCCCCTGAGATCAAGTTCGACCTGTATCCCTCGCTCGTGGCCCTGATCGAGGAGAGCTTCCGCAAGTACCGCGACCTGCCGGCCTACGTCTTCATGGGCCGCAGCTACCGCTTCCGTCAGGTGGACGATGCCTCCCGTGCCTTCGCCGCCTACCTGCAGTCGCTGGGGCTGGAGCGCGGCGACCGCGTGGCGGTGATGATGCCCAACGTGCCCCAGTACCCGGTGGCGGTGGCGGGCATCCTGCGGGCGGGCTACGTGGTGGTGAACGTCAATCCGCTGTACACCCCGCGCGAGCTGGAGCACCAGCTCAAGGACGCCGGCGCCAAGGCGCTGGTGATCCTCGAGAACTTCGCGCACGTGCTGCAGCAGGTGGCGCATGCGGTGCCGGTCAAGCATGTGGTGCTGGCCGCCATGGGCGACATGCTGGGCCTGGCCAAGGGCTCGCTCGTCAACTACGTAGTGCGCAAGGTCAAGAAGATGGTGCCGGCCTTCGAGCTGCCCACCGCCGTGCGCTTCAACGATGCGCTGGTGATCGGCCGCCGCAAGCCCTACACCGCGCCCTCGCTGGGCCCGGACGACATCGCGGTGCTGCAGTACACCGGCGGCACCACCGGCGTCAGCAAGGGCGCGGTGCTGCTGCACCGCAACCTGGTGGCCAACGTGCTGCAGTGCGAGGCCTGGTACCAGCCGGCGCTCACCAAGATCCCGCCGGGCGAGCAGATCGTGACCGTGTGCGCGCTGCCGCTGTATCACATCTTCGGCTTCAACACGAACATGATGCTCTCCATGCGCATGGGCGGCTGCAACCTGTTGATTCCCAATCCGCGCGACTTGCCGGCGGTGCTGAAGGAACTGAGCAAGCACCGCTTCCACAGCTTCCCGGCGGTCAACACGCTGTTCAATGCGCTGGCCAACCATCCGGCCTTCAACACGGTGGACTGGAGCCACCTGAAGATCTCGGTGGGCGGCGGCATGGCGGTGCAGAGCGCCACCGCCAAGCTGTGGCTGGAGAAGACCGGCTGCCCGATCGTGGAGGGCTACGGCCTGTCGGAAACCTCGCCGGTGGCTTCGTGCAACCCGGTGGACAGCCACAAGTTCACCGGCACCATCGGCCTGCCGATGCCCAACACCGAGTTCGCGCTGCTGGACGACGATGGCCGCGAGGTGCCCGCCGGCACCGCCGGCGAGATCGCCATCCGCGGCCCGCAGGTGATGGCCGGCTACTGGCAGCGGCCCGACGAGACGGCCAAGGTCATGACGGCCGACGGCTTCTTCCGCACGGGCGACGTGGGGCTGATCGACGAGCGCGGCTTCTTCAAGATCGTGGACCGCAAGAAGGACATGATCCTGGTCAGCGGCTTCAACGTGTATCCCAACGAGGTGGAGGACGTGCTGACGCAGCTGGACGGCGTGCTGGAGTGCGCCGCGGTGGGCGTGCCCGATGACAAGGCCGGCGAGGCGGTGAAGGTGGTCATCGTCAAGAAGAACCCCGCGCTCACCGAGCAGGACGTGCGGGCCTTCTGCGAAGCCAACCTCACCGGCTACAAGCGGCCGCGGGTGGTGGAGTTCCGCACCGAGCTGCCCAAGACGCCGATCGGCAAGATCCTGCGTCGCGAGCTGCGCGACAAGCGCAGCGCCGAGCCACCCGCCACGGTGGCCAGCTGACCTTGATCGCCATCGTCAGCGCGCTGCATGAGGAGCTGAGCGCCATCGACGCCCTGCTGGAAGGCCGCAGCCTGCAGCAGCGCGGTGGCCGCAGCTTCCACCGCGGCCGGCTGCAGGGGCATGAGGTGCTGCTGGTGCTCAGCGGCATCGGCAAGGTGGCCGCCGCCAGCACGGCCACCCTGGCGCTGGATGCCTTCGGCGCGCAGGCGCTGCTGTTCACCGGCGTGGCCGGCGGCCTGACGCCGGGGGTCCGGGTGGGCGACGTCGTGGTGGCGCGCGAGCTGCTGCAGCACGACCTGGACGTGTCGCCGCTGTTCCCGCGCTATGTGGTGCCCTCGGCGGGCCGTGCCCGCTTCGCGGCCGATGCGGTGCTGGCCGATGCGCTGGCGGCGGCGGCGGACGAAGTGCTGGCGCAGCCGCATCCCGCGCTGCAGCGCTTGGGCATCGGCACCGTGCGCAGCCACCAGGGCCTGGTGGTCAGTGGCGACCGCTTCGTCAGCACCGCGGTCGAGAGCGACGCCTTGCGCACCGCGCTGCCCGATGCGCTGGCGGTGGAAATGGAAGGTGCCGCGGTGGCGCAGGTGTGCGCCGCCTTCGGCCGGCCTTTCGCGGTGCTGCGCACCGTGTCCGACCGCGCCGACGACAGCGCGCATGTGGACTTCCAGCGCTTCATCGCCGAGGTGGCGGCCGAGTACTCGCGCGACATCGTCGCCGCCGCGCTGCGCAGCCTCTGACCCCGCCGCGCCGCGAGGCACACTCGCGGGCCTATGCCGCGAATCCATGTCGAAGCCCCGCTGGCCGCCGGTCAGCTTCTTGATCTGCCGCCTGGCGCGGCCCGCCATGTGCAGGTGCTGCGGCTGCAGCCCGGCGCACCGCTCACCTTGTTCAATGGCCAGGGCGGCGAGTGGTCGGCGCGCGTCGAGCACATCGGCCGCAGCGCGGTGCAGGTGCAGGTGGACACGCACGATGCCGTGGAGCGCGAGATCGGCCCGCAGCTGACCATCGCGCTGTCCATGCCCGCCAACGACCGCATGGACACGCTGGTTGAAAAGGCGGTGGAGCTCGGCGTGGCCGCCATCCAGCCGCTGATGAGCGAACGCTCGGTGCTGCGCCTGGCCGGTGAACGCGCCGAACGCAAGCGGGCGCACTGGCAGGGCATCGCGGTGGCGGCCTGCGAGCAGTCGGGCCGCAACCGGGTGCCGGCCGTCGGCCCCGTGCTGGCCCTGCAGGCGTGGCTGGATGGCCTGGGCGACACCGGCGACGCCGCCCGCTGGCTGCTGGGCTTCGGCGAGGCCGCGCTGCCGCTGGCACAGCGACTGCAGCCGCGGCCGCCGCCACGGCTGCTGCTGCTCAGCGGGCCGGAGGGCGGGCTCTCTGCCGCGGAGGTGGAAGCAGCGCGGCGCAGCGGCTTCCTGCCGACCTCGCTCGGCCCCGCGGTGCTGCGCGCAGACACCGCGCCGCTGGCCGCACTGGCCGCACTGGGCCTGCTGGCTGTGGTGCCAAACGCCGCAGGCTGAAGGCGCTTCGTGCGCTAATGCGCAGGCCGCCCCGGCGCGCCGGGCTGCGGCGCGCTGCGTTCCCACAATCCGGCGCTCTTTCATCCATCACGAGGAGATCGACATGGGATTGCTGGACTTGGCCATCGGCATGCTGGGCAACAACAACGGGCAGGGCGCGCGGGGTGGCGGCCTCGGCGGTGCGCTCGGCGGCATGCTGGGCGGCGGCCACGGTGGCGGTCAGGCCGACCTGCTGCGCATCGTCGCGCTGGTGCTGTCCCAGGTGGGGCAGCAGGGTGGGCCGGGCACGGGCGGAGGGCTGGGCGCGCTGGTGGAGCAGTTCACACGCAGTGGCCTGGGCGACGTGGTGTCGTCCTGGGTGGGCACCGGCGCCAACCAGCCGGTGTCGCCGGGGCAGCTCGGCCAGGTGTTCGGCGACGATCTGCTGGGCCGGCTGACGCAGCAGACCGGCCTGTCGCAGGGCGACCTGCTCAGCCAGCTGTCGCAGGTGCTGCCGCAGGCCGTCGACCAGATGACGCCGCAGGGCCAGCTGCCGGCCGATGGCGGGCTGGGCGAGATCGGCTCGATCCTCGAGCGCTTCGCGCGCTGAGCGTCTGCGAGGGCAGCTCGCCGAACATCTGCTTGTAGTCGTGCGCGAAGTGGCCCATGTGGAAGAAGCCCCACTGCGCCGCCACGTCCTGCACCGTGGCGCCGCCTTCGCGCAGCTTGCGGCGGCAGGCGTTCATGCGCACTGCCTTCAGGAAGTCGGCCGGTGAATCACCGACCACGCTGCGGAAGTGGTTCTGCAGCGTGCGGCGGGTGAGGTGCAGCTCGGCGCACAGCTCGTCCACCGTCGTCGTGTGGTTCATCGGACGGCTCACCAGTTCGCGCGCCAGCATCACGGTGGCCAGGCGGCGGCTGGCGGCGGTGTCGGCAGGCGGGCCGTCCTCGGCCGCCCGGCCGCACAGCAACCCGAGCAGCTGGTCCAGCAGCGTCTGCAGTGCCATGCGGCCGCCGGGCTGGGCCGCCTGGCCGGCCGCACCCAGGTGCAGCATCGATTCGATGGTGCGGCAGATGGCCCGGTGCACCGCCGGCGTCACCTGCACCGCCTGCAGCGCCGCGCGGTGGGCGCCGGCATCGTGCACCGCCAGCGTGTCCAGCCGCCGGGCCAGCCAGTCGGCGTCGATCACCACGCCATAGATGCCGAAGTCGGCCGGCGTGCGCAGCGTGAACGACGCATCGGCCGCCGCGCGCAGCACCGGCCGCGTGGCCTGCGGCGCCTGCAGCCGGCCGCAGAAATGCAGCGCATCGTGCTGGCGGCCATCGGGGATGCCGAACCACACCGCGCCGCGCCAGGGCTGGCACTGCTGGCTGGTCTGCTGGCGCGTGTGCTCATGGAACACCTGCAGCCGCGGGCCGTCGTCGGCCCACAACTCACGCACCGTGCCGGCGAAGCGGCCCTGCGAGAGCTGGTCGTACTGCTGCTGCCAGCACGACAGGTGGCTGGCGTGCTGGTCCACGTCATTGCTGGCCAGCGCCTGGTAGCGCAGGCCCGGACCCTGTAACGGTGACACGGCGAGCTCCCCCCGGACATGTCCTGTGCTTGTGGCCGCCAGCATTGCAAGAGCGATGCCACGGCGGCCGCGCCTTGCGGATTTCCGTTTTGGGATAGGGCGGCCGCAGGCGGCTTGCTTCAATCCGCCGCATTGTTCGGCTACCTGCGAGGATGACCATGGTTGCTTCCCCCACCACCGCCGCCGCGCCGGGCCTCAAGAAGGTGCTCGGGCCCTTCCAGCTCTGGGGCATCTGCGTCGGCCTGGTGATCTCGGGCGAGTACTTCGGCTGGAGCTACGGCTGGAACAGCGCCGGCACGCTCGGCTTCCTGGTGGCCACGCTGCTGGTGGCCACCATGTACACCACCTTCATCTTCAGCTTCACCGAGCTCTCCACCGCCATTCCGCATGCCGGCGGGCCGTTTGCCTATGCACGCCGGGCCTTCGGGCCCACCGGCGGCTTCATCGCCGGCTTTGCGACGCTGGTGGAGTTCGTGTTCGCGCCGCCGGCCATCTCGCTGGCCATCGGCGCCTACCTGAACGTGCAGTTCCCGGCGCTCGACCCGAAGCTGATCGCGGTGGCCGCC
The DNA here is from genome assembly GCF_024700035.1 of Aquincola sp. J276. Lineage (NCBI taxonomy): Bacteria > Pseudomonadati > Pseudomonadota > Betaproteobacteria > Burkholderiales > Sphaerotilaceae > Aquincola > Aquincola sp. J276. The sequence goes on from NZ_JAJONC010000001.1 coordinate 2,939,854, forward strand.
TATGTGGTGTTCATCGCGCTGAACTGGGTGGGCATCGGCATCGCCGCGGCCTTCGAGCTGGTGGTCACGCTGCTGGCCATCTTCGAGCTGCTGGTGTTCATGGGCGTGGTGAGCCCGGGCTGGTTGCTGGCCAACTACGTGGCCAACGGCTGGGCCGGCAGCGACGTGTTCAGCGGCGCGGCGGTGGCGGGCATCTTCGCGTCCATCCCCTTCGCCATCTGGTTCTTCCTGGCCATCGAAGGCGCGGCCATGGCGGCGGAGGAAGCGCGCGATCCGCAGCGCACCATCCCGAAGGCCTACATCGCCGGCATCCTCACGCTGGTGGTGCTGGCGTTCGGCGTGATGATCATGGCCGGCGGCGTGGGCGACTGGCGCAAGATCGCCAACATCAACGACCCGCTGCCGCAGGCGATGAAGGTGGTGGTGGGCGAGTCCAGCGGCTGGCTGCACATGATGGTGTGGATCGGGCTGTTCGGCCTCATCGCCTCGTTCCACGGGATCATCATGGGCTATTCGCGGCAGATCTTCGCGCTGGCCCGCGCCGGCTACCTGCCGCGCTCGTTCGCGGTGCTGTCGCCGCGCTTCCAGACGCCGCACCGTGCGCTGCTGGCCGGCGGCGTGGTCGGCATCGCCGCCATCTTCAGCGACCAGTGGATCCAGTTCGGCGGCCAGTCGCTCACCGCCAACATCGTGACGATGTCGGTCTTCGGCGCCATCGTCATGTACATCACCTCGATGGCCTCGCTGTTCAAGCTGCGCGCCACCGAGCCGATGCTGGCCCGGCCCTACCGCGCGCCGTTCTATCCGCTGTTCCCGGCCATCGCGCTGGTGCTGGGCGTGGTGTGCCTGGGCGCGATGGTGTGGTTCAACCCGTTGCTGACCGTGGTCTTCCTGGGGTTGATGGCGATCGCCTACGCTTACTTCCGCCTCACCTCCCGCTCCCGCGACGAGGCCCCGCAGGACAAGCTGCTGCAGGGCGCGCTCTGAACCCGGTGTCCCCGCACGATGACCTACCGCTCCATGCTCGCCGGCGAGGTCCATCGCTTCGATGACCTGAAGCAGGTGATGGCCTGCGCCAGCCCGGCCCGCTCGGGCGACCAGCTGGCCGGCGTGGCGGCCGCCACCGCGCAGCAGCGCATGGCCGCCCGGCACGTGCTGGCCGACCTGCCGCTGAAGGTCTTCCTGCAGGAAGCGCTGGTGCCGTACGAGGACGACAACATCACCCGGCTGATCATCGACACCCACGATGCGGCCGCCTTCGCGCCGGTGTCCCACCTCACGGTGGGCGCCTTCCGCGACTGGCTGCTGGGCGACGGGGCCGACACCGACGCCCTGGCCGCCCTGGCGCCCGGCCTCACGCCCGAGATGGTGGCCGCGGTGAGCAAGCTGATGCGCAACCAGGACCTGATCGCGGTGGCGCGCAAGGCCCGGGTGGTCACGCGCTTCCGCAACACCATTGGCCTGCCCGGGCACCTGGCCGTGCGGCTGCAGCCCAACCACCCTACCGACGACCTGCGCGGCGTCGCCGCTTCCACGCTGGACGGCCTGATGTACGGCGCGGGCGATGCGGTGATCGGCGTCAACCCCGCCTCCGACAGCCTGCCGGTGCTGGCCGGCCTGCTGCGCATGCTGGACGAGGTGATCCAGCGCTTCGAGATCCCGACCCAGAGCTGCGTGCTCACCCACGTGACCAACACGCTGCAACTGGCCGAGGCCGGGGTGCCGGTCGACCTGGTGTTCCAGTCGATCGGCGGCACCGAGAAGACCAACCGCAGCTTCGGCGTCACGCCCGAGCTGCTGGCCGAGGCGCAGGCCGCCGCGCTGGCGCAGCAGCGCGGCACGGTGGGCAGCAACGTCATGTACTTCGAGACCGGCCAGGGCAGCGCGCTGTCGGCCAATGCCAACTTCGGCGTCGACCAGCAGACCTGCGAGGCCCGCGCCTACGCGCTGGCGCGTCGCTACAGCCCGCTGCTGATCAATACCGTGGTGGGCTTCATCGGGCCGGAGTACCTGTACGACGGCAAGCAGATCATCCGCGCCGGGCTGGAAGACCACTTCTGCGGCAAGCTGCTGGGCCTGCCCATCGGCTGCGACGTCTGCTACACCAACCATGCCGAAGCCGACCAGGACGACATGGACACGCTGCTGGTGCTGCTGGGCGCGGCCGGCATCAACTTCGTGATCGGCGTGCCGGGGGCGGACGACGTGATGCTCAACTACCAGAGCACCTCGTTCCACGACGCGCTGTTCCTGCGCGAAACACTGGGCCTGAAGCGCGCGCCCGAGTTCGAGGCCTGGCTGCAGCGCATGCAGATCACCGACCGTGCCGGCCAGGTGCTGCCGCCTTCGGCCAACCACCGGCTGCTGGCCGACATGGGCGCGCTGGCGCTGGGCCATGGCTGAGGTGCTGCCCGACCCCTGGGACGGCTGGCGCAGCCACACCTCGGCCCGCATCGCGCTCGGCCGCGCCGGCGTGGCCACGCCCACCGCCGAGGCGCTGCGCTTCGGACTGGCGCATGCGATGGCGCGCGACGCCATCCATGCGCCGCTGGACGTGCCGGCGCTGGAAGCCGATCTGCAGGCCGCCGGCTGGCCGGTGCTGCATGCCCGCAGCCGCGCCGTCGACCGCACCGAATACCTGCGCCGCCCCGACCTCGGCCGCCAGCTGCATGAGGAGGACGCCGCGCGCCTGCGCGCCCATGCGCAGCATCAGCGCGCCGCCGGCGAGCCCGTGCCCGACCTCTGCCTCGTGATCGGCGACGGCTTGTCCTCGCTGGCGGTGCAGCGCCACGCGCTGCCGCTGCTGGCCGCGCTGCCGCAGCACCTGCCGGCAGGCTTCAAGCTCGCGCCGCTGGTGGTGGTGACGCAGGCTCGGGTGGCGGTGGCCGACGAGATCGCCGAGATCCTCGGCGCATCGCTGTCGGCCATCCTGATCGGCGAGCGGCCGGGCCTGAGTTCACCCGACAGCCTGGGCATCTACCTCACCCACGGCCCGCGCCGCGGCCGGCACGACGCCGAGCGCAACTGCATCTCCAACGTGCGCCCCGAAGGCCTGCGCCCCGAAGCCGCCGCCTTCAAGCTGGCCTGGCTGATGAAGCGCGCGCGGGTGCTGGGCTGCAGCGGCGTGGCGCTGAAGGACGAAAGCGACCTGGAGGTGCTGGAGGCGCCAGCCGCGGCCGCGACGCCGCCGCTGGCCGCGGGCTGACTCAGCCGGGGTGCACCCTCAGTCCGAAGGCTCTTCGGCCGCGCGCGCTGCAGGTGCCGGCCGGGCCGAGCCGGCCACCAGGTCGAAGCGGAACAGCCGGCATTCGATCGGGCCGTTCCACATCGGCACGCGGCGGCTTTCCTTCAGCCGCATCATCGATGGCAGCTTCATGTCGGGGCTGAGCACCCAGGCCGTCCAGCCCGAGAACTGCCGCTTCCAGTGCGTGGCCAGCTGGGCGTAGAACTCGGCCGGGCTGCCGCCGCCCTCGAAGGCCTGGCCGCCGCCCTGGCCGGTGCCCTTGGCATCGATGCGCTCGCCGTACGGCGGGTTCATCATCAGCACGCCACGCTCGGCCGGCGCCGGGCGCTGCAGCGCGTCGGCAGTCTTGAAGTCGATGGCATGCAGCACGCCGGCCCGCTCGGCGTTGCGGGTGGCGAAGTCGGTCATGCGGAAGGACACGTCGCCCGCGAAGATCGGCACCGCCGGCGCATGCACTGCGGCCTGAGCGTCGGCCTGCATCTGCCGCCAGGCGGCCAGGTGGGGGCGGAAGGGCAGCAGCTTCTCGAACGCGAAGCGGCGCTGCGAGCCCGGCGCGATGCCGCAGGCGATCTGCGCCGCCTCGATGGCGATGGTGCCGGCGCCGCAGCAGGGGTCGAACAGCGGGCCGTCTTCGGCGCGGCCCTGCCAGCCGGCGGCGGCCAGCATGGCGGCGGCCAGGGTTTCTTTCAGCGGCGCCTCGCCCTTGGCCTCACGCCAGCCGCGCTTGAACAGCGCTTCGCCGGACAGGTCGACGTACAGCGTGGCGTGGGTGGCGGTGAGGTGCAGCGCCAGCGGCAGGTCGGGCCAGCGGGTGTCGACGCTCGGCCGCTCGCCGGTGGCTTCGCGCAGGTCGTCGCACACCGCGTCCTTGATGCGCAGGTTGGCGAAGTTCAGGCTGCGCAGCGGCGATCGCTGGGCGGTGCTGTCCACCCGCAGCGTCTGCCGCGGCGTGATCCAGTCGCCCCAGCGCACGGTGCGGCCCAGCTCGTACAGCTCATGCTCGTCGTGGTACGGGCCGTGGGCCACGGGCCACAGCACCCGCTGCGCCAGGCGGCAGCCCAGGTTCAGGCGCATGGCGTCGCGCTCGTCGCCGTACACGGTCACGCCGCCGCGGGCGGTTTCCAAACGCGGCTTGTCGCCCAGCAGGCGCCGGCATTCGGCGGCCAGAAATTCTTCGACGCCGGCGGCGCAGGGCAGGAACAGGGCGGTGGTGGGCATCTACATGGCCTTGCGCAGGTTGGCGGGCGCGATCTTCAGCGCTTCGCGGTACTTGGCGACGGTGCGCCGCGCCACCTGGATGCCTTGTTCTTCCAGCATCTGGCTGAGCTGGCTGTCCGACAGCGGCTTGGCCGCGTCTTCCGCCGCCACCAGCTGCTTGATGAGCGCACGCACCGCCGTGCTGGAGGCATTGCCGCCGGCATCGGTGTTCAGCGACGAGCCGAAGAAGTACTTCAGCTCGAAGGTGCCGAACATCGTGGCCATGTACTTGGCGGTGGTCACGCGGGAGATGGTGGACTCGTGCAGGCCCAGCTCATCGGCGATCTCGCGCAGCACCAGCGGCTTCATCGCGATCTCGCCGTGGGTGAAGAAGTTCTTCTGCCGCTCGACGATGGCGCTGGACACGCGCAGGATGGTGTCGAAGCGCTGCTGGATGTTCTTCATGAACCAGCGCGCTTCCTGCAGCCGGGCGCCCAGCGCGCCGTTGCCGTTCTGGCCGCGGTTGCCGCGGATGGCCTGGGCATAAAGGTCGTTGATGCGCAGCTTGGGCATCACGTCGGGGTTGAGCACCACCTTCCAGCCGCGGCCGTTGCGCTGCACGATCACGTCGGGAATGATGATGTTGGCCTCGGCCCGCGAGAACGGCCGGCCCGGCTTGGGCTCGCAGCGGCGGATCAGCTCCTGCGCCGCCTTCAGCAGCTCTTCGTCGGCGCCGGTGGCGGCGATGAGCTTCTTCAGGTCGCGCCGCGCCAGCAGCTCCAGGTGGTGCTTGCACACGATGATGGCCACCGCCTGCGCCTCGCAGCGCGTCTGGGCCTTGAGCTGCAGCACCAGGCATTCGGGCAGGTCGCGTGCGCCCACGCCCAGTGGCTCCAGGCTCTGCAGCCACTTCAGCGCGCACTGCAGGCGTTCCAGCAGCTCTTCCTGCTGCTCGGGGTCGGCCTCGCCGGCCAGCTGCGCGACGATGTCTTCCAGCCGGTCGGCCAGGTAGCCGTCCTCGTTCAGCGATTCGATCAGCACGTGCAGCGCCGCGGCGTCCGCCGGCTCCAGCCGCATGCCGGCCATCTGCGCGCGCAGGTGCTCCTGCAGGGAGATGCCGCTGCCGCCGCGCTCCTGCGGCTCGAAGTCGTCGTTGTCGCTGCTGCCGCTGCCCGAGGAGGGCGTTTCGCGGATGCCGTCGAAGTCGTCGCGCTCGGTGCCGTTCTCCCAGTCTTCGCGCTCGGTGGTGCCGAACTCCGCGCTGTCCACGCCCGGCGCGTCGGCGCCTTCGGCCTCGCTGCTGCCGCTGGGCTCGCTGCTTGCCGCGAAGTCACCGTCGTCGCTGGCGGTCGCGCTGGCGGCCGGCCGTTCCATCGACTGCTCGAACGCCGGAACGTGTTCCTCCTCGGTTTCCAGGAAAGGGTTCTGCTCGAGCATCTGCTCGACTTCCTGGTGCAGCTCGAGCGTCGACAGCTGCAGCAGCCGGATGGACTGCTGCAGTTGCGGCGTGAGCGCCAGGTGCTGCGAGAGGCGGATCTGCAACGATGGTTTCATGACATCAACCGGGTTGCTTCAATCACATGCGGAAGTGCTCGCCAAGGTAGACCTTGCGCACGTCCGTGTTGTCGACGATCTCGTTGGGCGTGCCTTCGGCCAGCACGCGGCCTTCACTGATGATGTACGCGCGGTCGCAGATGCCCAGCGTCTCGCGCACGTTGTGGTCGGTGATCAGCACGCCGATGCCGCGCGCCTTCAGGAAACCGATGATTCGCTGGATCTCGATCACCGCGATGGGGTCGACGCCGGCGAACGGCTCGTCCAGCAGGATGAAGCGCGGTTGCGTGGCCAGCGCGCGGGCGATTTCCACCCGCCGCCGTTCACCGCCCGACAACGCCGGCGCCGGGCTGGCGCGCAGCTTCTCGATGCCCAGGTCGGCCAGCAGGCCTTCCAGCAGCCGGTCGATCTCCTTGCCGGGCAGCGAGCGGCCGTCGGCGCCGCGCTGCAGTTCCAGCACGGCGCGGATGTTCTCCTCGACGGTGAGCTTCCGAAAGATCGACGCTTCCTGCGGCAGGTACGACAGGCCCATGCGCGAGCGCTGGTGGATCGGCTTGTGCTGCACCTCGGCGCCATCGATGCGGATCTCGCCGGCATCGGCGCGCACCAGTCCCACCACCATGTAGAAGGTGGTGGTCTTGCCGGCGCCGTTGGGGCCCAGCAGGCCCACCACCTCGCCAGCGCCCACCGCCAGGTGCACGTCCTTCACCACCGTGCGCGTGCCGTAGCGCTTCTGCAGCCGGCTGGCTTCCAGGCGGCTGTCGTTGCGCGGCGCCGGGGTGGCGGGCAGCGCGCTCACCGGGAGGCTCCGGATGCTGCGGGCTCGGCGGCCTCGGAGCCCTCGCGCGGAGTGAGGATCACCCGCACGCGGCCGTTGCCCGGGCCGCTGGCACCGCTGGCCGGTGCCGGCGCGGTGCTGCCGGCCACGCTGAACACCTCGGTCGTGCTGTCGTAGGTGATGCGTTCGCCGGAAATCTGGTCCGCCGCCACGCCGTTGCGCAGTCGCTGCACCTGGGCGCCGCCGACGAAGCGCACCACGTCGCCCCGGCCTTCATATTCGATGCGATCGGCCGTGCCCTGGATGAATTCATCCAGTCCTTCGCGCTTCTGTCGAAAGCTGGCCGGCTGGCTGGCCGTGCCCACCGCCACCGCCGAGCGGAAGCCATCGGCGCCCTCGCGGATCTCGGCGCGCTCGGCGCGGATGGTGATGGTGCCCTGGGTGATGACCACGTTGCCGTTGAACACCACCACCTGCTTGAGCATGTCCACCGTGCCGGGCTTGTCGGCGTCGATGGTGATGGGCTGGCTGCGGTCTGCCCGGGCGGCCTGGGCGGCTGGGCCTGCGGCCAGCAGGCCCACGGCGGCCATGACCACCGCAAGGCTGCGCAGGCTGGACGGGAACGAATGGCGTGGGCGTTGGGTGGTCATAAAGGCATGAAACTTGCATGGCCATTCTAGCCACAGATTCATGACCGTCACCTGACGTGCAGCCCGGCGCCGTGAATTGGGGCGGGTCGGGCCCGCCCCGGCCGGCATCAGGCCGGCTTGCGGGCCATCTGGATCAGCGCATCACTCACCGCCAGCGCACGCTCGGGCGAGCCCGCCAGTGACGGCGCGGTGAACCACCGGCCGGCCACCCCGATGGCCGGCACGCCGTCGATCTTGTATGCCTCGGACAGCGCCTTGCCCTGGCGCACCTTGGTGGCCACGCCGAACGACTTGTAGGCCTCGGTGAACTTGGCCGCATCCACGCCGTTCTGGGTCATGAATTCGACGATGTCGGCTTCCTTGTCCAGCCGCTTGCGCTGCACATGCAGCGCCGCGAACACCTTGCGGTGCAGCGCCTCCACCTGGCCGAGCGACTCGAGCGCGTAGAAGATCTTGGCATGCGTCTCGTGCATGGCCGAGAAGCTCACCGGCACGCGCCGGAAGTTGACGTCGGCGGGCAGCTTCTTGGCCCAGGCGTCCAGCGAGGGCTCGAAGGCATTGCAGTGCGGGCAGCCGTACCAGAAGAACTCCACCACATCCACCTTGCCGCCGCTGGCCACCGGGGCGGCGGTCTGCAGCTTGACATAGTCCTTGCCCTCGACGAGCGGGCCGCCCTGGGCGTGGGCGGCCTGGCCGACCAGGCCGAATCCCAGGGCGAGGCCCGTGCCGGCGGCGCGGGCGGAGAAGTCACGACGGTTCATGCAATTCCTCTTGGTGTCTGTGTGCTGGCAGGAACGCAGGTGGACTGCTGCGCGCCGCCTTTGGTTCGCCAGGCGGGCGAATCAGCGTTCCACCCGCACCAGTGCCGCTTCGGTGCCGGTGCCTTGCAGGCGCTGCTGGGCCGCCTCGGCGTCTTCTTTCTGTTCGAACGGGCCCAGGCGCACCCGGTACACGGTACGGCCCGATTGCTCCCGCTCGGTGACACGGGCCGCCAGGCCCTGCATCGCCAGCCTGGCGCGCTGCTGTTCCGCATCCTCGGGCTTGGCGAACGCGCCCGCCTGCACGAAGTAGGTGAACGCATCGGTGCCCGTTCTGGTGGACCGCGGCGCCGAAGATGCACCGCCGGATTGGCCGGACAGGATGGCCGCCGGGTCGCGGGTGGAGCCGGTCGGCGGCGCGGCAGGCGCCGGCTGCTGGGTGGGCGGCACGGCCGGGGTGGGCGCCGGTACCGCCGGCTGCGACGGATAGGCCGGCTGCTGCACCGTGCCGGAGGCGCTGCGCGGCGGCTTGCCCGCCAGCGGCGCGTTGGGGTCCCAGTTCTTGTTCTTCTCGGCTTCGGCGGCGTCCTGGTCGGCGGAGCGCTGCGGCACCTTGTTGACGAAGGGCACCGGCACCTTGGTGACGTACAGGGCCACGCCCAGCGCCAGCGCCAGGCCGACCAGCAGGCCGACGATGAGGCCCATCACGAAGCCTCCACGTTGCGACTTCATGCGGGTTCCTTCTGGGCTTCTTCGGCCCGGTTCATGCTCTCGGGGGCGCTCACGCCCAGCAGCGACAGGGCATTGCGCAAAACCTGCCGGGTGGCAGCCAGCAGCGCCAGGCGGGCGCGGGCCAGCTCGGCATCGTCGACCAGGAAACGCTCGGCCGCGTAATAGCTGTGGAAGGCCGAGGCCACGTCGCGCAGGTAGAAGGCCACGTCGTGCGGAGCCAGGCTGGCCGCGGCGCGGGTGAGCATGGCCGGGTAGTCGGCCAGCTTCAGCATCAGCGACAGCTCGGTGGGCGCCACCAGGCGCGACAGGTCGGCCTGCGCCAGCTCGGCCGCGCTGGCCTTGGCCAGCACCGAGCAGATCCGCGCATGGGCGTACTGCACGTAGAACACCGGGTTCTCGTCGTTCTGCTTCAGCGCCAGGTCGATGTCGAAGGTGAATTCGGTGTCGGCCTTGCGGCTGATGAGGAAGAAGCGCACCGCGTCGCGGCTGGTCCAGTCGATCAGGTCGCGCAGCGTCACGTAGCTGCCGGCGCGCTTGCTGATCTTCACCTCGTTGCCGTCGCGCACCACCCGAACCATCGTGTTCAGCACGTAGTCGGGGTAGCCCTGCGGGATGCCGACGTTGGCCGCCTGCAGGCCGGCGCGCACCCGGGCGATGGTGCCGTGGTGGTCGGTGCCCTGGCAGTTGATCACCTTGGCGTAGCCGCGCTCCCACTTGGCGATGTGGTACGCCACGTCGGGCAGGAAGTAGGTGAAGCTGCCGTCGGACTTGCGCATCACGCGGTCCTTGTCGTCACCGTAGTCGGTGGTGCGCAGCCACAGCGCGTTGTCGAGCTCGTAGGTCTTGCCGGCGGCCACCAGGCGGGCCACCGTCTGATCGACGCGGCCGGAGGTGTATAGGCTGCTTTCCAGGTAGTAGCTGTCGAACTTGACGCCGAAGGCCTGCAAGTCCAGGTCTTGTTCGTGCCGCAGGTAGGCCACCGCGAACTGGCGGATGCCGTCCAGGTCGTCGGGGTCGCCGCTGGCGGTGAACTCCCGGTCGTCGGCCCGCACCGTCTTCCTGGCCATGAAATCGGCGGCGATGTCGGCGATGTAGTCGCCGTTGTAGGCCGATTCGGGCCAGCCGGCGTCGCCGGGCTTCAGGCCCTGGATGCGCGCCTGGGTGGAGGCGGCCAGGGTAGCGATCTGCACGCCGGCGTCGTTGTAATAGAACTCGCGGGTGACGGCGAAGCCCTGCGTCTCGAACAGGTGGCTCAGGCTGTCGCCCAGCGCGCCCTGGCGGGCATGGCCCACGTGCAGCGGGCCGGTGGGGTTGGCGGAGACAAACTCCACCATCAGCTTGGTGCCGTTGGCGGGCTGGCGGCCGAACTGCTCGGCGCCTTCCAGCACCTCGCGCACCACGGCCTGCTTGGCGGCTTCCTTCAGGCGCAGGTTGATGAAGCCGGGGCCGGCGATTTCCAGCGCCGACACCCAGCGCTCCACCGCGGGCTGGCGCTTGAGCGCCGCCACCAGGGCTTGTGCCAGTTCACGCGGATTCTTCTTCAAGGCCTTGGCGAGCTGCATCGCCACGGTGACGGCGAAGTCTCCGTGGGCGGCCTGCTTGGGCGATTCGAATTCGAGGCTTTCGAGCGGGGGGACAGACGGGCCGGCTTCGGGCGCCAGTTCCGCGACTGCTGCGCGCAAGGCGGCGAGCAAGTCCTGCTTGGCTTGGATCATGGCGGAGATTCTAAGTTGGGGGGTGGCGCACCCGCCTCAAGCCGGCGGGGCGGGCGGCCGAAGATACGGGGCCATGTCCGCTGCCGAACGAACGACCCTGATGCCCGTCGCGCCGGCCGCCGCTGCGGAGCCGCACCTGCCCGCGGCCATCGGCAAGTACCGCGTCAGCCGGCGGCTGGGCGAGGGCGCCACCAGCGAGGTGTTCCTGGCGCGCGATGAATTCCACCAGCGCGACGTGGCGTTGAAGCGGGTGAGCCTGCCGGCGCACGACGGCGGCACCGAACCCCGCTACTTCGAAAAATTCTTCGCCGCCGAAGCCGCACTTGTCGGGCGCCTGCAACACCCGAACGTCGTGCAGATCTACGACGCGGTGGAAGACCCGGTCGCGCCCTACCTGGTGATGGAGTACGTGCCCGGCCACACCCTGCGGCGCTTCTGCCGCGCCGACCAGCTGCTGTCGCTGGAGCAGATCGTGGAGATCGGCTTCAAGTGCGCGATGGCGCTGGGCTACGTTTACCGCCAGGGCCTGATCCACCGTGACGTGAAGCCCGCCAACCTGCTGGCGGTGGTGGAGGGCGACCAGGTCATCGACGTCAAGGTGACGGACTTCGGCAGCGTGCTCAACCTGCGCTCGGACCGCACGCAGATCTTCCGCGTGGGCTCGCTGGCCTACATGTCGCCCGAGCAACTGGACGGCAGCACGCTGGATTGCCGGGCCGACATCTATTCGCTGGCGGCGGTGCTGTACCACCTGGTCACCGGCCGGCCGCCGTTCGACGCCGATACCCAGCCGGCGATCATGAACCAGATCTACCACCAGGACCCGCCGCCGCTGATGGCGCTGCGCGACGGCGTGCCGCCCTCGCTGGACCGCCTGGTGCGTGGTGCGCTGGCCAAGCAGCGGGACGACCGGCCCGCCGACTGGGATGCCTTCGCGCAGGCGCTGTCCGCGCTGGTGGCCAACCGCGAGGTGCCGCGCGGCAAGCTGCAGGGCGTGCTGGACTCGGAGCGCTTCACCATGCTGCGCAGCCTGGAGTTCTTCGCCGGCTTTGGCGACGTGGAGCTGTGGGAGGTGGTGCACCGCGCGCGCTGGCAGCGCTTCAAGTACGGCCATGCCCTGTACAAGCGCGGGCAGGAAGGCAACACCTTCCACATCGTCGCCCAGGGCGGGGTGGACGTGTACCGCGACGGCGCCCGGGTGGCCGAGCTGGGCGCGGGCACCTCGGTGGGCGAGATGGCCTACCTGGCGCCCAACCCGGAGCTGCGCCGCCACAGCGCCGACGTGCTGGTGACCACTTCCACCACCACCGTGTCCTTCACGCCCGAGACGCTGGAGCAGCTGTCGGTGGGCACCCGCCACCTGTTCGACAAGGCCTTCATCCGCGTGCTGGTGCGCCGGCTGCATGCCGCGCACGAACAGCTGGCGCACCCGCGCCGCATCCTGTAGCCGCCAGCCGGCCGGGTGCACCGCCGGGCAGTCTGTCGCGTTGAGCCCTTGCCGGCGGGGGCGTGGAGCGCTCCAATCGCGCCGCAACCATCACCCCAAGCGAGGAGAGTCCATGAAGCAGCTGTTGTCCGCCGCCGCCCTGTGCCTGGCCGCCGCCCTGTCCGTGCAGCCGGCCCTGGCTGCCGACGAAGCCAAGGCGCCCACCGCCCAGCAGTCGAAGATGAAGACCTGCAATGCCGACGCCAAGGACATGAAGGGCGACGAGCGCAAGGCCTTCATGAAGCAATGCCTGTCGGCCAAGCCGGAGCCCACCACGCAGCAGTCGAAGATGAAGACCTGCAACGCGGACGCCAAGGACATGAAGGGCGACGAGCGCAAGGCGTTCATGAAGAGCTGCCTGTCGGCCAAGAACCCAGCTTGACTTCCCCTGCCCAGTACCGCGGATCGGCATACGTCTGCTTGACGAAGTCGATCCACAGCCGCACCCGCAGCGGCAGGTGCTTGGCATGCGGAAACACCGCGAAGATGCCGTTGGGCGGGGCGATGTAGTCGTCCAGCACCGTCTGCAGCTCGCCGCGGGCGATTTCCGCCTCAACCTCCCAGGTGCTGCGCCAGGCAATGCCCAGCCCGGCCAGGCACCAGTCGTGCAGCACCTGGCCGTCGGTGCAGTCCAGCCGGCCGGTGGGCCGCAGGTGGTGGGTGCGGCCCTCCATCGCGAACGCCCAGCCGCGGGACTGGCTGGCGTCGGAACTCAGCGTCAGGCATTCGTGGCGCGACAAATCGGACGGCTGCTTCGGCACGCCCGCCCGCTTGAGGTAGGCCGGCGTCGCCACGCACAGCCGGCGGTTGTCTGCCAGCCGCACGCTGACCAGGCTGCTGTCGGGCAGGTCGCCCACGCGGATGGCGCAGTCGAAGCCCTCGTGCACGATGTCCACCACCCGGTCGGCCAGGTTCAATGACACATGCACGTCGGGGTGGGCGGCCAGGAAGCGCGGCACCAGCGGCGCCACATGTCGCCGGCCGAAGCCGGCCGGCGCGGTGATGCGCAGCAGGCCGCTGGCCTTGGCGCCGCCGGCGCTGACGCCGGATTCGGCATTCGCCAGGTCGGCCAGCAGGCGTTGGCAATCCTCGAGAAAGGCGCTGCCTTCGTGCGTGAGCGTGATGCGCCGCGTGGTGCGCACCAGCAGCTTCACGCCCAGCCTGGCTTCCAGCGCGTCGATGCGACGGCCCACCACGGCCGGTGCCACGCCTTCGGCTTGCGCCGCGGCGGTCAGGCTGCCCTTGGTGGCCACCGCAACGAAGGATTCAATCTGTTTCAGCCGGTCCATTGCAGGAAAATACCTGTTGCCGGCGCATGAATCAAGCCGGTTCCGGCACTGATAGCTGGTGCTGGGCGCATGAATCCAGCGCTCCGATTCATGCGCTGCGGGTAAAGATGCTGCGTGGGCGGCACCACCAATCCGGGCGCCTGGCTGTCATAGAGTGCGCAGCATTGCCGAATCTCCGTGAGGACCGCACCATGACCGACCGCACCGAACAACGCACCGCCGCCCACCGCCTGCAGGTCTCGACCGACCTGTTCCGCTTCATCGAAGACAAGGTGCTGCCGGGCACCGGCGTGGACAGCGCCGCCTTCTGGCAGGGTTTCGATGCCATCGTGCACGACCTGGCGCCGAAGAACGCCGCCCTGCTGGCCGAGCGCGACCGCCTGCAGGTGGAGCTGGACAAGTGGCATGCGGCCAACCCCGGCCCCATCGCCGACATGCCGGCCTACCGCAGCTTCCTCGAGTCGATCGGCTACCTGCAGCCGCAGCCGGCCGACGTGCAGACCACCACCTCCAACGTCGACGCCGAGCTGGCGGTGCAGGCCGGCCCGCAGCTGGTGGTGCCGATCCTGAACGCCCGCTATGCGCTGAACGCGGCCAATGCCCGCTGGGGCTCGCTGTACGACGCCCTGTACGGCACCGACGCCATTCCCGAGACCGACGGCGCGGAGAAGGGCAGCGGCTACAACCCCGCCCGCGGCGCCAAGGTCATCGCCTTCGCACGCAAGTTCCTCGACGAATCGGCGCCGCTGGCCAGCGGCTCGCATGCCGACGCCACCGCCTACAAGGTGGAAGGTGGCCAGTTGGTGGTGCAGCTGAAGACCGGCGCCAGCGGCCTGGCGAACCCGGCGCAGTTCGTCGGCTACCAGGGCGACGCGGCGTCGCCCAGCTCGGTGCTGCTGGTGCACAACGGCCTGCACATCGACATCCAGATCGACCGCAGCACCGCCATCGGCCAGACCGACGCGGCCGGCGTGAGCGACCTGGTGCTGGAAGCCGCGCTGTCCACCATCCTCGACCTGGAAGACTCCGTGGCCGTGGTGGACGCCGCCGACAAGGTGGTGGCCTATGGCAACTGGCTCGGCATCCAGCAGGGCACGCTGACCGAGGAAGTGGCCAAGGGCGGCAAGACCTTCACCCGCCGGCTGAACCCCGACCGCGAATACACCGGTGCAAATGGCGGCACCGTGACGCTGCACGGCCGCTCGCTGATGTTCGTGCGCAACGTGGGCCACCTGATGACCAACCCGGCGATCCTCTGGGACGGCGGCAAGGAGATCCCTGAAGGGATCATGGACGCGGTGGTCACCACCACCATCGCGCTGCACGACCTGAAGCGCCGTGGCGAGACCGGCGGCGTGCGCAACTCGCGTGCCGGCTCGGTGTACATCGTCAAGCCGAAGATGCACGGCCCGGCCGAAGTGGCCTTTGCCGCCGAGCTGTTCGACCGTGTGGAGAAGCTGCTGGGCCTGCCGGCCAACACCGTCAAGCTGGGCATCATGGACGAGGAGCGCCGCACCTCCATCAACCTGAAGGCCTGCATCGCCGCCGCGTCGGCCCGGGTGGCCTTCATCAACACCGGCTTCCTCGACCGCACCGGCGACGAGATGCACAGCTGCATGCGCGGCGGCGCGGTGCTGCGCAAGGGCGACATGAAGAGCAGTGCCTGGATCCAGGCCTACGAGCGCAACAACGTGCTGGTGGGCCTGGGCTGCGGCCTGCGGGGCCGTGCGCAGATCGGCAAGGGCATGTGGGCCATGCCCGACCTGATGGCGGCGATGCTGGAGCAGAAGATCGCCCACCCCAAGGCCGGTGCCAACACCGCCTGGGTGCCTTCGCCCACCGCGGCCACGCTGCATGCGCTGCACTACCACCAGGTCAACGTGGCCGAGGTGCAGAAGACGCTGGAGCAGACCGATGCCGACGCCGAGCGCGACACGCTGCTGAACGGGCTGCTGCAGGCGCCCATCGCCGCCGAGCGCAGCTGGTCGGCCGCCGACATCCAGCAGGAGCTGGACAACAACGCGCAGGGCATCCTCGGCTACGTGGTGCGCTGGATCGACCAGGGCGTGGGCTGCTCCAAGGTGCCCGACATCCACGACGTGGGCCTGATGGAAGACCGCGCCACGCTGCGCATCTCCAGCCAGCACATGGCCAACTGGCTGCTGCACGGCGTGGTGACCGAGGCGCAGGTGCACGAGACCTTCCAGCGCATGGCCGCCGTGGTGGACGGCCAGAACGCCGCCGACCCGCTGTACCGGCCGATGGCGGGGCACTTCGACACCTCCTACGCCTACCGCGCCGCGCTGGACCTGGTGCTCAAGGGCCTGGAACAGCCCAGCGGCTACACCGAGCCGCTGCTGCACGCCTGGCGCCTGAAGGTGAAGGCGGCCGCCTAAGCCAGCCGGAACACGGCCGCCGCCTCCACCAGTCGCACCGCCTGCTGCTGCAGGCTCTCGGCGGCGGCGGCGCTCTGTTCCACCAGCGCGGCGTTCTGCTGCGTGGCGGTGTCGAGCTGGCTGATGGCCACGCCCACCTGGCCGATGCCGGCGTTCTGCTCCGCGGTGGCAGCCGTGATCTTGCCGATCAGGTCGCCCACGCGTTTGACCTGCGCCACGATGTCGGACATCGTGCTGCCCGCCGTGCCCACCAGCGCCGAGCCGGCTTCCACCTTGCTCACGCTGTCGCCGATCAGCGACTTGATCTCGCGCGCGGCCTGCGCGCTGCGCTGCGCCAGGCTGCGCACCTCGCCCGCCACCACCGCGAAGCCGCGGCCCTGGTCGCCGGCACGTGCGGCCTCCACGGCCGCGTTCAGCGCCAGGATGTTGGTCTGGAAGGCGATGCCGTCGATGGCGCCGATGATGTCGGCGATGCGCCGCGCGCTGTGGCTGATCGCCTCCATCGTGCGCACCACGTCGCCCACCACCTCGCCGCCGCGGCCGGCCACCGCCGAGGCAGCGCTGGCGAGCTGGTTCACCTGCTGGGCTGTATCGGCGTTGTGGCGCACCGTGGCCTGGAGCTGTTCCATCGACGCCGCGGTCTGCTGCAGGCTGCTGGCCTGGCGCTCGGTGCGCTCGCTCAAGTCGGCATTGCCCGCCGCGATCTCGCCGGCGGCCAGCCGCACCGAAGCCGAGGCCTGCTGCACCGCCGACAGCGAGGCCGACAGCCGCTGGCGCACCGCTTCCAGGTCGCGCATCAGCCGGCCCACCTCGTCGCTGCCCTGCGCCTGCAGCGGCACTGACATGTTGCCAGCCGCCATGGCCGCCACCTGGGCCGACAGCCGACGCATGCGCCTCAGCAGGCCGCGTGCACTCAGCACCGCCAGCGTGCTGCCAGCCGCGATTGCCAGCAGCGTGCACACGCCGATGGCCGCGCGCGCCCGGGCGGCGCTGGCGGCCGCCTGTTCGGCATCGGCATTGGCGGCGGCCAGCTTGGCCTGGCTGTCCGCGCGGGTCGCGGTCAGCAGGTCGTCGTAGGTCTTCTGGGCGGTGGACAGGAAAGTGGAGGCGATCGCCGGGCCGGCCGACTTCATGTCCAGCGTGTCGCGCACCGCCTTGTCGTACTGGGCCACCGATGCGGCCAGCCGCTGCAGCGCGGCCTGCTCATCGGCCGGCAGCGGCAGCGCCGCGCGGTCGGCCAGCCGTTTTTTCAGCGCGGCCAGCTCGGCCTGCAGCGCGGTGTCGATCTGGCCGACTTCCTGCGCGTTGTAACCCATCGCCTCGTAGCCGAGCGAGCGGTTGATCAGGCCGTTCAGGTCGCGCAACTGCGACTCCACCCCGGCCATGAATCCGTAGCTAGCCAGCCGGTCGTTGACCAGCACGTGCAGCGCCTGCTGCTGCTGGGTGAAGCCCCACAGCGCGCCGCCGGCCGACAGCAGCATCAGCAGCAGGCAGGCCGCCGGCGCCAGCGCCAGCTTGGCCAGCAGCGACAGGTGGTCCAACCGCCTCATGGCTTGAACACGACCGAGCCGACGTACGCGTCCTGACCCGGCACGCGCTTGACCAGCATGGTCGCGTCGCCGATCTGTCGCGTGGCCGGGTTGCCCCAGCGCATCGCAATCTGGCCATCGCCGCCGGACTTGGTTGCCGCAATGGCTTCCTGCACGAAGTGCTTGCCCGCCGCATCCTTGGCTTCCAGCATGTTCTTGCCCGGAATCTTGTCGTTGGCCGAATGCGCCAGCATCGTGCCGTCGAAGCGCGCCATCACCACGTACAGGCTGCCCTTGTTCCACTTGCCGCCAGCGTTGATCGACTTGACGGTGGCGTCCATGCCGGCGGACTTCACCTCGGACACGGCGGCCTCGAGCAGGGCCTTGGCGTCGGCCTGCGTATCGGCATTCGCGCTCCACGCGCAAAGGCTGAGCGCCGCGGCGGCGGCGGTTTGCTTCCACTTCTTCATGGGATCTCCGTCGATTTGAAATTAGTGACCGGCAGAACCAACCGACAGGGTGATTGATCTGCTCGGTTTTGATATCGGCGAAGCCGGCCGGTGCTGAAGGAGCGGCGGCCGGCTGCCTACAATCGCGCGACGTTTTCAGCCCATTTGCCGCCGCCATGACCGCCGCCCCCGCGTTGCTTCCCTCCTCCTGCGACGTCCTGGTGGTGGGTGCCGGCCCCGCCGGCAGCGCCTGCGCCCAGTGGCTGGCGCGCGAGGGCTTCGACGTGGCGCTGGTGGACCAGCACAACTTCCCGCGCGACAAGGTGTGCGGCGACGGCCTGATCCCCGATGCGCATGCCGCGCTCAAGCGCCTGGGCGTGTATGCCGAGGTGCAGGCCGCGGCGCAGCGCGTGAGCCATGTGGCCTGCATCGGCCCGCGCGGCGGGCGCATCGACGTGCCGGGCTCGCTGTCGGTGATGCCGCGACGCGAACTGGACGACATCCTCTGCCGCGCCGCGGTGAACGCCGGTGCCCGGCTGTTCACCCCGGTGCGCTTCGAGGCGCCGCTGCGCGAGGGTGGCCAGGTGGTGGGGGGCCCGGCTGAAGCAGGGCGACACCGCGGTGGAGGTGCGCGCCCGCTGGCTGGTGCTGGCCACCGGCGCGGTGCCCAAGGCGCTGCTGGCCGCCGAGGTGTGCGAGCGCCAGCAGCCCAGCGGCGTGGCCTTGCGCGGCTACGTGAAGAACGACGCCATGGTCGGCCGCATCACCGCGATGGAGGTGGTGTGGCACCAGAAGCTGCGGCCGGGCTACGGCTGGATCTTTCCGTGCCGCGATGGCGTGTTCAACATCGGCGTGGGCCTGGCCCACAGCCACAACAAGATGAAGGACGGCCGCCGCAGCATGCAGGACGTGAACCTGCGCGAGGTGTTCGCCGCCTTCACCGAGTGCTACGCCCCGGCCAAGGCCCTGATGGCCGGCGGTACGCTGCAGGGCGAGCTGAAGGGCGCGCCCCTGCGCTGTTCATTGGAGGGCGCCAGATACTCCGAGCCCGGGCTGCTGGTCACCGGCGAGGCCGCAGGCAGCACCTATGCCTTCACCGGCGAGGGCATCGGCAAGGCGATGGAAACCGGGCTGCTGGCCGCCGAGGCGCTGGTGGTCGGGCGCCGCCGCCAGCTGGACGACGGCGCGGTGCGGGCCGACTATGAATCCCGCCTGCGGGCGCTGAAGCCGCGCTTCGACCTCTACGAACGCGCCAACCGCGTCAACGAACATCCCTGGCTGGCCGACCTGCTGATCTGGCGCGCCAAGCGCAGCCCGGGCATCGTGCGCCGCATGAGCGGCGTGCTCGACGAGACGCACAACCCGGGCAACCTCGTCACCCTGCGTGGGCTGACGAAGCTGTTCCTGCCGATCCGCTGAGCTGCTGCGCCTGCGGCGGCTGCTGCAGCGCCTGTTCCGGCGCGGTGTCCACCGCGGCCGGCGTTTCGTCCACCGCGGGCGCCGTGCTGGCCACCACCGGGTCCACCGTCACGGGCGTGGGCTCGGGCGTGGCATTGGTGGCCTCCCGCGTGGCGCTCACCAGGCGGTGCACGAAGTGCAGCTTGGCGATGGCCGGGCGCGACAGCACGAAGGGGTACTGGTCCTGCTGGCCCATGGCGCGCGCCAGCTCGTTCAGCGCCGCCGCCAGTTCCACCCAGGTGTTGATGAACTGCAGGAAGCGCTCGGCGTCGGGCGAATCGGCGATGTCCAGGTCGGCCAGGGTGAAGGGCTCGATCTCCAGCTCGATGTTCTCGCCATTGATGCCCAGGCCGCGCGCGGTGAGCATGGTGTCCACCATGTGCAGGTAGTGGGCCCAGGTCTCGGCCCAGTCCTCCCACGGGTGCATGCTGGCGTAGGCACTGACGCAGCGCTGCGGCCAGTCGGGGTCGGGGCCGTTCTGGTAGTGGCGGTTCAGCGCTTCCTGGTAGTCGGCCCGCTCGTCGCCGAAGCGCAGGCGGAAGGGCTCCAGCCATTCGGTGTCGCGCACCAGGCGGTCCCAGTAGTAGTGGCCCACCTCATGGCGGAAGTGGCCGAGCATCGTGCGGTAGGGCTCGTGCATCGACTGCCGCACCTGCTCGCGGCGGGCGTCGTCGGCCTCCTCGGCATTCAGCGTGATCAGGCCTTCGTCGTGGCCAGTCATCACCGGCGGCGAGCCGGCCGAGGAGCGCAGCAGGTCGAACATGAAGCCCTGCGGGTCTTCCGACACGCGGGACTTCACCGGCAGGCCCAGGCGCAGCAGCTGCGCCACCAGCCGGCGCTTGGCGATCTCGATGCGCCGCCACAGCGCCTGGTTCTCGGGATCGGACAGATCGGGAATGGTGCGGTTGAGCCGGCAGGCGATGCACAGCGTGGCCGGCTCATCGGCCGACAACAGCCAGTTGCAGCCCGCCACGGTGTCGAAGTTGGTGCAGCGCTTGTACTGCACGCCCGCCTGGCCGAAGCCTTCTGCCGCCTGCCACAGCGGCGCGGCGGCGTCGGTGGGCGCGGGCATCAGCGGCAGCAGCGGCAGCACCATCGCCCGTACCGGGTCGTAGCCCAGGGCGGTGCCGCAGGCCACGCACTGACTGTTGCGGAAGAACACGGCGCGTCCGCACTGGCAGCGGTAGCTGCTGGGGATGGGGGTTTCGGGCGTGTTGGCGGGCGCGACGCGCCAGCCGGCGGACAGGTCGTTGAGGAAGGACGGCATGGTTTTTCTCCTTGCGCATCTTCGGCGGCGGTCGCGGCGCTGGCCAGTGGCGGCAGCCGCAAGCGGTCGTCAGGCTATGCTTACATGGACATGTGCCAACTGCTGGGCATGAACGCCCATTCCCCGACCGACGTGATGTTCAGCTTCACCGGTCTCGCCACCCGCGCCGACGAACACAAGGACGGCTTCGGCATCGCGTTCTTCGAGGATCGCGGCGTGCGCCTGTTCGTCGATCACCACAGCGCGCGGCAGTCGCCGGTGGCCGAGCTGGTGAAGAACTACTCCATCAAGAGCCGCAACGTCATCGCCCACATCCGCAAGGCGACGCAGGGCCGGGTGGCGCTGGAGAACACGCATCCCTTCATGCGCGAGCTGTGGGGCCGCTACTGGGTGTTCGCCCACAACGGCGACCTCAAGGGCTTCAACCCGCGCCTGCATGCCGCCTTCCGGCCGGTGGGCGACACCGACAGCGAGCGCGCCTTCTGCTGGCTGATGCAGGAGCTGGCCAAGGCGCACGCCAGCGTACCCACCGTGGCCGAGCTGACGCACACGCTGCGCGAGCTGCTGCCGGTGCTGGCCGCGCATGGCACCTTCAATTGCCTGCTGAGCAACGGCCAGGCGCTGTGGGCGCACTGCAGCACCCACCTGCACTGGCTGCAGCGCCGCCCGCCCTTCGGCGCGGCCCGGCTGGCCGACGAGGACCTGAGCGTGGACTTCGCGCCCCTGACCGGCCCCGACGACCGGGTGACGCTCATCGCCACCCAGCCGCTCACGCGCGACGAGCCGTGGACCGCGTTCGCGCCCGGCGAGCTGCGCGTGTTCATGGGCGGCGAACCCTGCCAAGCCGGCTGATGACCGGGCAGGCGGTGGCTGTTCCCCACGCCGCTTCGTTGCGGCGGCTGGTGACCACCGCGCTGCTGGCCTACCTGGCCTTCGTGATCTACGGCAGCCTGGTGCCGCTGCGCCTGCAGCCGCTGCCGCTGGACGAGGCGCTGGCCCGCTTCGCCAGCACGCCGATGCTGAACCTGGGCCTGGCCTCGCGGGCCGACCTGGTGGCCAACCTGCTGCTCTTCATGCCGTTGGCCTTCCTGCTGCGCGAGCGGCTGGTGGGCGCGCGGCGCGGCGCACTGGCGATGCTGGGCAGCCTGCTCATCTGGCTGGGCTGTGCCGCGCTGGCGGTGGGCATCGAGTTCACGCAGGTGTTCTTTCCGGCGCGCACCGTGTCGCTGAACGACATCACCGCCGAGGCGGCCGGCGCCGCCGGCGGCCTGATGGTGCATGCGCTGTACGGCACCCGGCTGCGCCACTGGGCGCTGGGCTGGTGGCAGGCCGAGGGTGCGCGCCCGCTGGCCGGCCGCATCCTGCGCGGCTACCTGGTGCTGCTGGTGCTGTTCGCGGTGATGCCGCTGGACCTCACCGTCAGCCCGGTGGAGCTGTATCACAAGTACCAGGAAGGGCGCATCGACCTGCTGCCCTTCACCGACCTGGCGGCCGACCCGGCACAGGCGCTGTACGACATGGCGGTGGACGTGCTGCTGTGGGCGCCGGTGGGCCTGCTGTGGCGCCTGGCGGGCCGCAGCACCGGCCAGGCCGTGCTGCGCGGCGTGATGGTGGCGATGGTGCTGGAGCTGCTGCAGCTGTTCGTGTTCTCCCGCGTGACCAGCACCACCGACGTGATCACCGGCGGCCTGGGCTGTGGCCTGGGTGCGATGCTGGCCGCGCGGCCCGGCGCCGGCGCCGTCTCGCGCCGGGCCTGGCCGCTGTGGCTGCTGCTGTGGGTTGCGGGCGCGCTGGCGGTGTTCTGGTATCCGTTCGACTTCGGCCTGGCAGGCACCAGCCTGGCAGCGCGCTGGAACGAGGCGCTGCGCGTGCCCTTCGCCACCTACTACGCCGGCAGCGAGTTCCAGGCCCTGAACGAGCTGCTGCGCAAGTCGCTGGTGTTCCTGCCCGGCGGCCTGCTGTGGGCAGGCTGGGCCGCGCAGCAGGCCGGCGCCTCGCCGGCACGCCGGCAGGCCTGGCACCGCATCGGGGCGCTGCTGGCGGTGCTGCTGGCGCTGGTGGTGGAAGGCGGGCAGCTGGCGCTGCCGGGCAAGGTGGCCGACTTCACCGACGCGCTGCTGGAAGCGGCCGGCGCCTGGGTGGGCATCTTCCTCGGCGCGCGGCTGGGGGCCGCCGCCGCCGTGCTGCCGTCCGCGCGACCCGCCGCGGCGGTTTTTCCGCCCGCCACGCCGACTGCCAGCATGGCCGCACCGGCCGTGCCGGGCCGGGCGCCGGCCGGCCTGTGGCTGGACGCCGCCATCACCGTCGGCCTGGCGCTGCTGCTGTGGCGTAGCGCCCGGCTGCCTGGCGTGCCCTACAACGTGGTGGAACTGCTGCCCGGGAGCATCGACGGCCTGTTCACCGCGCTGGGCGTGGCCGTGGCGCTGGCGCTGCTGCTGGCCGCGCCGCTGTGGCTGCATGACCGCCTGCTCGGCCTGCGCCGCCGCAGCGGCTGGCTGCTGGCCGCGGTGGTGGCCGGCGGCCTGCTGGCCGGGCTGCTGCTCGTCACCGTCACGCCCGAGGAAAGCCTGTGGGACGTGGTCGGCGCCCCGGTGCTGGGCTGGCCCGGCGAGCTGGAGGCCTGGGGTCGCTACGCCGCCCTGCATGCCGCCGCCACGCTGGCCGCGCTGGGTGCGGTGTGGGGCGTGCGCTGGCTGGGCACCGCGCAGTCGCACGGCATGCTCACCCGCTGGCTGCTGCTCACGCTGGCCTGCGCGCTGCCGCTGCACGCGGTGGTGGTGCACTGGGCCGCCACCGACAACCTCACCGAGCTGATGCGCGATGGCGGCGGCCCGCTGGCCAGCGGTCTGCTGTTCATCGGGCTGGCGGGCCTGTTCGCCGCGGCTTCCGCGGTGGCCGCCGTGCTGGCCGGGGCGTGCCGCCGTGGTCTGCTGCTGGGCCTGGCCGCCCTGGCCTGGCCGCTGGCCACGCTGGCACTGTGGCAGGGCACCGAGCCGATGCTGCTCAAGTACGGCCGGGCTTTTTCCGCCGCGCAGTTCCTGCTGTCCTCCGACCGCGAGCACTACGCCGGCGGTGCTGCGCTGCTCCAGCGCTGGGTGGCCGCCTGCGGCGCGCTGTTCCTGCTGACGGCGCTGCTGCAATGGCCGGGCTGGCGCCGCGTGGTGGCCTTGCGCGCACCCGCGGCGGCCCGGCCGGCGCGGCCCTCCACTCGCCGGGTGAGGACGGCCTGAGCCCGGCACGCTCCACTGCAGCGATCGCGCTGCTTCCACGAAGTATACCACCATGACCGATGACGTGGCAGGCCTGCCTGCACTCCCCGAACCCGCCTTCGACCGCTTCTACCGGCACGATGCGCTCACCGACCTGCTGCGGGCCTATGCCGCCGCGCGGCCGAACCTGGTGCAGCTGCGCTCGATCGGCCGCAGCTACGAGGGCCGCGACATCTGGCTGGTGGTGCTGACGAACACCGCCACCGGCGACGACACCGACAAGCCGGCCTTCTGGATCGACGGCAACATCCACGCCGCCGAGCTGACCGCCAGCACCGCCTGCCTGTACTACCTGCACCAGCTGCTCGGCCGCCACGGCCACGACCGCGAGGTGACGCAGCTGCTGGACACCCGCTGCATCTACCTCTGCCCGCGCCTGAACCCCGACGGCGCCGAGCTGGCGCTGGCCGACCGGCCGCGGCACATCCGCTCCTCCGTGCGCCGCTACCCCTACGACGAGGAGCCGGTGGAGGGCCTGACAATGGAGGACGTGGACGGCGACGGCCGCATCCTCAGCATGCGCATCGCCGATCCCAACGGCCCGTGGAAGCGCCATCCCGACGAGCCGCGGCTGCTGGTGGCACGCGATCCCGGCGAGTTCGGCGGCGAGTACTTCCGTCTGCTGCCCGAAGGCACGCTGAAGAACTACGACGGCCTGCTGGCCAGCCTGAACCGCGACCCGGAAGGGCTGGACCTCAACCGCAACTTCCCCAGCGGCTGGCGGCAGGAGTTCGAGCAGAGCGGCGCCGGCCCCTATCCCACCAGCGAGCCCGAGGTGCGCGCGATGGTGGACTTCATCGTCGCCCACCCGAACATCGGCGGCGGCATCAGCTACCACACGCACAGCGGCGTGATCCTGCGGCCGCTGGGCAGCGGCAGCGACGACGACATGATTCCCGAGGACCTGTGGCTGTACCGCAAGCTCTCGGGCATCGGCGAGAAGCTCACCGGCTACCCCTGCGTCAGCATCCACCACGAGTTCAAGTACCACCCGAAGGAGCACATCAGCGGCACGCAGGACTGGCTGTACGAGCACCTGGGCGCGCTGTTCTGGACGGTGGAGCTGTGGGCGCCCAACCGGGAGGCCGGCATCACCGGCTACAAGTGGATCGACTGGTACCGCGAGCACCCGGCCGAGGACGACCTCAAGCTGCTGAAGTGGAGCGACGAGCAGTGCGGCGGCCTGGCCTTCGTCGACTGGCAGCCGTTCCAGCATCCGCAGCTGGGCGCGGTGGAGATTGGCGGCTGGGACCGCATGAACTTCTGGCGCAACCCGCCGCCCCACCTGCGCGAGCGCGAGGTGGCCCGCTTCCCGGCCTGGATGACGCAGCTGGCGCTGAGCCTGCCCAAGCTGGAGATGCTGCGCACCGAAGTGCGTGCGCTGGGCCCCGACACATGGCGGATCCGCTTCGCCGTGACCAACGCCGGCTGGCTGCCCAGCTACGTGAGCCGGCGCGCGCTGCAGCGCAAGACGGTGCGCGGCGTGGTGTTCGAGATCCACCTGCCCGAAGGCGCGGAGGTGTCGCTGGTCAGCGGCAAGCACCGCTTCGAGGGCCCGCAGCTCGAGGGCCATGCGCCCAAGGTGTCGCAGCAGGCCTTTCTGCCCAACCGGGAGCTGACCGCCGACCGCGCCGTGGCCGAGTGGGTGGTGCGTGCGCCGGTGGGCACGCGGCTGGCGTTGACCGCACGTGCGGACCGTGCGGGCACGGTGCGCACCGAGGTGTCGTTGGACTGAGCCGCGCCGCGCGCGCGGCGCGGCCGGGTCAGATCGCCGCGGCGGGGTCGATCGGCGCGTTGTGGTCGTCGAAGCGGGTGACGCGCCGCGGCCGCAGGTGGGCCGGGCTGCCGGGCTTGAGCTGCAGCTTGTCGCGCAGCACGTGCCAGGCCTCGCGCGGCAGTTCCACGTCCACGTAGCTGCCGTCGTCGGCGCGCTTGAATTCCACGCGCGTCAGCGGCCCCACCGTCAGCGCCTGCGAGAGCGTCACCGCCCAGGTACTGTCGTCGGCCCGGTCGACGATGTCCAGCTCGTGCGGGCGCACGTAGCTCACCGCGCCCTCCGCCCCGCCGGGTGCATGGCCCAGGCGGCCGTGGAACAGGTTCACGTCGCCCAGGAACTGCAGCACGAAGGGCGTGGCCGGATGGTCGTACACCTGGTCGGGCGTGCCCTCCTGCTCGATGCGGCCCTGGTTCATCACCACGATGCGGTCGGCCACCTCCATGGCCTCGTCCTGGTCGTGGGTGACGAACACGCTGGTCACGTGCATCTCGTCGTGCAGCCGGCGCAGCCAGCGGCGCAGCTCCTTGCGCACCTTGGCATCCAGCGCGCCGAAGGGCTCGTCCAGCAGCAGCACCTGCGGCTCCACCGCCAGCGCACGCGCCAGCGCGATGCGCTGCCGCTGCCCGCCCGAGAGCTGGTGCGGATAGCGGTCGGCGATCCAGTCGAGCTGCACCAGCTTGAGCAGCGCCGTCACCTTGCTGCGGATCTCGGCTTCGCTCGGCCGCGTGGCCTTGGGCCGTACCCGCAGCCCGAAGGCCACGTTCTCGAAGATGGACATGTGCGCGAACAGCGCATAGTGCTGGAACACGAAGCCGACGTTGCGGTCGCGCACGTCGTCGAAGGTGGCGTCCTTGCCGCCGAACAGCACGGTGCCGCTGTCGGGCTTCTCCAGCCCCGCGATGATGCGCAGCAGCGAGGTCTTGCCCGACCCGGAAGGGCCCAGCAGCGCCACCAGCTCGCCCGACGGGATGTCGAGGTTGAGGTTGTCGCAGACGACCGTCTTGCCGAAGGCCTTGTTCAGGCTCCTGATTTCGATGCTCATGCTTCGTTTCCTGCGAGCGCTTTTTCAGCCCGCACCTTGCGCTCGACCAGCAGCTTCAGCACCAGCGTGACCAGCGCCAGGCCGGCCAGCAGCGAGGCCACCGCGAACGCGGCCGCAAACTGGTATTCGTTGTAGAGGATCTCGATGTGCAGCGGCATGGTGTTGGTCTGGCCCCGGATGTGGCCCGACACCACCGACACCGCGCCGAACTCGCCCATCGCCCGTGCGTTGCACAGGATCACGCCGTACAGCAGGGCCCACTTCACGTTGGGCAGGGTCACCCGCCAGAAGATCTGCCAGCCGTTGGCGCCCAGCACCCGCGCGGCTTCCTCCTGCTCGGTGCCCTGCGCCTGCATCAGCGGGATGAGCTCGCGTGCCACGAACGGGAAGGTGACGAACACCGTGGCCAGCACGATGCCGGGCAGCGCGAACACGATCTTGATGTCGTGCTCGCGCAGCGCCTCGCCAAACCAGCCCTGCAGGCCGAACACCAGCATGTAGATCAGGCCCACGATCACCGGGCTGACGGAGAACGGCAGGTCGATCAGCGTCAGCAGCACGTTCTTGCCGCGGAAGTCGAACTTGGCGATGCACCAGGCCGCGGCCAGGCCGAACACCAGGTTCAGCGGCACCGACACCGCCGCGGCGATCAGCGTGAGCTTGATGGCCGACAGCGCATCGGCCTCGGTGAGCGCGGCCAGGTACACGTCCACGCCCTTCTTCAGCGCCTCGAAGAACACCGCCACCAGCGGCACGAAGAGGAAGAAGGCCAGGAAGGCCAGCGCGATGCCGATCAGCGTGCGCCGCACCCAGGCCGGCTCGGCGGTGGCGGCCAGCGCGCTGCGCGGCGCGCGCGAGGACACCGCGCCCGCGGGCGCCAGCGAAGTGGTGGATGCAGTCATCTAGTTGCCCCCCTGGCGGCGGCGCGCCCAGGCCTGCAGCAGGTTGATCAGCAGCAGCATCACGAAGGACGCCACCAGCAGCACCACCGCGATCGCGGTGGCGCCGGCGTAGTCGTACTGCTCCAGCTTGGTGATGATGAGCAGCGGCGTGATCTCCGAGATCATCGGCATGTTGCCGGCGATGAAGATCACCGAGCCGTATTCACCCAGCGCCCGCGCGAAGGCCAGCGCAAAGCCGGTGAGCAGCGCCGGCATCAGGATGGGGAAGATCACGCGACGGAAGGTCTGCGCGCGGCTGGCGCCCAGCGTGGCGGCGGCTTCCTCCACCTCCTTGTGCAGGTCTTCCAGCACCGGCTGCAGCGTGCGCACCACGAAGGGCAGGCCGATAAACACCAGCGCCACGAACACGCCCAGCGGCGTGAACGACACCTTGATGCCCAGCGGCGCCAGGTACTGGCCAATCCAGCCGTTGGTGGCGTAGATGGCGGTGAGCGCGATGCCGGCCACTGCGGTGGGCAGTGCGAAGGGCAGGTCGACCAGCGCGTCGATGATGCGCTTGCCCGGGAACTCATACCGCACCAGCACCCAGGCGATGACCAGGCCGAAGAAGCCGTTGAGCAGCGCCGCCGCGAACGAGGCACCGAAGGTCAGCCGGTACGAGGCCACCACGCGCGGCGAGGCCACGGCCTCCCAGAAGGCCGGCCAGGTCAGCGTGAAGGTCTTGAGGAACGCGGCCGACAGCGGGATCAGGACGATCAGGCTCAGGTACAGCAGCGTGAAGCCCAGCGTGATGTCGAAGCCGGGCAGCACGCTGTGCCGCTTCAGCAGGGTGCGCGAGAAGATCACTTTTTCCGGCCTGCCGCCAGGACCTGGTCGTAGATGGCGCCGTCGTCGAAATGGTCCTTCTGCGCCTTGGTCCAGCCGCCGAAGTACTCGTCGATGGTGAAGGTGGTGACGGTCGGGAAGTCCTTGGCGTACTTGGCCAGCAGCGCGGGCGAGCGCGGGCGCAGCTGGTGCTTGGCCGCGATCTCCTGTGCCGTATCCGAGTACAGGAACTTCAGGTAGGCCTCGGCCTGCTTGCGCGTGCCTTTCTTGTCCACCACCTTGTCGATCACCGCCACCGGGTTCTCGGCCAGGATGGTGGACTTGGGGTACACCACGTCGAAGTTGTCGCCGAACTCGGCCTTGATGAGGTTGACCTCGCTCTCGAACGTGGCCAGCGCGTCGCCGATGTTGCGCTGCGCGAAGGTGGTGGTGGCCGCGCGGCCGCCGCCGTCGAACACCGGCACGTTGGCGAACATCTTCTGCACCAGCTCGCGCGCCTGCGTGGCGTTGCCGCCGGCCTTCAGCACCGAGCCCCAGGCCGCCACATAGGTGTAGCGGCCGTTGCCGGTGACCTTGGGGTTGGGAATGACGACGCTGATGTCAGGCTTGGCCAGGTCGGCCCAGTCCTTGATGCCCTTGGGATTGCCCTTGCGCACCAGGATCACCGTGACCGAGGTGGTGGGCGCCGAGTTGTTGGGCAGGCGCTTGGCCCAGTCCTCGGGCAGCAGCTTGCCGCGCGTGGCCAGGATGTCGATGTCGCTCGACTGGTTCATCGTGATGACGTCGGCCTCCAGCCCTTCCAGCACCGAGCGCGCCTGCTTGCTGGAGCCGCCATGGCTCTGGTTGATCGTCACGTCCTCGCCGGCCTGCTGCTTCCATTGCTTCTGGAAGGCGGGATTCACTTCCTTGTACAGCTCGCGCGAGACGTCGTAGCTCACGTTCAAGAGCGTAGGGCCGGCGGCCAGGCTGAAGCCGGCGCTGCCGGCCAGGGCCAGCGCCAGCAGGCTGCGACGGAGCAAGGAAGGTGCGCGAAAAGACGTTGCGTTCATATCAAACCGTTCTTAAATGCGAGGAGCGAATGTAAGACCGGGTAAACCCCGGTCCAACCACTTATTTCGCTTTTGCTTATGCACAAAGCAAATGAGCCGCCTCGAAGGGCGGCTCGTTCTGGCAAGGAGCAGGCCGTTACTTGCGGGTGTAGACCTGGTCGAAGGTGCCGCCATCCGCGAAGTGCGTCTTCTGGGCATTGGCCCAGCCGCCGAACACCTCGTCCACGGTGAAGAGCTTGATGGCCGGGAAGTTGGTAGCGTACTTGGCTGCCACCTTGGGGTCGATCGGGCGGTAGAAGTTCTTCGCCGCGATCTCCTGGCCTTCCGGCGTGTAGAGGTACTCCAGGTAGGCCTGCGCCACGGCGCGCGTGCCTTTCTTGTCCACCACCTTGTCCACCACCGCCACCGGCGGCATCGGCCAGGATGCTGGTGGGCGGGTACACGATGTCGAACTTGCCTTCGCCGAACTCCTTCAGCGACAGGTGCGCCTCGTTCTCCCAGGCCAGCAGCACGTCGCCCAGGCCCCGCTCGGCAAAGGTGACAGTGGAGCCGCGTGCGCCGGAATCCAGCACCGGCACGTTGGCCATCACCTTGGCGATGTATTCCTTGGCCTTGGCATCGTTGCCGCCGGGCTGCTTCAGCGCCCAGCCATAGGCGGCGAGGTAGCCCCAGCGTGCACCGCCCGAGGTCTTGGGATTGGCGGTGATGACGCCGACACCGGGCTTGGCCAGGTCGCCCCAGTCCTTGATGCCCTTGGGGTTGCCCTTGCGTACCAGGAACACGTAGGTGGAGGTGTAGGGCGAGCTGTTGTGCGGCAGGCGCTTCTGCCAGTCGGCGGGCAGCAGCTTGGCCTTCGCGGCGATCTCGTCGATGTCGTAGGCCAGGGCCAGCGTCACCACGTCGGCGTCGATGCCGTCGATCACCGAGCGGGCCTGCTTGCCCGAGCCGCCGTGCGACTGCTTGACGGTGACGGTGTCGCCCGTCTTGGCCTTGTACGCCTTGGCGAAGGCGGCGTTGTATTCCACGTAGAGCTCGCGCGTCGGGTCGTACGAGACGTTCAACAGCGTGAAGTCCTTGGCCAGCGTGCCGAACGCGGCACCCGCCAGCGCGGCGCCGACGAGCAGGGTCTTCTTGAGGTTCATGCGGTTCCCGGGGGCGATGGTGGTGACGTTGCCGCCACTGTAGGAAGCGGATGTCCTGCAAGGAACGAATTGTTCGTTCGACCCTTATTCGGATTTCAAGTAAGGCCGCGCCCGGGCTGGCAGGCCGGCCAGTTGAGCGTCGATCACCGGCTGGAAGTCGCCCTGGCGCGCATTGGCCAGCAGCCGTTGCAGCGTCTGCAGGTGCGGCGTGACGGTGCCGTAGAACAGCACCTGGTCGCCACGGGCGATCAGCAGCGTGGGGAAGTTGTCCACGTCCAGCGGGCCCAGCACCTCGTCGTGGTCCTCGATGTCGATCCAGGCCCAGTCGGCGGCGCCGCCGTCGGCCGCGCGCGCGGCCTCGAAGGCGGCTTCGTATTCGCGGCAGGTGCCGCACCAGGCCGCGCACAGGCAGGCCACCAGCAGGCGATCGGAACTTTGCATGCCGTGAGTGTGCCGCGCCCGTCAGCGCTGCACGCCCCACCGCCGCACCGTCACGCGCTCCAGGGTGTCGAACACCAGGCTTTCCACCGCCAGCCCGATCAGGATGACCATGGCCAGGCCGG
This sequence comes from Aquincola sp. J276, assembly GCF_024700035.1. Taxonomy (NCBI): domain Bacteria; kingdom Pseudomonadati; phylum Pseudomonadota; class Betaproteobacteria; order Burkholderiales; family Sphaerotilaceae; genus Aquincola; species Aquincola sp. J276. Next base: position 2,970,925 of record NZ_JAJONC010000001.1, read on the forward strand.
CGAACACACGGTCCGTGTACAGCTCATTGCGGTTCTGGAAGATGTACCAGCCCAGGCCGCCCTGGCCGGAGGAGGCGCCGAACACCAGCTCCGCCGCGATCAGCGTGCGCCAGGCAAAGGCCCAGCCGATGCGCAGCCCCGACAGGATGGCCGGCAGGGCCGAAGGCACCAGGATCAGCAGCACGTAGCGCAGCCCGCGCAGGCCGTAGTTGCGGCCGGCCATGCGCAGCGTCTCGGGCACGCCCTGGAAGCCGGCGTAGGTGTTGAGCGCCAGCGGCCACAGCACCGAGTGCACCAGCACGAAGATCAGGCTGCCGTTGCCCAGGCCGAACCACAGCAGCGCCAGGGGCAGCAGTGCGATGGCCGGCAGCGGGTTGAACATCGCCGTCAGGGTGCCCAGCAGGTCGCGCCCCAGCTGGGTGGAGACGGCCAGCGTGGTCAGCACGAAGGCGGTGGCGATGCCCAGCAGGTAGCCCTGGAGCAGCACACCGATGGAGATGCGCGCCTTGGTCAGCAGCTCGCCGCTGCGCAGGTCGGTGATGAAGGCCTGCGCGGTCTGGCTGAAGGTGGGCAGCAGCAGGTCGTTGTCCTGCCAGCGCGCGATCAGCTCCCACAGCAGTGCCAGCACCGCCAGGATCACCGCCTTGCGCACCGCCGACTGCTGCCAGATGCGCTGCGCCAGCGGCAGCGCGCGCTCGGCCGGCGCGTCGGTCAGGGCTTCGGGCTCCCGCTCGTACTCGGCGCGGATCGGAGGCTGCAGCATGCTCATTGGTCGAACAGCAGGCCGTGGATGCGCTGCGCGGTGGCCTGGAAGTCGGCACCGCCCAGGCTGTGCAGGCCGAACTGGTGGCTGTTGATCTCGGCGCGCACGCGCCCCGGATGCGGCGACAGCAGCAGGATGCGGTTGCCCACCACCAGCGCTTCCTCGATCGAATGGGTGACGAACAGCAGCGTGAAGCGCACGTCGTCCCACAGCGCAAGCAGCTCTTCCTGCATGCGGCGGCGGGTCAGCGCGTCCAGCGCGGCGAAGGGTTCGTCCATCAGCAGCACCTTGGGCTGCATGGCCAGCGCGCGGGCGATGGCCACGCGCTGCTTCATGCCGCCCGACAGCGTGTGCGGATAGGCATCGGCGAACTTCGACAGGCCCACCTTGGCCAGGCAGTCCAGCGCCCGTTCCTCCGCCTCCTTGCGGCCCAGCTTGCGCGAGGCCAGCAGCGGGAACATCACGTTGGCCTTGACCGTCTTCCACGGCGGCAGCTGGTCGAATTCCTGGAACACGACGATGCGGTCCGGGCCCGGCTGGTGCACCGCCTGGCCATCGAGGCGGATCTCGCCCTCGCGTGGCGCGATGAAGCCGCCGATGGCCTTGAGCAGCGTGCTCTTGCCGCAGCCCGAGGGGCCGAGCAGCACGAAGCGGTCGGCCTGGTGCACGTCGAAGCTCACCCGGTGGGTGGCGCGCACCACCCGCTCGCGCGTCGCGTATTCCAGCGTCACGCCGTCCACCTGCAGCAGGGCATCGCCGGCGCCGGCCGGGGCGGCCTGGTCATGGCTGGCCGGGCGCACCGGCGGCCGGGCCTGCGGCGGCGCGCTGCCGGTGCGCAGCGTGGCGGCCGTCATGTCAATGCCCACCGGCCAGGTGCGCGTCGTCGAAGAAGTAGTCCTTCACCGACGCGGGCTTGTTCTTGATGGCGCCCACCCGGTGCATGAACTCGGCCAGCGCGAAGGTGTTCTCCGGCACCAGCTTGAACTGCACCTCGGGGTTCTTGATGATGGACAGCAGCAGCTTGCGGTCCACGTTGGATTTGTTGGTGCGGATGAAGATGTCGGCCGCCAGCTCCGGGTTGCCGCGGATCAGCTGCGCCGCCTCGTCCAGCGCAGCGACGAAGGCCTTGTAGGTCTTCGGGTTCTGCTCGCGGAATTTCTCGGTGCCGTACAGCACCGTGGCCGAGGCCGGGCCGCCCAGCACGTCGTAGCTCTTGAGCACGATGCGCGCATTCGGGTTGCCGGCCAGCGACTGTTCCTGGAACGGCGGGTTGCCGAAGTGGCCGGTGATCTCCGTGCCGCCCTTGATGATGGCCGCGGTGGCCTCCGGGTGCGGCACCGCCACGCTGATCTTGTCGAGCTTGTTGTACTGCGCATCGCCCCACAGCTTGGCCGAGGCCAGCTGCAGCACCCGCGACTGCACCGACACGCCCACCGCCGGCACTGCGATGCGGTCCTTGTCGGTGAAGTCGGCGATGGTCTTCACGTTCGGGTTGTTGCTCACCAGGTAGTACGGGAAGTTGCCCAGCGAGGCGATGCCGCGAACGTTCTGGCGGCCGCGGGTGCGGTCCCAGAGCGTGAGCAGCGGGCCCACGCCGGCACCGGCCACGTCGATGGAGCCGGACAGCAGCGCGTCATTCACCGCGGCGCCGCCGGACAGCGTGACGAACTCGACCTTCACGTCCAGGCCCTGGGCCTTGCCGTGCTTCTCGATCAGCTTCTGGTCCTTGGCCACGTCCAGCAGCAGGTAGACGATGCCGAACTGCTCGGCGATGCGGATCTGGCCTTCGGCGTGGGCGGCGGTGGCGGCGCCCAGGGAGAGGCCGGCCGCCAGCGTGGCGGCGAGGAGTTTCTTCAGCAGCATGTGGGTACCCGGTCAGAAGGGCGCGGTGCCTTCGATGGTGGTGCGGTTCAGGCGGCGGCGCAGGTGGTCGGGGCAGCCGGCGGCCAGGTGGGTGACGGAGCGGTTGTCCCAGAAGACCATGTCATGCGGCTGCCACACGTGGCGGTAGATCAGCTCGGGCAGCGTGGTGAGCTTGAACAGCTCGTCCAGCAGCGCCCGGCTCTCGTCCTCGGGCAGGCCGACGATGCGGGTGGTGAAGTGCTCGCTGACGAACAGCGCCTTGCGACCGGTCTCCGGGTGGGTGCGCACCACGGGGTGCACCACCGGCTTCACCTCGGCGATCTGCTCTGGCGTCAGGTTGGGCCGCCACGGGTTGCGCTGCTGCAGCTCTGCGTACTTGGCCAGATAGTGGTGCTCGGCACGCAGGCCGGCCACCCGCTCCTTCAGCGCCTCGGGCAGGCGCTCCCAGGCCAGGTGCTGGTTGGCGAACAGGGTGTCGCCGCCCTCGCTGGGCAGCTCCTGCGCATGCAGCATCGAGCCCAGGCTGGGCAGCTCCTTGTACGAGAGGTCGGAGTGCCAGTAGTGGCCGGCATCGCCCAGGCCGATCGGCTGGCCGTTTTCCTTGATGTTGGATACCACCAGGATCTCCGGGTGGCCGGCCAGCTGGAACTGCCGCAGCACATGGATCTGCAGCGGGCCGAAGCGGCGGCTGAAGTCGATCTGCTGCTGCGGGGTGATCTGCAGGTCGCGGAACACCAGCACATGGTGGTCCAGGTGCGCGCGGTGGATGCGCTGGAAGTCGTCGTCGGCCAGCGGGCGGGAGAGGTCGAGCCCCAGCACCTCGGCGCCCAGCGGCGCATCCAGCGGCCGGATCTCGAGGCGGCCGGAAGCGGCCGAGCGGGCAGGAGTGGGAGCAAATACTGCAGACATGCGCCCGACTCTAGAGATTCCGCCCGGCGCGATGAACGAAGCATTGCGCATGCGCTTCCTCGTTCTGCGCATATGCGCAGGCCGCTTCCCGCCGCTACGCTCATACCCCAGGATACAAATGGAGTAGACCCATGAGCGAGCGCAAGCCGAAGTTCGAGACGCTGTCGGTGCATGCCGGTTACCGACCCGACCCCACCACCAAGTCGGTGGCGGTGCCGCTGTACCAGACGGTGGCCTACGCCTTCGACAACGCGCAGCACGGCGCCGACCTGTTCGACCTCAAGGTGGCGGGCAACATCTACACCCGCATCATGAACCCGACCACCGACGTGCTGGAGCAGCGCGTGGCGGCGCTGGAAGGCGGCATCGGCGCGCTGGCGCTAGCCTCGGGGCAGGCGGCGGTGACCTACGCCATCCTCACCATCGCAGAGGCGGGCGACAACATCGTCTCGTCCACCGCGCTGTATGGCGGCACCTACAACCTGTTCGCGCATACGCTGCCGCAGTACGGCATCGACACCCGCTTTGCCGACCACCGCGACCCGGCCAGCTTCGAGCCGCTGATCGACGAGCGCACCAAGGCCATCTTCGTCGAGTCGCTGGGCAACCCGGCCGGCAACGTGACGGACATCGCCCGCATCGCCGAGCTGGCGCACCGCCACGGCGTGCCGCTGATCGTCGACAACACCGTGCCCAGCCCCCTACCTGTGCCGCCCGATCGAGCATGGCGCCGACATCGTGGTGCATTCGCTCACCAAGTACATGGGCGGCCACGGCACCAGCGTGGGCGGAGCGATCGTCGATTCAGGCCAGTTCCCGTGGGCGCAGCACAAGGCGCGCTTCAAGCGCCTGAACGAGCCCGACGTGAGCTACCACGGCGTGGTCTACACCGAAGCGCTGGGCCCGGCCGCGTACATCGGCCGCGCGCGCGTGGTGCCGCTGCGCAACATGGGCTCGGCCATCTCGCCGTTCAACTCGTTCCAGATCCTGCAGGGCATCGAGACGCTGGCCCTGCGCATGGACCGCATCAGCGCCAATGCGCTGGCCGTGGCCCAGCACCTGAAGCAGCATCCCCAGGTGGCCTGGGTCAACTACGCCGGCCTGGAGGACCATCCCGACCATGCGCTGGCCCGCAAGTACCTGGGCGGCAAGGCTTCGGGCCTGCTGACCTTCGGCGTCAAGGGCACCTCGGGCGACAAGCGGGCCGACGGTGCGCGCTTCCTCGATGCGCTGCAGCTCTTCACCCGGCTGGTGAACATCGGCGACGCCAAGTCGTTGGCCACGCATCCGGCCTCCACCACGCACCGCCAACTGTCACCGGAAGAGCTGGCCAAGACCGGCGTGGGCGAAGACACGGTGCGGCTGTCGGTGGGCATCGAGCACATCGACGACCTGCTGCACGACCTGGACCAGGCGCTGGCAGCTACCGCCTGAGCCCGTACCAGCAGCAGGCCAGGCTGGGAACGCCCAGGCCCAGCCAGGCCACGGCGTCCCAGGCGCCGTCGCCCAGCAGGCCCGACAGCAGGCCGACCGCAGTGACCACGCCCAGCACGATGGGCGCACGCCAGATTGGCCCTACGGGGGCGCTCATGAGGCCGCTCCGTCGGCTTGCATAGACAACTTGCCGTCGGCCACGCGCGCCTGGCGGCGCCGCACCACCCACAGGTACAGCCCGCTGGCCAGCACCACGATGGTGATGACGTCCAGCACCGCCCACAGGATCTGCATCGGGCGGCCGCCGTAGTCGCCGAAATGCAGCGGCTGCGAGATCAGCAGCGCGGTGAGGTACCAGGGCAGTTCGCGGCTGTCGGTCACCTGGCCGGTCATCGCGTCCACCAGCACCGGCTTGAGCAGCTTGCTGCTGACGGCATCGGTGCCGCGCAGGAACACGCCGTAGTGGTGCGGGCTGGCGAAGCTGGTGCCGGGAAACGCGACGAAGGCCACCTTCATGCCGGGCGCCACCGCCTTGGCCGCCTGCACCGCGGCCTGTAGTGAGCCGGGCCGTTCCAGCGGCGGCTGGCCTGCGTAGGGCGCCACCATCTGCGCCACCTCCGTGGCCTGCCAGTACTTCACCAGCAGATCCGACCAGGCATTGATCACGCCGGTGGCGCCCACCACGGTGAACCACACCAGCGTGACGATGCCCAGCAGGTTGTGCAGGTCCAGCCACTTCACCCGCGGGCTGCGGTCGCGCCGCACGTCGCCGAAGCGCAGCTTGCGCATGAAGGGCGCATACAGCACCGTGCCCGAGACGATGGCCACCAGCAGCAGCACGCCCATCAGGCCGAGGAACAGCATGCCCGGCAGGCCGGCGAACAGGTCGATGTGCAGCGAGCGCATCACCCACATGAAGCCGCTGTCCAGCGGCGGATCGCCCAGCGCGTGGGCGGTGCGGGCGTCCACCGCCACCTGCTTGAGGTTGTCGTTGGAATCGCGCCGCTCGCACATCGTCACGTACCAGACCCGGTCGTCGTCCTCCTCCTGCGAGACGAACATGCCCTGCTTGCCTGGGTAGCGCTGGCCGGCCAGGGCCATCACTTCGTCCAGGCTGGCGCGCGGCGCGTCGGCCGGCATCTCGGCGGCCTCGATCTCGGTGCCCAGCAGGTGGCCAATCTCGTGGTGGAAGATCAACGGCAGGCCGGTCAGGCACAGCAGCAGCATGAACACGGTGCACACCAGGCTGGACCAGGTGTGCACCGCCTGCCAGCCGCGGATGGCGCGGGTGCTGAGCATGGCGTGCCTCAGAAGTCGACGCTGGCCGACAGCACCAGCGTGCGCGGCTCGCCCAGCACCAGGTAGTTGGCGCCGGGGAAGCCGCCGACGGAGGCCCAGTAGTCGCGGTCGGTCAGGTTGTTGATGTTGGCGCGCAGCGTGACGGCACGCTCGGCCACGGTGAAGCCGTAGCGCGCCCCCACGTCCAGCCGTGCCCACGACTTGACGGTGAGCGTGTTGGCCGCGTTGGCGTACTGCTTGCCGGTGTAGGTGACGCGGCCGGTGAGCGCCAGGCCGGGCACGCCGGGCACATCCCAGTCGGCATTGGCGTTGAGCTGCCACTTCGGCGCGCCGACGGCGTCGTTGTCCTGCACGTCGGTGTGCAGGTAGGTGGCGCCGCCCAGCAGGCGCAGGCCGCGAGTGGCTTCGCCGAACACCGTGGCCTCGATGCCGCGGTTGGTCTGCTTGTAGGCCGAGCCGACGAAGCGCGTGCCCACCACGCCCGACACCGGCTTCTTCGCCTGGAACAGCGCCACGGTGCCGCCGAAGCGGCCCAGGTCCATCTTGGCACCCAGCTCCACCTGCTTGGTGACGTAGGGCGCGAAGATCTCGCCCTGGTTGTCCACCGGCGTCTGGTTGCCGTCCGGGCCGATGTACGACGCCGATGCCTCCTCGCCCTTGACCAGCCCTTCGGCATAGGTGGCGTAGACGGACACTTGTCTGGACAACTTCACCAGCAGGCCGGCCATCGGCGTGACCTTGCTCTCGTCGTAGTAGGCGTTCTGCACGCCGGTGTTGTAGTCGTAGCCGCGGGTCTCGATCGACTGGTGGCGGGCACCCAGCGTCAGCTTGATGGTGTCGTCGGCGAACGAGAGCGTGTCGGCGACCGCCAGGCTGCGGGTGCGGATTCGGCCCACCACGTGCGGGTCGTCCAGCGTGCCGCCAGTGAAGCTGTGCGTGGAAGGCGGCGTCACCGTGAACGGGTCATAGAGGCTGTTGGCTGCATTGGGGCCCTGGAAGACGTAGGCGTTGCGCTCCTTGGCGGTGAACAACGAGGCCGAGGCCACCAGCTGGTGCTTCACGCTGCCGGTGGTGAGCTCGTGGCGCAGGCCCAGCTCGCCGGTGGCGATGTCGTCGCGACGCACGTTCACGAAGCGGGAGACGCTGGTGGCGCCGCCATCGCCGGTCACCGTCACGCCGGCCAGGTCGTTGTATTCCTTGCCCTTGCGCGCACCGGCAGCCAGCCAGGCGGTGGTGCGCGGCGCCAGGTCCCATTCGGCGCGCAGGGTGCCGAAGGTGTCGCGCTCGTTTGACACGGTCCACGGCTGGCCGAAGTTGCCGGCGGCATCGGGCGGCTTGGGAATGTAGGTACCGGGCGTCACGCTGGGGCGGGTGCCGCTGAGCTGCTGGTCCTGGTAGCCGATGTCGGCCGACACGCGCACGTCGCGGTTGCGCCAGTCCAGGCCCACGCCCAGCAGGCCCAGTTCGCGGTCCTCGCCGTCGATGGCGGTGTCGCCGTCGCGGCGCACGGCGGTCAGGCGCAGGCCGGTGCTCTTGTCGGGGCCGAAGCGTCGCGCCACGTCGGCCGCCAGGTAGGCCTGGCCGCCGCTTTCCACGCCCACCGTCACCTGATTCACCGGCTCATTGGGGGCGCGCTTGGGCATCACGTTGATGGCACCGCCCAGGCCGCCGCCGTTGCCGGTGGGCGCCACGCCGTTGACGAAGCTGTTCGCACCGCGCAGCACCTCCACCCGCTCGATCAGCTCGGCCGCCAGGTATTGGCGCGGCAGCAGGCCGTACAGGCCGTTGTAGGCCATGTCGTCGGAATACACCGGAAAGCCGCGGATCAGGTACAGCTGCTGGTAGTTGCCGAAGCCGCGCGCCACGCGTACGGTCGGGTCGTTGCGCAGCACGTCGCCGATGCTGGCGGCCTGCTGGTTCTGGATCAGCTCCTGCGTGTAGCTGGTCTGGCTGAACGGCGTGTCCATCACGTCCTGGTTGCCGAACAGGCCGAGCCGGCCACCGCGCGCCACCTGGCGGCCGGCGTAGGGCGCCTTCAGGCCTTCGGCCGAGGCGTCGGCACTGGCGTTGATGATGACCTGCTGCACCTCCTGCGCCTGCGCGGTGGAGGTCAGGGCCGACGCCAGGGCCAGGGTGGCCAACGACAGGGCGCTCAGGGAACAAGGAACAGACTGCACAACAGCTCCAAGGCAAATCGCATCAAGAATGATTCTCATTATGAGCGCGGCAGCTGGCATTCCGCCCGCAGTCGGCCTTGCGGACGATGGGTCGCTGCCGATATCCGAAGGGCCCGCCGCACCGCCGGTGGGGAAACGGAGCGGCGTCCGCGCCGTGCTGCCTCAGTCCACCGGCCCCGCGCCGCCGTCGTCGCCCAGCCAAGCCTGCACATCGTCCTCCGCCGGGTCGGCGTTGGTGCGTGCCAACGCCATCCAGGTGGCAAAGGGCACCGTCATCGGGCGGTGCGGCGCGGGGCGGGCGATCTCGATGCCGCCGTCACCCGCCAGCATCACGCCGAAGGCCGCCGGAATCTCGTCCGCGGTGCCGATGCCCTCGCGCAGCACGTACCAGCACTGGCAGGCGGTGGCCAGGTAGGCGGCGCCCTTGGCCGGCTGCCGCAGGTCGGACAGCAGGTCGGAACGCCGCACCTTGATCTCGTGCACCACCGGCTCGGCGTAGGCTTCCACGGTGGTCTGGCGCAGGGAGAACACGTCGGGCTGGCACAGCATCCAGGCATCGTCCACCCGCGCGCGCAGGCTCAGCCGGCGCCAGGTGATGCGGCCCTGGTGCCGCATGCTGCGCGCCACTCGCGCGACCAGCTCTTCGTGCGCGTCCCGCGCGGCGCGGTTGGCATGCAGCGAGGCGGCGATCGCCTGCACCCCGGCGTCGGTCACCCGCAGCGTCACCCGCCCCTGGTCGTCCAGCAGCCGCTCCAGCAGTTGCAGCGCAAGCAATTCCGCCTCGATCAGGTCCTGGCAGGGCCAGCCGGCCGAGCGCCACATCTGCCGCAGACGCCGCAGATGCGGTCGCGTGATCGTGGGCATGCCGGTCCGTGTTGCCATCACGCCAATTTACCGGTTGCCGCTTGCGTGGCGAAGTGCGCGCGGCAGGCTGCTACGCGTTGTGCTGCGTTGCAACATCCGCGCCGCGCGCCGATCATGGTGGACCTCCCCCGAAAGGGCACCCTCTTAGGGGGTAGTTACGGCCATTTCATGCTGCTACAACAAGTTCGCAAAGCCGCAACAGCGCTCCGTCGGCGCACGGGCACTACGCAAAAAGCGGGCTGCATCGCAGCTGCTGCGCTACTTGACACATATTGTTGGCAACACATCGGTAACGTGGCCGCGCTGTCCGCGCCTCCGCCGGCGCCAGCAGAACCGACCAGACGTTCTTGGGGGGTGTTTCCGTGATCCGCTTGTTCAACCACTATATTCACCGGCGCTTGTTGCTGCAGGTGTTGTTCGATTACGGATTGATTGTTTCCGCTGTCATGGCCGCCATGGTCGTCGGCCGGCAGCACAGTGAATTCCTGCTGTCGATGACGGCCACCCACGGGTTGTCGCTGGCCACCTGCACCTTCGTGATCAATATCGCGTCGGGCTTCTACCAGCAAACCCACAACCGCTCCTTCACCGAAAGCCTGGCCCGCGCCGGGCTGGCCGCACTTTTGCGCTGCCGCTGGCCTATGCCATGTTTTCGCTGCTTCCCGTGGAAGTGGGCAGCCCGGCCTTCCTGCCGCTGGCGGCCATGAGCGCCGTGGCCGCGGTGATCGTGCACCGCGTGTACGCGGCGCATGCCGGCAAGCACGCCCGTGCGCGTTCACGCATCCTGGTGCTGGGTTCGGGCCCGGCAGCCAAGCTGGTGGGTGAAACCCTGCGCGCCTCCGATCCGTCGGCGGAAATCGTCGGTTATTTCCCGGCGCCGAACGAGCAGCAGGTAGCGGTACCGCCTTCGCAAATGCTGAGCGGCCATTCCTGGCCGCCGCCGCGCTGAATGCCGGGGTGAGCGAAATCGTGGTGGCGGTGACGGAGCGCCGGGGCGGCAACATGCCGCTGCGCGACCTGCTGGACTGCAAGATCAAGGGCATCCGGGTGTCCGACATCTCCACCCACTTCGAGAAAACGCTGGGCAAGCTGCGGCTGGATTACGTCAACGCCGGCTGGCTGATTTTCGGCGATGGGTTTGACCAGGGCTTTTTCCGCACCGCGGTCAAGCGGTTGTTCGACATCTTGTCGGCGGCCGTGTTGCTGGTGGTGTCCGCACCGGTGATGCTGGTGACCATGCTGCTCATCCGCATGGAAAGCCCGGGCCCCGTGTTCTACCGGCAGCAGCGCGTGGGCTTGAATGGCGAATCGTTCGACGTCGTCAAGTTTCGCAGCATGCGCAACGACGCCGAAAAGGACGGCAAGCCGCGCTGGGCCACCGCAGCGGACGACCGCATCACCAAGGTCGGCCGCGTGATCCGCAAGCTGCGCATCGACGAACTGCCGCAATTGTTCAACGTGCTCAAGGGTGAAATGAGCATCGTGGGTCCCCGGCCGGAGCGTCCTTTCTTCGTCGAGAAACTCACGCAGGAGATTCCCTATTACGCGGTGCGCCACAGCATCAAGCCGGGCGTGACCGGCTGGGCGCAGGTGCGTTACCACTACGGCGCCACGGTGGAGGATTCGCAGGAGAAACTGCAGTTCGACCTGTACTACGTCAAGAACCACACCTTGTTCCTGGATCTGCTGATCCTGTTCGAAACCGTGGCCGTGGTGCTCACCGGCAAGGGCGCCCGCTAGGCGCCTGCCATGCCGGCCATCCGCCGGCGGCAGTCCGAAGCCCGCGATGCTGGCCCTGCCGCCCTGACCGGCGGCTTCTTTCTCCGGATGTGATTTGGCTGACTTCGCGGTCTACGGCTGGGGTTTCACCGCCGTCGCCTACACGGCGTTTGCACTAAGCCTGCGCAGCGCCGCACGGCTGTTTGCCCACCACGTGGGCGCCCACCGCCTGTTCGCACTGGCGATGTCGGCCACGGCCGTGTGGGCCGCCACCGGCTGGCTGGCCCTGGCGCTGCAAAGCGTGGTGGCCACCTGGTTGTTCGCGCTGTTCGACACGGTGCGCTATGGCTTCGTATTCGTGTACCTGCTGCAGGTATTGCAGCCGGAACAGCGCCGGTTTCGTGGCCTGCGCGCCGGTGCTGCGCTGATGGTGGCCGGCGCGCTGCTGGCCAGCCTGATGGGACTGCTGCAGGACATCTGGCCCTGGACCATTGGCCGCTGGAGTTATCTGGCGCCGCTGATGCTGCCGGTATTCGGCCTGATTCTGCTGGAGCAGCTCTACCGCCGCACCCCGCGCGAATTCCACTGGAACATCAAGCCGCTCTGCCTGGGCCTCGGTTTCGTCTTCATTTACGACGTGTACCTGTTTTCCCAGTCGGTCCTGTTTGGCGGATTGGACGACGCGGGATTGGCCACCCGGGGGCCGGTGCATGCCATGGCCGTGCCGCTGTTGTTCATCGCCACCCGCCGCCATGCGGACTGGCGCGCCAGCGCGCAAATGTCGCGCGCGGTGGTATTCCATACCGCCACCTTGATGTTCGTGGGCGCCTACCTGCTGATGGTGGCCGCCATTGGCTATTACGTTCAGTATTTCAGTGGCGACTGGGGCCGCGCGCTGCAGCTGGCCACGGTGTTCCTGGCGCTGCTGTTCCTGGCGGTGCTGATGCTGTCGGGATCGGTGCGGGCGCGGCTGCGGGTATTCATCGCCAAGAATTTCTTCGCCTACCGCTACGACTATCGGGCGGAATGGCTGCGATTCACCGCGCGGCTGTCAGGCGACCCATCCGCGCCCGACATGGGCGCGCGCGTGGTGCAGGGCTTGGCGGAAATGCTGCAGTGCCCCGGCGGCGCCTTGTGGGCGTTGGCATCGCGGCACGAAGAGTATTCGCTGGTCGCACGCTGGAATGTCCCGCCGTTGGCGGCGGCGGAGCCGGCCCATTCCCCACTGTGCCGGTTCCTGTGTGATACCGGCTGGATCATCGACCTGGATGAATACCGTGCACGCCCCGCCGCCTACAAGGGCCTGGTGATTCCCAGTTGGCTGACCGAGCATGCGGCCTTCTGGCTGGTGATTCCCTTGTTCGTCGGCCCGGCGGATCTGCTGGGTTTCGTGGTGCTCAAGCGCCCGGCGCATGCCGGCAGCGTGACCTGGGAAGTGCGCGACCTGCTCAAAACCGCCAGCCGGCAAGGGGCGAGTTTCCTCGCGCAGTCCCGCGCGACCGAAGCCTTGCTGGAAGCACAGAAATTCGATGCCTTCCACCGCATGTCGGCTTTCGTGGTGCACGACCTGAAAAACATCATCACGCAGCTGTCGCTGATGATGCAGAACGCCAAGCGCCTGAAAAACAACCCGGAGTTCCAGCAGGACATGCTGCTGACGGTCGAAAGCTCCCTGGAGAAGATGCAGGCGCTGATGCAGCAGTTGCGCGAAGGAGACAAACCGCTGGGCGTGGTCTGCGGCGTCGACATGGGCGTTGTGTCGGAGCAAGTGCGCGCTACCGCTGCAGCCCGCGGCAGAACTGTGGCGCTGGAGATACAGGACACACTTTTTGTTCGCGGCCAGGAAGAGCGCCTGGCACGAGTCTTGGGACACCTGGTGCAGAACGCGCTGGACGCCACCCCGCCCGACGGCCGGGTGTCGGTGAGAGTGGAGCGTTCGGGCGGCAACCAGGCCCGCGTGGTCGTGGCCGACACCGGCCAGGGCATGAGCCCGGAGTTCGTCAACACCCGGCTGTTCAAGCCGTTCAGCACCACCAAGCCGGCCGGCATGGGCATCGGTGCCTATGAAAGCCACCAGTACGTGAGCGAGCTGGGCGGCCGCATCGAGGTGGACAGCGCGGTGGGCCGCGGCACCACCATCACGCTGCTGCTGCCCCTTCATGATGCGAAGATGCCTTCCGAAGCCGACCTGATGAGCGCCCCATGAGTACCGCGAAGTCGCCCCAGCTGCTGATCGTCGAGGACGACCTCGCGCTGCAGAAACAGATCAAGTGGTCGCTCGACCGCTTCGAGTCGGTGACGGCCGCCGACCGGGACAGCGCGCTGGTGCAGTTCCGCCGCTGCACGCCGCCGGTGGTCACCATGGACCTGGGCCTGCCGCCCGACAAGGACTCGGTGTCCGAAGGCTTCGCGCTGCTGGAGAAGCTGCTCGACCTGGACCCGGGCGTGAAGGTCATCGTGCTCACCGGCCAGAACGACCGCACCAACGCCCTGCGCGCGGTGGAGCTGGGCGCCTATGACTTCCTGGCCAAGCCCTTCGAGGTGGAGCTGCTGAACCTGACGGTGGAGCGTGCGCTGCGCCTGCATGAGCTGCAGGCCGAGAACCAGCGCCTGCGCGAGCTGCGCGGCACCGAGCTCACCCAGGGCGTGACCACCCGCGACCCGGAGATGCTGAAGATCTGCCGCATGGTGGAGAAGGTGGCGCCCAGCAATGCCAGCGTGATGCTGCTGGGCGAAAGCGGCACCGGCAAGGAGGTGCTGGCGCAGGCGCTGCACCAGGCTTCACGGCGCAGCGGCAAGTTCGTGGCGATCAACTGCGCGGCCATTCCGGAGAACCTGCTGGAAAGTGAGCTGTTCGGCTACGAGAAGGGTGCTTTCACGGGCGCGGTCAAGACCACGCCCGGCCGCATCGAGACGGCGCACGGCGGCACGCTGATGTTCGACGAGATCGGCGACCTGCCGCATTCGCTGCAGGCCAAGCTGCTGCGCTTCCTGCAGGAGCGCACGATCGAGCGCATCGGTGCGCGCCAGTCCATCGCGGTGGACGTGCGGGTGGTCTGCGCCACCCACCAGGACCTGAAGGCGCTGATCGGCGAACAGCGCTTCCGCGAGGACCTGTACTACCGGCTGGCCGAGATCGTGGTCAACATCCCGCCGCTGCGCAGCCGCGCGGGCGACGCCGCGCTGCTGGCCCATGCCTTCCTCAAGCGCTTCTCGCAGGAGCAGCGCAGCACCATGCGCTTCACGGAGGACGCGCTGCGTGCCATCGAGGCCTATGCCTGGCCGGGCAACGTGCGCGAGCTGGTCAGCGTGATCAAGCGCGCGACCATCATGGCCGAGGGCGACCGCATCACCTGCGAGGACCTGGGCCTGCCCGACGTGGCGCCGCCTTCGGACGCCGGCGAGACCGCCTTCGACTTGCGCCTGGCGCGCGAGACGGCCGAGCGCGAGACGATCCTGGCCGCGCTGGCCCGGGCCAACGGCAACATCCAGAAGACCTCCGAGCTGCTGGGCGTGAGCCGGCCCACGCTGTACGACCTGATCGGCCGGCTGAACATCCGCGTGGAACGGGCCTGACGGGGTAAAACCGCGGTTGTCTTCCCTCACCGCGAAAGGATTCCCATGGCCCAGACCCGCAATGTCGCCGTGCTCGTCGGCAGCCTGCGCAAGGACTCGTTGAACCGCAAGCTGGCGCTGGCGCTCGCCGCCATGGCCCCCGAAGGCCTGCGGCTGCAGATCGTCGAGATCGGCGCGCTGCCGCTGTACAACGCCGACGACGAGGCCAACCCGGCTCCGGCCGTCACCACCTTCAAGCAGCAGATCAAGCCCGCCGACGCGCTGCTGTTCATCACGCCCGAATACAACCGCTCGGTACCCGGCGTCCTGAAGAACGCCATCGACCATGCCTCCCGCCCCTATGGCCAGAGCGTGCTCAGCGGCAAGCCCGGCGCGGTGATCACGCTGTCGCCCGGTGCGATCGGCGGCTTCGGCGCCAACCACCACCTGCGCCAGTCGCTGGTGTTCCTGGACGTGCCGGTGCTGCAGCAGCCCGAGGCCTACATCGGCGGCGCGGGCGAACTGTTCGACGAGCTGGGCGCCATCAAGAAGTCCGACACCCAGGCCTTCCTGCAGAAGTTCCTGGGCGCCTTCGCCGGCTGGATCGAGCGCAACGCCGCCCCTGCGGCCTGAAGGCTTAACCGTCGGCCAAAGTGCGCGGGCTAGCATGGCCCGCATGACGCACCCCTTCCTGCTCACACGCCGGCGCACGCTCGGCAGCCTGGCGGCCGCGGCGGCCGCCACGCCCTGGCTGGCCGCCCGGGCCGCCACGCCACCGGGCCCGGGCGCCCGGTCCGCCGAGGTGGCGCTGCCTTCCCTGGGCCTGCGGCAACGCACGCTGGCCAACGGGCTGCAGGTCATCGCGCTGCCCGACCGCGGCACCGCGACCGCCAGCGTGCAGGTCTGGTACCGGGTGGGCGGCAAGGACGACCCGCCCGGCCGCTCCGGCTTCGCGCACCTGTTCGAGCACATGATGTTCAAGCGCACCCGGTACATGGCCGCGGAGATGTTCGACCGGCTGACCGAGGACGTGGGCGGCATCAACAACGCCTTCACCGCAGAGGACGTGACCGCCTACCAGAGCGAGGTGCCGGCCAACCACCTGGAACGCCTGCTGTGGGCCGAGGCCGAGCGCATGCAGCACCTGGAGGTGGACCAGCCCAGCTTCGACAGCGAACGTGCCGTGGTGCAGGAGGAACTCCGCCAGCGCGTGCTGGCGAGCCCCTACGGCCGGCTGTTCCATGCGCTGCCTGGACTGGCCTTCGAGCAGCATCCCTACCGCCGCCCGGTGGTGGGCGGCATCGAGGACCTGAACGCCGCCACGCTGGACGACGTGAAGGCCTTCCACCGCACCTACTACCGGCCGGACAACGCGGTGCTGATCGTAGCCGGCCATTTCGATGACGCCGCGCTGGACGCCGCGGTGGACCGCTACTTCGGCCACATCCCCCGGCCCGCCGAGGCCATTCCCCGCGTGGCGGTGCAGGAGCCCGCGCGCGCTCGCCACGTACGCAGCACGATGGACGCGCCGCGGGTGCCGCTGCCGGCGGTGGCGCTGGTGTGGAAGGGCCCCGCGGCCCGGCACGAGGACGCCGCCGCGCTGGACGTGGCCTCCGCGCTGCTGTCGGGCGGCGAATCGTCCCGCATGAACCAGGCGCTGGTGTACCGGGACCGCGTGGCGCAGGCCGCCGGCTTCCAGACCCAGCTCAACGCCGACGCCGGCATGCTGGTGGCCTATGCCATCGGTGTCGGCGGCAAGCCGGCGGCGCAGCAGCTGCCCGCGCTGGAAGCGGCGCTGATGCGCGAGATCACGGCGCTGTCGCGCGGGTCCATCGCGCAGGCCGAGTTCGACAAGGTGCGCACCCAGCTGCTCACCGCCGCGCTGGCCGAGCGCCAGACGCCCAACGGCCGCGCCACGGCCGCCGGCTGGGCGGTGATCCAGTACGGCGATGCCCGCCAGGCCGACGAGGTGCTGCAGCGGCTGCAGGCGGTGCGTGCGGCCGACGTGCAGCGTGTGCTGCGCCGCCACCTGCTGCAGGCGCGCCGCGCCACCCTCCATTACGTGCAGGCCGAAGCGCCCGCCGCCGCGCCGCCCGACGCGGCCGCCAGCCAGAAAGGCCGCCCATGATCCGCCGCCGCCAACTCATCGGCAGCCTGCCCGCCGCTGCCGCCCTGCTGGCCACGCTGCCCGCCGGTGCCGCCACGCCCGACGACCTGAGCGCACCACCACCGGCCGGCCCGCCGCGCGCGGTGACGGTGCCGCCCCTGCATGAAAGCCGGCTGGACAACGGCGTGAACGTGGTGGTGGCCCCGCGCCGCGGCCTGCCGCTGGTGAGTGCCTGGCTGCTGGTGCGCGTGGGCGCCGAGACCGATCCGCTGGACCGCGCCGGTCGTGCCGACATGCTGGCCGCGCTGCTCACCCAGGGCGCGCGGCGCGACGGCCGTGCCGTGTCCGCGCCGGAGCTGGCGCGCCAGGCGGAGGCGCTGGGCGGCTCGCTGTCGGCCAGCAGCGGCTGGCGCGCCACCAGCCTGGGCATGACGGTGACCACGCCGCGCCTGGATGCGGCGCTGTCGCTGATGAGCGACGTGCTGCGCCAGCCGACGCTGGCCGCCGACGAGCTGGACCGGCTGCGCGTGCAGGCGGTGGATGCGTTGAAGGTGAGCAACAGCGACCCCGGCAGCATCGCCAGCCGGGTGGCCCGCCGGCTCTACTGGGGCGGCAGCGCCTATGGCGGCGTGAGCACCGAACAGACGCTGCAGCGCCTGCGGCGCGACGACCTGCAGGCGCTGCATGCGCAGGGCTTCCGGCCGGAGGACACCCTGCTGGTGCTGGCCGGCGACCTCACGCCCGAGCGCGGGCTGGCGCTGGCGCAGCAGCACCTGGGCAGCTGGCGGCCCAGCCGCATTGCGCCGCTGGCGCGCCGCGACGGCCGGCCCGCGCCGCTGGCACCCCGCACGGTGCTGGTGAACCTGCCCGGCGTGGGCCAGAGCAGCGTGACCGTGCTGGCGCCCTTCACTTCGCTGGCGCCGGACGACGTGGCCGAGCTGCGCATCGGCCAGGTGGCCAATGCGGTGCTGGGCGGCGGGTATTCCGCGCGGCTCAACCAGGAGGTGCGCATCAAGCGCGGGCTGAGCTATGGCGTCGGCACCAGCGCCGAGCAGCATGCCGAGGGCGGCCTGTGGGAAGCCAGCGCGCAGACCGACCACCGCAATGCGGCCCAGGTGGCCGAGCTGCTGCGGGCCCAGGTGCTGGGCCTGGCCACCACGCCGCCCACCGCCGACGAACTGGCCGCACGCCAGGCCACGCTGGTGGGCGGCTTCGCGCGGCGGCTGGACACCAATGCCGGCATCGCCTCGCTGATCACCGCGCGCTGGGCCAGTGGCCGGCCGCTGTCGGAGCTCGACCGCTTCGTGCAGGAGGTGCTGGCCGTCACGCCCGGCCAGGTGCAGGAGTTCGCCCGGCGCCGCTGGCCGGCCAGCGACTTGCGCACCGTGGTGGTGGGCGACTTCAGCGCCGCGCCGGAGGTGTTCGATGCCCTGGCCGCCGCCGACGCCAGCACCCTGCGTCTGCAGGCCGGCGAGCTGGACTTCGGCGGCCCGGGACTGCAGCAGGCGGCCGCCCGCTGAGCCGTGGCGGCGGCGGGCGCGGTTACTTGGCCGTGGCCTGCCGCACCGCGTGCTCCCAGCCTTCCATCAGCGCCTGGGCGCGCTCGCGTGGCAGCGTGGGCAGGAAGCGGCGCTGCACCTGCCACTGGGCGCTCAGCTCGTCCAGGCTGCCGAACACGCCGGTGGCCAGGCCGGCCAGGTAGGCGGCGCCGAGCGCGGTGGTCTCGATGACCTGCGGCCGCACCACCGGCACGCCCAGCAGGTCGGCCTGGAACTGCATCAGCAGATCGTTGACGCAGGCGCCGCCGTCCACCCGCAGCTCGCTCACCGGCGCGCCGCCGGCAGCCACCGCGTCGCGGCTCATCGCCTGCAGCAGCGCGGCGCTCTGGAATGCGATGCTTTCCAGCGCCGCGCGGGCGATGTGGGCCACGGTGGTGCCGCGGGTCACGCCGACGATGGCGCCGCGCGCATCCGCGTCCCAGTAGGGGGCGCCCAGGCCGGTGAAGGCGGGCACGAAGACCACGCCGCCCGCATCGGGCACGCTCTCGGCCAGCGCCTGCACCTGGGCGCTGCTCTCGATGGCACGCAGGCCGTCGCGCAGCCACTGCACCACCGCGCCGCCGATGAACACGCCGCCCTCGAAGGCGTACTGCGGCGTGCCGTCGATCTGTGCGGCGGCGGTGGTCAGCAGCCCGTTGGCCGAAGTCTCGAAGCGCGGGCCGGTGGGCATCAGCATGAAGCAGCCGGTGCCGTAGGTGTTCTTGGCCAGCCCGGGGCGGAAGCAGGCCTGGCCGAACAGCGCGCTCTGCTGGTCGCCCGCCATGCCGGCGATGGGCACCGCGGCGCCCAGGAATTCGGGGTCGGCCACGCCGAACACGTGGCTGGACGGATGCACCTCGGGCAGCACGCTGGCCGGGATCTTCAGCAGCTGCAGCAGCTCCTCGTCCCACTGGTTGCGGCGGATGTCGAACAGCATGGTGCGCGAGGCATTGCTCACGTCGGTGGCATGTACCTGCCCGCGCGTGAGCTGCCACAGCAGCCAGCTGTCCACGGTGCCGAAGGCGAGTTCGCCGCGCTCGGCGGCCTCGCGTGCGCCGGCCACGTGGTCGAACAGCCAGCGCAGCTTGGTGGCCGAGAAGTAGGCATCGATCACCAGCCCGGTGGTCCGCTGCACCCGCTCGCCCATGCCGGCGTCGCGCAGCTCGGCGCACAGCGGCTCGGCGCGGCGGTCCTGCCAGACGATGGCGTTGTGGATGGGCTCGCCGGTGCGGCGGTTCCACAGCAACGTGGTCTCGCGCTGGTTGGTGATGCCGATGCCGGCCAGGTCGGCGGGCGCGAGGCGTGCTGCTTCCAGCGCTTCGCGGGCGGTGGCCAGCTGCGAGGTCCAGATCTCCTTCGGGTCGTGCTCCACCCAGCCGGGCTGCGGATAGATCTGGCGGAACTCGCGCTGCGCCATGGCCACGATGGTGCCGCGGTGGTCGAACACGATGCTGCGCGAGCTGGACGTGCCCTGGTCCAGTGCCAGCAGGTAGCGGGCGGTCATGCTTTGTCTCCTGATTCGTCGGCGCCGCCCCCGGCCACCACGCACTGCACGCCGGCCTCGGCCAGCAGGTGGGCGAAGGGCGGTGGCGGCGGCTGGTCGGTGAACAGGCGGTCCACCTGCTCCAGCCGGCCCAGTTCCACCATCGCGGGGCGGTTGAACTTGCTGTGGTCGGCGGCCAGCCACACCTCGCGCGAATGCTCGAGGATGGCGCGCGCCACCTTCACCTCGCGGTAGTCGAAATCGCGCAGCGTGCCGTCGTCCTCGATGGCCGAGATGCCGATCAGCCCGATGTCCACCTTGAACTGGCGGATGAAGTCGACCGTGGCCTCGCCCACGATGCCGCGGTCGCGTCCGCGCACCACGCCGCCGGCCACGATGACCTCGCAGTCCGGGTTGTCGGACAGGATCGCCGCCACGTTCAGGTTGTTGGTGATCACGCGCAGGCCCTTGCGCTTCAGCAGCTCATGCGCGATGGCCTCGGTGGTGGTGCCGATGTTGAGGATGAGCGAGCAGCCGTCGGGCAGCGCCTGCGCCGCGGCGCGCGCGATGCGGCGCTTGGCGTCGTCGTTCAGCAACTGGCGCTGCCGGTAGGCGATGTTCTCGGTGGTGGAGCTGGGCACCCGCGCGCCGCCGTGAAAACGCGCCAGCATGCCGGCGTCGCACAGCAAACGAACATCGCGCCGCGCGGTTTGCAGCGTCACGCCGAAGTGCTCGGCCAGCGTTTCGACCGACACCGAACCGCGTGTCTTCACGAGGGCCAGCATGCCTTCCTGGCGGGGATTGGGGTTCAGCGTTTGGGCCACGGCTGGGAGGGTAGGGGCAAAAGCGCGTTCTGCCTCCCGGCGGTTTGCCTACTTGCCAAGGCTCGCTGAAGCGGCTAAAACGAAAAAAGAAGCGCGATAACGAACGCGAAACGAACTTCAAACGAACGCCGGGACGCCGGCCGCTGACCAGGAGACATGCCCTTGAACCCGCTGCCCACCGGCGACAACACCTTGTCGTGCGACGTGCTCGTCGTCGGCGGCGGCATCAATGGCGCCGGCATCGCCCGCGACCTCGCCGGCCGCGGCGCCAAGGTGGTGCTGTGCGAGCAGCACGACCTGGCGCAGCACACGTCCTCCTCCTCCACCAAGCTGATCCACGGCGGCCTGCGATACCTGGAGTACTACGAGTTCTCGCTGGTGCGCAAGGCGCTGGCCGAGCGCGAGGTGCTGATCAAGGCGGCGCCGCACATCATGTGGCCGCTGCGCTTCGTGATGCCGCACGATCCCAAGGCCAACTTCCTGCGGCCCGCGTGGATGATCCGCGCCGGCCTGTTCCTGTACGACCACCTGGCCAAGCGCGAGGTGCTGCCCGGCAGCACCACCGTCGACCTGCGCCGCCATCCGGCCGGCCAGCCGCTGAAGCCGGGCTTCACCAAGGGCTTCGTGTATTCCGACGGCTGGGTGGACGATGCCCGGCTGGTGCTGCTGAATGCGCTGGATGCGCAGGCGCACGGCGCCCGCATCTTCACCCGCACTGCGTGCACCCAGGCCGAGCGCGGCCCGCAAGGCTGGAAGGCCACGCTGCGCCATGCCGATGGCACGCTGCAGCCGGTGCAGGCCCGCTCGCTGGTGAATGCGGCCGGACCATGGACGGCGCAGTTCCTCAAGCAGCAGGCCAACCTGCAGGGCACCAAGAGCCTGCGGCTGGTCAAGGGCTCGCACATCGTGGTGCCGAAGATGTTCGACCACGACCATGCCTACATCTTCCAGAACCCCGACAAGCGCATCATCTTCGCCATCCCGTACGAAGGCGACTTCACGCTGATCGGCACCACCGACATCGAGCACCACGGCGCCATCGGCACCGCGCGCATCGACGAGGCCGAGATCCGCTACCTGTGCGAGCAGGCCAGCCGCTACTTCGCCCGCGCGGTGCGGCCGGCCGACGTGGTGTGGACCTACAGCGGCGTGCGCCCGCTGCTGGACGATGAATCGAGCGACGCCTCGGCCGTCACGCGCGACTACGTGCTGGAGCTGGACACCGGCGCGGCGCCCCTGCTGAGCGTATGGGGCGGCAAGATCACCACCTTCCGCAAGCTGGCCGAGGAAGCGGCCGACATGCTGCAGGCCCCGCTGGGCCTGGCCCAGGGCGCCTGGACGGCCGGCGCGGTGATGCCCGGCGGCGACATCGCGGCCTGGCCCGAGGTGGCGCTGCCCAGCCTGTCCGCACCCGCCGCCGCGCGCCGCCGTGCCGCGCCCACGCCGGTGGCCGATGCGGACGCGATCCCGCGCTTCGAGGCCGCGCTGGGCCGCAGCCACGCCTGGCTGCCCGCCCCGCTGCGTGCGCGCTGGGCCCGCAGCTATGGCAGCCGCGTCGCGCTGATCCTGCCGCCGGAAGCCGCCGCGCTGGAGGCGCTGGGCGCCCAGGTGGCGCCGCAGCTCTTCGAGGCCGAGCTGCTCTACCTGCACGAGCACGAATGGGCCCGCAGCGCCGACGACGTGCTGTGGCGCCGCACCAAGCTCGGCCTGCACATGGCCGAGGCCCAGCGCGCCGCCGTGGCCGCGTGGTGGGCCGCCCGTTTCCCAGGCGAGAACGACCCCGCCGACCAGACCATGGCCGGCCTGCCGCCAAGCCGGGCCGCAACCGCCCGCACCGCTTCCTAGAAGACTGGACAAGATGGAACTCTCGTTGGAACGCGTCGACAAGCAGGTGGGCGCCGAAGCCCACCTGTACCCGATCGACCTGCGGCTGCAGCCGCGTGCGGTGACCGTGCTGCTGGGCGCCACCCAGGCCGGCAAGACATCGCTGATGCGCCTGATGGCCGGGCTGGACACGCCTTCGCACGGCAAGGTGCTGGTGGATGGCCGCGACGTCACCGGCGTGCCGGTGCGCGAGCGCAACGTGGCCATGGTCTACCAGCAGTTCATCAACTATCCGTCGATGACGGTGGCCGAGAACATCGCCTCGCCGCTGAAGCTGCAGGGCAAGCTGGACCGCGCCGCCATCGACCGCCAGGTGCTGGCCCTGGCCGAGCGGCTGCACATCGATCCCTTCCTGCAGCGCCTGCCGTCGGAGCTGTCCGGCGGCCAGCAGCAGCGCGTGGCCATGGCCCGCGCGCTGGCCAAGGGCGCTCCGCTGCTGCTGCTGGACGAGCCGCTGGTCAACCTGGACTACAAGCTGCGCGAAGAGCTGCGCGAGGAACTGGTCGGCCTGTTCGCCGGTGGCGATTCCACCGTGGTGTACGCCACCACCGAGCCCACCGAGGCCCTGCTGCTGGGTGGCTATACCGCGGTAATGGATGCGGGCGAGCTGCTGCAATACGGCCCCACCTCGCAGGTGTTCCACCGGCCGCAGTCCATCCGCGTGGCACGTGCCTTCAGCGATCCGCCGATGAACCTGCTGCCGGCCACCGCCGCGCCCGGCGGCGTGCAGCTGGCCGGCGGCCCGTTGCTGGCCCTGTTGCTGCCGGGCTCCACGGCGCCCGGCGCGCTGACGGTGGGCGTGCGCGCACCGGCCTTCCGCGTGGTGGGCCGGCCCGGCGACCTGGCCCTGCCCGGCCAGGTGGAGTTGGCCGAGATCAGCGGCTCCGACACCTTCGTGCACGTGGCCACCGCGGTGGGCGAGGTGGTGGCGCAGCTCACCGGCGTGCATGTGCTGGACCTGGCCAGCCAGGTGACGCTGTATCTGGACCCGGCGCAGGTGTACGTGTTCGACGCGGCCGGCGACCTGCTCGTGGCCCCGGCGGGATTGAACTGACATGGCACGCATCGACCTCGACCTGGCGCACAGCTACCGCCCCGACCCGCAGCAGGACAGCGACTACGCGCTGCTGCCGCTGAAGATGAGCTTCGTGGATGGCGGTGCCTATGCGCTGCTGGGCCCCTCGGGCTGCGGCAAGACCACCATGCTCAACATCATCTCGGGCCTGGTGCAGCCATCGCACGGCACGGTGAAGTTCGACGACCGCGACGTCACACGCGCTTCGCCGCAGGAACGCAACATCGCGCAGGTGTTCCAGTTCCCGGTGATCTACGACACGATGACCGTGGGCGAGAACCTGGCCTTCCCGCTGAAGAACCGCGGCGTGGCGCCGGCGCGCATCAAGGAGCGCGTGGGCCGCATCGCCGAGATGCTGGAGATGAGCGGCCAGCTCGACATGCGCGCCTCCGGCCTGGCGGCCGACGCCAAGCAGAAAATCTCGCTGGGCCGCGGCCTGGTGCGCGAGGACGTCAGCGCCGTGCTGTTCGACGAGCCGCTGACCGTCATCGACCCGCACCTGAAGTGGCAGCTGCGCCGCAAGCTCAAGCAGATCCACCATGAGCTCAAGCTCACGCTGATCTACGTCACCCACGACCAGGTGGAGGCACTCACCTTCGCCGACCAGGTGGTGGTGATGACCCGTGGCCGCGCGGTGCAGGTGGGCAGCGCCAGCGACCTGTTCGAGCGGCCGCGCCACACCTTCGTCGGCCACTTCATCGGCTCGCCGGGCATGAACTTCCTGCCCGCGCAATGGGACGGCCGCCTGCTCAGCGTGGCCGGCCGGCCGATGCCTGGCGTGCCGGCGCTGCCCGGGCTGGGCCAGGCCGGCGAATTCACCCTGGGCGTGCGGCCCGAGTACGTGGCCCTGGCCCGCGAAGGCGACGAGGGCGCTCTGCCGGCCACCGTCACGCGGCTGCAGGACGTGGGCACCTACCAGCTGCTCACCGCCCGCGTGGGCGAGGTGCTGCTGAAGGCCCGGCTGGCCCCCGGCACGCCGGTGCCCGGCGAAGGCAGCACCGCCTGGCTGGCGGTGGTGGGCCCGCACACCTGCTTCTACAAGAACGAGGAGCTCATCGCATGAGCGCGATCAAACCCGTCAACCAGAAGGCCTGGCTGCTCGTGCTGCCGGTCTTCATCTGCGTGGCCTTCTCGGCCATCCTGCCGTTGATGACGGTGGTGAACTACTCGGTGCAGGACATCATCAGCCCCGAGCGGCGCGTGTTCGTCGGCACCGAATGGTTCGCCAGCGTGATGCGCGACGAGGAACTGCACGGCGCGCTGCTGCGGCAGATTGTCTATTCGCTGTCGGTGCTGGCGGTGGAGATCCCGCTGGGCATCATGCTGGCCCTGGCCATGCCGGCCCAGGGCTGGAAGGCCTCGGCCGTGCTGGTGCTGGTGGCGCTGTCGCTGCTGATCCCGTGGAATGTGGTGGGCACCATCTGGCAGATCTACGGCCGCGCCGACATCGGCCTGCTCGGCCACACGCTGGAGCAGCTGGGCTTCGACTACAGCTACACCGGCAATGCCACGCATGCCTGGCTCACGGTGCTGGTGATGGACGTGTGGCACTGGACGCCGCTGGTGGCGCTGCTTTGTTATGCCGGCCTGCGCAGCATCCCCGATGCGTACTACCAGGCCGCGCGCATCGACGGTGCCAGCAAGTTCGCGGTGTTCCGCTACATCCAGCTGCCCAAGATGCGCGGCGTGCTGATGATCGCGGTGCTGCTGCGCTTCATGGACAGCTTCATGATCTACACCGAGCCCTTCGTGCTCACCGGCGGCGGCCCGGGCAATGCCACCACCTTCCTCAGCCAGTACCTCACGCAGAAGGCGGTCGGCCAGTTCGACCTGGGCCCGGCGGCGGCGTTCTCGCTGATCTATTTCTTCATCATCCTGCTGCTGTGCTTCATCCTCTACAACTGGATGCAGCGCGTGGGCACGGCCGACAAGGAGCACGCAGGTGAATAAGACCGGCTTCCAGAAGAGGACGCTGTTCCTCATCCTCTACCTCGTCTTCGCCATCCTGCCAATCTACTGGATGACGATGATGTCGTTCAAGACGAACCAGGAGATCCTGTCGAGCTTCAGCCTGTGGCCGCAGGAGTTCACCTGGGACAACTACCACCGCATCTTCACCGACGAGAGCTGGTACTCGGGCTACATCAACAGCCTGATCTACGTGGCCATCAACACCGTCATCAGCATCAGCGTGGCGCTGCCGGCGGCCTATGCCTTCAGCCGCTACAGCTTCCTGGGCGACAAGCATGTGTTCTTCTGGCTGCTGACCAACCGCATGACGCCGCCGGCGGTGTTCCTGCTGCCGTTCTTCCAGCTCTACACCACCGTGGGGCTGATGGACACGCACCTGGCCGTGGCGCTGGCGCACCTGGTGTTCAACGTGCCGCTGGCGGTGTGGATCCTGGAAGGCTTCATGAGCGGCATCCCGCGCGAGATCGACGAGACGGCCTACATCGACGGCTACAGCTTCCCGCGTTTCTTCCTCACCATCTTCCTGCCGCTGATCAAGGCGGGCGTGGGCGTGGCGGCGTTCTTCTGCTTCATGTTCAGCTGGGTGGAGCTGCTGCTGGCGCGCACGCTCACCAGCGTGAACGCCAAGCCCATCGTCGCGACGATGACCCGCACGGTGAGCGCATCGGGCATGGACTGGGCCACGCTGGCCGCGGCCGGCGTGCTCACCATCGTGCCGGGCGCCATCGTCATCTGGTTCGTGCGCCACTACATCGCCAAGGGCTTTGCCATGGGGAGAGTTTGAGATGTTCACCTGGATGGTCTGGACCACGCCGGTCGCGATCTTCTTCATCTGCATCGCGCTGATGCTCGCGGGCATGACCGTGTGGGAACTCCGCAGTCCCACCGTGCTGCGCAAGGGCTGGCTGCCGATGGCCACCACGCGCGGGGACAGGCTCTTCATCGGCCTGCTCACCGCGGCCTACATCAACCTGGCCTTCGTCGGCCTGGGGGAGCACCTGGCGCAGTGGTTCTCGCTGGAGAACGAGCCCAGCGTGTGGATCAGCTTCGTGCTGTCGATGGCCGTGCTGGCCGTGATCATGAAGAAGGGCTAGCGCCCGCAATGACAAAGGGAATCCGGCCCGGTGCTTCCCCGGGGCCGTGGTCACCCAAGCCGCAGTAGCGGGGAAGCACACCGAGGAGACAGACATGAATTTGCGATACAGCGCACTCGCCCTGGCGGCCCTGCTGGCCGTGGCCGGGCACACCGCGCAAGCGGGCGAGGCCGAGGCCAAGAAGTGGGTGGACAGCGAGTTCCAGCCGTCCACGCTGAACAAGGACCAGCAGATGGCGGAGATGAAGTGGTTCATCGAAGCCGCCAAGAAGCTGCAGGCCAAGGGCGTGAAGGAGATCTCCGTGGTCTCCGAGACCATCACCACGCATGAATATGAGGCCAAGACCCTGGCCAAGGCCTTCAGCGAGATCACCGGCATCACCGTCAAGCACGACCTGATCCAGGAAGGCGACGTGGTCGAGAAGCTGCAGACCTCGATGCAGTCGGGCAAGAGCATCTACGACGGCTGGATCAGCGACTCCGACCTGATCGGCACCCACTACCGCTACGGCAAGGTGCTCAACCTGACGGACTACATGACCGGCGCCGGCAAGGAGTACACCAACCCCGGCCTGGACCTGAAGGACTTCATCGGCACCAAGTTCACCACCGCGCCCGACGGCAAGCTGTACCAGCTGCCCGACCAGCAGTTCGCCAACCTCTACTGGTTCCGCGCCGACCTGTTCGCGCGCCAGGACCTGAAGGACAAGTTCAAGGCCAAGTACGGCTACGACCTGGGCGTGCCGCTGAACTGGAGCGCCTACGAGGACATCGCCGAGTTCTTCACCAACGACGTGAAGACGGTGGACGGCAAGGCCATCTACGGCCACATGGACTACGGCAAGAAGGACCCGTCGCTGGGCTGGCGCTTCACCGACGCCTGGCTGTCGATGGCCGGCACCGCCGACATCGGCGCGCCCAACGGGCTGCCGATCGACGAGTGGGGCATCCGCGTGGCCGACGACAAGTGCACGCCGGTGGGCGCCGCCGTGGAGCGTGGCGGTGCCACCAACTCGCCGGCTGCCGTCTACGCGCTGACCAAGTACGTCGACTGGATGAAGAAGTACGCGCCCAAGGAAGCCACCGGCATGACCTTCGGCGAGGCCGGCCCGGTGCCGGCGCAGGGCCAGATCGCGCAGCAGATCTTCTGGTACACGGCCTTCACCGCCGACATGACCAAGCCGGGCCTGCCGGTGGTCAATGCCGACGGCACGCCCAAGTGGCGCATGGCGCCGGGCCCCAACGGCCCGTACTGGAAGCAGGGCATGCAGAACGGCTACCAGGACGTTGGCAGCTGGACCTTCTTCAAGGACCACAACGCCGACAAGACGGCCGCCGCCTGGCTGTATGCGCAGTTCGTGACTGCCAAGACCACCAGCCTGAAGAAGACCATCGTCGGCCTGACGCCAATCCGCGAGAGCGACATCCAGAGCAAGGCCATGACCGACATGGCGCCCAAGCTGGGTGGCCTGGTGGAGTTCTACCGCAGCCCGGCGCGCGTGGCCTGGAGCCCGACCGGCACCAACGTGCCCGACTACCCCAAGCTGGCCCAGCTGTGGTGGAAGAACGTGGCCCAGGCCGTGACCGGCGAGAAGACGCCGCAGGCCGCGATGGACACGCTGGCCAAGGAGATGGACGACGTGATGGCCCGGCTGGAACGTGCCGGCATGGCCAAGTGCGCGCCCAAGCTCAACAAGCGTGAAGACGCGAAGAAGTGGCTGAGCGACAAGCAGGCGCCGTGGGCCAAGCTGCCCAACGAGAAGCCCAAGGGCGAGACCATCGCCTACGACAGCCTGCTGAACGCGTGGAAGGCCGGCAAGGCACGGTGAGCGGGGCAACCGGCTTCATGAGTCCATGAAGCCGCCCCCGGGCGGGCGCGGCACGCACAAGGCCAAACGGGCCCTCTCGAGGGCCCGCTGGGTCGGTGGTGGCGCCTGCCCGGCGCCTGGGGAGGGCTGCTTCAGCGGCCCTTCACGACATCCTTGATGTCTTCCTTGGCATCGCCGTAGTTCTTCTGCGTGGTGCCCTTGACCTGGTCGGCCACGCCTTCGGCGGCCAGACGGTCGTTGCCCACGGCCTTGCCCACGGCTTCCTTCACATGGCCCTTGGCGTCGTCGACGCGGCCCTTGACTTGGTCGTTGTTCATGCTGAGTCCTTCGTAGGGGGTTGAGGCGGCGTTGCCGCTGCCGGCCGCTGGCGTTCAGCGGTGAAGCTACTGTGCCGCGTGGTCACACCCGTAACCGTCGGCCCCGGGCGCGGTTGCATGTAGGGCGATGCCGCATGCCATCATCGGCCGCATGCAGGGCGTACCCGACCAGTTCGACCACCCGGCCGACCGGGCCGAGTTCCGCCGGCCTGCGCACCGCGCGGGCATGGAGCTGTACCGGGCGCATATCGTTCGCCATGCCTTCGAGCCGCATACCCACCAGGCCTTCGGCATCGGCGCCATCGTCAGCGGGGTGGAGCGTTTCCGCTACCGCGGCACCGAGCACCTGGCGCCCGCCGGCTCGGTGGTGCTGATGAATCCCGATGAGCTGCACACCGGCCGCGCCGAGACCGCGCAGGGCTGGAGCTACCGCATGCTGTACCTTGACGCCGAGCTGCTGCAGGCGCTGACCGGGGATGCCGGCTGGTGGTTCGACGGCGCGGTGCAGCATGACGCGCTGCTGGCCGCGCGGCTGCAGCAGCAGCTCCACCGGCTGTGGCAGGCCACCGATGCGCTGGCGGTGGACGGCGCGCTGCTCGATCTGCTGCAGTTGCTGCGGCCCGCCGCGCGCATCGGCCGGCCGCTGCAGCCGGCGTCCGCCCTGCGCTTCGGCGCAGTGATCGACTGCATGCACGACCGCCTGGCCGAGCCGCTGACCCTGGCGGAACTGGCCGCGGTGGCGGACCTGAGCCCGTTCCATTTCCAGCGCAGCTTCAAGGCCGCCCATGGCGCCACGCCGCACCAGATGCTGATGGCCCTGCGGCTGCTGCAGGCCAAGCGCCGGCTGGCGGCCGGCCAGCCGCCGGCGTCGGTGGCTGCGGCGGTGGGGCTGGCCGACCAGGCGCACCTCACCCGTGCCTTCAGCCGCCGCTACGGCGTCACGCCCGCACGCTACGCGCGGCAGGTGGGCTGAGGCCGCCGCGCGCGGCAGCGCAATCCGGTACAAGACCCGGGCCCGTCGGCTGGCCGACACTGCGGCCATGCTCATCGGTACCTTGTTCGCCCTGGCCGCCGGCCTGATGTGGGGCCTCGTCTTCATCGCGCCCACGCTGCTGCCGGGTTATCCGGCGGCCATGCTGTCCTTCGGCCGCTACCTGGCCTTCGGCCTCATCGCGCTGCCGCTGCTGTGGCTGGACCGCCGGCGCATGGCGCAGTTCACCCGCGCCGACTGGCTGGAGGCGGCCAAGCTTTCGCTCGTCGGCAACCTGCTGTACTACCTGTGCCTGGCCGCGGCCATCCAGCGCGCGGGCGGGCCGCTGCCCACCATGATCATCGGCACGCTGCCGGTGGTGATCGCCATCTGCTCCAACCTGCGCGATGCCGCGCGCGATGGCCGGCTGCCGTGGCTGAAGCTGGCGCCTTCGCTGGCGCTCATCGCGGCGGGCATCGGCTGCGTCAACCAGGTGGAGATCCAGCACCTGCGCGCCGACCCCGCTGCCGACGTGGGCCGTTACGCCAGCGGCGCGCTGCTGGCGCTGGCGGCGGTGGCCTGCTGGACCTGGTACCCGATCCGCAATGCCGACTGGCTGCGCCACCATGCCGACCGCAGTCCGCGCAGCTGGGCCACGGCGCAGGGCATCGCCACGCTGCCGATGGCGATGCTGGGCTTTGCCGGCCTCTGGGCCTGGGCCACCGCCACCGCGCAGCCGCTGGCCATGCCCTTCGGCCCCACGCCGGCGCGCTTCATCGGCCTGATGGTGGCCATCGGCCTGCTGGCCTCCTGGCTGGGCACGCTGTGCTGGAACGAGGCCAGCCAGCGCCTGCCCACCACCCTGGTGGGCCAGCTCATCGTGTTCGAGACGCTGGCCGCGCTGGCCTATGCCTTCATGCTGCGCGGGCGCTGGCCGGAGCCGGTCACGCTGCTGGGCATCGTGCTGCTGGTGGCCGGCGTGGCCTGGGCGCTGCGCGTGCGGCCGGAGCCGGTGGCGGCGGTGCAGGCGCACGCTGGTTAGGAGGCCGCCGCGGGCTCCAGGAACACCGTGAGCACGCCGGTGTAGCCGTAGAGGTGGTGGTGCGCGATCTCGCCGCCGGCGAAGAAGCCGATCAGCGGCACGTCGCCCAGCGCATGCTGCAGGATCTGCATCTCGGCCGACGGTGCGCCGAAGTGCGGCCCGCCGCGGCCGGCGCAGCTGATGTACAGCGCACCGGCCACCCGCTGCAGCGGATCGCCAGGGCCGGTGGAGCTGCCGGCATCGGGCTC
The DNA here is from genome assembly GCF_024700035.1 of Aquincola sp. J276. NCBI lineage: Bacteria > Pseudomonadati > Pseudomonadota > Betaproteobacteria > Burkholderiales > Sphaerotilaceae > Aquincola > Aquincola sp. J276. The sequence goes on from NZ_JAJONC010000001.1 coordinate 3,001,889, forward strand.
GAGCTCCTCGCGGATCTCGCTGCAGATGCGCACCAGGTCGCGCCGGGCGGCCTGCACGTCGCGTGCGCAGAAGGCCAGCTGCATGCCGGGCTCCACCACGTCGGCCACGGCGATGCCGCGGGCGGCCGGGTCCAGGCCCACCAGGTGGCGCACGCGGGTGTCGGTGCCGAACTGGCCGGGCCGGGTGAGGACGTCGCTGCGGCCGTCCGACAGGCCCACCAGCGTGGCGCGCAGCTTGGGCAGCGCCGCATGCGGGTCGTCCAGCGCCACGCCCAGGTCGGCCAGCAGGCAGTCCAGCGCGGGCTCGCCATCGAGTGCGGTGACCACGTTGCGCTGCGCGGCCGTCACGCGCCGCACCGGGCCGACCGGCTGGCAACCCTGGGTGACGCGCGACAGCAGCGGCACGGCCTGCGTGAAGCCCACGCCCGAGAGGCCGCCGCGGCACACCGCGTCGGCCAGGTGCACCGCACCCTGGCGGCCGGCGGCCAGGCCGCCGAACAGGTAGCCGGAAGCGGTGCGCCCGCTCAGCTCGCCGATCAGCTCCGCCAGCTCGGGCGTGCCGGGGTCGGCATGCACCAGCGCGGCGAAAGGCTCGGTGCTGCCCAGCGGCCGGGCGCCGGAGAACACCTGGAAGGTCTCGGGCGGCAGCGCGGCCAGCATCAGCGCCAGCGCCGGCTCGTCGATGTATTCCACGCCGCTGGCGGCCACGCCCACGCCCACCGAGCCCACCCACTGCACGCCCGGCCAGCGGCTGCGCAGGTCGTCCAGCAGGGCGTCGGCGTGCGCGGTGTAGTGGTCGCTGAAATAGACGAAGCCCAGCGTGAAGGGCCGGCCGGCGGCCTCGGTGGCTCGGGCCTGGGCGGCCCGTTGCGCATCGACCTGGGCGGCCACGAGGGCCAGGGCCATGCGCCAGTCGGGATGGGTGGCGTGGGCGTGGATGAACGGGATCATGGGCCCAGTGTGCACCCGCCGCGCCAGCCGGCCTCCGGTGGCGGCCTCAGCTGCCGGTGCCGCGCTTGCGCGCCGCGGTCTTGGCGGCCGGCCGCGCCTTGCGGGCCGGCGCGGCCGCGGGTGCATCGGCCGCGGCCTCGTCCGGTGCCGCGGCCACCGGCCCGGGCTTGAGCTTGGCCATCTGCGCCACCTGCGCGGCCTGGGCGCTGCCTTCCTTGATGGCCTCGGTGGCCAGCTCGGTGAACTGCTTGGTCAGCGCGCCCCACCACTGCATCGGGTCCACCACGCCGGCCGGCGCGGGCGCGGCCGCGGGCTCGTCGGTGGCCGCGGGCTCGGCCGGTGCCGCCGCCTTGGCGGGCGCCGGGGCGGCCGCGGGCTCGGGCATCTTGATCTTCATTGCCTCCTGCAGGTCCTGCACCTGCACGTTCATCGTCTTCAGCGTGGACAGCGTCATGCGCTGCACCTCCAGCGCCTGGATGGTGGCGGCCAGCATGCGTGCGTTCTGCTCCAGCCAGAACTGCACCGTCTTCAGCTCGTCGATGCGCTTGGTGAGTTCGGCAGGGTCCAGCGTGGGCGCCACCCACTGGCCGATCGAGGGCATCGCGGTGCCGGCGCCCTTGACCAGGTTCTGCAGAAAGTCGAAGCCGGGCACGAGGGATTTGAAGGGGGAGGCGCTGTCGGCCATGGTGAGTCTCCTGGTGGGGGTTCGGTGGACTGCTGCAGCCGATTGTGGGTCAGCGCAGCGGCACGCGCTCCACGCGGAAGCCGCGCTGGGCCAGCAGCCGCGGCAGCGCCTGCGGGCCGGTCATGTGCAGCGCGCCCACCGCGACGAAAAGCTGGCGGCCTTCGCGGTGCAGCGCCTCGATGCGGTCGGCCAGGCCCGGGTTGCGCGCATCGTTCAGCCGCTGCATCTGCTGGCGATCGTCTTCGGTCTCCACGCAATCGCACCAGGCCTCGTAGCGCTCGATCTGCGCCAGGTCGCCGCGCTCCCACACGTCGGCCAGGCGCAGCAGCAGGGCCTGGGCGCGCTGCGCCTCCAGCTGCTCCACCATCTGCTGCACCATGCGCAGCGATTGCGCGGGGTCGGCGGGCACCAGGGCCGCCATCTGCAGCTCCGGCGTTTCCAGCGACACCACGTTGCGCTGCAGCGCCCGCATGAAGCCGGCGAGCGAGAACTCCTGGGCGAAGGCCGGGTCCAGGCCCTCGCGGCGGGCGGACATCAGGGTGAGCGACAGCGCCTGCATCACCGGATGCTGGCCCTGCAGGCTGTCCGGCGGCAGGCAGGCGGCTTCGACCAGGCGGGCCAGCCGCGCCTGCAGCGCCGGCGGCAGCGGCACGCCGTGGCCGCCGTCCGGCGCGGCCACCATCGCGGCCAGCTTGCGCGCCATCGCGGGGTCGGTGAAGTCCAGCTCCAGCGCCAGCGTGTCGGCGGCCATCAGCGCCTGTCGCACGCGGGGCCCGGGCACCGTCCAGGCCAGCTTGCCGATGTGCACCGTGCCGTAGAGGTGGCTGGCCTGGCCGTCGCGCTCGATGCGCCAGAGCAGGCCGCGGTCGCGCGCCTGGGCGACGGCGCTGCGCATCTGCGCCTCGGTGGGCGCGGTGGCCACCGGCGGGCAATCGACCGGCGGCGCGGCCGGCGTGTCGGCGGCCCGTGCGCCGGGGGCGACGAGGCCCGCCAGGCCGCACAGCAGCAGCGCAGCCAGGCGCTGGCGAAGGGTCCGGCGAACGGTTGGGGCGAAGGTCATGCGGTCTCCGGAAGGCGCATCGAAGGTCAGGGGCCGGCCGGCTCGAAGCGCAGCACGCCGCCGCGCTGGCTGAAGTGCATGCGCGACAGCACGTCCATGCCCAGCAGCGGCGCCTCCAGCGCGGGCAGCACCGTCACCCGCAGGCGCTCGGCGCGGATGCCGCCCTGCAGCGCCACGTCGGCCCGCGCCAGGCCGCCGCGCACCGTGCCGTTCGCGGTGCTGGAGGTGATGCTGCCTTCCACCGTCAGGCCCGCGCGGTCGGCCAGCCACTGGGGCAGCGCAGTGCTGGTGGCGCCGGTGTCCACCAGGAAGTCCACCGCCACGCCGTTGACCTGGCCCGGCCAGTGGAAATGCCCGTCGGGTGCGCGGCGCAGCTCCACCACGCCGCCTTCGGCGCTGAAGCGGGTCTGCCGCTGCTGCGCCTGCCACCACTGCACGCCCAGGAACACGGCCGCGCCGATCAGCAGCCACAGCGTCGCCAGCTTGAAGGTGCGGGACAGCTCGCCCATGCCGCGGCCCGCGCTCAGCGGGCGGCCTCCACCACCACGCGCTGCTCGATGGCGCCGAACACGCTCTGGCCGTCGCTGCCCTTCATCTCGATGCGGATGGTGTCGCCGTCGCGCATGAAGCCGGTCTTGGGCTCACCGCTTTCGATGGTCTCGATGGCGCGTTTTTCGGCAATGCAGGCATAGCCATGGGACCAGTCCTGGTTGCTCACGGTTCCGCTGCCCACGATGCTGCCGGCACGCACGCGGCGTGTCCTGGCCATGTGGGCGATGAGCTGGCCGAAGTGGAAGGTCATCTCCGGCCCGGCCTCGGTCAGGCCCACGGTGCGGCCGTTCCAGGCGCTGTGCAGCGTCAGGTGCAGGCGGCCACCTTTCCAGGCGTCGCCCAGTTCGTCGGGTGTCACCGCAACGGGGCTGAAGGCGGTGGCCGGCTTGCTCTGGAAGAAGCCGAAGCCCTTGGCCAGCTCGGCGGGCACGAGGTTGCGCAGGCTCCAGTCGTTGACCAGCATCAGCAGGCGGATGCCTTCCAGCGCACGGTCGGGGGCGCAGCCCATGGGGATGTCGCCGGTGACCACCGCCAGCTCGGCCTCGAAGTCGATGCCCCAGGCCTCGTCCCCGAACACCGCTTCGTCGCACGGGCCCAGGAAGTCGTCACTGCCGCCCTGGTACATCAGTGGGTCGCTGTAGAAACTCTCGGGCACTTCCGCTTTGCGGGCGCGACGCACCAGCTCCACATGGTTGAGGTAGGCTGAACCGTCGGCCCACTGGCAGGCGCGCGGCAGCGGCGCCATGCATTTCTGCGGCTCGAAGGCGAACGCATGCCGGGCCTTGCCGTGGTTCAGGGTCTGGTACAGGTCTTCCAGCTGCGGGCTGAGGAAGTTCCAGTCGTCCAGCACCTGCTGCAGGCGGGTGGCGGTGCCGGTCGCAAAATGGGCGGTGGCCAGGTCGCGCGACACCACCACCAGCTGGCCGTCCCGCGATCCATCCTTGTACGTAGCGAGTTTCATGAAAGCGATTGTGATGGCTCCCCCGCGCCCGGCCGTTGGCGCCGCCGGCTGGTGCTGGGCGGCGTGGCCGCCGCCATCGTGCTGGCCCTGGCGTGGGGCTGCAGCACCTGGGGCTGGCCACACAGGCCGATGGCGAGCTGCCGGGCCGCCCCGGTGCCTTCACCGTGCGCACGCTGGCGGCGGTGGACGTGCCAGCGCAGCCGGCCGCCGCCGCCCCGCAACCCGCCACCCCGCCCATGCCGGCGGCCCAGGCCGGCAAGACGCCCCGGCCCACCGCGGCGCTGCAGGCCATGCCCCAGCCGGCGCCCGCGCCCGGCCAGCCGGCCGAAGACGCGGCCCGGGCCCCGGTGGAGGACGACCCGCCCGCGCCCGAGGAAGCCCCGGCCGCCGACACGCATGCCGAACTGCCCGCGCCCGAACCGACGGTGGCACAGACTGACCCCGGCCCCGACCCCGCCGCCCCCGAGCCCGCCGACCTGCCCCTGGTGATGGCCGCCGCCGCCACCGCCGTGGCCCCCGCCGCCGCGCGGGCGGAAACGGTGGAAGTGCCCGTCTACCCCACCCGGCTGGCCGCCGCTTTCAGCGCGCGCTACCGGCTGCAGCGCGGCATGCTCGGCGGCACCGGCACCCTGCGCTGGGCGCCATCGGCCGACGGCCGGCGCTACGAAGCGCGGCTGGACGGCAGCGTGGCCGGCTTCAACGTGCTGGACTGGACCAGCACCGGCGCCATCGACCGTGCCGGCGTGGCACCCGAGCGCTTCCTCGTGCGCCGCCGCGGCCGCGATGCGCAGGCCGCCAACTTCCAGCGCGGCGCGGGCAAGATCACCTATTCCGGCCCGTCGGTGCAGTACGACTTGCCGACCGGCGCGCAGGACCGCCTGAGCTGGATGCTGCAGCTCGGGGGCGTGCTCAACGCATCGCCCAAGCGCTTCGGCGTGGGCTCGCGGCTGTCGTTCTTCGTCTCCGGCGCGCGGGGCGACGCCGACCTGTGGCAGTTCAGCGTGGTCGGGCTCGAGAACGTACCGGGCGGCGGCGGCCGGGACACCCTGGCCTTGAAGCTGGTGCGCGAGCCGCGCAAGGCCTACGACACGCACGTGGAGGTCTGGCTGGACCCGGCCCGTGAACACCGCCCCGTGCTGGCCCGCCTGTCCACGGCCGGCAACGACGACGCGTTGGAGCTGAGGCTGGCCGACTGAACCGGGCGCCCGCGGCCCGGGCCGCCCGATTGCTCCGCAGCGGTCATGAATGCCGTGCATGGCTTGAAACTTGCGATCACGGCGCCAACTGGCCTGCAAGGAGAGAACTCCATGTTGATGCTCTACAACTCGGACAGTTTTGCGGTGGTGCAGTTCGACCTGCCTACCGACGCCACGCCGGCCCAGGCCAGCCCGGCACAGGACGCACCGCTCACTCGTGGCGGCTACGAAATCGTCGACAAGTTCGCCCGCAAGGAAATCTTCCTGGAAGGTGCGATGGCGGAAAGCTTCAAGGAGGGCGTGGAAGCGCTCATCCAGACCAGCCCGTCGGAGGACGAGCTGGACGACTACATCGCCCGCTTCACCCAGCTGGCCCAGCACCCCGTCGTGCTGCACTGATCCGCCCCGCCAAGGCCCTGCCACCGGCAGGGCTTGCCCAGGCCCGGCGGCTGGGCGAACATGCAGCGCACAACCCCGCTGCGTGCCGTGAATCCCACCGCCGACGTCCCGCTCCACCTGTCGCCCGACCTGCGCGATGCGCCCGTGATGGACCGCATGTGCTCGCGCTTCGTGCTGGCGCTCACGATGCGCAACGCGGGCCGCTTCAACCTGCGGCGCGACTGGAACAGCCTGCTGTCGCTTACCGGCCGCCACCTGGCCTGGCCCGAGCCGGTCCTGCGCCGGCTGCGCGCCTTCCTCGCCCAGCGCTGCCAGAACAACGAGCACTGGCGTGGCCACGAGGCCCTGGGCGACGACGCCTTCCTGCAGCGCCACGGCCACTGGCGCGGGCCGTATGAGGAAGGCACGGTCTTCTTCTACATCGACGAATACATCAAGGACGCGCCGAAGGACTTGCTGACGGTGCTGGCTGCCACCTCGCAGTGGCTGGAGCGCAGCCTGAAGAAGGAGCTGACCCTCGTCGAGAAGAACATCGACGCGCTGGCCGGCCTGCTGCAGCTCAATGCGGCCGAGCGCGCGCTGCTGCTGTACGGCACGCTGGCCCGCTACCAGCGCGACCTGCGCGGCCTGCTGGTGGAGTTCAAGGTGTCCAGCGCGCAGGAGGCCTATGCCGCCATTGCCGACGTGGCCGGCGTGGACCAGCGCGACGTGGCCGAGGCCCTGCGCGCCGGATCGCGGCTCGAGCGCATCGGCATGGTGGAGAACCTCATCTCCGAGCACAACATCACCGACCTGGCCGACCTGATGAAGGTCAGCGACCAGCTGCCGCCGGTGCTGATGCGCGAGTACCCCGGCCCCAACGACCTGATGGCCGTGTTCACCCGCCCGGCGCATGCCAGCGAGCTGCAGCCGGCCGACTTCCAGTTCGTCGGCGACGACCTGGCCGTGCTGGCCGGCCTGCTGCGCAATGCGGTGCAGCGCAAGGCGCCCGGCGTCAACGTGCTGCTGTACGGCCCGCCCGGCACCGGCAAGACGGAGCTGGCCAAGGTGGCCGCGCAGTCGGCCGGCCTCACGCTGTACGAGGTGGAGTACGCCGACCGCGACGGCAACTCGCTGTCGGGCCGCGACCGCTACCGCTCGCTGCAGATCAGCCAGGTGTTCCTCAAGACCAGCCCGCAGGTGGCCTTGCTGTTCGACGAGGTGGAGGACGTGTTCCCGCCGCTGTCCACCGACACCGCGCAGCTGATGGCCCGGCTGGACAGCAGCGACGCGCCCAGCGGCAGCGTCAGCGGCAAGGCCTGGGTCAACCAGATCCTCGAGACCAATCCGGTGCCGGTGATCTGGGTCACCAACCGCATCGAGCAGATCGACCCCGCCTTCCGCCGCCGCTTCCAGTACCACCTGGAGCTGAAGTCGCCGCCGCCCGGCGCGCGCGAGGCGCTGGTCACCCGCGCGCTGGCCGAGGTGCCGGTGCGCGCGGGCTTCGCGGCGCGGCTGGCCGAGCGCCGCGGCCTCACGCCGGCGCAGATCCGCACCGCGGTGCGCTTCGCGCGGCTGGCGCAGGCGCCCGATGCGGACGGCGCGGCCATCGAGAGCCTGATCGAGCGCCAGCTGGGCAATGCCGACAAGGCGCTGGGCCAGAGCGGCAGCCAGCGGCCGGCGCGGCCGGTGGTCACGCAGTACGACCTGTCGCTGCTGAACGTGGAAACCCGCTTCGAGCTGCCGCGCATCATCGAATCGCTCGGCCGCCGCGGCCACGGCACGCTGTGCTTCCACGGTGCGCCGGGCACCGGCAAGACGGCGCTGGCCGAGCACATCGCCCAATCGCTGCAGCGGCCGCTGATGGTGCGCCAGGCCAGCGACCTGGTGAGCAAGTTCGTCGGCGAGACCGAGCAGAACATGGCCCGCATGTTCGAGGAAGCCACCGCCGAGGGCGCGGTGCTGCTGCTGGACGAGGCCGACAGCTTCCTGCGCAGCCGCCAGCGCGCCGAGCGCACCTACGAGGTGACCGAGGTCAACGAGATGCTGCAGTGCATGGAGCGTTTCGCCGAGATCTTCATCTGCACCACCAACCTGTTCGACGAGCTGGACGAAGCCGCGCTGCGCCGCTTCACCTTCAAGATCCGCTTCAACCCGCTGACGCCGGCGCAGCGGCTGCGCATGTTCGCGGCCGAGGCGCTGGGCGGCGAGGAGGCGGCGCTGCAGCCGGAGCACCGGCAGCGGCTGCTGCAGCTGGACCAGCTTACGCCCGGCGACTTCGCCGCGGTGCAGCGCCAGGCCGAGGTGCTGGGCGACGTGTTCGATGCCGACGGCTTCCTGGCCCAGCTGGAAGGCGAGCACCGCGCCAAGCCGCTGGTGCGCCAGCGCCGCGGCATGGGCTTCGTGCGGTAGCGGCCCGATAGCTCAAGCGTCGGCAGCAATGGCCGACAACGGAAGGTCACGGGTGGCGGCTCCACTCGACCAGCCACAGTACCCCGCATGGAAGTTACATCGATGGCCCTGCGCTACGACCCGCTCGTCGTCGCGCTGTCCTACCTGATCGCCACCCTGGCGTCCTTCGTGGCGCTGAACCTGGCCCACCGCGTGCGCGCCGAAGACCGGTTGATGGCGGCCAGCTGGTGGATCGGCGGATCGCTGGCCATGGGCTGCGGCATCTGGTCCATGCACTTCGTGGGCATGCTGGCGGTGCAGATGCCGATCGAGATCGGCTACGAAGTGGGCCGCACGCTGCTGTCCTGGGTTGCCGCGGTGGCTTCGTCGGCCATGGCGCTGGGCATCGCCTCGCGGGCGGAACTGCGCTGGTCCACCCTGGCCGGCGGCGCGCTGGCCATCGGGCTGGGCATCTGCGCCATGCACTACACCGGCATGTCGGCGCTGCAGATGGCGCCGGGCATCCAGTGGCACTGGCCCACGGTGGCCGCTTCCGCCGCGGTGGCGGTGGCTGCCTCGGCCGCGGCGCTGCTCATCTTCTTCTGGCTGCGCCGGCTGAGCGGCTCGGCCGCGCGCGCCGGCCAGACGCTGGCCGCCCTGGTGATGGGCGCGGCCATCTGCGGCATGCACTACACCGGCATGGCCGCCGCGTCCTTCGCCGAGGGCTCGGTATGCCTGAGCGCCAACGGCCTGCGCGGCGACAGCCTGGGCATGCTGGTGTCGGTGGCCGCGGTGACGCTGCTGCTGCTGACGCTGTTCACTTCCTTGCTGGATGCGCGGCTGCAGGGCCGGGCACAGCTGCTGGCGCAATCGCTGCAGGCGGCCAACGACGAGCTGCACCAGCTGGCCTTCCGCGACGCGCTCACCGGCCTGCCCAACCGCCTGCTGTTCGACGACCGCGTGGCGCAGGCTGTGCAGCGCACCGGCCGCGACGGCAGCACGCTGGCGGTGCTGTTCGTCGACCTCGACGGCTTCAAGCCGATCAACGATTCCTTCGGCCATGCCTTCGGCGACCTGGTGCTGCGCGAGATGGCGCAGCGCCTGGCCGCCGAGGCCCGCGCCAGCGACACCGTGGCCCGCGTGGGGGGCGACGAGTTCGTGCTGCTGCTGCAGGGCGTGCGCAACGAGGCCGCGGTGGCCCAGGCGGCGCAGCGCATCATCGACGCGCTGTCGCGGCCGGTGACGGTGCAGGAACGCGAGGTGGCGCTGTCGTGCTCGGTGGGCATCGCGGTGCATGGCAGCGGTGGCGAACGCGGCAAGCTCATGGCCAATGCCGATGCCGCGATGTACGCCGCCAAGCGCGCCGGTGGCCGCGGCTATGCCTTCTTCGAGCCGCACATGGACGCCCATGTGCGCGAGCAGGTGGAGCTGCAGCGCGACCTGCGCCTGGCGCTGGAGCGCGGCGAGCTGGAGCTGCACTACCAGCCCAAGGTGTCGGGCGACGGCAGCGTGATCACCGGTGCCGAGGCGCTGGCACGCTGGCGCCATCCGCGGCGCGGGCTGGTGAGCCCGGCGGTGTTCATCCCGGTGGCCGAGCGCTTCGGCCTCATCGGCGCGCTGGGCGACTGGGTGATCGAGCGCGCCTGCCGCCAGGTGCGCCAGTGGCTGGACGAAGGCCTGCGTGTGCGCGTGGCCATCAACCTGTCGGTCTATCAGCTGCGGCAGGACGACCTGGTGGATCGGGTACAGCGTGCCATCGACGAGCACCGCATCGATGCCACGCTGCTCACCTTCGAGATCACCGAGTCGGTGGCGATGGAAGACGCCGAGAGCACCCTGCGCACCTTCGAGCGCCTGGCCTGCATCGGCGTGCAGATGTCGATCGACGACTTCGGCACGGGTTATTCCAGCCTGTCCTACCTGCGCAGGCTGCAGGCGCGGCAGCTCAAGATCGACCGCGCCTTCGTGCGCGACCTGGAGACCAGCGCCGATGCCCGCGCCATCGTGGAAGCGGTGGTGCGACTGGCCCATGCGCTGGGCCTGAACGTGGTGGCCGAAGGCGTGGAAACCCCGGGCCAGCGCGACGTTCTGCATGCGCTGGGCTGCGACGAGCTGCAGGGCTTCCTGTTCGCCAAGCCGATGCTGCCGCACCTGATGGCGCTGTGGGCCGACGGCGTGGGCCGGCCCGAGTCGCTCACCTTCGGCGATTCCGCCTACGTCGCCGTGGATGAAGCGCCGTCCCTAGAATCGGGCGCATGAACTACACCCGCGCCGCCGAACTGCCCGAGCTGCTGAAGCAACGCATCGTCGTCATCGACGGTGCCATGGGCACGATGATCCAGCGGTACAAGCTGACGGAAGCCGACTTCCGCGGCGAGCGACTGAAGGACCATCCGAAGGACCTGAAGGGCAACAACGACCTGCTGGTGCTGACGCGGCCCGACGTGATCCGCGAGATCCACGACCAGTACCTGGCGGCCGGGGCCGACCTGATCGAGACCAACACCTTCGGCGCCACTTCCATCGCGCAGGAGGACTACGGCCTGCAGGACCTGGCGTACGAGATGAACGTGGCCGCCGCCCGCATCGCTCGCGAAGCCTGCGACGCGGCCAGCACGCCCGACAAGCCGCGCTTCGTGGCCGGCGCGCTGGGCCCCACGCCGCGCACCGCCAGCATCAGCCCCGACGTCAACGACCCGGCGGCGCGCAACGTCACCTTCGAAGCCCTGCGCGCGGCCTACTACGAGCAGGCCCAGGGCCTGCTGGACGGCGGCTGCGACCTGTTCCTGGTCGAGACCATCTTCGACACGCTGAACGCCAAGGCGGCGATCTTCGCGCTGGACGAGCTGATGGAAGCCACCGGCGAGCGGCTGCCGGTGATCATCAGCGGCACCGTCACCGACGCCTCCGGCCGCATCCTGTCGGGCCAGACGGTCACGGCCTTCTGGCACTCGGTGCGGCATGCCAAGCCGCTGGCGGTGGGCCTGAACTGCGCGCTGGGCGCGGCGCTGATGCGCCCCTACATCGAGGAACTGGGCAAGGCGGCGCCGGACACCGCCATCTCCTGCTACCCGAACGCCGGCCTGCCCAATCCGATGAGCGACACCGGCTTCGACGAGACGCCCGACGTCACCGGCGGGTTGATGGAAGAGTTCGCAAGGAGCGGCTTCCTGAACATCGTGGGCGGCTGCTGCGGCACCACGCCCGACCACATCGCCGCCATCGCGCAGCGGGTGTCGGCCTACCGGCCGCGCAGCCGGCGCGATCCGCTGTTCAGCGGCCTGGTGCAAGCCGAGGCGGCCGAAGCCGCCTGATCCGCATCGGCCGGCCGGCCGGGCTCAGGCGCCGGCGGCCGGATTGACGCGCAGCCGCAGGCCGACCACCGGCCCATCGGCCGCCGCGGGCGCGATGCGGCCGGCGTCCACGCCGCGGCCGGTCAGGTGGCGCGTCATCGACTCCACCCGGCGCCGTCCCAGCCCGGCCTCGCCCCCGCGGGAGGCGCCACCGTCAGCACCAGCAGGTCGCGCCGGCGCATGCTTTCCGCCACCCGGTCCAGCACCGCGGCCAGCGCCGGTTTGACGGCCGCCTGGCCGGCATCGAAGGCAAAGGCATCCGGCACGTCCACCCGCAGCGCGCCGCTGCGCTCCTGCGCAATCGCCACCGGCGTGCCGCTGAACCATTGCTGCAGCCATTGCTGCTCGGCCATCAGGGCCGCCGGTGCGGCGGCTCGGCGGTCGGCCTCGCTGCCGGCAGGCGTGCTGCCGGCGCTGCCACCTTGCGGACCGGTGGCGCAGCCGGACGCCAGCAGCGCGGCGGCCACGCAGGCGGCAGCCGCGGTGCGGCGGGACATGGGGCGAGGGGAGTGCGTGAACATCGTGGTCATCGCCCGATTGCAGCGCGGCCCGCGGGCCCGGACGCGCTGCGCCATGTAAGCGGTGTTGCGGGCGGTGAACCGCGCCGTCAGCCGCCGGTGCCGCCGTTGATCACCAGCCGCACCGGCGCGCCGGGCAGGCCATCGGCCTCGGTGATGCGGGTGGGCGAGATGGCGGCGCTGTAGAAGTGCTCGCGCACGCGGGTGCTGCGCTCACGCGCCAGCGAGCCGGGGCCGCCCGATTCGGCCGGCGCCTCGATGCGCATCTGCAGGCTGGGCTGGCGCTCCAGGCTGCTGCGCACGCGGGTGAGCACCGCGGCCAGCGGCGGCTTGACGGCCGAGGCGCCCACGTCGAAGCAGAACTCGGCCGGCACTTCCACCAGCAGCGTGCCGTCGCCCTGCGGCGCGATCACCACCGGCGTGCCCTCGAACCACTGCTGCAGCCAGCGCTGTTCGGTCATCAGCGGCCCGTTTTCGGGCGGCAGCAGCGGCACGCCCGGCTGCGTCTGGGTGGTGGTGGAAGGCGGTGCGGCTTCCGATGCCGGCGGGGCCGGCGGCAGCGCGGCCTCGGCCGAAGGCGCCACCGGCATCGGCGTGGCCGCGGGGGCAAGGGCAGGGGCGGCGGGGGCTCGGGCAGCGGCGGCGGCGGCACCGTCATGCGGGGCGTGGGCTGGTCCAGCGGCACCCGGGTGCCGCAGCCTGCCAGCACGGCGGCTGCCAGCAGCGCCATACCGACCGGGGTTGATCGATTCCACCACTGCATCGCGTCATCTCCTGCTGAAGTTCATGTGCTTGGACCATTGTGCAGGCGGGGCAGGCCGGGTCGCTAAAATCGCGCCCCTGTCCGAGGAGCGTTGCGACGGCCACACCGGCTGCCAGGCTCGGACACCGGCCCTTCCGCCGTGTGCAACCACGCTCACCCGGCACGGACGACGTTGCGGGTGGGCCGCAGCCGACTCGCCGTGCCGGATTCCTGGATTCCGCCATGTCCGACGCTAGCCTGCCCCACCGCCCCCAACCCGCCCCGCTGCGCCTGGCCGGCCTCGAGCCCGTGACCATCGGCGCAGGCTCGTTGTTCGTGAACATCGGCGAGCGCACCAACGTCACGGGCTCCAAGGCCTTCGCCCGCATGATCCTCAACGGGCAGTTCGAGGACGCCCTGGCCGTGGCCCGCCAGCAGGTGGAAAACGGCGCCCAGGTGATCGACGTGAACATGGACGAGGCGATGCTCGATTCGCAGGCGGCGATGGTGCGCTTCCTGCACCTGATCGCCAGCGAGCCCGAGATCGCACGGGTGCCGATCATGGTCGATTCGTCCAAGTGGTCGGTGATCGAGGCCGGGCTGCAGTGCATCCAGGGCAAGGGCATCGTCAACAGCATCTCGTTGAAGGAAGGCGAGACGGAGTTCAAGCGGCAGGCCAACCTGGTGCGCCGCTACGGCGCGGCCGCGGTGGTGATGGCCTTCGACGAGAAGGGCCAGGCCGACACCTACCAGCGGAAGATCGAGATCTGCGAGCGCGCCTACCGCATGCTGGTGGACGAGGTGGGCTTCCCGCCCGAGGACATCATCTTCGACCCCAACATCTTCGCCATCGCCACCGGCATCGAGGAACACGACAACTACGCGGTCGACTTCATCAACGCCACCCGCTGGATCAAGCAGAACCTGCCGGGCGCGAAGGTGTCGGGCGGCGTCAGCAACGTGAGCTTCAGCTTCCGCGGCAACGACCCGGTGCGCGAGGCCATCCACACCGTGTTCCTGTACCACGCCATCCAGGCGGGCATGGACATGGGCATCGTCAACGCCGGCATGGTGGGCGTGTACGACGACCTGGAGCCGGTGCTGCGAGAGCGCGTGGAAGACGTGGTGCTGAACCGCCGGCCCGATGCGGGCGAGCGGCTGGTGGAGATCGCCGAATCGGCCAAGGGCGCGGCCAAGGACGACTCCGCCCGCCTGGCCTGGCGCACGCTGCCGGTGGCCGAGCGGCTGTCGCATGCGCTGGTGCACGGCATCACCGAGTTCATCGTCGACGACACCGAGGAGGTGTGGCAGCAGATCCGCGCCGACGGCGGCCGGCCGCTGCACGTGATCGAAGGCCCGCTGATGGCCGGCATGAACGTGGTGGGCGACCTGTTCGGCGCCGGCAAGATGTTCCTGCCGCAGGTGGTCAAGAGCGCGCGGGTGATGAAGCAGGCCGTGGCCCACCTGCTGCCCTACATCGAGGAAGAAAAGCGCCTGCTGGTGGAAGCGGGCGGCGACGCCAAGCCCAAGGGCAAGATCGTCATCGCCACCGTCAAGGGCGACGTGCATGACATCGGCAAGAACATCGTCACCGTGGTGCTCCAGTGCAACAACTACGAGGTGGTGAACATGGGCGTGATGGTGCCTTGCCAGGAGATCCTGGCGAAGGCCCGCGAGGAGGGCGCCGACATCATCGGCCTGTCCGGCCTCATCACGCCCAGCCTGGAGGAGATGCAGTACGTGGCCGCCGAGATGCAGCGCGACGACTTCTTCCGCAGCAAGAAGGTGCCGCTGCTGATCGGCGGCGCCACCACCAGCCGCGTGCACACCGCGGTGAAGATCGCGCCGCACTACGAAGGCCCGGTGGTGTACGTGCCCGATGCCTCGCGCAGCGTGGGCGTGTGCTCGGAGCTGCTGTCGGACGAGCGCGCCGCCAAGTTCATCGACGACATCACCGCCGACTACGCCAAGGTGCGCGAGCAGCACGCCAACAAGAAGGCCACGCCGCTGGTGACGCTGGCCGAGGCGCGCGCCAACAAGACGCCGGTGGACTGGGCCGGCTTCACGCCGGTCAAGCCGCGCTTCATCGGCCGCCGCGTGTTCCGCAACTACGACCTGGCCGAGCTGGCCGCCTGCATCGACTGGACGCCCTTCTTCCAGACCTGGGACCTGGCCGGCCGCTTCCCCGAGATCCTGCGCGACGAGGTGGTGGGCGACTCGGCCACGCGGGTGTTCAGCGACGGCAAGCGCATGCTGCAGCGGCTGATCGAGGGCCGCTGGCTGCAGTGCCATGGCGTGATCGGCCTGTATCCGGCCAACACGGTGAACGACGACGACATCGAGATCTACGCCGACGAATCGCGCACCGAGGTGCTGATGACCTGGCGCGGGCTGCGCATGCAGAGCGTGCGGCCGGTGGTCGACGGCGTGAAGCGGCCCAACCGCTGCCTGGCCGACTACGTGGCGCCCAAGGGCACGAAGCCGGACTACGTCGGCCTGTTCGCGGTGAGCGCGCAGGGCGTGGAGAAGAAGGAGAAGCAGTTCCTCGACGACCACGACGACTACTCGGCCATCATGCTCAAGGCGCTGGCCGACCGCTTTGCCGAGGCCTTCGCCGAGCGGCTGCACCAGCGGGTGCGCACCGACTTCTGGGGCTATGCGGCCGACGAGGCGCTGAGCAACGAGGAGCTGATCGCCGAGAAGTACCGCGGCATCCGCCCCGCGCCGGGCTACCCGGCCTGCCCCGACCACCTGCCCAAGCGCGACATGTTCCGCGTGCTGGACGCGGCCGACGTCGGCATGGAGCTGACCGAGAGCCTGGCGATGAAGCCGGCGGCCAGCGTCAGCGGCTTCTACCTGGCGCATCCGCAGGCCACGTACTTCAACGTCGGCAAGATCGGCGACGACCAGCTGGCCGACTGGCAGGCCCGCAACGCGCTGGACGAGCGCGACGCCCGCCGGGCGCTGGCGCCGCTGCTGGGGTAGCGGCCGGCTACTCCGGCCTTCCGACGCGTTCTGTTGCAACTCCGCCGAAGCCCCGGCGCTTCCGGCGTTCAGCCCGCTTCGGCGCCTTGCCAGCCCTGCCGATAAGCCTCTGAGACACGCAGGCCAGTGCCTGCTCAGGGGCGATGGTGAACGAGGTATCGACGACGGCGCTGCGCCGTCCGTGGTTCCAACGCGGCATGCGGTGGGTGGCAGTGGCGGCAACCGCCGGCTTGGTGGCGGCTTGCGGTGGCGGCGGTGGCGGCTCCGGCGGCGGCGAGACGGCCGTCGGTTCGGGCGCCTCGCCCGCCGTGGGGGCCGACAGCGGCCCGCCCGCCGGCAATGCGCCCGCCACCGGCGGCGGCGTGGCTGCGCCGGCACCGACCGGACCTTCCCTGGAGGCCTCCACCCCGTCTGGCACGCCCACGCGTGCCGATGCGGTGCGCTTCCTGACCCAGGCCACCTTCGGGGCCACGCCGGCCGACATCGAGCGTGTGCTGGCCCTGGGCTACCAGGGTTGGCTGGACGAGCAGTTCGCCCGCCCAGGCGGCTCGCTGCGCAGCAGCTGGGACGCCGCCCACGCCGCCATCCAGGCGGCCGATGCCACCAAGTCGGCCGGCCAGCGCGAGGTGCTGGACGCCTTCTACCGCGAGGCGGTGACCACCGACGCCCAGCTGCGCATGCGCGTGGCCTTCGCGCTGTCGGAGATCTTCGTCGTCTCGTTCCAGAACGACGCCGTCACCAACAACACCCGCGCCGTCGCGGCCTACATGGACATGCTGCGCGGCAACGCCTTCGGCAGCTACCGCCAGGTGCTGGAAGGCGTGGCGCTGCATCCGGCGATGGGGCTGTACCTCTCGCACCTGCGCAACCAGAAGGAGAACGTCGCGGCGGGTCGCGTGCCCGACGAGAACTTCGCGCGCGAGGTGATGCAGCTGTTCTCCATCGGCCTGCACCAGCTCAACGCCGACGGCAGCCGCAAGCTCGACGGCAACGGCGCGCCGATCGCCACCTACACCCACGACGACATCGCCGGCCTGGCCAAGGTGTTCACCGGTTTCAGCTACGCCGGCCCGGACACCCACAACAACCGCTTCTGGGGCGCGACTGGTTACCAGGACCCCGACCGCCTGTGGAAGCCGATGCAGGGCTATCCGCAGTTCCATTCGGTGAGCGAGAAGCGCTTCCTCGGCGCCGTGGTGCCGGCCCAGGGCACGGCGCAGCCGGCCGCCAGCCTGAAGGCGGCGCTGGACACGCTGGCCGCGCACCCCAATGTCGGCCCCTTCATCGGCCGCCAGCTCATCCAGCGCCTGGTGACCAGCCATCCCAGCCCGGCCTACGTGGGCCGCGTGTCGGCGGCGTTCACCGGCTCGGGCGGCGACCTGAAGGCGACCGTCAAGGCCATCCTGCTGGACAGCGAGGCCCGCGGCAGCGCGGCGCTGGCCGATCCCGCCTTCGGCAAGCTGCGCGAGCCGGTGCTGCGCCTGACGGCCACGCTGCGTGCGCTGGGCGCCACCTCCGATTCGGGCAGCTGGCTCATCAGCAACACCGACGACGCCGCCACCGCGCTGGGCCAGACGCCGCTGCGCTCGCCGTCGGTCTTCAACTTCTTCCGTCCGGGCTATGTGGCGCCGGGCACGCTGTCCGGCGCCGCCGGCATGACCACGCCGGAACTGCAGCTCACCCATGAATCGTCGGTGGCCGGCTACGCCAACTACATGCGCGGTGGCGTGCAGTCGGGCTGGGGCATGCAGGGCCTGGACGGCAAGGCCGCCCGCCGCGACGTGCAGGTGGACCTCAGCGGCGAGGAGGCCGTGGCCGACCGCCCCGATGAACTGGTCGACCGCGTGGCCACCCGCCTGATGGGCGCCGCCGCGCCCGCCGCCCTGCGCGGCGAGCTGCTGACCGCCGTGCAGTCGGTGGCCATCCCCGCCGCCCGCGCCGACGGCAGCAATGCCACCCAGATCGCCAACGCCCGACGCAACCGCGCGCTCATCGCCACCTTCCTGGTGCTGGTGTCCCCCGAATTCCTCGTGCAGAAATGACCATGGACCGCTCCGTGAACGCTTCCCGCCGCGCCTTCCTGCAACGGGCGGCCGCGCTCTCCTCCCTGGGTGCCGCCGCCACGCCGCTGGCGCTCAACCTGGCCGCGATGGGCACTGCCAGCGCGCAGACCGCCGGCGACTACAAGGCGCTGGTGTGCGTCTTCCTCAACGGCGGCAACGACGCCTTCAACATGGTGCTGCCCACCGACGCCGCTTCCTGGCAGGCGTACACCACGGTGCGCAACCAGGCGCCCGACCCGATCAACCTGCGCGCGGCCGGCACCGCGCCGGTGGCCACCGCCGCCATCGGCTCGCCCGACCGGCTGGGCGGCGTGCTGGCGCTCGACCCGGTGAACGCACAAGGCCGCAGCTTCGCGCTGCATCCGCTGATGACCGGCGCGCGCGACCTGTTCGCCGCCGGCCGGCTGGCGGTGCTGCCCAACATCGGCCCGCTGGTGCGCCCGACCACGCGCGCCGACTACAACACCGCCTCGTTCCCGCGGCCGGCCAGCCTGTTCTCGCACAACGACCAGCAGGCCGCATGGCAGACGCTGGGCGCCGAAGGCAGCACCGCGGGCTGGGGCGGCCGCATGGGCGACCTGCTGATGTCCGCCAACAGCGGCGCCACCTTCACCTCCATCTCCGCCGCCGGCAGCGCCGTGTGGCTGGCCGGCCGCAGCGTGCTGCAGTACCAGGTGTCGGCCGGCAGCGGCGCCATGCGCATCGGCGGGCAGGGCGCCACCACGCTGTTCGGCAGCGCGGTGGCGATGAACGGCATGCGCAACGTGATGCGCAACGCCCGCACCAGCGACCTGCTGGCCCGTGACCATGCGGCCATCGTCGGCCGCTCGATCGATGCCGAGCAGCTGGTCTCCGCCGCGCTGCCGGCCGCCAACCAGGCGCCGTACGACGCACCGGGTGCGACCGCCGGCGTGGCGACCTCGCAGCTCTGGTACGACACGGTGAACGGCAGCCGCGCGCTCAACCCGCTGGCGCAGCAGCTGCAGGTGGTGGCCCGCCTGATGGCGGCGCGCGACACGCTGGGCGTGCGCCGCCAGGTGTTCTTCGTCAACCTGGGCGGCTTCGACACCCACGATGCGCAGAACCGTGTCCATGGTGACCTGATGGCGCGGCTGTCGCACGCGCTGGCGTACTTCGACGGCGTGCTCGGCGCGATGGGCCTGCGCGAGAGCGTCACCACCTTCACCGCCAGCGACTTCGGCCGCAGCTTCACCAGCAATGGCGACGGCACCGACCATGGCTGGGGCGCGCACCACTTCGTGCTCGGCGGTGCGGTGCGCGGCCGCGACCTGTACGGCACCTTCCCGCAGCTGGGCCTGCCCGACGGCCGGGGCGGCTTCAACAGCCCCGACCAGATCGCCAACGGCGCCCTGCTGCCCACCACGTCGGTGGAGCAGCTCGGCGGCACCCTGGGCCGCTGGTTCGGCCTGTCGGACGGTCAGCTGATGGACGTGTTCCCCAACCTGGCGAACTTCGACGCCAGCAAGCGCAACCTGGGTTTCATGGCCTGACGGCCACGGGCTCAGCGCCCCACCACCGACGTCCGGTACTGCAGCGCCTCGGCCATCTCCGCCACGCCGATCGCGTCGGCCCCTGCCAGGTCGGCCAGCGTGCGGGCCACGCGCAGGCTGCGGTGCAGGCCGCGGCCGGACCAGCCCAGGCGCTCGGCGGCGCGCTGCAGCAGCGCGGCTGCGGCGGCGTCGGGCTGGCAGTGCAGCGGCACGTCGGCGGCTTCCAGCTCGGCGTTGATGCGTCCCTGCCGGCGCAGCTGCCGCTCGCGCGCCAGCGCGACCCGCGCGGCCACGGCGGCGCTGGGCTCGCCCTCCGGCGCGCGCATCAGCTCGGCCGGCGCCATGGTGGGTACCTCCACCTGCAGGTCGATGCGGTCCAGCAGCGGGCCGGACAGCCGGCCCTGGTAGCGCGCCACCTGGTCGGGCGTGCAGCGGCACTGCCGCAGCTGCCCCGCCGGCGTGCCGAGAAAGCCGCAGGGGCAGGGGTTCATCGCCGCCACCAGTTGGAACCGGGCGGGGTAGGTAGCCTGCCGCGCCGCGCGCGACAGGGTGATACGGCCGGTTTCCAGCGGCTCGCGCAACGCTTCCAGCGCCAGGCGCGGGAACTCCGGCAGTTCATCCAGGAACAGCACGCCCCCGTGCGCCAGCGAAATCTCTCCTGGCCGCGGTGGTGATCCGCCGCCCACCAGGGCCGCCGCACTGGCCGAATGGTGCGGCGCACGCACCGGCCGCACCCGCCAGCGCGCCAGGTCGAAACCCTTGCTGCCCAGGCTGGCGATCGCCGCGCTGGCCAGCGCCTCGTCCTCGTCCATCGGCGGCAGCAGGCCGGGCAGCCGCTGCGCCAGCATCGACTTGCCGGTGCCCGGCGCGCCGATCATCAACAGGCTGTGGCCGCCGGCGGCCGCCACCTCCAGCACCCGTTTGGCCGCCGCCTGCCCACGCACGTCGCGCAGGTCGGGCCCGGGCGACGCGGGGCCCGGCGGGCTGCGTTCGGCGCGTGGCAGCGGCTGGGCCTCGTCACCGGGCTGCAACGCGCCCACGACGTCCATCAGGTGGCGTGCGCCATGCAGCACCACGCCGTCCACCAGCGCCGCCTGCTGCGCGCTCTCCCAGGGCAGCACCAGCGCCCGCTGCGCGCCGGCCCGGCGGGCGGCGAAGGCCAGCGCGATGGCGCCACGCACCGGCCGCAGCTCGCCGGCCAGCGACAGCTCGCCGGCGAACTCGTAGCGCGCCAGCCGGGCAGCGTCGATCTGCTCGTTGGCCGCCAGGATGCCCAGTGCGATCGGCAGGTCGAAACGGCCGGACTCCTTCGGCAGGTCGGCCGGCGCCAGGCTGACCGTGATGCGCTTGTTATGCGGAAAGCCCAGTCCGCTGTGCGCCAGGGCGGCGCGCACCCGCTCGCGCGCCTCCTTCACCTCGGTGTCGGCCAGGCCCACCAGCGTGAGGGCCGGCAGGCCATTGGCCAGGTGCACTTCCACCTGCACGGCGGGGGCGTCGAGCCCGTCGAGCGCACGGCTCGCAACGATGGCCAGCGTCATGCCGGACCTCCTTGGCGGGGTTGCAACAGGTGTCCGAACGGCGACGCGGCCATTCTCCAATGGTCCGCCGGCCCTCAAACGCCAGAACAACTGGCACCGCAACGGTGCACTTTCGGCGCATTCACCCGTCTGGTGCGGCCGGCGCTGGCTGGTGGTGCGGTGTGCCGGCGGGTGCCCTGCGCTGGGGCGCGGGGGGCGAAACGGCTTGTTGGCACAAAAGCTGCAAAAAGTTGCTCAGTCGCTCGGCCGTCACCGGTCGGGGCTCTCTTCATCGCCGGTCTGCGGCGAGTTGTCCTGCTCGACCGGCGTCGTCATCGGCGTTCGGCACACCTTTTGATCCAACGGGAGAAAGCAACCATGAAGATGGTGACCGCCATCGTCAAGCCGTTCAAGCTCGACGAAGTGCGTGAGGCCTTGAGCGGCATTGGCGTTCAGGGCATCACGGTGACGGAAGTCAAGGGCTTCGGCCGCCAGAAGGGCCACACCGAGCTCTATCGGGGTGCCGAGTACGTCGTCGACTTCCTGCCCAAGGTGAAGATCGAGGCGGCGGTGGATGACGCCATCGTCGACCGGGTGATCGAGGCCATCGAGGCCTCGGCGCGCACCGGCAAGATCGGCGACGGGAAGATCTTCGTGTCGCCGCTGGAGCAGGTGGTGCGCATCCGCACCGGCGAGACCGGCAAGGACGCGCTCTGACGACGCCCAACACTAAAAGAAGCACCCATGAAAAAACTGATTGTCTCGTTGGCCCTGGGCTTGTCGCTCCTGGGCATCGGAGGGATGGCCGCGGCGCAGCCTGATGCCGCCTCGGCACCGGCGGCGACGGCACCGGCCGAAGCTGCCTCTGACGCCGCCGCCGCACCGGCCGCGGCCGCTCCGGCTGCCGATGCAGCCTCGGCCCCGGCCGAAGCCGCGGCTGCCGCACCCGTTCCCAACAAGGGCGACGTCTCGTGGATGATGCTGTCCACGCTGCTGGTCATCATGATGGCCGTGCCCGGCCTGGCCCTGTTCTACGGCGGCCTGGTGCGCAGCAAGAACATGCTGTCGGTGCTGATGCAGGTGATGGTCACGTTCGCGATGATCGTCGTGCTGTGGGCCATCTACGGCTACAGCCTCGCCTTCACCGAGGGCAATGCCTTCATCGGCGGCTTCGACCGCCTGATGATGAAGGGCGTGTGGGACAACACCGCCGGCACCTTCGCCAACGCAGCCACCTTCAGCAAGGGCGTGGTCATCCCGGAGATCGTGTTCGCCGCCTTCCAGGCCACGTTCGCCGGCATCACCTGCGCGCTGATCGTCGGTGCCTTCGCCGAGCGCATCAAGTTCTCGGCCGTGCTGCTGTTCACCGCCATCTGGTTCACCTTCAGCTACACGCCCATCGCGCACATGGTGTGGTTCTGGATGGGCCCGGACGCCTACAGCGGCGCCGACGTGGCCGACGCGATGACCGCCAAGGCCGGCCTGATCTGGCAATGGGGCGCGCTGGACTTCGCCGGCGGCACCGTGGTGCACATCAACGCGGCGGTCGCCGGCCTGGTGGGTGCCTACATGGTGGGCAAGCGCATCGGCTACGGGCGTGAATCCATGGCGCCGCACAGCCTGACGCTGACCATGGTCGGTGCCTCGCTGCTGTGGGTGGGCTGGTTCGGCTTCAACGCCGGCTCCGCGCTGGAAGCCAACGGCTTTGCCGCGCTGGCCTTCATCAACACGCTGTTCGCCACCGCCGCCGCCGTGCTGGCCTGGTGCATCGGTGAAGCGCTGATGCGCGGCAAGGCGTCCATGCTGGGTGCCGCCTCGGGCGCCGTGGCGGGCCTGGTGGCCATCACGCCGGCGGCCGGCAACGTCGGCATCGCCGGCGGCCTGATCATCGGCTTCATCGCCGGCTTCGCCTGCCTGTGGGGCGTCAACGGCCTGAAGAAGATGCTGGGCGCGGACGACTCGCTGGACGTGTTCGGCGTGCACGGCGTGGGCGGCATCGTCGGCGCGCTGCTGACCGGCGTGTTCAATTCGCCCAACCTGGGCGGCCCCAGCGCCGTGGCCGACTGGACCACGGTGGCGATGATCGCCCCGGACGCCTACACCATCGCCGGCCAGGTGTGGACGCAGGCCAAGGCGGTGCTGCTGACCATCGTGTGGTCGGGCGTGGTCTCGGTGATCGCCTACAAGATCGTCGACCTGACCATCGGCCTGCGCGTGCCGGAAGAAGACGAGCGCGAAGGCCTGGACATCACCTCGCACGGCGAGACGGCCTACAGCAAGTAAGCCGCTGCGCCAGACAGATCGACAGAGCGATTGGGCCGCCTTCGGGCGGCCCTTTTTTGCCCGTGGCGGAAGGGGCCCCTGGCGTTCCGGCCGGCCGGCCCCACCTGCCGCACTCCTAGAATCGATCATCACTCTGCGCAGACGGGCGATCAGCATGGTTCCGCATCTCATCACCGCCCTCACCGGGCCGATCAACGAACTCGAGCAGCGCATCCTCGAATCGATGCCCGCCATCGAGCGCTGGTTCCGGCTGGAATGGATGGAGCACACGCCGCCGTTCTACACCTCGGTGGACCTGCGCAATGCCGGGTTCAAGCTGGCGCCGGTGGACACCAACCTGTTCCCGGGCGGCTGGCACAACCTGACCCCCGAGATGCTGCCGCTGGCGGTGCAGGCCGCGATGGCGGCCATCGAGAAGATCTGCCCCGAGGCCAAGAACCTGCTGCTGGTGCCCGAGCGGCACACCGGCAGCTTCTACCTGGCCAACGTGCAGCGGCTGAAGAACATCTTCCACCAGGCCGGGCTGAACGTGCGCCTGGGCTCGCTGGACGAGAGCCTGACCGGCCCCACCACCATCACCCTGCCCGACGGCAGCGACCTGACGGTGGAGCCGCTGCAGCGCATCCGTGGCCGCGTCGGTCTGAAGGACTTCGACCCCTGCACCGTGCTGCTGAACAACGACCTCTCGGCCGGCCTGCCGCATGTGCTGGAGAACCTGCACGAGCAGTACCTGCTGCCGCCGCTGCATGCGGGCTGGGCGGTGCGCCGCAAGAGCAACCACTTCCAGAGCTACGAGGAAGTGGCCAAGAAGTTCTCCAAGCTGATGGGCATGGACCCGTGGCTGATCAATCCGATGTTCGCGCAGTGCGGCCAGGTCGATTTCACCGAGGGCGAGGGCCTGGAGTGCGTGCAGACGCAGGCCGACGCCATGCTGGCCAAAGTGCGGCGCAAGTACAAGGAATACGGCATCAACGAGAAGCCGTTCGTGGCCGTGAAGGCCGACAACGGCACCGACGGCATGGGCATCCTGATGGTGCGCGACGCCAAGGAACTGGCCGAGCTGAGCCGCCGCGCGCGCAGCAAGCTCAGCGAGGTGAAGGACGGCCAGCACGTGTCGCAGGTGCTGATCCAGGAAGGCGTGCCCACCTACGAGCGCATGCACGACGCGGTGGCCGAGCCGGTGGTCTACATGATCGACCGCTACGTGGTGGGCGGCTTCTACCGCGTGCATGCCGAGCGCGGCACCGACGAGAACCTGAACACCCCGGGCGCCTCCTATGTGCCGCTGGCCTTCGCCGAGCACAACCAGCTGCCCAAGCCCGGCGCCAAGCCGGGGGCCAGCGCGCCCAACCGCTTCTACATGTACGGCGTGATCGGCCGCCTGGCGATGTTGGCCGCCAGCTACGAGCTGGAAGCCACCGACCCGGACGCCGAGGTCTACGAGTAGGGTTTGCGCTGCAGTGCAGCACGGCCGGCGAGCACAATAGCCGTGTTTCGATGACCGACCCCCGCCGGTGGGGTGCCGCTTCGTGGGTTCTCACAACGCCAACCGCTCCCCGGCCGCCCTGGCCGCCTTGACGCTCGCCGCCCTGGGCATCGTCTACGGCGACATCGGCACCAGCCCGCTGTATGCCCTGAAGGAAGTGTTCGCCGAAGGGCGCGTGCCCGTCACGCACGACAACGTGCTGGGCGTGCTGTCGATGATCTTCTGGACGATGACCATCGTCGTCTCGCTGAAGTACGTGCTGCTGATCCTGCGCGCGGACAACAACGGCGAGGGCGGCCTGATCGCCATGCTGGCGCTGGCCACCACCGCGGTGAAGGAACGGCCCGCGCTGCGGCAGACGCTGCTGCTGGTGGGCATGTTCGGCACCGCGATCTTCTACGGCGACGGCGTCATCACGCCGGCCATCTCGGTGCTGTCGGCGGTGGAGGGCCTGGAGGTGGCCGCGCCGGCGCTGCACGGCGTGGTGGTGCCGGTCACGCTGCTGCTCATCACCGTGCTGTTCGCGGTGCAGCGCTTCGGCACGCGCGGCATCGGTCGCTTCTTCGGGCCGGTGATGCTGGTGTGGTTCATCGTGCTGGTGGCGCTGGGGCTGCCGCACATCCTGCGCAACCCGCATGTGCTGCTGGCGCTCAATCCGGTGTTCGCGATGGGCTTCATCGCCGAGCATCCGACCACCGCCTTCATCGCGCTGGGGGCCGTGGTGCTGTGCATCACCGGCGGCGAGGCGCTGTATGCCGACCTCGGCCACTTCGGCAAGCAGCCGATCCGCATCGCCTGGTACAGCTTCGTGATGCCGGCGCTGGTGGTGAACTACTTCGGCCAGGGCGCGCTGCTGCTGGAGCAGCCCGAGGCGGCGGCCAGCCCCTTCTACCTGCTGGCGCCGCAGTGGGCGGCGCTGCCGCTGGTGGGCCTGGCCACCTGCGCCACCATCATCGCCTCGCAGGCGCTGATCACCGCGGCCTTCTCGGTCACGCGGCAGGCCATCCAGATGGGCCTGCTGCCGCGCATGTACATCAAGCACACCTCGGTGCGCGACACGGGGCAGATCTACGTGCCCTTCGTCAACTGGGGGCTGTACGCGCTCATCGTGCTGGCGGTGGGTCTGTTCGGCAGCTCGTCCAACCTGGCGCATGCCTACGGCATCGCGGTCACGCTGGACATGACCATCACCACCGTGATGACCTTCTACGTCATCCGCTACGGCTGGAAGTACTCGCTGCCGCTGTGCCTGCTGGCCACCGGCTTCTTCTTCATCATCGACGTCACCTTCTTCGCGTCCAACCTGCTGAAATTCTTCTCCGGCGGCTGGTTCCCGATCGTCATCGGCCTGGGCATGTTCACGCTGATGACGACCTGGATGCGCGGCCGCCAGCTGGTGGCGGAGCGCCTGCGCGACGACGCCATCGACCTCAAGAGCTTCCTCGAGTCGGTGTTCATCAGCCCG
The DNA here is from genome assembly GCF_024700035.1 of Aquincola sp. J276. Taxonomy (NCBI): domain Bacteria; kingdom Pseudomonadati; phylum Pseudomonadota; class Betaproteobacteria; order Burkholderiales; family Sphaerotilaceae; genus Aquincola; species Aquincola sp. J276. The sequence goes on from NZ_JAJONC010000001.1 coordinate 3,027,986, forward strand.
CCCACGCGGGTGCAGGGCACGGCCGTGTTCCTGGCGGCCGACCCCACCATCGTGCCCAATGCGCTGATGCACAACCTCAAGCACAACAAGGTGCTGCACGAGTACAACCTGTTCGTGTCGGTGCAGAACCACGAGGTGCCGTGGATCGGCTTCGGCCGCCGGCTGGAGATGACGCCGCTGGGCCACGACTGCTGGTCGGTGCTGCTGCACTTCGGCTTCAAGAACGACCCCGACGTGCCCGAGGCGCTGAAGCTGCTGGCCGGCCGCGGGGTGCCGCTGGACGAGATGGAGACCAGCTACTTCCTCAGCCGCGACATCGTGGTGCCCAGCATCGGCCAGGGCATGGCGATGTGGCGCGAGAAGCTGTTCGCCAACATGCACCGCAATGCCGCGGCCGCGGCCGACTTCCTGCACCTGCCGGCCAACCGCATCGTGGAGCTTGGCTCCAAGGTCGAAATTTGAGCATGCGCTTTCTGCGTGACGCGTCGCTGAGCGCGACGGTCGCCGGCTTCGTGGCGGTGCTGGTGGGCTTCACCAGCTCGGTGGTGATCGTGTTCCAGGCGGCCGCCAGCCTGGGCGCCACGCCGGCGCAGCTCACGTCGTGGATGTGGGCGCTGGGCCTGGGCATGGGCCTGACCAGCGCCGGCCTGTCGCTGTGGTACCGGCAGCCGGTGCTCACCGCCTGGTCCACGCCGGGCGCGGCGCTGCTGGTCACCGCTGGCGCGGGCCGCTCGATGGGCGAAGCGGTGGGTGCCTTCATGCTGTGCGGGCTGCTCATCGCGCTGGCCGGTGCCACCGGCGCCTTCCGCCGGGCGATGGACCGCATTCCGCAGGCGCTGGCCGCGGCGCTGCTGGCCGGGGTGCTGGCGCGCTTTGCATTCGATGCCTTCCTGTCGCTGCGCACCGAGTTCACGCTGGTGCTGTGCATGCTGCTGGCCTACCTGGCCGGCCGCCGCGGCTGGCCGCGCTATGCGGTGCCCGGCGTGCTGGCGGTGGGCATCGCGGTGGCGGCCTGGCGCGGGCTGCTGCACCTGGAGGGCATCTCCTGGGCGCCGGCGATGCCGGTGTTCACCGCGCCGGCGTTCAGCCTTGGCGGGCTGGTGGGCATCGCGCTGCCGCTGTTCGTGGTGACCATGGCCTCGCAGAACCTGCCCGGCGTGGCGGCGCAGCGGGCCGCGGGCTACGACACGCCGGTGTCGCCGGTGATCGCCGTCACCGGCCTGGCCAGCCTGCTGCTGGCACCGTTCGGCGGCTTCGCCTTCAACCTGGCGGCCATCACCGCGGCCATCTGCATGGGGCGCGAGGCGCATGAGGACCCGCGCCGGCGCTACATGGCCGCGGTGGCGGCCGGGGGCTTCTACATCGCCATCGGCCTGCTGGGCGGCGCGGTGGTGGGCCTGATCGCCGCCTTCCCGAAGGAACTGGTGCTGGCCGTGGCCGGCTTCGCGCTGCTGGGCACCATTGGCAGCGGGCTGTCGGTGGCGATGAAGGACGACGCCAGCCGCGAGGCCGCGCTCATCACCTTCCTGGTGACGGCCAGCGGGCTCAGCCTGTTCGGCGTGGCATCGGCCTTCTGGGGCGTGGTGGCCGGCGGCCTGGCGCTGGCTGTGCAACACTGGCGCCCCGCCCGCTGACCCGTCTGCGCCCCATGGATCTGCTGTTCGTTGCCGACCCGCTGGAGGTCTTCAAGACCGCCAAGGACACCACCTTCGCGATGATGCGCGAGGCCGCCCGCCGCGGCCATGCGATCTGGGCCTGCGAGCAGCGCGGCCTGGCCTGGCAGCGCGGTGCCAGGGTGGTGGCCCGCGGTGCTCGCCGCATCACGCTCACCGGCGATGCCTATGCCTGGTTCCAGGTGGCCGAGCAGGCCACCGTGGAACTGGCTGCGGTGGATGCGGTGCTGATGCGCAAGGACCCGCCCTTCGACAGCGAGTACTTCTACGCCACCCACCTGCTGGAGCAGGCCGAGCGCGAGGGCGCGCGGGTGCTCAACAGCCCGCGGGCGCTGCGCGACCATCCCGAGAAGCTGGCCATCCTGGAGTTTCCCGACGTGATCGGCCCCACGCTGGTCACGCGTGATGCGCAGGCCATCCGCGACTTCCATGCGGAGCACCAGGACATCATCCTGAAGCCGCTGGACGGCATGGGCGGCATGGGCATCTTCCGCGTGGGTGCCGACGGCCTGAACCTCGGCTCCATCATCGAGACGCTGAACCAGCACGGCCACACCACGGTGATGGTGCAGAAGTACCTGCCCGAGATCGTGCAGGGCGACAAGCGCATCATCCTGATCGACGGCCAGCCCATCCCGCATGCACTGGCGCGCATTCCGCAGGGCAGCGAGATCCGCGGCAACATGGCCGTGGGCGGCAAGGGCGTGGCCCAGCCGCTGTCGGCGCGCGACCGCGAGATCGCCGAGGCCATCGGCCCGGTGCTGGCCGCGCGCGGCCTGCTGTTCGTCGGCCTGGACGTGATCGGCGACTGCGTCACCGAGATCAACGTCACCAGCCCCACCGGCTTCCAGGAGATCACCCAGCAGACCGGCTTCGACGTGGCGGCCCGCTTCGTCGATGCGCTGGAAGCCGCGGTGGCCGCGCCCCGCACCTGACGCGGCACCCGCCGCCCACCCCACCCCTGCCGGCCGTCTTCAGCGGCCGGTTCCGTTTGCAGAAGCAGGAGACCCACCGATGAAGACCAAAGCCGCCGTTGCCTGGAAGGCCGGAGCCCCGCTCACCATCGAAGAAGTGACGCTGGACGGCCCGCGCGAAGGCGAGGTGCTGGTGGAGATCAAGGCCACCGGCATCTGCCACACCGACTACTACACGCTGTCGGGCGCCGACCCCGAAGGCATCTTCCCGGCCATCCTCGGCCATGAAGGCGCGGGCGTGGTGGTGGACGTGGGCCCGGGCGTCACCTCGCTCAAGCCCGGCGACCACGTGATCCCGCTCTACACGCCGGAGTGCCGGCAGTGCAAGAGCTGCCTGTCGCGCAAGACCAACCTGTGCACCGCCATCCGCGGCACGCAAGGCAAGGGCCTGATGCCGGACGGCACCTCGCGCTTCTCGATCGACGGCAAGCCGCTGTTCCACTACATGGGCACCAGCACCTTCGCCAACCACATCGTGGCCCCGGCCATCGCACTGGCCAAGATCCGCGAGGACGCGCCGTTCGACAAGGTCTGCTACATCGGCTGCGGCGTTACCACCGGCATCGGCGCGGTGCTGTGGACGGCCAAGGTGGAGGCCGGCGCCAGCGTGGTGGTGTTCGGCCTGGGCGGCATCGGCCTGAACGTGATCCAGGGCGCCAGGATGGTGGGCGCCGACAAGATCATCGGCGTCGACCTGAACCCCGAGCGCGAGGCCATGGCGCGCCAGTTCGGCATGACGCACTTCGTCAACCCGAAGGACGTGCCCAACGTGGTGGACGCGATCGTGCAGCTGACCGACGGCGGCGCCGACTACAGCTTCGAGTGCATCGGCAACACCACCACCATGCGCCAGGCGCTGGAGTGCTGCCACCGCGGCTGGGGCCAGAGCGTGATCATCGGCGTGGCCGCGGCGGGGCAGGAGATCAGCACGCGGCCGTTCCAGCTGGTCACCGGCCGGGTGTGGAAGGGCAGCGCCTTCGGCGGCGCCCGCGGCCGCACCGACGTGCCGAAGATCGTCGACTGGTACATGGAAGGCAAGATCAACATCGACGACCTGATCACCCACACGCTGAAGCTGGACCAGATCAACGAAGGCTTCGACCTGATGAAGCGCGGCGAGTCCATTCGCTCGGTGGTCGTCTACTGAACGGGAGCAGCGCATGGCCTTCGAACTGCTCAGCGCGCATGGCTGCTTCGGCGGTGAACAGCGCTTCTACAGGCACGATTCGGGCGAGATCGGCCTGCCGATGCGCTTCGGCCTGTACCTGCCGCCGCAGGCCGCGCAGGGTACGGTGCCGGTGTTGACGTATCTCGCCGGCCTCACCTGCAACGAAGAAACCTTCGCCATCAAGGCCGGCGCCCAGCGCTTCGCGGCGCAGCACGGCATCGCGCTGCTGATGCCCGACACCAGCCCGCGGGGCGCCAACGTGCCGGGCGAGTCCGACGCCTGGGACTTCGGCGTCGGCGCCGGCTTCTACCTCGATGCGACCGAGGCGCCGTGGTCCGCCCACTGGCGCATGGAAAGCTACCTGATGCAGGAGCTGCTGCCCGAGACTGCGGCCGCGTTCGGGCTCGATGCGCAGCGTGCCGGCCTGTTCGGCCACTCGATGGGCGGGCACGGGGCGCTGACGCTGGCGCTGCGCCATCCGGGGCGCTTCAAGTCGGTGTCGGCCTTTGCGCCCATCGCCGCGCCCACGCGCTGCCCCTGGGGCCACAAGGCCTTCACCGGCTACCTGGGCGCTGACCGCAGCACCTGGCAGGCGCATGACGCCAGCGTGTTGATGTCCCAGCGCACGGTGGCCGCGTTCCCGCAGGGCATCCTGATCGACCAGGGCCTGGCCGACAAATTCCTGGCGGAGCAGTTGTACCCCGAGGCCTTCGAGGCCGCCTGCCAGGCCGCCGGCCAGCCGCTGACGCTGCGCCGGCATGCGGGCTACGACCACGGCTACTACTTCATCAGCAGCTTCATCGCCGATCACCTGGCCCATCACGCGGCGGTGCTCAACGCCCCCGCCTGAAGGCCGTGGCCTTCACGCTGGCTGCACCGGTTTCAAGCGAGCTGGTCATCAAGAAGAGCCGCTTCATCGGCTGCGTGGAGCCGATGCGCGACCGGCCCGGCGCCCTGCAGCGGGTGGCTGAACTGCGCGCGATGCATCCCGCCGCCGCCCATGTGTGCTGGGCGCTGCTGGCCGGCGGCGACTCGGCGGCCAACGACGACGGCGAGCCCGGCGGCACCGCCGGCCGCCCGATGCTGGAGGTGTTGCGCCACCAGGAGCTGGAAGGCGTGCTGGCCACCGTGGTGCGCTACTTCGGCGGCGTGAAGCTCGGCGCCGGCGGGCTCGTGCGCGCCTATACCGATGCGGTGGCGCAGGCGCTGCTGTCGGCCCAGCGTGTGCGGCTGGAGCGCCTGGCCGCCCTGCAATGCACCGTGCCTTATGCGATGGAAGGCGCGCTGCGGCGCGAGCTGGAAGCGGCCCAGGCCACGCTGGGCGAGGTGTCCCCCGGCATGGAGGTGACGCTGGCCTTCACCGTCACCGAGCCGGCCGTGCAGGCGCTTCGGCAGCGCATCGAAGACCTGACCCAGGGCCGGGTGCGATGGGCGCAGCCCGGCCCTGGCGGTGCTCACGACACGGCCTAGAACGTCGCCTTGAACGACGCACCCCAGGTGCGCGGCTCGTTGATGAAGCCGGTGAGGTTGTTGAAGTCGATCGCGCCCGTGGCCACCACCTTGTCGGTGATGTTGCGGCCGAACACCGCGGCTTCGTACTTGCCGTTGCCCCAGATGTAGCCCAGGCGCACGCCGCCTTCCAGCAGCGACTTGCCGGTGAACTCCTTCGATTCGTACAGGAAGAAGTTGACCTTGCTGCGGTACGACCAGTCGGTGAACACATACCACTCGCCGGTGGCGGTAGGCACGCTGTAGCGCAGGTTGATGTTGCCGATCCACTTGGGCGCGTTGGGCAGCGGGTTGCCGTCGATGTTGTACGAGCCGGCCACGGTGCCCGCCGGGTCGGTGACGGTGCAGCCGCCGCCGCAGCCGAACACCTGCAGGTTGCCGTCCTTGATCTTGGTGTGGTTGTAGCTGCCCGACAGGCCCAGCAGCAGGTTGTCGGTGAGGTAGGCGGTGAGGTTCATCTCCACGCCCTGGCCCTGCGACTTCTTGGCACTCACCAGGATGTTGGCGTTGTCGGTGCCGCCCACCGCGGTGAGCTGCTGGTCCTTCACCGTGTAGCGGAACACGCTGGCCGACAGGCGCGCGCGGCGGTCGAACAGGTCGGCCTTGACCCCGGCTTCGTATGAGGTGTTGGTCTCCGGCGCGGCCGAGGACATCGGCGCGAAGGCCGAGGCCGGCTGGATGCTGGCGCCGCGGAACCCGGTGGCCACGCGGGCATACACGTTCACGTCGGGCGTGAGGGCATAGGTGGCGCTGGCGTCCCAGTTGGTCTTGGAGTCGCTGGTGTCCATCGCCAGGCCGTTGGCGGTGTTCAGCGACGCATCCGGCGCGGTGCCCAACTCCTTCTTGTCATGGGTGTAGCGCAGGCCGCCGCGCAGCTTCAGCCGCGGGCTCACCGCGTAGCTCAGGGAGCCGAAGGCCGCCCAGGCCTTGTTTTCCTGCGTGGTCTCGGTCTGGCTGATCTTGGGGTTGCCGGCGGCGGTGGAGTCGTAGCCCGAGCTCAGCATGCGGTACTTCTCGTTGAAGAAGTACAGGCCGGTCTGCCATTGCAGCGGCGCGTCGGTGGCCGATTCCAGCCGGAACTCCTGCGACACCTGCCGGTGGTCGCGCAGCGCGTCGGCCGTCTCGGACGGGAAGGGGATCGGCGCCGGCTCGGCCGCCGGACCGGCGCCGAAGCCACCGTCCACGTCGCCGCGGCTGAAGCTGCTCAGCGTCTCGTAGCCGGTGATGGAGTACAGCGCCATGCCCGGCAGGCCGAACTTCAGCCGCACGCTGCCGCCGGTGTTGGACAGGGTCTGCTCGTTGATGCCGTCGATGCTCACCTTGTCCGGGTCGAAGCCATCGACCAGGCCGTTGCTGCCGGGCCGGATGATGTTGGCGCGGAACAGCCGCGCGCTGCCCGAGAGGTCGCGGTTGTGCACGTTGAACAGCGCGCTGAAGTCCTTGCTGGGCTCATACAGCGCCTGCAGCCGCACCGCACGGTCGCGGTAGCCCTCGAGGTCCTGCGTGCCGGTGGACTGGGTGTTGCTCACCCAGTCGTCGCGGCGCTGCGCCAGGGCCGACACCCGCGCCGACCAGGCGCCGGTCAGCGGCAGGTTGAACGCACCTTCCAGGTTCACCGCGCTGTCGCTGCCCACACTGCCGCTGAAGTAGCCCTCCTGCTTCTGCGAAGGACGCACCGAATTGAACTTCACCACGCCGGCCGGCGTGTTGCGGCCGAACAGCGTGCCCTGCGGCCCGGCCAGCACCTCGATGCGTTCCAGGTCGAAGGCGGGGAAGCCCTTCAGGATCGGGTTCTCCTGCACCACGTCGTCGTAGATGAGCGAGACCGGCTGCGAGGCATTCAGCCGAAAGTCGGTGTTGCCGTAGCCGCGGATGTAGAAGCGCGGAAAGGCCCGGCCGAAGGACGACTCGATGTTCAGGCTGGGCACGCGGCCCGACAGCACACGCACGTCCTGGCCGCTGGAATTGAGCACGTCCAGCACCTCGCCCGAGATCGTGGATACCGAGCTGGGCACGTCCTTGATGTTCTCGGCCCGGCGCTCGGCGGTGACGGTCACCGATTCCAGCTTGGGGGCCTCCTGCGCCAGCGCCGGCAAGGCCAGCAGCAGCGCGGCGGACAGGGGGGCGAACTGGAAGCCGGTGCGGCGGCTGGCGATACGGCGGGCAGTGGGCAAGGGTTCCTCCAGGGATGGTTTGCCCGTGGGAACCGCAAGGCCCATGCCTGTCGGCGTGCCTCAAAACAGGGTGCGGCAGCACCCTGTGCACCGCTCAAGGCTTGGGCACGCCCTCGCGCCACTGCGGCCAGTTCGCCACGATGTCGCGCACCAGCGTGCCGCCCACCGTCTGCAGGTTCTGCAGCGCGGGCATGAAGCCGCCGGTCTGGCCCGAATGGGACGCGGTGAGCGAGGCATGCGCCGTCTGCCCCGGGTGCGGGCGGTCGAAGTTGGAGCCGGCGCGCAGCACCGCCAGCCGCTTGAGGTCCACCTTGCCTGCGGCGGCCGCACGCTCCAGCGCGTTGTAGGTGGCGTTGTCCTCCTGTTGCGTGGTGCAGTAGGTGGCCTGGCCGTCGCTGAGCAGCTTGCTCCAGTCGCGTGCGTGCGTGCCCAGCCGGTGGCCGTGCCACCAGGTGTCGCCGCCCAGCGTGTCGCACTGCGTCACCTGCGGCTTGGCCCGCGCGGCAGGCTCCTTGTACTTGGCGCGGTAGGCCGCGGCCTCGGGGCTGTCGGCCAGCGGCAGGCCGCGGGTCAAGGCCAGGGCCTTCTGCAGCAGGGCTTCGTCCAGCCGGGCAGCCTCGGTGCGGTACTCGAACTTGGGCTTCTCGCCGGGGCCCTTGGTGAGCAGGCCGTAGTAGCCGGTGGACCAGCCCTGGGCATCTCGCGTGCATCGATCTCGTGCGCGATGCCGAAGTCGATCAGCCAGCGCGCCCAGGCCGCGGTGCCCAGCGTGCCCTGCTGCGGGTCGATGCCGGCAATGCCGGCGATGAGGAACCAGGTGCGGGTGAAGTCAAAGCGCGGGTCCAGCGTCAGCGCCAGCGTGGAGGCCGCGGCATTGGCATGGCCCATGCCGGTGGTCAGCAGGCACACGTCGTCGGTGTTGCACTGGATGGCCGGGTAGTCGGGAAACAGGCCCGGCACCGGGATGCGCTCGTCCAGCTTGAACGGCTTCACCCAGCCTTCGGCCTCGGGTGCGAACATGGTGATGACCACGGCCTTGATCGGCCGCGGTGCCGCCGCGGTCTGGGCCAGCAGCGGCGTGGCCAGCGTGAGGGCCGCGGCCAGGAGGGTGAGCTTGGGCAGTGTCTTCATGGGCAGGTGCGGTGCGGTCAGCGGGCGGCCTTGCGGCGGGCCGCCCAGGCTTCGAGGAAGGACAGGGTGACGGCGGCTTCATTGGCTTCGGCCAGGCCGCTGGAGAACAGCGCAGCCACGTCGGCATTGAATTCCTCCGCGCCCGCCAGGTCGCTCACGCTGCGCATGGCGATGTAGGGCACGCGGTTGGCATAGGCCACGTGGGCCAGCGCGGCCGTCTCCATCTCGACCACCTGGGCGTTCAGGTTGTCGAACAGGTAGCGGCGGTAGGACGCATTGGCCAGGAAGGCGGTGCCCGAAACGCCGGTGCCGCCCACCACCAGCTTGGGCTGCTGGCGCACGCACTGCTTCTCGTCCACGGTGCCGCCGGCGGCGGCCTTGGGGCCGCAGCGCTGCAGCGAGGGCTTCAGGGACTGCGCCACGGCCAGCATGTCGGGGTCGACGGGATAGTCGAATCGGAACTCGCCCTTGGGCGCGCTGATGGCGTTCATCACGAAGTTCTCGCGCAGGAACCAGCCCTGGTAGGCGGGCATCGGCTGGCCATCGGGCTTCTTCGCCAGCGACAGGCCGAGGCAGGACACGTCGCCCGGTGCACCGCAGGCGGCGGGCACCTGGTCGTTCGCATTCCAGAACACTTCCATCGGCATCACCCAGCGGTCGGGCACCGTCACGTCCCCCACATGGTGGGCCGGGTTCACGCCGCCGGCGATGCCGCTCATGATCAGCCGCTGCACCCGGAAGTGGTCGAGCATCAGCTGCGTGACCATCGTCGAATTGATCATGCTCACGCCGCTGAGCACGATGACGACGCGGTTGCCGCGCAGCGTGCCGGTGGTGAAGCGGTTGCCGTTGATGGTGTGCGTGCGCTTGCCGGTGGTCTGGGCCACCAGGATGTCGGCCTCCGCACCGAAGGCCGAGACGATGCCGATGCGCGGCGTGCATTCGGTCAGGCAGCGGGCCGGGGCAGCGGCCTGGGCCGGGGCGGTGAAGGCGCTGGCCAGCAGCGCGAGAAGCAGGGTGGGAAGGCGGCGCAAGAAGGTCTCCGGGCGGTGGTGGTGAAGGGTCGGCGGTGTTCGGCGGGGATGCGCAAATCAGCAATATTGATGCCATTGCACCGCGCTGGCCGCGGAGTGCGGCCAGCGGACAATCCGCGGTTTTTCGCCTTGCCCTTTCCCACGTGTTCAAGAACCTGATCGTCTATCGCATCGCGCCCGAATGGGCGGCCGACCCCGTGCAGCTGGAAGCGGCGCTGGACAAGATGCGTTTCGTGCCCTGCACGCCCACGCAACCGATGTCGGCCGGCTGGGTGGAGCCGCGCGGCGTGGCCCATGCGCCGCTGCTGGAGGTGGTGGACGGCCACTGGCTGCTCAAGCTGCAGGTGGAGCAGAAGGCCGTGCCGGGCGCGGTGGTGCGCCGCCGCGCCGAGGACATGGCCGCGCAGATCGAGCAGCAGACCGGCCGCAAGCCCGGCAAGAAGCAGATGAAGGAGCTGAAGGAGGACGCGCTGCATGAGCTGCTGCCGCAGGCCTTCGCCAAGCGGGCCGCGGTGCAGGTGTGGATCGACCCCGAGCAGCGGCTGATGGCCGTGGACAGCGGCAGCGCCAACCGCGCCGACGAGGTGGTGACGCAGCTGGTCAAGGCCGCCGAAGGCCTGGGCGTGACGCTGCTGCAGACCGCCGAGACGCCCGCCGCGGTGATGTCGGCCTGGCTGGCCGGCACCGAGCCGCCGGCCAGCTTCAGCATCGACCGCGAATGCGAGCTGAAGTCGCCCGACGAGATGAAGTCGGTGGTGCGCTATGCCCGCCACGCGCTGGACATCGACGAGGTGCGCCAGCACATCGCCGGCGGCAAGCTGCCGACGCGGCTGGCGCTCACCTGGCAGGGCCGCGTGTCTTTCGTGCTGAGCGATACCGGCCAGATCCGCAAGATCGCCTTCCTGGACGGCGTGTTCGAAGGCCTGCCCAAGGCCGAGAAGGACGAGGCCTTCGAGGCCGACGCCGCCATCGCCACCGGCGAACTGCGCCAGCTGATCCCCGACCTGCTGGAAGCGCTGGGCGGCGAGCACACCATGGCGCTCTGAAGCGCCGCGGGCGCGCTCAAAAGGCGTGCACCACGCCCAGGTCGAAGCCGCCACCGCGGCGGCTGAGGACGGTGGTGCCGTCGATGTTGTAGCGGGCGCCGTCCGGGGCGGTGTCCGCCGCCGCCAATGCCGATTGCGTCAGCCGCGCAACGCTGCCGTACAGCAGCGTGTGCCTGGAGAGCTTGTGCACGTACTGCAGGCCCAGCTGCCGGGCGCCCTGGTCGTCGCTGCCCATCCCCGAGCGGTCGGCCGCCGTCCACGCGACGTTGAGGCTGCCGGCCGGACCCACCGGCACCATCGCGCCCAGGTTCAGGTTGCGCTGCGTGCGGTGCTGCCCGCTGGAGACCTCCTGCGCGCTGCGCCAGTACATCACCGAGCCGAGCAGCCGCACCGGCCCGAAGTCGTGCGACAGGCCCAGCGCGCCATAGTCGAAGTGGCCCTTCGCCGCCACCTTGCGGCTGGCACCGGACAGCGGATCGACCCGCGCCACCCGGTCCACCGTCGTGCGACCCCAGGTCAGGCGCGCCTCGGTGGCAGGTTGCCGGTAGAACAGGCCCGCTGCCACATGCCGGTGGCCGCTGCTGCCTTCGGAGGGTGCGGCCTGGAGCTGCGCATGCAGGCCCTGCCAGGCCGGCGTGATGTACGACACCGCGTTGTTCACGCGGGTGTAGGTGGCGGCATTGGAGAAGTTGAACGGGGTGGCCAGGTTCATCACGTTACCCACGCCCTTGCCGTTGAGTGCGTCGAAGTCGCCGCCGATCGAGTTCTGCAGCGCGAAGTCGCGGCCCAGGCGCAGCTCGCCGACCGGGCCCCACAGGCGCACGATGCTCTGCCGCTCCCAGAAGGTGGAGGCGGAAGTGCCGGTGTCGGCACGGAGCTGGCTCTCCAGCACGAAGCCCGCCTTCCAGCCGTTGCCCAGGTCGTCGCTGCCTTGGACCGACAGCTTGCTGCTGCGCGCGCCCTCGCGCTGCATCAGGCGGGTGGTGTCGGGGCCGTTGTCGACCTGGCGCAGCGCCAGGTCGATGCGGCCGGAAATCGTCATCTGTTGGGCGACGACCGGCAGGGCGGCCGCGCAGGTCAGCATGCCGGCCAGGAACCGGAGGATTCGTTGCTCGAAGCGCATCGTGGACAGGAGGAGAAGGGTGGGGAGGAGAACTGCCGCGAGCCTTCAACTGCGCAAGAAGCGTTCCATCAATGATGGAAATGACACCGAGGCGCTGATGCTTGCGGCTTGCATCAATCTTGCTGCGCCGCCGGACCCACTGCTTGGTGCCCGACCGTGACCGACCTTCTTCCCAGCCCCCTGTTGCGCCGCCTGGCCCGGCCTGTCGTCGCCGCCCTGTTCACGCTGCTCGCGGGATGCGCGACGTTGCCCCCTGCCGAGCCATTCAAGCTGCGCATCGTCCACATCAACGACCACCATGCGAACCTCGAGCCGCAGCGCGGCTTCGACCTCACGGTGGAGGGCCTGCTCACGCGGGTGGAACTCGGCGGCATGCCGCGCGTGGTGTCCGCAATGCGGCAGCTGGACGACGGCCGGCCGCTGCTGAAGATCCATGCCGGCGACGCGCTCACCGGCACGCTGTTCCATACGGTGTTCGGCGGCGCGGCCGATGCGCAGGTGATGAACCTCGGCTGCTTCGACACGTTCACGCTCGGCAACCATGAGTTCGACGAAGGCGATGCGGCGCTGCGCCGCTTCCTCGACGCCCTGCGCGCCGACGGCCGCTGCGGCACGGCGGTGCTGTCGGCCAACGTGCGGCCGGCAGCCGGCACCCCGCTGGCGCCCGGGGGCGGGCCGGCCTTGCTGCAGCCATACGTGGTGCGCTCCGTTGGCGGCGTGCGCGTGGGCATCGTCGGGCTGACGATCAAGGGCAAGACGCTCGCTTCGTCGCAGCCGCTGCCCAGCACCGTCTTCCTGGAGGAAGTGGACGCCGCGGCCGAGGCCGTGGCGGCGCTGCGTGCGCAGGGTGTGCGCCACATCGTGCTGGCAACGCACCTCGGCCTGCAGAACGACCTGGCGCTGGTGCGCCGGCTGCCGGAGGTCGACGTGGTGGTGGGCGGCGACTCGCACACGCTGCTGGCCTCACCGGGCCTGGCCGAGTCCGGCCTGAAGCCCGCCGGTCCCTATCCGCTCCAGGCCACCAACGCCGACGGCGCGCCGGTGTGCGTGGTGCAGGCGTGGGAATACGCCAAGGCGGTCGGCGCGCTGGACGTCACCTTCGACGCCACGGGCCGCGTCACCGCCTGCGGTGGCCGCCTGGTGCTGCCGATCGGCGAGACCGTGCAGCGGCAAGACGCGGCCGGCCGCTGGGCCGCCCTGCCGGCGCCCGAGGCCCGCGCGGTGCGCGACATCCTGGCCCGCTCACCCGAATGGCAGGTGTTGCCGCCCGACCCAGCCGCCGAGGCCGTGGTGGCCGGCTACGTCCGGCAGCTGGGGGGAACGCCTGCGCGAGCGGCTTGGCGAGGCGCCGGCCGGCCTGTGCCACGAGCGGGTGCCGGGCGGCACGCCCGGTTCGGGCTGCGGGCCGCAGGGCAGCGACACCGCCCAGGTGGTGGCCCAGGCCTTCCTGCAGGCGTCGCGCCGCGCGCACTTCGCGCTGCAGAACGCCGGTGGTGTGCGCACGTCCATTGCGCCGGGCACGCTCAGCTACGACACCGCCTACCGCGTGCTGCCTTTCGCCAACACGCTGGTGGAGATGGAACTCACCGGCGCGGAAGTGGCTGCCCTGCTGGAAGACGCGGTGTCCTTCCACCGCGACCCGGTCAACGGCGTTCGCGGCTCCGACGGCTCGCATCCCTACGCCGCCGGGCTGCGCTGGTCGCTCGACCTGAACCAGCCGCGCGGCCGCCGCTTCACCGCGCTGGAAGTGCGCGACCGGGCCACCGGACGCTGGCTGCCGCTGCAGCCCGAAGGCCGCTACGTGGTGATGACCAACGACTACATCGCCGGCGGCAAGGACGGCTATGCCACGCTGGGCCGGGTGCATGCCGACCCCACGCGCTGGGTGGACACGGGCCTGTACTACACCCAGACCTTCGTCGACTTCATCCGCGCCCGCGGCGCGCTGCGGCCGGTGCCGCCCGACGAGTATTCGCACCGCCTACCGCCCTCCGCCCGCTGAGGCAGGGGCCGGCAGGTATGCTCCCCCGTTGCGTGCGGCGTACCGCTGCACCGCGCCTGAACGCTGCTTGCATCCCATGGCCCTGCTGTCCCTCTCCAATGCCCACCTCGCGTTCGGCCACGTCCCGCTGCTCGATGGCGCGGGCTTCTCGCTCGAAGCCGGCGAGCGCGTGGCCCTCATCGGCCGCAACGGCGCCGGCAAGTCCTCGCTGCTGAAGGTGCTGGCCGGCACCGAGAAGCTGGACGACGGCCTGCTGCAGGCGCAGCAGAACGTGCGCCGCTTCTATGTGCCGCAGGAGCCCGACTTCCCGGCCGGCGCCACCGTGTTCGACGTGGTGAGCGAAGGCGTGGCCGAGGCCAAGGCCCTGCGCGCGCGCTACGAAGCGCATGAGCCCGGCGACGACCTGGACGCCATCCAGACCCGCATCGAGGCACTCGACGGCTGGAACTGGGAACGCCGGGTGGATGAGACGCTGCAGCGCCTGCACCTGGACCCCACGGCCGTGGTGGATGCGCTGTCCGGCGGCACCAAGAAGCGCGTGGCGCTGGCGCAGGCCCTGGCCGCCCACCCCGACGTGCTGCTGCTGGACGAGCCCACCAACCACCTGGACCTGGACGCCATCGTCTGGCTGCAGACGCTGCTCAACGAGTGGACGGGCGCGCTGCTGCTCATCTCGCACGACCGCGCCTTCATCGACGCCGTGGCCACCCGCATCGTGGAGCTGGACCGCGGCACGCTGCGCAGCTACCCCGGCCACTTCACCGCCTACGAGGCCACCAAGGCCCGCGAGCTGGAGGACGAGGCGCTGGCCAACGCCCGCGCCGACAAGCTGCTGGCCCAGGAAGAGGTGTGGGTGCGCAAGGGCGTGGAAGCGCGCCGCACCCGCAGCGTGGGCCGGGTGCAGCGGCTGCAGGCGCTGCGCGAGCAGCGTGCGCGCCGCCGCGATTCGCTGGGCCAGGTGCGGCTGGAAGTGGACTCGGGCGCGCCCAGCGGCAAGATCGTGGCCGAGCTGCGCGACGTGAGCCAGCGCTTCGGCGACCGCACGCTGATCGACCATTTCAGCGCCACCATCCTGCGTGGCGACAAGGTGGGCCTGGTGGGCCCCAACGGCAGTGGCAAGACCACGCTGCTCAAGCTCATCCTCGGCGAGCTGGAGCCCACGCAGGGCACGGTGCGCCGCGGCAGCAACCTGCAGGTGGCCTACTTCGACCAGATGCGTGCCGGCCTCAACCTCGACGCCACGCTGGTGGACACCATCAGCCCCGGCAGCGAATGGGTGGAGATCGGCGGCCAGCGCAAGCACGTCAAGAGCTACCTGACCGACTTCCTGTTCTCGCCCGAGCGCGCCAACAGCCCTGTGCGCACCCTCTCGGGCGGTGAGCGCAACCGGGTGCAGCTGGCCCGGCTGTTCGCGCTGCCGGCCAACGTGCTGGTGCTGGACGAGCCCACCAACGACCTCGACATCGACACGCTGGAGCTGCTGGAAGAACTGCTGCAGAGCTACAGCGGCACCGTGTTCCTGGTGAGCCACGACCGGCGTTTCGTCGACAACGTGGTCACCAGCACCATCGCCTGGGAGGGCGACGCCCAGCCCGGCCTGTGGCGCGAATACGAAGGCGGCATCGAGGACTGGCTGCAGCAGCGCGACCGCTCGCGCGCCGTGGTGGCGGCTGCGGCTGCCGCGGCCCCGGCATCAGCGCCATCGCCCGCGGCCGGCGGCACCGCGGCCGCCAAGCCGGCCGCGGCCACGCGCAAGCTCAGCTACAAGGAACAGCGCGAGCTGGACGCGCTGCCCGCAAAGATCGAGGCGCTGGAGACCGAGCAGAAGAAGCTCGGCGAGCAGCTGGCCGACCCCGACATTTACACCCGCGAAACCCACCAGAAGGTGGCCGAGCTGCAGGCGCGCTACGCCGCCATCGACGACGAGCTGCTGTCGGCCCTGGAGCGCTGGGAGCAGCTGGGCGCGCGCTGAGCCGGCATGATCGGGGGCATGAGCAGTTCCTTTCCCCCGACACGCTATTCGGCCTGAGCATCCCGCTGGCCACCACCTTCGGCCTGCAGGGCGAAGCCGTGGGCGACGACCAGGCCCGTGTGCGCCTGCCCTTCAATCCTGCCTATGCCAACAGCCGCGGCGACGTGCATGGCGGCGCCCTGTCGGTGCTGTTCGACTGCGGCCTGGCCGCGGCGGTGCGCTCGCATGCGCCGGTGCAGTTCGGCGTGGCCACCATCGACCTGAGCATCCACTTCGTGGCCGCCGCCCACGGCGACGTGGTGTGCACCGCCCGCTGCGAACGCCGTGGCCGCTCGATCAGCTTCGCCCGCGGCGAGGCGCACGACGCCGAAGGCACCCTGGTCGCGCTGGCCACCGGCAGCTTCAAGCTGATGGAGCGCTGAAGACCGCGCAACCCGCCTGGCGGCGGCTCCGTCCTATCGACCGCCTGTTGCCGCGGGATGGGTGCGGCTGACGATCAGGCCCGCCTGCAGGTACAGGCCGTTGAGCAGCCGTGCCGCGCGCACGCGGTCGAAGCCGGGCCACTCGGCCAGGTCGCGCAGGTTGATCGACTGTCGCTGCAGCCGCTGCACCGCCGCCAGCAGCGTGCCGCTCAGGCCGAGGTTGCGAAGGTCGGTGCCGGGTGAAATGCGGTAGGCCGCCTGGCCGGCGATCTCGGGCAGCAGCTCGTCGCGCGCGCCGCGCATCGCCATGTCCCAGGTGAGCTGCGGCAAGGGGTGGTACAGGTGGGTGTCGCCCACCAGCGAGGCCTGCGCATCGCCCGGCGGCCGCAGCACCGCGGGTTCCACATGCATCACCCGCAGGTCGGACAGCCGCCCGCCCAGCAGTTCCTCCAGCGGCACCGGGCAGTGCGCCAGCTGCTGCGCGGGAAACACCGTCAACGGCAGCACCTTGTCGCCGCTTTGCAGGTGCACCGCCAGCGCATGGCCATGGCGCAGGCTGGCGGCGATGACCACCAGCACGTCGGCCGGCTGGCCGCTCTGTTCCACCCGCTGCAGGTCCATCATCAGCGACGGGCTGAGAGAGGCCAGGAATCCGGGCACGCCTTCGCTGCGCTCGGTGAGCACGAGCTCATCGAGGTACCGCTGGAAGTCACTCACCCGCATGAGGTCGGGTGTGCCAAAGGGCAGGGTGGATTCGAAATTCACGTTGGGTGCCGCGCCGGAAAAGGGGGGCATACGCCCGCCCATGTTAAGCGCTGCAACCGCCGGTCCGGCCGGCGTTTCGCCGCGCAGGCTCTACAGGCTCCGTCGCACCTCGCCCAGCGTTTGCCACAGCGCCGCGTTCTGCGCGGTGGCGAAGTTCACCCGCATCAGCGTGGTGGGCCGTGGCGTGGCATGGAACAGCGTGCCCGGCGCCAGCAGCCAGCCGCGGTCGAGCATGGCTTCTGTCAGGCGCTCGGTGTCGACCTGCGTGTCCACCCAGCCGAACAGGCCCTGCGGCGGCGCGGCGAAGTGGAAGCCCGCTTCCTGCGCCAGCCGCTGCGTGCGCATGCGCGCGGCCTCCAGCCGGGCGGTCACCCGCTCCGCATGGCGGCGCAGCGAGCCCTGCTCCAGCGTGACGGCCAGCGCGCGCTCGGGCGCGGTGGGCGTGCTGAGCATGCCCAGCAGCCGGGTGTCGATCAGCCGCTCCGTCAGCGCCGGCGCGGCGGCGATGCAGCCCACGCGCCAGTTGGGCGTGAGGATCTTGGAGAAGCCGGTGAGGTAGACGCTGCGCTGCAGGTTGTCCAGCGCCGACAGGCGCGGCGCATGCACCGGGGCCATGTAGGCATAGGTGTCGTCCTCCACGATGGTGAAGTCGAAGGCCTCGGCCAGCTTCAGCACCTGGTGTGCGGCGGCCAGCGACAGCATGGCGCCGGTGGGGTTGTGCAGCACCGAGACCGTGATGTACAGGCGCGGCCGGTGCGCCTGGGCCAGCGCACGCATCACCTCCAGGTCGGGGCCCTGCGCGCCGCGCGGCACCGGCAGCACCCGCAGGCCGAGGCGGGCGAGGCGCGCGAATTCGATCGGCCAGCCGGGCTCGTCCACCAGCACCGCATCGCCGGGTTGGGTGAGGGTGCGCGACACCACGTCCAGCGCCTGGGTGGCGCCCATGGTGGTGAGCAGCTGCGCGGGGGTGGCGGCGATGCCGATGTCGGCCAGCCGCTGGACGAAGGCGGTGCGGAAGCGCAGGTCGCCGGCCGGCTCGCCATAGCGCAGCGCGCTGTCGTCGTCCGCCATCGCGCGGCGCATGGCACCGTTGAGCAGCGGCAGGTCCAGCCAGTCCGGCGGCAGCGTGCCCATGCCGGGGCCGGGCGTGCCCACGCCGTGGAACATGCCGCGGATCATCGCCGCCGCGTCGGTGGGGCGGATGCGCGGCGCGCTGCCGGTGGCCGCGGGGGGCTTCTGTGCCGGCCGCCGCAGCGATTGCGGACCGCGCACGAAGAAACCGCGCTGCGGGCGCGCCTCCACCAGGCCCTGCGCCGCCAGCTGGTCGTAGGCGGCCACCACGGTGCTGGGGCTCACCGTGTGGCGGCGTGCGCATTCGCGCACCGAGGGCAGGCGCGCGCCGGGCGCCAGCAGCTGCTGCTCGATGCGCTCGGCATAGCGGGCGGCCAGCTGGGCGGCCAGCGTGGCCTCCCCGTCGCGGGAGAGGGCGGTGGAAGGCAGGGGCGTGGCGGCGTTCATTGGCAGGTGGTGCGCTGTGGCTGTGCTGGCAGTGGCAGCAGCACAGATCAGGCTGCAGTGTGCCGAAGTGTACTGATACTGTGCTGGTGCTGGCCCCTAGACTGGGCAGCCGACCTCCTGTGAGAGAGACGCCATGAGCACCGCGCTGCCGATCCTGCCCCGCCCGACCCCGATCACCGGCGCCGCGGCCACCCGGGCGGCCCGTCGCGGCTGGTGGCTGGGCCTGGCCGGCGTGCTGATGTTCGCGCTCAGCATCCCGATGACGCGCCTTGCCGGCGGCGATGCCGCACAGCCGCAGCTGCCGCCGGATTTCGTGGCCATCGGTCGCGCAGCGGTGGCCGGCCTGCTGTCGGTGCTGTACCTGGCCGCCACCGGCGCGCCACGCCCGCGCGGCGCACAGTGGGGCCTGCTGGCCGTCAGCGCGGCCGGGGTGGTGTTCGGCTTCCCGTGGTTCAGCGGCTTCGCCGTGCGCCATGTGGAGGCCATCCACGCCTCGGTGATCAACGGCTTCCTGCCACTGGCCACCGCGGTGGTAGGTGCGCTGTGGCTGCGCCAGCGGCCGGCGCCGGCCTTCTGGCTGTGCGCGTTGCTGGGCTGCGGCCTGGTGCTGGCCTTTGCGGTGGTGCAGGGCGGCGGCCGGCTGCAGGCGGCCGACGGGCTGCTGCTGGCCGCGGTGGCCAGCGGCGCGGTGGGCTACGTAGGCGGCGCCCGGCTGGCGGCGCAGGGCATGCGCGGCGAGCACGTCATCTGCTGGATGCTGGTGCTGTGCCTGCCGCTCACGCTGCCCTGGGCGCTGGCCATCGGCCTGCGCCATCCGGAAGCCCTGGCCGCGGCCCGGCCTGCGGCATGGGGCGGCTTCGCCTATGTGTCGCTGGTGTCGATGTGGCTGGGCTTCTTCGCCTGGTACCGCGGGCTGGCGCTGGGTGGCACGCTGCGCGTGAGCCAGGTACAACTGGTGCAGCCCTTCGCCTCGATGCTGGTGGCGGTGCCGCTGCTGGGAGAGCGGCTGGACGGCGTCACCGTGCTGTTCGCGCTGGCGGTGATCGCCACCGTGCTGGTGGGCAAGCGCGTGCCCGTGGCCCCCTCCACTTCACCGGAGCCTTCGCGATGAGAACCCTCGGCCTGCTCGGCGGCATGAGCTGGGAATCCACCGCCGTCTACTACCGCCTGCTCAACCAGGGCGTGGCCCGCCGGCTGGGCGGCCTGCACAGCGCGCCGCTGCGCATCGCCAGCGTCGATTTCGCGCCGGTGGCGCAGTGGCAGTCCGACGGCCAGTGGGCCGCCGCGGCGCAGCACCTGGGCGCACTGGGCTCGGGCCTGTGGCGCGCCGGTGCACAGGGCCTGGTGCTGGCCACCAACACCATGCACAAGGTGGCCGATGCCATCGAGGCCGCGGCTGGCCTGCCGCTGCTGCACATCGCCGATGCGACCGGCGCCGCCATCCGCGCGGCCGGCCTCACCCAGGTGGGCCTGCTGGGCACCCGCTTCACGATGGAGGACGACTCCATCCTGATCGACCGCCTGCGCCAGCGCAGCGGCGTGGAGGTGCTGGTGCCGCCGGCCGCCGACCGCGCCAAGGTGCATGCCACCATCTACGATGAGCTGTGTCGCGGTGTCGTCAGCGATGCCTCGCGGCAGGTGTTCCTCGGCGTGATCGATCGCCTGGCCGCGCGCGGTGCGCAGGGCGTCATCCTCGGCTGCACCGAGATCTCGCTGCTGCTCGACCCCGAGAAGCATCCGTTTCCCCTGTTCGACAGCACCGGGCTGCATGCCGCCGCGGCCGTTGGCTGGATGCTGGAAGAACCGTCCCACCCTGAACGAAAGCCCTCATGACCTGGAACATGGCACGCCGCGCCGAGCGGCTCAATCCGTCGATCATCCGAGAGATCCTAAAGGTCACCGAGCGCCCGGGCATCGTCTCGCTGGCCGGCGGCCTGCCCGCGGCCGAGGGCTTTCCGGTGCAGGCCATGCGCGAGGCCACCGCCCGGGTGCTGGCCGACCACCCCAAGGAAGCCCTGCAGTACGCGGCCAGCGAAGGCTTCGCCCCGCTGCGCGAATGGGTGGCCGCGCAGCTGGCCACGCAGGGCATGAAGTGCGACGCCGACCAGGTGCTGATCACCACCGGCTCGCAGCAGGGCCTGGACCTGGCCGGCAAGGTGCTGCTGGACCCAGGCAGCACGGTGGCGGTGGAGTCGCCCACCTACCTGGGCGCGCTGCAGGCCTTCGCGCCCTACGAGCCCGAGTTCCTGGCCGTCGATTGCGACGAGCAGGGCCCGCTGCCGGCCGCGCTCAAGGCGGCAAAGGGCGCGCGCTTCCTGTACATGCTGCCCAACTTCCAGAACCCGAGCGGTCGCTGCATGGGCGCGGCCCGCCGCGACGCGCTGATGGCCGAATGCCTGCGCCTGGGCCTGCCGGTGGTGGAGGACAACCCCTATGGCGACCTCTGGTTCGACCAGCCGCCCGCCGCCCCGCTGGCCGCGCATGCGCCCGACGAAGTGCTGTACCTGGGCTCCTTCTCCAAGGTGCTGGCGCCCGGCCTGCGCCTGGGCTACATGGTGGCGCCGCGCCTGCTGTACCCCAAGCTGCTGCAGGCCAAGCAGGCGGCCGACCTGCACACGCCGGGTTTCAACCAGCGCGTGGTGCACGAGGTCATCAAGAACGGCTTCCTCGACCAGCACGTGCCCACCATCCGCGCCCGCTATAAGGCCCAGCGCGATGCGATGCGTGCCGCGCTGGAGCGCCATCTGCCGGCCGGCTGCCAGTGGCAGCTGCCCGCCGGCGGCATGTTCTTCTGGGTGACGCTGCCCGAAGGCTTCGACACCCTGGCGCTGCTGCCGCGGGCGGTGGATGCCGGCGTGGCCTACGTGCCCGGCGCCGCCTTCTATGCCAGCGAGCCGCGCATGAACACGCTGCGGCTGAGCTTCGTCACCGTGGCCCCGGAGTTGATCGAGCAGGGCATTGCCGCCCTTGGCCGGGTGCTGAAGGCTTCGCAGGAGGTGCAGCCATGAGCCAGGACAAGACCCGCCGCTTCACCCAGCTCGACGTGTTCACCGGCCGTGCGTTGTACGGCAACCCGCTGGCCGTGGTGCATGACGCCGAAGGCCTGAGCGACGAGCGCATGGCCGCCTTCGCCCGCTGGACCAACCTGTCGGAGACCACCTTCCTGCTGCCGCCCACCGACCCGCAGGCCGATTACCGGGTGCGCATCTTCACCCCCACCGGCGAGCTGCCGTTTGCCGGCCATCCCACGCTGGGCAGCTGCCACGCCTGGCTGCAGGCCGGCGGCCAGGCCAGGGGCGACCATGTGGTGCAGCAATGCGAGGTGGGCCTGGTGCGCGTGCGCCGCCAGGCGGAAGGCGATGTGCAGCGCCTGGCCTTCGCCGCCCCGCCGCGCCGGCGTACCGGCCCGCTGCCGGACGACCTGCTGGCCCGCATCACCGCGGCGCTGGGCCTGCCGCGCGATGCCATCCGCCACCACGAGTGGTGCGACAACGGCCCCGGCTGGGCCGGCGTGATGCTGGGTTCGGCCGGGCAGGTGCTGGCGCTGCAGTGCGACTACGCGGCCCTGGGCGACCTGAAGCTCGGCGTGGTGGGGCCGCATGCGGCCGGGCACGATGCGCAGTTCGAGCTGCGTGCCTTCATCGGCGACGGCGACTACGAGGACCCGGTGACCGGCAGCCTGAACGCAGCCGTGGCGCAGTGGCTGATCGGCGCCGGCCTGGCACCGGCGCGCTACGTGGCTGCGCAGGGCACGGCCATGGGCCGCGCCGGCCGTGTGTTCCTCGAGCATGACGGCAGCGACGTGTGGGTGGGCGGCGAGGTGGCCGGCTGCATCGAAGGCCAGGTGCGCCTGTAGGCCCGAAGGCTGCATCCGATGCACGTCGAACTCGATCACCTGGTGGTGGGCGCGCGCAGCCTGGAAGAAGGCGCGGCCTGGTGCGAAGCCACCTTCGGCATCGTGCCCGGCCCGGGCGGCCAGCATCCGTTGATGGGCACGCACAACCGGCTGCTTCGGCTGCAGGGCGGCGATGCGTTTGCGCAGGCCTACCTGGAGATCATCGCGATCGACCCGGCGGCCGCGCCGCCTGGCCGGGCGCGCTGGTTCGGGCTGGACACGCCGCCGGTGCAGGCTGCGCTGGCCCGCGGACCGCAGCTGCTGCACTGGGTGGCGCGCAGCAGCGCGCTAGCGGAGCAGCACCGGCGGCTGGCCGATGCGGGCCACGACACCGGTCGCGTGCTGGCGGCCGAACGGGCCACGCCGGCCGGCCTGCTGCGCTGGCGCATCGTGGTGGCCGACGATGGCCTGCCGCGCTGCGCGGGCGCGCTGCCCACGCTGATCGAATGGGCCGGCGCGCATCCCACCGACAGCGTGCCCGACAGCGGCCTGCAGCTGCAGGCGCTGGCAGTGCGCGGCCTGCCGAACGTCGCGGCGGAGGTGCTGCAGCCTGCCGGCATCCAGCGGCCGCAGGATGCCGGCCCGGTGCTGTGTGCGCGGTTTCTCAGTCCGCGGGGGCCGGTCATCCTGTCCTCGCCCTTCATGGTGTGATGCCGATGTCCACCGAAGAGCTGTTCCGCGAAGACGCCGAGCTGGCCGACTGCGAGGCCCGCGTCGTGCAGGCCGGCGCGGAAGGCGTGGTGCTGGACCGCACCGTGTTCTATCCGCTGGGCGGCGGCCAGGCCGGCGACCGCGGCGAGCTGCGGCTGCCCGATGGCCAAGTGCTGCGGATCGCCGACACCCGCAAGGGCGAAGCCGGCGTGCTGCATGTGCCCGCGCCCGACCAGCAGGCGCTGCTGGCCGCGCTGCAGCCCGGCATGGCGGTGCAGGCCTGCATCGACCAGGCGCGCCGTGCACGGCACCGGCGCTTCCACACCGCCACCCACCTGCTGTGCGCCCTGGTGCCGCATCCGGTGGATGGCTGCTCCATCACCGCCGAATCGGCGCGGCTGGACTTTCACATGACCGAGCCGCTGGACAAGGACGTGCTGAACGCCGGCCTGGCCCGGCTGGTGGCCGCGGCCCATCCGGTGCGCCACCGCTGGATCGCCGAGGAGGAGCTGGACGCCAACCCGGGCCTGGTGCGCAGCATGAGCGTGCAGCCGCCGCGCGGCCATGGCCGCATCCGGCTGCTGGAGGTGCAGGGCGTCGACCTGCAGCCCTGTGGCGGCACCCATGTGGCCAACACCGCCGAGATCGGCGCGGTGTTCGTCAGCAAGATCGAGAAGAAGTCGGCCCGCACGCGGCGCGTGGTGCTGGGCCTGGCCGACTAGGGCGGGCGGCGCGTCTCAGGGCCAGACGAGCGCGGCCAGGGCCGTGAAGTCCGGCGCGTCCTGCCAGCCCGCCAGCGCGATCTGCGCCGGCAGGTGGCTGTAGCGGTGCAGCAGCAGCAGGCGCAGCAGCGCCTCGCGCTGGCGGCGGTCGAAGGGCCGGCCGTGATAGCCGTCGAAGAAGGCGTCCAGCAGCGACGCATCCCCGGCGGCGAGGAAGCACATCGGCCCCAGCCAGTCGTATTCGCGCGGACCCACCAGGCCATCGCCGAAATCGAACATGCCGCTCAGCGCCTGGCCGCGGTGCAGCAGGTTGAAGGGCGTGTACTCGCCCGTCAGCAGCACCTCGGGGCCTTCGGGTACCGGGCCGTGCAGGAAGGTGTCGAGCTGCGCCAGCAGGTGCGCCGGCAGGCCGGTGCGCTGCTGGCGCGGGTGGCAGCGTTGCCGTTGGCCCTGCAGGAAGTCGGCCCAGCGCGGCGCCAGCGCGGGCAGCTCGCCCGCCGGCAATGCATGCACCTGCGCCGCGAGGCGGCCGATCTGCTGCAGCACGGCCTGCCGCTGCGGCGGCGGCAGCATGGGCCAGACGCGGTCGAGCGGCGTGCCTGGCAGCTGCGTCATCACCAGGTAAGGCCAGCCATCATGCTCGGCGCTGTCCACCAGGCGCGGCGTGGGCAGCGCCAGCCGGCCGTGCAGCTGCGCCAGCATCGCTCGTTCGAAGGCGAAGTGGTCGCGCAGGAAGGGCGGGTACAGCTTGAGCACCAAGCCGTGGCCCAGCAGGGCCACCAACACCGTGCCCTCGCCGGCCGGCACCGCCGGCGCGGCGGTGTAGCGCGCGCCCAGTGCGGCCATCACGCCGATCCAGCGCGCGGGGTCCTCCTGCAGGGCGTCGAACTCGGCGACACCCGGGTTGGCAGGCAGCTGCAACGCCGCGGTCATGGGCGCAGCGGGCGGGGCCGCGGCCTACTTGGCGCGGAAGTCGTCGTGGCAGGCCTTGCAGGTCTGCGCGGTGGAACCGAACGCGGTCTTCAGCTGCGCCAGGTCGCCGGTCTTGGCGGCCACCAGCAGCTTGCCGGTCTCGTCCTGCATCTTCGCGGCGGCAGACTTGAACTTGTCCTGTTCCTTCCAGACCTCGGGCTTGGCCTTGGTGTTGTGGCCCTTGTCGGTGCCCTCGCCGAAGGCGGCCCAGGGCAGCTTGGCCAGGGTGTTCACGATCTCGGCATTGTCGGCCGCGGCCTTGGCATCGAAGGGCGCCTTGCCGTTGGCCATGGCGCCGATGCGGCCGAAGTGCTGGCCCATCACGAAGAAGGCGCCTTGCCGGTACTCGATGGTGTCTTCGGTCTTCTGGAACTGGGCGGCGGCCGGGAAGGCGACGGCGGTCATCAGCGTGGCAAGAACGGTCGGCAACGTTTTCTTCATGCGGGGGTCTCCGGGCGGAAAGCTGGGGCTGGCAAGACCTCGCGGCGCGAGGCCCGATGAGTGTACGGACGCACCATCGCTTTCATTCCCTGGCGCCCGCAGCGGCTGGAAGCGCCGGCCCGCAGCGGTTATCTTCCAGCCCATGACAGGCTTTCGGAGCTGGGAATGAACGGGGATGCGCCGCTGCAGCGCGTGCGTGTGTG
The DNA here is from genome assembly GCF_024700035.1 of Aquincola sp. J276. NCBI lineage: Bacteria > Pseudomonadati > Pseudomonadota > Betaproteobacteria > Burkholderiales > Sphaerotilaceae > Aquincola > Aquincola sp. J276. Next base: position 3,053,381 of record NZ_JAJONC010000001.1, read on the forward strand.
GGACCTGCCCACACGGGTGTTCCATTGGCTGCTGGCGGCCGCGGTGATCGCGGTGGTGGTCACCGCCAAGGTCGGCGGCAACGCGATGACCTGGCACTTCCGCCTGGGCTACCTGGTGATGGCGCTGCTGGCCTTCCGCCTGCTATGGGGCCTGGTGGGCGGCCATTGGTCGCGCTTTGCCAACTTCATCTACGGCCCGGGCAGCACCTTCGCCTACCTGCGCGGCCACCGCGGACCCGACGGCCGCTTCGAAGTGGGCCACAGCCCGGTGGGCGCACTGTCGGTGTTCGCGCTGCTGGGCGTGTTGGTGGCGCAGGTGGCCACCGGGCTGGTGGCCGACGACGAGATCGCCAACCAGGGCCCGCTGTATGCACTCGTCTCGGGCGACACCTCGGCCGCCGCCACCGGCTGGCATTCAGGCTACGGGCAGTGGCTCATCATCGGCCTGGTGGTGCTGCATGTGCTGGCCATCGTGTTCTACCGCGTGGTCAAGCGTCGCAACCTGGTGGGCCCGATGCTGTCGGGCGACAAGGCCCTGCCCGCGGGCACGCCCGCCTCGGCCGACCGTGCGGCCACCCGCGCGCTGGCCGCGCTGCTGCTGGCGCTGTGCGCCGGCGGCGCGGCCTGGGTGGCTTCGCTCGGGGGATGAGGCGATGAGCGAATCGCCCCGCATCGAGCTGGTGGACGCCGCGACGCCGGCCCTGCTGGAAGCCACCCGCGGCATCTTCCGCGAATACGCCGAGCAGCTGGGCGTGGACCTGTGCTTCCAGAACTTCGATGCCGAGCTGGCCAGCCTGCCCGGGGACTATGCGCCGCCGGCCGGCGCGCTGCTGCTGGTGTTCGTCGACGACGAACTGGCCGGCTGCGGCGGCTTCCGCCCGCTGCCCGAGTCCGACTACCCCAACGCCTGCGAGATGAAGCGGCTGTACGTGCGCCGCGCCTTCCGTCGCTTCGGCCTCGGCCGGCTGCTGGCGCAGGCGCTGATGGACCGCGCGTTGCAGGCCGGCTATTCGTCGATGCTGCTGGACACGCTGGACGACATGGAGGCCGCCCGCGGCCTGTACAGCTCGCTGGGTTTCGAAGAGATCCCGCCCTACTACTTCAATCCCCTGCCGGGATCGCACTACCTGCGCGTGCAGCTGGGCTGAGGCCGCGCGCGGGCCGACGGTACGATGGCCCGCATGAACGATCCAACGCCTTCCCCGCACATCCTCGAACTGCGCGCCGGACCGCTGCGCCTGGCCCTGCGCCCCGACCTGGGCGGCTGCATCGCCGGCCTGTGGCGGGGCGACGTGGCGGTGCTTCGCAGCACCGAGCCGGCCGAGCTGCAGGCCTCGCGGCCTTCGGGTTGCTACCCGCTGGTGCCGTATTCCAACCGCATCGGCTTCCGCCGGTTCAACTGGCTGGGGCAGGCCCACACCACCCAGCCCAACTTCGACCAGAGCCCGCACTCGGTCCATGGCGTGGGCTGGAAGCGGCCCTGGGCGGTGGTCTCGCACACCGACACCGAGGCCGTGCTGCGCTACGTGCATGCGGCCGACGACCACTGGCCCTTTGCCTTCGAGGCCACGCAGACCTTCGTGCTCAACCCCGCTGGCCTGGAGGTGCGCATGGCCGTCACCAACCAGGCCGACCAGCCGCAGCCGGTGGGCCTGGGCTGGCATCCATACTTTCCCAAGCGCGAACGCAGCCACCTGCAGATCCAGGCGGCGCAGCGCTGGGATTCCGACCCCGCCGACGAGCTGCCTCGCCAGGCCGTGCCCCAGCCTGCCATCGACGCGCCGGTGCGCGAGCTGCGCTTCGACAACTGCTTCCAGGGCTGGACGGGCACCGCGCTGATCCGCGACGAACTGCTGTCGCTGCGCCTCACCTCGGCCATGCCCTACCTGGTGGTCTTCACGCCGCAGACCAAGGACTACTACTGCGTGGAGCCGGTCAGCCACCTCAGCAATGCCATCCAGATGGCGGACCCGCTGGCGCATGGGCTGGTGTCGCTGCCACCGGGGCAGACGCTGCAGGGCTGGATGAAGCTGGACGTGGAGGCGGTGCGATGAACGAGCTGCAAGCCGCCGCCGACGCGGTGGGCGTGATCCCGGTGGCCCCTTCGCTGCTCGGCGAATCGCCGATGTGGCATCCCGGCGAGCAGTGCCTCTACTGGTGCGACATCCCCGGCCACAAGCTCAACCGCTTCGACCCCGCCAGCGGCCGGCACGACGAATGGGCCTTCGACACCGACGTGGCCTGCTGCGCGCCGGTGCTGGGCGGCGAGCTGCTGCTGGCGCTGCGCAGCGGGCTGGTGAACTTCGATCCCCGCACCGGCAAGAGCCGCCCGCTGGCCAAGCCGCCCTATGACCCGGCGGTGGAGCGCTTCAACGACGGCAAGGCCGATCCGCAGGGCCGCATGTGGGCCGGCACGCTGTATGAGCCCAAGGACCGGCCGGCCGCCGCGCTGTACCGCTGGTCGGCCGGCAAGCTCACCCGGCAGGCCGAGGGCGTGACCACCGCCAACGGCCTGGCCTGGAGTCCCGACGGCCGCACCGCCTACTGGAGCGACACCAAGGCCCACACCATCTACGCCTTCGACTTCGACCCCTCGCAGGGCACCTTGTCGGGCAAGCGCGTGTGGGTGCAGTTCCCGGTCAAGCAGCCCGGCATGGACCTGGCCGACTACGGCGGCCGCCCCGACGGTGCCAGCGTCGACACCGAAGGCTGCTACTGGGTGGCGATGTTCGAAGGTGCGCGCGTGCTGCGCCTGTCGCCACGCGGCGAGGTGCTGCGCGAGGTCAGGCTGCCGGTGCGCTGCCCCACCATGCCCTGCTTCGGCGGCCCCGACCTGAAGACGCTCTACATCACCACCGGCCGCGAGAACCGACCGGCCGACGAGCTGGCCCGCACGCCCTGGGCCGGCGCGGTGCTCACGCTGCAGGTGGACGTGCCCGGCCTGCCGGCCAACTTCGCGCGGCCCTGACCGCGCCGTTCAGGCGCCGGCGGCGTACTTGATGGAGCAGCCGTAGGCCTGCGTGCGCGGCTGCGACACCGGCTTGCCGGCCAGCGATTCGGCCAGGGCGGCGGTCACATGGTTGGTGGCGGTGGCGATGTCGGCCGGGTTGGCGGTGGGCTTGCTGTCGATGGCACCCGCATACACCAGCGTGCCCTTGGGGTCGATGATGTACATGTGCGGCGTGGTGCGGGCGCCGTAGGCACGGCCGATCCGGCCGTCGTCATCCATCAGCGTGGCGGTGGCGGCCGCCTGCTTCGATTGCATCCACTGCTGCAGCTCGGCCGGTGCCTTGTAGTCGCTGGCTTCGCGCGCGGTGGAGCTCACCGCCAGCCACACCACGCCCTTGGCCACTGCGGCCTTCTGGGTGGCGGGCAGGTTGCCGGCGTTGTAGTGCTTCTGGACGAAGGGGCAGCCTGGGTTCACCCACTCCAGCACCACGTGCTTGCCCTTGAAGTCGGCCAGCGAGACCGGCCTGCCCTGTGCATCCGTCGCGGTGAAGGCGGGCGCGGGCGCGCCCACCGATGCGGCGGCCGCTGCGGTGCCGGCAGCCATGGCCAGCAGTGCGGTGCAGGCCCAGGCGGTGACTGTGTTCATGCGGTACTCCATCAGACAACACCCGCAACGCCGCGGGCAGGCAGAGCTACAGCCGGCCGAGTGCTTCGCGCACGGCCTGGGCAGTGAGGATCTCGGGCAGCAACTGTGGCGCGCCGCCGCCGGCACCGGGCCGGTACAGCGCATACACCGGCACGCCGCTGCGGCCCAGTCGCGTCAGCTCGGCGCCGATGGCGGCGTCGCGCCGGGTCCAGTCGGCCCGCAGCAGCGCCACGTCGCGGGCCTGGAAGTCGGCCATCACCTGCGCATCGGCCAGCGTGCCGCGCTTGTTGAACTGGCAGGTCACACACCAGGCGGCGGTGAAGTCCACGAACACCGGCCGGCCCTGCGCGGTGAGCTCCGCCACCCGGGCGGCGCTCCAGGGCTCCCACGCGCCGGTGGCGATGCCGGCGGCGGCCACCGGTGCATCGGCCGGCGGCTCGCGCAGCGCCGGCAGCGCCCAGGCCAGCGCCGCCGCCAGCAGCAGGGCGCTCACGCCGCCGAAGCTCAGGCGCGCGGTGCGGCCGGAGCCCGGGCCGCCCCAGGCCCAGGCCGCGAAGGCCAGTGCCAGCAGCAGGCCCAGCAGGGCCGCCACCGCATCGATGCCGGCCTGCTGGCCCAGCACCCAGACCAGCCACACCACCGTGGCGAACATCGGGAAGGCCATCAGCACCTTGAAGCGCAGCATCCACACCCCCGGGCGCGGCAGGGCGCGCGCCGCCGCGGGCCACAGGCTGGCGGCCAGGTAGGGCAGGGCCATGCCCAGGGCCAGCGCGCCGAAGACGGCCAGCGCCTGCGCCGCCGGTAGCGTGACGGCCAGGCCCAGCGAAGCCCCCATGAAGGGCGCGGTGCAGGGCGAGGCCACCGCCACCGCCAGCACGCCGGTGAGGAACGAGTCGGCCATCGGGTGGCGTGCGCGCAGGCTGGCCAGGTTGCCCGGCAGCACGGAGCCGAACTCGAACACGCCCGCCAGGTTCAGCCCGATCAGGGTGAACAGCGCGGCCAGCGCCGCCACCACCGAAGGCGATTGCAGCTGGAAGCCCCAGCCCAGCTGCTCGCCGCCGGCGCGCAGCGCCAGCAGCACGCCGGCCAGCGCCAGGAACGACAGCACCACGCCCGCGGTGTAGGCCAGGCCGCCGCCCACGCGGGCGCGCCCGTCGTGCGCATGGCTGGCAAAGCCCAGCACCTTGAGCGACAGCACCGGGAACACGCAGGGCATCAGGTTGAGCAGCATGCCGCCGCCCAGCGCCAGCAGCAGCGCACCGGCCCAGCCCAGCGACGTGCCGGACGGCGTGGACTGAGCGCCTGCCTCGTGGGCCGGCGCCGGCGGCGCCGCGGCGGCGAGCGCCGGGTCGGGCCAGGGCCCGGGCACGTCGAAGGCCACCTGCACACCGGCCGGCACCCCCGCGGCCACCAGCACCGCGGCCATGCGGGCGGGGCTCTCGCTGCGCTGGGCCGACAGCGGCACCGCGGCCTGCCAGGCATCGCCCTGCCACTGCGCGGTGATGCGCGCGGCGTTGTCGACCACGCCCGCGGTCTCGGGGAAGAACTCGACGGCGCGGCCCTGCCATGCGGCCGGCAGGCCGGCGATGCGCAGCTGCAGCGCGGTGTCGCTCAGCGTGGCGGTGGCGCGGGCCTGCGGCAGAGGCGCCGGCATGCGGCGCTGCGCCGCGTCGAAGTCGGCCGCATTCGCCGCCGTGGCGGCCTGCGCTGGCAGCGCCAGCGTGAAGTCGCCGGACTGCGGGATGCACACCTCCTTGCACACCAGCCACTCCGCATGCAGCTTCACCTCCACCGTGGGCGCGGCGAAACCGGCCGGCACCGTCAGCGGCACCGGCAGCAGCAGCGTGTCCTCGTAGCCGTAGTTCACCAGCGGGCCGACGGGCAGCTTCTTGGGCGTCGGCCAGGCCACCTCGCCGGCCTGCAGGCCGGTCGGCAGCGTCCACTGCAGCGTGGTGGGCAGGCCGGAATCGCCCGGGTTCTTCCAGTAGGTGTGCCAGTGCGGCTCGTGGGTGATCTTCAGGCCCAGCCACACGGGCTTGCCGGCCTGCACGCCATCGGGCGCATGCGCCACCAGCTCCGCACGCACCTGGTCGGTCTTGACCACCGCGGGCGAGCCGCCGAACAGCACGGCATGCGCGCTACACGGCACGACGAATGCCAGGGACAGCAGGACACGTGGGAGCAGCATGCGCATTGGAAGGCCGCGGGCGGCGGCGGTTCCGGATCTCGGGGCCGATCATTTCAGCACGCTGGGCCGAGCAACGCTGCCTTACGTGAAGACACGTTCGGAGGTCAATCCGCAGCAAGAGGGTGGGATGCCGGGAAAAGCACGGGTTTGACCGTATACTCCCGCCGCTTTGCCACTGGCCGGTAAGAGAGAGCAGCACGATGTCAGAACGGACGCACCGCTCGGACACGTGGGCCGATACCGGACAAGATGAGGTCGACGAGCAGCAGGCCAAGAGCCTGTCGCCCGAAGAGGCCCAGGCTTGGCGCGAGCGGCACCCGGCGATTTCGCCGTGGCGGGTGGTGAGGTTCCAGGCCCTGGTGGGCGTGGTCATCGCCCTCGTGACGTGGGCTGTGACACGGGAGTCGAGCGCGTTCTGGTCGGCGTTGTACGGTGCCGGTGTGGTGGTGTTGCCGGGTGCCGTGATGGCGCGCGGAATCACCAGCAGGCTGAGTGCCACAGCCCCCGGGTCCGGAGCCGTGAGCTTCATGATCTGGGAGTTGGTGAAGTTGCTGGTTTCGGTGTCGCTGCTTGTGCTGGCACCAAAGCTTTTGCCGCATCTGAGCTGGCCGGCTTTGCTGGTCGCCCTGGTGCTGTGCTTGAAAACGTACTGGGTCGCGCTGTTGTGGCGCGGACGGTGAAACGATAAGACTACAGGTTCAAACAGAGATGGCAGCAGCAGAAGGACACGCGCCCACCGCCGGCGAGTACATCGTCCACCACCTCCAGCACCTGCAGAAGACCCTGTCGTTCGAGCCTGCCAAGCAGACCTCGATCGTGGACTTCGGCGTGTTCAACCTCGATTCGCTGGTCTACTCGGTGCTCCTGGGCATCCTGGGCTGCTTCGTGCTGTGGCGTGCCGCGCGCGCTGCCACCTCGGGCGTGCCGGGCCGCTTCCAGGCCGCGCTGGAGATCATGGTCGAGATGGTGGACAACCAGGCCAAGGGCGTGATCCACAACGCCAACAGCCGCAAGCTGGTGTCACCGCTGGCACTCACGGTGTTCGTCTGGATCTTCCTGATGAACTTCATGGACATGCTGCCGGTCGACCTGCTGCCCAGCATCTGGCACAACGTCGGCCCCGCCATGGGCCAGGCCGACTACATGCGCGTGGTGCCCACCGCCGACCTGTCTACCACGCTGGGCCTGTCGTGCAGCGTGCTGCTGGTCTGCATCTTCTACAACATCAAGATCAAGGGCCTGGGCGGCTGGTCGCATGAGCTGATCGCGGCGCCGTTCGGCGACAAGTGGTTCCTGTACCCGGTCAACTTCCTGATGCAGATGATTGAGTTCCTGGCCAAGACCGTCTCGCACGGCATGCGGCTGTTCGGCAACATGTTTGCCGGTGAACTCGTGTTCATGCTGATCGCGCTGATGGGTGGCGTGTGGGCGTGGCAATTCAACCCCTTGTCCGGCGGCTTCTGGCTGGGCGTCGGGCATGTGGTGGCCGGGACCGTCTGGACCCTGTTCCACATTCTGGTGATCACGCTGCAGGCGTTCATTTTCATGATGCTCACGCTGATCTATGTCGGTCAGGCGCACGACGCGCACTGATCCCGTTCTTTCTCTCGTTTCCTTCCTTTCTCACCAAAACTCTCCTTAGGAGCACAACATGGAAAACATCCTCGGCCTCGTCGCCCTCGCCTGCGGTCTGATCGTCGGTCTCGGCGCCATCGGTGCATCGATCGGCATTGCCCTGATGGGTGGCAAGTTCCTGGAATCGTCGGCTCGCCAGCCTGAGCTGATGAACGACCTGCAAACCAAGATGTTCATCCTGGCCGGCCTGATCGACGCTGCGTTCCTGATCGGCGTCGCCATCGCGCTGCTGTTCGCCTTCGCGAATCCGTTCCAGCTGGCCGCCTGATTTCCCGCCCTGACCCTTTCACGAGCGAAAGGATCGTGCCGTGAACATCAATTCGACCCTGTTCCTGCAGGCGGTTGTCTTTGCGATCCTCGTCTGGTTCTCGATGCGCTATATCTGGCCGCCGATCACCAAGGCGCTGGATGAGCGGGCCCGCAAGATCGCCGATGGCCTGGCTGCGGCCGACAAGGCCAAGTCCGAGCTGGCGCAAGCCAACCAGCGCGTCGAGCAGCAGCTGAGCGCTGCGCGCGACGACGCCGGCAAGCGCCTGGCCGACGCCGAGCGCCTGGCCCAGTCCATCGTCGAGGAAGCCAAGCAACGCGCCAACGACGAAGGTGCCAAGATCGTCGCCGCCGCCAAGGCCGAGGCCGACCAGGCCATCGTCCAGGCCCGCGAAGCCCTGCGCGAGCAGGTGGCTGCGCTGGCCGTCAAGGGTGCCGAGCAGATCCTGCGTCGCGAGGTCAATGCCAGCGTGCATGCCGATCTGCTGCAGCGCCTGAAGACGGAACTCTGACGCCATGGCCGAGCTTGCAACCATCGCGAGGCCCTATGCCGAGGCGCTGTTCAAGGCCGGCGGCGACGCGCAGACCGCACAGCAACTGAACGCACTGGCCGCCGTGGCGGCCGATGCCCGGTTGCAGCAGTTCGCCGACAACCCGAAGGCCCAGCCCGACCAGGTCTATGACCTGATCACGTCGGTGGCCAACCAGCCGCTGTCGCCGGCGCTGCAGAACTTCCTGCGCACCGTGATCGACAACGGCCGGCTCGCCGCGCTGCCCGAGATCGCTGCCCAGTTCCATGCGCTGGTCAATGCCCGTTCGGGCATTTCCGACGCAGCCATCTACAGCGCCTTCCCGATCGACGACACCGCTCTGGCCGAGATGGTGGCTGCGCTCGAAAGGCGCTTCGGGCGCAAGCTCAATCCCACCGTCTGGATCGATCCGGCGCTGATCGGCGGCGTCCGCGTCGTCGTGGGCGACGAAGTGCTCGACACCTCGGTGAAGGCACGTCTCGAACAGATGAAGGTCGCGCTCACCGCCTGAGTGTCCTCGGCCCCGCGGCCGACCGGAGAAAGCTATGCAACTGAATCCCGCTGAAATTTCCGAACTGATCAAGAGCCGCATCGAGGGCCTGCAAGCCTCGTCGGACATCCGCAACCAGGGTACCGTCGTGTCGGTCACCGACGGCATCGTGCGTGTGCACGGCCTGTCGGACGTGATGCAGGGCGAGATGCTCGAGTTCCCGGCCGGCAAGGACGGCCAGCCCTCGTACGGCCTGGCACTGAACCTCGAGCGCGACTCGGTCGGCTCGGTGATCCTGGGCGAGTACGAGCACATCTCCGAAGGCGACACGGTCAAGTGCACCGGCCGCATCCTGGAAGTGCCGGTCGGCCCCGAGCTGATCGGCCGCGTGGTCAACGCGCTCGGCCAGCCGATCGACGGCAAGGGCCCGATCAACGCCAAGCTGACCGACGTGATCGAGAAGGTCGCCCCGGGCGTGATCGCCCGCAAGTCGGTGGACCAGCCGGTGCAGACCGGCCTGAAGTCGATCGACTCGATGGTGCCCATCGGCCGTGGCCAGCGCGAGCTGATCATCGGCGACCGCCAGACCGGCAAGAGCGCCGTGGCGATCGACGCGATCATCAGCCAGAAGGGTCAGAACATGACCTGCATCTACGTTGCGATCGGCCAGAAGGCTTCGTCGATCAAGAACGTGGTGCGCGCGCTGGAGCAAGCCGGCGCGATGGACTACACCATCGTCGTGGCCGCCTCGGCTTCTGAATCCGCTGCCATGCAGTACGTGTCGGCCTACTCGGGCTGCACGATGGGCGAGTACTTCCGCGATCGCGGCCAGGACGCGCTGATCGTGTACGACGACCTGTCCAAGCAGGCCGTGGCCTACCGCCAGGTCTCGCTGCTGCTGCGCCGCCCGCCGGGCCGCGAAGCCTTCCCCGGCGACGTGTTCTATCTCCACAGCCGCCTGCTGGAGCGTGCCGCCCGCGTGAACGCCGACTACGTCGAAGCCTTCACCAAGGGTGAAGTCAAGGGCAAGACGGGTTCGCTGACGGCGCTGCCGATCATCGAAACGCAGGCCGGCGACGTGTCCGCCTTCGTGCCGACCAACGTGATCTCGATCACCGACGGCCAGATCTTCCTGGAAACCAGCCTGTTCAACGCCGGTATCCGCCCCGCCATCAACGCCGGTATCTCGGTGTCGCGCGTCGGTGGTGCCGCCCAGACCAAGCTGATCAAGGGCCTGTCCGGCGGTATCCGTACCGACCTGGCGCAGTACCGTGAGCTGGCCGCCTTCGCGCAGTTCGCCTCCGACCTGGACGCCGCCACCCGCAAGCAGCTGGACCGCGGTGCCCGCGTGACCGAGCTGCTGAAGCAGGCCCAGTACTCGCCGCTGCCCATCAGCCTGATGGCTGCCACGCTGTTCGCGGTGAACAAGGGCTACATGGACGACGTCGAGGTCAAGAAGATCCTGGCCTTCGAACACGGCCTGCACCAGCACCTGAAGACCAGCCACGCGGCCCTGCTGCAGACGCTGGAAACCGAAAAGGCGCTGAGCAAGGATTCCGAGGCCAAGCTGACGGACGCGGTCGCTTCGTTCAAGAAGTCGTTCGCCTAACAGGAGCCCGAGATGGCTGTCGGCAAGGAAATACGCGGCAAGATCAAATCGGTGGAAAACACCAAGAAGATCACCAAGGCCATGGAAATGGTCGCCGCTTCCAAGATGCGCAAGGCGCAGGAGCGGATGCGCGGCGCGCGTCCGTACAGCGACAAGATCCGCAACATCACGGCCAACCTGTCGAACGCGAACCCCGAGTACCAGTCGGCCTACATGCGGACCGACGGCACGTCGAAGGTCGCGGGCTATGTCGTCGTCACGACCGACAAGGGCCTGTGCGGTGGCCTGAACACCAACGTGCTGCGTGCCGTCACGGCCCGCATGCGTGAGGACCAGGCCGCCGGCTTCAAGGCGCAGGCCGTGGCCATTGGCAACAAGGGCTACGGCTTCCTGAACCGCATGGGCGCACCGGTGGTGAGCCACGCGGTGCAGCTCGGCGATGCGCCGGTGCTCGACAAGCTGATCGGCCCCGTCAAGGTGATGCTCGATGCGTTCGTCGAGGGCAAGGTCGACAAGGTCTACCTCTGCTACACCCGCTTCATCAACACGATGCGGCAGGAGCCGGTGATCGAGCAGCTGCTGCCGCTCGACAGCTCGCGCCTGGCGCAGACCGCGGAAGAGAAGCAGGCCTACGGCTGGGATTACATCTACGAGCCCGATGCCGCCACGGTGATCGACGACCTGCTCACCCGCTACATCGAGGCGCTGGTGTACCAGGCTGTCGCCGAGAACATGGCGTCGGAGCAGTCGGCCCGGATGGTTGCCATGAAGGCCGCCACCGACAACGCCGGCAACCTGATCGGTGAGCTGAAGCTGGTCTACAACAAGACCCGCCAGGCAGCGATCACGAAGGAACTCTCCGAGATCGTCAGCGGCGCCGCTGCAGTGTGACGGAAAAGATTAAAGGAACTGACATGACGCAAGCCCAAGGCAAGATCGTCCAATGCATCGGCGCGGTGGTGGACGTTGAATTCCCCCGCGAGAACATGCCGCGCGTGTACGACGCGCTCAAGATGGAAGGCTCGGCGCTGACGCTGGAAGTGCAGCAGCAGCTGGGCGACGGCGTGGTGCGCACCATTGCGCTGGGGTCGTCCGACGGCCTGCGCCGCGGCACCATGGTCTACAACACCGGCGCCGCCATCTCGGTGCCGGTCGGCAAGGCCACCCTGGGCCGCATCATGGACGTGCTGGGCTCGCCGATCGACGAGCGCGGCCCCGTGAGCCAGGAACTCACCGCGTCCATCCACCGCAAGGCCCCGACGTACGACGAGCTGTCGCCGTCGACCGAGCTGCTGGAAACCGGCATCAAGGTGATCGACCTGATCTGCCCGTTCGCCAAGGGCGGCAAGGTGGGTCTGTTCGGTGGCGCCGGCGTCGGCAAGACCGTGAACATGATGGAGCTCATCAACAACATCGCCAAGGCGCACAGCGGCCTGTCGGTGTTTGCCGGTGTGGGCGAGCGTACCCGCGAGGGCAACGACTTCTATCACGAGATGGCCGACTCGGGCGTCGTCAACCTCGAGAGCCTGCCGGACTCGAAGGTGGCCATGGTCTACGGCCAGATGAACGAGCCGCCGGGCAACCGCCTGCGCGTGGCCCTGACCGGCCTGACCATCGCCGAGTCGTTCCGCGACGAAGGCCGTGACGTGCTTTTCTTCGTGGACAACATCTACCGCTACACCCTGGCCGGTACCGAAGTGTCGGCACTGCTGGGCCGCATGCCTTCCGCCGTGGGCTACCAGCCGACGCTGGCCGAGGAAATGGGCCGCCTGCAGGAGCGGATCACGTCGACCAAGGTCGGCTCGATCACCTCGATCCAGGCCGTGTACGTGCCTGCGGACGACCTGACCGACCCGTCGCCTGCCACCACCTTCGCCCACCTGGACGCCACCGTCGTGCTGTCGCGTGACATCGCCGCGCTGGGCATCTACCCCGCCGTGGACCCGCTCGACTCGACCTCTCGCCAGGTCGACCCGAACGTGGTGGGTGAAGAGCACTACAACACCACCCGCGCCGTGCAGGGCATCCTGCAGCGCTACAAGGAACTGCGCGACATCATCGCGATCCTGGGCATGGACGAGCTCTCGCCGGAAGACAAGCTGGCCGTGGCACGTGCCCGGAAGATCCAGCGTTTCCTGTCGCAGCCGTTCCACGTGGCCGAGGTGTTCACCGGCTCGCCTGGCAAGTACGTGTCGCTGAAGGACACGATCAAGGGCTTCAAGGCCATCGTGGCCGGCGAATACGACCACCTTCCCGAGCAGGCCTTCTACATGGTCGGCACGATCGAAGAAGCCGTCGAAAAAAGCCAAGAAGCTGCAGTAAGCGCGGAGCATCGACATGGCCACCCTACACGTGGATGTCGTTTCGGCCGAGGAGCTCATCTTCTCGGGCGAGGCGAAGTTCGTCGCACTGCCGGGCGAAAACGGCGAGCTGGGCATCCTGCCCCGCCACACGCCGCTGATCACCCGGATCAAGCCCGGCGCGGTGCGCATCGAGCGCGCCGACAACGGCGAGGAAGAGTTCGTGTTCGTGGCGGGTGGCATCCTCGAGGTGCAGCCTGGCACCGTGACGGTGCTTGCTGACACCGCCATCCGCGGCCATGACCTGGACGAGGCCAAGGCGGCCGAGGCCAAGAAGGCGGCCGAGGAGGCGATGAAGAACGCCAAGACCGACATCGACTTCGCGGCGGCACAGAGCGAGTTCGCCGCCATGGCGGCCCAGCTCGCGGCGCTGCGCAAATTCCGCGGCAACAAGTAAGTCACCCGCGGCGCGACGGCGCCGTCGGGCACAAAAAAGCGGGCCGAGGCCCGCTTTTTCTTTGCCTGCCGCCGGTGAGGGCGGCAAGGCGAGGCAGTTGCCTACGCTCAGTTCGAGCGGCGACGAGCGGCCATGAAGCCGATGGCGCCCAGGCCAGCCAGGAACAGGGCGTACGTTTCGGGTTCCGGAACGGCGGCCACGACCGACTTCAGGGCGTAGGTGCTGCCCGGGGTGCCGACACCCTTGACCGTGTAGAAATAGTCACCAGCGGCAAGATTTGCCGTAAAGGTGGAGCCAATCGAGCCGCTGGCGATGGAGCCCGGCGACGTGAAGCTCGACAGTTCGAAGAAACCCGCCGAGAACGACGAGGGCAGCACGGCGGTCAGGCCGGCTTCGATGGTGCTCTCGCCCGTCAGGGTGAACGAGAACGTGTCCACGAACGAACCAGCCACGACGGCGAAAGCGTGGTCAGCGCCCGAGGTGATGGAGTCACCGAAGGTGGTGAACACGGTCGTCGAGGCCGCATTGGCCTGTGCGCAGGCCAGAACGACTGCAGCCAGTACGGCCGATTGCTTGAGAACTTGCTTCATGAAGATGGCTCCTCCTGATGTGCCACTGAACCCCCGGCCTGCCCATCAGGCCGAAATACGGTGCAGCAACGGCATCACGCCGGTTGCAGTGCAGCAAGAAGAGCGCCAATGTTCGGGTTTCCCCCTGAACGGGGGCAGGGTTCCCGAAAGTTTGTGTCAAGGTGTCCATGGGGTATCCGGCAGTTCATTGTGCGGAACGTCACTGTCACCGGCCGGAAAACGGGCCGTGAGCAGCGCGTCCACCGCGTCGATGGCCTGGTTCAGGCCCTGCTCGAACCGGCCGGCACGGAACGCCTCGCGCATGCCGTGCAGGATCGACTGCCATTGCGTCGAGTCCACCGCGCGTGACAGTCCCCGGTCCGCCACGATCTCGATGGCGTGGTCGGCCATCAGCAGGTAGATGAGCACGCCGTTGTTCTGCTCGGTGTCCCATACCCGCAGCTTGCCGAAGAGCGTGACCGCGCGGTCACGCGCGCTGAGGTCGTTCCACAGATAGGACAGGGGCAGTCCGGCCTCCACCGCCAAGCGGATCTCGCCGGTATGGCGGCGCTCACTGGCTTCCACGCGAGCCTCTAGCCGAGCCATCGCCTCGGCGTCCAGTGCGCGGCTGACGTCGGATTCGTCGAGCAGGCGGTGCCGCAGCAGCCTCAGCCAGCGGGAGCGATGTTGCCGTGCCATCACCAGTCCCCCGAGGCGCCGCCGCCGCCAAAATCGCCGCCACCGCCGGAAGAGAACCCGCCGCCGCCAAAGCCGCCGCTACCCCCGCCAAAGCCGCCGCCGCCGAAGATGATGGGTGGAATGCCCGCCCGGCCACCGCGCCGCAGGCCGCCAGCGCGGCGCCCGGCGCTACCCACGCCCAGCAACCCGACCAGCACCAGGGACACCACCGCCACCGCGCCGCCCATCAGCAGGCTGGCCGACAGCAGCCATCCCAGGCCACCGGCGGCGCCCGCCGTCACCACCGAGCCCAGCTTGCGCCCAAGCACGCCGGTGAGCACTGCGCCCACGACCGGCACGCCGACGAAGAAGAACAACATCAACTCTTCCCACTGCGGGCCGGGTTGCGCGTCGCCGCTGCTGGCGGGCGCCGCCTCCGGCGCGGGGAGGTTCTCGCCGCGGATGCGGGCAATCAGTGCGTCCACGGCGGCCTGCAGGCCGCCCGCATAGTCGTTCGCCCGGAAGGCCGGCACGATGGTGCGCTCGATGATCTGGCGCGCGGCCAGGTCCGGCACTGCGCCCTCCAGCGCCTTGGCCGGTGCGATGCGCACCTTGCGATCGTTCTTGGCCACCACCAGCAGCAGGCCGTCGCCCACCTCGCGGCGGCCGATCTTCCAGGCGTCGCCCAGACGCTGCGTGAAGTCGGTGATGTCCTCCGGTTGTGTCGTGGGCACGATGACGACCACGATCTGGGGCCCCTGCTGGGCCTCGAAGCCGGCCAGCTTGGCGTCCAGCGCGGCGGCCTGTTCGGGGGTGACGGTGCCGGTCTGGTCGATCACCCGGCCGCTGAGCGCAGGCACCGGCACCAGCGCGGGCTGGGCGTGCAGGGCGACGGCCGGCCACAGCAGCGCCAGCGTCATCGCCAGCAGGGGCAGGCAGCCAGCCAGCCACCGCAGCCGGGCCCGGGCCGGTGCAAGCGAGGGATGGAAGAGCGCCAGCGCGGCGCGCATGCGCTTACCTCGATGCCGCGGGCGCGGCCGGCTTGCCGAAGTCCACCGTCGGCGGCGTGGAGATCTGCGCCTCGTTCTGCACGGTGAAGCTGGGCTTGACCTCGTAGCTGAAGATCTTGGCCGTGAGGTTGGTGGGGAAGCTGCGAGCCAGCACGTTGTAGTCGGCCACCGTCTTGATGTAGCGGTTGCGGGCCACGGTGATGCGGTTCTCGGTGCCTTCCAGCTGCACCCGCAGGTCCTGGAAGCCCTGGTTGGCCTTCAGGTTGGGGTACTGCTCGGACACCACCAGCAGCCGGCTCAGGGCGCTGCTTAGCTCGCCCTGTGCGGCCTGGAATCTCTGGAATGCCTCGGGGTTCTCGATCAGCTCGGGCGTGGCCTGGATCGAGGTGGCACGCGAACGCGCCTCGATGACGCGGGTGAGCGTCTCCTGTTCAAAGGCCGCCTCGCCCTTCACCGTGTTCACGATGTTGGGGATGAGGTCGGCGCGGCGCTGGTACTGGTTCAGCACCTCGCTCCAGCTGGCCTTGGTCTCTTCGTCCAGGCGCTGGAAGTCGTTGTAGCCGCAGCCGGACAACAGGGCGGCAGTGCTCAGCACGGTGGCCGCCAGGACGCTGCGGGCGGCGGTTCGGGGAGTGCGCATCGGGGGTTTCCTCCTGTTTCGGGGCATGCTACCCCGCTGCTCTAGGTGCGCGCGTCACGGCGCGCTTTCAAGCGCAGGGCACATACTGGGCCCACATGACCACCTCCCTGCACGATGCCCTGCGTGGCGCCCGCCAACCCGCCCCGAGTACCGCCCCCGCCGTGCGCCGCGCCGTCGTGGCCGGCGCCGCCGGCGCGCTGGGTGCCGCGGTGCTCGAACAGCTCCTCGGCCGCGGTGGCTTTGCCCAGGTGGCCATCACCACGGTGCAGCCGCTGCAACCCACGTTGCGCGGCATGTGCACGCTGCCCTGGCCGGCGGACGTCGCCACGCTGTCGGCCTTCGGTGCCGCCACGGGCGTGGTGGTGCTGGACGCTCCCCGGCATGCCAACGGCCGCGAGGCGGCCATGCACCGGCCCATGCCGCAAGACCTGCCGGCGCTGGCTGCATGGATGCACGACGCCGGCATCCAGGACCTGCTGGTGGTGCTGCCGCACGACGCCGCCCGGGCGCCCGAAGCGCTGAAGGCGGGCCTGGCCACGCTGGACGAGCAGGCCGTGGCGGCCCTGGGCTTCCGGCACGTGGTGTTCATGCGGCCGGCGCGCGCACCGCAGCGCCAGGCCGCTGGCGGTGCACTGGCCCGCGTGGCCGAGCTGATGCTGTCGCAGCTGCGTTTCATGGTGCCGCAGCGCGACCTGCCGGTGCGCGCGGCCAAGGTGGCCGAGTTCGCGGCGGAGCTGGCCCGCGGTCTGGCCGATGCGCCAGGCGGCACCCGGGTGGTGCCGGCGGAACTGGTGTGGCAGGCGGCCCAGCAGGCCGATGCGGCCGCACTCGCACGTGCCTGGCTGGCCGGCGAGGCGCTGCCCCCGGCCCACGAGCGCGCCCGCCGCATGTAGCTGCCGCGCCACGCCAAGGCGGCCGGCGCCGATAATCCGCCGATGCCAGCCCCTCTGCAAAACGACAGCTTCCTGCGCGCCTGCCTGCGCCAGCCCACAGACCACACGCCCATCTGGCTCATGCGCCAGGCCGGGCGCTACCTGCCGGAGTACAACGCCACCCGCGCGCGTGCAGGCAGCTTCATGGGCCTGGCCACCAGCCCGGCCTATGCCACCGAGGTGACGCTGCAGCCGCTAGAGCGCTTTCCGCTGGATGCGGCCATCCTGTTCTCCGACATCCTCACGGTGCCCGACGCCATGGGCCTGGGCCTAAGCTTCGCCATCGGCGAAGGCCCGCGATTCGCCACTCCAGTGCGCGACGAGGCGGCGGTGGACGCGCTGGCCGTGCCCGACATGGACAAGCTGCGCTACGTCTTCGATGCGGTGCGCTCCATCCGCCAGGCGCTGAACGGGCGGGTGCCGCTGATCGGCTTTTCCGGCAGCCCATTCACCCTGGCCTGCTACATGGTGGAAGGCGCGGGCAGCGACGACTACCGCCGCATCAAGACGATGCTGTACGCCAGGCCCGACCTGCTGCATCGCATCCTGGCCATCAATGCGGAGGCGGTGGCGCAGTACCTCAATGCGCAGATCGACGCCGGCGCCCAGGCGGTCATGCTGTTCGACAGCTGGGGTGGCGTGCTGGCCGATGGCGCCTTCCAGGCATTCAGCCTGGCCTACACGGCCCGCGTCCTGGCGGCGCTGAAGCGCCAGGACGCCGACGGCCAACCCGTGCCGTGCATCGTCTTCACCAAGGGCGGCGGCCAGTGGCTGGAGCAGGTGGCCGCGCTGGGCCCCGACGTGATCGGCCTCGACTGGACGACTGACCTTCGCGCCGCCCGTGCCCGCGTGGGCGACCGCGTGGCCCTGCAGGGCAACCTCGATCCGATGGTGCTGTTTGCCGGCGAGCAGGCCGTGCGGGCCGAAGCGCGCAGGGTGCTGGACCGCTTCGGCCCGCCGGCCGGTGGCGGCCATGTATTCAACCTGGGGCACGGCATCTCGCAGCACACGCCGCCGGACGCCGTCAGCGCGTTGGTAGATGAAGTGCACCGGCATTCACGCGCCCTGCGGCAGGGCGCGTAAGCCACCGGCCGAGCGCTGGAAAGCTTGACTTATCCCCAGATCGGCGTTCTCGCATGGCGCCTTTTGCAGATTTCCAGGCCGGCTGCCAGCGCTGGGGGCCTTGTTCTAAGTGCTTGATTTTCTTGGCGATGCGGCTCTGCCGCTTTTGTGGGCAACCTGTCATGCCTGCCCGGCGAATCAAGCATTTAGCGCGTCTGCCATCAGCTTCTGCACAAAGATATCCACAGAAATTCGGGGCAACTCGGGCAAACCCGGAACGCTCGCCAACCTAGGGATGCCGCAGGCCGTCGCAGCCGGTGCAACAGCCTTCCAAAAATATCGCGCGGGGGCTTGACTTATCCCCACTTCCACGAACTTCGGCGACGGCAACCTTGGCGGCGAGTGGATGGTTCCTCACTTCAACTGTCATACGCTAAGTCTTTGATTTTTATGATTTCTTTCGTTGCCTCAGGAAGAGGCAGCCTAAGCGGCTTGCCTTGCCAATCAAGGGCTTAGCGCATCTGCCTCCAGCTTCTGCACAAAGTTATCCACAGAAAAACTGGGCAAGTTTTCGATTGACAGAATGCAAACGAGTGCTATTCGGATGGCTGCCTTGCCTTTGGCTCGCGCTTCAATGACACGCCCAGCGGAGTTGCCAACATCGTGCGAGTCCGCTTGACTTATCCCCAAAAAACGGCTTTGCGCTGGCAGGGGATCGCGGGTAGGGCCAGGGGCGGCAGAATGACCCAAAACCGTGCTAAGTGCTTGATTTTGTTCGCGCAGGCACATGCTGCAAGCTTGGGCAAACCAACGCTGATGCCCGGCGGATCAAGCAGTTAGCGCGTCTACCTCCAGGTTTTGCACAAAGTTATCCACAGAAAATCTGAGCAAGTTCCGAAAGCCGTTTGCCATCAAGCACTTAGACGTCATCCCTCAGGCAGAACCGAGCTTCGGTGTGCAAGTTGAGCATGCAGTCACCGTGTCCGTGGCGGTGGAAACGCCGCAGCACAGCGGTCTGGGCATGCCGCTGGACTACGCCAGCCCGCAACCGCTGCCGCCCGGTACCTTGGTGCGGGTGCCGCTGGGGCGTCGCGACGTGCCAGGCATCGTCTGGCAGCGGCCGCCCCAGGCCGAGGCGCCGCCCGATTTGCGCCCGGTGCGCGAGGTGGTGTCGGCCCTGCCGCCGCTGGGCGCGCACTGGCGGCAGCTGGTGGCCTTCGCGGCGGCGTATTACCAGCGTGGGCTGGGGGAGCTGGCCTTGGCCGTGCTGCCGCCTGAGCTGCGCAAGCTGGACGATGTGCAGCTGGCCCGGCGGGTGTCGCGGCTGCGCAAGGCGACGGCGCCCGTCGTCGGCCCGGCTGCACCGCGTGTCGTCGAGCGCGCCGCCGCGGACATCGGTGCCGCGCGGGCTGACGAAGTACCGCCGGCGGACCTGCCGCCCAGCCGCCCGCCGCTGAACGACGAGCAGCAGATGGCCGTGCAGGCCATCGGCGCGGCAGCGGGCACCTACCTGCTGCACGGTGTCACCGGCAGCGGCAAGACCGAGGTGTACCTGCATGCGGCGGAGGCGGCACTGGCGGCCGGCCGCCAGGTGCTGGTCATGGTCCCGGAGATCAACCTCACGCCTCAGCTCGAGGCCCGCTTTGCGGAGCGCTTCGCCGGCCGGCGGCTGGTGTCGCTGCACAGCGCGCTCACGCCAGCGCAGCGGCTCAAGCACTGGCTGCTGGCGCACCTGGGCGAGGCCGACCTGGTGCTCGGCACGCGGCTGGCAGTGTTCGCCTCGTTGCCGCGGCTGGGGCTGATCGTGGCCGACGAGGAACACGACCCCTCCTTCAAGCAGCAGGAGGGCGCCCGCTACTCGGCGCGCGACCTGGCGGTGTACCGCGGCCATCTGGAAGGCGTGCCGGTGGTGCTGGGCTCGGCCACCCCCTCCCTGGAAACCTGGCAGCGGGTGCAGGAAGGGCGCTACACCCGGCTGGCGCTGTCGCAGCGCATCGGCGGCGGCGTGCTGCCGCGGGTGCGGCTGTTCGACATGAACACGCTGCCCCGCCAGCGTGGTGCCGCTGCGCCGGCCCTGGCGCCGATGATCGTGGACGCGGTGGCCGAGCGCATCGAGCGCGGCGAGCAGAGCCTGCTGTTCCTCAACCGCCGCGGCTATGCCCCGGTGCTGCATTGCACCGCCTGCGGGTGGAAGAGCGGCTGCCCGCATTGCAGCGCCTGGCGCGTGTTCCACAAGGGCGATCGCAGCCTGCGCTGCCATCACTGCGGCTTCAGCGAGCGCGTGCCGCGCGCCTGCCCCGACTGCGGCAACCTCGACATCGCGCCGCTGGGCCGCGGCACCGAGCGGCTGGAGGAGCAGATCGCCGAGCTGCTGCCCGGCGCCCGCGTGGCCCGCATCGACGCCGACACCACGCGGCTCAAGGGCTCGCTGGAAGCGCAGCTGGGCGCGGTGCATGCGGGCGACGTGGACGTGCTGGTGGGCACCCAGATGATTGCCAAAGGCCATGATTTCCGCCGCATCACGCTGGTGGCCGCGGTGAACCCGGACAGCGCGCTGTTCGCCAGCGACTTCCGCGCGCCGGAGCGCCTCTTCTCGCTGCTGATGCAGGCCGCCGGCCGCGCCGGCCGCGATGCCGAGCATGCGGCCCGCAGCGAGATGTGGGTGCAGAGCTGGCATCCGCAGCATGGCCTGTATGCCGCGCTGCGCAAGCACGATTACGAAGCCTTTGCCGCCACGCAACTGGAGGAACGCCAAGCCGCCGGCCTGCCGCCCTTCAGCAGCCTGGCGCTGCTGCGGGCCGAGGCGCGCGAGGCCAGCATCGCCCAGGCCTTCCTGCGGGAGGCCGCCGCGCAGGCACAGGCGGCGGCCGACGAGGCCGGCGTGACGATCTATCCGCCAGTGCCGCCGCCGGTGGCGCGGGTGGCCGACGTGGACCGCATGCAGATGCTGGTGGAGTCGCCCTCCCGGGTGGCGCTGCAGCGGCTGCTGGCCGACTGGTTGCCGCAGCTGCATGGTCTGCGGACCGTGCACAAGGGCGTGCTGCGCTGGGCGGTGGACGTCGATCCGCTGGCCATCTGAAACCTGTGAACGGACCACTCACGCCCGCTCGACGCGCCCTCACGACCCGGCTCGTCGTTGCAAATGCTCGCCATGGCCCGAGCCATGGCTGCGCTTTGCGCCTGATCCAGGCCGCCATGTCTCGCCGCTCGGTCGCGACTGGTTCATTCACAGGTTCCGAGGCCGGTGCGCCCGCGCAGAATGGCGGCCGACATGCCGTACGCAGGAGCCGCCCGATGACCATGCCCACCTTCGACAGCTTCGCCGACGAAGCCCGCAGCCGCGGCTATCCGCAGGTGCTGGAGCGCAGCTGGCCGGCCGATGCCGTGGTCGAGGACCACAGCCATCCCTTCGCGGTGCAGGCGCTGGTGGTGCAGGGCGAGATGTGGCTCACCGTGGGCGGCGCCACCCGACATCTGCAGGCCGGTGATCGCTTCGAGCTGGACCGCGACGAGCCGCATGCCGAGCGCTATGGCGCCACCGGTGCCACCTACTGGGCAGCACGGCGGGAGTGAGCCGCCGCCGCTCAGTCCACGAACTGCGCCCGCACCAGCTTCCACTCCTGGGTGCCGGTGAGGGTGCGTGAGCAGCCCAGCGGTTCGGGCTCGGCCTTCGGCGGCAACTCGCTGCGCGAACGGTCGCCGGTGCCCACGCCCATCTGCACCCGGTCCAGCCAGATGCGGATGGTGCGGCTGGGGTGGGTGTTGCGCACCTGGATCTGCACGCCGTTGCGCTGCACGCAGGTGGCGGCAAAGTCCTCCACGAACTGCACGTAGCCGGCCGCGGAGGTGTCGTCGGCCGCCGCCGCGGGCAGGGCAAGGCCGGCCAGGATCGCAAGCCCGCTGCACAGCATCCATCGCATCGCCGTCTCCTGGTACTTCGGTGTCGGGCCCATCCTAGACTGCGCGGCATGCAAGCACCGATCGTGATCGTGGGTGGTGGCGTCATGGGCGCGGCCACCGCCTGCTTCCTGGCGCGCGACCAGGGTCTGTCCGCCATCGTCATCGAGCGTGACCCGCTGCATGCGCAGGCCTCCAGCGCGCTGTCGGCCAGCTCCATCCGGCAGCAGTTCAGCACGCCGCTGAACATCGCGCTGTCCCAGTGGAGCATTGCCTTCCTGCGCCGGCTGGGCGACGAGCTGGCCGTGCCCGGCGAGCCCGCGCCGCAGATCGGGCTGACCGAAGCCGGCTACCTGTACCTGGCCAGCCCGGCCGGTGCCGCGGCGATGCGGGCCCACCAGGCGCTGCAGGCGCGTGCAGGCGCCCAGGTGCAGCTGCTGCAGCCGCATGAGCTGGAGCAGCGCTTTCCGTGGCTCAGCACCGAAGGCATCGCGCTCGGCGCGCTCGGCCTGCGCGGTGAAGGCTGGTTCGACGGCCCCGCGCTGCACCAGGCCTTCCGGCGCAAGGCCATGGCCTGCGGCGTGCGCTTCCTGCAGGCCGAAGCAGTGGGCTTCGAGCACGACGGGGCCGGCCGCGTGCAGGCGGTGCGGTGCGCCGATGGCCTGCGCATCGGCGCCACGCACGGCGTGCTGCTCTCCGCGGGCGCCTGGTCCGCGCCGCTGGCCGCACAGCTGGGCGTGGTGCTGCCGGTCAGCGGCAAGAAGCGTGACGTGTTCGTGCTGGACTGCCCGGCTGCGCCGCTGGCCGGCTGCCCGCTGGTGATCGACCCTAGCGGCTTCTGGTTCCGGCCGGAGGGCCGCGGCTTCATTGCCGGCGCGCCGCCGCGCGGCGAGGATGCCGACTTCCTGCCGCTGCACCAGATCGACCATGCGCAGTTCGACGAGCAGCTGTGGCCGCTGATGGCCGCACGCGTGCCGGCCTTCGAGGCTTTGCGGGTGAGATCGGCCTGGGCCGGCTACTACGAGATGAACGCCTTCGACCACAACGGCCTGGCCGGCGCGCTGCCGGGATGGCGCAACGTGTTCACGGCCTGCGGCTTCTCGGGCCATGGCATGCAGCACGCACCTGCGGTGGGCAGCGCGATGGCCGCGCTGATGGCCGGCGGCCGCAGCGATGCACCGTCACTGGAAGTGCTGTCGCCGCAGCGCCTGCTCGACGGCCGGCGCGTGGTGGAGCACAACGTGATCTGAGTCCGCGCCTAGTGGCGCGACGACGCGAGGAAGCTGCGCAGCTCCGGCGTGGCCGGCTCGGCGAACAGCGCCTCGGGCGCGCCCAGCTCGTGGATGCGGCCCTGGTGCATGAATGCCAGGCGGTCGCTCACCTTGCGGGCGAAGGCCATCTCGTGCGTGACCATGATCAGCGTCATGCCCTGCTCGGCCAGGCTTTCCACCACCTGCAGCACCTCGCCCACCAGCTCGGGGTCGAGCGCGGAGGTGATCTCGTCGCACAGCAGCACCTCGGGGTTCATCGCCAGCGCACGGGCGATGGCCACGCGCTGCTGCTGGCCGCCCGACAGCTGGTCGGGGTAGCTGCCGAACTTGTCGGCCAGGCCCACGCGCTGCAGCAGCTGCGCCGCGCGCTCGCGTGCCTGGGCCTTGGGCAGGCCCTTGACCAGCGTGGGCGCCAGCATCACGTTCTGCCCGGCGTTCAGGTGCGGAAAGAGGTTGAAGCTCTGGAAGATCATGCCCACGTTCTGCCGCAGCGCGCGCATGGCCTGCGGGTCGCCATGCCTGAGCGGCTGGCCGCCCACCACCAGCGTGCCTTCCTGGAACTGCTCCAGCCCGTTGATGCAGCGAAGCAGCGTGCTCTTGCCCGAGCCGCTCTTGCCGATGAGCGCGATCACCTCGCCGCGGGTGACCTGGAGGTCGATGCCCTTGAGCACCTCGTTCGTGCCGAAGCGCTTGCGCAGGCCCTGGATGTCGACCAGCGGTGCGGTGTTGTCTTTCATGGGGGCTTTCAGGAGGTCAGCGGGCGATGCGCAGCCGGCGCTCCAGCCGGCGGCTCCACCAGGACAGCGGGAAGCACAGCGCGAAGTACATGAGGCCGACGAAACCGTAGGCGATGAAGGGCTGGAACGTGGCGTTGGCGATCATCTGGCCGGCCTTGGTCACCTCGATGAAGCCGATGACCGAGGCCAGCGCCGTGCCCTTGACCACCTGCACCAGGAAGCCCACCGTGGGCGCGATGGCGATGCGAAGCGCCTGCGGCAGGATGACGTGGCGCAGCTGCTCGCGCAGGTTCATCGCCAGGCTGGAGGAAGCCTCCCACTGGCCGCGCGGAATGGCTTCCACGCAGCCGCGCCATATCTCGGTGAGGTAGGCGCCGGCATACAGCGTGAGGCATACCGAGGCCGCCATCAGCGCCGAGGTCTTCACGCCCAGCAGCGCCAGCCCGAAGTACGCCAGGAACATCTGCATCAGCAGCGGCGTGCCCTGGAACACTTGTACATACAAGCCGACCCCGCGTTGCGCGCCGGGCAGCCTGGCGATGCGGATGACCAGCATCAGCAGCCCCAGCGCGATGCCGCCTGCGAAGGCGATGAGCGACAGCCCCACCGTCCAGCGCAGCGCCAGCAGCAGGTGGCGCACGATGTCCCACGTCGAGAACTCGACCATGTCGTCTTGCCTTTGCGCCCGCCTCAGCGGTGGAAGATGAAGCGCGGCCCGGCCCAGTTGAGCAGGCTGCGCAGCAGCACCGCCAGGCCGAGGTACATCGCGGTGACGACGATGTAGGCCTCGAAGCTGCGGAAGGTGCGGCTGGAGATCAGGTTGGCCGCATAGGAGGCCTCCTGGGTGGAGATCTGGCTGCACACCGCGGAGCCCAGCATCACGATGATGATCTGGCTGACCAGCGCCGGCCACACGCGCCGCAGCGCGGGCGGCAGCACCACGCGCGAGAAGATCTGCCAGCGGTCCATGGCCAGGCTTTGCGCGGCCTCGATCTGGCCGCGGCCGGTGTTCTCGATGCCGGCGCGGATGATCTCGCAGGCATAGCCGCCCAGGTTCAGCACCATGGCCAGCACGCTGGCCACCTCCGGCGACATGCGCACGCCCAGCGAGGGCAGGCCGAAGAACACGAAGAACAGCTGGATGATGAAAGGCGTGTTGCGGATCAGCTCCACATAGGCACCCACCACCCACTGCAGCCAGCCCGGACCCTCGGCGCGCGCCCAGGCGCAGCCGATGCCTACCACCGTGCCGATGAGCGCAGCAGCCACGGTGAGGCCGATGGTGACCAGCAGCCCGCGCAGCAGCAGCGGCCATTCGGTGAGCACGACGAGGAAGTCGAAGGACATGGGCACGGCGCCGGCGGGCGCGGGGTGGGCAGGAGCAGCCGGGTGGTTCGCAAGAGGTGTGCCACCGGGCGGCCCGCCCGGCACCGTCAGGCTCCTAGCGCCGGGCCTGCAGCGCGCGCCACAAGGCCGCGGTGGCCGGGCGCTGGCGCTCCACGGCGCAGTGCAGCCGGATCTCCAGCGGCGTGCCCCACTGGCGCGGGCCGGCTGCCACCAGCGTGCCTTCCTTCAGCTCCTTGGCCACGCAGCTGGCGGGCAGCCAGCCCACGCCATGGCCGGCCACCACCATGGCCTTCAGGGCCTCGGCCATGTGGGTCTCGAAGCGGGTCTGCAGCGCGCAGGGCTGTGGTGCGTTGAGCAGCAGCATCTCCACCACGTTGCCCAGGAAGGCGCCGGACGAATACGCCATGAAGGGCAGCGGCCGCTTGGGCACGCCGGGCAGCGCGAACACCGGGCGGCCGCGCTCGTCGGCCACCGAGAAGGGCAGGATCTCCTCCACGCCCAGCGTGACGGAGGGATAGCGCGACGCATCCAGCAGCAGTGGCAGCTGCGCATGGTGGTAGCCCAGCAGCATGTCGCATTCGCCTTCCATGAGCCGCTGCACGCCTTCGGGCACGTTGACCGCCATCACATGCGCGGCCACCTCGCCGAAGTGTTCGTTGAGCCGCTTGAGCCAGCCAGGAAAGAAGGTGAACACCAGCGTGTGCGCCACCGCGAAGGTCACGGTGCCGGGGTCGCCGGAGAGCTGCTCACGGCCATTGACCAGCGTGCGCGCGGCATAGATGCCATGCAGGATGTCGGCCGCCAGGCTGTGGAACAGCCACCCTACCGGCGTGAGCTTGGCGGGGCTGGTGCTGCGGTCCACCAGGGTCACGCCCAGCCAGCCCTCCAGGGCCTTGATGCGGCGGCTGAGCGCCGACTGGGTGAGGTGCCGCTGCTGGGCGGCACGGGAAAAGCTGCGGGATTCGGCCAGACTCAAGAAGTCTTCCAGCCATTTCGCTTCCATCGGAACGGGTCGGGTCTCAAGGGTGACCCGGCCAAGATAGCACGCTGCTTGCGCAAAACGGCAAAGACTCAGTCCGAAACCGCATAACCATCGCGGCAAGGCGGCAGCTTCGCTACGCTGGCGGGCACGCCCGATTCCGAAGGCGACTGGAGGAGACCCGATGACTGCCCAAACCACCCGCAGCGAACACGACCTGCTCGGCGACCGCGAGGTGCCGATCGAAGCCTATTTCGGCGTGCACACGCTGCGTGCGGTCGAGAACTTCCCGATCACCGGCATGCCGATCTCGATCTACCCCGAGCTGATCCAGGCGCTGGCCAGCATCAAGCAGGCCGCAGCCCTGGCCAACCATGAGCTGGGGCTGCTCGACGGCCCGCGCTGCGATGCCATCGTGGCCGCCTGCCAGGAGCTGCGCGACGGCAACCTGCACGACCAGTTCGTGGTGGACGTGATCCAGGGCGGTGCCGGCACCTCGACCAACATGAACGCCAACGAGGTGATCGCCAACCGCGCGCTGGAGCTGATGGGCCACCGCAAGGGCGAGTACCAGCACCTGCACCCGAACGAGCACGTGAACATCGGCCAGAGCACCAACGACGTCTATCCGTCGGCGCTCAAGGTGGCCACGTACACCGGCATCTTCAGCCTGATCGACGCCATGGCCTACCTGCGCCGTGCCTTCGAAGCCAAGGCCGATGAGTTCGCCGGCGTGCTGAAGATGGGCCGCACCCAGCTGCAGGATGCGGTGCCGATGACGCTGGGCCAGGAATTCAGCACCTATGCGGTGATGCTGGGCGAGGACGAGCAGCGCCTGCGCGAGGCCGTCTCGCTGCTGTGCGAGCTGAACCTGGGCGCCACCGCCATCGGCACCGGCATCACCGTGCATCCGCAGTACGCGCCGCTGGTGATGAAGAAGCTGGTGCAGATCACCGGCATGCCGCTGGTCACCGCAGCCAACCTGGTGGAGGCCACGCAGGACTGCGGCGGCTTCGTGCAGCTGTCGGGCGTGCTCAAGCGGGTGGCGGTCAAGCTGTCCAAGACCTGCAACGACATGCGGCTGCTGTCCAGCGGGCCGCGCGCCGGCTTCGGCGAGATCAACCTGCCGCCGATGCAGGCCGGCAGCAGCATCATGCCCGGCAAGGTGAACCCGGTGATCCCGGAGGTGGTGAACCAGATCGCCTACGAGGTGATCGGCAACGACCTGACGGTCACCTTCGCGGCCGAGGCCGGGCAGCTGCAGCTCAATGCCTTCGAGCCCATCATCGCGCACAGCCTGTTCAAGAGCGTCAAGCACCTGCGCAACGGCTGCATCACGCTGGCCGACAAGTGCGTCAAGGGCATCACCGCCAACCCGGAGCGCACCCGCGCGGCGGTGGAGAACTCCATCGGCATCGTCACCGCGCTCAATCCGTACATCGGCTATGCCAATGCCACCGCGGTGGCCCAGGAGGCCCATGCCACCGGCGGCAGCGTGTACCAGATCGTGCTGGAGCGCGGCCTGCTCTCCAAGGCCAAGCTGGACGAGCTGCTGCGGCCGGAGATGCTGACCACGCCGCAGCCCATCCACGTGGGGCGCTGAGGCTTCAGGCCGGCGGGGCCAGCGCCGCCTCGCGGCCCTTCACCGCCACCCACAGCAGGCGGTTGGCCGGCGCCGGCACGCCCAGGCGGTCGCCGGTGCGCACCACGAAGCCGTTCAGGTGGTCGATCTCGGTGGGCTTGGCGCGCGACAGGTCCTGCGCGGTGGAGGAGCGCTGCGCCGGCATGGTCTGCGCGATGCGCAGCACCGCTTGCCACACCACCTCGTCCTCCAGCGTGGTGACGCCGGCGGCATGCGCCACCTTCAGGCATTCGTCAACCACCTCGCGCATCGCCGGCAGCATGCCGGTGACCTGGGCCAGCCGGCCATAGGGCAGCTCGGTCAGCGCCGACAGCGCGTTGTAGGCGCAGTTGAGGATCAGCTTGGTCCACAGCGCGGCCAGCGCATGGTCCGACACCTCCACCGGAATGCCGGCCGCGCGCAGCACCCCGGCCACGCGCTCGCTGTCGGCCGAAGGGCCGACCACCAGCTCGCCCCGGCCATGGTGCTTCACATGCCCGGGCCCGGCCATGGAGGTGGCCACGTACACCACCGCCGGCAGCACCGGCCGCCCCAGCGCGGCCTGCAGCCGCTCGGCGTTGTCCACGCCGTTCTGCAGGCTGAGCAGCACCGCGTCGGGCGAAAGGTACGGCGCCATCGCGGCGGCTGCCGCATCGGTGTCGGTGGACTTCACGCACACCAGCACCAGCTCGGCGCCCTGCACCGCGGCGGTCTCGGTGCTGGCCTGCACGGGGACCACGAATTCGGTGCCGTCGGCGGCCGACAGGCGCAGGCCGTCGCGCTGCATCGCTTCCACATGCTGCACGCGGCCCACCATCGTCACCGCATGGCCGGCCGCGGCCAGCAATGCACCGTAGTAGCAACCCACGGCGCCAGCGCCCATCACGGCGATGTTCATGGCCGGCCTTTCATCGTGTCCATTTCGCTTCGATGCGCTGGTACTCGCCGCCGGCCTTGGCCAGGTGCAGCCACTGGTCGACGAAGGCCTTCATGGCCACGTCGCCGCGCGGCAGCATGATGGCGTTCTCGGCGTACTGCAGCGGCTTGTCCGGGTTCACCGCGCACAGCACGCCGGGGTGCAGCTTCTGCTGTACCAGCGCCTCGGCCGCCTCGGTCACGAACACGTCGGCGCGGCGTTGGGCCAGCTCGTCGAAGATGGTGAGGTTGTCGGTGTGGATCGTCAGCCGGGCCTGCTTGTAGTTGGCCTTGGCAAAGCGCTCGTTGCTGCCGCCGGGGTTGGCGATGGCGCGCACCTCCGGCTTGTCGATGTCGGCCACGCTCTGGTAGCGGGCCACGTCCTCGCAGCGCACGATCGGCGTCTTGCCATTGACCATGTACGGCGCACTGAAGAACACGCGCTTCTGCCGCTCCAGCGTGACCGAGATGCCGCCCAGCGCGATGTCGCACTGGCCGCCGGTGAAGTCGGCCAGCAGGTTGGCCCAGGTGGTCTTCACCGGCTGCAGCTTTGCGCCCATGGCCGCGGCCAGCGATTGGCCGAGGTCGATGTCCATGCCCTCGAAGCTGCCGTCCGGCTTCAGGAAGCCGAAGGGCTTGTAGTCGCCCGGGGCGCAGGCGCGCAGCACGCCGCTCTTCATCACCCGGTCGAGCGTGGATTCGCCCGCGGCGGCCGTCTGGGCCATGGCGGGCAGCAGGCAGCCCAGCGCCATCACGGCAGCGGCGGTGGCGCGGGCGGCGAACGGAACGGTCATCTTCGAAGCTCCAGTGCCGTCGTCGGTGGTGGGTCGCCGCGGCGGCAGGAGACCGGCGCTAGCGGGTGAGATGGTGACGGCGATGCCAGTCTGCCAAGGATTCCTGGGGATAGGTATCGAAGATCTGGTCCTCGCGGTCCACCACCACCGCCACCCACTCGGGCTTGCTGCCCAGCATCATGTGCGTGACCGAAGGCGGCGCGGGCAGCGGCGTGTCGATGGCGCCGGCATGCGGATGCACCAGATCGGGGTACTCGGGGTCGTACAGCCACAGCGCGCTGCCGCACTGCCTGCAGAAGTGGCGCTGGCCGCCGCTGGTGCTGCCGTCGTCCATCTTCGCGCGGTACACGCTCAGGTTCTCCTCGCCCTGCACCTGCAGCGTGGTGTGGTCGGCGCCCAGGTTGATGGCGAAGCCGCCGGTGCCGGCCGTCTTGCGGCAGATGCTGCAGTAGCAGCGCATGAAGGGCACCGGCTCGTGGGACACCACCGAGAAGCGCACCGCCTTGCAGTGGCAGGAACCTTCGAGTTGCATGGACAGCCTTTCTGGTCGGGGGGAGGGAAGGGGCCGGACCGGGCGGCAAGGGCGGTGCCCGCGCGGCAAGACGACTCAGGGCAGACCCGGATCGGGAATCTCCGGTGTCATCGCTGGGGCGGGCGACCAAGAATCGCGGCCAACTGGTCAGGCCAGTTGTCCAGTTGCCAATGCCAACCCATCCATGCCGCTGCAAAGCATCGAACCCCGCCGCCTGTACCGCCAGATTGCCGACCAGCTGCGCGGCCTGATCGAGGCCGGCGAGTTCGCGCCCGGCAGCCGGCTGCCGGCCGAGCGGGAGTTGGCGGTGCAGCTGGGCGTGTCGCGGCCTTCGGTGCGCGAGGCGCTGATCGCGCTGGAGGTCGAGGGCGTGATCGAGGTGCGCATGGGCTCGGGCATCTACGTGCGGCCGCGGGAGGCGATGGCCGCCGCGCCGGCCGCTGGCGTGGAGGGCGAAGGGCCGCTGGAAACCATCCGCGCCCGGCAGCTGGTGGAAGGCGAGCTGGCCGCCGCGGCCGCCGTCGCCGCCGGCCGCGACGCCGCGCTGGTGGCCGGCCTGCGCGAGGCCGTCGCGCTGATGGAAGCCGACATCGACGCCGGCGTGATGCCGCTGCGCGGCGACCGCCTGTTCCACCTGCGGGTGGCCGAGGCCAGCGAAAACTCGCCGCTGCTGCGCGTGGTGACCGAGCTGTTCGACGAGCGCAACAAGCCGCTGTTCGAGCGCCTGGGCAGCCACTTCGAGAACGAAGCCAACTGGCGCGCCGCGGTGGAGGAGCACCGCCGCGTGGTGGAGGCCATTGCCGCCGGCGACGCCGCGGCCGCCCGCGAGGCGATGCGCGCCCACCTGCAGCTGTCGCACGACCGCTTCATCGCCAACTGGCCCTCCACCGCGCCGGCCCTGGTGCCGCCAGCCGAGGCGCCGCGCCGCTAGCCGCCGCTCCCCTCACCGCCGTTCCGAGGAAGTACCCATGACCCTGCAAGAAACCGTCGCCGCCTGCCGCATCCACGGTGCGCAGGACCTGCGGCTCGAACCGGCCGGCGTGCGGGGCGACGTGCGCGGCGGCGTTTCCGGCGCAGCCACCGGCACGCTGGGCGAGCACGAGGTGCTGTTGCGCCTGGGCGCTGGCGGCATCTGCGGCAGCGACCTGCACTATTGGCAGCACGGCCGCGCCGGCGCCTTCGTCATCCGCGAGCCGCTGGTGCCGGGCCACGAGGCCTCCGGCGTGGTGGAGGCGGTGGGCGCTTCGGTCAGCCGCGTGAAGCCCGGCGACCGCGTGGCCATCGATCCCTCGCATGCCTGCGGCCAGTGCGACTACTGCCGCGAAGGCCGGCTCAACCTGTGCCGGCACATGTTCTTCCTGGGCAGCGCCAGCGTGCAGCCGCATGCGCAGGGCCTCTTCCGCGAGCGCTTCACCATGCACGAGCGCCAGCTCACGCCGGTGGCCGACCTGTCGGTGAGCCTGGGCGAGATCGCCTGCGCCGAGCCGTTGTCCATCGGCCTGCATGCGGCCCACCGCGCCGGCCCGCTGATGGGCAAGCGCGTGCTGGTGACCGGCGGCGGCACCATCGGCCTGATGTGCGCGATGTCGGCCCGGCTGGCCGGCGCGGCCCACGTGACGGTGGCCGACGTGGCCGACCGGCCGCTGGAGATCGCCCGCACCGTCGGTGCCGATGCGGTGCTGCGCAGCGACCAGGCCGATGCGGCCGAGCTGACCGACCGCTTCCACGTCGCCATCGAGGCCGCCGGCAGCCCGGCCGCGTGGCACACCTGCCTGCAGGCGGTGCGCCGCGGCGGGCGGGTGGTGCAGGTGGGCACGCTGGCGCAGGACGTCGGCTTCAACGCCAACCAGATCATGGCCCGCGAGATCGACGTGGTGGGTGCCTTCCGCGCCAACCACGAGTTCGCGTGGGCGGTGGACGCCATCGCGCAGCGGCGCGTGGACGTGCGGCCGCTGCTGAGCGCGCAGCTGCCGCTGGCCCGTGCGGCCGAAGCCTTCGCACTGGCCGCCGACCGCAGCCGCAGCACCAAGGTGCAGCTCGTGATGGAGTGATCCACCCGCGGATCGCCGACCCCAGAACAACCACCCGTTGGAGACACCGATGACCACGACCCGCTCCTTCCTGAAGGCCGCCGTCACGCTGGCCGCCCTGCTGGCTGCGGCCGGCGCCATGAGCCCGGCCCAGGCCCAGACCAAGCTCAAGTGGGCCCATGTGTACGAGACCTCGGAGCCCTTCCACAAGTGGTCCGTCTGGGCCGGCGAGGAGATCAAGAAGCGCACCAACGGCCGCTACGCGGTGGACGTGTACCCCGCCTCTCAGCTGGGCAAGGAGAACGACATCAACCAGGGCCTGGCCCTGGGCACGGTGGACATCATCATCAGCGGCTCCAGCTTCGCGGCCAAGAGCTATCCGCGCATCGGCGTCACCTACTACCCCTACACCTTCCGCGGCGTGGACCACCTGCTGGCCTACACCAAGAGCGACCTCTACAAGGAGATGGCCGCGGGCTATGCCGACAAGAGCAGCGGCAACCAGATCATCGCCACCACGTACTACGGCGTGCGGCACACCACCAGCAACAAGCCCATCGCCAAGTGCGCCGACATGAAGGGCCTGAAGATGCGCGTGCCCGATGTGCCGGCCTACCTGGCCATGCCGCGCGCCTGCGGCGCCAACACCACGCCCATCGCCTTTGCCGAGGTGTACCTGGCGCTGCAGAACGGCACCGTGGACGCGCAGGAGAACCCGCTGCCCACCATCGAGGCGAAGAAGTTCTTCGAGGTGCAGAAGAACATCGTGCTCACCGGCCACATCGTCGACCACCTCAACACCGTGGTGGCCGGCGGCCTGTGGAAGAAGCTCAGCGACGCCGACAAGAAGCTGTTCACCGACGTCGCCCAGGAGGCGGCGGCCAAGGCCTCGGCCGAGGTGGCCGAGCGCGAGAAGGAGCTGGTGGGCATCTTCAAGGGCAAGGGCATCAACGTGCAGCAGGTGGACATCGAGGACTTCCGCAGCACGGTGCTCAAGGGCGTGCCCTTCGAGCAGTACGGCTACCAGAAGGCCGACTGGGACCGCATCCAGGCGATCAAGTGATGGCTGCCGCCAACCCGACGCTGCCCGAGGGCGGCGGCTACTCGCCCAAGGCCGACCCCTCGGCCCCGGTGCAGGCCAGTGCGGCCGAGCTGGCCGGCAGCTTTGCCGAAGCCGACCAGCACCGCGTGAGCCTGGCCGGCTACACGGTGGAGGACTGGATCTGCGTCGGCTTCTTCTGGGTGATGGCGGCACTGGTGTTCCTGCAGTTCTTCACCCGCTACGTGATGAACGATTCGTTCGCATGGACGGAGGAGCTGGCGGTGTACTGCCTGATGCCGATCGTGTTCATCGGCGCATCGGCCTGCGTGCGGCGCAGCCGGCACATCCAGGTGAACTTCCTCTACCGCTACCTGCCGCCGGCCGTGGGCCGCGCGGCTTCCACCGCGGTGGACCTGCTGCGCACCGGCTTCTTCCTCTATGCCGCGTGGCTGGTGGCGCGCTATGCGCTGGCGGTCAACAACGAGCCGATGACCACCATCGACTGGAACAAGAGCCATGTGTACTGGCTGGCCTTCGCCGGCTTCGCCGCCATGGGCCTGCGCAGCATCCAGGTGAGCTGGGAGAACTGGCGCCGCGGCTATTCCAATCTCGAGCGCCCCGAGGCGTTCGAGGACATCGAGTGACGCAAGGGGCGACCGCATGGCCATCCTGATCGGTTCTTTCCTGCTGCTGATGGTGATCGGCATGCCGGTGGCGGTGGCGATGGCCGGCGCCTCGTTGCTGTACATCACCGTCTCGGGCAGCGTGCCCGACATCGTGATCGCGCAGCGCATGATCGCGGGCATCGAGAGCTTCCCGCTGCTGGCGGTGCCGTTCTTCATCCTGGCCGGCAACCTGATGAACATCGCCGGCATCACCGGCCGCATCTACAACTTCGCCGTGGCCCTGGTGGGCTGGATGAAGGGCGGCCTGGGGCAGGTGAACATCATCGGCTCGGTGATCTTCTCGGGCATGAGCGGCACCGCCATCGCCGACGCGGCCGGCCTGGGCAGCATCGAGATCAAGGCGATGAAGGACCACGGCTATTCCACCGAGTTCGCGGTGGGCGTCACCGCCGCCTCGGCCACGCTCGGCCCCATCATTCCGCCCAGCCTGCCCTTCGTCATCTACGGGATGATGGCCAACGTCTCCATCGGCGCGCTGTTTGTCGCGGGCATCCTGCCCGGCGTGTTCATGACGCTGCTGATGATGGTGACGGTGGCCTGGTTCGCGCGGCGCAACGGCTGGGGCAGCGACACGCCCTTCAGCTGGAAGCAGCTGGGCGGCGCCAGCATCGAGATCCTGGTGGTGCTGGCCTTCCCGATGGCGGTGTGGCTGCTGACGCTGGCCGGCGTGTCGCCCAACATGGCGGCGGGCATCGGCTTCGTGGCGCTGCTGCTGCTGGACTGGAAGTTCAACTTCAGCGCGGTGATGGCGCTGATGGCGCCGGTGATCCTGATCGGCGGCATGACCATGGGCTGGTTCACGCCCACCGAGGCGGCGGTGGCGGCGGTGATCTGGGCGCTGTTCCTGGGCCTGGTGCGCTACCGCTCGATGACGCTGCGCACGCTGGCCAAGGCCACGCTGGACACCATCGAGACCACGGCCTCGGTGCTGTTCATCGTCACCGCCGCGTCCATCTTCGCCTGGCTGCTCACCACCACCCAGGCGGCGCAGATGCTCACCGACTGGATCTTCAGCGTGACGCAGAGCCCGTGGGTCTTCCTGCTGCTGGCGAACCTGCTGATCCTGTTCGTCGGCTGCTTCATCGACACCATCGCGGCGATCACCATCCTCGTGCCCATCCTGCTGCCCATCGTGCTGAAGATGGGCATCGACCCGGTGCACTTCGGGCTGATCATCGTGCTCAACCTGATGGTGGGGCTGCTGCATCCGCCGCTGGGCATGGTGCTGTTCGTGCTGGCGCGCATCTCGCGGCTGTCGGTCGAGCGCACCACCATGGCCATCCTGCCCTGGCTGGTGCCGCTGGTGGGCGCGCTCATCGCCATCACCTACGTGCCGGCGCTCACGCTGTGGCTGCCGCAGCAGCTGGGGCTGCTGAAGTGACCCGCATCCGCAGCGTCGAGATTTCGCAGGTGGACCTGCCGCCGCCGGTGCCGCGCGGCGATGCAATCCAGACCTTCGTGACGCAGGAGACGCCGCTGGTGCGCATCCGCTGCGACGACGGCTCCGAGGGCGTGGGCTACAGCTACACCATCGGCAGCGGCGGCTCCTCGGTGGTGGCGCTGCTGCGCGACCACCTGGCGCCGCGGCTGCTGGGCCGCGACCCAGCGCGCATCGAAAGCATCTGGCGCGACCTGCTGTTCGCCACGCATGCCACTTCGGTGGGCGCCATCACCAGCCTGGCGCTGGCGGCCATCGACACCGCGCTGTGGGACTGGCGCTGCCTGCGCGACGGCCAGCCGCTGTGGCTGGCGGCCGGCGGTGCCCGCCAGCGCATACCTGTCTATACAACCGAAGGCGGCTGGCTGCACCTGGCCACCGACACCCTGGTGCGCGAGGCGGTGCTGGCAAAGGAGCAGGGCTTCCGCGGCGCGAAGGTCAAGGTGGGCAAGCCGCACCTGAGCGAGGACCTGGACCGCCTGCGCGCGGTGCGCGAGGCGGTGGGCCCGGGCTTCGAGCTGATGGTGGACGCCAACCAGGTGTTCAACCTGGGCGAGGCGCTGCGCCGCGCGCCGCGGTATGCGGAGCTGGGCATCGCCTGGTTCGAGGAGCCGCTGCCCAGCGAGGACATCGCCGGCCATGCACGCCTGGCGGCCGCCGCCACGCTGCCCATCGCGGTGGGCGAATCGCTGTACTCGCCGGGGCAGTTCGCGGCCTATGTGCAGCAGGGCGCGTGCCACATCGTGCAGGCCGACGTGGCCCGCATCGGCGGCATCACGCCGTGGCTGAAGACGGCGCACCTGGCCGAGGCGCACAACCTGATGGTGGCGCCGCACTTCCTGATGGAGCTGCAGGTGTCGCTGTGCGCCGCGGTGCCGGCCGCGCAGTGGGTGGAATACATCCCGCAGCTGGATGCGGTGACCACCAGCCGGCTGCTGATTGCCGATGGCCAGGCGGTGGCGCCCGATGTGCCGGGACTGGGCATCGCCTGGCACTGGCCGGAGATCGAGCGCCGGCGCGTGGCCTTCCACACCGTTTCCTGATCCGCTGAAAGCTCAACGCATGACCGACCGACTGCAAGGCAAGCGCTGCCTCGTCACCGCCGCGGGGCAGGGCATCGGCCGCGCCACCGCGCTGGCCTTCGCCCGCGAAGGCGCCACGGTGATCGCCACCGACATCGACGACCGGCTGCTGGCCGAGCTGGGCGGCACGCCCGGCATCACCACCCGCCGGCTGGACGTGACCGACGCCGCCGCCATCGCCGCCACGGTGGCCGAGGCCGGACGCATCGACGTGCTGTTCAACGGTGCGGGCTATGTGCACGCGGGCAGCATCCTGGAGTGCGACGACGCGGCCTGGGACTTCTCCTTCGAGCTGAACGTGCGCTCGATGTACAGGCTGATCCGCGCGGTGCTGCCGGGCATGCGGGCGCAGCGCGGCGGCGCCATCGTCAACATGGCCTCGGTGGCCGGCAGCATCAAGGGCGCGCCGGGGCGCTTCGTCTACGGCACCACCAAGGCGGCGGTGATCGGCCTGACCAAGTCGGTCGCGGCCGACTTCGTGGCCGAAGGCATCCGCTGCAATGCCATCTGCCCGGGCACGGTGGAATCACCCTCGCTGCGCCAGCGCATCGATGCGCAGGCCCGCGCCAGCGGCAAGTCGATTGCCGAGGTGGAAGCCGCCTTCGTGGCCCGCCAGCCGATGGGCCGGCTGGGCCGCACCGAGGAGATCGCCGCGCTGGCCGTCTACCTGGCCAGCGATGAATCCGCCTTCACCACCGGCACCGCCCAGGTCATCGATGGCGGCTGGTCCAACTGACACACGAAAGAAGCAACGCATGAAACTGCTGAGAGTCGGCCCCAAGGGCCATGAACGCCCCGCCCTGATCGACGCCCAGGGCGTGCTGCGCGACCTGTCGGGCGAGCTGTCCGACATCACCGCCCACACGCTGACGCCGGCCGGCCTGGCCCGGCTGCGCGAGCTGAACACCGCCACGCTGCCGGTGCTGGACAAGCCCGGCCGCATCGGCACGCCGTGGTCGGGCATGCGCAAGTTCATCTGCATCGGCCTGAACTACGCCGACCATGCGGCCGAGAGCAACCTGCCGGTGCCGGCGGAGCCGGTGATCTTCATGAAGGCCATCACCGCGCTGATGGGCCCCAACGACGCGGTGGATGCTGCCGCAAGGCTCGGTCAAGAGCGACTGGGAAGTGGAGCTGGGCGTGGTGATCGGCAGCACCGCGCGCTACGTGAGCGAGGCGGATGCGCTGAAGCACGTGGCCGGCTACTGCGTGGTCAACGACCTGTCGGAGCGGGAATACCAGATCGAGCGCGGCGGCACCTGGGACAAGGGCAAGGGCTGCGACACCTTCGGCCCGGTGGGCCCGTGGCTGGTGACGGCCGACGAGGTGCCCGACCCGCAGCAGCTGGGCCTGTGGCTGGAGGTCAACGGCCAGCGCGTGCAGAACGGCAGCACCCGCACGATGGTGTTCAACGTGGCCACGCTGGTGAGCTACGTCAGCCGCTTCATGACGCTGCAGCCCGGCGACCTCATCAGCACCGGCACGCCGCCCGGCGTGGGCATGGGCCGGAAGCCGCCCACCTACCTGAAGCCCGGCGACGAGATGCGCCTGGGCATCGAGGGCCTGGGCGAGCAGCACCAGAAGGTGCATGCATGGGACCCCGCCTTGATCGACAACTGAGCGACGGTTGAGCACGCCATGAGCCACATACGCATCCATGCCAACGACGATGTGGTCATCGCCCGCCGGCAGCTGATCTCGGGCACCGTGCTGGAAGGCGAGGGCGTGACGGTCAGCGGGCTGATCCCCGCCGGCCACAAGGTGGCGGTGCGTGCCATCGCGGCCGGCCAGCCGGTGCGGCGCTACAACCAGATCATCGGCACCGCCACCCGGCCCATCGCCGCCGGCCAGCATGTGCACAGCCACAACCTGGCCTTCAGCCACTTCGAGCGCGACTACGCCGTCGGCCAGGACGCCCAGCCCACGCAGTACGTGGCGCAGCCGGCCACCTTCCAGGGCATCGTGCGGTCCGATGGCCGCGTGGCCACGCGCAACTACATCGGCATCCTTACCTCGGTGAACTGCTCGGCCACGGTGGCGCGGGCGATTGCCGAGCGCTTCCGGCCCGACCCGCGGTTGCCGCCCGAGCACGACCTGCTGCGCGACTACCCGAACGTGGACGGCGTGGTGGCGCTGACGCACGGCGCCGGCTGCGCCACCGACAGCGCCGGCGAGCCGCTGCAGCTGCTGCGCCGCACGCTGGGCGGCTATGCCAGGCATCCCAACTTCGCGGCCATCATCGTGGTGGGCCTGGGCTGCGAAACCAACCAGATCGCCGGGCTGATGCAGCAGGAAGGGCTGGCGCCTTCGGCCATGCTGCACAGCTTCAACATCCAGGACAGCGGCGGCACCGCGGCCAGCGTGGAACGCGGCGTCGAGCTGATCCGCGCCCTGCTGCCAGACGCCAACCGCGTGCAGCGCGTGCCGGTGCCGGCCAGCCACCTGACGGTGGGGCTGCAGTGCGGCGGCTCCGACGGTTATTCGGGCATCAGCGCCAACCCGGCGCTGGGCGCGGCGGTGGACCGTCTGGTGCGCCACGGTGGCGCGGCCATCCTGTCGGAAACGCCGGAGATCTATGGCGGCGAACACCTGCTCACGCGGCGTGCCGCCTCGCCTGCGGTGGCGCAGAAGCTGATCGAGCGCCTGCGCTGGTGGGAGCGCTACTGCGAGCGCAACGACGCCGAGATGGACAACAACCCCTCGGCCGGCAACAAGGCGGGTGGCCTCACCACCATCCTGGAGAAGTCGCTCGGCGCCATCGCCAAGAGCGGCACCACGCGGCTGGAGGCGGTGCTGGAATACGCCGAGCCCGTGCGCCGCCGCGGCCTGCTGTACATGGACACGCCGGGCTACGACCCGGTGTCGGCCACCGGCCAGGTGGCGGGCGGCGCCAACCTCATCTGCTTCACCACCGGCCGCGGCTCGGCCTATGGCTGCGCGCCATCGCCTTCGCTCAAGCTGTCCACCAACACCGCGCTGTGGCTGCGCCAGCAGGACGACATCGACATCGACTGCGGCGCCATCGTCGAAGGCGAAGCCACGGTGGACGAGCTGGGCGAGCGCATCTTCCAGCTGATGCTGGCCACCGCCTCGGGCACCCGCACCAAGAGCGAACGCCATGGCTACGGCCAGCAGGAGTTCGTGCCCTGGCAGCTGGGCGCCGTGATGTAACCCCGCCATGAAGATCACCAACGCACGCGTCATCGTCTGCTCGCCCGGGCGCAACTTCGTCACCCTGAAGATCGAGACCGACGAGGGCCTGACCGGCATCGGCGACGCCACGCTCAACGGCCGCGAGCTGTCGGTGGCCAGCTACCTCACCGACCATGTCATTCCCTGCCTGATCGGCCGCGACGCGCACCAGATCGAGGACATCTGGCAGTTCCTCTACAAGGGCGCCTACTGGCGCCGCGGGCCGGTGACGATGAGTGCCATCGCCGCGGTGGACATCGCGCTGTGGGACATCAAGGCCAAGGCCGCCGGCCTGCCGCTGTACCAGCTGCTGGGCGGTGCCAGCCGCACCGGCGTGATGGTGTACGGCCATGCCAACGGCCGCGACATCGCCGAGACCACCGACGAGGTGCTGCGCTACGCCGAGCTGGGCTACAAGGCCATCCGCGCGCAGAGCGGCGTGCCGGGGCTGGACAAGGTGTACGGCGTGGGCCGCGGCCGGCTGTTCTACGAGCCCGCCGACGCCGACCTGCCCAGCGAGCACGACTGGAGCACCGAGAAGTACCTGGACCACACGCCCAAGCTGTTCGACGCGGTGCGCAGCGCCATCGGCTGGGACCACCACCTGCTGCACGACGTGCATCACCGGCTCACGCCGATCGAGGCGGCGCGGCTGGGCAAGTCGCTGGAGCCTTACCGCCTGTTCTGGATGGAAGACGCCACGCCCGCCGAGAACCAGGAGGCCTTCCGGCTCATCCGCCAGCACACCGTCACGCCGCTGGCGGTGGGCGAGATCTTCAACACGATCTGGGACTGCAAGGACCTGATCAGCCAGCAACTGATCGACTACATCCGCGCGACCGTGGTGCATGCCGGCGGCATCACGCACCTGCGGCGCATCGCCGACTTCGCCGCGATGTACCAGGTGCGCACCGGCTGCCATGGCGCCACCGACCTGTCGCCGGTGTGCATGGGCGCGGCGCTGCACTTCGACCTCTGGGTGCCCAACTTCGGCGTGCAGGAATACATGCGCCACACCGACGAGACGGACGCGGTGTTCCCGCATGCCTACAGCTTCGACCGCGGCTTCATGCACCCGGGCGAAGCACCGGGCCACGGCGTGGACATCGACGAGGCGATGGCCGCCCGCTACCCCTACCAGCGCGCCTACCTGCCGGTGAACCGCCAGCAGCACGACGGCACGCTGTGGAGCTGGTGAGCGGCATGCCGCGGCTGCAGGCTGACGGGCTGGCCAGGCTGCCGGCCGCCGTGCAGCGGCCGGCGTTCGACCGTGCCGCGCTGTCGGTCGGCATCGTGCACCTGGGCCTGGGAGCCTTTCACCGCGCTCACCAGGCGGTGGTGAACGATGCGGCGATCGAAGCCACCGGCGACGGGGGTTGGGGCCTTTGCGGTGTCTCGCTGCGGCAGCCCGACACCCGCGATGCGCTGGCGCCGCAGCAGGGCCTGTACACGCTGGCGCTGCGCGATGCGGATGAACAGGGCCGGCCGCGGCAGCGGCTGCAGGTGGTGGGCAGCCTGATCGAGCTGCTGGTGGCGCCCGAGGATCCGCAGGCGGTGCTGGAGCGCATCGCCGCGCCGCGCACGCGGATCGTGAGCCTGACGGTGACCGAGAAGGGCTACCACCACGACCCCGCCAGCGGCGCGCTACGGATCGACGACGCCGACGTGCAGCACGACCTGGTGCGCCCCGCATCGCCGCGCACTGCGCTGGGCTTCATCGTGCATGGGCTGGCGTTGCGGCGCGCACGGGGGTGGCCGCCGCTCACGCTGCTGAGCTGCGACAACCTGCCCGCCAACGGCCACCTGCTGCAAGGCCTGGTGCTGGCGATGGCGCGGCAGGTGGACGCGGCACTGGCCGACTGGATCGGCACGGCCTGCAGCTTTCCGGCCTGCATGGTCGACCGCATCGTGCCGCGCACCACCGAGGCCGATCGCGCGCAGGTGAGTGCGGCGCTGGGGGCGGAAGACGCCTGGCCGGTCATCGGCGAGCCCTTCCTCGACTGGGTGATCGAAGACCGCTTCGCCGCCGGCCGCCCGGCCTGGGAGCAGGGCGGTGCCCGCTTCGTGGCAGACGTCGCGCCCTTCGAGCTGGCCAAGCTGCGGCTGCTCAACGGCACCCATTCCACGCTGGCCTACCTGGGCGCCATGGCCGGCCTGCGCACCGTGGACCAAGCGGTGCGCGAGCCGCTGTTCCGGCAACTGATCGAGACCCTGATGGCCACGGAGATCATTCCCACCCTGCCCGCCACGCCGGGCTTCGACCTGGCGGCCTACAGCGCGCGCATCGTCGGCCGCTATGCCAACCCGGCGCTGCAGCACCGGCTGCGGCAGATCGCGATGGACGGCAGCCAGAAGCTGCCGCAGCGGCTGCTGGGCACGGTGCGCCACCGGCTGCAGCAGGGCGCGGGCATCGAGCTGCTGGCCCTTGCCGTGGCCGGCTGGCTGCACCACCTGAGCGGCGTGGACGAGGCCGGCGAGGCGCATGCCGTCGACGATCCGCTGGCCGGCACGCTGGCCGCACTGCGCGCGCAAGGCGGTGCCGCCGCGGTACTGGCCCATGCGCCGGTGTTCGGCGACCTGGCCGGGCAAGCGGCCTTCAGCCGCCCGGTGCTGCGCTGGCTGCAGTCGCTGCAGCAGGCCGGCGTGCGCGCCACGCTGCAGCAGGCGCTGGGCGGGCGGAAGGGAGCCACCGCATGACGAGAGACACCACCATCGTTCACCTGCCCCACACCGCGTTGCGCGACTGGGGCCGGCGCTGCCTGCAGGCCGCCGGCGTGCCGGCCGACGACGCCCGCACCGTGGCCGACAGCCTGGTGCAGACCAGCCTCTGGGGCATCGATTCCCATGGCATCGCGCGGCTGCCGCACTACCTCAACCGGCTGCACCACGGATCGATCCGCGCACGGCCCGCGATGCGCGACACCCTCACCGGCCCGGGCACCGCCCAGGTGGCCGGCGATCGCGGCCTGGGCATCGTGGTGGCCCACCATGCCAACCGGCTGGCGATGCGGCTGGCACGCGAAAGCGGCATCGGCGCGGTGGGCGTGGCCGATTCGTCGCACTGCGGCGCCATCGGCCTGTACACGCGGGAGGCGGCGCAGGCCGGCCTGGTCGGCATCGCCTTCACCCACGCCGACCGCATCGCCGCGCCGCAGGGCGGCCACCAGCCGTTCTTCGGCACCAACCCGATCTCGGTGGCCTTCCCACGGGCCGGCGGCGAGCCGGTGTGCCTGGACATGGCCACCACCTCCATCCCTGGAACCGGGTGATGAATGCGCGCCGCGAGGGCCACCCGGTGGCACCCGACGTGGCGGTGGACGAACAGGGCCGGCCCAGCACCGACCCGCATCAGATCCGCGCGCTACGGCCGCTGGGCGGCACCGACTACGGCCACAAGGGCTACGGCCTGGCGCTGGTGATCGAGCTGCTGTGCGGCCCGCTCAACGGCAATCCGTACGGCCCGTTCATCACGCCGATGTACGAGCAGCTCGACCAGCCGCGCGAACTGGGCGCCTTCTTCCTCGCCATCGACCCGATGCGCTTCGCCGGCGGCCCGATGCTGGCCGCCACCGTCGCCCACATGGCCCAGACCCTGGCCGCCGAGCCCGGCTCGCCCCGCATGCCCGGCGACCCGGAGCTGGAGAAGCAGGCGGTGCGGCTGCAGCAGGGCATCCCGGTGGAGCCGGGGCTGCAGGCGGAGTTCAGGGCATGGAGCGAGCGGCTGGGGGTGGCGGCGCCTGTCTAGACAGGCGCCGTAGCCGCGCCGACGTTGGCGAAACGGTCAGCGCTTGCTGTTCGCAGGGGTCGTTGCGCGTCGCCTCGCCACCCACCCCACCACCGCCAGTCCCCCGAACATCAGCGCATAGGTCTCCGGCTCCGGCACCGCGGCGGCGGCCAGGGCGGCCACACCGGTGTCGGGGAAGTCGGTGAACACGCCGTCCACGCCCAGGCGCAGGTAGTACTCCATCTCGGCCTGCGGGTCGGCGAAGCCGTAGCCGCCGGAGTCGTTGCGGAAGGTGTACGCATGCACCTGCAGGCCGGCCTCGTGGGCGGCTTCGATGATGCCGGTGCTGCCGTCCACGCGGCGGTCCTTCACCGTCAGCTTGCCGTCGCCGTCGCGGTCCACGCCGTCGTCCACCGTCTTCACCAGGTAGGGCTTCCACGGGCCCACGCCGTCGGCATAGGTGGCCACGAAGGCCAGGCCCTGCGGCGTCAGCAGGTCGGCAAAGGTGCGCGGGTCGCCGGCCACGGTGAAATCGTAGGGGCGGTCGTAGGGCGGCGTCAGGTCCATGGAACCGTCGGCCCGCACATCGTTGGCGTCGACCAGCTGCACCAGCTTGATGTCGGTCTGGCCGTTCAGGTACTGCAAGTTGGCCGACTCGAAGGACTGGATGAACACCGGCGCGTTCTGCGTGTTGCCGTAGGCCGCGTGCAGCTTGCTGACCAGCGTGTCCTCGAAGTAGGTGGCCGAGCGGCCGGCCGCCAGCGACTGCTGCTTCATGTAGGTGCTGTGCTTCAGCTCCGGGTAGATGCCGATCGTGCGTCCGGTGGCCGCGCTCTGCGTCTTGGCCAGGTTGATCACCTCGTCCAGCGTCGGGATCTCGTACAGGCCGTTCAGACTCTGGTCGCGGCTGGCGGTCGGCTGGATGGCGCGCAGCGTCTTGATCTCGGCCAGCGTGAAGGTGTCGGCGAAGTAGGCGGTGGTGCTCACGCCGTCCACCATGCGGGTGCTGCGCCGGTCGGCGCCGAACTTGGCCGACACGTCGGTGGTGCCGTCCAGCACCGGCTCATGGCGGGCGATGAGGTGCCCGTCGCGCGTGAGCACCAGGTCGGGCTCGATGTAGTGCGCGCCCTGCTGGATGGCCTTGGCATAGCTGGCCAGCGTGTGCTCGGGCACGTAGCCCGAGGCGCCGCGGTGGCCGATGATGATCGGCGCCTGGCCGTTCAGCGTGTTCCAGGTCACCGCCCCGGCGGGGAGGCAGGCCGCCGCGCAGGCAGCGGCCAGGGTCAGCCGCGCAAGCGGCAGCGAAGTGGTACTCATGTCCTCGACTCCTCTTGGCATGCCGGCCTGTGCGCGGCCGGTCAGCCATCATGAGCCGAATGTTTGGCAGCGCGATGACAGGAGTTACCCCGCCCCCATCCACCAGGCGGCCAGGCTGAAGGTGCCGAACGCCAGCAGCGTGCTGCTCATGATGATGCGGGCCACGCGGCCGTCGTCGGCGCCGTAGCGCTCGGCCAGCATCGAGACGTTGCTGGCGCTGGGCAGCGCGGCGGCCAGGGTGAGCGCCGTGAGCTGGCCGCCGCTCAGCGGCAGGCCGGCGGCCTGCGCCGCGCGGCC
The DNA here is from genome assembly GCF_024700035.1 of Aquincola sp. J276. Taxonomy (NCBI): domain Bacteria; kingdom Pseudomonadati; phylum Pseudomonadota; class Betaproteobacteria; order Burkholderiales; family Sphaerotilaceae; genus Aquincola; species Aquincola sp. J276. The sequence continues at coordinate 3,098,244 of NZ_JAJONC010000001.1, forward strand.
CAGGCCGTAGACCAGCGCCGGATGCAGCAGCAGCTTGATCAGTGCCACCGGCAGGTACAGCGCCACCGGCGTGCGGGTGTGCGCATGCTGGCCGGCCCGCCACAGCACCGCGCCGATGGTGAACAGCGCCACCGGCGTGGCCGCGTCGGCCAGCATGCGGATGATGACGTCCACCGGCCGCGGGAACTCGAGGCCGATGCCGCCCACCGCCGCGCCGGCCGCGATCGACCACGGCAGCGGATTGGAAGCGGCGCCGCGCAGCGCCTTCAGCGCCGCCGCCCGCGAGCCCTGGCCGCTGGCCTCGTGCGCCTGCGCCAGCGCGATGCACAGCGACGAGGTCAGCACCATGTCGGTCAGCATGGTGCTGATCACCGGCCCGGCCGCCGCCTGGCCCAGCAGGGTGGCCAGCAGCGGCACGCCCATGAAGCCCGAATTGGGGAACGCCGCCACCAGCGCGCCGAACGCAGCATCCTTCAGGTGCACCCGTGCCGAGCGGGTGAACCACACGGTGCCGAACACGATGACCAGCGCCGCCAGCGCATACACGCCCAGCACCACCGGGTTCAGCAGCTCGCCCAGCGGCGTGGTGCGGCCGAAGCGGAACAGCATCGCCGGCAGCGCGAAGTACAGGACGAAGGCGTTGAGGCCGGGGATGGCGGTGTCCGGCAGCACGCGCTGGCGGGCCGCCAGCCAACCGGACAACACCAAGGCGAAGAAGGGGATCGTTACTGCAAAGATCTGCTGCATGGCACGGGCGGGGCGCCGGGCGGCCCGTGCGGGCTGGAGCCCGAGTGTGCCAGCGGTGCGGCAGGCGCCGGCCCGACGGGCTTTCGCGGCGCAAAACCCTCGCTTCGGCAAATGCGAATGGCGGCCGGCCGCCGGCCGCGCGATGCTGCGCCCATGACAGAGCACCATGACTACAGCGCCTGGGTCGGGCGCAGCGAGACCCGCCACGACCTGATCGCCGCCGCGCCCCTGGCCGGCCTGGCCGCCACGCTGGACCGCGACGACCCGCCGCCCACCGCCGGCACGCCGGTGCCGCCGCTGTGGCACTGGATCTACTTCAATCCGCAGGTGCCGGCGCGCGAGATCGGGCCCGACGGCCATCCGAAGCGCGGCGGCTTCCTGCCCCCGGTGGCGCTGCCGCGCCGCATGTGGGCCGGCGGCCGGCTCGAGTTCCTGCAGCCGCTGCGCGTGGGCGAGGAGGGCGTGCGCACTTCCACCATCCGCAGCGTGTCGACCAAGTCGGGCCGCAGCGGCGCGCTGGTCTTCGTCACCGTGCGGCATGAGCTGTCCGGCGCCAACGGCCTGGCGCTGACCGAGGAGCACGACATCGTCTACCGCGACCCGCCGCAGCCCGGCGCGCCGGAAGTGCCGCCGCAGCCCGCGCCGGCGGACGCGACTTTCGAGCGCGAGATCGTGCCCGACCCGGTGCTGCTGTTCCGCTACTCGGCGCTCACCTTCAACGGCCACCGCATCCACTACGACCAGCCCTATGTCACCGGCGTCGAGGGCTATCCGGGCCTGATCGTGCACGGCCCGTTGATTGCCACGCTGCTGCTGGACAACCTGCGCCGCCAGCATCCCGAGGCCACCGTGCGCCGCTTCGCCTTCAAGGCGGTGCGGCCGATCTTCGACATCCACCGCTTCCACGTCTGCGGCCGGCCCGACGAGGGTGGACGCTTCACGCTGTGGGCCCGCGACCACCAGGGCCACCTGGCGATGCAGGCCACCGCCGAGCTGGCCTGAGGAACCCTGTCATGCAAAACCACCACACCCCCGACGCCTACCAGGACATCCGCGATGCGGTGCGCGCGCTGTGCGCGGAGTTTCCGGACGAGTACCACCGCAAGGTCGACGAGCAGCGCGGCTACCCCGAGGCCTTCGTGGATGCGCTGACCAAGGCCGGCTGGATGGCCGCGCTGATCCCGCAGGAGTACGGCGGCTCGGGCCTGGGCCTGACCGAAGCCTCGGTGATCATGGAGGAGATCAACCGCTCGGGCGGCAACTCCGGCGCCTGCCACGGCCAGATGTACAACATGGGCACGCTGCTGCGCCATGGCAGCGCCGAGCAGAAGCAGCGCTACCTGCCGCGCATCGCCACCGGCGAGCTGCGCCTGCAGAGCATGGGCGTGACCGAGCCCACCACCGGCACCGACACCACCAAGATCAAGACCACCGCGGTACGCCGCGGCGACCGCTACGTGGTCAACGGCCAGAAGGTGTGGATCTCGCGCATCCAGCACTCCGACCTGATGATCCTGCTGGCCCGCACCACGCCGCTGGCCGAGGTGAAGAAGAAGAGCGAGGGCATGTCGATCTTCCTGGTCGACCTGAAGAGCGCCATCGGCCTGGCATGGTGGTGCGGCCGATCCCCAACATGGTCAACCACGAGACCAACGAGCTGTTCTTCGAGAACCTGGAGATCCCGGCCGAGAACCTGATCGGCGAGGAAGGCCAGGGCTTCAAGTACATCCTCGACGGGCTGAACGCCGAGCGCACGCTGATCGCGGCCGAATGCATCGGCGACGGCTACTGGTTCATCGACCGGGTGAGCGCCTACGTGAAGGACCGCGTGGTGTTCGGCCGCCCCATCGGCCAGAACCAGGGCGTGCAGTTCCCCATCGCGGAGAGCTACATCGAGGTGGAAGCCGCCAACCTGATGCGCTGGAAGGCCTGCGAGCTGTTCGATGCGCAGCAGCCCTGCGGCGCGCAGGCCAACATGGCCAAGTACCTGGCGGCCAAGGCCAGCTGGGAGGCGGCCAACGCCTGCATCCAGTTCCATGGCGGCTTCGGCTTCGCCAACGAATACGACGTGGAACGCAAGTTCCGGGAGACGCGCCTGTACCAGGTGGCACCCATCTCCACCAACCTGATCCTGAGCTACGTGGCCGAGCACCTGCTCGGGCTGCCGAGGTCGTTCTGATGGCTGCTGCCCGCCTTCCCCTCGCCGGCGTCACCGTGGTGGCGCTCGAACATGCCATCGCCGCGCCCTTCTGCACCCGCCAGCTGGCCGAGCTGGGGGCCCGCGTCATCAAGGTCGAGCGGCCCGGCGTGGGTGATTTCGCCCGCGGCTACGACGAACGGGTGCAGGGCCTGGCCTCGCACTTCGTGTGGACCAACCGCTCGAAGGAGAGCGTGACGCTGGATCTCAAGCACCCGGAGGCGGCGCAGGTGCTCGGCAAGCTGCTGGCCCAGGCCGACGTGCTGGTGCAGAACTTGGCGCCCGGCGCCGCGGCGCGGCTGGGCCTGTCGTTCGAGGCGCTGCATGCGCAGCATCCCAGGCTCATCGTGTGCGACATCTCGGGTTATGGCGACGATATGGAGCGCCCCGGCCCCTACCGCGACAAGAAGGCCTACGACCTGCTGATCCAGAGCGAGTCGGGCTTCGTGTCGATCACCGGCTCGCCGGACGAGCCGGCCAAGGCGGGCTGCTCCATCGCCGACATCGCCGCCGGCATGTATGCCTACTCCAACGTGCTGGCGGCGCTGATCGAGCGCGGCATCACCGGTGTGGGCAAGCGCATCGACGTGTCGATGCTGGAATGCATGGTCGAGTGGATGGGCTACCCGCTGTACTACGCCTTCGATGGCGCGCCGCCGCCGCCGCGCGCCGGCGCCGCGCACGCCACCATCTACCCCTATGGTCCGTTCCCGACCGGCGACGGCAAGAGCGTGATGCTGGGCCTGCAGAACGAGCGCGAATGGCAGGCCTTCTGCGCCAAGGTGCTGCAGCAGCCGGCGTTGGCCGACGACGAGCGCTTTGCCAGCAATGGCAAGCGCTCGGCCGCGCGCGATGCGCTGCGGGCCCTGATCGTCGAGGCCTTCGCGACCCTCACCGCCGAGCAGGTGGTGCAGCGGCTGGAGGACGCGCAGATCGCGAATGCCAACGTCAACACGATGTCCGACGTGTGGGTCCATCCGCAGCTGCAGGCCCGGCAGCGCTGGACCGAGGTGGCCACGCCGGCCGGCCCGGTGCCCACGCTGCTGCCGCCCGGCGTGCGCGATGCGCAGGACGCCGGCATCGGCCCGGTGCCCGCGCTGGGCGCCCACACCGAGGCGGTGCTGGCCGAGCTGGGCTTCGCCGCCGACGACATCCAACGCCTGCGCGCCGAGCGCGCGGTGTGAACCGGAGCTCCTGATGCACGACGACCATCCCACACAAGCCCTGGCCGCCTTCGCCGCCGGCCTGCGCTTCGACCGGATTCCCGCGCCGGTGCTGCGCCGGGCGGAGGACCTGATGCTCGACTGGCTGGGCTCCACCCTGGCCGGCAAGGGCGCACGCCCGGTGGAAAGCCTGGTGCGCTTCCACACGATGATGGGTCCGGCCGATGGCCCCAGCGAGGTGCTGGTGCACCGCAGCGGCAGCAGCCCGCTGGCCGCGGCGATGGCCAATGCCGCGGCCTCGCACTTCGCCGAGCAGGACGACGTGCACAACGGCTCCGTCTTCCATCCGGCCGCGGTGGTGTTTCCGCCGGCGCTGGCGGTGGCCCAGGCGCTGGGCCGCAGCGGTGCCGAGCTGCTGACCGCGGCCGTGGCCGGCTACGAGGTGGGCATCCGCATCGGCGAGTTCATGGGCCGCTCGCACTACCGCATCTTCCACACCACCGGCACGGTGGGCTCGATCGCCGCGGCGGCCACCGTGGGCCACCTGCTGCGGCTGGATGCCGCGCAGATGCTGCATGCCTTTGGTTCGGCCGGCACCCAGGCCGCGGGCCTGTGGGAGTTCCTGCGCGACGCGGCCGACAGCAAGCAGCTGCACACCGCGCATGCCGCCGGCACCGGGCTCACCGCGGCCTACCTGGCGGCCGACGGCTTCACCGGCGCGCGGCGCATCCTGGACGGCGCGCAGGGCATGGCCGCCGGCATGTCCACCGATGCCGATCCACGCAAGCTCACCGATGGCCTGGGCACCCGCTGGGCGCTGGCCGAGACCTCCTTCAAGTTCCACGCCTCGTGCCGCCACACCCACCCGGCGGCGGACGCGCTGCAGCGGCTGATGCGGGACCACCGGCTGACGGCGGGCGACGTCGCCAGCGTCACCGCGCAGGTGCACCAGGGCGCGATCGACGTGCTGGGCCCGGTGACCGACCCGCAGACGGTGCACCAGGGCAAGTTCTCGATGGGCACGGTGCTGGGCCTGATCGCGGTGCACGGCCAGGCCGGCCTCACCGAGTTCGACGCTTTCTACCGCGCGCCGGCGGTGGCCGCCTTCCGCGACAAGGTGCGCATGCAGCTCGACGACGAGGTGGACGGCGCCTATCCGGCGCGCTGGATCGGCAAGGTGGAGGTCACCACCGCCGACGGCCGGGTGCTGGCCGCGCGGGTGGACGAGCCCAAGGGCGACCCCGGCAACACCCTGAGCCGCGCGGAGCTGGAGGACAAGGCCGTGCGCCTGGCCACGTACCGCGGCGGCGCCACCGAGGCCGAGATGCGGGAGGCGATCGCCCGCATCTGGTCGCTGGCCGAGGCCCCGGTGGTGGGGCGGTTGCTGCCGTGAGCGCGGCCCGTTCCTACCTCTTCGTGCCGGCCGACCGGCCCGAGCGCATCGCCAAGGCGCTGGGCAGCGGTGCCGATGCGGTGATCGTGGACCTGGAAGACGCGGTGGCCCCCGATGCCAAAGACACCGCCCGCACGCAGTTGCAGGCGTGGCTCGCAGGTGCCGATGCGCGGCCCGTGGTCGTGCGCGTCAACGCGGCGGATACCGCATGGTTCGCGGCCGACCTGGCGCTGTGCACCCATGCGCTCGTGGCGGCGGTCATGCTGCCCAAGGCCGAGCGCATGGCCGACGTGCAGCGCGTGGCCGCCCTCGGCCGACCGGTGCTGCCGCTGGTGGAGACGGCCGCCGGCATCGACCAGCTGCGTGCGGTGGCCGCGGTGCCCGGCGTGCAGCGGCTGGTGTTCGGCAGCGTCGATTTCCAGCTCGACCTGGGCATCGACGGCGAAGGCGAGGAGCTGCTGTTCTTCCGCTCGCAGATCGTGCTGGCCTCGCGGCTGGCGCAGCTGCAGCCACCGGTGGACGGCGTGAGCGTCGCCATCGACGACGCCGCGCAGCTGCAGCACGACAGCGACCGCGCGCGCCGCCTGGGCTTCGGCGCCAAGCTGTGCATCCACCCGCGCCAGGTGGCCGCGGTGAACGCCGCCTTCACCCCCCACCGAGCAGGCCGTGCAATGGGCGCGCCGGGTGCTGCAGATGGCGGAAACCTCGGGGGGCGCGGCCGTGGCACTGGAAGGCAAGATGATCGACAAGCCCGTGATCCTGCGTGCGCGGGCCATCCTGGCGCGCGTCGGCGCCTGACAAAGACACCACCAACGGAGACAACCGCATGACCTCGATCCGACACCTCCTGGCTGGCGCCGCGGCGCTCGCCTTCGGCCTGGGCGCCTGGGCCCAGGGCTACCCGAACAAGCCGATCACGCTGGTGGTGCCCTTTGCGGCCGGCGGACCCACCGACGTGGTGGCCCGCTCGGTGGGCGCCGCGATGGCCAAGACGCTGGGCCAGTCGGTGGTGATCGAGAACAAGCTGGGCGCCGGCGGCACGCTGGCGGCGGGCTACGTGGCCAAGGCCGCGCCCGACGGCTACACCGTGCTCATCCACCACAACGGCATGGCCACCGCGCCTTCGCTGTACCGCAAGCTGAGCTTCAACGCGCAGACCGACTTCGAGTACGTCGGCCAGGTGGTCGACGTGCCGATGACGCTGCTGGGCCGCAAGGACCTGCCGGCCAACAACGCGCAGGAACTGGCCGCCTGGCTGAAGGCCAACGCCGCCAAGGTGAACCTGGCGCATGCCGGCCTGGGCGCGGTGTCGCACCTGTGCAGCATGGTGCTGCGGCAGGCGGTGGGCGTGGAGCTGCAGACCGTGCCCTATCAGGGCACCGCGCCGGCGATGACGGCGCTGCTCGGCGGCCAGGTGGACGTGCTGTGCGACCAGACCACGCAGACGGTGCAGCACATCAAGGCCGGCACCGTGAAGATGTACGGCACCACCACCGCGCAGCGCATCAAGGCGCTGCCGGATGCGCCCACGCTGGCCGAGGCCGGGCTGAAGGGCGTGGAGGTGGTGGTGTGGCATGGCGTGTATGCGCCCAAGGGCACGCCCAAGGAAGCGCTGGACAAGCTCAATGCCGCGCTGCGTGCCGCGCTGAAGGACCCCGGCGTCACCGCCCGCATGGCCGAGCTGGGCGCCGAGGTGGTGTCCGAGAGCAAGCAGACGCCCGAAGCCCTGCGCACCTGGCTGAAGGCCGAGACCGAGCGCTACGCGCCGATGATCAAGGCCGCTGGGGTGTACGCGGACTGAGGGGCGGCGCGGCGTCCGCCCGCGCATCCTCCTGTAGCAGCGTGACGAGGTCGCGCGCGAAGGGCGGCAGCGCCTCCAGGCTGCGCACGCACACCTGCATCTCGCGCAGCGCCCAGGCGTCGCGCAGCGGCACGCGGTGGATGGCCATCGTGGCCGCATGGCGGCGGGCGGCGGAATCGGGCAGCACGCCCACGCCGATGCCCGCTTCGATCATGCGGCAGGCGGCCTCGAAGTTGCCCACCTCGATGCGCACGCGCAGGTGGCGCTGCAGCCCTTCGCAGATCTGCCGCAGGAAGCTGTGCAGCGCACTGGCTTCCGTCAGTCCGACGTGCGGCAGCGCCAGCGTGTCGGCGAAGTCCACCTCGGCGGCATTGGCCATTGCATGGCCGGCAGGCACCACCAGCACCAGCCGGTCGCTGCGGTAGGGCAGCACCTGCAGCCGGTCGGTACGCACGTTGCCGGCCACGATGCCGATGTCGGTCTGGCCTTCCTGCACCGCGCGCACGATGTCGTGGCTGAGCCGTTCGCGCAGGTCGACGCTCACGTCCGGGTGGCGCTGCAGGTACCGGTGCAGCACCGGCGGCAGGTATTCGCCCAGCGCCGTCGTGTTGGCATACACGCGCAGGTGGCCCTTGATGCCTTCGGCATATTCCTGCAGGTCGTCGCGCAGGTGCTCGATCTGCGCCAGCACCACGCGGGCATGGTGCACCAGGGCCTCGCCGGGCGGCGTCAGCGACACGCCCTGTGGCGTGCGCAGCAGCAGCTTGGCGCCCGCGCCTTCCTCCAGGTGCTTGATGCGGGTGCTGGCCGCGGGCAACGAGAGGTGCACCGCCTCGGCCGCGCGCGTGAGGCTGCCGGTCTCGGCCACCCGCAGCATCAGCCGCAGGTCGGTCAGGTCGAAGTGCAGGGCCATGGCGCAGCCGGTGCTTCAGCGGCGGGGCAGCGCCAGCTGGTCGAGCCGGTCGAGGAAGCTGTCGGCATCCACCGCCTGCACCGGCTCGCCATGGTTGTAGCCGTAGGTCACCAGCACCACCGGGCAGCCGGCCGCGCGCGCGGCCTGCGCGTCGTTGGCGGAGTCGCCCAGCATCAGCGTGCGGGCCGGCGCCGTGCCCAGTGCCTGGCAGGTCTTGAGCAGCGGCAGGGGGTCGGGCTTCTTGCGCTCGAAGCTGTCGCCGCCGAACACGAAGGCGAAGTGCCCGGCCAGGCCCTTGGCCGCCAGCAGCGGCTGCGCGAAGGACAGCGGCTTGTTGGTCAGGCAGGCCAGCCGGAGGCCGGCGGCCCGCAGCAGTTCCAGCCCTTCGGCCACGCCGGGAAACACGTCGGCATGCTGGCCGTTGATGGCCAGGTAGTGCTGCTGGTAGCGCTGCCAGGCATGCTCGAACATGGCCTGCGAAGGCGGCTCGCCGGCCGCATGCTGCAGCGTGCTGCGCAGCAGGTGCTCGCTGCCCTTGCCGATGGTGCGCTCGACGAAGGCGCGCTCCGCATGCGGCAGGCCGAGGTCGTCGAGCATGTGGGTGAGGGCGACCATGAAGTCGCCCAGCGTGTCCACCATCGTGCCGTCGAGGTCGACGATGGCGGCTTGCAGGTGGGAGGTGTCGAGCGGCATAGGGTGCGCACCATAACCGCTGCGCGGCCATGCAGGACACATCCTACGGTGGTGGCCGCCCTTGGCTTGGGCAGGCGCTGGCACAAGGCCTGCACGCACCGGGCGCGGCGGCGCCTAGTCTCCTGGTATTCCTAGAACCGCATGGAGATGACGATGACCGCCCGTGCCCTGAACCTTTCGCCCGCGCCGGCTTCCCGCCAGCGCCTGGCCGCATTGGCGGCTGCCTGCCTGCTGGGCCTGGCCACGCAGATGGCGCCAGCCCAGGCCCAGACCGCCGCGGGCAGTGCCGCTTCACGCGCCGAAGCGGAACGCGCCGCGTGCCTCAACGGCACCTCCCATCAGGACCGTGCCACCTGCCTGAAGGAAGCCGGCGCGGCGCAGGACGAACGCCGGCGCGGCACGCTGGACGATGGCCAGGCCGACCGCTACCAGCAGAACGCGCTGCAGCGCTGCCAGGGCCTGCCCGCGGCCGAGCAGGCCGATTGCGTCAAGCGCGCCAACGGCCTGGGCCAGCAGAGCGGCAGCGTGAAGGGCGGCGGGCTCATCAAGGAAACCGTGACCCGCACCGTGGGCACGCCGCCGGTGGCGCAGGCCGCATCGGCCGCGTCGTCGCCAGCTTCCGATCCGCCGGCGCCGGCCGTGCGCTGACGGCCGAGGCGCTCAGCGCGCCGCATCGCCCAGCCAAGGCGCCAAGGCCTGGCGCCCGGTGGGCGTGAGCTGGAGCGCGCGGCCTTCGCCCTGCCTTCGCAGCCAGTCGCTGGCCATCGCATGGCTGAGCAAGGCGGTACCCAGCGTGCCGGCCAGGTGGTCGCGCCGTTCCGACCAGTCCAGGCAGGGGTAGGCGAAGCGGCGCCGGGCCGTGGGTGCGGTGGGCGTCGGCGCAGTCAGCTGCAGGCCGCTGGCGGCCAGCGCCTGCCGGCCGCCCTCGGTCAGCACGAAGTGGCCGTCCTCCGGCCGCAGGTGCGCCTGCCGCAGCAGGCCTTGCAGCCAGGCGACGCCCAGCTCGCCGGCCAGGTGGCAGTAGCAGGTGCGTGCATGCTTGAGCGAGCGGTAGCCCGGCTGCAGCCACTTGCCGTCGCCCGCGGAGCGTTCGGCCACCAGCGAGAGCGCCTCCAGCGCATGCGCGATGCGCTCGTCCGCCAGCCGGTAATAGCGGTGGCGGCCCTGCGGCCGCAGGCACAGCAGCTCCGCTTCCACCAGCTTCGACAGGTGGCCGCTGGCAGTGGCCGCGGTGACGCCGGCGCCCGCTGCCAGCTCACCCGCGGTGTGGGCCTGGCCGCCCATCAGCAATGCCAGCATGCGGGCGCGGGTGGGGTCGGCGATCATCGCCGCCACCTTCGCGAAGCGCGGTTCGGGCGCCGTCATGGCCGGGAGTCCGTCAGGCCGCCAGCGCGCGCAGCGCCAGCGTGAGGCCCAGCCCAAGCAGACCGAGGAAGAACCAGCGCTTGAAGCGTTCCGGCCGGGTGCTGCGGCGCAGCCGTTGGCCCAGCGCCATGCCGGCCAGCGTGGGCAGCAGTGCAGCCACCGAGGCCGCCAGCACCGGCAGCGGCAGGGCGCCGCCGCCGCCCAGCGTGGCCGCCAGCGCCAGCGTGGAAACCAGGAACGACAGGCCCAGCGCCTGCACCAGCGATTCCTTCTCCAGGCCCAGCGCCTGCAGGTAGGGCACCGCGGGAATGACGAACACGCCGGTGGCCGCCGTCACCAGCCCGGTGGCCAGGCCCACCAGCGGCGACCACAGCCGCTCCTGCCCGGGCGGCAGCCGCCAGGGCTTCATCAGCAGGCCCATCAGCGCATAGGCCACCAGCGCCAGGCCCAGCGCCGCGCCGGCCCAGCGGCTGGGGCCGCCCGTGAGCCAGCCCGCGCCCAGCCAGGTGCCGATGCACACGCCGCCCAGCATCGTGGCCAGGCGCCGCAGCAATGCGCGCAGGCCTGGATGGCCCACCAGCTGCCACACGTTGCTGATGAAGGAAGGCACCACCAGCAGCGCCGCGGCCTGCGAGGGGGCCAGCTGCAGGCTCAGCAAGCCCATGGCGATGGTGGGCAGGCCGAGGCCGATCACGCCCTTGACGAAGCCCGCCAGCGCGAACACGGCGCCAGTGAACAGCAGCAGCAGGAGCAGGGTGGGGGGAGGAGAGGAGGTCGGCAGTCATGGCGGCCATGCTCGCCGGCCCCGGGTGTTGAATGCTTCGGCGCGTGTCGAAGCGTGCTGGCGGCAGGTCAGCCGGCCAGTTGGGCGCGCATCGCGTCGATCACCGCCTTGTAGTCGGGCTGGCCGAAGATGGCGCTGCCGGCCACGAAGGTGTCGGCGCCGGCATCGGCCACGCGGCGGATGTTGTCCACCTTGATGCCGCCATCCACTTCCAGCCGGACGTCGCGGCCGCTGGCGTCGATCAGCTTGCGCGCCTGCTCGGTCTTGCGCAGGGCGCTGTCGATGAAGCTCTGGCCGCCGAAGCCCGGGTTCACGCTCATGATGAGCACCAGGTCCACCTTGTCGATCACCCACTCCAGCACGTCCAGCGGCGTGGCGGGGTTGAACACCAGCCCGGCCTGGCAGCCCTCGGCGCGGATCAGCTGCAGCGTGCGGTCCACGTGCGCGCTGGCCTCGGGGTGGAAGCTCACCAGGTCGGCGCCGGCCTTGGCGAAGGCCTGGGCCAGGCTGTCCACCGGCTGCACCATCAGGTGAACGTCGATGGGCACCGGCGTGCCGTCGGCCCGGGCCGCATGCTTGCGCAGCGCCTGGCACACCATCGGGCCGAAGGTGAGGTTGGGCACGTAATGGTTGTCCATCACGTCGAAGTGGATCCAGTCGGCGCCGGCGTGGATGACGTTGCGCACCTCTTCGCCAAGGCGGGCGAAGTCGGCCGACAGGATGCTGGGGGCAATGCGGTAGGTAGCCATGGCGGGATTGTCTTATGCGGCCCGTCGACGCCTGGGACGGGCAAGAAAAAGCCGGCCCGTGGGCCGGCTGCTGGCCTGCGTGACGACGGAAGTCAGGCGGCGGCCAGGCGCGGCAGCGCGGCGTTGCCGCCGGCCGTGCGGCGGCGTGCGGCCACCACGCCGGCCAGCGCCAGGCCGGCCAGGGCCAGCGAGGCGGGCTCCGGCACCCGGCCCACCGGGGGCGGCGTGACGGCATCGGCCACCACGGCCAGCACCTTCACGTAGTCGTCGCCAGCGCTCAGGTTGCGGCCATTGGCGCTGGCGGTGCTGCCGGCCAGCGTGGAGTTGTAGGCCGAGAGCAGCCACCAGCTGGAACTGGCGCTGCCGGCGTTCACGTTGGACATCGTGGTGTCCAGCGTGCCGTAGTTGCCCACCAGCGACCAGCCGTTGCTCAGCAGCTGCGCGGTGGTCAGGCCGGTGAGGTCGCTGTTGGCCAGCGGGCTGGTGCTGCCGGTGTAGCGCAGCAGGGTCACGTCGGAATCGGTGCTCCACCAGCCCAGCTGCAGCTGCCGCAGGATGACGCTGCTGGTGAAGCTGAGCAGCAGCACGTCGGTGCTGCCGTCGTTGTCCATCGCGTGCTGGGGCGAGGTGGCGTTCAGGCCTTCGCTCGAGGACTTGACGCCGAAGCCGGAGCCGCCGTTGTCGTCGGTGAAGGCCGAGACGAAGGTGCTGCCCGCGCCGTTGGACGAATAGCCGCTGACGGTCAGCGCCGGGTTGCCCCCGCCGCATGCCCAGCTGTTGCCGTAGTTGTTGGCGTTGCCGGCGTTCTGGCTGCACACGCCGGGTTGCTGGAAGCCCCAGGTCATGGCCGCGAAGGCCGGTGCACTGAGGGTGGCGCAACCGACGAAGGCGGCGGCCACAAGAGAGTGACGAACGATGGTCATGAACTTCCCCAAGGTTTTTTGTTACACCGGTGCGCAATTAGCGTGCCGCGCATGAGACTTCTTTGCAAATCAAGCACTTGCAAGCGGGTCCGTCAGCAGCTGGCCAGCATGTGTAAAGCCGGTCGACAGCAGGACAGTTCATTGCAGCGACTCCCGCAGCGCCTGCGCCTGCGCGACGCTGTCGAAGGCGGCATGGGTCTTCAGTGCAGCCTCCACCTCGTCCCGGGCCTCCGCGCGCCGGCCGCCCTGCGCCAGCACGGTGGCCAGGTGGAAGCGGATGTCCGGGTTGTCGGGCGCACGCAGCCGGGCATCGCGCAGCAGCTGCAGCGCGCGGTCGGCCTGGCCAGCGCGGAAGGCGGCCCAGCCCGCGGTGTCGATCACGTCCGCGTCTGTCGGCCGCAGCGCCAGCGCCCGCTCGGCCACCGCCAGCGCGCCGGGGTCGTTCAGCTTCAGCAGCACGTTGGCCAGGTTGTTCAATGCGCGGCCATCCGCGGGCGCCTGCTGCACCAGCGATTCGTAGCTGGCGCGGGCGGCGGCATAACGGCCGGCCCGCGCCTGGCCATCGGCCAGCGCACGGCGGGCGGCCAGGTCCTGCGGCTGCACCTTCACCCATTGCTCCAGCACCGGCAGCGCCAGCCGGGCGCCGTCAGGCTGGCTGCCCAGTGCGCTGAACAGGCGGATGGCGGTATCGGTGGACGGCTCGGTCTGGTGCGCCCTGCGGTACAGCTCGATGGCGGCCGCGGGCTGGCGCCGTGCCATCGCCACGTCGGCCTGCAGGCTGTAGCCGATCGCGCGGCGCGGGGCCATCTGCGTGATGGCGCGGGCCTGCTGCTCGGCCTGGGCCAGCTCGCCGCGGCGCAGCGACAGCTCGGCCTGCAGCGCCAGCGCGGGCAGGTGGTCGGGCTGACCGGACAGGGCCTTCTGCAGGCTGTAGTCCGCGCCTTCGGGATGGCCGGCCGCCAGCTGCAGGCTGGCGATCTCCACCTGCACCGGCGCGTCGAAGTTGGCCACGCGGGTGGCGGTGGCCAGCGTGTTGCGCGCGGCGGCGGTATCGGCCAGCAGCAGGCGCACGCGGGCGTCCGCCAGCAGCACCGCGAGGTTCTGCGGCGCCTTGGCGCCCAGCTTGCGCAGCGGCTCCAGTGCAGCATCGGGCCGGCCCGCCTGCAGGTGCAGGTCCACCAGCGCCAGGCCCGGGCGCACTTCCGCGGCGGGTGCGGCGGCGGCGGCTTTCTCCAGCCAGCGCTGCACCTCGGCCGGTCGCTGCTGGCGGCGCGCCAGGGCGGCCATCTCCAGCATGGCGTCCACGTTGCGCTCCTCGCGGCCGATCAGCTCGGCCAGGCGCTTGGCAGCGGCGTCCAGACGGCCGGCCTGCGCATCCAGCCGCGCCAGGTTGATCTGTGCCGGCATCAGCCGCGCATCGAGCTGCACCGCCTGCTCGAAAGCCTGCCGCGCGGCGTCGGCCTGGCCGCTGCGCAGGCGGGCGGTGCCCAGCAGGTTCAGCAGCCCGGCCTGGCGCGGCTGCTGGCGCACCAGGCTTTCCGCCAGCGCCAGCGCCTTGGCGTCCTGCCGTTCGCGCAGGTACAGGCCCACCAGGGACACCGCCGCCCGCAGCTGCCGCGGGTCCTTCTTCAGCGCCGCTTCCAGCTCGGCCACGGCCCCGGCCGGCTGGCCGCTGCCGAGCAGGCTCAGGCCCAGCGCGGTGCGCACCTCGGCGTTGTCCTGCACCGCCAGCGCGGCCTGCATCAGCTCGGCGGCGCGGGCGTGCTGGCCACGCGCCATCTGCGCGCCGGCCAGCAGCGTCATCGCCTGGGCGTCGGCGGGCTGTGCCTTCAGGTGGGCTTCCAGCAGCAGCACCGCCCGGTCGGTGTTGCCTTCGTCGAGGTGGATCTGCGCCAGCAGCTTGAGGCCGGGCTGGCGCCCTGCAGCCGCTGCAGAAGCTCCAGGTAGGGCTTGGCCTTCTCGCGCTCGCCCAGGCCGAAGTGGGCCAGGCCGTTGAGCATCAGCAGCTGCGGCCGGTGGCGGATGTAGTCCAGCGGCACCGGGTCGATCAGGTCCGTCACCTGGCGCAGCGCGGTGTGGGCCGCCGGCAAGTCGCCGGCACGCTCGGCCAGCAGCGCGCGCAGGTAGGCACCGCGCGGCTCCCGGGGCGACAGGCGCTGCAGCTCGACCAGGTCGGCACGGGCATCGGCATCGCGCTGCTGGTCCAGCCGCAGGCCGATGCGCGCCACGCGCGCCTCGATGTGCGCAGGATCCAGCTGCAGCGCGCGCTCATGGGCGGCCAGCGCGCCGGCCAGGTCGCCCTGCAGCTGCAGCACCGCGCCCTTCTGGTAGTGGGCCGCGGCGGCGGTGGGCGCCAGTGCCAGGGCGCGGTCGGCGGCGGCACCGGCCTCGGCAAGCTGGCGGGCGCGCAGGCGCACCGCCACCTCGGCCACCCAGGCATCGGCCGATGGCACGAGCGCGCGCGACTGTTCGATCGCGCGCAGCGCCTGCACGCCGTCCCCCAGGTCGGAGGCGGCGGCCGCGCGCTGCAGCAGCAGGGCAGCCTGCACCGGCGGCCGCAGGCCGGCCAGCGCCAGCCGCGGCTGGTTCAGCACGTCGGCCTGCTTGCCCTGGGCCATCAGCGCCTGCGCCAGCGGCACCACCACCTCCGCACGGTCCACGCCCAGGCGCAGCGCCTCGGTGAAGGAGACCTCGGCCGCAGCGGCATCGCCCTGCGCCAGCAGCGCCTGGCCCAGCAGCACATGCACCTGCAGCAGGTTGCGGTCGATCTGCAGCGCGTTCTTCAGCTGGAGGATGGCGCCGGCCAGGTCGCGCCTGTCATAGCGCGACAGCGCGTCCTCGTAATAGCGGGCGGCCTGGGTGTTGCCCGGGGCGGCCACCGGGGCCGTGGCCCAGGCGGGCCATCCGTGCGCCAGTCCGGCGGCCAGCGCCAGCGGCAGCACCCAGCGCACGGCGGCGCGGTACAGCAGGGAGGTCATGACGGAGGGGATTTGTAACTGCCGGGGAACTGTAACGATCGGCAACCCCCTTTGGAGGGCACCACCCCCGCGAACAGGCTGCGCGGTGTGCACTAATCCGGCAGCACCCCTTCAGCTCGGGGGGCTCCTAAAATGCCGCGGATGGCAAACCCCGAGTTCCGCTGCACCGTCAAGCTCCAGTACCTGCCGGAGCAGTCCCAGGACGGACAACACGCCTTCGCGTACACCATCCACATCGTCAACAGCGGGGACGTCGCGGCGCAGCTGGTGGCCCGCCACTGGGTCATCACCGACGCCAACGGCCACACCGAGGAGGTGCGCGGCCTGGCCGTGGTGGGCAAGCAGCCGCTGCTGGCCCCGGGGCAGAGCTTCGAATACACCAGCTGGACCCGCATTCCCACCGCGCAGGGCACCATGCGCGGCACCTTCTTCTGCATGACGGAGCAGGCCTACCCGTTCGAGGCCGACATACCCGAGTTCATGCTCGCGCAGCCACAGCAGCTCCACTGACCGGGGGCCGCACGCCGTGCCGGCTGCCAAACCCACGATCGCCTGGGACCTGACGGCGCTGCTCAACGGCGCCGATGCACGGGCCGCGCAGCCCGAGCGCCACATGTGGATGGTGCGGCTGATGGAATGGCTGCGCCACGTTCCCACCCGCCGGGAAGTCGCCGTGGGCACCGACGCCGCCACGGCCCGGCCCGAGCGCGTCACGCCGATGGCGGTGCTGCGGCTGCGCCACTTGCTGCGGGTGCTGGAGCAAAGCCCAGAGCACCGCGTGCAGGTGCAGGGCATGTTCCACGCCTTCTGGCGCGAGATCGACGCCGTGGCGCTGATGGCCGACTTCGGCTTCTCCAGCCGCCGGGCGCTGGGCAGCGAGCTGTGGCAGCGCCTGCGCGCCGAGGTGCTGCCTGGCTCGCCGGCCACGCACGACCTGGCCAGCCTGTTCCCGCTGCTGTTCCGCGGCGGCGATGCCACCTGGCTCGCCCAGCTGGACGAGGAGACGCTGGGCCGCGTGGCCGCGCTGGTGGTGCCGCAGCAGCAGCCCGCGGTGGAGTTGGCCACGCCGCCGCCGCTGGAGGAGGCCACCGGCTCGGCCGGTGCGCGGCCGCAGCAGTGGCGGCAGACGCTGCTGGACGCCATCTCCATCCTGGTGAGCGCGGTGCAGGCGGCGGGCTTCTCGCCGCCGCTGCGCCAGCGCATGAGCCGCGCGCTGCTGGTCTCCGAGCCCTTCCGGCAGCTGCCGCTGGCGGCCGAGCAGGTGCGCAGCGCGGTGCTGTCGGGCGAGCGCGAGGTGGCGCTGCAGGCCACCGTGTACCTTCGCGCGCTGCTGGACGCCTGCCGCCGGGCGACCGACAGCATCGTCGACCACCTGGAGGAGTTCGGCGTCTCGGTG
This sequence comes from Aquincola sp. J276, assembly GCF_024700035.1. Lineage (NCBI taxonomy): Bacteria > Pseudomonadati > Pseudomonadota > Betaproteobacteria > Burkholderiales > Sphaerotilaceae > Aquincola > Aquincola sp. J276. Next base: position 3,115,346 of record NZ_JAJONC010000001.1, read on the forward strand.
GACATCGTCTTCGAGATCGACCAGCTGCATGAGCGCTGCCACCGGGTGGACCAGCTGCTGGGCTGCGTGCTGTCGGAGCAGCCAGCAGCCGACGTGCGCCACCTGCTGGTGACGCTGGTGCAGGTGGCCGGCCAGCGCCGCGGCGTACGCAACCTGATGGCGCGGCACTACTCCCAGCTGGCGCGGCAGGTGGCCGAGCGGAGCGCCGAGACCGGCGACCACTACATCACCCGCACCCGCGCGCAGTACGCCGACATGCTGCGCCGCGCCGGCGGCGGCGGCCTGGTGATCGCGGGCACCACCTACGCCAAGTTCGGCGTGGCGGCGCTGGGGCTGTCGGCCTTCTGGGGCGGCTTCTGGGCCGGCGCCAACTATGCCGCCAGCTTCGTGCTCATCATGCTGCTGCACTGGACGGTGGCCACCAAGCAGCCGGCGATGACGGCGCCCGCCATGGCCGCCAAGCTGGCCGAGGTGCGCGAGGCCGCCGGCACCACCGGCCAGGCGGACGACGTGGCGGCGGTGGAAGGTTTCGTCGACCAGGTGGCGCACCTGATCCGTTCGCAGGTGGCGGGCATCGTGGGGAACCTGGCGGTGTGCGCACCGGTGGTGCTGGCGGTGCAGTTCATCTGCCAGGCGGCCTTCGGCCGGCCGCTGGTGGGCCCGGCGGAGGCCGACCATGTGCTGCATGCCATCACCCTGCTGGGGCCCACGCCGCTGTATGCCGCGTTCACTGGCGTGCTGCTGTTCGCCAGTTCGTTGATCGCGGGCTGGACCGAGAACTGGTTCGTCTTCCACCGGCTGGACGGCGCCATTGCCTGGAACCCGCGCATCGTGGCGCGGCTGGGCGCGGCGCGGGCGCGGCGCTGGGCCATCTGGTGGCGCAACAACATCTCGGGCCTGGCGGCGAATGTGTCGCTGGGCATGATGCTGGGCGTGGTGCCGGTGGTGTTCGCGTTCTTCGGCCTGCCCATCGAGGTGCGGCACGTCACGCTGTCCACCGGCCAGCTGGCGGCGGCGGTGGGCGCGCACGGCCTGGGCCTGCTGCAGACCGCGGCCTTCTGGTGGTGCATCGCCGGCATCGTGCTCACCGGCATGCTCAACGTGACGGTGAGCTTCTGGCTGGCTTTCAAGGTGGCGATGCGCTCGCGCGGCATCCGCGTGCGCGAGCGCAAGCACATCCACGCAGCCATCCGGCAGCGGCTGCTGCGGCAGCCGATGAGCTTCCTGGTGCCACCGAAGTGACGGATGGCCCCACCCCACCGGCCGAGCGCCGGGCCGCCCCAAGCCGGCCGGCGTCCCCTCGGGGGACCGACCGGCGTACCCGCCGGGCGAGGGGCGGACATTCCACCGGCCGAGCGCCGGGCCGCCCCAAGCCGGTCGGCGTCCCCTCGGGGGACCGACCGGCGTACCCGCCGGGCGAGGGGCGGACATCCCGCCTGCCGAGCGCCGGGCCGCCCCAAGCCGGCCGGCGTCCCCTCGGGGGACCGACCGGCGTACCCGCCGGGCGAGGGGCGGACATCCCGCCTGCCGAGCGCCGGGCCGCCCCAAGCCGGCCGGCGTCCCCTCGGGGACCGCCCGGCGTACCCGCCGGGCGAGGGGCGGACATCCCACCGGCCGAGCCTACTCGTCGTCGCGGCGCTCGCCCTTGCGGCGGCCGGAGAACATGGTCCACCAGACGATGAAGATGAGAATCGCCAGCGCTCCGAGCGCTTCCAGCAAGAGTAGCCACATGCAGCGAGCTTACCGAACCCTGCGCGCCGCCCTGGCCACGTGCGCCGCCGCCGTGCTGGCCGCCTGCTCCACCACGCCGCTGCCCGACGACGAAGCCGCCGCGCCGCCGCCACTCACGCCGCCCGCAGCCACCGCGCCTTCGGTGCCCGGGCCGCCCGGCCTGCCGCCCGGCACCATCGACCGCGCCGCCTCCCGCTGGATTCCCGTGACCTGGGCTGAGCTGCCCGGCTGGGACGCCGACCGCGCCGCCGAGGCCTGGAGCGCCTTCCTGCGCGGCTGCGAGCGCCCGGCGCCGGGCTGGAGCCGCCTGTGCGCCGAGGCCGTGTTCAGCACGCCCGCCGACGACCATGGCACCCGCCAGTGGTTCATGCAGCGCCTGCAGCCCTACCGCATCGAGGCGCTGGACCGCCCCGACCCCGAAGGCTTGATCACCGGCTACTTCGAGCCGCTGGTCGAGGCCAGCCGCCTGCCGCGCGGTGCCTTCAAGGTGCCGCTGCACCGCGCGCCGGCCGACCTGCAGCAGCGCAAGCCCTGGTTCACGCGGCAGCAGATCGACACCCTGCCGGCCGCGCAGGCGGCGCTCAAGGGCCGCGAGATCGCCTACGTGGCCGATCCGCTGGATGCGCTTGTCCTGCAGATCCAGGGTTCCGGCCGGCTGCGCATCACCGAGCCCGACGGCCGGTTGCAGACGGTGCGGGTGGCCTTTGCCGGCCACAACGACCAGCCCTACAAGTCGGTCGGTCGCTGGCTGATCGAGCAGCGCGAGCTGACCGCCGACACCGCCTCGTGGCCCGCCATCCGCGACTGGGCGCGGCGCAATCCGCGCCGTGTGAACGAGATGCTGTGGAGCAACCCGCGCACGGTGTTCTTCCGCGAGGAGCCGTTGCCCGACCCCACCGCCGGCCCGCGCGGCGCGCAGGGCGTGCCGCTGACGCCCGAACGCTCGATCGCGGTCGACCCGCGCAGCGTGCCCTACGGCACCCCGGTGTGGCTGGACACGACGGAGCCGCTGTCCAACACGCCGCTGCGCCGGCTGGTGCTGGCGCAGGACACCGGCACCGCCATCGTGGGCGCGGTGCGGGCCGACTACTTCTGGGGCCCCGGCGAGATCGCCGAGCAGCAGGCCGGCCGCATGAAGCAGCGCCTGCGCATGTGGGCGCTGGCGCCAAAGTAGGCCGGGCTCAGGACGGGAGGCGGTCGCGCCCCACCTGCTTCATGATCCCGGCCATCGCGCCGTAGACGTCGATCCAGGCGGCGCGCGTTTCTTCATCGAAGGCCGGGCCCAGGCCCTGTTCCAGCGTCTTGAGCAACGCGCCGCCCACGGCGTCGTAGTCCTCGTCGCGCAGGCCCATCAGGCCGGCGTGGCGCTGGCCCAGCCCCTGCACCGCGGGCAGCAATTCCTGCGGTTCGCGCAGCTGGCGCACCGCCTGGCCCACGGCCATCACCAGCCGCTCGCCGGGCACGTCGGCACCCTCGTCGAGCAGCGTGCGCAGGGTGGGGGAGACCTGCGACAGGTTCTGCCTGAACAGCGCCGCCGCCTGCGGAGCCATCGGCTCCACGAGATCGAAGCTTTCGTTGACCAGCTGGATCGTGTAGTCGTTCATGGCAAGGGGCTCCCGAAAAGGTGCGCGGCCTGGCGCCGCCGGGGTTTTCATGCAAGCGCAGTGCCGCCCCGGGCCGGTGCGGCGGGTGAATGGTCACCAGCCTGAAGCGCCCGCGCGACAGGCCGATGACAGTGCCCGGCCGGTCAAGCCGCGCGCCGGCCCAGCAGCCGCGGCCCCAGCAGGTTGAGCGCCAGCCCGCCCATCACCAGCGCGGCCGCGCCCAGCTTCCAGCCCTGCAGCGGCTCGCCCAGCACCAGCGCCGAGGCGCCCATGCCGAACAGCGGCACCAGCAGCGCCATCGGCGACACCGTGGCCGCCGGATGGCGCGCCAGCAGCCAGGCCCAGGCCACGTAGCCGAACAGGGTGTTGCCCACCGACTGCCACAGCACGGCGCCCCAGGCCACCGCATCGGCATGGCGCAGGCTGTGGGCAATGAGCGCCGGGCCTTCCACCACCAGCGACAGCACCAGCAGCGGCGGCACCGAGAAAAGGCTGGCCCACACCACGTAGGCCAGCATGTTCACCGGGCCGGCGGCCTTGGCCACCAGGTTGCCGGCCGACCAGCACAGCGCCGCGCCCAGCACCAGCGCCAGGCCCAGCAGCGTGGTGTGGGCATCGGTGTGCGCGGCGATTACGCCCAGCCCGCCGGCGGCCAGCAGCAGCGCCAGCCACTGGAAGCCGCGCAGCCGCTCGCGGTGGATGAACATCGCCATGCCGATGGTGAAGAACACCTGCGTCTGCACCACCAGCGAGGCCAGGCCGGGCGTGATGTCGGCGCGCATCGCGATGAACAGCAGCCCGAACTGCCCGGCGCCGATCAGCACGCCATACGCCGCCAGCTGCTTCCACGGCACGTTGGGCCGCGGCAGGAAGAACACCGCCGGCAGCACCGCGAACACGAAGCGCAGCGTGCCCAGCAGCAGTGGCGGCATGCGCACCAGCGCCTGCTTGATGATGACGAAGTTGGTGCCCCACACGGCCACCACGGCCAGGGCGAGCAGCAGGTGCATCAGCGGCAGGCCGCGTCGTACTTCGGTCGGCATGGCGTCCCTAGGTCTTCTTCAGGTGGGCCAGCGGCAGCGCCGCGCCCGACTTCACCTCACCCAGCGAGAAGCTGGTGTGGATGTCCTTCACATTGGGCAGGTTGAGCAGCGTGTCGGTGGCAAAGCGCGAGAACGCATCCAGGTCGGCCGCCATCACCTGCAGCTCGAAGGTGCCGGCGCCGCTGATGTAGTGGCAGGCGGTGACCTCAGGCAGCTCGCGCAGCGCCTGTTCCAGCTGCTTGGTGGCCGCACCGCTGCTGCGCTCCGTGTCCACCCGCACGAAGGCCAGCACGCCCAGGCCGATGCGCCGGCGGTCCAGCTCGGCCCGGTAGCCGGTGATGTAGCCCTGCGCCTCCAGCCACTTCACCCGGCGCCAGGTGGGCGCGGCCGACAGGCCGATGCGCGAGGCCAGTTCGGCGTTGGACAGCCGGGCGTCGCGCTGCAGCGCTTCGAGGATGGCGACGTCGTAGCGGTCGAGGCCGCTGCCGTGCTTCTCCGGCTCCGGGGCGGTGGTCTCGGCGGCTGCTGGGGTTTTCCCTGATTTGGCGATTCGCGATGGCATTTGGCTGCGCAAGAGGCAGTTGGCGAAAGAAGCTTGCTCAAAACCATGGTAGCCGAGCAAACAACGAAAAGACTTCGCGGGCCGTGAAATCTACACTGGCAGCCATACGGGGGTGTGCCGGGTCACGAGCCGGGCAGTGCCTTCAAGCCAAGCCGTCGCCACTGGAGTCCTGCCGCATGAATGCACCCCTGCCCGAGTCGGTCCGCCGCGCCCTCGAGACCGTCAGCCTCGACGACAAGTACGCGCTGGCCAGTGGCCGGGCCTTCATGAGCGGCGTGCAGGCGCTGGTGCGGCTGCCCATGCTGCAGCGCGCGCGCGACCTGTCCGCCGGCCTGAACACCGCGGGCTTCATCAGCGGCTACCGCGGCTCGCCGCTGGGTGGCTATGACCAGGCGCTGTGGGCCGCGCGCAAGCACCTGGCCGAGCACCACATCGTGTTCCAGCCCGGCGTCAATGAAGAACTGGGCGCCACCGCGGTGTGGGGCACGCAGCAGCTCGACCTGTTCCCCGGGAGCCGCAAGTTCGACGGCGTGTTCGGCATCTGGTACGGCAAGGGCCCGGGCGTGGACCGCTGCTCCGACGTGTTCAAGCACGCCAACATGGCCGGCACCTCCAAGCACGGCGGCGTCATCGCCATCGCGGGCGACGACCACATCAGCAAGAGCAGCACCGCGCCGCACCAGAGCGACCACATCTTCAAGGCCTGCGGCCTGCCGGTGTTCTTCCCGTCCAGCGTGCAGGACATCCTGGACATGGGCCTGCATGCCTTCGCGATGAGCCGCTTCTCCGGCGTGTGGTCGGGCATGAAGACCATCCAGGAGGTGGTGGAGTCGTCGGCCTCTGTCTCGGTCGACCCCGACCGCGTGCGCATCGTGCTGCCCGAGGACTTCACCATGCCGCCCGGCGGCCTGCACATCCGCTGGCCCGACGCGCCGCTGGAGCAGGAAGCGCGGCTGATGGACTACAAGTGGTACGCCGCGCTGGCCTACGTGCGGGCCAACAAGCTGAACTACAACGTGATCGCCGGTCCGAACGACCGCTTCGGCCTGATCGCCAGCGGCAAGGCCTACAACGACACCCGCCAGGCGCTGGCCGACCTGGGCCTGGACGACGACACCTGCCGCGCGCTGGGCGTGCGGCTGCACAAGGTCAACGTGGTGTGGCCGCTGGAAGCCACCATCACCCGCGACTTCGCGCAGGGCCTGCAGGAGATCCTGGTGGTGGAGGAGAAGCGCCAGGTCATCGAATACCAGCTGAAGGAAGAGCTGTACAACTGGCGCGCCGACGTGCGGCCCAACGTGCTGGGCAAGTTCGACGAGCCGGAGGGCGACCTCACCGGCGGCGAATGGGCCATGCCCAACCCCAGCGAGAACTGGCTGCTGCGCGCCAAGGCCGACCTCACGCCCGCCATCATCGCCAAGGCGATTGCCAAGCGGCTGAAGAAGCTGGGCGTGCCGGCGGACATCACCGCCCGCATGGATGCGCGCCTGGCCGTGATCGAGGCCGCCGAACGCACGCTGCTGACGGTGGACACCGCCAGCACCGGCGACCGCGCGCCGTGGTTCTGCTCGGGCTGCCCGCACAACACCAGCACCCGCGTGCCCGAAGGCAGCCGCGCGCTGGCCGGCATCGGCTGCCACTACATGGCCACCTGGATGGACCGCAGCACCGTCACCTTCAGCCAGATGGGCGGCGAGGGCGTGGCCTGGACCGGCCAGGCGCCGTTCACCACCGATGCACACGTGTTCGCCAACCTGGGCGACGGCACCTACTTCCACAGCGGGCTGCTGGCCATCCGCCAGAGCATCGCCTCGGGCGTGAACATCACCTACAAGATCCTCTACAACGACGCGGTGGCCATGACCGGCGGCCAGCAGGTGGGCGAGCGGCCCGAGGGCCACTCGGTGCTGCAGATCATGAAGAGCCTGGACGCCGAGGGCGTGGCCAGGACCGTAGTCGTCAGCGACGAGCCGCAGAAGTACGACGGCGTGAGCCTGCTGCCCGGCGTGACGGTGCACCACCGCGACGAGCTGGACACCCTCCAGCGCCAGTTCCGCGAGCTGAAGGGCACCACCGCCATCATCTACGACCAGACCTGCGCCACCGAGAAGCGCCGCCGCCGCAAGCGCGGCAAGCTGGCCACGCCCGACAAGACGGTGGTGATCAACGAGCTGGTGTGCGAGGGCTGCGGCGACTGCAGCGTGCAGAGCAACTGCCTGAGCGTGGAGCCGGTGGAAACCGAGTTCGGCCGCAAGCGCCGCATCAACCAGAACAGCTGCAACAAGGACTATTCGTGCCTGAAGGGCTTCTGCCCCAGCTTCGTCACGGTGGAAGGCGGCACGCTGAAGAAGCCGAAAAAGAGAAGAAGGGCGACCTGAGCACCCTGCCGCCGCTGCCCGAACCCGCGCTGCCGCTGGCCGAGCAGGCTTGGGGCATCGTGGTAGCCGGCGTGGGCGGCACCGGTGTCATCACCATCGGCCAGCTGCTGGGCATGGCCGCCCACCTGGAAGGCAAGGGCGTGGTCACGCAGGACGCGGCCGGCCTGGCGCAGAAGGGTGGCGCCACATGGAGCCACATCCAGATCGCCAACCGCGCCGACGCCATCTTCACCACCAAGGTGGACACCGCCAAGGCCGACCTGGTGATCGCCTGCGACCCCATCGTCGGCGCCAACAAGGCCACGATGGCGGTGCTCAAGCCGGGCCGCACCTTCGTGGCGATGAACACCCACGGCGCGCCCACCGCGGCCTTCGTGCAGAACCCCGACTGGCAGTTCCCGGCCGGCCATTGCGAGACGACGCTGGCCAAGTCCGTCGGCCCCGGCGAGCTGGGTGCCTTCGATGCCGAGCAGGTGGCGGTGCAGCTGATCGGCGACTCGATCTACACCAACCCGCTGATGCTGGGCTACGCCTGGCAGAAGGGCCGCGTGCCGCTGAGCCATGCCGCGCTGATGCGCGCCATCGAGCTGAACAACGTGCAGGTGGACAACAACAAGGCGGCGTTCGAGTGGGGCCGCCGCTGCGCCCACGACCTGGCCGCGGTGCAGGCGCTGTTCAAGGCCGCGCAGGTGATCCAGTTCGTGAAGAAGCCGTCGATCGACGAGCTGGTGGGCAAGCGCGTGACCTTCCTCACCGACTACCAGGACGCGGCCTATGCCGAGCAGTACCGCGCCTTCGTCGAAAAGGTGCGCAAGGCCGAGGCCGCGCTGGGCGGCACGCGGCTTTCGGAGGCCGTGGCGCGCTACCTGTTCAAGCTGATGGCCTACAAGGACGAGTACGAGGTGGCGCGGCTGCACACGCAGACCGGCTTCGACGAGAAGATCGCCTCCATGTTCGAGGGCGACTACAAGCTGGTGCACCACCTGGCCCCGCCGATGACGGCCAAGACCAACGAACGCGGCGAGCTGGTCAAGCGCCCCTTCGGCCCGTGGATGCACAAGGCCTTCGGCGTGCTGGCCAAGTTCAAGGGCCTGCGCGGCACCGCCTTCGACGTGTTCGGCCGCACCGAGGAGCGCCGCATGGAGCGCGCGTTGATCGTCGACTACAAGGCCTGCATCGACGAGCTGCTGCAGGGCCTGAGCGCCGAGCGCCTGCCGCTGGCGGTGGAGATCGCCAGCATCCCCGAGGACATCCGCGGCTATGGCCATGTGAAGGCCCGCCACCTGGCCACCGCGCGGCCGAAGTGGGAGGGGCTGATGGCGCAGTGGCGCGCCGGCCAGTCGGCGGCACGGCGGGTGGCTTGAAGCCGCTCTCCTTCCTTTCCTGAACCGCAGTCTTCATTTCGACCCTTGACGATGCCTCTTTGCCTGAACGCCGCCTGCCGTGCGGCCCTGTCGATCTCCCTGAAAGCCGCCGTGGCCACCGCCGTGTTGTCGTCCTCGCCCTGGGCCACGGCCCAGGCGCAGGAACTGGTGGTGCCGATCGGCCTCAGCAGCCCCTTGTCCGGACCGCAGAGCGGCAACGGGCAGGACAATCTGGCCGGCGCCAAGCTGGCGGTGGACGAGGTCAATGCCCGCAAGCCCAGCGTGGGCGGCCGGCCGCTGCGCCTGGTGCTCAAGGCCGAAGACGACCAGGCCGACCCGCGGCAGGGCGTGGCCGTGGCACAGAAGCTGGTGGACGGCGGCGTGCGCTTCGTCGTCGGCCCGTACAACTCGGGCGTGACGATGCCGGCATCGCGTGTGTACGACCAGGCCGGCGTGGTGGTGGCCACCGTGTCGTCCAACCCGAAGATCACGCAGCAGGGTTTCTCGCGGCTGTTCCGCGTGGGCGCGGCCGACACCGCGCTGGGCGTGAAGATGGCCGTGTACGCCGCCAAGGAACTGAAGGTCAAGCGCGTGGCCGTGATCGACGACCGCAGCGCCTACGGGCAGGGCCTGGCGCAGGAGTTCAGCGCGGCCGGCAAGGCCAACGGCCTGGAAGTGGTGAAGACCGAATACGTCTCGGGCCAGGCCACCGACTTCACGCCGGTGCTTACCAGCATCAAGGCGGCCAAGCCCGACGCCATCTTCTTCGGCGGCTATTCGGCCCAGGCCGGCCCGATGGCGCGGCAGATGAAGCAGCTCGGCATCACCGCCCGGCTGCTGGGCGGCGACGGCCTGTGCTCCAGCGAGACCGCCAAGCTGGCCGGCGGCGACGCCGTCGGCGAGAACGTCTGGTGCACCCAGGGCGGCGCGATGATCCAGCGCGCGGCCGAAGGCCAGGCCTTCGTGGCCGCCTACCGCGCTGCCAACGGCCAACGCGATCCGCTGACCTATGCGGTGAACTTCTACGACGCCGTGCACCTCATGGCCCAAGCCATGCAGAGCGCGGGCAGCGCCGATCCCGCCAAGGTGGCCGAGGCCCTGCAGAAGGGCAGCTACAAGGGCGCCGCCGGCACCTATGCCTTCGACGACAAGCGCGACCTGAAGTCGTCGCCGGTGACGGTGTTCACGTTCAAGGGCGGGCAGCCGAGCGCGGTGACGTCGTACTGAGCGCCCGACCGCGCGCCTGCTGAATCACCGCCGCCCCGGCACTTCGGCATGCCGCCAGTCGCCGCCGGCCACCATCTGCGACACCACCGCGGCCAGTTGCCCCTTCACGGCTTCACAGGCCGGCTGGCCGGTGGCAGACGGCGCGGTGCACACCGCCAGCGTTCGCATGAAGGCCCGGCCGGCGATGGGCAGGCAGGTGAGGCTGGCCGGATCCTCGCGCTCCACCGCCGACCAGGGCAGGATCGTCCAGGCCAGGCCGGCTTGCGCGGCGGCAGTCATCACCGGTGCGGCGGCGCTTTCGGCCACCAGCTGGTAGCGCAGGCCGGCGGCGTTGCACAGCTGCTCGATGCGCACGCGGATGGCATTCGGGAAGGCCGGCAGCAGCAGCGGCAGGGTGCACAGCTGCTCCACCGCCACGGGCCCGGCCAGCGCGCTGCCGGGCGGACCCACCAGCAGCAGTTCCTCGGTCACCAGCGGCAGGCTGTCGATGCGGCCCGCATCGGCGGCCTGCACCGTCACGCCCAGGTCCAGCAGATGACGCTGCACCATCTCGGCGATGTAGGCGGTGGAGCCCTCGACGATCTCCAGCGTGACGCCCGGATGCGCCTGCCGCAGCGCCCGCAGCAGTGCCACCGCCACCCGGCGCGAGGTGCTGGCCGGCAGGCCCAGCCGCACCAGGCCCACCACGTCGCCCGCCGCTTCCTGGCGCACGTGCGCCGCCACCTCCTGCGCCTGCCGCAGCAGGGCCTTGGCCTGCTCGTACAGGCGCTGGCCGGCGGCCGTGCTGCGCACGCCGCGGGCGCCGCGCTCCAGCAGCTTCACGCCCAGCACCGCCTCCAGCTTGGCCACATGCTGGCTCAGCGAAGGCTGCGCCACGTGCAGCGATTGCGCGGCCGCCGTCAGGCTTTCCAGCTCCACGATGCGGGTGAAGTACTTGAGCTGTCGCAGGTCCATCGCACCAGTATCGGCGGCAGCCAGCACTTTTGCCTATGGCTGCATCGGCAAGCCGTCTGGCCCGACCGTTGCCTTGGCCCGGGGCGATTCCTATAGTGGCCGCACACCCAGGAAGCACCATGCACACCGCTGAAGTCACCGTCCGTCCTTTCGCCGAATTCGCCTCCCAGCTGCGCCCGCAGAGCGTGCTGCGCGCGGCGATCACGTCTGCCTATCGCCGGCCGGAGCCGGAGGCGGTGGCGGTGCTGCTGGAGCAGGCCCGGTTGCCGGCCGGCCAGGCGGCCGCGGTGCAGGCGCTGGCCGGCCAGCTGGCCACACGGCTGCGCGAGCGCAAGGCCGCCGGCGGGCGGGAAGGCCTGGTGCAGGGCCTGGTGCAGGAGTTCTCGCTGTCGTCGCAGGAAGGCGTGGCGCTGATGTGCCTGGCCGAGGCGCTGCTGCGCATCCCTGACGCCGCCACGCGCGATGCGCTCATCCGCGACAAGATCGGCGACGGCAACTGGGCCGCGCACCTGGGCCGCAGCGGCTCGCTGTTCGTCAATGCAGCCACCTGGGGCCTGGTGGTCACCGGCAAGCTGGTCACCACCCACACCGAGACCGGCCTGGCCAGCGCGCTGGCCCGCGTGGTGGCCAAGAGCGGCGAGCCGCTGATCCGCAAGGGCGTGGACATGGCCATGCGCCTGATGGGCGAGCAGTTCGTCACCGGCCAGACGATCGACGAGGCGTTGTCGAACGCCCGTCGGCGCGAGGCCGAGGGCTTCCGCTATTCGTACGACATGCTGGGCGAAGCCGCGCTGACCGAGGCCGATGCCCAGCGCTACCTCGCTTCTTACGAGGCGGCCATCCATGCCATCGGCCGTGCGTCGGCCGGGCGCGGCATCTACGAAGGGCCGGGCATCTCCATCAAGCTGTCGGCGCTGCACCCGCGCTACAGCCGCGCGCAGGTCGGTCGCACGCTCACCGAGCTGTATCCGCGGCTGCTGAAGCTGGCGCTGCTGGCGCGCAGCCATGACGTCGGCCTCAACATCGACGCCGAGGAGGCCGACCGACTGGAGCTCTCGCTCGACCTGCTGGAGCAGCTGTGCGCCGACCCCGGCCTGGAAGGCTGGCACGGCATCGGCTTCGTGGTGCAGGCCTACCAGAAGCGCTGCCCGCATGTGCTGGATTTCGTGATCGACCTGGCCCGCCGCACGCGGCGGCGGCTGATGGTGCGGCTGGTCAAGGGCGCCTACTGGGACAGCGAGATCAAGCGCGCCCAGGTCGACGGCCTGGAGGGCTACCCGGTGTACACGCGCAAGGTGCACACCGACGTGAGCTACCTGGCCTGCGCCCGCAAGCTGCTGGCCGCGCCCGAGGCGGTGTACCCGCAATTCGCCACGCACAACGCGCACACCCTGGCGGCCATCTACCACCTGGCCGGCCAGAACTACTACGCCGGCCAGTACGAGTTCCAGTGCCTGCACGGCATGGGCGAGCCCTTGTACGCCCAGGTGGTGGGCGCGCGCGCCGAAGGCGGCCTGGCCCGGCCCTGCCGCATCTACGCACCGGTGGGCACGCACGAGACGCTGCTGGCCTACCTGGTGCGCCGGCTGCTGGAGAACGGCGCCAACAGCTCCTTCGTCAACCGCATCGCCGACGAGGCCGTGCCGATCGAGCAGCTGGTGGCCGACCCGGTGGCGGTGGTGGACGCCGCGGCCGCCGCCGAGGGCCAGGCCGGCCTGCCGCATCCCGGCATCGTGCTGCCGCGCGAGCTGTTCGGGCCGGCGCGTGCCAACAGCGCGGGCATCGACCTGTCCAACGAGCATCGGCTGGCCTCGCTGGCCGGTGCGCTGCTGCGGCCTGGCGCGGCCTGGCGCGCGGTGCCGCTGGTCGACGGGCAACCGCGCGAAGCCGGCGAGGCGCAGCCCGTGACCAACCCCGCCGACCGCCGCGACGTCGTGGGCGAGGTGATCGAAGCCACGGCCGACGACGCCCGCGACGCCGTGTCCGCCGCGGTGGCCGCCGCGCCCGCTTGGGCCGCCACGCCACCGGCTGACCGCGCCGCGCTGCTGGAACGTGCCGCCGACACCATGGAAGCGCAGATGCAGCCGCTGCTCGGCCTGATCGTGCGCGAGGCCGGCAAGACGCTGGGCAACGCCATCGGCGAGGTGCGCGAGGCGGTGGACTTCCTGCGCTACTACGCGGCCCAGGCCCGCGCGGAGCTCACGAACGACACCCGCCCGCTGGGCCCCATCGTCTGCATCAGCCCCTGGAATTTCCCGCTGGCCATCTTCACCGGCCAGGTGGCCGCGGCACTGGCCGCCGGCAACACCGTGCTGGCCAAGCCGGCAGAGCAGACGCCGCTGATCGCCGCGCAGGCGGTGGCGCTGCTACATGCGGCCGGCGTACCCGGCGGCGCGCTGCAGCTGCTGCCCGGCCGCGGCGAGACCGTGGGCGCCGCGCTGGTGGCCGAGGAGCGCATCCGCGGCGTGATGTTCACCGGCTCCACCGAGGTGGCGCGGCTGCTGCAGCGCAGCCTGGCCGGTCGGCTGGATGAGCGCGGCCAGCCGCCGCTGCTGATCGCCGAGACCGGCGGGCAGAACGCGATGATCGTGGACTCCTCCGCGCTGGCCGAGCAGGTGGTGGCCGACGTGGTGACCTCCGCCTTCGACAGCGCCGGCCAGCGCTGCTCCGCTTTGCGCGTGCTGTGCCTGCAGGACGACGTGGCCGACCATGTGCTGACCATGCTGCACGGCGCGCTGCGCGAGCTGAAGCTGGCCCGGCCTGACGAACTGAGCACCGACGTCGGCCCGGTGATCGACGAGGACGCCCGCGAGGGCATCGAGCGTCACATCGCCGCCTTCCAGCAGCGCGGCCGCGCGGTGCAGCGGCTGGCCGGCGATGCGCAGCAACTGGCGCGTGGCAGCTTCGTGCCGCCGGCGGTGATCGAGATCGGCGCGCTGGCCGAGCTGCAGCGCGAGGTGTTCGGCCCGGTGCTGCACGTGCTGCGCTACCGGCGCGAGGCGCTGCCGGCGCTGATCGATGAGATCAACGCCAGCGGCTACGGCCTGACGCTGGGCCTGCACACCCGCATCGACGAGACCATTGCGCTGGTGACGGAGCGGGTGCAGGCCGGCAACCACTACGTCAACCGCAACATCGTGGGCGCCGTGGTGGGCGTGCAGCCGTTCGGCGGCGAAGGCCTGTCCGGCACCGGGCCCAAGGCCGGCGGGCCCCTGTACCTGCGCCGGCTGGTGGCCGGGCCGGTGCAGTCGCCGCTGCCGGTGCTGGAACCCGGCGCCCGTGCGGTGCTGCAGGCGCCGCTGCAGGCGCTGGCCGCCAGCCGGCCATCGGCGCCGTGGCTGGGCGCGCTGTGCGAGGCGCTCGCCCGTCAGTCACCCGTCGGCATGCAGGCGCTGCTGCCGGGGCCCACCGGCGAGCGCAACGTCTACCGGCTTCTGCCGCGCCATGCGGTGCTGTGCGTGGCCGCGACGGGCGATGCCGACGACCTGCTGTGCCAGCTGGCGCATGTGCTGGCCGCGGGTTCGTCGGCCGTGTGGGTGGAGGGCGCGGCCAGCCGGCAGGCGCTGGAAACCCTGCCCGCCGCGCTGCGCGGCCGGGTCAGCACGGTGCCGGGGGATTGGACGCAGGCGGCCACCGTCGCCCCCATCGACGCGATGCTGCTGCACGGCGACGCCGAGGCTGCCCGTGCCGCCAGCCGGGCGCTGGCCCAGCGGGAAGGCGCCATCGTTGGCCTGCAGGTGGCCGCACCCGGCCAGCACCGGCCCGGCGTCTTCGCACTGGAACGCCTGCTGCTGGAACGCAGCGTGTCGATCAACACCGCCGCGGCGGGCGGCAATGCCAGCCTGATGACGCTGGACTGATCAGTCCGGGCGCGGTCGCGTCAGGCCGCCACCGCCACCCGCGCCTTGTCCCGCGCCGTCAGCCAGGTGCCGAAGGCACCGCACACGCCGATGGTCAGGATGCCGGTGATGGCCCAGCCATCCGGCATGTGCGCGAAGGCCAGCCAGCCGGCCAGCGTCGCGAACACGATCTGCAGGTACAGGTAGGGCGTCAGCACGGCCACCGGCGCCTTGCCGTACGCCAGGATCAGCAGGTAATGGCCCAGCGTGCTGCACAGGCCCATGCCGATCAGTGCCAGCCACACCGCCGGCGACAGCGCCGTCCACACGAAGGGCAGCAGCACCGTCAGCAGCCCGGCACCCACGCAGCCGGTGTAGAAGTGCATGGTCGATGCTTCCTCGGTGCGGGCCAGCCGGCTGGTCAGCACCTGGTAGGCCGCGTTCGTGGCCACCAGGCCCAGCGGCATCAGGCTGGCGAGGCTGAACACCTCGGTGCCGGGGCGTATGACGGTGATGGCGCCGATGAAGCCGCCGGCCACGCACAGCCAGCGCAGCGGCGAGATGCGCTCGCCCAGCGAGGTGGCGGCCATCAGGGTGATGATCAGCGGCGTCAGCATGACGATGGCGGTGAATTCGCCGATCGGCATGTGCATCAGGCTGAGGTACGAGAACACGCTGGACGCAGTGAGCAGCGCGCCGCGGGCCACCTGCAACCCCGGCTGGCGGGTGTGCAGCAGCCGCATGCCGCGGCGGGGCAACATGGCCAGCGCGGTGGCCAGGGCCTGGAACAGGTAGCGGAACCACACCGCCATCACCACCGGCACGGTGGCGCTGACCATCTTGGTGCCGGTATCCAGGCCTGCGAAGCAGGCCACGGCCAGGACGACGAAACATATGGCCTGCAAGGGCCGCTGGACCGGGCTCAAGGCCGGCCCGCCAAACTGCAAGGAGGCATGGGCGGATTGTCACCCGCCTTCATGGTTTACCCGGAGCTGCCCGGGCAGTAACCGACCGGGGGCGCGGGTCAGCGCCCGATGGTCAGCGCAACATGCGCGGTGCCGATCTCCTGCGGCGCTGCAGCGTGCGACTCGTCGGCATTGGCACCGATCATCACCAGCGCAGCAGCGATGCCGGCCGCGAAGGTGGCCACCGACAGCCGGAATCCGGGCGGCGCCTTGTGGTTCTGGGGGCATTGGCTGGCAGAGGGGTGGCGGCGGCGGCGGTGCATGGTGGGCTCCTGGGGTTGATTTCAATGTACGAAGCGCGCCGCGCCCGCGCAGTCGGCGCCCGGCGGCGGCGCGTGTCAGACGCCATCCCGGCGCTTGGCGGGCCGCCTACCATCCGGCCGTGACCGACGCCCTCCGCCCCTGGCCTTGCATCGCCCAAGCCCGCATGCGCCGCCTGCCGCGCCAGCCCTTCTTCCTTGCCGGCCGCCGGGTGGGCAGCGTGGCCAGCGCGCTGTTGCCCGGTCTGCAGGCGCTGGACCCCGCGCTGCATCTGGCAGCCGACGGCCTGCATGCGCCGGCGGCGCTGGCAAATGCCGAGCAGGCCACGGCCTGGTTCACGCCGCTCAACCTGCGGCTGCAGGCCCAGGGCTGGGTGCGCGGCTGGCGGCACGAGTGGCTGCCGGTGACGGACCCGGCCGGGCCGGCCGACGCACCGCCGTTGGCCGTCATCGAGCGCGCCGCCGCGCGCTTCTGGGGCACGCTGACGCTCGGCGCGCACGCCAACGGCTACCTGGCCGATCCACAAGGCCGGCCTACCCATCTGTGGCTGGGCCGGCGCAGCGCCACCAAGCCCACCGACCCCGGGCTGCTCGACAACCTCGTGGGCGGCGGCGTGCCGCTGGACCAGACACCATTCGAAACGCTTGTACGCGAAGGCTGGGAGGAAGCAGGCCTGGGTGCTGAAGTGATGCAGGCGGCCCGCCGCGGCCGGGTGATGCGGCTGGCGCGCGACGTGCCCGAAGGCCTGCAGTTCGAGCACCTGTTCGCTTTCGACCTGCAGTTGCCGCCCGGCCTGGAGCCGTGCAACCAGGACGGCGAGGTCGCCGGCTTTCACTGCGTGCCGGTGGCCGAGGCCGCCGCTGTGGCGCAGGCGGGCGACATGACGGTGGATGCGGCGCTGGTGACGCTGGACTTCTGCCTGCGCCACCGGCTGCTGCCGGAACCGGTGCTCCAGGCCCAGGCGCAGGCCGCCGCGCACCTGTGGTGGGAACCACCGGCCATTCAAACCATCTGAAGCGAGACGTGAAGCCTGCTGAACCGGCCTCCGACCGGCGCTGGGCACACTGCCGCTCCATGTCGACCGCCCATTTCTCCCACCGTTACACCGCGCCGGCCATGCTGCTGCACTGGCTGTTGGCCCTGCTCATCCTGGGCAGCCTGGTCGTGGGCTATGCGATGACCGGCATGCCGTTCTCGCCGCAGCGGCTCAAGCTCTACAACTGGCACAAGTGGGCGGGGGTCGTCATCCTCGCGCTGTCGGCGCTGCGGCTGCTGTGGCGGCTGACGCACCGGCCGCCGCCCGACCTGCCGATGCCCCGCTGGCAGCAGCGCGCGGCGCATGCCACGCACCAGCTGCTGTACCTGCTGTTCTTCGCGGTGCCGCTGGTGGGCTGGGCCTACAGCTCGGCCGCGGGCTTTCCTATCGTGGTGTTCGGCCTGCTGCCGCTGCCAGATTTCGTGCCGGTGGACAAGGCGCTGGCCGCGGCCATCAAGCCCTGGCACGCCTGGCTCGCCTACACCCTCGCCGCGCTGGTGCTGCTGCACGTGGCCGGCGCCCTCAAACACCATTTCATCGACCGCGACGGCCTGCTGCGCCGCATGCTGCCCGGCCGCTCCTGAAGGTTCACCACCATGACGTTTCCTGCCGCTTCCTTACTCACCGGCCCGTTGCTGGCCGCCGCCCTGGTGGCCGCCGCGCCGGCCTGGGCCCAACCCGCCAAGCTGGTGCCCGCGCAGAGCGAGATCCAGTTCACCAGCCGCCAGATGGGCGTGCCGGTGGACGGCAAGTTCCGCAAGTTCGACGCCCAGGTGGACTTCGACCCGAAGAAGCCCGAGACGGCGCGCATCGCCCTGTCCATCGACCTGGCCAGCATCAACCTGGGCGCGCCCGAGAGCGAGGCCGAGGTGGTCAAGCCGCTGTGGTTCAACGTCGCCAAGTTCCCGCAGGCCAGCTTCACCTCCACCGGGGTGAAGGCCACCGGCCCCGGCAAGTTCGACGTGACCGGCAAGCTCAACATCAAGGGCAACGTGCGCGACATGACCGTGCCGGTGGTGCTCACGCAGGCCGGCGGCGCCACCACCGCCACCGGCGGCTTCGTGCTCAAGCGCGCCGACTTCAAGATCGGCGAAGGCGAATGGGCCGACACCTCGATGGTGGCCAACGACGTGCAGGTGAAGTTCAAGCTGCAACTCACCGGCATCGGCGCGCTCTGATTCCCCCGACTGATTCCTCCCAACCCGCCCTGCAACCCCCACAGGACTGCCCCATGATCAAGAAGACCACGACCCTCGCCGCCCTCGCCCTGGCTGCCGCCTTTGCCGTTCCGGCGCATGCCGCCGACTACGCGGTGGACCCGACGCACACCTTCGTCACCTTCGAGATCGACCACTTCGGCACCTCGACCAACCGCGCGCGCTTCGACAAGAAGGAAGGCACCGTCAGCTTCGACCGCGCCGCCAAGACCGGCAAGGTGGAAATCACCATCGACACCACCTCGGTCAACAGCGGCACCGCCGCCTTCGACAAGCACCTGCAGAGCAAGGACATCCTGAACACGGCCGAATTCCCGACCGCCAAGTTCGTGGGCGACAAGTTCACCTTCAGCGGCGACAAGGTCACCGAAGTGGCCGGCACCCTGACGCTGCTGGGCAAGACCCAGCCGGTGACGCTGAAGGCCAACAAGTTCAACTGCTACCAGAACCCGATGCTCAAGCGCGAGGTGTGCGGCGGCGACTTCGAAACCACCATCACCCGCAGCCTGTTCGGCGTCAACTACGGCCTGAACTACGGCTTCAGCGACACCATGCGCCTGGTGGTGCAGGTGGAAGCGGTGAAGCAATAAAACAACAATCGCAGGCCCTCGACCGGCCTGCGTGCTGCGCTGCACAAATCTTGTTACAGCTTCGGCTCAAGAGGGTGGTGGTGCCGGTCACTCAATGCCTGTAGGCTGCAGGTCATTAGGGAGAACCCGCACTATGAACCAACAGCGAGCCGTACAAATGGCCATGGTTGTCGTGCTTCTGTTCCTGGTTGCATTCCAGGGCATCCAGTAACGACACGCCACCGGTCGGGCCAGGCGACCGCCTGTGCCCACCCGCCTGCAGTGTGTCGCGCGCCCCGCGCGTGGACTGCAGGCCACTGCGTACAGTGAGGCATCGACATTCCGTCAGTGCCTCATGTCCGCCCAAGATTTCCGAGCGACATCCATCGGCAAGCCCGGTACCTGGCAAGGCTGGGTAGCGGCGTGGGTGCCGGCCTTCCGGTCCTATGCCGCCTGGCTGGTCAGCATCAGCTGGAAGCGCTTTGCGGTGCTGTCCGTGCTGCTGCTGGTGCTGGTCAGCATCGTGCAGCGGCTACCGCCGTTCAGCTGGCGCATCACCGAGGAGGTGGAGCGCGGCCCCAGCGTGCCCAAGCCGCCGGCGCCACCGCCGATGCCGCGCGTGCGCATCGAAAAGCCCGGCAACGCCAGCGAGCCGACGGTGGACATCACCATCGGCGCCGACGGCGTGCGGGTGCAGCGGCGCGCGGCCGAGGCGGCATCGGCTGCATCAGCCGCCAGCGCCGCGTCGGCGGCAGACGCCGCCCGGGCGGCCGCCGATGCCATCGTGGCGCGGCTGCCGGCCGTCAACGCCTCGGTGCCCGAGGGTGCCAACGGCGAGGCGGTGCGCGAAGCCATCGAGGAAGCCAGCCGCGAGATTGCCGACGCCATCCGCGAGGCCACCGACGCGGCGCAGGAGGCGGCCGACGAGCCTTCGCCCGGCACCCGCACGCGCACGGTGCAGGTGGGCGGCTTTCTCACCGACCTGGCGGTGCTGTGGATCATCGCGTCGGCCATCATCAAGATCACCTACAGCGGCCGCCTGCAGGCCGAGACCAAGGCCGCGCAGGCCACCGAGGTGGCCGAGGCGGAATCGTTGAAGCGCCAGGTGGTGGAGGCGCGCATGGCCGCCATGCAGGCGCAGGTGGAGCCGCACTTCCTGTTCAACACGCTGGCCTCCATCGACCACCTGATCGAGACCGATCCCTCGCGCGCCAGCCGCATGCAGAAGAACCTGATCGCGCTGCTGCGCGCCAGCATGCCGACGATGCGCGAGGCCAGCACCGGCGGCGTGCGCGAGCTGGGCCGCGAGCTGGCGGTGATACGGCCCTACCTCGAGATCCTCAAGGTACGGATGGAAGAGCGCCTGCAGACCGTCATCGACGTGCCCGAGGGCCTGCACTCGGCGGAGTTTCCGCCCATGATGATCCAGGGCCTGGTGGAAAACGCGATCAAGCACGGGCTGGAGCCCAAGCCCGAAGGCGGGCAGCTCAGCGTGCGGGCCGAGATCCTGCATGGCAAGCTGGCCGTCACCGTGGCCGACACCGGCCTGGGCTTCGGCAAGGCGGCCACCGCCGGCACCGGCGTGGGCCTGGCCAACATCCGCGAGCGGCTGCAGCTGCTGTACGGCGGCAAGGCCAGCCTCACCGTGGCGGAGAACACCCCCAGCGGCACGGTGGTGACGATCACCGTGCCCTATGCAGCACGCACCGGCGCCGACGGGCAGGAAGCACGCGCATGAGCACTCCCGCCCCTTCGACCACACTCGTCCGCTGCGTCATCGCCGATGACGAGCGGCTGATGCGCGAGCAGCTGCGCGCCCGGCTGGCCGAGGTGTGGCCGGCGCTCGAGATCGTGGCCGAGGCCCGCAACGGCCAGGAAGCGGTCGAGCTGGTGGCGCAGCACCGGCCCGACCTCGTGTTCCTCGACATCCGCATGCCCGGCCTGACCGGTGTCGACGCGGCCCGCCAGATCGCCCAGCTGCCCACCGGCGACGACTGGGACGGCTGCGAGATCGTGTTCATTACCGCCTACGACGAATACGCGGTGGAGGCCTTCGAGCAAGGCGTGGCCGACTACGTGCTCAAGCCCGCCGAGCGCGAGCGGCTGGCGGTGACGGTGGAGCGCATCCGCAAGCGGCTGGCGCAGCGCCGCGGCGACGAGGCGACCGCGGACCCGGCTGGCAGCACCTCCGCCAGCCGCGCCGCCCAGCCGCTGCAGCAGCTGCTGCACCGCCTGGCCGCCCAGATGGGCCAGCCGCCCAGCTACCTGCAGTGGATCCAGGCCAGCGTGGGCCAGAGCATCCAGATGATCCCGGTGGACGAGGTGCTGTTCTTCGTCAGCGACGAGAAGTACACCCGGGTGCAGACGCCGCAGGTGGAAGCGCTGATCCGCAAGCCCATCAAGGAGCTGGTGGACGAGCTGGACCCCAAGCGCTTCTGGCAGATCCACCGATCGACGCTGGTCAACGTGAACGCCATCGCCGGCGTCTCGCGCGACTTCCGCGGCCGGCAGCTGGTGGCCATCAAGGACCGGCCGGAGAAGCTGGAAGTCAGCCGCAGCTACACGCACCTCTTCAAGGGGATGTGACCGGCGGCCTGTCGCCGGCGAGGTAGCGTGCGCCAGGCCCGCGAGCGGCCGCGGTGTCCTGCGGGTTGTACAGCGCGCAGGCCTTGAGCGAGAGGCAGCCGCAGCCGATGCAGCCCGCGAGCTGGTTGCGCAGCCGCTGCAGCGCGGCGATGCGTTCATCCAGCAGCGGCTGCCAGGCGCTGGCCAGCCGCTGCCAGTCGGCCTTGGTGGGTGTGCGGCCCTCGGGCAGGCCCGCCAGTGCCTTGCGGATCTGCGTCAGCTCCAGCCCCACCGCCTGCGCGGCGCGGATGAAGGCCACGCGCCGCAGCACATGCCGCGGGTACTGCCGGTGGCCGCCCGCGCTGCGGCCGCCGGCGATCAGGCCCTGCGCCTCGTAGAAGCGCAGCGCGCTGGCGGCGATGCCGGCGCGCCGGGCCAGCTCGCCGATGGGCAGCCAGCGGGTGGTGTCGGCCGGGATGCTGCGGGTGGCCATGTCGGGGCTCCTGTCGGTGCTTGACTTGAAGTTCACTTCAACTTCCATCGTAGGCGCCTCCTTCATCACCGGACCCGCACGATGGACAAATCCGCCGCCACCCGCATGCTGTACCGGCTGCTCGATGCCGGCCTGGACCGGGCGCCCGAATACGGCCCCGGCTTCAGCACCCACCTGCCGATGGCGCTGCAGGCTTTGCATGCGCTGGGCGCGACGGCGCCGCGGCTGCATGACTTCGCGCAGCAGCACGTCGCCGAGCTGCATGCCCGGCCGGTGCCCGCGGCCGCCGCCGAGCCGCACAGCTGGCACGCCTTGCGCGGGCAGGGCGATGCCTTCGAGCCGCTGCAGGCAATGTTCGCCCTGCGGTTGCAGCAGGAAGAGCCCGACACGGTGCTGGCCGAAACCGTGCCGGCGCTGCTGGATGGCGTGGCCGGCGGGGCCTTCCACGGCCTGATCCGCACCGCGCATGCGGTGGCGGCGCGACACGAAGGCGAGCTGTCGATGGGCCTGGCCTACTGGGCGGCCCGACATGCGCCGCTGGCCGCACCGAACGAGCAGGCCGCCGCCGACCTGCCGCTGGCCGACTGGCTGGCGCAGGTGCAGTGGCTGCCGCGCCCGCAGCATGCCGATGCCGATGCCTGGAGCATCACCCGCCGCATGCAGGCCTGGTCGCGCACCGAAGGCTTTGGCGACGTGGCGCCGCGCCTGTTGCTGCAGCCCGGCACGCTGGACGCGCTGGCTCGCACCGCCGCCGGCCTCTATGCCGCCACTGAGGACTTCACCGTGCTGCACATGGTCACCGCCTGCCAGGCGATGCGGCAGCTGCAGCCCTGGTGGGGCGACGAGGCGCTGGCGATGCGGCACTTCAGCATCGCCGCGGCGGCCGCGCTGCGCGCCAGCGACGTGCCGCCCGAACTGCCGCCGGCGCGCGCCACCGACCTGGCCTGGCCGCAGATCATCCAGCGGGCCATCGCCAGCGACGACGAGCACGTGGTCAAGCTGGTGCAGGCCTGCCGGCTGCACGAGGCGGCCACGGGCGCGCCCGAGTTCCGCTGGGCCGCGGGCCGCGCGGTGGGCGGCTGAGCTTCAGCCCGGCGGCGCCGCAGCCGCCGCGGCCGCTGCCGCCTTGGCCGCCAGCGCCTCGCGGATCTTCTTCAGCCGCTCCTTCGGGTCTTCCTTGCTGGACGACTCGTGCAGCTTCATCTCGAGGATGAAGCGGCTGGGGATGCCCTGGATCGTCTCGCGGCCCTTCTTGCGCCGGCGCAGCGTGCTCACCGCCAGCGTGGTGCGCGCCCGGGTGATGCCCACGTACATCAGCCGGCGTTCTTCTTCCAGCCGCTCGGGCGTCATCTCCTCGCTGTCGCTGCGGAAGGGCAGCAGCCCTTCGTTCACGCCGGCCAGCACCACGTGCGGCCATTCCAGGCCCTTGGACGCATGCAGGGTCGACAGCGTCACCACGTCCTGCTCGTCGCCGCGCTCGGCCAGGCTGATGATCACGCTGATCGTCTGCGCCACCTCCAGCACGCTCTTGCGTTCGCTCTCGAAGGTGCCGCCTTCCTGCGTGATCTGCCCGCCGCAGCGCTTGGCGATCCAGTCGATGAAGTCCATCACGTTCGACCAGCGCGAGGCGGCCAGTTTCTCGCTCTCCTCGCTGTCGTACAGGTGCTGCTCGTAGCCGATGTCCTTCAGCCATTCCAGCAGCAGCACCTTGGCGTCCTCGCCGCCCACGGTGTGCCGCGCCTTGTGCTCGAAATCGTTGATGTAGCGGCCGAACTCGTGCAGCCCGCCGATGGCCTTGGCATTCAGCGACACGCCCAGGCTTTCGGAAAAAAGCGCCTCGAACAGGCTGAGCTTCCACTTGCCCGCAAACTCGCCCAGCTTGCCCAGCGTCTGGTGGCCGATGCCGCGCTTGGGCGTGGTCACCGCGCGCAGGAAGGCCGGGTCGTCGTCCTGGTTGACCAGCAGCCGCAGCCAGGCGCACAGGTCCTTGATCTCGGCGCGGTCGAAGAAGCTCTGGCCGCCGGACACCTTGTAGGGGATCTGCGCCGCGCGCAGCTTCTGCTCGAACACACGCGCCTGGTGGTTGGCCCGGTACAGCACCGCGAAGTCGCTGAACTTCACCTGCCCGCCCTGCGAGCGCAGCGACTGGATGCGCGACACCGCGCGCTCGGCCTCGTGTTCCTCGCCGTCGCACTCCATCAGGTGCACCGGCTCGCCATCGCCGAAGTCGCTCCACAGCTTCTTCTCGAACAGCTTGGGGTTGCCGGCGATCACGTTGTTGGCCGCCCGCAGGATGGCGCCGGTGGAGCGGTAGTTCTGCTCCAGCGGAATCACCTTCAGCTTCGGGAAGTCCTGCGGCAGCCGGCGCAGGTTGTCGATAGTGGCGCCGCGCCAGCCGTAGATGCTCTGGTCGTCGTCGCCCACCGCGGTGAAGCGGCCGGCGCGCCGGTCGTCGGGATGGCTGACCAGCGCCTTCAGCAGTTCGTACTGCACCGCGTTGGTGTCCTGGTATTCGTCCACCAGCACGTGGCGGAAGCGGCCCTGCCATTCGGCGCGTGCTTCCTCGTCGGTATTCAGCAGCTTCAGCGGCAGGCTGATCAGGTCGTCGAAGTCCACCGCCTGGTAGGCCGACAGGCGCTCCTCGTAGAGCTTCATCACCCGCGCGGCCACCTGCTCGTCGGCGTCCTTGGCGGCGGCCATCGCGGTGTCGCTGGTCAGGCCCTGGTTCTTCCACAGGCTGATCGTCCATTGCCAGCGGCGGGCGGTGGCGGCGTCGGTCGTGCCGCCGGCGTCGCGCAGCACACCCAGCACGTCGTCGCTGTCCAGGATGGAGAACTGCTCCTTCAGGCCCAGACGGGTGCCGCTCTCGCGCAGCATGCGCACGCCCAGCGAGTGGAAGGTGCTCACCACCAGGTCCTTCGCGGCGCGCGGGCCCACCAGCGACTTGGCCCGTTCGCGCATCTCCTGCGAAGCCTTGTTGGTGAAGGTGATGGCCGCGATCTCCTTCGGCGCCAGCCCGGCCTGCAGCAGCCGTGCGATCTTGTGGGTGATGACGCGGGTCTTGCCCGAGCCGGCGCCGGCCAGCACGAGGCAGGGGCCGTCCAGGTGATAAACCGCTTCGAGCTGGGCGGGATTGAGGGTGTCTGCCATGGGAGCGGGCGATCATACGGGCGCCCCCTTCCGGGGGTATTCACCCCACGCCGCTGCTATAGTCGCCGCCCATGTTCATGCCACGCAAACTCACGACGAGGTCGAACGACCGGGGAGCCTGGCCCTGGCGTCGCCAGCCTGCTTCCGCTGCCGTCTAGTTTGCTGCGGGCTCGGCCTGTGCATGCCGCCATCTTCCGGCCGGCCTTGCCTAGCGACTGATACCGCCACCGCTTCCCCGCAATTCCGTATCTCGACCTCGGCCGCGCCATGCGTGCACGGGGTCCCGGAGGGCTGAACACATGATCACCGAACTCGAATTCAAGAGCCTCGCCTCGCAGGGCTACAACCGCATCCCGCTGATCGCGGAGGCCTTCGCCGACCTGGAAACGCCGCTGTCGCTGTACCTCAAGCTGGCCGGCGGCCAGAAGTACAGCTTCCTGCTGGAGTCCGTCGTCGGCGGCGAGCGCTTCGGCCGCTATTCCTTCATCGGCCTGCCGGCGCGCACGCTGCTGCGCACCACCGGCCCGCTGACCGAAGTGGTGACCGACGGCCAGGTGGTGGAGACCCACGAAGGCAATCCGCTCGACTTCATCGAGGCCTACCAGCAGCGTTTCAAGGTGGCGCTGCGCCCGGGCATGCCGCGTTTCTGCGGCGGGCTGGCCGGCTACTTCGGCTACGACGCGGTGCGTTACATGGAGCCCAAACTCGCGAAGGTGGAGAAGCCCGGCGGCATCGGCACGCCGGACATCCAGCTGCTGCAGTGCGAGGAGCTTGCGGTCATCGACAACCTGTCGGGCCGGCTGTACCTGATCGTCTATGCCGACCCGTCGCGGCCGGAGGCCTACTTCTCAGGCAAGCGCCGCCTGTCGGAACTGGCGGACAAGCTCAAGTTCAGCGTCACCGCGCCCCCGGTGCGCCGCGGCGCCAGCTACGCGGTGGAACGGGAGTTCGACAAGGCCGACTACCTCAAGGCCGTGGCCGTGGCCAAGGAGTACATCGCCGCCGGCGACATGATGCAGGTGCAGGTGGGCCAGCGGCTGAAGAAGCGCTACACCGAGTCGCCGCTGACGCTGTACCGGGCGCTGCGTTCGCTCAACCCGTCGCCGTACATGTACTTCTACGACATGGGCGACTTCCAGATCGTCGGCGCCTCGCCCGAGATCCTGGTGCGGCAGGAGAGCACGCCCGAAGGCCAGAAGGTGACGATCCGCCCGCTGGCCGGTACCCGCCCGCGTGGCGCCACGCCGGAGCAGGACCTGGCGATGGAAGCCGAGCTCAAGGCCGACCCCAAGGAGCGCGCCGAGCACCTGATGCTGATCGACCTGGCGCGCAACGACCTGGGCCGCATCGCGCAGACCGGCAGCGTCAAGGTGACCGAGGCCTTCGTGGTGGAGCGTTATTCGCACGTGATGCACATCGTCAGCAACGTCGAAGCCACGCTGCTGGAAGGCACCACCAACCTCGACGTGCTGAAGGCCACCTTCCCGGCCGGCACGCTGACTGGCGCGCCCAAGATCCGCGCGATGGAAATCATCGACGAGCTGGAGCCGGTCAAGCGCGGCATCTACGGCGGCGCCTGCGGCTACCTAAGCTTTGCCGGCGACATGGACGTGGCCATCGCCATCCGCACCGGCATCATCAAGGACCAGACGCTGTACGTGCAGGCGGCGGCCGGCGTGGTGGCCGATTCAGTGCCCGAGCTGGAATGGAAGGAGACCGAGGCCAAGGCCCGGGCGCTCATCCGCGCCGCCGAACTCGTGGAAGAGGGGTTCTGACATGCTGCTGATGATCGACAACTACGACAGCTTCACCTTCAACCTGGTGCAGTACTTCGGCGAGCTGGGCGAGGAGGTGAAGGTCTTCCGCAACGACGAGATCGACATCGCCGGCATCGAGGCGCTGAAGCCCGACCAGCTGGTGCTTTCGCCCGGGCCGTGTTCGCCGGCCGAGGCCGGCATCTGCGTGGAGGCCATCCGCCACTTCAAGGGCCGGCTGCCGCTGCTGGGCGTGTGCCTGGGCCACCAGGCCATTGGCGCCGCGCTGGGCGGCAAGGTCATCCGCGCGCAAGTCCAGATGCACGGCAAGGTGAGCCGCATCAGCACCGACCGCCAGGGCGTGTTCGCCAACCTACCCGAGCAGTTCGACGTGGTGCGCTACCACTCGCTGGCCATCGAGCGGCAGACGCTGCCCGCCGAACTCGTCGTCACCGCCACCTCGGAGGACGGCGAGATCATGGGCGTTCGCCACAAGGAGGTGATGATGGAAGGCGTGCAGTTCCATCCCGAATCCATCCTCAGCGAGCACGGCCACGCCATGCTGCGCAACTTCCTGGAGCAGAGCAAAGCATGACCATCGACCTGCGCAGCGACACCGTCACCCGGCCGACGGCTGCGATGCGCGAGGCGATGGCCCGCGCCGAGGTGGGCGACGACGTCTTCGGCGACGACCCCACCGTCAACCGCCTGCAGCAGCGCATCGCCGAGATGCTGGGCTTCGAGGCGGCGCTGTACGTGCCCACCGGCACGCAGAGCAACCTGGTGGCGCTGATGACGCATTGCGGCCGCGGCGACGAGTACCTCGTCGGCCAGCATGCCCACTGCTACCGCTGGGAGGCTGGCGGCGCTGCGGTGCTGGGCAGCATCCAGCCGCAGCCGTTGCCCAACCAGCCCGACGGCACCATTGCGCTGGCCGACATCGCGGCCAACATCAAGCCCGACGACTCGCACTTCGCGCGCAGCCGGCTCTTCTGCCTGGAAAACACCTGGGGTGGCAACGTGCTGCCGCAGGCCTATGTGGAAGAGGCCACCGCGCTGGCGCGCAGCAAGGGCCTGGCCTGCCACCTGGACGGCGCGCGCTTCTTCAATGCCGTGGTGGCCTCCGGCCGCAGCGCGGCGGAGCTGGCGCGTCCGTTCGACAGCGTGTCGGTGTGCTTCAGCAAGGGGCTGGGCGCACCGGTGGGCTCGGCCCTGTGCGGCTCGAAGGACTTCATCCAGCGCGCGCACCGCTGGCGCAAGATGGTGGGCGGCGGCATGCGGCAGGCTGGCGTGATCGCGGCCGGTGCGCTGCATGCGATCGAGCACCATGTGGACCGCCTGGCCGAAGACCATGCCAACGCCCGCCGCCTGGCCGAAGGCCTGCAGGGCCTGTCCGGCGTGCAGGTGCAGGCCCCGCAGACCAACATCGTCTTCGTCGACGTGCCGCCCGAGCGCGGCGAGGGGCTGGTGCAGCGCCTGGCCGAACGCGGCGTGCTGGCCACCGGCCTGTACAAGCTGCGCTTCGTCACCCACCTGGACGTGAGCACCGACGACATCGACCGCGCGCTGCCGGTGCTGCGCGAGCTGCTGGCCGGCTGAGCCGGCCGCCCGAGAGGAGCCCCGCATGAGCATCAGCAACACCGACGCGCTGACCCGCGTCATCCAGCACCGCGAGATCTTCCATGACGAGATGCTGGCGCTGATGCGCCGCATCATGATGGGCGAGATGTCGCCGGTGATGATCGCCGCGCTGGCCGTCGGCCTGCGGGTGAAGAAGGAAACCATCGGTGAGATTGCGGCCGCCGCGCAGGTGATGCGCGAGTTCGCCACGCCGGTGGCGGTGGCCGACCGCACGCACCTGGTCGACCTGTGCGGCACCGGCGGCGACGCGGCGCACAGCTTCAACATCTCCACCGCCGCGATGCTCGTGGCCGCAGCCGCTGGCGCACGGGTGGCCAAGCATGGCGGGCGCAGCGTGTCGTCCAGCTCCGGCAGCGCCGACGTGCTGGAGGCGCTGGGCGCCTGCATCGACCTCACGCCCGAGCAGGTGGCCGCCTGCCTGGCCGAAACCGGCATCGGCTTCATGTTCGCGCCCAACCACCATGCGTCGATGAAGCATGCCGCGCCCGTCCGCAAGGAGCTGGGCGTGCGCACCATCTTCAACATCCTGGGCCCGCTGACCAACCCGGCCAACGCGCCCAATCAGCTGATGGGCGTGTTCCACCCCGACCTGGTCGGCATCCAGGTGCGCGTGCTGCAGCGCCTGGGCAGCGAGCACGTGATGATCGTGCACGGCATGAACGGTATGGACGAGCTGTCGCTGTCGGGCGAATCGATGGTCGGCGAACTGAAGGACGGCGCGGTGCGCGAGTACGTGGTGCACCCCAGCGACTTCGGCCTGCCGGTCTACGACTCGCGCGTGCTGCGCGTGGCCAACAAGGAGGAGTCGGTGGTCTGCATCCAGAAGGCGCTGGCCAACGAGGACGGCCCGGTGCGCGACATCGTGCTGCTGAACGCCGGCGCCGCGCTGTACTGCGCCAACGTGGCCGCCTCCATCGTCGACGGCGTGAAGCTGGCCCGCGAGGCCGTGGCCAGCGGCGCGGCCCGGGCCAAGCTGCAGCAGTTCGTGGCGGCTACCTGCAGGCTGAAGGCGGCCTGACATGAGCGACATTCTCAACCGCATCGTGGCGGTCAAGCATGAAGAGCTGGCCGTGCTGCGCCGGCAGCGCGATCTGGCTGCGGTGCGGCGCGATGCCGAAGCCCGCACCGACGTGCGTGGTTTCGAGGCCGCGCTGCGTGCCAAGATCGCCGCCGGCCGGGCAGCCGTCATCGCCGAGGTGAAGAAGGCCAGCCCCAGCAAGGGCGTGCTGCGCGAGCACTTCGTGCCGGCCGAGATCGCCGCCAGCTACGAACGCGGCGGCGCGGCCTGCCTGTCGGTGCTCACCGACCGCTCCTTCTTCCAGGGCGCGTCTGAGTACCTGCAGCAGGCCCGCGCCGCCTGCGCGCTGCCGGTGCTGCGCAAGGACTTCATGATCGACGCCTACCAGGTGTTCGAGGCCCGCGCGATGGGCGCCGACTGCATCCTGCTGATCGCCGCCTGCCTGGACGACGCGCAGATGGCCGACCTGGAAGCCACCGCCCACGCCCTGGGCATGGCGGTGCTGGTGGAGGTACACGACGGCGCCGAGCTGGACCGCGCGCTGCGCCTGAAGACGCCGTTGGTCGGCATCAACAACCGCAACCTGCGCACCTTCGAGGTCACGCTCAACACCACGCTGGGCCTGCTGGCCCGGGTGCCGGCCGACCGGCTGCTGGTCACCGAGTCGGGCATCCTTGGCCAACCCGACGTGCAACGCATGCGCGATGCCGGCGTGCACGCTTTCCTCGTCGGTGAGGCCTTCATGCGCGCCGACGACCCGGGCCTCGCCCTGGCAACCCTGTTCTCGTGACGCCGAACCGCCTGTGCCGGCCGCTTGATGAAGTGCTCACCGAGGTGGGCGGCGACTGGCAGCCGGTGATCGACGCCTGGCGCACCACCGACGAGGCGCGCCGCCTGATCGCCCACGTCGACGCGCGCGTGGCCGCCGGGGTAGCGGTGTACCCGGCCAACCCGTTGCGCATGCTGCAACTTACCCCGCTGCGCAGCGTGCGGGTCGTCATCGTCGGCCAGGACCCGTACCACGGCCCCGGCCAGGCGCAGGGGCTGGCATTCTCGGTGCCCGAAGGCATGCGCCTGCCGCCCAGCCTGCGCAACATTTTCAAGGAATTGCAGCGCGACCTCGGCCTGCCGGTGCCGCGCTCCGGCGACCTGAGCGCCTGGGCGCGCCGCGGCGTGATGTTGACCAACACCAGCCTGACGGTGGAAGACGGCCAGGCCGGCGCGCATGCCAGCAGGGGCTGGGAATCGCTGACACGGGCGCTGCTGGCCCGTGTTGCGCAGGAGCCGCGGCCCCTCGTGTTCATGTTGTGGGGCAACCACGCGCAGGCCTTCGGCCAGCCGATCGCGGCGGCGCATCCGCAGCACCTGGTACTGGCCTCCAATCACCCCTCGCCACTCTCGGCGCAGCGCCCGCCGGTACCGTTCATCGGCTGCGGCCACTTCCGCCGTGCCCAGGAGTTTTTGGGGCCCGATGCAACATTCGGCGCGCTTGATTGGACACTTCCGCAAACCGTGCTATAGTCATCGGCTCGCCCAGGAGGGGTGCCCGAGTGGCTAAAGGGGGCAGACTGTAAATCTGTTGGCTTACGCCTACGCTGGTTCGAATCCAGCCTCCTCCACCAAAGCGAGCTTGTTTTTCAGTAGTGCAGTGATTTGGTGCTGACTCCCGAGCGGGAGTAGTTCAATGGTAGAACCCCAGCCTTCCAAGCTGATGACGCGGGTTCGATTCCCGTCTCCCGCTCCAGTCTGTGTCGACACCGCTTTGTGCCGTTGTTCAGCGACCCAAAGCCGTGTCGATGCCCATGTGGCTCAGTGGTAGAGCACTCCCTTGGTAAGGGAGAGGTCGCGCGTTCGATCCGCGCCATGGGCACCACCCGCCAATCGTAAGAAATCGTTTCTCAGCCAGGAGCGCGCAACATGGCAAAAGGTAAGTTCGAGCGGACCAAGCCGCACGTCAACGTGGGCACCATTGGCCACGTGGACCATGGCAAGACGACGCTGACGGCGGCGATCACGACGATCCTGTCGGCCAAGTTCGGCGGCGAAGCCAAGGCGTACGACCAGATCGACGCGGCGCCGGAAGAAAAGGCGCGCGGCATCACGATCAACACCGCGCACGTCGAGTACGAGACCGCCAACCGCCACTACGCGCACGTTGACTGCCCGGGCCACGCTGACTATGTGAAGAACATGATCACGGGCGCGGCGCAGATGGACGGCGCGATCCTGGTGTGCTCGGCCGCCGACGGCCCGATGCCCCAGACGCGTGAGCACATCCTGCTGGCGCGCCAGGTCGGCGTGCCGTACATCATCGTCTTCCTGAACAAGTGCGACATGGTCGACGACGCCGAGCTGCTCGAGCTCGTCGAGATGGAAGTGCGCGAGCTGCTGTCGAAGTACGACTTCCCCGGCGACGACACCCCGATCGTCAAGGGCTCGGCCAAGCTGGCGCTCGAAGGCGACAAGGGCGAGCTGGGCGAGCAGGCCATCATGGCCCTGGCCGACGCCTTGGACAGCTACATCCCGACGCCCGAGCGCGCCGTGGACGGTGCGTTCCTGATGCCCGTGGAAGACGTGTTCTCGATCTCGGGCCGCGGCACCGTGGTCACGGGCCGTGTCGAGCGTGGCGTGGTCAAGGTCGGTGAGGAAATCGAGATCGTCGGTATCCGCGCCACCCAGAAGACCACCTGCACCGGCGTGGAAATGTTCCGCAAGCTGCTGGACCAAGGTCAGGCCGGCGACAACGTGGGCATCCTGCTGCGCGGCACCAAGCGTGAAGACGTCGAGCGCGGCCAGGTGCTGTGCAAGCCGGGCTCCATCAAGCCGCACACGCACTTCACCGCCGAGGTGTACGTGCTGAGCAAGGAAGAAGGCGGCCGCCACACCCCGTTCTTCAACAACTATCGCCCGCAGTTCTACTTCCGCACGACGGACGTGACCGGCGCGGTGGAGCTGCCGAAGGACAAGGAAATGGTCATGCCGGGCGACAACGTCAGCATCACCGTCAAGCTGATCGCCCCGATCGCGATGGAAGAAGGCCTGCGCTTCGCCATCCGTGAAGGCGGCCGCACCGTCGGCGCCGGCGTCGTTGCCAAGATCATCGAGTAAGAAGTAAGGCTGCAGGGGCATAGCTCAATTGGCAGAGCGTCGGTCTCCAAAACCGAAGGTTGGGGGTTCGAGACCCTCTGCCCCTGCCACCGACAGACGCTGAGGCGTCCCGTTCGGTGAAGCCGAATCAGCCCGCGGGTGGTGCGCAATCTCTGCGCCGGCCCGGCGGGCTTTGCTGCTAGTGCGCCTGACCTTTGCTGGCGCGTGCGGCCCACGATCCGAATGTGAATTGAAAGCGATGGCCACCACCAATCCTCAAGTCGAAACCGTCTCCAGTGGCGCGGACAAGGCCAAGCTGGCCTTTGCCGGCGTGCTGGTGGTTGGCGCGGTGGCGGCTTTCTACCTGCTTGCGGCCCAGCCGCTGTGGATGCGCGTGGCAGTGCTGCTCGTGCTGCTGGCAGCCGCGGTAGGCGTGTTCTTCGTCTCCGAGATGGGCAAGCAGCTCATCGCCTTCGGCCAGGATTCGGTCAACGAAACGAAGAAGGTCGTCTGGCCCGCCCGCAAGGAGGCCATGCAGATGACTGCCTACGTGTTCGCCTTCGTGCTGGTGATGGCCCTGTTCCTCTGGCTGACCGACAAGACACTCGAGTGGGCCTTGTACGACCTGATCCTGGGCTGGCGTTGACGACAAGCGAGAAAGCATGAGCGAATCCGATCTGACCCCCACCGACACGGCCGCCCCGGCGCCGTTGCCGCTGCGCTGGTACGTCGTCCATGCCTACTCGGGCATGGAAAAGGCCGTTGAGCGCAATTTGCGTGAGCGCATCGAGCGCGCCGGCATGAACAGCAAGTTCGGCCGCATCCTGGTGCCAACCGAAGAAGTCGTCGAGCTGAAGAACGGCAAGAAGGCCGTGACCGAGCGCCGCTTCTTCCCCGGCTACGTGCTGGTCGAGATGTTGATGGACGACGAGAGCTGGCACCTGGTGAAGCACACCAGCAAGGTCACCGGCTTCGTCGGCGGCGCCAAGAACCGCCCGGTACCCATCTCGGAAGCCGAGGTGATGAAGATCGTCAACCAGATGCAAGAGGGCGTCGAGAAGCCGAAGCCCAAGGTCGAGTGGACGGTGGGCGAGACGGTGCGGGTCAAGGAAGGCCCGTTCACCGACTTCAACGGCGCCGTGGAAGACGTGAACTACGAAAAGTCGAAGGTGCGCGTGTCCGTCACCATCTTCGGCCGCGCCACGCCGGTCGAGCTCGATTTCTCGCAGGTCGAGAAGGTCTGACATTTCGGGCAGGGGCTGTGGCGCGACCCGGCGCCCCCTGCCGACTTCGCAACAGGGTCGCACTGGACGAGGAGCCCGTCCTGCCGTGAAAAGCGGAGCGGGCGCTTGAACTCGATAGGAGCCATTCATGGCAAAGAAAATCGTCGGCTTCATCAAGCTGCAGATCCCGGCCGGCAAGGCCAACCCGTCGCCGCCGGTCGGTCCGGCACTGGGCCAGCGCGGCCTGAACATCATGGAGTTCTGCAAGGCGTTCAACGCGCAGACCCAGGGCATGGAACCCGGCCTGATGCTGCCGGTGGTCATCACCGCGTTCGCCGACAAGTCGTTCACCTTCATCCTGAAGACGCCGCCGGCCACGGTGCTGATCAAGAAGGCGCTGAAGCTCGACAAGGGTTCTGGCCGTCCGCACATCGAGAAGGTTGGCAAGCTGACCCGTGCGCAGATCGAAGAGATCGCCAAGACCAAGCAGAAGGACCTGACGGCTGCCGACCTGGAAGCCGCGGTGAAAACGATTGCCGGTTCCGCCCGCTCGATGGGCGTGACCGTGGAAGGAGCCTGACATGGCCAAGCTCACGAAGAAAGCCAAGGCCCTGCAGGGCAAGGTCGACAGCCTGAAGCTGTACCCGATCGATGACGCGCTGGTGCTGGTCAAGGAATGCGCGACCGCCAAGTTCGACGAATCGATCGACGTCTCGGTGCAGCTCGGCATCGACGCCAAGAAGTCGGACCAGGTGGTGCGTGGCGCCGTTGTCCTGCCCAACGGCACCGGCAAGACCAAGCGCGTGGCCGTGTTTGCCCAAGGTGCCAAGGCTGAAGAGGCCCGCGCCGCCGGCGCCGACATCGTCGGCATGGAAGACCTGGCCGAGCAGATCAAGGGCGGCAACCTGAACTTCGACGTGGTGATCGCTTCGCCGGACACCATGCGCATCGTCGGTACGCTGGGTCAGGTGCTGGGTCCCCGCGGCCTGATGCCGAACCCGAAGGTCGGCACCGTGACGCCGGACGTCGCCACCGCCGTGAAGAACGCCAAGGCAGGCCAGGTGCAGTTCCGTGTTGACAAGGCCGGCATCATCCACACGACCATCGGCCGTCGCTCGTTCGAGTCGGACAAGCTGGTGGGCAACCTGGCTGCGCTGCTGGAGGCCCTGAACAAGGCAAAGCCGGCGTCGAGCAAGGGCGTCTACCTGCGCAAGGTGGCCGTCAGCTCGACGATGGGCGTTGGTGTGCGGGTCGACGCTTCGTCGATCACGCTGGCCGCCCAGTCCTGAACTGAATGAAGGCGGCGCGCGAGTCTGGCGCGCTGTTTGAGCATTGGTGGGCCGCCGCAGCCTTCGCGGGTTGCGGCGGGTCATCCAAGACCGCTGGTGGTGTGCCGTGCCTGCACGGGGCGCCGTAATCGAAGGAAGGGCTCGCGCCCGACCGGAAGCCAGCGCAGATGGCGTCCCGCTGTTTTCCCTGGAAACAGATGGTCGCTGCAATCCGGTGTGCCGGAAGTGCCCGCAAGGGCGCCAAGGCACGTGATGTGAGGAGCAGACCTTGAGTCTCAATCGCAACGAGAAAGCTACCGTGATCTCGGACGTGGCCGCCCAGGCAGCCCGTTCGCAGACCCTCACGCTGGCCGAGTACCGTGGCCTCACCGTTGCCCATCTCGACAAGCTGCGCCGCGACGCGCGGGAAAAGGGCGTGTACCTTCATGTTTTGAAGAACACGCTCGCCCGCCGCGCTGTGGCCGGTACGCCGTTCGAGGTGGCTGCGGAAGCCATGTCCGGTCCGCTGATTTACGGTTTTTCGGAAGACGCTGTCGCCTCGGCCAAGGTCCTGTCGGACTTTGCCAAGACCAACGACAAGCTGGTCGTCAAGGGCGGTGCATTTGGTGGCAAGGCGCTCGACGCCGAAGGCATCAAGGCCCTGGCCTCGATCCCCAGCCGCGAAGTCCTGCTGACCCAACTGGCCGGCCTGCTGCAGTCGCCGATCGCCCGCTTCGCGCGTGCGGTGGCTGCCGTGTCGGAACAGAAGGGCGGCGGCGCCGAAGCCGCGCCTGCCGAAGCGGAACCCGCCGCGGCCTGACGCACAGCATTCAAGCAAATCAACTGTTTCTAGGAATCCAAAATGGCATTCGACAAAGACGCTTTCCTGTCCAGCCTGGACACCATGACCGTGATGGAACTCAATGACCTGGTGAAGGCCATTGAAGAGAAGTTCGGCGTTTCGGCTGCTGCCGTGGCCGCCCCGGCCGCCGGTGGCGGTGGCGCCGCCGCTGCTGCGGTGGAAGAGAAGACCGAATTCAACGTCGTGCTGCTCGAAGCCGGCGCCCAGAAGGTCTCCGTCATCAAGGCCGTGCGCGAACTGACGGGCCTGGGCCTGAAGGAAGCCAAGGACCTGGTGGACGGCGCTCCGAAGCCCGTCAAGGAAGCCATCCCCAAGGCCGACGCGGAAGCCGCCGTCAAGAAGCTGGTGGAAGCCGGCGCCAAGGCCGAGATCAAGTAATCGGCCTGTCCGAAGCGAGGCTGGGTGCTCTACAGGCACCCAGCCTTTCGTGCTTCAGGGTTTACACGGCTTGAGGTCACTCGGAAAGCGAAAGCGCGACACAATACGCGCCCTTCCTTTTCCAAGTGTTCTCTGATCCGACTGCAGAGAACGGGTTTGGTCGGACTCCGGTGCAACGCCGGGGTTGTCCGCCAGCGGTTGGTAGTGGCCAACCACCAAGCCTCGGGTGCAACACCCGAGTTGCCAGTCGCCGACGAAACTCCTGCCACGGCCAGGCGGGGGGTTTTCGACACGGAGTGTTCAATGGCGCAAGCATCCCCCAATTACAGCTATACCGAGCGCAAGCGGATCCGCAAGAGCTTCGGTAAGCGCGAGAGCGTTCTCAACGTCCCGTATCTGCTGACCATGCAGCGGGAATCCTACGTCGCGTTCCTCCAGAAGGACGTGCCGCCCGCCAAGCGCAAGCCCGAGGGGCTGCAAGCCGCCTTCCTGTCCGCGTTCCCGATCGTTTCGCACAACGGTTACGTGGAGATGAAGTTCATCGAGTACAACATCGCGAAGCCGCCGTTCGACACGCGCGAATGCCAGCAGCGCGGTCTGACGTACGCCGCTGCGGTGCGGGCGAAGCTGCAGATGATCATCTATGACCGTGAAGCCGCGCAGGCCAAGACGGTCAAGGAGATCAAGGAGCAGGAGGTCTACATGGGCGAAGTGCCCCTGATGACCGACTACGGCTCCTTCATCGTCAACGGCACCGAGCGTGTCATCGTGTCGCAGCTGCACCGCTCGCCGGGCGTGTTCTTCGAGCACGACAAGGGCAAGACCCACAGCTCGGGCAAGCTGCTGTTCAGCGCGCGGATCATTCCGTACCGCGGCTCGTGGCTCGACTTCGAGTTCGACCCGAAGGACATCCTGTACTTCCGCGTCGACCGCCGCCGCAAGATGCCGGTGACGATCCTGCTCAAGGCCATCGGCCTGAACCCCGAGCAGATCCTGGCGCACTTCTTCGTCTTCGACAACTTCCGCCTGATGGAATCGGGCGCGCAGATGGAGTTCGTGGCCGACCGCCTGCGTGGCGAGGTCGCGCGTTTCGACATCACCAACAAGAACGGTGAAGTGGTCGTCGAGAAGGACAAGCGCATCACCGCGCGCCACGTGCGCGCGCTGGAGCAGTCGGGCACCAACCACATCACGGTGCCGGAAGACTTCCTGATCGGCCGCGTCGTGGCCCGCAACATCGTCGACCCCGACACGGGCGAGATCGTGGCCAAGGCCAACGAGGAGCTGACCGACACGCTGCTGAAGAAGCTGCGCCAGTCGGGCGTGAAGGACATCCAGGCGCTCTACACGAACGAGCTGGACGAAGGCGCCTACATCAGCCAGACGCTGACCAGCGACGAGACCGCCGACCAGCTGGCCGCGCGCGTGGCCATCTACCGCATGATGCGCCCCGGCGAGCCGCCGACCGAAGACGCGGTGGAAGCGCTGTTCAACCGCCTGTTCTACAGCGCCGACACGTACGACCTGTCGCGCGTGGGCCGCATGAAGTTCAACGCCCGCGTGGGCCGCGACTCGGCCGAAGGCGCGATGACGCTGTCCAACGAGGACATCCTCGACGTGGTGAAGATCCTCGTCGAGCTGCGCAATGGCCGCGGCGAAGTGGACGACATCGACCACCTGGGCAACCGGCGTGTGCGTTGCGTCGGCGAGCTGGCCGAGAACCAGTACCGCTCGGGCCTGGCACGCATCGAGAAGGCCGTGAAGGAGCGTCTGGGCCAGGCCGAGACCGAGGCCCTGATGCCGCACGACCTGATCAACTCCAAGCCGATCTCCGCGGCGCTGAAGGAGTTCTTCGGTGCGTCGCAGCTGTCGCAGTTCATGGACCAGACGAACCCGCTGTCCGAAATCACGCACAAGCGGCGTGTCTCGGCCCTGGGCCCGGGTGGTCTGACGCGTGAACGCGCCGGCTTCGAGGTGCGCGACGTGCACCCGACGCACTACGGCCGCGTGTGCCCGATCGAGACGCCGGAAGGCCCGAACATCGGCCTGATCAACTCGCTGGCGCTGTATGCACAGCTCAACGAGTACGGCTTCCTCGAAACGCCTTATCGCCGCGTGAACGACGGCCAGGTGACCGACCAGATCGATTACCTGTCGGCCATCCAGGAAGGCAAGTACGTCATTGCGCAGGCCAACGCCTCGCTCGACGGCGAAGGCCGCCTGGTGGACGAGCTGGTGTCGGCGCGTGAAAACGGCGAATCGGTGCTGACCTCGCCGGAACGCATCCAGTACATGGACGTGGCGCCGACGCAGATCGTGTCGGTGGCTGCTTCGCTGGTGCCGTTCCTCGAGCACGACGACGCGAACCGCGCACTGATGGGCGCGAACATGCAGCGCCAGGCCGTGCCGACCCTGCGCCCCGAAAAGGCGCTGGTGGGCACCGGCGTGGAACGCGTGGCCGCGAAGGACTCGGGCACGGTCGTGGCGTCGCGCCGCGGTGGCATCGTCGACTACGTCGATACCAACCGCATCGTGATCCGCGTGAACGACGACGAGACGGTGGCGGGTGAGGTCGGCGTCGACATCTACAACCTGATCAAGTACCACCGCTCCAACCAGAACACGAACATCCACCAGCGCCCGATCGTGCGCCGTGGTGACCATGTTGCCGCCGGCGACGTGATTGCTGACGGTGCATCGACCGACCTGGGCGAGCTCGCGCTCGGCCAGAACATGCTGGTCGCGTTCATGCCCTGGAACGGCTACAACTTCGAAGACTCGATCCTGATCAGCGAACGTGTCGTGGCCGAAGACCGCTACACCTCGATCCACATCGAGGAACTGGTGGTGATGGCCCGCGACACGAAGCTGGGCTCCGAGGAAATCACGCGCGACATCCCGAACCTGTCGGAGCAGCAGCTGGCTCGCCTCGACGAATCGGGCATCGTGTACGTGGGCGCCGAGGTGAACCCGGGCGACGTGCTGGTGGGCAAGGTCACGCCGAAGGGCGAGACCACGCTGACGCCGGAAGAGAAGCTGCTGCGCGCCATCTTCGGCGAGAAGGCTTCGGACGTGAAGGACACGTCGCTGCGCGTGGACCAGGGCACCAACGGCACCGTGATCGACGTGCAGGTGTTCACC
The DNA here is from genome assembly GCF_024700035.1 of Aquincola sp. J276. NCBI lineage: Bacteria > Pseudomonadati > Pseudomonadota > Betaproteobacteria > Burkholderiales > Sphaerotilaceae > Aquincola > Aquincola sp. J276. Next base: position 3,154,676 of record NZ_JAJONC010000001.1, read on the forward strand.
CGTGAAGGCATCCAGCGCGACAAGCGCGCCCAGCAGATCATCGACGACGAGCTGAAGCGCTTCCGCCTGGACCTGAACGACCAGCTGCGCATCGTCGAGGCCGACGCCTTCGACCGGATCGAGAAGCTGCTGAACGGCAAGGTCGCCAACGGCGGCCCGCAGAAGCTGGCCAAGGGCACGACCATCGACAAGGCCTACCTGGCCTCGGTCGAGAAGTACCACTGGTTCGACGTGCGCCCGGCCGAGGACGACGTGGCCAACCAGCTGGAAAGCATCAAGAACTCGCTGGAGCAGACGCGCCACAGCTTCGACCTCGCGTTCGAAGAGAAGCGCAAGAAGCTCACGCAGGGCGACGAGCTGCCGGCCGGCGTGCTGAAGATGGTCAAGGTGTACCTGGCCGTCAAGCGCCGCCTGCAGCCTGGCGACAAGATGGCCGGCCGCCACGGCAACAAGGGTGTCGTGTCCAAGATCACTCCGATCGAAGACATGCCCTACATGGCCGACGGCACCCCGTGCGACATCGTGCTGAACCCCCTGGGCGTGCCTTCGCGGATGAACGTGGGCCAGGTGCTGGAAGTGCACCTGGGCTGGGCGGGCAAGGGCATCGGCCAGCGCATCGGCGACATGCTGCAGCGCGAGTCGCGTGCGGCCGAGCTGCGCCAGTTCTTCGACCAGCTGTACAACCAGTCGGGCGGCAAGACCGAGGACCTGTCCTCGTTCAGCGATGACGACATCGTCGAGATGGCGAAGAACCTCGAGAACGGCGTGCCGTTCGCGACGCCGGTGTTCGACGGTGCGGCCGAGGAAGAGATCCGCGGCATGCTGAAGCTGGCCTATCCGGACGAGATCGCCAAGGCCAAGGGCCTGACCGAGACGCGCACCCAGGCCACGCTGCACGACGGCCGTACCGGCGACGCCTTCGAGCGCCCCGTGACGGTGGGCTACATGCACGTGCTGAAGCTGCACCACTTGGTCGACGACAAGATGCACGCCCGCTCCACCGGCCCTTACTCGCTCGTCACCCAGCAGCCGCTGGGCGGCAAGGCGCAGTTCGGCGGCCAGCGCTTCGGCGAAATGGAAGTGTGGGCGCTGGAAGCCTATGGCGCCTCGTACATCCTGCAGGAGATGCTGACCGTGAAGTCCGACGACGTGAACGGCCGCACCAAGGTCTACGAGAACATCGTCAAGGGCGAGCACTCGATCGAAGCCGGCATGCCGGAATCGTTCAACGTGCTGGTGAAGGAAATTCGTTCGCTCGGCATCGACATCGAGCTCGAGCGCAACTAAGGGAACAGGAGAAAAGGCATGAAGGGACTACTCGACCTTTTCAAGCAATTCACGCCCGACGAACACTTCGACGCGATCAAGATCGGGCTGGCATCGCCCGAAAAGATTCGCTCGTGGTCGTTCGGCGAAGTGAAGAAGCCCGAGACGATCAACTACCGGACGTTCAAGCCGGAGCGCGATGGCTTGTTCTGCGCCAAGATCTTTGGCCCGATCAAGGACTACGAGTGCCTGTGCGGCAAGTACAAGCGCCTGAAGCACCGTGGCGTCATCTGCGAGAAGTGCGGCGTTGAAGTCACGCAGACCAAGGTCCGTCGCGACCGCATGGGTCACATCGACCTGGCGGCGCCGTGCGCGCACATCTGGTTTCTGAAGTCGCTGCCGTCGCGCCTGGGCCTGGTGCTCGACATGACGCTGCGCGACATCGAGCGCGTGCTGTACTTCGAAGCGTATGTCGTCGTCGACCCCGGCATGACCCCGCTGAAGAAGTTCTCGATCATGAGCGAGGACGACTACGACGCGAAGCGCATCGAGTTCGGCGAAGAGTTCGTCGCGCTGATGGGTGCCGAGGGCATCAAGAAGCTGCTGGAGGAGATGGATCTCGACGTCGAGATCGAGAAGCTCCGCGGCGACATGACCGGCTCCGAGCTCAAGATCAAGAAGAACAGCAAGCGCCTGAAGGTCATGGAAGCCTTCAAGCGCTCGGGCATCCGCCCGAGCTGGATGGTGCTGGAAGTGCTGCCCGTGCTGCCGCCGGACCTGCGCCCGCTGGTGCCGCTGGACGGCGGCCGCTTCGCCACGTCGGACCTGAACGACCTGTATCGCCGCGTCATCAACCGCAACAACCGCCTGGCGCGGCTGCTGGAGCTGAAGGCGCCCGAGATCATCGTGCGCAACGAGAAGCGCATGCTGCAGGAAGCGGTGGACTCGCTGCTGGACAACGGCCGTCGCGGCAAGGCGATGACCGGGGCCAACAAGCGTGCGCTGAAGTCGCTGGCCGACATGATCAAGGGCAAGAGCGGCCGCTTCCGCCAGAACCTGCTGGGCAAGCGCGTCGACTACTCGGGCCGTTCGGTCATCGTGGTGGGCCCGACGCTCAAGCTGCACCAGTGCGGCCTGCCCAAGCTGATGGCGCTCGAGCTGTTCAAGCCCTTCATCTTCTCGCGCCTGGAGGCGATGGGCATCGCCACCACCATCAAGGCCGCTAAGAAGGAAGTCGAGAGCGGCACGCCGGTGGTCTGGGACATCCTCGAGGAAGTCATCAAGGAACACCCGGTCCTGCTGAACCGCGCCCCGACGCTCCACCGCCTGGGCATCCAGGCGTTCGAGCCGGTGCTGATCGAAGGCAAGGCCATCCAGCTGCACCCGCTGGTGTGCGCGGCGTTCAACGCCGACTTCGACGGCGACCAGATGGCCGTGCACGTGCCGCTGTCGATCGAAGCGCAGATGGAAGCCCGCACGCTGATGCTGGCCTCCAACAACGTGCTGTTCCCGGCCAACGGCGAACCGTCGATCGTGCCGTCGCAGGACGTGGTGCTGGGCCTTTACTACGCCACCCGCGAGCGCACCAACGGCAAGGGCGAAGGCCTGATCTTCTCGGATGTGGTGGAAGTGCAGCGCGCGCTGGACAACGGCGCCGTTGAAATCACCGCCAAGATCTCGGTGCGCCTGACCCAGTACACGAAGAACAAGGAAACCGGCGAGTTCACGCCGGAGACCAAGCTCGTCGACACCACGGTCGGCCGTGCGCTGCTGTCCGAGATCCTGCCCAAGGGCCTGCCCTTCAGCAACATCAACAAGGCGCTGAAGAAGAAGGAGATCTCGAAGCTGATCAACGTCTCCTTCCGCACCTGCGGCCTGAAGGAAACGGTGGTCTTCGCGGACAAGCTGCTGCAATCGGGCTTCCGCCTGGCCACGCGCGCCGGCATCTCCATCGCCATCGACGACATGCTGGTGCCGAAGGAGAAGCAGGGCCTGATCGACCGCGCCGAGAAGGAAGTCAAGGAGATCGAGCAGCAGTACGTCTCGGGCCTGGTGACCGCCGGCGAGCGGTACAACAAGGTCGTCGACATCTGGGGCAAGACCGGTGACGAGGTGGGCAAGGTCATGATGGCCCAGCTCTCCAAGCAGAAGGTGCAGGACCGCCACGGCAACGAGGTGGACCAGGAGTCGTTCAACTCCATCTACATGATGGCCGACTCCGGCGCCCGCGGTTCCGCCGCGCAGATCCGCCAGCTGGCGGGCATGCGGGGCCTGATGGCCAAGCCGGACGGCTCGATCATCGAGACGCCGATCACGGCCAACTTCCGCGAAGGCCTGAACGTTCTGCAGTACTTCATCTCCACCCACGGCGCCCGTAAGGGCCTGGCGGACACGGCGCTGAAGACCGCGAACTCCGGCTACCTGACGCGTCGTCTGGTGGACGTGACGCAGGACCTGGTGGTCACCGAGAACGACTGCAACACCGAGAACGGCATCGCCATGCGCGCGCTGGTCGAAGGTGGTGAAGTCATCGAATCGCTGCGCGACCGCATCCTGGGCCGCGTGGCTGCCGTCGAGGTGCTGCACCCCGAGAACCAGCAGCTGCTGGTGCCCGCGGGCCAGATGCTGGACGAGGACACGCTCGAAGTGCTCGAAGCGGCCGGCGCCGACGAGGTGAAGGTGCGCACGCCGCTGACCTGCGACACGCGCTTCGGTCTGTGCGCCAAGTGCTACGGCCGCGACCTGGGCCGCGGCGGCTTGGTGAACGTGGGCGAAGCGGTGGGCGTGATCGCCGCGCAATCCATCGGCGAGCCGGGTACCCAGCTGACGATGCGTACGTTCCACATCGGTGGTGCGGCGTCGCGTGCGGCGGTAGCCAACAGCGTCGAAGCCAAGAGCGACGGCATCATCGGCTTCAACGCCACGATGCGCTACGTCACCAACGGCAAGGGCGAGCTGGTCGTCATCTCGCGTTCGGGCGAAATCGTCATCCTCGACCCGCACGGCCGCGAGCGCGAGCGCCACAAGGTGCCGTACGGCGCCACGCTGAACGTCAAGGCCGACCAGACCATCAAGGCCGGCACCGTGCTGGCCAACTGGGACCCGCTGACCCGACCCATCATCACGGAATTCGCCGGCAAGGCGAAGTTCGAGAACGTGGAAGAGGGCGTGACGGTCGCCAAGCAGCTGGACGAGGTCACCGGCCTGTCGACGCTGGTGGTCATCGACCCGAAGCGCCGCGGTGCGACGAAGGTGGTGCGCCCGCAGGTCAAGCTGCTGGACGCTGCCGGCCAGGAAGTGAAGATCCCGGGCACCGACCACTCGGTGACCATCGGCTTCCCGGTGGGCTCGCTGGTGCAGATCCGCGACGGCCAGGACCTCGCCCCCGGCGAAGTGCTGGCGCGCATCCCGGTCGAAGGCCAGAAGACGCGCGACATCACCGGCGGTCTGCCGCGGGTGGCCGAGCTGTTCGAAGCCCGTTCGCCGAAGGACGTCGGCACGCTGGCCGAGCAGACGGGTACCGTGTCGTTCGGCAAGGAGACCAAGGGCAAGGTCCGCCTGCAGATCACCGATCCGGACGGCAAGGTCTACGAAGAGCTGGTGCCCAAGGAAAAGAACATCCTGGTGCACGAAGGCCAGGTGGTGAACCGCGGCGAGCTGATCGTCGACGGCGCGGCGGATCCGCAGGACATCCTGCGCCTGCTGGGCATCGAGGAACTGGCGCGCTACATCGTCGACGAAGTGCAGGACGTGTACCGGCTGCAAGGCGTGAAGATCAACGACAAGCACATCGAGGTGATCGTTCGCCAGATGCTGCGCCGCGTGCAGATCGTCAATCCGGGCGAGTCCAGCTACATCGCCGGCGAGCAGGTCGAGCGTTCGGAGCTGCTGGACACCAACGACCGCCTGCGCGGCGAAGGCAAGGTCACCGCCACGCATGCCGACGTGCTGCTGGGCATCACCAAGGCTTCGCTGTCGACCGACTCGTTCATCTCCGCGGCTTCCTTCCAGGAAACCACGCGGGTGCTGACCGAGGCGGCCATCATGGGCAAGCGTGACGAGCTGCGCGGCCTGAAGGAAAACGTCATCGTTGGCCGCCTGATTCCCGCGGGCACCGGCATGGCCTTCCACGAGGCCCGCCGCGTCAAGGAAGACATGGACGAGAGCGAGCGCCGCGCCATCGCACTGCAGGAAGCCGAAGAGCTGGCTGCAGCGCAGCTGGCCGCGGTCGGCAGCGATTCGTCGTCGGACGACGCGGCCGAGTGAGGCAGCAGCTAGGGCCGCACAAGCGGTCCGCAGGTTCGCAAAGGGCAGCTTCGGCTGCCCTTTTTTCTGTCAGGCAGGCGCCTGCAAGGCCTCGATGCAGCGCTCCGGCGGCAGCACCTCGACGCCAAAGCGCCGTGCCCGCCGGGCCAGTTTCAACAGCGCGCGGTCCCGCGTCACCAGCCAGCGCGCCTGCCACACCACGGCGGCATCGATGAACACCTGGTCGTCCGCGTCGCTGCAGTGCAGCCGCTGCGAGGCGCCCGCAGCGGGCGCCGGCCGCAGGGTGGGCAGCCTGTCCCAGGCGGCAAGCAGGACGGCGGAATCTTCCGCCGCATGCCGGCCGCCGACGCCGCGTGACAGCACATGGGCCAGCTCCTCGCGCATGCGATCACAGGCGAGCCAGCGCAGGCCACCCGACGAAATGCGGTCAAACAGCGGCGCGACAGCCGGGTTGCGGAAGACGAGCCAGTCGAGCGCAACGTTGGTGTCAACGATCACGGCGTCAGGCAAAGGGGCAACGGGCGTCATCGGCTTGCACGGGAGCGGCGTCTCCGAATATACTCCCGGGTTCTTCGGCAGATTCTGCTGCGCTCTTTGTCGCCTGCTGCGCCCCCGCGCGGCGCCCGCAAGAGCGCTGTGGCTTCTCCCGACAGAAAAAATTGCGTGACTTCAAACGGGAACAAGTCCACATGCCTACCATCAACCAGCTCGTGCGCCACGGCCGTGAGGTCGAAGCCACGAAGTCCAAGTCGCCTGCCATGCAGGGCGGCCCCCAGCGCCGCGGTGTCTGCACCCGCGTGTACACCACCACCCCGAAGAAGCCGAACTCGGCTCTGCGTAAGGTGGCCAAGGTGCGCCTGACCAACGGTTTCGAGGTGATCTCGTACATCGGCGGTGAAGGCCACAACCTGCAGGAACACAGCGTCGTGCTCGTACGCGGCGGCCGTGTGAAGGACCTGCCGGGTGTGCGTTACCACATCGTGCGCGGTTCGCTTGACCTGCAAGGCGTCAAGGACCGCAAGCAATCGCGTTCCAAGTACGGCGCGAAGCGCCCGAAGAAGGCCTAAGCCTTCACCGCGCTACCAGCGCGATCGGCTGCAAGCCGGTTGCACGTTGCGGTGGGCCCCAGGCTCGCCGAGTAAGTGGATGGTTCGTTTCAGGCTATGGCCATCCAAGGCAAGGGCGCTACGAGAAGCCCGAGCCAACTGAAGCTGATAAAGGAAGACTCCCATGCCGCGTCGCCGCGAAGTACCCAAGCGCGAGATCCTGCCCGACCCGAAGTTCGGCAGTGTCGATCTCTCGAAGTTCATGAACGTCGTGATGGAATCCGGCAAGAAGGCCGTGGCCGAGCGCATCATCTACGGTGCCCTGGACCAGGTCGAGAAGAAGGCCAACAAGGATCCCCTCGAGATCTTCATGACCGCGCTGAACAACGTGAAGCCGATGGTCGAAGTGAAGAGCCGCCGCGTCGGCGGTGCGAACTACCAAGTTCCCGTGGAAGTTCGCCCCGTCCGCCGCATGGCCCTCGCGATGCGCTGGCTCAAGGATTCCGCCCGCAAGCGTGGCGAGAAGTCCATGGCTGCGCGCCTGGCCAATGAGCTGCTGGAGGCCTCGGAAGGCCGCGGCGGCGCGATGAAGAAGCGCGACGAAGTGCACCGCATGGCAGAGGCCAACAAGGCCTTCTCGCACTTCCGCTTCTAAGTCACCTCAGTCCAACGTTCCCCTGGCCGCTCTTCGGGTTTGCACCAACCCGCGAGCGGCCCCTGTATTTGGAGCAACACCATGTCCCGCAAGACCCCCATCGAGCGCTACCGCAACATCGGTATCTCTGCGCACATCGATGCCGGCAAGACCACCACGACCGAACGCATCCTGTACTACACCGGCGTGAACCACAAGATCGGCGAGGTGCACGATGGCGCCGCGACGATGGACTGGATGGAGCAGGAGCAGGAGCGGGGCATCACCATCACGTCGGCAGCGACGACCTGCTTCTGGAAGGGCATGGACATGTCCTACCCGGAGCATCGCTTCAACATCATCGACACCCCGGGGCACGTCGACTTCACCATCGAGGTGGAGCGTTCGATGCGCGTGCTCGACGGCGCATGCATGGTGTACTGCGCCGTGGGCGGCGTGCAGCCCCAGTCGGAAACCGTCTGGCGCCAAGCCAACAAGTACAAGGTGCCGCGTCTGGCCTTCGTCAACAAGATGGACCGCACCGGCGCCAACTTCTTCAAGGTCTATGACCAGATGAAGACCCGCCTGAAGGCCAACCCGGTGCCCATCGTGGTGCCCATCGGCTCGGAAGAAAACTTCAAGGGCGTGGTGGACCTGTTCAAGATGAAGGCGATCATCTGGGACGAGGCTTCGCAAGGCATGAAGTTCAGCTACGAGGACATCCCCGCCGAGCTGCAGGCCGATTGCGAGAAGTGGCGCGAAGGCATGATCGAAGCCGCCGCTGAAGCCAGCGAAGAGCTGATGAACAAGTACCTCGAGTCGGGCGAGCTGACCGAGGAAGAGATCAAGCTCGGCCTGCGCACCCGCACGATCGCCACCGAGATCCAGCCGATGCTGTGCGGCACCGCCTTCAAGAACAAGGGCGTGCAGCGCATGCTCGACGCGGTGATCGACTTCCTGCCCTCGCCGATCGACATCCCGCCGGTCACCGGCACCGATGACGACGAGCAGGAAACCAGCCGCAAGGCCGACGACAACGAGAAATTCGCCGCGCTGGCGTTCAAGCTGATGACCGACCCGTACGTCGGCCAGCTGACCTTCGTGCGCGTGTACTCGGGCGTGCTGAAGTCGGGCGACTCGGTCTACAACCCGATCCGCGGCAAGAAGGAGCGCATCGGCCGGATCCTGCAGATGCACGCCAACCAGCGTGAAGAGATCAAGGAAATCCTGGCCGGCGACATCGCCGCCTGCGTGGGCCTGAAGGACGTGACGACGGGCGAAACCCTGTGCGATCCGGACGCCATGATCACGCTGGAGAAGATGGTCTTCCCGGAGCCGGTGATCTCGCAGGCCGTCGAGCCGAAGACCAAGGCCGACCAGGAAAAGATGGGTATCGCCCTGGGCCGCCTGGCCCAGGAAGACCCGTCGTTCCGCGTGCGCACCGACGAAGAGTCGGGCCAGACCATCATCTCGGGCATGGGCGAGCTGCACCTCGAGATCATCGTCGACCGCATGAAGCGCGAGTTCGGTGTCGAGGCCAACGTCGGCAAGCCGCAGGTGGCTTACCGCGAGACCATCCGCAAGGCGGTCGAGGACGTCGAAGGCAAGTTCGTGCGCCAGTCGGGCGGCAAGGGCCAGTACGGCCACGTCGTGCTGAAGGTCGAGCCGCAGGAGCCGGGCAAGGGCTTCGAGTTCGTCGACGCCATCAAGGGCGGCGTGGTGCCGCGCGAGTTCATCCCTGCGGTGGAAAAGGGCCTGATCGACACGCTGCCTAACGGCGTGCTGGCCGGCTTCCCGATCGTGGACGTGAAGGTCACGCTGACGTTCGGCTCGTACCACGAAGTGGACTCGAACGAAAACGCGTTCAAGATGGCCGCGTCGATGGGCTTCAAGGAAGGCTGCCGCCGCGCCAACCCGGTCATCCTCGAGCCGATGATGGCCGTGGAAGTGGAAACGCCGGAGGACTATGCTGGCTCGGTGATGGGCGACCTGTCGTCCCGCCGTGGCATGGTCCAGGGCATGGACGACATCCCGGGCGGTGGCAAGACCATCAAGGCCGAGGTGCCGCTGTCGGAAATGTTCGGCTACTCCACCACGCTGCGCTCGATGTCCCAGGGCCGCGCGACGTACACGATGGAGTTCAAGCACTACAGCGAAGCTCCGAAGAACGTCGCCGACGCGATCATCACCGCGCGCGGCAAGTAAGCAATCAAGCCGGTCTTCGGCCGGGTGCCGCCTGCTGCCAGTGGCGGGCGAACCAGCATCCGGCCGGAAACCTTAAACCCTGCACTGGAACTGCTCTTTGATACGGAGAAATCGAAATGGCAAAAGGTAAGTTCGAGCGGACCAAGCCGCACGTCAACGTGGGCACCATCGGCCACGTGGACCATGGCAAGACGACGCTGACGGCGGCGATCACGACGATCCTGTCGGCCAAGTTCGGCGGCGAAGCCAAGGCGTACGACCAGATCGACGCGGCGCCGGAAGAAAAGGCGCGCGGCATCACCATCAACACCGCACACGTCGAGTACGAGACCGCCAACCGCCACTACGCGCACGTCGACTGCCCCGGGCACGCCGACTACGTGAAGAACATGATCACCGGCGCGGCGCAGATGGACGGCGCGATCCTGGTGTGCTCGGCCGCCGACGGCCCGATGCCCCAGACGCGTGAGCACATCCTGCTGGCGCGCCAGGTCGGCGTGCCGTACATCATCGTCTTCCTGAACAAGTGCGACATGGTCGACGACGCCGAGCTGCTCGAGCTCGTCGAGATGGAAGTGCGCGAGCTGCTGTCGAAGTACGACTTCCCCGGCGACGACACCCCGATCGTCAAGGGCTCGGCCAAGCTGGCGCTCGAAGGCGACAAGGGCGAGCTGGGCGAGCAGGCCATCATGGCCCTGGCCGACGCTTTGGACAGCTACATCCCGACGCCCGAGCGCGCCGTGGACGGTGCGTTCCTGATGCCCGTGGAAGACGTGTTCTCGATCTCGGGCCGCGGCACCGTGGTCACGGGCCGTGTCGAGCGTGGCGTGGTCAAGGTCGGTGAGGAAATCGAGATCGTCGGTATTCGCGCCACCCAGAAGACCACCTGCACCGGCGTGGAAATGTTCCGCAAGCTGCTGGACCAAGGTCAGGCCGGCGACAACGTGGGCATCCTGCTGCGCGGCACCAAGCGTGAAGACGTCGAGCGCGGCCAGGTGCTGTGCAAGCCGGGCTCCATCAAGCCGCACACGCACTTCACCGCCGAGGTGTACGTGCTGAGCAAGGAAGAAGGCGGCCGCCACACCCCGTTCTTCAACAACTATCGCCCGCAGTTCTACTTCCGCACGACGGACGTGACCGGCGCGGTGGAGCTGCCGAAGGACAAGGAAATGGTCATGCCGGGCGACAACGTCAGCATCACCGTCAAGCTGATCGCCCCGATCGCGATGGAAGAAGGCCTGCGCTTCGCCATCCGTGAAGGCGGCCGCACCGTCGGCGCCGGCGTCGTTGCCAAGATCATCGAGTAATTGCGTGACGGCCCGGGCTCTGGCGAGCCCGGGTTCCACAACTCCGCGGCCCGCGGGCCGCAACGCTCTTTGAAGGAACCGTCATGCAAAAGCAAAAGATCCGCATCCGCCTGAAGGCATTCGATTACAAGCTGATCGACCAGTCGGCCCTCGAAATCGTCGACACCGCCAAGCGCACCGGCGCCATCGTCCGTGGCCCCGTGCCGCTGCCCACGCGCATGCAGCGCTTCGACATCCTGCGTTCGCCGCACGTCAACAAGACCTCGCGCGACCAGTTTGAGATCCGCACCCACCAGCGCCTGATGGACATCGTCGACCCGACCGACAAGACGGTCGATGCGCTGATGAAGCTCGACCTGCCCGCCGGCGTCGACGTCGAGATCAAGCTGCAGTAACCCAAAACCACGCTCGACGTGGTGTGCGAGGTGGCAGATCTTCGGATCTGCTACACTCGCAGGCTTTTCGCGACTTCCGTGGCTCGTCCACGGCGTGATCGCGGGAAACAAGTCAACCCGGCCAATCGATGTCGGGTGTTGTGCAACCGGGCTTCTTGCATCAGGCAAGGGGCTGGAGAAGAACCATGACGACCGCAAGCGCGAGCCATCGGCTCGGATTGCTGGGCCGCAAGGTGGGCATGATGCGCATCTTCACGGACGACGGCGACGCCGTTCCCGTGACGGTGCTCGACGTGTCCAACAACCGCGTCGCCCAGGTCAAGACCGTCGAAACCGACGGCTACAGCGCCATCCAGGTGGCGTTCGGCACCCGTCGCGCCTCGCGCGTGACCAAGCCTGAAGCAGGGCACCTCGCCAAGGCGGGCGTGCTGGCAGGTGAAGTGCTCAAGGAATTCCGCGTGCCCGCCGAAGTGGCGGCCGAATACAAGCCGGGCGCCACCGTGCCCGTCACGTTGTTCGCCGCGGGCCAGATCGTCGACGTGCAGGGCACCTCGATCGGTAAGGGCTTCACGGGCACCATCAAGCGCCACAACTTCGGTTCGCAGCGCGCGTCCCACGGTAACAGCCGCTCGCACAACGTGCCCGGCTCGATCTCGATGGCGCAGGATCCTGGCCGCGTGTTCCCGGGCAAGAAGATGTCCGGCCACCGTGGCGACGAGACCGTGACGACCCAGAACCTCGACATCGTGCGCGTTGACGAAGCCCGTCAGCTGCTGCTGGTCAAGGGTGCCGTCCCGGGTGCCAAGAACGGCCACGTGGTCGTGCGTCCGGCCATCAAGGCCAAGGTTGCGAAGGGAGCCCAGTGATGCAACTCGAGCTCCTGAACGAACAAGGCCAGGCCACCGAGAAGGTGGACGCGCCCGATACCGTCTTCGCGCGTGACTACAACGAAGCGCTGGTGCACCAGATCGTCGTGGCCTACCAGGCCAATGCACGCCAGGGTACCCGTGCCCAGAAGGACCGCGGCGTCGTCAAGCACTCGACGAAGAAGCCGTTCCGCCAGAAGGGCACCGGCCGCGCTCGCGCCGGCATGACCTCGTCGCCGCTGTGGCGCGGCGGTGGTCGCATCTTCCCGAACAGCCCGGACGAGAACTTCACTCAGAAGGTCAACAAGAAGATGTACCGCGCCGGCATGGCGTCGATCCTGTCGAAGCTCGCGCGCGACGGTCGCCTGGCCGTGGTGGACTCGTTCACCGTCGACACGCCGAAGACCAAGCAGCTCGCCCAGAAGTTCAAGGGCATGGGCCTGGATTCGGTCATGGTCATCGCCGACAGCGTCGACGAGAACCTGCTGCTCGCTTCGCGCAACCTGGCCAACGTGCTGGTTGTCGAGCCGCGCTACGCTGATCCGCTGTCGCTGGTCTTCTACAAGAAGGTGCTGGTGACCAAGGCGGCCATCGAGCAGCTCAAGGAGATGTTTGCATGAGCACCGCTCCGCAAAAATTCGATGAGGGCCGCCTGGCTCAAGTGCTGGTCGCCCCGATCGTCTCGGAAAAGGCCACCAGCGTCGGCGAGAAGAACAACCAGGTGTTGTTCAAGGTGCTGCGCAACGCCACCAAGCCGGAGATCAAGGCTGCCGTCGAGCTGATGTTCAAGGTCGAAGTGGACTCCGTCCAGACCGTGAACCAGAAGGGCAAGGTCAAGCGTTTCGGTCGTTCGATCGGTCGCCGTGACCACGTCAAGAAGGCCTATGTCTGCCTGAAGGACGGCCAGGAACTGAACTTCTCCGGGGAGAGCGCGTAATGGCTGTCGTCAAGGTCAAGCCGACTTCGCCTGGCCGCCGTGCCGTGGTGAAGGTGGTGCACAAGCACCTGCACAAGGGTGCGCCGGAAGCATCGCTGCTCGAGCCGCAGAAGCAGAACGCCGGCCGCAACAACAACGGTCACATCACCATCCGCCACAAGGGCGGTGGCCACAAGCATCACTACCGCGTGGTGGATTTCCGTCGCAACAAGGACGGGATCCCGGCGAAGGTCGAGCGTATTGAATACGACCCGAACCGTACCGCCCACATCGCGCTGGTGTGCTACGCCGACGGTGAGCGCCGCTACGTGATCGCCCCGCGTGGTCTGGAAGTCGGCGCCACGCTGATGAGCGGTGCCGAGGCCCCGATCAAGGCCGGCAACACGCTGCCGATCCGCAACATCCCGGTGGGCTCGATCGTCCACTGCGTCGAGCTGCTGCCCGGCAAGGGCGCGCAGATCGCGCGCTCGGCCGGCACCTCGGTGACGCTGATGGCCCGTGAAGGCGCCTACGCCCAGCTTCGGCTGCGCTCGGGTGAAGTCCGTCGCATCCACATCGATTGCCGCGCCACCATCGGTGAAGTGAGCAACGAAGAGCACAGCCTGCGCCAGTACGGCAAGGCCGGTGCGATCCGCTGGAAGGGCATCCGCCCGACCGTCCGCGGTGTGGCGATGAACCCGGTGGATCACCCGCACGGTGGTGGTGAAGGTCGTACCGGCGAAGGCCAGGTGCCTGTGTCGCCGTGGAACACGATGACCAAGGGCTACCGTACCCGCAGCAACAAGCGCACGCAGACGTTCATCGTCTCGCGTCGCAAGAAGTAAACAGGCGGAGGACAGCCATGACACGTTCTCTCAAGAAGGGCCCCTTCGTCGACCAACACCTTCAGGCCAAGGTCGAGAAGGCGGTGGCCATCAAGGACAAGAAGCCGATCAAGACCTGGTCGCGCCGCTCGACGATCCTCCCCGAGTTCATCGGTCTGACGATCGCCGTGCACAACGGCAAGCAACACGTGCCGGTGTACGTGAGCGACCAGATGGTCGGCCACAAGCTTGGCGAATTCGCTCTGACGCGGACCTTCAAGGGTCACCCGGCAGACAAGAAGGCCAAGAAGTAAAGGACAGCGACGATGGAAACCCAAGCAATCGTTCGCGGCGTGCGCCTTTCCTGCGACAAGGGTCGGCTGGTGGCCGACCTGATCCGCGGCAAGAAGGTCGATCAGGCGCTCAACATCCTGACGTTCACGCCCAAGAAGGCCGCCGGCATCATCAAGAAGGCGCTCGAGTCGGCCATCGCCAACGCCGAGCACAACGACGGTGCCGACATCGACGAACTGCGCGTCAAGTCGATCTACGTGGAGCAAGGCGCCACGCTGAAGCGGTTTTCCGCCCGGGCCAAGGGCCGCGGCAACCGCATCAGCAAGCCGACCGCGCACATCTACGTGACCGTCGGCAACTAAAGGAAGACCATGGGACAGAAGATCCATCCGACCGGCTTCCGACTGCCCGTCACCCGTGCCTGGGCTTCGCGCTGGTTCGCGAACAACAAGAACTTCGCCACGATGCTGGCCGAGGATCTGGATGTTCGTGAGTACCTGAAGGCGAAGCTGAAGAACGCCGCGGTGTCGCGCGTTCTGATCGAGCGCCCCGCCAAGAACGCCCGCATCACCATCTTCTCGGCGCGTCCGGGCGTGGTGATCGGCAAGAAGGGCGAGGACATCGAAAACCTGAAGGCCGAACTGACCCGCCGCCTCGGCGTGCCGGTCGCGGTGAACATCGAAGAAGTGCGCAAGCCTGAAGTCGATGCTCAGTTGATCGCCGACTCGATCACCCAGCAGCTCGAGAAGCGCATCATGTTCCGCCGCGCCATGAAGCGCGCCATGCAGAACGCGATGCGCCTGGGCGCGCAGGGCATCAAGATCATGTCGTCGGGCCGCCTGAACGGCATCGAAATCGCCCGCTGCGAGTGGTACCGCGAAGGTCGCGTGCCCCTTCACACCTTGAAGGCCGACATCGACTATGGCTTCTCCGAAGCCAAGACGACCTACGGCGTCATCGGCGTGAAGGTGTGGGTATACCGCGGCGATCGCCTCGCCAACGGTGAAGTGCCCGCACTCAAGTCGGACGTGCCGGAAGACGATCGTCGCCCGCGCCGTGGCCCGCGTCCTGGTGGTGCCCCGGGTGGCCGTGGCCGCCCTGGCGAACGCCGTGACGGCG
This sequence comes from Aquincola sp. J276, assembly GCF_024700035.1. NCBI lineage: Bacteria > Pseudomonadati > Pseudomonadota > Betaproteobacteria > Burkholderiales > Sphaerotilaceae > Aquincola > Aquincola sp. J276. Next base: position 3,169,814 of record NZ_JAJONC010000001.1, read on the forward strand.
CCGCACCTTCGGGTGACGCGCGCGGCCCGGTCGGCGCGAAGCGTGTGCCGCGCACGGCCACGGCCGTGCCTGGTGCCAAAGGAGAATAACAATGCTGCAACCTTCCCGTCGTAAGTTCCGCAAGGAACAGAAGGGCCGCAACACCGGCGTGGCCACGCGCGGCGCTGCCGTGTCGTTCGGCGAATTCGGCCTGAAGGCCACCGAGCGCGGCCGCCTGACGGCGCGCCAGATCGAAGCGGCTCGCCGCGCGATCTCGCGTCACATCAAGCGCGGCGGTCGGATCTTCATCCGGATCTTTCCGGACAAGCCGATCTCGCAAAAGCCTGCCGAAGTCCGCATGGGCAACGGCAAGGGCAACCCCGAGTACTACGTCGCCGAGATCCAGCCCGGCAAGGTGTTGTACGAGATCAATGGTGTGCCCGAAGCCCTGGCCCGCGAAGCGTTCACGCTTGCAGCGGCCAAGCTGCCCCTGAGCTGCACGTTCGTCGTGCGCCAGGTCGGCACCTGATCGAAGGAAACACCATGAAAGCATCCGAACTGCGTACCAAGGACGTGGCGGCGCTCGAGAAGGAAGTCTCCGACCTGCTGAAGGCCCATTTCGGCCTGCGCATGCAGAAGGCGACCCAGCAGCTCAGCAACCACACCGTTCTCCGCAAGACCCGTCGTGACATCGCACGTGCCAAGACGGTGCTGAACGAGAAGAAGAAGGAGGCCGCGAAATGAGCGAGCAAGCCACCGAGCAGACGCAAGAGAAGGTCACGCCGAACCGCGTGCCCCGTTCGTTCATCGGCACGATCGTCAGCGACAAGCGCTCGAAGACGGTCACCGTGCTGGTGGAGCGTCGTCATATGCACGAGCTGTACGGCAAGATCGTCGCGCGTTCCAACAAGTACCACGCCCACGACGAAGCGGGCGAGTACAAGATGGGCGACGTGGTCGAGATCACCGAAGGTCGTCCGATCTCGAAGACCAAGTCCTGGCGCGTCACGCGCCTGGTGAAGAAGGCGGAAGCGGTTTAAGCGCTGCTGCTGCCCACGACGGCCGGTTCGCTATCTCGATGGCGGCCGGCCGTTTTCCATGGTGTCATTCACTTGACGGAGCACATCCCATGCTGAAGATCGGAGACCGGCTTCCCTCGGTCACGCTGCAGGAATTCATCGACGCTGAAACCGAAGGCTGCGCCCTCGGCCCCAACCCCGTGGAGCTGGACAAGGCGCTGGCCGGCAAGACCGTGGCCATCTTCGCCTTGCCGGGCGCGTACACGCCAACCTGCTCGGCCAAGCATGTGCCGGGCTACGTGGCGCAGGCCGATGCGCTGCGCGACGCCGGCGTGGACGAAATCTGGTGCATCTCGGTCAACGACGCCTTCGTCATGGGAGCCTGGGGCCGCGAGCAGGGCGTCGCTGGCAAGGTGCGCATGCTGGCCGACGGCAGCGCCGAGTTCACCAAGGCTGTGGGCCTGACGCTGGACCTCACGGCGCGCGGCATGGGCGTGCGCTCACAGCGCTATTCGATGCTGGTCGTCGACGGCGTGGTGAAGTCGCTGGACCTCGAGGCCCCCGGCAAGTTCGAGGTGAGCGACGCCGACACCATGGTCAAGCGCGCCACCGCCCAGGCGGTCGCCCAATGATTTTCGCCGGGCCTGTTGACAGGCCCGGCGCTTCGACGCGATAATCGCGCCTTCGCCGCAAATCTGGTTTGTTTTCGAGCCCGCCGCCAGCGTCATGCGCAGCGCAGCAGGTCGAGCGAACAAGCCAATGAGCGGATCCGCCCACACCACGGGCCCAAGACTGCCTGGCGGGCAGCGCTGAAGTTCTCGGCGCGCCATCAGCCCGACAAGTTGGGATGACAACATGATCCAAATGCAATCGCGGCTTGACGTCGCGGACAACACTGGCGCGAAGTCCGTCATGTGCATCAAGGTGCTTGGTGGCTCCAAGCGTCGCTATGCCGGTATCGGCGACGTGATCAAGGTCAGCATCAAGGAAGCTGCACCGCGTGGTCGCGTGAAGAAGGGCGAGGTCTACAGCGCCGTGGTCGTGCGTACCGCCAAGGGCGTGCGTCGCCAGGACGGCTCGCTGGTGAAGTTCGACGGCAACGCTGCCGTCCTGCTGAACGCCAAGCTGGAGCCCATCGGCACCCGCATCTTCGGCCCCGTGACGCGTGAACTGCGTACCGAGCGCTTCATGAAGATCGTCTCGCTCGCGCCGGAAGTCCTCTGACGCCTTCTAGCAAGGACAAGCAAGCCATGAACAAGATTCGCAAAGGTGACCAGGTCGTCGTTCTGACCGGTCGCGACAAGGGCAAGCGGGGCGTCGTCGCTCAGCGCGTCGACGCCGACCACATCGTGGTCGAAGGCGTGAACGTGGTGAAGAAGCACGTCAAGCCGAACCCCATGAAGGGCACCACCGGCGGCGTGGTCGACAAGACGATGCCGATCCACCAGTCCAACGTCGCGATCTTCAACGCGGCCACGGGCAAGGCGGATCGCGTGGGCGTCAAGCTGCTGGATGACGGCAAAAAGGTCCGCGTCTTCAAGTCCAGCGGCGAAGAGATCAAGGCTTAAACATCATGGCGCAAGACAAAGCAGCCCAAAAAGGCGAGCAAGGCCCCGAAGGCCGAGAAGTCGGTGGCAGTGCCGGCGGGTGAATCGTCGCCGGTCGGCGTCGCTCGCCTGCAGGCGATCTACCGCGAAACCATCGCCCCCAGCCTGGTCGAGAAGTTCGGCTACAAGTCGCCGATGCAGGTGCCCCGCATCACCAAGATCACGCTGAACATGGGCGTGAGCGAGGCGGTGTCGGACAAGAAGGTGATGGACCACGCGGTGGCCGACCTGACCAAGATCGCTGGCCAGAAGCCCGTGGTGACCAAGTCGAAGAAGGCCATCGCCGGCTTCAAGATCCGCGACGGCGTGCCCATCGGCTGCATGGTGACGCTGCGTGGCACCCGCATGTACGAATTCCTTGACCGTTTCGTCACCGTGGCCCTGCCGCGTGTGCGCGACTTCCGTGGTATCTCGGGTCGCGCTTTCGACGGCCGGGGCAACTACAACATCGGCGTCAAAGAACAGATCATCTTCCCCGAAGTCGACTACGACAAGGTGGATGCGCTGCGCGGTCTGAACATCAGCATCACGACCACCGCCAAGACCGACGACGAAGCCAAGGCCCTGTTGACCGCCTTCCGCTTCCCGTTCAAGAACTGAGGTGCCCCGTGGCTAAAGTTTCCCTGATCCAACGCGAGCTGAAGCGCGAGCAACTCGCCGCCAAGTATTCCAAGAAGTACAACGACCTGAAGGCGATCATCAACGACTTCAAGCGTACTGAGGAAGAGCGCTACGCCGCCCGCCTTGAGCTGCAGCAGCTGCCCCGCAATGCGTACCCGACCCGCCAGCGCAACCGTTGCGAGCTGACCGGCCGCCCGCGCGGCACGTTCCGCAAGTTCGGCCTCGCCCGCAGCAAGATCCGTGACCTGGCGTTCAAGGGTGACATCCCTGGCGTCATCAAGGCCAGCTGGTAATCGGCACTCGAAGGAGATCCAGAAATGAGCATGAGTGATCCGATCGCCGACATGCTGACTCGCATCCGCAACGCGCAGATGGTCGAGAAAGCCACGGTGACGATGCCTTCTTCGAAGCTGAAGGTGGCCATTGCCCAAGTCCTGAAGGACGAGGGCTACATCGAGAACTTCGCCGTCAAGGGCGACGGCAAGGCCGAACTCGAAGTGGCGCTGAAGTACTACGCCGGCCGCCCGGTGATCGAGCGCATCGAGCGTGTGAGCCGCCCTGGTCTGCGTGTCTACCGTGGCCGCCACGACATCCCCCAGGTCATGAACGGCCTGGGTGTTGCCATCGTGACAACGCCGCGTGGCGTGATGACCGATCGCAAGGCGCGCCAAGCCGGTATCGGCGGCGAAGTGCTCTGCTACGTCGCGTAAGGGGAGTCTGAAATGTCCCGCGTAGGAAAAATGCCGGTCGTCGTCCCGCAAGGCGTGGACGTGGCCATTAAGGACGAGCAGATCGTCGTGAAGGGCGCGTTGGGCTCGCTGTCCCGCCCGGTGCACGGTCTGGTCAAGGTGAAGACCGAGGGCGGTGCCCTGCTGGTCGCGCCCGCCGACGAGTCGGCGGCTGCCAATGCGATGAGCGGTACCGTGCGCGCCCTGGTGGCGAACATGGTGACGGGCGTCAGCAAGGGCTTCGAGCGCAAGCTGAACCTGGTCGGCGTGGGCTTCCGTGCCCAGGCCACGGGCCAGAAGCTGAACCTGCAGATCGGGTTCTCGCATCCGGTGGTCAAGGAAATGCCGGCTGGCATCACCGTGACCTGCCCGACGCAGACCGAGATCCTGATCAAGGGTGCAGACCGCCAGGTGGTCGGCCAGGTCGCGGCAGAAGTGCGCGCCTTCCGTCCGCCCGAGCCTTACAAGGGCAAGGGGATCCGCTACAGCGATGAGCGTGTGGTCCTCAAAGAGACCAAGAAGAAGTAAGGAGCGGCCACATCATGACGACGACGACCAAGAAGGAACAACGCCTGCGCCGCTCGCGGCAGACGCGTGTCCGCATCGCGATCCAACGCGTTGCACGCCTGACGGTGTTCCGCTCCAACCTGCACATCTACGCCAACGTGCTGTCCGACGACGGCACCAAGGTGCTGGCCAGCGCTTCGACCGCCGAGAAGGAAGTCCGCGAGCAGCTGGGCGCCGCCGGCAAGGGTGGCAACGCTGCAGCAGCCTCGATCGTGGGCAAGCGCATCGCCGAGAAGGCGAAGGCCGCGGGCATCGAGAAGGTGGCTTTCGACCGGGCTGGCTTTGCCTACCACGGCCGCGTGAAGGCACTGGCTGACGCTGCGCGCGAAGCCGGCCTGCAGTTCTGATTGAATTGAGGAACTAAACATGGCGAAGTTTCAACCTCGCGCCCAGACCGAAGCGAACGACGACGGTCTGAAGGAAAAGATGATTGCGGTGAACCGCGTCACCAAGGTGGTCAAGGGCGGCCGCACGCTGAGTTTCGCTGCGCTGACCGTGGTCGGTGACGGCGACGGCCGCATCGGCATGGGCAAGGGCAAGGCCAAGGAAGTGCCGGTCGCGGTGCAGAAGGCCATGGACTCGGCCCGCCGCAACATGGTCAAGGTCTCGCTGAAGAACGGCACCATCCACCACACGGTGCGTGGTGTTCACGGCGCAGCCAAGGTCATGATGGGCCCGGCCAAGCCGGGTGACGGCATCATCGCCGGCGGCCCGATGCGCGCCGTGTTCGAAGTGATGGGCGTGACCGACATCGTGGCCAAGAGCTTCGGTTCGACCAACCCCTACAACATGGTTCGTGCAACGCTCGACGCGCTGAAGAACTCGACGACGCCTGCCTCGGTCGCTGCAAAGCGTGGCAAGACGGTCGAAGAAATCTTCAACTGAGCCTGCGGACCGGAGAACTTTCATGTCCGACAAGAAAACCCTGACCGTGAAGTTGGTCAAGAGCGTCGCGGGTACCCGCCAGTCGCACCGCGATACGGTGCGCGGCCTCGGCCTGCGCAAACTCAACAGTGAGCGCCAGCTGGAAGACACGCCGGCCGTGCGCGGCATGATCAACAAGGTCGCCTACCTCGTGAAGGTGCTGTGATGCAACTCAACACGATCAAGCCGGGAAGCGGCTCCAAGCATGCGAAGCGCCGGGTCGGCCGTGGTATCGGCTCCGGTCTGGGCAAGACCGCTGGTCGCGGCCACAAGGGTCAGAAGTCCCGTGCGGGCGGCTACCACAAGGTCGGCTTCGAAGGCGGCCAGATGCCTCTGCAGCGCCGCCTGCCGAAGCGTGGCTTCAAGTCGCATTCGCTGAAGTACAACGCCGAAATCACGCTGGCCGATCTGGAAGCGCTGGGCGCCGACGAGGTCACGCTGGTGATGCTGAAGCAAGCCGGCCTGGTGGGCGAGCTGGCGAAGGTGGTCAAGGTCATCAAGTCGGGCGAGCTGACCAAGAAGGTTTCGCTGCAGGGCATCGGCGCGACTGCCGGCGCCAAGGCTGCCATCGAAGCCGCAGGCGGTTCGCTGGCCTGATAGCGCGAGCTGCAAGGACAACCTCGAGTGTCAACCAACGCCAATCAGCTGGCCAAGAGCGGCAAGTTCGGTGACTTGCGTCGCCGGCTTGTGTTCCTGCTTCTGGCACTGGTCGTCTACCGCATCGGCGCTCACGTGCCGGTGCCGGGCATCGATCCGGTGCAGCTGCAGCAGCTGTTCAAGAGCCAGAGCGGCGGCATCCTGAACCTGTTCAACATGTTCTCGGGCGGGGCGCTGTCGCGCTTCACCGTGTTCGCGTTGGGCATCATGCCGTACATCTCGGCGTCGATCATCATGCAGTTGATGACCTACGTCGTGCCCACGCTCGAAGCGCTGAAGAAGGAAGGCGAGTCGGGCCGCCGGAAGATCACCCAGTACACGCGCTACGGCACGTTGGGACTGGCCATCTTCCAGTCCCTGGGCATTGCGCTGGCGTTGGAAGGTTCGCCCGGCTTGGTGCTCGCGCCCGGCTTCGGCTTCCGGATGACGACGGTGGTGAGCCTGGTGGCCGGAACGATGTTCCTGATGTGGCTGGGTGAGCAGATCACCGAGCGTGGGCTGGGCAACGGCATCTCGATCCTGATCTTTGCGGGCATCGCCGCGGGCCTGCCGAGCGCTGTGGGCGGCTTGTTCGAGCTGGTGCGCACCGGTGCGATGAGCATCATCGCTTCGTTGTTCATCATCGCCGTCATCATCCTGGTGACCTTCGCGGTGGTGTTCGTGGAGCGCGGTCAACGCAAGATCCTGGTCAACTATGCCAAGCGGCAGGTCGGGAACAAGGTGTATGGCGGCCAGTCGTCGCACCTGCCGCTCAAGCTGAACATGTCCGGCGTGATCCCGCCGATCTTCGCGTCGTCGATCATCCTGTTGCCGGCGACGGTGGTGGGTTGGTTTGCGACCGGCGAGGGTCTGCAGTGGCTGAAGGACATCTCCGGGGCGCTGTCGCCGGGGCAGCCGATCTACGTGATGCTGTATGCCGCGATGATCGTGTTCTTCTGCTTCTTCTACACCGCCCTGGTGTTCAACAGCCGCGAGACCGCTGACAACCTGAAGAAGAGTGGCGCTTTCATCCCGGGCATCCGGCCGGGTGACCAGACCGCGAGGTACATCGATCGCATCCTGTCGCGGCTGACGCTGGCCGGTGCGGTGTACATCACGGCGGTGTGCCTGCTGCCCGAATTCCTGGTGCTGAAGTACAACGTGCCGTTCTATTTCGGTGGAACGTCGTTGCTGATCATCGTAGTGGTGACCATGGACTTCTGGGCGCAAGTCCAGAGCTATGTGATGAGTCAGCAGTATGAGTCGTTGCTGAAGAAGGCCAACTTCAAGGCAAGCTGAAGCGCGAGACCGTATGGCAAAAGACGATGTCATCCAGATGCAGGGGGAGATTCTCGAAAACCTCCCCAACGCAACCTTCCGTGTGAAGCTCGAGAACGGCCACGTGGTTCTCGGACATATCTCCGGAAAGATGCGCATGCATTACATCCGCATTCTTCCCGGCGACAAGGTCACCGTGGAGCTCACCCCGTATGACTTGAGCCGGGCACGCATTGTGTTCCGCGCGAAATAAGGAGAAGACCATGAAAGTTGCAGCATCGGTCAAGAAGATGTGTCGCAATTGCAAGATCATCCGCCGCAAGGGCGTGGTGCGTGTGATCTGTACCGACCCGCGCCATAAGCAGCGCCAGGGTTGATCAGCGCCGAACCAGATTAAGAGGACACCATGGCACGCATTGCTGGTATCAACATTCCGCAGCACAAGCACACCGAGATCGGCCTGACGTCGATCTACGGCATCGGTCGCACGACCGCGCAGAAGATCTGCGTCGCTGCTGGCATCGAGTTCAACAAGAAGGTCAAGGACCTGACCGACGCCGACCTGGAGAAGATCCGGGACGAGATCGGCCGCATGACGATCGAAGGCGACCTGCGTCGCGAGCAGTCGATCAACATCAAGCGCCTGATGGACCTCGGCTGCTACCGCGGCATGCGTCATCGCCGTGGCCTGCCGGTGCGTGGTCAACGCACGAAGACGAACGCCCGCACCCGCAAGGGTCCGCGCAAGTCCGGCGCGCTGGTCAAGAAGTGATCGACGCGGTCGGCAACGGATTGAAGGATTAAGACATGGCCAAGGCACCCAACAACAGCGCAGCACGTCGTGTGAGCAAGAAGGTCCGCAAGAACATTGCGGACGGCATCGCTCACGTGCACGCGTCGTTCAACAACACCATCATCACGATCACGGACCGCCAGGGCGGCGCGCTGTCGTGGGCCTCGAGCGGCGGCCAGGGCTTCAAGGGTTCGCGCAAGAGCACCCCGTTCGCGGCCCAGGTGGCTGCGGAAACCGCAGGCCGTGCAGCGCAGGAACAAGGTATCAAGAACCTCGACGTGCGGATCAAGGGCCCCGGCCCGGGCCGTGAGTCGTCGGTGCGTGCACTGGCATCGCTGGGCATCCGCATCACGTCGATCTCCGACGTGACGCCGGTGCCGCACAACGGTTGCCGTCCGCAGAAGCGTCGCCGCATCTAAGCGACGTTCCAAGGACGTCGGTAGCGTCTCCAGGGCGCTGCCGACGTTTGTCCTTCAGCCCACCGTTCGTGCCGTGACGTCGGCGCGGACTCACGCGACAAACATCGGTCGCGTCAGATAAACAAGGAAAACCAAGTGGCACGTTACCTCGGCCCCAAGGCCAAACTCTCGCGCCGTGAAGGCACCGACCTCTACCTGAAGAGCGCGCGTCGCCCCATCGGCGACAAGGCGAAGTTCGACAGCAAGCCGGGTCAGCACGGCCGCACCAGCGGTTCGCGTACCAGCGACTTCGGCCTGCAGCTGCGCGAGAAGCAGAAGGTCAAGCGCATGTACGGCGTGCTGGAACGCCAGTTCCGCCGCTACTTCGAGGAGGCTGAACGCCGCCGCGGCAACACCGGTACCAACCTGCTGACGCTGCTGGAATCGCGCCTCGACAACGTGGTGTACCGCATGGGCTTCGGCTCGACCCGCGCCGAAGCTCGCCAGCTGGTGTCGCACAAGTCGATCACCGTCAACGGCCAGGTCGTGAACATCGCTTCGTACATGGTCAAGGCGGGCGACGTGGTCGCCGTGCGTGAAAAGGCCAAGAAGCAGCTGCGTGTGACCGAGTCGCTGAAGCTGGCTCAGTCGATCGGCATGCCGGCCTGGGTCGAAGTGAACGAGTCGAAGCTGGAAGGCGTCTTCAAGAAGACCCCGGACCGCGACGAATTCGGCGCCGAGATCAAGGAAGCGCTGATCGTGGAACTCTACTCGCGCTGATCCAGGCGACTGACGCGCGTGCGGCCGTGTGGCCGCGCGCGCGCGTTTTGTTTTCGGCCGCTGTGTTTGCCGGGCACGCAGCGGCCTCGCATGGCCCGACATGTCCATCAGCCTTATCGGTGTAACGAGCCGAGGGTATTGACAGGAACACCACTCAATGCAAACCAATCTGCTGAAACCCAAAGCCATCCAAGTCGAGCCGCTGGGCGATCGCCGTGCCAAGGTGACGCTCGAGCCGTTCGAGCGGGGCTACGGGCACACGCTGGGCAATGCCCTGCGCCGTGTGCTGCTGTCGTCGATGGTGGGTTACGCGCCGACGGAAGTCACCATCGCCGGCGTGCTGCACGAGTACTCGACTGTCGACGGCGTTCAGGAAGATGTGGTCCACATCATGCTGAACCTGAAGGGCGTGACGTTCCGTCTGCACAACCGCGACGAAGTGACCCTGGTGCTGCGCAAGGAGGGCGAAGGCCCCGTGACCGCCGGCGACATCCAGACGCCGCACGACGTCGAGGTCATCAACCCCGACCACGTGATCGCGCACCTGGCCAAGGGCGGCAAGCTCGACATGCAGATCAAGGTCGAAAAGGGCCGTGGTTACGTGCCGGGCAACCTGCGCCGCTTCGGTGACGAGCCCACGAAGTCGATCGGCCGCATCGTGCTGGACGCTTCGTTCTCGCCGGTGCGCCGCGTGAGCTATGCCGTCGAGAACGCCCGCGTCGAGCAGCGTACCGACCTGGACAAGCTCGTGATGGAGATCGAGACCAACGGTGCGATCAGCCCCGAGGAAGCCATCCGTGCTTCGGCCAAGATCCTGGTCGAGCAGCTGGTGGTGTTCGCTCAGCTGCCGCACGAAGACGGCGAGATCTTCCAGGCGCCTTCGGCACCGCGAGCCGGTGGCAACTTCGATCCGATCCTGCTGCGCCCGGTCGACGAGCTCGAGCTGACGGTGCGTTCGGCCAACTGCCTGAAGGCCGAAAACATCTACTACATCGGCGACCTGATCCAGCGCACCGAGACCGAGCTGCTGAAGACGCCGAACCTCGGCCGCAAGTCGCTGAACGAGATCAAGGAAGTGCTGGCATCGCGCGGGCTCACGCTCGGCGCGCGCCTCGAGAACTGGCCGCCCCAGGGCCTGGACAAGCGTTAATCAAACGCTGTCATGTGCAACCCCCGGTACCTGATCCGGCCGGGGTTCAATAAGTAAAGGAACGCACCATGCGCCACCGCAACGGACTTCGCAAACTCAACCGCACCAGCTCCCACCGCCTGGCGATGCTGCGCAACATGGCCAACTCGCTGCTGCAGCACGAAGCCATCAAGACCACGGTCCCCAAGGCCAAGGAACTGCGCCGCGTCGTCGAGCCGCTGATCACGCTGGCCAAGGAACCCACGCTGGCCAACCGCCGCCTGGCTTTTTCGCGCACCCGTGACCGCGATATCGTCACCAAGCTGTTCAACGAACTCGGCCCGCGCTACAAGGCGCGCCCGGGCGGCTACACCCGTATCCTGAAGATGGGCTTCCGTGTCGGCGACAACGCGCCGATGGCCTTCGTCGAGCTGGTGGATCGTCCCGACGTCGCCGTGGCTGAAGAAGCCACCGACGCTGCCGAGTAAGTCACTTCGGCGTTGCAGCCCACTATTTTCGAACTTTGTTCGATAGGGGCTGGCAAGACGCCGAAAGCACGCTATACTGTCAGCTTCCGTCGCGGGGTGGAGCAGTCTGGTAGCTCGTTGGGCTCATAACCCAAAGGTCGCAGGTTCAAATCCTGCCCCCGCAACCAGAATCCGAGACAGGCCCCCACGTAAGTGCGGGGCCTGTTTTTTTGTTCGAAGCTTTTTGCTTCGGATGGATTTTTTCGATCGGGCCCGCATCGAACGGGCCTTTGTCTCAAGGACCGACCGCCGTGTTCATTTCCGAAGCCTTTGCCCAAACCGCACCTGCCGCCGCCGAAGGCGCGGGTTCCAGCCTGCTGAGCATGCTGCCGCTGGTGCTGATGTTCGTGGTGCTGTACTTCATCATGATCCGTCCCCAGATGAAGCGGCAGAAGGAACACAAGGCGATGATCGATGCCATCGCCAAGGGCGATGAAGTGGTGACGGCGGGTGGTCTGCTCGGCCGCATCAACAAAGTGGGCGAGAGCTTCGTGCACGTGGAACTGGCCAGCGGCGTCGAGGTGCAGCTGCAGCGCACCGCCATCACCCAGGTGCTGCCCAAGGGCACGATCAAGTAAACCCGCCACCGTTCGTTTAAACCCGGCGCGGGCTCCCGCGCCAGGGGAGTCTGTCGATGAACCGCTATCCGTGGTGGAAGTACGCGATGCTCGCCATCGCATTCGTGATCGGGCTGCTGTACACGCTGCCCAATTTCTTCGGCGAGGCACCTGCGGTGCAGGTGTCTAGCGGCAAGGTCACGCTGAAGGTGGACAGCTCGCTGGTGCAGCGAGTGGAGCGGGCGCTGGCGGACGCACAGCTGACGCCGGACTTCGTTCAGTTCGACGGCAATTCGGTGCGCGCCCGCTTCCGGGACACTGACACGCAGATCCGCGCGAAGGACGTGTTGTCTCGCGCGCTGAACCCCGACGCCAACGATCCGGCCTACATCGTCGCACTCAACTTGGTGAGCCGTTCTCCTGCATGGCTCACCTCCATGCGCGCCTTGCCGATGTACCTCGGCCTGGACCTGCGCGGGGGCGTCTACTTCCTCATGCAGGTGGACATGAAGGCGGCGCTGACGAAGCGTGCCGAGGCGCTGACCGGCGACATCCGCTCGCTGCTGCGCGAGAAGAACATCCGCCACACAGGCATCGTGCGCGACGGCAACGTCGTGCGAGTGTCGTTCCGCGATGCGCCCACGCTGAACTCGGCGCTTGCCGAGCTGACGGCCTCACTGCCGGACCTGCAGTGGACGCAGGGCACCGCTGGCAGTGGCGATCTGCAGCTGACCGGTTCGCTGAAGCCGCAAGCCGCCACCGCGGTGCAGCAGGCGGCGCTCAAGCAGAACATCACCACGTTGCACAACCGCGTGAACGAGCTGGGCGTGGCCGAGCCCGTGATCCAGCAGCAGGGTGCCGACCGCGTGGTGGTGCAGTTGCCGGGCGTGCAGGACACGGCGAAGGCCAAGGACATCATCGGCCGCACCGCCACGCTGGAAGTGCGTCTGGTGGATGACAGCACGGAAGCGGCTGCGGCCGCCATCGGTTCGGCGCCGGTGCCGTTCGGCACCGAACGCTACGTCGAGCGCGGCGGCGCCCCGTTGATCGTCAAGCGCCAGGTGATCCTCACCGGCGAGAACCTGACGGATGCGCAGGCCGGATTCGACGGCCAGAACCAGGAGCCGGCGGTGCACCTGACGCTGGACGCCAAGGGCGCACGGATCTTCCGCGACATCACGCGGGAGAACGTGGGCAAGCGCATGGCCATCCTGTTGTTCGAGAAGGGCAAGGGCGAGGTCGTGACCGCGCCGGTGATCCGCAGCGAGATCGGCGGCGGGCGCGTGCAGATCAGCGGGCGCATGACGACCCAGGAAGCGAACGACACCGCACTGCTGCTGCGCGCGGGCTCGCTGGCCGCGCCGATGGAGATTGTGGAAGAGCGCACCATCGGCCCGAGCCTGGGCGCCGAGAACATCGCCAAGGGTTTCGACAGCGTGCTGTACGGCTTCATCGCCATCGCGGTGTTCATGTGCTGCTACTACCTGCTGTTCGGCGTGTTCTCTACCGTGGCGCTGGCGTTCAATCTGCTGCTGCTGGTGGCGATCCTGTCGATGCTGCAGGCCACGCTGACGCTGCCCGGCATGGCGGCCATTGCGCTGACGCTGGGCATGGCGATCGACGCCAACGTGCTGATCAACGAACGTGTACGCGAGGAGCTGCGCAACGGCAGCGCGCCGCAGACGGCGATCCTGGTCGGCTATGAACGCGCCTGGGGCACCATCCTCGACTCCAACGTGACCACGCTGATCGCCGGCGTCGCGCTCCTGGCCTTCGGCTCGGGACCGGTGCGCGGCTTCGCGGTGGTGCATTGCCTGGGCATCCTCACCTCGATGTTCTCGGCCGTGGTGTTCTCGCGTGCGCTGGTCAATCTCTGGTATGGCCGCAAGAAGAAGCTCAAGTCGGTGTCCATTGGCCAGGTTTGGCGCCCCAGCGCTGAACCCGGCAAAGCGGCGCAGGCCTGAAGGAGCGACAGATGGAGTTTTTCCGCATTCGCCGCGACATCCCGTTCATGCGCCATGCACTGGTGCTGAATGCGGTGTCGTTGATCATGTTCGTGGCGGCCGTGTTCTTCCTCGTCACGCGGGGGCTGCACCTGTCGATCGAGTTCACTGGCGGCACTGTTGTCGAAGTCGCCTACGCCCAGCCGGCCGACATCAACAAGGTGCGTGAGACGGTCGAAGGCATGGGCTTCGGCGAGGTTCAGGTGCAGAACTTCGGCACCTCGCGCGACGTGTTGATCCGCCTGCCGCTGCGTGGCGACGTCAAGCAGACCGAGGTGGTCGACCGGGTGTTCCAAGGCTTGTGCAAGGCCGAGGGGGGCACCGTCCAATCGATCGCCGTCACAGTGGCCGGCGACCCGGCCACCCGTCAGCAGTGCGCCGCCGGCGAGGCGCGGCCGCTGGAGCTGTCGCGCAGCGAGGTGGTGGGGCCGCAGGTGGGTCGCGAGCTGGCCATCGATGGCGCCAAGGCGCTGGCCTTCGTGATCATCGGCATCGTGATCTACCTGGCCATCCGCTTCGAATGGAAGTTCGGCGTGGCCGGCATCATTGCCAACCTGCACGACGTGGTGATCATCCTGGGCTTCTTCGCCTTCTTCCAGTGGGAGTTCTCGCTCACCGTGCTGGCAGCGATCCTGGCGGTGCTGGGCTACTCGGTGAACGAGTCGGTGGTGATCTTCGACCGGGTGCGCGAGGCTTTCCGCAAGTACCGCAAGCTCAACACCGCGGAAGTGATCGACCACGCGATCACCAGCACCATCAGCCGCACCATCATCACCCACGGCTCCACGCAGCTGATGGTGCTGTCGATGCTGCTGTTCGGCGGCCCTTCGCTGCACTACTTCGCGGTGGCGTTGACGATCGGCATCTGCTTCGGTATCTACTCGTCCGTGTTCGTCGCCGCGGCCATCGCCATGTGGCTGGGCATCAAGCGCGAAGACCTGGTCAAGGGCGGCCCCGCCAAGGCCTCCGACCCCGACGACCCGAACGCCGGGGCGGTGGTGTAGAGTCAGTTCGCCCCCACAAGCGAACCTACGCACCCACGCATGGCGACCGCAGCCGACTACTCCGCACTCGCGAACCAGGTTCGGCGTCTCTATACGGAAGAGCTGGTCAAGGGCTTCGTCGGTGTGTTGACGGCGGTGGAGGCGCTGGCCCGCCAGCAGCAGGACAAGCCGGCCGACTACACCACCACGCAACGCCGACGCGATACCGTCGCGGCGCTGCAGCAGCGCGGCGGCGCCTGGCACCAGGCCACCGTCGGCGCGCTGCGCAACGCGATGCTGTACGGCGTCTCGGCGTCGCGCCCCGGCGACCTGCCACGGGCGCCGCGCGACAGCGAACAGAAGCTGTCGCTGGTGGATGACGACACGATCGAGCGCGAGATCCTTGGCTCGCGCCTGGCGCTGGCCATCATGGACCGTGCCTCCTGGGAGTTCACCGACCTGCGCTCGCGGGTAGCGCTGCTGGAGCGGCGCGAGGAGCTCGATGCCAACGACATGCTGCGGGCGCATGTGCTGGCCCGCATCACGGTGGACGCCTGGTGCAGCGCCGGCCTGTCCGTGGCTTCGTGGCGAGACCTGCAGCCCGTGCTGCACGAGGAACTGGCGGCGCTGGGCCAGGCGGCCTATCACCAATGCAACCAGTGGCTGGCGAGCCAGCAGGTGCTGCCCCAGGTTGATCTGCGGCCGATGATCCGCCGCAGCCCACAAGGCGCCACCGGCTACGGAAGCCTGCCGCAGCGCAGCGGCGGCACCGTGCCCGGCGCACTGCCGGGTCAGGCCGACGCCTCGGTCACCGCGCGCACCGGCTTCTCGGGTGGGCGCACCCAGCAGGCACGCCTGCCATCGGGCGGACCCGGCCTGGGCAACTCGGACGAGACCCGCATGCTCACCTCCGCGGCGCCGCTGCCGCGCGGTGGCGAGCATGCGGAAGCCGTGCTCGGCCGGCTGAACCGCCTGGTGGGCCGTCAGCTGCCGGAATTTGCCGGCAGCACGCAGCGCAGCACCGCGCGCACGGCCTCGCCGGGCCTGACGGCGGCCATCGGGCTGGCGCAACAGGGCATCCAGCGGCGCTTCAGCGCGTCGCAGGTGGGCGTGGCGGGTGGTGCAGCGGGCACGGTGAGCGCGCCCACGCTGCTGGAGGACCTGCAGCAGCGCAAGCAGGTGCTGAAGAAGGCCGCCGAGACGCCGGTCGAGCGCGCCACCATCGAGATCGTCGCGCTGCTGTTCCAGGCCATCCTCACGGAGGAGAGCATTCCGGCCAGCGTGCGCGTGTGGTTCGCGCGGCTGCAGATGCCGGTGCTGCGGGTGGCGGTGACCGAGCCCGACTTCTTTGCCACCACCGACCATCCGGCGCGCAAGCTGATCGACCGGATGGGCGCCTGCGTGATGGGCTTCGATGCGTCGTCGCGCGCGGTAGGCGACGCGCTGGAGCGTGAGATCAAGCGGGTGGTGCAGGTGGTGGAGGCTTATCCCGATACCGGCCGCCGCGTGTTCCAGACGGTGCTGACCGAGTTCGAGAAGTTCCTGGAGCACTACTTCCGCAACGAGAACGAGGCCACTCGCAAGGGCGTGTCGCTCGCTCAGCAGGTGGAGCAGCGCGAGACGCTGGCCATCCAGTACACCATCGAGCTGCGCAAGATGCTCAACGAGGTGCCGGTGCAGGAGGGCGTGCGCCAATTCCTGTTCCAGGTGTGGGCCGACGTGCTGGCGATGACCGCCGTGAAGTTCGGCGTGCAGAGCGATGAGACCAAGGCCATGAAGCGCGCGGCCGCCGACCTCATCTGGTCGGCCAGCGCCAAGGTGTCGCGCGAGGACCGCGCAGAGGTGATCCGCCGCCTGCCGCCGCTGCTGAAGACGCTGCGCGAGGGCATGGCTTCGGCCGGGGTCACGCCGGACAAGCAGGACGAGCAGGTGCGTGCGCTGAACAACTCGCTGGCCGCCGCCTTCACCGCCAAGGCCGCGGCGATTCCCCACGACCGCTTCGAAGAGCTGATGGAGCGGCTGGAAACGCTGGAAGAACTGCTGCCCGACACCGAGGACGTGCAGATCGACGAATCGACGGTGCTGGACCTCTCGGGCCACGAGACTTCGGAGCTGGAAGTGGCGACCGAAGGCGGCTCGGTGCCCACGCCTGCCATGCTGGCCTGGGCGCGGGAGCTGCAGGTGGGCAGCTGGTTCATGCTGGACTTCCGCGGGCGGAACGAACCGGTGCAGCTCGCTTGGCAGGGGCTGCGTCGGCAGTTGAGCTTGTTCGTCACGCCCAGCGGGCGCTGCGTGCTGTTCCAGCAGCAGCGGCTGGCGGCGTTCCTGCAGGCCGGGCTGTTGCTGCCGGCGCAGGACGAGGCGCTGACGGTGCGTGCCACGCGCAATGCGCTGGCGCGGCTGGACGTGGACCCGGCCCGCTTGCTGAATTGAGGCAGCGGCGGCCGGCAGCCGCCGTCAGTGGATCAGGCGGTCCTCCGGTGCGACGAACAGTTCGTCCAGCACCAGCGTGTCGGGCTCCTTGCCCAGGCTCCAGAAGACCATCAGCACGATGATCTTGATGTCGTCCAGCTCGATCGGCGCCACGCCGATGGCACTGGCGCGGTCCACCACCATCTCGCGCATCGGCGGCGGCAGCACGCCGGCCGACTCCAGGAAGCTGATGAAGCCGATGGATTCCTCGCCCAGCAGGTCCTGCTCGGCGGGCGTGTAGACGCGGATGCTCGTCTGGCGTTGCTCGCCGCTGTAGCACTCGGCCACGGTGGCGAGGCCGTCCAGCCAGGAAAGCGCTTCCTGGATCTCATCCGATTCAAAGCCGGCCGACGACAGTTTCCGCGCCAACTGGTCGTGGTCCGGGCAGGCGTCCGGACGCCAGTAGTTTTCGTACAGATAGACGAGGACGTCGAACATGAATTGACTATACCCCAGGGGTTTCAGCCCGTTCGGCTGAAACAATCCGGCCTTTTCGAGGCTGTCTGGAGCCGGCCGACGGCGGAATTTCAGGCCAGTGCGCGGCGCTGGAACAACCCACCGGGCAGCCGCACCACCAGGCCATCCAGTTCCAGCTCCAGCAGGCGCGCATTGAGCGCCGGCGCCGGCCAGCCGCAGCGCGCGATGAGCGCGTCCAGCGTGGCCGGGTCATGGCCCAGGGCAGCCAGCACCGGGTCGGACTCGGCCGGCGGCGGGTCGTCGTCCGGCGCCTGGAGATCGTCGGGCAGGTCGGTTTCCCGCGCAGGCAAGGGCGCCAGGCCGGCCAATTCCTCCAGCACGTCCTCCACCTGTTCCACCAGCTTCGCGCCCTGCTTGAGCAGTGCATGGCAGCCGCGGGACTGCACCGCATGGATGGAGCCGGGGATGGCGAAGACATCGCGTCCTGCTTCGAGTGCCATGCGCGCAGTGATAAGCGACCCGGAGCGCAGCGCGGCCTCCACCACCAGCGTGCCGCGCGACAGGCCGGCGATGATGCGGTTGCGCATCGGGAAGTGCTCGGCCAGCGGCGGCGTGCCGAGCGCGAACTCGGAGAGCAGCAAGCCCTCCTGCGCGATGCGGTGGGTCAGCGCCTTGTGGTGGCTGGGATAGATGCGGTCCAGCCCGGTGCCGACCACGCCGATGGTGCTGCCCGGCCCGGTGAGGGCGCCCTGGTGGGCCGCACCGTCGATGCCGAGCGCCAGGCCGGAGACGACCGTCCAGCCGGCGTGGCTGAGCGCGGTGCCGAAGGCGCGGGCGTTGTCGGTGCCCTGCGCGGTGGGATGGCGGCTGCCCACGATGGCGATGGCCTGGCGGTGCAGCAGCTCCAGCCGGCCGTGTGCCCACAGCATCAGCGGCGGATCGGCGGTGTGCAGCAATGCCGGCGGGTAGGCGGCGTCGCCCAGCATCAGCAGCGTCCGGCCCTCGCTCCGATCCAGCCAGGCCAGGGTGTCGGCCAGCAGGCGGCGGTGGAAGTCGTCAGGCTCCGCGGTGAGCAGAGCGGCGGCGGCCGGCCCGGCGACCTGGGCCAGCGCGGCCTCGCTTGCATCCAGCACCGCAGGCGCGCTGCCGAAGGCCGCGAGCAGCCGCCGCGCCTTGGCGCGTCCGAGCCCGGACCCGGCAGTCAACCTCAGCCATGCCCCCACTTCCCGAGGGTCGGACATGGCGCGCCGCCTAGTCGGGTTGGGTGAAGCGGTCGCTGGCCCGGACGGGCGCCTGCACCTGGAGGATGAGCGCATACGACACGCGCTCGAACACGCTGAACACGAACAGCAGCCCGTTGCGCTCGTCGGGCAGTTTCATCACTGCGCGCTGCGGGTCGCTGCGGTCCACCACGGTGTCGCCGCGCTGCCAGAGCGCCAGCACATGGCCGCGCTCGAGGCCGTCGGCCGAGCCGCGGTTGAGCGAGACGATCTGGTTCTGGCCGGCGCTCAACGCATCGCCGTACACCGAGATGATGCGACCGCTCATCGGCGTGGCCGGTGCATGCGGTGCATAGCTGCTGAAGTCCTGGGCGGGCACCGGCACCAGCCGGTCGCCGATTCCCACTTCCTCGCGGTTGCTCATCACGCGCACCGTGGCAGGCACCACCTGGGCCTTGCCGTCGGGGGTGGCGATGGTGTCGCCGGCCCGCACGTACTCGGCCGTGCCCACAAAACGTGCCTCGTAGCCCAGCACCTGCTGCGTTTCCGGGTCGCGCAGCGGCTAGGCTTCGCGGAACACGCGCCAATCGCGCATGCCGCCCATCTCGCCACGCACGTAGGCGAGGTCGCCACGGGCCATCAGCACGCGGCCTTCCGGGGCGGCCACCACGCGCGGCGCCGTGCCGAGTTCGTCGCCGGAGAACACCACCGCTTCATTGAGGAAGGGTGCGATCAGGTGCAGCGGCACCGAGGAGATGGCGTCGCCTTGCACCGGGCCGCTGCGCACCCGCGGCGAGAGCTTGACGGTGCCATCGGTGCGACCCTGGGTTGGCCCAGGCGCAGGCGCGCGCGTTCGCCGCTGCGGTCCAGGTAGACCACCTGGCCGGGATAGATCAGGTGCGGGTTGCGGATCTCGCTCAGGTTCATGCCCCACAGCTCGGGCCAGCGCCACGGCTTGCGCAGGAACAGGCCGGAGATGCGCCACAGCGTGTCGCCGGTCTTCACGGTGTACGAGTCGGGCGCGTCGGCGGCCAGTTCGTCGAAGGGCACGCCTTGCTGGGCCACCTGTTGCGCGGTGCTGCGCTGGGCCGGGGTGACAGGCAGCGTGGCGGGCTGCGCCATCGCCGCAGCCGCGGCAGCCAGTGCCAGCAAGCCGGCGCCTGCACGAAGGAAGCCGGCAGGACGCGGGCGCAGGGGGCGACGAATCATGAGTGGGGATCTCCGGGGGCTTGCATCACGACCGAAACCGACGGTGCAAAATCACGGGTTGCCGAACGGTCTGCGACTGCACCAGCGAACGTGGCCTTGACCGGGCCGCGGAAATGCTCACATGTTGCCGCAGATTGTGCCCATAGACCCTTGATATCGCAACGAAAGTGCCCATTTGTGGCACCTTCCGCAAACGCAGCCGCGGCACCGTGGTTGCCGTCCTGCCGGCGTACACGCATCAGCCATGGCCCTGCTTCCCATCCTTCGTTATCCCGACCCCCGCCTGCACACCGTCGCCAAACCGGTGAAGGAGGTGGACGACCGCATCCGCCAGCTGGCCGACGACATGCTTGAGACGATGCGCGAGGCCGACGGCGTGGGCCTGGCCGCCACGCAGGTGGATGTGCATGAGCGGCTGATCGTGATGGACACCTCCGAGACGCACGACCAGCCGCGTGTGCTGATCAACCCCGAGATCATCGAGCGCAGCGAGGAGATGATGGTCGGCGACGAGGGCTGCCTGTCGGTGCCCAGCATCTACGACAAGGTGGAGCGGCATGCCCGCGTGAAGGTGCGCGCGCTGGGCCGCGATGGCCAGCCTTATGAATTCGAGGCGGAGGGCCTGACCGCCGTGTGCGTGCAGCACGAGATGGATCACCTGATGGGCAAGGTGTTCGTGGAGTACCTGAGCCCGCTCAAGCGCAACCGCATCAAGAGCAAGATGCTGAAGAAGGCGCGGGAAGACGAGAAGTGACCGCCGCGCCCTTGCGCGTCGGGTTTGCCGGCACGCCGGAATTTGCCGAGGTGGCTCTGGCCCGGCTGCACGGGGCAGGCCACGAGCTGCCGCTGGTGCTGACGCAACCCGACCGGCCCGCCGGCCGGGGCATGAAGCTGCAGGCGTCGCCGGTGAAGCAGTTCGCTTTGGCGCATGGCATCCCGGTGGCGCAGCCGCGCAGCCTGCGCCTGGATGGCAAGTACCCTGACGAAGCGCAGGCTGGCCGCCAGGCGCTCGAGGCGGCCGCGCTCGACGTGCTGGTGGTTGCGGCCTATGGCCTCATCCTGCCGCAGTGGGTGCTGGACCTGCCCCGCCTGGGTTGTCTGAACATCCATGCATCGCTGTTGCCGCGCTGGCGGGGTGCGGCGCCTATCCATCGCGCCATCCAGGCGGGTGACTCTCACACCGGCATCACCATCATGCAGATGGATGCCGGCCTGGACACCGGCGACATGTTGCTGGTCGAGCGCATCGACATCGCGCCCGACGACACCACCGCCACGCTGCACGACCGCTTGGCTGCGCTCGGAGGCCACCTCATCGTCCAGGCGCTGGAAGACGCGGCCCACGGTAGCCTGCAGCGCACGCCGCAGCCAGCGGAGGGCGTGACCTATGCGCACAAGATCGAGAAGGCCGAGGCCGCCATCGACTGGCGGCTGCCGGCCGAGGCCATCGCCCGCCGGGTGCGCGCCTTCGATCCCTTTCCCGGCGCCAGCTTCGAATGCGCGGGCGAAACGCTGAAGCTCTGGCAAGCCCAGGCCCGGCCCGGCCCGGCGGGCACGCCCGGCACGGTGCTGGCGGCCGGGCCCGGAGAGTGGCTGGTGGCCTGCGGCCAAGGCGCGCTGGCCCTGCAGGTGGTGCAGCGCCCGGGCGGCAAGCGGCAGCCGGTTGCGGCGCTGCTGCAGGCGCGGCCGGTGGCCGTGGGTAGCGTGCTCGCACCGGCTGCCGATTGAACTCCCGGCCCGGGGCCGCATCTATCGCAGCCAAGGTGCCACGCGGCACGATGAAAGGACGCATCACATGTTCAATTTGCTGAAAACCGCCGTCCTGATGGCGGCGATCACGGCGCTCTTCGTGGCCATCGGCGGCCTCCTTGGCGGCCGCAGCGGCATGCTGATCGCGCTGGCCGTGGCGCTGGGCATGAACTTCTTCAGCTACTGGTTCAGCGACAAGCTGGTGCTGAAGATGTACAACGCCCGCGAGGTGGACGAGACCACCGCGCCGCAGTTCTACCGCATGGTGGCCGAGCTGGCCCAGCGCGCGCAGCTGCCCATGCCCAAGGTCTACCTGATCCAGGAAGACGCGCCCAATGCCTTCGCCACCGGGCGCAACCCGGACAACGCCGCGGTCGCGGCCACCACGGGCATCCTGCGCGTGCTCAGCGACCGCGAGCTGCGCGGCGTGATGGCGCACGAGCTGGCGCACGTGAAGCACCGTGACATCCTCATCAGCACCATCAGCGCCACGATGGCCGGTGCGATCTCGATGCTGGCCAACTTCGCGATGTTCTTTGGCGGCCGCGACAGCGAGGGCCGGCCGGCCAATCCCATCGCCGGGCTGCTGGTGATGCTGCTGGCGCCGCTGGCTGCCAGCCTGATCCAGATGGCGATCAGCCGCGCCCGCGAGTTCGAGGCCGATCGTGGCGGTGCCGAGATCTCCGGCGACCCGCAGGCGCTGGCCAGCGCGCTGCAGAAGATCCACAACTACGCCCGCGGCATTCCGTTCGAGACCACCGAGCGCAATCCGGCGACCGCGCAGATGATGATCATGAATCCGCTGTCCGGCGGCGGCCTGCGCGGCCTGTTCAGCACCCACCCGTCGACCGAGGAACGGGTGGCTCGGCTGCTGGCCATGGCGCGCTGACGCCGGCACGGCCGGCCGAAAAGCGCCGTGATCCGGCCCCTGGCGGCGTTCAAGTCGTTGCGCCGGGGGCCGAAAAACGGGAGGGTCGCCCCACCCTCCCACCCTCCGATGTTCCGCCCCTCTGCTCCCTTGCTCGTGCTGATGGCGCTGGCCCTGTCCGGCTGCGAGCGCCTGGGCATCGAGACGCCGGAACTGCTGGCCCAGCGCAAGGAGGCCGAGGGCAAGGCCATCGGCGCCGCCTGCCGCCACGCGGCCCGCGCCATCGAGGACTGCTACACGCTGAACAAGAAGGCCGACAAGGCCGCCGTGTTCGCCGGCTGGCGCGAGATGAACGACTACATGCGCGAGAACCAGATCGAGCCGGTGGCCCCGCAGATCGCCCGCGCCGATCCGCCCGCCAAGCCGGCTTCCGGCGCCGAGGAGGCCGCGGCAGACGACGCTGCCGAGAAGCCCGCTGCCAAGCCCGCGAAGGGTCACAAGAGCGAGACCTGACGCCCTGGCGCAGCGAGCGCCGACAATGGCGCGAATGACTTCCGAAACAAACGGCAGCGCGCGCAGCAGCACGCCGCAGCTGCCTACCTGGCGACATCCGGCCTTCCGCCGCGGGCTCGTCGAGATGCTGGAGATCGCCCCCGGCCTGGCCGCCTGGGGCCTGGTGGCCGGGGTGGCCATGGCCAAGAGCGGACTGGGCGTGCCACTGGCCATCCTGATGTCGCTGGTGGTCTTCGCCGGCAGCGCGCAGCTGGCCTCGTTGCCGCTGATCGCCGCCGGTGCGCCGATCTGGGTGGTGTGGGCCACGGCGCTGTGCATCAACCTGCGCTTCGTCGTCTTCAGCACGCAATGGCGGCCGTACTTCGGCCACCTGCCGCGGCGGCTACGGGTCACGCTGAGCTACTTCACCGCCGACCTCAACTACGTGGTGTTCATGCGGCAGTTTCCCGACCCGCAGAAGTCGCGGCCCGACCAGCTGCCGTACTTCTGGGGCGGCGTGGCCTGCAACTGGATCACCTGGCAGGTGCCGTCGATCATCGGCATCGTGCTGGCCGACCAGATTCCCACGCAATGGGGCCTGGCCTTCGCCGGCACCATGGCGCTGGTGGCGCTCACCGGCACGCTGCTGGGCAGCTTCAGCACCTGGGTGGCAGCGGCGGTGGCGGGCCTGGCCACGGTGGCGGCCTATGCGCTGCCGCTGAAGCTGAACATCGTGATCGCCATCGCCGCGGCGGTGGCCATGGGCGTGATGCTGGAGCACCTACAGCCCCGGCAGGCCACCGGAGACGGGCGATGAGCACCTGGGAAACCATCCTGACCATCATCGGCCTGGGTGCCATCACGGTGCTCACGCGCTCGTTCTTCCTCATCCCCGACAAGGAAGTGCCCATTCCCGGCTGGCTGCGCGAGGGCCTGCGTTATGCGCCGCTGGCCGCGCTGGTCGCGGTGGTGGTGCCCGAGTTGGTGATGACGCAGGGTGAGCTCATCGGCACCTGGCGCGATGCACGGCTGTTCGGCGCGGCGGCCGGCGGCCTCTACTTCTGGTGGCGGCGCGGCATGCTGGGCACCATCCTCATCGGCACGGCGGTGATGCTGGTGCTGCGTTTCGTTCTCGGCTGGTAACGCGCGGCGCGGGGCGGGGCGCATTGCCGCTCCTAGAATCGCGGCCTTCAGTCAGAGGGCCCCATGAACGTCATCCGCTTCTCCGATCTCATCGCGCAAGGCCGCGTCGCCGGCCAACGGGTTTTCATCCGCGCCGATCTCAACGTCCCGCAGGACGACGACGGCCGCATCACCGAAGACACGCGCGTGCGCGCCTCGGTGCCCTGCATCCAGATGGCGCTCGACGCCGGCGCGGCGGTGATGGTCACCTCGCACCTGGGCCGCCCGACCGAAGGCGCCTTCAAGCCAGAGGATTCGCTGGCGCCCGTCGCCCAGCGCCTGGGCGAGCTGCTGGGCCGCGACGTTCCGCTGGTGGCGGACTGGGTGGACGGCGTGGATGTGAAGCCCGGCAGCGTGGTGCTGCTGGAGAACTGCCGCGTCAACAAGGGCGAGAAGAAGAACAGCGAGGAACTGGCGCGCAAGATGGCCGCTTTGTGCGACATCTTCGTGCACGACGCCTTCGGCACCGCGCACCGGGCCGAGGCCAGCACCTACGGCATCGCGCAGTACGCCAAGGTGGCCTGCGCCGGCCCGCTGCTGGCCGCCGAGATCGACGCCATCACCAAGGCGCTGGCCAACCCGAAGCGCCCCTTGCTGGCCATCGTGGCCGGCTCCAAGGTGAGCACCAAGCTCACCATCCTGCAGGCGCTGTCGAAGAACGTGGACGGCCTGATCGTGGGCGGCGGCATCGCCAACACCTTCATGCTGGCCGCCGGCCTGAAGATCGGCAAGAGCCTGGCCGAGCCCGACCTGGTGAGCGAGGCCAAGGCGGTGATCGAGTCGATGAAGGCGCGCGGCGCGGCTGTGCCGATTCCGGTGGATGTGGTGACGGCGAAGGCCTTTGCGGCCGACGCGCCCGCCACGGTGAAGGACGCGGCCGACGTGGCCGACGACGACCTGATCCTGGACATCGGCCCCAAGACCGCCGAGATCCTGGCGCAGCAACTCAAGGCCGCCGGCACCATTGTGGAACGGCCCGGTGGGCGTCTTCGAGTTCGACGCCTTCGCCAAGGGCACCGAGACGGTGGCCAAGGCCATCAGCGAGAGCAGCGCCTTCAGCATCGCCGGCGGCGGCGACACCCTGGCGGCCATCGCCAAGTACGACGTGAAGGTGGGCTACATCTCCACCGGCGGCGGCGCCTTCCTCGAAGTGCTGGAAGGCAAGACGCTGCCCGCGTTCGAGATCCTGCAGAAGCGCGCTGCAGGCTGAAGCAAGCGTGACCCGGGGTGGGTCGCAGCGGTTCTTGGCGCGGCCCGGGTTGCATAAGACAAATTCGCGGGGGGAATGCGGGCGGGTGCCTGGTGTTCCGCAGTACCCTGCGAACCTTGCGTGAAGCTTTCAACACTTCGCGCAGTGATCCGAGGAGACCCCATGGCACAAGAACTTTCCCCTGCCGAGCAGGCCCTGCGCGAGGCCGCGTTCGAATACCACCGCTCGCCCTCGCGCGGCAAGATCTCGGTCACGCCGACCAAGCCCCTGATGAACCAGCGCGACCTGTCGCTGGCCTATTCGCCCGGCGTCGCCTATCCCTGCCTGGCCATCGAGGAAGACCCGAACGCCGCCGCCGAATACACCTCGCGCGGCAACCTGGTGGGCGTGGTGACCAACGGCACCGCGGTGCTGGGCCTGGGCGACATCGGTCCGCTGGCGGCCAAGCCGGTGATGGAGGGCAAGGGCTGCCTGTTCAAGAAGTTCGCCGGGATCGACGTGTTCGACATCGAGCTCGCCGAGAAGGACCCGGACAAGCTGATCGAGATCATCGCCGCGCTGGAGCCCACGCTCGGCGGCGTCAACCTCGAGGACATCAAGGCGCCCGAGTGCTTCTACATCGAGCGTGCGCTGAAGGAGCGCATGAAGATCCCGGTCTTCCACGACGACCAGCACGGCACGGCCATCATTTCGGGCGCGGCGCTGCTCAACGGCCTGGAGCTGGTGGGCAAGCAGTTGGCTGACGTGAAGCTGGTGGCCTCCGGCGCCGGCGCTGCCGCCATCGCCTGCCTGGACGTGATGGTGGGCCTGGGCATCCGCCGCGAGAACATCTTCGTGGTCGATTCGCGCGGGGTCATCCAGTTCGAGCGCGACGACGCCCGCAGCGGCAAGCTGGACGAAAGCAAGCAGCGCTACTGCCAGAAGACCAGCGCCCGCACGCTGGCCGACGTGGTCAAGGGCTGCGACGTGTTCCTGGGCTGCTCGGCCGCTGGCGTGCTGACGCCCGAGATGGTGGCCACCATGGGCCCGCAGCCGCTGATCCTGGCGCTGGCCAACCCCGAGCCGGAGATCCGCCCCGAGCTGGCGCTGGCCGCGCGGCCCGACTGCATCATCGCCACCGGCCGGTCGGACTATCCGAACCAGGTCAACAACGTGCTGTGCTTCCCCTACATCTTCCGCGGCGCGCTGGATTGCGGCGCCACCCGCATCACCGAGGAGATGAAGCTCGCCTGCGTGCGCGAGATCGCGGCGCTGGCCAAGGCGGAGATCAGCGACGAGGTGGCGGCCGCGTATCCCGGCCAGGAGCTGCACTTCGGCCCCGAATACATCATTCCCAAGCCCTTCGATTCGCGGCTGATCCTGCGCATCGCACCCGCGGTGGCCGAAGCCGCTGCCGCCAGCGGCGTGGCCACGCGGCCCATCGCCGACATCGAGGCCTACCGCCAGTCCCTGACCCGTTTCGTCTACCAGACCGGCATGGTGATGCGCCCGGTGTTCGCCGCCGCCAAGGCCCTGCCGGCCCGCGTGGCCTATGCCGAAGGCGAGGACGAGCGCACGCTGCGCGCGGTGCAGATCGTGCTGGACGAAGGCCTGGCCAAGCCCATCCTGATCGGACGGCCGGCGGTGATCGCCATGCGCATCGAGCGCGCGGGCCTGCGCCTCAAGCCCGGCGTCAACGTCGAGGTGGTCGACCCCGAGAACGACAACCGCTACCGCGCCTACTGGGAGGATTACCAGCGCCTGATGGGCCGCGAGGGCGTCACGCCCGACATGGCCAAGGCCGCGGTGCGCCGCTCCAACACGCTGATCGCCGCGATGATGGTGCGCCGTGGCGACGCCGATTCCATGCTCTGTGGCCTGGTGGGCCGCTTCGAGCACCACCTGGACCATGTGCGCGACCTGATCGGCCGTGCCCCGGGCGCCAACACCTTCGCCACGATGAACGCGGTGCTGCTGGAAAACCGCATGCTGTTCATCGCCGACACCTTCGTGAACGAGGAGCCCAGCAGCGAGGAACTGGCCGAGATCGCCTCGATGGCGGCCGACGAGCTGCGCCGCTTCGGCGTGCAGCCCAAGGCGGCCTTCCTGTCGCATTCGATGTTCGGCTCCAGCAGCCGCGCCTCGGCCAAGCGCATGCGCCGGGCCGCGGCGCTGTTCCGCGGCAAGCATCCGGACATCGAGTGCGAAGGCGAGGTGCATGGCGACGCCGCGCTGTCGGAAGACATCCGTGGCCGCTTCCTGCCCGACAACCAGCTGACCGGCGAAGCCAACCTGCTGCTGCTGCCCAACATCGACGCCGCGCACATCCTGTTCAACGTGCTCAAGGTCACCAGCGGCAATGGCGTGACCGTGGGCCCGGTGCTGCTGGGCGCGGCGCGGCCCGTGCACATCCTCACCCCTTCGGCCACCGTGCGCCGCCTGGTCAACATGACGGCGCTGGCGGTGGCCGAGGTGGCCGCCCAGGCGGCCGACGCCGCCAACGCCGCCTGACCCCTTGAACCAAGCCTCCTGAACCGAGCTGACCCATCTCCATGAACCGTCAAACCAAGATCGTCGCCACGCTGGGCCCCGCGTCTTCTTCACCCGAAGTGCTGGAGCGCATGATCCGCGCGGGGGTTGACGTCGTGCGGCTGAACTTCTCGCACGGCAAGGCGCAGGACCACATCGACCGTGCCGCCATGGTGCGTGAAGTGGCCAAGCGGGTGGGCAAGGCCGTGGCCGTCATGGCCGACCTGCAGGGCCCGAAGATCCGCGTGGGCAAGTTCGAAGGTGGCAAGACGGAGTTGACGCCGGGCCAGCGCTTCGTGCTGGACGGCGGCACCACCGAGCTGGGCACCAACGAGCGCGTGGGCCTGGACTACAAGGAACTGCCGCGCGACGTGAAGCCCGGCGACGTGCTGCTGCTCAACGACGGCCTGCTGGTGCTGGACGTGGAGGGCGTGCACGGCGACCAGGTGCACACCATCGTGCGCATCGGCGGCGAGCTGTCCAACAACAAGGGCATCAACAAGCAGGGCGGCGGCCTCACGGCGCCGGCGCTCACCGGCAAGGACATGGAGGACATCAAGACCGCGATGAGCTTCCAGTGCGAGTACGTGGCGGTGAGCTTCCCCAAGAACGCCACCGACATGGAGATGGCGCGCCAACTGGCCAACATGGCCGGCGAGCCGTGGCGCCACAAGCCCGCGATGATCGCCAAGATCGAGCGCAGCGAGGCCATCCCGGTGCTGGAGCAGATCCTCAAGGCCAGCGACGGCATCATGGTCGCGCGCGGCGACCTGGCGGTGGAAGTGGGCAACGCCGCGGTGCCGGCGCTGCAGAAGAAGATGATCAAGATGGCCCGCGAGATGGACAAGGTGGCCATCACCGCGACCCAGATGATGGAGAGCATGATCGTCAACCCGGTGCCCACCCGCGCCGAGGTGAGCGACGTGGCCAACGCCGTGCTGGACGGCACCGACGCGGTGATGCTCAGCGCCGAGACGGCCGCCGGCAAGTACCCGGTGGAAACCATCGAGCAGATGGCCGCCATCGCCTTTGAGGCCGAGCGCGCCGAGGACGTGCGGCTGGACGCCGACTTCACCAACAAGCGCTTCGGCCGCATCGACCAGTCGATCGCGATGGGCGCGCTGTTCACCGCGCACCACCTGGGCTGCAAGGCGATCCTGGCGCTGACCGAAAGCGGCTCCACCGCGCTGTGGATGAGCCGCCACCGGCTGCACACGCCGATCTACGGCCTGACCAGCCAGCCCGCCAGCGAGCGTCGCATGGCGCTCTACCGCAACGTGCAGCCGATGATCATGCCCACCTTCACCGACCGCGACGCCGCGCTCGAGAAGGCCGAGGCCCTGCTCATCGAGCGCGGCGTGCTGATGCCCGGCGACACCTACGCCATCACCTGCGGCGAGCCGATGGGCTACCCCGGCGGCACCAACATGCTGAAGGTGTGCCGGGTCGGCTGAAGGGGGCACCCGGTCCTGCGGGTACGCAGGCCCACCCGCCGGGCGGGTTGCGCGGCCGCCTTCGGAGCGGCCGGGCGGCGGCCGCGGGCGCTTCGCTCAATCGATGCGGAAGGTCACGCCGGTGATGAACAGCGTGTCGCCCTTTTTCAGGCCGGGACCGGGATCGCTGTCGTAGCGGTGTGACACGCTGGCCGTCAGCGCCAGCCGGCTGGTCATCGCCACCGACAGGCTGGCGTCGAAGATGGCGCGCATCTGGTCGTTGTTGCGCAGGTTGGGCAGCAGCGTCAGCTTCTGGCGGAAGGTGGTGGTGTCGGTCAGGCGGTGGCTCGATTCCTCGGCCAGGATCAGCTCGAGGTTGTTGTAGGAATCCCGCGAGCTGCCGTCCACCACTTCCGGCTCCACGTAACGCTCGCGGGAATAACCCAGGCCGGTCGACAGGTCAAAGGTGAGGTCGTCGCGGCGGATGACGTGGTAGCCCACGCCCGCGCCCACCGAGGTGCGCGACGACAGGTTGGCCGGCTCGTCGCGCAACGCATCCAGCTGCGCGAAGCCGAAGATGCGCTGGTTCAAGTCGCGCTGGTAGTGGCCACCGGCGGCCATGCGGTTCTCCGATTCCGCACCATCGTTGTTCACGTACAGCGCCTTGGCGTTGAGCGTGATCTTGTCGATCTGCGTGGCCTTTACGGCTTCGCCGTTGAGGTTGATGCTGGTCGAGTCGCTGTTGCCCGACGAGATGCTGGCACCGGCGGTGACCAGCGCGCGCCATTGGCCGTCGTTCTTGACGGTGACCTGGGCCAGGGTGGCGATCGGCGCGGCGGCCAGGCAGGCGGCGGCGAGGGTGAGGCGCAAAGGCGGCACGGGAAGTCCTTTCGGTGACGGAGTGGATGAAGGGTCTGGCCTCGTTGGCAACCGCCGATCCCGCACTGCAGCATTTGCTTGCGGCTCGCCCCGGTTACGAAGGGGGTACATGGCTGCCGCTGGACCGTAAAATCCGTCACATCGGGCGCCGGCCGCCATGCCGCGCGCGCCCCAAATGCATTACTCACTCTCCCCAGGAAGTTCGCCATGCCTCTCGTCTCGATGCGCCAGCTGTTGGATCACGCCGCCGAAAACGGCTACGGCATCCCGGCCTTCAACGTCAACAACCTCGAGCAGGTGCAGGCCGTGATGTCGGCCGCGGACGAAGTGAATGCGCCGGTCATCCTCCAGGCCAGTGCAGGCGCCCGCAAGTACGCCGGCGAGCCCTTCATCAAGCACCTGATCCAGGCTGCCGCCGAGATGTATCCGCACCTCCCGCTGGTCATGCACCAGGACCACGGCACCAGCGTCAAGGTCTGCGAAGGCGCCATCCAGCTGGGCTTCGGCTCGGTGATGATGGACGGCTCGCTGATGGAGGACGGCAAGACTCCGGCTTCCTTCGACTACAACCTGGACGTCACGCGCCGCGTGGTCGACATGGCGCACAAGGTGGGCGTGACGGTTGAAGGCGAGCTGGGCTGCCTCGGCAACCTGGAAACGGGGGAAGCCGGCGAGGAAGACGGCATCGGCGCGGAAGGCAAGCTCGACCACAGCCAGATGCTCACCGATCCGGAAGAAGCCGCCGTCTTCGTCAAGGGCACGCAGCTGGATGCGCTGGCGATCGCCATCGGCACCAGCCACGGCGCCTACAAGTTCTCGCGCAAGCCCACGGGCGACATCCTGGCGATCAGCCGCGTCAAGGAAATCCACGCCCGCATCCCCAACACCCACCTGGTGATGCACGGCTCTTCCTCGGTGCCGGAAGACCTGCTGGCCATCATCAACCAGTACGGCGGCAAGATGAAGGAGACCTACGGCGTGCCTGTCGAGGAAATCCAGGAGGCCATCAAGTTCGGCGTGCGCAAGATCAACATCGACACCGACATCCGCCTGGCGATGACCGGTGCGGTGCGCAAGTTCATGGCCGAGAACCCGGACAAGTTCGACGCTCGCGAGTGGCTGAAGCCGGCCCGCGAAGCGGCCAAGCAGATCTGCCGGCAGCGTTACGTCGAGTTCGGATGCGAAGGCCAGGCCGGCAAGATCAAGGGCCGCTCGCTCACCGACATGGCCGCCGCCTACGCCACCGGCAAGCTGGCGCAGACGGTGGTCTGAACCGGCTGCACCCCAGGGGCCGCCGAATAGAATCAGCGGTTCCTTTTCACCGGCCCTTACAAGGGCCTGCCGTGCCATGACAGCCGCTCTCCACACGTCGTCGATCACCTCGCTGCCCTTGCTTGCCCGGGGCAAGGTGCGAGACAACTACGCGGTGGGCGACGACCGGCTGCTGATGGTGGCGAGCGACCGCCTCTCGGCCTTCGACGTCATCATGGGCGAGCCGATTCCCGGCAAGGGCGAGCTGCTCACGCGAATGGCCCTGTTCTGGTTCGAGCGGCTCAAGGACATCGTGCCCAACCACCTCACCGGCGAGGCGCCGGAAAGCGTGGTGTCGCCGGAAGAAGTGCCACAGGTCCAGGGCCGCTCGATGCTGGTCAAGCGCCTGACGCCGCTGCCCATCGAAGCGGTGGTGCGGGGCTACCTGGCCGGCAGCGGCTGGGCCGAATACCAGAAGACCGGCGAGGTGTGCGGCGTGAAGCTGCCCGCCGGGCTGAAGAACGCCAGCCGCCTGCCCGAGCCCATCTTCACGCCGGCCACCAAGGCCGAGATGGGCACGCACGACGAGAACATCTCGTTCGAGAAGATGATCGACGTCATCGGCCGCGATCGCGCCGAGGCGGTGCGCCGCGTCGCCATCCAGCTGTACACGGAGGCAGCGGCCTATGCGCTCACCAAGGGCATCATCATCGCGGACACCAAGTTCGAGTTCGGCCTGGACGAACACGGCACGCTGACGCTGATGGACGAGGTGCTGACGCCCGATTCGTCGCGCTACTGGCCGGTGGAAAGCTACGCCGAGGGCATCAACCCGCCCAGCTACGACAAGCAGTTCGTGCGCGACTGGCTGGAGCAGGCGCAAGTGGACGGCCAGCCCTGGGGCAAGACTGCGCCGGCGCCGGCGCTGCCGGCCGATGTGGTGGCCAGGACCGCCGACAAGTACCAGGAAGCCTATCGGCGTCTCGTCGACGCCGGCTGAGGCGAAGCGCGTGGCCGTCATGCGCTCCCGCCTCCTCACCCGGCTCGACACCGCCATCGCGAAGGCGCGCAATCCGGTGGAGGTGGCCTGCCTGAAGGCCGAGCGCGCCTGCTTCCTCGCGCGCCAGGGCCATCTGGCGCAGGCGCGCGTGCTGGTCGATGCGCTGCACACGCAGTTCGCGTGGCGGCCGCATGCGGCGGTGAGCGCCTGGCTCAGCCTGGCCGAAGGCCTGAACGACTACTACAGCCACCTGTCCACCTCCGCGCGCGACCGGGTAATGCGTGCGCATGCGCTGTCCGGCGCGGCGCACCTGGCGCCGTTGCGTGCGCTCAGTGCCGCCTGGCTGGCCCACATGGACGTCGCCAACCACGACATGGGCCGCATGGTGCAGCATGTGCACGAGGCCCTGGCCGGTGCCGCGCCCGACCATCACTCGGCCCGATCGCGGGCCTGCCTGGTGGTGGCCTATGCCTACCACTTCGCGGGCGACGAATCGCGGGCGTTGCCCTGGTATGCCCGCTCGCACTTCCATGCCACCGCCGACGGCGACGAGGCCCATCTCTCGGCCTTGATGCACAACCAGGCTTCGCTGCGGGGCAACCAGGCGCGCCTGACGGCCATGTTCGGCGAGCCGTCGCCCGAGGCCACGCGGCAGGCCTTGCTCAGCAGCGAATCCATCACCCGCTTCGATGCCGGCATCGGCACCGCGGCGCTGGTGTCGTTGGTGCCGATGATGCAGGCGCAGCTACTGACGCACGACCAGCGCTGGCCGCAGGCGCTGGCGCTGTTCGAGCTGCATTTCGATGCGGCGATGGCCGAGGGCCTGGAGCGCATGAAGCCCTGCTTCCTGGCCGACCGTGCGTGGTGCCGGCTGCAGCTGGGCGATGCCAGGCTGGCCGCGGCCGATGCCCAGGCCGCCGAGGCCAGCCTGCGCCAACCCTGCGACCTGGACGACCGCGCGCTGGCGCAGGCGAGGCTGGCGCAGGTGATGGAACGGTTGGGCCAGGCGCGCGAGGCCGCGCTGTTGCGCGAGCGCGCCCGCAGCGACCTGCAGGCCCACCGCGGTGAGCAGGAGCGCCTGGTGGCGCTGCTGGATGAGGGCCTGAAGGACATCGACCCCGCCACTGCATGAGCAGTGGCAGGGCGCGGCGCCGTCAGAACAGCGCCATGCTCAGCTTGCGGCGGTACTGGTCCACCACCGGATCGGAGGGCGCCGCGGCGATCTTGCCGGTGACTTCTAGCGTGCCCTTGGCTTCGGCCGCGGCCGGCTTGGGCGCGGGCTTGGTCATCAGCTCCAGGATGGCCACGTAGTTCTTGCGCGCCAGCTCGTCCGACCACGCCTTGTCGCGCATGATGATCTCGAGCAGCTCGTCCATCGCCGCGGTGAAGCGGCCGGCGGCGAAGTGCGTCTGCGCCAGCTCGAAGCGGGCCTCGAAGTCGCGCTTGTTGGCCTGGATGGCCGCGGCCAGGGCATCGGCACCACGCGCCTGCGGTGCCTTCTCGGCGGCGGCCAGCCAGTGGCCCAGCGCGGCGATGCGTGCATCGACCATGGCCTTGCTGGCCACCGGCTCCAGCGCGGCGCGGGCCTGCGGCACCAGGCCGTTCTCCAGCAGCAGCTTCACATAGTCGGCGCGCACCGCGTCGTTGCCGGGGTCGATGGCCACCGCATGCTGCAGCTTGGCCAGCGCGGCATCGGTGTCGCCCTCGGCGGCCAGTTCCTCGGCTTCCTCGGTCTCCTGCTCGGCTTCCAGCGCGTCCACCGAGGGCACGTGCTTGTCGAGGAACTCGCGGATCTGCGCTTCGGGCAGCGCGCCCACGAAGCCGTCCACCGGCTGGCCCTGGTGGAACATGACGCAAAAGGGAATGGAGCGCACCCCGAAGGCCTGGCTCAGCTGGCCGGCGATCTCGGGCTGGTCATCGCTGTTGAGCTTGGCCAGCGTGAAGCGGCCGGCATAGGCGACTTCCAGCTTCTCGAGCAGGGGGCCGAGCGTGCGGCAGGGGCCGCACCACGGCGCCCAGATGTCCAACAGCACGGGCTGCTGCATGGATGCCTGGATGAGGTCGGCCTCGAAGTTCTGGAGCGTGATGTCGATCATGGCAACGGGAGAGGTGAATGCGCACGCCTACAATTCAAGGCTTCCTGCAATCCACGGAGCGGCCCTTGAACAGCGCAGCGCCCGTGGTCGGTGTGGTGATGGGTTCCAGCAGCGACTGGGAAACCCTGCAACACGCGGCCGCGATTCTCGCCGAGTTCGGCGTTCCCCACGAAGCACGGGTCGTCTCGGCCCACCGCATGCCCGACGACATGTTCGCCTACGCCGAAGGCGCCCAGGCGCGCGGGCTGCAGGCCATCATCGCCGGGGCCGGTGGCGCCGCCCACCTGCCTGGCATGCTCGCCGCCAAGACGGTGGTGCCGGTGCTCGGCGTGCCGGTGGCCAGCCGCCATCTGCAGGGCGTCGATTCGCTGCATTCCATCGTGCAGATGCCCAAGGGCATCCCCGTCGCCACCTTCGCCATCGGCACCGCCGGCGCGGCCAATGCGGCGCTGTTCGCGGTGGCCATGCTGGCCACCCGCGACGACGCGCTGCGCACCAGGCTGGAGGCCTTCCGGGCACGCCAGACCGAAGCCGCCCGCGCGATGACGCAGGAGCTGAAGTGACCGCTGCCACGCAGGTGCTGCCCGGCGCCACGCTGGGCGTGATGGGCGGCGGCCAGCTGGGCCGCATGTTCGTGCATGCCGCGCAGGCCATGGGTTATGCCACCGCGGTGCTGGAGGCCGACGCCAGCAGCCCCGCCGGCCAGGCGTCGCAACACCATGTGCTGGCCGCCTACACCGACGAACAAGGCCTGGCGCAGCTGGCGGCGCTGTCGGCTGCCATCACCACCGAGTTCGAGAACGTGCCAGCGCAGGCACTGCAGACCTTGGCCGCGCAGCGCTTCGTTGCACCTGCTGCGGCGGCCGTCGCCGTGTGCCAGGACCGTGCGGCCGAGAAGGCGCACTTCCAGCGTTGCGGCGTGCCCTGCGCGCCGTATGCGGTGATCGAATCGGCCGAGCAGCTGGCGGCGGTGACCGACGAACTGCTGCCCGGCATTCTCAAGACCGCGCGGCTGGGCTATGACGGCAAGGGCCAGGCGCGCGTGGCCAACCGTACCGAGCTGGCCGCCGCCTGGGCCGCGATGAAGCATGCGCCCTGCGTGCTGGAGCAGATGCTGCCGCTGCACCGGGAGATCAGCGTCGTGCTGGCGCGCGGTGCGGACGGTGCCTGCGTGCAGCTGCCGGTGCAGCAGAACCTGCACCGCGACGGCATCCTGGCGGTGACGCAGGTGCCGGCGCCCGAGGTGCCGGCCGCGCTGCAGCAGCAGGCCATCGAATGCGCGCAGGCCGTGGCGGCCTCGCTGGACTATGTCGGCGTGCTGTGCGTCGAGTTCTTCGTGCTGGCCGATGGCCGGCTGGTGGCCAACGAGATGGCGCCGCGGCCGCACAACTCGGGCCACTACAGCATCGACGCCTGCGACCTGTCCCAGTTCGAGCTGCAGGTGCGCACGCTGTGCGGCCTGCCGCTGGCCACGCCGCGCCTGCATTCGCCGGCCATCATGCTCAACCTGCTGGGCGACCTGTGGTTCGACGCCGCCGGCGCGCAGCGTGAGCCGGCCTGGGCCGAGGTGCTGGCCCTGCCCGGCGTGCACCTGCACTTGTACGGCAAGGCCGAGCCCCGCCGCGCCCGCAAGATGGGCCACCTGACGGTGACCGCCGCCACCGCGGACGAGGCACGCCGCGTGGCGCTGCAGGCCTCCGCCGTGCTGGGCCTGGCGCCCTTCTGATGGCCACGTGATGCGACTGGACGCGCAGGCACCAGGGGCCATCGAGGCCGCGGCGCAGCGACTGGCCGCTGGCGAGCTGGTGGCCTTTCCCACCGAGACGGTGTACGGCCTGGGTGCCCGGGCCGACGTGGACGAGGCTGCCGCGCGCATCTTCGCGGCCAAGGGCCGGCCCACCGGCCATCCGCTGATCGTGCATGTGGCCGACGTGGCCGGCGCCGCCGCCTTTGCAGGGCACTGGCCGCCGCTGGCGCAGCGCCTGGCCGAGCGCTTCTGGCCCGGGCCGCTGACGGTGATCGTGCCGCGTGCCGAGGGCATCGCCGCCACGGCCGCGGGCGGCCAGCCCACGGTGGGCCTGCGCTGCCCGGCGCATCCGGTGGCCCAGGCGCTTTTGCGGGCCGCGGCGGAGCAGGGCGTGCGTGGCGTGGCCGCGCCCAGCGCCAACCGCTTCGGCCGCGTCAGCCCCACCACGGCCGAGCATGTGCTTGCGGAGTTCGGCGACGACATGACGGTGCTGGACGGCGGCGCCTGCGGCGTGGGCATCGAGTCGGCCATCGTCGATTGCTCCCGCGGCATGCCGGTGCTGCTGCGCCCCGGCATGCTCACGGCGGCGGAGATCGAGGCGGCTGCCGGCCAGCGCCTTCATGCGCCTGATGCGGCGGCGCCGCGCGCCTCGGGCACGCTGGCATCGCACTACGCACCGCAGGCCAAGGTTCGGCTCATGCCGGCGGCGGCGCTGCGCGATGCGCTGCAGGTGTTCGGCCAGGCCGCCAAGGCCGGCAACACCCGCACACCGGGCGGCAAAACGCTGGCGGTATATTCCCGCACCGTGCCCGCCGGCACCGCTGCCGTGCTTCACCGGCGCATGCCGGACGACGCCGCCCGCGCCGCGCAGCAGCTGTTTGCGACGCTGCGCGAACTGGACGCCGCCGGCGTCTCGCTGATCTGGGTGGAACAACCGCCACCCGGGCCCGAATGGGACGGCGTGCGCGACCGCCTGCAACGGGCCGCGGCCGAATGAACCCCGCACCCTTCTCAACGGAGAACCGATGAATTTCAAGTTTGTATGGCGCGGCGCTGCTGCCCTGGCCGTGGCCGCGCTGCTGTCCGCGTGCGGTGGTGGTCAGGTGGACGAGTTCAAGCCCAAGCGCATCATCGCCTTTGGCGATGAGCAGAGCCTGGTCACCGCCGACGGCAAGAAGTACAGCGTGAACCTGGCGACCACCAGCGACACCACCGACCAGGAATGCCGCACCTACCCGGTGTGGACGCAGATCGTGGCGGCCGAGTTCGGCTTGTCGTTCCCCGGCTGCCGCACAGCCGGTGCGGCCGACAACGGCGTGATGAAGGCCACCGTCAACGCCAAGGTGGAAGACTTCGCCCGGCAGATCAGCGAGATCAGCAGCACCTTCACCGACGACGACCTGACCACCGTGATGGTGGGAACGCACGACGTGCTGGAGCAGTACGCGCTGTACCCGGCCAAGAGCAAGGAAGCCATCCTGGCCGAGCTGCGCACGCGCGGCACGCGCTGGGGCGAACTGGTGAACTCCATCGCCGAGGCCGGCCCGCGGGTGCAGGTGGTGACGATCCCCGACCTGGGCCTGACGCCGTTCGCCATCGCCGAGAAGGCGGCGGCCACGGCCGCCGGCGCCGAGTCGCCGGACCGCCAGGCATTGCTCACCGAGCTGGTGGCCGCCTACAACCTGGCGATGCGCCTGGCCCTGATCCAGGACGGCCGCATGATCGGCCTGGTGTTCGGCGAGATCGAGACCCAGCAGATGGTGCGCTACCCCGGCAGCTACCGCCTGAGCAACGTGGTCAAGGGCGTGTGCGCCGTGGACTTGCCGAACTGCACCAGCACCACCGTCATCCCCGAGGTGACCTCGGGCGACCCGGTGACCGAATTCCTGTGGGCCGACAGCATCCGCCCCGGCATCGAGTTCCACGACCGCCTGGGCGACCTGGCCTACTACCGCTCGAACAACAACCCGTTCTGACCGGCACGCCGGCTGGATCAAGAGGGCCGCGTCAGCGGCCCTTTTTCATGGCGTGGCCGCGGAGGCGTCGCGCAGCGTCCACTGCACCAGCGCATCGAAGGCGGGCCGCGCGGCGGCGGCGTTCGGATGGTTGACGATGGCCACCAGCAGGTAGCGCCGGCCGCTGTCGCCCAGCACGTAACCGGCCACGCCGGCCACGTCGCGCAGCGAACCGGTCTTCAGGTGCGCGCGACCGGCCGCCACCTGGGAGCGGCGCAGCGTGCCGTCGGTGGCCGAGGCCGGCAGCGAGGCCACCAGGTCAGGCATCACCGGGCTGCGCCAGGCGGCCTGCAGCAGCCGCGCAAGGACATCCGCCGTCAGCCGTGTCTCGCGAGAGAGGCCCGAGCCGTTGTCGATCAGCAGCTCGCCCATCGGCGTGGCGTCCACCCGCAGGCGCTCGGCCATCCAGCGCTGCAGCACCAGCCGCGCGGCCTCGGGCGTGCCCTGGCCGCCGCGCTCCAGCCCCAGCGTGAGGAAGAGCTGCTGCGCCATCGTGTTGTTGCTGAACTTGTTGATGTCGCGCACCACCTCGGCCAGCGGCGGCGACTCGAACACGAAGGAGGGCGGCGTGGCGCTGGGCGCCGGGCCATGGCGCACGCTGCCGGTCAGGCGGCCACCCGCCTCGGCCCACAGCTGGGCGACCAGCCGGGCCGCATACGTCTCGGGCGCGGGGTCGGCCACCGGCCACTGGCGCTCGCCGCAGGCCGCGGGGTAGCGGCCCTCGAAGCGCACCTGCGCCGGCTCGTCGAAGCGCGGCTTGAGGGCGGCGCGCCAGTCGCCGCAGGCGCCGGTGGCGGCCAGCGGCGCCTCGGCCTGCACGCGGGTGCCCGCCAGCGCGGGCTCGGCGGTGATGCGCACCACGCCGCGCGGCAGGTCGGGCACGAAGCGGTAGTTCACCGTCTTCTGGTTCAGCAGCAGCGCATCGGCCCGGACGTTGTAGGGTCGCAGCGGCTCGTTGTCGAAGTCGGCCGGCTGCATGCGCGGCGGCGCGAAGGCTTCGTTGTCCAGCACGATGTCGCCGCGGATCTCGCGCACGCCGGCTTGCTGCACCCGCCGCAGCAGCAGCCACAGGCGTTCCAGCACCAGCTTGGGGTCACCTCGGCCCTGCAGGATGAGCGAGCCCGTCAGGACGCCGTCCTGCACCTCGCCGTTGATCCACACCGGCGTCTGCCAGGCCCAGGCCGGGCCCAGCAGGTCCAGCGCGGCGTAGGTGGTAAGCAGCTTGGTGAGCGAGGCCGGGTTCACCGCCCGCTCCGCCTGCCAGCGCAGGCGTGGCTGCGGCGTGGGCGGCGGACCCACCTCCTCGATGACCACCGACAGCGCCTCGGCCGGAATGCGTTCACGCTGCAGCACGGCAGCGGCTTCGGGTGGCAGCACGGCCGAAGACTGCGCCAGGGCCGGCGCCCCCAGCACGAGCCAGCAGGCTACCAGCCAGGCCCGCGCGGGCGCTGCGGATCGGCGCGGGCAGGGCGTTTGGGAAGGCATGCGGGGATCATCGCACGCACCCCGGCGAGTGCCCCCGCGGTGCCGGGCGCCACGGGGGTTCACCTACACTGGGCGCCATGTCGTCGTCGCCCATCACCGCGTGCCCCCGCACGCCGAG
This sequence comes from Aquincola sp. J276, assembly GCF_024700035.1. Taxonomy (NCBI): domain Bacteria; kingdom Pseudomonadati; phylum Pseudomonadota; class Betaproteobacteria; order Burkholderiales; family Sphaerotilaceae; genus Aquincola; species Aquincola sp. J276. The sequence continues at coordinate 3,209,694 of NZ_JAJONC010000001.1, forward strand.
GCCACCGCCGCCTCGCCTGCCCTGCTGGCCATCGACACCTCCACCGAACGCCTGGCCGTGGCCGCGCAGGCCGCCGGCCGCCAGTCCGGGCTGGACGAGCCGGGCGGCGCGCTCGCCTCCGCCCGGCTGCTGCCGGCAGTGCAGGTGCTGCTGGCGCGGCTGGGCACGCGCATCGGTGCGATGGATGCCATCGCCTTCGGCCGCGGCCCCGGCGCCTTCACCGGCCTGCGCACCGCCTGCGCGGTGGCGCAGGGCCTGGCGCTGGGTGCGGCCAGGCCGGTGCTGCCGATCGACAGCCTGGCCATCGTGGCCGACGACGCCCGCGCGCAGCTCGGCAGCAGCGCGCCCGACACCATCACCGTGGCGATGGATGCGCGCATGAACGAGGTATACGCCGCCACCTACCGCTGGGCCGATGGCCGCTGGCACACGGTGCAGCCGCCCGCCTTGTGGCCGCTGGCGCTGCTGGCCGCGCAGTGGCGGGACCAGCCGCCCGCCTGCATCGCCGGCTCGGCGCTAGTAGCTTTCGCCGACCAGCTGCCCACCACCGGCGCCACCTGCGTGCCGGCCGAACGCGACCGCGCCGCTGCGCTGCTGCGGCTGGCACAGCAGGCCTGGCATGCCGGCGAGGCCATCGACCCGGCGCTGGCCCTGCCGCTGTACCTGCGCGACAAGGTGGCGCAGACCACGGCCGAGCGCGAGGCCGCCAAGGCCGCCCTGGCATGAGGAAAGCCCCGCGATGAGCGCACGCCTCCAGGCCGCCGAGCCGCAAGCACCGCTGCAGTTCCGCCCGATGACGGTGCCCCTGCTGGACGCCGTGGCCGCCATCGAGCAGCAGGCCTACGCCTTCCCGTGGTCGCGCGGCAACTTCATCGACTCGCTGGCCGCCGGCTACAGCGCCACCGTGCTGCAGGCGGCCGATGGCGAGCTGATCGGCTACAGCGTGGCCATGCAGGGCGTGGACGAGGTGCACCTGCTCAACATCACCGTGGCGCCGCGCTGGCAGCGCCGCGGCCATGGCCAGGCGCTGCTCGACGAGGTGGTGGCCCAGGTGCGTGCCGCCGGCCTGCCCACGCTGCTGCTGGAGGTGCGCACCAGCAACGACGGGGCGCGGCTGATGTACGAGCGCGCCGGCTTCCTGCACATCGGCCAGCGCAAGGGCTACTACCCCGCGCCGCATGGCCAGCGGGAGGACGCCTTCGTCATGGCCCTGGCCGTGGAGCCGCGCGATGTGGACTGAACGCCAGCGGGCCATGCTGGCCGAAATGGGCGTGCGCGTGTTCGTGCAGCCGCCGCAGGCCGCGCCGGCGGATGTGCTGCTGCAGGACGAGCCCATGGCATCGGACCCGCCGCAGTCGCCGGTGGCCGACGCGCCCCCGCCCGTGCCGGCCATCGCCCGCCCGCCACGCCCGGCATCCGCCGAGCCACCGATGCGCATGCCGTCCGCCATCGACACGCTCGACTGGGAGCCGCTGCGCGAGATGGTGGCCGGCTGCACCGCCTGCGCGCTGTGCGAATCGCGGCGCCACACCGTCTTCGGCGTGGGCCACACGCGGGCGCACTGGATGATCATCGGCGAGGCGCCCGGCGAGCAGGAGGACCTGCGCGGCGAACCCTTCGTCGGACCGGCCGGCCAGCTGCTCGACAGCATGCTGATGGCCCTGGGCCTCACGCGCGAGGAGGCGCCGCCCGAACGCCAGGTGTTCATCGCCAACACGCTGAAGTGCCGGCCGCCGCGCAACCGCAACCCGGAGCCGGAGGAACTCGCCCGCTGCGAGCCCTACCTGCAGCGCCAGATCGCCCTGGTGCAGCCCAAGGTCATCCTGGCGATGGGGCGCTTCGCGGTGCAGTCGCTGCTGCGCAGCAACGAGCCCATCGGCAAGCTGCGCGGGCAGGTGCACCAGTACCAGGGCGTGCCGCTGGTGGTCACCTATCACCCGGCCTACCTGCTGCGCCAGCCGATGGACAAGGCGCGCTCCTGGGACGACCTTTGCCTGGCCGCCGAGGTGATGGAACGGGGCCCCCAAGCTCGCTGACGCTCGCGGCCCCGCAAGGGGGCGCGTTCGCCGCTGCCGCCCGGCCGCCGGCGGCCTATTTCGGCAGCTTGGCCGGGCGCTTCCAGCCCGGCACCGTGAGCTGACGCGCGCGCGAGACGCTCAGCTGCCCGGCCGGCGCGTCCTTGGCGATGGTGGAGCCGCCGCCGATGGTGGCGCCGTCGCCCAGGGTCACCGGGGCCACCAGCACGCAGTTGCTGCCCACGTGCACGTCGTTGCCGATGACGGTGCGGTGCTTGTTCACGCCGTCATAGTTGGCGGTGATGGAGCCGGCGCCGAAGTTCACCCGCTCGCCCACGGTGCTGTCGCCCAGGTAGGCCAGGTGGTTGGCCTTGGCGCCATGGGCCAGCGTCGAGTTCTTCACTTCCACGAAGTTGCCGATGTGCACCTCGGTGCCCAGCACCGCGCCCGGCCGCAGCCGCGCATAGGGGCCGATCAGTGAGCCCGGACCCACCTGGGCCTGCTCGACGTGCGTGAAGGGGTGGATCACCGCGTCGGCCTCGATGCGGGCGCTGCGGATCACGCAGTTCGCGCCGATGCGCACGCCGTCGCCCAGCGTCACCTCGCCCTCGAAGATGCAGTTGACGTCGATCTCCACATCGCGGCCGCAGTGCAGCGTGCCGCGCACGTCGATGCGCGCGGGGTCGGCCAGGCGCACACCGGCTTCCATCAGCGCATCGGCCTGCGCCGCCTGGTGCAGCCGCTCCAGCTGCGCCAGCTCTCGCGGGCTGTTGATGCCGCGCACCTCGATCTCGGCCGCCGCGGCCGACGCCACCACCGGCACGCCCTGCGCTACGGCCATCTTCACGATGTCGGTCAGGTAGTACTCGCGCTGCGCGTTCTGGTTGTCCAGCGCCATCACCGCACGCTTCAGCCAGGCGGTGGGCGCGGCCATCATGCCGGTGTACACCTCGCGGATCTCGCGCTGCGCGGGCGTGGCGTCCTTGTGCTCGACGATGGCCTGCACGCTGCCGCCATCGGCCGACCGCACGATGCGGCCATAGCCGGTGGCGTCGGCCAGCGTCACCGTCAGCAGCGCCAGCCGCTGGCCGCCGCAGGCCTCCGCCAGCGCGCGGGCTGTCTCGGCGCGGATCAGCGGCACGTCGCCGTTGAGGATCAGCGTGGTGCCTTCGTCGGGCAGCTCGGGCACCACCTGCTGGATGGCGTGGCCGGTGCCCAGCTGCGGTTCCTGCTTGACCATGCGCACGGCGGGCACATCAATTGCCTTTTGCACCTGGTCGGCGCCATGACCGACGATCACGAGCGTATGTTCGGCCTGCAGCGTGGCGGTGGTGTCGAGCACGCGCTGCAGCAGGCTGCGTCCGGCCAGGGTGTGCAATACCTTGGGCCGATCGGATTTCATGCGGGTGCCCTTGCCCGCAGCCATGATGACGATGTGGAGAGTCATGCGTGAACCGTGCTCTGTGATGCCGTGGCGTAAGTGGTCGCGGATTATCGGTGCCAGCCTGCTGGCACTCGCCCTCACCGGCTGCGCCGTGGTGCAGTTGGCCTACAACCAGGCGCCGGGCTGGACCTCCTGGTGGATCAACAGCTATGCCGACCTGGACGACGAGCAGGGCCCGCGCACCCGTGACGCCATCGACGCTTGGTTCCGCTGGCATCGCAGCACGCAGCTGCCGGAGTACGCGGGCATGCTGGCCCGCATGCAGGCGCAGGCGATGGACAACACCACCGGCGCCGCGCTCTGCCGCTGGGAGCCGGAGCTGCGCCAGCGCGCCGAGGCCGCGCTGATGCAGGCGGTGGCACCCGCTGCGGAGCTGGCCGTGACGCTGCGGCCGCAACAGCTGCGCCACATCGAGAAGCGCTACGAGCGCAACAACAAGGAATTTCGCGAGGAATACCTGCAGCCCGATCCGGCCGAGCGCCTGGAAGAGCTGCAGGAGCGCACCGTCGAGCGGCTGGAAAAGCTCTATGGCCGGCTGGATGCCGCCCAGCGCGAGCGCGTGGCCAAGGCCCTGGCCGCTTCACCCTACGACGCGGAGCTGTGGCAGCAGGAACGCCTGGCCCGCCAGCGCGACACGCTGCAGACGCTGCGCACCCTCACCGCCGAGGGCCGCACCCAGCCGGCAGCGGCCGCGCAGGCCGAGGTCAAGGCCTTGATGGGCCGCTGGATGCGCTCGCCGCGCCCGGCCTATGCGGCCTACCAGCGCAAGCTGGTCGACTACAACTGCGCCTGGATGGCCGAGCTGCACAACAGCACCACGCCCGAGCAGCGACGCCATGCCCGCGACAAGCTGCGTGGCTGGGAGTCGGATGCGCGGGCGCTGGCGGCCGCGGCCGCCAGCGGTTGAAGCGCGCCTACCGGCTGACCGGCACCACCACCCGGCGCGGGCTCACGGCCGGGGTGGGAAAGTCCTTCAGTGCCGCCTCGAACATCAGCGACAGCGATTCGCCGTCGGCGCCGATCAGGCTGTCGTTGACCGCGCGCGTCTCGTACAGCGGCGCGCCGGTGGCGCGGTCGCGGATCAGCACCGCCACCTCGCGCTCGTAGCGCGGGTTGTCGAAGCGGTAGCCCAGGCCGAAGCCGGGGCGCCAGCCGCCATAGCGGCCGTAGCCATAGCCCCAGTTCCACCACATCGGGTCGTCCCAGGGCGAGGTCTCGTAGCGGGTGATGCGCGCGCCAAGCTGGATGCTGACGTCGGCCCGCGCCGCATCGGGTGCCGGCTTGAAGCCGGCCATCTCCACGGCGGGCCGGGCGGCTTCCTCGAGCGCGGCCTGCTGCTCCGGCTGCGAGGCCTGCGAGGGCAGGCGCTCGAACACATAGGTGCCGGGGGCGCGGCCTGTGGGCCAAGTGCCGTAGCTGCGCACGTCGCTGCTCAGGGTGTTGAGCGATGCGCAGCCGCCCAGCGCCAGCGCCGCGGCACCGGCGGCGGCCCAACGCAGGGGGGGACAGTGAGTTCATGACAGGGGTTCCTTCGTCAGGCCCCCGGGTGCAGCTTTACCACCGAGGTGGCCGGCGTGCCGCAGGGGTCCTCGTCTTCGTCGAATGCCTTGTCGCCCATGGGGTCGGCCATGCCGGTGGCCTGGAGCGTGGTGAAAGGGTACAGCTTCCGGTCCATCATGTGCGAAGGCACGATGTTGCCCATGGCGGTGAACATGTTGTCGATGCGGCCGGGGTACAGGCGGTCCCAGTCGCGGATCATCGACTTGATCTGCGCCCGTTGCAGGCCTTCCTGGTTGCCGCACAGCGTGCAGGGGATGATGGGGAAGGCGCGCTGCACCGCATAGCGCTCGAGGTCGGTCTCGGCCACATAGGCCAGCGGCCGGATGACCACGTGCTTGCCGTCGTCGCTCACCAGCTTGGGCGGCATTCCCTTCATGCGGCTGCCGAAGAACATGTTCATCAGCAGGGTGACCACCATGTCGTCGCGGTGATGGCCCAGGGCCACCTTGGTGGCGCCCAGCTCGCTGGCCACGCGGTACAGGATGCCGCGCCGCAGCCGCGAGCACAGCGAGCACATGGTCTGGCCCTCGGGGATCAGCCGCTTGACGATGGAGTAGGTGTCCTGCTCCTCGATGCGGAAGGGCACGTCCAGCGTGCGCAGGTATTCCGGCAGCACATGCTCGGGGAAGCCCGGCTGCTTCTGGTCGAGGTTGACCGCCACCAGCTCGAAGGGCACCGGCGCGCGCTTGCGCAGGTTGATCAGGATGTCGAGCAGGGCATAGCTGTCCTTGCCGCCGGACACGCAGACCATCACCTTGTCGCCGGCTTCGATCATGTTGAAGTCGGCGATGGCCTGGCCCACTTGTCTATGCAAGCGCTTGGAGAGCTTGTTGGCCTCGAAGGCGGCCTTGCGGTCGGTCTCGGGGGCGGTGGCGATGTCGCTCATGGCAGTTCTTTCAACGCTTGATGCCGAACACTTCGATGCCGACCGCGTCGCAGTCGGGGTACACGTCGGGCTTTTCGGTGGACACGCGCGCGGCACGCACGCGGGGGTTGGCCAGCATGGCCTTCAGCACGTCGTCGGCCAGCGTCTCCTGCAGGTGGATGTGGCCCTGCTGCACGCGCTCGGCCACGGTGCGGCGGATGAAGTCGTAGTCCACCACCTCGTGCAGCTCGTCGGTGGTGGGGGTGGACTGCGCTAGCGGCACGAACAGGTCGACGTTGATGACCACGCGCTGCTCGCCGCGCTTCTCGAAGTCGTGCACGCCGATGTTGATCCACACCTCGTAGTCGCGCAGGAAAAGTCGGCGGCAGTCGGCCAGCTCGGGATGCAGGAGGTTCATGGCGGCCGTTCAGGCGAGAAAGTAGACGTCGCGCGGCTGCGCGGCGAGATGCTGGCCGCCATCGACCAGGATCGTGGTCCCGGTGATGGCGGGGGAATCGAGCACGAAGCGCACGGTGCGCGCCACGTCCTCGGGGGTGGAGGAGCGCTGCAGCGGCGTCATGCGGTGCGCGCGCTGGAACTCGGCTTCGTTCATCGGCCCCGACGGCAGCGTCACGCCCGGTGCCACGCCCACCACGCGCACCTGCGGCGCCAGCGCCATCGCCAGCAGCGTGGTGGCGCTTTCCAGCGCGGCCTTGCTCAGCGTGTACGACAGGTGGTCGGGGTTGGGGTTCCACAGCTTCTGGTCCAGCAGGTTCACCACGCAGCCAGCCGGCGTGGCGTCGTCCTCGCGCTGGCCCAGGTGCGCATGCAGCGCCTGCGCCAGCAGGATGGGCGCGGCGGTGTTGGCGCGCCAGTGGCGCTCCATCGCGGCATGGCTGAAGCTGGCCACGTCGTCATGCTCGAAGAGCGAAGCGTTGTTCACCACCGCGTCCACCTGGCCCAGCTGCTGAACGGCCTGCGGCAGCAGCACGCGGCAGGCGGCTTCGTCGGTGAGGTCGGCCGGCAGCACCGCCACGCGGGCGCCTGCGGCCTGCAGCTCGGCGGCGGTGGCATGGGCTTCATCGTTGGCGTGGTGGCAGTGCAGCGCGATGTCGAAGCCCTGCTGCGCCAGGTGCAATGCGATGCTGCGGCCGATGCGCCGGGCCGCTCCGGTGACGAGTACGACGCGGCGCGTGAGCATGGTTCCTAGAATGCGGCATGCACGAAGTTGAACCCGCCAGTGTATCGAGCGAGCTGCTGGCCCACCTGCGCGAGGACATCGGCCGCGCCGGCGGGTGGCTGCCCTTCGACCGCTACATGGCCGCGGTGCTGTACACGCCGGGCCTGGGCTACTACGCCAACGGCAGCGTGAAGTTCGGTGCCATGCCGTCCTCGGGCAGCGACTTCGTCACCGCGCCCGAGATGACGCCGCTGTTCGGCCGCGCGCTCGCCGCCCAGCTCCGCCAGGCGCTGGACGAGACCGGCACCGATGCCTTGTGGGAATTCGGCGCCGGCTCCGGCGCGCTGGCGGAATCGCTGCTGCAGGCGCTGGGCGATCGGGTGCAGCGTTACACCATCGTCGACCTGTCGGGCAGCCTGCGCGCACGCCAGCAGGCGCGGTTGGCCCCCTACGGCGACCGGGTGCAGTGGGTGGCCGAGCTGCCCGCGCAGATGCAGGGCGTGGTGGTCGGCAACGAGGTGCTGGATGCGATGCCGGTGCAGCTGCTGCACTTCGACGGCCAGCGCTGGTGGGAGCGCGGCGTGACGCTGGATGCCGACGGCGCGCTCAGCTTCGCCGACCGCGACACCGCGCTGCGCCCGCCAGTGGAAGCGGCCTTCGTGCCCGGCACCACGGTGGAGATCCATCCGCAGGCCGAGGCCTTCGTGCGCACGTTGGCGCAGCGGCTGCAGCGCGGCGCGGTGTTCCTCATCGACTACGGCTTTCCGGAGGATGAGTTCTACCTGCCCCAGCGCATCAGCGGCACGCTGATGTGCCACCGCCTGCACCGCGCCGACACCGATCCGCTGGCCGACCCCGGCCTGAAGGACGTCACCGCCCACGTCAACTTCACCGGCGTGGCACTGGCCGGACAGGACGCCGGGCTGGAGGTGCTGGGCTACACCTCCCAGGGCCGCTTCCTGCTCAATTGCGGGCTGGCGCAGCTGCTCGGCGACGCCCAGGCCGCGGGCGACCTGCGGGCCTTGTCGGCCGGCCAGAAGCTGGTGGCCGAGCACGAGATGGGCGAGCTGTTCAAGGTGATCGGCTTCGCCAAGGGCGCGCCGTTCGACGCCATCGGCTTTTCGGCGGGCGATCGCTCGCACCGGCTGTAGGCGCCGCGCCGCATGCGCTGGCTGCTGGTCTTCCTCATCGCCTGCCTGCTGTTCAACGGCCTGCAGCACTGGCTGGCGCGCATCGGCCTGGGCAAGCTGCCGGGCGACTTCCGCTTCATCCTCTTCGGCCGCGAGTGGTACCTGCCGGTGGCCAGCAGCCTGGTGCTGAGCCTGATCGCGATGGGCGTCGGCTACTTCATCTGAGCGCCGGCCCAGGCCTCCAGCGCCGCCTGCCGTGCCTCGGCGATCGCGCTGCCGATGCCCGGGCCCTGCACGCCGCGCGCCACGGCCTCGGCCGCCACCTGCTTCACGTCCACCGCCTGCACGGTGTGCAGCGCGGCCAGCAGCCGTTCACGCTGCGGATAGGGCCGGTCTTCCAGGCCCGTGCGGCCGCGGGCGTCGCATTCGCAGGCCAGCAGCGCCTGCTCGAAGCGCTGCGGCCGGCGCAGCGCGTCACAGCGTTCCAGCAGCCGCATCAGCGCCCTGGCGCCGAACTCCATGCTGCGGTGGATGTTGCCGTGCTCGCCGGCCACCAGCTGCGCCAGCTCGCGGCATTCCACCGGCACCCGAAGCCGGTCGGCCACCGCGGCGGCGAGCTTCACGCTGCGGGCTTCATGCGCGATGTGGCGCGGCCAGTCGTCCGGCCGCGTGGTGCCCTTGCCCAGGTCGTGCACCAGGCAGGCCCAGCGCACCGGCAGCGGTGCGCGCAGCGCAGCGGCGGTGTCCAGCACCAGCATGACATGCAGGCCGGTGTCCACCTCGGGATGATGCTGCGGCGGCTGCGGCACGCCCCACAGGCGGTCCAGCTCCGGCAGCAGCCGCGCCAGCGCACCGCAATCACGCAGCAGGCCGAACATGCGGCTGGGCTGCGGCTCCATCAGCCCGCGCGACAGCTCCTGCCACACGCGCTCGGGCACCAGGGCGTCCACCTCGCCGGCATCCACCATGCGGCGGCACAGGGCCAGCGTCTCGGGCGCCACGCTGAAATCAGGCCAGCGGGCCAGGAAGCGGGCCAGCCGCAGGATGCGCACCGGGTCTTCCTCGAAGGCCTCGGACACATGGCGCAGCACCTTGGCCTGCAGGTCGCGCTGGCCGCCATAGGGGTCGATCAGCGTGCCGTCCTCGGCCTCGGCGATGGCATTGACCGTCAGGTCGCGGCGCTGCAGGTCCTGCTCCAGCGTGACCGAGGGATCGGCATGCATGACGAAGCCGCGGTAGCCGGGCGCCGACTTGCGCTCGGTGCGGGCCAGCGCATATTCCTCGCGTGTGTGCGGATGCAGGAAGACGGGGAAGTCGCGGCCCACCGGCACGTAGCCCAGCGCACCCAGCTGCTCGGCGGTGGCGCCTACCACCACCCAGTCGCGATCGCCGGCATGCGGTGCCTGATGCTGGCCGGCCTGCTCGCGCAGCAGGCGGTCGCGCACCGCGCCGCCCACGCAATACACCCGCATCGCCGTCAACGGCGTGCGCAGGCGCGCAGCGGATCGAGCCGGGCGATGCCCTGGCGGCGGCCCAGGTAGCCCGGCGCCACCTGCTCCAGCGGCGCGGGCGTGATGCCCAGCGCCTGCAGCCCCGGCAGCTTGCCGGTGGCCACGTTGGGCACCTTCATCGAGTCGAGGTTGTCGCCCGACATCAGCGGCTCGCCCGGCATCAGCGACATCACGCCCGCCTGCAGCCGGCCCAGCGGGCCGGGCAGGCCGATCACCGGCCGCCGGTGGCCCGACCACTGGCCGGCCAGCTGCACCAGCTGCTTGAGCGTGTAGACGGTGGGGCCGGCGCATTCGTAGGTCTGGCCGATGGTCTCGGGCCGGTCCAGGCAGCGCACCAGGGCCTCGGCCACGTCGTCCACCCAGCAGGGCTGGAACTTCGCGTCGGCACCGGCCAGCGGCATCAGCGGGAATACCGACTGCAGACCGGCGAACATGTTCAGGAAGCGGTCCTCGGCACCGAACAGCACCGACGGCCGCAGGATGGTGACGTCCAGGCCCGACGATCCCAGCACCGCCTCGCCGGCGGCCTTGCTGCGCAGGTAGCGCGAAGGCGCATCGCTGGCCGCGCCCAGCGCGCTCACATGCAGCACCCGGCGCACGCCGGCCGCACGGCAGCTTTCGGCGATGTGGCGTGGCAGCTCGGCATGGGTGCGGCGAAAGGCCTCCTCGCTGCCGTGCAGGATGGCCACGAGGTTGATCACCGCGTCGCAGCCGGCCACCAGGCGGGCCAGCTGCTGCGGGTCGTTGACGTCGGCCTGCACCACTTCCACCGTGGGCAGCGAGCGCAGCCAGTTGCCGCGGTAGAAGCGGCGGGTGGGCACCAGGATGCGGCCACCCGCACCGCCACTGCGGCGCACCAGCCGCTCGGCCACCGCACGGCCGACGAAGCCGGTACCGCCGAGCACGAGGATGTTGCGCATGGGTTGTGTTCTCCGGAGATAGGAACTGCTGGATGAGGGAATGGGCGCGGCTCAGGGCAGGTCGCGGTCGCCGCTGCCGCCGGTGCGCGGGCCGATGGGCCCGCCCAGGCGCGGCTTCAGCGCGGGCGGCTTGCCCGTGATCAGCGCGCTGTAGACGGTGGCGTTGGACAGCACCTTCTTCACGTAGTCGCGCGTCTCGTTGAACGGGATGTTCTCGGCCCAGGCCGCGGCCTCGCTGGTGGCGCCTTCGCGCCAGCGGCGCGGGCGGCCGGGGCCTGCGTTGTAGGCCGCCGCGGCCATGGCCTGCGAGCCGCCGAAGTCGTCCAGCACCAGCTTGAGGTAGGCGGTGCCCAGCTTCAGGTTGGTGTCGCGGTCGGTGATCATGTCCTGGCTGTAGTCCAGGCCGATCTTCTTGGCCGTCCAGCGGGCGGTGGCCGGCATGATCTGCATCAGGCCGGAGGCGCCCACATGGGAGCGCGCATCCATGATGAAGCGCGACTCCTGGCGGATCAGGCCATAGACGTAGCCCGGGTCCAGGCCGATGGCATTGGCCGCGGCCAGCACGTTCTGCCGCAGCGGCGTGGGATAGCGCTGGTCGAGGTCGATCTCGTTGCGGGTGCGGTCGCTGGTGTTGATGCAGCGGTCCCACACCTCGCGCTCGCAGGCCCACTGGGCGGCGGCCAGCAGCTCGCGGTCGCTCATGCCGCGCAGGCTGAAGTTCCATTCGCGCACGCCTTCGCCGCGCAGGCCCAGGCCGATGAGCTGCAGCGCGCGCTGCAGGCCGGGATGGTTGCGGGCGGCGGCCTTCTCGTCGGCGCTGAGCGGCGCGGGCGCCGGCGGCAGCGCCAGCGTGCGACCCAGGTCCTCGGTGGCCAGCTGGCCGTAGAAGGTCAGCGGCGAGGCGATGGCCTGCAGGATCTGCTCGGCCTCGCGGCGCTGGTTGTCGCCGCGCGGGCCCTCCACCGCGGTGGCCTTCAGCGCGCGCGCCTTCCAGTACTGCCAGCTGGCGTCGGCCTGTTCCTCCACGCCCATCTCGTCCACCGCCTGGGCGGCCATCGCCCAGCGCTCGGCGGCCGGGTATCGGATGGCGGCGCGAACCGCCCAGGACAGGGTCTCGTTGGTCCACTGCGAGTCGCCGGCGCGGGGCTTCTGCTCGCGCTGGCCGAAGGCTTCGGCAAATGCGGTGACGGCATCGGGCTGCAGGCGCTGCGCATAGTTGCGGCCCACCTGCGACCACACCCATCCGGCCTGGCCCTGCGGCAGCAGCCGGCCCCAACGGGCGCGCAGCATCGCCACGGCGTTGTCGGGATCGTCGGCGGCCATGCGCACCAGGGCCACGGCGGTCACCTCGGCGGTGTCATGGCCCATCACCACCGACTTGCGGCCCAGCGGCTTGGCGGGCGAGGAGAAGGCCTCGGCGATGGCGGTGGCCGTCTGCAGGCCCAGCAGCGCGGCGGCCGAGCGGGCGGCGGCGGGCTTGTTGTATTCCGCCGCATCGCGGATGCGGGTCCACACGTCTTCCTTGGTGAACACCTTGGCCTCGAACAGCGTGCTGGCCATCAGCGCGCAGCCGTCGTCCATGTCGCGCTGGGCGCGCCAGGCGGGCAGGGCGGCGTCGCGCACCGGCTGGCCCTGCAGGTGGGCGGCCAGCAGCGCGTAGCAGGTCACCTGGCGGTCGTCGTTCATGCGGAAGCGCGGGAAGTCGCGCGACAGGTTGGCCCAGTCGCGCCGGCGGCCCAGCTCCAGCAGCCAGTCGTTGCGCAGCCGGTCTTCCACGTAGCTGCCGGGCCAGCGGGCATAGAAGGCGTCCAGGTCGGCCTGCTGCAGCTCCACCAGGCGGCTGCCCATCTCCCAGTAGTCCACCCAGGATGCCAGCGGATGGCGGGTGGACTGGGCGGCGTCGCGCAGCGCCTGCAGGCGCACGCGGTCGCGCTTGCGGGCGGCTTCCCGCGCTTCCAGCACCAGGCCGTCGGCGCCCTGGGCCTGCACCACCGGGGCGCACGCGGTCAACAACAGGGCGGTGGCCAGGCCGGTGAGGGCGGCGAGAAGGCGGGGCTTGGGCATGGGCGGGCGGTGATGGGATGGCGCGGCGGTGGGCGGCGTCAGGGCTGGAAGGCGGGTGCAGACACCCCGGACACGGGATGGCGGCAGTTGCATTTGAATGTAGCGCAGCGGTTGCGGCACCGGTTGACGCAGCACCGCCGCGAAGGCGGCTCAGTCCGGCTCGCCCACCGCCCGGCGCGTCTCGCGCGCCTGCTCGATCACCCAGTCTATGAAGGGCCGGAGCTCCGGGCGCTGCTTGGCCGCCTGGCTGTGCGCCAGCCAGTAGGTGAAGGGCGATCGCTCGCGGCCGGCTTCCCCGAAGGGCTCCACCAGCTCTCCGCGCTGCAGCGATTCCTGCACCAGCGCCAGCCGGGCCAGCGCGACGCCCTGGCCCGCCAGGGCAGCCTGGATCTGCTGGTGCGTGTAGTTGAGGTACAGCCAGCGCAGCGGTTCCTGGTTGGGCAGGCCGCGGCGGGCCAGCCAGTAGCGCCAGGTGAGGAATTCGGCGCTGGGACGGGGATCGTCCTCCTCCAGCAGCGTGTGGCGGGCCAGGTCGGCCGGCTCGCGCAGCGGCGGCGCCAAGCCGCGCTGGGCCTGCTCCGCCAGCGAATGGCCCACCACCGGCGTCAGCACCTCGCCGAACAGCTTGGTGGCGCCGGGCGGCGCATCCTTGGGGTGGCAGTAGCGCAGGGCGATGTCCAGCTCGGGGTCGTCCATCTCCATCACCACGTCGGAGGCGGAGATGCGGATGTCGATGTCCGGATGCAGGCGCTGGAAGGAGTGCAGCCGCGGTATCAGCCACAGCGAGGCGAAGGAGGCGAAGGTGGTGACGCTCACATGCCGCCGGCCGGTGGTGACGCGGATCTGCCGCACCGTCGCGTCCAGCCGGTCCAGCAGCGGCGCCACCGTGCGCAGCAGCGTCGCGCCGGTGCCGGTGAGCTCCACATGCCGCGTGCCGCGCAGGAAGAGCACCGCGCCCAGCTCTTCCTCCAGCGCGCGAATCTGCCGGCTGATGGCGGATTGTGTGAGGTGCAGCTCGTCGGCCGCGCCGCTGAAGCTCAGCCGGCGGGCCACCGCCTCGAAAGCCCGCAGCGGCCCCACGCCGAGCGGCCGCTGGCGCACTCTATTCATGACCGAAGCGCATCAATCACCCCGCAACTCATCATTCGACTTCCGGTGCTCCAGCTACCAGAATTACCTTCATTCCACCTCCACCGGAGTATGTCATGAGCACTCAATTGATGAGCTTTCAGCAAGCTGCTGCCGCTTGGACGGTGGCCCTGCCCGCGGGCACCGCACGCCGGATCCCGGCCGCCAGCCACGCCCGCTGGATCGCGGTGACACAAGGCCAGCTGTGGCTCACGCTGACCGACGCGCCGGAGGATGCCGGCGGCGACGTGTGGCTGCAGCCGGGTCAAGGCTTTGCACTGGGTGCAGGCATGGAAGCGGTGGTGGAGGGTCGCGGCCACGCGGCGTTCCAGCTGCTGGAAGCGCCGGCACCGCGCAGCGTGCCCGGTCGCAGCGCCTGGCAGCGGGCCGGCGGCACGCTGGAAGGTGTGCGCCGCTCGCTGCAGTGGGGCGCGCCGGCGGCCACCTGCGCCGGCTGAGGCATCAGCGGGTGCGGGGCCGGGGCGGCGCGCCCGCCCGCGCCTTCGCCTTGGCCAGCGCCGCCTGCAGCGCCAGGCGGGCCCAGGGCGTCATCAGCGCCGGTGATTCCAGCGCCTCGGGCGGCACCGTCCAGAAGCCCATCTGCACCCGCTTGCCGCCCCCGTCGTACACGAAGGGCTCGCAGCCCGCGGCCTCGAACCGCGGCTGCGTGTCGGCATCCGTCTTCAGGTACAGCCGCTCGTGGGTGAGGATGGCGATGAAGTGCTCGTCCAGATACAGCCCATGGCCGCCGAACATGCGCTTGCTGCGCACGCTGCCCAGGGGAGCCATCAGCTCCACGCAATGGGCGACGAAGGGGTCGAGCGGGGCGGTGCTGCGCATGGGCCGAGTCTAGGCGCCGGGCGCGGCCACAATCGCGCATTTCCACCGCCGCCAGAGCACGCCGCCATGCAGCCGTCCGACTTCAGCCTCGACCCGCCCCGTGACAAGAAGCTGCTGCGCCGACAGTTGCAGGCAGAGCGGCTGTCGATGATCGACCGGCATGAGCGTGCGATGCACCTGCAGCAGGTGCTGCGGGTGTGGCTGGTGGGCCGCAAGGAGCAGACGATCGGCGCCTACTGGCCCATCAAGGGCGAGTTCGATGCACTGCCGGCGCTGTTCCGCTGGACCGAGGGCGCCCCCGAGCGCCGCATCGGCCTGCCGGTGATCGACCGCGAGACCAAGCAGCTGCGCTTCCATGTCTGGTACCCCGGCTGCCCGATGGAGGAAGACGCCTTCGGCATCCCGAAGCCCAAGGACACCGAGCAGTTCCAGCCGCAGATGCTGCTGGTGCCCTGCGTGGGCTACGGCCCCAAGGGCCTGCGGCTGGGTTATGGCGGCGGCTTCTACGACCGCACGCTGGCCGCGATCGAGCCCAAGCCGTACACCGTGGGCGTAGGCTATGCCCACGGCTACCTGCCCTGGCTGACGCCCGAGCCGCACGACGTGCCGCTGGACGCCATGCTGAACGAGGACGGCGTGGTCACCGATGTGGACGCCGACGGCGCCTGAACCCGATGCAGGAGTGATGCGATGAAGCTGCCGATCCCGACCGCGGCCACCCTGTTGGCCCTGACCCTGCTGGCCGCCACGCCGGCCGCGCGCGCCGTGGTGCTGTACGACGCGGCCGCCGGTACGCTGCCCAGCGCGCAGGGTTGGTTCACCAGCAGCACCGCAGGTGCGGTGGCGGGCAGCCAGTCGGTGGCCGGCGGCGTGCTCACGATCGACTCCACCGGCGCGGGCGTCGTGGCCTTCGGCAACGCGCGCGTCAGCCCGGTGGCGCTGGACGCCACCAGCGGCTATGCGGTCGACTTCTCGCTGAAGCTGCTGTCCGAAAGCCACGCCAGCGCCAACCGCGCCGGCTTTTCGCTGCTGCTGGTGGGCAGCAACCCGGCGCAGTCGGTGGAGCTTTCGTTCTGGGACAACCGGGTGTGGGTTCCGAGCTTCGATGCGGCCGACCCGGACCGCTTCGTGCAGGGCGCCGGTGCCGCTTTCGACACCACGGCCGCGATGACCGACTACCGCCTGGTGGTGCAGGGCGGCGGCTACAGCCTCAGCGCCGGTGGCCAGGCGCTGTTCAGCGGCACGCTGCAGAACTACGCAGCCGGGGGCTCGCCGTACAACATGGCCAATGTCGTGTTCTTCGGCGACAACAGCTCGCGCGGCAGCGCCGCGGTGGCGCTGGGGGCCGTGTCGGTCAGCGCGGTGCCCGAGCCGGGCACCTGGGCGCTGATGCTGGCCGGCCTGGGCGCGGTGGCGCTGGCCGGCCGCTTCAGGCGCCAAGTCTGAGCCGCCTGCACAGCTCCAGGGTCAGCGCGCTCTGGTTCATCGTGTAGAAGTGGATGCCCGGCGCTCCGCCGGCGATCAGCCGCTCGCACAGCGCGGTGATCACGTCCAGGCCGAAGGCGCGGATCGAGGCTGCGTCGTCCATGAAGCCTTCCATCTTCATCGCCACCCAGCGCGGGATCTCGATGCCGTCGCGCTGCGCGAACTGCGCGATCTTCGCGAAGTTGTGGAAGGGCATGATGCCCGGCACCACCGGCACCTCGGCGCCCAGCTTGCGCGTCTGCTCCTGAAGTGGAAGTAGGCGTCGGGGTTGAAGAAGAACTGCGTGATGGACGCACTGGCCCCGGCCTTGACCTTGTCGGCGTAGTGCTGCAGGTCGCGCGCGGCATAGCGCTGCTCGGGGTGGTATTCGGGGTAGGCCGCCACCTCGATCTCCCAGTCGGGCCCTTGCGTCTCGCGGATGAAGCGCACCAGCTCCGAGGCATAGCGGAACTCGCCCGCGGTGGCGGTGCCGCTGGGCAGGTCGCCGCGCAGCGCCACGATGCGGCGGATGTTCTGCGCGCGGTAGGTGGCCAGGATCTGCGCAATGCCTTCGCGGGTGGAACCCACGCAGGACAGGTGCGGCGCGGCTTCGAAGCCCGCGGCCGCGATGGCGCTCACGGTGGCCAGCGTCTTGTCGCGCGTGGCGCCGCCGGCGCCGTAGGTCACGCTGAAGAACTCGGGCTTCAGCGCGCCCAGGTCCTGCACCACGGTCTTGAGCTTGTCGTCGCCCACCGGCGTGTTGGGGGGAAAGAACTCGAAGCTGATCGGCACGGTGTTCATGGTCGGTGTCTCGCTAGGTGCTTCGTGCATGCACGAAGAATTCGGTGTTGCCGTCGCCGCCGGCGATCGGGCTTTCAAAGTAGTCGGCCACCTGCAGGCCCTGGGCTTCGCAGGCGGCGCGCAGCCGCTGTTCCACCACCGGGTACGACGAGGCGCTCTTCACCAGCCCGCCCTTGCCGATGTGCTGGGGCTGCAGCTCGAACTGCGGCTTGACCAGCATCAGCAGCTCGCCGCCGCCGGGCTGCAGCAGCGGCGCAATGGCCGGCAGCACCAGCGTCAGCGAGATGAACGACAGGTCGCCGACGATGAGGCCGAAGCGGCCGAGCGAGGCCTCCACGTGCCGCGCGTTGACGCCTTCCAGCGCCTGCACCCGCGGGTCGCTGCGCAGCCGCGGATGCAGCTGGCCATGGCCCACGTCGATGCCCACCACGCGCGCCGCGCCGCGTGACAGCAGCACGTCGGTGAAGCCGCCGGTGCTCTGGCCCACGTCCAGGCAGTCGCGGCCCGACGGGTCCAGCCCGGTGTGCTGCAGCGCGCCTTCCAGCTTGAGTCCGCCGCGCGACACCCAGCGCAGCTCGGCGTCGTCGGTCACCTCCAGCACGCTGCCCGGCGCCAGGTCTTCGCCCGACTTGCGCAGCACGCGGCCGGGGGCCCCCTGCACCCGAACGGCCCCGCGTTCGATCAAGCGCTGCGCCGCGGAACGCGTCGGCGCCAGGCCGAGTTGAACGATCAGCAGGTCAGCGTGCATCGTTGGCTTCCCGGTCGAGCGAGGCGAGGTGGCGTTGCGCCGCCTCGCCCAGCCGGCGGTCGAAGGTGAGCAGCGGGCAGCGCAGCGCATCGGCCAGGGCGAGGTAGCCGGCGTCGTAGGCCGACAGCGCATAACGGGTGGCGAGTGCCGCCACCACGGTGAAGTCGACCTCCGCACGCTGCAGTGCCAGCCGCGCCAGGTCGCCCAAGGCCTCACTGGCCGCTTCGGGCGCCGCGCCGCGGCGCATCTTGGTGACGGCGACGCTGGTCACTTCCCAATCGATCAGCGAAGGCGCATGCAAGGCATAGCCGCCGGCCGCGGCACGGGCCTGCTCGGCTTCGGGCTCGTCGAACAGCAAGGCGCAGATCAGGCTGGCGTCCACCACGGCGGGCGGCTGAGCCAGGTAGGCGGGCGGTGGTTCGGCCACCAGCAATACCCGCGGCGCAGGCTCAACGGCCATCGGCTTCGTCGCGCAAGGCGCGCAGGATGTCGGTCGACCGGCCGCTGGCCACGGGATCAGCGCCGAAACGGCCCCGCGCCCGCTGCGCTGCCTCAGCCACCGACAGCGGCCGCGCGGCGAGGCCGGCCGTCCGCGCGGAAGGCATCCGGGCCGACTGCACCGGCATCGGGGTTGCCTCGTCTCCCACGGCGGCGCCCAGCAGCGCCATCAGCTCGCCTTGCAGCGAGCGATGGTGCTGCGCGGCCCGCTCACGCAGGCGCTGCGCCCAGGCGTCGGGAACGCCCTTGATCGACAGGTTAATGCTCATGGCAGCTCCGGATCCGGAATGGCGCCATTCTGACGCCATTCCGGAACGCCGTGCAGGTCAGGGGCCGATCAGTACCGGTAGGTGTCCGGCTTGTACGGGCCCTGCTTGCTCACGCCGATGTAGGCCGCCTGTTCGTCCGTCAGCTCCGTCAGCATCGCGCCCACCTTCTTCAGGTGCAGCCGCGCCACCTTCTCGTCCAGGTGCTTGGGCAGCACGTAGACCTGGCCCGACTGGTAGGCGTCGGGGCGGGTGAACAGCTCGATCTGCGCGATCGTCTGGTTGGCGAAGGACGAGCTCATCACGAAGCTGGGGTGGCCGGTGCCGCAGCCCAGGTTCACCAGGCGGCCCTTGGCCAGCAGGATGATCCGCTTGCCGTCCGGGAAGATCACGTGGTCGACCTGCGGCTTGATCTCTTCCCACTCGTACTGCTCGAGCGACGCCACGTCGATCTCGTTGTCGAAGTGGCCGATGTTGCAGACGATGGCCTGGTCCTTCATCGCGGCCATGTGCTCATGGCGGATGACGTCCTTGTTGCCCGTGGTCGTCACGAAGATGTCGGCCTTGTCGGCGGCGTATTCCATCGTCACCACCTTGTAGCCCTCCATCGCGGCCTGCAGCGCGTTGATGGGGTCGATCTCGGTCACCCACACCTGGGCGCTCAGCGCGCGCAGGGCCTGGGCCGAGCCCTTGCCCACGTCGCCGTAGCCGGCCACGCAGGCCACCTTGCCGGCGATCATCACGTCGGTCGCGCGCTTGATGCCGTCCACCAGCGATTCACGGCAGCCGTACAGGTTGTCGAACTTGCTCTTGGTGACCGAGTCGTTGACGTTGATGGCGCGGAACAGCAGCGTGCCCTTGGCGCTCATCTCCTTCAGGCGGTGCACGCCGGTGGTCGTCTCTTCAGTCACGCCGATGATCTGCGCGCTCTTGCGGGTGTACCAGCTGCCGTCCTCGGCGATCTTGGCCTTGATGGCGGCGAACAGCTCGCGCTCTTCCTCGCTCGTCGGGTTGGCGATCACCGACAGGTCCTTCTCGGCCTTCTGGCCCAGGTGCATCAGCAGCGTGGCATCGCCGCCGTCGTCCAGGATCATGTTCGGGCCTTCGCCCTCGGTGCCCTTGGCGCCGAACTCGAAGATGCGGTGGGTGTAGTCCCAGTAGTCCTTCAGCGACTCGCCCTTGTACGCGAACACCGGCGTGCCGGTGTCCACCAGCGCGGCAGCGGCATGGTCCTGGGTCGAGAAGATGTTGCACGAGGCCCAGCGCACCTGGGCGCCCAGGGCCTGCAGCGTCTCCACCAGCACGGCGGTCTGGATGGTCATGTGCAGCGAGCCGGTGATGCGCGCGCCCTTCAGCGGCTGGCTCTTCGCGAATTCTTCGCGGATGGCCATCAGGCCGGGCATCTCGGTCTCGGCGATCCGGATTTCCTTGCGGCCCCAGGCAGCAAGCGACGGATCGGCGATGGCGAAGTCTTGGGTGGGCTTGAGAACGGCGTTCATTGGGGGCTCCAGGTCAACGGGCCCGCCGAATCGCGGTCAAGGGAGGCGTGGGAACCGGCTCACCCTGGACACGACACGTGCGGGTGAGCGCTGTTGCAATCCGCGGGCGGCAGGCCTGCCGCGGCGGGGTCCGAGCCTGGGGCACTGGATGTGCCTTGCAACGCTCCTCGGAAGCGGGGATTGTAATCAGCCGCGGAATTCCTGCAGGCGATCGAAGGCCGGTGGGCTTGCACGGAGGCTGGCCGCGGGCAGCCTGTGCAAGACTGCACGGATGCCTGTTGCAAGCAGTTCACTTCCCTGGTCGGCCGCGCCGGCCGACGCGCTGGCCGGTGTGCTGGGCGTGTTCACCGACATCGACGACACCTTGACCGAGGGGGGCGCCATCGACCCGCCCGCGCTGGCCGCGCTGCAGGCGCTGGACGCGGCCGGCATGCCCGTCATCGCCATCACCGGCAGGCCGCTGGGCTGGAGCCGCGAGTTGGCCGCCACCTGGCCGCTGCGCGCGGTGGCCGCCGAGAACGGCGCGGTGGCGCTGATCCGCCAGGACCAGGGCTGGCACACCGTCTACGCGCAGGACGAGGCCACCCGCGCCGCCAACACGCCGCGGCTGCAGGCCGCCGCCGCCCGCGTGTTGCGCGAGGTGCCCGGCGCCACGTTGGCCCGCGACAGCGCCGGCCGCGTGACCGACATCGCCGTGGACCACAGCGAGTTCAGCCACCTGCCGCCCGAGGCCATCGCCGAGGTGGTGCGGGTGATGCACGCCGAAGGCATGCACTGCAGCGTCAGCTCCATCCACATCAATGGCTGGTACGGCGCGCACGACAAGTGGAGCGGTGCGCAGTGGATGCTGCGCACGCTGTTCGGCCGCGCGCTGGCGCCCGAAGCGGACCGCTGGATCTACGTGGGCGACTCCACCAACGACCAGGCCATGTTCGGCCGCTTCGCGCTCAGCGTGGGCGTGGCCAACCTGCTGCGCTTCGCGGCCGAGCTGCACACCTGGCCGGCGTATCTCACGGCTGGCGAGCGCGGCGCCGGCTTCGCCGAGGTGGCGGAGCGGCTGCTGCAGGGCCGGCGCGGGTGAGCACCGCGCGGCCAAGCCCGGCGCCGGCCGCCGATGCGCCGCAGCCGGCGCGGCTGGGCATCGCCATCTCGCTGGCCCTGGCGGCGGCGGTGTCGCTCGGCCTGGCGCGCTTCTCCTACGCGCTGCTGCTGCCGCCGATGCGGGCCGACCTGGGGTGGAGCTACTTCACCGCCGGCGCGATGAACACGGTGAACGCCGCCGGCTACCTGGCCGGCGCGCTGCTGCTGCCGCGCGCGCTGGCGCGCTGGGACGCGCGGCATGTGCTTCTGGCCGGCGGCGCGGGCGCCGCGCTGGCGCTGGCACTGCATGGGTTGGTGGCGGGCGACGGCCTGCTGTTCATGCTGCGCTTCCTGACCGGGCTGGCCAGCGCCGCCACGTTCGTCGCAGGCGGCTTGCTGGCCGCACGGCTGGCGCAGCGCGCCACGCGGCCCGGCCTGGTGCTGGGGCTGTACTACGGCGGCACCGGCCTGGGCATCGTGCTGTCCGCGCTGGTGGTGCCGCCGCTGGCGGGCGGCGCGGCGGCGCATGCGTGGCAGCACGCCTGGCTGGCGCTGGGCGCCCTGGCCGCGCTGTGCACCGCCATCACCGCCGCCACCACCGGCACGCTGGCGGCGCATCCATCGGCGGCGGGTGGGGGGCAGCGGGTGCGCTGGGCCGCATTCGGCTGGCTGCTGGCTGGCTACCTCATGTTCGGGCTGGGCTACATCGGCTACATGACCTTCGTGGTCACGCTGCTGCGCGAGCAGGGGCTGGCGCCGCGGCTGATCGTGGCCTTCTACGTGCTGCTGGGGCTGGGCGTGGTGGCCTCGTCGTGGCTGTGGGCCGGGCTGCTGCAGCGCTGGCGCGGCGGCCAGCCGCTGGCGCTGCTCAATGGGCTGCTGGCGGCGGCCACGCTGCTGCCGGTGGTCAGCGCGCATCCGGTGGCGGTGTTCGCCTCAGGCGCGCTGTTCGGGGCGGTGTTCCTGTCGGTGGTGGCGGCCACCACCGCCTTCGTGCGCCACAACCTGCCGCCGGCGGCCTGGCCGGCGGGCATCAGCGCCTTCACCATCGTATTCGCGGCCGGGCAGATCGTCGGGCCCAGCATCACCGGCTGGGTGGCGGACGGCCCGGGCGGCCTGGCGCGCGGCTTCGTGCTCTCCGCCGCTGCGCTCGCCCTGGGTGCAGGCCTGGCGCTGAAACAGCGCCCGCTCGGCTGACGCAGGATGTTGGAGGGTGCGACGGCGTCAGCCGGCGCCGGGTGCCCGATCCTCTTCGATGAGCGGCGCCATGTTCAGCATCTGAACCGGGCCGAAGATGGTCGAGAACGCCACGTCCTTGGCGTCGCGGCCGGCGGCGATGCGCACCAGGTCCTCCACCGGCGACATGCGCGTCGGGTCGAACATCATCCACTCGCCGCCGAGGTAGGCCTCGAACACCGCGTGGAAGTCGGGCGGCGGCTCCTCGAACTTGGCGTAGCCCACCACCAGCCGCGCCGGGATGTTCAGCGCGCGGCAGAAGGTGACGCCCAGGTGCGCGAAGTCGCGGCACACGCCCGCCCGGCTGCGGAAGACGTCGGCCGCCGTGGTGGTGGCGGTGGAGGAGCCGGGCCTGTAGTCGATGTTGTCGTGGATCCAGTCGGAGATCGCCTGCACGCGCTGGTAGCCCGGCGGATGCTGGCCGAACATCTTGAAGGCCGCATTGCCCAGCAGGTCGCTTTCGCAGTAGCGGGTGGCCATCAGGTGGTGGAGCACGCAGTCGGGCAGCTCGTTCACCGGCACCTCGGGCGCGCTGGTGTTCCATACCCGAGGCGCCACCTGCACCGTGGCCGCATAGTGCACCGTGAAGTTGCCGGCCGGCGCCTGCAGCCGCAGGAAGCGGTGGTGCTCCAGCGGATCGGGGTACACATGGCTGTCGATCATCGGATCCAGCGTCAGCGCCTCGGCCAGCACCTGCTGGTCGCGCCCGTGCTGCGCATGGATCTGGAACAGGAAGCTGGTGGGCTGCTGCAGCTGGTAGCCCAGCGTGCAGTCGATCTTGAACCGGCGCGAGGGCGGCGGCGCGGCACCCGGGCCGGTGGCGCGCTGGCGCCTGGGCTTGGCCGGTTCCGCGACTTCGATGTGGGAGGGCGCGGGTCGTTTCCTGGTGGCGGTGGTCATGATGGTGGAGCGGTGACGCGAAAGAGCGGGAGGGCGCGTCGACGACGGGCCGGCGCGGCAACGCATTGCAACGCCGGGCCGGCTGGCGGCCCATCGGCGCGCAGGTTCCTGCTTTGTAGGAAGCCGCCGCGCGCGATCAGGTCTGCGCCTCGCGTGCCAGAAAGTGGTGCATGCGCTGCAGTTCTTCGTCCAGCGCGGCGGCGAATCCGCTGTCTTTTGGTGCGCTCTCCACATAGCCGAACGAAGGCACCAGCACCCCCTGCCGCACCGACACATTGGCCCAGCCGATCACCCGGTCGCGCCACAGCAGCGGCAGCGCGTAGTAGCCCCATTGGCGCCGCGGCGCCGGGGTGTAGGCCTCGAAGCGGTAGGCCCAGCCCCACAGCAGCTCGAAGCGCAATCGGTCCCAGACGATGGGGTCGAAGGGCGCCAGCAGCCGCACCTGGTCGGCCGGCTCATGGCGGGCGCTTTGCGGTCGCTCGCCGTCGGGCCACAGCCACTTCACGCCGTCGACAGTGGCGCTGGGCAGGCTCGCGCGGGCATGGGCCAGCGCGGCGCGCAGCTCGGCCCCCAGCTGCGGCGCGCCGTAGCCCAGGTGGCTGACGAGCTGCCCGAGCGTGCGCGCCGGCAGCGGTGCGTACTTGTCCAGCACCAGGGCCAGCAGCGCCGCCGCGCGTTCGGCGGGCGAGCGGCCATCGTCGGCATGGGCCGCGACCGCATACACCCGCACGCCGGCATCGCGCCGCGCCACGCGCAGCAGGCCGCGGTAGTGCATGCCGTCCAGCAGGTGGGTGATCTCGTTGGACTGCCCGCCCCAGGCATTGGTGGTGCGGCCATGCTCGAAGGCGGCCTGCACCTCGCGCGGATGGCTGGGGCCGTGCTCGCGGATGAAGGCCAGCACGCTGGCGGCGCGCCGCTGCTGCGTGCCGTCCCACACTCGCCTGGCGGTGCGCGGATGCATCAGCGCCAGGTGCTCGCGCGGCAGGAAGCCGTAGTTCACCAGCGCGTCTTCCTCGATGGGCAGGCGCGGGTAGCGCCGTTCCAGGTCGCCGGCGCGGTAGTCGCGCACGCGGTGGCGCAGCGTCAGGTCCTGCGCGCGGGCAGGCGCGCGGATCGGATCGGCCTGCACGAAGCCCAGCTGCCGGATGGCCGCGGGCAGCGTCGTGGGCGTGAACAGCGTGCGGGCAACGGCGTGGCGCCGCAGGTGGTCGAGGGTGACGGGCTTGGTGGCCATGGGCGACGGGGGGCGCCATGAAAAACGGCACCGGGGTGAGCGGTGCCGTCGATTCTGGCGGGGTCAGGCGCGGCAGCGCCGAAGGGCTATCGACCTGCCGCTGCGCGCAGGGCAGCGGCCTTGTCCGTGCGCTCCCAGGTGAACTCGGGCTCCTCGCGGCCGAAGTGGCCGTAGGCCGCCGTCTTGGTGTAGATCGGCCGCAGCAGGTCCAGCATCTGGATGATGCCCTTGGGCCGCAGGTCGAAGTGCTCCTGCACCAGCGCGGCGATCTGGTCGTCGGGGATGACGCCGGTGCCTTCGGTGTAGACGGTCACGTTCATCGGGCGGGCCACGCCGATGGCGTAGGCCACCTGGATCTGGCACTGGCGCGCCAGGCCGGCGGCCACGATGTTCTTGGCCACGTAGCGCGCGGCATAGGCGGCCGAGCGGTCCACCTTGGTCGGGTCCTTGCCCGAGAAGGCGCCACCGCCGTGCGGGCAGGCGCCGCCGTAGGTGTCGACGATGATCTTGCGGCCGGTCAGGCCGCAGTCGCCCTGCGGGCCGCCGATGACGAAGCGGCCGGTCGGATTGATCAGGTACTTGGTGTCCTGCAGCCACTCCTTGGGCAGCACCGGCTTGATGATCTCCTCGATCACCGCCTCGGTGAACGACGCCTTCATCTTGCTCTGCGTCTCGCTCTGGTCGGGGCTGTGCTGGGTGCTCAGCACGACGGTGTCGATGCTGTGCGGCTTGCCGTCGACGTAGCGCATCGTCACCTGGCTCTTGGCGTCGGGGCGCAGGAAGGGCAGGCGGCCGTCCTTGCGCAGCTGGGCCTGGCGCTCCACCAGCCGGTGGGCGTAATAGATCGGCGCGGGCATCAGCTCGGGCGTCTCGTCGCAGGCGTAGCCGAACATCAGGCCCTGGTCGCCGGCGCCGGTGTTCAGGTGGTCGTCGCTGGCATGGTCCACGCCCTGGGCGATGTCGTTGCTCTGCTTGTCGTAGGCCACCAGCACCGCGCAGCCCTTGTAGTCGATGCCGTACTCGGTGTTGTCGTAGCCGATGCGCTTGATGGTGTCGCGCGCCACCTGGATGTAGTCCACGTGCGCGTTGGTGGTGATCTCGCCCGCCAGCACCACCAGGCCGGTGTTGGTCAGGGTCTCGGCGGCCACGCGGCTGCGCGGGTCCTGGGTGAAGATCGCGTCCAGGATCGCATCGGAAATCTGGTCGGCCACCTTGTCGGGATGGCCCTCGGAGACGGACTCCGAGGTGAAGAGAAAGTCGTTCGCCACTTGCTTAAACTCCGTGAGTTGGTTGGTTCCTGCGCGTTGCCGGCCAGGAAACTCTGGAGAGCGGCGAACGCTTTAGCAGCATTTGTTGAGCCCCGGCCTGAAAGCCTGGAACCCGGCGCCCGGGCTGTTTCGGCCCTGGCGCATCGCCCCGCAAGTTGTTCAGTAACTCGGCGATGCGCCAATTATAGGAACCATGCTTTCTTTCATTCGCTGGATATCGAGGCGGCCCTTGCGCCTTCTCCACGGGGCGGGCTCCTTGCTGGGCTGGCTGGCCTGGGCGGGCTCGTCCTCCTACCGGCGGCGCTGCCGCGAGAACGCCGATCTGGCCGGCCTCACCCGCGCGCAGCAGCGTGCCGCCATCGGCCAGGCCGGCCGGCTGGCGGCCGAGCTGCCCTGGCTGTGGCTGGGCCCGGCTGCGCAGCCCATCGAGCGCTGGTGCCGCTGGCAGGGCGCCGAGCTGATCGACGAGGCGCTGCAGGCCGCCCGCGGCCTGGTGCTGCTGACGCCGCACATGGGCAGCTTCGAGGTGTGCGCCCAGGCCTATGCCGAGCGCTTCGGCGCGCGCCGGCCGATGACTGCGCTGTACCGCCCGGCCCGCCAGCCCTGGCTGCGCGAGCTGGAGGAAACCGCGCGCGCCCGCCCCGGCCTGGCCACCGCGCCGGCCTCGCTGGCCGGCGTGCGGCAGATGATGCGGGCGCTGCGCAAGGGCGACACCATCGGCCTGCTGCCCGACCAGGTACCGCCCGAAGGCATGGGCGTGTGGGCGCCGTTCTTCGGCAAGCCCGCCTACACCATGACGCTGGCCACCCGGCTGCTGCTGCAGACCGGTGCCACGCTGCTGCTGATGTGGGCCGAGCGCCTGCCCGGCGCGCAGGGCTGGGTGCTGCATGTGAGCGCGCCTGCCGAGCCCATGCCCGCCCAGGCCGCGGACGATGAGGCGCTGCAGCTCGCCTGCGCCGCCTTCGTCAACCGAGAAATGGAACGCCTGATCCGCCAATCCCCGTCGCAGTACCTCTGGGGCTACCACCGCTACCGCACGCCACGCGACTCGCTGCCCACATGAGCCATCTCTCCGCCCGCTTGACGCTGGCCTTGCTGTGGCTGCTGCACCTGCTGCCGCTGGGCCTGCAGGCCTTCATCGGCGCCCAGACCGGCCGCCTGCTGCATGCGCTGGCCGGCTCGCGCCGCCGAATCGCGCGCCGCAACGTGGCGCTGTGCTTTCCCGAGAAGAGCGCGGCCGAGCAGGATGCGCTGGTGCGCGAGCACTTCCGCTGGCTGGGCCGCAGCCTGCTGGAGCGCGGCCTGCTGTGGTGGGCCTCGCCACAGCGGCTGCGCCGGCTCATCCATGTGGAAGGCGACGTGAAGCTGGCCGAGACCGCGGGCCGCCCGGTGATGTGGCTGGTGCCGCACTTCATGGGGCTGGACGTGGCGGGCTCGGCCACCCAGCTGTTCCAGAGCCGGCTGGTGGGCTCCATCTACCAGGCGCAGAGCAACGCGGTGTTCGACGCCGCCATGCGCCGCGGCCGGGTGCGCTTCGGCCAGGGCGACATCTTCTCGCGCAAGGAAGGCCTGCTGCCGCTGATGCGCGCCATCCGCCAGCGCGGCTTCATGTTCTTCAACCTGCCGGACATGGACTTCGGCCGCCGCGAGGCCGCCTTCGTGCCGTTCTTCGGCGTGCCGGCGGCCACGCTGCTGGCGCCTTCCAAGCTGGCGCGGGCGCTGGACATGGTGGTGCAGCCGGTGGTGGCCGAGATGCTGCCCGGCGGCCAGGGCTACCGCGTGCGCTTCCTGCCGCCTTGGACCGACTTCCCGACCGACGACCCGGTGGCCGACGTGGCCCGCATGAACCGCTGGATCGAGCAGGAAGTGCGGCGCAATCCGGCGCAGTACCTGTGGGTGCACAAGCGCTTCAAGACCCGGCCCGAGGGCGAGCCGAAGCTGTACCGATAATCGACCGATGCGACTGAAGTTCACCAAGATGCAGGGCGCGGGCAACGACTTCGTCGTGCTCGACGGCACCGCCGCGCCCGTCGACCTGCAGCCCGAACAGGCGCGCGCGCTCGGCGACCGCCGCTTCGGCGTGGGTGCCGACCAGATCCTGGTGGTGGAGCGCAGCGGCACGCCGGGCATCGATTTCCGCTACCGCATCTTCAACAACACCGGCGACGAGGTGGAGCACTGCGGCAACGGCGCGCGCTGCTTCGTGCGCTACGTGCACGAGCACGGCCTGACCGACCGCCGCAGCGTGCGCGTGGAGACGATGAACCGCGTGATCGAGCTGCATTTGCAGGACGACGGCCGCGTCACGGTCGACATGGGCGAGCCGGTGTTCGACCTGCTGGAAGTGCCCTTCGATTCCACCGGCCTCACGCCGCGCGCCGAAGGCCACGGCCTGCTGTGGCCGGTGGAGGTGCAGGGCCATCCGGTGGAGCTGCACATGGTGTCCATGGGCAACCCGCATGCGGTGCAGCGCGTGGCCAACGTCGACAGCGCGCCGGTGCTCACGCAAGGTCCGCTGATCGAGCACCACCTGCGGTTTCCGCAGCGGGTGAACGCCGGCTTCATGCAGGTGGTGGACCGCGGCCGCATCCGGCTGCGCGTGTACGAGCGCGGCGCCGGCGAGACGCTGGCCTGCGGCACCGGCGCCTGCGCCGCCGTGGTCTCGGGCATCCTGCTGGGCTGGCTCGACGGCCGCGTGGACGTGGAAGCCCGGGGTGGCACCCTCACCATCGAATGGGCCGGCCCCGGCCATCCGGTGCTGATGACCGGCCCGGCCGAGACTGTTTTCGAAGGGGAAATCGAACTGTGAGCAATCCATTGGGCACGTCGGGCATCACCGAGACCGACATCGCCAACTACCTGGCCAACACGCCCGGCTTCTTCGAGCGCAACGCCGAGCTGCTGGCCAGCATCCAGCTCACCAGCCCGCACGGCCAGCGGGCCGTCTCGCTGCAGGAGCGGCAGATGGAAATGCTGCGCGACCGCATCAAGGGCCTGGAACACAAGATCGTCGAGATGATCCGCAACGGCCAGGACAACGTGGCCATTGCCGACCGCCTGCACCGCTGGACGCGCGCGCTGATGGACACCGCCGATCCGGCCGAGCTGCCCGCGGTGCTGGTGTCCCAGCTCAAGCACCAGTTCCTGATTCCGCAGGCCGGCGTGCGCGTGTGGGGCGTGGACGAGCGCTATGCGGACCTCCCCTTCGCGCAGGGCGTGAGCGACGACGCCCGCAGCTTCGCCAACAGCCTGACGCTGCCCTACTGCGGCGTGAATTCCGGCTTCGAGCCGGTGCGCTGGCTGGACGACCCCGGCACGGTGATGTCGATCGCCCTGGTGCCGCTGCGCCGCGGCGACGTGGCCTTCGGCCTGGTGGTGCTGGGCTCGCCCGACCCCACGCGCTACAGCGCCGACATGGGCACCGAGTTCCTCATCCGCATCAGCGAACTGGCCGGCGGCGCGCTGGCGCGCCTGCTGCCCCAAGGATGACCCAGCCCGCGGCGCAGCCCGAGCCGCTGCCCGACGACCTGCGGGCCTGGCTGCAGCACCTGGAAGTGGAGCGGCGCCTGGCGCCGCGCACGCTGGTTCTCTACACCGAGGCGCTGCGCCGGCTGGTGCGCGCCGCGCAGGCCCATCCGATCGAGCTGCTGCAGGTGCAGAGCCACCATGTGCGCCGCTGGGCCGCGCAGCTGCACGGCCAGGGCCTGGCGCCACGCAGCATCGCCATCGTGCTGGCCGCCTGGCGCGGCCTGTACCGCTGGTGGGGCGACAACGGCCGCGTGACGCACAACCCGGTGGTAGGCGTGCGGGCGCCCAAGGCCGGCCGGCCGCTGCCCAAGGCCTTGTCGGTGGACCATGCGGTGGCGCTGGCCGACCACCAGCCCACCGACGCCGACCCCGCGCTGCGCGCGCGGGACCATTGCATCGTGGAGCTGCTGTACGGCTGTGGCCTGCGTGTGGGCGAGCTGGTGGCGCTGGACGTGCGCGGCAGCCCGCAGGCCGCCGGCTGGATCGACGCCGAGCCGGCCGACGAGGCCACTGCCCATGTGCTGGGCAAGGGCAGCAAGCGGCGCAGCGTGCCGGTGGGCGGCGCCGCGCGCACCGCGCTGGCGGCCTGGCTGGCGCTGCGCGGCACGCTGGCCAAGCCCGACGAGCCGGCGCTGCTGGTGAGCCGCCGCGGCACCCGCATCACCGCCAGCCAGGTGCGCTCGCGGTTGAAGGCCATCGCGCTGCAGGCCGGACTGCCGGTGCATGTGCATCCGCACATGCTGCGGCACAGCTTCGCCTCGCACCTGCTGCAGTCCAGCGGCGACCTGCGCGCGGTGCAGGAGCTGCTGGGGCACGCCAGCATCGCCACCACACAGGTTTACACGCGGCTCGATTTCCAGCATCTGGCCCAGGTCTACGATGCCGCCCATCCCCGGGCCCGCAAGCGAAGCGGCTGATCCGCCCAGGGTGGCTCTTTTGGGCGATGCCAACGCACAGCCCCTGCGCCGACACTGCCGGCCTGAAGCAGTGCAGGACAAGCAAGACGTGAACTCCAAGACCGATCCCATCTCCTGTGCCGTTGCCGCGGTGGGTACCCTGGTGCTGGGCATTGCGCTCACCGGGCTGTACCGCGCGGTGGAGGCACCCCAGTCCGCCGCCGCGCCGGTGGCCGCGCCCACCGTCACGGTGAAGAACCAGCAGGCCGCCCCCGCCGCGACGGTGCCGGTAAGCCAGCAGGCCACGCCCGCCACGCCGCGCGGCTGACGGCGGCGGCGACAATCGCCGCATGAAAAAGATCAAGCTGCGCGAAGGCCGCGAGCGCTCGCTGCTGCGGCGCCATCCCTGGGTGTTTGCCGGCAGCGTCGTCAGCGGCAAGGCCGATGCGGGCGAGACGGTGCGCGTGGAGTCCGACGAAGGCAAGTTCCTCGCGTGGGCCGCCTACAGCCCCGAATCCACGATCCGCCTGCGGGCCTGGAGCTTCGACGAGCATGAGCGCATCGACCGCGCCTTCTTCGAGCGCCGCCTGCGCACCGCCATCGCGCTGCGCGACTGCCTGCCCATCGCCAGCGACGGCCGCCGCCTGGTACACGGCGAGGCCGATGGCCTGCCTGGCCTGGTGGTCGACCAGTACGGCAACACGCTGAGCGCGCAGTTCCTGGCCACCGGCGCCGAACGCTGGAAGCCGGTGATCGCCGAGCTGCTGCTGCAGATCACCGGCTGCAGCCGGCTCTACGAGCGCTCCGACGCCAGCGTGCGCGAGCTGGAAGGCCTGCCGCATGCCAGCGGCTGGCTGCGCCGCACGCCCGCCGGCGAGGCCGACGACAACAGCAGCCTGGTGATCCACGAGCACGACTGGCGGCTGCAGCTGGACGTGGCGCTGGGCCACAAGACCGGCTTCTACCTCGACCAGCGCGACAACCGCGCGCGCTTTGCCGAGCTGGTGGCGCACTTCGGCGCGCAGCGGGTACTCAACTGCTATTGCTACACCGGCGGCTTCACCGTCGCTGGCCTGAAAGGCGGCGCCACCCAGGTCACCAGCGTGGATTCGTCCGGCCCGGCGCTGGAGATGGCGCGCGCCAACGTGCGGCTCAACGGCCTGGACGACAGCCAGTGCGCCTTCGTCGATGCCGACGTCAACAAGTACCTGCGCGAGCATAAGGCCGCCGGCCACCGCTTCGACGCCATCGTGCTCGACCCGCCGAAGTTCGCGCCGACGGCCGCCGCCGCCGACCGCGCCGCCCGCGCCTACAAGGACATCAACCGGCTGGCGCTGGAGCTGCTGGAGCCGGGCGGCCTGCTGTTCACCTTCTCGTGCTCGGGCGGCATCAGCGCCGACCTGTTCCACAAGATCGTGGCCGGCGCCGGCATGGACGCGGGCGTCAACGGCATCCTGCTGGACCGCCTGTCGGGCGCGTGCGACCACCCGACCACCATCGAATTCCCCGAGGGCGAATACCTCAAGGGCCTGGTGATCGTCAAAAGCTGATCGTGGTGGAGAACTTGGCGCGCTCCACGCTGAAGTAGCTCTTCACGTTGCGCACGTTGGCGTCCTGGGTGAAGAGGCGCTCCACCAGCTGGTTGTAGGCCGCCATGTCGGCCACGCCGACGATCAGCACGAAGTCGGGGCCCGCGGAGGTGCGGTAGCACTGCTGAACGCCGTCGTCGGCCACCGCCCTTTGCTGGAAGGCCGCCAGGTGCTCCGCGCCCTGGCGGTCCAGCGTCACTTCCACCACCGCAGTGAGCTGCGGCCCCAGCCGCTCGGCCGACAGCAGCGCCACCCGGCGTTCGATGTAGCCCTCGTCCACCAAACGCTTGACGCGGCGCAGGCAGGTGGCGGGCGACACATGCGCTGCTGCGGCCAAGTCCTGGTTGGTACGTGAAGCGTCGGTTTGAAGCAACGCGAGCAGGCGGCGATCAATGTCGTCGAGTGAGGGCATGAGAGATTGTTTCGATTGAAAGCCTGTTTTGCACCAAATCACCATGCTGGCCGTGACGTAATTCTGGTCGTCACTCAAGCGCCAATTTCGCAAGAAAATTTCATGCTGTGACGCCTAGCATTCCGTCCATCGTGATCCCAAGAGGGCTTGAACCATGTGTGGCATCGTCGGCGCCGTCAGCACCCGCAACATCGTCCCCATCCTCGTCGAAGGCCTGCGGCGGCTGGAATACCGCGGCTACGACTCCTGCGGCCTGGCGGTGCACCAGGACGGCCAGCTGCGCCGCGCCCGCAGCACCGCCCGCGTGGCCGAGTTGGAAGCGCAGGTGACGCAGGACGCCATCAGCGGCGGCACCGGCATCGCCCACACCCGCTGGGCCACCCATGGGGCGCCGGCGGTGCACAACGCGCATCCACACATCTCGGGCAACCGCATTGCGCTGGTACATAACGGCATCATCGAAAACCACGACGAGCTGCGCGACGAGCTGACGGCCAAGGGCTTCGAGTTCACCAGCCAGACCGACACCGAGGTCATCGCGCACCTGGTCAACCACCTGTACGACGGCGACCTGTTCGAGGCGGTGCAGCAGGCCGTCAAGCGGCTGCGCGGCGCCTACGCCATCGCGGTGTTCTGCCGCGACGAGCCGCACCGGGTGGTCGGCGCGCGCGAGGGCTCGCCGCTGGTGCTGGGCCGCGGCGAGGGCGAGAACTTCCTCGCCTCGGACGCGATGGCGCTGGCCGGCGTCACCGACCAGATCGTCTACCTGGAAGAGGGCGACGTGGTCGACGTGCAGCTCAACAAGGTGTGGATCAACGGCCGCCAGGCCGATGGCAGCCTGCGCCCGGTGGAGCGCGATGTGCGCACCGTGCACGCCCACACCGGCGCGGCCGAGCTGGGCCCGTACCGGCACTACATGCAGAAGGAGATCTTCGAGCAGCCCAAGGCCATCGCCGACACGCTGGAAGCGGTGGCGGGCGTGTCGCCCGAGCTGTTCGGCGACGGCGCCTACGGCGTGTTCAAGGAAGTGGACCAGGTGCTGGTGCTGGCCTGCGGCACCAGCTACTACGCGGGGCTGGTGGCGCGGCAGTGGATCGAATCGCTGGCCGGCGTGCCCACCAACGTGGAGATCGCCAGCGAATACCGCTACCGCGACAGCGTGCCCAACCCGCGCACGCTGGTCGTCACCATCACCCAGAGCGGCGAGACCGCCGACACCCTGGCCGCGCTGAAGCATGCGCGCTCGCTGGGCATGCAGCACACGCTGACGGTGTGCAACGTGGCCACCAGCGCGATGGTGCGCGAGTGCAAGCTGGCCTTCATCACCCGGGCCGGCGCGGAGATCGGGGTGGCCAGCACCAAGGCCTTCACCACCCAGCTGGTCGGCCTGTTCCTGCTGGCGCTGGCGCTGGCGCAGTCACGCGGCCGGTTGAGCGACGAGCAGGAGGCGCTGCACCTGAAGGACCTGCGCCACCTGCCGGCCGCCATCCAGTCGGTGCTGGCGCTGGAGCCGCAGGTGATCGCCTGGAGCGAGGAATTCGCGCGCAAGGAGAACGCCCTGTTCCTGGGCCGCGGGCTGCACTATCCGGTGGCGCTGGAAGGCGCGCTGAAGCTCAAGGAGATCAGCTACATCCACGCCGAGGCCTACCCGGCCGGCGAGCTCAAGCACGGCCCCCTCGCGCTGGTCACCGCCGCGATGCCCGTGGTGACGGTGGCCCCGAACGACCAGCTGCTGGAAAAGCTCAAGAGCAATCTGCAGGAAGTGCGCGCCCGCGGCGGCGAGCTGTTCGTCTTCGCCGACGGCGACTCCTTCATCAAGAGCGAGGCCGGCCTGCATGTGATCCGCATGCCCGAGCACTACGGCTGGCTCTCGCCCATCCTGCACACGGTGCCGCTGCAGCTGCTGGCTTACCACACGGCGTGTGCGCGCGGCACGGACGTGGACAAGCCGCGCAACCTGGCGAAGAGCGTGACGGTGGAGTGAGGGTCGCTAGGCGGCCAGATCGGGATACGCCGGCACCTTCCCCGACTGCGCAATGGCGCTGCTGACCTGCAGCAGCAGCTCCAGGTCCAGCTGCTGCGGGTCGCGCGGGATGAGGTCGTAGAAGCACAGGGTGCCAATGAGCTGGCCATCATCCGGCTGCAGGACGGGCACCCCGCAGTAAGCCAGCACCACGTCCTTGGCGGGGTGGCTGGCCGTGCGGCTGTCCTGGCTGGCGTCGGCGGTGACGAAGGGCTGGTCCGTCTCGCGCACGAAGCTGCAGTAGGTGGCGGTGTCGGGCACCTCGGAGGCCTGGGTGACGGCGAGGTTCTCGCGGTCCACGTGCACCACCGAGGTGGCCTTGCCATCCTTGAAGCGGAAGATGCTGACGAAGCGGTAATCACTGCGCCGCAGCAGCGAATACAGCGCCGCGCGCAGGCCGTCGCTGTCCAGCAGCCGCGAGAACACATTGAAGGCCACCGCGGTGGGGTCGATCTGCCCGCCATCGCTCACCGCCGGCCGCCCCAGCGGCGCGTCGCCGGCCGGGCGTGCGGTCCGGGCCGCTTCCACGGCGCGGCGAAGCGCCTGCAACGCATCTTCGTAGCTGTCCAGCTTGCTCATTCGATGATCCTGTTGCTGAGGGCCCATTGTGTCCTGCAGACCGCATGCCCACCGCGCCGCCGAGAGCTGCGTGCACCCTGGATGCGATTCAGCTCAATTCATTTGATTTCAGTTCAATCTGCCATCTCTGGCAGCTACTCTCGTTGCAACGCGTCTCAGCGCGAACAACGGGAGAAGGAACGTGAAGCTCCATCCATGCCGCTTGCTGGCTGCCGCAGCGGTGGCTTCGGCCACTGCTGCGGCTCCCGCCGCGCCGCTGGTCGACGGCCTGTCCATCAACGTGGCCCGGACGACCTTCGAGCTGAACGCGCCCAGCGGCGGCGCCACGCAAGGCGGCGTGGAGTTCGGCACCTTTGGCGGCGTTGCCAACTCGAGCGACAGCGGCTTGTTCACGCAGACCGGCGATCGCATCGGCGCCTCGCTGGCCGCCTTCGGTTCGTTCGGCGCCAGCCCGCTCGGCGCTACCGCAGGGCTGTTCGGCCACGACTACGGCATCACGCTGGCCAACAGCACCGCCACCGACATCGAGGTGGTGCTGCAGGCCCTGGTGAGCAACCGCGTGGTGGCCAGCGGGCCCGATGCCTATGCCAAGTCGTCGTTCATCGTGCGGCGGGGCTCGACCGAGTTGTTCTTCTCGGATTTCCGCACCGACACCTTGAACACCGGGCCGGGCAACAACTTCCAGCAGGCCAGCCCGGACAACCTGCTGACCCTGGTGATCCTGGCCAACAGCAGCCTGCAACTGCTGGCCAGCCAGGACCTGGAGGGCGGCGCGTTCGTCGACGGCTCGTCCTTCGACGCTTCGCTGGACGCCGCGCTGCGCGTGGAATCCAGCCGCCTGCTCGGCGGCGTGGTCGATCCCGGCACCGGCAACACCGTCCCGGTGCCCGGCACGCTCGCGCTGCTGCTGGCCGCGCTGCCGGCGCTGGCCTGGGCCCGCCGTCGTGAGCCCGGCCGAAGCCTTCCGTTGTTCCCTGCCGCAGCGCTGCTCGGCGCCCTGGCCGCCAGCCCTGCACAGGCGTGCAGCGGCAGTGAACCGTACCTGGCCACGGTGTGTGTCACTGCCGCCACCTTCTGCCCGCGTGGCTACCTGCCGGCCGACGGGCGTGTGTTGTCGATCCGTGACAGCACGGCACTGTTCGCGTTGATCGGCACCACGTATGGCGGCAATGGCATCACCACATTCCACCTGCCCGACCTGCGCGGCCGGGCGCCCATCTCCCAGGGTCAGGCGCCGGGACTGTCGCCCGTCGTCCTTGGACAGGCGGCCGGTGTTGAGACGGTGAGCCTGAACGTGGACCAGCTGCCAGCCCATACGCACAACGCCACGGTGGCCCTCCAGGCGGCCACATCCAACGGCACCACCGACAACCCAGTGGGCGCCGTGCCGGCACGCCTGGCGCGCAGCAACCTCTACAGCAGTGCCGCGCCGGATGCCGCGATGGCGGCCAGTACCGTCACCGTCGCCACCACCGGGCGCGGGCAGCCCCTCCCGATCCGCAACCCGGTGCTGGGCCTGCAGTTCTGCGTGGCGGTCGAGGGCCTCTTCCCCACGCGCGATTGACGGCCCGACCTATGCACGGGCCGGTATAAGCGCCGGATGTCCCGTGCCGCCCGCCTGCTCGACCTCGTCCAGTTGCTGCGCCGCCACCGCCATCCGGTGAGCGGTGCGGCCATCGCCGCCGAACTCGGCATCAGCCTGCGCACGCTGTACCGCGACATCGGCACGCTGCAGGCACAGGGCGCGGCCATCGACGGTGCGCCGGGCCTGGGCTACGTGCTTCGCGAAGGCTTCGTGCTGCCGCCGCTGATGTTCTCGGCCGAGGAACTGGAGGCGCTGGTGCTGGGCATGCGCTGGGTGGTGCAGCGGGCCGACAGCCGGCTGGCCGATGCCGCGCGCGATGCGCTCGCCAAGATCAACGCCGTGCTGCCGCCCGCGCTGCAGGCCGAGATGCAGGCCAGCACGCTGCTGGTGGCGCGACTGCCGCCCGCGGGCGATGCAGCGGCCACGGACCACACGCCCACCGTGCGCCACGCCATCCGCCAGCAGCACAAGCTGTGCATCGGCTACCGCGACGGCAGCGGCCGCAGCACGCAGCGCACCGTGTGGCCGTTCGCGCTCGGCTACTTCGACCGCGCCCAGGTGGTGGTGGCCTGGTGCGAGCTGCGCGGCGACATCCGGCATTTCCGCTGCGACCGCATCGCCTCGGTGGCGCCGCTGGCCGAGCGCTATCCGCGGCGCCGCGAAGCGCTGCTGCAGGCCTGGCGGGAGCGCGAAGGCATACCGCCGCAATGAGGTGCGCTGCTGACAGGAACTGTCAGGCCGCCCGCAGAGCATGGAGGCCTGCCGCAGACCGCGGCGCCCACCATCCTTCCCAGGAGATCCCATGCTCGAAGCCAACCACATCCTTCTCTACGTGGCCGATGCCCGCCGCAGCTGCAGCTTCTATGGCGCGCTGCTCGGCCTGCAGCCGGTGGAGGCGCAGGACACCTTCTGCATGTTCCGCCTGCCTTCGGGCGTGATGCTCGGCCTGTGGGGCGCCGCCGGCGTGCAACCCGCGGCCACGCCGCCTGGCGGCTTCGAGCTGGGCTTCGCGGTGGCGGGCGGGCGGGCCGAGGTGGACGCGGTGCATGCGCAATGGCAGGCGCAAGGCATCCGCGTGCTGCAGCCGCCCACCGCGGTGGACTTCGGCTACACCTTCACCGCCTGCGATGCCGATGGCCACCGGCTGCGCGTGTATGCGCCCGGCGCCTAGCTCCCGCCCAGCAGCACCGCCACCACGATGACCAGGCCGATGGCCAGGTTGACGGCCACCCATTGCCGCACCTGGGCCATGGCGGCACCGCCGGCCGGCCAGTCCTGCGCCGTGACCGCGCGGCGCAGGCGCTGGAAGAGCGCGAAGCGCACGTGCAGGAAGATGGCCACCATCAGCGTGCCGCCCACCGCCATCAGCCACCAGTGCCACGGCATGTCGAAGTTGCCTCCAGCCTGCACCACCCGCCTGGCGATGCGGCCGAGCAGCCACACGCCGCTGGCCCAGGCCAGCAGCGAGGCCACCAGCACCGCCGCGAAGAAGCGGCCGAGCACCTCGTGCATCAGCTTCAGCCGCAGCGGCGGTTCCAGCGTGGCCACGGCCGGGCGCAGGAAGAAGTGCGCGAACACCATGCCCCCCACCCACACCACGATGGACAACACATGCAGGGTCTTCAGAAGGGCTTCCATCGGGGCTCCAGGACGGGCGTGAACAAAGGGGCAGGAGGGCCGCTCAACGCCACCAGTAGAGCCCGGCCGCCAGCAGCGCGCCGAGCGCGGCCAGTGCCGCACCCAGCGGCAGCAGCCGGGGTCGCGCCGCGGGCGGGGGCGCAGGCGCAGGCGGAGGCGGAGGCGGAGGCGGCCGCTCCGGCTGCTGCGCGGTGGCTGGCGAGGCCGCGGCGGCGCGAGGCGGTGCCGGCTTGCGCGCCACCATGACCGTCTTCGGGAAGCTGCCGCTCAGGCGCTGCTGCAGTGCGGCCATGTCCTGCGGTCGGTCCTCGGGGCGCACGGCCAGGCCGGCGTCGATGGCTGCCAGCAACTCGTCGGCATAGCGGCCGGCGCCGGCGCGGCTGGCCGGCTCCATCTCATCCTTCACCGCGCGGGCTACGGCAGAAGGCGGCGCACGCAGCGCGATGCAGCTCCACAGCACCGCGCTCAGGGCATACACGTCGGTCCACGGGCCCTGGCGGCGCGAAGCCTCGCCTTCGTACTGTTCCACCGGCGAGTACCCCGTCTTCAGCAGCGCGGTCAGGGCCTGCGTGGCATCGCCCACCACGCGGCGGGCTGATCCGAAGTCCAGCAGCAGCGGGCGCGGCAGCCCATCGAACGGGCTGCCGGCCGCGGCATCGTGCTGCAGCAGGATGTTGTCGGGCGCCACGTCGCGGTGCAGGCACTGCCGCTCGTGCAGCACGGCCAGCGCCTGGGCCAGCTCGGTGGCCAGCCGGCGCAGCCAGGGCTCGGGCGGGCCGGCGGGTGCACGGCGCAGCGCGTCATGCAGCGTGATGCCCTGCACCAGCGGCATCAGCATGTAGGCGGTGCCGTTGTCGGCCCACACGCGGTGGATCTTGATGAGCGCGGGATGGTCGAACGCCGCCAGCATGCGCGCCTCGTCGAAGAAGCTGCGCAGGCCGTGCCGGAAGGTGGGCAGGTGCCGGGCCGAGCGCGCATGCACCACGCCGTTGGCATCGCGCTGGGCCACGGTGGCCGGCATGTACTCCTTCACCGCCCAGGTGTGGCCCAGCCGCAGGTCGGTGGCGCGGTAGACGATGCTGTAGCCGCCCTGGCCCATCACGCCGTCGATGCGCAGCTCGTCCAGCCGCGTGCTCGGCGGCAGCGCCGCATCCGCATCCCGCCGCGGGATGAGCTGCGTGCGCTCGTCGTCGGGCGGCTGCGGCATCAGGGCACCTCGTGGCCCATGCTGGCCTGCCACACGCGGTACCAGTCCTCGGCACTCAGGCGCAGCGACAGCGCGGCCACGGCTTCCTGCATGGCGGCGATGCGGCTGGAGCCGGCGATCGGCAGCGGCCGCGACGGATGCCGCAGGATCCAGGCATGGGCGATGGTGGCCATGCCCACGCCATGCTGCTCCGCCAGCGCCTGCAGCACGCCGCGCACGCGCTGGGCCTGGGCATCCTGCCCGGTGAACAGGCGGCCGCCGCCCAGCGGCGACCAGACCATCGGCCGCAGGCCGAGGTCGGTGCACTGCGCCAGCGTGCCGTCGGCCAGCGCGCCCATCTGCAAGGCGGACAGCTCCACCTGGTGCGTGGCCAGCGGAAAGCGCCGGTGCAGCATCGCCAGCTCGGCGGGGCTGTGGTTGCTCACGCCGAACTGCAGCACCTTGCCCGCGGCCTGCAGGCTGCGGAAGGTGTCAGCCAGCTCGTCGGGGTCCATCAGCAGGTCGGGGCGGTGGATCAGCAGGAGGTCCAGCCGGTCGGTGTGCAGCGCCTGCAGCGAGGCGTCCACCGACGCCACCACGTGGGCCCGCGAGCTGTCGTACGACTTGACGGCATGGCCGGGCCGCTGCGCGGACACCAGCTTGATGCCGCACTTGCCCACGATCTGCAGGCGCTCGCGCAGCCCGGGCGAAGCGGCCAGGGCCTGGCCGAACAGCGCCTCC
This sequence comes from Aquincola sp. J276, assembly GCF_024700035.1. Classification (NCBI taxonomy): domain Bacteria; kingdom Pseudomonadati; phylum Pseudomonadota; class Betaproteobacteria; order Burkholderiales; family Sphaerotilaceae; genus Aquincola; species Aquincola sp. J276. The sequence goes on from NZ_JAJONC010000001.1 coordinate 3,249,522, forward strand.
ACCGTGTAGCTGCCGTAGATGTCGGCATGGTCGAAGCTGGTGATGCCCAGCTCGATGCACTGCTCGATCCAGGCCACCCGCTGCTGCACCCCGAAGCCCCAGTCGGCCATGCGCCAGGCGCCGGCCACGATGGGGGACAGGGGCAGGTTGGGGGGCGTCAGGGCTGTGGTGGACGTCATGGGCCGGGCAGGGCGGTGGCAGAGCGCCGCAGCATAGTGCGTGCGGCGCCGCGCCCGGCGGCCGCCTGCTCAGCGCTGCTGCCCGCCCCCGCTGCCGCCGCCTTGCAGCAGCGTGGCTTCCAGGGTGATCTCGGGCACGCTGGCCAGGGCCTTGGACAGCGGGCAGTCGCGCTTGGCGGTCGCGGCGATCTCCTGGAACTTCGCTTCGTCGATGCCCGGCACGCTGGCGCTGAGCTGCAGGGCGATGCGGTCGATCTTGAAGCCGTCGCCGTCCTTGACCAGCCGCACGTTGGCGCGGGTGTCCACTTGCTCGGTGGCAAAGCCGGCCTTGTCGCACGCGAAGGAAAACGCCATGGTGAAGCAGGCGGCATGGGCGGCCGCCACGATCTCCTCGGGATTGGTGCCGCGGCGGTCGTCCTCGAAGCGGCTGGAAAAGCCGTAGGGATAGTTGTTCAGCGCGCCGGTCTGGGTGCTGATGCGGCCCTGGCCCTTCTGGCCCCCAGCTTCCCAGTGCACGCTCGCGGTTTTCTCGGACATTCAGGTCTCCTTGCGTTGATGTGGGTTCGGGTCGGTCACTTGGCGCGCGGCTGCTGCAGCCCGGCGTCGGCGGGCTGCAGCGAGCCATCGCGCAGGCCGGTCACGGCGCGGGCCACGGCCCGCGCGGCGTTGCGCACTTCCTCCTGCACGGCTTCGTCCGCGTCCAGCGTGTCGTGGCTGTTCCAGTAGGGCTCGTAGTAGCCGATGTAGCGGTCCAGCCTGGCCTTGCTGCCGGCATCCACCAGGCCCATCCAGTCCAGCCAGTCGGTGAGGTTGCGGCGCTGGGCCTCCACGCCGGCCACGTCGCCATGCACCACCACGCCGTAGGCGCGGCCGGCCAGGTGCTTGGGATAGTGCCAGCCGGCCTGCTCGATGGCCTTGGCTTCCTCGGCCTTCTTGCCGTGGGTGCTGGTCACGTCGGGGTTGCCGCCGTCGGCGCACACCATGCGGTCGATCATCAGCTTCAACGGGCTGGGCGACTGGTACCAGTAGGTGGGCGTCAGGATCATCACGCCGTGCGCCAGCGTCCAGCGCTCGTAGATCTCGTTCATCCAGTCGTCGGCCTGGTCCAGCGAGTGGTTGGGGTAGCAGCTGCAGGGCCAGTGGCACAGCGGCATGGCGGTGCCCACGCAGCCCTTGCAGGGATGGATGCTGCGGCCGTATTCCGAGGTGAGCAGGCTCAGGTCCAGCACGTCCGTGTCCATCGATGCCTGCTCGATGACCTCGCGCGCCAGCTGGGTCAGGCGCCAGGTCTTGGACATCTCGCCCGGGCAGGTGCCGTCGTTGCGCGAGCTGGCGTTGATGAGCAGCACGCGGCCGCGCGTGGCCGGGTCGCGCCAGCGGCGCTCGGCCTGCTGCAGCTTGTCGCGTGTTTCCAGCCATTCCACCGAGGTGTCGTAGTCGGGGTGCTTGAAGCCTTCGCCCGCCGGGCGGCTGATCGGCGCCTTGCGCCCCTCCTGGAAAGCCTGCCAGGCGATCTCCTCCAGCCGCGCGATGGCTTCCTGCTCCGGCGCGAAGGCGGGGTCGTAGAAGCGCCGCGTGAAGCGCTGGTGGAAGGTCACGCGGTCGAGCTTGTCGGGCGCCTGGCCCGTACGGACGTGGATGGGTTGGCTCATGGTTGGCGGCGGCACAGCAGGGCAGACGATGGTCGGCGGTGGCCCGTCCCCACCGCGTGGGAAGGCGGCGCGGCCGGGTGTCGGTGGGCGCCGACAGGCAAGGGCCGCGTGCCCTCCGCGACGTGCCAGGTCAGCATTCACCAACCGTGGCTCTCACGCCACAATCCGCGCCCAGCATCGCGGCGAGCGCGGCACGGGGCCGCCGGCGATGCCTGCGAAAGGCGCGCGGGCGTGTGGGGTGACAGTGGCGACCTGCGATGGCAAGGGCGATGGCCGGGCTGGCTGCCGGCCGGTGGCGGCCTCGGCAGCCTGATGCAGCGGCTGCCGCTGCACGGCGCGCTGTGGATGCGCTGGCTGGTGCGGGTGCTTGGCCTGGCCTGCATGCTGCACGGCGCCCCGGCCGCCGCAGCGACGTCGGCGATGCCGGCGCCGGTCATGCTCGATGCATTGCCCGCCGGCCCCCTGGGCCTGCACACCCAGGTGCTGGCCGAGCCGGCCGAGGCTACCAACGGCCTGACGCTGCAGCAGGCCCTGGCCCGGCTGGCGGCGGGCGATTTCCGGCCTTCCACGCAGCGGGTGCTCAGCCATGGACTGGGTGCGCCGCCGGTGTGGGTGCAGCTGCCGCTGCACAACCCGCGCAGCCAGCCGGTGACCTTCCGCCTGCTCACCGGCACCAGCTGGCTGGACCGGCTGGACGTGCACCTGCTGCAGCATGGCCAGCCGGTGCAGCAATGGCAGGCGGGCGACGAGCGCAGCAACATCGGCTTCCTGGTGCCGGTGCAGGGCCTGGCCTTCGAGCTGGTGCTGCCGCCCGGGCCCAGCATGCTGCTGCTGCGCCTGCAGAGCACCGACCCCTCGGTGCTGCCCATCGAGCTGCTGCCGGCCGAGGCGGTGCTGCACCGCGAGCGCGTGGTCTCGCTCACGCAGGGCCTGCTCGCCGGGTTCCTGCTGGCGCTGATCACCAGCTACGGCCTGCTGTGGCTGGTGCTGCGCGAGCGCAGCTACTTCGACTACGTGGTGTACGTGGCCGGCTTCCTGGTGCTCAACCTGTGCCACACCGGTCTGGGCCAGGCCTGGCTGTGGCCCTCCTCGCCAGGCGTGGGCCGCTACGTGATCCTGGTGACGATGGTGGGCTTCTGCTGCATCGGCCTGATGTTCGCCCGCAACCTGCTGGACCTCGGGCGCCGCGCGCCGCGGGTGGACCGGCTGCTGCGGGCCGCGCAGCTGGCCGGTGCGGCCGGCATGCTGCTGTTCATCGTCACCGGCCAGCAGCTGGCGGCCTTGCGGCTGGCCTTCGGCTTCACCACGCTGTTCTCGGTGGGCATGCTGCTGCTGGGGCTGCTGGCGGTGCGCCGGCGCATCGCCGCCGGCCGCAGCTTCCTGGCGGCGGTGACCTTCAGCGCTGCCGGGGCCTTCGTCACCACCGCGGCGGTGCTGGGCTGGCTGCCCTTCAACCACTTCACCTACCACGCGGTGGCGCTGGGCGTGGTGATGGAGGCCACCATCTGGGCGCTGATGCTGGCCCTGCGGCTGCGCCGCCACCAGCGCGACAGCGTGCAGGCGCGCGACCTCGCGCGGCGGGATCCGCTCACCGGCCTGAACAACCGCCGCGGCTTCATTCAGCAGGCCCAGGTGCGCTGGCAGCAGGCCGCGGCCACGTCCGGGGTGCGGCTGTCGGTGGTGATGCTGGACCTGGACCACTTCAAGCAGGTGAACGACCGCCACGGCCATGCGGCCGGCGATTGCGCGCTGGTGGCGCTGTCGGCCCTGCTGGCGTCCTCCTGCCGGCTGGGCGACGTGCTGGCCCGCTGGGGCGGCGAGGAGTTCGTGCTGCTGCTGCCCGACACCGGCCTGGCCCATGCGCATGCGCTGGCCGAGCGCATGCGCCAGCGGGTGGAATTGCAGCCGGTGATGGCGGGCAGCGTGGCCCTGCGGCTGACGGCCAGCTTCGGCGTGGCCGACTGCGAGCCGGCCCAGCCCGGCACCGACCTGGAAACCCTGCTGCGCACCGTGGACGAGCAGCTCTACGCCGCCAAGCGCGACGGCCGCAATTGCGTGGCACTGGCGCTGCCGGCCGGCGCGCGCCGGGGCGCGGCACCGGCCACCGTCACCAGCGCACCTTGACGCCGGTGACCATCGCACGCACCAGCCGCACGCGCTCGATGCGGCCCATCACCAGCGCGGCCGCGGCATGCACGCCGGCCAGCACCATCAGCATGTCGGCCAGGACCTCATGCCATTCGGCCACGGTCTCGTCGCCCCAGAAGGCATCGGTGCCCTGCAACCAGCCGGTGAAGCCCAGCGCCAGCACCAGCGCCATCAGCGCCAGCATCATCAGCGCGCCCAGCGGGTTGTGGCCGGCATGCACCGGCGGGCGGCCTGCCCGCATTTCGCGCAGGTGCTCGGCCAGCCGGCGCGGCGTGGGCCAGAAGCTGGAGAAGCGTGCATGGGTGCTGCCCACGAAGCCCCAGGCGATGCGCGCGATCACCAGGCCGGTGGCCAGGTAGCCGGCCCAGCGGTGGGCGGTCTCGCCTTCTTCCAGCACCCACAGGTTCAGCAGCACGCAGGCCACCAGCGACCAGTGGAAGCACCGCACGAAGCGGTCCCAGACCCGCACCGCGCCGGCAGCGTCGCGCGGCGACGGGTTCACTTGCTTTCCAGCACCGCGGCGGTCACCGGGTCGAAGTAGATCTCCACCTTCTTGCCGGCCTTGTCGTGGCCGTAGATCTCGTAGCACTGGCCCTTGGTCACCTTGAAGGTCTTGATGCGGTAGCCCTCGGCCTGCAGCTTGGCCTTGAAGTCGGCTTCCTTCATCCACTGCGCCTTCGGCGCCTGGCAAGTGGGGCCGGCGGTGGCGTTGCCGCCCAGCAGCGGCAGGGCCAGGGCCAGCAGGGTGGAGGCGGTGAGCTTGAACATGGTGGGTGGCTCCTTGGAAGGCATCGGCGGCCGGAAATGGCCGCCGACGCATTGAAGCCGCCCTACCTGAAGGCCACCTTAAGCCGGCGGCCCCGGAGGCGCTACTGGGGGATGTTGACCGTGCTGCCGGCAAAGCCGATGGCATCGGCCGCCGCTGGCGTGGTGGCAATGGCCGGCAGGTTGGCCGCGGCCAGCGCCGGTGCTGCGCCGGGCAGGCCGCCGCGCGGCGTGGCACGCACCACCTGGCTGGGCGGCAGCTCGGTGCCGTTCTTCAGCTTGGCCCACATCGCATCCATCGCCGCGATGAAGTACACATGCAGCGGCACGAAGCGGTTGTCGAAGCCGGGGAAGGGCAGGAAGCCGTCGAAGTGCTGGGCGTTGGTCACCTCGATGTAGCGCAGCGGGCTGCCGGCGCCTTCGGTCAGCCGGTTGAAGGCCAGGTAGGCCCGCTCGGAGTGGTTGACCGGGATCAGCGCATCGCTGCGCCCGCCCACCATCAGCGTGGGCTTGCCGCGCAGGTTGCCGTTCAGCAGCACCTCGTTCACGCCGGCACGCACCGCCTGGCTCTGCGCCAGCGTGGGCGTGCTGCTGGCGGTGAGTGCAGCGCCGGTCACCACGTCGGTGCCCAGCGCCAGCGAGCGCAGGCACAGCGCGGAGTCGAGCGACAGGTCGGCCGTGCCGCTGGTGGGCGATACGCCGAACGACCACTGCCGCGCCCCGCCCACCGAGTTGTTGTAGACCACGCTGGCCGGCGAGCCGTTGGCGGTGCCGTTGCCCGCGGCATAGCTGGCGGCCTTGGTGTTGGCCGCCACGGGCACCACCTCGCCGGTGGTGGGGCTGGTGGCCGCCACGCTCAGGCCGCACACGTTGTCGGCCACCGAGAAGCGGCCGTAGGCGTTGGCATACATCATGGTGATGATGGCCGCGTTGCCCAGCCCATAGTGGGCGTTGTGCATCGTGTCGTGCTCGGCGGTGAAGCCGTAGGCCCGCAGGCGGGCCAGCGCGTCGGCCGCCTGTTCGGCGGTGGTGGCGCCGGTGAGCAGGCCGCGTGCGGCCAGTGCATTGCAGCGGTTGGCCGCCAGCGCGCGGAAGGCGGGCGAACCCATGGTGTTGTAGGTGGAGGCTTCGGCCAGCACCGCAGCCGGCGCCAGCGAGGCGCAGGGCTGGTACAGGTTGGCATGGGTGAAGTAGTCGAACAGCGGGCGGCCAAAGGTGGGCACCGCCACGCCGCCCACGCTGACGCCATAGCCGGTGGTGCTGGACGGCTGCGCGCTGGGCTCGCCGGCCACCACGCCGTCGATCAGGCCGTCGGCGTCCTGCTCGGCCGCGCGCAGTACCGCGGCGCCGCCGTTGGACACGGAAGCGGCGATCACCAGCGTGTTGTCGCGGGTGAAGCGCACCTCCTTGCCGCTGCCGTCCCAGGCGGCGCGGCCGAACTGCTCGTTCAGCACGTACATCGCATAGCGACCGGCGGCCAGGGTGTCGTTGCCCCAGTCCTTCTCGGGGTTCTGCTGCGAATGCGCATGCTTGAGCGCCAGCCGGTTGGGAAAGGCGCTGTTGAAGGCGGCGCGCGCCGTGTCGCTGAGCGCGGCGGCGAAGTGCGACAACGCGCCGGCCACGCTGCGGCTGGCGCGGGTGCCGTCCACCTGGTGCACGCTGTCGTCGGTGGGGTCGTACAGGCCCATGCCCTTGCCGGCGTCGGTCAGCGCCACGGCGCAGCCGCGCTTGAGGCCCCATTCGCCGGCCGTGCCGATGGCGCCGTACACGCCGCGCGAGCCCGACGACGGCGCCAGCACCAGGCAGGGCGCCTCGGGGTTGAAGCTGGCGGGCACCTGCACCGCCACCACGGTGCGCTTGTTGCCGCTGCCGTCGTCCAGCGAGGCCACGTACTCGCGCCCCGGCACCATGCCGGCACCGAGGGTGTCGTTGCCGTTGGCATCGATGTTGGGCCCGTAGAAGCGGCCGTAGCCGCCGTTGGCGGTGAAGTCCACCAGGCCGCGGTAGTTGGAGTGCAGCGCATTGCGGCGCAGCTCGGCGGCGGTGGGCGCGGCGGGGTCGGCGTAGGCCGGGGCGGCCACCATCAGGCCGGCCTTGCCGAGGCCGCCGGTCAGCAGGTCCTGCGTGGCCGCGGTGCTGCCGGTGCCCGGCGTGGTGGCGGTGAAGTCGGTCACGCTGTGCTGCGTGAAGCCGGCGGGCAGCTTGTTCAGCTCGGGGCCGTCGTCGCTGCCGCAACCGGCCAGGCCGCCGATCAGGGTGACCGCCACGGCGGTGCCCAGGGTCTTGTTCATCGCTTGTCTCCTCGACTGCAGGTGCTGCTATGAGGCCGCAAGCGTAGGGATGCAGCGTGCCTGCGCGACAGTTGGTGAAACTACGTTCGGGCAATCCCTGTTGTGCCGGCGTCCGGGGCGGTGCCCACGGCGGCGCGGTAGGCATGCCAGGTGGCATGGCCTACCACCGGGCCCACCACCAGCAGGCCCAGGAACCACGGCAGCAGCGCCAGGCCCACCAGCAGGGTGATGAGCGCGCCCCACCACAGCATCACGCCGGTCTGGGTGAGCACCAGCCGCAGGCTGGTGAGGCCGGCGGTGATGGCATCCACCTGGCGGTCCAGGATCATCGGGATGGCCACCACGCTGACCGCATAGATCAGGCCCGCGAACACCGCGCCCACGCCGCAATAGGTGACGATGAAGCCCAGGTTCTCCGGCTCCACCAGCTTGGCCAGCGAGCCCTGGAAGTCGGGCATGCCGTCGAAGCTCACCGCGAAGATCACCAGCGCCGCGCGGCCCCACAGCATCTCCAGCACCAGCAGCACGAAGCCGAAGATCGCCAGCGCGCCGGGCTTGGCCGTCCAGGCCAGCAGGGCATCGCCGAAGTCGGGCTGCTCGCCGCGCTCCAGCGCCTGGCTCACGCGGTACAGGCCCATGCACAGCAGCGGCCCCATCAGCAGGAAGCCAGCCGACAGCGCCAGCACATAGGCCGGCGCGGACTGGAAGACCTTCATCAGCGCCCAGCCCATGGCCACGAAGCAGCCGCCGAAGAACAGGCCGATGGCCGGCGCCCGCAGGAAGTCCTGCAGGCCGCGCAGCAGCCACTGCGGCGGGTCGGTGAAGCGCAGCGGATGCAGCGGTATCTCGAACGGGCTGCCGCCATGCGGCGCGGGGGAGGGAGCGGTGGGGTCGGGTGTCATCGGGCGGGGTGCGCAGGCAAGGCGTACATCCGCGCAACATAAGCGCAAGCGCGCGGCGGATTCCCCCAGACATTCCCTGGCGTGCGCAGCGCCGATACTCGGGCCGAGCCCGTTGCGAGACCTGCCATGACGATTGCCTCCCTGCCCGCTGTCGTGCCCGACGATGTGATCCGCTTCTGGCGTGAAGCCGGCGCCGACCGCTGGTTCGCCAAGAACGATGCCTTCGACCAGCAGTTCCGCGAGCGCTTCACCGAGGCGCACTTCGCCGCCGCGCGCCGCGAGCTGGACGCCTGGGCCGACACGCCGCAAGGCGCGCTGGCGCTGATGCTGCTGCTGGACCAGTTCCCGCGCAACTGCTTCCGCGGCAGCGCCCACATGTATGCCACCGACCCGCTGGCCCGCCACTTCGTGCGCGGGCTGCTGGAGCGCAGCTTCGACCACCACATCGAGCCGGAGCTGCGGGTGTTCTGCTACCTGCCGCTGATGCACTCCGAGCACATGCCCGACCAGCGCCAGTCGCTGGACCTCAACCGCGCGCTCGGCGACCCCTATGCGCGCCATGGCCAGGGCCACCACGACATCGTGCAGCGCTTCGGCCGCTTCCCGCACCGCAACCGGCTGCTGGGCCGCGAGAGCACGCCGGAAGAGCTGGCCTTCCTGGCCGATGGCGGCTTCAAGGGCTGAGCTGCCCATGCAGCCGCTGATCGAACTGCTGGCCGACGCCCGCATGCAGGGCCGCGTGCTCGATACGCTGCCCGCCGGCGCGCTGCCGGCCAACGAGGCCCAGGCCTGCGACCTGCAGCATGCGCTGCTCGCGCGGCTGGGCCAGGGCGTGGGCGGCTGGAAGGTGGGTGCCAAGGCGCATGACGGCCCCATCGCCGGGGCGCCGCTGCCGGCGGATGCGGTGCACCACGGGGCGGCGGTGCTGCCGCTGCGCGACGGCTGCGTGCCGGGCGGCCGCCTGCTGGGGCTGGAGCTGGAGCTGGCCTTCTTCTTCGCCCGCGACATGGGGCCGGGCGACGAGTCGCTGGCCGATGCCGAGGTGCTGTCGGCCATCGACCGCATGGCCGCCAGCATCGAGGTGGTGGCCAGCCGCTTTGCCGAAGGCGTGGTGCCGCCGCCGCTGCTGGCCCACGCCGACCTGATGTTCCATGGAGCGCTGGTGGTGGCCGAGCCGGTGGCCTTCGACCGCGGCCGCTCGCTCACCGATCCGGTGCTGTCCCTCAGCCTGGACGGCCGGCCGCTGCCGGGCCTGCCCGGCCACAACCCGGCGGGCAATCCGCTGCGGCTGCTGCCCTGGCTGGTGCGCCACGTGGCGCGGCGCGGCCTGCGGCTGCCGGCGGGCACGGTGGTGACCACCGGCTCCTACGTGGGCCTGGTGCCGGTGCCTGCGCAGGGCGCGCTGGTGCTGGGCGACATCGCCGGCCTGCCGGCAGTGCGGCTCACGCTTCAGGGCTGAGAACCTGTGAACGAACCACTCACGCCCGCTCGTCGCGCCCTGACGACCCGGTTCGTCGTTGCAAATGCTCGCCATAGCCCGAGCTATGGCTGCGCTTTGCGCCTAGACCCAGGCCGCCCTGTCGCGCCGCTCGGTCGCGACCGGTTCATTCACAGGTTCTGAGGCGGCAGCACCTCGTCGGCCAGCGGCAGGCCGGCCTCGAAGGCGCTGATGCTGGCCATGGTGGTGGCGCAGATGGTGCCCATCGCTTCCCGCGTGAAGAAGGCCTGGTGGCCGGTGACGATCACGTTGGGGAAGGAAGTCAGCCGCTGGATCACGTCGTCAGGGATGATGGTGCTGGACAGGTCGCGGAAGAACAGCCCCGCCTCCTGCTCGTAGACGTCGATGCCCAGGCCGCCCAGGCGGCCGGTCTTCAGCGCCTCGATGGCGGCCTCGGTGTCCACCAGGCCGCCGCGGCTGGTGTTCACCAGCAGCGCGCCGTGCTTGATGCGGCCCAGCAGCGCCTCGTCCATCACATGGTGGGTGTCGGGTGTCAGCGGGCAGTGCAGGCTGATCACGTCCGAGCGCGCCACCAGCTCGTGCAGCGCGACGTAGTGCCCGCCTTGCGCGATGAAGTCGGGCGACTGGCAGGGATCGTGGCCCAGCACCGTGCAGCCGAAGCCGGCCATGATGCGGCCGAACACCCGGCCTATCTTGCCGGTGCCGATCACGCCCACCGTCTTGCCATGCAGGTCGAAGCCCATCAGTCCGTCGAGCGCGAAGTTGGCATCGCGGGTGCGGTTGTAGGCGCGATGGATCTTGCGGTCCAGCGCCAGGATCAGGGCCACCGCATGCTCGGCCACCGAATGCGGCGAGTACTCGGCCACCCGCACCACGCGCAGGCCGGCGGCCGCCGCTGCATCGATGTCCACGTTGTTGAAGCCGGTGCAGCGCAGCGCCAGCAGCCGCGTGCCACCGTGCGCCAGTTGCTGCAGCACGGCCGCGTCGGCATGGTCGTTGACGAAGATGCACACCGCGCCGAAGCCCGCGGCCAGCGCTGCGGTCTCGCGTTCCAGCGGCGCTTCGAAGAAGGTGAGTGCATGCGGCCGCGGCAGCGCGTCATTGGCCTGCTGCAGGAACGTGCGGTCGTAGCGCTGGGTGCTGAACACGGCCACCTTCATCGGCAAGCCTCCTTCACATCGGTTTGACCTGGCTCAAGCCGGCCCTGCGGCCATCGTAAGGTGGCGGTCAACGTGGGCGCGCACAGTGGACTCCAGCAGACAAGGAGACAGCCATGACCGACCCGCTCGTCGCGCGCATCGAGGCGCATCCCAAGTACCACGAGCTGCGCCGCAAGCGCGGCGGCCTGGGCTGGATACTCACCCTGGTGATGCTGGCCGTGTACTACGGTTACATCGCGCTCATCGCCTTCAACAAGCCCTTCCTGGCGCAGCCGCTGGGCGCGGGCGTCACCACGCTGGGCATCCCCATCGGCATGGGCGTCATCGTCTTCACCATCGTCATCACCGGCCTGTACGTGCGCCGCGCCAACAACGTGTACGACCGGCTCACCGCCGAGCTGATGAAGGAGGTGGCACGATGAACCGCAGCACCTCCCGCACCCTGGCGGCGCTGCTGCTGGCGATCTGCGTGCCGGCCGCCCTGGCCGCCGGGGGCGACGTGGGCCAGGCCGCCAAGCAGCCCACCAACTGGATCGCCATCGGCATGTTCTCGGTGTTCGTGATGGGCACGCTGTGGATCACCAAGTGGGCTGCGTCGCGCACCCATTCGGCGGCCGACTTCTACACCGCCGGCGGCGGCATCACCGGCTTCCAGAACGGCCTGGCCATCGCAGGCGACTACATGTCGGCGGCCTCGTTCCTGGGCATCTCGGCCGCGGTGATGGCCACCGGCTACGACGGCCTCATCTACTCCATCGGCTTCCTGGTGGGCTGGCCCATCCTCACCTTCCTGATGGCCGAGCGGCTGCGCAACCTGGGCAAGTTCACCTTCGCCGACGTGGCCGGCTACCGCTTCCAGCAGACGCCCATCCGCGCCTTCGCGGCCTCGGGCACGCTGGTGGTGGTGGCCTTCTACCTGATCGCGCAGATGGTGGGCGCGGGGCAGCTCATCAAGCTGCTGTTCGGGCTGGACTACTGGATGGCGGTGGTCATCGTCGGCGCGCTGATGATGCTGTACGTGCTGTTCGGTGGCATGACGGCCACCACCTGGGTGCAGATCATCAAGGCGGTGCTGCTGCTGTCGGGCGTCACCTTCATGGCCTTCATGGTGCTGAGCCAGTTCGGCTTCAGCCCGGAGCGGCTGTTCTCGCGGGCGGTGGACATCCGCACCACCTTCGCCACCAACGCCGGCAAGGCGCCGCAGGAGGCCGCCACCATCGGCGAGGCCATCATGGGCCCGGGCGGCTTCGTGAAGGACCCGATCAGCGCCATCAGCTTCGGCATGGCGCTGATGTTCGGCACCGCCGGCCTGCCGCACATCCTGATGCGCTTCTTCACCGTGCCCGATGCCAAGGAGGCCCGCAAGAGCGTGTTCTGGGCCACCACCTGGATCGGCTACTTCTACGTGCTGATCTTCATCATCGGCTTCGGCGCCATCACCCTGGTGCTGACCAACCCCGAGTTCGCGGACGTCGCCACCGGCGTGATCCACGGCGGGGCCGGTGCTTCCAACATGGCGGCGGTGCTGGTGGCCAAGGCGGTGGGCGGCAATGTGTTCTACGGCTTCATCTCGGCGGTGGCCTTCGCCACCATCCTGGCGGTGGTGGCCGGGCTGACGCTGTCGGGTGCGTCGGCGGTGTCGCACGACCTGTATGCCACCGTGTTCAAGAAGGGCAATGCCGACAGCAAGGCGGAGCTGCGCGTCTCGCGCATCACCACGCTGGCGCTGGGCGTGGTGGCGGTGGTGCTGGGCATCGCGTTCGAGAAGCAGAACATCGCCTTCATGGTGTCGCTGGCCTTCGCCATCGCGGCCTCGGCCAACTTTCCGGTGCTGTTCATGAGCGTGCTGTGGAAGGACTGCACCACCCGCGGCGCGGTGATCGGCGGCTTCCTGGGGCTGGTGTCCTCGGTGGGCCTGACGGTGGTGTCGCCTTCGGTGTGGGAGGTGACGCTGGGCAATCCCAAGGGCTCGGCGCTGTTCCCCTACGCCTCGCCCGCGCTGTTCTCCATGACCATCGGCTTCGTCGGCATCTGGCTGTTCTCGCTGCTGGACCGCAGCGCCCAGGCCGCGCGGGAGCGCGATGCCTTCCCGGCTCAGCGGGTGCGCTCGGAAACCGGCCTGGGTGCGGCCACCGCCTCCGGCCACTGACCGAAGCGCGAGGCGAGGAAGGACGAAGACGGGGCTTCGGCCCCGTGGTCCATCGGCTCGCCGGCCACCACCACGCGGTCGCGGCCCAGGTGCTTGGCGCGGTACAGCAGGCGGTCGGCGCGCTGTATCCAGTCGGCCGTATCGCGCACGTGGCGGTCCAGCGCCACCACGCCGAAGCTGGCCGTCACCGGCTGGTCGTCCAGCAGCGGATGGCGGTGCAGCGACAGGCGCAGCCGCTCCATCACCTCGCGCGCCTGGGCCGCATCGGTGCCGGGCAGCAGCACGCCGAATTCCTCGCCGCCGTAGCGGGCCGGCATGTCGATGCCGCGCAGCCCCAGCCGCAGCAGCGCCGCGAAGCGCTGGATGGCCTGGTCGCCGGCGGCATGGCCCCGGCTGTCGTTGATGCGCTTGAAGTGGTCGATGTCCACCAGCACCAGCGTGGCCACCGGGCCGCCGCGGCCGAAGCGCCGGAACTCCGTCTCCACCAGCGCCATCCAGTGCGCGCGGTTGAACAGGCCTGACAGCGCATCGTGGCGGCCCAGCCGGGCCAGGTGTTCCCGCTGCGCCTGCAGCTTGGCCAGCAGGCGGTGGGCGGTGATGCCCACCGCGGCCGGATGCAGCAGCAGCAGCGGGGCGCAGGCCAGCACGTCCAGCATGGTGCTGGCCGGGTGCCAGCGCCAGCCGAAGGCCAGCACGCCCAGGCCGATGCCGGCCGCATGGGCGGCCATGCCGCGAAGCAGCTGGCGGGCACCGGCGGCGATGGCGCTGTCCATGCTCATCATCGACAGCATCAGCAGGCTGGGCAGGGCGCTGAAGCCGATGGCCACCGTCCATGCACCGCCGGCCAGGTGGTCCAGCACCATGTTGCGGCGCTCGGCCGCATGCGGGTCGGCCGCGCGGCGGGCCAGCCGCCAGCCAATGTGCGGCCAGAGGAAGCCGTGCAGCGCCGGCCCCAGCCAGAACCACCAGGGCGCCGCCTGCTGCCACATGGCGCAGCCCAGTGTGAGGAAGCCCAGCGCCAGGCCCACCATGCGCCCGCGGTAGCTGGCGCGTGCAAAGCCCAGCCGCCGGCCGTGCTGGACGGCGGCGTCTTCGAGGGGCCCGGGAAGTGAGGTCGACATGGTCTGCATCCCGCGGCAGGGGCCGTCGGGCTGCCTGTTTATCGGCCGGCAGCGGCGGCGCTTGACGCCGCCGCCCCGCCTCAAGCCGGGCGCGCGGCAGCCGATACGCCCTGCTGGGCCCCGGTGGGCCGAAGCAGTACCCGATGACCGCACCGATCGCCTTCCATGAGTGCCGCGGCCGCCCGGCCGGCCAATGGCTTGTCCGCCCGCGCCCGGCGCGGCCCGCCGCCTGACGCCGCGCTGCCGCACCGATGCCGTTGCCGACCCCGCCAGAAGCCGCGCTGCTGGATTCGATGCTGGACGAGCTGCCCGTGGGCGTGTGCCTGCAGCAGGCCGACGGCCGCGTGCGGCTGATGAACCGCGTAATGGCCGAGCTGCTGGGCCGGCCGCTGCCCGCGCTGCTGGGCCAGGTGCCCTTCGAGCTGCTGGGCCGCTCGCCCAGCCATGCGCAGCGGCTGCGGCGCGAGTTCCTGCAGCAGTTCGAGGCCGGCGGCCTGCGCGAGCGCGAGCTGACCGTGCCCGATGGCATCCGGGTGCGCACGCTGGTGGTCAACAGCCGGCGGGTGCAGCTGCTGGGCCAGACGCTGATGCTGTCCACCGCGGTGGACGTCACGGAACGCAAGCGGGTGGAGCTGGACCTCACCCGCCGCGCCTTCCATGACGAGCTGACCGGCCTGCCCCACCGCGGGCTGATGCAGGAAATCGTGGGCGCCGCCGTGCGCCAGCACCAGCGCGGCGGGCACTTCGCGCTGGTGGTGGTGGACCTGGACAACTTCAAGCAGATCAACGATTCCTACGGCCATGCGGTGGGCGACAGCCTGCTCAAGGCGGTGGCCGGCCGCATCGGCCAGTGCATCCGCGGCGGCGACACCCTGGCCCGGCTGAACGGCGACGAATTCCTGCTGCTGCTGGACCCGCTGGGCGACCCCGAGCATCTGCCGCCGCTGCTGGACCGCCTGCTGCAGGCGCTGAAGCAGCCGTTCGACATCGACGGCCGCCAGCTGCTCACCTCCGCCTCGCTGGGGGCCAGCCTGTTCCCGCTGCATGGCGACAGCTACGACTCGCTGCGCCGCTGCGCGGATGCCGCGATGGGCCGTGCGCGCGAAGGCCGGCGCGGCAGCGCCGCGGTGTTCGACGAAGCCATGGGCCGCGCCATCGACCGCCGCATGGACACCGAGCAGCGGCTGCGCACCGCGGTGCGCGAGCGGCACTTCCGCGCCGCCTTCCAGCCCAAGGTGTCGCTGCGCAGCGGGCAGGTGGTGGGCTTCGAGGCGCTGGTGCGCTGGGTGGAGCCCGACGGCACCGTGCATGCGCCCGGCGCCTTCATCGCGCTGGCCGGCGAGCTGGGGCTGCTGGACGAACTCACGCGCCTGATGGTGGACGAGGTGGCGCTGCACCTGCCGGCGCTGCAGGCGCATTTCGGTGCGCAGGTGTCGGTGAGCATCAACGTGTCCGCCCGCCAGGCGGCGGATGCGGCCTTCATCCAGGGCCTGTGCGACCAGCTGGCCGTGGCCGGCATCGCGCGGCATGTGGTCATCGAGCTGACCGAGGATGCCCTGCTGGCCACCCAGCGCTTCCAGCAGGAGGCGCTGCCGCAGCTGCGCGAGGTGGGCGTGCGGGTGTCGATCGACGACTTCGGCACCGGCTATTCCTCGCTGGCCACGCTGGCCGACCTCACCGCCGACGAGGTGAAGGTGGACCGCGCCTTCATCACCGCCATCCATGAGCGGCCGCGCAGCCAGGGCATCCTGCGGGCCATCGAATCGCTGTGCACCGCGCTGGGCATCGAGGTGGTGGCCGAGGGCGTGGAAACCGCTCAGGAGCTGGCCTACCTGCGCCAGCACACCGGCATCGGCCTGGTGCAGGGCTACCTGTTCGCGCGGCCGCAGTTCATCGAGGCGCTGCTGTCGCTGCCGCCGGAAGGTGTCACCATCGGGGTTTGCTGACGAGGGAGTTGCCATGGCCGTACGAGCACCTCGCATCGCCGCCATCGGGTTCCTGGCCGCCCTGCTGGCCATCACCGCACCGCCTTCGCGGGCCGAGCACGAGACCCGGGAGCTGTCCGGCTTCGACCGGCTGGAGCTGCGCACCGGCGCACGCATCGTCATCCGGCAGGGCATGCCCGAGGGCATCGAGATCGAGGCCGGGCCCGAGGTGCTGCCGCTCATCGGCACGCGGGTGGACAACCGCACGCTGCACATCCAGGACGAACAGACCTTCGAGCCGCAGGCCGCCCGCGTCACCGTCACGCTGCGGCAGCTGCGCGGGCTCAGCACGTCGGGGCTGACGCAGGTGTCGGCCAGCGGCCTGTCGGGCGGCGAGCTCAGCATCACCGGCGGCGGCGGCAGCGCCATGCGGCTGCAGCGGCTGGAGGTGGGACGGCTGCGCGTGGCCCTGGGCGGCAGCAGCCGGCTGGTGCTGGACGGCAGCGCGCGGGAGCTCACCGCGCAGCTGGGCGGCAGCGCCGGGCTGGACGCCGGCCGGCTGGATGCCGGCGCGGCGATGGTGCAGGGCGGTGGCAGTGCCCGGGCCACGGTGTGCGTGCGCTCGTCGCTCAACGTGGCCATCGGCGGCGCGGCCAGCGTGGGCTACTACGGCATGGTCAAGCCCACGGTGGCCATCGGCGGCACGGCCACGCTGAAGGCGCTGGGCCCGATGCCGGCCCTGCGCTGACGAGGCCGTCCCCGCGTCAGGGGCGCCGCTCGGCGCGCACCCACCAGGCCGTCATGCCGGCGGCCAGCACCAGCAGCGGCAGCGTGGCCGCGTTGAGCGTGGCCCAGCCCACGCCCTGCAGCACCGGGCCTGCGGCCAGCGTGGCCACGGCGGTGGCCGCATAGCGCAGCAGCTCGGCCGCACCCTGCACCCGCGCACGTTCGGCCGGCCGGTAGCTGCGGGCCAGCAGCGTGGTGCCGCCCACGAACATGAAGTTCCAGCCGATGCCCAGCAGCAGCAGCGCCAGCTCGAAGGCCCGCAGCGAGGCGCTGCCCAGCGCGACCAGGCAGCACAGCGCGCACAGCGCCATGCCCAGCGCCAGCACCCGCGGCAGGCCCCAGCGCGCGATCAGCGCCCCGGCGAAGAAGGCCGGCCCGTACATGCCCACCAGGTGCCACTGCATGATGCGCGCGCCGTCGTCGATGGCATGGCCGCAGGCCACGGCGGCCAGCGGCGCGGCCGTCATCACGAACATCATCGCCATGGCGGCCACCACGTTGTTGGCCACCGCCGCGCAGAAGACCGGCTGGCGCATCACCTCGCGCAGCGGCCGGGCGGGCAGGGCCGGCGGGGGCGCGGCGGCCGCGGCCACCGGCGCGTCGCCACCGCGGTACAGCCCGGCCAGCAGCAACACCGACAGGCCGCCGAGCAGCGCCACCATCAGGTAGGCGCCGGCAAAGGCGGACGGGGCCAGCCAGTCGCGGCTCCAGGCGGCCAGTGCGGGGCCGGCCAGCGCGGCCAGCACGCCGCCGGTCATCACGCGCGAGACGGCGCGGGCCTTCAGCGCCTCGGGCACGGCGTCGGCGGCGGCCAGCCGGTAGTACTGGGCGAAGGCCTGGAACACGCCCACGGCCGCGGTGCCGGCACAGAACAGCCAGAAGTGCTGCTGTACCACCGCCAGCACCGACACCAGGCCGCCCGCCGCACCGCTGGCCGCTCCCAGCACGAAGGCGCGGCGGCGGCCGATGCGCTCGATGAGCTGCGCCGCGAACCAGGTGACCACCGCGCCGGCCACGGTGATCAACGCAAACGGCAGCGTGGCCAGCGCCGGCACCGGCGCCAGCTGCTGGCCGGTGAGGCCGGTGAGCGTCAGGTCGATGGAGATGGCGGCGATGTACAGCGCCTGGCAGGCGGCCAGCACCAGCGCATCGCGGCGGCTGGTGGCGGCAAGGCGGGGCAGGGCAGGGTCGAGGGTGGACATGGGCACGGCAGGCGGATTGACGTGCGCCCATGGTGGGCGCCACACTGCGGCAGAGATGACAAACTTCCCGCGCTTTCTGCCATGACGCGCCAGGTGGCCATCGTGGCCTTCGAAGGCTTCGAGCTGCTCGACCTGGCCGGGCCGATGACCGTGTTCCAGATGGCGGCCACGCTGTCGCCGGCACGGCGCGGGCGGCCGGCCTATGCGGTGCAGGCGGTCTCCTGGCGGGGCGGGTCGGTGGCCAGCGTCACCGGGGTGTCGATCGACACCGTCGCGTGGTCCGGGGCCGCACCGGGCACCGTCGTCGTGCCGGGTGGCGCGCCGCTGCGCGAGCAGCGCTGCGGACCGGCGCTGCAGGCGCTCACGCCCTGGCTGCAGTCGCTGGCGCGCAGCCGGCGGCGCATCACCAGCGTGTGCACCGGGGCCTTCGCGCTGGCCGACGCCGGCCTGCTGGACGGCCGCCGCGCCACCACCCACTGGCGACATGCGGCCACGCTGCAGCAGCTGCATCCGGCGGTGCGGGTGGACAGCGACCGCATCTTCATCCACGACGGCCCGGTGTGGACCTCGGCCGGCATCAGCGCCGGCATCGACCTGGCACTGGCGCTGGTGGAGGAGGACCACGGCACCGCGCTGGCCCAGGCGGTGGCCGGCGAGATGGTGGTCTACCACCGCCGCGCGGGCGGCCAGTCGCAGTTCTCGTCGCTGCTGGCGATGTCGCCGGGCAGCGAGCGCATGCGCGCGGTGCTGGCCCACATCCGCGAGCACCTGACCGCCGCCCTGACGGTGGACGACCTGGCGGCGGTGGCCTGCCTGAGCCCGCGGCAGTTCGCCCGTGCCTTCCGTGCGGAGACCGGCCAGACGCCGGCCAAGGCGGTGGAACGCATCCGCGCCGAGGCAGCCCGTTTGCGCATCGAGGCCGGCGACGGCAGCGTGGCCGCGGTGGCCCGTGCCAGCGGCTTCGGCGACGAGGAACGCATGCGCCGCGCCTTCATCCGCCTGTATGGACAAGCGCCGCAGGCGGTGCGGCGTGCGGCGCGTGCGGCTGCCTGACGCTGGCCGGTCTTCAGCCCTTGCCGGTCAGCAGCTTCAAGATGCTGGAGAAGTCTTCCCCGCCGTGCCCGGCCTTGCTGTGCGCCGCATACAGCTGCCGCGCCAGCCCGCCCAGCGGCACCGAGGCGTTGGCGCCGAGGGCGGCTTCCAGCGCCAGGCCCAGGTCCTTGAGCATCAGGTCGGTGCCGAAGCCGCCGGTGTAGCCCCGCGAGGCGGGCGCCGCCTCCATCACGCCGGGCATCGGGTTGTACTTCTCCAGCGCCCAGTTGCCGCCGGAGCTGCGGCGCATCACCTCCGACAGCACCTTGGCGTCCAGCCCCAGCGCCTGGCCCAGCGACAGCGCCTCGCTGGTGCCGATCATCAGCACCGCCAGCAGCATGTTGTTGCACAGCTTGGTGGCCTGGCCGGCGCCGGCCTCGCCGCAATGGAACAGGTTGGCGCCCATGTGCTTCAACACTGGCGTGGCCCGTTCCACCGTGGCCGCCTCGCCGCCGATCATGAAGGTGAGGGTGCCGGCCGCCGCGCCCGCGGTGCCGCCCGACACGGGTGCGTCGAGAAAGGCCAGGCCGCGCGCCTGGGCGGCCTCGGCCACCTTGCGGGCGCTGGCCGGCGCGATGGTGCTGCTGTCGATCACCAGCGTGCCGGCGGGCAGCGCGGCCAGCAGGCCGGCCTGCTCGCCCTGCGGCAGGTACAGCGATTCCACATGCCGGCTGGCCGGCAGCATGGTCACCACCACCTGCGCGCCCTCCACCGCGGAGGCGGCGCTGGGCGCGATGCGCAGGCCTTCGGCCGCGTGGCGGCTGCAGGCCTCGGCGCTGAGGTCGAAGCCGGCCACCTCATGCCCGGCCTTCTTCAGGTTGAGCGCCATCGGGCCGCCCATGTGGCCCAGGCCGATGAAGGCGATGCGTTGCTTGTCGTCCATGTTGTCTCCTCGGTGTCCGTGTCGGCTTGTCTAGACAAGATCCGCCAGCGGATGCGGTCCGTCGTGCCGGGGCTGGAAATGCGCATCCACATGGGCCTGGGTGACCGCGTCCAGCGTCGGCGGGTCCCAGCGCGGGTTCTTGTCCTTGTCGATGAGCAGGGCACGCACACCTTCGGCGAAGTCGTTGGCCAGGCAGCAGCCCAGCGACACCTGGTACTCCAGCCGCAGCGCATCGGCCAGCGACAGCGTGCGCGCGCGGCGCAGCAGCTCGTACGACACCGCCGCCGAGCTGGGCGAGCCCTTGATGAAGCCCTGCGCCGCCTGCGCCAGCCAGGGCTCGGCATGGTCGGCCAGGCCGCGCAGCCGCGGCGCGATGTCGGCCAGCCGGTCGTGGCCCATGGTCTTGTTGATGAGGTCGAGGTGGGTGCGCACCGGGGCCGCGGGCAGCTCATCCGGCGTGCCCAGCGCCTCGATCAGGTGGCTGAGCCGGGCACCGTCGCGCTCGGCGTCGCCGCGCCAGGGCGCCTCGGCCATGGCGGCCAGCAGCGCGGCCTTGTCCTCGTGGCGGGCCACGAAGTCGGCCAGGCCCAGGAACAGCGCGTCGGCCGCATGCACCGAGGCACCGGTGAGCGCCAGGAACAGCCCGGTCTTGCCCGGCATGCGCGGCAGGAACCAGCTGCCCGCCACGTCGGGGTACAGGCCGATCGCCACCTCGGGCATCGCCAGCCGCGTGCGCGGCGTCACCACCCGGTGCGAGCAGCCGGCCAGCAGCCCGATGCCGCCGCCCATCACGATGCCGTGGCCCCAGCCGACGATGGGCTTGGGGTAGGTGTGCAGCCGGTGGTCCAGCCGGTACTCGTGCTCGAAGAAGGCCTCGGCCAGCGGCGACACCGTGCCCGGCGATTCGGTGCGCAGCGACAGGATCTCGCGCGCCAGCGAGGCCACGTCGCCACCGGCGCAGAAGGCCTTGTCGCCGGCCGCGTCCAGCACCACGGCCACGATGCCCTCGTCGTCGGCCCAGGTGTCGAAGGCCGAGGCCAGGCGCTTGACCATCGGCAGGTTCAGCGCATTCAGCGTGGCGGTGCTGTTGAGCGTGACATGGCCGATGCGGTGGCCGCTGGTGGTGGCGATCTCGCGCACCGCCACGCCGTGGGTGGTCATCTGGTCGAGGTCAAGCATTGCGCCACTCCGGGTGGCGCTTGGCCAGGAAGGCATTGACGCCTTCGCGCTGGTCTTCGCTGTCGAAGAGGGCCACGAAGGCCTCGCGCTCGGCCACCAGCACCTGGTGCGCCGGCTGGTGGCGCGCGCCCTGGATGAGCTTCTTGCACGCGGTGACGCTGGTGGGGCTCTGCTTTTCCACCATCGCGGCCATGGCCAGCGCACGCTGCAGCGCGCCGCCGCGCGGCACCACGTCATCCACCAGGCCGATGCGCAGCGCGGTAGGCGCGTCCACCCGCTCGCCCAGCAACACCATGCGCTTGGCCCAGCTCTCGCCCACCGTCCAGGCCAGCCACTGGGTGCCGCCGGCACAGGGCAGCAGGCCGACGGTGGCTTCGGGCAGGGCCATCTGCGCATGTTCCTCGGCCACGCGCAGGTCGCAGGCCAGCGCGCATTCCAGGCCGCCGCCCATCGCATAGCCGTTGATGGCCGCGATGCTCACGCCGCGGAAGGCGGCCAGCGCCTCGAAGGCTTCGCCGAAGCGGCGCGCCATGGTGGCGGCGCGGCCCTTGTCGCCATCGGCAAACAGCTTCAGGTCGGCGCCGGCGGAAAAGAACTTCTCGCCGCTGCCGGTGATCACCAGGCTGTAGATCTCGCGCTCGGCATTGAGCTGGGCCACCAGCCGGGTGAGGGCGCCCAGGCTGGCCTCGGTCCAGGTGTGGGCCGGCGGGTTGTCCAGCGTCACCACGGCGGTGTGGCCGCGGCGCTCGAGCCGCAGGCCCGTGAATTCAGCGTTGTTCAAGTTGTCCATACAAGTTCAGCGGAGGGTGTCGGTCGCGTTGTCCTGCAGCATGCGGCGGGCGATGATCACCCGCATGATCTCGTTGGTGCCTTCCAGGATCTGGTGCACCCGGGCATCGCGCAGCAGCCGTTCCAGCGGGTATTCGCGGATGTAGCCGTAGCCTCCATGCAGCTGCAGCGCCTCGTTGCACACGCGGAAGCCCAGGTCGGTGGCCAGGCGCTTGGCCATCGCGCAGTAGGTGGTGGCGTCGGCATGGGCTGCGTCCAGCTTGCTGGCGGCCAGCCGCACCATCTGGCGCGCGGCCACCAGCTCGGTGGCCATGTCGGCCAGCTTGAACTGCAGCGCCTGGAACTCGGCCAGCGGCTTGCCGAACTGCTTGCGCTCATGCAGGTAGCGCTGCGCGGCGTTGAGTGCGCCCTGGCCGGCGCCCACCGAGCAGGTGGCGATGTTGATGCGGCCGCCGTCCAGGCCCTTCATCGCGATCTTGAAGCCTTCGCCTTCTTCGCCCAGCCGCTGCAACGCGGGCACGCGCACGTCGTCGAAGGTGATCTGGCGCGTGGGCTGGCTGTTCCAGCCCATCTTGTCTTCCTTGCGGCCGTAGCGGATGCCTTCGCTCTTGGCATCCAGCACGAAGGCCGAGATGCCGGCCGCGCCCGGGCCGCCGGTGCGCGCCATCACCACCAGCACATCGGTGGCGCCGGCGCCGGAGATGAAGGCCTTGCCGCCGTTGAGCATGTAATGCTCGCCATCCAGCCGCGCGGTGGTGCGCAAGGAGGCGGCGTCCGATCCGGCGCCGGGCTCGGTCAGGCAGTAGGAGCCCAGCCATTCGCCACGCGCCAGCGGCTGCGCAAAGCGCTCGGCCACCTCGGGCCGCGCGAAGCTGCCCACCATCCAGGTCACCATGTTGTGGATGGTGATGTAGGCCGCGGTGGAGGGGCAGGCTGCGGCCAGTTCCTCGAACACCAGCGTGGCGTCGAGCCGCGACAGGCCCAGCCCTCCCGCGGCCTCGGGCGTGTAAAGGCCCATGAAGCCCAGCTCGCCGGCCTGGCGCAGCGTGTCGATCGGGAAGAAGGCCTCGGCGTCCCACTGCGCTGCATGCGGCGCCATCGCGCTCTGCGCAAATTCGCGTGCGGTCTGCTGGAAGGCGCGCTGGTCGTCGTTCAGTTCGAAGTCCATGGGCCGCGGCGCGCCGTCACTTCAGGCTGATGGTGGTGTTCACGCCCGCGCTGACGTCGTCGTCGAACCAGCGCGCCGTCACCGTCTTGGTCTGCGTGTAGAACAGCACCACCTGCTTGCCGTAGGGGCCCAGGTCGCCCAGCTTGGAGGCGCGCGAGCCGCTGAAGGAGAACAGCGGCACCGGCACCGGGATGGGCACGTTGATGCCCACCTGGCCGACGTCGATCTCCTCCTGGAACTTGCGCGCCGCCGCGCCCGACTGGGTGAACAGCGCAGTGCCGTTGCCGTTGGGGTTGGCGTTGATCATGGCGATGGCGTCGTCCAGCGTCTCGGCCTCGGCCAGGCACAGCACGGGGCCGAAGATCTCCTCGTCGTACACCTTCATGCCCGGCTTCACGCCGGCCAGCACGGTGGGGCCCACGTAGTTGCCTTCGGCCGTGCCGCTGGCCAGTGCCGGCTGGCGGCCGTCCAGCGCCAGTTGCGCGCCTTCCTCGATGCCCTGGCCGATGAGCCGCGTGACACGGTCCTTGGCGGCGCAGGAGATCAGCGGGCCAACGTCGGTGCCCGCGGCATCGCCCGCGCCCACCTTCATCGTGCGGGCCTTGGCCACCAGGTCGGGCACCCACTCGCGCGCCGCGCCCACCAGCACCGCCACCGACACCGCCATGCAGCGCTGGCCGGCCGCGCCGAAGGAGGCGCCGAGCAGCGCGTTGATGGTCTGCTCCTTGTGGGCATCGGGCAGCACCACCGCGTGGTTCTTCGCGCCCATCATGCATTGCACCCGCTTGCCGGCCAGCGACGCGCGCTGGTACACATGGGTGCCCACGCGGGTGGAGCCGACGAAGCTGATGGCCTTGATCACCGGGTGGTCGCAGATGGCGTTGACCACTTCTTCCGCGCCGTGCACCACGTTCAGCACGCCGGGCGGCACGCCGGCTTCCATCGCCAGCTCGCACAGGCGCATGGTGACCATCGGGTCCTGCTCCGAGGGCTTCAGCACGAAGGTGTTGCCGGTGGCGATGGCCATCGGGAACATCCACAGCGGGATCATCGCGGGGAAGTTGAACGGCGTGATGCCGGCGCACACGCCCAGCGGCTGCAGCAGGGTGTACGTGTCCACCCCGCCGGCCACGTTGTTGGCCAGCTCGCCCAGCTGCAGGTTGCCGATGCCGGCCGCATGCTCCACCACCTCAAGCCCGCGGAACACGTCGCCTTCAGCGTCGGCCAGGGTCTTGCCCTGCTCGGCGGTGAGGATGGCCGCCAGCTCCTTCATGTTGTCGCGGATCAGCTGCTGGTACTTCAGGAAGATGCGCGAGCGCTGGCCGATGGGCGTCTTGCGCCAGGTCTTGAAGGCTTCGGCCGCGGCCTGTACCGCCGCATCCACCTCGGCCACCGTGGCCAGCGGCACCCGCGCCAGCACCTGCTGCGTGGCAGGGTTGACGATGTCCTTCCACTGCGTGCTCTGCGATTCGACGAGCTGGCCGCCGATCAGCAGCGGCACGGTCTTGGCGGTGGGGGTGAAGCTGGGGGCCATGGAATGTCTCCGTTGTGAAGGGGCGGGTCTTCACACAGAATCTATCCACCAACTTCACAAGTCTCAAGCGTTGCAGAGCAGAAAAGTGCAAACCCTAGTGCGCCCGGAGGCCCGGTTCTTGTGAAGCCTGTGAAGTCGACCGCCATGCCGCCGGCCGGCCGCAAGCTGTTCGTCGGCGCCCGCGTGCGCCGCCTGCGCGAGCAGCGTGGCCTCAGCCAGCAGCTGCTGGCGCAGCGGCTGGGCCTGTCGCTCAGCTACGTGAGCCAGATCGAGAATGACCAGCGCCCGGTCACGGCCGCGGTGCAGCTCAAGCTGGCCGAGGTGTTCGGCGGGGATGCGGCGCAGTTCCCCGAGCACGAGCACCAGCGCCTGCTGGCCGAGCTGGATGCGGCGCTGAACGACCGCACGCTGTCCGCCGCGCCGGTGCCTGCGCCGCAGCTGGCGCGCATGGTGGCGCAGGCGCCCGAGCTGGTGCAGGCCTTCCTGGCGCTGCACCAGAGCCACCTGCGGCTGCAGGAGGAGCATGCGCAGACCATCGACCGCTTCTACGGCGAGCTGGGCGGCGACCACCTGCGCGGCCCCATCGCGCCGCCGCCGCACGAGGCGGTGCGCGAGCACTTCAACAAGCTGGAGAACTACGTCGACGTGCTGGACCGTGAGGCCGAGCTCATCGCGGCGCAGCACCAGGTGCAGCCCGGCCGCCGTGCCTCAGCGCTGCGGGCGCTGCTGCAGCAGGCCTGCGGCGTGGAGGTGGTGGCCGCCGCCGGCATGGGCGCCGACGGCAGCCTTCGCCGCTACGAGCGCGCCCGCCGGCGGCTGCATGTGCCGGCGCACCTGAGCGACGCCCAGCAGGCCTACCAGATGGCCACGCAGTACGCGCTGCTGGCCTGCCGCGAGGCCATCGACGCGGTGGTGGGCGCCGCCGGCTTCGCCGATGCCGACACCCGCGCGCTGGCCCACCAGGGCCTGGCGCACTACTTCGCCGGCGCACTCATGCTGCCGTACCGCACCTTTCTGGCGGCGGCGCGCACGGTGCGCTACGACATCGAGCTGCTGGCGCAGCGCTTCCAGGTCAGCTTCGAGACGGTGTGCCACCGCCTGAGCACCCTGCAGCGGCCCGGCGAACGCGGCGTGCCGGTGTACTTCGTGCGGGTGGACCAGGCCGGCAACATCAGCAAGCGGCAGAGCGCCACCGCCTTCCACTTCGCCCGCCACGGGGGCGCCTGCCCGCTGTGGCAGGTGCACGAGGCCTTCACCCAGCCCGGCCGCATCCTCACCCAGGTGGCGGAGATGCCCGACGGCACGCGCTTCTTCGGCATCGCCCGCACCATCGAGCGCGGCGGCGGCGGCTACCTGGCGCGGCGCAAGCTGTTCGCCGTCGGCCTCGGCTGCGAGCTGGTGCATGCGCACGAACTGGTGTACGCCGATGGCCTGAACCTGGCCGCGCCGCAGCCGGTGGTGCCCATCGGGCCGGGCTGCCGCGTGTGTCCGCGCGCGGACTGCGTGCAGCGGGCCTTTCCGCCGGCCGGCAAGCCGCTGGTGGTCGAGACGGACAGCGAATCGCTGGTGTCCTACCGCTTCGATCAATGATGGAACCATAGGCCCTCAATCGAGGGATTGCATGTAGATATCATCTGGACGGATCAAATCCACCAGATCGACATGCGCTTTCCCTTCCTGCTGGCCGGGCTGACCATCGGCTGCGCCTTGCTGGCGCTGACGCACGCCACCGCCCATGCCCAGGCCGACACCGGCCTGCATATCCATGGCTTCGGCACGGTGGGCGTGACCGCCATCAATGCGCCCGACGACTGGGGCATGCGCCGCTCGCACAAGCAGCGGCGCAATGACGGCGGGCTGCGCATGGACGTCGACAGCCGCCTGGGGCTGCAGGCCAACTACGCCCTGGGCGACGAGGTGGAGATGGTGGGCCAGGCGGTGCTGCAGCCGCAGGTGCAGGTGCAGCCGGTGGAACTGGCCTTCGTCGCCTGGCGGCCGCGGCCGGACCTGACGCTGAGGCTGGGCCGCACGAACAACGACGTGGTGCTGCTGTCCGAGTCGCGCAACATCGGCTTCAGCTACCTGTGGGTGCGCCCCAACCACGACGCCTATGGCCCGCTGCCCATCTACCTGCTGGACGGCATCGACGCCACCTGGCAGCACCAGGGCGGCGGCGCCCACTGGAAGGTGCATGCCTTCGCCGGCCGCGGCTCCACCACCGTGGACGGTGCCACCGGCCAGCGCAGCCAGCGCTACGACATCCAGCGGCTGGCGGGCCTCACCGTCTCCCGCGACCAGGGCGGGCTGCACCTGCGGGGCACGGTGGCTGCGGTGCGCGCGGCCCTGGGGCGCACCGCGGTGGCCACCCGGGCCCTGCAGACGCTGGGGCAGGTGGCGGCGCTGCCGCTGCCCACGGTGGCGGCCGAGGCAGCCGAGCTGCGCGAGGTGCTGGGCGGCCTGCTGGATTCGCGGCGGGTCACCTACGTGGGCGCGGGCCTGGCCTTCGACGACGGCGGCCCCTGGATCGCCACCGTGGAGGTGATGCGCGCGCTGTCCGAGGAGCGGTACATCAGCGGCCGCTTCGGCTATGCCAGCCTGGGCCGGCGCATCGGGCCGGTGACGGTGTACGGCACGGCCGGAGTGGGGCGCTTCGGCACCGGCTGGCAGACCCTGTCCGACTGGACCGAGGCCCTGGCACCGCTGGCCGGGCCGGAGGTGGCCAGCGCCGTGGGCAACGCCGGCGCCGTCGTGCACCGGGAAGTGCACGGCGGGGCCACCCACCAGCATTCGGTATCGGTCGGCCTGCGCTGGGACCTGCATCCGCGCGCCGCCCTCAAGCTGCAGCTGGACCGCTTCAGCGTGGAGCGCACCGGCAGCCTGTTCTGGACCACCGGGGAAGCCCGGTCTGCGCGGCCCGTGGTGGGCAGCGTGGTGCTCGATTTCATCTTCTGATCGACCACCGCGCATGAAACAGCCGAGCCGTTGCTTCTTCCTTGCCGCCCACCGGCTGCTGGCCTGCGTGCTGGCCGTGGCTGCCACCGCGCCCGCCCGGGCCGACCTCTACGTGGTGGTGCATGCCGACAACCCCAGCCGTTCGATGACGCAGAAGGAAGTGCTGGACCTGTACATGGGCCGCAGCCGCGTCTTCGCCCATGGCGACGTGGCCCTGCCCTTCGACCTGCCGCGCGACAGCAGCGGGCGCGAGCGCTTCTACCAGGCGTTGGCCGGCATGGGCCTGTCGCAGGTCAACAGCTACTGGTCGCGACTGATGTTCACCGGCCAGAGCATGCCGCCGCTGCCGCTGCCCGGCGAGGCGGAGATGCTGGCCATCGTGCGCCGCAATCCGAATGCCATCGGCTACGTGGCCACCGAGCCCGCCGACCGCGGCATCCGCACCGTGCTCGTGTTGCGGGAGCCGCGTTGAAGCCACGCCGCCGGCGCTGGCGCGCGCTGGGCCGGCTGCAGGCGCGGCTGCTGCTGACGGTGGCCGGCGGCGCGGTGGCTTTCGCGCTGCTGGCCGCGGCCGCGGCCTATGCCCTGGGCGCCCAGCGCAGCCAGGCCGACGCCCGCCGCACGCTGGACGACCTGGCCACGGCCGTCGAGAAGACGGTGCAGATCGGCACCTTCAGCAGCGACACCGTGCTGCTGGGCGAGGTGGCCGGCGGGCTGGTCGGCCATCCGCTGCTCCTGCGCGCCGTGATCCGCGATGCCGCGGGCCGCGTGCTGGTCGACACCGGCACGGCGGCGCGGCCGCCGGCGGACTGGTCGCTGCTGCGGCCGGTGCTGTCGCCCTTCGATGCGCGTGAACGCATCGGCACGCTGGAGCTGCTGCCCGACGCCGATGAGCAGCGCCGCAGCGCCCGGGCCGAAGCCCGCACGCTGGCGCTGCCGCTGGTGGCGCAGACGCTGCTGGTAGCGCTGCTCGTGTACGCGGTGGCGGCTCGGCTGGTGTCCGCGCCCATCGTGCACACCGCCGGCGCACTGCGCCGCATGCAGCCCGGCACCGCCGAGCGCCTGCCCACGCCGCCGCTGCACCAGCACGACGAGATCGGCGAGCTCATCGCCGGCGCCAACGCCCTGCTGCAGGCCAACCAGCTGACGCTGCAGCGCGAGCGGGCGCTGCGCGCCGAGATCGAGGCGATGGAGGCGCAGTACCGCGAGATCTTCGACTCCACCAGCGCGGGCATCTTCGTGCTCACGCCGTCCGGCCGGCTGCTCAACAGCAATCCCACCGCGCTGCGCGTGGTGGGCATGCCGCTGCGCGAGATGCGCGACCTGCGCGAGACCGACTTCCTGCGCGAGGTGTTTGCCTGGCCCGAGCGGGTGGAAGCCATGATCCGCGAGGCCCTGCGCAGCGGCCACACCGTCTCCGGCGACCTGGAGCTGCGCCGGCGCGACCAGGGCCTGCAGTGGGTGCACTGCCTCATCTCCGTGCAGGGCCACGACGCCGCGGAGGGCGGCCGGCCTGGTGCGCAGCGGCTGATCGAGGCGGTGATGTACGACGTGACCGAGCGCATCCGCACCGAGCACCATGTGCGCTACCAGGCCGAGCACGACATGCTCACCGGCCTGCGCAACCGCGTGGGCTTCGAGGCGCGGGTCGAGCGCATGCTGGCCGCGCCCCAGCATCCGGCGCTGTGCCTGCTCTACATCGACCTGGACGGCTTCAAGCGCGTGAACGACGAGCTGGGCCATGCCGCCGGCGACGGGGTGCTGCGTGCCTGCGCGCTGCGCATGAAGCATGCGGTGCGCCGCGGCACCGACAGCGTGGCGCGGCTGGGCGGCGACGAGTTCGCGGTGGTGCTGCAGCATGCCGGTGGGCATGAGGAGGTGGTGGCGCGCATGGCCGCCCACCTGCTGGCGGCGCTGTGCGAGCCCATCAAGCTGGTGGACGGCCGCACTGCCCAGGTGGGTGCCAGCATCGGCATCGCCACCGCGCCGCGCCACGGCGCCACGCTGCAGGCCCTGGCCGAAGCCGCCGATGCGGCAATGTACGAGGTCAAGCGCACCGGCAAGAACAGCTTCGCCACCGCCTGGCGCGCGCCGCCGGCCTAGACACCCGCCTGCCGACCGGGTTGCCAAGGTAGGGGCTGCGCGCGCAAGCGGGCTGCCTACACTGCGGCCACATGTTTGCATTGCGCACCGACGACGGACTGCCGCTGCACCTGCGACGCTGGTCCGCACCGGGCGCGGCCCGCGGCACCGTGCTGCTGGTGCACGGCCTGGGCGAGCACATCGGCCGCCATGCCGCGCTGGCCGACGAGCTGAACCGGCAGGGCTGGCACGTGGCCGGCTACGACCAGCGTGGACACGGGGCCTCCGGCGGTGCCCGCGGCCATGTGGCCGGCCCGTACAGCCTGCTGTCCGACCTCGGCAAGATGGTGGCCCACTGCCGCGCCCAGTCACCCGGGCCGCTGGTGCTGCTGGGCCACAGCCTGGGCGGCCTGGTGGCCGCGCGCTACGTGGCCGAGGCACTGAACGCCCAGCCGCATGCCTGGTGCCGGCCGGTGGAAGGCCTGCTGCTGTCCTCCCCCCGCGCTGGACGCGGGGCTGAACGGCCTGCAGCGTGGGCTGCTGCGCATGATGATGTCGCTCAAGCCCGAGCAGGCGCTGCCCAGCGGGCTCAAGGCCGAGTGGCTGAGCCGCGACCCGGCCGCGGTGCAGGCCTACCGTGGCGACCCCCTGGTGCACGACCGCATCACGCCGCGGCTGCTGCGCTTCATCGTTGATGCCGGCGTGCTGGTGCGTGCGCAGGCGCCGCGCTGGAGCCTGCCCACGCTGCTGCTGTATGCCGGCGCCGACCGCTGCGTGGACCCCGAAGGCAGCGCCGCCTTCGCCGCCCGCGCCCCGCGGCGCTGGGTGCATGCGCAGTGCTTCGATGGCTGCTTCCACGAGCTGTTCAATGAACCGCCGCCGGCGCGCACGCAGGCGCTGCAGGCGGTGCACAAGGCATTGCAGGCATTGGCCGAGCCGCCGGTCGATGCCCTGCGGCAGGCCTAAACTGGCCTGCACGCCCGATCCAGCCCATGCCGAAAGGACCGCCACGATGAATGCCCGCGACCCCAGCCTGCCCCTGCAACCGGATGAAACCTCGGCCATCGCCAGCTTCGCTGCCCAGGTGTGGGACGAGGAGATCGTGCCCGCGGTCACCCGCTACATCGGCATCCCGTGCAAGAGCCCGATGTTCGATGCCGACTGGCAGAAGAACGGCCACATCGAGCAGGTGATGCGCGAGGCCGCCGAGTGGGTGGAAAGCCGCAAGGTCGAGGGCCTGAAGCTGGAGATCGTGCGCCTGGAAGGCCGCACGCCGGTCATCTTCTTCGAGGTGCCCGCCACCAAGGCCGGCAGCGACGACACCATCGTGCTGTACGGCCACCTGGACAAGCAGCCGGAGTTCAGCGGCTGGCGCAACGACCTCGGCCCCTGGACGCCCAAGTACGAGGACGGCCTGCTCTATGGCCGCGGCGGCGCCGACGACGGCTATGCGGTGTATGCCTCGCTCACCGCCATCATGGCGCTGGACCGGCAGGGCATTCCGCGCCCGCGCTGCGTGGGCATCATCGAAGCCTGCGAGGAAAGCGGCTCCTTCGACCTGCCCGCCTACCTCGACCTGCTGCGCCCGCGGCTGGGCAACGTCAGCCTGGTGGTGTGCCTCGATTCGGGCGCCGGCAACTACGAGCAGCTGTGGCTGACCACCAGCCTGCGCGGCATGGTCAGCGGCGTGCTGAAGGTGGAGGTGCTGACCGAAGGCGTGCACTCCGGCGATGCCAGCGGCCTGGTGCCTTCCAGCTTCCGCATCCTGCGCCAGGTACTCGACCGGCTGGAGGACAGCCGCACCGGCGAGCTGCTGCCGCAGAGCTTCCATTGCGAGATCCCGGCCTCGCGCGTCGAGCAGGCCCGCGCCACCGCCGCCATCCTGAAGGACGAGGTCTGGAAGCGCTTCCCCTGGGCCTGCGGTGCCGAGGGCAGCCCCACGCTGCCCACCACCACCGAGCCGGTGCAGGCGCTGCTCAACCGCACCTGGAAGCCCACGCTGTCGGTGGTGGGCGTGGACGGCTTCCCGAGCTGAAGAACGCCGGCAACGTGCTGCGGCCCTACACCGCCTTCAAGCTCAGCCTGCGGCTGCCGCCGCTGGTGGATGGCAACGAGGCGGCGCTCAAGCTCAAGGCGCTGCTGGAGGACAACGCGCCCTACAACGCCAAGGTCACCTTCCAGCCCGACGGCCGCGCCGGCGCGTTCGGTGCCAACGGCTGGAATGCGCCGG
Organism: Aquincola sp. J276; assembly: GCF_024700035.1. NCBI lineage: Bacteria > Pseudomonadati > Pseudomonadota > Betaproteobacteria > Burkholderiales > Sphaerotilaceae > Aquincola > Aquincola sp. J276. Next base: position 3,281,170 of record NZ_JAJONC010000001.1, read on the forward strand.
AGCTGTCGCCCTGGCTGTACGAGGCGCTGAACAGCGCTTCGCTGGCGCAGTTCGACGCGCCGGTGGGCTTCGTGGGGCAGGGCGGCACCATCCCGCTGATGAGCATGCTGCAGCAGGGCTTCCCCCAAGGCCCAGATGATGGTGTGCGGGGTGCTGGGCCCCAAGAGCAACGCCCACGGCCCCAACGAGTTCCTGCACGTGCCCTACGGCAAGAAGCTCACCGCCGCGGTGGCGCAGGTGATGGCTGCCTGCCCTTGACGTCGGCGCCCAGGCTCGCTGCGCTCGCGGCCCCGCAAGGTTGCGTCCAAGCCCTTGGGGCGGCCCGGCGGGCTTGATAGTGATAACCCGCGTCGGTGGCGCGGGGGCTGCGGCTATAAACGGGGCCGCCAATTTCCAGCAGGACCCGTTCGTGAAAGCCGACCGTGAATGAGCCGCAGGGCTTGCCGCCCGACGAGGCTCCGCCGCCAGTGAAGGTGCCACTGGCCATTGAAGACTGGCTGGCCGTGCTCATCATGGCCGCGCTGGTGCTCATCACCTTCGCCAACGTGCTGGTGCGCTACTTCAGCAACCAGTCCTTCGCGTGGACCGAGGAGATCTCGGTCTTCCTGATGATCGTGATGACGCTGGTGGGCGGCTGCGCCGCCGTCGCGCGGGACATGCACATCAAGATCGAGTACCTGCTGGACGTGGGCAGCAGCCAGCGCCGGCGCCGCCTGCGGCGCTTCGGTGCGCTGTGCACCGCGGGCTTCTTCCTGCTGCTGGCGGGCCTGAGCGTGCGCATGGTGTGGGACGAGTTCCGCTACGACGAGACCACGCCCGCCATCGGCCTGCCGGCCTGGTGGTTCTCGGTGTGGCTGCCGCTGCTGTCGCTGGCCATCGCCGGCCGCGCCTTCGGGCTGTACCGGCGCCTGCGCCCGACCGAAGCATGATCGCCGCCACGCTGTTCCTGCTGTTCATTGGCCTGATGCTGCTGGGCGTGCCCATCGGCGTGGCGCTGGCGCTGGGCGGTTCGCTGGCCATCGCGCTGGCCAACCCCGACACGATGATGTTCGGCCTGCTGGCGGTGCCGCAGAACTTCTACGCGGGCCTGGCCAAGTACCCGCTGCTGGCCATCCCGATGTTCGTGCTGGTGGGCTCGATCTTCGACCGCTCGGGCGTGGCGCAGCGGCTGGTGAACTTCGCGGTGGCCATCGTGGGCCGCGGACCCGGCATGCTGCCGCTGGTGGCCATCGCGGTGGCGATGTTCCTTGGCGGCATCTCCGGCTCCGGCCCGGCCAATGCGGCCGCGGTGGGCGCGGTGATGATCGCGGCGATGAACCGCGCCGGCTATCCGCCGGCTTACTCGGCCTCGGTGGTGGGCGCGGCCGCAGCCACCGACATCCTCATCCCGCCGTCCATCGCCTTCATCGTCTATTCGGTGATGGTGCCCGGCGCCTCGGTGCCGGCGCTGTTCGCGGCCGGCATGGTGCCGGGCATCATGGCCGGCATCGCGCTGGTGGTGCCGGCGGTGTGGCTGGCGCGCCGCCACCGCATGGGCGCATTGGAAGCCGGCATGCCGCGCCCGCCTTTCTGGCCCAGCCTGGTGCAGGCCTCGTGGGGCCTGGCGGCGCCGGTGCTCATCCTGGGCGGCATGCGGCTGGGCTGGTTCACGCCCACGGAAGCCGCGGTGGTGGCGGTGGTGTACGGCCTGTTCGTGGGCATGGTGGTGCACCGCACGATCGGCGTGCGCGACCTGTTTCCCATCCTGCGTGAAGGCGCCGAGCTGTCGGCCGTCATCCTGATGGTGGTGTCGCTGGCGGGCATCTTCGCGTATTCGCTGTCCACGCTGTCCATCATCGATCCGGTCACGCGGGCCATCGTCAACTCGGGCCTGGGCGAATACGGCGTGCTGGCGCTGCTGATCGTGGTGATGATCGTCGCGGGCATGTTCCTGGACGGCGTGTCCATCTTCCTGATCTTCGTGCCGCTGCTGCTGCCCATCGCGCAGCACTACCAGTGGGACCTGGTGTGGTTCGGCGTGCTGCTCACGCTGAAGGTGGCGCTGGGCCAGTTCACGCCGCCGATGGCCGTCAACCTGATGGTGTCGTGCCGCATCGCCCGTGTGCGCATGGAAGCCACCATCCCTGGGTGGGCTGGCTGCTGGCCGCGATGGGCAGCGTGATGCTGCTCGTCATCGTGTTCCCGCAACTGGCGCTGTGGCTGCCGCGGGTGCTGGGTTACTGAAGTTCAACCGATCAACCGGAGGAGACGAAACATGAAACGACGACTGTTGGGTGTGGCGCTGTCGGCCCTGGCCGCGGCCGTGATGGGCCTGGCCGGCGGTGCCGCGCAGGCGCAGAACTACAAGGCCGAATACAAGCTGTCCACGGTGCTGGGCCCGGCCTTCCCCTGGGGCAAGGGCGGCGAGCTGTGGGCGGAGCTGGTCAAGCAGCGCACCAACGGCCGCATCAACATCAAGCTGTATCCCGGCACGTCGCTGGTGCAGGGCGACCAGACGCGCGAGTTCACCGCCATCCGCCAGGGCGTCATCGACATGGCCATCGGCAGCACCATCAACTGGTCGCCGCAGATCCGCGAGCTGAACCTGTTCTCGCTGCCCTTCCTGCTGCCCGACTACGCGGCCATGGACGCCATCACGCAGGGCCCGGTGGGGCAGGACATCTTCGCCCTGGTGGAAAAGGCCGGCGTGGTGCCGCTGGCCTGGGGCGAGAACGGCTACCGCGAGATCAGCAACAGCAAGCGCGACATCAAGCGGCCCGAGGACCTCAAGGGCCTGAAGATCCGCGTGGTGGGCTCGCCGCTGTTCATCGACACCTTCACCGCGCTGGGCGCCAACCCCACGCAGATGAGCTGGGCCGACGCCCAGCCCGCGCTGGCCAGCGGCGCGGTGGACGGGCAGGAGAACCCCATGTCCATCTTCACCGCGGCCAAGCTGCAGACGGTGGGCCAGAAGCACGTGACGATGTGGGGCTATGTGGCCGACCCGCTGATCTTCGTCGTCAACCGCGACGTGTGGCAGAGCTGGACGCCGGCCGACCGCGAGATCGTCAAGCAGGCCGCCATCGACGCCGGCAAGCAGGAGATCGAGATCGCCCGCAAGGGCCTCGCCGAAGCCGACCAGCCGCTGCTCAAGGACATGAGTGGCCTGGGCGTGTCCGTCACCCGCCTGAGCGCGGCCGAGCGCGAGGCCTTCGTGGCCGCCACGCGCCCGGTGTACGACAAGTGGAAGAACAGCATCGGCGCGCCGCTGGTGACCAAGGCCGAGCAGGCGATCGCCGCGCGCAGGAAGTGACGGCCGTTTAACGGCTGCGTCACAGGCGCCCGGCACAGTGCGCCCCTTCGAAGAACCACACATCACAGGAGTACCGATGTCGATGAACTTGAAGGGGGCCGTGCTGGCCCTGGCCGCCGCCGCCTCGCTGGCCGCACCCTTCGCGGCCCAGGCCGCGCTGAAGACGCTGGACGGCAAGGCGCCGCTGGTCATCGCCCACCGTGGCGCCAGCGGCTACCTGCCCGAGCACACGCTCGGCGGCTACGAGCTGGCCATCAAGATGGGCGCGGACTACATCGAGCCCGACCTGCAGCTCACCAAGGACGGCCAGCTGGTGGCCATGCACGACACCTCGCTGGCGCGCACCACCAACGTGGAACAGGTGCTCGGCCAGCGCAACGGCGGCTACCGCGTGGGCGACTACACGCTGGCCGAGATCAAGACGCTGACGGTCAACCCGTCGGGCGGCCTGTCCAGCACCACCTACCCCGGCTTCAACCCCAGCGCCGCCGAGCCGTACCGCGTGCCCACCTTCCAGGAGGTGATCGACTTCACCAAGCAGCAGAGCGCGCTGGCCGGGCGCGAGATCGGCATCTATCCGGAAGTGAAGACCGCGGGCCTCGAGATCGAGACCAAGGTGCTCGACACCCTGGTGGCCAATGGCTACAAGACCGGCGACAAGGTGTTCATCCAGTCGTTCAATGCCTCGTCCATCCAGAACATCAACACCCGACAGACGCAGCTGGGCTACGACTTCCAGCTGGTGGTGCTGGGCAGCGCAAATGCCATCGGCACGCTGGGCCTGGCCAACATCGCCCAGTACGCCGACGGCGTGGGCGTGTCCATCGGCAGCGCCGGCATGGGTGAGAGCTTCATCGCCGCCGCGCATGCAGCCAACCTGAAGGTGCACGGCTACACCTTCAGCAAGTTCGACGACACGGCCAATGCCCAGTACCTCGAGTGGTATGGCTACGGCATCGACGGTGTATTCAGCAACTACACCGACAAGGCCCTGGCCGCGCGCACCGAGTTCCTGGCCGCGCAAGTGCCCGAGCCCGGTACCTGGGCGATGTTCGGCCTGGGCATCGCCGGCCTGGCGGTGTTTGCACGCCGCCGCCAGCAGGCCGCCGCGTAACAGCGCTGTAACGGCGGCACGGCCCGGGGGCCGATTGGCCCCTGCGGCTGGCGGTTCATTGCGCTTGGGCCAACAATGCGCGCCTATGGACCAGTTCAAAGCCATGCGCACCTTCGTGCGCGTCATCGATGAAGGCAGCTTCGCCGGCGCCGCGCGTTCGCTCGACGTGGCCCCGGCCGTCGTCACCCGCGTGGTGGCCGAGCTGGAAGCCCACCTGGGCACCCGGCTCATCAACCGCACCACGCGCCGCATTGCGCTCACCGAGATCGGCGAGCAATACCTGGAGCGCTCGCGGCTGATCCTGGCCGAGGTGGAAGAGGCCGAGGCCCTGGCCAGCAGCGCCCAGCGCGAGGCCCGCGGCATCGTGCGGCTGCGGGTGCCGCCGGCCTTCGCGGTGCACCGGGTGGCGCAGCTGCTGCCGGCCTTCCACAAGCTCTATCCGCATGTCACGGTGGAGATCAATGCCTTCGGCGCGGTGGACGACATCGACGACTCGCAGGACATCACCATCCTGTGGAAGCGCGGCCCGCTGGACGGCGAGTTCGTGGCCCGGCGCCTGGCGCGCAGCGAGGTGGTGCTGTGCGCCGCGCCCGAGTACCTCGACCTGCACGGCCGGCCCAGCCATCCGCGCGAGCTGAGCACGCACAAGATCCTGATCCCGCCGGTGTCGGAGATGCAGAACGGCCTGACCTTCTACCGCGGCGTGTGGAGCGAAGGCGAGCCCGAGGCCGAGGCGGTGTCGCTGGTGCGGCCCGGCCCGTCGCCGATGAGCTCGCTCAACACCGATGTCAACTATGCCGGTGCGCTGGCCGGGCTGGGCATCGCCGGCCTGCCGTCCTTCATCGCCGGCGATGCACTGGTAGAGCAGGCGCTGGAGCGCGTGCTGCCCGAGTGGCAGCTGTTCACCTTCACGCTGTGGGCCTGCATGCCTTCGCGCAAGCATGTGCCGGCGCGCACGCGGGCGCTGCTGGAGTTCCTGGTCAGCAGCTTCGGCGGCGAGGACCGCGACCCCTGGCTGGAAGCCGCCGGCTGCCCGACGCTGGATTGCGAGGGCTCGGCCGCTTCAGCGCAGCGAATAGGCGATCTCGCCGCGCATGCCTGACAGCGGCTCGATCAGCGGCAGCAGCGGGCCCAGCTCGCGGTAGCGCCGTGCCACCTTGGTGGCATAGGCGAAGAAGCGCGGCAGATCCTCGGCGTACTTCGGCTTGCCGTCGCGGTGCTTCAGGCGGCTGAAGATGCCCAGCACCTTCAGGTGGCGCTGCAGGCCCATCCATTCCACCTGCCGCCAGAACTCGCCGAAGTCCAGCGGCACCGGCAGGCCGGCCTTGCGCGCCTGCTCCCAGTAGCGGGCGGCCCAGTCGATCTCGCGTTCCTCCTCCCACGACAGGAAGGCGTCGCGCAGCATCGAGGCCACGTCGTAGGTCAGCGGGCCGCGCACCGCATCCTGGAAGTCGAGGATGCCGGGGTTGGGGTCGCACACCATCAGGTTGCGCGGCATCCAGTCGCGGTGCACGGCCACCTGCGGCTGCGCCAGGGCGCTGTCGGCCAGCCGGCGTGTCACATGCGCCCAGTGCTTCAGTTCGGTCTCGCCCCAGGTGACGCCGAATTCCCGGCCCACGCACCATTCGGGGAACAGCGCCATCTCCCGCTGCAGCAGCGCCTCGTCGAAAGGCGGCAGGCTGCTGGCGTCCACATGCACCTGCCAGTGCACCAGGGCCTTGATGGCGTCGCGCATCAGCGCATCGGCCTGGCCCGCGGTGGCTTCGGACAGCGCATCGAGGTAGAGCTGCCGGCCCAGGTCAGTCAGCAGCAGGAAGCCCTGTGCCTCGTCGGCCGCCAGCACTTGCGGCGCATGCAGGCCCGCGCCGGCGATCAGGGCGGCCACCTTCACGAAAGGGCGCACGTCTTCCTGCGGCGGTGGCGCGTCCATCAGCACGAAGCTGCGGTGCGATGCGCCGTCGATTCGAAAATACCTGCGAAAGCTGGCATCGGCCGAAGCCGGCCGCAGGCTGGCCACGTCCAGGCCGTGCTGCACGGCCAGCGGGGCCAGCCATTGCTGGAAAGCGGCCTGCCGCGTGGCGCTGGGCCAGGCGATGGCGGACGGGGAAGTGGCGGTCATAATCGATTCTACAAATCGCCCCGGTGTCGCCAGTGCGGCCGCGTGCCGCCCCGCCGGGGCCGGCTGTGGCCCACTTGCCCGCCGGACGTTTCCCGCTGCTGCCCGAGTTGCTCTTGACGCGCCCGAATCCATCGCACCTTGCCTGGCTGCGCGCCTGCATGCCCACCCCGCTGGCCCTGGCCGCCGCACTGTGCTGCGCGCAGGCCGGCGCCCAGACCGCCCCGGCGCGCGTGCCGGCCGCCGCACCACAAGCACCGGCCGCTTCCGCCCCGGCACCGGCCGCTTCCACAGCCGCAGGCCCCGCCGTCATCCTGCAGGCCGACCGCATCAGCGGCCGGCCCGACATCGACGCGCAGGCCGAGGGCAATGCCGAGCTGCAGCGCGGCCCCTTGGTGATCCGCGCCGACAAGCTCAGCTACGACAGCGTGGGCGACCTGGCCAAGGCCCAGGGCAATGTGCGCATCAGCCGCGACGGCGACCGCTTCACCGGCCCCGAGGTGCAATTGCAACTGCAGCGCTTCGAAGGTTTCTTCCTGCAGCCGGAGTACTACTTCCCCTCCACCGGCGCCGGCGGCAAGGCCGACCGCATCGACTTCATCGACGACCAGCGCTCCCAGCTGTGGGGCGGCACCTATTCCTCCTGCGGCGCCGACGGCAGCGGCACGCCCGCGTGGCTGCTGGGCGCCGACCGCATCCGGCTGGACCGGCAGGCCAACGAAGGCGTGGCCGAGGGCGCGGTGCTGCGCTTCTACGGCGTGCCCATCCTTGCGGCGCCGCGCCTGAGCTTCCCGCTGACCGACGAGCGCAAGTCCGGCTGGCTGCCGCCCTCGCTGGACGTGGACAACAAGAGCGGCGTCGGCATCGGCGTGCCGTACTACTGGAACATCGCGCCCAACCGCGACGCCACCATCACGCCCACGGTGATGACGCGGCGCGGCTTCTCGGCCGACCTGCAGTTCCGCTACCTGGAGCCCAGCTTCCGCGGCGAGATCGACGTGCATGCGCTGCCCGACGACCGCGTGACCGACACCTCGCGCCATGCGCTGCGGCTGTTCCATGAAGGCGATGCGCCGCAGGGCATCCACTACCGCATCCGCGGCCTGCGGGTGTCCGACGACGAGTACTGGAAGGACTTCTCCTCCCAGGCCAGCTCGTGGACGCCGCGGCTGCTGGCCACCGACCTGCAGGCCGACCGCAGCTTCCGCTGGAACGGCATCGACGCCACCGCTTATGCCCGCGTGCAGCAATGGCAGGTGCTGCAGCAGGACGACGCCCGCATCGTGGCGCCCTATCAGCGCAGCCCGCAGCTGGGCCTGCGCGGCAGCAGCCTGCTGGCCGGCGGCTTCGAGACCGCGTTCGAGACCGAGGTCAACCACTTCACGCGGCCCAGCAACGGCCAGCTCGATCCGCTGCCCACCGGCACGCGGCTGCATGCGCTGGGCAGCATCAGCCGGCCCTGGCGCGCGCCGGGCTGGTGGGTGGTCCCGAAGTTCTCCTTCAATGCCGCGCAGTACCAGATCGACCATTCGGCCGGTGGCCGGTATGACAACGAATCGCGCACCATCCCCACCGTGAGCGTGGACGGCGGCATGGTGTTCGAGCGCCGGGCCAGCTGGTTCGGCGAGACCCTGCGGCAGACGCTGGAGCCGCGTGTGCTGTACGTCAACACGCCCTACCGGGAGCAGCGCGGCACGCCCAATTTCGATGCCTATGGCAAGGATTTCAATGCCGTCAGCGTCTACAGCGACAACGAGTTCTCCGGCGTCGACCGCGTCTCCGACACCAACACGCTGACCGCCGGCATCACCACCCGGCTGCTGGACGAGAACACCGGCATCGAACGCCTGCGCCTGGGCCTGGCCCAGCGCGTGCAGTTCCGCGACCAGAAGCTGGTGGCCAACCCCGACGGCACGCCCAACATCGATTCCACGCCGGAAGGCGAGGGCTCCACGCAGCGCTTCTCCGACCTGCTGCTGTTCGGCACCGCCACGCTGTCGCCGCGCTGGATGGTGGATGGCGCCATCCAGTACGACCCCGACAGCCGGCGCACCGTGCGCTCGCTGCTGTCCACGCGCTTCACGCCAGGGCCCTTCCGCACCCTCAGCGCCAGCTACCGCCTCACCCGCGGCCTGAGCGAGCAGCTGGAGGTGGGCTGGCAATGGCCGCTGTACCAGCGCGATGCTGCCGCCGCACGCGTGCAGGCCGCCGGTGCCTGCAGCGGCACGCTGTATGGCGTGGGCCGCCTCAACTACAGCCTGCGCGACAGCCGTGTCACCGATTCCATCGTCGGCCTGGAGTACGACGCCGGCTGCTGGATCGGCCGCGTGGTGGCCGAGCGACTGTCCACCGGCCGCAGCGAAGCCACCACCCGTCTGCTGCTGCAACTGGAGCTGGTCGGCCTGTCACGTCTCGGTTCCAACCCGCTCAAGGTCTTGAAGGACAATGTGCCCGGCTACCGCCTGCTGCGCGAAGACCGTGATGCAGGCGCCGACGCGGCCTCCTCGGCCGCCTTCTGATCCCGCCGCCCCTGCCTGAACCCGCCTCTCGTTCGATGAAACAAGCTTTGCTTTCGAAGGCGCTGGCCTTCACCCTGTGCTGCGGGGTCACCCTGGCCGCCTCGGCCCAGGCCACTGCCCCGGGCCGCGTGAGCGTGCGCGCCGCCGACCACATCGCCGCCATCGTCAACCAGGAGCTGGTCACCGCCTTCGAGGTGGAGCAGCGCCTGGCCCGTGTGCGCGAAGAGGCCGCCCGCGCCCGCCAGTCGCTGCCCGACGAGCCGGAGCTGCGCAAGCAGGTGCTGGAAATGCTGATCGAGGAGCGCGCCATCCTCAGCTTCGCGCGCGACAGCGGCGTGCGCATCGAGGACCCCGAGCTGGACCGCGCGGTGGCCGGCGTGGCCGCGCAGAACCAGCTCACGCTCACGCAGCTGCGTGAGCGTCTGCGCCGCGAAGGCATCGAGTACTCGCGCTTTCGCAACAACCTGCGCGACCAGATGATGATCGAGCGGGTGCGTGAGCGTGAAGTTCAGTCGCGCATCAAGATCACCGACGTCGAGATCGACCGCCTGATCGAGCAGCAGCGCCAGGCCGCCGCCGCGCAGCCGGAGCTGAACATCGCGCAGATCCTGGTCACCGTGCCCGAAGGTGCTTCCGTCGCCACCGTGGCCGAGCGACGCGCCCGTGCCGAGGCCGCAATGGCCCGGGTGAAGGCCGGCGAGGCCTTTGCCACCGTGGCGCGGGAGCTGTCGGAGGACGCCAACCGTGACAAGGGCGGCGAGATCGGCCTGCGTCCGGCCAGTCGCCTGCCGGACGTGTTCGTGCAGGCGGTGGGCGCGCTGAAGGCCGGCGAGGTGGCGCCCGAGCTGCTGCGCACCGGCGCCGGCTTCCACGTGCTGAAGGTGGTCGACCGCAAGGACGGCGGTGCGCTGCAGGTCACGCAGACCCGCGCCCGCCACATCCTGCTGCGGCCTTCCGCGCAGGTGCCGGCCGAGGTGGCCGTGCGCCGCCTGGATGAATTCCGCCGCCAGATCGAGGCCGGCAGCGCCAGCTTCGAGGCCCTGGCGCGCGCCAACTCCGAGGACGGCAGCGCGCCGCAGGGCGGCGACCTCGGCTGGACCTCGCCGGGCAGCTTCGTGCCGGAATTCGAGGAAGCCATGAACCGGCTGCCGCTGGGTGGCATGTCGCCGCCCATCACCTCGCGCTTCGGCGTGCACCTCATCCAGGTGCTGGAGCGCCGCGTCGTCAATGTCGAGCCCAAGCAGCTGCGCGAACAGGCCCGCAATGCCCTGCGCGAGCAGAAGTTCGACGATGCCTACAACGAGTGGGTGCGTGAGCTGCGCGCCCGCGCCTACGTCGAGCTGCGCGAAGCGCCGCAGCAGCCTTGAAGCACATCGCGCGCAAGCGCTTCGGGCAGCACTTCCTGTCCGACGGCTACGTGATCGAGGCCATCGTCGATGCCATCGATCCACAGCCCGGCCAGGCCCTGGTCGAGATCGGCCCCGGCCTGGGCGCCATCACCCAGCCGCTGAAGGCGCGCTGCGGCGAGCTCACCGTGGTGGAGCTGGACCGCGACCTGGCCGCGCGGCTGCGCAAGCAGGACGGCCTGACCGTGGTGGAAGCCGACGTGCTGAAGGTCGACTTCGGCGCGCTGGGCGCGCAGCGCGGCCAGCCGCTGCGGGTGGTGGGCAACCTGCCCTACAACATCTCCACACCCATCCTGTTCCACCTGCTGGACTCGGTGCACGCGGTGCAGGACCAGCACTTCATGCTGCAGAAGGAAGTGGTCGAGCGCATGGTGGCCGCACCCGGCAGCAAGGCCTACGGCCGGCTGTCGGTGATGCTGCAGTGGCGCTACCACATGGAGTCGGTGCTGGACGTGCCGCCCGAATCCTTCGACCCGCCACCGCGGGTGGATTCGGCCGTGGTGCGCATGCTGCCCTGGCCCACGCCGGCAGACGTGCGTTTCGAGCTGCTGGAGAACATGGTGGCGGTGGCCTTTTCGCAGCGGCGCAAGGTGCTGCGCAACACGCTGGGCAAATGGCTGGAGGAGCGCGGCTTTGCCGGCGAATTCGACCTGCAACGCCGCGCCGAGGAAGTGCCGGTGGCGGAGTTCGTGGCGCTCGCCGCCGCCATCGGCTGACGCACAAAGCACGACGGCGGCCCGAAGGCCGCCGTCGTCAAGACTGAGAACCGAAAGGAGCGCTGCCTCAGGCAGCGTTCAGCCACATCGCGGTATCGAAGGCGCTGCTCATCATCGGCATGTTCATGCCGAAGTTGCTGTTCGCAGCTGCCTTGGAAGTGCTCTTCGGCTTGGCAGTCGTCGTCTCTTGGGCCGTCTCAGCAGCCCGCTCCCATGACCCGTTTTCCTGGGAGCGGGCTACTGAAAAGAATAGAAACATCGGAAGGGCACCTTCCGATCGGCCCAGAAGTCCGCCGCGTCCCGGAACACGTCGAGCAACTGCTCGCGGGCCTCGCGGTCGAAGCGTGCGTTGTCGGGCAGTTGCTCGAGCACCACCACGAAGCCGGGCTGCATGCCCGACTTGTGCACCAGGTCCGTCATGCAATCGTAGAGCGCATCCAGGTTCTTGCCGAAATGCGCCGGGAAGAGGAACGACTCGGCGATGGCCTCCAGCACTTCCTGCTTCGACTGGGCGTTGGCCAAGTTCGCGTACAAGAAATGCTGCCCGACCTCCTGGGCGGACTTCATGAGGTCATCGACGCGATAGGCGCGGATGGCCTGGACGATGTTCGGACGGACGGTCTGCAAGAGCATGGTCGCGATCCTCCTGGGTTCAAGGGCTGGAAACGTCGCTCACTGCACGATGCGGCGGAAGCTCGCGTAGTGGTCGTCGGTGTAGTAACAGGCTTCCGGCTGGGTGGGTGGCTGGCCGCCGCACACAATGCGCCGGGCACCGCGGTGGCGGACGCCCGGTGTCTTCACCGTGTACTCGCGGTAATAGCCTCTCGACTGCCGGGGCAGCAGGCGTTCGCGGTTGCCGAACACGCTGCCGTCCTTCTCGTACGGGAATGGGCCACCTGACCGGATGAGTCGTTCCGTGCGCTGCGCCTCGACAGGCAACTGCGACAAAGTCACCGTGCTGCCGACAACGCCTGGCTCCGCCGGTGAGGGCTTGGCGAACACGGCCGGAGCCGCGCCTGCCAACCACACCGCGGCCCCCAGCGTGAGCCCCAACTTGCGAAGAGACTGCACCAAAGAGGACCGTTGGACCTGAGTCACGGGGTTAACCCTGAATCCTGAAAGCGCAAATGGTACCGACTCGGGTGCAAAAGCTCAAGCCGCTGCCTCAGTTTCGGGCAGCGGCGGCAGGGTATGAGTGCGCGCTAACTATCGGTGGGGGCCGCAGGTTGCCACGCAGGAGGGCGCCCCTGGCAGCTGTCAAGCGATTTACATTCCAGCAAGCCGTTCAGCGTGCAGCATTGGCGTCCGCGACGGTCAGCGCCGTCATGTTCACGATACGCCGCACGGTGGCCGACGGTGTCAGGATGTGCACCGGTTTGGACGCGCCGAGCAGCACCGGCCCGATGGCAATGCCGCCGCCGGCCGCCGTCTTCAGCAGGTTGTAGGCAATGTTGGCGGCGTCGATGTTGGGCAGCACCAGCAGGTTGGCCTCGCCGCTCAGGGTGCTGCGCGGCATCACCTCGGCGCGGTGGGCGGCGTCGAGCGCGGTGTCGCCGTGCATCTCGCCATCGATTTCCAGCCACGGGGCCTGCTGCTGCACCAGTGCCAGTGTGTCGCGCATCTTGATGGCCGAAGGCTGGTTGCTCGAGCCGAAGTTGGAATGCGACAGCAGCGCCGCCTTGGGCACCACGCCAAAGCGGCGCAGCTCCTCGGCCGCCAGCACGGTGATCTCGGCCAGCTGCTCGGCGGTGGGGTCGTAGTTGACGTGCGTGTCCACCAGGAACACCTGGCGGCCCGGCAGGATCAGGCTGTTCATGCAGGCATAGGTGTTCACGCCCGGGCGGCGGCCGATCACCTGGTCGATGTACACCAGGTGGTGCGATGTGCCGCCCCAGGTACCGCAGATCAGGCCGTCCACCTCGCCGTTGTGCAGCAGCATGGTGCCGATCAACGTCAGCCGCCGGCGCATCTCGATCTTGGCCAGCTGCTTGGTGACGCCCTTGCGCTCCATCATCTGGTGGTAGCTCTGCCAGTAGCCGGTGTAGCGCTCGTCATGGTCGGTGTTGACCACGTCGTAGTCGCGCCCGGCCTCCAGGCGCAGGCCGAACTTGTCGATGCGCTGCGCGATGATGGCCGGGCGGCCGATCAGCGTCGGGCGGGCCAGGCCTTCGTCGACGACGATCTGCACCGCGCGCAGCACGCGTTCTTCCTCGCCCTCGGCATAGGCCACGCGCTTGTGCTGGGCGCGCTTGGCCACGTTGAAGATCGGGCGCATGGTGGTGCCCGAGGCATAGACGAAGGCCTGCAGCTTGTCGGTGTAGGCGTCGAAGTCGGTGATGGGCCGGGTGGCCACGCCGGATTCCGCCGCGGCGCGTGCCACGGCAGCGGCGATCTTCATCATCAGCCGCGGATCGAAGGGCTTGGGAATCAGGTACTCACGACCGAAGCTCAGCGTGGCGCCGGCATAGGCCGCGGCCACCACCTCGCTCTGCTCGGCCTGGGCCAGTTCGGCGATGGCATGCACCGTCGCGATTTCCATCTCGCTGGTGATGGTGGTGGCGCCGCAGTCCAGTGCGCCGCGGAAGATGTACGGGAAGCACAGGACGTTGTTGACCTGGTTCGGATAGTCGCTGCGGCCGGTGGCGATGATCGCGTCCTGCCGCACCGCCTTCACTTCCTCCGGCAGGATTTCCGGCGTGGGATTGGCCAGCGCGAAGATCACCGGGTTGGGTGCCATGGTCTGCACCATCGCCGGCTTCAGCACGCCGGCGGCCGACAGGCCCAGGAACACGTCGGCGCCGGCGATCACGTCGGCCAGCGTGCGGTGCGCGGTCTCCTGCGCGAATTCGGCCTTGTCCGGGTCCATCAGCTCGGTGCGCCCCTGGTACACCACGCCGGCCAGGTCGGTCACCCAGATGTTCTTGCGCGGCACGCCCAGCTTCACCAGCAGGCTCAGGCAGGCGAGTGCGGCCGCGCCGGCGCCGGAGGTCACCAGCTTGACCTCGTCGATCTTCTTGCCGGCCACCTTCAGGCCGTTCATCAGCGCGGCGCCCACCACGATGGCCGTGCCGTGCTGGTCGTCGTGGAAGACGGGGATCTTCATGCGCTCGCGCAGCTTGCGCTCGACGTAGAAGCAGTCCGGTGCCTTGATGTCCTCGAGGTTGATGCCGCCGAAGGTGGGCTCCAGCGCCGCGATCGCATCCACCAGCTTGTCCAGGCTGTCGCAGTTCAGCTCGATGTCGAAGACATCGATGCCGGCGAACTTCTTGAACAGCACGCCCTTGCCTTCCATCACCGGCTTGGCGGCCAGCGGGCCGATGTTGCCCAGCCCCAGCACTGCGGTGCCATTGGTGACCACGGCCACCAGGTTGCCGCGCGAGGTGTAGCGGAAGGCGTTCGCCGGGTCGGCCACGATCTCCTCGCAGGCCGCGGCCACGCCAGGCGAATACGCCAATGCCAGATCGTGCTGGTTCACCAACTGCTTGGTCGGAACGACGGCGATCTTCCCGGGCGTGGGGAACTCGTGGTACTCGAGTGCTGCACGGCGAAGTTCTGCGCGTTTCTCTTCCTGGCTGGGCATGGCGTATGGTCCGTGGTTGCGGCAAAAGGGGCAGCGATTTTGCCCCCTCGGGGCGCCGAGTGTCGCGCCGGCGACGTTCCCGATTGATGCGCAAAACTGCGTAGCAGCTTTGCCCGGGCGTTGACCCATACTCGTTGGCGATGAGCACCAGCAGCATTCCGCTCCGCCTGCGCCGGCCGCCGCGCCGCGTCAGGCGTGCGCTGCTGTGGGCCACGCTGGTGGCACTGCTGCTGGTGGCGCAGACCCTCCTGGTGCTGCTGACGCTGAACTACGAGAGCGTGCGCGCGCAGGAGCGGGTGGAAGACCTGGCCGGCGAGGTGACGGCCCAGCTGCGCCGCAACATGCAGCGCAGCGTTCAGACGCTGCAGGCCCTGGCCTGGCACGAGCCTTCGCCCGAGCGCTGGCGGGCCGAAGCCGGCGACCTGCTGCGCGGCCGCCATGAGCTGCTGCGGGTGGAGCGCCGCAACAGCCAGTTCGAGGTGGACGAGGCGATGGACTCGCCCTACCGAACGCCCATCTTCAACCAGCTGCCACGCACGTCGATGGGCATCGAGGCCGAGCTCGCCTGCACCGGTGCCCGCCGTGCCGGCACGCCGATGTTCTCCCGCACCTACTTCGTGCCGCAGGTGGGCGGCACCGGGCTGGAGGTGCTGGACCTGTGCATCCCGATCGCCAATGCCACACGCGCCCCGCAGTACCTGGTGGCCACGCTGGCACTGGGCGGCCTGCTGGAGGAGGCGATGTCGCCGGAGCAGGGCCGGGTACACGAGGTGTCGTTCGTGGAAGGCGACGGCACGCGGCTGGCGCGTGCCGGCGTGCCGCGCGGCGCCGGCGTGTACCAGGCGCAGCGGGTGCTGGACCTGCCCGGCAGCTCCCTGGTGGTGCGGGTGGACAGCGCCGAGGGCAGCCCGCGCCTGATTCCCAACCTGGCCACGGCACTGGTGCTGGGCCTGTCGCTGGCGCTGTTCGGCGTGGTGCTGCTGCTGCTGCGCGACGTGCGCAAGCGCGCGCGGGCCGAGTCGGCACTGGCAGAGGCGCTGGCCTTCCGCAAGGCGATGGAGGATTCGCTGATCACCGGCCTGCGGGCGCGTGACCTGGAGGGCCGCATCACCTACGTCAACCCGGCCTTCTGCGCGATGGTGGGCTTCGGCCCCGACGAGCTGATGCACACCAACCCGCCGGCCTACTGGCCGACCGACCGTGTCGAGGAATACCGCGTGCGGCAGCAGGCACGGCTGGGCGCGGTGCGCGACCGCGGCGAGATCCAGCAGGGCTTCGAGACCGAGTTCATGCGCAAGAACGGCGAGCGCTTCCCGGTGATGATCTACGAGGCGCCGCTGGTGGACACCCTGGGCAAGCAGAAGGGCTGGATGAGCGCGGTGCTGGACATGAGCGCACAGCGCCGGGTGGAGGAGCTCTCGCGCCAGCAGCAGGACCGGCTGCAGGCCACCGCCCGCCTGGCCACGGTGGGCGAGATGGCCTCGCTGCTCAGCCATGAGCTGAACCAGCCGCTAAGCGCCATCGCCAGCTATGCCACCGGCTCGCTCAACCTGATGGAAGAGCCCGACGAGCAGACGCTGGGCATGCTCAAGCAGGGCCTGTCGCGCATCGCGGAGCAGGCCGAGCGCGCCGGCCGCGTGATCAAGAGCGTGCATGACTTCGTGCGCCGGCGCGAGCAGGCGCGCGAAGCCATCTCCGCCTCGCAGCTCATCGATGCGGTGATGCCGCTGGTGCGGCTGCAGGCCCGCAAGAGCGGCACCCGCATCGAGCTGGACATTCCCACGCCGCCGCCGCGTGTGCTGGCCGACCGCACGATGGTGGAGCAGGTGCTGCTGAACCTCACCCGCAACGGCATCCAGGCGATGGAGAGCAGCACGCCGCTGGCGCAGCGGGTGCTGACCATCCGCGTGCGTCAGGCGCAGGGCCGGTGGGTGAGCTTCAGCGTGCTGGACGCCGGCCCGGGCATCGCGCCCGAGGTGGCGGGCCGGCTGTTCACGCCCTTCTTCACCACCCGCAGCGAAGGCATGGGCCTGGGCCTGAGCTTGTGCCGCACGGTGATCGAGCAGCACGGCGGCGCGCTGGACTTCCATGCCCGCACCGCCGCCGACGGCAGCCCGCTGCAGGGCACCGAGTTCCTGTTCACGCTGCCGGCCACCGACCCGTCGCGCATGCGCAGCGAGGCCAGCGCGCCAGGCACCGAGACCGCCGCTTCCTAGCCGGCCGGCCACCCGCCCGGCGGGGTTAGCATCGCGGCAACTGCCCGTGATTCCCATGTTGCCCCTGCCTGCCTCGCTCGGCCTGCCGATGGTCTACCTCGTCGATGACGAGGACGTCGTGCGCGATGCCCTGGCCTGGCTGCTGCGCTCCCGTCGGCTGCTGTCCGAAGGCTTTGCCAGCGCCGAGGCCTTCGACGCCTTCCTCGACGGCCAGTGGCGCCAGCATGGCGGTGCCTGGCCCACCTCGCCTTCGTGCCTGCTGCTGGACGTGCGCATGCCCGGCGAAAGCGGGCTGGCGCTGTTCGAGCGCCTGTCCGAGGCCGGGCGGCTGGTGGCGCTGCCAGTGGTGTTCCTCACCGGCCATGGCGACGTGCCCACCGCGGTGGCCGCCGTCAAGCGCGGCGCCTTCGACTTCGTGGAGAAGCCGTTCTCCGACAACGCGCTGGTCGACCGCATCGTGCATGCGCTCGAGCTGAGCGCGGCAGCCATCGAGCAGCGGCGGGCCAGCGACACCCTGCGCAAGGCGCTGGCGGACCTCACCGAGCGCGAGCGCGAGGTGATGCGGCTGGTGATCGAAGGCCGGCCCAACAAGCTGATCGCCGATGCGCTGAACATCAGCGTGCGCACGGTGGAAGTGCACCGCGCCCGGGTGTTCGAGAAGATGGATGTGAAGTCGGCGGTGGAACTGGCCAACCGGCTGCGCGACGCAGCCATCGACACGCCACCCCCGCCGCCTGCCGCGCGCTGAGACGCCATGGCGCTCGGCGAGTTCGACCTCATTGCCCGCTATTTCCAGCGGCCCGGCGGCCAGGCGGTACTCGGCATCGGCGACGACTGCGCGCTGGTGGCGCCCACGCCCGGCATGCAGCTCGCCATCTCCACCGACATGCTGGTGGAGGGCCGCCACTTCCTCAGCACCGTGGTGCCGCAGTGGCTGGGCCACAAGGCGCTGGCGGTGAACCTGTCGGACCTGGCCGCCTGCGGCGCACGGCCACTGGCCTTCACGCTGTCGCTGGCGCTGCCGCGGGTGGACGAGGCCTTCCTGGAAGGCTTCTCGCGCGGGCTGTTCGCGCTGGCCGACGCGCATGCCATCGAGCTGGTGGGCGGCGACACCACCGCCGGGCCGCTGAACATCAGCATCACCGTGTTGGGCGAAGTGCCGCCGGGCCGGGCGCTGCTGCGCTCCGGCGCGCGGCCGGGCGATGCGCTGTGGGTCAGCGGCACGCTGGGCGATGCGCGGCTGGCGCTGGAGTGCTTCCGCGGCAGCGTGGCGCTGCCGGGCGAGCAGTTCCAGCAGGTGCGCCGCGCGATGGAGCAGCCGCAGCCGCGCGTGGCGTTGGGCCAGGCGCTGCAGGGCGTGGCCACCGCCGCGGCCGACGTCAGCGACGGCCTGCTGGGCGACCTGGGCCACATCCTCGCGCGCTCCCGTGTGGGCGCCGTGCTGCATGCGGATGCGCTGCCGCGCAGCGCGGTACTGGCACAGCAGCCGGTGGCGGTGCAGCAGCAGTGCACGCTGGCCGGTGGCGACGACTACGAGCTGGTGTTCATCGCACCGGCCGACCAGGCCGCCGCCGTGCAGGCCGCGGGCCGCGCCGCCGGCGTGGCGGTGACCTGCGTGGGCCGCATCCAGGCCGAGCCCGGCCTGCGGGTGGTAGACGCCCAGGGCGCGCCCGTTGCCCATGGCCTGGCTTCGTTCGACCATTTCAAGACATGAATGACGATGTGATCGACCTGCCGGCGGCGCCAGCCGCCGGCCCCCAGCGCGCGACCGCGCGTTTCATGCTGCCGCGTCCGCATGCCTGGATCGCGCTGGGCTTCGGCAGCGGGCTGTCGCCGGTGGCACCGGGTACCGTGGGCACGCTGTGGGCCTGGCTGGCCTTCCTGGTGCTGAACCTGTGGCTCACCGAGTCGCAATGGGGCTGGGCCATCGGCATCGGCTTCCTGGTGGGATGGTGGGCCTGCACCCGAACCGCGCGCGACCTGCGCACCGCCGACCCCGGCGCCATCGTGTGGGACGAGGTCATCGCCTTCTGGTGCGTGCTGTGGCTCATCATGCCGGCGGGCCTGCTGGGGCAGGCGGTGGCCTTCGCACTGTTCCGCTTCTTCGATGCCGCCAAGCCGGGCCCGGTGCGCTGGGCCGATCGCCGCTTCAAGTCCATCGCCGGTGCGGTGCCGGGCTGGCGCGCGGGCTTCGGCATCATGTTCGACGACCTGGTGGCGGCGCTGTGCACGCTGCTGGTCATTGCCTTGTGGAGGGCCGTGGCGTCATGGATCTGACTTCCTTCGAGGCGCAGGTGCCGGCGCTGGCCGATGCACTGCGTGCACGTGGCTGGCGCCTGGCCACCGCCGAGAGCTGCACCGGCGGCCTGATCGCCGCGGCCTGCACCGCAATGGCCGGCAGCAGCGACTGGTTCGAGCGCGGCTTCGTCACCTACAGCAACCAGGCCAAGACCGAGCTGCTGAGCGTGGATGCGGGGCTGATCGTCCGGCACGGCGCCGTCAGCCGCGAGGTGGCCTGCGCCATGGCCGAAGGCGCGCTGGCGCATTCGCCGGCCGAGCTGTCGGTGGCCGTCACCGGCATCGCCGGCCCGGGTGGCGCAGTGCCGGGCAAGCCGGTGGGCACGGTATGGCTGGCCATCGGCCGGCGCGGCGCGGCGGCGCAGGCTGAGCTGCTGCAGCTGTCGGGCGACCGCGCGGCGATCCGGGCGCAGACGGTGTCGGCAGCGCTGCAGCGCCTGCAGCAAGCGGCCGCGGCATGAGCGGCGCCGGCCGGCCACCCGAAGGCGACGCTTTCCCGCATCGGAGCGACGCGATGCAGTTGCTGCTCACCGGCAGCTTCAGCGCGCAGGAGCGCGGCGAGTGGCGCGGCCACCTGCAAGCCGCGCTGCCCGGCGCCCGCTGGTGGCTGGACGACGAGGCCTTTCCTGCGGCCGAGATCGAAGCCGCCGTGGTGGCCAACCCGGCGCCGGGCCGGCTGCAGGGACTGCCGCGGCTGCGCCTGATCCAGTCGCTGTGGGCGGGCGTCGACCGGCTGCTGCGCGACGACACGCTGCCCGCCGGCGTGCCCATCGCCCGCATGGTGGACCCGGCGATGAACGAGACCATGGCCGAGACCGCGCTGTGGGCCGTGCTGTCGCTGCACCGTGGCTTCTTCGATTACGCACGCCAGCAGGCCGAACGCCGTTGGCAGCCACATCCGCTGCGGCGTGCCGGCGAAGTGCGGGTGACGGTGCTCGGCCTGGGCGAGATGGGCGGCGCCGCGTTGCGGCTGCTGCGCCAGCACGGCTATGACGCTGCGGGCTGGCGCCGCTCCGACGGCGAGGCCGCGCTGCCGCCGCTGCTGGCGCGCAGCGGCGTGCTCATCAACCTGCTGCCGCTGACGCCGCAGACCACCGGCGTGCTGAACGCTGCGCTGTTCAGCCAGTTGCCGCCAGGCGCCGCCATCGTCAACCTCGCGCGTGGTGCGCACCTGGTGGAGGCCGACCTGCTGGCGGCGCTGGACAGCGGCCAGATCGGCCATGCGGTGCTGGACGTGTTTGCCACCGAGCCGCTGCCGGATGGCCATGCGTTCTGGGCGCATCCGCGCATCACGGTGCTGCCGCATGTGGCCGCGCAGACGGATGCCCGCAGCGCGGCCGCGATCGCCGTGCGCAACCTGGTGGCGCTGCAGCAAGGGCAGCCGCTGTCGAATCTGGTGGACCGGCAGCGCGGGTACTGAACCCACGTCGCCGCGGCGACAAGCCTTACAGCACCAGCCGCAGCCCGCAGGCCGAGGCGCCCGGCGGCAGCGGCAGCACCCGCTGCATCAGCATCAGCGCCAGGCGGCGCAGCGCATCCCAGGCGTCGGTGGGCCAGTCGGGGTGCTTCAGGCCCTTGACGATGCCGTCGCACACGCTGGCGCCTTCCACCAGCAGCGCCACGTCGGTGGCACTGAGCGCGGGCAGCACCCGCTCGAACAGCCGTTCCTTCACGCCCCACACCCGCTGCTCGCGCAATGCCATCGGCAGCGGCTTGCCGTCGGCCATGGCGTCATGCACCCGCTTGATGGCGCGGATGTCCTCGGCCAGCGTCCAGTGCACCAGCACCGCGGCCTCGCCCTCCGCACGCAGGCCGTCCAGCATGCGCAGTGCACGCGCCACCTGGCCGGCGAGCACCGCCTCGCCCAGCTTGAAGACGTCGTACCGCGCCACGTTGAGCACCGCGGCTTCCACCTCGGCATAGGCCAGCGCCCGCTGCGGATACAGCAGCGCGAGCTTCTGCAGCTCCTGGTGGGCGGCCAGCAGGTTGCCTTCCACGCGGTCGGCAAAGAATGCCAGCGTCCGCTGGCCTTCCTCGCCCGCCGCCACCTGCTGGCCTTGGGCAGCCAGACGGCGCGCGATCCAGGTGGGCAGGTCCCGCCGTTCCACCGGCTCCACGCGCACGGTGACGCCGGCACCGTCGAGCGCGCCGAACCAGCTGCTCTTGAGCTGCTGGCCATCCAGCCGCGGCAGGTGGATCAGGGTCAGCACGTCCTCCGACAGCGTCTGGCAATAACGCTGCAGGGCCTCGGAGCCTTCCTTGCCCGGCTTGCCGCCGGGGATGCGGATCTCGATCAGCTGGCGGTCGGAGAACAGGCTCATCGCCTGCGAGCTGCCCAGCAGCCCGCTCCAGTCGAAGTGCTGGCCGCTGACGGTGAACACCTTGCGCTCGGTGTAGCCGGCGGCGCGGGCCGCAGCGCGCACCGTGTCGGCGGCCTCCTGGGCCAGCAGCGGGTCGTCGCCGTGCACCACGTACAGCGGCTTCAGGCCCTTGGCCAGGTGGCCGGCGAGCTGTTCTGTGCGTACCTGCATCGTGGCTTCAGGCGCCCGGCTGCACGGCGGCCAGGCGGCGCAGCACCTGCTGGGCGACGTCGGCTTCCATCGCGCGGTAGAGCTGGGCTTCCTCCTGCTCCTTGGCCAGCGCGGCGGTCTCGTTGTAGCTCATGTCCCGCGTCAGCAGCAGTTCCGACGGCGGCAGCATCACCCGGCCGCCCTTGGCGTTCACGCGGAAGTTGAAGCGCGTGCGCAGCTGCACCTCGCGCACCTGGCCGGCGGCGGTGGTGGCCACCACGCTGCGTTCGCGGGCGTCGGCCAGCGCATGCAGCACCACGTCGGCCTGGGCGGGGATCTCGGTCACCTGCGTGGCGCCCAGCCGGCTACGCAGCTCGGCCAGCAACGGCGATCGCGGGTTGAAGCCGGTGAGCGCGATGCTGCGGAACGGCAGCACCGGCGGCTGCTGCAGCTTGAAGCCGCAGCCCGCGAGCAGGCCGCCGCCCAGCAGGGCCAGCGAGGAGTGCAGCAGATGGCGTCTGTGCATCACACCACCACGTTCACCAGACGGCCCGGCACCACGATGACCTTCTTCGCGGACTTGCCTTCGGCAAAGCGAATGAACTCCGGGTGCGCCAGGGCGGCGGCCTCGATGGCGGACTTGTCGGCACCGGCCGGCACCGTCACCGCGCCGCGCAGCTTGCCGTTGACCTGCAGCACGAGCTCGATGCTGTCCTGCACCAGCGCGGCGTCGTCCACCTCGGGCCAGGGCGCATCCAGCAGGTCGCCCAGGCGGTCGGCGTAGCCCAGCTGCTGCCACAGGCCGTGGGTGATGTGCGGGCAGGCCGGGTACAGGCCGCGCAGCAGCACCGAGAAGCCTTCGCGCAGCGCCGGCTCGTCGCCCGGCGCGGGCTTGAAGTCTTCCAGCGCATTCAGCAGCTTCATCGCGCCGGAGACCACGGTGTTGTACTGCATGCGCTCGTAGTCGTAGCTGATCTGCTTGAGCACCGTGTGCACCTCGCGGCGCAGCGCCTTGGCGGCCGGTGACAGCTCGCCCGCCACGTCGCCCGCCGCGGTGATCGCAGCTGCGTTCTTCGCGCCGAAGCCCCACACGCGCTTGAGGAAGCGGTGCGCGCCTTCCACGCCGGCGTCGTTCCACTCCAGCGTCTGCTCGGGCGGGGAAGCGAACATCACGAACAGCCGCGCGGTGTCGGCGCCATAGCGGTCGATCAGCTCCTGCGGGTCGACGCCGTTGTTCTTCGACTTCGACATCGTGCCCACGCCCTGGTAGTCCACGGCCGAGCCGTCGCTCTTGAGCTTGGCGCCGGTGATCTTGCCGGCGGCGTCGAAGGTGTTCTCCACCTCGTGCGGCCAGAAGTACTCCACGCCGCCCTGGGCGCTGCGCCGGCTGTAGATATGGTTGAGCACCATGCCCTGGGTGAGCAGCCGCTTGAAGGGCTCGTCGATCTTCACCAGGCCCAGGTCGCGCATCACCTTGGTCCAGAAGCGGGCGTACAGCAAATGCAGGATCGCGTGCTCGATGCCGCCGATGTACTGGTCCATCGGCATCCAGTACCCGGTGCCCTCGGCCACCATGCGGCGGGTGTTGGCCGGGTCGCAGTAGCGCATGAAGTACCAGGACGAATCGACGAAGGTGTCCATCGTGTCCGTCTCGCGCTTGGCGGGCTTGCCGCACTTGGGGCACGCGACGTTGAGGAACGATTCGCACTTGTTCAGCGGATTGCCGCTGCCGTCGGGGATCAGGTCCTCGGGCAGCACCACCGGCAGGTCGCTTTCGGGCACCGGCACCGGGCCGCAATCGGCGCAGTGGATGATGGGGATCGGCGTGCCCCAGTAGCGCTGGCGGCTGATGCCCCAGTCGCGCAGGCGCCAGGTGGTCTTCTTCTCGCCCAGGCCCTTGGCGGCCAGGTCGTGCGCGATGGCGTCCACCGCTTCCTTGTAGCGCAGGCCGCTGTAGTTGCCCGAGTTGATGACCACGCCGCGCTGCTTGTCGCCGTACCAGTCGGCCCAGGCGTCGTAGCTGTAGTGCTCGCCGTCCACCGCCACCACCTGGGTGATCGGCAGGCCGTACTTCTTGGCGAAGGCGAAGTCGCGCTCGTCGTGCGCCGGCACGCCCATCACCGCGCCGTCGCCATAGCTCATCAGCACGTAGTTGCCGACCCACACCTCCACCGCATCACCCGTCAGCGGGTGCTGCACGAAGAGGCCGGTGGCCATGCCTTCCTTGTCCTTGGTGGCCAGCTCCGCCTCGGTGGTGCCGCCCTGCTGGCAGTGCTCGATGAAGGCGGCCAGCGCCGGGTTGCCGCGCGCGGCATGCGTGGCCAGCGGATGCTCCGGCGCCACGGCGCAGAAGGTCACGCCCATGATGGTGTCGGCGCGCGTGGTGAACACGTACATGCGGCCGCCCTGGATCGGCTGGCCGTCTTCACCGCGGATGTCGTGCGGGAAGGCGAAGCGCACGCCTTCGCTCTTGCCGATCCAGTTCTCCTGCATCAGCTTCACCCGCTCGGGCCAGCCGGGCAGATGCTGCTGCACATGCTCCAGCAGCTCGTCGGCGTACCTGGTGATGTTCAGGTAATAGCCGGGGATCTCGCGCTTTTCCACCAGCGCGCCCGAGCGCCAGCCGCGGCCATCGACCACCTGCTCGTTGGCCAGCACCGTCTGGTCCACCGGGTCCCAGTTCACCACCTGCGTGCGGCGCTCGGCGATGCCGGCCTGCAGCATCTGCAGGAACAGCCACTGGTTCCACTTGTAGTAGGCCGGCGAGCAGGTGGCCACCTCGCGGCTCCAGTCGATGGCCAAGCCCATCGCCTGCATCTGCTTCTTCATGTAGGCGATGTTGGAATAGGTCCACTGCGCGGGCGGCACCTTGTTCTTCATCGCCGCGTTTTCGGCGGGCAGGCCGAAGGCGTCCCAGCCCATCGGCATCAGCACGTTCATGCCCTTCATCCGCAGCTGGCGGGCGAGCATGTCGTTGATGGTGTAGTTGCGCACATGCCCCATGTGCAGTTTGCCGCTGGGGTAGGGCAGCATCGAGCAGGCGTAGAACTTGGGCTTGCTCGCGTCTTCGGTCACGCGGTAGGCGTCGCGTGCGTTCCAGTGGTTCTGTGCCGCGGATTCGACGTCGGCGGGCATGTACTTGTCGTTCATGCGGCCGATTGTAGGGACGGGTCACGTCCCAAGCCGTTGCTCAGGGCGTGGCGGGCTCGGTCACGAAGCCGATGCGCGTCAGCCCGGCCTTCTGCATCATGCCGATCAGCGTCGCCACCTCGCCGTAGGGCACGCGGCGGTCGGCGCGCAACTGCACTTCCAGCTGCGGGTTGCCGCGCGCCGCATCGGCCAGCCGCTGGGCCAGGCCGTCGGGCGGCAGCGGCTGCTCGTCGAGGAACAGCCGGCCGTGCTCGTCGATGGCCACGGTGACGAAGGCCGGCGACTCGCTCGGCTGGCCGGCGTCGCTCTTCGGCAGGTCGAGCTTCAGGCTGCTGGTCATCAGCGGCGCGGTGATCATGAAGATCACCAGCAGCACCAGCATCACGTCGATCAGCGGCGTCATGTTGATGTCGCTCATCGGCCGTGCGCCGGGGTTGCGTTCGAGGCGGCCGAAAGCCATGGCGGCGTGGCTTCAGGAATCGGCGCTGCGCGCCAGCATCATCTCGCGCAGATCGTGCGCGAAGCCTTCCAGCTCGGCCTCGCAGCCGCTCACCCACTTGCCGAACAGGTTGTAGGCCAGCACTGCGGGGATGGCCACGGCCAGGCCGGCAGCCGTCATCACCAGCGCCTCGCCCACCGGGCCGGAGATTCGCTCGATGGTCACGCCGCCCTCGGCCGTCATGCCGGCCAGCGCGTGGTAAATGCCCCAGACCGTGCCGAACAGGCCAATGAAGGGCGCCGTGCTGCCGATGGAGGCCAGCAGTACCTGGCCGAACTGCAGGTGCGCCAGACCGCGGTGCAGTGCATCGCGCAGCCGCCGCGTGAGCTGGGATGACAGGTGCGCGTCGGTGGCCAGCGTGCCCGGCTGCGAAGGCGCGGTGGCCGCATCCACCAGCGGCGCCAGCAGGCCCTCGCGGTCCAACGCGGCGAGGCGTTCACGGCCGGAATCCAGCTGCCGCGCCGCCCAGAAGGCGGGCACCGCGCGCTGGATGTCGGTGGCCGCGCGGCGCAGTACCCAGGCCTTCCAGACGATCACCACCCAGGCGCTGACCGACATCAGCAGCAGCAGCGCCGCCACTGTGCGGCCCACGCCGTCGCTGGCGTGCCAGAACGCCCCGAAGCCGCTGTCCATCGCGGCGGTCAGGCGTTCAGGCGCAGCACGTCTTCCATACCGAACACGCCTTGCGGCTTGTCGGCCAGGAAGCGGGCCGCCCGCAGGCTGCCCTGTGCGTAGGTCACGCGGCTGGAACTCTTGTGCGTGATCTCGATGCGCTCGCCCGTGCCGGCGAACAGCACGGTGTGGTCGCCGACGATGTCGCCGCCGCGCACCGTGGCAAAGCCGATGGTGCTGGGGTCGCGCTCGCCGGTGACGCCCTCGCGGCCGTACACCGCGCATTCCTTCAGGTCGCGGCCCAGGGCGGAGGCCACCACCTCGCCCATCTTCAGCGCGGTGCCGCTGGGCGCGTCGATCTTGTGGCGGTGGTGGGCCTCGATGATCTCGATGTCGTAGCCCTCGCTCAGCGCGCGGGCGGCCATGTCCAGCAGCTTCAGCACCACGTTCACGCCCACGCTCATGTTGGGCGCCATCACGATGCCGATGTGCTGGCCGTGCTCGGCGATCTGCGCCTTCTGCTCGTCGCTGAAGCCGGTGGTGCCGATCACCACGCGCACGCCCAGTTCGCGGCAGACGGCCAGGTGGGCCATCGTGCCTTCGGGGCGGGTGAAGTCGATCAGCACCTGCGCACCGGCCAGGGCCGTGCGCAGGTCGTCGGTGACCTTCACGCCGCTCTCGCGGCCCAGCCAGCCGGTGGCATCGGCGCCCAGCGCGGGGCTGCCGGGCTGGTCGAGTGCGCCGGCCAGCACGCAGTCGTCGGCGTTGCTCACCGCCTCGATCAGCATGCGGCCCATGCGGCCGGACGACCCGGCGATGGCGATGCGCAGCGGCGCCGTCACTTGGCGGCCTCCAGCGGCGGGTAGGTGCGGGTGGCACCGGTGGGCTCGGGCGCGGTGGGCGTGGCCTCGGGCTTGGGCGGCACCGGCAGGGCCTTGCGCTGCTCTTCCGTCAGTTCGAGCTTGGGTTCGTTCTTGCTGACCCTGACCGGGCTGATCGAGGCCACGAAGTCCTGCTCGCCCGGCAGGTCCGGCGCATCGATGGTCTTGAGCAGGTCACCGTCAAAGGTGAGCACGACGCTGCGGCGCTGCGGCTCGGTGCCCTGGCGCTTGATGGTGAAGATGTAGTCCCAGCGGTTCTCATGGAACACGTCGGTCAGCAGCGGCGAGCCCAGGATGTTGCGCACCTGCGCGCGGCTCATGCCGGGGCGCACGGCGGCCATCTGCTCCTTGGTGACCACGTTGCCCTGCACCACCTCCACGCGATACGGCGTGATGACGCCGAGGATGCTGTCGCTGGTCTTCAGCGATTCCTGCCACGACGCGCAACCGCCAAGCGTCAGCAGTGCCCCCAGGAGGCCGAGGTATTCGATTCGAAACATGGTGCGCCGGAGCGGGCTGGCTATCATGCCGGGATTCTAAGGTCCCCAATTCCAGGGGTCGGCCATGAACCACGTAGACGAACTCAAGAGCAGCGGCCTGAAGGCGACGCTCCCGCGCATCAAGATCCTCGAGGTCTTCCAGCGCGCCAACCAGCGGCACATGACGGCCGAAGACGTGTTCAAGGCCCTGCTGGCCGAGGGCGCGGACATCGGCCTGGCCACCGTGTACCGCGTGCTCATGCAGTTCGAGCAGGCCGGCCTGCTGTCGCGCAGCCACTTCGAATCCGGCAAGTCGGTGTTCGAGCTGAACGAGGGCCAGCACCACGACCACCTCGTGTGCCTGACCTGCGGTCGGGTGGAAGAGTTCTTCGACCCCGAGATCGAGAAGCGCCAGCGCTCCGTGGCCCAGACGCGTGGCTTCGAGCTGCACGACCATTCTCTGGCGCTGTATGCGGCCTGCGTCAAGCCGCAGTGCCCGCACCGGCCGAGCTGAGCGGCCTCAGCCCTCGCCGCCGTTGTCCATCGCCTTCTGGTGGCGCTGGATGAACTCCTGGTAGGTGTCGATGCCGCGCAGCTGCAGGATGGTGTTGCGCACCGCGGCTTCCACCAGCACGGCCAGGTTGCGGCCGGCGTCCACCGCGATGATGACCTTGCGCACCGGCACGCCCAGGATCTCCTCGTACATCGGCTCGTAGGGCAGGCGCTCGAATTCGCGCTCCATCGTTTCCTTGCGTACCAGGTGCACGATGAGCTTGAGCCGCATCTTCCGGCGCACGGCCGTCTCGCCGAAGATGGCCTTGATGTCCAGCAGGCCGATCCCGCGCACTTCCAGCAGGTTGATCAGCAGCTCGGGGCAGCGGCCTTCGATCGCGGTCTGTGACACCCGGTAAAGATCCACCGCATCGTCGGCCACCAGCCCGTGGCCGTGGGAAATCAGCTCCAGGCCCAGTTCGCTCTTGCCCAGGCCCGATTCGCCGGTGAGCAGCACGCCCAGGCCCAGGATGTCCATGAACACGCCGTGGCGGGTGGTGCGTTCGGCGAACAGCTGGCTCAGGTAACCGCGCACCACGTCGATCACGTGGCCGGCCGATTCGGCGGTGACGAACAGCGGAATCTCCGCCCGGTCGCACATCGCAGTCAGGCGGTCGGGCGGCACTTGGTCGTCCGCCACGATGATCACCGGTGGCTCCAGCGTGACGATGCGGGAGATGCGCCGCTCCAGGGTCTCGTCGGCGCTCTGGCTCAGGTAGGCCACCTCGCGGCGGCCGACGATCTGCACCCGGTAGGGATGGATGTAGTTCAGGTAGCCCACCAGGTCGGCGGCCGAGCGTGCGTCGCGCACGGCGGCGTCGTCGAAGCGGCGTTCCGGATGGGCATGACCGGCCACCCATTCCCAGCGCAGCGCGGTGCGGTGCTCCTCGAAGAGCGCCTCCGCGCTGATGGACGAAGGCTTCACGGCCCGGTCGTCAGGCGACCGACTTCAGCGGTGCCCAGTCAGCGATCAGCTTGTGCAGGCCGGCGGCATCCGGCTCGGTCTTCAGGCGTTCGCGCAGTTCGCGGTCGGACAGCAGTTCCGCGATCTCGGACAGGATCTCCAGGTGCCGCTGCGTGGCGGCCTCGGGGACCAGCAGGAAGATCAGCAGGCCCACGGGTTCGTCGTCAGGCGCGTCGAACGGAATCGGCTGCTGAACACGGATGACCGCTGCCAGCGGGTTCTTCAAGCCCTTGATGCGGCCATGGGGAATGGCCACGCCGTGGCCGAGGCCGGTGGAACCGAGGCGCTCCCGCGCGAACAGGTTGTCGCTGACCGTGGCCCGAGCAATTGCGTGCTGGTTCTCGAACAGCAGGCCAGCCTGTTCGAACGCGCGCTTCTTGCTGGTGGCTTCCACATTCACCAACACGTTGGTGGCAGGCAGGATGGCGGCGAGACGGTTCATGTAGGTTCCCCGACGTTGCGGCGGCAGCGACAACCGCAGGAACTGTGGCAAATAGGGCGTTGATTATAGAAATCGGCCTGTACCCCGCTACCCGCAGAGGAGACCCGGGGTTCGGGTGTTGCTGTTTTGCTGCGCTGCGCCATGGTCGCCTGAAGGAAAAAAGCGGCCCGGCGGGCCGCTCGTGCTACGCGCCGCGGCGCGGCGTGTTCAGACGCTCGCGTCCAGGCGCTTGGCCGAGGCGTGGTGATGGTCCTGCACCTTGTCCTTGTGGCGGCACACCTGGCGGTCCAGCTTGTCGACCAGCTGGTCGATGGCCGCGTACAGGTCCTCGTGGCTCTGCTCGACGAAGATGTCGCGTCCCTTGACGTGCACTGTGATCTCCGCCATTTGTCGGCGCTCCTTCTCCCGGATCTTTTCCACCTTCAGCAGCACGTTGATGTCGACCACCTGGTCGAAATGTCGCGTCACCCGGTCCAGCTTGGTGAGCACGTATTCGCGAAGCGCAGGGGTGACTTCGAGATGGTGTCCGCTGATCGTCAGGTTCATCAGATCCTCCTTTGGGGAAGGGTTGGGGGAGAAGACGAAAGGCCCGGGAACGGCTCGGGTCGGGGGGAGGGATGCGGGGCGGCTGAGGGCGGCGGAGGCGGGGTTTTGCGGGGGCGGTCGAAAACAGTGTGCCCCCTAATTCGCGGCATGACAAGCCGATGGAAGCAGTGCAGTTCTCTGCAGATGTGACGGTCCGGCAAGGGTGGCGCAAAGGCCCGGAACCGACCCGGGCGAGGCACCGAAAGCGTCGGATCTCATGGGCATAATCGTGGGCTTACCGACTGGAGAGATCCGTGGACCAGAGTCACCCTAGGTGACCGCCCGCACCGGCATGCCGGGGGTGGGCGGGCCATTCCGAACCGTTGCACCCCGCAGGGCGCCCCAGAGCGCCGGAGTACCGCATGCTGAACGTCTTCAGGCTCGCCAATGGGCGGCTGTTCCAGGAAGAGATCGAAAGTGCCGAGGCCCTGGTGGACCTGCGTCCGGTCTGGGTCGACCTCGACGCGCCCACGCCGCAGGAAAAGGGCTGGATCGCCAGCCGCTTCGGACTGACCATTCCCGAGGACGCCGTCGACGACGACCTGGAAGAGTCCGCCCGCTTCTACGAGGAAGACAACGGCGAGTTGCACATCCGCTCCGACTTCCTGATCGACGACGACGTCACCCCGCGCAACGTCCGCGTGGCCTTCATCCTGAAGGACAACGTGCTGTTCTCGGTGCATGCCGAGGACCTGCCGGTGTTCCGCCTGCTGCGCCTGCGCGCACGCCGCACGCCGGCCCTGATCGAGGACGCGAAGGACGTGCTGCTCAAGCTCTACGACGCCGACGCCGAGTACAGCGCCGATGCGCTCGAAGGCATCTACGACGCGCTGGAGCGCGTGAGCGCGCGGGTGCTGAAGCAGGAGGTGGACGACCGCGCCGCCGGCGAGGTGCTGGCCGCGGTGGCCAAGGAGGAAGACCTGAACGGCCGCATCCGCCGCAACGTGATGGACACCCGCCGCGCGGTGAGCTTCATGATGCGCAGCCGCATGCTGAATGCCGAGCAGTTCGAGGAGGCGCGGCAGATCCTGCGCGACATCGATTCACTCGACTCGCACACCGCCTTCCTGTTCGACAAGATCAACTTCCTGATGGACGCCACGGTCGGCTTCATCAACATCAACCAGAACAAGATCATCAAGATCTTCTCGGTGGCCAGCGTCGCGCTGCTGCCGCCCACGCTGATCGCCAGCATCTACGGCATGAACTTCAAGTTCATGCCCGAGCTGGACTGGGCCTGGGGCTACCCCTACGTGCTGGTGCTGATGGCCGCCTCGGTGGCGGCGCCGTTCCTGTTCTTCAAACGCAAGGGCTGGCTGCGCTGAAGCTCAGCGCTTTTCCAGCGTGAACTGCATGACGCTGGTGTTGCCGGTGGCGAAGGCCGCCTCGCAGTAGGCGAGGTAGAAGGTCCACAGCCGGATGAAGGGCGCGTCGTAGCCGAGCTGGCGGATCGGGCCTTCGCGCGACAGGAAGGCGGTGCGCCAGCGGGCCAGCGTCTCCGCATAGTCAGGGCCGAAGTCCAGCTCGCCCACCACCAGCAGGCCGGCCGCCTCGGCCTGCTCGCGAAAGCGCGACGGGCTGGGCAGCAGCCCGCCCGGGAACACGTACTGCTGGATGAAGTCGGTGCCCTTGACGTAGCGCTCGAACAGGTCGTCGCGGATGGTGATGCTCTGGATGCAGGCGCGGCCGCCCGGCTTGAGCTGTCGGCGCAACGATTGGAAGAAGGCCGGCCAGTACTCGCGGCCCACCGCCTCGAACATCTCGATGGACACCACCGCGTCGAACGGGCCGTCGTCGATGTCGCGGTAGTCCTGCAGGCGCAGGTCGCAGCGCTCGGCGGCGCCGGCGCGGGCCATGCGCTCCTGCGCATGCGCCAGCTGTTCGGTGGACAGCGTGACGCCGGTGACCTGTGCGCCGAATTCCACCGCCGCCGCCTCGGCCACCGCACCCCAGCCGCAGCCGATCTCCAGCAGGCGTTGGCCGGGCAGCAGACCGCATTCGCGGATCGCGCGCCGCACCTTGGCCCGCTGCGCCTCGGCCAGCGGCCGCTGCGTATCGCCTTCGAACCAGGCGCTGGAGTAGTTCATCGTCTCGTCCAGCCACTCCCGGTAGAACGGATTGCCGAGGTCGTAGTGGGCGTGGATGTTGCGGCGGCTGCCCCGGCGCGAGTTGCGGTTCAGCAGGTGCTTCAGGCGGTAGGCCAGCCGACCCCACCAGCGGCCATACACCACGGTCTCGATGGCGTTGCGGTTGGCCAGCAGCAGCTTGAGCAGCCCCGCCAGGTCGGGCGTGTCCCAGCCGCCGTCGATGTAGGTCTCGGCGAAGCCGATGTCGCCGGAGCGCAGGGCGGCCGCGCAGGGTCGCCAGTCGTGCAGCCGCATGGCGGCACGGGGCCCGGTGTCGGGGCCGGCAGGCTGGCCGAAATGCGTCTGCGTGCCATCGGGCCACTGCACGTCCAGCGTGCCGTGCTGCAGCCGGCTCAGCAGCTTGAACACGGCCCGGGCCGCGGCCGGCGCGCCGGTGGGCAGGGCCAGGGACGGGGTCAGGAGGTGGGTGCTGGTGGTCATCGGGCTCATCGGGTCACGAACTGTTCGGGCGGATTCGGCTTGCGGAAGAAGGGCACCCGCTTGCGCCACAGCTTCCAGGCCTGCCAGTGGATGCGTGCCACCACGCCGAGCGTCATCAGGGGCTGGCCGAAGAAGGCGGCACGCAGCCGCGCGGCGGTGGCCGGCGCCAGCGTGCCCGCCACGCTGGTGACGATCAGCGGGCCGGTGGCATCGTGGTGCTCGATACGCACGACGGTGCGCGGCGGACGCGCCGCCGACGCCGCGGGCGTGCGCATGAAGCGGAAGCGGTAGTCGCCTTCGGTGCGGCAGAAGGGCGAGACGTGGAACACCTTGCGCGCCTGCAGCTCGCGGCCGTAGGCCAGCTCCTCGCCGGCCAGCAGGTAGCAGTGGCGTTCGCCGAAGGTGTTGTTCACCTCCACCAGGATGGCGGCCAGCGAGTCGTCCGCCCGGTGGCAGTACCAGAAGCTCACCGGCTTGAAGGTGTGGCCCAGCACCCGCGGGAAGCAGTGCAGCCAGATTTCGCCGCTGGCGTCGCTGATGCCTTCGGCGGCCAGCACCGATTCGATCCACTGCAGGCAGTCGGCGCGGCCGTCGCCGTGGTCACGGTCGTCGAAGCTCACGAGGCCGAAGCGCCCGCGCGGCAGGGGGCCACCGGGCTGGCGTCGCCACTGCCGCAGCGCCAGCATCACGAAGTAGGTGCCGTAGGCAAAGCCGTGCGGCTGCGGGCGCAAGCGCTGGTGGCGCACGCTGCCCACGCCGAGCCAGACCGGGGAGGGCGCTGCCGCCGGTTCGGCACTCATGCCGCCACGCGCACGGGCGCGTCGCGGTGACGCAGCAGCCAATCCTGCGCCACCGCCAGGCCGGACATCAGGCCGTCCTCATGGAAGCCGTAGCGCGTCCATGCGCCGCAGAACCACAGGCCGGCGCTTCCCTGCAGCGTGGGCAGCCGCCGCTGGGCCTCGATGGCGGCCTGGTCGAACACCGGGTGCGCGTACTGCCATTCGCCCAGCACGGTGGAGGGGTCCACCTCGCGCACCGGGTTCAGCGACACCACCACCGGCCGTTGCCACGGCAGCGGCTGCAGCCGGTTGATCAGGTAGTGCAGGCACACGGCCGCCTGCTCGGTGCCGGCGTCCGGCGCGCGCTCGTAGTTCCAGGCGGCCCAGGCCCGCTGCGTGGCCGGCAGCACCGAGGCGTCGGTGTGCAGCACCGCGCGGTTGTCGTGGTAGCGGATGGCGGACAGCACCGCCCGCTCGGGCGCGGTGGCATCGGCCAGCAGGGACAGGCTGGTGTCGCTGTGGGTGGCCATCACCACGTCGTCGAATCGCTCCGTGCCATGCCGGGTGGTGACCAGCACGCCCGCATGGCCCTCGGCCGGCGGCAGCCGCTGCACGCGCAGCACCGGCGTGTCCAGCCGCGCGTCGGGGACCTCCAGCACCATGCGGCGCACGTATTCGCGAGAGCCGCCACGCACCGTGCGCCACGGCGGCTGGCCGGTGGCCTGCAGCAGGCCGTGGTTGTGGCAGAAGCGGATCAGCGTGCCGACCGGGAACTGCAGCATCTGGTCGGTGGGGCAGGACCAGATGCTGCCGATCATCGGCAGCAGGTAACCCTCCTGGAACAGGCTGCCGAAGCGCAGGCGTTGGAGGAAGCGGCCGAGCGGCTCGGCCAGCTCCGCGTCGGCATTGCGGCGGGCGATGCCGGTGCACACGCGGTTGAAACGCAGGATGTCGGCCAGCATGCCCCAGAAGGCCGGGCGCAACAGGTTGCGCCGTTGGGCGAACACCCCGTCCAGGCCGCTGCCGCTCCACACCAGCCCACGGCTGGGCGCCTGCACCGAGAACGACATCTCGGACGGCGCGGTGGCCACATCCAGTTCCTTGAACAGCGCGATCAGGCGTGGGTAGGTGCGCAGGTTGAACACCAGGAAGCCGGTGTCCACGCCATGCGTCACGCCGTCCAGCGTGACGTCGACCGTGTGGGCATGGCCGCCGAACCAGGGACCCGCTTCCAGCAGCGTGACCGCGGCATGCGGGGCCAGCGCACGGGCGGCGGCCAATCCGGCGATGCCGGAGCCGATGACGGCGACGCGCCGCATGGCTCAGACTCCCAGGCCGGCATGTGCCGCCGGCCCGTGTACAAAAGCTGCTGCGTGGCGCCCCGAAGCGAAGGAGGGAGGGAGGGAGGAGGAGGAGAGACGCTTCGGGATTGCAGCCTGATCAACAGGAAGGCCACGCCGCAGACAAAACCGTTCGGAGGCGGTGTTGATGCCGCATCCTCTGGCATAGACGGCCGTGCCGGCGGTGAGTTCCACGGCCGCCGAGCCAGAAACAAAGCTTTGCGAAAGGGAGCCTGCGCGCATGGTCACGGGGCTGCCACGGGTTGCTGGAGCAGCCGCTCGATGTCCGCCACGAAGCCCTTGCTCAGCGGATCAGTCAGGCTGCCGGCGCTGAAGGCGAAGCGGCCGTCGCGCCCGATCACGTACTTGTGGAAGTTCCAGGAAGGTGTCTTGCCGCTGGCCTGGGCCAGTTGCTGGAACAGCGGGTTGACGTCGCCGCCGCCCTTGACCTTGGACTTGGCGAACATCGGGAACTTGACCCCGAAGGTGTTCTCGCAGAACGCCGCCACCTCGGCATTGCTGCCCGGCTCCTGCGATCCGAAGTCGTTGCTGGGAAAGCCGAGCACCACGACGCCGCGCTGCTGGTAGCGGCTGTACAGCGCTTCCAGGGACTTGTACTGCGGCGTGAAGCCGCAGTAGCTGGCCGTGTTGACCACCACCACCACCTTGCCGGCGTAGCTGCACAGGTTGACCGGTTTTTCGTCCTGCAGGCGCGGCAGCGTGTGGTCGAGCAAGGCCGGGCAGGCTGCTTGCACGGCCGGGGCGAGCGCCACGGCGCACAGCCCGAACAGGGCCTGCAAGGCTTTGGAGCGAAAAGAGAAGAACATGTTTTTGTCCTACACAAACACTGCCCATCGGCGGCGTATGTACCTATGATGCGCAACGAACCGGAGTTTGTCTAATACAAATGAGTCGCGACCTGAAGATCGTGGACACGGCGGCACCGGTGTGGTCGATTGCCGCAGTAGAGCGCGACACCGGCCTCAGCAAGGAAACCTTGCGCATGTGGGAGCGGCGCTACGGCTTTCCCGCGCCACGGCGGGAAGCCACCGGCGAGCGCGCCTATCCCCATGAGCAGCTGGAGCGGCTGCGCACCATCAAGCGCCTGCTGGACGCAGGCCACCGGCCCGGCCGCGTGGTGGCGCTGCCCGCGCCGGCGCTGCTGCAGATGCTCGGCGACATCGCCGGCCCGCGGGAGGTGCCCGCCGCACCCACTGCCGAGGGCGGCGCTGCGCCGGACGGCTGCCTGCAGCGTCTGCGCGAACACGATCTGGACGGTGTGCGGCATGGCTTGTCGGAAGCGCTCACCCGCCTGGGGCTGGCGCGCTTCGTCCTGGAAATGCTGGTGCCCACCAATACGCAGGTCGGCGATGCGTGGATGCGCGGCGAACTGGCGGTGTACGAGGAGCATGCGTACACCGAGGCGGTGACCATGCTGCTGCGCCAGGCGCTGGGCCGGCTGCAGGCGCCCGATGCGCGTGGCCGGCCGTGCGTGCTGCTGACCACGCTGCCGGGCGAGCCGCACGCCATGGGCCTGCTGATGGTGGAGGCGCTGCTGGCGGTGGAGGGCTGCCGCTGCGTGTCGCTGGGGGTGCAGACGCCGGTGCCCGACATTGCGGCCGCGGCCACCGCCTTCCGCGCCGACGTCGTGGCGCTGAGCTTCACCGGCTGCCAGAAGCCGGCGCAGGTGGGCCGCGGGCTCCAGCAGCTGCGCGAGTCGCTGCCCGCGGCTACGCAAGTGTGGTCCGGCGGTGCGGGCATGGGATCGTGGCGCCGGCGCCTCGCGGGGGTGTCCGCCTTCACCTCGCTGGAGGCGGTGGCACCGGCGGTAAGGGCTTGGCGGCACGAGGCCTTGGATGGCCGCCTAGAATTGCCGGCTGCCTAGGAACCGCGATGCTCTACCCTGAACTCTTCAAGCAACTGGAAGCCGTCCGCTGGAACATGGACACGGACATCCCGTGGGACCAGTTCCAACCTGACCTGCTCACCGAGGAGCAGGCGCAGACCATCAAGATGAACGCCATCACCGAGTGGGCGGCCCTGCCGGCCACCGAGATGTTCCTGCGCGACAACCGCGACGACAGCGACTTCTCCGCGTTCATGAGCGTGTGGTTCTTCGAGGAGCAAAAGCACTCGCTGGTGCTGATGGAGTACCTGCGCCGCTTCCGGCCTGACCTGGTGCCCACCGAGCAGGAACTGCACGAAGTGCGCTTCGAATTCGACCCGGCGCCCGCGCTGGAGACGCTGATGCTGCATTTCTGCGGCGAGGTGCGGCTGAACCACTGGTACCGCCGCGCGGCCGAATGGCACACCGAGCCGGTGATCCGCAAGATCTACGAGACGCTGGCCAAGGACGAGGCCCGCCACGGCGGCGCCTACCTGCGCTACATGAAGCGGGCGATGAACAAGTTCGGTGACGAGGCGCGCGCCGCCTTCGCCAAGGTGGGCGTGCTGATGGCCAGCGCCCGCCGCACCGCGCAGGCGCTGCACCCCACCAACCTTCACGTGAACGAGAAGCTGTTCCCTCGCGACACGGTGCAGAGCCGGCTGCCCGATCCCGGCTGGCTGGAAGCCTGGCTGGACAAGCAGATCCAGTTCGACGCGGTGTGGGAAAACAAGGTCGGCGACCGCATCCTGCACAACCTGAGCCTGCTGTTCGAACGCAGCTTCGCCAGCGTGCAGGAGCTGAACCGCTACCGCAAGGAAATCACCCAGGCGGTGGCCGCGGCGGCCGCCAAGCGCGCCCAGGGCGGCCAGGCCGGCACCCAGCAGGCCTGATTGGGCGGGGCCGGCGCCCTGCCGGCCCGATGCCTCAGGCGGAGAGCGGCTGCTCTCCGACCAGCGTGAAGTGCTCCACCACCGGAGGCTTCGCAAAGAAGGGCCCGACGATGGCGCGCCATTGCGCGAACAGCGGCCCTTCGCGGAAATCCACCGTGTGGTTTTCCAGCCGCGCCCAGTAGATAGTCAGCACATAGCGCTCGGGCGACTCGACGCCGCGCTGCACGCGCCAGCCCAGGAAGCCCTTGGCCTGGCTGATCACCGTCTCGATGCCGCGCACGATGGCCTCGTCAAAGGCAGCCTGCTGGCCGGGGGGAATGGTGATGTCGGCGTGTTCGAGGATCATCGTCGGCTCCATGGAACGTGTTTCGGGCCGGCGACGTTACCGCAGCCGGTGCCGCTTCACAGCGGCAGCGGCAGGCCGACGTAGTTCTCCGCCAGCGCGGTGCTGGCCGCCTGCGACGACGTGAGGTAGGCCAGCTCGGCCTGCTGCATGCGCTGGCCGAAGCTGCCCGTCTCCGGGAACTGGTGCATCAACGAGGTGAACCACCACGAGAAGCGCTCGGCTTTCCACACCCGCTGCAGGCAGCGCTGCGAGTAGGTGTCGATGCCGCGGTTGCTGCCGCGGTAGTGCTCGTCCAGCGCACGTGCCAGCAGGCCGACGTCGCCGGCGGCCAGGTTCAGGCCCTTGGCGCCGGTGGGCGGCACGATGTGGGCGGCGTCGCCCGCCAGGAAGAGTCGGCCGAAGCGCATCGGCTCGGTGACGAAGCTGCGCAGCGGCGCGATGCTCTTCTCGATGGACGGGCCAGTGACCAGCTGCGCCGCCACCTGCGGCGGCAGGCGCCGGGCCAGTTCGGCCCAGAAGGCGTCGTCGCTCCAGCGATCGGCATGGTCGTCGAGCGAGCACTGCACGTAGTAGCGACTGCGGGTGGCCGAGCGCATGCTGCACAGCGCGAAGCCGCGCTCGCTGTGGGCGTAGATCAGTTCGTGCGCCACCGGCGGCACGTCGGCCAGGATGCCCAGCCAGCCGAAGGGGTAGACCTTCTCGTGCGTCTGCAGCGCATCGGCCGGCACGCTGGCGCGGCACACGCCGTGGTAGCCGTCGCAGCCGGCGATGAAGTCGCAGTGCAGCGTGTGCGCCTCGCCATTCACTGTGTAGGTGACGCTCGGCTGGGCACCGTCGAAGCCATGCACCGCCACGTCCTGCGCTTCGTACACGGTCTTCAGGCCGGCGGCGGCGCGGGCTTGCATCAGGTCGCGCGTGACCTCGGTCTGGCCGTAGACCACCACGTGCTTGTCCGTCAGCGCCTTCAGGTCGATGCGGTGCAGCACGCCGTCGAAGCTCAGGTTCACTCCGTCATGCGGCAGGCCTTCGGCATGCAGCCGCTCGCTCACGCCGGCTTCGTCCAGCAGGTCCACCGTCACCTGTTCCAGCACACCGGCGCGGATGCGGCCCAGCACATAGTCGGCGCTGCGCTGCTCCACCACCACGGCGTCGATGCCGGCGCGGGCGAGCAGGGCCCCGAGCAGCAGGCCGGACGGACCGGCGCCGACGATGGCGACCTGGGTGCGGGAGGAACTCATGGGTACTTCTTTCGGCGGGTGTGGGAAGGCGGTGCGCTACAGCAGCTGCCGCAGCGTGGCCTGGGATTGCCGCAGCGGCGGCAGGCAGTGTTCGACGAGCTGGTCCATCGTCATGCGCTGGGCATGCACGCTGAAGTTGAGGGCGGCCACGGTGTCGCCGCGGTAGTTCTTCAGCGGCACGGCGATGGTGCGCAGGCCCAGCTCCAGTTCCTGGTCGACGCAGGCGTAGCCCTGGGCGCGCGCATGGGCGATCTCGATGCGCAGCCGCTCGGGCAGCGTGACGGTGTGCGGCGTGAAGGCGCGCAGCGACTGGCGGGCGATCCAGGCGTCGACCTCCGCCTGCGGCAGCGCGGCCAGCAGCACGCGGCCGTTGGAGGTGCAGTGCGCCGGCACGCGGGTGCCGGGCTGCAGAGTGGCCGAGATCACGCGCCCGGCGCTGGTGGCGGCGATGCAGATCACGTCGTCGCCGTCCAGCGTGCCGGCCGAGGAGGCCTCCTTCATCGCGTAGGCCAGCTTATGCAGCTCCGGCTGCACGATGCGCGGCAGCCGGGCCGAATGCATGTAGCTCTGCGCCAGCCGAAGCACCTTGGGCGTGAGCGCGAACAGCCGCCGGTCCTGGCTGACGAAGCCCAGGTGCGTCAGCGTGATGAGGTAGCGGCGCGCGGCGGCGCGGGTGAGGCCGGTGCGCTGGGCCACTTCGGCGATGGTCAGGCGCGGGCGGTCCTGGTCGAAGGCCTCGATCACCTGCAGGCCCTTTTCCAGCCCGGCGACCAGGTCGCGCTGGGCCGGCTCTGCGCCAGCCGCGCTGCCAGGCGCCAGGCGCGCGGCCAGGACATCGTCGGGGCTGAAGTCGTCATCGCTCATGACATGCTCTTGTGCGTTGATCGCCCGGCGCCGGTGTCGCTACTGCAATGCGGCCACTCTAGGCACGCGCGCCGCTGCTCACCAGGGGGTCGAGGGGTGGGTTGGGCGCGCTGCGCACAAACTGCATTGGCGCGCACGGGGACGGGACGAAAAAAAACCGGCCACCTTGCGGGGGCCGGCGTGGCGGGTGCGCGGCGGCTTACACCCGTTCGAGGACCACGGCGATGCCCTGTCCGACGCCGATGCACATCGTGCACAGCGCATAACGGCCGCCGCTCTTGTGCAGCTGGTTCACCGCCGTGGTGGCCAGCCGCGCGCCGCTGGCGCCGAGCGGATGGCCCAGCGCGATGGCGCCGCCGTTGGGGTTCACACGCGGGTCGTCGTCCTGCAAGCCGAGGTCGCGCAGCACGGCCAGGCCCTGGGCGGCGAAGGCCTCGTTCAGCTCGATCACGTCGATCTGGTCCAGCGTCAGCCCTGTGAGCGCCAGCACCTTGCGCGTGGCCGGCGCGGGGCCCATGCCCATGATGCGCGGCGGCACGCCGGCGGTGGCCATACCCACCACACGGGCACGCGGGGTCAGGCCGTTCTTCGCCGCGGCGGCTTCGCTGGCCAGCAGCAGCGCCGCCGCGCCGTCGTTCACGCCCGAGGCATTGCCGGCCGTCACCGTGCCGTCGGCCCGCACGACGCCGCGCAGCTTGGCCAGCGCTTCCAGCGAGGTCTCGCGCGGATGCTCGTCCTTGCTCACCACCACCGGGTCGCCCTTCTTCTGAGGAATGGTCACCGGCACGATCTCGGCATCGAAGAAGCCGCTCTTCTGCGCCGCCACCGCCTTGAGCTGGCTGGCCAGCGCCATGCGGTCCTGCGCCTCGCGCTCGATCCTGTAGTCGGTGGCCACGTTCTCGGCGGTCTCGGGCATGGAGTCGACGCCGTACTGCTCCTTCATCAGCTTGTTGACGAAGCGCCAGCCGATGGTGGTGTCGTACACCGCATTGGCACGCGAGAAGGCGCTCTCGGCCTTGGGCATCACGAAGGGCGCGCGGCTCATGCTCTCCACGCCGCCGGCGATCATCAGGCCGGCCTCGCCCGCCTTGATGGCGCGGGCGGCGCTGCCCACGGCGTCCAGGCCCGAGCCACACAGGCGGTTGATGGTGGCGCCCGGCACGTCCAGCGGCAGGCCGGCCAGCAGCGCGCTCATGCGGGCCACGTTGCGGTTGTCCTCGCCGGCCTGGTTGGCGCAGCCGTACAGCACGTCGGCCACCTGCGCCCAGTCC
The DNA here is from genome assembly GCF_024700035.1 of Aquincola sp. J276. Lineage (NCBI taxonomy): Bacteria > Pseudomonadati > Pseudomonadota > Betaproteobacteria > Burkholderiales > Sphaerotilaceae > Aquincola > Aquincola sp. J276. The sequence goes on from NZ_JAJONC010000001.1 coordinate 3,322,284, forward strand.
ACCTCCTTGTTGCGCGCCATCAGCGCCCGCAGCGGCACGGCGCCCAGGTCGTCGGCGCGCACCATCGACAGCGCGCCGCCATAGCGGCCGAAGGGGGTGCGAACGGCGTCGCAGATGAAGGCGTGGGTGCTGCTCATGCGGTGTCTCCTGATGCGGTGGGTGCAGTGTGGGGCGGGCGTCAGTCGAGCGCGACGTTGGCCTTCTTGACCACGTCGGCGAAGCGTGCCGATTCACTGCCGATGAACTGCACGAACTGCTCGCGTGTCTGCGGGAACAGCTCGTAGCCGAAGGTGTCGTAGCGCTGCTTCACGTCGGGCTCGGCGAGCGCCTTCTCGATGTCGCGGCGGATCTTCTCGGCGCGCTCGGCCGGAATGCCCTTGGGTGCGGCGATGGTGGTCCAGCCGATCACCTCGAAGTTGGCCGGGCCGCCCGACTCGGCCACCGTCGGCACGTCGGCGAAGGCCGGCACGCGCTTGGGCGCCGCCACGGCGATGTAGCGCAGCTTGCCCGCCCGCTGCAGCGAGCCGGAGCTGGCGCTGGTGCCCAGCGCGAAGGCCAGCTCGCCGGTGGCCACGCCGGTGTACAGCAGCGAGGTCTCCTTGTAGATCACATGTTCCATCTCGGTGCCGGTGACCGTCTCGAACAGCTCCGAGCCCAGGTGCACCGGGTTGCCCACCGACCAGGAGCCGTAGTTCAGCTTGCCGGGGTTGGCCTTGGCGTCCTTGACGATGTCGGCGACGGTCTTGTACTTGCTGTCGGCCGCCACCGCGAAGAAGAAGTTGGTCTTGAACAGCGGCAGCAGGGTGTCGAAGTCCTTCTGCGGGTCGTACGGCAGCTTCTTGAACAGGTGCGGGTAGGCCGAGAGATGCACGTTGTCCAGCTGGATCAGGTCATAGCCCTGCTTGTCGCCACGCTTGAAGGTGTCGATCGCGATGAAGCCGTTGGCGCCCGGCTTGTTCTCCACGATCACCGGCTTGCCCCACATCTTCTGCAGCTTCTCGGCCACCATGCGGGTGACGGTTTCCGGGCCGGAGCCGGCCGGGAACGGCGTGAGGATGCGCACGGGCCTGTTGGGAAAGTCGTCGGCCGCCCAGGCGGGTGCGGCAGGCAGGGTGGCGGCGGCCAGCGTGGCCAGGCCGGCCAGGGCGGCAAAGGTACGGCGCGAGAAAACGGCGGTCATGGGGCGGTTCCTGGGGGGGGCGGTCGGATCAGGCGGTGGCGGTGGATGTGGCGGGCCGCAGCGGCACGGCGGTGACCTTCTGCAGCTCGTCGAAGCTCAGTCCCTCGGCCATCTCCAGCACGGCCACGCCGTCGGGCGTGATGTCGAGCACGGCTAGGTCGGTGTAGATGCGGCTGACGCAGCCAATGCCGGTCAGCGGATAGGTGCAGGCCGGGACGATCTTGCTGTCGCCGGACTTGGTGGTGTGCTCCATCATCACGAAGGTCTTCTTCGCGCCGATGGCCAGGTCCATCGCGCCGCCCACGGCGGGAATCGCGTCCTTGGCGCCGGTGTGCCAGTTGGCCAGGTCGCCGCCGGCGGACACCTGGAAGGCACCGAGCACGCACACGTCGAGGTGGCCGCCGCGCATCATCGCGAAGCTGTCCGCATGGTGGAAGAAGCAGCCGCCCGGCAGCAGCGTCACCGGCTGCTTGCCGGCGTTGATGAGGTCGTAGTCCTCCTGGCCGGCCGCGGGCGCCGGGCCCATGCCGATCACGCCGTTCTCGCTGTGCAGCACCACCTCGCGCCCTTCGGGCAGGTGGTTGGCCACGGCGGTCGGCAGGCCGATGCCGAGGTTGACGACGGCGCCGTCGGGGATGTCCTGCGCCACGCGCCGCGCCATCTGGTCGCGGGTCCACTTTCCTGGCATGTCGTGTGTCTCCTGCTGTCTGTCGGGTTCACTCGGGCTTGATGCCGGCCTGCCGGATCACGCGGCCCCACTTGTCGGATTCGCTCTGCATCAGCGCCTGGAAGTCGGCCGCCGTGCCGGGCAGCGGCTCGGCGCCCTCGGCCTTGAAGGCATCGCGCAGTGCCGGCGTTTCCACGGCCTTGGCAACGGCGTCGCCCAGCGTCTTCAGCACGGCATCGGGCGTGCCGCGCGGCGCCACCAGGCCATAGGCCAGCGAGCTTTCGTAGCCCTTCAGGCCCGCCTCGGCCACCGTGGCCACGTCGGGCAGCCGCGGGCTGCGGCGCGCGCCGGTGATGCCGATCGCGCGCAGCTTGCCGGCGTCGACATGCGGCAGCGCCGGGGGGATGACGCTGAACATCAGGTCCACCTGGCCCCCCAGCACGTCGGTGAGCGCGGGCGCGGTGCCCTTGTACGGCACGTGCAGCATCTTCACGCCGGCCACTTCCTCCAGCAGTTCGCCGGCCAGGTGGCCGCCGGTGCCGTTGCCGCTGGAGGCGAAGGCCAGCTTGCCGGGCGCGGCCTTGGCCCGGGCCAGCAGGTCGGCAAAGGAGCGGATCGGGCTGGACGACGGCACCACCAGCACCAGCGGCGCACTGGCCAGCGGCGCCACCGGCACGAAGCTGCTGCGCGCGTCGTAGGGCAGCTTGGGGTACAGCACCGGATTGATGGCCAGCGTGCCGGTGTGGCCCAGCAGCAAGGTGTAGCCATCGGCCGGCGACTTGGCCGCGGCGTCGGTGCCCACGGTGCCGCCGGCGCCGGGGCGGTTGTCCACCAGCACCTGCACGCCGAGCAGCGTGCCCAGTTGCGTGGCGAGCTGGCGGGCGAAGACGTCGTTGCCGCCACCGGGGGCGAAGGGCACGATGATGCGAACCGGCTTGGCCGGCCAGGCCTGTGCGGTGGCGGGCAGCGGCAGGGCCGCGGCCAGCGCGGCGGAGGCGGCGACCAGCACGGCCGCGCGCCGGGAGACGGCGGGCGACCGCATCAGGCCGCCTGCTTGAAGCCGCCGCCGCTGGTGGCCACGCGGTCCACCTTCACCACGCGCTGCACGAAGATGCCGGGCGTGACCACCGCCTCCGGGTCCAGGCTGCCCAGCTCGACGATCTCATGCACCGTGGCCACGGTGACCTTGGCGGCCATCGCCATCACCGGGCCGAAGTTGCGCGCGGTCATGCGGTAGGTCAGGTTGCCCCAGCGGTCGCCGCGTTCGGCGCGGATCAGCGCGAAGTCGGCATGGATGGGCGACTCGAACACGTACCTGCGGCCGTCGATCTCGCGGGTTTCCTTGCCCTCGGCCAGCTGGGTGCCGTAGCCGGTGGGCGTAAAGAAGCCGCCGATGCCGGCGCCCGCGGCGCGGATGCGCTCGGCCAGGTTGCCCTGCGGCACCAGTTCCAGCTCGATCTGGCCGGCGCGGTACAGCGCATCGAAGTGGTGGCTGTCGGCCTGGCGCGGAAAGCTGCAGATGATCTTGCGCACCCGCCGGGCCGCCAGCAACGCGGCCAGGCCGGTGTCGCCGTTGCCTGCGTTGTTGTTGACGATGGTGAGCTCCTTCGCGCCCTGGGCGATCAGGGCATCGATCAGCTCGTTGGGCAGGCCGGCAGTGCCGAAGCCGCCAATCATCACGGTGGCGCCGTCGGGCACGTCGGCCAAGGCGGCTTCGACGGAAGGCGAGATCTTGTTGATCAAGGCGTGGTCTCCAGCACTCAGGATGCGCGTTGAAAGTTCGTTATAAGAACCAACGTTCTTTTAAAGAACATTTTAGACACGTAAAAGCCGCCGCGCCAGCAAGGCGCGGCGGCATCAGGGTTGATCGGGAGGCGGCTCGACCGCCGGAACGTCAGGCCGCGCGCGCCATTGCCGGTACGGCTGCCGACGGGGCGTAGGCGGCGCCGAAGCGGTTGGACAGGAAGTCGGCCAGGGCCACGTCTTCCTGCCGTACGAAGCCCTGCTGCGGCAGCCGGCCTTCGGCCAGCAGGTCCAGCATCGCGCACAGGCTGCTGGCGGTGGTGAGCTGGATGGCGCTGCGCATTTGCCCGGCCACCTCGGCGCCGTAGATCTTGTGGGCGTAGGTGTCCTGCTGCAGGCGACCTTCGCGCCAGCCGGTGACGGTGACGAAGACGATCACCACGTCCTGCAGCGTGGCGGGCAGCGCGTTCTCCAGGATGTCCTTCAGCACCTCGCGACGGTCCTTCAGGCGCAGGTCGTGCAGCAGCGCCTTCATCAGCGCGGCATGCCCGGGGTAGCGGATGCTGCGGTAGTTGAGCGTGCGCACCCGGCCTTCCAGCGTCTCGCACAGCGTGCCCAGGCCGCCACTGGTGTTGAAGGCCTCGTAGAGCACGCCGTCCAGCGAGAACTCCTCCCGCTCCTCCAGTGCCGGCACTTCGGTGCGGCGGCCGTCGACGATGGCGTCGCAGGGCTGGATGTATTCGTTGATGACGCCGTCGGTGCTCCAGGTGAGGTTGTAGTTCAGCGCATTGCTGGGGTAGACGGGCAGGGCGCCCACCCGCAGGCGCACGGTGTCGAGCCGCTCGAAGCGGCGCATCAGGTCGGCCGCGGCGATGGAGATGAAGCCCGGCGCCAGGCCGCATTGCGGCACGAAGGCATGCCCGGCGCCCTGGGCCAGCGCCTGGATGCGGCGCGTGCTGGCCACGTCCTCGGTGAGGTCGAAGTAGTGCACGCCCACGGCGCGCGCGGCCTCGGCGATGCGCACCGTCATCTGCCAGGGCGCGGCGCTCAGCACCGCGAAGCGGCCCTGCAGCGCCTGCTGGAGGGCGGCGGTGTCGGCCACGTCCAGCGCCAGCGCCTGCAGGCGGGGGCCGCTGGGTACGGCGTCCGCCAGTGCGGCGGGGGAGCGGTCGGCCAGCGTCACGCGGTAGTCGCCGCTGTCCGCCAGCAGGCCGGCAATCACCTGGCCGATCTTGCCGGCGCCGATCACGAGCACGTCCTTCATGGGTTTCTCCCGGGTTCGATGATGGCGGCATGTTCGACCAGCCTGCGCCCGGATGCAGCCACCAGACCGACGACTTGCACCTGCCATCCGGTCACATCGCCGGCATATATTGGCGTAATGCCTGCCCCGCCCCTGCTCGACGACACCGACCGCGCGCTGCTGGCGCTGCTGCGCGAGAACGCCCGCCTGCGCGCGGCCGACCTGGCCCGGCGCCTGGGCATTGCCCGCACCACCGTGCAGAGCCGGCTGCAGCGGCTGGAGCGCGGCGGCGCCATTGCGGGCTACACCGTGGTGGTGCCCGACGAGGCGGAAGCCGCGCTGGTACGCGCCCATGTGATGGTGATCGCGGGACCGAAGCAGGGCGCCGGCATCACCGCGGCGCTGCGGCGCATTCCGGAAGTGCGCACGCTGCTGTCGGTCAGCGGCCCGTACGACCTGATCGCGGTGGTGGCGGCCGCCTCCATCGGCGCGCTGGATGCGCTGATCGACCGCATCGGCGCGCTGGAGGGCGTGGAGCGCACCACCTCGGCGATCGTGCTGTCAACCCGCATACAGCGCTGAGCCGGGGTGCGCGACCATCAAGTTCCGCGCCGCAAGCGCCGACAACGGTAACAACTCTGTCAGTGCCGTAGCCCATGTCCGCCGCCACCATCGACGTCAGTGAACTGCGCATCGGGATGTTCGTGCACCTCGACCTCGGCTGGATGTCGCACCCCTTTCCCCTGAGTAGCTTCCGCATCGGGGACAACGAGCAGATCGCCACCATCCGCAGCCTGGGCCTCACGCGCGTGCGCTGGAGCCCCGAGCGAAGCGACCCCGCGCAATCTGCGCCGCTGGACTCCCAGGCCGGCGAGGCCGACGTCACCCAGGCCGAGAGCCCCGAGCAGGCCGAGCGTCGGCGCCGCCGGCTGGCGCTGGCCCTGCAGCGTGAAGCCATGCTGCAGTGCGAGCGCCAGTACGCCGAGGCCCTGAAGTCCTGGCGCACCGCCACCGGCATGGTGCTCAGCGACCCCACGGGCGCGCGCGAGCGGGCCGAGGCCTTCACCCAGGCGCTGGTGCAGAAGATGCTGGCCAACCGCGAGCTGTCGATCCGCCTGCTGACGGAGACGGCCGGCGACCGCGCCGCCGCCCATTCGCTCAATGTCAGCGTGATCGCGCTGCTGATGGGCAAGCTGTTCGGCCTGTCGGAGGTGGACATGCACGACCTGGGCATGGGCGCGCTGCTGCACGACATCGGCAAGGTGGAGCTGCCCTCGCGCGTGCGCCACCTGGAGGACCACTTCACCAGCGCCGAGACGCAGGTGTACCGGGAGCATGTGTCGCACGGCGTGACCATCGGCCGCAAGATGGGCCTGACGCCCGGCGCGCTGCTGGCCATCGCCCAGCACCATGAGCAGGCCGACGGCAGCGGCTTTCCGCAGCGGCTGAACATGGACCGCATGACCACCGCGGCGCGCATCGTGTCGCTGGTCAACCGCTACGACAACCTGTGCAACCCGGTCTCCCCGGCGCGGGCGCTGACGCCGCACGAGGCGCTGTCGCTGATGTTCGCGCAGGGCAAGCACAAGTTCGACGCGACGATGCTCAATGCCTTCATCCGCATGATGGGCGTGTACCCGCCGGGCTCGGTAGTGCAGCTGACCGACGAGCGTTACGCCATCGTGGTGGCGGTGAACTCGGCGCGGCCGCTCAAGCCGCGGGTGCTGGTGCACGACAGCGGCACCCCGCGCGACGAGGCGCTGCACATCAACCTGGAGGCGGAGCCCGCGCTGGGCATCCGCCGCAGCCTGAAGGCCGGCCAGCTGCCGGCCGCGGCGATGGAATACCTGGCGCCGCGCCAGCGCATCACCTACTACTTCGAGCCCGTGCCCCAGTCGGAGATGGAGTTTCCCGAGCGGGAAGACGAACTCGCCGACCAAGGGTCGGCCGAGTGAGCATGCGGGCGCTGGCCATGCAAGCGGCTCCCGGCGAAGGCCCGCTGTCGCGCCAGACGCTCGCGCTGGTGGACGCGCTGTGGGAGCCTGCCTGGCTGGTGGACGCGCACACGCTGCGCGTGTTGGCCATCAATGCGCCGGCGCTGGCGTTGCTGGGCCGCACGCGGGCCGACGTGGTGGGCCAGCTGGCGGAAGCCCTGCTGGACACGCCGGAGGACCTGGCCTTCTGGGCCGGCCTGCAGGGCCCCGGCGGCGACACCGAGCTGCTCTCGCGCACCCTGCTGCTGCAGGCCGACGGCCAGCCGCTGCACGTGGAGCGCCGCATCCACCGGGTGGACCTGCCCGGCGAGCCGGGGCTGCTGGTGGTCTCGCTGCGCGACATGACGCCCGAGCGCCGCGCGCTGGACGAGCGCGACACGCTGATCGCCGAGCTGCGCGCCACGCTGGAATCCACCGCCGACGGCTTGCTGGTCACCGACCTGGACGGCCGCATCCGCGCCTTCAACCGCCGCTTCACCCAGCTGTGGCGGCTGCCCGACCACCTGGCGGGCGGCCAGGACGAGGCGGTGTACGCCTGGATGCTGGACAACGTGCAGGAGCCCGAGCCCTACCAGCGGCAGCTGCAGGCCATCGAGCGCGGCGCGCTGGTGCCCGCCACCGACCGCATCGTGCTGCGCAGCGGCCAGGTGCTGGAGCGGGTGATGCACACGCAATGGAGCCGCGGCCGGCCCATCGGCCGCGTCTGGTCGTTCCGCGACCTCAGCGAGCGCCTGGCCGCCGACCAGCGCATCGAGACGCTGTCCACCATCGACACCCTGACCGGCGTGCCCAACCGGCGCCAGCTGACGCAGAAGCTGGCCGCCGCCATCGCCGAGGCGCAGCGCCGCCACGGCCGGTTGGCGCTGCTGCTGCTGGACGTGGATGCGTTCAAGCAGATCAACGACAGCCTGGGCCAGGGTATCGGCGACCGGGTGCTGGTGGAGGTGTCGCAGCGCATCCGTCATGCGCTGCGCGGCGGCGACCTGGTGGGCCGCGTCGGCGGCGACCAGTTCGCGGTGCTGGTGCACCATGCCGGCGCCGAGGCGGCCGAGCATGCGGCCCGCCGCGTGCTGCGCGCCACCGAGGCGCCCTACGAAATCGAAGGCGCGCAGTTCACGCTCACCTGCAGCATCGGCGTGGCGCTGTTCCCCGACGCCGCCGACAGCGCGCACGACCTGCTGCGCCGCGCCGAGACCGCGATGCAGGCGGCCAAGGCCGGCGGGCGCGCCGGCTTCCGCTTTCATCACGCCAACACGCATGACGACGAAGTGCGCAAGCGCGTGCGGCTGGACCACGCCATGCGCCAGGCGCTGGCGCAGCAGCGCTTCCGGCTGCACTACCAGCCGCAGCTGGACCTGGCCAGCGGCCGCGTGGTGGGCACCGAGGCACTGATCCGCTGGAAGGACGCGCACTACGGCGACATCTCCCCGGCGAGTTCATCCCGGTGGCCGAGGCCAGCGGCTTCATCGTGCAGATCGGCGACTGGGTGCTGGGCGAGGCGGTGGCTCAGGCCGCGCAGTGGCACCGTGCCGGGCGGGTGCTGCCGGTGTCCATCAACGTGTCGGCGCTGCAGTTCCAGCAGTCGGGCTTCGTCACCCGCGTGTCGCGCGCGCTGGCGCAGGCCCAGCTGCCGCCGGCACTGCTGGAGCTGGAGCTGACGGAGAGCATCCTGGTGCGCGACGCCGCCGAGGCGCTGGAGCGGCTGCAGGCCCTGGCCGCCCTCGGCGTGCGGCTGGCCATCGACGACTTCGGCACCGGCTACTCCAGCCTGGCCTACCTCAAGCGCTTCCCGATCGATGCGCTGAAGATCGACCGCCGCTTCGTGCGCGGCCTGCCCGACGACGAGAGTGATGCCGCCATCGTGCGCGCCATCGTGCAGATGGCCCATGCCCTGGGCCTGCGCGTGGTGGCCGAGGGTGTGGAGCTGCCCGCCCAGCGGGACTTCCTGGCCGGCATCGGCTGCAACATGTACCAGGGCTTCCTGTTCGCGCCGGCGCTGGAACCGCAGGCCCTGCTGGAGCGGCTGCCGCCAACGCCCTGAACCGGTCGCGGCAGTCGCGGGCCGCTGCTGCAGGCCGCGGCATTTCTTCATAAAGTCTGCGCACGTGCAGTTTTTCTGAAGCACCGCGATGAATCCTCTGGAGAACGTCGTCGAAGCCAAGCTGGCCCGCCTGCCGGTGCCGCTGGCGGTCCACCTGCCGGGCGGGCGCCGCCTGGGGCCCGGGCAGGCCGCCCTCATCCTGCGTCTGAAGGAGCTGGGGCCGCTGAAGCACCTGGCCAGCGGCGAGATCGGCCGCGTGGCCGAGGACCACGTGAGAGGGCGGCTGGAGATCGAAGGCCGCCCGCGCGACGTGATGGCCGCCGCCGCCGAGCTGCTGGACACCGACCCCCGGCGCGCCGGTGCCCCGCCGCCCGGCCCGCTGGGCTGGTGGCATGGCTTGCTGCGACGCAGCCGCTCGCTGGCGCGCCACACGCCGCAGGCCGATGCCCGCCAGATCGAGTTCCACTACGACGTCTGCGACGACTTCTATGCGCTGTGGCTGGACGAGCGGCGCGTGTACTCCTGCGCCTATTACCGCGAAGCCGGCATGACGCTGGCGCAGGCGCAGGAAGCCAAGCTGGACCACATCTGCCGCAAGCTGATGCTGCAGCCCGGCGAGCGCTTCCTCGACATCGGCGCCGGCTGGGGCGGCCTGCTGCTGTGGGCGGCCGAGCACTATGGCGTGCAGGCCACCGGCATCACGCTGTCGCGCGACCAGCATGCGCACGTCAACCGGCTGATCGAGCAGCGCGGCCTGCAGGGCCAGGTGCACATGCAGCTGATGGACTACCGCGAGCTGCCGGAGGCACAGCCCTTCGACAAGATCTCCTCGGTGGGCATGTTCGAGCATGTGGGCCATGCGCAGCTGCCGGCGTACTTCGACAAGCTGTGGCGGCTGCTGCGCCCGGGCGGCCTGCTGATGAACCACGGCATCACCGCCGGCGGCACCCGCAACCACCAGCTGGGCGCGGGCATCGGCGAGTTTGTGGAGCGCTACATCTTCCCCGGTGGCGAACTGCAGCACGTCTCGCATGTGCTGAAGGTGATGGCCGACAGCGGGCTGGAGATGGTGGATGTGGAAAACCTGCGGCCGCACTACGCGCGCACGCTGTGGGCTTGGTCGGACGCGCTGGAGCAGCACCTGCCCGAGGCCCGCCGCCTGACCGACGAGCGCATCGTGCGCGCCTACCGGCTGTACCTGGCGGGCAGCGCGATGGCCTTCGAGCGCGGCTGGCTGTCGCTGCACCAGATGCTGGCCGCGCGCCCCGACGGGCAGATGGAGACGGGCACGATGCGCGGGGCACAATCGGCGTTCCCGTTCAATCGTGAGTACATCTACCGATGATCTACAAGTTCAAGTCCAAGGCGGCCAGCGACGTGATCATGATGGGCCCGAACGGGGACCAGGTGCTTCGCCTCATCGGCCGCGAGCCGTCGGCCAAGGGCATCCTGGAAGTGGCGGACATGCCCGCCGCCGTGGCCGCGCTGCGCGCCGCGGTGGAGGAGGAGGACGCCCGCCGGCAGGCCGCCGCCGAGCCCGACGCCGAGGCCGATGACACGCCGCGTGGCAGCCGCGAGGGCGTGGTCACGCTGCGCCAGCGCGCGTGGCCGCTGATCGAGATGATCGAGCGCAGCCAGCGGGCCGACGTGCCGGTGGTGTGGGGCCAATGAACACAGCCACAGCAAAGGGAGCGAGCACATGAAGATCTGGAGCGACAGCTGGTCCAACGGTGAACCGATTCCGCCGCGCCATGCCGCGGGCCGGCTCGAGGCCACCGGTGGCGTCGGTTTTTCCGACAACGTCAATCCGCACCTGGCCTGGAGCGACCTGCCGGACGGCACGCTGTCGCTGGCGCTGGTGTGCCACGACTTCGACGTGCCCAGCAGCGGCGAGGACGTGAACCAGGCCGACCGCGAGGTGCCCGCCGACCTGCCGCGCGTGGACTTCTTCCACTGGGTGCTGGTGGACCTGCCGCCTTCGCTCACGCAGATCGCCGAGGGCGAGTTCAGCAACGGCTTCACCGCCCGCGGCAAGCCGGGCCCGGCCACGCTCCACGGCGCGCGCCACGGCCTGAACGACTACACCGGCTGGTTTGCCGATAACGCCGAGATGGCCGGCCAGTACTTCGGCTACGACGGCCCGTTCCCGCCGTTCAATGATTCGCTGGTGCACCACTACGTGTTCACGCTGTATGCGCTGGACGTGGAGCGGCTGCCGGTGGAAGGCGCCTTCACCGGCCAGCAGGTGCGCGAAGCCATGGCGCCGCACGTGCTGGGCGAGGTGATGCATTCGGGCACCTACACGCTCAACAAGCGGCTGGTCGGACAGTGACCGAGCAGCGGGCCACGCGGCTGATCGCCATCCGGCATGGCGAGACCGACTGGAACGTCGGTGCCCGCATCCAGGGCCACACGGACATCGCGCTGAACGACAAGGGCCGCTGGCAGGCGGCGCAGCTGGCGCAGGCGCTGGCCGACGAACCGCTGGATGCGGTGTATGCCAGCGACCTGGGCCGCGCCTTCGACACCGCGCTGGCCTTTGCCGAGCCCAAGGGCCTGCCGGTGGTGGCCGACAGCGGCCTGCGCGAGCGGCAGTTCGGCTGCTTCGAAGGCCTCAGCTTCGACGAGATCGAGCAGCGCTGGCCCGACGAGGCGCGCCGCTGGCGCAAGCGCGAGCCCGGGTTCGGGCCCGAGGGCGGCGAGACGCTGGAACAGTTCTATGGCCGCATCGTGCAGACGGTGCAGCGGCTGGCGCTGCGCCATGCCGGCCAGAGCATCGCGCTGGTGTCGCACGGCGGCGTGCTGGATTGCCTGTACCGCGCTGCCACGCGGCTGGCGCTGGATGCGCCCCGCACCTGGCAGGTGGGCAATGCCAGCATCAACCGCCTGCTGCACACCGAAGGCGGCCTCACCCTGGTGGGCTGGAGCGACACCGGCCACCTCGACGGGGTGGCCCAGCCGCTGGCCTAGTTGTTGTCGCCGCGGCGGATCTGCCGCCAGGCGTTCTTGCGGTTGTCCACGCCGAAGTTCAGCGGCACTTCCTGAGGCGGCTCGGGCGAGGTGCCGTCGCCGCGCTGGAACTGCGCCACGATGCGGTCGCCCAGGTCGCCGCTGGTGCGCAGCAGCGTCACGCCGGAAGACGAGGTCTGGCCCAGGCTCATCGCCGCGAAGTTCATGCCCTTGACGTTCAGGCCGGTCAGCACGTCCAGCACGAACAGGGTGGAGTTGCCCGAGCACTCCGACACCAGCGTCTTGTTGGCCACGAAGCTCACCGCGCCGAAGGCGATGGTGGGATCGGTGGTCACCTGGAGGTTGCCGGGGATGTCCACGTACCAGCCGCGTGACGATGTCCAGGTGAAGCTGCTGCCCACCGCGTCCACCGTGCCGTCGGACTGCGTCTGCAGCGTGCGCTGGGTGAGGCCGGCGCGCGCGTCGGCCAGTTCGGCGCCTTCCTTGATGGCGTAGAAGGTCTCGGCCGACGCGCGGCCGAAGTCGCTGGAGCCGAGCATGCGGCCGGTGCCCACCAGCACGATGCGGTCGCTGCCGTTGAACATGATCTCCGGCGCGGTGGTCACCGGCTGGGCGATGCTGTTCTTCAGCAGCTTGGCCAGCCGCACGGCGGTCTTGGCTTCCAGGTCGAAGTGCCAGACGTTGCCCTGCAGGTCGCCGCCATACACATGGACGGACTTGCCGTCGCCTTCCACTGCGGCATTGATCTGGGCCAGGCCCAGGTCGCCTGTGCCGCCGCCATCGGCGACGAAGGTGTGCAGCAGGGCGCCGTTGTCGGCATTGACCATGTACATGCGGCCCTTGCCGTCGGTGCTGCCGTTGTAGCCCTGCGTGAAGAGCACCACGGTGCCGTACGACCTGGTTTCCACCAGCAGCGGCCGGCCCAGCGACTGGCCCAGCACGAAGTCGCCACCATGGCCGATGTCCCACAGCACCTTGCTGGCCAGGCCCGTCTCCGTCAGGTCGCGCGGCTCGCTCACGTCGATGGCGTAGTAGCCCGCGCCGCCTGAGCCCAGGCCGGCCACCAGGTAGCGCTTGCCGGCCACGGTGCGAATGGTGGGCGTGCCGTCCAGCAGCGTCTCGAAGTAGTAGTTGAGCCGGGCCGTCCTGGCCATGTTGGGCAGCACGCTGCCGGGCACGTAGGCCCACAGCTCGTCGCCGGTCTCGCTGTCGAAGGCATGCATCATCCCTTCGCCCGAGGCGGCGAACACCACCTTCGGCGCGGTGGAGACCACCGGCTTGGCCGACAGCACCGGGCCGATCAGCGCTCCCCGCGTGCGGTACTTGGTGCCTTCGCCGGTGCGGTCGCCGCGCAGGTAGGCGGTCAGGCCGGCGCCATCGGTGGCCGACAGCGTGGCGCCCACGTTGTCTGCCGTGAATGCCTTGCGCACGCCGCCCACGCTGGTCGCGATCACGCGTGGCCGGTCGGCCGGCCGCACGGCCAGGCGCTGCGCGGCGGACCAGGTCGGCGTGGCGGTGATGGAGCCGGTGTTGGTGTTGATGGCATTGGCGGTGATGTCGCCGGTCCAGATGGACGAGGTGTACTTGCCCAGGTAGGCCTTGCCGTCGCCGCGCGCCAGGTTCACCGTGTTCACCGACACGTCGGACTGCGCGCCCAGCTGGTTCAGCATGTCGTTCAGGCCCTGCTGGATGGCGCGCGCCGCCTGCGTCGGGTCGTCGGCCTTGTACATCTGGCCGCGGCCGTTGATGGTGGCGTGCCACAGGTCGTCGATGGCGCTGGGCGTGTCCGGCTGCGGATCGGGCCAGGTGAAGGTGGTGGTGAACGGATCGGTGATGCTGGGCCAGACCGTGCCCTTCACACCCAGCGTGATGACGTAGGTGTTCATGTGCAGGTTGGGATTGCGGTCGGGGTTGGCCACCGCCTGGTTGGCCAGCGGCACGCGGCCGCTGGACAACGGGTAGCCGGCGCCGGAGGTGGGGCGGTTGTTGCGCAGGTCCAGCGTGTAGTAGGCCAGCGCCACGTCGGCGATGGAGTTGGCCTTGGTGGGCGCGAACGGGAAGCCGGTGCCGTAGGTGGCCTTGTCGTAGGCCGGGGGCGCGGCGGTGTCGTTGGCAAAGCCGTCGGTCACCACGAAGGCGTTGTTGCGCTGGCAGGAGTACTGGATGGCGTTGGGGCTGGTCTTGTACTGCTCGCCGATGTATTTCAGCGCCGTGGCCGTGGGCGTGCCGCTGTCCGCCGGGTTGGTGTAGAAGCTGCCCGCCACGCGGCGGCGGTTGGCCGCGTCGTCGGTGGCGTCGCTGTCGTACATGGACACGTTGCCGCTGCGCCGGTTGAAGGCCATCACGCCCACGCGCATGCCGGTCAGGTTGTCCAGCACGCTGCCCATGGCGCCGGCCAGCATCAGCTTGCGCTTGCGGTAGTAGCTCCACCAGTTGGCGAAGTTCTGCAGCGCGGCGGCATGGCTGGCGTCGTCCGCGTAGTTGGCGCGCTTGATCTCCACCTTGCGCAGCATGCGGTCGTCGGGTGCCTTCACGCAGCTGGCGTTCCAGTCCGTCACCGCATTCCAGGCGGGGGGTGGTTCCGGGGCAGCTGGGGTCCACCACCCAGTAGGTGGCGGGGTAGTAGGTGGTGGCGACGTTGGCCGAGTTGTTGCCCACCGTGCCGTTCGGCCGCAGCATGCCGGTGCGGTAGTAGATCGTGGCCGTCTGGTCGGCGGTGAGGTCCATCGTCACCGAGGCGGGCAGCGCAGGATGCGACTTGGCGGCCGTGGGCGAGGCGTTTGCGTAGGTCTGTAGCGCGCCGTCGTGGTAGGCCGGCTTCCACGGCTCGTAGGTGATGGCCGGGTTGTAGTACAGCGGGTTGAAGGCGCTGGAGCGCATCACCGCGAACTGCGGCGAAGGCGGCACGGCGCGGCCCAGGGATTCGTCGTCGTAGAACTGCTTGGCACCGATGCCCGTTCCGTTCGGGAACAGGTAGCTCATGTAGTAGTCGCCCTTGGCCAGGAAGGCGCCGCTGCTCCAGTAGGTCTTGTTGCCCAGGTTCCAGTTCAGGATGCCGTTGTAGGCACTGATCAGGATCTCCCAGTCCATCGAGCCGGAATCGTCCATGCCGAACATGACGTTGGGCTTGACGTTCAGGTCCGCCTTGAGCGGGCGCTTGGCCACGTCGGTGGCATGCGAGGCCACGCCAAGGAGCAGGCCGGCCAGCGCGGTGCAGGCGACGGCAAAACGGGCAAGGGGCTTCATGGAAGTCTCACTTCTTGGTGACCAGCGCTTGCACGAAGGTGGCCACGTCGTCCCGGCCATCGCGGCCCAGGAAGGTCACGCGGGTGGTGATGCGGAATTGGCGGCCGGCCGGCGGGTCGTAGCCGGTGTCCTCCTGTTTGGAGGCAGCAGCGCTTTGCGGTGCGTCGGCCTGCCGCAGCAGGCATTGGCGCTGTGGTTCGGTGATGGCGGTGGTGCTGCACTGGCGGTCCACGAAGTAGCGCACGCTGAACTCGTTGTTGGCCCCCACGCGCACCTCGGGCGCGGCGGCCCAGTCGATGTCCAGCGGCACGCCGTCGGCGTCGGTGGCACGCAGCTGCGCCGCATACCAGGTGCCGATGTCGGCATCGGTGTTGGCCAGGGCCGCCACCCGCTGGAAGGCGGTGTTGATGCCCACCTCGGAAGCCTGCACCGCGCGTTCCTTGAAGGAGACGTTGCCCGCCACCAGCGTGCCCACCTCGCTCATCCGCGCCATCGACAGGCCGCCCAGCAGCATCACCAGCAGCAGCACCAGCACCACGATCAGCGTGACGCCCTGCTGGCGCCGCGGCCGGTGGCCGGCGGAAGGTGCGCGCCTCATGGCAGCCCCACGATGTAGTTGCGCAGCGGGATCACCAGGTCGCTGCTGCGGTAGCGATAGCACTGCCAGGAGGTGGTGCCGACGTTGGCCGGCGTGAACGTGTCCGCGTCGTCTTCGAACAGCCGAAGCGAGTTGGTCGTGGTGGCCTCGCAGCCACCGCTGCCCTTGGGCATCTCCGGTTGCGGGCTGCGGGTGACCAGCGTCACGCGCAGCGCACGCACGCGCGCCAGGTCCGTCGCTCGCGGCTGGCCCCAGGTGCCCCCGCCGGGGGCGGCGGCGGTGGGCGCCACCCAGTCGGTGATCGCCTTGTCGGTGAGTGTGGTGCCCACGATGCCGATGCGCACCCGCAGGGCCACCACGTTGCGCACCAGTACGGCGGTGGCGTCGTCGCCGGTCCGCATCGGCAGCTCGAGCTGCAGGTTGCCGTTGACCACGCGGTACCGGTGCCATTGCACGCCGCCCAGCAACGATGCCCGCGAGCCGATCGGATACAGCGCGGGATTGGTGATGGCGGGACCCTGGTTGTGGGTGGCGTCGGCACCGAAGGTCAGCCGCTGCGGCGTGGTGGCCGTGGAATTGGCCACGGCGGTGACGGTGCGCACGGTGCAGGGCGCGCCGGGCTCCTTCGGGGCCAGCAGCACCGCATCGTTCACGGCCGCCGGCAGGTAGCTCTGCAGCTCGGCCGCGCCGAGGTTGGAGGCCGTCTGCAGCGCCACGTTGGCGCCGCCGGCCACGGCAGTGGCGTACAGGAAGTCGAACTGGTCGTTGCCGTTGGCGCGGGTGATGGACACCGGCGAGAACACCGCCTGGTCCAGCACCGTGGTGCCCACGCGCAGGTTCAGGCCGTTGCACATGTAGATGCCGTTGCCGAAGAAGCCGAGGCCGGCCTGGGCCGCGTCCTCCTTCAGCGAGGCCAGCGTGGTGGCACTGCTGACCACGGCGCTGCCGGCATTCAGGCCCTGGCGCTGCATGGCGCCGAACACCATCGCGCTGCTGCTGGCGGCCAGGCCGACCAGCAGCGAGATGACGATGCCGATCATCAGCTCGACGATGGACAGGCCGCGCTGGGCGGCGCGGCGATCAGAGCGGCGTCGGGCGAACATCGGTCACCACCTCCACGGCAGGGGAAACGGAATCGGCCTCACCCAGCTCCTGCTGCAGCTTGCCGGTCCAGGTCAGGCGGATGGTCAGCCGGCCGGTGTTCGCGTCGTAGACCGACGTGGCCGTGGGCGCGCCCGGCAACGTGGCCAGCGCGCGGGTGCGCCAGTTGGTGGCGGACTGCCGGCCGGTCGGGCTGCCGCAGGCGCCCACGGCGGGCAGCGTGTAGCAGGGGGCATTGGCGGCGGTGTCGATCTGCGCCAGGTTGGCCAGCTGGTCGGCCATGGCCAGGGCCTGCAGCCGCACCTGCCCGTCGGTGCCGGCCTTCACCACCTTGGCCTGGAAGCGCGACATGCCGAGCAGGCCGAACACCAGCACCACCATGGCGATGAGCGCCTCCAGCATGCCGAAGCCGCGCGCCTGCCGGCGCCGCGGGCTCAGTTGCCGCAGTTGGTCTGGTCTGCGCATAACCGCACCGAGCCGCCGGCCTCGACCACCAGGCCCGGGCAGCGGACGTCCGCCGAGCAGGTGAGGCCGCTCTTGCCGAAGTTGAAGGTCTGCCTGGTGCCGGTGGGCCAGGTGCGGCCTTCGCTGCCGAAGTCCACCATGGTGACGCTGGCCAACCGTATGCCGTCGGGCAGGATCGTCGTGCGCAGCACGGTGCCTTCGGCCGCGGCGGCCAGGCCCACGCGGTCGATCACCTGCACGGTGCTGCCGTCGATCACCAGCCGCACGCGGCCGTTGCGCTTGATGGCTTCGCTCTGCGCATACAGCGCGCTGCTGAGAGCGGTGTTGCCCGCTTCGCGCAGGCGCGAGTTGTTCAGGTAGTCGCCCAGGAAGGGCAGGCCGGCCATCATCAGGATGCCGCTGATGGCTACGGTGACCATCAGCTCGACCAGCGTCAACCCGCGCTGGGCTGCGCTGCAGTGAGTCAGCTGTCGCATGTGGTGCCCTTGGTGGTCCAGCAGGTGGTGTTGGCGCCCTTGGGGTGGGCGGTGGTGGCGCGCGTGCCGGCCTGGTTGACGGTGTAGGTGTAGCCAGCCATCGGGCCGGTGCCGGTGGCGGTGGCGGTGAAGCCGTTGGTGCCGTTCAGTGCGCAGGTGACGGTGAAGTTGGCGATCGTCGGATTCGTCGCCCCGCAGACGCCCGGCGCACCGGCGTAGCTGCCGGTGTCCTGGAAGCGCTGCTCCAGCCGCACCTGCAGGGCGGACAGCGCATCCAGCGCCGGCGGCACGCGCGAGCGCATCACGTAGCTGTTGTAGGCGGGCAAGGCCACGGCCGACAGGATGGCCACGATGGCCACGGCCACCATCAGTTCGATCAGGGTGAAGCCGTGCTGGCGGTGCGAAGGCATGCGGAAGTTCCTGGAGTGGGCGTGGACGCCGGTGCGGCTCTCGCCGCGTTCGATCCAGGTTTCGGTGCGCCCTGCCGCAACTTGAGCGGGCGGTCGGGCAGCGCGGATCAACGGCAGCGGACGGCCGACGAGCGGCACGCCGCCATCCTCGCGCGAGGCGGCGGTCTGCAGTCGATGGAACAGGCGGGCCGGGCGCCCGCTGTTCTCGGCCGGCGCTCAGGTGCCGCTGAACAGGTCGGCGCCGCCGTTGGCCGGCGGGGCCACGCCCAGGTGGCGGTAGGCGGCCAGCGTGGCGATGCGCCCGCGCGGCGTGCGCTGCAGGTAGCCCTGCTGGATGAGGTAGGGCTCGATCACGTCCTCGATCGTGCCGCTTTCCTCGCCGATGGCCGCGGCCACGTTGTCCAGGCCCACCGGGCCGCCGTCGAAGCGGTGCACCACGGCTTCCAGCAGCTTGCGGTCCATCACGTCCAGGCCGTGCGGGTCGACGTCCAGCATGGCCAGCGCCAGGTCGGCGATGGGCTTGTCGATGCGGCCGCTGCCCTTCACGTCGGCATAGTCGCGCACCCGGCGCAGCAGCCGGTTGGCGATGCGCGGCGTGCCGCGCGAGCGGCGGGCGATCTCGGCGGCGCCGGCCGCGTCGATCGGCGCATTCAGCAGCCCGGCCGAGCGGTGCACGATGCGCGCGAGCTCCTCCGGCGTGTAGAACTCCAGCCGCGCCACGATGCCGAAGCGGTCGCGCAGCGGGTTGGTGAGCATGCCGGCGCGGGTGGTGGCGCCCACCAGCGTGAAGGGCTGCAGGTCGAGCTTGATCGAGCGGGCGGCCGGGCCCTCGCCGATCATGATGTCGATCTGGTAGTCCTCCAGCGCGGGATACAGGATTTCCTCCACCACCGGCGACAGGCGGTGGATCTCGTCGATGAACAGGACGTCGTTCTTCTCGAGGTTGGTGAGGATGGCCGCCAAGTCCTTGGGCTTTTCCAGCACCGGGCCCGAGGTCTGGCGCAGGTTCACGCCGAGCTCGGCCGCGATGATGTGGCTGAGCGTGGTCTTGCCCAGGCCGGGCGGGCCGAACAGCAGCACATGGTCCAGCGCCTCCGAGCGCTTCTTGGCCGCGCCAATGAAGATCTCCAGCTGCTCGCGGGCCTTGGCCTGGCCCACGTATTCGGCCAGGCCCTTGGGCCGCAGCGCCCGCTCGATCGCCTCCTCGTTCGGCGACGACGGCGCGGCGCTCACCACGCGGCGCGAGGGCAGGGCGGCGGCGCCGAAGTCGTCGGTCTGGATGCTCATGGCCCATTATCCCCAGCGGCCTTGATCTAACATCGCTGCCCCGTGATCACCGCCTTCCGCCTTCACCTGCTGCGCCGCTCGGCCTGGCTCGCGCTTGCCGCGATGCTGTGGCTGTCGCTGGTGCCCACGGTGTCGCAGGCGGTGGCCGCAGTGCAGGGCCCGCAGCCGTGGACGCAGATCTGCTCGGCCAGCGGCTTCAAGGCCGCGCCGGGCAGCCCTTCCGAGGCGGCCGACCACCTGATGGCGCATTGCCCGTTCTGCGCGCTGTCGCAGCTCGGCCATGCCCTGCCGCCGGCGCCGCCGGTGGCCGTCTTCCTGCCGGACGAGCGCGCGCACGAGCTGCCGCGCCTGTTCCTGCAGGCGCCGCACACGCTGCATGCGTGGCGGCATGCGCTGTCGCGCGGCCCACCTTCCTTCGCCTGAACCCGCACCGCCCGTGCGCCGCCGCCGCGCCTGAGTGCGCGCTGCCGGCCCGCGTTTGCGCCAGCCCGCGTGCGCCTTGCCGCGGCGCCTGGCATGCGTTCAGGAGTCCGCTTTCGTGAAGAAGAAGATGCAAAGGGCCGCGCTGGGTGCGCTGGCCTTGTCGTGCCCCGCCTGGGGCCAGGCGGCGGAGGCCGCCATCGTGGAAGTGGTGGGCGGCCGTCCCAGCTCGCTGCCCACCCACCTGCCCACCACCATCGAGGGCATCACCGCGGCCGAGATCGCCGAGAAGATCAACGCCACCGACAGCGAGGATGCGCTGAAGTACCTGCCCAGCCTGCTGGTGCGCAAGCGCTACATCGGCGACTACAACCATGCGGTGTTGTCCAGCCGCGCCTCGGGCACCGGCAACAGCGCGCGCTCGATGGTGTTCGCCGACGGCATCCTGCTGTCCAACTACCTGGGCAACGGCGCGCAGTTCACGCCGCGCTGGGGCCTGGTGCAGCCGGAGGAGATCGAGCGGGTGGACGTGCTCTACGGCCCGTTCTCGGCTGCCTATCCGGGCAACTCGGTGGGCGCGGTGGTCGACTACGTCACCCGCATGCCGACGCGGTTCGAGGCGCATGCCAAGGTGGGCGTGTTCAGCCAGCCCTTCGACCTGTACGGCACGCACGAGACCTACACCGGCTGGCAGACCAGTGCCTCGCTTGGCAGCCGCAGCGGTGCCTGGTCGTGGTGGCTGTCGGCCAGCCGGATGGACAGCGAAGGCCAGCCGCTCACCTTCCCGACCCGGCTGCTCTCGCAGGGCGGCAGCACCGCCACCGCCATGCCGGTGACCGGCGCGGTGGCCGGCCGCGACAAGAGCGGCCAGCCCTGGTGGCTGCTGGGCAGCGCCACGCAATACCGCACCCAGCAGGACCAGGCCAAGCTCAAGCTGGCCTACGACGTCGCGCCCGGCCTGCGGGCCACCTACGTGGCCGGGCTGTGGCGAAATCAGGCGGTGGGCCAGTCGCAGAGTGACCTGCGCGACGCCGCGGGCAACCCGATGTATGCCGGCACCGTGGCCATCGATGGCCGCAGCTACACGCTGGCCGCCAGCGACTTCAACCAGAGCCGCGACCGCCTGCAGCACCTGATGCAGGGCCTGACGCTGCAGCAGCGCACCGGCGGCGCCTTCGACTGGCGGCTGGCCGCCAGCGGGTATGCCTACCAGCAGGACCGGCAGCGCGCGCCCACCGTCGCCAAGCCCGCGGCCGATGCGGGTGGTGCCGGCCGCCTCACCGACCTGGAAGGCACCGGCTGGGACACGCTGTCGCTCGATGCCATCTGGCGGCCGGGCGGCGCGCACCAGTGGGAATTCGGGCTGCAGCAGGCGCAGCACCGCTGGCGCCAGGCGATCGACAACACCGAGGACTGGATCGACGGCGGCGCCACCACTCCGTCCAGCGGCTTTGCCGGCAACACCCGGCTGCGCAGTGCCTACCTGCAGGACGCATGGACGATCGCGCCGCAGTGGAAGGCCTTGGTCGGCGCCCGCTTCGAGCACTGGCGGGCCTGGGGCGGCGAGAAGACCGTGGGCAGCGGCGCGCCGGTGCACTTCGACGAGCGCAGCGAGCACGCCACCTCGCCCAAGCTGGCGCTGGGCTGGCAGCCTTCGGCCGACTGGTCGCTCAGGCTGGCCACCGGCCGCGCGGTGCGCTTTCCGACCGTGGGCGAGCTGTTCCAGGGCACGCCAGCCGACACACCGGCCGTCAACAACCCGGACCTGAAGCCCGAGCGCTCATGGACCACCGAGCTGGCTTCCACCTGGAGCCTGGGCCTGCACCGCGTGCGCGCCTCGGTCTTCCATGAAAGCACGCGCGATGCGCTGTATTCGCAGGCCATCGCCGGCACGCAGCCGTTGGTCAGCAGCACGCAGAACGTCGGCCGCATCCGCACCCGCGGCGTCGAAGCCGTGTTCGAGGGCACCGACGTTCTGGCCAAGGGTTTCGACCTGCTGGCCAGCCTGACCTTCGCCGACTCTCGCATCCTGCGCAACGACGGCTTCGCCGCCAGCGTGGGCAAGCTGCAGCCGCGGGTGCCACGCTGGCGCGGCAGCCTGCTGGCCACCTGGCGGCCGGGCGAGCGCTGGTCCACCAGCCTGGGCGCGCGCTACGGCAGCACCCAGTACGGCACGCTGGACAACAGCGACGGCCACGGCATGGCCTACCAGGGCTTCTCGCGCTACTTCACCACCGACCTGCGGCTGCGCTATGCGATCAGCAAGCAGTGGTCGGCGGCCATCGGCATCGACAACCTGAACAACGCCGAGTACTGGAACTTCCATCCCTATCCGCAACGCACCTACAGCGCCGAGCTGAAGTTCGACCTTTGAAAGCCGCCCCATGACGATGAAGACCACCCTGCTGCTGGCCGCCACCGCCGCCCTGCTGAGCACCACCGCCGCCCACGCCCATGTGGTGCTGGACCAGCCGGCCGCGCTGGCCGGCAGCACCTACAAGGCCACCCTGCGCATCGGCCACGGCTGCGATGGCCGCGCCACCACGCTGGTGCGGGTGTTCGTGCCCGAGGCGATGCGCGGCGTGCGGCCGATGCCCAAGGCCGGCTGGACCTTGCAGGCACCCAAGGTGCCGCTGGCCCAGCCCTACGACAGCCACGGCAAGCGCATCACCGAAGGCGTGCGCGAGATCACCTGGGAGGGCGGCCCGCTGCCCGACGCCTGGGCCGACGAGTTCTCGTTCGTCGCCCAGCTGCCCAGCCAGCCCGGCCCGCTGCCGATCAAGGTGCTGCAGCAGTGCGGCAGCGAGGGCCGGCACGAATGGTTCGACATCGCCGTGCCCGGCGACAAGCCGCCGCGCTCACCCGCCCCGGTGCTGGAGGTGCTGCCCGGCGACGGCAGCGGCCACCAGCACTGAACCGATCACACCCCGCCAATCCACAGGAGAACACCTCATGAACCTCAAGACCCGACTCGCCGCTGCCGCCCTGCTCGTGGCCACCACCGCCACCGCCTGGGCCCAGGTGCCGAAGGTGCCGAAGGTGCAGGACGCCTGGGCCCGGCCCACCGTGCAGGGCCAGAAGGCCGGCGGCGGCTTCCTGCGCATCGACAGCCCCGCCGCCGACCGCCTGCTGGGCGGCAGCACGCCGGTGGCCGGCCGGGTGGAGCTGCACAGCATGAAGATGGAAGGCGACGTGATGCGCATGCGCGAGGTGGAGGCCATCGAGCTGCCCGCGGGCCAGCCGGTGGCGCTGCAGCCCGGCGGCCTGCACCTGATGCTGATGGAGCTGAAGTCGCCGCTGAAGAACGGCGACCGCTTCCCGCTGACGTTGAAGTTCGAGAAGGCGGGTGAGCTGCAGGTGGAGGTGCAGGTGCGCACCCAGGCGCCGGGCGGTGCCGCCACCCCGGCGGGTGGCGTGCACAAGCACTGACGGCCGCCAGGCCCGTCAGCCCTGCGTGGCGGCCTGCGGCGCCGGTGCCGCCGAAGCCGGCAGGCCGAACACCCGGTCGAAGCCCCAGTTGAAAACGAAGGTGTAGACCAGGAAGAACAGCACGAAGCCCAGGTCGGCCACCAGGGCCTCCCACAGGCTGATGTCCAGCCACCAGGCGAAGGCGGGCACCAGCAGCGCCACCAGGCCGCCTTCGAAGCCGATGGCATGGGCCACCCGGCGCTTCAGGCTGCGGCCTTTCACGGCCTGCCGGGCCTCCCACATCTCGAACAGGTGGGTGAAGGTGAGGTTCCACACCACCGCGATGGCGGAGCTGATGACCGCCAGTGCGCCGGAGTGGCCCAGGCCTTGCCCGAAGATGAGCGCCACCGCGCCGGTGACGATGGCGATGGCGATGAGTTCATACAGCGTGATGAACACGATCCGGCGTTTGATTCCTTGCATGCGCGGCACTTTACGTGTGAACCGCTGACACTTAAAGTCAACTTCCTTCAGCTTGGCTGATAGATCATGGCTTTCAACGCCGACAACGTGCCCGTCTTCCTGGCGGTGCTGGACCACGGCTCCTTTTCCGCGGCCGCCCGCTCGCTCGGCCGCGTGCCGTCGGCGGTGAGCATGGCCATGGCCAACCTGGAGGCGGAGCTGGGCCTGGTGCTGTTCGACCGCAGCGGACGCGAGCCGCGGCCGACCGAGGCCGCCCGCTCGCTCGCTCCGCAGGCCCGTGCGCTGGCGGCGCAGACGCGGCAGTTGCAGGCGCATGCGCTGGCGCTCTCGCAGGGCTTGGAGACCCGGCTCACGCTGGCCATCGCGCCGGAGCTGCTCACCGCGCCGTGGAGTCGCGCGCTGCAGGGCCTGGCGCAGGACTATCCGCTGCTGGAAGTGGAGGTGCTGGCCGCGCCGCAGGCCGACGCGCTGGCCATGCTGCACAGCGGCCGCGCGCAGCTGGCGCTGGTGTTCGAGCGGCCCAGCCTGGACGGCCGCGAGGGTTTCGAGGAAATCGACGCCGAAACCATGGTGCTGGTGATGGCGCCCGGCCACCCGGTGCTGCAGGCCATGCCGCCCGGCGACAAGCTGTGCGAGCACCACCTGATCGACACCCGGCAGATCGTGGTCAGCGGCCGCGACCCGGGCCAGGGCGACAGCCGCTTCGAGTTCGCCCGTCATCGCTGGCGCACCGACAACGCATTGGCCGCGCTCAGCCTCATCCTGTCGGGCGTGGGCTTCGGCTGGCTGCCGCGCAGCCTGGTGCAGCCGCACGTGACGGCGGGGCGGCTGGTGGAGATGTCGTTCGAGAACCTGTCGAACGGCAACACGCTGTGGGTGGACCTGGTGTGGTCGAAGGAGCGGCCGATGGGCCCGGCCGCGCGCCGCTTCGTGGAGCGGATGCGCGCGCCTAGGACAGCGACTTCAGCGCCAGCTTGATGCCTTCGCTCACGCCCACGTCGTTTGGCAGCTTCTTCAGCGCGGCGGCGGCCTCGCGCTCGTTGTAGCCCAGGGCCACCAGCGCCTGCTGGATGTCGACCTGCGCATCGTTCTGCGGCGCGGCCGCGGGCAGCGAGAGGTCGGGGCCCAGCTTGCCCTTGAGCTCCAGCAGCAGCCGCTCGGCCGTCTTCTTGCCGATGCCCGG
Organism: Aquincola sp. J276; assembly: GCF_024700035.1. Lineage (NCBI taxonomy): Bacteria > Pseudomonadati > Pseudomonadota > Betaproteobacteria > Burkholderiales > Sphaerotilaceae > Aquincola > Aquincola sp. J276. The sequence goes on from NZ_JAJONC010000001.1 coordinate 3,347,199, forward strand.
CACCTTCACCAGCCGGCCCGCCTGCTGCTGGCTCACGGCCTGCGCCAGTTCATTGACCGACAGGCCCGACAGCACGGACAACGCCATGCGCGGCCCCACGCCGGTGATCTTCACCAGTTGGCGGAAGGTGGTGCGCTCCTCGGCGGTGAGGAAGCCGAAGAGGATCTGCGCGTCCTCGCGCACGATGAAGTGGGTGAGCAGGCTCACCTTCTCGCCCAGCCCGGGCAGGTTGAAGAACGTGCTCATCGGCACGTCCACCTCATAGCCGACGCCGTGCACATCGATCAGCACCTGCGGCGGCGTTTTTTCGGCGATGACGCCGGTGAGTCTTCCGATCATGGCCGGATTATCCCGGCCATGTGGTCATGATCTGCGGAAGAGGCCCAGGCGCTGGGCCTCGAGTGCGGCTTCGGCGCGCGAGCTCACGTTCAGCTTGCGGTAGATCTGCTTCACGTAGTCGGCGATCGTGTGGCGCGACAGGTTCAGCTGCACGCCGATCTCCGGCAGCGTGAAGCCCTTGGCCACGCGCAGCAGCACCTCGGTCTCGCGCTCTGTGAGCGACACATGCGGCATCAGGTCGGCCTGCGGCTTGGCCTGCTGCGCGAAGTGCGAGATGACGCGCCGCGCGATCGACGGCGACAGCGGCGGCTCGCCCTGGCTGATGCGCTGCAGCTGCTCGGTGATCAGCTCGCGCGGCTGCTCCTTCAGGATGTAGCCGTAGGCGCCGGCCTGCAGCGCGGGGAACAGGTGCTCGTCGTCGTCGTGGATGGTCACCACCACCGACTGCGCCTCGGGCTGCAGCTCGCGCAGCTTCTCCACCACGTCGCGGCCGGAGCCGTCGGGCAGGCCGAGGTCGATCAGCGCCAGGTCGAACTGCACCGCCTGCACCAGCGCGATGGCGTCGTGCACCCGCGCGCTCTCGGAGATCTGCGCGGTGGGAAAAACCTGCATCACCAGGGCCTTGAGCCAGGCGCGGATCTCCGGCAAATCTTCGAGCAGCAGGATCGTCTTCATGGCGGGGCCTTGAATGAAATGAAAAGTTATCGAACGCGCAGCCGGCTAACTTGAGCTGTGCGGCTCCAGCGGCAGCGTCAGGCGGATCACCGTGCCATAGCCCGGCCCGGATTCCACCAGGCATTGGCCCTGCAGTTGTTTCGCGCGGTGTTTCATGCTCGACATGCCGTGTCCTCGGTCCAGCCGGCCATCCAGCTCCAACGGTATGCCCTTGCCGTTGTCCTGGATGACGAACTGGAAGTCGCCCTCGGCGATGGTGCAGCGCACCTTGCACTGGCTGGCGCCGCTGTGCTTGATGATGTTGCTCACCGCCTCGCGCAGGATGCGGGTCGTCTGCACATAGGCGCGGGCCGACAGCATCTGCGGAATGTCGTCGGTGGGCGAGCTCCATTCGCCCTCCATGCCGGCCTGGCCCAGGCGTGAGACCACCTCGGCCCGCCAGTCGCCCAGTGCGTCGATCAGCCGTACCGCCTTGCCGGTGAGGCCGCGCACCGACAGCCGCATTTCCTCCAGCGCCTCGCGCGCCAGGGTGGAGATGCGCTCGTTGTCGCTGGTGTGCACGATGGTCAGCAGCTTGGCGCCCAGGTCGTCGTGCAGGTCGGCGGCGATGCGCTTGCGCTCGCGCTCGGTCACCTGCTCCACCCGCAGCTCGGCCAGCTGGGCGAAGTTGCGTTCGATCTCGGCGGTGGCCTCCTTCACCTTCTGCGCCAGCGTCTCGCGGCCTTCCTCGGCCACCTGCAGCGCGCGGCCGTGCTGGGATGTGAGCCGCAGGCCGGTGGCCACGAACACGATGGGAATCGCCATGTGCGAGATGAGCTGCCACGGTGGGCAGCGGGCCGCGCTGCTGCGCTATCTCCAGCGCGGCCAGCACCGCCGCGCCCACCAGCGCGATGCCGGCGGCCAGCATGCGCTGGCGGCGCGTGTGCCAGGCGTTCCACAGCAGCCAGCCCACCGCGGCCGCCACTTCCAGCAGCAGCAGCGCATACCAGAGCGTCGCCAGCGTGTGCAGCCGGTTGGCACCGCCGATCAGCAGCGTGGCCGGCACCACCGCGCACTGCGCATACAGCGCGGCGGTGACGCTGCGCGAGCGCGTGCCGGAGTAGCGCAGCACGAACTGCACGGCAGCCAGCGTCACCAGCGGCATGCAGCTCACCACCAGCAGCTCGGCGTCGTAGTTGGGCAGCGGCACGTTGCGCCACCAGAGCCGGGCCGTCACCGCCGCCCAGCCCAGCGACAGCGCGCCGAAATACGCCAGGTGGCGCTCCCGCGCATTCACCACGCCCAGCAGCAGGAGCATGCCGCCCAGCAGGGCCAGGGTGGCGCTCACCGCCTGCGGCAGCGAGACGTCGATGGCGTATTCGGTGGCATGCAACTGCGCAATGCGGTCGTAGGGGCCGACCTGCAGCGCCGAGAGCCCGCCCGCGCGCTGCCAGGAAGCCACCCGCTCCAGCGGATGGCCGGCCACCTTGATGTCCAGCAGGTTGTCGCGGTCGCGCAGCAGCGTGGCCGGCAGCGCCACCAGCTGCGGATGCTGGCAGTTGTGGGTGATGGGCTCGCGCATGCGGCCGGCCACGTGCAGCAGCTGGCCGTTGAGGTACACCTCCGCGTTGGAGCACACCCGCTCGATCATCAGGCCCAGCAGCGCGCCGCTGTCGCGCAGGCCGGGCGCATCGAAGGCGGTGCGGTACCACACCGGCCCCAGGTGGCCGGGGCGGGTCTCGGCCCAGTCGTCGGGCAAGGTCACCGGCCAGCTGGGCACGCTGACCGGAAACACCAGTGAATCGGATTCGGCCGTCAGCGCCTGCTTGAGGATGACCGTGTCCAGCCCGCCGGCCGCCGCCGGTGCGGTGGGCGCCGCGGCGGCGGCGAGCAGGCCGCCGGCCAGCCAGGCCAGCAGCACGAGCCGCAGGCCCGCCAGGTACTTCAGCGCGAAGGAAGGGGCTTGGGGCATGGAGCGCGGATTGTGCAGGAGCCATCCCCCGGTCCCGGGTACCGCAAGCGGCGCGACAATGTGAAGACATTCTCGAAACAGCAGGTCCCCCCTCTTGATCCTTCGCCACGCCTTCATTCCGCCCGACAACCAACGGCTGGCCAACCTGTGCGGCAACCTGGACGAGTACCTGCGCGCCATCGAGGCCGCGTTCGACGTGCGCATCGCCCGCCGCAACGAGTCGTTCCGGGTGGAGGGCGCCAGGGCGCCGGCCGAGCGGGCGGTGCTGCTGCTGCAGAACCTGTACGACCGGGCGCGCCGGCCCATTCCGCCGGAGAACTTCCAGCTGGCGCTGGCCCAGGCGGCGCAGGAAGCCGCGCCCGCGGCGAAGAAGCGCAGCTCGCGTGCCGCGGCCAACGGCAGCGGCGCCGATGGCGAGGCCGGCGAGCCCGCCCCCGGCGCGGGCGAGGTGGTGCTGCAGACGCGCCGTGCCGACCTGCAGGGCCGCACGCCCAACCAGCAGGTGTACCTGCGCAACATCCTCGACCACGACATCACCTTCGGCATCGGCCCGGCCGGCACGGGCAAGACCTTCCTGGCGGTGGCCTGCGCGGTGGATGCCCTGGAGCGCAGCCAGGTGCAGCGCATCGTGCTCACCCGCCCGGCGGTGGAGGCGGGCGAGCGCCTGGGCTTCCTGCCCGGCGACCTGACGCAGAAGGTGGACCCCTACCTGCGCCCGCTGTACGACGCGCTCTATGACCTGATGGGCTTCGACCGCGTGACCAAGGCCTTCGAGAAGGGCACGATCGAGATCGCGCCGCTGGCCTTCATGCGCGGCCGCACGCTCAACCATGCCTTCGTCATCCTGGACGAGGCGCAGAACACCACCAGCGAGCAGATGAAGATGTTCCTCACCCGCATCGGCTTCGGCGCCAAGGCGGTGGTGACGGGGGACGTGAGCCAGATCGACCTGCCCAAGGGCACCCTCAGCGGCCTGATCGAGGCCGAGCGGGTGCTGCGCCGGGTCAAGGGCATCGCCATCACGCGCTTCACCGCGGCCGACGTGGTGCGTCATCCGCTGGTGGCGCGCATCGTGGAGGCCTACGAGGCCGAAGGCGTGCGCGGCGGGGTGTGAGCGTGGCGGACGAACTGAGCCTGTCGCTGCAGCAGCCCGACGCGCGCCACCGCGCCCACCTGCCGCGCCGCCGCGTGATGCGCTGGCTGAAGGCCGCGCTCGACGGGCCGGCCGAGATCACCGTGCGCATCGTCGATGCCGAGGAAGGCCAGGCGCTGAACCGCGAGTACCGCCAGCGCGACTACGCCACCAACGTGCTCACGTTCGACTACCAGCATGAGCCGGTGGTGGTGGCCGACCTGGTGCTGTGCGCGCCGGTGGTGGAACGCGAGGCGCAGGAGATGGGCCTGCCGGTGGCCGACCACTATGCCCACCTGCTGGTGCACGGCGCCCTGCATGCGCAGGGCCACGACCACGAGCAAGACGACGAGGCCGAGGCCATGGAATCGCGCGAGCGCGAGATCCTCAAGGGCCTGGGGCTGCACGACCCCTACCCCGTGGGGTGATGCGGCCCAGGCCGGACCGATGCGGCTTCAGCGCTGCTTCAGCAGCCGCGCCGCTTCCAGCGCGAAGTAGGTCAGCACGCCATCGGCGCCGGCGCGCTTGAAGGCGAGCAGGGCTTCCATCATCGCGGCTTCGCCGTCCAGCCAGCCGTTCTGCGCGGCGGCCTTGAGCATCGCGTACTCGCCGCTGACCTGGTAGGCGAAGGTGGGCACGCGGAACTGGTCCTTCACCCGGCGCACGATGTCCAGGTACGGCATGCCGGGCTTCACCATCACCATGTCGGCGCCCTCGGCGATGTCCAGCGCCACCTCGCGCAGGGCCTCGTCGCTGTTGCCGGGGTCCATCTGGTAGACCTGCTTGTTGCTCTTGCCCAGGTTGGCCTTGCTGCCCACCGCGTCGCGGAAGGGGCCGTAGAAGGCGCTGGCGTACTTGGCGCTGTAGGCCATGATCCGCGTGTGGATCAGCCGCTGTTCCTCCAGCGTGCTGCGGATGGCGCCGATACGGCCGTCCATCATGTCGCTGGGCGCCACGATGTCCACGCCCGCCTGCGCCTGCACCAGCGCCTGCTGCGTCAGCACCGCCAGCGTCTCGTCGTTCAGGATGTAGCCGGTGTCGTCGAGCAGACCGTCCTGGCCGTGCGTGGTGAAGGGGTCCAGCGCCACGTCGGTCAGCAGGCCCAGCTCGGGGAAGCGGTCCTTCAGCGCCCGCACCACCCGCGGCACCAGGCCGTCGGGGTTGGTGGCCTCGCGGCCGTCGGGCGTCTTCAGGCCGACGTCGATCACCGGGAACAGCGCCATCACCGGCACGCCCAGCTTCACGCATTCCTCGGCCAGCGGATACAGCTTGTCGAGCGACAGCCGCTGCACGCCGGGCATGCTGGCCACGTCCTGCACCTGGTTCTGCCCGTCCAGCACGAACACCGGCAGGATCAGGTCCGACGTCGTCAGCTGGTGCTCGCGCACCATCGCGCGGGTGAAGGCATCGCGGCGCAGCCGGCGCGGGCGGCTGGCGGGGTAGGGCGGCAGGGGCGGCAGATGGAAGGCGCTCACGGCAGTTCTTTCTGCAGCCGCGGCGGCCGGGGCTGCTGGTTTGCCCTTGTACTCAGGCTGTAACAAAAGCTGTTTAAGAGGCTAAAATCACGGATGAATGGTAGCCGCAAGGTTGTCATTCCCTGCTTTTCCTCCCTGAGCAGGTGCCTTGTTGACCAGTTCAGCAGGGTTTTGCAGCCCCGGCCGGTCCGGGGCGCTTCTTTTTGTAGAGCCCCCAGCTCGCTGCGCTCGCGGCCCCCGGGGGCCTCCCCGCCCTTGGGGCGGCCCTGCGGGCGGTGCTGTCCATAATGGCCCGATGAGTTCCGCATACCTCTGGATCAAGGCCTTCCATCTCGTGTTCGTGGCCAGCTGGTTCGCCGGCCTGTTCTACCTGCCGCGCATCTTTGTCAACCTGGCCCAGGTGAGCGCCGACAGCCATGCCGAGCGCGAGCGCCTGCTGGTGATGGCGCGCCGGCTCTACCGCTTCATGACGGTGCTGGCCGTGCCGGCGCTGGTGCTGGGCCTGTGGTTGTGGCTGGGGTACGGCATCCAGGGCGGCTGGCTGCATGCCAAGCTGGCGCTGGTGCTGCTGGTGCTGGGCTACCACCACGCGTGCGGCCTGCTGCTGGGCAAGTTCGAGGCTTTCGCCAACAAGCACTCCGAGCGCTGGTTCCGCGTATTCAACGAAAGCGCGGTGATCCTGTTCATCGCCATCGTGGTGCTGGTCATCGTCAAGCCGTTCTGACGCCATGCCCGGCCAGCGCAGTTCGGCCGTGCCGCTGGCATGGGCCTATGCACTGCTGATCGGCTACGCCAGCCTGTACCCGTTCGGTCCCTGGCGCTGGCCGCCCGGCGTGGAACTGACCGACCTGATGCAGCTGCCCTGGCCGCGCTGGCGGGACCGCTTCGACGAGGTGGCCAACCTGCTGGGCTACCTGCCGCTGGGCCTGCTGGTGTACGGCGCCGCGGTGCGCAGCGGCGCCCGCGCCTGGCTGGCCGCGCTGCTGGGCCTGATGCTGCCGGCGGGCCTGTCCTTCGGCATGGAGCTGACGCAGAACTTCCTGGCCAGCCGCGTGCCCTCGCTGCGCGACTGGGTGCTGAATGCCGGCGGCGGCGCCATCGGCGTGGCGCTGGGCGCACTGGGCCAGCGGCTGGGGCTGGACCGGCGCTGGCAGCGCACCCGCCAGCGCTGGTTCGTGCAGCAAAGCGCCGGTGCCATCGCGCTGCTGCTGCTGTGGCCGGTGGGCCTGCTGTTTCCGCAGCCGCTGCCGCTGGGCGTGGGCCAGGTGGGGGGACGAGCTGCGCCAGTTCGCGCTGGCCGCGCTGGCCGACACGCCCTGGGAGCCGGAGGCCGCCGACTGGCTGGAGACCACGTCCGCGGCACAGGCGCCGCTGTCGCCGCTGCACGAAGGCAGTGCCATCGCGCTGGGCTTGCTGGGGCCATGCCTGGTGGCCTATGCCATCACCGCGCGCGGGTGGCGGCGGGTGGTGCTGGCGCTGGGCGCCACTGCGCTGGCCTTCAGCGCCACCACGCTGTCCACCACGCTGAACTTCGGGCCTGACCATGCACTCACCTGGCTCACGCCCACCAGCCTGGCGGCGCTGGGCTGGGGCCTGGGCCTGGCGTTGCTGTGCTCCCTGGCCGGCCGCCGGCTGGCCGCGGCGCTCGGGCTGATGGCGCTTACCGCGCTGGTGGCGCTGGTGGCTCAGGCACCGTCCGATCCCTACTTCGCGGCCAGCCTGCAGGCCTGGGAGCAGGGGCGCTTCATCCGCTTCCATGGGCTGGCGCGCTGGATCGGCTGGCTGTGGCCCTACCTGGCGATGCTGTGGCTGCTGTCGCGGCTGACCGCCCGCGAGGCCGACCCGGCATAGCCCCACCGACGGTGCAGGCGTTGGGCACTGGCCGACACTGGCCGGCCCAGAACGCAGGAGGACAACACATGACCGACACCCGCATCGAACGCGACAGCATGGGCGAGGTGGCCGTTCCGGCCGAGGCCCTTTACGGCGCGCAGACCCAGCGCGCGGTGCAGAACTTCCCGGTGAGCGGGCTGCGCATGCCGCCGGGCTTCGTGCGGGCGCTGCTCACCGTCAAGGCCGCCGCGGCGCGCGCCAACGTGAAGATCGGCCAGCTGCCGGCCGACCTGGGCCAGGCCATCGACGCCGCCTGCACCCGTGCCGCCGAGGGCGACTTCATGCAGCAGTTCCCGATCGACGTCTTCCAGACCGGCTCGGGCACCAGCAGCAACATGAACGCCAACGAGGTGGTGGCCACGCTGGCCACGCGCGCGCTGGGCCAGCCGGTGAACCCGAACGACCACGTGAACGCCGGCCAGAGCAGCAACGACACCATCCCCACCGCGCTGCATGTGGCGGCGGCGCTGTCGGTGGAGCGCGAGCTGCTGCCGGCGCTGCAGCACCTGGCCAGCGTCACCCGCCGCAAGGGCGAATCGCTGCACGGCAGCGTGAAGACCGGCCGCACCCACCTGATGGACGCGATGCCGGTGCGCATGAGCCAGGTGCTGGACGGCTGGGCCGAGCAGGTGAGCCATGCGGCGCAGCAGGTGGCGCATGCGCAGCAGTCGCTGCTGAAGCTGGCGCAGGGTGGCACCGCGGTGGGCACCGGCGTCAATGCCCATCCGCAATTCGTGGCGGCCTTCCATGCGGAGCTGGCCGAGCTGACCGGCCTGCGCTTCACCCGCGCGCCCAGCTTCTTCGCGGCCATGGGCTCGCAGGACGCGGCGGTGGCGATGTCCGGCGCGCTGAAGACGCTGGCGGTGGCGCTGACCAAGATCGCCAACGACCTGCGCTGGATGAACTCCGGCCCGCTGGCCGGCCTGGGCGAGATCGAGCTCGAAGCCCTGCAGCCGGGCTCTTCGATCATGCCGGGCAAGGTGAACCCGGTGATCCCGGAATCGGTGGCGATGGTGGCTGCGCAGGTCATCGGCAACGACACCGCCATCATGCTGGCCGGCCAGTCGGGCAACTTCGAGCTGAACGTGATGCTGCCGCTGGTGGCGCGCAACCTGCTGGAAAGCATCGGCCTGCTGGCCAGCGCCAGCCGGCTGCTGGCCGACCGTGCCATCGCCGGCTTCCGGGTGAACGAGGCGCGGCTGAAGGAGGCGCTGGACCGCAATCCCATCCTGGTGACGGCGCTGAACCCGGTGATCGGCTACGCCCGGGCCGCCGAGATCGCCAAGGAGGCCTACCGCGACGGCCGGCCCATCCTGGACGTGGCGCTGGAGCGCACCGACCTGCCGCGCGAGCGCCTGGCCGAGCTGCTGGACCCCACCCGGCTGACCGAAGGCGGGGTGTAGCGCCGGGCCCGCGGCAGCGGGCTCTTCCGGACGGCCGCCCGCTTGCAATTGGGCACAATCGCCCCGGCCCGCCGCGCAGGCGGGCGGAAGAGATCGCATGCCCGTGCCCTGGTTCCGCCGCCCGCTGCTGCCGTCCACCATTTGGCCTCTTGCGGCGCTCCCCGCGCTCGCCGTCATCGCTGCGCTGGCTGCCTGCCTGGCGATGGGCGGACTGCTGCTCGCGCCCGCAGGGGCGCAGGCCCATGCCAATGGCGCGGCTTCCCCGCCAGACGGCAACCTGATGCTCAGCCCGCAGGAGCAGGCGCTCCTGCAGCGCAAGCAGGTGCTGCGGGTGGGTACCGACATGGTCGACTACCCGCCGATCGAGCTGTTCGGCGGCCCCGCCGGCTACCGCGGCATCAGCGCCGAATACCTGCAGCGCGTGGCCAGCCGGCTGGGTCTGCAGGTGGAGCTGGTGGGCTTCACCAGCTGGCCGGAGGTGCTGGCCGCGCTGGCGCGCGACGAGATCGACCTCGTGCCGAGCGTGGTGGCCACGCCCGCGCGCCAGCTGGGCATGCACCTGTCCGACAGCTACCTGCGCGGCCGCCACTACCTGGTGGTGCGCGAGCGCGACCACGACATCCGCGGCGCCGAGGACCTGCCCGGCCGGCTGGTGGCCGCGCCGCGCGGCTATGCCCACCGCGAGATGCTGGAGCAGCGCGTGCCCGGGGTGCGCTTCCTCGACGTGGAGAGCCCCGAGGCCGCGGTGCGCGCCGTGTTTGCCGGCCAGGCCGACGCCTGCATCGGCAGCGGCGTGGTCATCCGCTACCTGCTGTCGCAGCTGGACGTGTCGCACCTGGCCATCCGCGGCGAGATCGACATGCCGCCGGAGGCGCTGACCTTCGCCGTCTCGCCCGGCCAGCCCGAGCTGCTGGGCCTGGTGAACCGGGCGCTGGCGGATGTCAGCGCCGACGAGCACCAGGCCATCCGCGCGCGCTGGGTGGCCTCGCCGCCTGAGGTGAATGCGCGCGACCTGCTGCGCACCATCTGGCCCTACTTGCTGAGCCTGGCCGGCGCCGGCGTGCTGCTATTCATCTGGAACCAGCGCCTGCGCCGCGAGGTGCGGCAGCGCCGGGAGGCCGAGCACGCTGCGCAGGCCGCGCGGCAGCAGCTGGACGACATGGCCAATGCGCTGCCGGTGGTGGTCTTCCAGCGGGTGTCGGGCCCGCAGCGCAACTACTACACCTTCGTCGGCCGCGGCGTGCGCGAGCTGCTGGGCTGCACCGCCGAGGAGCTGATGCGCGATCCCGAGCTGCGCTGGCGCTGCGTGCACGAGGACGACCTGGCCTGGTCGCGCGCGCGGGTGGACGAGGTGATGCGCGATGGTCTCGGCGGCAGCTTCCAGTTCCGGGTGCGCACCGGCGGCCGGGTGCGCTGGGTGGAGTCGCTGACCACCGCCAGCCGCCAGGCCGACGGCTCCACCGTGTTCACCGGCGCCTGGCGCGACATCACCGAGCTGGCCGAGGCCCAGCAGGTGGCCCGCGACGCGGCCCATGCCAAGAGCACCTTCCTGGCCAACATGAGCCACGAGATCCGCACGCCGATGAATGCCATCCTGGGCATGGCGCGGCTGGCGCTGGCCAGCGGGCTGGACGCCCGGCAGCGCAACTACGTGCAGAAGGTGGAGCGGGCGGCCAAGTCGCTGCTGGGCATCATCAACGACATCCTGGACTTCTCGAAGATCGAGGCCGGCAAGCTGGGCATGGAAAGCGCGCCCTTCGACCTGGAGGAGGTGCTGGACAGCCTGGCGGCCGTGGTGGGCCTGCAGGCCGAGGAAAAAGGCCTGGAGCTGATGTTCCGCATGCCGCCCGAGGTGCCCACCGCGCTGGTGGGCGACGCGCTGCGGCTGGGTCAGGTGCTGGTGAACCTGGGCAGCAATGCGGTGAAGTTCACCGAGCGTGGCGAGATCGTGGTGAGCGTGTCGGTGGTGTCCTTCGGCAGCGACCTGGAGCTGGGCTTCGCGGTGCGCGACACCGGCGTGGGCATGGAAGCCTCGCAGTGCGAGCGGCTGTTCCGCCCCTTCGAGCAGGTGGACAGCTCCACCTCGCGCCGGCATGGCGGCACCGGCCTGGGCCTGGCCATCTCCAGCCACCTGGTGCGGCAGATGGGCGGCCATCTCACCGTCACCTCGCAGCCGGGGCGGGGCAGCGAATTCCGCTTCACCGCGCGCTTCGGCCTGCAGGACGGACAGCCCGCCCCGGCGCCGCCCGAGCTGGCCGGCCGCCGCACGCTGGTGCTGGACGACCACCCTGGCGTGCAGGGCCTGCTGGCCGAGATGGCCGCCGGCCTGGGCCTGGAGCCCGAGACCCCGCGCGACGGCTGGGACGTGCTGCGCCGCATGACCCTGGCCGCGCAGGCGGGCACGCCCTTCGAGCTGGCGGTGCTGGACTGGAAGATGCCCGGCCTGGACGGCCTGCAGTGCGCACGCCAGATCGGCCCGGCGATGCCGGTGGTGCTGCTGGCCACGGCGCTGAATGCCGATGAGCTGCGGCAGCGGCTGGAAGCCGAGGGCCAGGCGCGGCGCGAGGTGCTGGTCAAGCCGGTGACGCCGGCCGCGCTGCGGCGCGCCTGCCTGGCGGTGCTGGGCCATGCCACCCAGGCGCGGCCGGCCGACCGCCAGGCCGAGCACGGCGTGCCTGCGGACGCCCGCGTGCTCGCCGGCCGCAGCGTGCTGCTGGTGGAGGACAACCTCATCAACCAGGAGCTGGCGGTGGAGCTGCTCACGGCGGCCGGCATCCGCGTGACGGTGGCCGACAACGGGCAGGAGGCGCTGGAACGCCTGGGCCGCCAGCGCTTCGACGCGGTGCTGATGGACTGCCAGATGCCGGTGATGGACGGCTACGAGGCCACACGCGCCATCCGTGCGCAGCCCTGCTGGGAAGCGCTGCCGGTGATCGCGATGACGGCCAACGCCATGACCAGCGACCGCGACCGCGCCTTCGCCGCCGGCATGAACGACCACATCGCCAAGCCGGTGGAGGTGGGCCGCATGTTCGAGGTGCTCAAGCGCTGGATGCTGCCCGGCGCTGCGCCGCTGCCGGTGCAGACGGTGCCGGTGGTGGGCGGTGCGCCCGATCCGCTGGGTGCGCTGGCCGGCATCGACGTGGCGGCCGGCCGCAGCGCCGCGGGTGGCAACGAGCAGCTGTACCGCCGGCTGCTGGTGCGCTTCCGCGAATCGCAGCGCGGCTTCGCGCAGCAGCTGGTGCAGGCGCTGGACGCCGACCGCGCGCATGCGCGGCGGCTGGCGCACGACCTGCACAGCGTGTCCGGCTCGCTGGGCATGCGGGCGCTGTCGCAGGCGGCACGCCGGCTGGAGGACGCCATCGGCGGTGATGCCGATCCGCATGCCGCGCTGGCCGCGGTGATGCAGCAGCTGTCGCCGGTGATGGACGAGCTGGAGCGGGTGGCCGCCGTGCCGTAGCGCCGCCGCTCAGCGGCCGGCCGGGCGCATGGCCGGCATGCCGGCGCAGGGGTCGGGGCGCTCGACGGCCGCGGTGCGCAGCACCAGGTCGAAGGCCTGCGCCGGTGCCGCGCCGGGCTCCAGCAGGCCGATGACGAGGCTGCGCGGCTGCCAGGCCGCGGGCAGCCATCGCGGCACGCCGATGTCGCGCCGCACATGGCCATTGCCGGCCAGCAGCAGCGCACCACCGTCCGCATGGGCCACCAGCTGGCGCGCCATGAACTGGTCGCGTGCCACCTGGGCCAGCATCATCTTGCGGGCCAGCGGCTCGTCCACCTGGCCGCAGTGGCTGGCCACGATGGCGGCGGCCTGCGCGTCGGCGATGTCGGCCGGCACCGCGGCATCGAAGCCGGCCGCCGCCAGGCCACCCGAGATCACGCGGCGGGTGTCGGCGCGCGACACGTTGGCCGCCACCAGCCGCAGCCGGTGTTGCAGCGCCAGCGTGATGAAGGGCCGGTACAGCGGCCACTGCCAGCCGGCGTTGCCCTGCGGCCAGGCGGCGGCGATCAGCGCGTCGGCATCGGCGCCGGGGGTGGCCAGCAGGCGGTCGATGGCGGGCTGCTGCTCGCGGTCGAACTGCTCCATCAACAGCGCCGGGCGGGCGCCTTCGGCCAGCAGCCGCTGCAGCGCACGGGCGCGCAGCGCATGCTGCGCCGGGTGGTCGTGCACCTCGCCCAGCAGCACCAGCGGCTGCGCCCGCAGCGCGGCTTGCAGGCGGTCGAGGTCGCTGCCGGTGTCCGTGCGGTCGGGGCCGGTGGTGCAGCCGGCCAGCAGTGCCGCGGGCAGGCCGGCCAGCGCCTGCAGCATGCGTCGGCGGCCGGCGGTCATGCCGGCAGCACCGGCACGGCGCCGGCATGACGCAGCGCCAGGGTCAAGTCGTGCAGAACGGTGATCACTCCCATGCCGGACTCCATCGCGCAACGGCGCACCTGCGCAAGCATCGCATGCGGGTGCTGCAGCTTCAGCGGGGCGGTGGGCTTGTCCAGCAGCACGGCTCCGGGCCTCCGGCCTGGAGGGCCGCGGCGCAGTCGCTCGGTGCGCGGCGCTCAGTGCCAGCGGCGGCGGGGCGGGGCGGCGGCCGGCGCAGACTCCAGGCTTTCGGGCGCCGCCGGTGGATGCACGGCGCCCATCGGGGCCGGCACGGCGGTATCGGTGCGGCTGCCTTCCAGCGCAAGGGACGCCTGCGCCACCAGCCGCGCCACTTCGTGGAAGGCGGCGGGCTCGAAGCGCAGGGTCATGGACGGCAGGTGCAGGTGCACCACGCCGCAGCCGGGACAGGCGCTGACCTGGCACAGGGGAGACGAAGCCAGGACGGCCAGGTCGTCGTCGGCATGGGAAGGATGGGCGGACATGGACAGCGGCGTCGTTCGGGCGCGCGGCGGCCAGCCCTTGCAATGGAATGGCGGGCGGGGCTGCCCGCCGCCGGCTTACTTGGTGAGGATGAGCTTGCCCAGCGCCGTCAGGCGCAGGCGGTAGACGGCGCCGTAGTGCTCGATCTGCACCTCGTTCGCGCCATCCAGCAGCGTGCGGCTGGTGAGCGTGCGCGGCGGCGGCGACTGGGGCGCCAGGTGGTGGGCGGCCGACCCGGTGTCGGCACGGAAGGGCGTAGGAACCGGGGTCAGGTGGTGTTGCATGAGCCCACTATAAACGCGAATCGTTCGCATTTGAAGAGGCTATGCGGGGGTTGCGGTTTTTTACCGTCCGGCTTCAGCTGGCCACGGTGCCTGACCACGCGGCATGGTTGTCCGGCTCCCGCGCGGCCTGCCACGGGTGCAGGGCCGGCGCTCCACCGTCCAGCGCGCGCCAGCCGCCGGGCCCGGCCACCCAGGGCGTGTTGCCCGCGGCCACCAGCGCATAGGCCTGCGTGTGCGACTGCACGCCCTGCCAGCGGCCCCCGGCCGACCAGCCGGCCACCGCATCCACCCGCGGGCAGCTGACGAACCAGCCGGCCGGCGTGGCGCAGATGTCGCCGCCATATCCGCCCAGCGGCTGCGGCGTGGACAGCGCCACCAGCATGGCGGCGGCCGGTGCGCCGCGGGCGCCGCGCAGCAGCGCCAGCACCGGTGCCTGCTGCTGGCTGTCGGCGTCGTCGTGCTGGGCCTGCAGCGCGATGCCCAGGTCGTCGCCGCGCCAGGCCAGGTGGCGCAGGCTCAGGCGGCGGTCGGCCAGCCGCCATTGGTGGGTGATGGCGCCGCTGGCTGCGTCGATGCGCACGATGGACGAGTCCATGCCGGCCAGGTCGAGCTTCAGCCTGCCGGTTTCGGGCCGGGTGGCCACGCCGCCGTTGGCCACGAACAGGCCGCCGCGGCCGTCGGGCAGCAGCGCATGGTTGTCCACGCCGCCGGTGGGCCACTCGGCCAGCCGCTCCAGCGTGCGCGCGTCCCGGCGCACCAGCAGGCCGTCGCCGGTCTCCAAGTCGGCCTCGGTGGTGTACAGATGGCCGCCCCAGGGCTGCACATGGCCGCTGAAGGCGCGGTCGCCGTCGATCCAGTGCCATTGCGCGGCCTGCGGCTGCGCCGGATGCCAGCGCAGCAGCCATTCACCCGGCCGCCGCGCGGCCACCAGCACGCCGCCATCGGGCAGCGGCAGCAGGCCATGGGCGCGGGTGGGCACGTCCAGCAGGCCGATCACCTGGCAGGCGGCGCCGTCGCTGGCCGGCAGGCGCAGGCAGCCGATCTGGTGGCGGCCGTCGGACAGGTCCCAGGCGGCGAACACGCGGCCGGACGGGCCGTGGGCCGCCACGGCCAGCCGGGGCAGGCCGGCCGCCGTGGCAGCGGCCAGGCCGGCTTGCAGCAGGCGGCGCCGCGGCAGGCCGGCGCTGCGCTCAGTCGCCATCGGCATCGGTGAAGCCCAGCGCCACTTCCAGCGCCGGCGCCACCTGCTTCTCGATCAAGGACTTGAGCGTGCCCAGGGCCCGCGCTGCCGCCTGGGCGGCCTCCGGCCTGGCAGGCGCGCCGGCACTGCCCAGGCGCTCGAAGGCCTGCGTGGTGGCAGCCACCTGGGCGGCCAGCGCATCGGCCAGCGGGTTCTGGCCGCGGCCGCGCAGGTAGGCCTCCACCGGCACCAGGCCTTCGCCCAGCGGCCGGGCCGGGCCGGCGGTGAGCTGACGCAGCGATTGCCAGCGCGCCTGCCAGGCGGCGGCGGTGCTGTCAGAGGCCAGGCGCGGGTAGGCCGGCGGGCGGCCGTCGGCGGACTGGATCGGCTTGTCGATGTCCGCCCAGCGCAGCCGCTCGATGCCGCCCAGCCACTGGTTGATGAATTCGCCGAAGGCGTTCGACGCGGCCTCGCCTTCGTCGTCGAACTCGCGTGCGGCCAGCGCCTGGAAGTCGGCCGCGATCGCGGCGGCCTCGGCCTGCAGGTCGGCGGCCACCGCCTGGGCGAAGCGGCATTCGGCGCTGCCGGGCGCGGCGGGCTTCGTCCACAGCAGGTATTCCAGCGCAGGCAGGCCCTTGGCCGGCGTGCCCACGCGGGCCATGCCGGCGGCGTCGGCCGGGGCCGCCTTCACCGCGCGGGCGATCAGCTCCGGCCGCGCCGGCTGGAAGTCCAGTCGCCGCAGCGAGCGGCGTTCCACCAGCGGCCCCACCTGCACCGCGGCCAGGCGTTCCCAGGCCAGCAGCGCCTCCCGCCAGCGGACGCGGGCCTCGTCCAGCGTGCCGCCCGCGGTGCAGCCGGCTGCCAGCGCCGGGCCCAGCGCCGCCGAGGCCTGCGCAAAGGCCTGCGACCGCGGCTGGTAGTGCAGCCGGTACAGCGCCTCCAGCGCCTGCACCGGCGTGTAGAAGGGCACCGCGACATCGGGCTGCATGGCGGGCTGCGCCGCGGCGGGCCCCGCGGTCGCCAGGCACAACGCCGCGGCCAGGGCGGCGGACAGGAACAGGGGCTTCACAACGACTCCACGAACTTGACCAGCGCTTCCCGGTCCTGCTTGTTCAACTTCAGCACGCCGTCGCGGCTCGCCTGGGCCTCGCCGCCGTGCCACAGCACCGCTTCCAGCACGCCGCGGGCGCGGCCGTCGTGCAGCAGCCGCATGTGGCCGTTGACGTCCTGGATGAGGCCGATGCCCCACAGCGGCGGCGTGCGCCACTGGCTGCCGCTGGCCAGGTAGTCGGGCCGGCCGTCGGCCAGCTCGGGGCCCATGTCGTGCAGCAGCAGGTCGGTGTAGGGCTTGATCACCAGGCCCTTGAGCGCCGGGCTGGACAGACGCGGAAAGCGCTCGGCCAGCGCCGCGTCGCCGGTGGTGTAGCCGGGCCGGTGGCAGGCGGCGCACTGCAGCGACTCGAACAGCCGGCCGCCGCGCAGCACCTGCGCATCGGCGGCCTGCCGGCGCGCCGGCGGTGCCAGGGTGGCGGTGTAGAACACCACCTGCGCCAGCGTGTCGTCGTCGATCTCGATGCCGTCGCCGTTGCCGCCGTGCGGGGCCGCGCTGCAGTCGGACTGCGTGGTGCTGCAGGCCTCGGTGGGGAACACGGTGGAGGTGATGCCCATGTCGCCGATGAAGGCGCCGGCCGTCTGGTGGGCCACGGTGGCCACGTTGGCCTTCCAGCCGAAGCGGCCGAGCATCGTGCGCTGCGCGAAGGCGTCCCACACCTCGTTGGGCCGGCCCTTGATCGGGCCTGGCGTGGCGGCCTGCTGCTGCGCATTGGCGCGGATCTCGGCTTCCGGAATGGCCTCCAGCAGCCCCATGCCGATGACCTGCGGCGCGATCCGCGGGCTCAGCATCACGTCGTCGCCCAGCGGCCCGTAGGCCAGTTGGTCGATGCGGTAGTGCGGCTTCAGCAGCTCGTACGGCGTGCCGTCGGCAAAGCGGCCGCGCACCACCGTCTGGCGGATACGGACCTGGCCTTCCGGCTTCACGCCGCGGATGGCGGCGTTGTTGAGCTGGTCGCCGTACACCGGGTGCGGATGGGGCGCGCCATGCTCGCCGACGCCGGGTACCGACAGCCGCATCAGCAGCGACACCGGCTGCTCGGTGCTCAGCCCCTGGCGGAAGTCCGGCGGCGCACCGCGGCCGTCCTGCACATGGCAGCCGCCGCAGGAGCGTGCGATGAAGTGCGGCCCCAGGCCGTCGCGCGCCTGGGTGGACGCAGGCGCCTCGACCCAGTTGCGGCGGAAGAACGAGTTGCCGATGACGAAGCGCGTGCGCTCCTCGTCGCCCAGGTTGGCGGCCGGAAAGCTGAAGGCATTGCGCCCGGTGGCATGCACCGTGGCGGCGCCGGCGGTGAGGGCGGATTCGTCGGCCGACACCGCCATGCCGGCCGCGCCCAGCAGCAGCAGCGCGGCGGCCAGCGCCGCGGCCGCCGCGGTCAGGCGGCGTGGGGTCACGGGTTCACCAGCGTGAGCTGCGTGATGCCGATGGCCGAGGCCGCGTCCACCAGGTCCTTGGACTGCTGCACCAGGCTGTCGATCACCGTCTTGATGCGCCGGCGGCCGGGTGCGTTGTCGTCGCCCAGGATCTCCTGGTCGAAGGGCGCGCGGATCTCCCGCGCGGCGGCCACCGATTGCGAGATCTGCCGCGTGGTGCGCTCGGCCACCGCGGGGTCGCGCGCCTGCACCAGTTCGCGCAGCGAGGCGCCCTGCACCGTGCTGCCGTCGCGCCGGCGGTACTGGCCCAGCCACACGTTCTCGATGCCCAGCGCGTTGTTGACCGCGTCCCGATGCGTGTTGTCGGAGAAGCAGGAGTGCTCGTCCTCCTGGTCCTGCGTGTTCAGCGCCACCTCCAGCCGCTCGCCGGCCAGCTCGCCGCGCGACAGCGAGCCGAGGCCCACGATGATCTTGCGCACCGATTCCTGGCCGCCGGCCTCGAAGCGTGCCCGGTAGTTGCCCCGCACGCCCGGCTTCCAGGCGGTGGCCAGGAAGCGCAGGTCGTCGATCAGCAGCTCCGTCACCACTGTCAGGTAGCGGCGGCGGCGGTCGGCCTGCGGCCGCTTGCCGTCGACGAAGTCGTCGAAGCTGCGGTCGCCCGGGCCGTTGTCGCTGGAGTCCTGGCCCCACAGCAGGAACTCGATGGCATGCCAGCCGGTGGCGATGTTCTCCTCGCCGCCGCGCTCGTTCATCTTCGACAGGTGCGCCTTGGTGATCGGCGCCTTGCGGTCGTTGATCAGGCCGGCAGTGGGCCGGTCGCGGGTGCCGTCGACGAAGCTCTCGTCCATCGGCCAGGCATTGATGCGGCCTTCCGGGCCCTTGTCGTCGTCGATGGGGCCGCCGTAGAAGCGGAAGGCCTCCGTCTGCCCGTACCACTCGCGGGCGTCCAGCCAGGCCTGCCGCGCGGCGGCCAGGCTCTCGGCCGTGGGCTGGCGGGTGAAGACACCCACCGCCGCCTGCAGTGCCTGGGCCGCGGCCAGGGTGTCGTCGTAGGCGGCGCTCACCAGCACCGCATAGTGCTTGCTCACGCTGGCGAAGCTGGCGGGCGTTGCGGCCTGCGCCAGCAGGGTGAGGGGCCACGAGGGAAGGACTGCGGCCGTGGCGGCCAGCGCAAGGAAGCGACGCTTGTTCATCGGCGAATCTTATGCGAACGGTTCGCATTTGCATTCGAGCCCGATACAAGCCCCTGCCTACAATCGAAACCATGAACTATTACCAGCACCACATCTTCTTCTGCCTGAACAAGCGGGAAAACGGCGAAGACAGTTGTGCGCAGCATGCGGCGCAAGCCGGCTTCGACCGCTGCAAGTCCAAGGTCAAGGCCGCCGGCCTGGCCGGCCCGGGCGGTGTGCGGGTGAACAAGGCCGGCTGCCTGGACCGCTGCGCCGGTGGTCCGGTGGCCGTGGTGTACCCCGAAGGCACCTGGTACACCTTCGTCGACGAGGAAGACATCGACGAGATCGTCGAGCAGCACCTCAAGGGCGGCCAGGTGGTCGAGCGCCTGGTGCTGCCGCCCAGCGTCGGCCGCTGACCGGGCACGCCGCACCGTGAACTCCCAGACCCTGCGACAGCCCATTCCCGGCCCGGCCGGTGCGCTGCAGTGCGCGATCGACGAACCCGCCGAGGCCGCCCGCGGCGTGATGGTGGTGTGCCATCCGCATCCGCTGCATGGCGGCACCATGGACAACAAGGTGGTGCAGACGGTGGCGCGCGCCGGCCTGCAGCGTGGCCTGCGCACCGTGCGCTTCAATTTCCGCGGCATCGGCGAATCGGCCGGTGCCTGGGACGAAGGCCGCGGCGAGGTGGACGACGCGATGGCGGTGATCGCCGCCTTCCGCGACGCCGCGCTGCCGCTGTGGCTGGCCGGCTTCTCCTTCGGCGGCTACGTGGCCTCGCAGGCGGCGGCCCGCCTGGCCGCCGAGGCGCCGGCCGCCGGCCTGGTGCTGGTGGGCCCGGCCACACGGAACTTCCCGGTGGCACAGGTGCCTGAAGACACCCTCGTCATCCATGGCGAGGCCGACGACGTCGTGCCGCTCCAGGCCACGCTCGACTGGGCGCGCCCGCAGGCGCTGCCGGTGGTGGTGGTGCCCGGAGTCGGCCATTTTTTCCACGGGCAACTGCCCTTGCTCAAGTCGCTGGTGGCGCGGCACCTCGCCGCCGCCTGACGCCCCCACCGGTCGACGCTTCCTCTGTCTTGATTCCCGAATGAAAAAACTGTTTGCCTACGTGCTGGTGGCTGCCGGCACCGTTTCCGCCTGGGCCCAGGCCCCGCAGGCGCCCGAGATCGCGGCGCGCCACTACATCCTCATGGACCTGACCAGCAACCAGGTGCTGGCCGAGCGCGAGGCCGACGTGGCCACCGACCCGGCCTCGCTCACCAAGCTGATGACCGCCTACGTGGTGTTCACCGCGCTGCGCGAGAAGAAGCTGACGCTGGAGCAGACGCTCAACGTCAGCAAGCGCGCCTGGGAGGAGCGCAAGGGCGACCCGTCGCTGATGTTCATCGACACCACGATGACGCCCAAGGTCGACGAGCTGCTGCGCGGCATGATCATCCAGTCCGGCAACGACGCCTCGGTGGCGTTGGCCGAGGGCGTGGCCGGCTCGGTGGAGAGCTTCGTCGGCATGATGAACCGCCAGGCCCAGGCCTGGGGCCTGAAGAACACCAGCTTCAAGAACGTGACCGGCATGACCGAGCCCGGCCACCGCACCAGCGCCCGCGACATCGCGGTGGTGGCCTCGCACGTCATCCGCGACTTCCCCGAGTACTACCCGTACTACTCGGTGCGCAGCTACACCTACAACAAGATCAAGCAGGACAACCGCAACCTGCTGCTGGGCCGGGACCCCAGCGTGGACGGCATGAAGACCGGCTACACCGATGCCGCCGGCTACTGCCTGGTGGCCAGCGCCGCGCGCGACATGCCCAACGGCAAGCGCCGCCTGCTCAGCGTGGTGATGGGCACCAATTCGCGCGACGCGCGCGCCACCGAGAGCCAGAAGCTGCTGAACTGGGGCTACAGCGCCTGGGACGCGGTGCGCCTGTTCGAGGAAGGCAAGCCCATCGCCACGCCGGAGGTATGGAAGGGCACGACGCGCGAGGCCAAGCTCGGCGCGGCCGGCGCCGTCTACGTCACCCTGCCCAAGGGCGAGGGCGACAAGCTGCAGACCAAGGTGGAACGCACCGACCCGCTGGTGGCCCCGCTGACCAGGAACCAGCGCGTGGGCACGCTGAAGGTGAGCACCGCCGCCGGCGCGCCGCTGGCCGAGGTGCCGCTGGTGGTGCTGGAGCCGGTGGACCAGGCCGGCCTGCTGGGCCGCGCATGGGACGCGCTGCGCCTGTGGATCAAGTAAGGTCAGGCCCTGAAGTTGCCGCGGAGGATTGCATGATCGCGCTGCCCGAAACCCCGTGCTACCTGAACGGCGAGTACACCCGCCTGTGCGACGCCAAGGTGTCGGTGCTCGACCGCGGCTTCATCTTCGGCGACGGCGTGTACGAGGCCATCCCGGTCTACGACCGCCGGCTGTTCCGCTTCGACGAGCACATCGCCCGCCTGGGCCGCAGCCTGGCCAAGCTGCGCATTCCCAACCCGATGGACGAGGCACGCTGGCTGTCGGTAGTGCGCCGGCTGGTGGCCGACCACCCGGCCGGGACGCAGCTGGTCTACATCCAGGTCACGCGCGGCGTGGCGATGCGCGACCACGTGCCGCCGGCCGATCCGGTGCCCACCGTGTTCGTGATGACCAACGAGCTGAAGCAGGCCAGCGCCGAGCAGCGCCACCAGGGCGTGGCCTGCATCACCGCGCGCGATTTCCGCTGGGAGCGTGGCGACATCAAGAGCACCTCGCTGCTGGGCAGCGTGCTGGCGCGCATGGTGTCGGCCGACCAGGGCGCCACCGAGACCATCCTGTTCCGCGACGGCTGGCTGACCGAGGCCAGCAGCAGCAACGTCTGGGTGGTGCAGGAAGGCGCACTGCTGGGCCCGCCCAAGAGCGAGCACCTGCTCGAAGGCATCCGCTATGAGCTGCTGCGCGAGCTGTGCGAGGACATGGGCATCGCCTACAACCTGCGCCCCATCGCCGAGGCCGACGTGCTGGCCGCCGACGAGGTGCTGCTCAGCTCCGCCACCAAGGAGGTGCTGCCCGTCACCCGCATCGACGGCGCCGAGGTTGGCCATGGCGCGCTGCGCGGCAAGCCCGGGCCGGTCTACGCCCGCCTCTACGAGGCCTACCAGAACGCCAAGAAGCTGCAGTCGATCTGATGACCGCACCCGCCACCATGCAGAACATCCCGCCCGAACAGTCGCTGATCGAGTACCCCAGCGCCTTTCCCATCAAGGTGATGGGCGAGAACGTGGACGGCTTCGTGCATGCGGTCACCCAGGTGGCCCTGCACTTCGACCCCACCTTCGATGCCGCCACCGTGGAGCTGCGCCCCAGCAAGGGCGGCAAGTACATGGGCGTGACCATCACCGTCACGGCCACCAGCCGCGAACAGCTGGACGAGCTCTACCGCACCCTGACCACGCACCCGATGGTCAAGGTCGTGTTGTGAGCGGCGCCGGGGCGCTCCCGGTGCCCAGCCGCGCGTCGATCTCGCGCAGCTTGGCCGGGGCCACCTCGTCGCCGCCACGGGCCGCCGCCGCATACCAGTAGCGCGCCAGCCGCAGATCGTGCGCCACGCCCACGCCCGATTCGTACATCGACGCGATGATGTACTGCGCCCCCACGTCGCCGCCCTTGGCCGCCTCGCGGTACCAGTGGGCGGCCGCCGGCAGGTCCTTGGCCGCGCCGCGGCCCAGGTAATAGGCGGTGGCGATCTCCACCTGCCCGTCCACGCTGCCCTGCTGCGCCGCCCGCAGGTACCAGCGGCCGGCCTCGTCCAGGTCGCGCCGGCCGGCATCGCCGGTCTCGTACAGGCGCGCCACGCCGTAGGTGGCGGTGACGAAGCCCTGCTCGGCAGCGCGGGTCATCAGCCGCAGCGCCTCGGTGTTGCTGGCGCCGGGCAGCTCGCGCTTGAGGTGCATCACCGCCAGGTTGTAGCCGGCGGCCGGCACGCCGGCACGGGCCAGGCCCTCGAAGGCCTCGCGGGCCTGCTCCAGCCGGCCCTGGTCATGGTCTCGCACCGCGTCTTCCAGCCGCGCCTGCAGCGCCTCCTTCTGCGCCGGCGTGGGCTCGGCGGCCTGGGCGCCGGCCGCCAGCAGCGCCCAGGCGGCCGCGGCAAGGGCGAAGCGAAGAGTGGAGCGAGCCTGCATGCTGACCTCACGATGACTGCCAAGGAATGGTGCGCACGATGATCGTCAAGACCCTCGGCCGTGTCGACTATGCCGCCACCGAGGCGGCGATGCGTGCTTTCACCGAACAGCGCACGCCCGACACGCCCGATGAACTGTGGCTGTGCGAGCACGACCCCGTGTACACCCAGGGCATTGCCGGCCGCGCCGAGCATGTGCTCAGCCCCGAGGGCATTCCCGTGGTGCGCACCAACCGCGGCGGGCAAGTCACGTACCACGGGCCCGGCCAGGTGGTGGCCTATCCGCTGGTGGACCTGCGCCGGCTCGGCATCTACGTCAAGGAATACGTCTACCGGCTGGAAAACGCGGTGCTCAAGACGCTGGAGGGCTACGGCGTCACCGGCCACCGCGTGGCCGGCGCCCCGGGCATCTACGTGAAGCTGGCCGATCCCTTCGGCCATGCCGCGCTCACCGGTCCGGCGCGCGGCGGCGACCCGTTCCGCGGGCTGGGCAAGATCGCCGCGCTGGGCATCAAGGTGAGCCAGCACCGCACGTACCACGGCGTGGCGCTGAACGTGGCGATGGACCTGCAACCCTTCCTCGGCATCGACCCTTGCGGTTACGCAGGGCTGCAGACGATCGATCTCGCTAGACTCGGCATCTCTACCGACTGGAGCGAGGCCGCCGCGCGCTTTGGAGCGCGCCTTGCGGCCCAACTGACCCCATGACCCAGCCCACGCCCGCCGCTGCACCTGCCTCCCCCGTCGCCTACGACCCCACTGCCAAGCAAAAGGCCCAGGCCAAGACGGCGCGCATCCCCATCAAGATCGTGCCGGCCGAGGTGCTGAAGAAGCCCGACTGGATCCGCGTCAAGGCCGGATCGCCCACCACGCGCTTCTACGAGATCAAGCAGATCCTGCGCGAGCACAAGCTGCACACGGTGTGCGAGGAAGCCAGCTGCCCCAACATCGGCGAATGCTTCGGCAAGGGCACGGCCACCTTCATGATCATGGGCGACAAGTGCACCCGCCGCTGCCCGTTCTGCGACGTGGGCCACGGCCGGCCCGACCCGCTGGACGCGGACGAGCCGCTGAACCTGGCCAAGACCATCGCCGCGCTGCGGCTGAAGTACGTGGTCATCACCAGCGTGGACCGCGACGACCTGCGCGACGGCGGCGCGGCGCACTTCGTGGAGTGCATCACCCGCACCCGCGAGCTCTCGCCCGAGACCCGCATCGAGATCCTGACGCCCGACTTCCGCGGCCGCATGGACCGCGCGCTGGACATCCTTAAGGCCACGCCGCCCGACGTGATGAACCACAACCTGGAGACCGCGCCCCGCCTGTACAAGGAAGCGCGCCCGGGCTCGGACTACCAGTACAGCCTGAACCTGCTCAAGCGCTTCAAGGAATTCGCGCCCGACGTGCCGACCAAGAGCGGCATCATGGTCGGCCTGGGCGAGACGGACGAAGAGATCCTGCAGGTGATGCGCGACATGCGCGCGCACGACATCGACATGCTGACCATCGGCCAGTACCTGGCCCCCAGCGGCCACCACCTGCCGGTGCGCCGCTATGTGCACCCCGACACCTTCAAGATGTTCGAGGACGAGGCCTACAAGATGGGCTTCACCCACGCCGCCGTGGGTGCGATGGTGCGCAGCAGCTACCACGCCGACCAGCAGGCGCACGCGGCCGGGGTGGCGGACGCGGTGGCGTGAGGCGGAGGCAGGGGCCCGCTTCCGGGCCCCGCGGTTACTCGGGCGACAACAGCGCGCGCAGCGCCTCCTGCGGCTTGAAGATCCGGCAGTCGCCGTAGTGCTTGAGCACCAGCAGGTCGTCGTCACCGGTCACGATCATGTCCGCGCGGCTGGCTGCTGCGCAGGCCAGCACGGCGTCATCGTCCCAGTCGCGTGATACCGGCCGGGGCAGCGCAAGGGGATGTACGCGGTGGGCGATGCGGCCATACAAGCGCAGCATCGTGCGCGCATCCAGGCGGGTGGCGGCGACCGCCTTCGCCAGTTTCGGCTTCGACAGCGTGGCTGCCAGTTCCTTCAGCAATACGGCACTGGTAAAGAGCTTGAGCTCGCCCTCACCGGCCAGTTCGATGAGGCGGCCGGGCAGGCCCCGCCACAGCAGGGCGGATACGACGACGTTGGTGTCCAGTACTGCGCTGGCCCGGATCACCGCCCCGCGCCGGGCGTGTCTTGCCGGCTGGCGTCGCGTACGGCATCGACCTCTGCCTGCACCTGCCGAAGCGATCGCGGGCGGCTGCCGCCCGCGGTGGCGCGTGCCGCGCCCGCCAGCAACTGTTGGGCAGCCTGCCGACGCATTTCCTGCTTCAGCAGCCGCGTCATCGCCTTCGGCGTCAACAGGCCGGCGGCTTCGGCGTCCTTGGCCAGGCGCTCGGGCAGGTCGAGCTTGAGTTCGCGTGTGCTCATCGCGCTAGCGTACGGCGACGCCACTCAATCCGCCAGCGGCGCCGCCTCCGGCGCGGGCGGGGCGCCGGCGGCCATGTCGCTCCACAGCTGCCCGCCGGTGGCCCAGTTGTGGCGGGCCACTTCGGTGAACACCACGTCCACCGATTCGGGGCTGGCGCCGATGCTGCGCACGGTGGCTTCGGTCAGGGCCTGCGCCAGGGCGCGCTTCTGGTCCAGCGTGCGGCCTTCGAAGAGTTCGACTCGGATGGTGGGCATGGGGTGCTCCTTCGGTTGATCGTTCGGTCGGTTCAGTCGGCGTAGCCGGGGCTCAGCCGGTCCAGCCGGCGCAGCAGCGCGGGCCATTCGACGTCGCCGTCCCATTCGCTGCCGTCGCCCATCCATTGCCGGTGGGTGCGGGCGGCCAGTTCCTCCGTCACCACCTGGATGCCGGCGCGCGCGCCGGCCTGGGCGCGCAGCTGCGCCTGCGCGGCGCGTTCCAGCAAGTGCATCAGCATCCAGGCTTCAGCCACGGTGCGGCCGACGACCATGATGCCGTGGTTGTCCAGGATCAGGCCGTCCAGGCTGCCCAGGTTGGCCACCAGGCGGCGCTGCTCGTCGGTGCCCAGCGCCAGGCCTTCGTACGCATGGCGGCCGAGCCGGCCGTGCAGCCGCATGGCGTACTGGCTGGTGGGCAGCAGTCCCTCCGGCAGCATGCTCAGCGCCACGCCCCAGGGCGTGTGCAGGTGGATCACGCATTCCACCTCGGGCCGGGCGGCATGCACCGCGCCGTGGATGGTGAAGCCGGTGGGGTTGACCGGCCGACCGCTGCCATCGACCACCTGGCCGTGCTGGTTCACCTTCACCAGGCTGCTGGCGGTGATCTCCTCGAACAGCAGGCCGAAGGGGTTGATCAGGTAGTGGCCGGGCTCGCCGGGCACGGTGGCCGACAGGTGGGTGTAGACGGTGTCGTCCCAGCCGTTCAGTGCAGCCAGCCGGAAGGCGGCCGCAAGGTCGATGCGCACCTGCTGTTCGGTGCGCGGCGCGCGGGGCGTCACGTGGCCTTCTCGGCCATGGCTTCGCCCATGCGCACCGGCCCGGCCGGCGCCCAGTGCGGATTGAAGCGAAGCGTGCCGCGCGGCCACAGCAGCACGACCGTGCTGCCCAGCAGGAAGCGGCCCATCTCGGCGCCGCGCTCCAGCGTCACCTGGCCGTCGGCATAGGTCCACTCGCGCAAGTTGCCCGGGCGCGGCGGGTTGACCACGCCGTGCCACACCGTGGCCATGCTGCCGACGATGGTGGCGCCCACCAGCACCTGCACGAAGGGGCCGTGCGCGGTATCGAACACGCACACCACGCGTTCGTTGCGAGCGAACAGCCCCGGCACGCCGCGGGCAGTGGTCGGGTTGACCGAGAAAAGGTCGCCCGGCACATGGATCATCCGCCGCAGCCGGCCGGCACACGGCATGTGGATGCGGTGGTAGTCCTTCGGGCTCAGGTAGATGGTGGCGAAGTGGCCGTCCTGGAATTGCGCGGCCAGCGCCGCGTCGCCGCCCACCAGCGCGGTGGTGCTGTAGGCATGGCCCTTGGCCTGGAAGATCTGGTCGCGCTCGATGGCGCCGAACTGGCTGATCGCGCCGTCCACCGGGCACACCCACTCGGCCGGTGCCAGCGGGCGCACGCCCGGCCGCAGCGCGCGGGTGAAGAACTCGTTGAAGCTGGCGTAGTGCGCCGGATCGGGGTCGGCCGCCTCGCTCATGTCCACGCCGTACTTCCCGATGAACCAGCGGATCAGTGCGGTGGTGGTGCCGCCCGCCTTGGCGGACGCCACCAGGCCGGCGAAGCGGGTGAGGGCCTGCTTGGGCAGCAGGTACTGGGGGAGGACATCGAGGCGTTCAGACACGCGACGATTCTAGAAGCGGGTGTCAGCGGGCCATGCCGGACGACAGCGCACCGGCCTGCCAGCCGCCGCCCAGGGCCTGGATCAGCCCCACCGTGGCCGTCTGCCGCTGGCCGATGAGCTGCAGCACGCTGCGCCGCGCCGACAGCGCCGAGACCTGCGCCGTCACCACCTCGGTGAAGCCGACCTGCCCGGCGCGGTAGCGGTTGAGCACCTGTTGCTCCGTCTGGTCGGCCGCCTCGGCCGCGATGCGTCGCAGCTGCAGCTGACGCTCCAGCGTGCGCAGCGCGGCCAGCTGGTCTTCCACGTCCTGGAAGGCCAGCAGCACCGTCTGCCGGTAGCTGGCCACCGTCTGCTCCCAGGCGCCACGCGACTGCTCGATGCGCGCCCGGTTGGCGCCGGCGTCGAACACCGTCTGCGCCAGCGACAGGCCCAGCGACCAGGCCGCCGCCGAGGCGCTGAACAGGTCGGACACCCGCGTGCTGTTCAGCCCGTACTGCCCGGTGAGCACGAAGCTGGGGTAGAGCGCCGTCTGCTGCACGCCCACGTCGGCATTGGCGGCAGCCACGCGCCGTTCGGCAGCGGCGATGTCGGGCCGCCGCTGCAGCAGCGCCGAAGGCAGGCCGGTGGGCACCGCCGGCGGCTCGGCCCGCAGCGTGTCGCCGCCGTCGGTCACCGGCAGGTCGAGCTCGGCCGGGGCGCGGCCGGCCAGCACCGCGATGGCATGTTCGAGCTGGGCGCGGGTGCGCTCCAGGCCCACCAGGTCGGCCTCGGTGTTGGCCAGCTGCGTCTGCGCCTGCAGCACGTCGCTCTTGAGCGCCAGGCCGGCCGCATAGCGGTTCTGGGCGATCTGCGCGGCGCGCTGGTAGGCGGCCAGCGTGTCGCGCAGCAGCGCCATCTCGGCATCGGTCTCGCGCAGGTTGAAGTAGTTGATCGCCAGTTCGCCCTGGGCCGACAGCGTGGCCGCGGCCAGGTCGGCCTCGGTGGCCTGCGCCCGGGCGCCCGCGGCGGCCACGTTGCCGGACACCCGGCCCCACACGTCGGCCTCCCAGCTGGCACCCAGGGCCAGCTGGTAGCGCTCGCGCGACGCAGAGGTGGACGCATCGCCGCCGCTGCGGGTGGCGCCGCCCGAAAGGTCGATGGCCGGCCAGCGGGCCGCGCGCGCCTCGCGCACCAGCGCGCGGGCCTGTCGGAAGGCCGCCGCAGACGCCGCCACGTTCTGGTTGGACACCTCCACCTGCTGCACCCAGCGGTCCAGCTCGGGGTCGTTGAAGAGCTGCCACCACGGGCCGCGCGCCAGCGCATCGGCGGGCACGGCGGCCTGCCAGCCGGCGGGCGGCGCCTGCTTGAACTGCGCCGGCGGCGGCAGCGGGCCGGCTTCGGGCAGCGGCGTGCTGGCGCAGCCGGCCAGCAGCAGCGCCAGGGCGAGCGGGGAAAGCAGGGCGGTCGATTTCAGGCTCATCGCGGCAATTCAGGCACCGGCGCCGCGTCGATCTGGCGGCTCAGGTGGTGTTCGTCGGGCTTGCGGCGGCGCAGCTTGTCCAGCAGCAGGTACACCACCGGCGTGGTCAGCAGGGTCAGCAGCTGGCTGGCCACCAGCCCGCCGATGATGGCCACGCCCAGCGGCCGGCGCAGCTCGGAGCCTTCGCCGAAGCCGATGGCCAGCGGCAGCGCGCCCAGCGCGGCGGCCAGCGTGGTCATCAGGATGGGGCGGAAGCGCAGCAGGCAGGCTTCGCGCACCGCCTCGAAGGCGCTCAGGCCACGGGCACGCTCGGCATCGAGCGCGAAGTCGATGATGAGGATGGCGTTCTTCTTCACGATGCCGATCAGCAGGAACACGCCGATCAGCGCGATCAGAGAGAACTCCATGCGGAACATCAGCAGCGCCAGCACCGCGCCCACGCCGGCCGAGGGCAGGGTGGACAGCACGGTGATCGGATGCACCAGGCTTTCGTACAACACGCCCAGCACGATGTAGATGACCACCAGCGCCGCCAGCACCAGCAGCGGCTGCTGCCCCTGCGATTGCTGGAAGATGGCCCCGGTGCCCTGCACGCTGCCGCGCACGTTGATCGGCAGGCCGATCTCGGCCTCGGCCTGCGCGATGGCGGCCTGCGCATCCGACAGCGTGGCGCCTTCGGCCAGGTTGTAGCTGATGGTGGTGGCCAGCTCGCCGTCCTGGTGGCTGACGGACGAGGGCGTGCTTTCCTCGCTGAAGCGGGCGATGGCCGGCAGCGGCACCATGTTGCGTGCACTGGTGCTCAGCGCCGCGCCGGTGGAGCTATCGCGCAGCGAGGCATTGGCGCTGGTGCTGCTGGCCAGGGCGGCCGCATCGGTGCCGGTGGCCGAGCGGGTGGTGGTGCTGCCCGCCACCCGGCCGGCGGCCACGTTCACGTCGTTCAGCGCCAGCGGGCTCTGGGCATAACGCGGCGCCACCTCCATCACCACGCGGTACTGGTTCAGCTCGTCGTAGATGGTGGCCACCTGGCGCTGGCCGAAGGCGTTGTAGAGCGCGGTGTCCACGTCGCGCGCGCTCAGGCTCAGGCGGGCGGCGCTGTCCTTGTCGATGTGCACGAAGGTCTCCACGCCGTCTTCCTGCTGGTCGGTGTCGATGTCGGTGAGCTGCGGCTGCAGCCGCATCTGCGCGGCCAGCTTCAGGGCCCACTCGCGCAGGTCGGCGGCGTTGTCGCTCTTGAGCGTGTACTGGAAGGTGGAGTTGCTCTGCCGGCCGCCGGCGCGCAGGTCCTGCACGGTGTTGAGGAACAGGCTCACGCCGCTGACCTGCGCCAGCTGCGGCCGCAGCCGCGCGATCACCGCCTGCCCGCCCACGCCGCGTTCTTCCAGCGGCTTGAGGTTGACGAACAGGAAGCCGCTGCCGGCCCGCGAGCCGCCGGTGAAGCCCACCACCGAGGCCACCGCCGGGTCGGCGCCGATGATGTCCACCAGCTGCTTGAGCTTGGCCTGCAGCGCCTGGAAGGAGATGCTCTGGTCGGTGCGCAGGCCCCCGTTGATCTGCCCCGTGTCCTGCTGCGGGAAGAAGCCCTTGGGCACCGCCGCGAACAGCCACACGTTCAGGCCGATCACCGCGGCCAGGATGAACATCACCAGCCCGGGCGCATGCAGCGCCCAGTCCAGGCTATGGGCATAGCTGCGCTGCAGCCGGTTGAAGCCCGCCTCGGCCCACCTGGCGAGCCGACCGGGCTGGCGCTGCACCGCGCCGGGCTTGAGCAGCCAGGCGCACATCATCGGCGTGGTGGTCAGCGAGATGACCAGCGAGATCAGCACGGCCACGCTGAGCGTGACCGCGAACTCCCGGAAGATGCGGCCCACCAGCCCGTCCATGAACAGCAGCGGGATGAACACCGCCACCAGCGACAGGCTGATCGACACCACGGTGAAGCCCACCTCGCGCGCGCCCAGCAGCGCGGCCTGGAAGCGGTTGCGGCCAGCCTCCAGGTGGCGGCTGATGTTCTCCAGCACGACGATGGCGTCGTCCACCACGAAGCCGGTGGCCACGGTCAGCGCCATCAGGCTCAGGTTGTTCAAGCTGAAGCCCAGGAAGTACATCACCCCGAAGGTGCCCAGCAGCGACACCACCGTGGCCACCGCTGGGATGACGGTGGCGCGCACGCTGCGCAGGAACAGGCTGACCACCAGCACCACCAGCGCGATGGAGATCAGCAGCGTCAGCTCGATCTCGCGCAGCGACGCGCGGATGGAGCTGGTGGCGTCCGAGGCCACGTGCAGCGTGACGTCGGCCGGCAGCTGGGCCTGCAGCTGCGGCACCAGCGCGCGCACGCTGTCCACCGTCTCGATCACGTTGGCGCCCGGCTGCCGCGTGATCAGCACGATGACCGCCGGGCTGCCGTTGAACAGGCCGAGCGTGCGGCGGTCCTCGGGGCCGTCGCTCACCGTGGCCACGTCGGCCAGCCGCACCGCGGCGTCGTTGCGCCAGGCGATGACCAGCCGGCGGTAGTCCTCGGCCACGCGGCCCAGCTGCGCCGTGTAGACCTGCATGCGCAGGCCGTCGCTCTCGATCGCGCCCTTGGGCCGGTTGGCGCTGGCCGACTGGATGGCCGCGCGCACGTCGTCCAGCGCGATGCCGTAGCGCGACAGCGCCAGCGGATTGAGCGCCACGCGCACCGCGGGCAGCGATCCGCCGCCCACCTCCACGTCGCCCACGCCCTGCACCTGCGCTACCTTCTGCTGCACCAGGTTGCTCACCTCGTCGTAGATCTGCTGCGGCGTGCGGCTGGGCGAGGTGAGCGCGAGGATGATCACCGGCGCATCCGACGGGTTCATCTTGCGGTAGGTCGGGTTGCTGCGCAGCGTGGCCGGCAGGTCGGCGCGGGCGGCATTGATGGCGGCCTGCACCTCGCGCGCCGCGGCGTCGATCTTGCGGTTGAGGTCGAACTGCAGCGTGATGCGGGTGGAGCCGCTGCCGCTGCGCGAGGTCATCTCGTTGACGCCCGGGATGCTGCCCAGCCTGCGTTCCAGCGGCGTGGCCACGCTGCTGGCCATGGTGTCGGGGCTGGCGCCGGGCACGCTCGCGCTCACCGAGATGGCCGGGAAGTCCACCTGCGGCAGAGGCGCCACCGGCAGCACGAAGAACGCCGCCAGCCCCGCCAGCGCGATGCCCAGCGTGAGCAGCATCGTGGCGATGGGCCGGCGGACGAAGGGCTCGCTCAGGTTCATGGCGCTTCCGCCGCCGCGCCGGCCGACGGGGCCGACGGGCCGCGGCCCTGCAGCCGCCGGCCCAGCCGGTCGAAGGCCAGGTAGATCACCGGCGTGGTGAAGAGCGTGAGCACCTGGCTCACTACCAGCCCGCCGAAGATCGCCAGGCCCAGCGGCCGCCGCAGTTCGGCGCCATCACCGAAGCTGAACATCAGCGGCAGCGCCGCGAACAGCGCGGCCATCGTCGTCATCAGGATGGGCCGCAGCCGCAGCAGCGCCGCCTGGTGGATGGCCTCGCGCGGCGACTTGCCCTGGTGGCGCTCGGCGTCGATGGCGAAGTCGATCATCATGATCGCGTTCTTCTTCACGATGCCGATGAGCAGGATGATGCCGATGATCCCGATCACGCCCAGGTCGTGGCCGGCCACCATCAGCGCCAGCAGCGCGCCCACGCCGGCCGAGGGCAGGGTGGACAGGATGGTCAGCGGATGCACCGTGCTCTCGTAGAGCACGCCCAGCACGATGTACACGCACACCACCGCGGCCAGGATCAGCCAGAGCTGGTTGGTCAGCGAGTTCTCGTAGGCGCCGGCCGCGCCCAGGAAGTGCATCGTCAGGCTGGCCGGCAGGCCGATGTCCTGCGCCGCGGCGCGGATCTCGTCCACCGCCTTGCCCAGCGACACGCCCGGCGCCGTGTCGAAGCCCAGCGTGGCCGACGGGTACTGCGCCACATGCGTCACCTGCAGCGGGGCGGCCACTTCCTCGATGCGCGCGAAGGCCGACAGTGGCGTGGCCGTGCCCGAGCTGGTGGGCAGGTGCAGCAGCTTCAGCGCATCGGGCGTGGTGAGCAGGTTCGGGTCGGCCTCCAGGATCACGCGGTACTGGTTGGTCTCGGTGAAGATGGTGGACACGATGCGCTGGCCGAAGGCGCTGTACAGCGCCTCGTCCAGCGCGGTGGCGGTGATGCCCAGGCGCGAGGCGGTGTCCCGATCCAGCGTCACCTGCACCGCGCGGCCTTGCGCACCGGCATCGGTGCTCACCTGGCTGATGCTGGCGTTGGCGCGCAGCCGCTCGGCCAGCTTCAGCGTCCACTGGTTGACGGTGGCGGTGTCGGCGCCTTCGATGGACACGCGGTAGGGCGTGGGGCCGGTCTCGGCGTCGATGGTCAGGTCCTGCGTGGGCTGCAGCGAGATCGTCACGCCAGCCACGCCAGCCACGCGCTGCCGCAGGCGGGCCATGGTGTCGGCCTGGCTGCCGCCGCTGCGCTCCGGCTTCAGGTTGATGTAGAGGCGGCCGGTGTGCAGCATGGTGCTGTTGGCCGCGTCCACGCCCACGAAGGAGGTGATGCTCTCGACGTCGGCGTCCTGCAGCAGCGCTTCGGCGGCCTGGCGCTGCAGCGCGGCCATGCGCTGGTAGCTGACCGACGGCGCGGCCTCGATGCGGGCCTGGAGCTGCCCCGTGTCCTGCACCGGGAACAGGCCCTTGGGGATCAGCAGGTACAGCAGCGCGGTGAGCACCAGCGTGGCCAGCGCGACGATGAGCGTCAACCCCTGGTGGGCCAGCACCCGCTGCAGGCCGCGGTCGTACTGCGACACCACGCGGTCGAAGAAGCGCTGGATGGCGCCGCCCACGCCATGCGTCTTGGCCGCGGCATCGTGCGGCTTCAGCCAGCGCGCCGACATCATCGGCACCAGCGTCAGCGAGACCACCGCCGAGATCAGGATGGTGATGGCCAGCGTGATGGCGAACTCGCGGAACAGCCGGCCCACCACGTCGCCCATGAACAGCAGCGGGATCAGCACCGCGATGAGCGAGACGGTCAGCGAGATGATGGTGAAGCCGATCTCCGACGCGCCCTTCATCGCCGCCTGCAAGGCCATGTTTGGCTGCGGCCGGGCGCTGTCGCGCCCTTGACCCCGGCTTCGCCGGCGTCAGCCTGCGCCGAAACATCTCCCGCCATCTCAAGATGGCGAGAGATGTTTTCGATCATCACGATCGCGTCGTCCACCACGAACCCGGTCGCGATGGTCAGCGCCATCAGGCTCAGGTTGTTCAGGCTGTAGCCCAGCAGGTACATCACGCCGAAGGTGCCCACCAGCGAGATGGGCACCGCCAGGCTGGCGATCACCGTGGCGCGCAGGCTGTGCAGGAACGCGAAGATCACCAGCACCACCAGCACCACCGCCAGCACCAGCTCGAACTGCACATGCTCCACCGACGCGCGGATGCCGCGCGTGCGGTCGGCCAGCACCTGCACCTCCACCGACGCCGGCATGCCGGCCGTGAGCTGCGGCAGCCGCGCGCGGATGGCGTCCACCGTCTGGATCACGTTGGCGCCCGGCTGGCGCTGCACGTTGATGATGATGGCCGGCTGCAGCGCACCGCCGCCGCGGCCGGCCCAGGCGCCCAGTCGCACGTTCTCGGCGCTGTCCACCACGCGGGCCACGTCCTTCATGCGCACCGGCGCGCCGTTGCGCCAGGCGACGATCAGGTTCTTGTACTCGTCGGCCGTCAGCAGCTGGTCGTTGGCGTTGATCGAGTAGCTGCGCGTGGCGCCGTCGAAGCTGCCCTTGGCGCCGTTGGCATTGGCCGCGCTGATGGCGCTGCGCAGCGTGTCGATGGCGATGCCGTAGGAGGCCAGCGACTGCGTGTCGGCCTGGATGCGCACCGCCGGCCGTTGCCCGCCCGACAGCGTCACCAGGCCCACGCCGCTGACCTGCGAGATCTTCTGCGCCAGCCGCGTGTTCACCAGGTTCTGCACCTCGGTCAGCGGCAGGCTGTCGGAGGTGACGGCCAGCGTCAGCACCGGCGCATCGGCCGGGTTGACCTTGGCATAGACCGGCGGCGCCGGCAGGTCGGCCGGCAGCAGCGAGCTGCCGGCATTGATGGCGGCCTGCACCTCCTGCTCGGCCGCGTCCAGCGACAGGTCGAGCCCGAACTGCAGCGTGATGACCGACACACCCGCCGCGCTGGTGGAGCTCATGCGGGCCAGGCCCGACATCTGGCCCAGCTGGCGCTCCAGCGGCGCGGTGACGGTCTGGCTCATCACCTCCGGGCTGGCGCCGGGGTACAGCGTCTGCACCTGGATGGTCGGATAGTCCACCTGCGGCAGCGCCGACAGCGGCAGGAAGCGGAAGCCCACCAGCCCGGCGAGCAGGATGGCCAGCATCAGCAGCGAGGTGGCCACCGGCCGCTGGATGAAGGGGCGCGACGGGTTCACGGCCAGGTCCTGCGCATCAGCGGGCGGCCGGGGCCGAGGCCGCCCGGCGCGGCGCCGACGCCCCCGGCCGGGCGCGGAAGCCCCGCCCGCCGGCGCACTGGCGCCGCGCGCCGGCCGGTCGCCCGGCACCTGCACCCGCGCGCCGTCCTTCAGCCGGTCGGCGCCTTCGGTCACCACCGGCTCGCCCACCGCCAGGCCGCGGGTGATCTGCACCCGGTCGTTCGTCGCCTGGCCGCGCTGCACCATGCGCTGGCTGACGGTGCGGTTGTCGTTCAGCACGTAGACGAAGTCGCCGTCGTTGCTGTGGCGCAGCGCCGCCACCGGGATCACCACCGCGTCGCGCAGCGTGTCCAGCTGCAGCCGCACGTTGACGAACTGGTTCGGGAACAGCGTGCGCCCCGCATTGGCGAAGCGGGCCTTCGCCTGCACCGTGCCGGTGGTGGTGTCGATCTCGTTGTTTAGCGTGGAGAAGCGGCCCTCGTCCAGCGTGGTGGCGCGGCTGCGGTCCAGCGCGGTCACCGGCAGCGTGGCGCCCTGGGCGGTGCGGCGCTCGATGTCGGGCACCCGGTCCTGCGGCACCGCGAACTGCACGTCGATCGGCGCCAGCTGCGTGATGACGACGATGCCGTTGGCGTCGCCGGACGACACCACGTTGCCCACGTCCACCACCCGCAGGCCGACGCGGCCCGACACCGGCGCGGTGATGCGGGTGTAGCCCAGGTTCAGCCGCGCAGTGCCCTCGGCAGCACGGTTGGACAACACCGTGCCTTCCAGCTGCTTGACGGCGGCGGCCTGGGTGTCCACGTCCTGGCGGGCGATGGAGTCCTGTTGCAGCAGCGTCTGGTAGCGCTCCAGCGTCAGCCGCGCCAGCTGCAGCTGCGCCTCGTCGCGCTCGCGCTGACCCTGGGCCTGCATCAGTGCCAGCTCGAAGGGGCGCGGGTCGATCACGGCCAGCACCTCGCCGGCCTTGACCATCTGGCCTTCCTTGAAGCGCACCTCGGTGAGCACGCCCGAGACTTGCGGCCGCACGGTGACGGTGGCCGACGGCGTGACGGTGCCCAGCGCCTCGATCACGATGGGGATGTCGGCCCGCTCCGCGCGGGCAATGCCCACGGTGGTGGCCGGCCCGCCGCGGCCGGCGCCCATGCCGCCGGGGCCGCCCGGACCCGGCGGGCCGCCGCTGGAAGCGCCGGGAGGCGCGCCGCCGGCCGCCGGTCGGTGGGTGAGGTACCAGGCCAGGCCGCCCAGGGCCAGCAACGCCAGCAGCGCGACGATCCGTCCGATCCAGCGGCTGCGGCGGCTGGGGCGCGATTCTTCTTGCATTCAACATCCCTCTTGGCCCGGGCGGGCGGGGACGATGATGCCTTCAAGCCCGGCCGGTGCCGGGCGCGATGACAACAGCCGCGCTTTGCGGGCGTGTTGCTGGGCCGCCGCCGGCCCGGTCAGGCTTCGGCCAGCAGCTGCTCCACCAACTTGTGCAGGGCCGCGAAGTCGGGTGCGCCCACGTAGCGCTTGACGATCTCGCCGCGCTTGTTGATGAGGTAGGTGGTGGGCGTGAGCTGCACGTCGCCGAAGCGCTGCGCGATCTCGCCGGTGTTGTCGATGGCCACGCCGAAGGGCAGCTTGCGGGTCTCGGCAAAGCGCGCCACGTAGGCCGGCGGGTCGTACTTCATGGCCACGGCCACGGTCTCGTAGCCCTGCGCCTTGTACTTGTCGTGCGTGGCGACGATCTGCGGCATCTCGGCCACGCAGGTGACGCAGCTGGTGGCCCAGAAGTTGACCAGCACCACCTTGCCGCGCAGGGCCTCGGTGCTGCCCTTGGTGCCGTCCAGCAGCGTGTACGACACTGCAGGCGCCGGCTCGCGCGCGCCGAAGGCCTGCCAGCCCAGGTAGCCCGCGGCCCCCACGAGCAGGGCGACGGCGACGGCAGCGGCAGTGTGTTTGGCAGATTTCATGGGGGTTCCGATGAGGCGGCGTGATTTTATGGCGGTGGCATTGCCCACCGCAGTGGCCGGGTGGAGCGGCCCGGCCTGGGCTTTGACGGAGAGCGATGCCGCGGTGGGCGTGCGTGCCGCCATCGAGCGCGGCGCCGTGACGGCGGTAGGACTGCTGGGCCGCACCGATGGTTTCCTCGGCAACCCGAAGGTGCGCATCGAGCTGCCTGGCCCGCTGAGGCAGGCGGCCACCTTGCTGCGCAGCACCGGCCAGGGCGCACGCTTGGACGAACTGGTGACGGCGATGAACCGCGCCGCCGAAGCCGCGGTGCCGCAGGCGCGCACGCTGCTGGTGAATGCGGCCAAGTCGATGTCGGTGGACGACGCCTTGCGCATCGTGCGCGGCGGCGACACCTCCGTCACCCAGTTCTTCGAGGGCAAGACCCGCCAGCCGCTGACGCAGCAGTTCCTGCCCATCGTCGGCCAGGCCACCGAGAAGGTGTCGTTGGCCGCCAGGTACGACGCGGTGGCCGGCCGCGCCGCGAAGCTGGGCCTGCTGAAGGAGCGCGACGCCGACCTGCGCGGCTACGTCACCGCCCGCGCGCTGGACGGCCTGTACCTGGTGATCGGCGAGCAGGAGCGCGAGATGCGCCGCGACCCGGTGGGTACCGGCAGCGCCATCCTGAAGAAGGTGTTCGGCGGCTGATCAGCCGCCAAGGCGCTTGCCCAGCTCGTGCACCAGCGCGGCGGGCAGCGTGCGGGCCAGCGCATCCCGGCCCACCTTGGCGATCGGCCGGCCGGCGCCGTCGGAGATCTCCAGCACCGTGCCCTGTTCCTCGATCTCGATGAACGGGAAGTCGGGCACGCTGGTCAGGATCTCCGACTTCAGGATGTCCAGCCGCAGGCCGCGCACCAGCGCGGCATAGGCGATGGTGTGCGGCAGGCCGCCGTGGCAGAAGTCGCGCGCCTCTTCCACCGAGCCTGCAAAGTCCAGGATCAGCCCGAGGTGCTGCACCGCCTCGCGCACCTGCATGCGGCGGTCACGCCGCGGCTCGATCACCAGCAGGCTGGCGCCGGCCAGCGGCCGGGTGGAGCTGGCATGCATCGCCACGGGGGGCAACGGCTCCGGCTCCACCGCGCTGACGCCCTGGCCCTGGGCATTGACGGTGCGCGGAAACTCGATGGTGAGCAGCGTCTGGCTGGCGGTGTCGGCGCGGTCCATGCGCAGGCCCATGGCGCGCGCCGTCTGCTGCAGCACGCGCCAGCGCAGGGTGTCCAGCGCGGGCGCGGGATGCGGTGCGGCGGGGTCGGGCACGCGGTCGGGCGGGCAGTGGGCGAAGCGGCAGCTCAGCACCGCATGCGGCGGCCAGGCCTGGTGATCGAGCGTCAGCTGGATCGGCGCGCAGGCGCCGCGGCCCGCCCAGTCCAGCAGGGTGTGCAGCAGGCCGAACAGCAGCGAAGGATCGACCAGCACCTCGGCCGGCTTGAGTTGCGCCCGCGCATTCAGGCCGCGGGCGGCGAGCACGCCGGCATGTTGCTGCAGCACCTCGCCCAGCAAGGTGGTGAGGTCCACGCGCTCGTGGCTCTGGCGCAGCTTGCCGCCCGCCAGGCGGGCCAGCTGCTGGGTGGCCATCGCGGCGGCGCGGGCCTCCTCCACCGCTTCGCGCAGCGGGGCGGCGTCGTGGGCCTCCAGCCGGCCGGCCTGCAGCAACGCCTCCAACCGGGCGGCCACGCGGGTCAAGGGGCCGGCGATCTCGGCGCCGGCATCGCCGAGCACACGCGACCAGGCCACGGCATCGGCAGTGCTCCCGGCGGCGGTGGGCGGAGCCTCTGCGGGGCGGGCGGGTTCGGGGTGGTCCATGGGGTCCTTCTGACCCTGGTTGCAACCATTTGCATCCAGGCGCGGGCGCATGCTCGCCGCTCACGGGCTGCATCGTCTCCCCGCAGCCTGGGGCTGGCGCGCCACGGCTGGCCCGTGCTTCGTGAAATGCATCACAGAGGCCGTCTCAAGTTTGCGACCGCGCGGTCGCGGGACGCCGCTCAGGCGGCCTGCAACCTGAACACCGTGACCGCCGCCGCCAGCCGGTCGGCCTGCAGCTGCAGGCTGCTGGCGGCGGCGGCTGTCTGCTGCACCAGGGCGGCGTTCTGCTGCGTGGCGGCGTCCAGCTCGACCACGGCCCCCGCCATCTGCTGCACGCCTTCGTCCTGCTGGCGGCTGGATGTGACGATCTCCGCCATCAGCGCGGCCATGCCGTCCACCCGGGTGACCACCTCGCGCATGGTGTGGCCGGCCTCGCCGACGCGCTCATGGCCAAGCCGGGTGCTGTGCACGCTGGCGTCGATCAGGGCCTTGATCTGGCGCGAGGCGGCCGCCGAGCGCTGCGCCAACGAGCGCACCTCGCCTGCCACGACGGCAAAGCCGCGGCCCTGCTCGCCAGCGCGGGCGGCTTCCACCGCGGCGTTCAGCGCCAGGATGTTGGTCTGGAAGGCCAGGCTGTCGATCACGCCGGTGATGTCGGCGATGCGGCGGCTGGACTCGCCGATCTCGCCCATGGTGTCGACCACGCGGCCCACCGCAGCCACCGCCTGCGCCGCCACATCGGCCGCGCCTTGCGCCAGCCGGTTGGCATCGCGGGCGCGCTCTCCGTTGGTCCGCACCGTGGCCGCCATGTGCTGCATGGCGGTCGCGGCCTGCTGCAGGCGGTCCGCCTGCTGCGCATTGCGCTGGGCGAGGTCCTGGTTGCCGGCGGCGATGTCGCGGGAGCTGCCGTGGATCACGTCCACGCTGGCGCGCAGGCCCCCCACCATCGTGGCCAGTCGCTCGGTCATGCCGCCGAGCGAGGACTGCAGTAGGCCGAATTCGTCGCTGCGCGTGGCGCGCAACGCCATCGACAGGTCGCCGCTGGCCACGCGGTGCGCTTGTTCGGTGCACTGGCCGAGCGGCCGCAGGATGCCGCGCCGCGACAGCAGGAAGCAGGTGGCGGTCAGCAGCGCCATCAGCACCGTCACCGCCACCATGGTGCGTGCACCCTGGCGCCGGCTGTGGTCGAACTCGGCCAGCCGCTGCTCGGCATAGGCGGCGGCCAGGCGCACGGTGGCGTCCACCTGCTGGCGGTGCTGGCGGTACAGCGCATCGGCCTGCGCCAGCCCGGCGCGGGCCTGCATGGGCTGGCCGGCGGCCAGCGGCTGCAGCACCTGCTCGCGCGCGGCGGCGATGAAGGCGCGGGCGCCGACTTCCTGTTCCTTCAGCAGTGCGGTGTCCAGGTTGGCGGGCAGGCGGCCTTGCCAGTGGGTGGCGCGTGTGGCGTAGTCGGCGGCCAGCGCGTCGGCGCGGGTGCGGGCCTGCTCGGCGGTGAGGGTGCCTTCCACCGCCTGCGACAGCACCAGCCGCAGCTCGATCAGGTACATGGGCGGCGGCAGCACGTCGGCCACCAGGTCCTTGCCGTCGTTGGCGGCCGCCGCCGACTGCGCCAGGTGGCTGTTGGTGCTGAGGGCCTGCAGGAGCACGCACATCGCGGCGAGCAGGCCGGCCAGGCCGATGGACAGCAACGACCAGCGCAACGATCGGAACATGGGACCACCATCACGACGCTTCAGACGATGGCTCTATCGGCGTCACCGGCAAAAACGGTAGGGGCCAATCCGCAGATTCGTTAAAACCGGCCTCACGCGGGCTGCAGCTGGAACACAGTCACGGCTTGCGCCAGCCGGTCGGCTTGCGCCTGCAGGCTGCTGGCGGCGGCGGCCGTCTGCTGGACCAGGGCGGCGTTGTGCTGGGTGGCGGCGTCCAGGTCCACCACGGTGCCGGCCATCTGCTGCACGCCCTCGTCCTGCTGCGCGCTGGACTCGGCGATGGCCGCCACCAGCGTGGCCATGCCGTTGACGCGGCTCACCACCTCGCGCATGGTCTGGCCGGCTTCGCCCACGCGCTCGTGCCCCGCCTGGGCGCTGTGCACGCTGGCGTCGATCAAGGCCTTGATCTCGCGCGAAGCCGCGGCCGAACGCTGCGCCAGTGTGCGCACCTCGCCGGCCACCACCGCGAAACCGCGACCCTGCTCGCCGGCGCGCGCGGCCTCCACCGCTGCGTTCAGGGCCAGGATGTTTGTCTGGAAGGCCAGGCCGTCGATCACGCCGGTGATGTCGGCGATGCGGCGGCTGGATTCGCGGATGTCACCCATGGTGTGCACCACCCGTTCGACCGCGTCGCCCGCCTGCACCGCCACCTCGGCCGCACCCTGCGCCAGCGTGCTGGCGTCGCGCGCCCGGCCGACGTTGGCGCGCACCGTGGCGGCCATTTCCTCCATGGAGGCGGCGGCCTGCTGCAGCCGGCCGGCCTGGCGTTCATTGCGGTCGCTCAGGTCGTGGTTGCCCTGGGCAATCTCCACCGAGGCACCGTGGATGGCCTGGATGCCGTGGCGCAGGTCGCCCAGCATCGTGGCCAGGCGGTCGGTCATGCCACCCAGGGAAGACTGCAAGAGGCCGAACTCGTCGCGCCGCGTGACGCGCACCTCGCGCGAGAGGTCGCCGGCGGCCACGCGGTGGGCCTGTTCGGTGCACTGCGCCAGCGGCCGCAGGATGCCGCGCCGCGCGCCCAGGTAGCAGCCGGCGGCCAGCAGCGCCATCAACACCGTCATGCCGATCATGGTGCGGCTGCCGCTGCGGCGCGTGGCATCGAATGCGGCGAGCCGACTGTCCGCATAGCCGGCCGCCAGGCGCACGGTGGCGTCCACCTGCTCG
Organism: Aquincola sp. J276; assembly: GCF_024700035.1. NCBI lineage: Bacteria > Pseudomonadati > Pseudomonadota > Betaproteobacteria > Burkholderiales > Sphaerotilaceae > Aquincola > Aquincola sp. J276. Next base: position 3,389,039 of record NZ_JAJONC010000001.1, read on the forward strand.
CGGTGCTGTTGGTAGAGCCTGTCGGCACGGGCCAGGCCGGCGCGCGCGGCGGCGGTGTCGCCACGGGCCAGCGGCTGCAGCACCTCGGCCCGCGCGGCCTGCAGGAAGGCATCGGCGCCCGGGCCCTGCTGGCCGAGCAGGGCGCCGTCGATGTCGGCCGGCAGCCGGCCGTGCCAGTGGCGGGCGCGCTGCGCATATTCCGTGGCAAGCGCTTCCGCGCGGGCCTGCGCCCGCGACACCGGCAAGGTGCCTTCGATCGCCTGCGACAGCACCAGCCGCAGCTCGATCAGGTACATGGGCGGCGGCAGCACGTCGGCCACCAGGTCCTTGCCGTTCATCGCGGCTTCGGCGGCCTGGTCCAGCTGCTGGAAGTTGCTCAGCGCCTGCAGCAACACGCACACCGCGGCCAGCACGCCGGCCAGACCGATGGAAAGTAGGGACCAGCGAAGGGATCGGAACATGGTGCAGGCCGGGCGATGGACACACCTTGGCTATCGGCCGATCTGGCAACACTGCGCAGCCGAAATGACAAAAATGCATCAGCGCCTTGCGCCGGGCGCATCGGGCGGCCGGTGTATCGTCGGCCCATCGCAGTAGCTGACAGCCCCACGCCATGCAAAAGCCGGCCCGTTTCCTGGTCATCATCGACGCCGGCGGCGGCATGGTGGCCCGCTTGTTCGACGAGGCGCGCAGCCTGGTCACCGAGATCGACGCTTCCACCGAGGAAGTGGTGGTGATGACGGCCTCGCTCACGCCCGTGCGCGGCGCGACCGGCAGCGAATGGGACGAGGCGCTGCGCGGCCACAGCCGCGAGGAGCGCGCCGCGGCCGAGGTCTACACGCTGGACATCTAGGCCGGCCGCGTCAGTAGCTGCCGGCGGTGGAGCCGGTGCGGTAGCGGTTCACCTCGTAGGTGGTGAGCGGGCTGGCCTGGTGGCCCCAGGCATTGCGCACATAGCTCAGCAGCACGGCCACCTCGTCGTCCGTGAGGACGGTGGCGAAGGGCGGCATGCCGTACGGCCGCGGGTTGCCCGCGGTGGCGGGCGGAAAGCCGCCGGCCAGCACCACCCGCACCAGGTTGGCGGGCGGCTCCATCGTCACCGTGCGGTTGCCGGCCAGCCGCGGATAGATGCCCGGGGCGCCCTGGCCGCCCTCGCCATGGCAGCTGGCGCAGTGGGTGCCGTACAGCGCCTGACCGCGCACCAGGCGGTCGCCGCCGAAGTCGGCGGCTTCGCGTCGCGGCTTGGGCGCGTTGCCTTGCTGCGGCAGCGCGCGCAGGTAGGTGGCCATGGCATGCAGGTCGGTGTCGTTGAGGTGCTGGGTGCTCTGCAGCACCACCTCGGCCATCGGGCCGATGACCGAGCCCTGCGGCGCGATGCCGTTCTTCAGCAGGCTCACCACGTCGGCCTGCGGCCATTCGGCCACGCCGGCCTCGTGCGGCGAATTGAGCGCCGGCGCGTACCAGTTCTGCATCGGGATCAGGCCGCCGCCCAGGTCCAGCGTGTTGCGGGTGGCGCCCAGCACGTTGCGCGTGGCATGGCAGGCATTGCAGTGGCCCAGGCCCTGCACCAGGTAGGCGCCGCGGTTCCATTCGGCCGATTGCTGCGGATCGGGCCGCAGCTCGCCGGGGCGGAAGTACAGCGTGCGCCAGGCGGCCAGCGCCAGCTGGGTGTTCACCGGAAAGCGCAGCGCATGCGGCGGCGGCGTGTAGGCCACCGGCGGCAGGCTTTGCAGGTAGGCGAACAGCGCATCCGCATCGGCACGTGCCACATGGGTGGTGTTGGGATAGGGGAAGGCGGGATACAGCAGCCGTCCGTCGCGCGAGCGGCCCTCGTGCATGGCCAGCCAGAAATCGTCCGCCGACCAGGCGCCGATGCCGGTGGCGACGTCGGGCGTGATGTTGGAGGTGTAGACGGTGCCGAAGGGCGTGGGGATGCTGGCGCCGCCGGCGCCCGGCGCGCCGCCGCGTGCGGTGTGGCAGGCCATGCAGTTTCCGGCGCGCGCCAGGTATTCGCCCTGGGCCACCAGCTGGGCGTTGGCGGCTGCCCGGGGTGCGGCAGGGCGGCCGGCGTCGCGGCCGTCGTGCAGCTCCATCAGCACCCGCGCGCCGAAGAGCACGGCGGCCACGGCCAGCAGCGCCAGCAGGCCGAGCAGTGTCTTGCGCAGGCGGCTCATCGCGCGGCCTCCGGCAGGCCGCCGCAGCGCATCGGCCAGGCGGCAGGCGCATCGGCCACCGGATGCGTGTTGGCCGGCAGCGGCTGGGCGGCCAGGAAGTGCGAGACGGCGCCGATGTCCTCTGGTGCCAGCGCACGGGCGATCTGGCCCATGCAGTCCGGCTCATGGGCCTTGCGCTGCCCGGTGCGCCAGGCGCCGAGCTGCGCATTCAGGTAGTCGCGCGGCAGGCCCAGCAGGCCGGGCACGGCGGGGGCGATGCCGGTGAGCGCCGCGCCGTGGCAGCTGGCGCAGGCGGGGATGCGGCGGCCGGGGTCGCCCTGCGTCACCAGCCGCTGGCCGCGAGCCCGCTCCTCCGCGCTGCCCGTAGGCGCCTGCGGTGGCGGATAGGGCAGGTCCAGGGTAGCGAAGTGGTCGGCGATTTCCTGCAGGTAGGTGTCGGTCAGCGGCACCAGCAGTTCGCCCATCAGCGCGTAGTGGCGGCGGCCGTCGCGGAAGTTGAGCAGCTGGTTGTACAGGTAGCCGGCCGGCTTGCCGGCGATGCGGGGGTAGTAGCCGTCGCGCGCGGCGCGGCCCTCCTTGCCGTGGCAGGCGGTGCAGGCCTGCATGCGCTGGGCCATGGAATCGACCACCGGGGCGGTGGCCTGGGCGGCGGCCGGCGCGGATGCCGCGGCGACGGCCAGCCAGAGCGCCGTGAGCGCAAGGAAACGGGATGCCATGGGCCGAGGTTAACTGCCCGGTGGCCGGCCAGCTGCCAGCAGGGCCGCGACCCCGCCCGTCAGCTGCGCGTGGGGCCGGCCGGGGAATACACCGGGGTGGTGGGTGACGTGGCCGGTGCGCTGGAGCCGGGTGCCTGCGGCGAATACACCGGCGCCGGCGCGCTGCGCACCGGCTGGCTGCCGGCCGGCGCGCGGGTCACGCGGGTCTTGCCGCCGCTGGTGACCAGGATTACGGGCTCGCCCGGCTGCCAGTTCTCGTTGCCCTTGGCCTGCACCACGGCACGGCGCTCGCCGCTGGGCAGCTGCAGCAGGATCTCGTAGGCGTCTTCCTTGGTGGCGGTGCGTTCCACCGCATTGCCGATGACCGCGCCGGCCACCGCGCCGATCACGCCGATGATTGCCGACTCGGTACCGTGGCTGCGGCTGGCGCCCAGGGCGCCGCCCACCAACGCGCCGGTGACGCCGCCGCCGCCGCTCTGGCTGCCATCCACGGTGACCGGGCGCACCGACAGCACGGTGGCGTCCTGCACGCTGGACAGCCGCTGGGCATCGCCGCGCTGGACCATGTCGGGGCTGGTGGTGGTGCAGGCCGTGGTGAAGGCGGCCACGCTGGCGGCCAGCAGCAGGGCGAGCGGCCCGGCCAGGGGGCGCGGGGCGGGTGAGCGGTTCATCGTGGTCTCCGGAGCTGCCGATCCAAACGGGCGAGCGGGCACGGGAGTTGACCCGCGGCGGCGCGGGCCGTTCGTGTCGGCCAGGTAACGTTTTGTGGCGACGCTAGGTATGCAGCCGGCTGGAGCGCGGCACGCTGGCCAGCAGGAATTCCATCTGGTCGGCGAGGATGCGGCGGCCGCGAAGGATCATGTCCTCGTGCAGGCTGGGCACGTAGGGCAGGTACATCAGTGTCATGCGGGCTTCCTCGGGCAGGCGGTTGCCCTTGCGCCCGTTGCAGGACTTGCAGGCGGTGATGCAGTTCATCCAGGTGTCCGCCCCGCCGCGGGACGTGGGCACGATGTGCTCGCGCGTCAGGTCGTCCACGTGGAAGTGGCCGCCGCAATAGGCGCAGACCTGCCGGTCGCGCACGAAGAGCTTGTGGTTGGACAGCGCCGGCGCCTGGCGCCACGCCCGACTGGGCACGGCCCCGCGCACGGCGATGATGGAGTGCACGGTGATGGTGGATTGCCGGCCGGTGGTGCGCTGTATGCCGCCACGCAGCACCTGCATCGGGTCGCCGAGCGTCCAGGCGACGCCGTCGCTGGCGTAGATCACCGCCGCTTCGCGCGCGGTGATCCAGGCTTGCGGCCGTCCTGACACATCGAGCTGCAACACGTCCATGGGTGCGACTTTCGAACCTGATCGGGCCCTGGCGCAGGATAGCGCGTCAACATGACAGGACTCAACACGCTGTGAAACATCCCTACCACACCGGCAGCCTGCCGGGGCGACGGGACGAGAATGCACGGATGCATGCATCACAACGCGCTGCCCTGGCCGCGGCGCTGACGGCGTTTTCCCTGGGTGCGCCAGCCCAGCCCGGCCCGCCGGCCGGTGCCTTGCCGGCCGCGCCGGCCGCTTCGGCCGTGTCGCCGCCCTCGGCCGGCGGCCAGCGGGTGTACGACAGTGCCCGCCAGCGGCTGGTGCAGGTGCGCACGCTGCTGCGCTCGCAGGACAGCCAGGCCTCCGTGGGCTCTGGCTTCCTGGTGAGCACCGAGGGCCACTTCATCACCAACTACCACGTGGTCAGCATGATGGCCATGCAGCCACAGCGCTACCGGCTGGTGTACAGCACCGACGACGGCCAGCGCGGCGCGCTGCAGCTGCTGGCGGTGGATGTGGTCAACGACCTGGCGCTGCTGAGGGCGGCGGAGCCCGCGCCGCTGGCCGCGCGCGGGCTGCTGCAGTTCCGGCCGGCGCAGCAGCCGCTGGGCCGGGGCGAGCGCATCTTCTCGCTGGGCAATCCGCTGGACGTGGGCTTCGCGGTGGTGGAGGGCGCCTTCAACGGCATGGTGGAGCGCAGCTTCGTGCCCACCATCTTCTTCGGCGGCTCGCTCAGCTCGGGCATGAGCGGCGGCCCGGCGCTGGACGACCGCGGCCGGGTCATCGGCGTCAACGTGGCCTCCCGCCGCGACGGCGAGCAGGTGAGCTTCCTGGTGCCGGCCGCGCCGGCCCAGGCGCTGTTCGAGGCGCACCGTGGCGCGCCGCCGGTCACCCAGCCGATGGAAGGCGAGATCGCGCGCCAGCTGCTGGCACACCAGCAGCGGCTGACCGACGCCTTCATGGCGCAGCCGTGGCGCCAGGCCGGCCATGCGCGCTATGCCATCCCGGTGCCGCAGGAGGACTTCATGCGCTGCTGGGGCGGCAGCACGCCGCCGGGCAGCCGCGGGCTGGAGTTCGAGCGCTCCGACTGCGCGATGGACAGCCGCATCTACATCGACGGCAGCCTGCTCACCGGCCACTTCAGCGTGCGCCACGAGGCTTATGACGGCCGGGCGCTGGGCGCGCTGCGCTTTGCCGAGCGCTACAGCGGCAGCTTCCAGAACGAGGGCTTCGGCGGCAAGACACGCCAGCTCACCGCGCCAGCCTGCCACGAGGGCGAGGTGAAGGAAGGCTCTGATGCGCTGCCGCTGCGCTCCGTCATCTGCCTGCGGGCCTACCGCAAGCTGCCGGGCCTGTACGACATGAGCGTGCTGGCCGCCACGCTGGACGCGCGCACCGTCGGCGCGCAGGGCCGCTTCGACGCCCACGGCGTGAGCTGGGACAACGCGATGCGCCTGGCCGACCATTACCTGAAGGGATTTGCATGGCTGCCGAACAAGCCCGCGTCGCACTGATCGAGGTCTTCGAGCGCGACGGGCGCCTGCCGCGGCAGTTCGACGTGATGGCCTGGCCGGTGCGCATCGGCCGCGGGCTGGAATGCGACCTGGTGCTGGACGACCCCCACATCGCCGCCTGCCATGCGCTGATACAGCCCGACGAGCAGGGCGAGCTGCAGCTGCAGGCGGGCCCCTCGGTCAACGGCGTGCGGGTCGGCCGTCGGCTGCTGCAGGCCGGGCAACGCCTGCCGCTGGAGCAGGCGGCCGCCGAGGACTGGCAGGTCGGCCTCACTCGCCTGCGCCTGCGCCTGCCCGGCGAGGTGCTGGCCGCCGAAGTGCCGCTGGGCGGCACCGCCGGCCGCCGCCGCTCGCTGGCCACCTGGGGCCTGGCGCTGGCGCTGTGGGCCATGCTGCTGGCCGAGCACTGGGTGCAGCTGGACCCGGGCAGCCGCCCCTCCGACTGGCTGACGGTGGTGTTCGGGCCGCCGCTGGCGCTGGCGCTGTGGGCCGCGCTGTGGGCGGCGGTGTCCAAGCTGTTCCGCCACCGCTTCGAGTTCGAGGCGCATTGGGCGGTGGCCGTGCGCTTCGCCTTCGGCCTCACGCTGCTGGGCAGCGTGCTGCCGCTGCTGTCGGCCGCGCTGGCCTGGCCGGGGTTGTTTCGCGTCATTGAGCCGCTGATGGCGGCCGGCACCGTCTGGTGGCTGGTGCGCCATGCGGCCCTGGTGGTGCCGCAGCGACGCCGCACGCTCACCGCGATGGCAGTGGGCATGCTGACCGCTGCAGGTGCCGTGGGCATGACGCTGCGTCACCAGAACGAGCAGCCGCTGGTCGGGCCGCTGTACATGAGCGTGCTGCCGCAGCCGGGCTGGCGCATCGCCCGCCCGGTGGCGCCCGAGCGCTTCGTGCAGCAGGCCGACGGGCTGCGTACCACGCTGGACGCCCGCGCCCAGTCGGACGCCGACGAGACCGAAGACGCCGACAGCCTGGAAGCCGACGGCCAGTAAACCCCCGCAAGAGGGAAGTGGCGGCGTGCCCCTGAGAAAAATTTCTCGCGGGGCTTGCCCCAAACGGGGTGGATGCCTGCAAAATAGAACGATCGTTCGTTTCTTTTTGGGCACCGTGTCGTCCTTGCAGTCCACCGCCACCGTTGCACCGCCGGCTGCCGCCAAGGCGGGCCGGCCCCCTCTGCAAAAAGGCCAGCAGACCCGCGCCGCCATCCTGGACGCCGCGCTGGGCCTGGCTTCCAGCGCCGGCCTGGAGGGCCTGTCCATCGGCGTGCTGGCCGAGGTCATGCAGATGAGCAAGTCGGGTGTCTTCGCCCACTTCGGCTCACGCGAAGAACTGCAGATCTCCGTCATCCGCGAGTACCACGCCCGCTTCGAGGAAGAGGTGTTCTACCCCGCCATCCGCGAGCCGCGCGGCCTGCCGCGCCTGCGTGCGCTGTTCGCCAACTGGGTGCGCCGCGTGTCGGTGGAGGTGGATTCCGGCTGCATCTACATCAGCGGCGCAGTGGAGTTCGACGACCGCCCGGGCCCGGTGCGTGATGCGCTGGCGGACATGGTGCGGTCCTGGCAGGAAGCGCTGGGGCGTGCCATCCGCCTGGCCATCGACAGCGGCCACCTGCGTGCCGATACCGATGCACTGCAGATGCTTTTCGAAGTACACGGGCTGATCCTGGCGCTGCACCACGACGCCCGGTTCCTGCGCATTCCCGGTGCGGTCGATCGCGCGCGCAACGCCTTCGAACGCATCGTGCAGTTCTACGCCGAGCCGGGCGCCCACGCTCCAGCGGCTCGTTGAAGCACGCGGCGGCGACTCCGCCTGGGCCCGCATTCCGTTTCGTTCCAGTCCAACCGTAGCCACCTGTCGAGGAGACCCGACCATGCCCCAATACACGCCCCCGCTGCGCGACATGCAATTCGTGCTGCATGAGCTGCTCGACGCCACCGGCACGCTGAAGGCGCTGCCCAAGCATGCCGAGGTGGATGCGGACACGATCAACGCGGTGCTGGAAGAAGCCGGCAAGTTCGCGTCGCAGGTGCTGTTTCCGCTGAACCAGGCGGGTGATCGCGAGGGCTGCGTGCTCGACAAGACCACCCACGAGGTGAAGGCGCCCACCGGCTTCAAGGAAGCCTATGCGCAGTACGTGGAAGGCGGCTGGCCTTCGCTGAGCTGCGACCCGGCCTTCGGCGGCCAGGGCCTGCCGGTCACGCTCAACCAGTGCGTGTACGAGATGCTGAACTCGGCCAACCAGGCCTGGACGATGTACCCCGGCCTGTCGCACGGCGCCTATGAGGCGCTGCATGCCCACGGCTCGCCCGAGCTGCAGCAGCGCTACCTGCCCAAGCTCACCAGCGGCGAATGGACCGGCACCATGTGCCTGACCGAGCCGCATTGCGGCACCGACCTGGGCCTGCTGCGCAGCAAGGCCGAGCCGCAGCAGGACGGCAGCTACAGGATCAGCGGCAGCAAGATCTTCATCTCCGCCGGCGAGCACGACCTGGCCGCCAACATCGTGCACCTGGTGCTGGCGCGCCTGCCGGACGCACCGGCCGGCAGCAAGGGCATCTCGCTGTTCGTGGTGCCCAAGTTCATCCCCAACGAGGACGGCTCGCTGGGCGAGCGCAACCCGGTGTATTGCACCGGCCTCGAACACAAGATGGGCATCCATGGCAACGCCACCGCGCAGATCACGCTGGAAGGCGCGCGCGGCTGGATGGTGGGCCAGCCGCACAAGGGCCTGGCCGCGATGTTCGTGATGATGAACGCCGCCCGCCTGGGCGTGGGCAACCAGAGCCTGGGTCTGACCGAGGTGGCCTACCAGAACGCCGTGGCCTATGCCAAGGACCGGGTGCAGATGCGCGCCCTGTCGGGCCCCAAGCGGCCCGAGCTGGCGGCGGACCCGATCATCGTGCACCCCGACGTGCGCAAGATGCTGCTGACCGCCCGCGCCTATGCCGAAGGCGGCCGCGCCATGGGCGCCTACACCTCGCTGCAGCTCGACATCGAGCTGGCCAGCGAGGATGAAGCCGAGCGGCAAGCCGCGGCCGACGAGGTGGCGCTGCTGACGCCCATCATCAAGGCGTTCATCACCGACAACGCCTGGATCGCCACTTCGCACTGCATGCAGGTGTTCGGCGGTCACGGCTACATCGCCGAGTGGGGCATGGAGCAGCTGGTGCGTGATTCGCGCATCAACATGATCTACGAGGGCACCAACACCATCCAGTCGCTGGACCTGCTGGGCCGCAAGGTGCTGGCCGACGGCGGCAAGAAGCTCAAGGCCTTCGGCAAGAAGGTGGCCGCCTTCGTGGAAGAAGAGGGCGTCAACGAGGACATGCAGGAGTTCATCAACCCGCTGGCCGACCTGGGTGACAAGGTGACCAAGCTCACCACCGAGATCGGCATGAAGGCCATGCGCAACCCCGACGAGGTGGGCGCCGCCGCGGTGGATTACCTGCGCGTGACCGGCCACCTGGTGTTCGCCTACTTCTGGGCCCGCATGGCCAAGGCCGCGCTGGCCAAGAAGGACTCGGGCGACCCGTTCTACACCGCCAAGCTGCACACCGCGCGCTTCTACTTCACCAAGCTGCTGCCCGAGACGGCCGGCCTCATCCGCAGCTGCCGCAGCGGCCTGGAGCCGTTGATGGCCATGGACGAAGCCCTGTTCTGAGGAGACGGACGATGAAACGATTCGCCATCGCAGCGCTGCTGTGCGCCGCCGGAGCGGCCTGGGCCCAGGCCACGCCGGCCGGCTTGTGGAAGACGATCGACGACGAGACGCAGCAGGAGAAGTCGCTGGTGCGCATCACCGACAACGGCGGCGTGTTCACCGCGCGGGTGGAGAAGCTGCTCGACCCCACCAAGCAGGACGCGGTGTGCGACAAGTGCGAGGGTGACGACAAGGGCAAGCCGATCCTCGGCCTGGCCATCGTGCGCAACATCAAGGCCAACGCCAAGGACGGCACGGTGTGGGACGGTGGCGAGATCCTGGACCCCAACAAGGGCAAGACCTACAAGGCGCTGCTCAAGCCCATCGAAGGCGGCAAGAAGCTGGAGGTGCGCGGCTACATCGGATCGCCGATGTTCGGCCGTTCGCAGACCTGGCTGCGCGTGGAATAACCGGAGAAGCGACTCATGAACCGATTCAACGTTCGCAAGGTGGCCGTGCTCGGCGCCGGCGTGATGGGCGCGCAGATCGCCGCCCATCTCGTCAACGTCAAGGTGCCGGTGGTGCTGTTCGACCTGCCGGCCAAGACCGGGCCGAAGAACGGCATCGTCACCAAGGCGGTCGACAACCTCAAGAAGCTCAAGCCCGCGCCGCTGGGCGTGCCGGAAGACGCGGTGATGATCCAGCAGGCCAACTACGAGGAACACAGCGAGCTGCTGCGCGACTGCGACCTGGTGATCGAGGCGATCGCCGAGCGCATGGACTGGAAGCTGGACCTGTACCAGAAGATCGCGCCCTTCCTGGCGCCGCATGCGATCGTCGCTTCGAACACCTCGGGCCTGTCGATCACCAAGCTCAGCGAGGTGTTGCCTGAAGAAATCAAGCCGCGCTTCTGCGGCATCCACTTCTTCAACCCGCCGCGCTACATGAGCCTGGTGGAGCTGATTCCCACGCCCACCACGCAGCCCGAGATCCTGGACCAGCTGGAAACCTTCGTCACCAGCGCGCTGGGCAAGGGCGTGGTGCGTGCCATCGACACGCCCAACTTCATCGCCAACCGCGTGGGCATCGCCGGCATGCTGGCCACGATGATCGAGGCCGAGAAGTTCGGCCTGGGCTACGACGTGGTGGACGACCTGACCGGCAAGAAGCTCGGCCGCGCCAGCTCGGGCACCTTCCGCACCGCCGACGTTGTGGGCCTGGACACCATGGCCCACGTCATCAAGACGCTGCAGGACAACCTGGCCGACGACCCGTTCTTCCCCAGCTATGCCACGCCGCCGGTGCTGGCGAAGCTGATCGAGCAGGGCGCGCTGGGCCAGAAGACCGGCGCCGGCTTCTTCAAGAAGGAAGGCAAGAACATCCTGCGGCTGGACGCGGCGCAGGGCACGTATGTGCCGGCCGGCGGCAAGGCCGACGAGATCGTGGCCCGCATGCTCAAGAAGCCCGCGGCCGAGCGGCTGAAGCTGCTGCGTGAATCGAAGAACCCGCAGGCGCAGTTCCTGTGGTCCATCCTGCGCGACAGCTTCCACTACGTGGCGGTGCACCTGGCCGACATCGCCGACTCGGCGCGCGACATCGACTTCGCGATGCGCTGGGGCTTCGGCATGAGCCAGGGCCCGTTCGAGCTGTGGCAGGCCGCCGGCTGGCTGCAGGTGGCCGAGTGGATCAACGAGGACATCGCCGCCGGCAAGACGCTGTCGAATGCGCCGCTGCCGCCGTGGGTGACCGACGGCCCGGTGGCGCGCCTGGGCGGCGTGCACCAGCCCGACGGCTCCTGGAGCGCCCGCCATGCGCGCTTCGTGCCGCGCAGCACGCTGCCGGTGTACCAGCGCCAGCACTTCCCGGAGGCCGTGCTGGGCGCCGGCGCGGTGGAGGCGCTGAAGAGCGGCACCGAGGAATTCCGCAACGACGAGATCCGCGTCTGGTCGCTCGATGGCGAGGTGCTGATCGCCAGCATCACCGCCAAGCTGCACCTGATCAGCCCGCTGGTGACCGAAGGCCTGCTGAAGGCGGTGGAGATCGCCGAGGCAAAGTACCAGGGCCTGGTGATCTGGTCGCCCGACGACGTGTTCTCGGCCGGTGCCAACCTCGAAGCGCTGATGCCGGTCTTCATGAAAAGTGGCGGCAAGGGCATCGCGCCTGAGGAGAAGAAGCTGCAGGACGCGATGCTGCGCATCCGCTATGCCGCAGTGCCGGTGGTGGCCGCGGTGCGTGGCCTGGCGCTGGGCGGCGGCTGCGAGCTGGCGGTGCATTGCGCCCGCCGCGTGGCCGCGATGGAAAGCTACGTCGGCCTGGTGGAAGTGGGCGTGGGCCTGATCCCGGGCGGTGGCGGCCTGGCCTACATCGCCCGCCGCGCGGCCGAGATGGCCGAGAAGGCACCGGGCGTGGACATTTTGGCCTTCGCCAAGGAGGGCTTCACCGCGGCCGCCACGGCACGCGTGGCCACCAGCGCGCTGGAGGCCCGCAAGCTGGGCTGGCTGCTGGAAGACGACATCGTGGTGCCGAACAAGGACGAGCTGCTGTTTGTCGCCAGCCAGCAGGTCAAGGCGATGGCCGCCAGCGGCTGGCGCGCGCCGATGAAGAAGCTGTTTCCGGTGGCGGGCCGCTCGGCCATCGCCACCATCAAGGCGCAGCTGGTGGGCATGCGCGACGGCGGCTTCATCAGCCAGCACGACTTCCACATCGGCAGCCTGATCGCCGAGGTGGTGTGCGGCGGCGAAGTGGATGCGGGCGCGATGGTCAGCGAGGAATACCTGATGGCGCTGGAGCGCAAGCACTTCTGCGCGCTGCTGGACCACCCGAAGACGCAGGAACGCATCATGGGCATGCTGCAGACCGGCAAGCCCGTCCGCAACTGAACGAGGACCGACGACATGAGCCGACAACTTCAAGACGCGTACATCGTCGCGGCCAGCCGCACGCCCATCGGCAAGTCGGGCCGCGGCGTGTTCCGCCACACCCGCCCCGACGACCTGCTGGTGGCCGCCATCCGCGGCGCCATGGCCCAGGTGCCGGGCCTCGACCCCAAGGCCATCGAGGACGCCATCGTCGGCTGCGCGATGCCCGAGGGCGAGCAGGGCCTGAACGTGGCGCGCATCGGCGCGCTGCTGGCCGGCCTGCCCAACACGGTGGGCGGCGTCACCGTCAACCGCTTCTGCGCCTCGGGCCTGACCGCGGTGCAGATGGCGGCCGACCGCATCCGCGTGGGCGAGGCCGACGTGATGATCGCCGCCGGCGCCGAGAGCATGAGCATGGTGCCGATGAGCGGCAACAAGCCCTCGTTCAACCCGGCCATCTTCGAGCGTGACGAGAACATCGGCATCGCCTACGGCATGGGCCTGACGGCCGAGAAGGTGGCGCAGCAGTGGAAGGTCTCGCGCGAGCGGCAGGACGAGTTCGCGCTGCAGTCGCACCTGAAGGCGCTGAAGGCGCAGCAGGCGGGTGAGTTCAACGACGAGATCGTGCCGGTGGAGGTGCTGGACCGCCTGCCCGACCTGGCCACCGGCGAGGTGCGCACCAGCACCCGCACCGTCTCGCTGGACGAAGGTCCGCGGCCCGACACCTCCATCGAGGGCCTGGCCAAGCTGCGCGCGGTGTTCGCCGCCAAGGGCAGCGTGACCGCCGGCAACAGCTCGCAGACCAGCGACGGCGCGGGCTGCCTGATCATCGCGTCGGAAAAGGCGGTCAAGCAGTTCAACCTGCAGCCGCTGGCGCGCTTCGTCAGCTTCGCATCCAAGGGCGTGCCGCCGGAGATCATGGGCATCGGCCCGATCGAGGCCATTCCCGCGGCGCTGAAGTCGGCCGGCCTGTCGCTGGATGCGATGGACTGGATCGAGCTGAACGAGGCCTTTGCCGCGCAGGCGTTGGCCGTCATCGGCAGCGTGGGGCTGGATGCGAGCAAGGTCAACCCGATGGGCGGCGCCATTGCGCTGGGCCACCCGCTGGGTGCCACCGGTGCCATCCGCGCCGCCACGGTGGTGCATGCGCTGCGCCGCCACAACCTGAAGTACGGCATGGTCACGATGTGCGTGGGCACCGGCCAGGCGCCGCAGGCATCTTCGAACGCGTCTGAAGGAGAACCGCATGACCATCAAGACCGCCATCGTCGACGGCGTGGCCACCATCGAGATCGCACGGCCCGAGAAGAAGAACGCGCTGACGCAGGCGATGTACGACGCGATGGCGCAGGCGCTGCGCGACGCACAGGCCGACAACGCGGTGCGCGCGGTGCTGATCACCGGCCAGCCGGGCATCTTCACCTCGGGCAACGACCTGGAGGACTTCATGCAGCGCCCGCCCGCGGGCGAGGAGTCGGCGGTGTTCCGCTTCATGAAGGCGCTGGTGGGCTGCGACAAGCCGGTGATCGCCGCGGTGACGGGCGGGGCCATCGGCATCGGCACCACGATGCTGCTGCACTGCGACTTCGTCTACGTGGCCGACGACGCGCGCCTGGCCATGCCCTTCGTGGGCCTGGGGCTGGTGCCCGAGTTCGCCTCCAGCCTGCTGGTGCCGCAGCTGATGGGCCCGCGCGGCGCCGCCGAGAAGCTGCTGCTGGGCGACCCCTTCACCGGCGAGCAGGCGGTGGAAGCCGGCATCGCCAACGCGGTGCTGCCGGCCGGCGAGGTGCTCAAGCATGCCCGCCGCATCGCCGAGCGCTTCAACACCCTGCCGCCCGGCGCGGTGCGGGAGAGCAAGCAGCTGCTGCGCCGGGCCAACCAGGCCGCGGTGATGGAAGCCATCAGCGTGGAAGCCGAGCTCTTCAGCAAGCGCCTGCGCAGCCCCGAAGCCACCGAGGCCTTCCAGGCCTTCTTCCAGAAGCGGAAGCCGGACTTTTCGAAGTTCTGATCGAGCCTGTGCGACTCGACGGCCGCGTCAGTACGCGGTCTGCGCGTCGATCCGGGCCAGCGCCTGTGCTGCCGTCAGGATGGGGATGCCTGCATGGCTGCCCAGCGGCAGCAGATCCCGCTTGTCGCCCGAAGCGATGAGGTCCGCCGCACCCGCCACTGCCGCGGCGATCACGTGATCGTCGTCGGCGTCGGTCGGCACCACCCGGGGGACCGCCACCGGCGATACCACCACCGACAAGCGTCGCAGGTCACGCACGATGGCCTGCGGTGTCAGCCCCGCTTGCCAGAGGCGGGCTGCGAATTTCTCGCGTTGGAGCACGTCGAGCAACTCCGCCAGCAGCACGTCGCTCGTGCAGAGTTCAAACACCCGTGCACGTGCTGCATCGAGCAGGCGGCGTGGCAGTCCTGCCGAGATAACCCCTCAGACGAGCAGGTTGGTATCGAGAACGATCCGCACCGCTCAAGAACCGGTTGAGCGCTGGGTTCTGCGGCTCTCACGGCTGGCCGCGATCTCGGCCTCGATCTCGTCGTCCGACATGGGCGCGAGACCCAGGGCGTCGAGCTTGGCCAGGCCCTCGGCCAGGCGGGCCGCCGCGGCGGCTCGCTCCTCGCGCGCGGCCAGGAATTCCACGAAGTCGACGACCTCGGCCACCCGCTCGGGCGGCAGCTTCTTGAGCTTTTCCAGCAGGTTCGCCTCGATCGTCGTCATCGCCGTTCTCCTGAATGACCGCTGCAGCCGAGGCCGCCCGACTGCATCATCGCCGAACGCGCGCGACGATGCGTAACACCCGGGGAACCCCGGCCACCCCATCCGGTCGCACCTTGCTGCATTGCAACAAAGGAGGGTGTCGGATGGAATTTTTGCCGATCTTGTGGCGGCCCTGGCTGCAGCCGCTGCTGGCGGCCAGCGTGGTGGTCATTGCGGCGCTGGCGGTGCACCGGCTGGGCCGGATGGTGTTGCGGCGGATCACCCGCTCCCTGCCGGTGGCTTCCGCGGTCGTGCGGCAGATCGATGCGCCGGCGCAATGGGTGCTGCCGCTGGCCGCACTGCAGGTGGTGTGGCAGGGCGCGCCGGATGCGCTGCCGCTGGTGGGCTCGCTGCGGCACCTCAATGGCGTGCTGCTGATCGCGGCCATCACCTGGCTGCTGTCGCGCGCGGTGCGGGGCGTGGCGCTGGGCGTCATCGACCTCTATCCGGCCGACGTGCAGGACAACCTGCATGCCCGCCGCATCCACACCCAGGCCCGCGTGCTCGCCCGCACCGTGATGGTGGCGGTGATGCTGGCCGGCCTGGCGATGATCCTGATGACCTTTCCCGGCGCGCGGCAGCTGGGCGCCAGCCTGCTGGCCTCGGCCGGCGTGGCGGGCCTGGTGGTCGGCATCGCGGCGCGGCCGCTGTTCAGCAACATGATCGCCGGGCTGCAGATCGCGCTGGCGCAGCCGATCCGCATCGACGACGTGCTGATCGTGGAAGGCGAATGGGGCCGGGTGGAGGAGATCACCGGCACCTACGTGGTGCTGGCCATCTGGGACCAGCGGCGGCTCATCATCCCGCTGCAGTGGTTCATCGAGCACCCGTTCCAGAACTGGACGCGCAGCACCTCGCAGATCATCGGCACCGTGTTCCTGCATGTGGACTATGCGATGCCGCCGGCGCCGCTGCGGGCCGAGGCGCAGCGGCTGTGCGAGGCCTCGCCGCACTGGGACGGCCGGCTGTGCCTGCTGCAGGTGACGGAGGCCGGCGAGCGCACCATGCAGTTGCGCGTGCTGGTCACCGCCACCGATTCCGGCAAGGCCTGGGACCTGCGCTGCGAGGTGCGCGAAGGCCTGCTCACCTTCATCCAGCGCCACCATCCGCGGCATCTGCCGCAATGGCGCAGCCAGCGGCTGGAGCCGGAAGTGGTGCCGCACGGCGACGAAGCCTTCCGGGCACGTCAATCGCCCGGAGAAGCGGTGCCTGCCACCGTTTCGCCCGCGCCATGACCCCTGACCAGACCCCACCGCCTGCCCAATCCGAGCGCATCGCGCCGCCACCGCTGCCGCCGCATGCCGCGCTGTTCATCGACTTCGACGGCACGCTGGCCCCGCTGGCGCCGCGGCCGCAGGACGTGCAGGTGCCCGGCTGGGTGCTGCCCACGCTGCAGCACCTGCACGGCGCGCTGGACGGCGCGGTCGCGGTGGTCAGCGGCCGACCGGTGGCGCAGATCGACGGCTTCCTGGCACCGCTGGTGCTGCCGGCCGCCGGTGTGCACGGGGTGGAACGGCGCGGCAGCGACGGCCTGCTGCGGGTGGAGGCGGCCGAGCCGCCCGCGCCGCTGGTGGCCGCGGCGCAGGCGCTGGTGGCGCAGCACCCCGGCCTGCTGTTCGAGCCCAAGACCGGCGGCTTTGCGCTGCACTACCGCTCGCGACCGCTGCTGGGCGAGCTGTGCCACGACACCTTGCAGGCGGCGCTGGGTGCGCTGCCGCAGGCGCTCACCTGGCAGATCATGGCCGGCCACTGCGTGTACGAGATCAAGCAGCGCAAGGTGTCCAAGGGCGTGGCGCTGGTGGCGCTGCAGGCCGACGAACGCTTCACCGGCCGGCTGCCGGTGTACGTGGGCGACGACGTGACCGACGAGGACGGCATCGCCGCCGCGCAGGCGGCCGGCGGCTTCGGCGTGCGGGTGGGCCCGGGGGCTACGCAGGCACGCTATTGGCTGGAAGACATCGATGCCGTCTCGCGGTGGCTGGGGGAGGCGGTGCGCCGTTTGCCCGCGCCGGGTGGCGGCAGCCCGCCACCCCAGCCCCTCGCATGACACCACCGGCCACGCTGAACCTCGGCATCATCGGCAATTGCTCGATCAGCGCGCTGATCGACGACCAGGCGCGCATCGTCTGGTGCTGCTACCCGCGCTACGACGGCGACCCGGTGTTCCATGCGCTGCTGGATTCGGCCCAGGGCCTGCAGCCCGACGGCAGCTGGCAGGTGTGCCTGGAGGGCCAGGCGCGCAGCGAGCAGGCCTACGAGGACAACACCGGCGTGCTGCGCACCCGGCTGTTCGACGCCGATGGCGGCGCGGTGGAGATCACCGACTTCGCGCCCCGCTACATGCTGCACGGCCGGCCCTTCCGGCCGTTGACGCTGGTACGCCGGGTGCGGGCGCTGCAGGGCGCACCGCGGGTGCGCATCGTGCTGCGGCCACGCAGCGACTATGGCGCCGAGGCGCCGCAGGTCACCCGCGGCAGCGACCACATCCGCTACGTCGGCAGCGAATCGACGCTGCGGCTGACCACCAATGCGCCGATCACCTACGTGATCGACGAGACGCCGTTCACGCTCACGCAGCCGATCAGCATGATCCTGGGCCCCGACGAGGCGGTGCATGCCGCCATCGAGGAAACGGCCCGGCTGCTGGAGGAGCACACCATCGCCTACTGGCGCGCCTGGGCGCGCGCGCTGGCGGTGCCGCTGGAATGGCAATCGGCGGTGATCCGCGCCGCCATCACGCTGAAGATGTGCCTCTATGAGGACACCGGCGCCATCGTCGCCGCGATGACCACCAGCATCCCCGAGGCGCCGGGCAGCCAGCGCAACTGGGACTACCGCTTCTGCTGGATCCGCGACGCCTTCTTCGTGGTGCGGGCGCTCAACAGCCTGTCCGAAGTGGACACGATGGAGGACTACCTGCGCTGGCTGCGCGACGCCATCGGCGACATGGCCGGCGGCCATGTGCAGCCGTTGTACGGCATCGGGCTGGAGCATGAGCTGGTGGAGCGCGAGCTGCCACATCTCTCGGGCTATCGCGGCCACCGGCCGGTGCGGGTGGGCAACCAGGCGTACGAGCACTTCCAGTTCGACGTGTACGGCAACATCGTGCTGGGCGCGGCCCAGGCCTTTCACGACACGCGGCTGCTGCGCCGCGGCACGCTGCAGGAATTCAACCTGATGGAAGCGGTGGGCGAGCGCGCCTTCGCCATCCACGACCAGCCCGACGCCGGCATGTGGGAGCTGCGCACGCGCAGCGAGGTGCACACCTCCTCCGTGCTGATGAACTGGGCCGCCTGCGACCGGCTGGCCAAGATCGCCGTGGTGTTCGGCCTGCACGACCGCGCCGCGCTGTGGCACGAGCGGGCCGACATCATCCGCGACAAGATCCTGCGCCATGCCTGGAGCGACAAGCGCCAGGCGTATGCCGCCACCTTCGGCGGCCATGAGCTGGACGCCAGCGTGCTGCTGATGGCCGAGGTGGGCATCCTCGATCCGACCGACCCGCGCTTCGTCTCGACGGTGGATGCGCTGGAGGCCGCGCTGTGCGACGGCCCCTTCATGCGTCGCTACGAGGCGCCCGACGACTTCGGCCGCCCGGAGACGGCGTTCAACATCTGCGCCTTCTGGCGCATCAATGCACTGGCCCGCATCGGCCGCACCGCGCAGGCGCGCGAGATCTTCGAGGCGCTGCTGGCCAGCCGCAACCCGCTGGGCCTGCTGTCCGAGGACACCCATCCCGCCACGGGCGAGCTGTGGGGCAACTTCCCGCAGACCTACTCGATGGTGGGCATCGTGAATGCCGCGGTGCGCCTGTCGGCGCCGTGGGATTCGCGGATCTGAAGCTTTGGAGGAGGAAGTACCGTGTCCCGTCTCGTAGTGATATCCAACCGCGTGAGCGACCCGCGCAAGGTGGCCGCCGGCGGCCTGGCCGTGGCCCTGGGCGATGCGCTGGCCACCAGCGGCGGCCTGTGGTTTGGCTGGAGCGGCAAGATCGTCGAAGGCGGCGCCTCCGGCGAAGGCGAGCTGCACCAGCAGCGTGCCGGCAATGTGGAGCTGGTGACCATCGACCTCTCCCGCGAGGACCACGACACCTACTACACCGGCTACTCCAACCAGGCGCTGTGGCCGGCCTTCCATTACCGGCTGGACCTGGCCGACTTCGGCAGCGGCTTCTTCGCCGGCTACCAACGCGTCAACCGCCTCTTCGCGCGCAAGCTGGCGCCGCTGCTGCGCGACGACGACGTGATCTGGGTGCACGACTACCACCTGATCCCGCTGGCCTCGGAGCTGCGCTCGCTGGGCTGCAGGCAGCGCATCGGCTTCTTCCTGCACATCCCGCTGCCGCCACCGCCCATCCTGGCCGCCATCCCGGGGCACGAGTGGCTGATGCGCTCCTTCTTCGCCTACGACCTGGTGGGCCTGCAGACGCATGAGGACGCCGATCACTTCGCACGCTTCCTGGTGGGCGAGGCCCATGCCGAGCGCCTGCCCGACGGCCGCTTCAGCGCCTACGGCCGCACGATGCGGGCGCAGGATTTCCCCATCGGCATTGACGTGGACGAGTTCCAGGGCCTGGCCGAGTCTGCCGAATCCCGCGAGACCGAGGCCACGCTCAAGCAGCAGTACGCGCACCGAAGGCTGCTGGTGGGCATCGACCGGCTGGACTATTCCAAGGGCCTGCCGCGCCGGCTGCGCGCCTTCCGCGAGCTGCTGGACAACTACCCCGAGAACCGCAACAGCGCCACGCTGATCCAGATCGCCAGCCCCACGCGTGAAAGCGTGGACGCCTACGCCGACATCCGCCACGAGCTGGAAGGCCTGGCCGGCGAGATCAACGGCACCTACGGCGAGCTGGCCTGGATGCCGATCCGCTACATGCACCGCACCTGGGCCCGCAAGCGCCTGCCCGGCCTGTACCGCGCCGCCAAGGTGGCGCTGGTCACGCCGCTGCGCGACGGCATGAACCTGGTGGCCAAGGAGTACGTGGCCATGCAGGACGAGGACGACCCCGGCGTGCTGGTGCTGTCCCGCTTCGCCGGTGCCGCCGAGCAGATGCGCGAGGCGCTGCTGGTCAACCCCTACGACATCCCCGCCACCGCCCAGACCATCCAGCGCGCGCTGCAGATGCCGCTGGCGGAGCGGCGCGAGCGGCATGCCGCGCTGCTCAAGCGCATCCGCGAGTACGACGTGCATGCGTGGCGGAAGGACTTCCTCGGCGTGCTGGCCGAGGCCGCACCGCCGCCGCCGGTGGTGTGATCAGGCTGCCGCCGCCCCCGCTGGCGGCAGCGACCCGCCCTCGGCCCGCGTGCCGCACTTCGGGCAGTAGTGGAAGAACGCGTTCTTGCGCGTGCTGCAGGTGCCGCAGCGGTCGAACAGGCCCAGCCCGCAGTGCACGCAAAAGTCGGGTTGAACGTCGCCGGTGGTCAGCACCGCGCGTTCGCAGGCCGGGCACACGCCACCAGCCAGGCGCTTGAGCGCGGCTTCGGTGCCCAGGGCCTGGCGGCGCTGCTGCTCGCTCTGCTGCTCCACCTCCGCCCGGCGCGCCAGGTAGCGGCGCATCGCCTTGACCAGGTAATGGCCGGCCACGCCGGTCAGCAGCACGCCCACGCCGTAGCGCACGTAACTGCCGTAGCTGGGCAGGTAGGGCACCAGCTCGAAGAAGAAGGTGAAGGCCGCGAACAGCACGAAGCCGCGCATCAACGGCCAGTAGTCGCTGCCGCGCTTGCGCGCGACCAGCCAGCCGGCGATCAGCAGCAGCGGCAAGGTGAGCGCGAGCCGCAGGCCGAATACGCGCAGCTCCTGCGCCCGCATCGCGCTGCGCCACGCTTCCTGCGCATCGGCCAGCAGCGCGCTTTCCGTGGCCTCGCTGGCCAGGCGCGCCTGGCGGGTGTCCAGCAGTGCCTTGTCCAATGCCTCCACCGCGGCCTGGGCCTGGCGTTCCCGGGTCTTCAGCGTGTCCAGTTCGCGGGTGCGCTGGATGACCTGGGGGTCCTGCTGCGGATCGGTGGTGGCGGTGCGGGTGGCCAGCCAGTTGCCGTAGGCCGAGCGGGCCGACTGGTAGGCATTGGTGGCGGCCTGCAGCGCCAGCTGGGCCTGCTCGCGCTGCTCCCGCAGCTCGGTGCTGCGGCGGTCCAGCTGCTGCTGGCCAGTGCGGGCTTGCTGCAGCGCGGCCTTGTCGGCCACGAAATCCTCGACGGTGATCTGCGTCTCGACCTTGGGCAAGTCGGCCACCAGGTTGCCGCCCAGCCCCACGAGGAAGCCGGCGAAGGCCAGCGACACCAGCCACATCACCAGCCGGAACAGCCGTTCCGGCACTCGCAGGGCCTTGAACATCGGTGCTCAGGCCGCCATCAGGCCGCGGGCGGGCGCGGCACCGGCCGCGGCTTGCCTTCGGCATCGGTGGCCACGTAGGTCAGCGTGGCCTCGGTGACCTTCACCACCTCTTCCTGCGGCCGCAGGCGCTGGGCATACACCTCCACGTCCACGGTGATGCTGGTGTGGCCGATGCGCACGATCTCGGCATAGAAGCTCAGCAGGTCGCCCACGCGCACCGGCTGCTTGAACACGAACTCCTTCACCGCGACAGTGGCCAGCCGGCCCTGGGCAATGCGCGAAGGCAGGACCGCACCGGCCAGGTCGACCTGGGCCATCACCCAGCCGCCGAAGATGTCGCCGTTGCCGTTGACGTCGGCCGGCATCGGGATGACACGCAGCACCAGCTCCTTGTCGTCGGGCAGCTGCAAGGGCGTGGCGGCCGGCGGCGCACTGGAATCGGTGGAGTTGGGCATCATCGGGCTCTTCTGTTCTTCGAAAAATCATTCTCACACGATGCGCGCCGCCGCCAGCTCGTCCCACATGCCGCCTTCGGCCGCTGCCGATCCCACGCAGCGCCGCTCCGATTGGGGCACCCTGGCCCGCCTGCTGCCCTACCTGTGGCAGTACCGCTGGCGGGTGGGGCTGGCGCTGTCGTTCCTGATCCTGGCCAAGGTGGCCAACGTGGGCGTGCCGCTGCTGCTGAAGGAGCTGGTGGACCGGCTGTCCATCCAGCCCGGCTCGGTGCAGTCGATGCTGGTGGTGCCGGTGGGGCTGCTGGTGGCCTACGGGCTGCTGCGGCTGTCCACCTCCCTGTTCACCGAGCTGCGCGAGCTGGTGTTCGCCAAGGCCACCGAAGGCACCACCCGCAGCATCGCGCTGCAGGTGTTCCAGCACCTGCATGCACTGAGCCTGCGCTTCCACCTGGAGCGCCAGACCGGCGGCATGACGCGCGACATCGAGCGCGGCACGCGGGCGGTGCAGTCGCTGTTCTCGTACTCGCTCTACAGCATCCTGCCCACGCTGATCGAGATGGTGATGGTGCTGACGCTGCTGGGCGTCAAGTTCGATGCCTGGTTCGCCGGCATCACGCTGGTGGCGCTGCTGCTGTACATCGGCTTCACCGTGGCGGTGACCGAATGGCGCACGCAGTTCCGCAAGCAGATGAACGAGCTGGACTCCAAGGCGCACAGCCGGGCCATCGACTCGCTGCTGAACTACGAGACGGTCAAGTACTTCAACAACGAGCAGTTCGAAGCCCGCCGCTACGACGAGAGCCTGAACAACCTGCGCCGGGCCGCGGTGAAGAGCCAGCGCACCCTGTCGCTGCTCAACACCGGGCAGCAGCTCATCATCGCCGCCGCGCTGATCGCCATGCTTGTGGCGCGCCACCGAGGGCGTGGTGGCCGGCCGCATGACGCTGGGCGACCTGGTGATGGTCAACGCCTTCATGATCCAGCTGTACGTGCCGCTGAACTTCCTGGGCGTGATCTACCGCGAAATCAAGCAGGGCCTGGCCGACCTGGACAAGATGTTCCTGCTGCTGGAGCGCGAGCGCGAGGTGGCCGACGTGCCCGGCGCGCCGCCGCTGCAGGTCACCGAGGGCCGCGTGCGCTTCGAGCAGGTGAACTTCGCCTACGACGGCGTGGCCGGCCCGCAGGGCGCGGCGGCGCACCGGCCCATCCTGCACGACGTGAGCTTCGAGATTCCGCCCGGCAAGACGGTGGCGGTGGTGGGCCCGTCGGGCGCGGGCAAGAGCACGCTGGCCCGGCTGCTGTACCGCTTCTACGACGTGGACGCCGGCGCCGGCCGCATCACCATCGACGGGCAGGACATCCGCCAGGTGACGCAGGCCAGCCTGCGCGCGGCCATCGGCATCGTGCCGCAGGACACCGTGCTGTTCAACGACACCGTGGCCTACAACATCGGCTACGGCCGGCCGGAGGCCTCGCAGGCCGAGATCGAGGGCGCGGCCCGCGCGGCGCACATCCACGACTTCATCGCCAGCACGCCCAAGGGCTACGACACCATCGTCGGCGAACGCGGCCTGAAACTGTCCGGCGGCGAGAAGCAGCGCGTGGCCATCGCCCGCACGCTGCTGAAGAACCCGCCGATCCTGATCTTCGACGAGGCCACCTCGGCGCTGGATTCAGCCAACGAGCGCGCCATCCAGGCCGAGCTGCAAAGCGCCGCGCGTGGCAAGACGGCGCTGGTGATCGCGCACCGGCTGTCCACCGTGGTGGATGCGCACGAGATCGTCGTGATGGAGCAGGGACGCGTGGTGGAACGTGGCCCGCATGCGGCGCTGCTGGCGCTGGACGGCGTGTATGCCCGCATGTGGCGGCTGCAGCACAGCCAGGCGGCCACCGAGGCACCGGGCCAGACCACCCCCGCGTAAGCCCGGGGTTGCCGGAGGCGGGCGGCATCGGACCATTCGGCACAATCGCGCGTCCCTTTCCCCTTGCGCCATGAGCTTCCTCGCCATCGACATCGGCAATACCCGCTTGAAGTGGGCGCTGTACGCATCGCCCGCGCCGGGCGCCGCCTTGCTGGAACACGGCGCGGCCTTTCTTGAAACCATCGACGAGCTGGCCGAGGGCGCATGGGCCAGGCTGCCGCATCCCACCAGCATGCTGGGCTGCAACGTGGCAGGTGACGCGGTGCGCCGCCGCGTGGAGGAGCAGCTGGAGCTGTGGGACTTCACGCCGCGCTGGGTGGTGCCCGGCGCGCACGAGGGCGGCATCGTCAATGGCTACGACCATCCCAGCCGGCTCGGCGCCGACCGCTGGACTTCATTGATCGGCGCGCACTGGCACATGCGCTCGCGCGGCTCGCACCGGCCGGTGCTGGTGGTGATGATGGGCACCGCGGTGACGGTGGATGCGCTCACGCCGGACGGCCGCTTCCTCGGCGGCATCATCCTGCCGGGCCACGGCATCATGCTGCGCGCGCTGGAGAGCGGCACCGCCGGCCTGCGCGTGCCCACCGGCGAGGTGCGCGAGTTCCCGACCAATACCTCCGACGCGCTCACGAGCGGCGGCACCTTCGCCATCACCGGCGCCATCGAGCGCATGCACAGGCACCTGCGCACCCGCACGGGCAAGACGCCCATCGTGCTGGTGACCGGAGGTGCCGGCTGGAAGGTGGCGCCCGACCTGGACGTCGACCATGAGCTGGTCGAGTCCCTGATCTTCGACGGACTGCTGGTGATGCAGTCCCATCGCCTGGCGTTGTAGGGTGCAATCTGCGCGCTACAGGATGTAGCGCGACAGGTCCTCGTTCTGCGACAGCTCCGACAGCTTGCCGTCCACCGCCGCGCCATCGAGCGTGACGGTCTGGCCGCTGCGGTTGGGCGCGTCGAAGCTCACCTCGTCCAGCAGCCGCTCCATCACGGTGGACAGGCGCCGCGCGCCGATGTTCTCGGTGCGCTCGTTCACGTCGAAGGCGATCTGCGCCAGGCGGCGGATGCCGTCGGCGGTGATGTCGAGCTTCACGCCCTCGGTCGCCAGCAGGGCCTCGTACTGCTTGACCAGGCTGGCATGCGTGCTGGTGAGGATGGCCTCGAAATCGTCGACGGACAGCGAGCCCAGCTCCACCCGGATGGGGAAACGGCCCTGCAGCTCCGGAATCAGGTCGCTGGGTTTGGTGAGGTGGAACGCGCCCGAGGCGATGAACAGGATGTGGTCCGTCTTCACCATGCCGTACTTGGTGTTGACGGTGGTGCCTTCGACCAGCGGCAGCAGGTCGCGCTGCACGCCCTGGCGCGAGACCTCGGCACCGCCGCCGTGCTCGCTGCGCGAAGCCACCTTGTCGATCTCGTCGATGAAGACGATGCCGTTCTGCTCGGCGTTGTGCAGCGCGGCGGTCTTGATGTCGTCCTCGTTGACCAGCTTGCCCGCTTCCTCGTCGACCAGCAGCTTGCGCGCCTCGCCGATCTTCACCTTGCGCGTCTTGCGCTTGCCCGCGCCCATCTGGGAGAACAGGCCCTTGAGCTGCTCGGCCATCTCCTCCATGCCCTGCGGACCCATGATCTCGAGCTGCGGCTTGGCCTCGGCCAGGTCGATCTCGATCTCCTTGTCGTCCAGCGTGCCCTCGCGCAGGCGCTTGCGCATCACCTGCCGCGCGGTGTTGTCGGCCGGCGGCGCGGCGGCGGTGGTGTCGAAGCCCACGGCCGGCGTGCGTGCCAGCGGCACCAGGATGTTGAGGATGCGGTCCTCCGCCGCGTCTTCGGCGGCGCTGCGCTTGCGCCGTACTTGCAGTTCGCGTTCCTGCTTGACGGCCATGTCCACCAGGTCGCGGATGATGCTGTCCACGTCCTTGCCCACGTAGCCCACCTCGGTGAACTTGGTGGCTTCCACCTTGATGAAGGGCGCGTCGGCCAGCCTGGCCAGGCGGCGCGCGATCTCGGTCTTGCCCACGCCGGTGGGGCCGATCATCAGGATGTTCTTGGGCGTGATCTCGGCGCGCAGCTTCTCGTCCACCTGCTGGCGGCGCCAGCGGTTGCGCAGCGCGATGGCCACGGCCCGCTTGGCATTGCCCTGGCCGACGATGTGGCGGTCCAGCTCGGAAACGATCTCTTGCGGGGTCATGCTCATCCGAGCACCTCGATGGTGTGGCTCTGGTTGGTGTAGATGCACAGGTCGCCGGCGATCACCAGCGCCTGCTTGACCACGTCCTGCGGCGGCAGTTCGGTGTGCTCCAGCAGCGCCTTGGCCGCGGCCTGTGCATACGGGCCGCCGGAGCCGATGGAAATGATGCCGTTCTCGGGCTCCAGCACGTCGCCGTTGCCGGTGATGATGAGCGAGGCCTGGCGGTCGGCCACCGCCAGCATGGCTTCCAGGCGGCGCAGCACGCGGTCGGTGCGCCAGTCCTTGGTCAGCTCGATGGCGGCGCGCACCAGGTGGCCCTGGTGCTTCTCCAGCTTGGCTTCGAAACGCTCGAACAGCGTGAACGCATCTGCCGTGGCGCCGGCAAAACCGGCCAGCACCTGGTCGCGGTAGAGCTTGCGCACCTTGCGGGCGGTGGATTTGACGACGATGTTGCCGAGCGTGACCTGCCCGTCGCCGCCGAGCGCGACCAGGTTGCCACGTCGCACGCTGACGATGGTGGTGCCGTGAAACACCGGGGTTTGTGAGTCCATGGAGTGCATCTGGCGTTGCGGGGCCGGCATTCAAGCGCCGGCCGGGTAAAGCGCGCCGGGGGGACGCGCCTGTCTAGTTGTTGCGGACCTTGACCCGGGCGTGCTCGTTGATGCCCATGGCACCGAAGAACAGCGCCACCAGGCGGTGCGCATCGGCGAACACCACTTCGCGGTTCTCGCTGCGCTTGGCGAGCACCCAGTTCAGCAGGTCGCCGGCCGCGATGAAGTCGACCCGGATCAGGCGGTTGCAGTTCACCGTCACCACCGCGGCGCTGCCCAGCTGCTGGTCCAGCACCCGCAGCGTGGGGCCGATGTCGCTCACCAGCTGGCCCGACAGCTCCACCGTGGCCATCTGCACGCCATGTGCATCGTCCAGCAGGCCCGATTCGAGGAAGCTGGTGGACACCTCGCTGACCTGCGACATCGACGGCGCCTGGGTGCTGTGGCCGCTGCTGCGCAGCCGCAGCTTGCAGCGCACGCGCTCCCACGACGGCGGGGACACCTCGTAGGTCACGCAGTAGTCGATGGCGACCTCGTCGAACTGGTCGGCGCGGTTGGCCAGGCGCAGCGCGTCCAGCCGGGCCACCCAGTAGGCCGGGTCGGCATCGCGCACGCCGGTGGGTGCGGCTTCGGCCAGCACCTGCAGCAGGCGGTCGCCGCCCAGCCAGCGCATGTCCAGCGGCTCCTCGGCCCACTGGCGAAACATGCCCGACAGCAGCACCGCGGCCTCGGCATCCACCTGCTGCAGCGGTGCCCAGTCGAACACCCAGGGCAGCGGCATCTGCAGCGTCTGCGCGCGCAGGCGCACCACGGCCTCGGCATCCAGCAGCGCCGGAGCAGTCCAGCCGACGGCGGGCGTGGCGCTGCGCAGCGTGGCAGGGCGATCGTTGGCGGCGGCGGCCTCGGCCACCAGGCGCGGCATCGAGAACCACTGCGGCGCCGACCAGCCGAAGCGCTGGGCATATTCCACCGCCAGCTGCTCGAACTTGTTCTGCTGGCCAGTGGCACGGTAGAGGTCGAACAGCACCAGCCAGGTCTCGCCATGCTCCAGCCGGCTGCCCTGGCTGCCGGTGAGCTGGGCGAGCGAGTCCTCGCACTGCGCGAAGTCGGCATTGGCGAAGGCGATGACGGCCTCGTCCAGTTCGGGGTCGTGCACCGCCTCGCTCACTTCCACGGCAAAGGCGCCGCCGAAGTCGGTCTGCGGGCCGCCGGGAGCGTGGGCCGCCGGCGGGCTGGCCGGCACCGACGTGCGCGGCGGCCACTCGGCAGGCACCGGCTGTGAGCCGGACAGCGGCGGCAGGCCCGGGGCCATCACCGCATGGCTGGGCACGCCCGCCGGGCGCTCGGGTTCCAGGCGGGGCAGCGGCGGCTCGGCCGGCGGCAGCGCGCCGGGGCGGGTGCGGCCGGGGTGCGGCAGGTTGTCCATCACCGCCGGCATCGTGGTGCGGGCGGACAGAGGTCCGGCACGGGTGTCGCCCACGGTGCCGGGGCGGGTGCTGGCGCCCATGCGGCCGCTGCCCACCATCTGCTGCTCGATCTCGTCGATCTTCGCCTTGACGCCGCCTTCCGGCCGTGCCGAGGCATGGTGCTCGGACACCCGCGCGTCGGAATCGTCGAGCCGCGACGAGCCGCCCAGGGCGGCCAGCTGCTCGGGCGACAGGCCCTCGCGGCGCAGCTTGCGCAGCATGTCGAACTCGCGCTTGCGCACGAAGTCGTTGCGGCGCTTGCGCTCCACCATCGCCTTCAGCTCGGAGCGCTCGATCTCGAGCGCGCCGTCCTCGGGCTGGCGTGAATTGAGGTCGGACCAGTCGGTGGCCGGATTGGCCACGAAGCGAACCACCTTGCGGAAGAAGCTTTCGTCCTTGGGGTCCGCCATGAACCTGCCTTCGGGTCGGTCGGTCAGTCGCCGAACATCTTCTGCTTCATCTCTCGGCGCTGCTGCGCCTCGAGAGACAGCGTGGCGGTGGGCCGCGCCAGCAGCCGGCCCAGGCCGATGGGCTCGCCCGTCTCGTCGCAGAAGCCGTATTCGCCGGAATCGATGCGGGCGAGCGACTGCGAGATCTTCTTCAGCAGCTTGCGCTCGCGGTCGCGGGTGCGCAGCTCCAGCGCATGTTCTTCCTCGATGGTGGCGCGGTCGGCCGGGTCGGGGACGATGGAGGTGTCTTCGCGCAGGTGCTCGGTGGTTTCACCGGCATTGCTCAGCAGGTCGTCCTTCAGGCCCACCAGGCGGGCGCGGAAGAACTCCAGCTGCTTGTCGTTCATGTACTCATCGTCCGGCATCGCCAGCAGCTCCGGCTCGGTGAGTTCACGCCCGCTCTTGGTCTTCCAGGCATTGGCCAGTTTGGGGTCGTGCTTGACGGGGGCTTTGACGGTGTCCATGTCCTGATCTGAATACGTTCGGGCGGGCGGCTTCGCTGGCGCGAAGCGGTCTGCGAAGCGGCTGGCGCTGTCATTGGGCAGCGGGGCGGCCACGGGGGCAGCGGCAGCTGCCTTGCTGGCCCGGGTCGCGGGCTTGGCGGAGGCCTCGCGGCGCTCGCTCTTGGCCGGTGTCTTGCTCACTTCGCACTCCTCTTCACGGTATTTGTATCCGCTGCGCAGGCCGAGGTGCGAGGGATCGCCTCCTCGGGGCGCGCGGATTGTAGCCACGCCCCTGGGGGGTCAATCGTCCTTCACACGAGGCACTGCGACAGCCCTTGCTCGAGGATCTCGCGCGGCAGGTCGATGCCGATGAAGACCATCTTGTTCTGACGCTTCTCGCCCGGCATCCACTTCGGGCCCAGGTCGCTGCCCATCAGCTGGTGCACGCCCTGGAAGATCACCTTGCGGTCGCTGCCCTTCATGAACAGCACTCCCTTGTAGCGAAGCAGCTTCGGCCCGTACACCTGCACGATGGAGCCGAGGAAATCCTCGAGCTTGGTCGGGCTGAAGGCACGGTCGGAGCGGAACACGAACGACTTCACATCGTCGTCATGGGCATGGTGGTGCGGATGGTCGCAGTGCTCGCCGTGCTCATGATCGTGGTCGTGATGATGGTGCGCATGGCCATCGTCCGCCGTCAGGAAATCAGGGTCGATTTCCAGCTTCGTATTCAGATTGAAGCCCTTCAGATCGAAGATCCTGTCGAGCGACACCTCGCCGAAATGCACCCGGCTCTGCGGCGCGCGTGGGTTCATGTGCTTGATGCGATGGGCCAGCGCGTCGGCCGAGGCCTCGTCCACCAGGTCGGTCTTGCTGATGAAGATCTGGTCGGCGAAGCCGATCTGGCGGCGCGCCTCCTGGCGGTCGTTCAGCTGCTGGTCGGCATGCTTGGCATCCACCAGCGTCAGCACGGAGTCGAGCAGGTAGCTCTCGGCCACCTCGTCGTCCATGAAGAAGGTCTGCGCCACCGGGCCGGGGTCGGCCAGGCCGGTGGTCTCGATCACCACGCGGTCGAACTGCAGCTCGCCCTTGCGGCGCTTCTCGGCCAGGTCGGCGAGCGTGGAGCGCAGGTCCTCGCGGATCGTGCAGCAGACGCAGCCGTTGTTCATCTGGATGATCTGCTCGCCCTCGTTGGACACGAGGATGTCGTTGTCGATGTTCTCTTCACCGAACTCGTTCTCGATCACGGCGATCTTCTGGCCGTGGGCTTCGGTGAGCACACGCTTGAGCAGCGTGGTCTTCCCGCTGCCGAGGAAGCCGGTGAGGATGGTGGCGGGGATCAGACCTTTGGACATGGCAGGCGCTCGGTGGCTGGATGTACGACAACCGCCTCAAATGGGGGCGGGCGACTGTCCTGCAAGTGGGCGGGTGTGTCAAGCACGAGTCGGGCCGATGTGATTTTCTGCCTTGCGGTATCCTGTGGCTTCCGATCCGCATGTCCATCCAGTGCACAAACCGGTAGACCGCGACGCCCAGGAGCGACGCAGCCTGTTCGATCGCCTCGTCGAGTTCATTTCGCCCGGCCCCGACTCCAAGGCCGAACTGATCGAATCGCTGGCGGACGCCGAAGAGCGTGAACTCATCGACCCGCAGAGCCGCGGCATGCTCGAGGGCGTGATCCGCATGGCCGACATGAGCGCGGGCGACGTGATGGTGGCCGCCTTCCACATCGACCGCCTGGACATCGACGCCGACTACGACGAGCTGCTGGCCCAGGTGATCGACACCGGCCATTCGCGCTTCCCGGTGTACGAGGGCGAGCGGGACAACATCATCGGCATCCTGCTGGCCAAGGACCTGCTCAAGCTGCAGCGCGCGCCCGAGCTGAACCTGCGCACCCTACTGCGGCCGCCGGTGTTCGTGCCCGAGAGCAAGGGCCTGAACGAGCTGCTGCGCGACTTCCGCAGCAACCGCAACCACCTGGCCATCGTCATCGACGAATTCGGCAACGTGGCCGGCCTGCTGACGATCGAGGATGTGCTGGAGGAGATCGTCGGCGAGATCGAGGATGAATTCGACGAGGAAGACGCCGAATCCGGCATCTACACCCTGGCCGACGGCGCCCAGCGCGTGGCGGGCGATGTCGAGATCGACCAAGTGAACGAAACCTTCGCGGTGACGCTGCCGGAGGATGAGTTCGACACCATCGGCGGCCTGGTGGCGCACGAGTTGGGCCGGGTGCCGCGCCGCGGCGAAGCGGTGGAGGTGGGCGGCCTGCGCTTCGAGGTGATGCTGACGCGTGGCGGTGCGGTGCGCTGGTTCAAGGTCACCCGCGCGCCGGACGCCGCCCCGCGGTGACGGCCGCGGTGACTGGCGCGGCCTCCCGGTCGCCCGCGCTGCGCGGCGCGGCGGCCGTGCTGCTGGCGGCCACCGGCGGGGCGCTGTTCAGCCTGCCGTTCGTGCATACCGGGGCCTGGTGGGCGTCGCTGCTGCTGCTGGCGCTGCTGGCCGGCGCCGCACAGCGGCTGAGGCCGGGCGCCGCGGCGCTGGCGGGCTGGGCCTTCGGCACCGGCTGGCTGGCGGCCGGTACCTGGTGGTTGTTCATCAGCCTGCATGTCTACGGCGGGCTGCCGGCGGCGCTGGCGGTGGCCGCGGTGCTGGCGCTGTCGGCCGGCCTGTCGCTGTACCTGGGCCTGGCGCTGGCGGTGTTCGCCCGCCTGCGCCGCGGCCGGGCGCTGCCCGATGCGGCGCTGTTCGCCGCCTGCTGGCTGCTGGCGGAACTGGCGCGCGGCGTGCTGTTCACCGGTTTCCCCTGGATCGCCACCGGCTATGCGCAGGTGGACGGGCCGCTGGCCGGGCTGGCGCCGTGGGTGGGGGTGTATGGCATCGGCGCGGTGGCGGCGCTGGCGGCCTCGCTGCTGGCCAGCCTGGCCGCAGGCAGCGGACCGGCGCCGCGCCGGCTGGGCGGCCTGGTGGCACTGGTCGCCGCGCTGGCCCTGGCGCCGCTGGCCGCGCGCGACTGGAGCCGGCCCACCCAGCGGCTGGCCGTCACGCTGATACAGACCAACGTGGCACAGGACGAGAAGTTCGCCGCCGACCGCATGCCCGAGGCGCTGGACTGGCTGCTGGCCTCGCTGCGCGGCGCGAGCGGCGACCTGGTGATCGCGCCGGAGACCGCCATTCCGCTGCTGCCGGCGCAGCTCGGGCCGGAGAACTGGCAGGCCTTCGCCGCGCCCTTTGCCGGTGGCCAGCGGGCGGGCCTCATCGGCCTGCCGCTGGGCAGCTACGAGGCCGGCTACACCAATTCGGTGGCCGGCGTGTCGGCCGCGACGGTGGGCAGCACGGACGGCTTCTACCGCTACGACAAGCACCACCTGGTGCCCTTCGGCGAGTTCATTCCCACCGGCTTCCGCTGGTTCACCGAGCTGATGAACATCCCGCTGGGCGATTTCAACCGCGGGCCGCTGGCGGCGCCCTCGTTCAGCGTGCGCGGCGAGCGGGTGGCGCCCAACATCTGCTACGAGGACCTGTTCGGCGAGGAGCTGGCTCAGCGCTTCGCCAGCGAGGCCGATGCGCCGACGATCTTCGCCAACGTCAGCAACATCGGCTGGTTCGGCAACACCATCGCCATCGAGCAGCACCTGCACATCTCGCGCATGCGCACGCTGGAGCTGCAGCGGCCGATGCTGCGCGCCACCAACACCGGCGCCACCGCCGTGATCGACCACCGCGGCCAGGTGCTGGCGCAGATGGCGCCCTTCACCCGCGGCACGCTGGCGGCGGAGGTGGAGGGCCGCGAAGGCCTGACGCCCTTCGTGCGCTGGGCCTCGCGCTTCGGCCTGTGGCCGCCGCTGGTGCTGGCGCTGGCCGTGCTGGCCGCCGCGGCGCTGGGCCGGCGCCGCGCCACCGCCCCGTAAACTCGCGGCCTTTCCGCGCACCGAGCACCCTCATGACGACGCTGACGTTCCAGCAGATCATCCTTCGCCTGCAAAGCTACTGGGACGCCCAGGGCTGCGCGCTGCTGCAACCGTATGACATGGAGGTGGGTGCCGGCACCAGCCACACCGCCACCTTCCTGCGCGCACTGGGCCCGGAGCCCTGGAAGGCCGCCTACGTGCAGCCCAGCCGCCGCCCCAAGGACGGCCGCTACGGCCAGAACCCCAACCGCCTGCAGCACTACTACCAGTACCAGGTGGTGCTCAAGCCGGCACCGGCCAACATCCTGGAGCTGTACCTGGGCTCGCTGGAAGCGCTGGGCTTCGACCTGAAGAAGAACGACGTGCGCTTCGTCGAGGACGACTGGGAGAACCCCACGCTGGGCGCCTGGGGCCTGGGCTGGGAGGTCTGGCTCAACGGCATGGAGGTGACTCAGTTCACCTACTTCCAGCAGGTGGGCGGCATCGACTGCCGGCCCATCACCGGCGAGATCACCTACGGCCTGGAACGGCTGGCGATGTACCTGCAGGGCGTGGAGAACGTGTACGACCTGGTGTACGCGCCCGGCATCAGCTACGGCGACGTGTTCCACCAGAACGAGGTGGAGCAGAGCACCTACAACTTCGAGCACAGCAACGTCGAGTTCCTGCTGCAGGCCTTCGGCGCGCACGAGGGCAATGCTCAGCACCTGATGACGCAGCAGCTGGCGCTGCCGGCTTATGAACAGGTGCTCAAGGCCGCGCACACCTTCAACCTGCTGGACGCCCGCGGCGCCATCAGCGTGACCGAGCGCGCCGCCTACATCGGCCGCATCCGCAACCTGGCGCGGGCGGTGGCGGCCAGCTACCTGGCCAGCCGGGCGCGCATGGGCTTCCCGATGGCGCCGCGCGAGTGGGCCGACGAGGTCATCGCGCAGATCGAACAACAAGCACAGAAGAAGGCCGCGTGATGGGCGCCGACGTGAAGAACCTGCTGGTGGAGCTGTTCGTCGAGGAACTGCCGCCCAAGGCGCTGAAGAAGCTGGGCGAGAGCTTTGCCGGCACGCTGGCCGATTCGCTGCGCGTGCAGGGCCTGGCCGGCGCCGATGCGGTGGTGACGCCCTACGCCTCGCCGCGCCGGCTGGCGGTGCACGTCACCGGCGTCGCCGCGCAAGCGGCCGACAAGCCGGTGCAGCAGAAGCTGATGCCGGTGGCCGTGGCGCTGACGGCCGATGGCCAGCCCACGCCGGCGCTGCTGAAGAAGCTGGCTGCGGTAGGCGCCGATGCGTCGGCCGTGCCTTCGCTGCAGCGGCGGGTCGACGGCAAGGCCGAGGCCTTGTTCCTGGACACCGTGGTGCCCGGCGTCGCGCTGGCCGAAGGCCTGCAGAAGGCCTTCGACGAGGCGCTGGCCCGCCTGCCCATCCCCAAGGTGATGACCTACCAGCTGGCCGACGGCTGGCAGAACGTGAAGTTCGTGCGCCCGGCGCACGGCCTGGTGGCGCTGCACGGCAGCCAGGTGGTGCCGATCGCCACGCTGGGCCTGCAGGCCGGCCGCAGCACGCAGGGCCACCGCTTCGAGGCGGCGCTGCCGGTCATCGAGCTGCCGGATGCCGACGCCTATGCCGACGCGCTGCTGCGCGACGGCGCGGTCATCGCCAGCTTCGACGCCCGCCGCGCCGAGCTGCTGCGCCAGCTGCAGGCCGCCGCCGGCCGCGAGGGCCTGACGCCTATCGACGACGAGGCGCTGCTGGACGAGGTGACCGCGCTGGTGGAGCGGCCCAACGTGCTGGTATGCCGCTTCGAGCCCGAGTTCCTCGACGTGCCGCAGGAGTGCCTCATCCTCACGATGAAGGCCAACCAGAAGTACTTCCCGCTGCTCGACGCGCAGGGCAAGCTGACCAACCGGTTCCTGGTGGTGAGCAACATCCGCCCCGATGACGCCAGCGCGGTGATCCAGGGCAACGAGCGCGTGGTGCGCCCGCGGCTGGCCGACGCCAAGTTCTTCTTCGACCAGGACCGCAAGAAGACGCTGGCCAGCCGGGTCGAAGGCCTGGGCAAGGTGGTGTACCACGGCAAGCTGGGCAGCCAGGGTGATCGGACCGAGCGCGTGCGCTTCATCGCCCGCGCCATCGTCCACCAGCTGGGCGATCACCAGCCGGCTTCGGTGCAGTCGCACGACGAGCTGCAGATGCTGGGCCACAAGGCCGACCAGGCCGCGCTGCTGGCCAAGACCGACCTGCTGACCGACATGGTGGGCGAGTTCCCCGAGCTGCAGGGCATCATGGGCGGCTACTACGCCCGCCACGAGGGCCTGCGCGACGGTGTGGCCATCGCCATCGAGGACCACTACAAGCCGCGCTTTGCCGGCGACGCGCTGCCGCGCAACCACACCGGCACCGTGGTGGCGCTGGCCGACAAGCTCGAGACGCTGGTGGGCCTGTTCGGCATCGG
The DNA here is from genome assembly GCF_024700035.1 of Aquincola sp. J276. NCBI lineage: Bacteria > Pseudomonadati > Pseudomonadota > Betaproteobacteria > Burkholderiales > Sphaerotilaceae > Aquincola > Aquincola sp. J276. The sequence continues at coordinate 3,424,182 of NZ_JAJONC010000001.1, forward strand.
CCAGCTGCCCACCGGCGACAAGGACCCGTTCGCGCTGCGCCGCCATGCGCTGGGCGTGATCCGCATCCTGGTCGAGAAGAACCTGCCGCTGGACCTGCCCGAGCTGCTGAAGGCGGCGGTGCCGGCCTTCGGCGCGCTGATCACCGATCCCAGCGCCGCGCTGCTGGGCTTCTTCGCCGACCGCCTGGCAGTGAACCTGCGCGACCAGGGCTACAGCGCCCAGGAGGTGGACGCGGTGCTGGCCCTGGCCCCCGCCCGCCTGGGCGACGTGCCGCGCCGGCTGGAGGCGGTGCGCGCCTTCGCCGCGCTGCCCGAGGCCGCTTCGCTGGCCGCGGCCAACAAGCGCGTGGGCAACATCCTCAAGAAGGTGGAGGGCGCGCTGCCCACGGAAACCCGGGCCGAGCTGCTGAAGGAGCCGGCCGAGCAGCAGCTGGCGGCGGCGCTGGCCGCGGTGCAGCCGCAGTCCGACCGCCTGTTCGAGCAGCAGGACTACACCGGCTCGCTGCAGGCGCTGGCGGCGCTGAAGGCCCCGGTCGACGCCTTCTTCGACGGCGTGATGGTCAACGCCGACGATGCCGCGCTGCGCGCCAACCGGCTGGCGCTGCTGGCGGCGCTGCATGCCGCGATGAACCGCGTGGCCGACCTGTCGAAGCTGGCGCAATGACGCCGGCGGCTGGCAAGCGCGGGCGGCTGTCCCGATACTGCGGGCCATGACACCGCCCAAGCTCATCATCCTCGGCCGCGACGGCATCCTCAACCACTTCCGCGACGACCATGTGAAGGCGCCCGAGGAGTGGTCGCCCATTCCCGGTGCGCTGGACGCGGTGGCCCGCCTCAACCATGCCGGCTGGCATGCGGTGGTGGCCACCAACCAGTCGGGCATCGGCCGCGGCATGATCGACATGGCCTCGCTGAACGCGGTGCATGCCCACATGATGAAGCTGCTGGGCGCGCATGGCGGCCGCATCGACGCGGTGTTCTTCTGCCCGCACGTGCCCGAGGACCACTGCGACTGCCGCAAGCCGCTGCCCGGGCTGATGAAGCAGATCGGCCAGCGCTACGGCGCCCCGCTGGCCGAGGTGCCGATGGTGTGCGACAACCCGCGCGACCTGGAAGCCGCCCATGCCGCCGGCTGCCAGCCGCACCTGGTGCGCTCCGGCCGGGCGGCGGCGCTGGACGACGCCTCGCTGGCCGAGTGGCTGGCGGTGGCCCCCGAAACCCGCGTGCATGCCGACCTGGCGGGCTTCGCGGACCACATGCTGCGCGGCACCGCCGACGCCGCCGACCTCGACTCCGGCCCGATGGGCCTTGCCTGATGCTGCCTGTACTGCGTTCCGCGCTGTTCTTCCTGTGGATGGTGGTCACCGTCATCCCCATCGCCATCGTCGCGATGACCCTGTCGATCTTCGTGCGCGGCGAGCCGGTGTACCGCGTGTGCATGTTCTTCCTGCGGCTGTGCATCCTGGGCGCCAAGCACATCTGCGGCGTGCACTACCGGGTGCAGGGCATGGAACGGCTGCCCAGCGGCGAGGACAAGCTGGCCCCGCTGATCCTGTGCCCCAAGCACCAGTCCACCTGGGAGACATTTGCGTTCCCCACGCTGATGTCGCATCCGCTGGCCTATGTGTTCAAGCGGGAGCTGCTCTACATCCCGTTCTTCGGCTGGTCGATGGCTCGGCTGGACATGATCCACATCGACCGCGGCCGCCGCACCCAGGCCTGGGCCAAGGTCGCTTCGCAGGGCCGCGAGCTGCTGTCGCGCGGGGTGTGGGTCATCATGTTTCCCGAGGGCACGCGCATACCGCGCGGCCAGCGCGGCGAATACAAGAGCGGCGCCGCCCGGCTGGCCGTGACCACCGGCGCGCCGGTGGTGCCCATCGCCGTCACCTCGGCTCGCTGCTGGCCGCGCAAGAGCTTCGTGCTGCGGCCGGGCGTGATCGACGTGTCCATCGGCACGCCGATCCCTTCCGAGGGCCGCAAGCCGGAAGAGCTGATGCGCCAGGTGGAAGCCTGGATCGAGTCCGAGATGCAGCGCCTGGACCCCGAGGCCTACCGGAGCGCCGGCCGATGAACGACGGCGGCACGGCAGCGGCGCAGCAGTTGGCGCTGTTCGACCGCGCCGCTGCCAGCGCGGCGCCGGCCACGCCCCAGCCGCCCGAGTTCCGCCACCCGCAAGCCACGCACGAGCTGCTGCTGGATGGCCACCGCGTGGCCTATGCCTTGCGACGCGCGCGCCGGCGCAGCATCGGCTTCGTGGTGGGTACCGATGGCCTGGCCGTCAGCGCGCCGCGCTGGGTGCGCATGGGCGACATCGAGGACGCGCTGCGCAGCAAGGGGGCCTGGGTGCTGCGCAAGCTGCAGGAGCAGCGGGAACGGCAGCACCGCCAGCTGGCCGCCCGCGTGGAATGGGGCGACGGGGCCGAGTTCCCCTTCCTGGGCGCACCGGTGCAGGTGCGGCTGGACGCGACCACCACCGGCGCCCAGCTGGTGGCGGCCGACGCGGCGGCCGGCCAGCCGATGCAGCTGCGCCTGGGACTGCCGCCGGCCGCCGGCGCGGCGCAGGTGCGTGATGCGGTGCAGTCCTGGCTGCAACGCCAGGCGCGCCGGGTGTTCGAGGCGCGCTGCCAGCACTTCGCGCCGGCCATGGGCGTGGCCGTCAAGCGGCTGTCGCTCAGCAGCGCCGCCACCCGCTGGGGCAGCGCCAGCGCCAGCGGCGCCATCCGCCTGAACTGGCGGCTGATCCACTTTTCCGAAGCCACCATCGACTACGTGGTGGTGCATGAGCTGGCGCACCTCATCGAGATGAACCACTCGCCGGCCTTCTGGCAGGTGGTGCGCAACACGCTGCCCGGTTTCGAGCAGGCCCGCGCACCGCTGCGCCAGGCCGTGCTGCCCGCCTGGGATTGACGGGTGGTGCCACCCCCGTTCGGGGGGTGTCTGCGTGGCGTACTGCCGCCTTGGCAAGCCTTCTTCGGGTGCAAATTTTCACGAACGGCCGTGAAAAGTGACGTTTATATGTTCACGCTGTGACAGCTGCACCCAAGCAATCTGTCTGGATATATCAAAACCATCGTTTTGATCACTGAGAATCCGCGCCCGCAGACCACGGCCTGAGGCGCGCACCCGATGCGGCGCCCAGAAGAACTTCAGGAGCCCCGCATGACCACCCCCACGTACGCCACCGCCGTTCACCTGGACGAGGACACCGTCCGGCAGTTCGAGATCCCCGCGTTGCTGCAGCAGGCCGGCTACACGCCGACCGGCACGGTGGTGGTCAGCAGCGTCAGCTACCTGGACCGCAGCGGCCAACTGGTCACCGTGCCCACCGAGCTGATGCAGATGGTGGACGGCGACACGCTGCGCATCTCCGCCACCGGCTGGGCGGACTGGTTCGGCAGCGTCAACTCGTTTACCCTGGCCGTGGACAACGGCACCACCGTCGTGCTGATGCAGTTGCAGGTGGTGATCGACCCGGTGAACGACGCCCCATCCGGCACCGACCGCGGCATCAACCTGCCCGACGGCAGTCCCTATGTGCTGAAGGAAGCCGACTTCGGCTTCAGCGACGTGGCCGATGGCCATGCCTTCAGGAGCGTGCTGATCAGCGACCCGCCCGCCGTAGGCGAGCTGCGCCTGAACGGCGTACGCGTGACCGCCGGCACCGAAGTGCGCATCGAGGACGTGCGCGCCGGCCTGCTGACCTATGTGCCGCCGGCCAATGTCTCGGGCACCGCGGTGTTCGGCTTCCAGGTGCGTGATGACGGCGGCACCGCCGGCAATGGTTCGGTGGACCTGGACCCGACGCCCAACTACATCAGCTTCTGCATCCCGAACGCGGTGCTGGGTGACCGTGTCTGGCTGGACGCCAACGGCAACGGCGTGCAGGACCTGGGCGAGGCGGGCCTGGCCGGTGTGGCCGTGACCGTGCGCGGCGCGGGCGCCGACGGCACCTTCGGCACTGCGGACGACACCAGCGCCAGCACCGTCACCAATGCCAACGGCAACTACCAGTTCACCGGCCTGCAGGCCGGGCGCTACCAGCTGAGCGTGGGTTCGGCCGCCGCATACGTCTTCACCGGGCGCGACCTGGGCGGCAACGACGCGCTGGATTCCGATGTGGACGGCAACGGCAGCACGCAGGTGTTCACCCTCACCGCCGGCCAGACCAACCTGACGCTGGACGCCGGCGTGCGCGCGGTCAAGGCCTCCACCCTCAGCGGCAGCAGCTGGGTGGATGCCAACGGCAACGGCGTGCGCGACGCCGGCGAGACCGGGCAGGCCGGCGTGACGGTGACGGTGCGCGGCGCCGGCCTGGACGGCCAGTTCAACACCGCCGACGACACCGTGGCCACCACCGTCACCGGGCCGGGCGGCGGCTACAGCCTGGGCAACCTGGCCAGTGGCCAGTACCAGGTGGGCTTCGGTGCCCCGGCCGGCTACGGCTTCACCGGGCAGGACGTGGGCGGCAACGACGCGGTGGATTCCGACGTGAACGCGAGCGGCCAGTCCGCCGTGGTGACGCTGGGCATCGGCCAGGGCGCCGTGGTGGACGCCGGGCTGCGCCCGCTGAACACCGGCCATATCGGCGACCGCGTGTGGCACGACGTTAATGGCAACGGCCTGCAGGATGCCGGCGAGGCGGGCATCGGCGGCATCGCCATCACGCTGCAGGGCGCGGGCCTGGACAACCTGTTCGGCACCGCCGACGACACCACCGCCACCACCACCAGCGGCGCCAGCGGGGCCTATGGCTTCAATGGGCTGGCGGCGGGCCGTTACCAGGTGGTGTTCGGCAAGCAGGCCGGGCTGGTGTTCACCACGCGTGACGTGGGCACCAACGACAGCATCGACTCCGACGCCAACGTCACCACCGGCATCTCGCAGGTTGTCACGCTGGCCGCGAACCAGACGAACGTGTCGGTCGATGCAGGCTACAAGCAGGTGATGACCGCCTCCATCGGCGACAAGGTCTGGCGCGACGGCAACTACGACGGCGTGCAGCAGAGCACCGAGGCCGGCATGGCCGGCGTGTCGGTGCAATTGCGCGGCGCCGGCCTGGACAACGTCTTCGGCACCGCCGACGACGTGGCCGCCAGCACCACCACCGACGTCTACGGCAACTACAGCTTCTCGGCGCTGGCCGCCGGTCGTTACACGCTGAGCTTCGGCACCACCGCCGGCTTCACCTACACCACGCAGCGTGCAGGCACCAATGCCGCGCTGGACTCCGACGCCAACGCGGTGACCGGCCAGACCGATGTCTTCTCACTGAACGCCGGCCAGAAGCTCACCAGCGTCGACGCGGGCCTGGCCGCCATCCGCACCGCCTCCATCGGCGACCGCGTGTGGCTGGACGCCAATGGCAATGGCCGTCAGGACGCGGGTGAAGCCGGCGTGGCCGGTGTGCGCATCCAGCTGAGCGGCGCCGGTGCGGACGGCATGAGCGGCACCGCCGACGACGTGGCCGTCACCACCGTCAGCGATGCGAACGGCGCCTACCGCTTCAACCAATTGGCCGCCGGCAGCTACACGCTGCGCTTCGATACACCGGCCGGCCTGCGCATCACCGGCGCCGACGCCGCCCCGGACAACGTCGACTCCGACATCAGCGGCTACGGCGTGGCCAACGTCACCCTGGCCACCGGCCAGGCCGCCGATGTGGATGCGGGCTACCAGCAGGTGAAGGATTCGGTGCTGTTCGGCAGGGTCTGGAACGACCTCAACAGCGACGGCCTGTACGACGCCAGCGAAGCCTCCATGCCCGGTGTGCAGGTGCGCCTGAGCGGCGCCGGCTTCGATGGCGTCTTCGGCACGGCCGACGACGTGAGCCAGGTCACCACCACGAACAGTTACGGCAACTACAGCTTCGAAAACCTGGCGGGCGGCAACTACGTGCTGGGGGTGGAAGCGCCTGCGGCCTACGAGTTCACGGTCAAGGATGCCTTGTCCAACACCCGCGACACCGACGACAGCGACGTCAATGCCGCGACCGGCCGCACCGATGTGTTCACCCTGGGCAGCTCCACCACCCGCACCGACATCGCGGCAGGCCTGAGCGAGCGCGCCGCCGCCAGCGTCGGCGACCGTGTCTGGCTCGATGCCAACGGCAACGGCCTGCAGGATGCTGGCGAGGTGGGCGTGGCCGGCGTGCAGGTGCGCCTGACCGGCGCCGGTGCCGACGGCATGCTCGGCACGGCCGACGACGTGGTGCGCACCACCATCACCAATGCCGATGGCGCCTACCTGATCAGCGGGCTCAAGAGCGGCACCTACACCACCACCTTCACCGCGCCCACCGGGCTGCAGTTCACGAGGGTCAACGCCGGCAACGACGCCATCGACTCGGACGTGGATGCCACCGGCGCGGCCACGGTCACCCTGGCGCCGGGCCAGGCGGGCGGCGTGGATGCAGGCCTGCAGCAGGTCAAGACCTCGGTCGTCTCCGGCCAGGCCTGGAGCGACCGCAACGGCAACGGCCTGAGCGATGCCGGCGAAGGCGGATTGGCCGGCGTGCAGGTCACGCTGAAGGGCGCCGGCTGGGATGGTGTGTTCGGCACCGCCGACGACGTGCTGCGCAGCACCACCACCCGGGCCGACGGCAGCTACAGCTTCACCGGCCTGGCCGCTGGCGCCCACACCGTCACCGTGGCGGCGCCCAACAGCTTCGTCTACACGCAGCGCGACGCGCTGGGCAACACGCAGGACGACCGGGACTCCGACGTGGACACCACCACCGGCACCACCGGCGTGTTCACCGTAGGCACCGGGGCCACGGCGGCCAATGTGTCCGCCGGCTTCAATGAGGTGCCGGGCAGCAGCGTCGGCGACCGGGTGTGGCTGGATGCCAATGGCAACGGCCTGCAGGACGCGGGCGAGGTCGGGCTGGCCGGCCTGCAGGTCAGGCTGACCGCCCGCGGCGCCGACGGCGTGCTGGGCACGGCCGATGACGTGATCCGCACCACCACCACCGACGCCAGCGGCGCCTACCGCTTCGACACGCTGGAATCCGGCAGCTACCGGGTGCAGGTGCAGGCCGCCGGCTTCAAGGCGACGCTGGCCAATGCCGGTGACGACCTCCTCGACTCCGACGCCAACAGCGCCGGTGTGGCCACCTTCACCCTGCGCCCCGGCGTGGCCGACCACAGCGTGGACATCGGCCTGCAGCAGATCAAGACCGCCTCGGTCGGCGACCGCGTGTGGGCGGACAGCAACCGCAACGGCCTGCAGGATGCCGGCGAGGCGGGTCAGGAGGGCGTGACCGTGGTGCTGCGTGGCGCGGGCTTCGACAACGTCTTCGGCACCGCCGACGATGTCTCGGCCACCACGGTCAGCGGCGCGGACGGCAGCTATGCCTTCACCGAACTGGCCGCAGGCCAGTACACGCTGAACTTCAGCCGCCCGGGCTACGAGGTGACCGTCGCCAATGCCAACGGCAACACCAGCGACACGCTCGATTCCGACATCGACGCCCAAGGCAACACCGCCGTGTTCACCCTGGGCCTGGGCCAGGTCCGCACCGACATCGACGCCGGCTTGATCCCCCCGCCGTGCGCCAGCCTGGTGGGCGACAGCCAGCTCCACGAAGGCTCGGTCGGCAGCTACCGCGTGCAGCTGAACACCGCGATGGCCTACGACACGGTGTACTACGTCAGTGCCGCCGGCGGCACCGCCGGCCGCACGCTGGGCTGGGCCGGCGACCAGCGCATCGCCGCCGGCGGTGGCACCGACGCGGGCGGCTACCACCACTACAAGCAGTACTACCACAACCAGTATTTCGACGAATACGGCAACCTGTGCACCGCCACCGGGCCGGCCGACATGAGCTGGGACTACGCCCTGTACAACCCGGCAGGTGCCATCGCCGGTGTTGCGGGCGGCTTCTACGTGACGGTCAAGGCGGGCCAGACCATGTCGGCCGCCTTCAGCGTCGAAGCCTGGCGCGAGAAGGTGTACGTCGATGGCGACTTCCTGTACGGCGGCTACGGCTTCGACGACTGGTGCAACGTCGGCCGCACCGACTACCAGGAGGCCGCCGTCGAGTGGTTCCAGCTCAACCTGACCGGCGTGAACACCGGTGCGGTGGAAGTCTGCGAGCCGGCGCTGTCGGTGTGCATCACCGACACGTCGAGCTATTACCGCTACAGCCCCATCGTCTTGGACATGGACGGCAACGGCATCCAGACCACGCTGCTGGCCGAGTCCACCGGCACCTTCGACCTGCTGGGCACCGGCCGTGCGCTGCATTCCGGCTGGATCTCGTCGGGTGACGCCTTCCTGGCGGTGGACGTCAACGGCAACGGCTGCATCGACGACATCAGCGAGTTGTTCGGCGGCACCAAGGGGCAGGGTTTCGCCAAGCTGGCCAGCTTCGACAGCAATGCCGACGGCCTGGTGGATGCGCAGGACACGGCCTTCTCGCAGCTGCTGCTGTGGCAGGACGCGGACGGCAACCATGCCACCGACGCCCGCGAGCTGCGCACGCTGGCCGAGGCCGGCATCGCCAGCCTGAACACCGCCTACGTGGACCAGGCCGTCGAGCAGTGGGGCAACCTGCTGGGCGAGGCCAGCACCGCCACCCGCACCGATGGCTCTTCCATCGAGATGGTGGACGTGTACTTCAACGTGGCACCGGACACGGCCGAAGGCCTGGCCATCGCGGCCGGCGCACCTGCGCTGGACACGCTGCTGTCGGCGGACGACACCCTGCTGGACGCGGCCCTGTGCGGCATCGGCGAGCCGGCCGCCGCGGCCGGCGCCGAGGCTGCGGGTTGCGAGGCCTGGGCCGAAGCCGGCGAGGCCACGCGCCAGCTCATCGCCTCGATGCGCCTGGCCGAGAGCGGCTTGCTGGCCAGCGTGGGCTGACCGGCCGGCTGTTGTCGACGTACCGCCGGCCCGGGTTGCCGGGCCGGGCCCCCGGGTGGCAGCGCGCCGCGCTGCCCCCTCACCACCGAGCGTGGACCATGAGCAGTGACATTTCCCTCGCCGTGCCCGATGCGGCGGCCACCGGTACGCCGCTGGCAGACCACCGGCTGCTGGACGCCGTGCTGTTTCTGGCGCGCTTCTTCGGCGCCCCGGTGCAGCGTGAAGCGCTGCTGGCCGATGGCCACCTGCAGGCCGATGCCACCGAGGCACTGGCCGGCTGGTGCGCACGCGCCGGGCTGGTGCTGTCGCCCTTGCCGGCAGGCGCCGATGTGCGCGCCACCATGCTGCCGGCGCTGCTGTGCGGCGAGGGCGGCGCCGCACTGGTGGTGCTGCATGCGCAAGGAACCGGGCAGGGCGAGGCCGCGCGCTTCGAGGTGCATGCGCCCGGCGTCGCCGGCACCCGCTGGATGTCACTGGCCGAGATCGAGGCCGCATGCCCCGGCGCACGCTGGCAGGCGGTGCGTGCCGCCCTGTTCTTCGACCAGCGCAGCCTGCTGTACACGCTGCCGCAGGCCCGGCGCTGGTTCTGGGATGTGTTCGGCCGCAACCGCTGGATCTTCGGCTGGGCGCTGGTGGGCACGCTCGGCCTCAACCTCATCGGGGCGCTGATCCCGTTCTACACCATGGCGGTGTACGACCGCGTGGTACCCAACAATGCGCTGGGCAGCCTGTGGGTGCTCACCGTGGCGGCGGTGCTGCTGGTGGGCTTCGAGCTGGCGATGAAGGTGCTGCGCGGTGCGCTGCTGGAAAGCGCTGCCCGCCGGATGGACGTGGCGCTGTCCTCGGCCATCTTCGCGCGCTGCCTGCAGCTGCGGGCGGCGCGGCGGCCGGCCTCGGGCGGCGTGCTGGCCAACGTGGTGCGCGACTTCGAATCGGTGCGCGAGTTCTTCGCCTCCGGCACGCTCACCGTGCTGGGCGACCTGCCGTTCATGCTGCTGTTCCTGGGCATGATCGCGCTCATCGGCGGCTGGCTGGTGGCGGTGCCGCTACTGGTCATTCCGCTGATGCTGCTGGTGGCCTGGGCGCTGCAGCGTCCGCTGATGCGCAGCGTGTCGGCCTCGTCGCAGCAGAGCGCGCAGCGCACCGCGCACCTGTTCGAGAGCATGAATGCACTCGACACCCTGAAGGCCCTGGGCGCCTCCGCCTGGAGCCGCCGCCGCTGGGAGCAGCTCACCGTGGCCATTGCCCAGCACGGGCTGCAGACGCGTGAGCTGGTGGCCTTCGGCGGTTATGCCGCGGCGTCGATGCTCACGCTGAGCAACGTGCTGCTGGTGGCCATCGGCGCCGTGCTCATCGGCGAGCAGGCGCTGACCACCGGGCAGCTGATCGGCGTCACGCTGCTGGCCGGCCGTGCGATGGCGCCGGCTTCGCAGATCGCCTCGCTGGTGCTGCGCTGGCAGCAGACCCGGCTGTCGATGACGGCGCTGGAGCAGGTGATGAATGCGCCCACCGACGACGAGCAGGCCACGCTGCAGGCGCCGCCGCTGTCGGGCCGCATCGAGTTCCGCGACGTGTCCTTCGCCTATCCCAACCGGCCGCCGCTGCTGGATGGCTTGAACCTGCGCATCCGCCCGGGCGAGCGGGTCGGCTTCATCGGCAAGCTGGGCTCGGGCAAGAGCACGCTGCTGCGGCTGCTGATGAACCTCTATGCGCCGGCCAGCGGCACCGTGCTGCTGGACGACCTGGCCACCACCCAGCTGGATGCGCAAAGCCTGCGCAGGCAGGTGGGCTACGTGCCGCAGGACGTGACGCTGTTCCACGGCAGCATCCGCGACAACATCGAGCTGGGCCGCACCGAAGGCGGCGACGCCGCGCTGCTGGCCGCCGCGCGCAGCGCCTGCCTGGAGGAGACGCTGTCGCAGCTGCCTTCCGGCCTGGCCACGCCCGTGGGTGAACGCGGCGAGCTGCTGTCCGGCGGGCAGCGCCAGGCGGTGGCCATCGCCCGTGCGTTGCTGGGCGGGCCCCGGCTGCTGCTGCTGGACGAGCCCAGCAGCATGATGGACCCGGCCACCGAGCAGCGGCTGATCCGCGAGCTGCGGGCGCTGCAGGGCTGCACGCTGCTGCTGGTCACCCACCGCATGGCGATGCTGCCGCTGGTCGACCGCCTGGTGGTGCTGGACCGCGGCCGCGTGGTTGCCGACGGCCCGCGCGACGAGGTGCTGCGAGCGCTGGCCCAGCCGCCGGCTCCGGCCAGCCAGACGGGGGGCGCATCGTGAGCGCCGGCCTGTTCGGAGCCGCCGACGCCGCCGCGGCCGACCTGGACGCCGGCCCGCGCCGGCTTGTGCTGGTGATGGTGGCGATGCTCGCCCTGTTCGGCCTGGTGGTGCTGGCCTGGGCCACCTGGGCGCAGGTGGACGTGGCGGTGAATGCGCGCGGCACCGTGCTGGCGCCCAGCCGGCTGCAGGAGGTGCAAAGCCTGGAAGGCGGCATCGTGCGGGCGCTGAACGTGCGCGCCGGTGACAGCGTGCACAAGGGCCAGCCGCTGGTGGAGCTGGACGAGGTGCAGGCCGAGGTGGAGGTGGGCGAGAGCCGCGAATCGCTGCGGGCGTTGCAGGCCGCCCGCATCCGCGTGCAGGCGCTGCTGGATGGCCGCGCGCCCAGCTTCGGCACGCTGGAAGCCGATGCCCCGGCGCTGGTGCGCGAGGAGCGCCGGCTGTGGGAATCGGCGCGGCACGAGTTCGACGCCAATGCCAGTGCCGCGGCCGAGGCGGTGCGCCGCCGCGCTGCCGAACTGGCCGAGGCCGAAGGCCGCATTCCGGTGCTGGAGCCGCTGGTCGCCTCGGCCCGCGAAGCCTTGCAGATCGAGGAGCGGCTGGGCCGCGAGGGCGCCGGCGCCCGGGCCGACCTGCTGGTGGCGCAGCAGCGCTTCCTGCAGCAGCAGGCCGAGCTGAGCGCGCTGCGCCAGTCGCTGCCGCGGCTGGCCGCCGGCCTGGCGGAGGCACGTGCGCAGGCGGCCGAGCAGTCGGCCCGGTTGCGTGCGCAGTGGGGCGCCCAGCGCACCGAGATCGAAGGCAAGCTGCAGGCGATGGTGGCCACCGTGCGCGGGCGGGAGGACAAGCTCGCCCGTCGGGTGCTCAGCTCGCCGATGGACGGCGTGGTCAACCGGGTGCTGGTCAACACCGTGGGCGGCGTGGCGGCGCCGGGCGCGGCCATCCTGGAAATCGTGCCGCGCGACAAGACGCTCACCGTCACGGTGCGCGTCAAGCCGGCCGACATCGGCTTCCTGCATGCGGGCCAGCAGGCCACGCTGCGGGTCACCTCGTTCGACAGCTCCATCTACGGCACGCTGGACGCCACCGTGCAGCGGGTGGGTGCCGACGCGCTGCTGGACGAGCAGGACAAGCAACCCTACTTCGAGGTGCAGCTGCAGACCGCGCGCGACCACCTCACGCACCACGGCCGGCAGCTGGCCATTGGCCCCGGCATGCCGGTGGAAGCCAGCATCCTCACCGGCCGCCGCACGGTGATGCAGTACCTGCTGAAGCCGGTGCTGAAGACGCTGGATTCAGCGATGCAGGAGCGGTGATGAGCTGGCATGCCTGGATGTCTTCTACGCTGCTGGCCGCCGGCCTGGCGCTGCCGGCGGTGGGGCCGGCGTCGGCTGCCGATGCCGCCGACCACACGCCCGCCCAGCCGACGCCCGCCGTGGCGGCGCCTGTCGAAGCGGCGCCGGCCAGCCCGCTCACGTTCTCCGTGGCGCTGCAGCAGGCGCTGCTGCAGGACGGCGCGCTACGTGCCGCCCGCGCCAACGTGGTGGCGGCCCGTGCCCAGCAGACCCAGCTGCGCTCCCGCTTTTTCCCCACAGCGGGTGTGGAAGCGCGGCAGGGCCGGCAGGTGGTGGACGAGCTGCAGAGCCCGGTCGAACGCCATGTGCGCCGCAGTGAGGGTTTTGTGCGCTGGAACCTCTACAACGGCGGCGCTGACCGCAGTGCGCTGGCGGCAGCCGAGTTCGATCTGGCCGCTGCCCAGGCCGACGCCCGGCACGAATTGGAAGAAGCCTGCGAGCGGGTGGGCAAAGCGTGGGCGGAGCTGCAGAAGCAGCAGGCGCTGCACCAGCACGCCCTGCAGCGCCATGCCGAAGTGCGCGGCCTGGCCGAGCGTGTGGCGCGGCAGGTGGCGGCCGGCAAGTCGGCCGATGCCGATGGGCAACTGGCGCAGTCGGCGTTGATCGACGCCGAACTGGCGCTGCAGGGCAGTGCGGCCGACCTGGCAGCCGCCCGCGCCCAGTTTTCCGTCATCACCGGCCTGCCCGGCGTGCAGGCGGTGGAGCCGGCGGCGTTGCCCTGGGCCGCGCCCACCGGGCTGGCGCTGGCCACGGCGCTGGACGACTGGTGGGCGCTGGCGGTGGAAGGCCATGCGGCCAGCCAGGCGGCGGCGGCACGGCGTGCGGCGGCCCAGGCCCGTGTGCCGCTGATCGCGCCCGAGTACCTGCCGCGTGCCGACCTGGACCTGCGCAAGACGCTCTCCGAGCGCACGGCCCCGACCGAGTCGAGCCGCGACCGCCGGAGCTGGACGCTGTCGCTGACCTACGAGGTACCGCTGGGCGGTGCCGCCACGGCGCGGCGCGACGACAACGTGGCGCGTGCCGAAGCGGCCGAGGCCGAGGCCTGGCGCAGCCTGCAGGCGCTGCGCGGCGAGCTGGCCGTGGTGCGCCAGCAGGCGCTGCAGGCGGCCGATGCACTGCCGGCGCTGGAGCGCCAGCGCGGCCACCTGGAGGCGGTGGTGCAGGCCAGCGAGCTGCAGTACCAGGCCGGCCGGCGCAGCCTGCTGCAACTCATCGACCAGCGCGACCGCCGCTTCAACGCCGAGCAGCGGGCGGCCGACACCCGGCTGCGCCTGACCCAGGCGCAGCTGCGGCTGGGCGTGCTCACCGGCAGCCTGGCCGCGCAGTGGGGCCTGGCCACCGCCGACCCCTCGGCAATACCCGAGCGAAGCACTGAGCCGACCCCCGAATGGTTGTTGCCGCGTTGAAAACCACCGCCCGGCAGCCCCCAGGGTTAGGGGTTCGCTGGCCTGTTTCCAACAGTTGCGAAATTGACCGAAGCGACATCTTCAGCTTGTTTTGTTGCGGTGCACCAACGAAACAGCGTCCCTATGTGCTGGGCGGCACGGCATAAACGGCAAAAACGTACGATTCCAACCCTCAAGTCGGGTCGTCATGGGTTTGACGGGCTGTTAGTGCGCACTTCAAAAATGATCAAAACATCCTGACAATCCGCGGCGCTTGGCCGGCTGGGCACCCCTGGCAGGTGACACGCCCTGATCCGTACAGCGCATGACCCCAGGAGGAACCCGATGACCGTATTCAATTATTCGACCGTGGTGAATGTCTGCGAGGACACCAACGAGGACTTCGATGTGGCGGCCTTGCTGGCGCAGGTGGGCTACACAGCCAACGGCGCGCTGACCATCGACACCCTGCTGGTGGCCGATGGCCAGGGCGGCTACGTGCCCGCCCCCACGCTGCTGTTCAGCCAGGTGGACGACGACACAGTGCGGGTGTCCGCCGCCGCCATACCCAACTACTTCGGCAGTTTCGACACACTGAGCGTCATCGTCGACGTCGGTGCGGACCGGATCAACCTCACGCTCAAGGTCATCATCGACTCGGTGAACGACGCCCCCAGCGGCACCGACAGCGTGGTGGCCCTGACCAGTGCCGGCGCCTACGTGCTCAGCGAGGCCAATTTCGGCTTCACCGACGTTGACGGCAACGCGTTCAAGTCGGTGCTCATCAGCGCGCTGCCCGCCACCGGCCAGATGCTGCTCAACGGCGTGGCCATCAGCCCCGGCACCGAAGTGCTGGCCAGCGACATCCGCGCCGGCCGCCTGACCTACCTGCCGGCCCAGGGCACGACCGGCATCGTCGGCCTGTCCTTCCAGGTGCGTGACGACGGCGGCACCGTCGGCTGCAACGCAACCGACCTCGACCCCACCTGCAACATCCTGACCTTCAAGCTGCCGGTGCTGGCCTCGCTGGGCGACCGCGTCTGGCTGGACGGCAACGGCAACGGCCTGCAGGACAGCGGCGAGGCGGGTTTTGCCGGCGTCACCGTGCGCCTGCTGAACGGCAGCAACCAGGTGGTGGCCACCACCACCACCGATGCGACCGGCCAGTACCTGTTCACCGGCCTGCTGCCCGGGCAGTACAAGGTGCAGGTGGCATCGCCCAACGGCTACCAGTTCACCACCGCCAATGCCGGCGCCAACGACGCGCTGGACAGCGACGTGGTGTGGAACGGCGCCGGCACCAACACCGGCACCAGCGGCCTGGTGACCCTGGCGGCCGGCGAGACCAACCGCACGCTGGATGCCGGCGTGAAGGTGTGCCTGGTCAAGGTGGGCGACACCGTCTGGTGGGACGCCAATGCCAACGGCGTGCAGGACGCCGGTGAACGCGGCATCGCGGGTGTGGCCGTCAAGCTGACCGGCGCCGGTGCCGACGGCGCCTTCGGCACCGCCGACGACGTGGTGCGCAACACCACCACCGACGCCAGCGGCAAGTACCTGTTCGACGGCGTGGCCTGGGGCCAGTACAAGCTGTCGCTGGGCGGCCTGCCCGCGGGTTACGGACTCACCGCCGCCGACGTGGGCACCAACGATGCGCTGGACTCCGACTTCCGCGCCATCACCACGACCAGCACCGTCAACCTCATCACCAACGGCAGCTTCGAGCTGCTGAGCGGCACGCAGCCCACCGGCTGGGTGGGCCTGGGCGACACCATCGAAACCAACACCGCCGCTTCCTACGGCGTCACTGGCGCCACCGGCGCACGGGTGGTGGAGCTGGACGCCAACCGCACCTACAGCAACAACACCGGCCTCGGGCAGGATGTGCAGACCGTCGCCGGCCAGAGCTACACCCTGTCGCTGGACGTCGCGGCGCGCTCCGGCACGCTCGCCTCCACCAACACGGTGGAAGTGTGGTGGAACGGCGTGCGCATCGCCTGCATCGAGCCCACCTCCACCGCGCTCAAGACCTACAGCTTCACCGTCACCGGCACCGGCGGCCTGGACCGGCCTCGCGCTGCGCGAGCAGGCGGGCGACGACGACTGTGTCGGCGGCATCATCGACAACGTGCGCCTGATCGGCACCACCAGCAGCACGGTGTACGAAGCGGGCTTCGCCGTGGCCAGCTGCAATGACAACCTCACGCTGGACGCCGGCCTGGTGCTGACCCACCCGGCCAGCCTGGGCGATCGCGTGTGGTTCGATGCCAATGGCAACGGCCTGCAGGACAGCACCGAGGCCGGCGCCGCCGGTGTGACGGTGCGGCTGCTGAACCCGGCCGGCCAGGTGCTGGGCACCACCACCACGGATGCCACCGGCGCCTACCTGTTCACCGGCCTGCCGCCCGGCCAGTACGCGGTGCAGGTGGTGGCCCCGCAGGGCCAGGAGTTCACGCTGGCCAATGCGGGCAGCAACGACGCCATCGACAGCGACGTGCTGTGGTCCGGCACCGGCAATACCGCTACCAGCGCCCTGGTGACGCTGGCCGCCGGCGAGAACAACCGCAGCCTGGACGCCGGCCTCAAGCCCTGCCTGGTGGACGTGGGCGACCGCGTCTGGCTGGACGCCAACGGCAACGGCCTGCAGGACGCGGGCGAAGCCGGCGTCGCGGGCGTGGCCGTGAAGCTCATCGGCGCCGGCCACGACGGCCAATTCGGCACCGGCGACGACACCGTGCGCAGCACCACCACCGACGCCGCAGGCAACTACCGCTTCACCGACGTGGCCTGGGGCAGCTACAAGGTGGCCATCGGCCTGCCGACCGGCTACCAGCTCACCGCCGCCGACGTCGGCAACAACGACGCGCTGGATTCGGACTTCCGCGCATTGAACGTGGCCGCCGGCCCGAACCTGATCGTCAACGGCAGCTTCGAGCAGTCGTCCGCCGGCTGGTGCGGCCTGGGTGACAGCATCGAGGTGCAGGCCGCGTACAACTTCGGCGTCAACGGCGCCACCGGCAGCTTCGTGGCCGAGCTGGACGCCAACCGCACCTGGACCTACGGCACCGGCCTGTACCAGGACGTGCAGACCGCCGCCGGCCAAAGCTACACCTTGTCGGTGGACCTGGCCGCGCGCGCCGGTTATGCCAGCTGGACCAACACCGTGGAGGTGTGGTGGAACGGCACGCGCCTGGCGCAGATCGACCCCACCAGCACCACGCTGAGCACCTACAGCTTCAACGTCACCGGCACCGGCGGCACGCATCGCCTGTCGTTCCGCGAGCAGCATGGCGACGACGACAGCGTGGGCGGCATCATCGACAACGTGCGCCTGATGGCCACGCCGTCGGTGGCCTACGAAAGCGCCGCCTTCACGCTGGCCGACTGCAACGACAACCTCACCATCGACGCCGGCCTGACCCAGCAGGCCTGTGTCACGCTGGTGGGCGCCGACTGCATCTACGAGGGCAGCAGTGCCAGCTACGCACTGCAGCTGGACCGTGCGCTGGCGGTGGACACCACTGTTTTCGTGAGCATCGTCAACGGCAGCGCGCAGATGGTCACCGGCCCGCAGTCCAATCAGGTCATCACGGCCGGCGGTGGCTACACCGAAGTCAACGGCCAGTTCTTCGCCAACCAGTACTTCGACCCCGTCTACGGCACCCGCTACAACACCGCCACCGGGCCGGCCGCGCAGAACTGGGACTTCAGCGTGCGCGACCTCGCCGGCAACTGGGTGCCGGCCAGCACCGCGGGCTTCGCGGTCACCATCCGCGCCGGCCAGACCACCTCGGCCGCCTTCAACGTCGATGCCTGGAAGGAAAAGGTCTACGCCGACCTGGACTTCGTGGGCAGCAACTACAAGGAAGCCGCCTGGGAGAGCTTCCAGCTGCAGCTCAGCGGCGGCAATGCCTTCACCGAGTTCTGCGAGCCGACCAAGACCGTGTCCATCGGCGATACCAGCACCTACTACACCTACAGCCCGATCGTGCTGGACCTGGACGGCAACGGCATCCAGACCACCGCGCTGATCGACGCGGGCGGCAGCTTCGACCTGTTCGGCACCGGGCACGCCGTGCAGTCGGGCTGGATCTCCGGCGGTGACGCCTTCCTGGCGGTGGACCTCGATGGCAATGGCCGCATCGACGACATCGGCGAGCTGTTCGGCGGCGCCGAGCGCGGTGTCGGTTTTGCCAAGCTGGCCAGCTTCGACAGCAACGGCGACGGCGTGGTGGACAGCGCCGATGCCCGCTTTGCCGAGCTCAAGGTGTGGCAGGACGCCAATGGCAACCACGCCACCGACGCCGGCGAGCTGCGCACGCTGGCCGAAGCCGGCATCGCCAGCCTGAACACCGCCTACCTCGACCAGAGCATCGACCAGCTGGGCAACGTGCTGGGCGAAGCCGGCAGCGCCACCCGCCTGGACGGCAGCGCGGTGGAGATGGTGGATGTGTATTTCAACGTCTACGCCGACGACGCCGCCGCCGCCCAGGCGGCCGCGCTGCCCGTGCTGGACAACTTGCTGTCTGCCGACGACGCGTTGCTGGACCGTGCCTTTGCCGGCGGCTGCAGCGGCGGCGCGGACGCCAGCGGCCTGG
The DNA here is from genome assembly GCF_024700035.1 of Aquincola sp. J276. Taxonomy (NCBI): domain Bacteria; kingdom Pseudomonadati; phylum Pseudomonadota; class Betaproteobacteria; order Burkholderiales; family Sphaerotilaceae; genus Aquincola; species Aquincola sp. J276. The sequence continues at coordinate 3,442,652 of NZ_JAJONC010000001.1, forward strand.
CCACGGCCGGCTGCGGCGACGACAGCGCAGCACTGATGCGGCAGGTGATTGCCGCGATGAAGAACGCGGACCTCAGCGCCACCGCTGCGGTTGCGTAAGGCCGCAAGGCCTTGCAGGAGGGAGCCGGGCGGCAGCTGGCCGCCGCCCGGCAACTGGATCGAACCACCCGAAGGGAGAGGAACCCACCCATGAACCAACGTCATTTCCGTCTGTGCGGCCTTGCCGCCGCAGCCCTGCTGGCCGTTTCGGCCGCCCACGCCGACGATCTTTCGGTCAACCGCGCCTACTACACGCCCGATGGCAAGCTGGCGGGCGGCCTGGCTATCTCGCCGGCTGGCACAGAAGGCCCGGGGCTGTTCGAAAGCCAGAACCTGACCACCGGCACCTCGTTCCTGGCCTACTGCGTGGAGCAGAGCCAGGGCGCCACGAGCGCTGTCCACAGCTATGTGGCCAGCGCCTTCAGCGGCCCCGCAGAAGTGCAGGAGCTGTATGACCGCTTCTTCGACACCTCCATCCTGACGCAAGCAGGCGCCGTCGCTTTCCAGCTGGCGCTGTGGGAGCTGACCGGTGGTACCGAGGTGGCGGACTTCACCTTCGTCAGCGTGGCCGGCGCGAAGACCACCGCGCTGGACTGGCTGACCACCGTGCGTGCGGACAACGATCCGTTCGCCCAGAAGTACACGCTGACACAGTGGTCGAACGCGACGTACCAGGACGTGCTGCAGGCCACCCCGGTGCCGGAGCCCGAAACCTATGCGCTGATGCTGGCCGGCCTGGGCGCCGTGGGTCTGATGGCCCGCCGCCGCGGCACCCAGGCTCGCTGAACGTCAAGCGGGCCGCCGCTGCGGCCCCGTGGTGACAGGCGCCCTCCGGGCGCCTTTTTCATGGCTGGAAGCCCAGCGGCGCCGCCCAGCCTGCATAGGTCTTGGGCAGCGGCGTGGCGTAGTCGCCGGCCTTGCTGGTGTGCAGGCCGAGGGCCGCCAGACTTTCGGCGAACTTCACCGCCGCGCCCACGCCGTCGATCACCGGCACGCCCAGGCGCTGCTGCAGCTGCGTGGCCAGGTCGGCCATGCCGGCGCAGCCCAGCACGATGGCGCCGCTGCGGTCCTGCAACAACGCCTGCCGCGCCGCCGCCTCGATGCGTGCCACCAGCGCCGTGCCGGCGGCTTCCAGCTCCAGCACCGGGATGTCGGTGCCGTGCACGCCCCGGCAGCGCCGCTCGAAGCCGTACTTGTGCAGCAGGTGCTCGGCGATCACGCAGGTGCGCGTCATCGTCGTCACCACCGAGAAACCCGTGGCCAGGAACGAGGCGGCATGGAAGGCCGCCTCGGCGATGCCGATCACCGGTGCGGCCGTGGCCTCCCGCGCGGCGTCCAGGCCGGGGTCGCCGAAGCAGGCGATGACCACGCCGTCCACCGCCGCGCCGTGCAGCCGCACCTGCTGCGCCACGCCGGCGGCGGCGAAGGCGTCGTCGTAGTGGCCCTCGATGGACGCCGGTCCGAAGTCGGGCTGCATGGCCACGATCTCCGTGCCCGGCGCGGCCACCGTGCGGGCGGCGGCGGCGATCTGCGCCGTCATCGGCGCGGAGGTGTTGGGGTTGATGACGAGCAGCTTCATGGCAGGACCGGTCGTGGTGCGTGGCGGGGCGGCATTGCATACAAAGAGGGCGCCGCGCGCCCTGTCAGTGCAGGCCGCACAAGGCACCGCAAGTGCCGCGCCCGCTTCGGTGCACCGGCGGACGCGCGCCATTGGCACATGCATTGCATACAAAGCTGCCCACGATGGAACGCACCGACCTGGAACTGGTTTCGCTGGCCAAGCATTACGGCGACGCGGTGGCCGTGGCCGGCATCGACCTGAAGATCAAGGGCGGCAGCTACTGCTGCCTGCTCGGGCCTTCGGGCTGTGGCAAGACCTCCACGCTGCGCATGGTGGCCGGCCATGAGGAGCCGACCGAAGGCCATGTGCTGCTCTCGGGCCGCGAGATCACGCACCTGGAGCCGGCGCAGCGCGGCACCGCGATGATGTTCCAGAGCTATGCGCTGTTCCCCCACCTCAGCGTGCTCGACAACGTGGCCTTCAGCGCCCGCATGAAGGGCGTGGACAAGCCGACGCGCGAGAAGCGTGCCCGCGAGCTGCTCGACCTGGTGGCGATGACGCCCTATGCCCACCGCCTGCCGGCCGCGTTGTCGGGCGGCCAGCAGCAGCGCGTGGCGCTGGCCCGCGCGCTGATGACGCAGCCGCGCGTGCTGCTGCTGGATGAGCCGCTGTCGGCGCTCGATCCCTTCCTGCGCATCAAGATGCGGGCGGAACTGCAGCGCTGGCACCGTGAGCTGGGCATGACCTTCGTGCACGTCACCCACTCGCAGGAAGAGGCCATGGCGCTGGCCGACCTGGTGGTGGTGATGAACCAGGGCCGCATCGAGCAGTCGGGCACTGCGCGCGACGTGTTCGAGCGGCCGCGCACCGCCTTCATCGCCCGCTTCATCGGTGCGCACAACGTGGTGGACACGCCTTCCGGCGCGGTGGCGGTGCGCAGCGACCGCACGCTGCTGGCGCCCACGGGCGGCCCCGGCATGGCCGTCAGCGTCAAGGCCGTGGAATACCAGGGCAGCCATGTGCAGGTGCACCTGGCCACGCGGCTGGATGAACACGATGCCGCCGACGACGCGGTCGCCGGCCCAGGCTGGGTGGCGCTGGTGCCCGATGCGCAATTCCATGCCAACCCGCTGGAGCCCGGCCAGCGCGTGGCCATGAGCTGGCACGAGGCCGACGCCCACGTGCTGGAAGGCTGAGCTTTTTACGAGATCCGCCGCACGGTGTCCGCATGCAGCGGTACGCCGGCTTTCACTCCCTGCCTTTCAGGAGACCTGCGATATGACGACCGACCACCCGACCACCGCCGGCCTGCCGCGCCGCCGCCTGCTCAAGGCCGCTGCCGGCGTGGGCGTGGCCGCCACCGGGCTCACCGGCTTCCCGTTCGTGCAGGCGCAGGAGAAGATCACGCTGCGCTACCTGGGCACCGCGGTGAACCAGGACAAGAAGATCGCCGAGAAGTTCGAGGCCGACACCGGCATCAAGATCCAGTACATCCCGGTCAACACCGACGTGGTGACGCAGCGCGCCGTCACCTCGCCCAACTCGTTCGACCTGATCGACACCGAGTACTTCTCGCTGAAGAAGATCGTGCCCACCGGCAACCTGAAGGGCATCGACACCAGGAAGATCAAGAACGCCGACAAGATCACCTCGCTGTTCACCACCGGCATGGTGGCCGGCAAGGCGGTGGGCGACCAGGGCACGGCGCCGAAGAAGGTGATCTACCTGGAAGGCGAGAAGAGCAAGGTGTTCGCCAAGGCGCCCACGCAGTTCATGTCGCTGATCCCCACCACCTACAACGCCGACACGCTGGGCATCCGGCCCGACCTGATCAAGCGCCCGATCGAGAGCTGGAAGGAGCTGCTGAACCCGGAGTTCAAGGGCAAGGCCGCCATCCTCAACATCCCGTCCATCGGCATCATGGACGCGGCGATGGTGGTGGAGGCGATGGGTCTGTACAAGTACCCTGACAAGGGCAACATGACCAAGGCCGAGATCGACCTGACGATCAAGACGCTGATCGAGGCCAAGAAGGCCGGCCAGTTCCGCAGCCTGTGGAAGGACTTCAACGAGAGCGTGAACCTGATGGCCTCGGGCGAGGTGGTGATCCAGTCGATGTGGAGCCCGGCCGTGACGGCGGTGCGCACCAAGGGCATCGACTGCGTGTTCCAGCCGCTGAAGGAAGGCTATCGGGCCTGGGCGGCCGGCTTCGGGCTGCCGGCCACGCTGTCGGGCCGCAAGCTCGATGGCGCCTACGAGTTCATCAACTGGTTCCTCGACGGCTGGGCCGGCGCCTACCTCAACCGCCAGGGCTACTACAGCGCGGTGCTGGAGACGGCCAAGGCCAAGATGGAGCCCTACGAGTGGGCCTACTGGATGGAAGGCAAGGCCGCCGAAAAGGACATCAAGGCGCCCAATGGCGAGCTGCTGGCCAAGGCCGGCAGCAAGCGCGACGGCGGCTCGTACGAACAGCGCATGGGCGGCATCGCCTGCTGGAACGCGCTGATGGACGAGAACACCTACATGGTCCAGAAGTGGAATGAATTCGTAGCTGCTTGAGCCCGAGGTAGACCGCGATGATGTCGGCGCGCAAGAACCTCGTGGCCTGGCTGCAGGCCGGGCCGCTGGCGGCGGTGTTCCTCGTGTTCTTTGTCGTGCCGCTGACGCTCATCGTGATGGTGAGCTTCTGGCAGGCGACGGACTACGAGCTGATCCCGGCGTTCACGCTGCAGAGTTATGCCGACATCTTCAAGGGCTGCGGCCTGGGCGGCGGGGGCGACCTGTGCGTCACCCTCAAGACCTACGGGTCCACGCTCAAGTTCAGCTTCGTGGTGTGGCTCGTCACCGCGGTGCTGGGCTTCGCGCTGGCCTACTTCATGGCCTTCCATGTGAAGAGCACGCTGGTGCAGACGGTGCTCTTCATCATCTGCACCGTGCCCTTCTGGACCAGCAACGTCATCCGCATGATCTCGTGGGTGCCGCTGCTGGGCCGCAACGGGCTGGTCAACCAGACGCTGCTGGGCATGGGCCTGATCGAGCAGCCGCTGGATTGGCTGCTGTTCTCCGACTTCGCGGTGATCCTGGCCTTCGTGCACCTGTACACGATGTTCATGATCGTGCCGATCTTCAACTCGATGATGCGCATCGACCGCGCGCTGATCGAGGCCGCGCGCGACAACGGTGCCACGCCGTGGCAGACGGTGGTGCACGTCGTGCTGCCGCTCACCCGCACCGGGCTGATCATCGGTTCCATCTTCGTCATCGCGCTGGTGATGGGCGACTTCGTCACCGTGGGCGTGATGGGCGGCCAGCAGATCGCCTCGGTGGGCAAGGTCATCCAGGTGCAGGCCAGCTACCTGCAGTTTCCGGCGGCGGCGGCCAATGCGGTCATCCTGCTGGTGGTGGTGCTGATGATGATCGTCGCGCTGATGCGGCTGGTGAACCTGCGCAAGGAGCTGTGATGGCCGGCACCCGAGACAAGCGCGCGCCCGGCTTCTGGCCGCTGGCCTTCGTGTTCGTGCTGTTCGTGCTGTTCCTGTACGGGCCGATGCTGGCCATCTTCGTGCTCAGCTTCCAGGGGCCCGAAGGCGGGCTCACCTTCCCGATGCGCGGCTGGTCGCTGCACTGGTTCCGAACGCTGTGGGAGGGCATCGGCGTCATCGACATCGGCGCCGCCTTCCGCCGCTCGCTGCTGCTGGGCTTGGTGGTGATGGTGCTCACGGTCGCGCTGTCGCTGCTGGCGGGGCTGGCCTACCGCAAGAAGCTGCCGGGCGGCACGCCGCTGTTCTATGCCGTGGTGGCCAGCCTGATCATGCCGTCCATCATCGTGTCGCTGGGCATTGGCCTGCTGTTCCGGCTGCTGGACGGCGGCATCAAGGCGATGCTGGAGGCGTGGTTCCCCAGCCTGTTCGAGACCTACGCCACCGCGCTGGGCATGTTCACCTCGGGCCTGGGCGCGCAGCTCACCTGGACACTGCCCTTCGGCCTGCTGATCATGTTCGCCATCTTCAACCGCTTCAACCCGGCATATGAGGAAGCCGCGCGCGACCTGGGCGCCACGCCCTGGCAGCGCTTCGTGCACGTGGTGCTGCCGTTGATCGGGCCCAGCCTCGTCGGCGTGGGCATGTTCGGCTTCACGCTCAGCTGGGACGAGATCGCGCGCTCGTCGCAGGCCATGGGCGACCTCAACACCCTGCCGCTGGAGCTGCAGGGCCTGACCACCACCGTCACCACGCCGGTGATCTATGCGCTGGGCACCGTCACCACCGTGGTGTCGTTCGCGGTGATGGCGGTCACGCTGGCCGTGGTGTGGCTGTGGCAAAGCCGGCGCCGCGGATGAAGGCGCCGGTGCCGCCGGCCTCCGCGCCCAGCACCCAGCGCATCTACGACGCCATCTACGCCGCCATCCTGGAGCACCGGCTGGCGCCGGGCACCCGGCTGCGCGAGGAGGAACTGGCCGAGTCCTTCGCCGTCTCGCGCACGGTGGTGCGCCAGGCGTTGCACCGGCTGGCGCAGGACCGGGTGGTGGCGCTGCAGCACCACCGCGGCGCCACGGTGCCGCAGCCCGGGCCGGCGGAAGCCGCGCAGGTGTTCGATGCCCGCCGGGTGGTGGAGTGTGAGGTGATGCGCCGGCTGGCCGGCCGGCTGGACGAAGCGGCGCTGGAGCGGCTGGCCGCGGTGGTGGATGCCGAATCGCAGGCGCTGGCGCGCGGCGACCGGTCGTCCGCCATCCGCCATTCCGGCGAGTTCCATCGGGAGCTGGCGCGGCTGGCCGGCAACCCGCTGTTCGTCCGCATGCTGGACGAGCTGCTGCCCACTACCTCCTTGCTGCTGGCGCTGCATGAACGGGCCGGCCAGCCGGCCTGCGTGGCCCATCGGCACCAGGAGCTGATCGCGGTGCTGCGCCAGGGCAGCGGCGCCGCCGCTGCGGCCGAGATGCGGCGCCACCTGCGGGAGATCGAGCAGTCGGTGGTCGGCCCGCCGGTGGCGGCCGACACGCCCGTGCTGCGCGACCTGTTCGCGGCCTACCGTCAGAGGTAGGAGTCCAGCACCTGCAGCACGAAGCGGGCGTTGGCCCGGGTGTTGGCGATGTAGCCATAGAAGCTGCCGTACTGCGGGCGCAGGGCTTCCACCGCCGCGTCCACCACCGCGGCCTGCCAGCCGGCGGTGAACTCGGCGTGGTTGTTCGCCTTGGCCGGGTCCACGAAGCCGAAGTAGTCGATCTCCTGGGACGCCTTCTTCAGGGCGGCGCGCAGGTCGGCGAAGTAGCGCAGGTACAGGTCCAGGTCGGCCTGCGTGGCCACGTTGCCGTGGCCGCCGGACAGCCAGTCCCACTTCATGGCGCCCACCTGCCGCAGGTTGGCCGGCAGGTTCACCGCGGTTTCCGAGATGGCGAAGCCGAGGAAGGGCAGCTGGTCGCCGTTGAGCAGGTCGGGTACATGCAGCACGCCCTGGCCCTTCAGCAGCCAGGCCGAATGGTCGTCGGTGTGGAAGGCATGGGTGAAGCCGTGCACCTGCACCTGCAAGTTCTCGAAGCGGAAGCTGCCGTCGGGCCAGCGCACGGTTTCGGTGGGCAGTGGCAGCGTGCTGCCCAGCCGCTTCATCTTGCTGGCCGTCTGCGTGGTGGCGATCAGCCGCGGCTTGACGCCCGACCGCCTGGCGTCGTCGAGCAGCAGCTGCACGTCGGCGATGTGGTCCGCGTGGAAGTGGGAGTAGACGATGGCGGTGATCGGCTTGTCCGTCACCGTGCGGATGCCCTTGAGGATGGCCTCGGTGCGGTACTGGGGCGCATCGAACACCAGCACGCCCTGGTCGCCCACATAGAAGAGTGCGTTGTAGAAGGTCTTGTGCGCCCACCAGGTGCGCGGCCCCAGCTTCTGCACGATGGCCGCGTCGCCCAGGCTGCGGGTGAGCAGCGAGCCCACGCGCTCGTCGGGCTGCGGCAGCGTGGTGGTGGAAGGCTCCACGTACCGGGCGCCGGTGGTGGAAGCAGGCGGCGGCAGGGGCGCCTGCGCGCCGGCGGCGGTGGCCAGCAGCAGCGCCGCGGCAGCCAGCATGGGGCGGGAGTGGGTGAACGCGAGCGGCATGGCAGTCGATCCGAAGTGAAGGGCGGCTGCATGCTAATCCGCATCAATGAGAGAAGTGATTCGACGGCCCGCATCAATGTGTTGCGCAAGCCGACGCACAGCCCCGGGGCGGCCGCCGCGCCGATGCGGGGCGCGCCGCACAGCCCGCGGGCAGCGGACCCGCACAAACCCCCATGCGGCCCCTGGCACGCTCCGTGCAAACTGCCGTTTCATAGATAGATCCGTTGTTCATCTATGAAACATGCCTTTGACATGGCATGGCCGTTCCCGCCGTCGATCCCTCAGGAGTTGTTCATCGTGCAAATCGCCTCCCGCCCCTTTTTCCGCGCCACCGCGCTGGCTGCCCTGGCCGCCTGCAGCCTCGGCAGCGCCCAGGCACAGACGGCCCAGGTCTACGGCCTGGCCGACGTCAGCGTGGGCAGCTTCAAGGAGAGCGGCGGCAAGCGCACCGAGCAGGTGGCCTCCGGCCGCATGGCCACCAGCTACCTGGGCTTCCGCGCGACGGAAGACCTGGGCGGCGGCCTGCAGGCCATCGTGACGCTGGAGCACTTCATGCGCATGGACAGTGGCGAGGCCGGGCGCTTTGCCGGCGACGCCTTCTGGTCGCGCAATGCCAACGTCGGCCTGCGCGGCAGCTTCGGCCTGATCCGGCTGGGCCGCATCGGCACGCCGTTTTTCGTCAATACGCTGTCGTACAACCCGTTCCTCGACTCGTTCGGCTTCTCGCCCGCCATCCGCACCATCTACCAGGGTGGCATCGGCAAGCTGGCCGGCGACAGCGGCTGGAACAATGCCGTGGGCTACAGCACGCCCAGGCTGGGCGCCTTTACCGGCCATGTGCTGGTGTCGGCCGGCGAAGGTGCCGGCGAGGGCCCCAACGTGGGCGGCAGCCTGCAGTACGCCGGCGGCGCGCTGGCCGTCGGCCTGGCCGCGCAGAAGGTGCAGACCGCCTTCAGCGCCGGCGAGGAAACCGCCTGGCAGCTGGGCGCTTCCTACGACTTCGGGCCGGTGAAGGTGTTCGGCCAGGTGGGCCGCATCGAGGAGGACGACACCCGCACCGGCAGCGCCGTGGCCGCCGGCAGCGACACCCGCGACCGCACGCTGCAGGCCGGCTTCTCGCTGCCGGTGGGCGCGGTGGGCAAGGTGCTGGCGTCCTATGGCGAGGCCAAGACCACCGGTGCGCGCGACAGCAAGCGGTCCTTCACCACGCTCGCCTATGACCACCAGCTGTCCAAGCGCACCGACGTGTATGCCGTGGTGATGTTCGACAAGCTGAAGGGCCAGGACCGCGCTGCCACCACCGCGCTCGGTGTGCGCCACAACTTCTGATGCCGGCCGGCCACCTGGGGTAAACCCGGGTGGTTGCCGGCCAGTCATCCACTAAGGTAGTGGCTGGTTTCATTAATGGATCGCTGTTTTACAGGCGAATCAACAGGCCTCACGATGTACGAGATCGAGTTCTGCGGCGTGGCAAAGCGGTTTCCGACCGCGCGCAACCCGAATCCGGCCAATGCGGTCACCGACCTCAGCCTGGCCATTCGCACCGGCGAGGTGGTGTCCATCATCGGTCCCTCGGGCTGCGGCAAGAGCACGTTGTTGAACATGGGCTCGGGCCTGTACCTGCCTACCGAAGGCGAGGTCAAGGTCTGCGGCCAGCGCGTCACCGGCCCGGTGCGGCAGGTGGCCTTCATGCTGCAGAAGGACCTGCTGATGCCCTGGCGCACCATCCGCCAGAACGTGGAGCTGGGCATGGAGATCGACGGCGTGGACAAGTCCCGGCGCCGAGAGACCGCCGACCACCTCTTGGCCAAGTGCCACCTCGCGGGCTTCGGCGACCACTATCCGTACCAGCTCTCGGGCGGCATGCGCCAGCGCGCTGCGCTGGCCCGCACGCTGGCGGTCGATCCGCAGGTGCTGCTGCTGGACGAGCCCTTCAGCGCGCTGGACGCGCAGACCAAGATGGTGCTGCAGCAGGACCTCGCCAAGACGCTGTACGAGCAGAAGAAGACGGCGTTGTTCATCACCCACGACTTGATCGAGGCCATCGCGCTGTCGGACCGCGTGCTGGTGATGAGCGAGCGCCCCGGCACCATCATCGAGGAGATCGTCGTCGACCTGCCGCTGCGCGACAACCCGCTGGAGCGCCGCAAGCTGCCCGCCATCGGCCCGCTGCAGGGCCGCCTGATGGAGCTGCTGAAGGTGGGCAAGCAGAGGGCCCTGCATTGAACGCCACCCGCCCTGAAGCCTGTACCGCTTCGCCTGCCCCCAACGCAAGGAACACCATGACCCGCTTCGTCACTTCCGTCCTCGCCCGTTCGCTGGCCGCCGTGCGGGCCTCGGTGCTGGCATGCAGCGCCGCCGCGCTGCTGCCGCTGGCTGCCCAGGCCGCGCCCGAGGAAGTCACCTACCTCCTGCCCGCGCCGCCCAACTCGCCGGCCTTCGCGCCCTGGATGCTGGCGCAGCAGAACGGCTACTACGCCGACGAGAACATCAAGGTCACCTTCGTCACCGCCCGCGGCGGGGTGGACGTGGCCAAGCAGATCGGCGCCGGCAACGCGGTGATCGGCGGCGCCATCGGCGACACGCCCATCATCGTGCGCGCCAACGGCGTGCCGGTGAAGGCGGTGGCGGTGCTGGGCGCCGGCTCGCTGACGATGATCAGCACCTACGAAGGCAGCGGCATCAACTCGGTGGCCGACCTGAAGGGCAAGACGATGACCGTCATGGCCTATACCGACACCACCTACTACGCGCTGCTCGGCTCGCTGCGCAAGGCCGGCCTCACCAAGACCGACGTGCAGGCCCAGGCGGCCGGCCCCACCGGCGTGTGGCAGCTGTTCGCGGGGAAGAAGTCCGAGGCCATGGCCGGCGTGCCCGACTGGGTGGTGAATGCCGAGGACGCAGGCGTGAAGGTCAAGCTGCTGCCGCGCGAGCAGCACTTCCAGAGCATGGCGCAGGCCATCCTGGCCTCCGACGACGTCATCAAGAAGAACCCCGAGCTGATCAAGCGCCTGGTGCGCGCCACGCTGCGCGGCATGCAGGACATCATGAAGGACCCCAAGGCCGCGGCCGCCACCTACGTGAAGGCGGTGCCCGCCTACGCCGGCAAGGAAGCGCAGATCGAGCGGGTGTTCGCGCTGTACAACCAGTACGTCTACGCCAACCAGAAGGTGCTGGGCCAGATGGACGAGAAGCGACTGGACGCGGTGCAGAAGTTCTACGTCGACGAAGGCATCGTGGCCAAGGCGCAGCCGCTGGCCGACCTGTACACCAACCAGTTCACCGGCGTCGCCCGCTGAGCTTCAGGACCCAAGCGCGATGCGATCCAACCTCTCGACGCCGCTGGGCAGCCTGGCCGTGCTGCTGGTGTTCCTGGCCGCGTGGCAGTGGGCGCCCGGTGCGCTCGGCATGCCCGAGTTCGTGCTGCCCAAGTTCACCCGCGTGGTGGAGGAGGCCGGCCGCATGTGGCAGGGCAGCGAGCTGCTCAAGCACTTTTCCATCACCGCGCTGGAAGTGGTGGTGGGCTTTGCCCTCGGCTCGCTGCTGGGCGTGATGTTCGGCGTGGCGCTGGGCCTGTCGCCACGCACCGAGGCCATCCTGTCGCCCTACATCCTGGCGCTGCAGATCGCGCCCAAGGTGGCCTTTGCGCCGCTGTTCGTGATGTGGCTGGGCTATACCGTGTACCCGAAGATCCTGGTGGCGGTGCTGATCGTCTTCTTCCCGGTGATGATCAACGTGCTGTCGGCCGTGCGCACCGTCGACCCCGACATGGTGAACCTGGTGCGCACGCTCAACGCAGGCCGCTTGCAGATCTTCCGCCTGGTGGAGTTTCCTTCGGCCATGCCGGCGCTGTTCAGCGGCCTGCGCATCGCCGCCACGCTGGCCGTCATCGGCGTGACGGTGGGCGAGCTGGTCGGCGGCAACCTGGGCCTGGGCTACCTGCTGGTGGATTCCGAAGGGCAGGGCAACACGGCCGGCGTGTTCGTGGCCATCGTGGCGCTCACGCTCATCGGCATCCTGGCCTATGCGGCGGTGGTGTGGGCCGAGCGCCGGCTGCTGCACTACATCCCGCGGGCCAACGTCACCACCGTCTGAAGAGGCTGCCGACATGACCACCGTCACCGGAACCCCCGACGCCGCCGCGCTGGCCGCCCTGCTGGCCCAGGTGCCGCCGCAGATGCTGGCCGGCCGCCGCGTGCTGGTCACCGGCGCCGCGCGCGGCCTGGGGCTGGCGTTTGCCAAGTGCATCGCCCAGGCCGGCGCCCGCGTGGTGCTGGCCGACATCCTGGCCGACCTGCTGCACACCGAGGTGCAGGCGCTGCGCGACGCGGGTGCCGACGTGCATGCCGTGGTGGCCGACCTGAGCGATCCGGCCAGCATCGAGGCCTGTGCCGCCGCGGCTGTCGCTGCGCTGGGCGGGCTCGACGGCTTGGTCAACAACGCCGCCATCACCAACTCCGGCGGCCGCGACCCGCATGCGCTGGAGGTGGAGATGTGGGACCGGGTGATGGACGTCAACGTGCGCGGCACCTGGCTGATGAGCCGCGCCTGCCATGCGGCGCTCAAGGCCAGCGGGCAGGGCGCCATCGTCAACCTGGCCTCCGACACCGCGCTGTGGGGCGCGCCCAAGCTGCTGGCCTACGTGGCCAGCAAGGGCGCCGTCATCTCGATGACGCATTCGCTGGCGCGCGAGTGGGGCGGCGACGGCATCACCGTCAATGCGGTGGCGCCCGGCCTCACGCTGGTGGAAGCCACCGAATACGTGCCCAAGGCCCGGCACGAGAAGTACCTAGAAGGCCGCGCCATCCCGCGCGAGCAGCAGGCCGCCGATGTGTGCGGCGCGGTGCTGTTCGCGCTGTCGGGGCTGTCGCGCTTCGTCACCGGCCAGCTGCTCGCCGTCAATGGCGGCTTTGTGATGCATTGAGGAGAAACCATGAACGACCCGACCCAAGACAAAAAGAGCTGGGACCGCCCCGAGGGCGCCAGCTTCGACGACTGGATGAACAGCCGCGTGGCGCGCTTCCAGACCCGCCGCTACGACTGGGACGCCCTGAAGTTCCAGGCCGACTACGACCCCAAGTACCGCCGCGCGCAGATGCGCTACCTGGGCACCGGCGGCACCGGCGTCTCGGCCGACAACAACACCGTGCCCAACGAGCACTTCACCTTCTCCACCATGCTGATCCCGGCCGGCCACATCGGCCCGTCGCACCTGCACACCGACGTGGAAGAGGTCTTCTTCGTGCTGCGCGGCAAGATCAAGGTGGTGCTGGAGAAGGACGGCGAGCGCTTCGAGGCCATCCTCGGCGAGCGTGACCTGATCTCGGTGCCGCCAGGCGTGTACCGCGAGGAGATCAACATCGGCGAGGAAGACGCGTTGATGTGCGTGATGCTGGGCGCCAAGAAGCCGATCACGCCGACCTACCCGCCCGATCACCCGCTCGCCAAGATCAAAAGAGAACCCCCCCGTACCGCCTGACGGCGGCCCCCCAGGGGGCGCCAACAGCGGCCCGGCCAAGCCGGTTCCGCGTTGGCCTGCTTGAGAACACACACCATGCCCGACGACCTGTCCCTTCCCACCGCCGAGCTCGACCGGCTGCATGCCCTGTTCGGCGTGCAGCGCATCGACGTGGGCGGTGGCAACGTGGTGGCGGTGCGCCGCTGCGGGCAGGGCCTGCCGGTGGTGTGCCTGCACGGCATCGGCTCGGGGTCGGCCTCCTGGGTGGACGTGGCGCTGCTGCTGGGCGACCGCGCCGAGGTCATCGCCTGGGACGCCCCGGGCTACGGCGAATCGACGCCACTGCCGATGGCCGAGCCGAGGGCGACCGACTATGCGCAGCGCGTGCGCGAGCTGCTGGACGCGCTGGGCATCGATCGCTGCATGCTCGTGGGCCATTCGCTGGGCGCGCTCACCGCCGCCGCGGCCACGCAGGCCGGCGGTGTGCTGGCGGGGCGCGTGGCGCGGCTGGTGCTCATCAGCCCGGCCCGCGGTTACGGCGCGCCCGACCGTGCCGCGCAGGGCGCGAAGGTGCGCGACGAACGGCTGGCCACGCTCGCGCAACTGGGCATCGAAGGCAGCGCGCGCCAGCGCAGCGGCCGGCTGCTGTCGGCTCATGCGGACGAGGCCACGCAACGACGCGTGCGCTGGAACATGGCGCGACTGAACGAACACGGCTACCGCCAGGCGGTGGCCCTGCTGTGCGGCGACGACCTGCTGCGCTACCTGCCGCCGGCCATGGCGGTGGATGTGGCGGTGGGCGCGCTGGACGTCATCACGCCGCCCGAAGCCTGTGCCGAGGTGGCGCAAGCCTGCGGCGTGACGCTGCAGTACATCGAGCAGGCCGGCCACGCCAGCTACGTGGAGCGGCCGCAGGCCGTGGCCGCGCTGCTGGCGACCTGCCTGGACAAGGCTGCGGCACCAGCAGCCTGAGAGCGAGGGAGACACCGAATGAGCACGACCGAGGCCGACCTGGCCGACGACGGCAACGACCGCTACATCGTGCCGGCCCTGGAGCGCGGCCTGCGCATCCTGGGCGAATTCACCCGCGAGAACCGCACGCTGGGCGCGCCTGAGCTGGCCCGCCGCTTCGGCCTGCCGCGCTCCACGGTCTTCCGCCTGCTGGCCACGCTGGAAAGCATGGGCTTCATCGAGAAGACCGAAGGCGGCCGCGAATACCGGCTGGGGCTGGCGGTGCTGCGGCTGGGCTTCGAGTACCTGGCTTCGCTGGAACTCACCGAGCTGGGCCTGCCCATCCTCAACCGCCTGAGCGATGCCATCGGCTACCCCTGCAACCTGGTCGTGCGCGATGGCCGCTCCATCGTCTACGTGGCCAAGGTGACGGCGCCCACGCCCTTCGCCAGCTCGGTGACGGTGGGCACGCGGCTGCCGGCGCATGCCACGGTGCTGGGCCGCGTGCTGCTGGAAGACCTCACGCTGCCGGAGCTGCGCGCCATGTACCCGGAAGACCGGCTGGAGAACTTCTCGCCCAGCACGCCGCGCACGGTGATCGAGCTGTTCAACATGGTGCAGGCCGACCGCGAGCGCGGCTACGTGCAGGGCGAGGGCTTCTTCGAATCGAACATCTCCACCATCGCCGCGCCGGTGCGCGACCACAGCGGCCGCGTGGTGGCCGCGCTGGGCGCCACCATCACCTCGGCCCACATCGATGGCAGCCGCATGGACGACATGGTGCGCCGCGTGCGTGACGCGGCCGGTGAGCTGTCGGCTCTTTTGAACTACGCGCCGGCCTCGGCCCGGCGCAACGTGGTGCCGCTGCGATGAACAGTCACTTCTTTGCCCCTGACGCGCTGGCGGGCCGTGTGGCCGTGGTCACCGGCGGATCGTCCGGCATCGGCCTGGCCACGGTCGAGCTGCTGCTGGCCTGCGGCGCCGCGGTGGCGCTGTGCGGCCGTGATGCCCAGCGGCTGGACAGCGCCGTGGCCGGACTGCGCGAGCAGCATCCGCAGGCCCGGCTCTTCGCGCAGCCCTGCGACGTGCTGGATAAGGCCGCGGTGCAGGCCTTCGCCGACGCCAGCCAGGCCGCGCTGGGCCCGGCCGCCATGCTCATCAACAACGCGGGGCAGGGCCGCGTGTCCACCTTCGCCGACACCACCGACGAAGCCTGGACGCAGGAGCTGCAGCTCAAGTTCTTCTCGGTGATCCACCCCACGCGCGCCTTCCTGCCGCAACTGGTGCAGCAGCGCCAGGCGCTGGGCGATGCCTCGGTCACCTGCGCCAATTCGCTGCTGGCGCGCCAGCCCGAGCCGCACATGGTGGCCACCTCGGCCGCCCGCGCCGGCCTGTTGAACCTGGTGCGCTCGATGGCCACCGAGTTCGCGCCGCAGGGCGTGCGCGTCAACGGCATCCTGATCGGGCTGGTGGAGTCGGGCCAATGGCGCCGCCGCTTCGAGGCGCGCGAAGACCAATCGCAGGACTGGGCCGCCTGGAGCGCCCAGCTTGCCAAGACCAAGCACATTCCCCTGGGCCGCCTGGGCCTGCCCGCGGAAGCCGCGCGCGCCCTGGTGTTCCTCGCATCCCCGCTGGCCTCCTACACCACCGGCGGCCACATCGACATCTCCGGAGGCCATTCGCGCCATGCCTGAAACCAACACCCCCGTGACCGTCGGCGCCGTCGTCGCGGCCTTCCTCGAGCAGTGCGGCGTCAAGACGGCCTTCGGCGTCATCTCGATCCACAACATGCCCATCCTCGATGCCTTCGCGCAGCGGGGTGCGGTGCGCTTCGTGCCCGCGCGGGGCGAGGCCGGCGCCGGCAACATGGCCGATGCCTATGCCCGCTCCACCGCCAGCCTGGGCGTGTGCCTCACCAGCACCGGCCCGGCCGCCGGCAACATCGCCGGCAGCCTGGTCGAAGCGCTCACCGCCGGCTCGCCGCTGCTGCACATCACCGGCCAGATCGAGACGCCCTACCTGGACAAGGGCATGTCGTACATCCATGAGGCGCCCGACCAGCTGACGATGCTGAAGGCGGTGAGCAAGGCCGCTTTCCGCGTGCGCAGCGTGGAGACGGCGCTGGGCACGCTGAAGCAGGCGGTCCAGTGCGCGCTGACCGCGCCCACGGGCCCGGTGAGCATCGAGATCCCCATCGACATCCAGTCGGCGCTGGTCGCCATGCCGGCCGACCTGAGCCCGCTGCCGGTGGCCACCGCGGTGCCCAGCGAGGTTGTGCTCGATGCGCTGGCCGACAAGCTGGCCTCGGCACGCCGGCCCATGCTGTGGCTGGGCGGCGGTGCGCGCCATGCCGGCGCGGCCGTCAAGCGGCTGCAGGCGCTGGGCTTCGGCGTGGTCACGACCGTGCAGGGCCGCGGCATCGTGGCCGAGGACGATGCCGGCTCGCTGGGCGCCTACAACATCCACAAGCCGGTGGAAGCCTTCTACCAAACCTGCGACGCGATGCTGGTGGTGGGTTCGCGCCTGCGCGGCAACGAGACGCTGAAGTACGAACTCCAGCTGCCGCGCCCGCTGTACCGCGCCGATGCCGATCCCGCCGCCGAAGGCCGCTGCTACGCCAGCGACGCCTTCGTGTGCGGCGACAGCAGGCTCGTGCTGCAGGGCCTGGCCGACCGGCTGGAGGCCCGCAGCTTCCGCGCCGATCCGGCGCTGCTGGCCGACCTCAAGGCCGTGCACGAGCGGGTGGTGGCGACGCTGCATGACGGCCTGGGGCCTTACGCCCGCCTGGTGCAGGAGCTGCAGAAGATCGCCGGCCGCCAGTTCAACTGGGTGCGCGACGTGACCGTGTCCAACAGCACCTGGGGCAACCGCGAGCTGCGCATCTTCGAGCCCAGCGCCGGCGTGCACGCCACCGGCGGCGGCATCGGACAGGGCATGCCGATGGCCATCGGCGCGGCCATCGGCGCCGAGGCCACCGGCTCCGGCCGCAAGACCTTCTGCCTGGCCGGCGACGGCGGCTTCATCCTCAACCTGGGCGAGCTGGCCACCATGGTGCAGGAGCGCTGCAACCTGGTGGTGGTGCTGATGAACGACCAGGGCTACGGCGTCATCAAGAACATCCAGGACGCGCAGTACGGCGGCCGCCGCTGCTACGTCGACCTGCACACGCCGGACTATGCGCAGTTGTGCGCCTCGCTGGCGCTGCCGCATGCGCGGGTGGGCGACCTGGCCGACCTGCCCGCGGTGCTGGCGCAGGCGGTGGACCGGCAGGGCCCCTTCCTGGTGGAGATCGACATGCTGCGCATCGGCGCCTTCAAGAGCGCCTTCGCCGGCCCGCCGACCAACACCGTGCAGCAGATCCCCGCGATCGCGAAGGCCTGAGCCATGCCGGTGCTGAACATCGCCCTCGTCGGCTGCGGCGCCATTGGCACCGCGGTGCTGGAGCTGCTGCGCGCCGATGCCGGCCTGCGGGTGGCCGCCATCGTGGTGCCGGGCTCTTCGCTGGCTGGCGCCCGTGCGGTGGCACAGCGGCTGGCACCCGGCGCCGAGGTGACCGAGGCCGTGCCGTCCCAGGGTATCGAGCTGCTGCTGGAGGCCGCCGGCCACGCCGCCATCGAGCACCATGTGCTGCCGGCGCTGCGCCGCGGCGTGCCCTGCATCGTGGCCTCGGTGGGTGCGCTGTCGGCGCCGGGCCTGGCCGAGGCGCTGGAAGCCGCGGCGGCCGAGGGCGGCACCCAGGTGCAGCTGATTCCTGGCGCGATCGGCGGCATCGACGCGCTGGCCGCGGCCCGCATCGGCGGCCTGGCCCGCGTGCGCTACACCGGCCGCAAGCCGCCGCGGGCCTGGGCCGGCACGCCGGCCGAGCAGGGCCGGCAGCTGGATGCGCTGGCCGAGGCGACGGTGATCTTCGAAGGCAGCGCGCGTGAAGCCGCGCGGCTGTACCCCAAGAACGCCAACGTCGCGGCCACCGTGTCGCTGGCCGGGCTGGGCCTGGACGAGACGCAGGTGCGGCTCATCGCCGACCCCGGCGTGAGCGAGAACGTGCACACGGTGGAAGCCGAAGGTGCCTTCGGCAGCTTCGAGCTGACGATGCGCAACCAGCCGCTGGCGGCCAATCCCAAGACCTCGGCCCTGACGGTCTACAGCGCGGTGCGGGCTTTGCGCCACCGCGTGGCGCCGCTGGCCGTTTGAACCCCCACGCGTGAACTGAGCTGAGAACCGAGATGCCGCAACTGGACCTGCTGAAGATCAACGTGGCCGGCGAATGGCGCCTGGGCGGCGGCGAGGAGTACGAAAGCCTCTACCCCGCCACCGGCGAGCCCATCGCCCGCCTGCGCGCCGCCAGCCTGGCCGACGTGGACGAGGCCATCCGCGGCGCCGACCACGCCTTCCGCACCAGCGGCTGGGCGCAGAAGCTGCCGCACGAGCGCGCCGCGGTGCTGTACCGGGTGGCGCAGCTGATCCGCGAAAACGCGGAAGGCCTGGCCCAGCAGCAGCGGCTGGATAACGGCAAGCCGATCAGCGAGACGCGTGCGCTGGTGGCCAGTGCGGCCGGCACCTTCCAGTTCTTCGCCGCGGCCTGCGAGACGCTGGAAGAAACCATCACGCCCTCGCGCGGGCCCTTCGTCACGATGAGCGTGCATGAGCCGATGGGCGTGGTGGCCGCCATCACGCCGTGGAATTCGCCGATCGCCAGCGAGGCGCAGAAGCTGGCGCCGGCACTGGCCGCGGGCAACGCGGTGGTCGTCAAGCCGGCCGAGGTCACGCCGCTGATGGCGCTGGAACTGGCCCGGCTGTGCGAGCAGGCCGGCGTGCCGCGCGGCATCGTCAGCGTGTTGCCGGGCAAGGGCTCGGTGATCGGCGACGCCATCACGAAGCATCCGCTCGTCAAGCGGGTGTCCTTCACCGGCGGCACCACCACCGGCAAGCACATCGCGCACATCGCGGCCGACAAGATGATGCCGGTGTCGCTGGAGCTGGGCGGCAAGTCGCCCACCATGGTGCTGGAAGACGCCGACCTCGACCATGCGGTCAACGGCGTGCTGTACGGCATCTTCAGCAGCTCGGGCGAGTCGTGCATTGCGGGCTCGCGCCTCTTCGTCGCGCAGCCGATCTACGACGAGTTCATGACCCGGCTGACCGAGCGCGCCGCCGCGCTGCGCGTAGGCGACCCGGCCGACGAGCGCACGCAGATGGGCCCGCTGATCACCGCCCGCCACCGCGAAGGCATCGAGCGCTACGTGGCGCTGGGCGTGAGCGAGGGCGGCCGCATCCGCACCGGCGGCGTGCGGCCGCACGGGCGCGCGCTGGAAGCCGGCTACTTCTACGCGCCCACCATTTTGGAAGGCCTGGGCAACCAGGCCCGCACGGCGCAGGAAGAGATCTTCGGCCCGGTGCTGGTCGCGATGCCTTTTGACACCGAAGAACGCTTGATCGAGCAGGCCAACGACAGCATCTATGCGCTGGCCGCCGGCGTGTGGAGCCGCGACTTCAAGCGGGCCTGGCGCCTGGGCCGGGCGGTGCAGGCCGGCACCGTCTGGGTCAACACCTACAAGCAGTTCTCAATCTCCACGCCCTTCGGCGGCTGGCGCGACAGTGGCCTGGGCCGCGAGAAGGGCCGCGAAGGCATCTTCCAGTACATGGAGCAGAAGAGCATGTACTGGGGTACCAACGAACACCCCATCCCTGGGCAAATTGAGCCCCGGCGGCCAGAAGGAATCCGCAATGAGCGTTCTCGGAATCGACCAGATCACCTACGTGGCAGACGACCTGCCCACCTGCAAGCGTTTCTTCGCCGACTGGGGCCTGGCGCTGGCCAGCGAGTCGGCCGATGCGCTGGTGTTCGAGAGCCTGAACGGCTGCCGCGTGGTGGTGGCCCGGCTGGGCCTGCCCGGCCTGCCGCCTGGCCCGGAAGACGGTCCGACGCTGTGCGAGGTGGTGTGGGGCGTGGAGAGCGATGCCGACCTCGACCGCTATGCCGCGGCCATCGCCGACCAGCCCGGCTTCGTCGACACGCAGGCCGACGGCGCCCGCCGCATCGGCTGCACCGACCCCAACGGCGTGGCCGTGCGCCTGCAGCGCACCCGCAAGCATGCGGTGCAGATCGAGTGCGGCCCCAGCAACACCTGGAACGACAAGCTGCGCGTCAACCAGCCCAGCCCGATCTACGACCGCGCCACGCCGATCGAGGTGGGGCACGTGGTGTTCTTTGCTTCCGACGTGAATGCCACCAGCGCCTTCTACCGCAACAAGCTGGGCTTCGTCGCTTCCGACAGCTACCCCAACCGCGGCGCCTTCCTGCGCTGCGCGCCGGAGGGTGGGCATCACGACATCTTCCTGCTGCAGCTGCCCTCGGGCAAGCGCGGGCTGAACCACGTGGCCTTCACCGTGCGCGACATCCACGAGGTGTTCGGCGGCGGCCTGCACTTCTCGCGCTGCGGCTGGGAAACCCAGCTCGGCCCGGGCCGGCACCCGATCTCGTCGGCCTACTTCTGGTACTTCAAGAACCCGGCTGGCGGCCTGATCGAGTACTACGCCGACGAGGACCAGCTCACCGGCGACTGGCAGCCGCGCGAGTTCGAGCCGGGCCCCACGGTGTTCGCCGAATGGGCGGTGGATGGCGGCCTGGATGGCCACACCCGCCGGCAGAAGAACGCCGATGCGCCCCAGGGCAAGTTCCTGACGGAGAAGAAGTGAACCGCATGAACCTGTCTAGACGAGTGCTGCTGGCCGCCGGCCTCGCGCTGGCCCTGCCGCTGGCCGCGCAGGCACAGTCGCCCGCCGAGAAGCAGCTGGCCGAAGGCCGCTTCACCATCGTGGCGCCGTTCCCGCCCGGCGGGCCGGTGGACACGCTGGCCCGCCTGCTGGCCGAGGCCCTGGGCAAGCGCTATGGCCAGGCGGCCGTGGTGGACAACGTGGCCGGTGCGGCCGGCAACCTGGGCATCGACCGCGTCAAGCGCGCCAAGCCCGATGGCCATACGCTGCTGGTGGTGCCGGCCGGCAACCTCACGATCAACCCGACCTTGATGCCGAACTTCCCGTTCAACATCGAGCGGGACTTCGTGCCGGTGACGATGCTGGCCAAGGCGCCCAACGTGCTGGTGGCCAGCCCTGCGCTGAAGATCAAGACGGCCAGGGAGGTGGTGGCGCTGGCCAAGGCGAAGCCGGCCACGCTGTTCTACGCCTCGCCCGGCGTGGGCAGCGGCCTGCATCTGGCGGGTGAGCTGTTCAAGCAGCAGGCCGAGGTGGACATCACCCACGTGCCCTACAAGGGCACCGGCCCGGCGTTGAACGACGTGCTGGGCGGCGTGGTGCCGCTGATGTTCAGCAACCTGCCGGCCACGCTGCCCTTCATCAAGGAAGGCAAGCTGGTGGCGCTGGGCATCACCGAGGCCGCGCGCAGCCCGGTGGCGCCCGACATCCCCACGCTGGCCGAGCAGGGCATTCCGGGCGTGGTGGTCACCTCGTGGTACGGCCTGCTGGCGCCGGCCGGCACGCCGGCCGCGGTGGTCGAGCAACTGGCCAAGGATGCCCATGCGCTGCTGGCCGAGCCGGCGATGCGCGACAAGCTGGCGGCCCAGGGCCTTTCCGACGCCACGATGACGCCGGCCGACTTCGCCGCCCACATCCGCAAGGAAACCGCGGTGTGGGCGCCCATCATCAAGTCGCGCGGCATCGTGGCCGAGTGAGGCAGCGGTCATGAGCGAACAAGCCAACCTGATGCTGCTGACGGTGGTGCTCAAGCACCACCCCGGCCTGACGCTGGACGACGTGCAGCAGCGCATGAAGGCGGCCGACTGGTGGGAGCAGTTCCCGCCCGAGGGCACGCGCATCGTCTCCTGGACGGTGGCGATGGGCCTGGGCCAGATCCTCACGCTGGAGCTGCCGCCCGACAAGCTGCCGCTGGTGAACGTGGAGCTGGAACGCCGCGCCTGGGGCGTGTTCACCACCGAGTGCCATCCCACCTACGACTTCATCCCCGTGCGCGAACGCATCCGCGAGCGCGTGCGCAACGGCGGCCAGTGAGCCACCGCCACTCCCCATCCCTTGCCCCGCAGGAGGCCGACGATGCAATCCACCGACCGCTATCTCGACGCACACCAGGCGCGCCAGCGCCCGCCCACCCCGTATGAAGACCTGCTGGGCGACGCCATCGAGCGCGCCTTCGCCGCCGGCGTGACCGAGCTGCCCGCGCTGGTGGAGCACCTGAACCGCAGCAACATGACCACGCCCAGCGGCACGCCCTGGACGGAAGAGAACTACCGCGCCGAGATGGCGCGCCTGGGCGCCTGAGCGCGCGGCATCCACGCATCCGAGGAAGCACCATGAACATCCCCATCGCCGTTGCCGCCGATCCGGTCGACCAGTTGCTCGAAATCGGCCTGAAGGACCTCTGGTATCCCATCTGCCCGTCGGGCTTCATCCAGGACCGGCCGGTGTCGCTGCGCCGGCTGGGCCGCAAGCTGGTGTTCTGGCGCGACACGCAAGGCGTGCTGCACGCGCTGGAAGACCGCTGCCCGCACCGCGGCGCGCCGCTGTCGCAGGGCGTGGTGCTGGGCGACCGCATCGCCTGCCCGTACCACGGCGTGGAAGTGCGCTGCGACGGCGTGGTGACCAAGGTGCCCGGCAGCCCCGGCTGCAAGCTGGAAGGCAGCCAGGCCACCCGCCACTTTCATGTGCGCGAAGCCGCGGGCGCGGTGTTCATGTACAACTCGAAGGAGCCGGTGGACACGCCGCCGCCGCTGCAGCTGCCCGAGCAGCTGACCGACGACAGCCAGTTCTCGTCCTTCCTCTGCTACGCCGAATGGAAGGGTGACTACCGCTACGTGCTGGACAACGTGATGGACCCGATGCACGGCACCTTCCTGCACAAGCAGTCGCATTCGATGGCCGAGGGCGAATCCACGGCCAAGTTCGGCATCCGGCCCACCGACACCGGCTTCGTGTTCGAGAAGGAAGGCCAGCGCAACGTCAACTTCGACTGGACCGAGTGGGCCGACACCGGCATCCACTGGATGCGGCTGGAGATCCCTTACCCGAAGACCGGCGGCCCCGGCGGCAACTTCATCATCATCGGCAGCTACACGCCGGTCAGCCCCACGCTGAGCTGTGCCTTTCACTGGCGCGTGCGCAAGCTGCCACCGGGCTGGCAGCGCGACACCTGGCGCTTCCTCTACAAGAACCGGCTGGAGGCACGCCACTGGCACGTGCTGGAACAGGACCGCGTGCTGATCGAGAACATGGAGCCCGACGCCAACCAGCATGAGCAGCTGTACCAGCACGACCTGGGCATCGTGCGGCTGCGCCGGCACCTGAAGGGCCTGGCGCAGGCGCAGCTGGCGGCGACCGCCGCGGCCCCGGCCAAGGCCTGACGGTGGCCGCCCTGCCCGTGACCCCGGCCCTGGCCACGCCCGTGCGAAAGGTGGCCTGCGCCGCCGTGCCCGACGTGCCCCATGCCACCTGGTCGCAAGCCCTGGTGCTCGGCAACGAGGTGGTGATGTCCGGCCAGACGGCCGGCGCCGCCGCGCAGCAGGCCACGGCCGCCGGCACGCCGATGGACGCGTACCAGCAGGCGCTGGTGTGCCTGCGCAGGCTGCAGGCGCTGGTGGAGGCGGCCGGCGGCGGCGTGCACAACATCGTCAAGCTCACGCTGTACCTGACCGACATCGCCGACCGCGAGGCCGTGGGCCGTGCCCGCCGCGACTTCTTTGCCGAGGTGCTGCCCGGCGCGCTGTTTCCCGCCTCCACCCTGGTGGCCGTGAGCGCGCTGGTGCAGCCCGAACTGCGGGTGGAGGTGGACGCCATCGCCCGCCTGGATGCCGATCTGCGGCAGGCCGTGCTCGCCACCGCCTGAAGCCCGCCTGAACCCCGACCGAACCCCTGCCACCTGAGGCTGAGTGCCATGTCTTCCCCGACCCTGAACGCCCTGGTCTACGCGATGCGCCACGAGGCGGAAGGCATCGTCAGCGTCGAGTTCCGCCCCGCTGCCAGGGACGTGGCGTTCCCGGTCTTCGAGGCCGGCTCGCACATCGACCTGCACCTGCCCAACGGCCTGGTGCGCAGCTACTCGCTGTGCAACCCGGCCAGCGACAGCGGACGCTACGTGGTCGGCATCCTGCACGACCGCAAGAGCCGCGGCGGCTCGCGCTACGTGCACGAGCAGCTGCGGGTGGGCAGCCGCATCAGCATCTCGGCACCGCGCAACAACTTCAAGCTGCATGAGGACGCGCCGCGTTCGGTGCTGGTGGCCGGCGGCATCGGCGTCACGCCCATCTGGTGCATGCTGCAGCGGCTGGTGGCCATCGGCCGGCCGGTGGAGCTGATCTACTGCGCGCGCAAGCGCGAGGAAGCGGCCTTCGTGGCCGAGATCGAGGCGCTGGCCCGGCAGCACGAGGTGCCGGTGACCTGGCACTTCGACGAGTCGGCCGGCGGCCCTCCGGACCTGGCCGCACTGCTGGCCGGCCGCAAGGCCGACAGCCACTTCTACTGCTGCGGCCCGGGCCCGATGCTCGACGCCTTCGAGCGCGCCTGCGAGAAGCTCAACTACCCCGCCGCCCACATCGAGCGCTTTGCCGCCGCGCCGGTGGAGGCGCCCGCGGCCACGCAGAGCTTCGTGGTGGAGTGCGCCCGCAGCGGCAAGGTGGTGGAGGTGCCGCCCGGCAAGTCGGTGCTCGACAGCCTGATCGACGCCGGCCTCAACCCCGACCACAGCTGCAAGGAAGGCGTGTGCGGCGCCTGCGAGACCGCGGTGCTCGAATTCGACGGCGAACTCGACCACCGCGACGGCATCCTCACCAAGATCGAGCGTGAATCCGGCCGCACGATGATGATCTGCGTGTCCAGCTGCAAGGGCAAGCGGCTGGTGCTGGATGTCTAGACATCCCACGCCGGCGCCAGCCCGGCCGGGTTCACCAGCCGCTCACCGCGGTCCAGCGTGGCGATGCGGGTCATCTCGTCGTCGGTCAGCTTCAGGTCCTGCGCCGCCAGGTTGGCCTGCAGGTTCGCCCGCTTCGTCGACGACGGGATCACCGCATGCCCCAGCTGCATCGCCCACGCCAGCGCCACCTGGGCGGGGGCCACGCCGTGCGCCGCGGCGATGCCGGCCAGCACCTCGTCGGCCAGCACCTTGCCGTAGCCCAGCGTCATGTACGAGTTGAGCGGCACGCCCTGGCTGCGCGCGAACCCGGCCAGCGTGCGGTTCTGCAGGTAGGGGTGCAGCTCCACCTGGTTGGTGGCGATCTGGCCGGCGCCGGCCGCGTCGATGGCCTCCTGCAGCAGCGCGACGGTGAAGTTGGAGACGCCGATCTGCCGCGTCAGCCCCTGCTGGCGGGCGGCCAGCAGCGCCTCGATGGATTCGGCCAACGGCACCGCGCCGCCGGGCGAGGGCCAGTGGATCAGTGTCAGGTCCACCGCGTCCATGCGCAGCTTGTCCAGGCTCTCGCGCAGGCTGGGCAGCAACCGGTCGCCGGCCAGGTGCTCGGTCCAGACCTTGGTGGTGACGAACAGCTCGTCGCGCGGCACGCCGCTGCGTTCGATGGCCTGGCCCACCTCGGCTTCGTTGCCGTAGATCTGGGCGGTGTCGATCGCGCGGTAGCCGAGTTCGAGTGCGGTGGTCACCGAGTCGATGACGGTCTGGCCCTTCAGGCGGAAGGTGCCGAGGCCGAACGGGGGAATGGGGTGCACGGTCATGGTCATGTCCTTGGTGAAGTTGTCTAGGCAGCTGCGAAGCGGCGGGCGCCGCGGCGGTCGAGCGCACCGCTGCAGGCGGTGAGGGCCAGCGCCACCAGTACCACCAGTGCGCCGATCCAGGGCGTGTGCATCAGCCCCAGGTGGGTGACGATGAGCCCGCCGGCCCAGGCCGCGCCGGCGATGCCCAGGTTGAAGGCGGCGATGTTCAGGCCCGAGGCGACGTCCACCGCGTCGGGCGTGTGGTGCTCGGCCTGGCGCACCACGTACACCTGCAGGCCCGGCACGTTGCCGAAGGCCACCGCGCCCCAGGCCAGCACCGTCAGCACGGCCAGCCAGGGGTGGTGCGCGGTGAAGGTCAGGGCGAACAGCACCGCGGCCAGCAGCGCGAAGACCAGCTTCAGCGCCGGGATCGGGCCGCGGCGGTCGGCCAGCCGGCCGCCCCACAGGTTGCCCACGGCCACCGACACGCCGTACACCGCCATCACCCAAGCCACCGCGCCGGTGCTGAAGCCGGCCACCTCGGTGAGGATGGGCGCCAGGAAGGTGAAGGGGATGAAGCTGCCGCCATAGCCCACCGCGGTGGTGGCGTACACCAGCAGCAGCCGCGGCTCGGCCAGCACACGGGCCTGCTGCGCCAGCGAGGCCGGCGGCGTGTGGGCGATGCGGCGTGGCACCAGCAGCAGGCTGCCGACGAAGGCCACCGCGCCCAGGCCGGCCACCGCCAGGAAGGTCTCGCGCCAGCCGAAGTGCTGGCCGATGAAGGTGCCCAGCGGCACGCCGGTCACCAGCGCCACCGTCAGCCCGGTGAACATGATGGCGATCGCGCTCGCCGCCTTGTCCTTGGGCACCAGGCTGGTGGCAATGGTGGAGCCGATCGAGAAGAACACGCCGTGCGCCAGGCCGGTGAGCACCCGGGCGGCGATCAGCGACTCGTAGCCCGGCGCCTGCCAGGCCAGCAGGTTGCCGGCGGTGAACAGGGCCATCAGCGACAGCAGCAGCAGCTTGCGCGGCACGCGGCCGGTGAGGGCGGTGAGCACCGGCGCGCCCACGGCCACGCCCAGCGCGTACAGGCTGACCAGCAGGCCCGCCGAGGGCAGGCTCACGCCCAGGTCGGCCGCCACCGTGGGCAGCAGGCCGACGATGACGAATTCGGTGGTTCCGATGGCGAAGGCGCTGAGCGTCAGCGCGAACAAGGCAAGCGGCATGGGGTACTCCGGGTTGTGCAGGTCGGGGCGGAGTGTGGGTGCGCGGCTCTTGCGGAAAAATCAGGTGCTGGGCACAAGACCCTTGAATTGGAGTCAAGAATGAAGACGACGCTGGACGAGCTGCTGGCGCTGCGCACGGTGGTGGACACCGGCTCCGTCACCGCCGCGGCCGAGCAGCTGGGCCAGACGGTCTCCGGCATCAGCCGGGCGCTGCGGCGGCTGGAACAGAAGCTGGGCACCACGTTGCTGAACCGCACCACGCGCCGGCTGTCGCTCACCGACGAGGGCCGCGCCTTCCTGGCACGGGCCCGCGACATCCTGGCCGCGGTGGACGAGGCCGAGGAGCAGATGGCCGCCCGCCGCCAGCAGCCCGCCGGACGGCTGCGGGTGAATGCCGCGGTGCCCTTCATGCTGCATGCAGTGGCGCCGCGGGTGGCCGCCTTCCAGGCGCTGTACCCGCTGATCGAGCTGGAGCTGAACACCGACGACCTGCCGATCGACCTGCTGCAGCAGGACACCGACGTCGCCATCCGCATCGGGCCGCTGGTCGATTCGACCCTGCGCGCGCGGCCGCTGGGCCACAGCGCGGTGCGGGTGCTGGCCAGCCCCGGCTACCTGAAGGCGCGCGGCCGGCCCAAGACGGTGGCGGAGCTCACCGGCCCGGGTCACCGGCTGCTGGGCTTCAACCAGCCCGAGTCACTGAACCTGTGGCCGTTGCGCGGGCCGCAGGGCGACCGGCTGAGGGTGCAGCCTGCGATCAAGGCCAGCAGCGGCGAGACGCTGCGCCGGCTGGCGCTGGAAGGGGCCGGCGTCGTCTGCCTGTCCGACTTCATGACGGCGCAGGACCGCCGCGCCGGCGCCCTGCTGCAGCTGCTGCCGCGCGACACGGTGGAGCTGCTGCAGCCGATCCACGCCGTGTTCTACCGGAACACCGAGCTGGCGTCCCGCGTCGGCTGCTTCCTGGACTTCCTGGCGCAGCAGATCGGCGAAGCCGGGTGGGGATGACGGGTGGGACTGCGCCCGACTCCGACGCGCAACGCCCGACGGGCACTCCCAACGTTGCTGCATCTCACCCATCACTTTCAGTGCCCCCTGCAAGTCCTTATTTTTGAAGCTATTTTTTCGTGTACTTACTTCGCGATGCGGCTGTAAGTAGTTGATTTCATTGATTTTTCTGACAGCGCGCGTTGACCCACACCGGTGCGTCGGCTACAGTGGGGGATAGTGGCGGTTTGTGGGGGAAAAGGGTGAGTTTTGTGTTTCAGGGGGCTCAGCGTTGTCGCTGGACGGAAAAGGGCGGATGACCGTCCCGGCCCGCCATCGCGACGTGCTGGCTGCCGTGGCACAGGACAAGCTCACCATCACCAAGCATCCCAACCGCTGCCTGCTGGTGTTTCCCCGTCCCGCTTGGGAGCATTTTCGCGACCGCATCCTGGCCATGGGCGCCGGCGGGGATGTGATGCGCCGGCTGTTCGTCGGCAGCGCGGTGGACGTGGAGATCGACAGCGGCTCGCGCGTGCTCATCGCGCCGGAGCTGCGCACCTGGGCCGGCCTGGACAAGGACGTGATGCTGCTGGGCACCGGCCAGCGCTTCGAGCTGTGGGACGCCGCCCGCCTGGCTGCCTACGAGGAAGAGCAGCTGGCCAAGGGCGACGTCGCCCAATCGTTCATCGACATGGGCCTGTGATGAGCAGCACGCCCGCCGCCGCCCCCCTGCAGCACATCAGCGTGATGCTGGAAGAAGCCGTCGAAGGCTGGTTCCATCGCGCCGACGGCATCTACGTGGACGGCACCTTCGGCCGCGGCGGCCACTCGCGCGAACTGCTCAAGCGGCTGTCGCCGCATGGCCGGCTGATCGCCTTCGACAAGGACCCAGCCGCCATTGCCGCTGCCACCGACGAGTCAGCGCCGACGCGGGTTTCAGACCCGCGTTTCGCCATCTTCCATGCCAGCTTCCGCGACATGCGGGAGCGCCTGGCCGGCATCGGCGTGCACCGGGTCGACGGCATCCTGCTGGACCTGGGCGTGTCGTCGCCGCAGATCGACGACCCGCAGCGGGGCTTCAGCTTCCGCTTCGACGGCCCGCTGGACATGCGCATGGACCCGACCCGGGGCGAAAGCGCCGCGGATTTCCTGGCCCGCGCCGACGAGCGCCAGATTGCACAGGTGGTACGAGACTATGGCGAAGAACGGTTTGCTGTGCAGATTGCAAAGGCGCTTGTTGCTCGGCGCGAGGGCGGGAACCCCGTTCGAACCACAGGCCAGCTGTCCGAGGTCGTGGCTCGTGCGGTCAAGACCCGCGAGCCGGGGCAGAACCCCGCCACGCGCACCTTTCAGGCTCTTCGGATTTTCGTCAACGCCGAGCTTGAAGAGCTCGAACAGGTCCTGAGCGACACCGTCGACCTGCTGGCCCCGGGCGGCCGGCTGGCCGTCATCAGCTTCCATTCGCTGGAAGACCGCATCGTCAAGACCTTCATCGCGCGCGAGAGCAAGCAGGTGTACGACCGCCGCGCGCCCTTCGCCGAGCCCGCGCCCACGCGGCTGCATTCGCTCGGCCGGGTGAAGCCCTCGGCCGACGAGGTGGCCGCCAATGCGCGTTCTCGCTCGGCCATCCTGCGCGTGGCCGAGCGCAAGGCCGCCCCGGTGGAAGGGCAGGCGCTGTGACGCGGCTCAACATCCTGCTGCTGGCCGCGCTGCTGGCCAGCTGCCTGTTCCTGGTGAAGACCACCTACGACACGCGCCGGCTGTTCAACGAGATCGAACGCGCCAAGACCCTGCACGCCCGGCTGGAAGTGGACTACAAGCGCCTGGAGGCCGAGCGCCAGGCCCAGGCCACCCACCTGCGCGTGGAGAAGGTGGCGCGCGACCGGCTGCAGATGCGCACGGCCAATGCCGCCGTGACCCAGTACGTGACCGATACCGGCCATGCCGCCACCGCGGCTGCGGCCGCCAGCGCGCCGGAGGTGCGGTGATGGGCCTGTTCCGCAAGAAGCCCGCGAGCGGCGGCGCCACCATGAGCAAGCGCCCGCGCCCGCCGAAGGACAACGACGGCCGCCGCCGCATGGCCGCCAGCGTGCGCAGCCTGTCGTATGCGCAGAGCCCGCTGCTGGCCGCCAAGACGCCGCCGGGCCGCAGCAAGTTCATCGTCGGCCTGGTGGGCCTCGGCTTTTGCCTGCTGGTGGGCCGCGCGGTCTACATCCAGGCCATCGGCACCGAGTTCTACCTGAGCGAAGGCGAGAAGCGCTATGCGCACACGCTGGAGCTGCGCGCCAGCCGCGGCCGCATCCTCGACCGCAACGGCCTGCTGCTGGCCACCAGCGTGTCGGTGCCGTCCATCTGGGCGATCCCGCGCGACGTCAAGGCCACGCCCGAGCAGCGCCGCGAGCTGGCCCGCCTGCTGGAGATGCCGCTTCCCGAGCTCGACAAGACGCTGGACAACGGCAGCCGCTTCGCCTGGCTCAAGCGCCAGGTGGACGACGAGCTGTGGAAGAAGATCCGCGCGCTGAAGATCGAAGGCGTGTACGAGGTCAACGAGTACCGCCGCAAGTACCCCGAGGGCGAGGCGGCGGCGCACCTGGTGGGCTTCACCAACCTGGAAGACGTGGGCCAGGAAGGCATCGAGCTGGCCTTCGAGCAGGAACTGCGCGGGCGCAACGGCTCGCGCGAGGTGGTCAAGGACCGCCTGGGCCGCGTGGTGGAGGACATGGGCCCGCAGGTGGACGCGGCCAATGGCCAGGACATCCAGCTGTCGGTGGATTCCAAGGTGCAGTTCTTCGCCTACCAGCGCATCCGCGACGCGGTGGCCGAGCACAAGGCCAAGGCCGGCAGCGTGGTGGTGCTGGATGCCAAGACCGGCGAGGTGCTGGCGCTGGCGAACTACCCGAGCTTCGACCCCGGCAACCGCCGCCGCCTCACCGGTGCGCAGCTGCGCAACCGCGCGCTGACCGACACCTTCGAGCCCGGCTCCACGATGAAGCCGCTGATCGTGTCGTGGGCGCTGGAAACCCGCCGCGTCACGCCCAGCACGCCCATCAACGTGGCGCCGGGCCGCATCACCATCACCGGCAGCACCATCAGCGACTCGCATGCCTATGGCGTGCTGTCGGTCAGCGAGGTGATCCAGAAGTCCAGCAACGTCGGCACCGTGAAGATGGCGATGCAGATGGACCGCAAGGAGATGTACGACGTGTTCGCCGCGGTGGGCCTGGGGCAGAAGCCGCAGCTGCGCTTTCCCGGCGCCGTCACCGGCCGGCTGCGCCCGTGGAAGACCTGGCGGCCCATCGAGCAGGCCACCATGAGCTACGGCTACGGCCTGTCGGCCTCGCTGTTCCAGCTGGCGCGGGCCTACACCGTGTTCGCGCGCGACGGCGAGGTCATCCCCGTGACCATGCTCAAGCAGAACCAGCCGGTGCAGGGCGTGCAGGTGTTCCGCCCCGAGGTGGCTAAGGCCATGCGCGAGATGCTGCACAGCGTTTCGCAGAAGGGCGGCACGGCGCCGCAGTCGCAGGCGGTGGGTTATTCGGTGGGCGGCAAGACGGGTACCGCCCACAAGCAGGAAGGCCGTTCGTACGCCGGCAACAAGTACCGCGCATGGTTCGTCGGCATCGCGCCGATCAGCGACCCGCGCATCGTCGTCGCCGTGATGGTCGACGAACCGACCAATGGCCAATATTTCGGCGGCACCGTGGCCGCGCCCGTGTTCAGCCAGGTGGTGCAGAACACGCTGCGCATGCTGGGCGTGCCGCCCGACATCGAGGTGCAGCCGCAGATCGTCACCCGTGACATCCCGGCCGCGCAGGAAAGTTTCTAAGTGTCCCTGACCCGCCTCAAATCCCCCGACGCCGCAGCCCGCTGGCTGCGCGAGTGGGTCACCGGCACCTTGCGCGCCGACAGCCGCCAGGTGCAGCCGGGTGATGCCTTCATCGCCTGGCCCGGCTACGCCACCGATGGACGCCAGTTCGCGCGCTCGGCCCTGGTGGCCGGTGCCGCCACCTGCCTGGTGGAGCACGAGGGCGTGGAGAGCTTCGCCTTCGACAATGCCCGCATCGCCTCGCTGCCCCAGCTGAAGGCGGCCACCGGCCCCATCGCCGATGCCTTCTTCGGCCACCCCAGCGCCCAGATGGACGTGGTGGCCACCACCGGCACCAACGGCAAGACCTCCACCGCCTGGTGGACGGCGCAGGCCCTGGCCATGCTGGGCCGGCGCTGCGGCGTCATCGGCACGCTGGGCATCGGCGAGCCGCCGCTGGCCATCCCCGCGACCGCTGCATCCACCACGGACGGCCAGCCCAGCGATGCCCAGCCGGGCAGCATC
Organism: Aquincola sp. J276; assembly: GCF_024700035.1. Classification (NCBI taxonomy): domain Bacteria; kingdom Pseudomonadati; phylum Pseudomonadota; class Betaproteobacteria; order Burkholderiales; family Sphaerotilaceae; genus Aquincola; species Aquincola sp. J276. The sequence goes on from NZ_JAJONC010000001.1 coordinate 3,474,953, forward strand.
ACCTTCACCGGCCTGACCACGCCGGACCCGGTGACGCTGCACCGCGCGCTGCGCACCTTCCACGATGGCGGCATCCATGCCTGCGCCATCGAGGCCTCGTCCATCGGCATCGCCGAGCACCGGCTGGACGGGCTGCGCGTGCGGGTGGCGCTGTTCACCAACTTCACGCAGGACCACCTGGACTACCACGGCTCGATGGAGGCCTACTGGGCCGCCAAGCGGGCGCTGTTCGACTGGCCGGGCCTGAAGTCCGCGGTCATCAACATCGACGATCCGCAGGGCGAGGCGCTGGCGCGCGAGCCCTTCGCGGCCGAGCGCTGGACCGTCTCGGCCCAGCAGACCGCCCGGCTGCGCGCGCAGAACATCGGCTATGCCGACGGCGGCCTGGCCTTCGAGGTGATCGAAGGCGACCGCGGCGCGCTGGTGCGCAGCACGCTGATCGGCGACTTCAACGTGCACAACCTGCTGGTGGTGATCGGCGGGCTGCGGGCGCTGGGCGTCTCGCTGCACGACGCCGCCAGCGTGGTGCCCTTCTTCACCCCGGTGCCCGGCCGCATGCAGCGTGTGCAGCTCAACTCGCAAGCGCCGCTGCCCGAGCTGGTGGTCGACTATGCCCACACGCCCGACGCGCTGGAAAAGGCGCTGCTGGCGCTGCGCCCGTTCGCGCAGGCACGCGGCGGTCGGCTGATCTGCGTGTTCGGCTGCGGCGGCAACCGCGACGCCACCAAGCGGCCGCAGATGGGCGCGATCGCGGCGCGGCTGGCGCAGCGCGTGCTGCTGACCAGCGACAACCCGCGCGGCGAGGACCCCGAGGCCATCCTGGCGCAGATCGCGGCCGGCATCGAGCGCGGCCATGTGGATGCCACCGTCATCGCCGACCGCCGCGCCGCCATCGCCGAGGCGGTGAACAGTGCTGGCCCGAACGACGTCATCCTGCTGGCCGGCAAGGGCCATGAGGACTACCAGGAGATCCAGGGCGTGAAGCACCCGTTCTCCGACGCCGCCGAGGCCCTGGCCGCGCTGGCCGCGCGCCAGGCACAGCAGATCGCTGCGGGTGGAGGGCAGGCGCAATGAGCACCGTGCTGCCGATGACGACGCTGGGCGAGCTGGCCACGCTGCTGCCCGACACCGTGCTGGTGGGCGACGCCGCCACGCCGGTGCACCGCGTGCACAGCGACACCCGCACGCTGCAGCCCGGCGACCTGTTCGTCGCGCTGCGCGGCGAGCGCTTCGATGCCCACGACTTCCTGCCCCAGGCCCGCGAGGCCGGCGCCGTGGCCGCGCTGGCCGAACATGGCCTGCAAGCCGCCGGCCTGCCCGGCCTGCAGGTGCCCGACGTGCAGCGCGCGCTGGAATTCCTGGCCGCAGCCTGGCGCCGCAAGCATGAGCTGCCGCTGATCGCCGTCACCGGCAGCAACGGCAAGACCACCGTCACGCAGATGACCGCGGCCATCCTGCGCGCCTGGCTGGCCGACGGCGCGCTGGCCACCGAAGGCAACTACAACAACCACATCGGCGTGCCGCTGACGCTGCTGCGCCTGCGGCAGGATGCGCAGCGCTGGCACCGTGCCGCGGTGGTCGAGCTGGGCATGAACCACCCGGGCGAGATCGCGCTGCTGGCGCGCATCGCCGCGCCCACGGTGGCGCTGGTGAACAACGCCCAGCGCGAGCACCAGGAATTCATGGCCACGGTGGAAGCCGTGGCCCGCGAGAACGGCAGCGTGATCGAGGCCCTGGGCCCCACCGGCGTGGCCGTGTTCCCGGCCGACGACACCTATGCGCCGCTGTGGCTGCAGCTGGCCGGCAGCCGCCCGCACCTGACCTTCGCCCGCCAGGGCGAGGCCGACCTCACCTGCGAGGCGATGTGGATGGGCGCCCACTGGGCCATCACGCTGCACACGCCGGCCGGCCCGGCCAGCCTGACGCTGGCGGTGGCCGGCGAGCACAACCTGCGCAATGCGCTGGCCGCCGCCGCCTGCGCGCTGGCTGCCGGTGCGCCGCTGTCGGCCATCGTGCAGGGGCTGCAGGGCTTCGCCCCGGTCAAGGGCCGCTCGCAGCTGCAGACCCTGAGCCACCGCGGCCAGCCGCTGGTGCTCATCGACGACAGCTACAACGCCAACCCCGATTCCATGCGCGCCGCCATCGACGTGCTGGCCACGCTGCCGGCGCCGCGCGCGCTGCTGATGGGCGACATGGGCGAGGTGGGCGACCGTGGCCCCGAGTTCCATGCCGAGGTCGGCGCGCATGCGCAGGCCTGCGGCATCGAGCTGCTGTGGGCCGCCGGTGCCGCCAGCGCCGAGGCCGCGGCCGCGCATGCGGCCGGCCGCCATTTCGCCACGGTGGAAGCACTGATCGCCGCGCTGCCCGAGCTGCCGGCCGGCGGCTCGGTGGTGGTCAAGGGATCGCGCTTCATGCGCATGGAGCGTGTGGTTGCCGCCCTGCAGAACGCCGGAGGCACCGATGCTGCTTAGCCTGGCGCAGTGGCTGCAGACGCTGTATCCGGAGGAGCTGGGCTTCCTGCGGGTGTTCCAGTACCTCACCTTCCGGGCGGTGCTGGCCGCGATGACCTCGCTGCTGATCGGCCTGGCCTTCGGGCCCTGGGTGATCCGCCGGCTGACGGCGCTGAAGATCGGCCAGCCGATCCGCGGCTACGGCATGCAGACGCACCTGGCCAAGAGCGGCACGCCCACCATGGGCGGCGTGCTCATCCTCATCGGCATCGGCGTGTCCACGCTGCTGTGGTTCGACTGGAGCAACCGCTTCGTCTGGATCGTGATGCTGGTCACCTTCGGCTTCGGCGCCATCGGCTGGGCCGACGACTGGCGCAAGGTGGTGCAGAAGAACCCCGAGGGCATGCCCTCGCGCGAGAAGTACTTCTGGCAGTCGCTGATCGGCCTGGTGGCCGCGCTGTACCTGGCCTTCAGCGTGTCCGAGACCTCCAACCTGCGGGTGCTGGAGCTGTTCGTGCAGTGGGTGCAGAGCGGCTTCAGCAACGAGCTGCCGCCCAGCGCCGACCTGATGGTGCCGTTCTTCAAGACGGTGAGCTATCCGCTGGGCGTGTGGGGCTTCATCATCCTCACCTACCTGGTGATCGTGGGCAGCAGCAATGCGGTCAACCTCACCGACGGCCTGGACGGCCTGGCCATCATGCCGGTGGTGCTGGTGGGCTCGGCGCTGGGCGTGTTCTCGTACGTGGTGGGCAGCTCGGTGTACTCGCGCTACCTGCTGTTCCCGTACATCCCCGGCTCGGGCGAGCTGCTGATCTTCTGCTCGGCGCTGGCCGGCGCCGGCCTGGCCTTCCTGTGGTTCAACACCCATCCGGCGCAGGTGTTCATGGGCGACGTGGGCGCGCTGGCGCTGGGCGGCGCACTGGGCACCATCGCCGTCATCACCCGCCAGGAGATCGTGCTGGCCATCATGGGCGGCGTGTTCGTGGCCGAGGCGCTGTCGGTCATGGCCCAGGTCACCTGGTTCAAGTACACCAAGAAGAAGTACGGCGAGGGCCGGCGCATCCTGAAGATGGCGCCGCTGCACCACCACTTCGAGAAGAGCGGATGGCGCGAGACGCAGGTCGTCGTGCGCTTCTGGATCATCACCATGCTGCTGTGCCTCATCGGCCTGGCCAGCCTCAAGCTGCGCTGATGACGACCATGGACCACCTGACTGACCGCCACCTGCTGGTGCTGGGCCTGGGCGATTCCGGGCTAGCGATGGTGCGCTGGTGCGTGGCCGGCGGCGCCACCGTGCGCGTATGGGATTCGCGCGAGCAGCCGCCGCAGGCTGCCACGTTGCGCGCCGAGCTGCCGCAGGTGCAGTTGTCCAGCGGCCCGCTGCAGCCGGCCGAGGCGCTGCAGGGCGTGGAGCTGGTGCTGAAGAGCCCGGGCCTGTCGCCGCTGGACGAGCGCATCCGCCCGCTGCTGGAGGAAGCCGCTGCCGCCGGCATCCCGGTGCAGGGCGAGCTGGACCTATTTGCCCGCGCATTGGCCGAGCTGAAGGCCACGCGGGGTTATGCGCCGCAGGTGCTGGCCATCACCGGCACCAATGGCAAGACCACCACCACCGCGCTGACCGCGCTGCTGGTGGAGCGCTGCGACAAGCGCGTGGCCGTGGCCGGCAACATCGGCCCGACGATGCTGGACACCCTGGCCGCGCTGCTGGCGCAGGAGCCGGAGGCCGAGCCTGCCGCCCCCGTGGCGGAGCCGGCAGCCGTGCCCGCGGCCGCCCAAACGGCGCCCGAGTCCGAAGGCACCGACGCCCTTGACCCCGAGGCCGAGGCGGGCATCGACGGCGACGAGCCCGAGGCCGCCGCCAACGAAGCCGCATCGCTCCCCGACGACGCACCGCTGGTGCTGGCGCCCCCGCCCCCGGCCGCGCCGCTGTTCCAGGCGCTGCCCGAGGTCTGGGTGCTGGAGCTGTCCAGCTTCCAGCTGCACGGCGTGCGCGGCTTCGAGCCCAGCGCGGCCACCATCCTCAACCTCAGCCAGGACCACCTGGACTGGCACGGCGACATGCGCGCCTATGGCGAGGCCAAGGCCCGCATCTGGGGCGAGCAGGCGGTGCTGGTGGTCAACCGCGACGATCCCGCCGTGGAAGGCCTGGTGCCGGCCCCGCTGCCGGTGATCAACACCACCACCGGCAAACCCTTCAAGCCCGCCAAGGGCAAGCTGCCGCGCACCGTGGCCCGCCGCGCGCTGCGCTTCGGGCTGGACGCGCCGCGCGCGCCCGGCGACTTCGGCCTGGTGACCGAGAACGGCATCGCCTGGCTGGTGCGGGCGCTGGAAGCCGACCCCACCGAGAAGCGCCGCGCGGGCGACGAACCCGAGATCCACCTGCAGCGGCTGATGCCCGCCGATGCGCTGCGCATCCGCGGCCGCCACAACGCCGCCAATGCACTGGCCGCGCTGGCGCTGGCCAGTGCCATCGGATGCCCGCTGGCGCCGATGCTGCACGGCCTGCGCGAATACCGCGGCGAGCCGCACCGGGTGGAGTTCGTCGCCAGCGTGGAAGGCGTGGAAGCCTTCGACGACAGCAAGGGCACCAACGTGGGCGCCACCGTGGCCGCGCTGCTGGGCCTGGGCGCCGACAAGGCCCCGGGCAAGCTGGTGGCCATCCTGGGCGGCGACGGCAAGGGCCAGGACTTCGCGCCGCTGGCTGTGCCGCTGGCCCGCCATGCACGGGCCGTGGCCCTGATCGGCCGCGATGCCGACGCCATTGCCGATGCACTGGCCGCCGAGGCCGAGCGCAGCGGCCTGGCCTTGCAGCACATCGCGCTGCGCCGCCACGAGGCGCTGCCGCAGGCCGTGGCCTGGTGCTTCGAGCAGGCGCAGCCGGGTGATGCAGTGCTGCTCAGCCCCGCCTGCGCCAGCCTCGACATGTTCCGCAACTACGCCCACCGCGCCGAGGTGTTCGTGCAGGCGGTGCAGGCCCATGCGGCCGAACACGGGGAGCACGTCTGATGGCCCGCAGCCTGCAGATGCCTTCGATGCTGGCCGGCCTGCGCGAGCGGCTGGGCAACCTGCGCGCGCCCTTCGCGCGCAAGCCCGACGACGACGGCAGCCACCGCGTGCCGGTGCGCGACTGGGTGCCCAGCTCGTCCCGGCCCACGGCGGTGCAGGGCATCGACCGCACGTTCATCTGGGTGGTGGTGGCCTTGCTGGCCCTGGGCCTGGTGATGGTGTATTCGGCCTCGGTGGCCCTGCCCGACAACCCGAAGTTCGCGCGCTACGCCTCCACGCACTTCCTCACCCGGCACATGCTGTCCATCTTCCTGGCCTGCGTGGTGGTGGTGCTGGTGCTGCAGATCCCGATGAGCGAATGGGAGAAGTGGGCGCCTTGGATCTTCGTCATCGCGCTGGTGCTGCTGGTGGCGGTGCTCATCCCCGGCGTGGGCAAGGGCGTGAACGGCGCGCGGCGCTGGATTCCGCTGGGCATCATGAACTTCCAGCCCAGCGAGCTGGCCAAGCTGGGCATCGCGATGTACGCGGCCAGCTACATGGTGCGCAAGATGGATGCGCGGGAAAACTTCTTCCGCGCCGTCACGCCGATGGCGGTGGCGCTGGGCGTCATCGGCATCCTGCTGCTGGCCGAGCCGGACATGGGCGCCTTCATGGTCATCGCCGCGATGGCGCTGGGCATCCTGTTCCTGGGTGGCGTCAACGGCCGCATGTTCTTCCTGAGCGTGGCGGTGCTGGTGGGCGCCTTCGTGCTGATGATCGTGTTCAGCGAGTTCCGCCGCCAGCGCATCTTCGCGTACCTGGACCCCTGGAATCCCGACTATGCGCAGGGCAAGGCCTACCAGCTCACCCATTCGCTGATCGCCTTCGGCCGCGGCGAGATCTTCGGCCAGGGCCTGGGCGGCAGCCTGGAGAAGCTGCACTACCTGCCCGAGGCGCACACCGACTTCCTGCTTGCCGTGGTGGGCGAGGAGCTGGGCCTGATCGGCGTGCTGGCGGTGGTGGCCGCCTTCTTCTGGCTCACCCGCCGCATCTTCCACATCGGCCGCCAGGCCATCGCGCTGGACCGCGTGTTCGCCGGCCTGATGGTGCAGGGCATCGGCATCTGGATGGGCGGCCAGTCCTTCATCAACATGGGCGTGAACCTGGGCGTGCTGCCCACCAAGGGCCTCACGCTGCCGCTGATGAGCTACGGCGGCAGCGCCATCGTGATGAACCTGGTGGCCCTGGCCATCGTGCTGCGCACCGACATGGAAAACCGCGCGCTGATGCGGGGCGGCAGAGCATGAGCCATCTGATCATCATGGCGGCGGGCACCGGCGGCCACATCATTCCCGGCATCGCGGTGGCCCGCGAGATGCAGGCCCGCGGCTGGACCGTGAGCTGGATGGGCACGCCCGCCGGCATGGAGAACACGCTGGTGCCCGCGGCGGGCATTCCCATCGACCGCCTGGGCTTCGCCGGCTTGCGCGGCAAGGGGCTGCTGCATGCGGTCAAGGGAGCGTTCAAGCTCGTCGGCTCCTTCGCCGAAAGCCTGAACATCCTGCGCCGCCGCAGTGCCGACGCGGTGCTGGGCATGGGCGGCTACGTGTGCTTCCCGGGCGGGCTGATGGCCGGCCTGATGCGCAAGCCGCTGGTGCTGGTCAATGCCGATGCGGCGCTGCTGCTGTCCAACAAGGGCTTGCTGCCTTTCGCCGACCGCGTGGCCTTCGGCTTCGACGGCGCCGATGCGGCGCGCACGCGCCACTCGGTGGTCACCGGCAACCCGGTGCGCGCCGAGATCGAGGCGCTGCCGGTGCCGGCCCAGCGCTTTGCCGGCCGCAGCGGCCCGCTGCGGGTGCTGGTGCTGGGCGGCAGCCTGGGCGCACGGGTGCTCAACCAGGCGCTGCCCGCCGCGCTGGCGCTGATCGAGGCCGACCAGCGGCCCATCGTCATCCACCAGACCGGCGCGGCGCATGTGGAGTCGGTGCGCGCGGCCTATGCCGAGGTGCGGGTGCAGGCCGAGGTGCTGCCCTTCATCGAGGACATGTCGCGCCGCCTGGCCGAATGCGACCTGGTGGTGTGCCGCGCCGGCGCGGTGACGGTGAGCGAGCTGTGCGCCGCCGGCGTGCCCAGCGTGCTGGTGCCGCTGATCGTCAGCACCACCTCCCACCAGCGCGACAACGCGCTGTTCATGGCCCAGCACGGCGCCGCGGTGCACCTGCCGCAGGCCGAGCTGAGCCCGCAGAAACTGGCCGAGCTGTTCCAGGCCACCGACCGCGCGGCCCTGCTGGCCATGGCCGAGAAAGCCCACCCTGGCCCGCCCCCGCGCCGCGGCCCGTGTGGCGGATGAGATTGAAAGGCTGGTGGCGAAATGAGCCGCAGGCAAGAACAACAGCGGGACGAGCGCCGGGCCGCTCCCAAGCCGGCCCGCATCCCCGCGGGGGATCGGCAGACGTACTCGGCTGACGAGGGGCGGACATGAAGCACGCCGTTAAACATATTCACTTCGTAGGGATCGGCGGCTCCGGCATGAGCGGCATCGCCGAGGTGCTGCACAACCTGGGCTACGTCATCTCGGGCTCCGACCAGAGCGACAGCGTCGTGGTGCGCCGCCTGGCCGGGCTGGGCATCCGCGTGGCGGTGGGGCATGACGCGGCCAACATCGCCGGTGCCGAGGCCGTGGTCATCAGCACCGCGGTGCATGGCGACAACCCCGAGGTGATCGCCGCGCGCAGCCGCCGCGTGCCGGTGGTGCCGCGCGCGGTGATGCTGGCCGAGCTGATGCGCCTGCGCAAGGGCATCGCCATCGCCGGCACCCACGGCAAGACGACCACCACCTCGCTGGTCACCAGCGTGCTGGCCGAGGCCGGCATCGACCCCACCTTCGTGATCGGCGGCCGCCTCAACAGCGCCGGCGCCAACTCGCGGCTGGGCTCGGGCGAGTACATCGTGGTGGAGGCCGACGAGTCGGACGCCTCCTTCCTCAACCTGTCGCCCATCCTGTCGGTCATCACCAACATCGATGCCGACCACATGGACACCTACGGCCACGACTTCGCCAGGCTGAAGGCGGCCTTCGTGGACTTCCTGCACCGCATGCCGTTCTACGGCGCGGCCATCGTGTGTGCGGACGATCCCGGCGTGCGCTCGGTGATCCCGATGGTGTCGCGCCCGGTGGTGACCTACGGCTTCAACGAGGACGTGCAGATCCGCGCCGTCAACGTGCAGGCGCTGCCCGGCGGCCAGATGCGCTTCACTGCGCAGCGCCGCAACGGCGTGCGCATGCCCGACCTGGACATCACGCTGAACCTGCCCGGCGAGCACAACGTGCGCAACGCGCTGGCCGCGGTGGCCGTGGCCACCGAGTTGGAGCTGCCCGATGCGCCCATCGTCAGCGCCCTGGCGGCCTTCGGCGGCGTGGGCCGGCGCTTCCAGCGCTACGGCGAGCTGCCGGCGTCCGAAGGTGGCGAGTTCACGCTGATCGACGACTACGGCCACCACCCGGTGGAGATGGCCGCGGTGGTGGCAGCCGCACGCGGCGCCTTCCCGGGCCGCCGGCTGGTGCTGGCCTTCCAGCCGCACCGCTTCACCCGCACGCGCGACTGCTTCGAGGACTTCGTGAAGGTGCTGGGCACCGCCGACGCGGTGCTGCTGACCGAGGTGTATGCCGCCGGCGAGCAGCCCATCGTGGCCGCCGACGGCCGGGCGCTGGCCCGCGCGCTGCGCGTGGCCGGCCAGGTGGACCCGGTGTTCGTTGACGACATCAACGAACTGCCCGCCACCATCGCCAAGCAGGCGCGTGCGGGCGACGTGGTGATCTCGATGGGGGCTGGCAGCATCGGTGCGGTGCCGGCCAAGGTGGTGGATCTGCTGGGAGTGGCGGCATGAGCAGTGCGCCGACGATCGATCCGAAGGCCCTGGGCAAGACCGCCGTGCTGATGGGCGGCAGCTCGGCCGAGCGCGAGGTGTCGCTGATGTCGGGCACCGGCGTGCTGAATGCGCTCAAGGCCATGGGCGTGGACGCCTATGCCTTCGACCCCGCGCAGCGCGAGCTGTCGGCGCTGAAGCACGAAGGCTTCCAGCGCGTGTTCATCGCGCTGCACGGCCGCCATGGCGAGGACGGCACGGTCCAAGGCGCGCTGGAGCTGCTGGGCATCCCGTACACCGGCTCGGGCGTGATGGCCTCGGCGGTGGCGATGGACAAGGTGATGACCAAGCGCATCTGGCTGGCCGAGGGCCTGCCCACGCCGCGTTATGCCTGCCTCACGCCCGCCGAACAGACGCACGAGCGCATCCGCACCGTGCCCGACGACCTCGGCCTGCCGTTGATCGTCAAGCCGCCGCACGAGGGCTCGTCCATCGGCGTGACCAAGGTGGCGGGCTACTCGCAGATGCAGGAAGCCGTGCAGCTGGCCGCGGGCTACGACCCCGAGGTGCTGTGCGAGGAATTCATCGACGGCGAGGAAGTGACCTGCCCGGTGCTGGGCGAAGGTGCCGATGCGCATGCGCTGCCGGTGATCCGCATCGTGGCGCCCGAAGGGGCCTACGACTACCAGAACAAGTACTTCACCGACGACGTGCACTACCTGGTGCCCAGCGGCCTGCCCGAGGCCGAGGAGCGCGAGATCCAGCGCATCGTGCTGCAGGCCTATCGCACGCTGGGCTGCCGCGGCTGGGGCCGGGCCGACCTGATGGTGCGCGCCAGCGACCGCAAGCCCTTCCTGCTGGAGATGAACACCTCGCCGGGCATGACCGGCCACTCGCTGGTGCCGATGTCGGCCCGCGCCGCCGGCATCAGCTACGAGCAGCTGTGCCTGAACCTGCTGGCGGACGCCCGGTTGGACAGCGCCCGCCCGAACCAGGATGCGTGAACGCATGAACATGGCCCTGCCCAACGACGTGCGCCTGACCAACGCGGTGGCCAACACCGTGTTCGTGCTCGCCGGTCTGGTGCTGGCCGCGGCGCTGGTGGCCTGGGTGGCCCGGCTGCCGATGTTCGCGCTGCGCGGCATCGTGGTGGATGGCGAGTTGTCGCGCAGCAGCGTGGCCACCATCCGCGCCAATGCCGCGCCGCAGCTGCAGGGCAACTTCTTCACCATCAACCTGGCGGCCGCCCGCGCGGCCTTCGAGACGGTGCCCTGGGTGCGCCAGGCCATCGTGCGCCGGGTGTGGCCCAACCGGCTGGCGGTCACCCTCACCGAGCACGAGGCCGCCGCGTTCTGGGAGAACGAGGAAGGCGACGAGCGCCTGGTGAACGTGCAGGGCGACGTGTTCGAGGCCAACCTGGGCGACGTGGAGGACGAGGGCCTGCCGCGCCTGTCCGGCCCGGACGGCAGCGCCGCCCAGATGCTCTCGCTGTACCGCCGGCTGCAGCCGCTGCTGGCACCGCTGCAGGCCGATGTGACGGCGCTGCGCCAGTCGCGTCGCGGCTCCATCCGCGCCGAGCTGGAGGGCGGCGCCACCCTCGAGATCGGCCGCGGCACCGAGGACGCCCTGGCCGAGCGCACCGAACGTTTCGTGCGCACGCTGCCGCAGGTACTGGCGCAGTACCCCGGCCGTGCGCTGCAGTACGCCGATCTCCGGCACAACGATGCCTATGCGCTGCGCATCGAGGGCGTGAGCACGCTGGTCGCGCCGCCCCCGCCGGTGCGACCCAAGCCCGCGCCGCGCCCCGCGGCACGGCAACGCTAAAGACATCAGGACACACAGATGGCCAAGGAATACAAGGATCTCGTCGTCGGGCTCGACATCGGCACCGCCAAGGTGATGGCCGTGGTGGCTGAAGTGCTGCCCAGCGGGGAGCTGCGGGTGGCGGGCCTGGGGGTGGCCTCGTCGCATGGCCTCAAGCGCGGCGTGGTGGTCAACATCGACGCCACGGTGCAGAGCATCCAGCAGGCCTTGAAGGAGGCCGAGATGATGGCCGACTGCAAGATCACCAGCGTCTACACCGGCATCACCGGCAGCCACATCCGCGGCCAGAACTCCACCGGCATGGTCATCGTGCGCGACAAGGAGGTGACGCCGGTGGACGTCACCCGCGTGGTGGAGACGGCCAAGGCCATCAACATCCCCAACGACCAGCGTCTGCTGCTGGTGGAGCCGCAGGAATTCGTCATCGACGGCCACGAGGTGAAGGAGCCGATCGGCATGAGCGGCGGCCGGCTCGAGGTCAAGGTGCACATCGCCACCGGCGCGCAGAGCGCGGCCGAGAACATCATCAAGTGCGTGCGCCGCTGCGGGCTGGAAGTGAACCTGCTGGTGCTCAATCCCAGCGCCTCCAGCCATGCGGTGCTGACCGAGGACGAGAAGGACCTGGGCGTGGCGCTGGTGGACATCGGCGCCGGCACCACCGACGTGGCCATCTTCACCGACGGCGCGATCCGCCACACGGCCGTGATCCCGATTGCCGGCGACCTGATCACCAGCGACATCGCGATGGCGCTGCGCACGCCCACCAAGGACGCGGAAGAGATCAAGGTGGAGTACGGCGTGGCCAAGCAGCTGCTGGCCGACCCGAGCGAGAACCTGGAAGTACCCGGCCTGGGCGACCGCGCGCCGCGCATGTTGTCCAGACAGGCTTTGTCGGGCGTGATCGAGCCGCGGGTGGAGGAGATCTTCTCGCTGGTGCACCAGGTCATCCGCGACAGCGGCTACGAGGAGCTGCTGTCCAGCGGCATCGTGATCACGGGCGGCTCGGCGGTGATGCCGGGCATGGTGGAACTGGGCGAGGACATCTTCCTCAAGCCGGTGCGCAAGGGCCTGCCGACGTACAGCGGTGCGCTGCACGACATGGTGGCCAATCCGCGCTCGGCCACGGTGATGGGTTTGCTGGAGGAGGCGCGGCTGGGGCGGGCGCGGGGCCACAAGGCCGCCGCGCAGGCGGGCTCGGTGGAGACGCTGTTCGGCCGCGTCAAGGATTGGTTTTTTGGGGTGTTTTAGTAGAAGAAGCCCGTCATGAGGCTTCGTACAGGCGGGACGCAATGAGCGTCGATATGAATCAACGGCAACTGCTAGGCAAGGAGTCAACAATGGCCATCGAAATGATCGAGGAATTCGACCAAGGCACTCAGATCCGCGTGATCGGCGTCGGTGGTGGCGGCGGCAACGCTGTCGATCACATGATCGCCAAGGGCGTTCAGGGCGTGGACTTCGTCTGCGCCAACACGGACGCGCAGGCGCTCAGCCGCAGCAGCGCGAACAGCGTCATCCAGCTGGGCACCACCGGCCTCGGCGCCGGTGCCAAGCCGGCTGCCGGCCGCGCCGCGGCCGAGGAGGCGGTGGACCGCATCAAGGCGTCGATCGACGGCGCCCACATGCTGTTCATCACCGCCGGCATGGGCGGCGGCACCGGCACCGGCGCCGCGCCGGTGATCGCGCGCGTGGCCAAGGAGATGGGCATCCTGACCGTGGGCGTGGTGACCAAGCCCTTCGAGTTCGAAGGCAACCGCCGCCTGAAGGCCGCCGACGAAGGCATCGCCGAGCTGGAGGCCAACGTCGACTCGCTGATCGTGGTGCTCAACGAAAAGCTGCTGGAAGTGCTGGGCGACGACATCACCCAGGAAGAAGCCTTCGCCCATGCCAACGACGTGCTGCGCAATGCGGTCGGCGGCATCAGCGACATCATCCACGTGCCGGGTCTGGTCAACGTCGACTTCGAGGACGTGAAGACCGTGATGAGCGAGCCGGGCAAGGCGATGATGGGCACGGCGCAGGCCGGCGGCCCGGACCGCGCCACCAAGGCCGCGGAACAGGCCGTGGCCTGCCCGCTGCTGGAAGGCATCGACCTGTCGGGCGCCAAGGGCGTGCTGGTGCTGATCGCGGCGAGCAAGAACACCTTCAAGCTGGCCGAGAGCCGCAATGCGATGAACACCATCCGCCGCTATGCCGCGGACGATGCGCACGTGATTTACGGCACGGCCTACGACGACAGCCTGGGCGACCAACTGCGTGTAACGGTGATCGCCACCGGCCTGTCGCCGGCCCGCCGCGCGCAGGCCCCCATCAGCGTGGTGCACAGCGCCCCGATGCTGCGCACCGGCACGGACAACCTGCCCATCCTGAACCAGGTGGCGCAGCCGATGAACGTGAACGGCCTGGGCGGCGCGCCGATGCAGCACGACTACAGCCAGCTCAGCACCCCCAGCGTCTGGCGCAACGGCCGCACGCAGGCGGCTGCCAAGGTGGACGCGCTGGCCAGCAACGGCATGGACGAGATCGAGATTCCCGCCTTTCTCCGCAAGCAGGCCGATTGAATGGGGCACCCGGCGTCATGAGTACATGACGCCACCCGCCAAGCGGGTTGCGCGGCCGCCTTCGGGCGGCCGGGCGGCGGCCGCGGGGGGCCTTGTCGTCTGTGAAAATGTGATCGAGGGCGCCGCGTCGGCGCCCGCGAGAACATGACATGAGCGACTACGGATTCACCACCCGCACCGTGCACGCGGCCCAGGACGCTGGCGCCGAGCATGGGGCGGTGCACATGCCGATCCACACCTCGGTGCAGTACGGCTTCCAGAAGGTGGAGGACCTGATCGGCGTGTTCCAGGGCCGCATCAAGGGCGGCTTCAACTACGCCCGCCAGGGCACGCCCACCACCGCCGCATTGGAAGCGCTGGTCACCCGCATGGAAGGCGGCCTGGGCAGCATCAGCTTCGCCACCGGCATGGCGGCCATCACGGCCACCTTCCTCACGCTGCTGCGTGCGGGCGACCATGTGGTGTCCAGCAAGTTCGTCTTCGGCAACACCAACAGCCTGTACGGCACGCTGGCCGACCTGGGCATCGCCACCACCCGGGTGGACACCGGCGACGTCGCCAACGTGGAAGCGGCCTTGCGCCCCAGCACGCGGCTGGTGTTCGTCGAGACCATCTCCAACCCCGGCACCCGCATCCCCGACCTGGAAGCCATCGGCCGGCTGTGCCGCGAGCGCGGGCTGCTGTACGTGGTGGACAACACCGTCACCTCGCCCTACCTGTTCCAGCCGCGCAGCGTGGGCGCCAGCCTGGTGATCAATGCGCTGACCAAGTCGATCGCCGGCCATGGCGATGCACTGGGCGGCACGGTGACCGACACCGGCCTGTTCGACTGGCAGGGCTATCCCAACATCTTCGCCAACTACCGCAGCGGCGATGCGAAGCAGTGGGGCCTGACCCAGATCCGCAAGAAGGGCCTGCGTGACATGGGCGGGGCGCTGTCGTCGGACCATGCGCACCGCATCATGGTGGGCGCGGAGACGCTGGAGCTGCGCTGCGACCGCACCAGCGCCACGGCCTTCGCGCTGGCGAAGTGGCTGCAGGCCCATCCCGCCGTCGCCCGCGTGCACTACCCGATGCTGGAGAACCATCCGCAGCATGCGGCGGCGAAGAAGCACTTCAAGTCCGGCTCCTGGCTGCTGAGCTTCGAACTGGCCGACCCGGCCCGGCTCGTGCCGGTGATCGACCGGCTGCGCCTGCCGGTCAGCGCCACCGGCCTGGCCGACACCCGCACGCTCATCATCCCGGTGGCGCCCACCATCTTCTGGGAAGCGGGCGCCGAGGTGCGCGCCGACATGGGCATCGCCGACGGCATGATCCGGCTGTCGGTGGGCCTGGAGGACGAGCGCGACCTGATCGCCGACTTCGAGCAGGCCCTGGCCGGCTGAAGCCGCGGGCGCGCAAGCCCCGCCGCGGTGCGCGGCCGGGGGGCATGGCCGACAATGCGGCCATGCTGCGCCAACGAACCCTCCAGTCCCTCACCCGCGCCGTGGGCGTGGGCGTGCACAGCGGCCGCAAGGTCGAGCTGACGCTGCGGCCGGCGCCGCCGGACCACGGCATCGTGTTCCGTCGCATCGACCTGCCGCAGCCGGTGGACATCCCGGTCTCGGCCGAGGCGGTGAGCGACACCCGCATGGCCTCGACCATCTCCGCCGGCGGCGACCCTGGCGCACCCAAGGTGCAGACGGTGGAGCACCTGATGTCGGCCTGCTGCGGCCTGGGCCTGGACAACCTGCAGATCGACATCACCGCCGACGAGGTGCCCATCCTCGACGGCTCGGCCGCCAGCTTCGTGTTCCTGCTGCAGAGCGCCGGCATCGTGTTGCAGGACGCGCCCAAGCGCTTCATCCGCGTGCTCAAGCCGGTGGAGCTGCGCGAAGGCGAGGGCGCTGCGCTCAAGTGGGCGCGGCTGGAGCCGCACCATGGCTACCGCCTCACCTTCGAGATCGAGTTCAACCATCCGGCGGTGGATGCCACCGGCCAGCGCGTGGTGTTCGAGATGGGCAGCGGCCAGTACAAGCGCGAGATCGCGCGCGCCCGCACCATCGGCTTCGCCAAGGACGTGGACGTGATGCGCGCCCGCGGCCTCACGCTGGGCGGCAACATGGACAACGCCATTGTCTTCGGCGACCGCGAGCTGCTCAATGCCGATGGCCTGCGCTACGACGACGAGATCGCCAAGCACAAGATCCTGGATGCCATCGGCGACCTCTACATGGCCGGCAAACCCATGCTGGCCAGCTACACCTCGTTCAAGGGCGGCCATGCGCTCAACAACAGGCTGCTGCGCAAGCTGATGGCCGACCGCAGCGCCTGGGAGATCGTCAGCTTCGACGACGAACGCGACGCGCCGGCCGGCTTCGCCGAGCTGGCCCCCGCCTGGTGAGCGGGGGCTGACGGCCGATGGTTTTCTTCCGGGTGCTGATCGGACTGCTGGCGCTGGCCAGCGTGGTGTGCTTCGTGATGTACGCCGCCACGCGCGACGCCCGCTGGCGCCGGCGTGGCTGGCTCATCATGAAATGGACGCTCATCGCGTCCGTGGGCTTCTTCGCGGTGCTGATCGCGGAGCGGCTGTTCTGGCCGCCGCAGTCCTTGCCCGCTCAGTCCCTGCCGCCGCCCACCACGCGGTAGGCCAGCGCGCCGATCACGCCGCCGGCGATCGGCGCCAGCCAGAACAGCCACAGCTGCTGCAGCGCCCAGGCATCGGCGAACAGCGCCACGCCGGTGGAGCGGGCCGGGTTGACCGAGGTGTTGGTCACCGGGATGCTGACCAGGTGGATCAGCGTCAGGCACAGGCCGATGGCGATGGGCGCGAAGCCCGCCGGCGCACGGCCGTCGGTGGCGCCCAGGATCACGAACAGGAAGAAGGCCGTGAGCACCACCTCGCACACCAGCGCGGCGGCCATGCCGTACTGGCCGGGCGAATGCTCGCCGAAGCCGTTGGATGCGAAGCCGCCAGCCGCGAAGCCGGGCTTGCCGCTGGCGATGAGGTACAGCACGGCGCCTGCGGCCACCGCCCCGGCCACCTGGGCCAGGATGTAGGGCACCAGCTTGCCGCCGTCGAAGCGGCCGCCGGCCCACAAGCCCACGGACACGGCCGGGTTCAGGTGGCAGCCCGAGATGTGGCCGATGGCATAGGCCATGGTCAGCACCGTGAGGCCGAAGGCCAGCGAGACGCCGTGCAGGCCGATGCCCACTTCAGGGAACGCTGCGGCCAGTACGGCGCTGCCGCAGCCGCCCAGCACCAGCCACAAAGTGCCGAGGAATTCGGCGGTGGTTGCTTTCATCAGATCACTCCTCTTGTTGTCGAAGCCTGCGCGGACCCTGCCGCTGTTACAGGTGGCGGCGAACTGTGACAGGCTTGGTGATAAGTGATGAGCGTCTCTCCCTGATTCGTGAACTGATGCCGGCTTCCCGTGCCAGCTGCGTCACCTGCGCGACAAGCTGGGCGGGTTCTTCATCTGGCGGCCGCTTCGCGCGGCGAGGAAGATGGGCTCGACCGAAGCCTTCTGGAAGTTGATCCGCATGCGCAATCCCTCCCGCCGCCAGTTCCACCGACAGCTGCTGGGCGCCAGCGCCCTGGTGGCCACGCCCGC
Source organism: Aquincola sp. J276 (assembly GCF_024700035.1). Lineage (NCBI taxonomy): Bacteria > Pseudomonadati > Pseudomonadota > Betaproteobacteria > Burkholderiales > Sphaerotilaceae > Aquincola > Aquincola sp. J276. The sequence goes on from NZ_JAJONC010000001.1 coordinate 3,492,233, forward strand.
CGTGTGGGCGCAGGGCGCCGCCTGGCCGTCCAAGCCGATCCGCATCGTCGTGCCCTATCCGCCGGGCGGCTTCACCGACGTCACTGCCCGCCTGGTCGCGCAGAAGCTGCAGGAGCGCCTGGGCCAGACGGTGCTGGTCGACAACAAGGCCGGCGCCAACGGCATCATCGGCACCGATGCGGTGGCCAAGGCCGCGCCCGACGGCTACACCATGGGCGTGGTGATCGCGGCCTATGCGGCCAACACCACGCTGTATCCCAAGCTGCCCTACGACCCGCGCAAGGACATCGCCGCGGTGTCGCTGATCGGCCTGTCGCCGCTGGTGGCCGCCGTCAACAACGAGGCACCGTTCAAGACCGCGGCCGAGCTGGTGGCCTATGCCAAGCGCCATCCAGGCAAGGTGAGTTTCGGCTCCAGCGGCAGCGGCTCGGCGGCGCACCTCACCACCGAGTACCTGAAGGCACTGACCGGCTCGTACATGGTGCACATCCCCTACCGCGGCGCGGCGGCGGCGCTGACCGACCTGATGGGTGGGCAGATCCAGCTGTTCCTCGACGCAGCCTCCGGCCTGATCGCGCCGGGCAAGGCCGGCAAGGTGCGGCTGATCGGCGTGGCCAGCGACAAGCGCCTGCCCGCATTGCCCGAGGTGCCCACCTTCATCGAGCAGGGCGTGGCCGGCTTCACCGGCAGCACCTGGGCCGGGCTGCTGGCGCCGGCCGGCACGCCGAAGGACATCGTCAAGCGGGTGTCCGACGAGGTGGCGCGCATCGTGCGCCTGGACGACGTGAAGAGCCGGCTGGAGCAGATGGGCACCATCCCGGTGGGCGGCACGCCGGAGGAATTCCAGTCCTTCATCGACACCGAGACCGCCAAGTGGGGCAAGGTGATCCGCGACGCCAAGGTGACCGCCGAGTAGGCGGCGCCCCCGCGCTCAGCGGTTGGGGCTCACGCGATTGATCAGCCGCGGCAGCCAGTGCAGGATGGCCAGCGCCAGCAGGGTGCTGAGCATGGCCGAGGCCTCCCGCCCCAGGCCGACGCCCACGCCGATGGCCGCGGTGAGCCAGATGCCGGCGGCGGTGGTCAGGCCCTGCACGTTCTCCTCGTCGCGGCCCTTGATGATGGTGCCGGCGCACAGGAAGCCGATGCCGGCCACCACGCCCTGGATCACGCGGCTCATGTCGGTGTCCGACACGCCCGCCTGCTGCGGTATCAGCACGAACAGCGCGGCGCCCAGCGCCACCAGCATGTGGGTGCGCACGCCGGCGGCCTTGCCGGTGCGCTCGCGTTCCCAGCCCAGCATGCCGCCCAGCAGCGCGGCGATGACCAGCCGCACCACGATGCGGGTGGCCTGCTCCACGTCGGGCACATCGGAGAACTCCTGCTGCAGCGCAGACAGCACCGATTGCCAAACCCCGTCCATCTTCCTCGCCTCCTGCGGCTGTGTGGTCAGTACACGCGGCCGCGGCGGTAGGTGGCGTGGGTCTTGCGCGCCAGCGTCGTGGCCTGGGCCAGTGCGGCCAGCGAGTGGCCTGCATGGGCCTGGGCAATTGCCAGGCCCAGCGCGTCGGCCGCGTCCTTGCCGGGCAGGCCGGGCAGGGCCAGCAGGCGCATCACCATCGCCTGCACCTGCTCCTTGCGGGCGCCGCCGTGGCCGACGACGGCCTTCTTCATCTGCAGCGCGGTGTGCTCGGCCACCGGCAGCCCGCGCGACACCAGCGCCGCCAGCGCCGCGCCGCGGGCCTGGCCCAGCAGCAGCGTGCTCTGCGGGTTGACGTTGACGAACACGATCTCCACCGAGGCATGGTCGGGCGTGTAGCGGCCCACCACCTCGGAAACGCCCTCGAAGATGATCTTCAGCCGCGCCGGCAGGTTGCCGCGCTCGGCGCCCGCGGTCTTGATGGTGCCGCTGGCCACATAGGCCAGACGCGGCCCGTCGACGTCGATCACGCCAAAGCCGGTGGTCTGCAGGCCGGGGTCGATGCCAAGGATGCGGGACGTCACAGGAAATACCAGCGGACGAAATGGAAGAAGACCGGTGCGGCGAAGCAGAGCGGCGCCACGCGGTCCAGCAGGCCGACGGCGCCGGTGACGGCGCTGCGGTTGCCCCAATGGTGCACCCCGGCGTCCCGCTTGAGGGCCTTCATCACGAACTCACCGAAGGTGCCGCTGCCGGCCGCGATGAAGGCCATGGCCAGCGCCTGCCCGGCCTTGAAGGGCGTGGCCCAGTACAGCAGCGCCCCGGCCAGCGCCGCGGCCAGCGCGCCCAGCACCCAGGCCTGCAGCGAGAAGCTGCGGCTGATCTGCCGTGCGACGGGCCGGCGCCGCAGCCAGCGGCTGGCGCCTTCCTGCGCCAGTTGCGCGATGACCACCACGAACACCAGGAAGAACAGCAGGAAGGCGCCGCGGCCCTCGTAGTTCGGAAAATCGAGCAGCAGCAGCGCCGGGGCGTGGCTGAGGCCGTACACGCACACCACGATGCCCCACTGGATCTTGGCATTGCGCTCCAGGAAGCGTTCCGGGTCGCCGGCCAGCGCGCTCACCACCGGCAGCGCAAAGAACACGTAGACCGGGATGAACACGGTGAACAGGTCGAAATGCCGCGTGCCCACGATCACGTACTGCAGCGGCAGCACCACGAAGAAGGCCAGGATCAGGCTGCGGTGGTCGCTGCGGCGGGTGTGCTGCAGCGTGATGAACTCGCGCAGCGCCAGGAAGGACACGATGCCGAACAGCAGCGTGGCGCCCACCGCACCCCAGATCCAGGCCAGCCAGAACAGCACCGCGCCATTCCACAGCGCCAGCAGGTCGCGCTTCATGTGGCGGTGGGAGGTGGTGCTGGCGGCCTCCGGATGGCGCAGCGACCAGCCCACCGCCGTGGCCGTGGCCGCCAGCAGCACGCCGAAGAGGATGACGAACAGCAGGCCCACCTGCTGGTCGACGCCGAGCTGGCGCAGTGCGCTCATGGGCAGGCCCTCATGCGGCCGGCCTGGGACGCAGTGCGATCACGGCGTCGCGGGCACGGGCCAGGAAGGCGGCCTTGTCCTCGCCGAGCGTGGGCGCCACCGGCGCGCCGAAGGTCACGGTGCACAGCACCGGCACCGGCACCACTTCGCCCTTGGGCATCACGCGCTGCACGTTGTCGATCCAGGTGGGAATCAGCCGCGCCTCGGGAAAGCGCATGGCCAGGTGGTACAGGCCGCTCTTGAAGCCGGCCGGCTCGGCCTGCGCACCGCGGGTGCCTTCCGGGAAGATCACCAGCGAGTCGCCTTGCTCCAGCGCCGCGGCCAGGGGCTCCAGCGGGTCCTGGTCGTCGACGCGCTTGCGGTCCACGTACACCGCATGGAACACCTCGCGGGTGATCCAGTGCTTGAGCTTGCCGGTCGTCCAGTAGTCGCGCGCCGCGATGGGCCGGGTGCTGGCCCGCAGGTCACGCGGCAGCGCCGCCCAGATCAGCACCCAGTCGAGGTGGCTCTGGTGGTTGGCGAAGTAGATGCGCTGCTCCGCCTTGGGCGGGCAGCCCTTCCAGTGCCCCTGCGCCCCCGTGACCAGCCGGGCCACGAACGCCAGCGTGAGGCCGGCGGCTTCGACTGCAAAGCTCAATGTCTGAAATGCCTCACGCCGGTCAGCACCATGGCGATGCCGCGCTCGTCGGCGGCGGCGATCACCTCGTCGTCGCGCATGCTGCCGCCGGGCTGGATCACGCAGGTGGCACCCGCGTCGCACACCACGTCCAGGCCGTCGCGGAACGGGAAAAAGGCGTCGCTGGCCACCGCGGTGCCGGCCAGCGTGAGGCCGGCATTGCCGGCCTTGATCGATGCGATGCGGGCCGAGTCGATGCGGCTCATCTGCCCGGCGCCCACGCCCATGGTCATGCCGTCGGCGCAGAACACGATGGCATTGCTCTTGACGAACTTGGCCACCTTCCACGCAAACAGCAGGTCCTGCATCTGCTGCGGCGTGGGCTGCTTCTTCGTCACCACGCGCAGCTCGGCCGGCTGCACGTTCTTGGCATCGGCCGACTGCACCAGCAGCCCGCCGCCCACGCGCTTGAAGTCCAGCGTGTTCATCGACGGCGCCAGCGGCACTTCCAGCAGCCGCACGTTCTGCTTGCCGGCGAACACGTCACGCGCCTCGGCGCTGATGGCCGGGGCGATCAGCACCTCCACGAACTGCTTGACCACCAGCTGCGCCGCTTCCACGTTCAGCGGCCGGTTGAAGGCGATGATGCCGCCGAAGGCCGAGGTGGGGTCGGTCTTGAAGGCCTTGGCATAGGCTTCGGCCGGGCTCGCGGCCACGGCCACGCCGCAGGGGTTGGCATGCTTGACGATGACGCAGGCCGGCGCGTCGAAGGTCTTGACGCATTCCCAGGCCGCATCGGCATCGGCGATGTTGTTGTACGAAAGTTCCTTGCCCTGCAGCTGCCGCCAGCCGGCCAGCGTGCCTTCGGCCGGCTGCGCATCGCGGTAGAAGGCGGCGCTCTGGTGCGGGTTCTCGCCGTAGCGCATGTCCTGCACCTTGTGCAGCTGCAGGTTGAGCACCGCGGGGTAGTCCAGCCGCGTGGGCGTGGCGGCGGTGGCCAGCTCGGCGCCGGCCTGCAGGCCGCTCAGGTAGCTGGCGATCATGCCGTCGTAGGCCGCGGTGTGCGCAAACACCTTGCGCGCCAGGGTGAACTTGGTGGTGCGGTCGATCTGGCCGTCCTTCAGTTCCACCAGCACGCGCGAATAGTCGGCGGGGTCGATCACCACCGCCACGTCCTGCCAGTTCTTGGCGGCTGCACGCAGCATGGCCGGGCCGCCGATGTCGATGTTCTCGATGGCGTCTTCCAGCGTGCAGTCGGCCTTGGCCGTGGCCTGCGCGAAGGGATAGAGGTTGATCACCAGCAGGTCGATGGTGTTGATGCCGTGCTCGGCCAGCGCGGCCATGTGGGCCGGCACGTCGCGCCGGGCCAGCAGGCCGCCGTGGATGCGCGGGTGCAGGGTCTTCACGCGGCCGTCCAGCATCTCCGGGAAGCCGGTGACTTCCGACACCTCGGTCACGGGCAGGCCCGATTCGGCCAGCAGCTTCGCGGTGCCGCCGGTGGACAGCAGCTTGACGCCGGCGGCATGCAGCTCGCGGGCGAAGTCGACGATGCCGGTCTTGTCGGAGACGGAGATCAGTGCGGTGGTCATGGCGGGCCTTACTTGATGAGCTTGTGTTCGAGCAGCTTGCGCCGCAGGGTGTTGCGGTTGATGCCCAGCCACTCGGCGGCCTTGCTCTGGTTGCCTTGCGCGTGCTGCATCACCACGTCGAGCATGGGCTTCTCGACGGCATTGAGGATCATCTCGTGCACCGAGTGCGGTTCCACGCCACGCAGGTCGCGGAAGTACTGCTCCAGGCTCTCGCGCACGCAGGCTTCGAGGTGTTTTTTGGTCATGGACTCACAGGAAGGAGGTCAGGCCGACAGCGCCAGCCGGCTGTCGTTGGCGGGCAGCCGCTCGTGCTGCTCGGCCAGGCGGTCGAACCAGTCGGCCACCGCACGCAGCTGCTGTTCGCAGTCGTCGATCAGGTTCATGCGGGCGCGGAACTCGGCCCCGCCGGGCAGCGCATGCACGGCCCAGCCGATGTGCTTGCGCGCGCTGCGCACGCCCGACTGCTCGCCGTACAGGCCGTAGTGGTCCAGCAGGTGGGCCACCAGCCAGCCGCGCACGTCGGCCACCGGCGGCGGCGGCAGCAGCGTGCCGGTGGCCAGGTAGTGGGCGATCTCGCGGAAGATCCAAGGCCGGCCCTGTGCCGCGCGGCCCACCATCAGCGCGTCGGCACCTGTATAGGCAAGTACGGCGCGTGCCTTCTCGGGGGAATCGATGTCGCCGTTGGCCACCACGGGAATGGACAGCGCTGTCTTCACGGCCGCGATGGTGTCGTACTCGGCCTGCCCGCTGTAGCCCTGCTCGCGCGTGCGGCCATGCACCGTCACCATGGCCACGCCGGCGGCCTCGGCCGCGCGGGCCATGGTCACCGCATTGCGCTCGGTGTCGCACCAGCCCGTGCGCATCTTCAGCGTCACCGGCACGTTGCGCGGCGCGCAGGCGGCCACCACCGCCTCGACGATGCGCAGGGCCAGCGGCTCGTTGCGCATCAGCGCCGAGCCGGCCCACACGTTGCACACCTTCTTGGCCGGGCAGCCCATGTTGATGTCGATGACCTGCGCGCCACGGTCGATGTTGTATCGCGCGGCATCGGCCATCTCGGCCGGATCGACACCGGCCACCTGCACCGCGATGGGCGCGCTCTCGCCGGTGTGGTCGGCGCGGCGGGAGGTCTTCAGGCTCTTCCACAGCTCGCGCTTGGAAGTGACCATCTCGCTGACCGCATAACCGGCGCCCAGCTGCTTGCACAGCATGCGGAAAGGCCGGTCGGTCACCCCTGCCATCGGGGCGACAAACAGCCTGTTCGGCAGCTCGACGTGGCCGATCTTCATGGGGCGGGGGTGGGGGTGGTGCTGAAAAAGGAGGCAGGAGTATAGCGGCGCCCACCGCCGCGCCCGGGTGCGTGGCAGGGCCGGTGCCGTCGTGATAATGCCGCCCGATGGAAAGCTGGTTGCAGGCCGCCCTGGCCACGGTGATGAATGCGCTGGCCCTGCCTGAAGTGGGCCTAGGTGCGGTGTTCCTGGTGTCGCTGGTGTCGGCCACGCTGCTGCCGCTGGGCTCGGAGCCGGCGGTGTTCGGGCTGGTCAAGCTGGACCCGGCGATGTTCTGGCCCGCGGTGCTGGTGGCCACTGCCGGCAACACGGTGGGCGGCGCCATCAGCTGGTGGATGGGCTACGGCGCCGAGCTGGCCTACGAGAAGGCCACGCACCATCCGGCGGACAACCGCGCGCTGCGCTGGCTGCAGCGCTTCGGCCCCAAGGCCTGCCTGCTGTCGTGGCTGCCGGTGGTGGGCGATCCGCTGTGCGCCGTGGCCGGCTGGCTGCGCCTGCCCTTCTGGCCCTGCGTGGGCTACATGGCCGTGGGCAAGTTCCTGCGCTATGTGACGATGACCGCCGGCCTGCTGTGGTTCTTCCCCGGCCGCTTCACACCTTGACCCGCACTCCGGAGTGCCCGATGAGCCCGACCCCCGCCTACGACGAGCTGACCCGCCACTGCCAGCGCCTGCACCGCTTCGACCACCTGGCCGCCATCTGCGGCTGGGACCAGGCCGCCAACATGCCGCCGCAGGGCAACCAGGCGCGCAGCGAGGCCCTGGCCGAACTGGCCGGCCTGACCCACCGCCTGCGCACCGACGTCAGCCTGCCCGAGCGACTGCAGCAAGCCGAGCAGGAGCCGCTGGACGATGCCCAGCGCGCCAACCTGCGCGAGATCCGGCGCGACTGGTTCAATGCCAATGCGCTGCCCGAGGCGCTGGTGCAGGCGCGGCAGATCGCCACCTCGCGCTGCGAACATGCCTGGCGCACCCAGCGGCCGGCCAACGACTGGGCCGGCTTCGTCGAGAACTTCCGCGAGGTGCTGCGCGTGGGCCGCGAGGAAGCACGGCTGCTGGCCGAGCAATCGGGCCTGTCGAAGTACGACGCCCTGATGGACCGGTATGAGCCCGGCATGCGCTGCGCCACGGTGGACCGCGTGTTCGGCGAGGTGCGGCAGTGGCTGCCGGGGCTCATCGCCCAGGCCACCGAACGCCAGCGCGGCCGGCCGCTGGCGCAGCCGGTGGGCCCGTTCCCGGTGGACCGCCAGCGCGCGCTGTGCGAGGCGGCGATGCGGCTGCTGGGCTTCGACTTCAACGCCGGCCGGCTGGACGTGAGCACCCATCCGTTTTCCGGCGGCGTGCCGGAGGACGTGCGGCTGACCACCCGCTACAGCACCGACGAGTTCCTTATCAGCCTGATGGGCACCATCCACGAGACCGGCCACGGCCGCTACGAGCAGAACCTGCCGCGTGCACTGCTGGGCCAGCCGGTGGCGCAGGCGCGCTCGATGGCCATCCATGAAAGCCAGTCGCTCAGCTTCGAGATGCAGCTGGGCCGCAGCCGCGCCTTCGTCGAGCGGCTGGCGCCACTGGTGGTGCAGCACCTGGGCCCGCAGCCGGCCTTCGAGCCGGACAACCTCTGGCGCCTGCTGACGCAGGTGATGCCGGGGCGCATCCGCGTGGATGCGGACGAGGTGACCTACCCGGCCCACGTGATCCTGCGCTACGAGATCGAGCGACCGCTGATCGAAGGCGAGATCGAGGCCGAGGACATCCCCGCGTTGTGGAACGCGAAGATGCAGGAGCTGCTGGGCATCGACACCCGCGGCGACTTCACCAACGGTCCGTTGCAGGACGTTCACTGGCCCGAGGCGCTGTTCGGCTACTTCCCGTGTTACTCGCTGGGCGCGATGTACGCGGCGCAGTGGTTCGCCGCGATGCGCCGCGCCGTGCCCGACACCGATGCCCGCATCGCGCAGGGCGACTTCACGCCGGTGTTCGGCTGGCTGCAGGCGCACATCTGGTCGCAGGGCTCGCGCTGGCCCACCGACGAGCTGGCCCTGCGCGCCAGCGGCGAGCCGCTGAACCCGGCGCACTTCAAGGCCCACCTCGAGGCGCGCTACCTGAACGACTGAGTCGCCCGGGCGGCGGGCCGCCTCAGGGCTTGTGCCGCAGCAGCCGCAGCCCGTTGGCCACCACCAGCAGGCTGGCACCCATGTCGGCGAACACCGCCATCCACATGGTGGCGCCGCCCAGCACCGCGGCCAGCAGGAAGGCGGCCTTGATGCCCAGGGCCAGGCTGATGTTCTGCCACAGCACCGCATGCGTGCGGCGCGACAGGCGCACCGTCTCGGCGATGCGGCCCAGGTCGTCGTTCATCACCACGATGTCGGCGGCCTCGGCCGCGATGTCGGTGCCGGCCGCGCCCATGGCGATGCCGATGTCCGAGCGGGCCAGCGCCGGCGCGTCGTTGATGCCGTCGCCGGCCATCGCGGTGGGGCCGTGGCGCTTCTGCAGCGCTTCGATGCGGGCCAGCTTGTCGGCCGGCAGCAGGTCGCCCTCGGCCTGCTCGATGCCCGCCTGCGCGGCCACGGCGCGCACGGTGGCGGCGTTGTCCCCGCTCAGCATCACTGGCTGCAGGCCCAGCGCGCGCAGGGCGGCCACGGCCTGCGCGGCATGCGGCTTGACCGTGTCGGCCACCGCGAACCAGGCCAGCGCCTGGTGCTCGTCGGCCAGCACGGTGACGCTGCGGCCGGCCGCTTCCTGCTCGCGCAGCGCCGCTTCCAGCGCCGGGCTGCACTGGCCGCGTTCCTCGATCAGCCGGTGGTTGCCCAGCACCAGCTGGCGACCGTCCACGCGGCCGGACATGCCGCGGCCGCCCAGCGCATCGCTGTGGTCCACCGGCGCGTGGTCGGCCGGCAGCCCGGCCGCGATGGCACGCGACACCGGGTGCTGCGACGCATGCGCCAGGCTGGCGGCCAGCCGCGCGGTGGCCTCGGCCGGCTGGCCCGCCAGCGCCTGCCAGGCCACCAGCACCGGCTGGCCGTGGGTGATGGTGCCGGTCTTGTCGAAGGCCACCGCCTTCAGCAGGCGCGCCTGCTCCAGGAAGGCGCCGCCCTTGATGAGGATGCCTCGGCGCGCCGCCGCGGCCAGGCCGCTGACCACGGTCACCGGCGTGGAGATGACCAGCGCGCACGGGCAGGCGATCACCAGCAACACCAGGGCCTTGTAGATGGCCTCGGGCCAGGCCCAGCCGGCCAGCCAGGGACCGAGCAGCGCCACTGCCAGCGCGATGGCGAATACGGCCGGCGTGTACACCGCGGCGAAGCGGTCCACGAAGCGCTGGGTGGGCGCTCGCGCGCCCTGCGCCTGTTCCACCGCCTGGACGATGCGGGCCAGGGTGCTGTGGTCGAAGGCGCTGCTCACCCGCAGCTCCAGGGCACCGGCCTGGTTCACCGTGCCGGCGAACACCGGGTCGCCTTCGGTCTTGTCCACCGGAATGCTCTCGCCGGTGACGGCCGACTGGTCGACCGCGCTGCGCCCGGCCACCACCGTGCCGTCGAGCGGTATGCGCTCGCCGGGCCGCACGCGCAGCACTGCGCCCACCGGCACGCCGGCGGCCGGCTGCTCGGCCCAGCGGCCGTCGGGCTGCCGCACCTGGGCGGTCTGCGGCGTCAGCGACAGCAGCCCCTGCACCGCCCGGCGGGAGCGGTCGACGGCGCGCGCCTCGATGGCCTCGGCCAGCGCATACAGCGCCATCACCATCGCCGCTTCCGGCCACTGGCCGATGGCGAAGGCGCCGGTGACGGCCACGGCCATCAGCGCATTGATGTTCAGCCGGCCATGGCGCAGGGCCTGCAAGCCCTTGGCGTAGGTCTCCAGCCCGGCCAGCAGGATGGCCACCGCCGCCACGGCCATGCCGCCGATGCGCCAGGGCAGGGTGTCGGGTGCCAGGAAGTGCAGCCCTTCGGCAGCGGCGGCCAGCAGCAGGGCGGCCACCAGCCGCGGGGTGTTGCCGGCCGGAGGCTGCACGTCGGCCTCCGCCGCCAGCGGCGTGGCGCTGTAGCCGGCCTGGCGGATGGCCTCGGCCGCCGCGGCGACCACGGGCGGCTCCGCGTCCACCGTCAGCGTGCGGCTGCCGAGGTGGAAGCTGAGCGCGCGGATGCCGGCCAGCGGCTCCAGCGCGCGGCGGATGTCGGATTCCTCGGCGGCACAGTCCATCTGCGGCACATGCAGGCGGGTGCCCCGCCCGGCTGGTGGTGCGCTGGCGGCCGCGGCGGGCGCCGGGCCGCAGCAGCCGGCCTGCGGGCTGCACGCGGCATCGGCGGCGGGCTCGTGTGCATGCCCATGCCCATGCGCATGGTCGTGCGCGTGGCTGTGCGGATGCGTGTGTGCATGAAAGTCAGGGTGCGAGCCCTCGGGGCGGGCTGCCGCGGCATGCGCGATCGGAATGTGTCCATGGGCCATGGGCGCATTGCAAACCCCGGAGCCACTCCAGAGTCAAGCCGCTACAGTGGCCTTGGGCAACAGGAGCAGCGCATGCGCATCGGGGAACTGGCGGCCGCCGCCGGCATGGACGTGGACACGGTGCGCTTCTATGAGAAGTCGGGCCTGCTGCCCGCGCCGGCCCGCGGCGACAACAACTACCGGCGCTACGACCACGCCGCGCTGCAGCGCCTGCGGTTCATCGGCAACTGCCGCGCGCTGGACATGAGCCTGGACGAGATCCGCGTGCTGCTGGCCCACCTGGACGCGCCCGGCGCGGATTGCTCGGTGGTGGACCAGGTGGTGGCCGAGCACCTGGGCCACGTGCGGGAGCGCATCGCCGCGCTGCAGGTGCTGGAGCGGCAGCTGGCAATGCTGCAGCGCTCCTGCCAGCAGGCGCAGCCGGGCGAGCTGTGCGGCATCGTCCTGGCGCTGGGCGAGGCCCGCGACAGCGAACTGCCACCGGCCCGCGGCGTGCACAGCCGGTAGCCTCCGCCCGGGGGGCGTCCCTACAATCGGCGATCACTTTGCTGCGTTGCACCAACCGCCATGACTGCCCCGACCGTTCCCGACCTCCAGCACATCGCGCCGCGTGAGCAGGCCGAGATCCTGGCGCAGGCCCTGCCGTACATCCGCAAGTTCCACGGCAAGACCATCGTCATCAAGTACGGCGGCAACGCGATGATCGACCCGGTGCTGCAGCAGGACTTCGCCGAAGACGTGGTGCTGCTCAAGCTCGTGGGCATGAACCCGGTGGTGGTGCACGGCGGCGGCCCGCAAATTGACGAGGCGCTGAGCCGCCTGGGCAAGAAGGGCACCTTCATCCAGGGCATGCGCGTCACCGATGAAGAGACCATGGAAGTCGTCGAATGGGTGCTGGCCGGCCAGGTGCAGCAGGACATCGTCGGCCTGATCAATGCCGCCGGCGGCAAGGCCGTGGGCCTGACCGGCCGCGACGGCGGCCTGATCCGCGCCCGCAAGCTGAAGATGGTGGACAAGAACGACCCGTCCATCGAGCACGACGTCGGCCAGGTGGGCGAGATCGAGTCCATCGACCCCAGCGTGGTGAAGGCGCTGCAGGACGACCAGTTCATCCCGGTAATCTCGCCGCTGGGCTTCGGCTCCGAGAACGAGAACTACAACATCAATGCCGACGTGGTGGCCGGCAAGCTGGCCGAGGTGCTGCGCGCCGAGAAGCTGGTGCTGCTGACCAACACGCCCGGCGTGCTGGACAAGGCGGGCAACCTGCTCACCGACCTGTCGGCGCGCCAGATCGATGAGCTGTTTGCCGACGGCACCATCAGCGGCGGCATGCTGCCCAAGATCTCGGGGGCGTTGGACGCGGCCAAGGGCGGCGTGAACGCGGTGCACATCATCGATGGCCGGGTGCCGCATGCGATGCTGCTCGAGATTTTGTCGGACCAGGGCCTACGGCACCATGATCCGGTCGCATTGATCCAACGCCTGCGTAGGCATCCGCCGACAACGTCGTCCATCTTTACGCAGCCGGCTGGCTTCTTTCCGCAAAATTGGCGCTGACACCAGCCTCGTGCCCGCATTATTCGCGTCGGCGCAATGCGTCGTTGCCGGCATTCGGGTTTTTCTCATCAGGGTTGCTCCCTACAGTCCTTCCCATCGACAACGTTTATGGAAGGAACTGACATGAAGACCCGTTTCATCGCTGCTGCGTCGCTGGCTGCCCTCCTGGCCTCGGGTGGCGCATTCGCCCAGTCTGACGTCTCCCGTGTCGACATCACCGGCCGCAATACCACTTCGGCCTGGAACAACGGTGACACCAACGGCAACAAGGAGCCGGCAAGCTACAGCAACGCCGTCAGCCGCAGCGAAGTGGTGGCGCAGACCCGCGCCGCCATGGCCGCCGGCGACCGCTTCGCCATCGGCGACACCTATGGCCAGCAACTGGGCCAGCGCTTCCAGCAGCCCGAGTTGAACCAGGTGGCCGGCACCAAGAGCCGCGACCAGGTGCGTGCCGAGGCCATCAGCGCCATGCGCAACGACCAGATCGTCGACGGCGACACCAACAGCTAAGGCGTCAGCCCGCTGCGCCGGATGGCCGGCGGGCCTCATGCGACGATCTGCCGCATGACCGCCCGCTGCCTCTGGCTTTTTGATCTCGACGACACGCTTCACGACGCAGGCGCCTTCGTCTTTGGCGCCCTGCATGAATCCATGGGTGCCTACGTGCAACGGGAGTTGCGCGTGCCGCCCGAGGAGGCCGACCGCCTGCGCCGCCTTTATTGGCTGCGCTACGGCGCCACGCTGCTGGGGCTGGTGAAGCACCACGGCGTCAAGCCCGCGCACTTCCTGCACGAGACGCACCTGCTGCCCGACCTGGAGCAGCGCATCAATGGGCACCGCCATGACCTCGCGGTGCTGCGCCGCCTGCCCGGACGCAAGATCATCCTCACCAATGCGCCGCGCGCCTATGCCATGCGGGTGCTGCAGGCGCTGGGCATTGCGCGTTGGTTCGACGCGGTGGTCACGATCGAGGACATGGCCATGTTCGGCCACCTGCGCCCCAAGCCCGATGCGCGCATGCTGCGGGCGCTGGCCGCCCGGCTGCGGGTGCCGCCGTCGCGCTGCATCCTGGTGGAAGACACGCTGCAGCATCAGAAGGCCGCGCGCAGCATCGGCATGCACACGGTGTGGATGCAGCGCTTCGGCCGGCGGGGCTCGCCGGTGCGTGCCCGCCGCCAGCGCTGGACCATGCAACCGGCCTACGTGGACCGCACCATCGGCCGCCTGGCGCAGCTGCTGCCGGCTGGAAAACACTGGCCGACGTCACTTGGCAACCCATTGAAGTGAGTGCTTCTGGGGAGGGTGAGTAATTGTTTCTGCATGCAAGAATCGACGGAACCGTTGACTCTTTCGCACTTCGCGATGTCAGATTTTTCGTCGATCCCGGAGAACGACCGGCTGGAGTCCAACGGCGGCTCGCCGGCGCGCAAGCGACCCAAGCCTGGTGAGCGCCGGGTGCAGATCCTAGAAACCCTCGCCCAGATGCTGGAGCAGCCAGGCGCCGAGCGTGTGACCACGGCGGCGCTCGCGTCGCGGCTGGAGGTGAGCGAAGCCGCCCTCTACCGTCACTTCGCCAGCAAGGCGCAGATGTTCGAGGCGCTGATCGACTTCATCGAAAGCAGCGTGTTCACCCTGGTCACACAGATCGTCGAGCGCGAGCCGCAAGGCCAGGTGCAGGCGCACCGCAGCGTCGCCGTGCTGCTGCAGTTCGCCGAGAAGAACCCCGGCATGGTCCGCGTGATGGTGGGCGATGCGCTGGTGTTCGAGAACGAACGCCTGGCCACCCGCATGAACCAGTTCTTCGACCGGCTGGAGTCCATGCTGCGCCAGAGCCTGCGCGGCGCGGCCGAAAACGCCGGCTCCAACACGCCCACGGTGGACGGGCAGGTGCGTGCCTCGGTGCTCACCGCGTTCGCCATCGGCCGGCTGCATCGGTATGCGCGCTCGGGCTTCAAGCGCCAGCCCACCGAGCACCTGGAAGCTTCGCTGCAGATGCTGGCCTGCTGAGGCCACGTCCGGCCGGGCTGCTACCGTAGCGGCCATGCTGGACCTCACCTGGGGCGGCGAAACGCTGCGCCTGCTGCCGCAAAAGGCGGCCCTCCTTCCCGACCACCACATGCTGCTCATCGCCGATGCCCACATCGGCAAGGCGGTGAGCTTCCGCCGCCTGGGCGTGCCGGTGCCGCGAGGCACCACCACCGACAACCTGCAGCGGCTGGACGAACTGCTGGGCCTGCACCCGGTGGCCCACGTCGTGTTCCTGGGCGACCTGCTGCATTCGGCGCATGCCCATGCCGCGCCCACGCTGGCTGCCTTCGGCGCCTGGCGCGAGCGGCACGCCCGGCTCGAGATCACCCTGGTGCGGGGCAACCACGACGACCGCGCCGGCGATCCGCCGCCGTGGCTGGGCATCCGCTGCGTGGACGAGCCGCTGCCGCTGGGCGGCCTGGCTTTGTGCCATCACCCGCAGCCGCGGCCGGGCCGGCAGGTGGTGGCCGGCCACCTGCATCCTGGCGCCCGGCTGGGCCGCGGCCTGGACCGGGTGCGCGTGCCATGCTTCCACTTCCGCGCTGGCGTGGCGGTGATGCCGGCGTTCGGCAGCTTCACCGGGCTGCATCCGGTGGAATGCCAGCCGGGCGACCGGCTGGTGGCAGTGGCCGACGGGCAGCTGTTCGACGTGCCCAATCGCCTGGTGCCTGCTCGCTAAACTGGCCGGCTTGGCCGCGCGCCGGCTGTTGCCTTCCCCGCCCATGTCCACCGACCTCGAACGACTGATGCAGCGCGCCGATGCGCTGCTGGCCCGCCTGGAAGCGGTGCTGCCGCTGCCGCCCGCCGCCCCCGACTGGTCAGCAGCCATCGCCTGGCGCTATCGCAAGCGGCGTGGCGCCGGTGTGCTGGAGCCGGTGCGGCATGTGTCCACCATCCGCCTGTCAGACCTGCAGGAAATCGACGGGCAGAAGGAGCGGCTCGTGCGCAACACCCGTCAGTTCGTCGAAGGCCGGGCGGCGAACAACGTGCTGCTGACCGGAGCCCGCGGCACCGGCAAGAGCTCGCTGGTGAAGGCCTGCCTGAACGAGTTCTCCGGCCGCGGCCTGCGCCTGATCGAGGTGGACAAGGCCGACATGGTCGACCTGCCCGACCTCGTGGACCTGGTGGGCGATCGCCCCGAGCGCTTCATCGTCTTCTGCGACGATCTCAGCTTCGACGAGGGCGAACCGGGCTACAAGGCGCTGAAGTCCATGCTCGACGGCTCGGTGGCCCAGGCCAGCGACAACGTGCTGATCTATGCCACCAGCAACCGCCGTCACCTGCTGCCCGAGTACATGAAGGAGAACCTCAGCTACACCCACACCGAGGACGGCGAGGTGCATCCCGGCGAGGTGGTCGAAGAGAAGATCTCCCTGTCCGAGCGTTTCGGCCTGTGGGTCAGCTTCTATCCGTTCAGCCAGGCCGAATACCTGGCCATCGTCGGCCAGTGGCTGCAGCACTTCGGCATCGCGCCCGAGCGCATCGAGGCCGCGCGGCCGCAGGCGCTGGTGTGGGCCCTGGAACGCGGCTCCCGCTCCGGCCGGGTGGCCTACCAGTTCGCCCGCGACTTCTCGGGGCGTGACGATGCCTGACGAGCCGCAGCAGGGTGCCGACCGCACGCCGGTGGACGTGGCCGTGGGCGTGCTGATCGACGCCGACGGGCGCTTCCTGCTCACCTCGCGCCCGCAGGGCAAGGTGTACGCCGGGTACTGGGAATTCCCGGGCGGCAAGCTGGAGGCGGGCGAGTCGGTCGAGCAGGCGCTGCGGCGCGAGCTGATCGAGGAACTGGGCATCACCATCGGCCCGGTGCACCCCTGGCGTGTGGAGATCGTCGACTATGAACATGCCCGCGTGCGACTGCATTTCTGCAAGGTGTTCGACTGGCGCGGCGAGTTCGAGATGCGCGAGGCGCAGCAGATGGCCTGGAACCAGCTGCCGGTGCAGGTGCAGCCGGTGCTGCCGGGCACGGTGCCGGTGCTGCAATGGTTCGCGCAGGAGCGCGGCTTCACCGGGCCCACCCACCCCGCGCCGTAAACTGCAGTCATGGACTGGCTGGACAGCATCAAGTGGGACCGCGACGGGCTGGTGCCCGTCATCGCGCAGGAGCACGGCAGCAAGGACGTGCTGATGTTCGCCTTCATGAACCGGGAGGCCCTGGCCCGCACGGCGGCGCTGGGCGAGGCGGTGTACTGGAGCCGCTCCCGCCAGCGCCTGTGGCACAAGGGCGAGGAATCCGGCCACATCCAGAAGGTGCACGCCCTGCGGCTGGACTGCGACAACGACGTAGTGCTGATGGAGGTGACCCAGCAGGGCCACACTCCCGGCATCGCCTGCCACACCGGGCGCCACTCCTGCTTCTTCCAGCGGCTGGAGGACGGCGAGTGGAAAAGCGTCGATCCGGTCTTGAAAGACCCCGAAAGCATCTACAAATGAGCGGTAACGACACGTTGGCGCGGCTGGCCGAAGTCATCGAACTGCGCAAGGGCGCCAGTCCCGACACCAGCTACGTGGCGCGCCTGTTCCACAAGGGTACCGACGCCATCCTGAAGAAGATCGGCGAAGAAGCCACTGAAACCGTGATGGCGGCCAAGGACGGCGACCGCCAGAAGATCGTCTACGAGGTGGCCGACCTGTGGTTCCACTCCATGGTGGCGCTGGCGGCCTTCGATTTGAAGCCGGCCGATGTGCTGGCCGAACTCGAACGGCGCGAAGGGCTCTCAGGCTTGGAAGAGTTCGCGCTGCGCAAGGTGCAGCAGCGCGAGAACACCGGCGAATAGCCCTTTGCAGGAGGTAGTCCCGTGAGCCCGATCGTCGACGTCATGCCCGATCTGCAGCGCGAGCGTTCGCTGCGCAACATCGGCCACATCAGCTATGCGCTGCATGCCATCGTCGCGGTGGGCGCGGTGCTGCCGGCCTTCCAGCCGACGGTGCTGTTGCTGGTGGCGGCCTTCATCCTCGACCTGGTCAAGCGCAACGACGCCGACGGCACCTGGCAGGAGTCGCACTTCCGCTGGCGCATCCGCAGCGTGCTGTGGGCGGCCGGCCTGTACCTCGTCACGGCACCGCTGTGGCTGCTGTTCTTCGTGCCCGGGTGGATCGCCTGGGGCCTGATCTCCATCTGGTTCCTGTACCGCGTCATCCGCGGCTGGCTGGCGCTGGCCGATGGCCGGCCGATGCCGAACTGAACCCTACTTCCCGCAACGCCGAGCCCCGCGCATGCACAGCGACCCGAACTGCATCTTCTGCAAGATCGCCGCCGGACAGATCCCGGCCCGCAAGGTCCATGAGGACGACGAGCTGATCGCCTTCCATGACATTGCGCCGTGGGCGCCGGTGCATGTGCTCATCGTGCCCAAGGAGCACATCGGCTCGATGATGGAGGTAACGGAAGCACACCAGGCGCTGCTGGGCCGGATGATGGTGCTCAGCGTGAAGCTGATGCGCGAATTGGGCGTGACCAACGGTTACCGCCACGTGATCAACACCGGTGCGGACGGCGGCCAGGAAGTGCCGCACCTGCACCTGCATGCAATGGGCGGTCCGCGCCCTTGGAACAAGGGCTGAACCCCCACGCCAAGGCTGTCATGGCCGCCCCCCTAGAATCGTTGGATTCCCTCGAAGGAGATTGATATGGGTTCGTTCAGCATCTGGCATTGGCTGATCGTGTTGTTGGTGGTCGTGTTGATCTTCGGTACTAAGAAGCTGAAGAACATGGGCTCCGACCTCGGCGGTGCGGTCAAGGGTTTCAAGGACGGCGTGCGCGGTGGCTCCGAAGGCATCGACGGCACCGACGTGCCGCCGCAGCAGGTGGGCACGCAACGCAGCGCGGCCGACCCGCACACGGTCGACGTCGAAGCCAAGCGCAAGTCCTGAGGCGGCGTTGCCTTGAAGTTGCCTGCATGAGCGCTGCATGATCGATTTCGGTTTCGACAAGCTCGCGTTGATCGGCGCGGTGGCCTTGATCGTCATCGGCCCCGAGCGCCTGCCGAAGGTGGCCCGCACCGTGGGCCACTTCGTCGGCAAGGCGCAGCGCTACGTGGCCGAGGTGAAGGCCGAGGTCAACCGGTCGATCGAGCTCGATGAGCTGAAGAAGATGAAGACGCAGTTCGAGGACGCGGCGCGCAACGTCGAGCAGACGGTGCACACCGAGTTCAACCAGCACACGACCGACCTCCAGCGCGACTGGGACGATGCCGCCACCGCCGGCCTGGCGCCCGCGGTGGGCACCGAGCCGCTGAGCACGCCGGTGCCCGAGTACCGGCATCCGCGCAAGAACTGGCGGCTCAAGCGGGGTGCGGTGCCCCAGTGGTACAAGCAGAAGGCCGGCATCCGCACCAAGGCGCAGTCGGGCGCGGCCCGGGTGGCCCGCCACCGGCCGAAACGCTGGTCATGAGCGCCGAAGAGAAAGACGAACTCGAAGGCACCGAACAGCCCTTCGTGTCGCATCTGGTCGAGCTGCGCGACCGCCTGATCCGGGCGCTGATCGCGGTGGGCGTGGTGTTCGGCGCGCTTTGCCTGTGGCCCGGGCCCGGCGGCCTCTACGACCTGCTGGCCGCGCCGTTGGTGTCCACCCTGCCGGTGGGCGCCACGCTGATCGCCACCAACGTGATCTCGCCGTTCGTGGTGCCGCTGAAGATCACGCTGATGGCGGCCTTCCTGATCGCGCTGCCGGTGGTGCTGTGGCAGGTGTGGGCCTTCGTCGCGCCCGGCCTGTACTCGCACGAGAAGAAGCTGGTGCTGCCGCTGGTGGTGTCGAGCACGCTGCTGTTCTTCGTGGGCGTAGCCTTCTGCTACTTCTTCGTGTTCGGCCAGGTGTTCAAGTTCATCCAGAGCTTCGCACCCAAGAGCATCACCGCCGCGCCTGACATCGAGGCGTACCTCAGCTTCGTGCTGACGATGTTCATCGCCTTTGGCACCGCGTTCGAGGTGCCGATCGTGGTCATCGTGCTGGCGCGGATGGGTCTGGTCAGCATCGAGAAGCTGAAGGCCTTCCGCGGCTACTTCATCGTGCTGGCCTTCATCATCGCCGCGGTGATCACGCCGCCCGACGTGGTGTCGCAGCTGGCGCTGGCCGTGCCCATGTGCCTGCTGTACGAGCTGGGCATCTGGGCGGCGCAGGTGTTCATCAAGCACACCCAGGCGCCGGACGCCGACGCCGAGAGCAAGACCTCCGCGAGCTGACGCGTGGGGCGTGCGCCGACGGGCTCAGCGCCCGGCCGGCCGCGCGCGTGGACGCTGGGCCACGCGCACGTTCACATCCACCGACTGCCTGCCGCGCTGCACGCCGATGCCCACCAGGGTGTCGGGCTTCAGCGACGCCACCGCGCCCAGCAGCTGCTGGGTGTTGGTGACGGCCCGGCCGTCCACGCTCACCACCACGTCGCCGGGGCGGATGCCACCCTGGCTGGCCGGGCCGTCCTGCAGCACGCCGGTGATCAGCACGCCTTCGGTCACCGGCAGCTGGAAGGTCTCGGCGATTTCCGGGGTGAGGTCGCGCGGCTCCACGCCGATCCAGCCGCGGGTCACGCTGCCGTCGCGGATCAGGCTTTCCATCACCTGTCGGGCGGAGTCGGCCGGGATGGCGAAGCCGATGCCCAGGCTGCCGCCGCTGCGCGAGAAGATGGCGGTGTTGATGCCCACCAGATTGCCGTTGACGTCCACCAGCGCGCCGCCGGAATTGCCGGGGTTGATGGCCGCATCGGTCTGGATGAAGTTCTCGAAGGTGTTGATGCCGAGCCGGCTGCGGCCCAGTGCGCTCACGATGCCGGAGGTGACCGTCTGCCCGACCGCGAACGGATTGCCGATGGCCAGCACGATGTCGCCCACCTGCAATTCGTCCACGCGGCCGAAGGTGACCGCGGGCAGCTTGTCCAGCGTGATCTTGAGCACCGCCACGTCGGTCTCCGGGTCGGCACCGATGACCTGGGCCGAGGCCTGGCGGCCGTCGGCCAGCTGCACCTCGATCTCGCTGGCGCCGTCGATCACGTGGTTGTTGGTGAGCAGGTAGCCCTCCGGCGACACGATGACGCCCGAGCCGAGGCCGCGCTGCGGTTCAGGCCGCTGGGGGCCGTTGCCCTCGCGAAAGAAGAAGCGGAACCAGGGGTCGTCGGCGTGCGGATTGCGCTGCGGCGCGCGCATGGCGGTGACACTGACCACCGAGGGCGACGCCTTGCGCGCGGCGGTGCTGTAGCCGGCCATCGGCGCGCTGGCGGGCAGGGCCGAGGCCACCGGCGCGCTGACGATGGACACGATCTCCGGCAGCAACGGCTGGCCGGGGCGGCGCGAGAGCCAATCAGGCTTGAGCGTGGCCACCACGAACAGCATGGCCAGCGACACCGTCACCGCCTGCGAGAAAATCAGCCAGGTTCTACGCATGCAAGATGCAACAGGAAAAGGGGCGAGAGATGGTCCAGCGCGTTGAGGTCGAAGCCTATCTGGGCCGTCTGCTGGCCGTGGACCGCTTCAAGGATTATGGGCCGAACGGTCTGCAGGTCGAGGGCGCCGGCGAGGTGCGCCGCATCGTCTCCGGCGTCACGGCCAGCCTGGCGCTGATCGACGCCGCGATCGAGGACGGAGCCGACACGATCCTGGTGCACCACGGCCTGTTCTGGCGTGGCCAGGATGGCCGGCTCACCGGCTGGCTGAAGGCCCGGGTGCAGCGGCTGATGGCGCACGGCATCAACCTGTTCGCCTACCACCTGCCACTGGATGCCCATGCCGAGCTGGGCAACAACGCGCAGCTGGGGCTGCAGCTGGGCCTGGTGGCCAACGCGCGCTTCGGCGAGCAGGATCTGGGCTTCATCGGCACCGCCAACGGCCTGGACAGCGCGCAGGCGCTGGCCCTGCGTGCCGAGGCGGCGCTCGGCCGCCGGCCGCTGCTGCTGCCGGGCGACGGCCGCCCGCTGGCGCGCGTGGCCTGGTGCACCGGCGGGGCGCAGGGCTACTTTGAGGCGGCCATCGCCGCCGGCGCCGATGCCTTCGTCACCGGGGAGATCTCGGAGCCGCAGGCCCACATCTCGCGCGAGACGGGCGTGGCCTTCCTGGCCTGCGGCCACCATGCCACCGAGCGCTTCGGCGCGCCCGCGGTGGCCGCGCACCTGGCGCAGACCTACGGCCTGCAGCACCGGTTCATCGAGATCGACAACCCGGCCTGAAGGCCGCCGGCCGGCGCGGCGTCAGAACGAGACGTTCAGGCCGATGGAGTACTGGTCGGTGTTGCTCTTGCGGTCGAACGCATCCAGGCGGTAGCGCTCCCACTCGCCGCGGATGGCCATGGTCTGCGACAGGTTGTACTGCACGCCCAGGCCCACCTTCGGCACGGTGCTGCGGTCGTCGTCGCCGCCGGCGCGGGTCTTGACGCTGGCCACGCCCAGCTTGGCGAGGGCCGTCCAGTCGGTGGCAAACGGCAGCATGCCCACCGCATCCAGGCCCACGCCGTCCGCCTTGGCGTCGCCGTTGCTGCCGCTCAGGCGGCCCAGGCGGAAGGCGCTGGCTTCCACCGCGAAGTTGGGATGCAGCTGCCAGCCGCCATACACCTTCAGGCCGGTGCCGGAAGAATCGCCGGACACGCCATTGATGCTGTTGGCGTTCCAGTCCGGCTTGGCCACCGAGCCGCCGACGTACAGGCCTTCGGCCATGGCGGGCAGCGCCGCAGCACTGGCCAGGGCGGCCACCAGGGCCAGGCGGGCGGGGTTGTTCAGCTTCGACTTCATGCTCTTGTTTCCTCTTCAACCAGGGCCGGCGGATGCCGGCGTGACCCCATGCTGGAAGCCGCGGGTGAAGGAGGTGCCGTTCCAAGCGTGAAATGTTGTTGCGGGCCGGCCACAATCCCGACCATGTTTGCGCCCTCGCTTCCTCTGCTCGTCACCCTGGGTGATGCCTGCGGCATCGGCCCCGAGATCGTCGCCAAGGCCTTCTTGCAAGGCGAACTGCACGATGCGGTGGTGGTGGGCGATGCCGGCGTGCTGCGCCGGGCGCTGGCCGCGCTGGGCCGCCCGGCGCCGCTTGCGCTGCTGCAATCGCCACTGGACCATGCGCACTGCCCGCCGGGCTGCCTGCCGCTGCTGGCTGGCGGCGGCGATGCGGCGCTGGCCGCACTGCCCTGGGGCACCATCGACCCCCGCGCCGGCGCGGCCGCGGCGCGGTGGATCGAGCAGGCGGTGCGAGCAGTGCAGCAGGGCCAGGCACGGGCCGTGGTCACCGCGCCCATCCACAAGGAAGCGCTGAGCGCCGCCGGCGTGCCCTACCCGGGCCACACCGAGATGCTGCAGGCGCTGGCGGCCGGCCCCGACGGCAGCCTGCCGCCGGTGCGCATGATGCTGGCCAACCCGGAGCTGAAGGTGGTGCTGGTCACCATCCACGTGGCCTTGCGGCGGGCGCTGGAGCTGTTGGATTTCGACGCGGTGCTGTCCACCGTGCGCATCGCCCACCGGGCTGCGGCGGCCTGGGGCCAGCCGGCGCCGCGCATCGCGGTGGCCGGGCTCAATCCGCACGCCGGAGAGGGCGGCCTGTTCGGCGACGAGGAGCTGCGCTACATCGGCCCCGCGGTGCAGGCGGCGCGGGCCGAGGGCATCGACGCGCAGGGGCCGTTCCCGCCCGACACGGTCTTCATGCGGGCGCGCCAGGGCGCCTTCGACCTGGTGGTGGCGATGACCCACGACCATGGCCTGATCCCGGTGAAGTATCTGGGCGTGGAGGAGGGCGTCAACGTCACGCTGGGCCTGCCCTTCGTGCGCACCAGCCCGGACCACGGCACCGCCTTCGACATCGCCGGCCGCGGCCTGGCCGATGCCTCCAGCCTGGTGACGGCGGTGCGCATGGCGCGCCAGCTCAGTGCAGGCGGATGAGTGCGGGCGGCTGAGTGCGGGCGGCGTCAGTGCCGCAGCGTGGGGGCCGGCCGCAGCGCGGCCAGCTGCTTGCGCGCGCGGGCGGTGGCGCGCTCGATCAGGAAGGCGTTCTCGAACGCCCGGAAGCGGCCCGCCTCGCACAGCCGGTGCAGCATGCGCGAGGTGAGCGACACCGTCTTGTGGTGCTTGCCGCCGCTGGTGAACACGAAGAACGCCCGGCCCGGGCTCACGTAGTTCAGCTTGACCTTCTGCCACTGCTCGTCCACCAGCATCTGGTAGGCGAAGCCCAGCTGCACATGGTCGGCCAGTGAAGCGCCGCGGCTGGGCTCCACTGGCTCGGGCGGCGGCAGGCCGTCCAGGCGGATATCCACCGCGCTGATCTCCGGCTCGACGTTGAGGTCGATGTCGACGCTGCGCTGCCAGTTGACGGCATGTTCCTGCACCAGGCCGATCTGCGCCGCCTCGTCCTCGCTGAAATGCACCTGGTCCACCGCGTCGTTCAGCACCGGCAGCGTGCTGCCCGCGGCCAAGCGCGGCAGCGGCATGGCAAACACCGCATCCAGCTGCTTGACCATCAGGTTGTAGTCCAGCGGGCGGAGCGACTGGCCCTTGAGGGACTCGGCATGCGCCGGCAGCAGCTCGGAGAAGAAGGACTTCTTGGCCGGCTCCGGCCAGCCGATCATCGCCAGGCCGTGGTTCAGGTCCTTCATCAGCTGCGGCAGCGTCATCAGGAAGTTCTTGCGGTCGCCGGGCGTGCCCTTGGGCTGCACGCTCATCACCACGTCGCGCGCGGCACGCTTCAGCCGCTGCGCCAGCTCGCCGGCCTCGCCGCCGCGGCGGGCGGCCTGCACCAGCGCCTGGCTCCACACCTGGGCCAGGAAGTCGCGCAGGAAGGCGGGCATCTCCACCACCGCCAGCGCCGTCTGCAGCTGCCGCATGTACTGCTGCTGCACCCGCAGGTCCTGTTCCTTGGCCTCCACCAGCTGCGGGGCATTGCTGCCCTGGTCCTGCACTTCCTGCCGGGCCTGGCTGGCGATGAAGGCTTCCAGCGCGCCCAGCTTCTGCTCGTAGACCTCCATCTGGTCGAAGTCGCCGTCGACGATCTCCTGCACCAGCGCGCGCACCAGGCCCAGGAACTCCTGCCCGGGGCCGCCGGCCAGGTCGTCGAAGGCGCAGGCCAGCGACGCGATGCGGTTGACGAAGCGGCGCACCGGATGCCGGCGCGAGGAGAAGAAGCTGGGGTCGCCCAGGGCCACGCGCAGCACCGGCAGCTGCAGCCGTGCGATCTGGCGGGCCATCTGCGGTGGCACCTTGGGGTCCGACAGGATCTGCTCGAACAGGCTGCCCACCACGTCGATCACCATGTGGTCGAGGCGGCCGGTGGAGGCCTGCCGCAGCTCGTCCCGGTGGGCGTAGATCAGGTTGGGTGCCGGGCCGCTGCCGGAGCTGGCGAAACCGGAAGCGTGGCCGCCCCGCCGCGCGGCGGCCTCCTCGTGCAGCGGCAGGCCTCCACCGCCACCGCCACCGCCGGAGGACGCCAGCTGGCGGATCAGCGACATCAGTTGCACGTCCACATGCCCGAACGGCGTGCCGGGCCGCTGCGCGGGGGCCGCCGGCCTGCCACCCATGGCGGCACCCGCCGGCGCAGGCGTCTCGGCCAGCGGCGCGCCGCGGCTGGCGCCGCCGTCGTAGCCCGAGGTGTTGAAGCCCATGTCGTTGCCCGGACCCTGCGTGCTGCGCACGGCCAGGCTCACCGGCTGCACGCCGGCGTCGCGCATGGCGCTCACGATGTCGCCGTACACGCGGGGCATCAGGTCGGCCAGGCTGCGTCCCAGCTCGATGCCCAGCAGCTTGCGCACTTCGGGCCGCTCGGAGATGGCCTCCACCCCGGCCAGCAGCGCCTTGCCCACCAGCTCGGGCCGCAGGGGGTTGCGTTCGTGGTCCGGGCGGCCCAGCTGCAGCAGCGAGCCGACGTAGGCATCCAGCTCCCGCAGCTCCCACTCGCAGGCGTGCTGGATCACCAGCCCGAAGCGGTCGGCGTTGATGCTGGCCTCCACCTCGTGGTCGTCCACCAGGCTCAGCGCCTCCCAGGGTGTGTTGGTGGAGCTGCGCGGGGCCGCATGACGCGGCGCGGTCTCGCGCTGCACCTGCTGGTCCAGCGATTCGTTGAACGCATGCACGAAGGCGGCCTGGCGACGGTTCAGCTCGAACTGGGCGGCCAGGAAGTCGTCCCGCTCATGGATCTTCAGGCTGGACAGCGCGGCCAGCCCAAGGCTGTCCACGCAGCGCTGCGCCGCCTCGCGGGCGGCGTGCTTGATGCGGAGTGCCGCGGCCTGGAGCGCGGCGTCGGGACGCGGGAGTGGCGAATTCATGATGCGCACGGCGACCGGGTTGGAGGGGCGGCAGCGACCGCTTCGGTCGGGCGCCCCATGCCCCGGTTATCGACAAGTATGGGCGCAAATTCAGCGCCCGCCGTTCAGCGCTTGAGGCTGTCGCGGATCTCGCGCAGCAGCTTCACGTCCTCGGGTTCCGGCGCCGGCTCGGTGGGAGCGGGCGGCTCTGCCAGCCGCAGCCGGTTGATCTGCTTGACCATGATGAAGATGACGAAGGCCAGGATGAGGAAGTTCAGTGCCACCGTCAGGAAGTTGCCGTAGCCCAGTAGCGGCACGCCGGCCTTGGTGAGCGCCTCGTAGGTCATCGGTCCGGTGTAGCCCGCAGGTGGGCTGGCCAGCATCAGGAAGTAGTTGGAAAAGTCGAGTCCGCCGACCAGCCGGCCGACCACAGGCATGATGACGTCCTTGACCAGGGAATCGACGATCTTGCTGAAGGCGGCCCCGATGATCACGCCCACGGCCAGATCGACCACGTTGCCCTTGACTGCAAAAGCCTTGAACTCGCTGACGAAACTCATGGGGTTCTCTCCTGTGTGTGTTGCGCGCCTGTACCCGGCGCTATGGGATGCGGCCGGAGTATTGCCCAAGGCGATTGCTGTGCGGACCGTCGGGAAAGGCCTACAGCGTCCGTTAGAATCCTGGGTTGCCCCTGACGGAAACCCACGTGTGTTTCTTGTCGCGTCTTCCAGCGAATGCCACCAGAGGACTCCATGAGTGACCAGCAAGTCGACAAAGCCAAACGCACGTGGCTCGTCGCATCCGGATGTGCGGGTGCCGTAGGCGGCATCGCCGTCGCCGTGCCGTTTGTCTCGACGTTCACCCCGTCCGAGCGTGCCAAAGCGGCCGGTGCGCCGGTGGAAGTGGACATCGGCAGCCTGCAGCCGGGCGAGAAGGTGACGGTCGAATGGCGCGGCAAGCCCGTGTGGATCGTCCGCCGCACGCCCGAGCAGATCGAGGCGCTGAAGGCCCTCGGCGGCCAGCTCGCCGACCCCAATTCGGCCCGCAACCCGGCCGAGATCACGCCGATGGAAAGTTGCCGCAACGAGTGGCGCTCCATCAAGCCCGAATACCTGGTGGTGGTGGGCATCTGCACGCACCTGGGCTGCTCGCCCACCGACAAGTTCGTCGCCGGTCCCCAGCCCTCGCTGCCCTCGGACTGGCAGGGCGGCTTCCTCTGCCCGTGCCACGGTTCCACGTTCGACATGGCCGGCCGCGTCTTCAAGAACAAGCCCGCGCCGGACAACCTCGAGGTGCCGCCGCACATGTACTTGTCCGACACGCGCCTGCTGATCGGCGAGGACAAGAAGGCCTGACACCCCCGAACATCCCGAGGCACAACATATGGCGGAATTCAAGCAAGCCCCGGCCGGCGCGCCCTTGTCGCAGCAACTGCTGACGTGGGTCGACAACCGGTTCCCAGCCAGCAAGCTGTACAAGGAGCACCTGTCCGAGTACTACGCTCCGAAGAACTTCAACTTCTGGTACTTCTTCGGCTCGCTGGCGCTGCTGGTGCTGGTCATCCAGATCGTCACCGGCATCTTCCTGGTGATGCATTACAAGCCCGATGCGAACCTGGCGTTCGCCTCGGTCGAATACATCATGCGGGACGTGCCCTGGGGCTGGCTGGTGCGCTACATGCACTCCACCGGCGCCTCGGCCTTCTTCGTGGTCGTGTACCTGCACATGTTCCGCGGCCTGATCTACGGCAGCTACCGCAAGCCGCGTGAGCTGGTGTGGGTGTTCGGCTGCGCCATCTTCCTGTGCCTGATGGCCGAGGCCTTCATGGGCTACCTGCTGCCCTGGGGCCAGATGTCGTACTGGGGCGCGCAGGTGATCGTGAACCTGTTCGCCGCCGTGCCGTTCGTCGGTCCGGACCTGGCGCTGCTGATCCGTGGCGACTACGTGGTGAGCGACGCCACGCTCAACCGCTTCTTCAGCTTCCACGTCATCGCGGTGCCGCTGGTGCTGCTGGGCCTGGTGGTGGCGCACATCATCGCGCTGCATGAAGTGGGCTCCAACAACCCCGACGGCGTGGAGATCAAGGCCAAGAAGGATGCGCAGGGCCGCCCGCTGGACGGCATCCCGTTCCACCCGTACTACACGGTGCACGACATCCTGGGCGTCAGCGTCTTCCTGATGGCCTTCAGCGCGATCATCTTCTTCGCGCCGGAGCTGGGTGGCTACTTCCTCGAGTACAACAACTTCATCCCCGCCGACCCGCTGAAGACGCCGCCGCACATCGCGCCGGTCTGGTACTTCACGCCGTTCTACTCGATGCTGCGCGCCACCACCGACGACCTCGTCAACGTGCTGTGCATCATCATCGGCCTCGCTGCGGTGCTGTCGTTCGTCAAGCTGCGCGCCAGCATGCTGATCAAGGGTGCGGTGCTGGTGGCTGCGGTCATCGCCATCGTGCTGCTCAAGACCTTCGACGCCAAGTTCTGGGGCGTGGTCGTGATGGGCGGCGCCGTGATCATCCTGTTCTTCCTGCCCTGGCTGGACTACAGCCCGGTCAAGTCGATCCGCTACCGCCCCGACTGGCACAAGTACCT
Source organism: Aquincola sp. J276 (assembly GCF_024700035.1). Classification (NCBI taxonomy): domain Bacteria; kingdom Pseudomonadati; phylum Pseudomonadota; class Betaproteobacteria; order Burkholderiales; family Sphaerotilaceae; genus Aquincola; species Aquincola sp. J276. The sequence continues at coordinate 3,520,514 of NZ_JAJONC010000001.1, forward strand.
GTACGGCATCTTCGTCGTGTTCTTCTTCGTGCTCGGCTACCTCGGCATCCAGCCGCCGTCCACCATCGGCACCATCGTGTCGCAGGTGGGTACGCTGTTCTACTTCGGCTTCTTCCTGCTGATGCCCTGGTGGAGCCAGATCGGCAAGTTCAAGCCGGTGCCCGACCGCGTGGTCTTCAACGCCCACTGACGCGCCGCAGGAGCACCGAAACACCATGAAAAAAATCCTTCTCTCCTTGCTGGCATCGTTGGCGATGTTGTCGGGCGGTGCGCAGGCTGCGGAAGGCGGCCATGCACTCGACCGCTTCCCCACCGAGCGCATGACCGACGTGGCCGCGCTGCAGAACGGCGCCAAGCTGTTCGTCAACTACTGCCTGAACTGCCACTCGGCTTCGTTCATGCGCTACAACCGGTTGCGCGACATCGGCCTGACGGACGACCAGATCAAGACCAAGCTCGCGTTCCCGACGCAAAACGTCGGCGACATGATGAAGTCGGCCATCGATCCAAAGCAGGCCAAGGAATGGTTCGGCGCCACGCCGCCCGACCTGACGGTGATCGCCCGCTCGCGTGCCAGCCACGCCGGCAGCGGTGCGGATTACCTCTACACCTACCTGCGCACCTACTACCGCGACGACACCAAGGCCACCGGCTGGAACAACCTCGCTTTCCCCAGCGTGGGCATGCCCAATCCGCTGTGGGAACTGCAAGGTCAACGCGCCGCCCAGTTCGTCGACGAGCGGGACCCGCACGATGCGTCCAAGACGGTGCACGTGTTCAAGGGTTTCCAACAGCTCACGCCGGGCACCATGAGCCCGACCGAGTTCGACAGCGCGGTGGCCGACCTCGTGGCCTACATGCAGTGGATGGGTGAGCCGCAGCAGAACTACCGGGTGCGCCTGGGCGTGTGGGTGCTGATCTTCCTGGGCTTGTTCACCGTGATCGCCTGGCGCCTGAACGCCGCCTACTGGAAAGACATCAGGTAGTCGTTCCGCGCGACCCGGGGCCGAGAGCGGCCTGGGTCGTCAGCGCAGTGGTGCCGCAGGGCCCACTGCGCTTCGTGTTTTCTGAGCTGAGAGGCTCGCCGTTCGAATTGTTAGAAGAAGGGGCCCGCTGCCATGATGGTGCTTTACTCTGGAACCACCGATCCTTATTCGCACCGCTGCCGCTTCGTGCTGTTCGAAAAGGGAATGGACTTCGAGATCCGCGACGTGGATCTCTTCGCGAAGCCCGAAGACATCGCGCTGATGAACCCGTACAACGAGGTGCCCATCCTCGTGGAGCGCGACCTCATCCTGTACGAGTCGCACATCATCAACGAGTACATCGACGAGCGCTTCCCGCATCCGCAGCTGATGCCCGGCGACCCGGTGGCCCGTGCGCGCGTGCGCCTGTTCCTGCTCAACTTCGAGAAGGAGCTGTTCTCCAACGTCAACCTGCTGGAAAGCCGTGGCGTGAAGGCCACCGAGAAGCAGCTGGAGAAGGCTCGCGCGCAGATCCGCGACCGGCTGACCCAGCTCGCGCCGATCTTCCAGAAGAACAAGTACATGCTGGGTGACGACTTCTCGATGCTGGACGTGGCCATCGCCCCGCTGCTGTGGCGCCTGGACTACTACGGCATCGAACTGTCGAAGAACGCCCTGCCGCTGCTGAAGTACGCCGAGCGCATCTTCTCGCGCCCCGCCTACATCGAGGCGCTGACGCCCTCCGAAAAAGTGATGCGCAAGTAAATCCGCATGACGTCTCCGATCGCTCCCGAAGGGCAGGGCACCTCCACCCGCCCGTACCTGGTTCGTGCGTTGCACGACTGGTGCACCGACAACGGCTTCACGCCCTATGTCGCGGTCTTCGTCGACCGCAGCGTGCAGGTGCCGATGGAGTACGTGAAGAACAACGAGATCGTTCTGAACGTCGGTTTCGAGGCGACCAGCGGCCTGAAGCTCGGCAACGAGTTCATCGAGTTCCGCGCCCGCTTCGGCGGGCAGCCGCGCGACATCGTGGTGCCGATCGATCATGTGGTGGCGATCTATGCGCGCGAGAACGGCCAGGGCATGGCCTTCCCGATGCCCACTGAAAGCACGACCGGGCCGCTGGCGGCCGACGAGGCGGTGACCCTGCCACCCGAACAGAACGAGCCGCCCAGTCCGACCCCGCTGCCCGGTGCAGGCGGGGTGCGCGGACTGCGCCTGGCGTCCGAATCCGAGGGTGATGCAGAGTCACGCGACGACGAACCGCCCGAGCCGCCCGCCGGTGGCAGCCGGCCTTCGCTCAAGCGCATCAAGTAAGCGCCGCGCCTAGAATTTGTTGCAAGCCGTGCCGGCTTAGCTCAGTTGGTAGAGCACCCGCCTTGTAAGCGGAAGGTCTTCGGTTCGATTCCGAAAGCCGGCACCACCCGCCTGCCAAGCCTGCGTCAGCCCCCGTTCATCACGCGGATGCGGATGGCCGGCGTGGGCAGGCCGGCTTCGCGCAACAGGTCGTCAAAGCGCGGCAGCATCTGGCGCAGCTTGGCGCCGACGGCGGTGTTGCTCACCAGCAGCGCCCAGCCCTCTTCATCCACCGGGCCCGGGCGCACGTGGCGGCGCAGTGCGGGCGGCAAGGCCGGCTCGATGGCGCGGAAGCGCTCGTTCGATGCCTGCACCCGTTCCACCAGGCGCGCCAGGGGCGCGCTGCCCTCCAGGGCCTCGCTGATCGGGCGTGTCAGCGGCATGCCGCCGCGGGGTTGCTGTGCCATCGGTGCAGTCTAGCCCCGGTGATAGACTCGTTCGGCTTTGCGCCCCAGCGTTTGTCGTGACCGGCAAGCTGCTGTCCGCCTTGCGCCGCAAGGCAGCCGGGCGTTGCAAATCCGGCCTGCACCCCCCAGGTGCAGCGCTCGCGCCGCGTCGGCCCCTCCGGTCAACAGGCCCTGTACGGGTCGGCCGGCTTCTCTCCTTCCAGCTCGTTCAGCGCATGTTGCCTAAGCTTCTCACTTCGATTTTCGGTAGTCGCAACGATCGGCTGATCAAGCAGTTCCGGGCGGTGGTGCAGCAGATCAATGCACTGGAGCCGCAGTTCGAAAAACTCGACGACGCCGGCCTGCGCGCCAAGACCGACGAGTTTCGAGACCGGCTGGCCAAGGGCGAGACGCTCGACGCCCTGCTGCCCGAGGCCTTCGCCACCGTGCGTGAAGGCAGCAAGCGCAGCCTGAAGATGCGCCACTTCGACGTGCAGCTGATCGGCGGCATGACGCTGCACCAGGGCAAGATCGCCGAAATGCGCACCGGCGAGGGCAAGACGCTGATGGCCACGCTGCCCGTTTACCTGAATGCGCTCGCCGGCAAGGGCGTGCACGTGGTGACGGTCAACGACTACCTCGCCCGCCGCGACGCGGAGTGGATGGGCCGGCTGTACAACTTCCTCGGCCTGACCGTGGGCGTGAACGTGCCCGGCATGAGCCGCGAGGAGAAGCAGGCCGCCTACAACGCCGACGTCACCTACGGCACCAACAACGAGTTCGGCTTCGACGTGTTGCGCGACAACATGGTCTACGAGGTGGCCGACCGGGTGCAGCGAAAGCTCAACTACGCCATCGTCGACGAGGTGGACTCCATCCTGATCGACGAGGCCCGCACGCCGCTGATCATCAGCGGCCAGGCGGAGGACCACACCGAGCTGTACGTGCGCATCAATGCCGTGGTGCCGCTGTTGAAGAAGCAGATCGGCGAGGCCGATCCACGCACCGGCGAGGGCGTGATCGAGCCCGGCGACTTCACGGTGGACGAGAAGAGCCACCAGGTGTTCCTGACCGAAGACGGCCATGAGAACGCCGAGCGCATCCTGGCTGAAGCCGGCCTGCTGGCCGAAGGTGCCAGCCTGTACGACCCGGCCAACATCACGCTGATGCACCATGTGTACGCCGCGCTGCGTGCACGCCACCTCTACAACCGCGACCAGCACTACGTGGTGCAGAACGGCGAGGTGGTGATCGTCGACGAATTCACCGGCCGCCTGATGACCGGCCGCCGCTGGAGCGACGGCCTGCACCAGGCGGTGGAAGCCAAGGAAGGCGTGAAGATCCAGAGCGAGAACCAGACGCTCGCCTCGATCACCTTCCAGAACTACTTCCGGATGTACGCCAAGCTGTCGGGCATGACCGGCACGGCCGACACCGAAGCCTACGAGTTCCAGGAGATCTATGGCCTGGAAACGGTGGTCATCCCGCCGAACAAGCCCACCATCCGCAAGGACGAACTGGACCTGGTCTACAAGACCAACAAGGAGAAGTTCAACGCGGTGATCGAGGACATCCGCGACGCGCACACCCGCGGCCAGCCGGTGCTGGTGGGCACCACCTCGATCGAGAACTCCGAGCTCATCTCCAACCTGCTGGCGGCTGCCAAGCTGCCGCATCAGGTGCTGAACGCCAAGCAGCACGCCAAGGAAGCGGAGATCGTGGCGCAGGCGGGCCGGCCGGGTGTCATCACCATCGCCACCAACATGGCAGGCCGCGGCACCGACATCGTGCTGGGCGGCAACGTCGAGAAGCAGGTGCAGATCCTGGAGGCGGACGAGAGCGTGCCCGCCGACGAGAAGGCGCGCCGCATCGAGCAGCTGAAGGCCGAGTGGCAAAGCCTGCACGACAAGGTGAAGGGCGAGGGCGGCCTGCGCATCATCGCCACCGAGCGGCATGAGTCGCGCCGCATCGACAACCAGCTGCGCGGCCGCGCCGGCCGCCAGGGCGACCCGGGGTCGTCGCGCTTCTACCTGTCGCTGGAAGATCCGCTGATGCGCATCTTCGCCGGTGACCGTGTGCGCGCCATCATGGACCGGCTGAAGATGCCCGAGGGCGAGGCCATCGAGGCCGGCATCGTCTCGCGCAGCATCGAAGGCGCGCAGCGCAAGGTGGAAGCGCGCAACTTCGACGTGCGCAAGCAACTGCTGGAATACGACGACGTCGCGAACGACCAGCGCAAGGTCATCTACCAGCAGCGCAACGAGATCCTGGAAGCCTCCTCGGTGGAGGAGCAGATCGTCAACCTGCGCCGCAGTGCGCTGGCTTCGGTGGTGCGCACCTACGTGCCCGAAGGCAGCCTGGAAGAGCAGTGGGACCTGGACGGCCTGGAGAAGACGCTGCGCGACGAGTGGCAGCTCGAGGTGTCGCTGAAGGCGATGGTGGAGTCCAGCGACAGCGCCACCGACGAGGACATCGAGGAGCGCGTGGTCAAGGCGGCCGACGAGGTCTTCGACGCCAAGGTGGCCATCGTCGGCAAGGAGCAGTTCACGCCGTTCATGCGCATGGTGCTGCTGCAGTCCATCGACAGCCACTGGCGTGAGCACCTGGCTTCGCTGGACTACCTGCGCCAGGGCATCCACCTGCGCGGCTATGCGCAGAAGAACCCGAAGCAGGAATACAAGCGCGAGGCCTTCGAGCTGTTCTCGCAGATGCTGGACCTGGTGAAGATGGAAGTCACCCGCGTGCTGCTGACGGTGCGCATCCAGTCGCAGGACCAGGTGGCCCAGGCCGCCGAGGCCATCGAGCAGAGCGCCAGCGAGCTGGGCCAGGTGACCTACACCCATCCGAACGAGGACGGCTCGGTGTCGCAGGAAACCGAAGGCGGCAACCTCGCGGACAACCTGCCGCGCGTCGGCCGCAACGACCCCTGCCCCTGCGGCAGCGGCAAGAAATACAAGCAGTGCCACGGCCGGCTGAGCTGATCCGCCGCCGCCTGATACCGCACCTGCACTGACCCGAACGGAGGCCGCCGATGCCCGTGAACCTGCAAGCGCCCAACCCCGCCGACCTGAAACCCGTGGCGGGCGTGAAGATCGGCATCGCCATGGCCGGCATCCGCAAGGCCAACCGCAAGGACCTGGTGGTCTTCGCGCTGGATGAAGGCACGCAGGTGACCGGCGTGTTCACCCGCAACCGCTTCTGCGCCGCGCCGGTGCAGGTGGGCCAGGCGCACCTGGCAGCCGGCCAGGGCATCCGCGCGCTGGTGATCAACACCGGCAATGCCAACGCCGGCACGGGTGACGACGGCCTGCAGCGTGCCCGCGCCACCTGCACTGCCGCTGCTCGGCTGATGCAGCTCGCGCCCGAGCAGGTGCTGCCGTTCTCCACCGGCGTGATCATGGAAACCCTGCCGGTGGATCGCATCGAGGCGGGCCTGCCCGCTGCTTTGGCCGACCTGCGCGTCGACGGCTGGGCCGACGCGGCGCAAGGCATCATGACCACCGACACGCTGCCCAAGGCCGCTTCGCGCCAGGTGCAGGTGGGGGGCCGCACCGTCACGGTGACCGGCATCGCCAAGGGCGCGGGCATGATCCGCCCGAACATGGCCACGATGCTGAGCTACGTCGCCACCGATGCCGTGGTCGATCCCGCGCTGATGCAGCCGCTGGTGCGCGAGGCGGCCGACCTGAGCTTCAACCGCATCACCATCGACGGCGACACCTCGACCAACGATTCCTTCGTGCTCATCGCCACCGGCCAGGCCGGCCATGCGCCGGTGACTTCGCTGGACGGCGCCGACGGCCGTGCGCTGCGCGACGCCGTGGTGGCCGTGGCCACCGAGCTGGCGCAGGCCATCGTGCGCGATGGCGAGGGCGCCACCAAGTTCATCACCGTGCAGGTGGACGGCGGCCGCACGGCGGACGAGTGCAAGCTGGCGGCCTATGCCATCGCGCATTCGCCGCTGGTCAAGACGGCCTTCTTCGCCAGCGACCCGAATCTCGGCCGCATTTTGGCCGCCGTGGGTTATGCCGGCATCGACGACCTGGACCAGTCGAGGATCGACCTGTTCCTGGACGACGTGCATGTGGCCCGCGCCGGCGGCCGTCACCCCGGCTACCAGGAAGCCGATGGCCAGCGTGTGATGAAGCAGAGCGAAATCACCGTGCGGGTGGACCTGCACCGCGGCGATGCCCAGGCCACGGTATGGACCTGCGATCTCTCGCACGACTACGTCAGCATCAACGCCGACTACCGCAGCTGATATTCGCCAGGCTGGCGGCTTGCAGCGCCTCGCATGGCGCTGTTAGCGTGGGGGATTGGCATGGCAGCGCCCACGAGGCGCGCCGCCGCTCCTTCCGCGAGACCCGAGCCCATGAAGCTGCTGCTTCCGCGTCTGCCGGCCGCCTGGCTGCGCCGGCTGCAATTGCCGCCCACCGACCTGCTGCGCAACGCAGCGTACCGGCGCCTGTTCATCTCCATCCTGTGCAGTTCCCTGGGCGGGCAGGTGACGATGCTGGCCCTGCCGCTCACCGCTGCGCTGCTGCTGCATGCCACGCCCACGCAGATGGGCTGGCTCACGGCGATGGAGGTGCTGCCCTTCGTGCTGTTCTCGCTGCCCTCCGGCGTGTGGCTGGACCGCGTGCGCAAGCTGCCGGTGTACGTGGCGGGCGAGTTCTCGCTGGCGCTGGCGGTGCTCACCGTGCCGGCGGCCTGGGCGCTGGGCTGGCTCAGCATCGAATGGCTCTACGTGGTGGGCTTCATGATCGGCACGGTGTACACCGTGGCCGGCACTGCCGCGCAGATCGTGCTCACCCAGGTGGTGCCGCGCGAGCGGCTGGTGGAGGCGCATGCCAAGAATGCGCTGGCCACGTCGGGCGCCGAGGTGGCCGGGCCCGGCCTGGCCGGCGCACTGATCAAGATGGTGGGCGCGCCGATGGCGTTGCTGATCGATGCGGTGCTGCTGCTGCTGTCGGTGGGCATCCTGCGCGGCGTGCGCGTGGCGGAGCAACGCCAGCCGCGCTCCGGCGCCCGGTTCTGGCCGGAGCTGAAGGACGGCCTGCGCTTCGTCGCGCATCACCGGTTGCTGGTGGCGCTGGCCCTGGCCGTGGGCGGCTGGCAGATGTGCCACCACGCGGCCCTGGTGGTGCAGATCCTGTACGCCACGCGCGAGCTGGGCATGTCGGAGCGCGCGATCGGCCTGGCCTACGTGGCGATGGGCGCCGGCACGGTGCTGGCCAGCACGCTGGGCCACCGCATCAGCCAGCATGTGGGGCCGGGGCCCTGCCTGACGCTGGGCATCGGCTCCTGCAGCATCGGTTGGCTGCTGGCGGCGCTGGTGCCGCCGGGCTCGGCCGGCGTGGCCGCGTTCGTGCTGATGCTGATGCTGTTCGGCACCGGCGCGGTGCTCATCTTCATCAACTTCCTGGCGCTGCGGCAGGCGGTGACGCCCGAGCCCATGCTGGGCCGCATGACCAGCACCATGCGCTGGTTGATCATCCTGCCGGCCGGGCCGGGGGCGTTGTTGGGCGGCTGGCTGGGCGAGCATGTGGCGCTGCGCGCCGCGTTGCTGTTCGCCGGCCTGTGTGCCCTGCTGCTGGCGGTGGTGGCCGCGCGCCATCCGGTGATCCGCTCGGTGCGCAGCCTGCCGGCCCAGGCCGCGCCACCGGCCACGGGCGCCGAAGCCGCGGCCGATGCCATGCCGCTGAAGGCCTAGCAGGCGCGGCGTGTGCGGTGGTCGTCCATCGGCCGAGGGGTGGTCAATCGGCCGTGCCGTGCGCCACCGGCGCGAAGCGGTCCACCGCATCGGTGATCACGCCGTCGATGCCGGCGGCCTCGAGCTGCCGCGCGGCGTCGCCGTCGTTCACCGTGTAGCACAGCGCCCGCAGGCCGGCACCATGGATGCGGGCGATCACCGCGGCGTCCAGCGCCCGGTGGTTGGCCACCAAGGCCACGCAGCCGAGCGCCAGCGCTTCGTCCAGCCAGCCTTCACGCAGGCTGTCCAGCAGCAGCGCGCGCGGCACCTCCGGCGCGGTGTCGCGCGCCCCGGCCAGGGCCGCGGGCTGGAAGGAGCTGAAGAGCGGCGGCGGGGCTTGGTGCCGCGACGCCCACAGGCGCAGCACCTGCTGGCCCACGACCTCGCCGGTACGGCGTTCGGTGCCCGGCGTGGGCTTGATCTCGATGTTCAGCGCAAAGCCGTTGCGCATCACATAGGCGGCGATGGCGTCCAGCCGCGGCAGGGGTTCGCCGGCGAAGTGCCGTGAATGCCAGCTGCCGGCGTCCAGCCGTGAGAGGTCTTCCCACGTGAGATCGCCGGCAGTGCCTGCGCCGTTGGTGGTGCGTTCCAGCGTGGCGTCATGCAGCAGGAAGGGCACGCCGTCGGCGCTGAGCTTCACGTCGCATTCAAACGCGCGGTAGCCGTACGAGGCGCCATGGCGGAACGCGGCCAGGGTGTTCTCCGGCGCCAGCTTGCCGGCACCGCGGTGAGCGATCCAGCGCGGGTAGGGCCAGGCGGCGCTGGCGTCAAACGGCAGCACGGCGCGACCTCAGGTGCCGGCCACGCGGTGGTGCGTGCCGGCATCGAACCAGTGCAGGTGCTTGGCCTGGACCACCAGCTGCACCGTCTGGCCGAGCGCGGGCGCGCGATCGCCGCTGTCCACCCGCACCGTCACCAGGTCGGCACCGGGGGCCATGCGGCCATAGATCAACCGTTCCGCGCCCAACGTCTCGATCATCTCCACCGTCAGCGGCCAGCCGCTGTGGCCGTTGGGGCCTTCGGCAATGGTGAGGTGCTCCGGCCGCACGCCCAGGATCAGCTCGCCAGCGCGCGGCGCGGTGGCCGGCAGCGACAGCGACACGCCCCCCACCGTGAAGCGCGAGCCGTCCGCCGTGCCGGGGACCAGGTTCATCGGCGGCGAACCGATGAAGCCGGCCACGAAGGTGGTGGCCGGGCGCGTGTACACCTCGTCGGGCGTGCCGATCTGCTCCATGCGGCCGGCGTTCATCACGATCATGCGCTGCGCCAGCGTCATCGCCTCGACCTGGTCGTGGGTGACGAACAGCGAGGTGACGCCCAGCTCCCGGTGCAGCTTCTGGATCTCCAGCCGGGTCTGCGCGCGCAGCTTGGCATCCAGGTTGGACAGCGGCTCGTCGAACAGGAACACCTGCGGCTGCCGCACGATGGCCCGGCCCATGGCCACCCGCTGGCGCTGGCCGCCCGACAGCTGCCGCGGCTTGCGCTGCAGCAGCGCACCCAGCTCCAGGATCTTGGCGGCCTTCTGAACCCGCGCCTCGATCTCGGCCGGCGGCACCTTGGCGATCTTCAGGCCATAGGCCATGTTGGCGTAGACCGTCATGTGCGGATACAGCGCGTAGTTCTGGAAGACCATCGCGATGTCGCGCTCCGACGGCTCGATGTCGTTGACCACCCGGCCCCCGATGCCGATCTCGCCGCCGCTGATCTCCTCCAGCCCGGCCACCATGCGCAGCAGCGTGCTCTTGCCGCAGCCCGAAGGCCCGACGATGACGACGAACTCGCCGTCCGTGATCTCCGCATTCACGCCGTGGATCACCTGCAGCGCACTGGCACCCGTGCCATAGCGCTTGACCACGTTGCGGATCGAAATGGCTCCCACTGTGTTGTCCTATTTCTCGGTATCGACCAGGCCCTTGACGAACCACTTCTGCATCAGCATGACCACCAGCGCGGGCGGAATCATCGCCAGCATTGCGGTGGCCATGATGAGGTTCCACTCGTTGCCGGCTTCGCCGCCGGCGATCATCCGCTTGATGCCGATCACCACCGGGTACATGTCTTCCTGGGTGGTGACCAGCAGCGGCCACAGGTACTGGTTCCACCCGTAGATGAACTGGATGACGAACAGCGCCGCGATGCTGGTGGTGGACAGCGGCACCAGCACATCCTTGAAGAAGCGCAGCGGCCCGGCGCCGTCGATGCGCGCGGCCTCCACCAGCTCGTCCGGCACCGTCATGAAGAACTGCCGGAACAGGAACGTGGCCGTGGCCGAGGCGATCAGCGGCACGGTCAGGCCTGCATAGGTGTTGAGCATGCCCAGGTCGCTCACCACCTTGTAGGTGGGCCCGATGCGCACTTCCACCGGCAGCATCAGCGTGACGAAGATGGCCCAGAAGAACAGCTTGCGGAACGGGAACTGGAAGTACACCAGCGCAAAGGCCGACAGCAGCGAAATGGCGATCTTGCCGATGGCGATGACCAGCGCGCTGATCAGGCTCACCATCATCATGCGGCCCACGGCGGCATTGGAGCCGCCGCCCGAGCCGGTGCCGAACAGCGCGGTGCGGTAGTTGTCGATCAGGTGCGCGCCCGGCAGCAGCGGCATCGGCTGCTGCACCACGTCCTGCGAGGTGTGGGTGGAGGCGACGAAGGTGAGATACACCGGGAACGCGACGATCGCCACGCCCAGCAACAGGATCACGTGGGCCAGGATGCCCCAGGTGCTACGGCGCTCGACCATCAGTAGTTCACTTTCTTCTCGACGAACTTGAACTGCACCACCGTCAGCGCGATGACGATCACCATCAGCACCACCGACTGCGCGGCCGAGCCGCCCAGGTCCAGCGCCTTGAAGCCGTCGTAGTACACCTTGTAGACCAGGATCGCGGTGTCCTTGCCCGGGCCACCCTGGGTGGCTGCGTCCACGATGGCGAAGGTGTCGAAGAAGGCGTACACCACGTTGATCACCAGCAGGAAGAACGTGGTGGGCGACAGCAGCGGGAACTGGATCGTCCAGAACCGGCGCCACGGGCGTGCACCGTCGATGGCGGCCGCCTCGATCAGCGACTTGGGGATGCTCTGCAACCCCGCCACGAAGAACAGGAAGTTGTAGGAGAGCTGCTTCCACACCGCCGCCATGACGATCAGCGTCATCGCATGGCCGCTGTTGAGCAGGTGGTTCCAGTCGAAGCCCAGCGCGCCCAGCGCATACGACACCACGCCGATGCTGGGCGCGAACATGAAGAGCCACAGCACACCGGCCACCGCGGGCGCCACCGCATACGGCCAGATCAACAGCGTGCGATAGAAGGTGGTGCCGCGCACCACGCGGTCGGCGAACACCGCCAGCACCAGCGAGATGATGATGCCCAGCGAAGCCACCAGCACCGAGAACACGGCCGTGGTGCTGAAGGATTCAAGGTAGGTGGGGTCGTCCCACAGGCGCTGGAAGTTCTCCAGGCCCACCCATTCCACCGAGGTGCCGAAGGCATCCGACTGCTGGAACGACTGGACGAGCGCCTGGCCCGCGGGCCAGAAGAAGAAGATCAGGATGACCGCCAGCTGCGGGGCCAGCAGGGCCCACGGCAGCCAGCGTGAACGGAAGACGACTCGTTTTTCCATGGGCGCGGCGGCGGTGCCGGCTTGTAGTTGTTGTTGTCATTGTCGCGCCCTGCAGCGCCGCGTCCTCCTCGTGCGGCGCTGCGGGCGTTCAGCCGGCTTCAGCGCGTGTTGGCCTTCTGGAAACGCTCGAGCTGCTCGTTGCCGCGCTTGACGATGGAGTCCAGCGCTTCCTTGGCCGTCTTCTTGCCGGCCCACACCTGTTCCAGTTCCTCGTCCTCGATGGCGCGGATCTGCAGGTAGTTGCCCAGGCGGATGCCGCGCGACTTGTCGGTCACCTTGCGGATCATCTGGTTCACGGCCACGTCGGTGCCCGGCTTCTCCTTGTAGAAGCCCGATTCCTCGGTCAGCTTGAACGAGGCCATGGTGATCGGCAGGTAGCCGGTGCGCTTGTGGCTGGCGGACTGCACTTCCGGCTTGGACAGGTAGTTGAAGAAGGTGGCGATGCCCTTGTATTCCTCGGGCTTCTTGCCCGACATCACCCACAGGCTGGCGCCGCCGATCACGGTGTTCTGCGGTGCACCTTCCACGTCGGGGTAGTAGGGCAGGGGGGCCAGGCCGTAGGCGAACTTGGCGTTCTTGGCCACGTCGCCATAGAAGCCCGACGACGTGGTGATCATGGCGCACTCACCCGAGGTGAACGACGCCTGCGGCGTGGCGCTGCGGCCTTTGTAGACGAACAGCCCCTGCTTGGCCATGTTGGCCAGGTTCTCGATGTGCCGTACATGCAGCGGCGAGTTGACCGCCAGGCGCGCGTCCAGGCCGGCAAGGCCGTTGCGCTTGGTGGCGAACTCGACGTTGTGCCAGGCCGAGAAGCTTTCCAGCTGGGTCCAGTTCTGCCATGCCAAGGTGATCGGGCACTTGTGCCCGCTGGCCTTCAGCTTGGCCGCGGCCGACACCACTTCCGGCCAGGTGGCCGGTGCCTTGTCGGTGGGCAGGCCGGCGGCCTTGAAGGCGTCCTTGTTGAAGTAGAAGATGGTGGTGGAGCTGTTGAACGGGAAGCTCAGCATCTCGCCACTGGGCGCGGTGTAGTAGCCGGCCACGGCCGGGATGTAGGCGGCCGGATCGAACTTGAAGCCAGCGTCCTTCATCACCTTGCCGGCGGGCACGATGGCGCCCTTGCTGGCCATCATGGTGGCGGTGCCCACCTCGAACACCTGCAGGATGTGCGGCGCGTTGCCGGCACGGAAGGCGGCGATGGCCGCGGTCATCGATTCATCGTAGGCGCCCTTGTAGGTGGGCACGATGCGGTAGTCCTTCTGGCTTGCGTTGAAATCCTTGGCCAGGTCGTTGACCCACTCGTTGTTCACGGCGGTCATCGAATGCCACCACTGGATCTCGACCTGGGCCTGGGCCCCGAAGGACGCGGCCAGCACGGCCGAGGCCAGCGCGAAAGACTTGAAATGCATGCAGGAGACTCCGTGGGAGGGGTTTGAAGCCCGCCAGTATTTTGAAGTTTTATGACAGTCGCGTTTCTGTCATGAAGCGCTGGCAGGGGCAACGGGGATAACCCGCCGACCGTCGGGCCGCCGCCCGGGCGCCGGAGGGCCGTGCGTTAACATCCGGCCCCCTTGCGTCAACCCCGCCCGGTGCCGTCGCCCGGGACGCGGCGGCGGTTAATCGACATGAATGCACCGCTTGCTGTGAACACCCTGGCCGTCCCCGGCCTTGCAGACGAGCAGGCACGCCGCCTGCGCGAGATTCCCTACAACTACACCTCGTTCTCCGACCGCGAGATCGTGATGCGGCTGCTGGGCGAGCGTGCCTGGCAGCTGCTGGACCGCCTGCGCGGCGAGCGCCGCACCGGCCGTTCCGCGCGCATGCTGTACGAGGTGCTGGGTGACATCTGGGTGGTGCAGCGCAACCCGTACCTGCAGGACGACCTGCTCGACAACCCCAAGCGCCGCGGCCTGCTGGTGGACGCCCTGCGCCACCGGCTGGGCGAGATCGCCAAGCGCCGCGACCCGCAGGCCGACCCGCAGCGCGACGCGCTGGTGGGCGAGCTGCTGGTGCTGGCCGAATCGGCGGTGGCCGGCTTCGCCGCCTCGTTCGACGCGCTGGGCGAGCTGCGCCGCAAGGCCCGCCGCACGCTGGGCCGCATCACCGCCAAGGACAACATCAAGTTCGACGGGCTGTCGCGTGTCTCGCACGTCACCGACGCCACCGACTGGCGGGTGGAATACCCGTTCGTCGTGCTCACGCCCGACACCGAGGCGGAGATGGCCGGCCTGGTGCAGGCCTGCGTCGAGCTGGGCCTGACCATCATCCCGCGCGGCGGCGGCACCGGTTACACCGGCGGCGCCATCCCGCTGACCTGGAAGAGCGCGGTCATCAACACCGAAAAGCTCGAGCGCATGACCGAGGTGGAGCTGGTGGCGCTGCCCGGCCATGCGCAGCCGGTGGCCACGGTGTTCACCGAGGCCGGCGTGGTGACCCAGCGGGTGGCCGATGCGGCCGAGCGTGCCGGTTACGTGTTCGCGGTCGATCCCACCTCGGCCGAGGCCAGCTGCATCGGCGGCAACATCGCGATGAACGCCGGCGGCAAGAAGGCCGTGCTGTGGGGCACCGCGCTGGACAACCTGGCCTCCTGGCGCATGGTCACGCCCGAGGCCAAGTGGCTGGAGGTCACGCGCCTGGACCACAACCTGGGAAAGATCCACGACGTGGACGCGGCGCGCTTCGAGCTGCGTTACTTCGATGCCTCGGGAAAGGTGCTGGAGCGCACCGAGACGCTGGAGATCCCCGGCCGCGTGTTCCGCAAGGAAGGCCTGGGCAAGGACGTCACCGACAAGTTCCTGGCCGGCCTGCCCGGCATCCAGAAGGAAGGCTGCGACGGCCTGATCACCAGCGCCCGCTGGGTGGTGCACCGCATGCCGGCCCACACCCGCACGGTGTGCCTGGAGTTCTTCGGCAACGCGAAGGACGCGGTGCCCAGCATCGTCGAGATCAAGGACTTCATGTTCGCCGAGGCGCGCAAGCCCGGCGGTGCCATCCTGGCCGGCCTGGAGCACCTGGACGACCGCTACCTGAAGGCGGTGGGCTACGCCACCAAGAGCAAGCGCGGCAGCACCAGCGCCAGCGGCCTGCCGAAGATGGTGCTAGTCGGCGACATCGTGGGCGACGACGAAGCCGCCGTGGCCCGCGCCACCAGCGAGGTGGTGCGCATCGCCAACAGCCGCGCCGGCGAAGGCTTCGTGGCCGTGAGCGCCGACGCCCGCAAGAAGTTCTGGCTCGACCGCAAGCGCACCGCCGCCATCGCCCGCCACACCAACGCCTTCAAGATCAACGAGGACGTGGTGATTCCGCTGGAGCGCATGGGCGAGTACACCAACGGCATCGAGCGCATCAACATCGAGCTGAGCCTGCGCAACAAGCTGCAGCTGGTGGATGCGCTGGAGGCCTTCTTCCTGCGGGGCAACCTGCCGCTGGGCAAGAGCGACGATGCCGGCGAGATCGCCAGCGCCGAGCTGCTGGAAGACCGCGTTCAGCAGGCGCTGCAGCTGCTGCGCGAGGTGCGCCTGCTGTGGAGCGGCTGGTTGCAGGGGCTGGACAGCATCGCCGAAGGCCCGGATGCGCGCAGCTTCTTCGAGCTGATCCAGGACACCACGCTGCGCGCCTCGTGGAAGACGCAGATCCGCAAGCCGCTGCAGTCCATCTTCTCGGGTGCGGCGCTGTCGCCCATCGTGGAGGAGTGCAACCGCATCCACAAGGAAGTGCTGCGCGGCCGCGTGTGGGTGGCGCTGCACATGCATGCCGGCGACGGCAACGTGCACACCAACATCCCGGTCAACAGCGACAACTACGAGATGCTGCAGACCGCGCACGAGGCGGTGGACCGCATCATGGCGCTGGCCCGCAGCCTGAACGGCGTGATCTCGGGCGAGCACGGCATCGGCATCACCAAGCTCGAGTTCCTGACCGACGAGGAACTGCAGCCGTTCGCCGACTACAAGCAGCGCGTGGACCCCGAAGGCCGCTTCAACCGCGGCAAGCTGCTGCGCCCGGGCAGCACGCCCGAGTGGGCCGACGTGCATGCCGCCGACCTGCGCCATGCCTACACGCCCAGCTTCGGCCTGATGGGCCATGAGTCGCTGATCATGCAGCGCAGCGACATCGGCGCCATCAGCGACTCCATCAAGGACTGCCTGCGCTGCGGCAAGTGCAAGCCGGTGTGCGCCACCCATGTGCCGCGCGCCAACCTGCTGTACAGCCCGCGCAACAAGATCCTGGCCACCTCGCTGCTGGTGGAGGCCTTCCTGTACGAAGAGCAGACGCGCCGCGGCGTGAGCATCGCGCACTGGGAAGAGTTCGAGGACGTCGCCGACCACTGCACCGTGTGCCACAAGTGCGCCAGCCCTTGCCCGGTGAAGATCGACTTCGGCGACGTGTCGATGAACATGCGCAACCTGCTGCGCAAGATGGGGCAGAAGAGCTTCCGCCCCGGCAATGCCGCGGCGATGCTGATGCTCAACGCCACCAACCCGCAGACCATCAAGTTCGTGCGCAGCGCGATGGTGGACGTGGGCTTCAAGGCCCAGCGCCTGGCGCACGACGTGATGAAGCTGGCCGCGCGCAAGCAGACTGCCGCGCCGCCCGCCACCGTGGGCAGCGCGCCGCTGAAGGAGCAGGTGGTCCACTTCATCAACAAGAAGCTGCCGGGCGGCCTGCCCAAGCGCACCGCACGCGCGCTGCTGGACATCGAGGACAAGGCCTACGTGCCGATCATCCGCAACCCGCAGGCCACCACGGCTGAGACGGAGGCGGTGTTCTATTTCCCCGGCTGCGGCTCGGAGCGGCTGTTCAGCCAGGTGGGCCTGGCCACGCAGGCGATGCTGTGGCATGCAGGCGTGCAGACGGTGCTGCCGCCGGGTTACCTGTGCTGCGGCTATCCGCAGCGCGGCTCAGGCCAGTTCGACAAGGCCGACCAGATCATCACCGACAACCGGGTGCTGTTCCACCGCGTGGCCAACACGCTGAACTACCTGGACATCAAGACCGTGGTGGTGAGCTGCGGCACCTGCTACGACCAGCTGCAGGGCTACGAATTCGAGAAGATCTTCCCCGGCTGCCGCATCGTCGACATCCACGAATACCTGCTCGAGCGCGGCATCACCCTGCCCGCCGCGCAGCGGGGCGCCTACCTGTACCACGACCCCTGCCACAGCCCCCTGAAGCTGCAGGAGCCGATGAAGACGGTGAAGGCGCTGGTGGGCGACAGCGTGCTGAAGAACGACCGCTGCTGCGGCGAGAGCGGCACGCTGGGTGTGACACGGCCCGACATCTCCACGCAGATCCGGTTCCGCAAGGAAGAAGAGCTGCGCAAGGGCGAAGCCGCGCTGCGCGACAGCGGCGCGGTGGCGGCGGGCGAGGACGTGAAGATCCTCACCAGCTGCCCCAGCTGCCTGCAGGGCCTGAGCCGCTATGGCAACGACCTGAACAACGGCCTGCTGGAAGCCGACTACATCGTGGTGGAAATGGCCCGCAAGATCCTGGGCGAGAACTGGATGCCCGAGTACGTCGCCCGCGCCAACCAGGGCGGCATCGAGCGGGTGCTGGTATGAGCACGGTGGCAAGCACCGCGACCTGCGAGCTGTGCAACACGCCCGGCGGCCACGTGGTGTGGCGGGGCGAGGGCTGGCGCGCCATCCGCGCGGCCGATGCATCGTTCCCGGCGTTCTACCGGTTGATCTGCGATCGCCACGTGGCCGAGTTCACCGACCTGTCGCCCGAGGAGCGCGCCCGCTGCATGGAGCGCGTGGCCGCGGTGGAGCAGGCGCTGCGCCAGGCGCTGCGGCCGACCAGGATCAACATCGCCACGCTGGGCAACGTGGTGCCGCACTTGCACTGGCACGTGATCGCCCGCTTCGACTGGGACAGCCATTTCCCGCAGCCGGTGTGGGGCACGGCGCAGCGCGTGGTGGAGCCGCCCGCCGTGCAGCGCCTGGCCTGCACGCTCGAACAACTTGACGCGGCCGTGGCCGCCGCCCTGGAAGCCGCATGACGACCAAGCTGCAGCCCACGGGCCTCACGGTCCACCAGCAATCGAAGCAGCTGGAGGTCAGCTTCGACGATGGCCGGCGCTTCCAGATCCCGTTCGAGCTGATGCGCGTGTATTCGCCGTCGGCCGAGGTGCAGGGCCACGGCCCGGGGCAGGAGGTGCTGCAGCACGGCAAGCGCGACGTCGGCATCGTCGACATCGTGCAGGTGGGCCACTATGCGGTGCAGCCCAAGTTCAGCGACGGGCACGAATCCGGCATCTTCACCTGGGAGTACCTCTACTTCCTCGGCAGCGAGCAGCCCGACCTGTGGCGCCAGTACGAGGCGCGGCTACAGCAGGCCGGCATCGACCGCGACGCGCCCATGCCCCAAGCCGGCGGCCATGCCTGCGGCAACCATTGAAGAAAGCGGACCCTCGATGACCCAGACGCATTTCGGTTTCCAGACGGTCGACGAGAACGAGAAGGCGCAGCGCGTGCGCGGCGTGTTCGACTCGGTGGCCACCAAGTACGACGTCATGAACGACCTGATGTCGATGGGCCTGCACCGCGCCTGGAAGGCCTACACCCTGGCCGTGGCCGACCTGCGCGAAGGCAGCCGTGTGCTGGACATCGCCGGCGGCACCGGTGACCTCGCCCGGGCGTTCAGCAAGAAGGTGGGCAGCAGCGGCCTGGTGGTGCACACCGACATCAACGAGGCGATGCTGCGCACCGGCCGCGACCGGCTGCTGGACGAGGGCCTGGTCCTGCCCACCACCATCTGCGACGCCGAGCGGCTGCCTTTCCGCGACGCCAGCTTCGACCTGGTGAGCGTCGCCTTCGGCCTGCGCAACATGACGCACAAGGACGGTGCGCTCAAGGAGATGAACCGCGTGTTGCGCCCGGGCGGCCGGCTGCTGGTGCTGGAGTTCTCCAAGGTGGCCGCGCCGTTGCAGAAAGCCTACGACTGGTACTCCTTCAAGGTGCTGCCGCGCCTGGGCCAGTGGGTGGCGGGAGACGCCCAGAGCTACCAGTACCTCGCGGAATCGATCCGCATGCACCCCGACCAACAGGCGCTCAAGGCCCTGATGAAGGGCGCTGGCTTCGGTCATGTGGATGTGCACAATCTCACAGGCGGGGTCGTGGCCCTGCACGTCGGCATCAAGTGCTGAGCCGCCGTGCCTGACGGCACGACCTCCCCTGAATACGTGGGGATGGATACCTTGTCTGTCAGTGCTTACACGGATCTGCCACGGACAGCCCTATACACTCCGCCGTCTGGGCGATTGACGGCCGGCGCCAGGCTGGTCCGCATCCTGCGAGCCCACATCACTGAGACAAGCCCTTGCACTGCAAGGTGGGAGATTCCAGCGTGACGACCCGATCCGACCACTATCCCCAGGCCCATCGCACATGGCGGGTGGCCTGCATTGCCGCGGCTTCGGCAGCGGTGCTGCTGGCAGCGGGGTGCGGCGAGAAGAAAGACAGCAAGGTGGCCAGCCAGACTGCGGCCAAGGTGAACAAGGAAGAGATCACGGTTCACCAGATCAACTTCGTGCTGCAGCAGCAGCGCGGCTTGCGGCCCGAGCAGGCGGATGCGGCGAGCAAGCAGATCCTGGAGCGACTGATCGACCAGGAACTGGCCGTTCAGAAGGCCGTGGACCAGAAGATGGACCGGGACCCGCGCGTGGTGCAGCAGATCGAAGCCGCCAAGCGCGAGATCATTGCCCGCGCCTACGTCGACAAGATCGGCGAGACGGCGAGCAAGCCCACCCCCGACGAAGTGCGCAAGTACTACGACGAGAAGCCGGCTCTGTTCAAGGAGCGCCGCGTTTACAGCCTGCAGGAGCTGGCCATCGAAGCCAAGCCCGAGCAGATCGACGGCCTGCGCGCCAAGCTGGCCGAAGCGAAGAACATCAACGAATTCGTCGAGTACCTGAAGGCCAACGAATTCAAGTTTGCCGGCAACCAGGCCGTGCGCGCCGCCGAGCAGCTGCCGCTGGCCAGCCTGGACAACTTCGCCCGCATGCAGGACGGCCAGGCCGTGCTCACGCCGTCCCCCACCGGCGCCCAGGTCATCGTGCTGGCCAATTCGCGCAGCCAGCCGGTCACGCTGGAGCAGGCCACGCCGGCCATCGAGCAATTTCTGCTGAATGACCGGAAGCGGAAGTTGGTGGAAGAGAACGTGAAGCAGATGCGAGGCGGTGCGCAAATCGAGTACGTCGGCAAGTTCGCAGAAGGCGCTGCCAGCGCGCCGGCCGCCTCCACGGCGCCTGTGCCAGCCCCCGCGCCGGCGCCTGCCGCCAGTGGGCTGGATGCCTCGTCGATCAGCAAAGGAATGGGACTCAAGTGATGGGCAGCGTGAAGAGCAACAACAACCGGCTGCGCGCCTGCGTGGCCGCCATGAGCGCTGCGGCGGCTCTGGCAGCTGCGCTGCCTCTGCAGGCACAAACGGCCAACGCCCCCATTCCGGCGTCGTCCACCCCCGAATACCGACTGGGCGCGGGCGACGTGGTGCGCATCACGGTTTATCAAAACCCCGACCTGACGCTGGAAACCCGGGTCAGTGAAACCGGCGTGGTGTCTTACCCGCTGATCGGCCAGGTACGCCTGGGCGGGCAAAGCATTTCCGCCGCCGAGCGGGCCATCGCTGATGGCCTGCGCAACGGCAATTTCGTCAAGCAGCCGCAGGTGACTATTGCTGTGCTTCAGGTTCGTGGCAACCAAGCGAACGTGCTTGGCCAGGTCAACCGGCCGGGCCGTTACCCACTGGAAGTGGCGGAAATGCGGCTGACCGACCTGTTGGCGATGGCGGGTGGCACCGCCGTATCGGGTGGTGATGTCATCATCGTCACCGGCAGCCGTAATGGACGTCCCTTTCGCGCGGAAGTGGATGTCCCCACGATCTTCAGTGCGAACTCTAATACGGAAGACATCCTCATCCAGAACGGCGATGTCATATGGGTAGAACGGCAACCGACCGTGTATATCTACGGGGAAGTTCAGCGGCCAGGGCCAATGCGCCTCGAAAGGGGTATGACCTTAATGCAAGCTCTTGCGACGGGCGGCGGACTTACGCAGCGGGGAACGGAAAAGGGCATTCGCGTACATCGACGGTCGGTTGATGGGAAGACAGAAATTATTACCCCGACTATGGACGATCGCATGAAGGACGGGGACGTCATCTACGTGCGCGAGAGCCTGTTCTAATCGAGGCCCGAAATGACTCTGACGCAAGTGTTTGCAATACTCAAAGCGCGGCGCTGGCTCGGCGCTTTGTGCTTTCTCATGATCCTGCTGTCGACATTGATGGTCAGCTTGCTGCTACCCAAGCAGTACAAAGCTTCGGCGTCCGTGGTCGTCGATGCCAAGCCTGACCCGCTTGCCGCAATTCAATATCCGGCGATGGCGTCGCCAGGTTTCATGGCCACGCAAGTCGACATCATCAACAGTGAGCGCGTTGCGCTGCGTGTTATTCGCGATCTCCGTTTGAGTGAGAGCGCCGAAATCCGCGCGCAGTGGCTTGACGAGGGTGAGGGGAAGGGGACTCCCGAACAATGGCTTGTCACCCTTCTTCAAAAGAAGTTAGAAGTGCAGCCGTCACGCGAGAGCAACATCATCTCGATCTCTTATACAGCGCCGGAGCCCCGTTTTGCCGCCGCGCTCGTGAATGCGTTTAGCCAAGCTTACTTGGCGACAACGTTGGAATTGCGGGTGGACCCAGCTAAGCGCTTCAGTGCTTTTTTCGACGTTCAATCTAAAGAAGCACGAGAGGCATTGGAAGCAGCGCAGGCTAAACTTTCTGCCTTTCAGCGAGAAAAAGGAATTATCGCAACGGATGAGCGGTTGGATGTTGAAAACCAACGATTAAGCGAACTGACAAGTCAGTTGGTTCAACTTCAGGCCATTGCATCCGAATCGTCTAGCCGGCAAGCGCAAGCAGGGGGCGTGTCTGCGGACCGAATGTCAGAGGTCCTCACAAATCCAGTCGTTGCCGGCTTGAAAGCAGACGTTAGCCGGAACGAGGCTCGACTTCAAGAACTGACCTCGCGCCTAGGCGATAGGCATCCTCAAGTGGTTGAGGCGAAGGCCAACATCGCGGAGCTGCAACGGCGCATCTCCGCGGAAACACAACGCGTTACCGGCAGCATGGCGCTCAACAGCAACGCCAATCGCCAGCGGGAGGCGAAGGTGCGCCAGGAATTAGATGAGCAGCGTCAGCGCCTTCTTTCGCTCAGAGCGGTTCGCGATGAGGGTCAAGTGTTGATGCGTGAGGTTGAAAGCGCGCAGCGAAACTTCGATGGTGTTATGTCGCGGGCAACTCAAAGCTCCTTGGAGTCGCAGGCTACTCAGAGTTACGCAAATGTGCTGACAAGTGCCCTACCGCCCCTTGAACACTCCTCGCCGCGATTGCTGGTGAACCTGGCGATCGCCGCCGCGCTCGGCGCAGTGTTGTCTGTCGCTGTCTGCCTGGTGATGGAGATGACGGACCGCAGAGTGCGAACCCTCTCCGACATCAATGAAGCCCTGGGACTCCCTGTGATCGGTTTGCTACCGCGTCCAAACGCACGGCGCACAAGCCAGCAGAAACGTAGAGCGGCTTTGGTTAGTCAACGGCTTGTCGGCCTTCCTGCGCCGTTGAGGAGGTGAAATGTCCAGAATAGATGACGGGGTTGGCGCCGGAGTTGTGCGTGGGGACGGAGCGCAGGAGCGCGGCCCGTTTGCTGATCGGTCCATCGGTTCCATCATTGCCGAATCGCGAAACCTAAACGCAGAGCAAGTGGAGCAGGTCCTGCGTTATCAGCGCGATCACGGCGTGCGATTTGGAGAGGCGGCCGTGGCATTGGGACTGGCCAGTTCTGACGACGTGCTGTTTGCGTTGTCACAACAGTTCCATTATCCCTATGCACCGGGCGAAAACCGCGTGGGGAGCCCGGAGCTT
Organism: Aquincola sp. J276; assembly: GCF_024700035.1. Classification (NCBI taxonomy): domain Bacteria; kingdom Pseudomonadati; phylum Pseudomonadota; class Betaproteobacteria; order Burkholderiales; family Sphaerotilaceae; genus Aquincola; species Aquincola sp. J276. The sequence goes on from NZ_JAJONC010000001.1 coordinate 3,543,511, forward strand.
GTCACACTCAATGCGCCATTCGGTTACCAAGCGGAGAGCTTCCGGGCGATCCGCAGCCAGTTGATGATGCGCGTTTATAACGATGAGCGTGCCCGAACCGCAATTGCGGTGGTTAGCCCAGATTCTGGCGATGGGAAGACGTTCTTTGCAGCGAACATCGCGGCGACGCTAGCGCAGTTAGGCGGTCGAACGTTGTTGATCGACGCCGATATGCGCGGTCCCCGGCAGCATGAGGTTTTCGGGATTGAGAATAAAAGTGGATTATCTGGGATATTGAGCGGACGCTCTGAGTCAAAAGTAATACAGCAGGTTGCCGGCATACCGAGCTTGTTCGTGCTTCCTGTCGGAATAACACCACCCAATCCTTTGGAGCTAGTGGAGCGCCCCGCGTTCGGTCTCCTGATACGTGAACTCATCGGGAAATTTGATCACGTCATCGTCGACACACCCGCGGCAGTTTATGGCAGCGATTGCGCTGTGATCGCGGCGCGATGCGGGGCGGGGCTAATCATCGCTAGGCGCAACAGCGCGCGGGTTGATGCCCTTCATGAAATGCTTTCTGATCTTTCCAACGCTACCATGAATGTCGTCGGTGTCGTTATAAACGATTTGTAATTGCAGCCGCAAGGAAGCCTGTGAATAATATAACCGTTCCTCAGCAGGTCGCTCACCGCCGAGTCGGCCCGCTGCTGGTGTTGACAGTTGGCTTCCTTTGCCTGTATCTGCCTACCTATGCGGATCTTGTCGGGACCGTTTGGGCCAGCGACGAACAGGGGCATGGCCCGATCATCTTAGCCGTCGCGCTGTATCTGCTGTATGTCAGGCGGGACGACATCCTTTTGCCGAATGCCACTGGAACCACATGGCACGTGACCTTCTTCATGGCCGCCGGACTTTTTCTGTATGTCGTCGGGCGAAGCCAAGCGATCCTCCTCTTTGAGGTAGGTTCTCAAATCCTTGTACTTAGTGCAGTTATCCTAGCTTTAGGAGGTCGAACGGCACTTCGTAAAGCTTGGTTCCCACTGTTCTTTCTGCTCTTCATGGTGCCGCTCCCGGAAGTATTGGTGGCGTCAGTAACTGGGCCACTGAAGTCAGTCGTATCAGCCGTCGCAGCCAATGTTTTGTACTTCCTTGGATATCCAGTCGGACGAGCGGGTGTTGTCTTGACCGTAGGACAATACCAACTTTTGGTAGCTGACGCCTGCGCCGGACTTAACTCAATGTTCACGTTGGAGGCGCTGGGCCTGTTATACCTAAACCTTACGAGGTCGACGTCTGTCGTCAGGAATGTCGCACTTGCTGCTCTGATAATCCCGATCGCGTTTATTGCCAACGTCGTGCGGGTCATGATATTGGTGTTGGTGACCTTTCATATGGGTGACGAGGCGGGACAAGGGTTCGTCCATGGATTTGCAGGTATGGTGCTGTTCCTTGTGGGACTGATGCTCATGCTGGTGACGGATTCAGTACTGCGTAAGGTGACGTTCGGGCGGGAGCAGTCAACATGAATCTCACGAGGCGCTCTCTGGTTATGTCAGGTCTGATGATCGGCGGGGCTGCGACCGCTGAGTTGATTCGACCCAAGAGACATCTATCCGACGTGATGGGTCTGCCAAAGTTGCCAGCCCTGTTCCCCAGAGAAATTGCAGCGGGAGTTTGGTCTGTTGACGAACTCACCCCTGCGGTAATTACACCGCCCAATGTTCAGGCAGTGCTCGACAGCTTATACAACGAGGTGCTTACTCGCACCTACGTACGTGCCGGCCGTGATCGAGTGATGCTGTCGGTGGCTTATGGTGGCGACCAGTCGGATGCCACCAAAGCACATCGACCTGAAGTGTGCTATCCCGCTCAAGGCTTCCAAATATCCGGTGACACAACAGCGCGAATCGCGCTGGCGCAACGCGAGTTGCCTGTGCGGAATTTGTTGGCGAAACTTGGCCCGAGGTCTGAGCCGATTACCTACTGGATGGTCACCGGCGAGCATGCAGTCGTTTCGGGTACCCAGCAAAAGCTCGCCCAGATGCGCTATGGACTGAAGGGCTGGATTCCGGACGGGATGCTGGTGCGCATTTCAACCATTTCGTCAGATTACTCCGTCGGATTGAGGCTCAATGAGGAGTTCATTCGCTCGTTGTACGGCGAACTCTCTGGAGATGCGCGGGCTAGAGTGTTCGGGCGAGCCGGTTAGTTATTGCAAGTACGCTTTGCCACTTGGAGTCGGGATGAATAATAACGGCGTGAGCTTGCAACCGAGGTTACCGGTTGGGTGGCTGGCACTGCTGTGTTTGTTCAGCCTCGTTTCAGCTGCGGCGATCCCACTTGTGGGCGCCATCGCCGCAGTACCAGCTGCAGCGGTGTGCTTGGGCGTTTGTGCTATCTTGCTTATTACCCAAGCGGGGAGCGCACGCGGATCGATCCTTTTATGGGGAATAGTGCTGCTGCAGGTTACTTCAAGCCTCCTCACGAAAACAGCCGGTATTGGACTCTCCGGTGTGTGGCAGCTGAGTTTGATGATCCTGGGGCTATTTGGGTTCGTTGGACTTATTACAGCTGCGCGGTGTGACCGCATCTTCCTCCCCTTTCTCATCTTCACCGCTGGTTTTTTGCTCTGGGCGTCGCTGTCGACTATCGGCAGTCGCGCGCGTTACCTCGCCGCTGCGTATCAGTTCGCGTCCGACCTCAAGCCACTTCTCTTGGTGTGCCTCGGTTTCGCAATCGGATGGAGTTCCGGCGTTTCGCGAGTTTTCGGTGCGTTGGCAAAGTGGAGTTGGCTGGTCATCGTCGCTGTCATTGCGGTGGAATGGGCGTTGCCCGGGATTTACTTCAATGTATTCGCCGCCAGCGGCAGTGTGAGAGGGACGTTCGATCCTATTGGCATATTCCCGTCGCGGGCGATGTCAGTTTTCGAACACCCTTCAATCATGGCCAGCTACGCAGCGTTCTTCGCGCTCTACTCTTACGCAATGGTAGGTCTCACAGATAAGCCGAAACTGGGATGGTCGCTCCTAGTCGCCGCCTACCTCTCGATTATGGTCGCTTCCGTCCAACGCCAGGAGTTAGCAGCCTGCCTGTTTGCAATGATTGTCATGTATCTCCTGAAGCGTCGCGAAGGAGTTCCGGCGCGACTTATCGGCGCAGCTATTATCGGGGTGGCGGCTGCAGCTATATTTTGGCTGGTTTTCTCAGACAACCTTTTGTCTGAGGCCGGTATGTGGGGCATCGGGAACTTTCATACGGTCGAGCACCCACGCGCCCAAATATTTGTAGGCAGCCTTAATGTGGCCAGACAATATTGGCCCTTCGGCTCGGGGCTGGGGACCTATGGCGGGGCGGGTGCTGAGAAGTTCGACTTGTCCTTTTATTACGATCTTGGTTTCGGGCGGTATTGGTGGTTCGGCAAACAAGACTATCTGCTGGACACTTATTGGCCAAATTCTCTTGCTGAAAGCGGGGTCATTGGCGCACTTCTTCTTGGAGCATCGTACTTGGCATTGGTTCTAGCTTGCCTGCGGCGCGCCGTTGCGGCCGACGATCTTTCGAGGCGCCTCTGGCTGCTAGCCGGCTGCGGCTGCCTATACGTGCTCTTTATATCGCCCACGTCACCTGCATTTCAAGATCCGCGAATTTTTGTGCTCCCCGCCATGATGGTTGGTTTAGCCCACGCAGCGAACAGAACCCGGCGATGACAGGAACGTCTTTGCGCGCGATCGTTGCCACAATCTGTTCAGGGCTGCTTCTGCCGTACTCGTTTGCTGCGTGCCCGGCGAAGGACACAGTCGTCGTGGAGGTAGACACCAGTAAGCGCATCCGCCGTGACGTGCCCAAGGCCGTGTTCGGGTTCAACGTCCCGTGGCGCGATTTTCAAATCGGCCACTCTGACGCGACTGGGGCGGTGAGATCGGATGTTATTGCGCTCTTGCAGCCATTCGCGGGTGCGTCCTACAGATACCCTGGCGGTAACGTTTCTAACTGGTTTGACTGGACTGGAGCCGGCCTAGATCCTAAGGCGCGCGCTCAACAGCTCGCTGACTTCGATCGGCGCGCCCAACTCCAGTTCGGCCCCAAAGAGTTTGCTCGCTTCGTTTCCGAAGTCGATGGCGTCGCGCTCATTACGCTGAACATAGCAGGCAAGTCCGCGGGGGAATATCATACCGCCGAGGCGGATAGGCAGGTCAATTCTGCGTTAAACACCTTGAAACGTGCTGACGTGTTTGGCTGCGTCGGCGGAAGGTCTTGTCGCTTGATTGCGCTAGAGTTTGGCAATGAAATGGATTGGCCTCCCTATCGTTGGAGTGGCCCCGATTACGCGCAAAGAGTTGCTAGTCTTATACCATCAGTCAGCAAATCAGCGCCTGAGGCGAAGTTGGTTGTTCACGGTGCGACTGCGCCTTGGGCATTGAAAGACGGTCGCCTGCAAGACTTCAACGGCGCAGTCGCTGACACGCTAGCTCGAAGTGTGAGCGGGATCGCCATCCACCCGTACTACGACGGAATCACCGTTCCGGACGCCTTGCGCTACACGGACAAGTTTTCACAGGCGTTCAAATCAGTTGGTGGCAGTCCCGACGTGTATATCACAGAGCATGCACGATGGCCGTCAATGCCGAAAACGGGACCGTGGCAACAAAACTGGTTTATGGCCACGGGCGTGGGCGGGGCCGTGTCGACGGCCGACTTCCAGTTAGGCATCATTTCGATGCCAAACGTAGTCATGTCGAATTGGCATGCATTAGGAATGGCTGGTCCGTGGCAACTCCTACGCGTTGACAGCTCAGGGGCTGCATACCCAACCCCGGTCTATTGGGCGCTGAAGACGCTTCGCGAGGCGTTTCTCAGTGACGTGTACAAATCCACGCTTCGGGATTCTCGGAAGCCTGAGTACGCCGGTGGTTATAACGTTCGGGTCGTCGTCATGGGCACCGGTGACGACTCGATAAAATCGGTTCTCGGCGTGAACAGGTCTTCAAGCTCCGTGAACGTCCGGGTGATTGATCAAAACGGCGAGAAGGTGCTAACCAGCACTGTTGTGGAGCGCGCTGTGTCAAGCGAAGACCGAAGTGCAGAAAATACAGAGTCTCGTCGCGACCAGATTACACAAAAAGTGAGCACCGCCAAGAACTTCGATGGCTCCTACTGTGCGGAAGCAAACTCGGTTTTTTCTTTGGTGGAAGCGAATTGACGCCGAGCCAACAGGACGAGGCGTATTCCGGAAGACGACTCAATCGCGCGCTTAAACATTTTGCGGTCGGACGCACCATCGGTTTAGCCATCGGGTTGCTATGGCTGTTGCTTCTCGTACGCGCGCTTGACGCGAACGATTACGCGATCTACATCGCGCTAAACGGGCTACTCGAAATAGGAGTGTTGGGTTCGAGTGTCGGATTAATTGCTGCGCTGGAACGGTATGTGCCCGCTTTGCGAATCCAATGGGGTCTGCCAGCGGTTTATCTCTTTGTTCGCCGTCTGGTTGTCCTGCGTTTGGCAGCAACACTATTATTTTGCTCGGCGCTGCTTACCGGATCAACGCTCATTGGCCGATCGATTGGGTCGCCCGAAATTGGGGATGTGCTGCCGTTGTTCTGTTTGATTTTCCTTTGTGAGGCAACCTGCAGATTTTTTGAGACTGGCTTTGACTCCGTGCTTGAGCAAAAGCGGTCGCAATTGTCGCTTTTGTGGCGCAATTGTTTAAGGGTGTTGGCCTTGATAGGCGCATCCGTCCTCCTCGATGGTGAGGTAACACTACGTGGCTGGCTGCTTATTGAGGGCGCATGCTCGGTCGCTAGTCTGCTGTTTACTACAACCCTCTTTATAGCCGGTCAACACCAAGTTGGCAGCGCTACAGAGGTTGAAGGGGTAAAACCAGTAGTATTCGATTGGTCAAGGATACGGCGGTACTCTGCGCCAGTTTACGTAGCGCAATTTGTGGGCATGTTATGGGGGCTCGAGGCGGCAAAAGTCATTGGCGCAAAAGTGCTTGACGGCGAGCTTGCTGCGAAGTTTGCCTTTTGCATCGCTCTTGCATCGGTAGTCCAGCGGTATTTACCGACGGTTCTGCTGATGGGGCTGATCCGTCCGCTCTTTGTGGCGGCGGCACACCACGGGCGCACCACAACTACTAGAGTGACGTTTTTGTTTAGGATCGTCCTCAAGCTGAACCTTTTTATTTTGACCCCGGCAGTAGTAGCTCTAGTCCTCGTGGGTGACCGGTTGATGTTGCTTGCGTCTGGAAGTCGTTTTGCAGATGCCGGCACGACGGTGGCGGGACTGCTTCTATACATCACTCTACTTTCCACTCGAACTTGCCATAATTTGGTTTTGGTTACGCTGGAGGACGGGCGAACAGTGCTTAGCGCGTTGGTCGCTGGCCTGGCTGTGTTCTTTTCCGCGATTGCACTCGGTTTGGTGGATCGCACCAGTTTACTCATCTCAGTGTTGCTAGCAGGAGAGCTCGTAGCTATCTGCGTTATGCGCTGGGCAATCAAGCGGCACGGCGGCGGTGCGTCACTTCCTTGGATCTCGTTGGGCAAGTTGCTAGTGGGCGGGTTGGCGGCTTGGCTTGCAGGCAGTGGAGTGGAGTATATTTTTCCCGCTACGCAAGCAGTTTTTAGCGACATGGTGGGGTGCGGAATATCGCTTGGCGTCTACGCGCTTCTATGTTTTTTTCTCAAACCGTTCGAGCAGCAAGAAAGGCAATCGATTAATAGGGTGTTGCCTGCCCCGATTTTTGTCTGGTAGACGTCTATGAGTATTGATCGTGTAATTGAGAACGGCGTATGCGTCGGCTGCGGGGCCTGTTCGTTCGCTACCGCGGGCCGATCCAAAGTCGAGTGGACGCCGATGGGTGTGTACACAGCGGATCTTCGCGGGCTTTCGCCGGCGGAAAAAGAACGAGCGTCCGCTGTGTGCCCGTTTTCCGATGATGCGAAAAACGAGGATCACCTGGCAGCAGCCCAGTTCCAGGGGACGGCCGCGCTTCACGACCGCAGGCTGGGTTACTTCCTTCCGAACGGTTTGCTGGCTGGACGAATCGTCGACGACGAAGTTGTCCAGAACTCTAGTTCTGGTGGACTTACCACGTGGTTGCTGCAAGCTCTGCTTGCACGTGGACTGGTCGACTCAGTGATCCATGTGGAGCCAACTACATCCAAAGATCAGCTGTTTAAATATTGCATAAGTACGTCCGTGGGTGCATTGGCCGATCGAGGAAAGAGCCGTTATTACGCAGTGGAGATGTCCGAAATCCTTAGGCAGGTGGCTAATAGCGACCGTCGTGTTGCGATCGTCGGTGTCCCGTGCTTTATAAAGGCGGTTCGGCTGTTGCAGAACGAGGATGCAGTATTAAGGCAACGCGTGCGGTATACCGTGGGACTGGTGTGTGGGCACATGAAGAGCAGCGGTTTCGCGGAGTTGCTCGGCTGGCAACTCGGTATTCAGCCCGACCGTTTGGAGAAGATCGACTTCCGAGTCAAGAAGCCAGAGATACAGTCGAATTCTTACCACATCAAGGCAACTGACCGTCTTTCTGGTCAGAGTAACACCAAGGAATCGGTTGAGTTCTACGGTAATAACTGGGGTCATGCCTTTTTTCAGCTGCGATCGTGCGATTTCTGCGACGACATCATGGCTGAAACAGCCGACATTGCATTTGGCGACGCTTGGCTGCCACAGTACTCGAAGGTTTGGCAGGGTACGAACGTCGTTGTATGTCGAAATGGTGAGCTGCTAGCTATCTTGAATGAAGGTCTGACGGCCGGGGAGTTGCAATTAGAATCGCTATCTCCGGACTTGGTCGCTCGCACACAAGATGGCAATTATCGGCATAGGTGGGACGGGTTGTCTGTCCGCCTGGCCGACGTGCAGCGCTCGAAATCGTGGGCTCCGAAGAAGCGCATCGCACCAGGTTCTCGGGCCGTGCCCGCGTGGCGTCGGCGATTGGTTCGCCTGCGTGTACAGTCCGAATTAGGCAGTCATGCGGCTTTTGCGGAAGCCAAAAGGATCGGTAGCATCGAGCACTTTTACAACGTCATGAAGCCGATAACGCGACGCATAGAGTTGCAGTACAAGCTCGGGAAATTCGTTGAGGGGTACTACCTAAAAAAGGTAATGGGCCGCATTGCGCGGATACTTAAGAGATAGTCCGCCAAGAGGTAAAGTTGACTATGAAGGTTGGGATATTTACGCTGTACAGTGCTTTCAACTACGGTGCTTTTCTCCAAGCGTACGCTACACAAGAGAAAATTCGTAGCCTGGGGCACGATGTAGTGGTCGTCGACTTCGAGCCGTTCTCCGCGCGCAGGGCACGATATAGAACGCTGGTTTCCCGGCGACCGTCGACGTTGACATTCAACTTTGCTAAATTCCTAGCTTTCCGCAAAGCCTGGGAGCAGCTCCGTATTGAGCGCACGTTGCCAGACCGGCGGTATGACCTTGCTGTGTTGGGCAGTGACGAGATATGGAACGTTCGCAACCCGACATTTCAGCCGCTACCGCAATACTTCGGCCTGGACATTAATTCGCGAGTTATAGCTTCTTACGCGCCTAGCTCAAGCGATTCCACGCTCCAGGAAGTCCAAGCGAAGGAATTCGCGGTGCGTGGACTTGCGCGCCTGTCAAATGTCTCCGTCCGTGACGAGCGAACCTATGAGATTGCGGCGGCCCTAACAGGACGCGTACCAACGTTGGTTCTCGATCCGACGTTCCTGCTTGATTGGTCGCGGTTCAAGGGCGCGCCGGTTTTGAAGAATTACCTGCTCGTTTACACGTACGGCCTGGCCCCCGAACAGATCGCGGAGGTGCAGGCGTTCGCGCGGAGTAATCAATTGACGACTGTCTCGCCAGGTTTCAACAACAGTTGGTGCGACCACGTGTTGCCGGCAGATCCGTTTGCCTTCTTATCGCTGATGGCAAACGCGTCGTATGTCGTAACCGATACGTTCCACGGAACGATCTTCTCAATCCTCTACGGGCGCCAATTCATGTCGTTCGCCGCGAAGAAACCAAAAATCCAACATTTGCTTAAGCTGTTTGGATTGGAAGGACGGGCAGTCAACGGGTCCAATACCATTGGGCAGACACTGTTGCAGGACATCGATTATCCAAGTGTAGGCGAGCGCCGGTTACCTCTTCAGAAAGCATCTGAGGAGTATGTGGACAGTATTCTGCAGTCTGCCGCGACGGCGGCTCCATGAACGTTCTGAACGTTGGGCAGAATCACTATGTCCGTGGCGGCTCAGATAAGTACTTTTTTGATTTGGGCACGATGTTACGGGAGCGAAACCATGATGTGCATGTCTTCGCCGCTGCTCATTCACAGAATCTGCCCACCGCCGACTCCAGTTTTTTCCCGCCGCCTGTGGACTTCGAAAAGCCCAGGGTTAATGACTTAATTCGGTTTGTCTACAACCGGGGCGCGGCAAAAAATCTCGCTGCAATGCTTGCGACAAAGAAATTTGACGTTGCTCACCTACATATTTACTATGGGCAGTTGAGCTCGTCGATATTGAACAGTTTGAAGCGAGGGGGGGTGCCGGTCGTTCAAACCCTGCATGAATATAGGGTGGTGTGTCCTACGTCTCATCTTGTCGCAAACGGGGAACCGTGCGAGCGATGCGACGGCCATAAGTTTTATCGTGCGATTGTGCAGCGTTGTAATCGTGGCTCTGTTGCGCGATCTGCGCTTAGCGCTATCGAAACGTATGTTGCACATGCGAACGGTGCAGTTTCGGGCGTGGACCACTTTATAGCTGTGAGCGAATTCCTCAGACAGAAAGTCATTAGTCTAGGTGTCCCAGCGAACAAGGTCACTACGATACATAATTTCGTGGATGCGAGGCGTTTTACCCCGACCTCGGACCGAGGCTCTTATATTTTATACTACGGGCGTCTTGAGCTGATTAAGGGTTTGATGACACTGCTGAAGGCCGCTAGGACTCTGCCGGAGGTCGCTTTCGTGATTGCCGGCGAGGGCGCAGCACGAGGCGCCATGGAAAGCTATATTGGTCAGCATTCCCTCACGAATGTCAAGCTGGTGGGATTTCAGTCTGGAGCGGCGTTACATAGCTTGATACGTGGCTCGATTTGTACTGTGACGCCGTCGGAATGGTATGAGACTTTCGGCCTTACATTAGTGGAGTCGTTTGCGCTGGGACGTCCTGTCATTTGTTCTGACATGGGCGGCATGCCCGAAATAGTGACTGATGGGTATGATGGATACGTTGTGCCACCGGGAAATCCCGAATTGCTGGCGCAACGGATAGCGCGACTGTACGGGAACCCCGACCTCGCGATTGAAATGGGCCGTGCGGGTCGTTCCACCGCTGAAGCCCGATTCAGCCCGGACGCCCATATAGAGCGCGTGGAATCTGTATATACGAAAGTGGCGAGATGATTGCGGCAACGCCAGTTGTATCGGTGCTAATTCCCTGCTACAACGCTGCTCGTTATATCAGGGCAGCGCTGGATTCACTGGTTGACCAGTCGATGCAATCGTGGGAGGCCATTGTCGTGGACGATGCCTCTACGGACGCCTCCCGTGACATCGTTGCGAGCTTTTCTGACAGCCGTGTTCGCCTGTTGGCTAACTCGCGCAACAGTGGCCCTAGCGCTTCCAGAAATCGAGCCTTAGCCGCCGCGCGTGGTTATTGGGTTGCAGTTTTGGACGCTGACGATGAGTTCAAACCCGGGCGTCTGGACGCGCTGTTGAGTGCGGCAGAGATACGGAGCGCCGATGCGGTTATCGACAATCTTGAGGTATTTGAGGATGGCTCGCAGCGCGTAACCGGTGATTGGTTTTCACAATACGGTGTGCCTGTAACAGAAGTGCGGGTCGTGGATCCAGTATTTTTCGTTAAACACGAAATTGGTGTCGCCAAGGCTCTAATCCGGCGGGAATTCCTCACACGCCACGGAATTGAGTACGATCGCGAAACAAAATATGGGGAAGATTTCCTGTTGTACTTCCAGCTACTGCAGGCCCGCGCCCGGTTCATTGCCGTGCCTGACGCGTTATACAGACTGCGGCGTGGCGAAACAAATTCATTGACGACAAACCACCTGCTGCTCGTGGAACGCGTCATACAGCTCAACCAAAGAGTGTTGAACACGGTGGATGCTCAGCACGAACCCGCCCTGAAATCCGCTCTTGAGCGCAGACTCGCGGAATTAGAAGTGCTGCGTCGCTACCATCACGTTATCTCACCGCTGAGGCGAAGACAATTTGCAGCTGCTGCGAGCGCAGTTGTAAGCGATCCAGGAGCAATCTTTTGCGTCGTTCAGCAGATCACTAGGCGAGCGCGTCAACGCTTCATTAAGCCGTTCACAACATGAAGAAGACTCTTCGCATTCTCGGAATCAGAGGCGTGCCAGCAGCACATGGTGGTTTCGAGACTTTTGCTGAACATCTTTCTAGGTACCTCGTCGCGAATGGCTGGCGCGTGGTGGTTTACTGCCAAGTAGATGGGGTTGGAGGGATCGTAACTGATGTGTGGGAGGGTGTTGAGAGGGTTAGTATTCCCGTCTCTCAGTCTGGCCCGAGAGGCACTATCGTCTTTGATTGGCATGCAACGGCGCATGCTGCCCGTCATCAAGACCTGTGCTTGACGTTGGGGTACAACACGGCCATTTTTTGCGCTCGCCTTCGCTTGGCCGGAGTGCGCAATTTAATCAACATGGATGGCGTTGAGTGGAAGCGTGAGAAGTGGAGCGCTCCCGCGAAGTTATGGTTTTGGCTGAATGATTGGGCGGGATGTCTCATTGGGAACCACTTGGTTGCCGATCATCCAGAGATCAAACGCCACCTGACCACACGCGTGGATGCCAAAAAGATTACCACCGTGCCCTATGGGGCGAGGGATATATTAGCGGCCCCTGTGGAATTGATCCACAACTTTCAGCTCACGCCGCGCGAATACTTTACGGTAATCGCACGCCCAGAGCCGGAAAATTCGTTGCTTGAGATTGTTCGGGGATTTTCGCTGCGACGGAGAGGCAAGGTTCTGGTGGTCTTGGGGAATTATGATCCGGCCAACACCTATCACCGGAGAGTCCTAGACGCGGCAAGTCCCGAAGTACGCTTCTTGGGCGCAATCTATGACAATGAGGTCGTTGGCAGTCTGCGGTTTTATTCCCGAGCCTATGTGCACGGGCACCAGGTCGGTGGAACCAATCCGTCGCTTGTGGAGGCCATGGGTGCTGGAAATGCGGTAATCGCACACGATAACAAGTATAATCGGTGGGTTGCCGGCGAGTCGGCTTTGTATTTTCGAGATGCCGATTCCATTGCACGTTTGTTCGACGAAGCTTCTTCCTTGGATGGAAGCCAAGCCGTAAGGGCAATGGCTGAGGGGAGTAAGCGAAGGTTCGCAGAAAACTTTACTTGGGATAAAGTACTTCGTGAATATGAGGAATTGCTGTTGCAGTACGCCTAGGGCCGGCTCTGTAACGCATTAGTCTCGCATCAGTTGAACTAAGCATATTACGATTGCGCGAGTACTTCATTAACCCGGTGGGCTGACATCGCGCCAGCAACCCAACTCGTGACTTCGTGGCGTCTTTGAAGCGGCGGACTTGTTGCCCGCCGCTTTGCCGCGTTCGCTGAGACCAGTCATTCTTTAGCACGTCCGGCCCTCTTGTCGCACGACGCGTATCTTCTACGCGGTCGGACGTTGTGTTACCAGTCTTCCCAGCGTCGTCTCTTGCGTGAGCGTGCTGAACGATGTCTTCCATTCGTGCCCTGCTGGGATAGCAGCGGTGCGAAAACGCGAACGCTCGTAGGTGGTTAGCTGCAATGCATGCGCGCCGACAAGCGAGTAGGGCGGGCCCCACACAATCGCTTACGGGTGACACTCGCTCTGTTACACCCTCGCCCTAAAAGCGCCTGGCATTCACTCGATATAGAACGCAACAGGAGCGCTGCAGGATGCCATTCGCAGCGTCTCCTGGTCGCAGGCGATTCACGCATCGCGTAATACCGACATTGTCGGTCCGTCGTCCTTCCTCCATATTGCTGCAAGCGCCGTCGTCGTCCGCGGTGCAATCCTCGAGTGCATAAAATGAAGAAGCGATTGGCCTTGGTGTCTTTCTGTCTTGTTGCTGCCGCATCTGCAACCGCACAGGATCAGACGCCAACACTGACGGTTCATGCTCGCGGCGTTGTCGCTGCGGGCGTAGGGCCCGTCATGGAACTTAGGGTCAACGGCATCGCCGTTGCCAGACAAGAAGTTCGTTCGACCGGCATTACTAGCTACAAGCTACAGGCGCCTGGCCTAAGGCCAGGAGTGAAGGTGGATCTGGTCTACGCGAATGACGGGACCGTGGCGGGCGTCGACCGCAATCTGTACGTCGGAAGCCTGACAGACGGAACCGTTTCCGTTCTGCCAAGTGCATCTATAGTTTCGTACGATCTTGGACAGGGCACGGCGGCGCTTGATGGAGTCGACGTGCGGCCGGGTCAGGGAGAGATGTATTGGGGTGGTGCCCTCCGGTTGGTGTGGCCGACACCCGTGGTGGCAAAGACATCCGCTTCGGGAGTGTCTAAGTACGATGCCGCACGATTCCTGCAGCAGGCGACGTTCGGAGCAACAGAATCCGATGTGGCCCGGGTGATGTCGATCGGATATGCGGCGTGGATTACTGAACAGCAGGCCATGCCTTTCAAGGCGGATTTCGTTCAGCAGATTGAATCCAAATATCAGCTGGGCGATGCGTACCGGCCCCGAGGGAGCAGATACAACCCAGCCTGGGTCACCAACCAATTCTGGCGAAGCGTTGCCACGTCTCAGGATCAATTGCGCAGACGGGTCGGCTTCGCTCTACATCAAATTTTCATGGTGTCACAGGCGGAATCGAATTTGTGGGCCCATGCCAGGGCCTACGCGAACTACTACGACAATTTGAATAGGCATGCATTTGGCAACTTCAGAGATTTGCTGGAAGAGGTTGCGCTGTCGCCTGCAATGGGACTATATCTGTCTCACATTCGCAATCGCAAGGAAGATCCGGTAACCGGTCGCCTTCCGGACGAGAATTTCGCGCGCGAAGTAATGCAGCTTTTCACCATCGGTTTGCATGAACTGAACCCGGATGGTACTGCTCGTCGCGATGGAAATGGTGCCGTTATTGAGACTTACAACAATGACGATGTCATGGCGTTGGCTAAGGTATTTACCGGTTGGTCGTGGGCATTACCTGACGACCAACTGAGCGAATATAACTTTCGTTGGCGTTTCCCTAACTATACAGCGGCAGGCGACGTAAAATCGGATTTGGGGCGGATGAAGGCTTACCCCGGCATGCACTCCATCTCGCAAAAGTTGCTATTCCAGGGCAAGCCGCATGGCGTGACTATATCTGCTGGCGGAACGGCTGAGAGTGATCTACGAATCGCGTTGGATGCTCTGTTCAATCACCCGAACGTTGCGCCGTTCGTCAGTCGACAGCTTATCCAGCACTTGGTCACGAGTAATCCCAGTCCTGCGTATGTGAGTCGGGTTGCCGCAGTATTCAACCGCAATGAGCGCGGTCTACGGGGCGATCTTGGGAGTGTTGTACGCGCGATCCTTTTGGATCCTGAGGCACGGTCTGCGCCGAGCGCGGATTTTGGGAAACTCAAGGAGCCAGTCCTTCGTGTGGCTCAATGGATGCGCGCCTTCAATGCGCGGTCCGTCACGGGTGAATTCATGATGCCTAGTGATCTGGAGAGCCTGCAGCAGCGGCCCAACTATTCATCAAGCGTTTTCGGATACTACCGGCCTGGATATATTCCGCCGAATACAGCGTTTACTCGGGAGGGCGCCACGGCACCTGAGTTCCAAGTCGTAAATGAGACTACTGTTGCGGAATGGGTGAACGTGGCCGAAACCATGGCTATTGGAGGACTAGGCTGGACAGGTTCTGGCCGCGATGTGGTGATTAATCTTGACCCGCACATTGCAGTGGCTGCGGCGGGTAACGTCGATACGCTCATCGAGAACTTGAATGTGCTCCTGTTCGCCGGACGTATGTCCAGCCAATTGAAGCTTGACATTATAGACGCCGTGTCTAGCGTGAAGAGTTTGCCAGCTGCGCTTGGCGAGAATAGGGCGCGAATAGCGTTGTTCATTGCCCTGGCTTCCCCCGAATACTTGGTGCAACGGTGAATAGCATGAATAAGTCCCGCAGATCATTTTTGAACGTTCTTGGCGGCCTTTCTTCTGCATCTTGCGCAGGGGTGTCGCCGAGTTTTCTAACTACCATGGCTGGCCTGGGTGCGTTGTCTGCGCAGTCTGCCCATGCCTCCGGCCCGGTAGGTTACAAGGCCCTGGTATGTTTGTACATGCAGGGCGGAAACGACTCTCATAATTGGGTAGTGCCTATTGATGCCGGTGGGTACATGGAGTATGCGCGGGCACGGGGCGAGTTGGCTATCGCAAGAGGCTCGCTGGACACGATCTCTCAATCCAGTCAAGCAGCGGGACGCATGTTTGGGATGGCTAGGGAACTCAATCCGCTGCGAAAATGGTATGAATCCGGGCAGGCTGCGCTGGTAGCCAACGTGGGCACGCTAAATCGTCCGACGACGCTTGCTGAATTCAAGTCGAATTCCGGCTTGCCCAGCAAACTGTTTTCGCACAACGATCAAGCAGCCACATGGCAATCGATGGCGCCAGAAGGCGGCACCTCAGGGTGGGGCGGACGCATTGGCGACATCTTGATGTCCGCAAATCAGAGCCCGGCGTTTACATCTGTCTCCACTGCGGGGAATGCCGTATTCTTGTCTGGTCGGACTGTCAGTCAATATGAAGTGGGTGCGGATGGACCGGTGGCGGTCCGGGGCGCAGGCGCCCAATCCATCTTTTATTCTAGTTCAGCTCCTGCTGTGCTTAGGCGCTCGATGCAATTGGAGGGCAACACCCCCTATCAGGCGGAATATGCGAAGGTGATGCGTAGGAGCGTGGAATCTGCTGCTCAACTACGAGCTGCCATGGCCAACGTCTCGGTGCCCGCGCTGCCGTCGGCCGGGATTGCAGTCAACGCGGGGACGTCTATATCTCTGTCATCGGACCGGCTGGCGAGACAGTTGCGAACCGTGGCGCAAATGGTCGGTGCCAGTTCTATGCTGGGAATGCGCCGACAAGTTTTCATGGTATCAATCGGTGGATTTGACACCCATGCCGACCAAATGCGCGATCAACCCGTGCTCATGGCTCGTGTCGCGCACGCTGTAGACTATTTTCTTACGTCGCTGTCAATGATGGGCATGTTGAACAACGTCACGCTGTTCACTGCTTCCGATTTTGGTCGTACCTTGACGACCAACGGTTCTGGGAGTGACCATGGTTGGGGTTCCCATCATTTCGTAGCCGGCGGGGCGGTCAACGGCGGTGACATCTACGGCTCGTTTCCCACAACGGCACTTCGAACGGACCTCGATACGGGTTCAGGTCGACTGCTTCCCACTACGGCCGTTGCTCAGTACGCAGGAACGCTCGGCAAATGGATGGGCTTGGGCAATTCGGACCTTCTCGACGTCTTTCCGCTTCTCAGTCGTTTCTCAACGCACGATCTGGGATTCATGCGGGCGTGACGGGCGGGCGACAGCGCGGGTGCGGACTGTCCGGGAAGGCACTGCGCCCCGCCCAACAATTGCGGTGGCCATTCGGTCTTGCGTGACTCGTCTCCACCGAAGCACGCCGGGTGCAGGGAGCGCAGGGCTGCACCCATTCAAGCCATACGCCAAGGCCATGAATCCGCGCCGCGCGCTGGCCGTCGGGCCATGCGGCGCGCTTGGCGCGATGGGCGGTTGAGCACAGCGCGGAGTTGCGCTCGGGCCTGTGTGCTTATGCGGGGGCTGTTTCCGTCTGTCCAAGAGGACGGTGTTTGTAATGTCTTCGCGCGCCATTGCATGCCTACGGCAACAGGCTCCCAAGGCGGCCCAAGGCCGTAGCGGCGGGGAGCCATCTCTCCGGGACGATTTCATTGACTGTCATTGGTTCGATGAGTGGGGAGGCGGTCAACGCCGTATTCATCGCGGAGAACAAGGAGATCATCTGGCGCGCGGTGGGCGCCGGGCGCGCGCACCGTCTGAGTCACCGGCCCGACGCATCCACGTCTGGCGATGCGGTCGACTACCACGACAGCGCCATTGGCAAGACGGTGTTCACCGGGTGTGGCCGGCTGCGCATTAACTTGTCTCGCGACTGTGAGCACTGAGCCAAGCCGGTGTTGATCTCCAAGCCCGACTGCCGGTTTATTGGATTCGAGGGCTGTTCGTCGCCATGTAGTCGCGCGACATGGCACTGCGCGCTTTCAAAAGCTTCCTAATGCGACGAGGTGACGGCGAAGTCGACGGTGCGCGGGATCGCCCGCTGTGGTCGATGTGGTAGGCAGTTTCGTCGACGCGCTGCCCGTGAATCGCTAGTAGAAGACAGCGCCGCATAAAGTGACGGGGCTGAGTCAGAGCGTCCATTCGGGACTTGAGTCGAGCATAATGCCTAAGCACAACGCCCGGTGCCGACCTGAGACGGTGTATCTGTATTGGATGCGTGGGGCTGTTCGGCAGTGTCTGCTACTCCCGCTTCGACCCGCAGCGCATCTGCATGTACTCCAGAAATGCGTACACATAGGAATCGGCAGCACTTCGTTCATCTGCGAGAATTATATGCGACGATTTTCCGCATTTCCGCGAAGTGTCGTGACCCTTACACACCCCACTGACAGAATGCAGACGCGTTTGTCGGACAGAGCAAGATGTCGGGAGCAGAGGTGCGTTAGAAGAGGGAAGTGGAGATGAATCAGATCACGCATGAGGATCAAAGGCACATCGCCAACTTGGCAGCGGCGGGCAAGATCGAGGTCGTTCAGGCACTGCGGTTCTTCGCGGCCGCCATGGTCTTGCTCACACACACTACGTTTTACCTTCAGGAGCGCGTGCTCAGTACGTTCCCAATCTGGAAGGCTGGCGCTTCCGGCGTGCCAATTTTCTTTGTCATCAGCGGCATCGTAATTGTGCTGGCAAGCGAGAAGCTGACAAACGACAGTGCAGGCGCGGCAACGTTCCTTCGGCATCGAGTCGCTCGGATCGTGCCGCTGTATTGGCTATTGACTACGTTCAAGGTGGCCCTCGCTCTGGCGATTCCCGCTGCAGTGCTTCACAACCATTTCGACGTGGTCCACGCGATCAAGTCCTACTTATTTATCCCTGCGTTCAACCAAGCTGGCGAGGTTAGGCCAATACACGGCGTGGGATGGACTTTGCTGCACGAGATGTACTTCTACTTGTTGTTCTCGCTTGCCATGACGCTTCGCGTGCAACCGGTGCCTGCCGTGGCTGCCTTTATATGCGCGGCGTTTGCTTTTGGCCAGATCGTTGACTTCGATGGTGCGGTGATGCTCGTGGCTACGTCCAGCGAGAATCTCCATTTTGTGATTGGCATGGCCCTCGGATTGGCTTTGCTGTGCAACACTTACTCGACGCGCCAAGCGGTGTTCCTATTCGGCGTCGCTTCTTCTGCCGTGGTTGCCGCGCGCCTGGGTGGTGTGCCAACCGGGGTCGACCCGTACGCACTCGCAGTAGCCTGCGGCATCCCGCTTCTTGTGCGGCTTACGGTTAATCGAGCGACGATGCTTTTCTCAAAGCTGGGCGAAAGCTCGTACAGCCTCTACCTCATCCATCCCATCGCGGCTTCGGGCATGGTGGCGGCGCTTGGAAAGGTCAAGCTTTCACCGGTGCTAATTCTGATTGTTGTGTTCTTTGCCACGGTCACCGTTTCGCACCTCATACATCTCTTCGTGGAGAAGCCGCTGGTGCGGCGAGCGCGCAGATTCCTCGACACCGTTGGTCGGCGCAAGCCGAGTGAGAGGCTCGCGTGAGTCCCTTGGGGCGCGCGTTATTGCTGTGCATATCGGCAGGAACAGCCACGGCCTGCTGGGCGGCAGAGCAGTTCATGCTCACAACAATCGGCAACTCCATCACGTTTAGCCAGCCGGACCCCCAGAAGGGCTGGAGCGGCCGCTGGGGAATGGCAGCCACAGCCGAGGCCAGCGACTACTCGGGCCAGCTTTCCGCGATGCTGGCGGCCCAGGTCGGTGGCCAAGTCGACCTTCAGCGCTTTAATCACGCCAAGCTTGAGCGGTCGCCAACCTATGTTGCCCCAGAGCCTGCGCTGGTCGCGCGCGCGAATCGTAGCGACCTGGTGGTTGTCGAACTGGGTGACAACGCCCTTAACGGCGACGAAGGGGCGCAGGACTTTGGCGACAGGCTGGCGCGTTTGCTTGCGGAGGTCAGACCGGCAAATGGCAATCTAGTGTGTGTGGGCACCTGGTGGCGAAAGGGCAAGCTCGACGCTGCGATCCGAACTGCCTGCATCCGAGAGGGCGGGACGTTCGTTAACCTCGCGGGCTTCCTTGACCGCCCGGAAAATCGCGGGTCGGCAGCGGCTACTGGCGCAACCGATGCAGGTGTGCTGTCGCACCCCGGTGATGCCGGCATGCGGGCCATTGCAGCGGCTATCTTCCAGGCAGTTGGCGCACGGCTGCCTGCGAAACGCTGAGCGCCGGCGTCGCCTCTCGCGCTACTGGTCAATCAGCGCATGAATGTCGTGGTTTGAGCGCCGCGCATTTTGCCGGTGCACTAAAACTGCCGTCCGCGTCGCCGACTAAGCCTTGACTAAGGCGTTGGGGTAGCTCGTCAGCGAGGTCGAGGCGGGCTTCGTCGACGCCCGCTGGCAACAAGCTGTGCACTGCGCCACGGCGGTCGGCTGCAGATTGCACTGCGATTGCGCGAGCCAGGGTGATGCCCCGGCCGTCGGTGCGCAGGACGACGTATACCAGGCCATTCGATCTGAACTCGTTTCGCTCGGCCACGGCTCTATCGTCGCAGAGTGTTTAGCTTCCCGAAACGTGGGCAGCTTCTTTTGTTGGACTGCTGTGAGCGTCCAGGCCGACCATCTTGAAGGCCGGGTAGGCGAATAGGAGTCTCATGTCCACTTCGACTTTTGGTGGACACGTGAACACTATCCCCGATCTACAAGGTGGCCCTCGCCGTCGGCGTCGTACGCACAGCGATGAATTCAAGGCCGGCGCGGTGGCCAGTTGCCTGCAACCGGGCATGTCGATGGCGGCGGTGGCGATGGCCCATGGCGTCAACGCCAACTTGCTGCGTCGGTGGGTGCGCGAGGCCGAGATTAAGCCCGCCGCCAGCGCCCTTTGCGGGATGACCCCTGGTGAAGTCCAGGCGCCTGAGCACAGGTCCTCGTTCGTTCCGGTACAACTGCCTGCGCCCAGCGAGCCGGCCGCGCTAACTGACATCCGCATCGAGCTGCAGCGCGGCGTGACAGCGGTCACGGTAACCTGGCCGGCCAGTGCGGCCAGCGAATGCGCGGCCTGGATGCGCGAGCTGCTTCGATGATCCGCATCGACGTGATGTGGCTGTCCGCCGAGCCCGTGGACATGCGGGCTGGACCCGAGCGGCTGTTGGCGCGCGTGGTGCAAGTGTTCGGCGTGGCGCACGCTCACCATGGCTATCTGTTCGCCAATGCCCGTGGCACCCGCGTCAAGCTGCTCATGCATGACGGCTTCGGGCTGTGGTGCGCGTCGCGTCGCTTGAACACCGGGCGGTTCGTGTGGCCGGTCGCTGGCACCGTGACGCCCTCGTGGACGCTGACGCAGGCGCAGTTCGATGCCCTGATGCTGGGCCTGCCGTGGCAGCGGCTTCATGAGCTCAGCGCCATCACGCGGGCCTGAATCTGGCGTGCGGTCAGCCATGATCGGTTGACGGTGCATGTGCCGATAGGCCGCGTGGCGGGCTATGGCACGATGCCCCGCATGCTCGGCATGCGTGGTCTTCCTCCCACTGACCCCGAGGGCCTCTCGCCCGAGGTCGCCGCGCTGATCGCCCAGCTGCAGCAGCAGGTGCAGGCCCAGGCGCAGCAACTCGGCGAGCGTGACCAAGCCCTCATGCAGCGCGACCAGGCGCTCGCTGAGCGAGCTGCGGAGCTGGCGCAGCGCGATGCGCTGCTGCAGCGCAAGGACCGCGAGATCGCGCTGCGCGAGGCCAAGATCGAGAAGATCAACTTCGAGCTCGCGCGGCTCAAGCGCTGGACCTACGGGGCCAAGTCATAGGCCATGAACGCTGACCAGCGTCGCCTGTTCGAAGAGACGCCGGCCGAGGACGAAGCCGCGCTGCGTGCGCAGCTCGAGAGTCTGCGCCGTGAAGCCGAGGCCGCCGCGGCGGCCGCCGGCACCCAGCCCAAGGCGCCGTCACGTCAGCCCCGTCGCAGTGCACTGCCGGCGCACCTGCGTCGCGTCGAGCATCGCCATGAGCCCGACAGCACCAACTGCCAGGAGCAGGGTTGCGGACGTCCCATGAAGCGCATTGGTGAAGACGTCACCGAGCGGCTCGACATCGTGCCGGCCGAGTTCTTCGTGCACCGCCACATCTATGGCAAGTGGGCTTGCCGGCACTGCCAGGTCCTCAAGCAGGCGCCCAGCGTGCCGGAGATCGTTGAGGGCGGCATCGCCGCCAGCGGGCTGCTGGCGCACACGGCGATCAGCCGCTTCGTGGACCACCTGCCGTACTACCGTCAAGAGACCATCAACGCCCGCTCCGGCGTGCACACCCCGCGCTCGACGTTGGCAGTCGGGACCGGTCAGGTGGGCGCGGCGTTGGAGCCGCTGTACGTGCTGCACAAGCGCTTCGTGCTCGATTGCCGCGTGCTGCACGCTGACGAGACGCCGGTGGCCTTGCTGGACCCCGGCGCAGGCAGGACACGCCGGGCCTACATGTGGGCCTACGCGCGAAGTTGGCACGACGCGGTGCCCGGCGTCGTCTACGACTTCTGCCGCGGGCGCGGGGCGCAGTACCCGGTGGCCTTCCTCAACGGCGACGAGCGACGCGGCGAGCGACGATGGTCCGGGACGCTGCTCACTGACCGCTACGGTGCGTACGAGGCCGTGGTGGACCCACAGCACTACCCGGGTCGCATCAGCGCCGCATGCGCCGCGCATGCGCGCAGGAACTTCGAAGAGCTCGCGCACGAGGGCACGAGCCCCATCGGGGTTGACGCGCTGCGGCGGTTCGCCCGCATCTATGAAGTCGAGGGCGAACTCAAGGGCCTCAGCGACGACGAGCGCCGAGCTCTGCGGCAGAGGCTTGCCAAGCCGCTATGGGACGAGCTCCAGCAGTGGCTGGGCCTGGAGCGACGGCTGGTCCCAGACGGCGGCGCGACGGCCAAGGCGATCGATTACACGCTGACCCATTGGGCGGCGCTGACGCGGCACCTCGACGACGGTGCTGTGGCCATCGACAACAACCACCTGGAGCGTCAGATCAAGCCCTGGGCAATGGGACGCAAGGCATGGCAGTTCGTGGGCAGCGAGCTCGCCGGCCAACGCGCTGCCATCGTGATGAGCCTAGTGCAGTCGGCACGGATGAATGGGCACGAACCGTGGGCCTACCTGCGCGACGTGTTGCAGCGTCTGCCGACGCTGCTCAACACCCGGCTCGATGAACTGCTGCCGCATCGCTGGACTGCAGCGAAAGCCTGAACGCCTTCTCGACGTCAAGGCGGGGCGGCTGGACGCTCACGGACTGCTGCCACTGAGATAACTGTTCCGGTTCAAGGCACCACAACTTCCGTCCCCGGATGGCGCTGGTGAATCAGCGCCGCCAGCTCTTGCTTCGCCCCGTCATCCCCATGCACCAGCCTCACTTGCCTCGGCGCACTTCGCATCCGGCCGATGAAGTGCAACAGATCCTGCTGGTCGGCGTGGGCCGAGTAACCGGCCAGGGTGTGCACCTTGGCGCGGATGTCGATGCGTTGGCCATCGAGTTCCACCCACCCGCCGCGCGGGCCGTGCTGCTGGATGGCCCGTCCGGCCGTGCCGGCGGCCTGGTAGCCGCAGAACAACAGGTCGTGCCGCGGGTCGCCCAGCATCGCCTTGAGGTAGTTGATGATGCGCCCGCCACTGCACATCCCGCTGGCGGCGATCACGATGGCTGGCCGGCCGGAGCGCGACAGTCCCTGCACCATCTGCAAATGCCCGGCGTGGTCGGCCACAGTGGTTACCTGGTCGAAGGCCAGCGGGTGGCGGCCGGCCGCCAGCTTGCGGCGCGCCTCCGCATCCCAGTGGTCTCTTAACCGTGCGTAGCCGGCGGTGAAGTCGGCCGCCAGCGGCGAGTCGACGATGATCTGCACCTTGCCCCAGGGCAGGCCCGGCGCGGCCCGGCGTTGGCCATCGCGGTGGATGATTTCCTCCAGCTCGTACAGCAATTCCTGCATGCGGCCGATGCTGAATGCCGGCACCAGCACCGTGCCGCCATTCCCGAAGGCATGCTCGCACAGGGCCTGCAGGCGCTCGCGGCGGGTCTTGCGGCTGTCGTGCACCCGGTCGCCGTAGGTACTTTCGAGCACCAGCACGTCGGCGCGCGTCGGCGACTGAGGTGCCGGCAGCAGCGGGGTGTAGGGCGCGCCGAGGTCGCCCGAAAACACCACGCGCTGCGCGGCGTGGCCGGTTTGGATGGCATCGAACTCAACATAGGCGGACCCGAGGATGTGGCCGGCCGGCTGCAGCCGCACTCGCAGGCCGGGGCTGCCGGCCACCACCGTCTGCCAGTGTTTGTAGGGCAAAGGTACCGTGCGGTCCTTTAGCAGCGCCAGGAACTTGCTGATGAGGCTGCGGTTGCGGGTGAAGCCAACTTCCAGCGCGTCTTCCAGTACCAGGGGCAGCAGCTGGGCGCTGGCCTGGCTGCAGTAGATCGGCCCTTGGAAGCCGGCCGCCAGCAGGTAGGGAATGCGTCCGACGTGGTCAATATGCACATGGGTGACAACCAGCGCGCGCACCTTGTCCAGCGGGAAGTCGATTTCCAGCTGGCTGGCGCTGGCGCCCTCGGGCGAAGTCTCGGCGCCCTGAAACAATCCGCAGTCGACGAGTACGGCCTGGTCGTCCGGCAGCATCAGCCGATGGCAGGAGCCGGTGACCCCGCGCACCGCGCCATGGTGTGTGAATCGCAACATGGGTCAGCTCCCACGATGAGTGTCATGCTGTGGCCGCCGAGGCGACCTTCGTACACGCTGGTACTTCACAAGCCCACATCGAGTGCCACGGGCACCACGGTCGAGCAGACACGGCCCCATGGGCCTGGTCCTTCATGCTCACCAATTCAAGTCGTATCGGCGGTTCGAGCGCTTTATGTAGACGCCATTCGCATCTGCATCTAGTGCGCCCCGAATGCACGGAACGGGGGCGAACGCAAAGCCACCCATGGAGAAACGGCCCCGCGCATCACGAGTGGGCCGTGGCTAAGTCCTTACTGCGGAGCCCTGCCGTAGGTATCCTCGAACCGCACGATGTCATCTTCACCCAGATAGCTGCCGCTCTGCACCTCGATGATCTCGAGCGGAAGCTTGCCCGGGTTCGCAAGCCGGTGCGTCTGACCCAGTGGGATGTACGTGCTCTGGTTCTCGGTCAGGATGATGACCTTGTCGCCGTTGGTCACTTCAGCGGTGCCGCTCACCACGATCCAGTGTTCGGCGCGGTGGTGGTGCATCTGCAGGCTCAGGCTGGCGCCGGGCTTGACCATGATGCGCTTGACCTGGAAGCGTGGGCCGTTGTCGATGCTGTCGTACCAGCCCCAAGGGCGGTGCACCTTGCGGTGCAGCGTGTGTTCACCGCGCTTGTCGGCGTCCAGGCGGGTGACGATCTTCTTCACGTCCTGGCTGCGGGAGCGGTCGGTCACCAGCACCGCATCGGCCGTCTCGACGACGATCACGTCATCCAGCCCGACCACGCTCACCAGGCGGCTGGTGGCATGCACCAGGGTATTGCGGCTGTCGGCAAACACTGCGTCGCCTACATGGCTGTTGCCTTCGGCGTCCTTGGGGGCCACCTGCCAGACGGCTTCCCAGGCGCCGAGGTCGTTCCAGCCGGCGTCGAGGGGCACCATGCGGATAGCGGTGCGGCTGCCCGGGCACTTCTCCATCACGGCGTAGTCGACCGATTCCGACGGTACGGCCGCGAACTCCTCCTTGCCCGGCCGCACGAACTTGTCGTCAGTCTTGCGCGCCGCCCAGGCCGCGCGTGTGGTGCTTGCGATGTCGGGGCGAAACCGCTCCAGCGCACTCATCCACGCCGAAGCGCGCAGCACGAACATGCCGCTGTTCCAGTAGTAGCTGCCCTCGGCCAGGTAGCGCGCAGCGGTGGCCGCATCCGGCTTTTCCACGAAGCGCTCGACGGCGGCAATGCCTTGCGCGGCGGAGGCGCAAATGTAGCCATAGCCGGTTTCCGGCCGGTCAGGCGCGATGCCGAGGATGACGATGGTGCCGTCGGCGGCCGCGTCGACAGCCTGGGCCAGCGCGCCGCTGAAGCTTTCTTCATCAGTCACGGTCTGGTCGGCGGGGGTGACGACCAGCACCGGATCCTGGCCGCCTTCCAGCGCCTGCAGAGCGGCCAGCGTCAACGCCGGTGCAGTGTTCCTGCCCATGGGCTCCAGGACCACGGCGCCGGGTTCGGCGCGCAGTTCGCGCAGCTGATCCAGCACCAGGAAGCGGTGTTCCTCGTTGCCTACGACCAGCGTCGGGTTCACCTGTCGACCATCACCACGCAGCGCCTGTAGCCGTGCCACGGCCTGCTGGAAGAGGCTGGTATTGCCCGACAGCACGAGGAACTGCTTCGGATAACCGGCGCGGGACAGCGGCCAGAGCCGTGTGCCGGAGCCGCCTGCCATGACGACTGGGGTAACTTGCACGCTGGAAGAAGTGCTGCTCATGGAGCCTCTAGTTCTCAAATCCGTTGGGGTTCAGGCGCTGCCAACGCCAGCTGTCCTCGCACATGCGGGCCAGGCCGTGCTGCGCGGTCCATCCCAGCAGTTCTTGCGCCAAGGCGGGGTCGGCATAACAGGCATCGATGTCGCCCGGGCGGCGGGCGACAATGTCGTAGGGAATGGTCCGGCCACTGGCCGCCTCGTAGGCACGCGCCAGTTCCAGCACGCTGTAACCGCGGCCGGTGCCCAGGTTGACCGTAAAGGAACCGGGTTGCTCCAGCAGCCGGCGAAGGGCCGCGACATGACCTGCTGCCAGGTCGGTGACGTGGATGTAGTCGCGCACACCCGTGCCGTCAGGCGTGTCGTAATCATCACCGAACACCTGGAGCCGCGCCCGCTTGCCCACAGCCACCTGGGCCACGTACGGCATCAGGTTGTTGGGAATACCGCGCGGGTCCTCGCCGATCCGCCCGCTTTCATGGGCGCCGACGGGGTTGAAGTAGCGCAGTACGCCGGTCTGCCAGCGAGGCTCGGCGGCACCCAGGTCAGTCAGGATCTGTTCACCGATCAACTTCGTCTGGCCGTAGGGATTGGTGGCGCTGAGGCGCGCGCTTTCGTCGATGGGCAGGCGTTCCGGCTTGCCGTACACGGTGGCGCTGCTGCTGAACACGAAGCGCCAGGCGCCGTGCCGGCGCATGGCTTCACACACCGTCAGCAGTCCGCCCAGGTTGTTGGCGTAATAGGTCAGCGGCTGGGCAGTGGATTCGCCCACCGCCTTGAAGGCGGCAAAGTGAACCACGGCGTCGATGCGGTAACGCTGGAAGACGCTGTCGATGAACGCAGCATCGGTGACGCTGCCCCGCTCGAACACCGGTTGCTCGCCGCCCATCAGTTCCTGCAGGCGCTTGAGCACCTCCGGCGAACTGTTGGAGAAGTCGTCGATGCCCACCACCTGCTGGCCCGCGGCGGCCAGCGCAAGCCAGGTGTGGGAGGCGATGTAGCCGGTGGCGCCTGTCAGCAGGATGGTGGCCATGCAGGCGTGCGCCTTACAGCTGCAGCGCAAACTGGCCGAAGCAGCTCGCGGTGCGTGTGTCGTACGGTGCCGACAGCGCGGAAGACGATGAGCGCGACTCATAGCCCAGGCTGCAGCCCAGCGTGACGGAGCGCATCGCCGCCCAACGCACACCGACGTTGACGAAGCGGGTGTTGTCGCCGCCGTCGGCAGAGAGGGCGCCAACGGCCGCATCGAGCTTGCGGTGCACATACCGCACGCTGGCATCGGCCGTCACCTTCGACGTGACTTCGTACGTGGCCCGGGTGCCGATCGACGTGCTGACGCGGCTGTTGGACAGCACCTGGTCCGCCGATCCGCCCAGCAGGCTGATTTCCTCGCCAGTGTCGCGCGACAGCGTGGTCACGAAGCGCAGCTTGCCGGTGGGGCGCCAGTCCCAGCTGATGTCACCGGTCACGCCGTTGAAGTCGGCGGTCGTGGCCTGGAATGGCTGGTGTCGCTCAGGCTGATGCGGCCGTTGATGCTGCTGTTGCCCGTGGGTATCCAGGTAGCGGTGAAGTCGATGTCACGGCGGTCGTACTCATCGACCGGAGTGCGGTCGGGGTACTCGCCCTTGGTGAACCGCAGCGCGGCACCGGCGGACAACCCGCCGCTGAAGCGGTAGCGCAAGCCGCCCGATACCGCGTTCTGGTCGTAGTTGCGGGCGCGGTAGGCGTCCAGCGAGTAGTCAACGCGTCGATAGCTGTAGGTGGTCTCGGCAGTCAGGCGAGTCACCACGCCGACACGCGCTGTCGCGCGGAATTGCAGGTCGCGCAACTCGTTCTTGTCCGTGCTGCCGATCGCGTTTTCATAGCGCGCCAGGCTCTGATTGGCGTTTAGCTCCAGGTTGCCCGAAATGCGCTCGATCGTGGCCCAGTCGAGCCCGGCCTTCAGGCCGTAGCCGGTATTGTTCAGGTCGCCGTTGTCGGTAAACCGGTTGGCGCTGACGGTGGCATTGCCGTACACCCGCTGCCGGCCGATCATCTGGTCGACCCCGCCAAACAACGCGGTGGACGAGATGGTGTCCGACACCTCGTTGTTGCGCGAGCGATAGATGTTCGATTCGTTCGTGAACGTCTGCGACACGCCGACGTAATAAGGCGTGCTCTGCGCATGCGCAGCGCCGGCGGCGCAGAGCGCGGCGGCGAGCGGAAGCAATCTCTGGGGCCGCAGCACCATGGCGGTTCTCCTTCTGATGTCGTCGTTCTGGGGTTCAGTACGCATTGCGGTCGAACAGCATGACCCGCACGGTGCGCACGATGATCTGCAGGTCCAGGCCCAGCGTCCAGTTGCGCAGGTATTCCAGGTCGTACTCCACCCGCTGCTGCATCTTCTCGATCGTCTCGGTCTCGCCGCGCAGGCCGTTGACCTGGGCCCAGCCGGTGATGCCCGGCTTGACCTTGTGGCGCACCATGTAGGCCTTGATCAGCTTGCGGTATTCCTCGTTGTGCGCCACCGCGTGCGGGCGCGGCCCCACGATGCTCATGCGGCCCTGCAGCACGTTGATGAACTGCGGCAGTTCGTCCAGCGAAGTCTTGCGGATGAAGGCGCCGAAAGGCGTGATGCGCGGGTCGCCGCGCTGCGCCTGCTTGACCACCGTGCCGTTGTCCATCGCCCGCATCGAGCGGAACTTGTAGACGATGATCTCCTCGCCATCCAGGCCGTTGCGGCGCTGCTTGAAGATCACCGGGCCGGGGGAACTGAGTTTCACGCCGATGGCCAGGCCGATGAGGATCGGCGAGATCAGCACCAGGATGATGGACGCCAGCACGATGTCGCTGATGCGCTTGACCAGCTCGTTAGTGCCGGTGAAGGGCGTCTCGCAGATGCCCACCACCGGAATGCCGTTCATGTCCTGCAGGCGCCCCTGGATGATGCTGATGCCGAACACGTCGGGCACGAAGAAGATGGAAGCGGTGGTGCCTTGCACGCTCTCCAGCAGCTGCAGGATGCGCGGCTGCGAGCCCAACGGCAGCGTGATGTACACCTCCTTGATGCCGTGCTCGTGCACATAGGGCGCCAGCGCGGCCAGGCGGCCGAGCAACTGGCCGGCGGCACCGCCGTCCACACGCTCGTCGGCACGGTCGTCGAAATAACCGACGAAGTCGCTGCCCTGGTCCCGGTTTTCCATCAGGGCGCGCGCCACCTTCACGCCCAGCGGGCCGGCGCCCACCACCACCGCCTTGCGCCGGGCTTCGGGTTGCGCGGCATGGCGGCGCAGCACGTTGCGCCCCGCCACCACCGCCAGCCACTGCACCACCGGCGTGATGACGGCCCAGGCGATTAGCACCCGCTCCTCGAAGTAGCCGAAGCTCTTGGTGGCGTAGCCGCACAGCGCCAGGATGGCCAGCAGCGTGATCCACGAGCTGAAGATGTCGGTGGCCGCGGCGATGCCGGCGTCCTTGAAACGGTTGCGGCCCGGGAAGGTAAGCGCGAACACCAGCAGGCACAGCACCAGATCGGCGCGACCAACGTCCACGTCGAACGCAGTGGTGGCAATCAGCAGCACCAGCACCGTGATCACCGGCTCCAGGAAGGCAGCGATGAACGAGGTGACGGACTGCGGTGCGCTGTAGAACCTTCTCGTGTAGCTGCGGTCTTCGAACATGTTGGGATGGTCTGGGGGGCGGCTCAAGGCACGCGCGCTGCGCGCTTGCCGCTCTACCGGTGCGAGTGGGTGACGACTCGCTCTTCGTCCTTCACCGGCCAAAAAACATTCTCGCTCAATTCCTTGACGGTTCTGCCTCCACCTGTAGCCGGGGGTTGACCACGGCGCTCCCTACAATCGAAGGATGTTTCAGAGCCTTCAAGCCCTTCTTGCCCCGGCACTGGTTGAACGTGTCGTGCTGATGCTCAACCATGTGCTGTCCGCCGAGCCGGTGGCCACCGAGCGCCTGCGCCAGCACGTGGGGCGCACGATTGGCGTGCAGTGGCGCGAGTGGCCGCGTTTCATGCCCGCTCCGCCCGTACTTTTGTTTCACATCAGTGCCGCCGGCCTGCTGGAGTGGACGCCCGATGTCGGCGCGCCCGAGCTGGCCGACCTGACGGTGCGCGTGGATGCCAGCCGACCGCTGGAGCTGCTGGGCCAGCTGGCGCAGGGCGGCCGGGTGCCGATGGAAGTGCAGGGCGACGCCGCCCTGGCGGCCGACGTCAACTGGCTGGTGGACAACGTGCGCTGGGACATCGAGGCGGACCTGGCCCGCGTGATCGACCCGCGCCTGGCGCACGAGGTGGCCACCGTCGGCCGCGGCCTGGCGCGCGGCCTGAAACTGGCCGTGGGCACCGGCGCCCAGTGGGCCGCGCGCTGGCGCGCGGGGCGCCTGTGAGCGCGGCCGCCCGATGAGGCGCCTGGCCAGGCTGCTGCTGATCGTCGTCACGCTGCTGCGCTTCGGGGTGGACGACATCGCCCTGTCGGGCTTCCGGCAGGGCTGGGTGCGCTGGATCGCGCGCATCGTGACGCTGGGGCGCCGCTTCGACGCGCCACGCGGCGCGCGGCTGCGCATGGCGCTGGAACGCCTGGGGCCGATCTTCGTGAAGTTCGGGCAGGTGCTGTCGACCCGCCGCGACCTGCTGCCGCGCGACGTGGCCGACGAGCTGGCCAAGCTGCAGGACGACGTACCGCCGTTTCCCGGCGAACTGGCGATGTCGCTGGTGGAGCGGGCGCTGCGCAAGCCGCTGTCTGCCGCATTCCTGCACTTCGATCCCGAGCCGGTGGCCAGCGCGTCGATTGCGCAGGTGCACTTCGCCACGCTGCTATCCGGCCGCGAGGTGGCGGTGAAGGTGCTGCGCCCGGGCATGCTCGACGTGATCGAGGACGACCTGGCCCTGCTGCACCGGCTGGCGCGCTGGGTGGAACGCGTCAGCGTGGACGGCAAGCGGCTGAAGCCCCGGGAAGTGGTGGCGGAATTCGACATCTACCTGCATGACGAGCTGGACCTGATCCGCGAGGCCGCGAATGCGGCCCAGCTGCGGCGCAACATGCAGGATCTGGGCCTGTGCATGGTGCCGGAGATGGTGTGGGACCTGTGCACCCCCACGGTGATGGTGATGCAGCGCATGCACGGCGTGCCCATCAGCCAGGTGGAGCGTCTGCGCGACGCCGGCGTGGACATCAAGAAGCTGGCGCGCGACGGCGTCACCATCTTCTTCACCCAGGTGTTCCGCGACGGCTTCTTCCATGCCGACATGCACCCGGGCAACATCCAGGTGAGCCTGGCGCCGATGACCTTCGGCAACTACATCGCGCTCGATTTCGGGATCATCGGCACGCTGACCGAGAACGACAAGGAATACCTGGCGCAGAACTTCATCGCCTTTTTCCGCCGCGACTACAAGCGCGTGGCCGAGTTGCACGTGGAAAGCGGCTGGGTGCCGCCCGAGACCCGCATCGATGCGCTGGAGAGCGCCATCCGCGCGGTGTGCGAACCGCACTTCGACCGCCCGCTGAAGGACATTTCGCTCGGCCAGGTGCTCATGCGGCTGTTCCAGACCTCCCGCCGCTTCAACGTGGAGATCCAGCCGCAGCTGGTGCTGCTGCAGAAGACGCTGCTGAACGTCGAGGGCCTCGGCCGCCAGCTCGACCCCGACCTGGACCTGTGGGCCACCGCCAAGCCCTTCCTCGAGCGCTGGATGAACGAGCAGATCGGCTGGCGCGGCCTGGTGGAGCGGGTGAAGAACGAGGCGCCGCGTTATGCGCAGCTGCTGCCCGAGCTGCCGCGGCTGCTGCACCAGAGCCTGAAGGCCACCGCCCATGCGGAGGAGGCGCGCGCGCTGCGCGAGCTGGTGGCCGAGCAGCGGCGCACCAACCGGCTGCTGCTGGCCGTCATCTGGGGCGGCATCGGCTTCGGCATCGGTGCGCTGGGGGTGCAGCTCGCGCAGCGGCTGTAGGCGCCAGGGCCCGCCCGGCCGTTAGAATCGCGGGTTCCGTTTTTTTGCGTCAAAGCGCTCATTCCAAGGGTTTGTCATGCCGATCTACGCCTATCGCTGTGCCGAATGCGGCCATACGAAAGACGTTCTGCGCAAGCTGTCCGACCCGCCGCTGACCACTTGCCCCGCCTGCGGTGCGCAGGCGTTCGAGAAGCAGGTCACGGCTGCCGGTTTCCAGCTGAAGGGCTCGGGCTGGTACGTCACCGATTTCCGCAACGGCTCGGGCGGCACCACGAAGCCGGCCGTGTCGGCGGGCGAGGGTGCCCCGGCCGCCGCCGCAGCACCCGCGGCTGAAGCCGCCAAGCCTGCTGCCGCCGCGCCTGCCGCGGCCGCGCCGTCCTCGTCCGGTGGCAGCACCGGCGGTGGCGGCAGCGACGCCAGCTGAGCGTCGCGTCCCGAAAGCCTGCCTTGAAAAAGTACCTGCTCGCCGGCCTGCTGGTGTGGCTGCCGATGGCGGTCACCGTGTGGGTGCTGCACGCCGTGCTCGGCCTGATGGACGGCGTGTTCGGCTGGATCCTCAGCACCACGCAGGCGGTGCTGCCCACGGCGCTGCATGGCCCGATCGAGACGCTGCGCGACATTCCCTTCCTCGGCCTGCTCGTGGTGGTGGTGCTGCTGCTGGTGACTGGCGTGTTCGCCACCAACTTCGCCGGGCAGTGGGCGCTGCGCCAGGGCAGCCGGGTGCTGCACCGCATCCCCATCGTCAAGTCGATCTACAGCTCGGTCAAGCAGGTCTCCGACACGCTGTTCTCCAGCAATGGCAACGCCTTCCGCGAAGCCGTGCTGGTGCAGTACCCGCGCGCCGGCGCCTGGACCATCGCGTTCATCACCGGCCGCCCTGGCGGCGAGGTGGCCGCGCGCCTGTCGGGCGAGCATGTGAGCCTGTACGTGCCCACCACGCCCAATCCCACCTCGGGCTTCTTCCTGATGGTGCCGCGCAGCGAGGTCATCGCCTTGCGCATGAGCGTGGACGAGGCGCTGAAATACATCATCTCGATGGGCGTGGTGGCGCCGCCGCTGTCGGCCTCCGCGCTGCCGGTGGTGCCGCCGGCGCCCCCGCGACGCCGGTGGCGGTGCTGCCGTCCACGCCGGCCGAGCCGCCCGCGCCCGAGGTGGAGCGAAATCTGGCGGGCTGAGCGCCTGGCAAGCGCCCAGCCCCTGCGGCCCGCCCGCCGCCAGAGCCTCACTTCCCGCCTTTGGGCGCCGACGCGCCCGCCAGAACCGCCAAGCATTCCGGAGAGATCTTTATGAGAACCACTTACTGCGGCCTCGTCAGCGAAGCCCTGATGGGCCAGACCGTGACCCTCATGGGCTGGGCCCACCGCCGCCGCGACCATGGCGGCGTCATCTTCATCGACCTGCGCGACCGCGAGGGCGTGGTGCAGGTGGTGTGCGACCCCGACCGCGCCGACATGTTCAAGACGGCCGAGGGCGTGCGCAGCGAGTTCTGCCTGAAGGTGGTGGGCCTGGTGCGCCCGCGCCCGGCCGGCACCGAGAACGCCAACCTCACCAGCGGCAAGATCGAGGTGCTGTGCCATGAGCTGGAGGTGCTGAACCCCAGCGTGACGCCGCCGTTCCCGCTGGACGACGAGAACCTGTCCGAGACCACCCGCCTGACGCACCGCGTGCTGGACCTGCGCCGCCCGCTGATGCAGAACAACCTCATCCTGCGCTACCGCGTGGCGATGGAGGTGCGCAAGTACCTGGACGAAAACGGCTTCATCGACATCGAGACGCCGATGCTCACCAAGAGCACGCCCGAAGGCGCGCGCGACTACCTGGTGCCCAGCCGCGTCAATGACGGCATGTTCTTCGCGCTGCCGCAGAGCCCGCAGCTGTTCAAGCAGCTGCTGATGGTGGCCGGCTTCGACCGCTACTACCAGATCACCAAGTGCTTCCGCGACGAGGACCTGCGCGCCGACCGCCAGCCCGAGTTCACGCAGATCGACCTGGAGACCTCCTTCCTGACCGAAGGCGAGATCCGCACGATCACCGAGAACATGATCCGCCAGGTGTTCAAGAAGACCATCGGCGTCGAGCTGCCCGAGTACCCGGTGATGACCTATGCCGAGGCGATGCACCGCTTCGGCTCCGACAAGCCCGACCTGCGCGTGGGCCTGGAATTCACCGAGCTGACCGAGGTGATGAAGGACGTGGACTTCAAGGTGTTCTCCACGCCTGCCACCACCAAGGGCGGCCGCGTGGTGGCCCTGCGCGTGCCCGGCGGCGGCGAGATGAGCCGCGGCGAGATCGACGGCTACACCGAGTTCGTGAAGATCTACGGCGCCAAGGGGCTGGCCTGGATCAAGGTCAACGACCTGGCCAAGGGCCGTGAAGGCCTGCAGAGCCCGGTGGTGAAGAACCTGCACGATGCCGCGCTGGCCGAGGTGCTCAAGCGCACCGGCGCGCAGAACGGCGACCTGCTGTTCTTCGGCGCCGACAAGGCCAAGGTGGTGAACGACGCCATCGGCGCGCTGCGCGTGAAGATCGGCCACAGCGAGTTCGGCCGCGCCAAGGGCCTGTTCGAGGACCGCTGGGCGCCGCTGTGGGTGGTCGACTTCCCGATGTTCGAGCACGACGAGGAAGGCGACCGCTGGGTGGCGGTGCACCACCCGTTCACTGCGCCGAAGGACGGCCATGAAGACCTGATGGACACGGCGCCCGACCAGTGCATCGCCAAGGCCTACGACATGGTGCTCAACGGCTGGGAGCTGGGCGGCGGCTCGGTGCGTATCCACCGGGCCGAGGTGCAGAGCAAGGTGTTCAACGCGCTGAAGATCGGGCCCGAGGAAGCGCAGCTGAAGTTTGGCTTCCTGCTGGACGCGCTGCAGTACGGCGCGCCGCCGCACGGTGGCCTGGCCTTCGGCCTGGACCGCCTGATCACGCTGATGACCAAGGCCGAGTCGATCCGCGACGTGATCGCCTTCCCCAAGACCCAGCGTGCCCAGGACCTGCTGACCGGCGCCCCTGGCCCGGTGGACGAGAAGCAGCTGCGCGAGCTGCACATCCGCCTGCGCAACAACCAGCCGGCGCAGGCCTGAGCGTCCCGCCCGGCGGCGGAGTGGCTAGACTGGCCGCTCCGCCCGCCTCTCTACGCCGATGCCTCCCACTGCCGCCGAGACACCGCGTCCGTTCAAGATCCCCGAATCGGTGCTGGTGGTGATCCACACGCCGGCGCTGGAGGTGCTGCTGATCGAGCGGGCCGACAAGCCCGGCTTCTGGCAAAGCGTCACCGGCTCGAAAGACTCGCTGGACGAACCGCTGACCGAGACCGCGGTGCGCGAGGTGTTCGAGGAAACCGGCATCGTCGTCGGCAGCGACAGCGTGCCGCTGACGGCGCTGCGCGACTGGCAGCTGGCCAACCTGTACGAGATCTACCCGGTGTGGCGGCACCGCTATGCCCCGGGCGTGACGCAGAACACCGAGCATGTCTTCGGCCTGCGCGTGCCCGCGGGCACACCCATCACCCTGAGCCCGCGTGAGCACACCGCGCTGGCCTGGCTGCCCTGGCAGGAAGCGGCCGATCGCTGCTTCTCGCCCAGCAATGCCGAGGCCATCCTGCAACTGCCGCGTTTTGCCTGAAGGATGACGCTCAAACCGCTGCAGTCCACGCTGTTGCCACCGGCCAGCTCGCTCGGCCGGCTGCGGACGGCCACCTACAACATCCACAAGGGCGTGCGTGGCGTCGGCCCGCTGAAGCGGCTGGAGATCCACAACCTGGGCCAGGGCGTGGAGGCGCTGGACGCCGACATGGTGTTCCTGCAGGAAGTGCGGCTGTTCAACCACCGCGAGGCCCGCGCCTTCGCCCGCACCTCCTTCGGCTGGCCGGAAGGCGGCCAGGCCGACTTCCTGGCGCCGCAGGGCTACGAGGTGGCCTACCGCACCAACGCCATCACGCGCGACGGCGAGCATGGCAATGCGCTCCTGTCGCGCTGGCCCATCGGCGACATTGGCCACCACGACGTCAGCGACCACCGCTTCGAGCAGCGCGGCCTGCTGCACGTGCCGGTGCACTGGAACGGCCTGACGGTGCACACCATCACCGTGCACCTGGGCCTGATGCATGCCAGCCGCGTGCGCCAGGCGCGGCGGCTGGCCGAGTACATCAGCGAGGCGGTGCCGCCCGAGGCGCCAGTGGTGGTGGCCGGCGACTTCAACGACTGGGGCGAGAAGCTCGACGGCCCGATGGCCGACTGCGGCCTGCTGCGCGCGCGCGAGGCCGGCGCGCGCGAGGCCAAGTGCCTCACCTTCCCGTCGCGGGTGCCGGTGTTCGCGCTCGACCGCTTCTACACCCGCGGGCTGGCCTGCCGTTCCACCTTCGTGCCGCGTGGTGGCGGCTGGGCCCGCATGTCGGATCATCTGCCGCTGGTGGCCGAGTTCGACCTTGCCTGATCCCCGCCCCCACGAAGACCCGCTGCACTGGTACAGCCTGCCGCGGGCCCTGTTCACCGGCGGCAACGAGGTGGAACTGTTGCGCGGTGGCGACATGCTTTTCCCGGCCATGTGCGAGGCCATCGGCCGCGCGATGCACGAGGTGTGGCTCGCCACCTACATCTTCCATGACGACAGCGCCGGCCAGTGCGTGATGGAGGCGCTGGAGGCCGCCGCCCGGCGCGGCGTGCGGGTGCGGGTGGTGGTGGACGGCTTCGGCTCCGCCGCCGCGCTGCCGGTGCTGCGCCAGCGGCTGGAATCGGCCGGCGTCGGGCTGGTGGTGTACCGGCCGATGGCGGGCTGGCGCTCCTGGATGCAGCCCGACCAGTTCCGCCGGCTGCACCAGAAGCTGTGCGTCGTGGATTCCGGCGTGGGCTACGTCGGCGGCATCAACGTGCTGGACGATCGCCTGACCTGGGCCACGGCACGTTGGATGCGCCGCGGCTGGACTTTGCCGTCCGGGTGCAGGGCCCGGTGGTGCTGCCCATCGAGCACACGGCGCGCGCGGTGTGGACACGCGCCGCCTTCGGCCGTGACTGGCGCGACGAGGCCATGGCCGCCGCGCGCAGCCCCCAGCCGGTGCAGCGGGTGCGCGAGATCGTGCGCCGCATGCGGCTCGGGCCGCCGGTGCGGGCCTCGGCCGTGCCGCCGCTGCACAGCCTGCCGCCGGTGCGCGCGGCCTTCGTCGTGCGGGACAACCTGCGCCAGCGCCGGGCCATCGAACGCGCGTACATCGACGCCTTCCGCCAGGCGCGCGAGCGCATCGACCTGGTGTCGCCGTACTTCTACCCCGGCCTGCAGTTCCGGCGCACGCTGCGCAATGCGGCGCGCCGCGGCGTGAAGGTGCGGCTGCTGCTGCAGGGCCGGCCCGACTACCGCTTTGCCGCGCTGGCCGCCAGCGTGCTGTATGCGGAGCTGCTGGCCCAGGGCGTGCGCATCTACGAATACATGCCGGCCTTCCTGCATGCCAAGGTGGCGGTGGTGGACGACCACTGGGCGACGGTCGGCAGCTCCAACATCGATCCGCTGTCGCTGCTGCTCAACCTGGAAGCCAACGTCGTGGTGCACGACCGGGCCTTTGCCAGCGGGCTGGCGGCGCAGTTCGACGAGGCCGTGGCCGCCTCGCGGGAGGTGACGGCACCATCGGTGCGCCGAGGCGTGTGGGCCAATGTGCAGCGC
Source organism: Aquincola sp. J276 (assembly GCF_024700035.1). Lineage (NCBI taxonomy): Bacteria > Pseudomonadati > Pseudomonadota > Betaproteobacteria > Burkholderiales > Sphaerotilaceae > Aquincola > Aquincola sp. J276. The sequence goes on from NZ_JAJONC010000001.1 coordinate 3,580,836, forward strand.
GGTTTCGTGGCCGGCTGCGCGCGGCTGTACCTGCGCGTGGGCGGCATCACCGGGCTGTACTGAGCCGAGTCGGCCCGGCCGGGGCCGGCGTCAGAAGCGCTCGGTCAGGTCGTCGCCGAAGCGGTTGGCGCCGCGGGTGCCGCGGCGCAGTCCGTTGTCGATCAGCGCCCACAGCCAGCCGATCAGCGGCACCAGGGTGATGAAGACCCACCAGCCGGACTTGTCGCGGTCGTGCCAGCGCTTGACCGACACCGCCACCACCGGCCACAGCAGCAGCAGGTTCACCAGCTCGTCCGTCTGCTGCGCGCCCATGCCCACGATGCGCAGCAGCACCGTGGCCAGCGCACCCATGCCAATGGGCGCCAGCACGCCATACAGCCACCAGACCTTGCGCGGCACGCGCCCGCGCAGGCTGAACAGGATCTGCAGCGGCGTCATCGGCTCCTCGCCAAGGCGCAGCGGGGTCGGCAATGTGGGTTCCAAAGTGGTCATCGGGGCGTCAACGAGCGGTTTCAGTATCCCATCGTCACCAAGCGGCGGCCGCTTCGTCGTCACAATGCGACGATGCACGACGACTTGGTGGTGGCCACGCCCGATGGCCTGTATTGCCCGCCGGGGGACTTTCACATCGACCCCTGGCGGCCGGTGTCGCACGCCATCGTCACCCATGCCCATGCCGACCATGCGCGCCGTGGCCACGCTCACTACCTGGCCTCGCACGACAGCGCCGGCGTGCTGCGCTCCCGCCTGGGCGAGGACATCGACCTCCAGACGCTGGGCTGGGGCGAGGCGGTGGAACACCGCGGCGTGCGCATCAGCCTGCACCCGGCCGGGCATGTGCTGGGTTCGGCCCAGGTGCGGCTGGAGCACCGCGGCCGCGTCTGGGTGGCCTCGGGCGACTACTTCGTCGCCGGCGACACCACGATGCACGGCGAGGGCCCCGGCGACCTGAACGTCACCTGCGCGCCGTTCCAGCCGGTGCGCTGCGACTGCTTCATCACCGAATCCACCTTCGGCCTGCCGATCTACCGCTGGCCCACGCAGGTGAGCCTGTTCGACGACATCAACCGCTGGTGGGCCGCGAATGCCGAGGCCGGCCGCGCGAGCCTGCTGATGGGCTACAGCTTCGGCAAGGCCCAGCGCATGCTGGCGGGGGTCGATCCGTCGATCGGACCCATTGTGGTGCACGGCGCGGTGGAGACGCTCAACGTCGCCTACCGCGCCGCCGGCGTGCCGCTGCCAGCCACCTTTTCGGCCACCGAGCTGCCCAAGGCGGAGATGCGCCGGGCGCTGGTCATCGCGCCGCCTTCGGTGCAGGGCTCGCCCTGGCTGCGCCGCTTTGGCGACTACAGCGATGCCTTTGCCAGCGGATGGATGCAGTTGCGCGGCGCGCGGCGTCGTCGCTCGGTGGACCGCGGCTTCGTGCTCAGCGACCATGCCGACTGGCCGGGCCTGCAGCGCGCCATCGCCGCCACCGGCGCCCAGCGCGTGATCGTCACCCATGGCTACGAGGCGGTGATGGTGCGCTGGCTGCAGGAGCAGGGCCTGGACGCCGGCGCCTTCCGCACCGAATACGGCGACGATGCGCTGGAGGAGCCGGGCGCCGCCACCGAGCAGCCCACCCCGGCCACGGCCGACACACCGGCCGAAGCCTGATCCACCCTTGCAAGCCATGGACCGCGACGACGACCTGGACCCGACCCGCGTGCTGGACGGCTGGCGCGCCGACCGCGGCAACCGCCCCACCGACGCCGAGCTGATGCGCCTGCTGGACGGGTGGCAGCCGGGCGGTGTGCCGGGCCGCGGCGCCGCGCAGGAGCCGCCCTCGCTGCGACTGCCGCGCCTGCAGCCGGTGCTGGACGCGCCCGTCGCCGCGGTCGAGCTGGATGCCGTCGGCCGCAAGGTGGCGCGCCGGGCCGCCCGCTGGGCCGCGACCGAGGTCACGGATGTCGAGCTGGACTGGCAGCCCGCGCCGCAGGTGGCTCCGGTGGTCACCCACCCGCGGCTGCTGGCGCAGTGGCAGCCCGGGGCCTGGGTGGCGGCCGTCAAGCAGGTGGCGGCGGCCAGCACCGAGGTGCGCGACGGCCCTTCCGGCCCGGTGGTGGAAACCTTCGGCGCGCTGCGGCTGCTGGCCTGGTGGCCGCCAGCCGAGGCCGGTGCGCCGCTGGACCGCTGGCCGCAACGCGCCCTGCTGCAGGCGGTGGAGCCCGAGCGGCTGCCGGAAGCGCTGCTGGCCCCGCTGCCGGCGCAGGCCAGCGTCTGGTGTGTCGGCGAGGCCGCCGACTGGGGCCTGATCGGCCAGATCGTGCTGCTGCACGACACCAGCGTGCAGGGCAGGAGCTTCGAGGCGCTGCAGGCCTTCGTCGATGCCGAACGCGAGGCGCAGTTCAGCCGCCTGAACGACGGCTACCACCGCCCGGCCGCCGGTCAGCCCGTCGAGCAGCACTGAGCAGGCCCGCGGCCCGTGCGGGCCCGCTGCCTGCTGCACCCCGGCGATGCACGCTTTTGCCACCCTGTTCACCGCGCTGGATGCCAGCACCGCCACCAGCGACAAGGTGGCCGCATTGCGCCGCTATTTCGCCCAGGCCCGGCCGGAGGACGCCGCGTGGGCCGTGTACTTCCTGGCCGGCGGCAAGCTTCGGCAGGTGGTGCCCACCGGCGTGCTGCGCGCGCTGGCCTGTGCCGAGGCCGGCGTTCCCGAATGGCTGTTCGAGGAGAGCTACCAGGCGGTGGGCGACCTGGCGGAGACCATCGCCCATGTGCTGCCGCCGGCCGGGCAGCTGGGCGAGCCGCTGGGCCTGGCCGAATGGATCGAGCACCGGCTGCTGCCGCTGCGCGGCCTGCCGCCGGAAGAACAGGCACGCCGCGTGGCCAGCTACTGGCGCGAGCTGGACACCACCGGCCGCTTCCTGCTCACCAAGCTGATCGGCGGCGGCTTCCGCGTGGGCGTCAGCAAGCTGCTGGTGCAGCGGGCGCTGGCCGAGCATGCCGAGCTGGATGCCAAGCGCGTGGCCCAGCGCATGATGGGCTACACCGACGGCCGCTCCACGCCCAGCGCCGCGCGCTACCTGGCGCTGCTGGCGCCGGCCGCGCCAGCCCAGGAAGGCGAGCAGCGCGCGCCGGACGATGCCGGCCAGCCCTATCCCTTCTTCCTCGCGCACCAGCTGGAAGGCGATGCCGCCGATTTCGAAGCCCGCCTCGGCCCGCCCGAGCGCTGGCTGGTGGAGTGGAAGTTCGACGGCATCCGGGCGCAGATCGTCAAGCGCGCCGGGCGGGTGTGGATCTGGTCGCGCGGCGAGGACCTGATCACCGAACGCTTTCCCGAGATCGTCGCGCTGGCGCAGCCGCTGCCCGACGGCACGGTGCTGGATGGCGAGCTGGTGGTGTGGCAGGACGAGCGGCCGGCGCCGTTCGCGCTGCTGCAGCAGCGCATCGGCCGCCTCAAGCTCACCAAGAAGGTGCTGGGCGACGCGCCGGTCAACTTCATCGCCTACGACCTGCTGGAGTGGCAGGGCGTGGACTGGCGGGCCCAGCCGCATACCGCGCGCCGCCAGCAGCTGGAGCAGGTGCTGGCCGACAGCCGCATGCAGCTCTCGCCCATGGTGCAGGCGGCGGACTGGCCGGCCCTGGCCGAGCTGCGCATCGAGTCGCGCGAGCGGGGCGTGGAGGGCTTCATGCTCAAGCAGCGCGATGCCGCCTATGGCACCGGCCGCACCAAGTCCAGCGGCACCTGGTGGAAGTGGAAGATCGAGCCGATGACCGCCGATGGCGTGCTGGTGTATGCCCAGCGCGGCCACGGCCGGCGGGCCAGCGTCTACACCGACTACACCTTCGCGGTGTGGAACCGCCAGCCGGCCGATGCCGCCGAGGCGCAGGCGGTGCTCGATGCCATCGCCCGGCGCGAGCCGGCCCAGCCCGGCGCGCTGCAGCTGGTGCCGTTCGCCAAGGCGTACTCGGGCCTGACGGATGCCGAGTTCGCCGAGGTGGACCGCGTGATCCGCGCCAACACGCTGGAGAAGTTCGGCCCGGTGCGCAGCGTCAAGCCCACGCTGGTGTTCGAGCTGGGCTTCGAGGGCATCCAGCGCAGCCCGCGGCACAAGAGCGGCATCGCCACCCGTTTTCCGCGCATGCTGCGCATCCGGCACGACAAGCCGCTGTGGGAAGCCGACACGCTGCAGACGCTGGAAGCGCTGATCCACGGCTGAGGCGCGGCGGCCTTCAGTCCCAGCGCGGCGGATGGCTGCCCGGCGGCATTGAAGGCCGCTGCCAGGCCGGCGGCGTGCGGGAAAAGCGCACCGGATGGCGCAGCACCGTCAGCGCCCCGAAGCCGCTGGCTTCCTGCACCAGGTACGGATCGAAAGAAGGCGGCACCACCTGCAGCCCGCCCGGCAGCCGCCCCAGGCTGCGCAGCCAGGCGCCCACGCCGGCCAGCGACACCTGCACATGCCAGCTGCCGCCTTCGTGCTGCTGGCGCCACAGCGCGGCCTGCGCGCCGAAGGCCAGCAGGTAGCCGGCGGCGTAGTCCAGGATCTGCAGCGGCAGGGCGCGCGGCGTGTGGCTGCCGGCGGCCAGGGCTTCGGCCAGGTTGAAGCCGGTGGCCGTCTGCACGAGCGAATCGAAGCCGCGGCGGCCGGCCCACGGGCCTTCGGCGCCATAGGCGCTGAGCGACACCACCACGATGCCCGGCCGCAGCCGCGCCAGCGCCTCGGCCGAGAAGCCGAAGCCGGCCAGCGCACCCGGCCGGTAACCCTGCAGGAACACATGGGCCTGCGCCGCCAGGCCGCGCAAGGTGGCCCGGCCGGGCTCGTCCATCAGGTCGATCAGCACCGAGCGCTTGCCGCGGCTGGTGTCGGCGATGGCGGCGATGTTGGGCAGCGAGGGCGAGTTCACCAGCATCACGTCCGCGCCATAGGCGGCCAGCGTGCGGCCGGCCACCGGCCCGGCGAGGATGCGGGTGAGGTCCAGCACCCGCAGCCCGGACAGCGGCGGCGCGTCGTCGCTGGCCAGGGCCGGCCAGGCCAGCGGCCCGCCTGCCTGGCCGGCCGGCTCGATGCGGTTGATGCGCACCACTGGCTGCGCGGCCACCGCCACGCCCTGCGGATGGCTGTCCCATTGCTCGAAGCTGCGCGCCGCGGCCACCACCAGTCCGGCATCGGCCGCTGCGGCCTCGAAGCCTTCCGCATTCCAGTGGCGCAGCGCCTGCTGCACTGCCTCGCGGCCGGTGGCCTCGCCCGGCGGCAGGCCCAGCAGCCGCAGCGCGCCGTCGCGGTGGTGCGCGAAGTTGGCATGGATGCGGACCCAGCCGGCTTCGCCATCGGGGCCACAGGCATACAGGCCGGAGATCTTGTCCCACAGCGGTGGCTGCACGCCATCGACCAGGAAGTGCGCGCAGCTGTCCAGCGCGGCATGCACCCGGTCCACGTCGACCTGCTGGCGTGCCTGCCCGCCACCGCGCCAGTGCCACAGCTCGGCCGCGGCCAGCGCCGCGGCGCCGAGCGAGGCCTGGGCCGCGGTGGCCACCGCGAAGGAGGAGGGCAGCACCGGCGCGTCGCCGGCCAGCATGGCCTGGGCCAGGGCCGCCGCCGGCAGGCCGGCCTGCTGCCACAACGCGGCCAGCGCATCGGCGGCCGTCATGGGCGGGGCGGAAGCGGGTTCTGCGCGCACGGCCGGGCCTGCGGTGGATGGCGGCGCGTGCTACTGCGCCTTGCGGGCGCGCACCGCCGACAGGAAGTCGTCGAGGATGGGCGAGCCGTCGAGCTGGTCGTCATGCCAGCGGTTCAGCGCCATGAATTCCGGGTGCCACTGCATGCCGAACACATAGCTCGGGCCTTTCCAGCGGATGGCTTCCACCACGCCGTCGGGGATGGCCAGCGCCTCCACCTCCAGGTCGTGGCCCAGCGTCTTCACCGACTGGTGGTGGATGGAGTTGATGGCGCCGGTGCTGCGGTCGGGGTACAGCCCGGCCAGCCGGGTGCCGCGCACCAGGCTCACACGGTGGAACTGGCGTTCGTAGGTGTTCTCGTCGTGGTGGCGCAGCGCGCCGGGCAGCTGGGTGGGAATGTCCTGGTACAGCGAGCCACCGAAGGCCACGTTCAGCAGCTGGCAGCCGCGGCAGATGCCCAGCACCGGCTTGCCGGCGGAGATGAAGGCGTCCAGCAGTTCCATCTCATAGAGGTCGCGCACCCGGTCGCCGGCCCAGGCCGGCTTCATCGGGGTTTCGCCATAGGTCTCGGGTGAGACGTCGGTGCCGCCTTGCAGCACCAGGCCGTCCAGCATGTCGGCGTAGTGGCGCAGGCTCATGTCGCTGCGCCGGACCAGGCTCTCGCTTTCCACCGCGGGAATCATCACGCCCAGCACCTCGCGCGACATCACCCAGTGCGCCACCGACTGCTCCAGGTAATGCAGCGTGCGGGTAAACACGCCACCCAGGCTGGGGACGGGTGTCGTCGGATGGTAGATGCGCGCGGAAAGCCCGATAAGCAGGGGCTTGGTGCTGGCAACCGGGGCGGAGGGGACGTCAGGCATGGAGGGCGTGAAGCGCGTTGGGGCAGGCGGGTGAAAGGCAATCGCCATGCCCTGGCCCGGGTCCTGCGTGATGCGCCCACTGTATCGGCGCACCCGGGCCCTGCGCCGCACCGGCCGTCAAAAAACTACGTAAGCTGCATTCGATGATCCACCTGCTGAATTTGCTGGCCGCCATCGCCCTGCTGGTCTGGGGCACCCACATCGTTCGTACCGGCGTGCTGCAGGTGTTCGGAGAAAACCTCCGTACGGTGCTGGCCTCCAGCTTCAGCCGGCGGGTGCCGGCGATGCTGGCGGGGCTGGGCGTCACCAGCCTCGTGCAGTCGAGCACCGCCACCTGCCTGATCGTGGCCTCGTTCGTGGGCAAGGGGCTGGTGAGCACCAGCGCCGCGCTGGCGGTGATGCTGGGCGCGGACATGGGCACCGCGCTGATGGCGGTGGTGTTTTCCTTCGACCTGTCGTGGCTGTCGCCGCTGCTGATCTTCGTCGGCGTGGTGATGTTCGTCTCGCGCCAGAACACCGTGGGTGGCCGGGTGGGGCGGGTGCTCATCGGGCTGGGGCTCATCACGCTGGCGCTGCAGCTCATCGTGCAGGCCACCGAGCCGATGACCCGGTCGCCGGTGGTGCGCACGCTGCTGGTGTCGCTGCCCAACGAGATCCTGCTGGACGTGCTGGTGGGCGCGGTGCTCACGGTGGCGGCCTATTCCAGCCTGGCCATCGTGCTGCTCACCGCCACGCTGGCCTCGCAGGGCCTGCTGCCCACCAACGTGGCGCTGGGGCTGGTGATCGGCGCCAACCTGGGCAGCGGCGTGCTGGCCATCATCGCCACCAGCGGCGCCGCGCCGCAGGTGCGCCGCCTGCCCATCGGCAACTTCATCTTCAAGGCCACCGGTGCGGTGCTGGCGATGCCGCTGCTGGGCCATGTGCATGTGCTGCTGCAGCAGCAGATACCGGTGGTGCACCAGCAGATCGTGCTGTTCCACCTCGGCTTCAACATCACGCTGGCGCTGCTGTTCATCGGCTTCACCGGTGTGGTGGGCCGCTGGGTGGTGAGCTGGCTGCCCGACCCCAGCCGCGGCGGCCCGGGTGAGCGCCCGCGGCACCTCGATCCCGTGGCCCTGGCCACGCCTTCGCTGGCCATCAGCTGCGCCGCGCGTGAGGCGCTGCACCAGGCCGACGTGGTGGAGACCATGCTGCGCGGCATCCTGCCGGTGATCCGCCACAACGACCTGCGCCTGGCCGAGCAGCTGCGCAAGATGGACGACACGGTGGACGAGCTGTACTCGGCCATCAAGTTCTACCTGACGCAGATCTCGCGCGAGGCGCTGTCCGAACGCGAAGGCCGGCGCTGGACCGACATCGTCAGCTTCACCATCAACATGGAGCAGATCGGCGACATCATCGAGCGGGTGCTGCAGGACGTGGAGGACAAGAAGATCCGCAAGAACCGCAGCTTCTCCGACGCCGGCATGGCCGAGATCTGCCACCTGCATGAGCGCCTGCTGGCCAACCTGCGGCTGGCGATGAGCGTCTTCCTCGACGGCCATGTGCGCGACGCGCAGCGGCTGCTGGAGGAGAAGGCCCGCTTCCGCGACCTGGAGCACGAGTACGCCGCCAGCCACATCACCCGGTTGCGCGACAACACTGCGCAGAGCATCGAGACCAGCTCGCTGCACCTGGACCTGATCAGCGACCTCAAGCGCATCAACTCGCACCTGTGCTCGATCGCCTACCCGATCCTGGAATCGGCCGGCGCGCTGGCCAGCACCCGCATCCGGCACTCGCAGCTCGCGCCGCTCACCGACGAGAGCTGATGGAGCCCCCAAGCTCGCTGGCGCTCGCTGCCCCCGAGGGGGCGCACCCGCCCTTGGGGCGGCCCGGCGGGCGGGTGATGGAGCCCCCAAGCTCGCTGGCGCTCGCTGCCCCCGAGGGGGCGCACCCGCCCTTGGGGCGGCCCGGCGGGCGGGTGATCTCAGCTAGTTCAGCGTGCGGCTGCCGCTGCCGCCGCGCAGCGCACGGCGCAGCCGGCGGGCCAGCTCCTCGTCGCGCAGCGGCTTCTGCAGCACCTGCTCTTCCGGAATGTCCTTCAGCGCCGCCAGGTCGACGAAGCCGGTGAGGAACATCGTCTTCAGGTGCGGATGCGACAGCTTGAGCAGCCGCACCAGCTCCGCGCCGTTCATGCCCGGCATCGCGAAGTCGGCCAGCACCAGCTCGATGTCCTTGCGCCGCGCCAGCAGCTCCAGCGCGGCACCGCCGCTGCCCGCCTCGATCACGCGGTAGCCGATGGCGCGCAGCATCGACGAGGTGGCATCGCGCACCGCCGGGTCGTCGTCCACCAGCAGCAGCGTGTGGCTGGGCTCGCTGCCGTCCAGCAGGCCGTGCTGGGTCACCTCCGGCTCGCGCTGGCGCACCTCGCCCATCGCGCGTGGCATGAACACATGCACCGAGGTGCCCTTGCCGGGCTGGGTGTCGATGCGCACGCCACCGCCCGACTGCTTGGCAAAGCCATACACCTGCGCCAGCCCCAGGCCCGACCCCTTGCCCACCTCCTTGGTGGTGAAGAAGGGCTCGAAGGCCTTGGCCAGCACCTCGGGGGTCATGCCGCTGCCGGTGTCGCTGACTGTGAGCCGCACATAGTCGCCGGCCTCGGGTTCTTCCGGCCGCTGCGGCGGGCCCAGCGTGACGTTGGCGGTGCGCACGGTCAGGCTGCCGCCCACCTCCATCGCATCGCGGGCGTTGATGGCCAGGTTGAGCACGATGAGTTCCATCTGCGTCACGTCCACCAGCGCCGGCCACAGCGGCTTGGTCAGCTCGGTGGCCAGGCGCACGCTGCCGCCCATGGTGGACTGCAGCAGGTCGCGCAGCGCCAGCACGGTGTCGTTCAGGTCGATGACCTGCGGCTCCAGCCGCTGCCGGCGCGAGAAGGCCAGCATCTGCGCGGTGAGCTTGGCGCCGCGTTCGGCCGCGCTCTGCATCGAATCGAGCCGCTTGAGCACCCGTTCGTCCGGCGCGACGCCCTGGTTGAGCAGCCGGCGGATCAGGCTGATGTTGGACAGCACCACCGTGAGCAGGTTGTTGAAGTCGTGCGCCACGCCCGAGGTGAGCTGGCCCACGGCCTCCAGCCGCTGCATCTGCTGCAGCGTGGCTTCCACCCGGCCGCGTTCGGCGATCTGTTCCTTCAGCTCCTGGTTGGTGGCGGCCAGCTCGTCGGCGGCGGCCCGCTCCTCGGTCACGTCGCGGCCGATGGCGTAGAAGTAACCGGCATCGGGCCGCACCGCCCAGCGGATCCAGCGGTAGCTCCCGTCGCGCGTGCGCACGCGGCTGTCGAAGCGCGCGGTCCCGGCGCCGGCGCCCAGGGTGTCCATTGCGGTGCGGGTCACCGCCACGTCGGCCGGGTGCAGCAGCTCCACGATGGCCTGGCTCATCACCTCGGCGGCCGGCCAGCCCAGCAGGCTTTCCCAGGCGGGATTGAGCGCCTCGGGCGTGCCGTCGGGCCGCCACACCGCCATCAGGTCGGCCGACAGGTTCCAGATGCGGTCGCGCTCGCGGGTGCGCTGCTCCACCCGCTCGCCCAGCGCTTCGTTCAGCCGGCGCAGGGCCTCGCCCTTGCGGCGCTGGCCGGTCACGTCCCGCGCGGTGCCCACCAGCCGCGGGCCGCCGTCGTCGCTGTCGAAGCGGCGGCCGGCGATGGCCAGCCAGCGCACCCGCTGGTCGGACAGGGTGATCACGCGGTGCTCGAACTCCAGCTCCGGCCGGCCGTCGGGCACCAGCGCGGCGGCCAGCGACTGCTCGAACAGCACGCGGTCGTCCGGGTGCACCACCTGCGACACGAAGTAGGCGTAATCGACCTGCGCGCCGGGCAGGATGTCGGCAATGCGGCGCAGGCCGTCGTCGATCCACAGCCGCGGGCCGGTGGGATCGAACTCCCAGACGCCGATGTTGGCCGCCTCGGCCGCCAGGCGGAACAGCACCTCGGCCTGGCGCTGGCGCTCCAGCGCGAGCCGGGCGGTGGCCTCGCTGGCGCCCAGAGCGGCTTCGGCGTCGCGGCGGCGCATGCGCTCGCGGGCCTCGGCCAGCGCCCGTTCCACCGCCTTGGGCAGCCGCGCCAGGTTGCGCTTGAGCACGTAGTCCGTGGCGCCCTGGCGCAGCGCGTCGGTGGCCACGTCCTCGCCCACCACGCCGGACACGAAGACGAAGGGCACGTCCGGCAGCTTCTCCAGCGCCTGCCGCAGCGCGGCAATGCCGTCGAAGTCGGGCAGCGAGTAGTCGGCCAGCACCAGGTCGATGTCGCTGCGCTGCAGCGCGGCCAGGAACTCGCTGCGGCGCGCCGCCCGCACCACCTCGATGGGCATCTGGGCCCGCTGGAGGTAGGTGCAGATCAGCTCGGTGTCGATGTCGCTGTCTTCGAGGAGCAGGACGCGAGCGGGGCCGTTCATCGGATCGGCAGGCGGGGCGGCGGTTGGTTCAGCACGGCCCAGAACATGCCCAGTTCCTGGATCGCCTGCAGGAAGGCGCGGAAATCCACCGGCTTGACGACGAAGGCATTCACGCCCAGTTCGTAGCTGCGCACCAGGTCGCGTTCCTCGCGGGAGGAGGTGAGCATCACGATGGGCACGGCGCGCAGCAGCGGGTCCTTCTTCACCCGCTCCAGCACTTCCAGGCCGTCCAGCCGGGGCAGCTTCAGGTCCAGCAGCACCACCGCGGGGTCGCCGCTGTCGCGGCCGGCCCAGGCGCCGCGGGCATGCAGGTAGTCCAGTGCTTCCACGCCGTCACGGGCCACATGCACCGGGTTGGCCAGCTGGCAGCGTTCCAGCGCGGCCAGGGCCAGCTCCAGGTCGTTGGGGCTGTCCTCCACCAGCAGGATGGGCCGCAGCTCGGCCGAACGGCTGGCCGAAGCCAGCAGCTCGATGGTCTTGTGCAGGGAGGCGTCCGGGCTCGGACCGCCTTCCGCGTGAGGAATCTTCGTCATGATTCGCCTTGTTTCTGGGCCGGGCGCGGTACGCCGAATCGGAAGGTGGCGCCCTCGTCGGGTGCGCCTTCGGCCGCGATCCAACCGCCGTGGCGGTCGATGATGCGGCGGGTGAGTGCCAGGCCGATGCCGCTGCCCTCGAAATCCTCGACACGGTGCAGGCGCTGGAACACGCCGAACAGCTTGCCCTGGTAGGCCATGTCGAAGCCGACCCCGTTGTCGGAGACGGTGTACACGGTCTCGTGCGCGCGTTGTTCGCCGCTGATGCGGATCACGGCCACCGGCTTGCGGCGGGTGTACTTGATGGCGTTGTCCACCAGGTTGGCCCAGGCCTGGCGCAGCAGCGAGGCATCGCCCCAGGCCGGCGGCAGCGGACCGATTTCCCAGGTGACCTGGCGGGTGCCCTGGTCGATGCGCATGGAGCGGCGCACCTCCTCCACCAGCTTGGCCATGTCCACCGGCGCCATCTCCAGGCTGGCCCGGCCGAGCTGGGAGAAGTTCAGCAGGTCGTCGACCAGGCGGCCGGCCGACAGCGCCGACTCGATGATGGTGTCCAGGTAGTGGCGCGAGCGGCTGGCGAGCTGCGGCTCGCTTTCGCCCAGCAGCTGAGCGAAGCCGACGATGTGGCGGAACGGCGCGCGCAGGTCGTGCGAGACGGAGTACGAGAACGCCTCCAGCTCGCGGTTGCTGGTCTCCAGCCGGTCGGTCAGCGCGGCGCGCTGCTCGGCCTGCTTGAGCACCAGCGTGACCATGGCCTGGCAGAAGGAGCGTGCGGCATCCACTTCCACCGGCGTCCAGCGCTGGGCGGTGCCGCGCACCTCCTGCGTCCAGGCGGCGAAGGAGGCCCGCGGCGTGAGGCTGCCGTCCGCGGTGGTGGCCTTCTCCGGCCGGCCGCCCCAGGTGACGGTGTGTATGCGCTCGGGGCGGAACCACATCACGTAGTGCGGATGGATGACCGAGATGGGTGCGGCGATCAGGCCGCAGGCGGTGTCGGCGAACTCGGCGGCCGGCGGGTAGACGGCCGGCAGGGCATGGGTGGCGAACAGCTCGCCGCGGTCCTGCCGCTGGTGCAGCCAGGTGGCCAGGGCCTTCAACTGGGCCGGGGACGGCGCCTGGCCCACGCTGTGCACCGTGTCGCCGCGCAGCACCGCGGCACCGCTGGCGCGCGTCAGTCGCAGCCAGGCCTCGGGGCTCTTGGCCAGGCGGCCGGTCACGGCATCGGGCGCGTCCCCGGCCTCGGCCATGCGGGCCACAAGGTCGTGTTCCAGCTCCTTGGCGGCCCAGCGCAGCGCGGCTTCCTGGCCGCGTTCCCGCGCGCCGATCTTCAGCGCCAGGATCTGGCCGAGGAAGTCGCAGGCCGCGCGGGTGGGGGCGCCCACCCGCAGCGGCTGCGCATGGTGGCAGGCGATCAGGCCCCACAGCTGGCCGTCGATCACGATGGACACCGACATCGACGCCGCGGTGCCCATGTTCATCATGTACTGCAGGTGCACCGGCGAGACGCTGCGCAGCGCGGCACCGGAGAGGTCCAGCGGCTGGCCGTCCAGCGGGCTGGCCGCAGGCAGCACCGGCACCGGGGTGTACATCGCGTCAGGGATCAGCCGCAGCCGGTGGCGGCGGTACAGCTCGCGCGCCTGGGCCGGGATGTCGGAAGCCGGGAAGCGCAGGTCCAGGTAGCTGGGCAGGCGGCCGTTGCCGTCCTCCGCGATCACGGTGCCGTGCCATTCCTCGTCGAAGCGGTAGACCATCACGCGGTCGAAGCCGGTGAGCTGGCGCACCTCGCGCGCGGCATGCTCACCCAGGACGGCCATGTCGTCCTCGCCCTCCACGTCGTCGAGGAAGCTGCGCAGGCGCGGGTAGAGCGAATCCAGCGTCTGCAGCTCGGTGGCGTCCAGCGGCTCCAGCTCGACGATCAGGCCCTGCGGCGTGGCATGCACCGTCATCTGCAGCAGCCGGGCCCCGCAGGCCTGGGCCTGCTGCAGCACGCCGTCGCTGGCTTCAGCCCAGGACTGCAGCAGCGCCGGCAGGGCGCCGTCGATCTGCGCGGTGCTGGTGGGTGCCTCGGGCAGGCCCAGCAGCGCGGCGGCGTTGCCGCTGGCCTGCAGCACCCGGCGGCCGTCGGGGGCCACCACCAGCAATGCGCCATGCGGCTGGATGCTCCCGGGAATGTGGATGGGTTCGCGGGCGCAGGCGTCGGCGGCGGCGGCGCCGGCGTTCACAGCGCCACCCCCCATTCGCTGGAAGGATCGTCCTCGCCATGGTCCGGCACCACCACCGCCGGCTCCAGCCACTGCAGCAGCAGCGCGAAGGTGGCCAGCGCGCCGTCCACCACCGCCTGCTGGCGTGGCGGCGGCACGGTGGACAGCAGGGCCAGCGTCTGCCGCCAGCGCTCGCCGGTCAGGTCGCCATAGGGATGGAAATACAGCAGCCCCTCGGCCGGGCACCAGTCGGCATCGGCCAGCAGGCGGCGGGTGATCACGCGGCCGCCGAGGGTGGAGCCCTCCATCACGTACAGCGAGCCGAGCGCGCCTTCCAGCGTGCGGCACAGCTGCGCGGCTTCGGGCACCACGGGCAGCGCCTCGATGTCCAGGTCGTCGATGTCCAGTGCGCGCAGGTCGTGCTCGATCAGCGCCAGCCGCTGGCGCGGCGCAGTGAAGGCTTCGTCCTGCAGCGCACGGGCCAGTGCCGGTTCCCACGCGCGGTGGAAGCCGTGGAAGCGCATCAGCACCGCCACGAAGCGCGTGTAGCTCATCGGGCTGTCGAGCAGCCCCAGCAGGGATTCCAGCTGCGCATGTGCATCGGCCGTGGCCTCGCGCAGCCGTGCGTGGAGCGAGAGGGAAGCGGCGGGCGTGGACAGCATGGACAAGGCCGGAAGGTGGACTGCAGTCCGGCGGCGCTTGCTGTCAGCGGGCGATGCAAGGGCCAAACCGGGCACGGGTGCATGTTTTAACACCGTCGTGCCGGGCGGCTTGTCAGCGGAGGCTGATAGGCGCTGTCCTCACACCGGCAGTTCGGCCCGGCGCGGCAGGTCGGCGCCGCGGCGCGAGCAGGTGATGGCGGCGGCCTGCGCCGCGAAATCCAGCGCCGCCTTGAGCTGCGTGGCCGGCAGCGTGCGCAGCGCCATCGGCGACAGTGCGTCGTGCTCGGCCAGCCAGGTGAGCAGCGCGGCCTGGAAGGTGTCGCCGGCGCCCACGGTGTCCACCACGTCCACCTTCACCGGCGCGGCCTGGGCCTGCGCCGCAGCGGTCCAGGCCAGCGCGCCTTCGCCGCCGCGTGTCACCACCACCATGGCCACGCCACGGGCCAGCCACTGCGCGGCCAGCACGTCGGGCGACTTGCCGGGGAACAGCAGGCCCAGGTCCTCGTCGCTCACTTTCAGCAGGTGGGTGCGCGGCAGCATCCAGTCCAGCAGCGCATGCCAGCGGCCCAGGTCGGGCTCCACGTTCAGGCGGATGTTGGGGTCGTAGCTGATCAGGCTGCGGCGGTGCTCGCGCTCGATCAGTGCCCGCTGCGTGGCAGCCACCGGCTCCACCACCGTGGCATAGGAGCCCACGTGGAAGGCCCGCGCCTCCGGCGGAATGGCGCCCAGCGACACCTGGGCCACGCCGCGGTCGGCCGCGCCTTCGCCATAGAAGGAATAGGAGGGCACGCCGGCGGTGTCCACGCCCACCAGGCTGAGCGTGGTACGGGCCGGGCTGCGCGGCGTGCAGCGGGTGTCCACGCCTTCGTCGGTCAGAGCGCGCATCAGCCGCTCACCGAGGAAGCCGGTGGACACGCCGCCGAAGAAGCCGACCGGCTGGCCCAGCCGGGCCAGGCCCACGGCCACGTTGAAAGGGGGAGCCGCCGACGCGCGCGTCGAGCATCAGGCCGGTAGAGGTATCGCCAGCTGCAAATACATCGAACAGCGCTTCGCCGCAGACCACGAACATGGGTTTCTCCAGGGGTTACAGGTGCGCAGCATGCCCCGCGCATGCCGCTGCGAACATCGGGTTTTCCATTAATCAATCAGCTTGATTTATTAACCGGACTCTACCAAAGTACATCCATCGGATCACCCCGATGTCGTTTTCAGACCAACACCGGAGACACCCCCATGCCCGCACAGCGCCCCGTTCTTTCCATCGCCGCCACCGCCCTGGCCGCTGCCGCCATGCTGGGTGCAGCCGCCACGGCGAATGCGGCCGAGCCGGTGATCGGCCTGATCACCAAGACCGACACCAATCCCTTCTTCGTGAAGATGAGGGAGGGCGCCACCGAGGCGGCCAAGGCCAAGAAGGCCCGCCTGATCGCCGGTGCCGGCAAGGCCGACGGCGACAACGCCGGCCAGGTGACGGCGATGGAGAACATGATCGCGGCCGGCGCCAAGACCATCCTCATCACGCCGAGTGACGCCAAGGCCATCGTGCCGGCCATCAAGAAGGCCCGCGATCGCGGCGTGATGGTGATCGCGCTGGACAGCCCGGCTGACCCGGCCGACGCCACCGATGCGCTGTTCGCCACCAACAACTACACCGCCGGCGTGCTGATCGGCCAGTACGCCAAGGCCGCGCTGGGCGGCAAGCCGGCCAGGATCGTCACGCTGGACCTGTTCCCGGGCCACCCGGTGGGCGCGCAGCGGCACAACGGCTTCCTGAAGGGCTTCGGGCTGCCGGCGCCGGAGGCCAAGAGCAACGAGCTGGGCAGCGACCCCGCCATCGTCTGCCAGGCCGACAGCTACGGCGACCAGGCCAAGGGCCAGACGGCGATGGAGAACTGCCTGCAGAAGAGCCCCGACGTCAACGTCGTCTACACCATCAACGAGCCCGCCTCCGCCGGTGCCTACAACGCGCTGAAGAAGGCCGGCAAGGAGAAGGGCGTGGTCATCGTGTCGGTGGACGGCGGCTGCCAGGGCATCCGCGACGTCAAGGCCGGCAAGATCGCCGCCACCTCGCAGCAGTACCCGCTGAAGATGGCCTCGATGGGCGTGGACGCGGCGATCGAATACGCCACCAGCGGCAAGAAGGCCAGCGGCTACGTGGACACCGGCGTGACGCTGATCACCGACAAGCCGCTGCCCGGCATCGACAGCAAGGACGTGCAGGCCGGCACCGAGCTGTGCTGGGGGAAGAAGTGATGTGGAAGGACAAGCTGCCGCCGCTGGGCGTGCTGGGGCCGTTCATCGCCTTGCTGGTGGCGTGCCTTTTCTTCGCCACGCAGACCGACCGCTTCCTCAGCGGCGAGAACTTCTCGCTGATCCTGCAGCAGGTGATGGTGGTGGGCGTCATCGCCATCGGGCAGACGCTCATCATCCTCACCGCCGGCATCGACCTGTCCTGCGGCATGGTGATGGCGCTGGGAAGCATCGTGATGACCAAGTTCGCCGCCGACCTCGGCCTGCCCACGCCGGTGGCCATCGCCTGCGGCATCGGCGTGACCACGCTGTTCGGGCTGGTCAACGGCCTGCTGGTCACGCGGCTGAAGCTGCCGCCCTTCATCGTCACGCTGGGCACGCTGAACATCGCCTTTGCGATCACGCAGCTGTATTCGCAATCGCAGACCGTCACCGACCTGCCCGACGCGATGACCTGGCTGGGCAGCACCTTCGGCCTGGGCGGCACCAACGTGGCCTATGGCGCGGTGCTGATGCTGCTGCTGTACTTCGCGGCCTGGTTCGCGCTGCGTGAAACCCAGTCGGGCCGCCATGTGTACGCGGTGGGCAACAACCCCGAGGCCACGCGGCTGACCGGCATCCCGACGCAGCGGGTGCTGCTGGGCGTGTACGTGATGGCGGGCGTGTTCTACGGCATCGCCTCACTGCTGTCCGTCTCGCGCACCGGGGTGGGCGACCCCAATGCCGGCCAGACCGAGAACCTGGACGCCATCACCGCGGTGGTGCTGGGCGGCACCAGCCTGTTCGGCGGCCGCGGCGTGATCCTCGGCACCCTGGTGGGCGCGCTGATCGTCGGCGTCTTCCGCAACGGGCTGACGCTGATGGGCGTGTCGTCGGTCTACCAGGTGCTGGTCACCGGCATCCTCGTCATCCTGGCGGTGGCGGCCGACCAGATGTCGCGCAAGTCGGCCCGCTGAGCCGGAAGGAACCTTTATGAGCATGCACAACCTCGCGGCCCGGCCGCCAATCGTGATGAAGGCCACCGGCCTGGTGAAGCGCTATGGCCAGGTGACCGCCCTGGACGGCGCCGACTTCGAGCTGCGCGCCGGCGAGATCCTGGCGGTGATCGGCGACAACGGCGCGGGCAAGTCGTCGCTGATCAAGGCGCTGTCGGGCGCCACCGTGCCCGATGCCGGCGAGATCCAGCTCGACGGCCAGCCCATCCACTTCAAGAGCCCCATCGACGCCCGCCGCGCCGGCATCGAGACGGTGTACCAGGACCTGGCGGTCGCGCCCGCCATGTCCATCGCCGAGAACCTGTTCCTCGGCCGCGAGGTGCGCCGGCCTGGCGTGCTGGGCAGCGTGTTCCGCATGCTGGACAAGAAGCGCATGCTGGAAGAGAGCATCGCCCGCATGAACGACCTGAAGGTCGGCATCCGCTCGATGACGCAGGCAGTGGAGACGCTGTCCGGCGGCCAGCGGCAGTGCGTGGCCGTGGGCCGCGCCGCAGCCTTCGCGCGGCATGTGGTCATCATGGACGAGCCCACCGCCGCCCTTGGCGTGAAGGAGGGCAACATGGTGCTGGAGCTGATCCGCCGGGTGCGCGACAAGGGCCTGTCGGTGGTGCTCATCTCGCACAACATGCCGCATGTGTTCGAGGTGGCCGACCGCATCCACGTGGCCCGCCTGGGCCGCCGTGCCGCGGTGCTCGACCCGAAGAAGATCACCATGAGCGACACCGTGGCGGTGATGACCGGCGCCATGCAGCCGCAGGACATCCCGGCCGAGTGCCTGGCCTGAAGCGGGGCGGCCCCAGATGCTCAAGCACATCCATCCGCTGCTCACGCCCGAGCTGCTGAAGGTGCTGGCCGAAATGGGCCACGGCGACGAGATCGTGCTGGCCGACGCCAACTTCACCGCCCACACGCTGGCCACGCGGCGGCCGGTGCTGCACTGGCCGGGCGTGTCGATGGAAGAAGCCTGCGAGGCAGTGCTCTCGGTGCTGCCGCTGGACGAGGCGGTGGCCCAGCCAGTGGCCTGCATGCAGGTGGGCGGCAGCGCGCCGGGCTATCTTTCGGCGCTGCAGCGCCGCGTGGTGCAGGCGCTGGCCGACCGCGGCGACGCCCGGCCGGCGCAGTGCCAGGCCACCGAGCGCTTCGCCTTCTACGATCGGGCCCGCCAGGCCTTCGCCATCGTGCAGACCGGCGAGCTGCAGCCGTATGCCAACTTCCTGTTCAAGAAGGGCGTGATCGCCCAGCCGCTGGAGCCCTGATGCCATCCGCCGCACCCGCCGCCTCCCACCCGCCCGAAGCCGGGCGGCTGCGCCCGCGCGGCTCCAGCCAGGGTGGCCTGCGGCAGTACAACGAACGGGTGGTGCTGCAGGCCATCCGCCTGAACGGCGCGCTGCCGGCGGCGGAAATCGCGCGGCTGACGCAGCTCACCGCGCAGACGGTCTCGCAGATCACCAAGCGGCTGCTGGACGATGGCCTGCTGGTCAAGGGCACGCCGCTGCGCGGCAAGGTGGGCCAGCCCTCGGTGCCGCTGGCGCTGGCGCCCGATGGCGCCTATGCCATCGGCGTGAAGGTGGGCCGGCGCAGCCTGGACGTTCTGCTGGTGGACTTCACCGGTGCGGCCTGCCAGCGCTCGTCGGTCAGCTACGACTATCCCGAGCCGGAGGCGGTGTGCGCCGCCATCGACCAGCACCTGCAGGGCATGCGCGAATGGCTGGGCCCCGGCCGGCGCGAGCGGCTGCAGGGCATCGGCATCGCCGCGCCGCTGTCGCTGGGCGGGTGGCAGACGCTGCTGGGCGTGGACAGCGAACGTGCGCGCGCCTGGGACCGCATCGACCTGCCCGACCGCGTGGCCGGCATGAGCGGCCTGCCGGTCACCTTCGTCAAGGACACCGCCGCGGCCTGCGTGGCCGAGCTGGTGGCCGGCCGCGGCCGCAGCGTGCGCAGCTTCCTGTACGTGTTCGTCGATACCTTCATCGGCGGCGGCCTGGTGCTGGACAGCCACCTGCGCGGTGGCCTCAGCGGCAATGCCGGCGCGGTGGGCTCGCTGGCCATGGGCCGCGGCCGGCGCGGCGAGGCGCATCCGCCGCAGCTGCTGAGCATCGCCTCGCTGTTCACGCTGGAAACGCTGTACGCCGCCGCGGGCCTGGACCTGGGCGCCACCACCGACGCCCGCGCGCTGCAGCCGCCCTGGCGCGCCTGCACCGACGCCTGGCTGGCCGAGGCCGGCCCGGCGATTGCCCTGGCCCTGCATGACGCAGCCTGCCTGCTCGACCTGGAAGGGGTGATCGTGGATGGACAGTTCAGCCGCGAGCTGCTGGCCGCGCTGCTGGAGGCGGTGGAAGCCGCCTGCGCCGACCTCAGCTGGGAAGGCGTGCGCCGGCCGCTGCTGATGCCCGGCACCATCGGCCCCGATGCCCGGGCACTGGGCGGCGCGCTGCTGCCGCTGCATGCCAACTTCGCGCCCGACCGGGACTTGTTCCTCAAGCTCGAGCGGCCTCTCTAGAATGCCTGCCCTTCGACTTCGTAAACAAGGACGCCCGTGGACCTGCAAGTACCGATCAAGATCTTCGACGAACTCCTCGAGGAGGTGATCGAGTCCACCGGCATGCTCGACCTGGCCAGCGGCGAGATCCGCGAGGTGACGTACATCGACTACGACGTGGCCCAGCGCGGCCTGCCCGCCGAGGACCCCGACTACGACTTCACCAGCGGCATGCTGTCCAACAACGGCCACGAGGTGGAGTTCCGCGTGGAAGTGGACGCCGCCGGCCGCAAGTACTCGGTCACCGCCAGCGAGCTGCTGGAGCTGAAGGGCCGCGCCGCCAAGCTGTTCACCGACAGCGCTCGCGCCGCCGCGGCCAAGAAGACCGGCAAGCGCTGACACCGGGGCGTGCGCCGGGCACGCCACGTGCCGCATCGGTCGCTCTTGAAAAGGAGATGCCGATGAACCTGCACAGCGTGCCCCAGCCACCTCCGCCGCCCCCGCCCGACGTGCTGCCGGTAACCCCCGACGGCGACCCGCCCAGCACCACGCCGCCGGTGCGCGAGCCCGACCTGCCGCACCAGCCGCGGCCGGACGAGACGCTCCAGTAGGCGGTGCGTTCAGCGCCGCGCCGCGGGGGCCACGGCCACCGCGGGTGCGGCCTGCTCCTGCGCCGCCCGCCGCGCATAGCGCTGGGCAATGGAGGCGCACACCATCAGCTGCAGCTGGTGGAACACCATGATGGGCAGCACGATCAGGCCCACGGCCTGCCCGGCGAACAGGATCTGTGCCATCGGCACGCCGCTGGCCAGCGTCTTCTTGGAGCCGCAGAACACGATGGCCACTTCGTCCTCGCGGCTGAAGCCCATGCGCCGGCTGAACAGCACCAGCAGCCCCATCACCACGAACAGCAGCAGCGCGCTGATGCCCAGCAGGATGCCCAGGGTGCCCAGGCTGACCTGTTGGTAGAGGCCCTGCACCGTGGCCTCGCTGAAGGCCGAATACACCACCAGCAGGATGGAGCCCTGGTCGAACCACTTCAGCATGCCGCGGTGGCGCGCCACCCAGGCGCCGATCCAGCGCTGCGCGATCTGCCCGGCCACGAAGGGCAGCAGCAGCAGGCCCACGATGCCGGCCGCCGACTGCCAGCTCATCACCCCCGCCGCGCCGCTGCTGGCCGAGCTGGTGGAGGCCATGGCCGCGATCAGCAGCGGCGTGAGCGCGATGCCGGCGATGTTGGAGGTGCTGGCGCTGCACATGGCCGCCGGCACGTTGCCCTTGCCGATGGAGGTGAAGGCGATGGACGACTGCACCGTGGAAGGCAGCGCGCACACGAACAGCACGCCCAGGTACAGCGTGGGGCCGATCAGCGGCTCGAAGAGGGGCCGCAGCGCCAGGCCGAGGATCGGAAACAGGATGAAGGTGGCGCTGATCACCGTCAGGTGCAGCCGCCAGTGCAGCAGGCCCGCCACCACCGCCTCCCGCGACAGCTTGGCCCCGTGCAGGAAGAACAGGCCCGCCACGCAGGCATTGGTGAGCCACTTCACGCCCTGGGCACCCACCCCGTGCACCGGCAGCACCGTGGCCACGCCCAGCACGGCCAGCAGCAGCAGCACGAAGTTGTCGGGCAGGAAGGCAGGTCGTCGCATGGCAGGCTCGATGGGCAAGGGCAGGGCCGTGATTACACGGGCCGCAGCCTCGTTTGTAAAATGGATTGATGGGATTGGTTGATTCGCTGCGCTTATGAATGTCAGCCTCCGTCAGCTGCAGGTGCTGCTGGCCATCGCCGACGAGGGCGGCTTTGCCCGCGCCGGCGCGGCCATCGGCCTGTCGCAGCCGGCGGTCAGCCAGAGCATGCGGGCGCTGGAATCGGAGCTCGGCCTGAAGCTGCTGGACCGCACCACGCGGGAGGTGCTGCTCACCCCCGCCGGCCAGACGCTGGTGGGCCCGCTGCGCCGCGTGCTGGGCGAGCTGCAGGAGCTGCTGGCCCGCACCCAGGCGCTGGGCGCCCAGGCGCGCGGGGTGGTGCGGGTGGCCAGCGCGCCCACGGTCTCGGCCGGCTTGATGCCGCGCTGCCTGTCGGCTGCCCAGCAGCGCCACCCGGACATCCAGGTGCTGCTGACCGACCAGGCCCAGCGCCTGGCACTGGAAAGCGTGCGCGCCGGCGCGGTGGATTTCGCGGTGGTGGTGGGCGGCGACCGCATGGACGACCTGGAGCAGCAGCCGGTGTTCGAGGAGGCCTTCGTGCTGGTGTGCCCGGCGGGCCATGCCTTCGCCCGGCGCAGCAGCGTGTCGCTGGCCGCGCTGGCCGACCAGCCGCTGGTGCTGCTGGACCACACCTCGGGCAGCCGGCCGTTGATCGACGAGGCCTTGCGCCGGCACGGCCCGCGCGCCCGCGTGGTGCAGGACGTGGGCAATGCCACCACCGCCTTCCGCATGGTGGCCGAGGGGCTGGGCCTGTCCATCCTGCCGGCGCTGTCGCTGCCGCTGCCGGATGGCCAGGCGCTGCGCGCGGTGGCACTGAAGCCCCCGCTGCGCCGGCGCATCGTGCTGGTGCGGCGGCGCAACCGCTCGCTGTCGCCGGTGGCCCAGCACATCTGGGCGCTGGTGGCCGAACTGGCGTCGGCCACGCGCCCGGCGGCTACTTCTCCGCGTATTCCTTGAGGCGGTTGTAGAGCGTCTTCAGGCTCACGCCCAGGGCCGCGGCGGTGCGTTCCTTGTGGTGGTCGAAGCGCTTGAGCGTGGCCAGGATCACCGCCCGCTCGATCTCGGCCAGCGGCTGGCCGATGCGCACCGTCAGCGTGTCGGGGTCGTCCACCGTCACCGTCGGCGGGCGGGCCTTGGTGCCGGCGCCCAGGCCGGGCTGCAGCCATTCGTCGTCGATGTCGCGGCCGTCGGCCATCAGGTAGATGCGCTGCACCGCGTTGCGCAGGTCGCGCACGTTGCCCTGCCAGCGGTGGCGGCACAGCGCCGCGATGGCGGTGGGCAGGAAGCGCTTGTTCACGCCTTCGCGGCGGCCGATGTCCTGCAGGAAGTGCTCGGCCAGCATCGGGATGTCGTCCGGCCGCTCGTGCAGCGAAGGCATGCGGATCGGGAACACGTCCAGCCGGTACATCAGGTCTTCGCGCAGCTTGCCGCTGGCCACTGCCTCGGTGGGCACGCGGTTGGTGGCGGCGATCACGCGCACGTCGGTTTCCACCGGCGTGGTGCTGCCCACGCGCATGAAGCTGCCGGTCTCCAGCACGCGCAGCAGCTTGACCTGCAGCTCCGGCGGCATCTCGGTCACTTCATCCAGGAACAGCGTGCCGCCGTGCGCCCGTTCGAAGAAGCCCAGGTGCTGGCGGTCGGCGCCGGTGAAGCTGCCCTTCTCGTGGCCGAAGATCTCGCTTTCGATCAGGTGCGGCGAGATGGCGCCGCAGTTCACCGCCAGGAAGGGCTGGTGGCGCCGGCGGCTGAGGTCGTGGATGGTGCGCGCCGCCACTTCCTTGCCGCTGCCGCTCTCACCCGTGATGAGCACGGTGACGGCCGAGCCGGCCACCCTCGCGATCTGCTCGTACACCTGGCGCATCGGCGCGGAGCGGCCCACCATGTGGCCGAAGCGGCCGGTGCGGTCCAGCTCGGCGCGCAGATCCTCCAGCTCGGCCTTCAGCGTGGAGGGCTGCATCAGGCGCGACAGGATGCCCTGCAGCTGCTTGATGTTGAAGGGCTTGACCAGGTAGTCGGCCACGCCCAGCCGCAGTGCCTGGATGGAGGTCTCGATGCTCGCGTGGCCGGTGACCAGCACCACCTCGGTGTTGGCCAGCTGGTCGGTGTCCTTCAGCAGGTCCAGCCCCTGGCCGTCCGGCAGCTGCAGATCGAGCAGGACGAGATCGGGCGCCCGCGTGGCCAGTTGCCTGCGCGCGTCCTTCAACGTACGTGCCGTCACGGCCGTGAACCCTTCGGCGGCGATCAGAGCCGCCATGGTCTCGGCGACGTCCGGGTCGTCCTCGACGATCAAAGCATGTCCCATAACTACCCGACGCGCGACCTGGCCGCGCTGCAAAAGGCTGATTATGGGTCGGCGCGGCTGCAGTCAGGCACAGGCGTTGCCTTCTGGCTCCACCATCGGGCTTTGCCCTCGCCAGGAGACTGATCATGGCCACCCTGCCTGCCGACGACACCGCCACCCGCATCGACAGCGTTCAGTCGCTCACCGAAGCCACGGGGCCCGGTGCCGCGCTGATGAGCGCCTCCACCCTCACGGGCTTCAACATCGTCAACCTCGCCGGCGAGACGCTGGGCGACGTCGAGGAACTCATGATCGACCTGGCGCATGGCACCGTGGCCTATGCGGTGATGTCCAGCGGTGGCTTCCTGGGCATCGGCGAGAAGCTGTTCGCCATCCCGTGGCGGGCGCTGCGGCTGGACAGCGAGCGCCGCGCCTTCGTGCTGGATGTGCAGAAGTCCCACTTCGACAATGCGCCGGGCTTCGAGTCCACCCACTGGCCCACGCAGCTCAATGGGGGCGAGGCCTGGCACCGGGACGTGCACGACTACTACCAGACGCCCGTGTACTGGGAGAAGTAGCGCCTGCCTTGCGTTCGGCCGCCTGCTCCGCGGCCATCAGCGCCAGCAGGCTGCGTTCACGCGCCAGCAGGCCGCGTGCGCCGCGCTCCTTCACGCGGCACAGCTGCTCCAGGCAGCCGCGCTCGAAGCTGCGCAGCACCGCATGGTGCACATACGACTTGCGGCACACCGCGATGGTGTGGCCCAGGTGTTGCGCCACCTCGCCGATCACCTGCCGGGTGAGCACCGTCAGCTCGCGCTTGGTATGCGGCAGCTCGCAGGGCAGCAGCCGCTCCAGCGCCAGCGCGCTGGCATGCCAGGTGCGGAAGTCCTTGGCGCTGAAGTCGTCGCCGGCCACTGCACGCAGGTATTCGTTGACGTCGGCGGAATCGATGCCGTGCACCTGGCCGTCGTCGTCCAGGTAATGGAACAGCGCCTGGCCCGGCAGCTCCTGGCAGCGGCGCACGATGCGCGCCAGCCGGGCGTCCTCCACCGCCACCTCCTGCTCCACGCCGCTCTTGCCGCGGAAGGACAGCTTGAGCACGCTGCCGCGCACCGCCGCATGCTTGCGCCGCAGCGTGGTCAGGCCGAAGGAGCCGTTCTGCTTGGCGTACTCGTCATTGCCGATGCGCAGGTAGGTCGTGTCCAGCAGCCGCACCAGCGCCGCCAGCACCTTGGTGCGGGGCAGGCCGGGCTGGTCCAGGTCCCGCTGCACCCGCCGGCGGATGGCCGGCAGCACGCGGCCGAACTGCTGCAGCCGCTCGAACTTCGACTGGCCCTGGTGCTCATGCCACAGCGCGTGGTAGCGGTACTGCTTGCGCCCGCGTGCGTCGCGGCCGGTGGCCTGCAGGTGGCCGGTGGCGCGCGGGCAGATCCACACGTCGGTGTAGGCCGGCGGAATGGCCAGCGAGCGGATGCGGGCCAGCGCGGATTCGTCCTTCACCGGCTGCCCCTGCTCGTCGACATAACCGAAGCTGCGCCCGCGCTTGACGCGGCGCCAACCCGGCATCTCGTCGCTCACATAGACCAGGGCGGGCGGCAGGGCGTCGGGGGGTGTGGTGGGCATGGTTCGGCACCTTCGCAGCCGGCGTGCCCGGGGAGGCGCGGGCACCGCGGCTGCGCGGGGCGGCGGCGCAGAATTTTTTGCGGCAAGCGCCTGCCTGTGGCGGGTAGGCCGCGGCATGCCGAGGGGGCCGTCCGGGTACTGGAAATCACTGTCGGAGCATGCCTACATGAAGCGCCCGCATCCGCCTAGGCGCGAGGCGAAGAGCGGCCGCGACACTGTTTGCAACGCCTACCCCGGCCCCAGGAGATTGCATGACCGCCGCACTGCACATGCGCATCGAGCGCCGCCAGACCCAGACCGTCACGCCCCGCCTCCAGCATGCGGTGCGCCTGCTCCAGTTGTCGTCGATGGATTTCGCCCAGGAGGTGCAGCAAGCCCTCGACGGCAACCCCTTCCTGGAGGAAGAGGGCGACGACACCGCGGGCAGCACCGACCTGGACGATGGCGCCGATGTGTCCGCAGCGCCCTGGGAGGCCCAGGCCTGGACGATGTCGGCCGGCGGTGGCCACGGTCCGGCGTCCGACGGCGACGTATCGCTGATCGACCTGCTGCCGCAGAGCATCTCGCTGCGCCAGCACCTGCATACCCAGCTCAACGTAATGCCGCTGACCGAGCGCGACCGCGCACTGGGCGCGATGGTGATCGAGTCGCTGGACGACGACGGCTACCTGCGCCAGCCGCTGGAGGAGCTGTGCACGCTGGCCGAGCTGGACCCGCCCACCGGCCTGGACGAAGTGCGCGTGGCCCTGTGCCGTGTGCAGGGCCTGGACCCGCTGGGCATCGGCGCCCGCGACCTGGCCGAATGCCTGCACCTGCAGACGGTGCTGATCGAGGACGAGAAGCAGCGCGCGCTGGCCCGCAAGGTGCTGGCGCAGCCGCTGCAGCGCCTGGCCATGCGCGAGTTTCACAAGCTGGCCGCCCTGGTGGATGCCACGCCCGCCGAGGTGGAAGCCGTGTGCGAGCGCATCCGGCAGTTCAACCCGCGTCCGGGCTCGCGCTTCGATTCGGCGCGCACGCCCTATGTCACGCCCGACGTCATCGTGCGCCGCGGACGTGGCTCGAACTGGATCACCACGCTGAACCCCGAGGTGGTGCCCCGCGTGCGCCTGAACCGGCTGTATGCCGACCTGTTCCAGCGCCACCGCGACACCGGACAGACCGACCTGGCCGCTCACCTGCGCGAAGCCCGCTGGACGCTGCGCAACGTGGAGCAGCGCTTTGCCACCATCCTGGACGTGGCCAATGCCATCGTGCGCCACCAGCACCACTTCTTCGAGTACGGCCCCATGGCGATGAAGCCGCTGGCGCTGCGCGACATCGCGCAGGAGGTGGGCCTGCACGAGTCCACCGTCTGCCGCGTGACCAACAACAAGTACATGGCCACGCCATCGGGCGTGTTCGAGCTGAAGTACTTCTTCTCGCGCTCCTTGCCCACGCACAGCGGCGGCCAGGCCTCCACCACCGCCATCCGCGGCGTGATCCGCGAGCTGATCGAGGAAGAGGCGCCGGGCGAGCCGCTGTCGGACGTGCAACTGGCCGCCATGCTCAAGCGCCAGGGCTTCCATGTGGCCCGGCGCACCGTCACCAAGTACCGTCAGCAGCTCAAGCTGCCCGCGGTGGAAATGCGCCGCCAGCGTCCGCCGGTGGGTGCCACCGCCTCGGCCGCCGCCGAAGCACGGGTGTGATGGCAGCCGGCCCGGGCGGGCCGGCGGGTCAGAAGTCGCCGCGCGGGCGCCCGCTGTCGTCGGGGGCTGAGGGCGCGGGCGTGTCACCCGGCAGGCCGTCGGCCTCCTGCGATTCCGCCGGCAACCGGTAGCGATCCTCGGCCCAGGCGCCCAGGTCGGCGGTGCGGCAGCGCTCGCTGCAGAAGGGGCGCCAGCGGTTCTCCGGCGCATACAGGCTGGGGCCTCCACAGCCCGGGCACTTCACGGTGCGTGTCATCGTCGTCAGGCAGCTTGGGAATTCAGGCGCAGAGGGTCAGCTCGAAGCTGCAGTCCTCGGTCACCGGCCGCACGCGGCCTTCCGCATCGCTGCGCATCAGCCTCACCGACACCATCAGCCGATGGCCGGTGATCTCCGGCACCAGTTCGGGATCGTCGGGCAGCTTCACGCGCAGCAGGTGGTAGGTCTTGCCCTGCGGCAGGCTGCGCTGGAACTGGCCGCCGGTGGCCACCACCTTGTGCGGCACGCCGCTGTCGCGCAGCAGGCCCAGCAGCACATGCAGCGCGTCGGCCAGCGGCCTCATGCTGCCGATCCAGCCCATCAGGTCGGCACGCCGACGCTCCGGCCCGTGCTGCTGCCAGGCGTGGTAGGCAGGCAGGTCGAATTCGCAGGTGCCACCCGGGATGCCGATGCGGCTGCGGATGCTCATCAGCCACTCGTTGCCATTGAGCTGGTGGCCGGCCTTGCCGTCCATCTCATTCAGGCCGTTGAACGCATGGTCCAGCCGCGAGGTGACGACGTTGAGCGCAGCTTCGGAGATGGCCGGGTTGCCCCGGTAGGCTTCGAGCTGCGCGCGGTGGCGGTCCAGCTCCTTCAGCAGGTCGGACTTGAGATCGGCGCGCGAGGCGACGTCGATGATCTCGAACAGGGTGGCCAGCGCGAAGTGGTGGTCCACGGTTGCGTCACGCGCCACCAGTTGGCCGAGCCTGTTGAACAGATGCTCCAGCCGCAGCATCGTGCGGATGCCTTCGTTGAACGGGTATTCGTAGAGAACCAAGATGCAGGCCCGTAAGGATGGCTCTGCTTATTGTTTCACAGGGTCCACGCTCCAGTACTGCCACAGGCGCTGTACCTGGGTATCGAGCTGTTCCAAGGTCAGCCCCTCGTTGAACAGCACCGCATCGGCGATGGCCCGGCGTGCCTGGCGCGTGGCCTGCTGGCCGATCACACGCTCCACCGTGGCCTGCGTCCAGCCCGAGCGGCGCATCACGCGGGCCACCTGGGTGGCCTCGCTGCAGTCCACCACCAGCACCTTGTGCACCCGCGCGCGCCAGTGGGCCGACTCGGTCAGCAGCGGCACGTCGAAGACGATGGTGCGGCCCGCGGCCAGCGCGGCCTGGCGCTGCGTCTCGGCGCCGATCATCGGATGCAGGATGGCTTCCAGCCGGTGGCGCGCCGCGGGGTCGGCGAACACCCGCTGGCGCATGTGGTCGCGGTCCAGTGCGCCATCGGCGGCGATGGCCGCATCGCCGAAGGCCGCGGCGATGGCCGGCAGCGCCGCGCCGCCGCTGGCGGTGAGGGCGCGCGAGATCGCATCGGTGTCCACCAGCACCGCGCCGCGGGCCACCAGCCGTGCGGCCACGGTGCTCTTGCCGCTGCCGATGCCGCCGGTCAGGCCGATGTGCAGGCCGCGGTCCATCGTCGCGTCAGGCCCAGCCGATCCAGCCCAGCACCGTGGACGTGCCGGCCAGCATCACCACCAGCCCGGCGCCCGCCAGGAAGGGGCCGAAGGGCACATAGCGGCCTTCGCGCAGCGACGAGCGCAGCTTCATGCCGATGCCCACCACCGCGCCGATCACCGACGACATCAGCAGGATGGGCACGATGGCCTGCCAGCCCAGCCACGCCCCCAGCGCGGCCAGCAGCTTGAAGTCGCCATAGCCCATGCCTTCCTTGCCGGTGGTCAGCTTGAACAGCCAGTACACCGACCACAGCGACAGGTAGCCCGCCACCGCGCCCCACAGCGCCGTGGACAGCGGCAGCGTCCAGCCGAGCGCCGCGGCCACCAGGCCGCCCCACAGCAGCGGGAAGTTCAGGGCGTCGGGCAGCACCGTGGTGTCCCAGTCGATGGCGGCCAGCGCCACCAGCACCGCGGCCACCGCACACCACAGCACGGTCACCGGCTGCGCACCGAAGCGCCAGCCGATGGCCCCGAACAGCACCGCCGTGGCCAGCTCGATCAGCGGATAGCGCGCCGAGATGCGGCTGCCGCAGGCTGAGCAGCGGCCCTTGAGCCGCAGCCAGCCCAGCAGCGGCAGGTTCTCGTGCCAGCGGATCGCATGGCCGCAGGAAGGGCAGCGGGAGCGCGGCGCGGCGATGCCCAGGTGCGGCAGGGCTTCCAGCGCGGTGCTCAGCTGGCGGGCGGTCTGCTGCTGGGCGCCGGGCATCTCGCCCTTGGCCGCGAACACGCGCCGCCAGGAGTCGCCATCGCCCAGCTGGTGCGACACGTCGCCCCACCACTGCCGCTCGATCATCAGCGGCAGGCGGTGGATCACCACGTTGAGGAAGCTGCCGATGCACAGGCCCACCAGGGCCAGGACCCCGGGCGACAGCAGCAGGTCGAGCGGTAGGTCGGCCGGCACTTGTCTAGACGACCGCGCCGAGCTTGAAGATGGGCAGGTACATCGACACCACGATGCCGCCGATCAGCGTGCCCAGGATGACGATGATGAACGGCTCCATCAGGCTGGACAGGCCCTTGACCATCTCGTCCACCTCGTCCTCGTAGAACTCGGCCGCCTTGCCCAGCATGTGGTCCAGGGAGCCGGATTCCTCGCCGATGGAGGCCATCTGCAGCACCATCGTGGGGAACACGCCGGTGGACTGCATCGCGGTGGTCAGCGCCGAGCCGGTGGACACGTCCTTCTGGATCTTCTCGGTGGCCATCGCGTACACCGCGTTGCCGGAAGCCCCGCCCACCGAATCCAGCGCCTCCACCAGCGGCACGCCGGCCGCAAACATCGTGGACAGGGTGCGCGTCCAGCGTGCGATCACGCTCTTGTTGATCAGCTCGCCGAACACCGGGATGCGCAGCAGCAGCCGGTCCATCGCGATCTGCATCTTCTCGGAGCGGCGCCAGCTCTGCATGAAGAAGTAGCCGCCGCCGAACAGCACGCCGAAGATCACCCACCAGTAGCCGACGAAGAACTCCGACAGCGCGATCACGAACAGCGTGGGCGCCGGCAGGTCGGCGCCGAAGGAGCTGAACACATCCTTGAAGGCCGGGATCACGAACAGCATGATCACCGTCAGCACCACGAAGGCCACCACCATCACCGCCACCGGGTACATCAGCGCCGACTTGATCTTCGACTTCAGCGCCAGCGTCTTTTCCTCGTACAGCGCCAGGCGTTCCAGGAGCTGCTCCAGGATGCCGCCCGCCTCGCCGGCTTCCACCAGGTTGGCGTACAGCGCATTGAAGTGCAGCGGATGCTTGCGGAAGGCGGCCGACAGGCTGGTGCCGGTCTCCACGTCGGAGCGGATGTCGTTGAGCAGCCGGGTCAGCTTGGGGTTGGTGCTGCCGCGCGCCACGATGTCGAACGACTGCAGCAGCGGCACGCCGGCCTTCATCATCGTGGCCAGCTGGCGGGTGAAGATGGCGATGTCCTTCTGCTTGATGGACTTGCCACCCGACATCCGGCGCTTCTTCACCTTGGTGATCATCACGCCCTGGCGGCGCAGCATGGCGCTCACCGCGGCCTCGCCACCGGAGCGGATCTCACCACGAACGGTCTTGCCGTTCTTGTCCTTGCCTTCCCACTCGAAGACAAATTCCTTGATGTTCTTCGCGGCTGCAGCAGTCGCCATTCCAGACCTTCCCCGAACGTCTATTCGTTGGTGACCGTGATCACTTCTTCCAGCGTGGTCACGCCTGCCCGCACCTTCACCAGGCCCGACTGCCGAAGGTCTCGCACGCCCTCGATCTGCGCCTGCTTGGCGATGTCCAGGGCCGTGCCCTCCGACAGGATGATGCGCTGGATGGCCTCGGTGATCGGCATCACCTGGTACAGACCCACGCGGCCCTTGTAGCCGTTGTTGCAGGCCGAGCACCCGATCGCCCGGTACGGCTTCCAGGTGCCATCCAGGTCTTCGTCACGAAAGCCCGCGCGCTTGAGGGCTTCGCGCGGGTATTCGGCCGGCGCCTTGCAGTTCTCGCACAGCCGGCGCGCCAGCCGCTGGGCGGTGATCAGCAGCACGCTGGCCGCGATGTTGAACGGCGCCACGCCCATGTTCATCAGGCGGGTGAGGGTGGTGGGCGCGTCGTTGGTGTGCAGCGTGGACATCACCAGGTGGCCGGTCTGCGCGGCCTTGATCGCGATGTCGGCGGTGTCCAGGTCGCGGATCTCGCCCACCATGATGATGTCCGGGTCCTGCCGCAGGAAGGACTTCAGCGCGACCGCGAAGGTCATGCCGGCCTTGTCGTTCACGTTCACCTGGTTGATGCCGGGCAGGTTGATTTCCGCCGGGTCTTCCACCGTGGCGATGTTGACGCCCGGCTGGTTGAGCATGTTCAGGCAGGTGTACAGCGACACCGTCTTGCCCGAGCCGGTGGGTCCGGTGACCAGGATCATCCCGTAGGGCCGCTGGATCGCGGCCATCAGCCGATCCTTCTCGATCTTCTCGTAGCCCAGTGCCTCGATGCCCAGCTTGGCCGACGACGGATCCAGGATCCGGATCACGATCTTCTCGCCGAACAGGGTCGGCAGCGTGCTCACGCGGAAGTCGATCGCCTTGTTGCCGAACTTCAGCTTCATGCGGCCGTCCTGCGGCACGCGCTTCTCGGAGATGTCCAGCCGGCTGATGACCTTGATGCGCGAGGCCAGCTTGTCCTTGATGGCCACCGGCGGCTGCGTGATCTCGCGCAGCTCGCCGTCGATGCGGAAGCGCACGCGGTAGTGGTACTCGTAGGGCTCGAAGTGCAGGTCGGACGCACGCGCGTTGATCGCGTCGATCAGCATCTTCTGCAGGAAGCGCACCACCGGCGCGTCTTCCACCTCCGACACCACCTCGTTGGCCTGTTCGTCGGCCGCGGCCTCGTCGTTGACGTCGAAGTCGAAGTCGCCGCCGGCGAGGCTTTCCAGTGCCTCGTTGACGGTGGCGCCCAGCGCCTCCATCAACGCGGCCAGCTTGTCGTACTCCACCAGCACCCACTCGGGCGACAGCTGGGTGGCGAACTTGATGCGCTCGATCGCTTCCTGGTCGGTGGGATCGGCGCCGCCGATGAACAGGCGGTTGCCGCGCCGGCCCAGCACCACCACCTGGTACTGGCTGGCCAGCTTGTTGTCAATGACGTTGCGCGGCAGCCGCTCCACGTCCACCGCCTTCAGGTCCAGCAGCGGCACCGCCAGGGCATTGGACAGCGTGTGCGCCAGGTCCGAGGCGGACACCGTGCCGGCGGCCACCAGCGCCGAGACGAAGCTCACCCGTCTTTCACGCGCCTGGGCCGCCAGCGCTTCCGCCTGGCGCGGCTGCAACCGGCCCGCATGCACCAGCACACGGGCGACTCCGGACAGGCTCGATTGGGCGGCGTCGGCGACAGTATCCACAGGGCAACTTTTGACTTCGGCCGCAGTGTAGTTCGCGCCGGCAACCGCAAGCCCCGGAACAGGGGCCGCTGTAGCACCTACATTCAAATCGTGGCGCCAATGAAAAAGGCCGCATTGCTGCGGCCTATTTCGTGTGTCCTGGTCGGGGTGAGAGGATTCGAACCTCCGGCCTCTACGTCCCGAACGTAGCGCTCTACCAGGCTAAGCTACACCCCGATTTCTTCTTGTTGTGCCCAACTAGCTAGTACGAGCGATCAACTGACTGAACGCATAAGTCTAGCAGCGCTTCCTTGAATTGGGAAGGGGGTATCGCGCTGAGGCAGTCACGCGCCTTGTCGGCCTCCTGGCGTGCGGCCTCCCGCGTGGCTTCCAGCGCACCGGTGCTGCGCACGATCTGCACGATCTCGTCCAGCCGCTCGATCTCGCCCTGCTCGATGGCGTGGCGGATCAGCTGGCGCTGCGCGGCGGTACCGCGCTCCATCGCCACCAGCAGCGGCAGCGTAGGCTTGCCCTCGCGCAGGTCGTCGCCGACGTTCTTGCCCAGCTCGGCGGTGGCACCCTGGTAGTCCAGCAGGTCGTCCACCAGCTGGAAGGCGGTACCCAGCGAGCGGCCATAGTCGGCGCAACGGTCTTCCAGCTCGCGCGGCGCATCGGCCAGCACCGCGCCCAGGCGCGCGCTGGCCTCGAACAGCTTGGCCGTCTTGTAGCGGATCACGCGCAGGTAGTCGTCGACCGCCAGGTCGGGGTCGTGCATGTTCATCAGCTGCAGCACCTCGCCCTCGGCGATGACGTTGGTGGCGTCGGCCAGCACGTCGAGCACGCGCATGCGGTCGACCGACACCATCAGCTGGAAGGCACGGGAGTACAGGAAGTCGCCCACCAGCACGCTGGCGGCGTTGCCGAACATGGCATTGGCCGTCTGGCGACCGCGGCGCAGTGACGACTCGTCCACCACGTCGTCGTGCAGCAGCGTGGCCGTGTGGATGAATTCCACCGTGGCGGCCAGCGTGAAGCGCTCCGGGCCGGTGAAACCGAGGGCATTGGCAAACAGCAGCACCAGCCGCGGGCGGATGCGCTTGCCGCCCGCGCTGACGATGTAGTGCGAGATCTGGTTGATCAGCACCACGTCGGAGCGCAGGCGCTCGGTGATGGCGGCGTCCACTGCCTGCATCTCGTGCGCCATCGGATCGACGGCGAGAGGGGTGGAGGGGGCAGGCGAAGTCACGTTGGCGTTAGGGGAAGTGGACGACATTGGGTAGCCCGCGATTATAGGAACATCGCCGTGACGCTCCGCCGGCTGGCTGCCCCGCTTGTTGCCAAGCCCGCGGATCAGGCTATAATGCCGGGTTCCGCGCGCCAAGGGTCGTCCTTGGGGTGCGGATGATTGAAAGGGTTGACATGTACGCGGTCATAAAAACCGGTGGCAAGCAATACAAGGTTGCTTCCGGCGAGAAGATCAAGGTAGAACAGATTGCTGCGGACGTTGGCCAGGAAATCGTGATTGACCAGGTGCTCGCCGTCGGAAACGGCGCAGAGCTCACGGTCGGCACGCCCCTGGTTGCCGGCGCCAGCGTGAAGGCCACCGTTGTGGCGCAAGGCAAGCACGACAAGGTCCGCATCTTCAAGATGCGCCGTCGCAAGCACTATCAGAAGCACGGTGGTCATCGTCAGACCTACACCGAGCTCGAGATCGGTGCCGTGACGCTCTGACGTCGTCGCTAATTCAGGAGCATTGATCCATGGCACAGAAAAAAGGCGGCGGTTCCACACGGAACGGCCGCGACTCCAAACCGAAGATGCTGGGCGTGAAGGCCTTTGGCGGCCAGGCCGTCTCGGCCGGCTCGATCATCGTGCGCCAGCGTGGCACCAAGTTCCATGCCGGCACCAACGTCGGCATCGGCAAGGACCACACGCTGTTCGCGCTGGTCGATGGCCAGGTCTCGTTCGCCATCAAGGGCGAGCGCAACCGCCAGACGGTGTTCGTCACCCCCGTGTGACGGTCCGGCTGCCCAGGCAGCCGGCACCGCTGCGAGGCCCCGGCTTGCCGGGGCCTTTGTCTTTTTGCTTCTAAGATCTCCCGACCATGAAGTTCGTTGACGAAGCCACCATTGATGCAGCCGCCGGTGACGGCGGCGCCGGCTGCGCGAGCTTCCGGCGAGAGAAGTTCATCCCCTTCGGCGGCCCCAACGGCGGCGACGGCGGGCGCGGCGGCAGCGTGTACGCGGTGGCCGACCGCAACCTCAACACGCTGATCGACTACCGCTACGCGCGCCGCCACGAGGCCAAGAACGGCGAGGCCGGTCGCGGCTCCGACCAGTTCGGGGCGGCCGCCGAGGACATCGTGCTGCGCATGCCGGTGGGCACCATCATCACCGACATCGACAAGAACGAAGTCATCGCCGAGCTGCTGGTGCCCGGCGAGCCGGTGCTGATCTGCAAGGGCGGCGACGGCGGCTTCGGCAACCTGCATTTCAAGAGCAGCACCAACCGCGCGCCGCGGCAGAAGACGCCCGGCTGGCCCGGCGAGGCGAAGAAGCTCAAGCTCGAGCTGCGCGTGCTGGCCGACGTGGGCCTGCTGGGCATGCCCAACGCCGGCAAGAGCACGCTGATCGCGGCCATCTCGAACGCCCGGCCGAAGATCGCCGACTACCCGTTCACCACGCTGCATCCCAACCTGGGCGTGGTGCGCGTGGCGCCGGAGAAGAGCTTCGTCGTCGCCGACGTGCCGGGCCTGATCGAAGGTGCGGCCGATGGCGCCGGCCTCGGCCACCGCTTCCTGCGGCACCTTCAGCGCACCCGCCTGCTGCTGCATCTCGTGGACATGGCGCCGTTCGACGAGGCCGTGGACCCGGTGGCGCAGGCCAAGGGCATCATCAAGGAGCTCAAGCGCTACGACGAATCCCTGCACGACAAGCCGCGCTGGCTGGTGCTCAACAAGCTGGACATGGTGCCGGCCGAGGAGCGGGCCGCGCGCATCAAGGACTTCGTCAAGCGCATGAAGTGGAAGGGCCCGGTCTTCGAGATCTCCGCGCTCACCCGGGAGGGCCTGGAGCCGCTGATCCATGCGGTGTACGACCACGTTGCGGCCGAGAAGAACGCGCCGATGCCCGACCCTGATCCGCGTTTCGACGCCCCTGTTGCGCAAGATGAATGACGAACTGAAAACGGCCCGGCGCATCGTCGTCAAGGTCGGTTCCAGCCTGGTCACCAACGAAGGCCGCGGCGTCGATGCCGAGGCCATCGGCAACTGGTGCCGCCAGCTCGCGGCCCTGGCCGAGGGCGGCCGCGAGGTGGTGATGGTGTCCAGCGGCGCCATCGCCGAGGGCATGAAGCGCCTGGGCTGGACCACGCGGCCGAAGGAGCTGCACGAGCTGCAGGCCGCCGCGGCCGTCGGCCAGATGGGCTTGGCACAGATGTACGAGAGCAAGCTGTCGGAGCACGGCATGGGCAGTGCGCAGGTGCTGCTCACGCATGCCGACCTGGCGGACCGCGAGCGTTACCTGAACGCCCGCTCCACGCTGCTGACGCTGCTGGGCCTGAAGGTCATTCCGGTCATCAACGAGAACGACACCGTCGTCAACGACGAGATCAAGTTTGGCGACAACGACACCCTGGGCGCCCTGGTGGCCAACCTGGTGGAAGCCGATGCATTGGTGATCTTGACGGACCAGCGGGGCCTGTACACCGCCGACCCGCGCAACAACCCCGACGCCCGCTTCGTCGATGTGGCCCAGGCCGGCGATCCGGAGCTGGAGCGCATGGCCGGTGGCGCCGGTTCCAGCATCGGCCGCGGCGGCATGATCACGAAGATCCTGGCCGCCAAGCGGGCCGCCCGCAGCGGCGCCAGCACCGTGATCGCCTGGGGTCGCGAAGCCGACGTGCTGCCGCGCCTGGTGCAGGGCGAGGCGATCGGCACGCTGCTGGTGGCCAGCACCGCCAAGCGCGCGGCGCGCAAGCAGTGGATGGCTGACCACCTGCAGCTGCGCGGCGCGGTGGTGGTGGACGCGGGTGCGGCGCAGGCGCTGCTGGGCGACGGCAAGAGCCTGCTGCCCATTGGCATGAGCGAGGTGCAGGGCGAGTTCCACCGCGGTGACGTGATCGCGGTGCGCACGCAGGAAGGGCGCGAGATCGCGCGCGGCCTGGCCAACTACTCCAGCGCCGAGGCCCGGCTCATCGTGCGCAAGCCTTCATCGCAGATCGAAGGCCTGCTGGGCTACATGAACGAGCCCGAGATGATCCACCGCACGAACCTCGTGCTGACTTGATGACAGCGCCTGGGCCGCGGGGCCCGGGCTGTCATTCAGGTGTCGTCGTCTGCGGGTTACCGTCCAGCGACAGGGCCGACGACCGCTGGCCGCCGTCGTCCTGCCGATGCGGGCGCATGCCCGAGCGCAGGTAGCGGTTGTGGTGGTTGGGGCGCGGCAGGAAGCGCGCGAGCTCGGTGAGCGCCATCTGGTAGACGTCGCGCTTGAACTCGATCACCACATCCAGCGGCACCCAATACTCGTTCCAGCGCCAGGCGTCGAACTCCGGGTGGTCGGTGGCACGCAGGTTCATGTCGCTGTCGCGGCCCATGAGCCGCAACAGGAACCAGATCTGCTTCTGGCCGCGGTAGTGGCCCCGCGCATCGCGGCGGATGTAGTGCTCGGGTACCTCGTATCGAAGCCAATCGCGGGTGCGCGCCAGTATCCTCACCTGCTCCGGATGCAGCCCCACTTCCTCGTGAAGCTCGCGGAACATGGCCTGTTCGGGCGTCTCGCCATGCTTGATGCCCCCTGGGGGAAATTGCCAGGAGTGCGTCCGCAGACGCTTGCCCCAGAAGACCTGGTTCCGGGCGTTGAGCAGGATGATGCCGACGTTCGGCCTGAAGCCTTCACGGTCGAGCATAATCAAACCTCGAATCTATAAGTTGAAATCATTATTGCACCGGGCCGGTGCGGCATGCGATGTCTCGCTTTCCCGCATCGTCAGCGCCCTGGACATGGCAGCGCTCCCCGCGCTCGCCTTGCATGATTCAGACCTCCCATGAAAAGCAGCCAGTTCTTCATTTCGACGCTGAAGGAAGCGCCCGCGGACGCCGAGATCGTCAGCCACAAGCTGATGCTTCGCGCCGGATTCATCAAGCGCCTGGGCGCCGGCATCTACAACTACATGCCGATGGGGCTGCGGGTCATCCGCAAGGTGGAAGCCATCATCCGTGAGGAGATGAACCGCGCCGGCGCCGTCGAGCTGCTGATGCCGGTGGTGCAGCCGGCCGAGCTGTGGCAGGAGACCGGCCGCTTCGACAAGATGGGCCCGGAGCTGCTGCGGGTCAAGGACCGGCATGAACGGGACTTCGTCATCCAGCCCACCAGCGAGGAGGCGGTGACCGACATCGCCCGCCAGGAGCTGCGCAGCTACAAGCAGCTGCCGAAAAATTTCTACCACATCCAGACCAAGTTCCGCGACGAGCGCCGGCCGCGCTTTGGCGTGATGCGCGGGCGCGAGTTCACGATGAAGGACGCCTATTCCTTCGACCGTGACGTGGCCGCCGCCGGCAAGAGCTACGACGCGATGTATGCCGCCTACTGCGCGGTGTTCGACCGCCTGGGCCTGCAGTACCGCGCGGTGGCGGCCGACACCGGCGCCATCGGCGGCGACCGTTCGCATGAGTTCCAGGTGATCGCCGACACCGGGGAGGATGCGCTGGTGTACTGCCCGACCAGCGACTACGCCGCCAACATCGAGCTGGCCGAATCCGTTGCGCTGCTCGCCGAGCGTGCCGCGCCGGCACAGGCGCTGGAGAAGACGCCCACGCCCGGCAAGGCCACCTGCGAGGACGTGGCCGCGCTGCTGGGCCTGCCGCTGGAGCGCACGGTGAAGTCGCTGGTGCTGGCCACCGACGAGCGCAACGAAGCCGGCGACATCGTCAAGGCCACGGTGTGGCTGCTGCTGGTGCGCGGCGACCATGCGCTCAACGAGATCAAGGCCGGCAAGCTGGCCGGGCTGAAGAATGGCTACCGCTTCGCGACCGTGGCCGAGATCGAGGAGCATTTCGGCTGCAAGCCGGGCTACCTCGGTCCCATCGGCCTGAAGAAGCCGGTGAAGGTGATTGCCGACCGCACCGTGGCGAACATGAGCGACTTCGTCTGCGGCGCCAACGAGGCCGATTTCCACTTCACCGGCGTGAACTGGGGCCGCGACCTGCCCGAGCCCGACGAGGTGGCTGACATCCGCAATGCGCAGGCCGGCGATCCTTCG
The DNA here is from genome assembly GCF_024700035.1 of Aquincola sp. J276. NCBI lineage: Bacteria > Pseudomonadati > Pseudomonadota > Betaproteobacteria > Burkholderiales > Sphaerotilaceae > Aquincola > Aquincola sp. J276. The sequence continues at coordinate 3,620,030 of NZ_JAJONC010000001.1, forward strand.
CCTGACGGCCGGGGCGTGCTGGCCATCCAGCGCGGCATCGAGGTGGGCCATGTGTTCTACCTCGGCACCAAGTACTCGAAGGCGATGAACGCCACCTTCCTGGACGAGGCGGGCAAGCCGCAGTTCTTCGAGATGGGCTGCTACGGCATCGGCGTCACGCGCATCTTGGGCGCGGCCATCGAGCAAAGCCATGACGAGCGCGGCATCGTCTGGCCGGACAGCATCGCACCCTTTACCGTGGTGCTGTGCCCCATCGGCTACGACCGCAGCGCCGAGGTCAAGGCGGCGGCCGACCAGCTGCACGATGACCTGCAGCGGCTGGGCATCGACGTGATGCTGGACGATCGCGGCGAACGCCCGGGCGCCATGTTCGCTGACTGGGAGCTGATCGGCGTGCCCCACCGCGTCGTGCTGTCGGACCGCGGCTTGAAGGAAGGCCAGGTCGAGTACCAGGGTCGGCGTGACGCCGCCGCCACCAAGCTGGCGTTGGCCGAGCTGGTCTCGCATCTGCAGGCCCGCCTGAAGGCCCCGGCTGCCGCCGAGTGACCTCGCCCACGCATCGCCGAGACCCGCTGCTGGATGCGCTGCGGGCGCTGGCGATGGTGGGTGTGCTGGTGGTCAACGCCATCTCGTACACCGTGGGGCCCTGGGGTGCGCCGCTGGGCGAGGCCGATCCGGCCAGCATGCTGTCCCTGGGGCTGCAGTCGCTCACTGCGCTGCTGCTGCATGGCAAGGCCTATCCGCTGCTGGCCTTCCTCTTTGGCGCTGGTCTGGTGCTGGCCAGCCGCCGCGCCACGCTGCAGGACCGGCGCCGCCGGCTGTGGCGCCTGTTGGGCCTGGGCGTGCTGCACGGCGCCCTGGTCTATGCCGGCGACATCCTGACGATGTATGCGCTGTGCGGCTTCACCGTGGTGGCGCATGCGCGTGAGCGTCTGTCGCGCCTGCATGCCCGCTGGTTGCGTGCTTGCGGCTGGGCGCTGGGCTCGGTGGCGCTCAGCGTGATGCTGACGCTGCTGGCCGGCGGCAGCGCGCAGGCCGATGCGTCCGAGGGCTTCGGCGCCACCGCCTCCTGGCGCGACCAGTTCGTGCTCAACCTGAATGCCTACCTGATGCTGCAGGTGCTGGGGCTGGTGTTGTTCCTGCCGGTGCTGCGGGCGGCAATGCTCGCCGGCATGCTGGCGGCGCGGCTGCGCCTGCTCACCCACCGCCGTTGGCGGCCGGTGTGGCAGCGCTGGGTGCGCCGGCTGCTGCCGGTGGGGTTGCTGGCCAATGCGGCTTATGCCTTCAGCATCACCGATGCCGCGGCACGCGGTGACAGCGCCTTGTCGCTGTGGACGGCCGTGGCTCCCGGCATCGGCTGGATGCTGACCGTGCCACTGGTCGGTCTGGTGGTGCTGCATGCCCGCCGCTGGCCGCAGGCCCTGGCGCCGCTGGGCCAGCGCACGCTGAGCCTGTACCTGCTGCATTCGCTGGGTTGCCTGGCGCTGTTCAGCGGCGCGGGGCTGGGCTGGCCGCTGCCGCCGCTGGCCGCCTGGACGTGGGCAATGGGCCTGTGGTGGCTGGCGATACCGGCCGCCCGGGCGATGGCGCGGCAGGGCTGGCGCGGTCCGTTCGAGGCGTGGATGGGCCGCCGATGAAACGCCCCGGGATGTTGCGTCGGCGTGCCTGCCTGGCCCTAGGTGCGGGTGTGCTCTGGGGGCTGCCCGGCGTGGGCGCGCGCGCGGGCACGCAGGCGGAGGAGCCGCTGGCCAACGCCGTGCGGTCGGCGATGTCGGCCGCCATCGCCGCCGAGGCGCCTCCGCAGCCGAGCTTTCCCACGGTGGAGGCCCGCCTGGCCTACCTGCGCTGGCTGGGCGCCATGAGCGAGCGACTGCAACGGCAGAAGACCGAACGCCGCACGCGGTTGGAGTTCCTCGAGGCCACCTGGTACGAGAGCACGCGCGCCGGCCTGGAGCCGGCGCTGGTGCTGGGCCTGATCCAGGTGGAAAGCGCTTTCCGCAAGTACGCCATCAGCTCGGCCGGTGCGCGCGGCTACATGCAGGTGATGCCGTTCTGGTCGCGGCTGATCGGTGACGGCGACCCCAGCCAGCTGTTCCACATGCAGACCAACCTGCGCTTCGGCTGCGTGATCCTGCGGCACTACCTGGACCAGGAGCGGGGCGACCTGTTCCTGGCGCTGGGCCGCTACAACGGCAGCCGCGGCCGGGCGGAATATCCGAATGCGGTGTTCGCCGCGCGTCGGCGCTGGCAGTCCACCGCCTCGCCCGCAGCCTGAGCGCCGGCGGGCCTGCTGGGCCTAGAGCCCGGTCCACTCCCGCGGGCGTGCCGCATCCAGTCCCAGCAGGGCCAGGGCCCGTTCCACCGTGTCGTCCACCAGCGCGTCGATGGTCTCGGGCCGGTGGTAGAAGGCCGGCAGCGGCGGGTAGATGATGGCGCCCATCTCGGTGGCGGCCGTCATGTTGCGCAGGTGCGCCAGGTTGAAAGGCGTCTCGCGCACCATCAGCAGCAGCCGGCGGCGCTCCTTCAGCGTGACGTCGGCCGCGCGCGTGAGCAGGTTGTCGCCGAAGCCGTGGGCGATGGCGGCCAGTGTCTTCATGGAGCAGGGCGCCACGGCCATGGCCGCGGTGTCGAAGCTGCCGCTGGCAATGCAGGCGCCGATGTCGCCGGGCGCATGGGCATGGGAAGCCAGCGCTTCCAGCGCCTGGCGGCCGAGGCCGAGCTCGTGGTGCACATTCAGCACGCCGGCCGGTGTGGCAACCAGGTGCGTCTCGATGCCGAGGGCGCGGGCGCGCTGCAGCAGTCGCACGCCATAGACGGCGCCGCTGGCGCCGGTGATGCCGACCACCAGCCGCGGCAGGCGGCCTGGGGTGGCCGGGGTGGACATCAGGCCGAGGCCGTCAGCGTCTGCTGCAGCTCGCCGCTCTGGTACATCTCCATCATGATGTCCGAGCCGCCGACGAATTCACCGTTGACGTAGAGCTGCGGGATGGTGGGCCAGTTGGCGTATTCCTTGATGCCCTGGCGCACCTGCTCGTCTTCCAGCACGTTGACGGTGGTCAGGTCGGTGACACCGCAGGCCTTGAGGATCTGGATGGCGCGGCCCGAGAAGCCGCACATCGGGAACTGGGACGTGCCTTTCATGAAGAGCACGACGCGGTTGCCCTTGACGAGGCTGTCGATGCGTTGTTGGACGTCGCTCATGGTGTGGTTCCGCAGGAGGCAGTTTGGATTGACGAAGCCGGGGTTATACGGCATCGGCCGGCGTGCTACCGGGCGGCGCGGGCAAGCCCGTGCCGCACCTGCTTAGAACGAGTACGACACGCCGAGTTGCAGCACCGGCATCAGGCGCAGGTCGCGCGCCAGGTCGTCGGGGCTCGGACCGAGGGAGCGACCCACCCGCAGGCCGCCGCCGAGTGCCATCAGGCCCACGTCTGCGGTGAAGCCCCAGCCGCCCCGCACCGACAGGCCGGTGTAGCCCACGCCCAGGTACGGAACGGTGCTCGCCGCTTCGCCCGAGGCGTCCAGCGTCGAGCGGGTGAAGGACAGCCCGCCGGCCGAAGGCATCGCCGTGGTGCTGAGCGCGGCGCTGCGGCTGCCCAGCAGCAGGCCGCTGGTGGCGCGGAATCCGCCGGTGATGCGGTGGGCCTCGAAGCCGGTGCCGGCGAAGTAGTAGTCGCCCAGCACCTGGGCGCCGTGGGTGCGCGGCAGCGCGGCGGCCAGGGACAGATCCGTGCGGGTGGAGGGCGCGTTGATGCCGATGCGGGCATGCCAGCGCGGCCAGGTGTCCTCCGCGTCGCTCACCCGCAGGCCCTGGTCGGCTGCGGCGGCCGTCGTGGCCAGTGCCAGGCACAGCGCCAAGCCGTGCTGGAGGGGGATGGTCCGGGTCATCGTGTGCTCCCTTCCTGCCCTGAAAGTGAGTTGATGCTACTGCCCCAGCGCCTTGCGTGCACGGCGATCAGCCGGCGGAACCTGGCCTGTTCGTCAGCCGGGCCAGCGGCCGCCGGTGCAGCGCAGGTGGCCGGCCAGGTCGGGTCGGTGCTGGATGTGGTCAAAACCAGACGCCTGCAGCAAGGCGGCCACGTCGCCGGCCTGGTCATGGCTGTGCTCCAGCAGCAGCCAGCCACCCGCATGCAGCCGCGGCGGCGCACCGGCCACGATCTGTCGCAGCGCGGCCAGGCCGTCGCCCTCCGGGGTGAGGGCGATGCGCGGCTCGTGCCGCAGCGCGGGCAGGTGCGGATCGTCGCCCGCGATGTAGGGCGGGTTGCTCACCACCAGGTGGAAGCGGCCCGGCGGGCACTGCGCCCACCAGTCGGACGCCGCGAAGCGGACCGGCAGGCCCAGGCGACGGGCATTGCGTTGCGCCACGGCCAGGGCCGCCGGGCTGGCGTCCAGCGCCCACACCTCGGCCGCCGGCCAGCCGTGCCGCAGCGCCAGCGCGATGGCGCCGGAGCCGGTGCCCAGGTCGATCACCCGGGGCGGCGGGGCATCGGCCGGGCGGCCGGCCAGCACCGCCAGCGCCCAGTCCACCAGGGTCTCGGTGTCGGGCCGCGGGTCCAGCACGTCGGGCGTCACTTCCAGCAGCAGGCCATGGAACTCATGCTGGCCGGTAAGGTAGGCCAGCGGCACCGCGTCGGCCCGGGCCCGGCAGTCGGCGGCGAAGGCGGCGTCGATGGCGGCCGGCAGCGCATCGGTGTCGTGCGACAGCAGCCAGGTGCGCGGCCGACCCAGGCGATGCGCCAGCAGCAGCTGGGCGTCCAGCCGGTCGATGCCGTCGGCGCGGGCGTCGGCCAGGGCCTGGGCCACCGTGCGGCCGGTGTCGTCAGCCATGCGCGGCCTGGCCGCTTTCCAGCGCGGCCAGCTGCTCGGCGGCCTGCGCGGCCTGCAGCGCGGCGATCACGTCGTCCAGGTCGCCGTCCATCACCGCGCCCAGCTTGTACAGCGTGAGGTTGATGCGGTGGTCGGTGATGCGACCCTGCGGAAAGTTGTAGGTGCGGATGCGGTCGGAGCGGTCGCCGGTGCCCACCAGGCTCTTGCGGGTGGCGGCTTCCTTGGCGGCGCGCTCGCCCTGTTCCTTGTCGCGCAGGCGCGCCACCAGCACCGCCATCGCCTTGGCCTTGTTGCGGTGCTGCGAGCGGTCGTCCTGGCATTCCGCCACGATCCCGGTGGGCAGGTGGGTGATGCGGATGGCGCTGTCGGTCTTGTTGATGTGCTGGCCGCCCGCGCCGCTGGCGCGGAAGGTGTCGATGCGCAGGTCGGCCGGGTTGAGCTGCACTTCCTCGGCTTCGTCGGGCTCGGGCATCACGGCCACGGTGCAGGCGCTGGTGTGGATGCGGCCCTGGCTTTCGGTGACGGGCACGCGCTGCACGCGGTGGCCGCCGGATTCGAACTTCAGCCGCTCGTACACCCGCTCGCCTTCCACGCGGATGACCACTTCCTTGTAGCCGCCCAGCTCGGATTCGCTCTCGCTCATCAGCTCGGTGCGCAGGCCCTGGCGCTCGCACCAGCGCAGGTACATGCGCGCCAGGTCGCCGGCGAACAGCGCCGATTCGTCGCCGCCGGTGCCGGCGCGGATTTCCAGGAAGGCGTTGCGCGCGTCGTCGGGGTCGCGCGGCAGCAGGGCGGTCTGCAGCTCGGTCAGCAGGCGTTCGAGGTCGGCCTGCGCGCCGGTGATCTCTTCGCGGGCCATCTCGGCCATCTCGGCATCGGCCAGCATCTCCTGCGCGGCGGCCAGGTCGCGCTCGCGCTGCTGGTACTGCTGGAAGCGGGCCACCACGCCGGCGACTTCGGCCTGCTCGCGCGACAGCGTGCGGTAGCGCTTCATGTCCGACGCCACGCGCGGGTCGGCCAGGTTGGCATCGAGCTCGGCCAGGCGCATCACGAGACGGTCGAGCGAGTGGCGGAGGGTGTCTTTCATCGGGGGCGGGGAACTGGGCGGCCGGCGGGGAGCCGGCGGGCGCGCCAGGACGGCGCGTCGGAAGGGCGAAGCGGGCGGTGAGCGCCGCTAACGCGCGCTGCCGCCGGGGGTGCGGGCGCTCTGGCGCAGGAACAGGCGCGAGATGGTCTGCGCCGTCTGCTCGCGCTGGTCGGTGTCGGACGCATTCAGCTCGGCCAGCGCGCCGTGCAACATCTTCTGCGTCAGGCCGCGGGACAGGGCGTCCATCACCGCCTCCACGTCCTCGCCCCGCGCCAGCAGCTTGCGGGCGCGGGCCAGCTCGGCGGCGCGCCAGTCGTCGGCCTGGCGGTTGAGCGCCTGGATCAGCGGCACGCTGGCGCGCTGGTCCAGCCAGTGGGCGAAGCTCTGCACGCCGGCGTCGATGATGACCTCGGCCTGCTGCACCGCGGCCTGGCGCTTTTCGCCGGCGGTCTGCACCAGGGCGGAGAGGTCGTCCACGGTGTAGAGGTAGACGTCGTCCAGCCGCGCCACCTCGGGCTCGATGTCGCGCGGCACGGCCAGGTCGACCATGAACATCGGGCGGTGCTTGCGCTGCTTTACCGCCCGCTCCACCGCGCCCAGGCCGATGATGGGCAGCGAGCTGGCGGTGCACGAGATCACCGCATCAAACTCGTGCAGGCATTGCGGCAGGTCGGCCAGGCGCAGGGCCTGGGCGCCGAAGCGCGAGGCCAGCTTCTCGCCACGCTCCAGCGTGCGGTTGGCCAGCGCCATCGCGCGCGGGGTGCGGGCAGCGAAGTGCGTGGCGACCAGCTCGATCATCTCGCCCGCACCGACAAAGAGCACGCGGATGTCCTTCAGGTCCTCGAACAGCTGCGCCGCCAGCCGCACCGAGGCGGCGGCCATGCTGATGGAGTGCGAGCCGATCTCGGTGGAGCTGCGCACTTCCTTGGCCACCGAGAACGAGCGCTGGAACAGCTGGTGCAGCGTGGTGCCCAGCGTGCCGGCGGCATCCGCCTCGCGCACGGCCTGCTTCATCTGGCCGAGGATCTGCGGCTCGCCCAGCACCATCGAATCGAGCCCCGAGGCCACGCGGAACGCATGGCGCGCGGCGGCGCGGTCTTCCTCGACGTAGGTGTGCGACATCAGATCGGCCCCGCTGACGCCACCCTGCGACGCCAGCCAGTCGATCGCCGGGCGCACCAGCTCGCGCACGCCGGCGGGCTCGGCGGCCACGTACAGCTCGGTGCGATTGCAGGTGGACAGCAGCGCCGCCTCGGCCCCGCTGCGCTGCACCCGCTCGCGGAAACCACGCAGCGCGGGCGGCAGTTGCTCGGGCGTGAACGCAAACCGGCCACGCAGGTCCAGCGGGGCGGTGTTGTGGTTCAGGCCGAGGGCAAACACGCTCATAAGGGGGAATTATAAAATTGACCAGCTATCCCAGCGTCCCGCAAGGTGCATCGCCACCCTCGTCCCACTGCATCGCGCTTGCGCTGCATCAACCTTTGCGCCTTCACGCCCTCGCCGATGGATTTCCTCGACGCCTTCTGGCATGTGTTGAACCTCTTTGCGCCCGCGCTGGGCGTGGGCCTGATCGCGGCGGCCGCCGCCAAGCTGCTGTGGCGCAAGGAGCTCGCGAAGGCCAGCTACCTGCGGCTGCTGCTGTGGGCTTTCAGTGCGGGTGCCGCGGTGCTGCTGGCCGGGCTGGTGGTGCTGGGGCAGGACGGGCGCATGCTGACCTATGGCGCGATGGTGCTGGCCTGCGCCACCGCGCTGTGGTGGGCCGGCTTCGGCCGCGCCCGCTGAAGCAGCCGCTCAGGCCACCGTCGCTTCGGCGGTGACCACCTCGGCGCGCAGCGAGTGCGGATAGGCCTCGGTGATGCGCACGTCGATCAGCTGACCCGCCAGCCGCTGCGGGCCGGCGAAGTTGACGATGCGGTTGCATTCGGTGCGGCCCATCAGCTCGTTGGCGTCGCGCCGTGACGGCCCTTCCACCAGGATGCGCTGCACCGTGCCCACGCGGCTGTCGCTGATGCGGCGCACGTTGGCTTCCAGCGCGGCCTGCAGCTGCTGCAGCCGCTGCAGCTTGACGGCATGCGGCGTGTCGTCATGCAGCGCTGCGGCCGGGGTGCCGGGGCGGGCGCTGAAGATGAAGCTGAAGGATGCGTCGTAGCCGATGTCGTCCACCAGCTTCATGGTCCTGGCGTGGTCCTCGTCCGTCTCGCCCGGAAAGCCCACGATGAAGTCGGTCGACAGGCTGATGTCGGGCCGGATGGCGCGCAGCTTGCGGATCGTGCTCTTGTACCCCAGCACCGTGTAGCCGCGCTTCATCGCGCCCAGGATGCGGTCGCTGCCGTGCTGCACCGGCAGATGCAGGTGGTTGACCAGCTGCGGCACGCGGGCATAGACGTCGACCAGCCGCTGCGTGAACTCGTTCGGGTGGCTGGTGGTGTAGCGGATGCGCTCGATGCCAGGCATCTCGGCCACGTACTCGATCAGCAGCGCGAAGTCCGCGATCTCCGCCGTGTCGCCCATGCGGCCGCGGTAGGCATTGACGTTCTGGCCCAGCAGCGTCACTTCCTTCACGCCCTGCGCGGCCAGCTCCGCCACTTCGGTCAGCACGTCGTCGAACGGGCGGCTCACCTCCTCGCCGCGGGTGTACGGCACCACGCAGTAGCTGCAGTACTTGGAGCAGCCTTCCATGATCGAGACGAAGGCGGTGGCGCCTTCGGTGCGCGCGGGCGGCAGGTGGTCGAACTTCTCGATCTCGGGGAAGCTGATGTCCACCTGCGGCCGGCGCTCGCGGGTGCGGGCCTCGATCATCTGCGGCAGGCGGTGCAGCGTCTGCGGGCCGAAGACCATGTCGACGTAGGGCGCGCGCTCGATGATGGCCGCGCCTTCCTGGCTGGCCACGCAGCCGCCCACGCCGATCAGCACGCCCTTGCTCTTCAGGTGCTTCACGCGGCCGAGGTCGCTGAACACCTTCTCCTGCGCCTTCTCGCGGATGGAGCAGGTGTTGAACAGGATCAGGTCGGCCTGCTCCACGTCCTGCGTGGGCTCGTAGCCCTGCGCGGCCTGCAGCACGTCGGCCATCTTGTCGGAGTCGTACTCGTTCATCTGGCAGCCGAAGGTGCGGATGAACACCTTCTTCTTGGCGGCGGTGGTGCTGTCGGTCATGGCTTGGTCCAGGTTTGCGCGTCGGGGTTGAAGAACCAGGTGGCCAGTTGCTGGTCGTTGACCGGCCACGGCTTCATCGCGCGTTCTTCGGCGGTGAGGATCCACACGTCCTTGACCATGCCCAGGCCGTCGCGCGTGTAGTTCACGACGTACTTCGGGCCGGTCAGGCTGCCCGAGAGCTGGATCATGTTGTTGTCGCCGCGGATGCGGGCGCCCGGCGCCAGCGTGGCAGCGCGGCCGTTCAGCAGCACCTCGGGCGGCTGCGTGATCTGCAGCTCGCCGCGCAGGGCATTCGCGGGAAACTTGCGCTGCACCGCCTGGCCGAAGGCGGGCAGTGCCAAGGCCGCGGCCAGCAGGCCGACGGCAACACAGCGGGTCATGGTGTGGATCCAGGGGCTGTGCCGGCGGGCGGGATTGCGCGCCGTGCGTGGAGCCCGCGATTATCGCCTGCGGGCCGAAGGCGGCGAGGTCAAGAAAATGCCCGCTGACCTTGCGGTAGCGGGCTTCTCGAGTTTGGTGGCGCTTCAGGGATTCGAACCCCGGACCTGCGGATTATGATTCCGTCGCTCTAACCGGCTGAGCTAAAGCGCCTCAGAGCCGCGCAGTATAGCGACAAAATTTCTGGCGTGTCCAGCATCCCGCGCCACAATCTGCGGATGTTCAGTTTCTTCAAGAAAAAGCCTCCGCCGCCGCCGCCCGGGCCGCCCGCGGTCGACCTGCGAACGCTGCCTCCGGCCCCCGCGCCCGTGCAGGCGCCGGCCCCGCTCCCCGCGCCGGCCGCATCACCGGTGGCTGCCCCGGCCCCGCGGCCCGGGCCGCCCGCTCCGGCGCCCGCCGCACCGCCCGTGTGGGCACCCCCGGGCGTGGACATCCGCACGCTGCGGCCGCCGCCGGCACCGGTGCCTGCACCTGCCCCGCGGCCTGCGGTCGTCCCGCAGGTCCCTGCCGCGCCGGCCGCCAGCGCCTTCACTGCCACGCCGCCGGCCGCACCCGTGGCACCGCCGCGGCCGGGCCCGGCTCCGGCACCGGCCGGTGCGCCGCCGGTGTATGCCGACCTGCGCGGCGCGATGGCGAACATCGACGCGCCGATGGAGCGCACCGAGTGGGTCAGCAAGCTCAGCCAGGGCCTGCGCAAGACCGGCTCCAGCATCGCGATGGTGTTCTCGGGCACCAAGATCGACGATGCGCTGTACGAGGAACTTGAAAGCGCGCTGCTGATGGCCGATGCAGGCGTCAAGGCCACGCAGTGGCTGCTGGACGATCTCAAGCGCCGGGTGAAGGAAGCGGGGGTCACCGAGCCCTCGGCCGTGAAGGCGCTGCTGGCAGACGCCATCACCGCGCTGCTGCAGCCGCTGGAGCGTCCGCTCGTCATCGGCGAGGCCACGCCCACGGTGATGATGGTGGTGGGCGTCAATGGCGCCGGCAAGACGACCAGCATCGGCAAGCTCACCCGTCACCTGGCCGATGCCGACCAGAAGGTGCTGCTGGCCGCGGCCGACACCTTCCGCGCCGCCGCGCGCGAGCAGCTCACGGTGTGGGCCGGCCGCAACCGGGTGGAGGTGGTCAGCCAGGAAGGCGGCGACCCGGCCGCCGTCACCTTCGACGCCGTGGTGGCCGGCCGTGCGCGTGAATGCGACGTGGTCATCGCCGACACCGCCGGCCGCCTGCCCACGCAGCTGCACCTGATGGAGGAGCTGAAGAAGATCCGTCGCGTGATCGCCAAGGCCCAGCCCGATGCGCCGCACGAGGTGCTGCTGGTGGTGGACGGCAACACAGGCCAGAACGCGCTCGCCCAGGTCAAGGCCTTCGACGAGGCGCTGCAGGTTAGCGGCCTCATCATCACCAAGCTCGACGGCACGGCCAAGGGCGGCGTGCTGGCGGCCATCGCGCTGTGGGCGCGCGAGCGCAGCGCCAAGCAGCCGGCGCTGCGGCCGCTGGTGGTGTACTTCATCGGCGTGGGCGAGCAGCTCGCCGACCTGGAGACCTTCAATGCCCGCGAGTTCGCGCAGGCGCTGCTGAACTAGACCGAACCGGGCCGCAGCGGCCCGCCATCCTGCGCCGGGTCCAGGTCGTCGAACCAGGTCGATGGCGGCGTCTCGCGGCCCGGGGTGGGCGTGGTGTTGGGATGGCGCTCCACCACCAGCGGCACCGGCAGGCCCAGCCCATGCGCGGGGCCGTGGCGGGTGGGGGGTGTTGAGCGTGATGTCCCGCCCCGCCGAGCTCTCCGGGGGGGCGCTGGCCGGGCTGCCCGGCAGCGGCGCGGCCCGCGGCGCCGGCCGCAGCGATTCGCGGATCTCGTCCGGCGAGGGCAGGGCGGCCGCCGGCCACACCAGCACCCGCACGCGGGCCGCTTCCAGCACCCGCACGATGCGCTCGGCCCGGCGCAGCCGCTTGGCCGTGTCGTTCGGCTTGCGCAGCAACACCACGGCCACCACCTGCGACGAGCTGTCGCACACCATCAGGTCCACGCTGAGGTGGCCCACGCGCTTGAGCCATTCGGTGTACGAGTGGCGGCGCGGCACGTTGAGGAAACCGGCCAGCGGCACCGCCGCCAGGATCAGGTGGTGCGGCAGCGCACGGTTCAGCGCCTGCAGTGCCAGCCGCTCATGCACGTCCAGCACCCGCATCGGCTCGGGCGGCCAGGTGCTCAGGGTGTCGAGCTGGTCCAGCGCGCGCGCCGCCTTGGAACGCTGCCGCGCGCGCAGCCACAGCGGCGCCAGAGCGGCAAGGGTGCCCGCGATGCCAACAGCCAGCCAGATCCAGGGGTCGTCCATACCTTCGCGCAGCCACTACAACAGGGCGGGACCGTAGCGCCCCCTCCCGCCAGGGGCAACCGCGCAAAGGTGACCAAGCGTTTCACCGGGGGCCGCCCAGCCCCCCGAAGCCGCCGCCGCCCAGGCCGCCCATGCCCTTCATGCCGCCCATGCGCTTCATCATCTTCATGAGGCCGCCGCCCTTCATCTTCTTCATCATCCCCTGCATCTGCTCGAACTGGTTGAGCAGGCGGTTGACCTCCTGGACGTGCACGCCCGAGCCGGCGGCGATGCGGCGCTTGCGGCTCGCCTTGAGCAGCTCGGGCTTGCGGCGCTCCAGCGGCGTCATCGAGTTGATGATGCCTTCCATGCGGCGCACCTCGCGCTCGGCCTTGTCCATGTCGGGCTGGCCGGCCTTGGCGGTCATCTGAGCGGGCAGCTTGTCCATCAGGCTGGACAGGCCGCCCATCTTCTTCATCTGGGTGATCTGCGACAGGAAGTCGTTGAGGTCGAAGTTGTCGCCGCTCTTGAGCTTGGTGGCCAGCTTCTGGGCGGCCTGGATGTCCACGCCCTTCTGCACTTCCTCGACCAGCGCGACGATGTCGCCCATGCCCAGCACGCGGCCGGCATGGCGTTCGGCGTCGAACACCTCCAGCCCGTCGATCTTCTCGGACACGCCGGCGAACTTGATCGGCGCGCCGGTGATCTGCCGCACCGACAGCGCCGCGCCGCCGCGCGAGTCGCCGTCGAGCTTGGTCAGCACGATGCCGGTCAGCGGCAGCGCTTCCTTGAAGGCCTTGGCGGTGTTGATCGCGTCCTGGCCCTGCATCGCGTCCACCACGAACAGCGTCTCCACGGGCTTGAGCGTGGCATGCAGGTCGCGGATCTCGGCCATCAAGGCCTCGTCGATGGCCAGCCGGCCGGCGGTGTCCACCAGCAGCACGTCGAAGTAGTGCTTGCGGGCGTAGTCCAGCGCGGCCAGCGCGATGTCGTGCGGCTTCTGGTCGGGCGTGCTGGCGAACCACTCGGCGCCGGCCTGGCGCGTCACCGTCTTCAGCTGCTCGATGGCCGCAGGGCGGTACACGTCGGCGGAGACGGTCAGCACCTTCTTCTTGCGCTTCTCGATCAGGTGCTTGGCCAGCTTGGCGGTGGTGGTGGTCTTGCCGGCGCCCTGCAGGCCGGCCATCAGGATGATGGCGGGCGGCTGCGTGGCCAGGTCCAGGTCGGACACGCCTTCGCCCATCGTCGCGGCCAGCTCCTTGTGGACGATGCCCACCAGCGTCTGCCCCGGGTTCAGCGAGCCGGCCACCTCGGCCCCCAGCGCCTTGGTCTTCACCCGCTCGATGAAGTCGCGCACCACGGGCAGCGCCACGTCGGCTTCCAGCAGGGCCATGCGCACCTCGCGCAGCATGTCCTTCACGTTGTCTTCGGTGATGCGGGCCTGGCCGCGCATCGTCTTGACGAGCTGTGACAGGCGATCGGCGAGTGTGGAGGCCATGGACATTCCGGGGTCGAAGGAGGCAGGGCCGCGGGCGCGGCAAGGGGGCGCAAATCCTAGCAGGCGGTGTGCGCGCGCCTGGAGCACCCCGCCCGGCGGTGCCGTGGGGCGAACGTACACTTTCCATCATGAATTCCCTGTCAGGTTCCACCGACATGGCAACCCTGGTCGCATGGGTGCTCGGGCTGCTGGCGCTCGTGGGCTATGCGGCGGCCACCTGGCCCATCGAAGCCCGCTCGCGCTGGCCTGCCGGTGCCCTGGCCGCGGCCTGGGTGGCGCACGGCCTGGCGCTGGTGGTGGACATCGGCGGCCTGGGCGAGGCTCAGCGCGGCACCCGCTTCGGCTTCGCGCCCGCACTCTCGGTGACGGTGTGGCTGGTGCTGGCCATGCATGCGGTGGAGAGCCGCTTCGTGCCGCTGCCGGGCGTGCGGCGCCTGTTGGCGGTGGCCGGCAGCGCGGTGGTGCTGCTGACGCTGGTGTTCCCGGGCGACGTGCAGGTGCATGTGGGCTCGCCCTGGGTGCCGCTGCACTGGCTGCTGGGCGTGGCCTCGTACGGCCTGTTCGGTGCGGCGGTGCTGCATGCCACGCTGCTGGACGCGGCCGAGCGCCAGATGCGCCCGCGTGCCGGCCGCCCGCCGCCGGCCCCGGGCGGCGTGCTGCCGGCGCCGCTGGGCCTGCCGTTGATGCGGCTGGAGCGGCTGACCTTCCGCTTCGTCGATGCCGGCTTCGTGGTGCTCAGTGCCGCGCTGCTGCTGGGCATCGGCAGCACGCTGCAGGGCCCGGCGCCCTGGCGCTGGGACCACAAGACAGTGTTCTCGCTGCTGGGCTGGGGCACGGTGGCGGTGCTGATGGTCGGCCGCCACCTGCGCGGCTGGCGCGGCCGACACGCCACCCGCTGGCTGTACGTGGGCGCGGCGCTGCTGCTACTGGCCTACATCGGATCGCGCTTTGTGCTGGAAGTGCTGCTGGGCCGGCTGTCATGAAGTACGTGGTGCTGTTGCTCATCGTGGCGCTGGTGCTCTATGTGATGTCGCGCAAGCGCGCCGCGCCGCCACCGCCGCCGCCTGCCAAGCCGCCGCCGGCGCCGCGCATCGAAGGCATCGTGGCCTGCGAGCGCTGCGGCCTGCACCTGCCGCGCAGCGAGGCTCTGCCCGGGCCCGGCGGCGAGCTGTTCTGCAGCCCCGCGCACCGCGACGCGGGACCGCCCGGGTGACGCCGGCGCCCGGCCACGCCGAGCCGCAGGCCGCCGAGCGCAGGCGCAGCGGCCGCCGCGTGACCGACCGCGGCGCCGAGCCCACCCAGGCCTGGCTGGGCAGCTTTGCTGCGGCGCCCGAACCCGCTGCGCGCAGCGGCCCGGGACGCCGTGCCGACGCCGGCACCGCGCAGCCTGCGTTCCAGCGCTTCTACCGCCTGTTCCTGGGCGCGCGTGCGGTCATCGGGCTGGCGCTGCTGCTGGCGCAGGGCGCCGGCAGCGTGCTGGGCCTGCGGGCGCTGCTGCCGGCCCTGAGCCTGGCGCTGGCCTATGCCGCGCAGGCGCTGCTGCTGTGGCTGCTGCCGCGCTTCCGCGATGCGGGCGCCGGGCCGTCGCTGTCCACGCCGGCGGTGGCGGCCACCATCGTGGTGGACGTGGTGGTGTTCTCCAGCCTGCACCTGCTGGACCCGGCGTCGGGCTTCAACTACGTGGCCCTGCTGGTGCTGCCGGTGCTGATGGCCGCGGTGCTCACGCCGCGGCTCACCTCGCTGGCCACCGCTGCGGCCGCGGCCCTGGTGCTGCTGGCCGGTGCCTGGCGCGGCACGCTGGCCGGCGGCGACCTGGCGGTGCTGATGATGCAGGCCGGCCTGGCCGGCATCGGCCTGTTCGTCATCGCGCTGCTGGCCGGCGAACTGGCCAGCCGCCTGGCGCGCGAGGAAGCCGCCGCCCGCGGCAGCCTGGAGCTGGCGCGCCAGCAGGCGCAGCTCAACCGGCTGGTGATCGAGCAGATGGCCGATGGCGTGCTGGTGATCGACCGCCGCATGCGGGTGCGTGCCGCCAACCCGGCCGCACGCCGGCTGCTGGCCGACGAGGGCCTTGCACCGGCCGCGCCGTTCGAGCTGCCCCAGGTGCCGGCCTGGCAGGCGCTGGCGGCGGCGGTGTCCGACGCCTTCGAGGCCGGGGGCTGGGGCGACGGGCAGCGCGAGGCCGTCCTCGACTTCGGCCCTGGCGGCCAGCGCCAGTTGCGCCTGCGCGCGCGCTTCACCGGCCGCCGCGCCGAGGACCGCCTGGCCGTCCCCGGCCGCGGCGCCGGCGAGGAACTGTGCGTGCTGTTCCTGGAAGACCTGCGCAGCGTGCAGGCCCGCACCCGGCAGGAGAAGCTGGCCGCGATGGGCCGGGTGTCGGCCGGCATCGCACACGAGATCCGCAATCCGCTGGCGGCCATCGCGCAGGCCAATGCGCTGATGGAGGAGGATGCCGAGGCGCCCGACCAGCAGCGGCTCACACGCATCGTGGCCGACAACGTGGAGCGGCTCAAGCGCATCGTGGACGACGTGCTGGAGGTGGCCCCCGGCGCCGCACCGAGCGCCCGGCTGATCGACCTGGGCGGCGAGGTGGCCTCGGTGATCGCCGAATGGGCGCGTGCCGAGCAGCTGGAGTTCGGCCCCAGCAGCCGGCTGCAGGTGCAGCTGGCCGCGCCGATGCTGGACACGCCGGAGCCGATGTTCGTGCGCTTCGACCCCGACCACCTGCGCCGCGTGCTGGTCAACCTGCTGGACAACGCGCACCGCCATGCCAGCGCCGCGCCGGGCGCCATCCGCGTGGTGCTGGCCCGCGAAGCATCCGGCCACGCGCGGCTGCATGTGGCCAGCGACGGCCCGCCCATCCCGCCGGACGTGGAGCGCCATCTCTTCGAGCCCTTCTTCTCCACCCGCAGCCGGGGCACCGGCCTCGGCTTGTATATTTGCCGCGAGCTGTGCGAGCGGTACGGCGCCAGCATCGACTACCAGCTGCGGCCCGCCGACCAGCCCTTGCGCAACGAGTTCTCGGTGACCATCCCGCTCGCTGCCGTCACCCCCCACCGCGCCGCTGCCATGACGACCGCCACGCCCTTCAGCCTGCTCGTCGTCGATGACGAGCCCGACCTGCGCACGCTGTACGAGCTCACGCTCATCCGCGAGGGCTACGACGTGGAGACCGCCGGTTCGGTCGACGACGCGCTGGCCCTGCTGGCCGGCCGCCGCTACAGCGCGGTGATCACCGACATGCGGCTGCCCGACGGCAGCGGGCTCGATTTGCTGCGCCACATCGAGCAGCAGGGCCGGCCGGAGAAGGCCATCGTGATCACCGCCTATGGTTCCGCCGAGAACGCGGTGGAGGCCCTGAAGGCCGGCGCCTACGACTACCTGACCAAGCCGGTGGACCTGCGGCAGTTCCGTGCCGTGGTGGCCTCGGCGCTGGGCCGCAGCGGCCAGCCGCTGCCCACGGTGGTGCCTTCCAGCCTGCCCTCGGCCGCGTTCGAGCCGCCGGCCGCCAGTGCGCCGCCGCGGTTGCGGCCGGCCCCCGCGCCCGCGCCTTCGTCGGCGCCGATGTCCGCGCGTGGGGCGGCCATGCCGATACCGCCGGCCGAGCCGGCACCGGTGTCGGCCGCGCTGGCACGGCTGGTGGGCACCTCGGGCGCGATGCAGCAGGTGCGCTCGCTGATCGAGAAGGTGTCGCGCAGCATGGCGCCGGTGCTGGTGCAGGGCGAGTCGGGCACCGGCAAGGAACTGGTGGCCCGGGCCATCCACAAGGTGAGCTCGCGTGCCGAGGGCCCGTTCATCGCGGTGAACTGCGGCGCCATCCCGGAGCAACTGCTGGAGGCCGAGTTCTTCGGCTACCGCAAGGGCGCGTTCACCGGCGCCGCCGAGGACCGCGAAGGCTTCTTCCAGGCCGCGCATGGCGGCACGCTGTTCCTCGACGAGATCGGCGACCTGCCGCTGTCGATGCAGAGCAAGCTGCTGCGCGTGATCCAGGAGCGTGCGGTGCGGCCGGTGGGTGCGGTGAACGAGGCCCAGGTCAACGTGCGCATCGTCAGCGCCACCCACAAGGACCTGGCGGCCGAGGTGCAGGGCGGCCGCTTCCGCCAGGACCTGTTCTATCGCCTGAACGTGATCCAGATCCGCGTGCCGCCGCTGCGCGAGCGGCTGGACGACCTGCGTCCCATCTGCGCCGCGGTGCTGGAACGCATCGCGCGCGATGCGGGCGTGACGCCACCGCCGCAGCTCAGCGACGATGCCTTCGAGCACCTGGCGCGCTATGCCTTCCCCGGCAACGTGCGGGAGCTGGAGAACCTGCTGCAGCGTGCGGTGGCCATGTCGGGCAGCGACCTCATCGGCCGGCTGGACCTCGGCCTGCCGGATGCCGCCTTCGCCGAGACCGAATCGGCCGACCATTCGCTCGACGGCCCGCCGGCGGCGCCGGCCGGCGGCCTGCGCACCGATGCGCCGCTGCCCACCGACCTGGCCGCCTACCTGGACGACGTGGAGCGTGACATCCTGGCCCGTGCGCTGGAGCGCCACCGCTACAACCGCACCGCCGCGGGCGCCAGCCTGGGCCTGTCGCTGCGGCAGATGCGCTACCGCATGGCGCGGCTGGGCGTGCATGTGGGCGATGGCAGCGGCGATGCCACGGCCGATGCCTGAGCCCCTGCCTGTCGACCGGCAGCCGCTGGCCGCCGGCTGGTGGCCCGCCGCCCGGCCCGTGGCGTCGCCCAACCACGGGCCGCGGCCGGATGGGGCGGCCGTCACGCTGCTGGTGCTGCATTCCATCAGCCTGCCGCCGGGGGTGTATGGCGGCGACGAGATCGAGCGCCTGTTCATCAACACCCTGGACTGGGCCGCGCATCCGTACTTCGAGCAGATCCGCGGGGCACAGGTTTCGGCGCATTTCGTCATCCGGCGCGGTGGCGAGGTTCTGCAGTTCGTGTCCTGCGACCGGCGCGCGTGGCATGCCGGCCAATCGGCCTGGCGCGGCCGGGCCAACTGCAACGACTTCTCCATCGGCATCGAGTTCGAAGGCCTGGAAGGCACGGCGTTCGAGCCCGCGCAGTACGCGGCGCTGGGGCCGCTGGTGGCGGCGCTGGCCGCGGCCTATCCGCTGGTGGACGTGGCCGGCCATGAGCACGTGGCCCCGGGCCGCAAGCACGACCCCGGCGCCGCCTTCGACTGGACCCTGGCCGAGGAAACGGTGCGCAGTCAAGGGGTGAAACTCCACTGGCCACCGCCACTTTCGCTCGAGATGCAACAGCCCCACGGCTAGTGTTCGCGGCGCTGGCAAACACTAGATCTAGTGCTATCCTAGAGCCACTGCACGGTTGATCCGCGGCCCGTCAAGCCGCCCGGTCGCCGCTTCGCGCAGCCTCTTTCCAGCAGCTATTTCCTCCGCACAACGGTCCGCCGGCAAGGCTCTTCCAGCGCCTGGCCCGGCAGCCTTTTTGCCCGATTTTTCTGCACCGATTCTTTCTAACACCCAGTCAGGAGAAGCGCTCCATGCACGCTACAGCCAGTACTCCGGCGTCGTCCCCGGTGTTGCCGACGACCTCCCGCCCCACCGCCGCCAGCGCCGCCGCGCCGGCCTACCAGGGCTACCAGATCCTGCGGCGCAACGGCGCCGTCGTGTCCTTCGAGCCCAACAAGATCGCGGTGGCGCTCATGAAGGCCTTCCTGGCCGTGCACGGCACCCAGGGCGCAGCCTCGGCCAGCGTGCGCGAGACGGTCGACGGCCTGACCGAGAACGTGGTGCGCGCGCTGCTGCGCTCGCGCCCTGGCGGTGGCACCTTCCACATCGAGGACGTGCAGGACCAGGTCGAGCTGGGCCTGATGCGCGGCGGCCACCATGAAGTGGCGCGGGCCTACGTGCTGTACCGCGAGCGCCGTTCGCAGGAGCGTGCGCGCCAGGTGGCGCCGGCCGAGGCCGCCTCGCCGCACCAGTTCTTCGTGACCGAGAACGGCGTGCGCACGCCGCTGGACGATGCCCGCCTGCAGCTGCTGATCGAATCGGCCTGCGCCAACCTGGGCGCTGACATCCGCCCCGAGCCCATCCTGGCCGAGACGCGCCGCAACCTGTACGACGGCGTGCCGATCGAAGAGGTGCACAAGGCCGCCATCCTGGCCGCCCGCACGCTGATCGAGAAGGACCCCGGCTACACCCGCGCCACCGCCCGCCTGCTGCTGCACACCATCCGCAAGGAAGTGCTGGGCTTCGAGGCGATGCATGCCGACATGGCCACGCAGTACGCCGAGTACTTCCCCACCTTCATCAAGAAGGGCGTGCAGGCCGAGCTGCTGGACGAGAAGCTGATGCAGTTCGACCTGGCCCGCCTGGGTGCGGCGCTGAACGCCGACCGCGACCTGCAGTTCGACTACCTCGGCCTGCAGACGCTGTACGACCGCTACTTCCTGCATGTCAACGAGACCCGCATCGAGCTGCCGCAGGCCTTCTTCATGCGCGTGGCCATGGGGCTGTCGCTCAATGAGATCGACCGCGAGGCGCGTGCGATCGAGTTCTACAACGTGCTGTCGACCTTCGACTTCATGTCGAGCACGCCCACGCTGTTCAATGCCGGCACCCGCCGCTCGCAGCTGTCGAGTTGCTACCTCACGACCGTGGCCGACGACCTCGACGGCATCTACGAGGCGCTGAAGGAAAACGCGCTGCTGAGCAAGTTCGCCGGCGGCCTGGGCAACGACTGGACCAACGTGCGTGCGCTGGGCTCCTACATCAAGGGCACCAACGGCAAGAGCCAGGGCGTGGTGCCGTTCCTGAAGGTGGTCAACGACACCGCGGTGGCGGTGAACCAGGGCGGCAAGCGCAAGGGCGCGGTGTGCGCCTACCTGGAGACCTGGCACCTCGACATCGAGGAATTCCTGGAGCTGCGCAAGAACACCGGCGACGACCGCCGCCGCACCCACGACATGAACACGGCGAACTGGATTCCCGACCTGTTCATGAAGCGCGTGATGGAAGGCGGCGAGTGGACGCTGTTCTCGCCCTCCACCTGCCCCGACCTGCACGACAAGATCGGCAAGGCGTTCGAGGAGGCCTATGTCGCCTACGAGGCCAAGGCCGACCGCGGCGAGATCAAGCTGTTCCGCCGCATGCCCGCCAAGGACCTGTGGCGCAAGATGCTCTCGATGCTGTTCGAGACCGGCCACCCCTGGATCACCTTCAAGGACGCCTGCAACGTGCGCTCGCCGCAGCAGCACGTGGGTGTGGTGCACTCGTCCAACCTGTGCACCGAGATCACGCTGAACACCAGCGACTCCGAGATCGCCGTGTGCAACCTCGGCTCGGTGAACCTGGCGCAGCACCTGAAGGACGGCGCGATCGACCACGACAAGTTGAAGCGCACCGTGTCCACCGCGATGCGCATGCTCGACAACGTGATCGACATCAACTACTACGCCGTCAAGAAGGCGCGTGACTCCAACCTGCGGCATCGTCCGGTGGGCCTGGGCATCATGGGCTTCCAGGACGCGCTGTACCAGCTGCGCACGCCCTACGCCAGCCAGGCCGCGGTGGAGTTCGCCGACCGTTCGATGGAAGCCGTGTGCTACCACGCCTACTGGGCCTCGACCGACCTGGCCGCCGAGCGTGGCCGCTACTCCAGCTACCGCGGCTCGCTGTGGGACCGTGGCGTGCTGCCGCTCGATTCACTGAAGCTGCTGGCCGAGGAGCGTGGCGGCTACGTGGAAGCCGACACCGCCGCCACGCTGGACTGGGACGCGCTGCGTGCCCGCATCGCCGAGCACGGCATGCGCAACAGCAACTGCGTGGCCATCGCGCCCACGGCCACCATCTCCAACATCGTGGGCGTGGATGCATCGATCGAGCCCTGCTTCGGCAACCTGTCGGTCAAGTCCAACCTGTCTGGCGAGTTCACCGTCATCAACGAGTACCTCGTGCAGGACCTGAAGAAGCTGGGCCTGTGGGACGACGTGATGGTGATGGACCTCAAGCACTTCGATGGTTCGCTGCGCCGCATCGACCGCGTGCCTGAAGACCTGAAGCAGCTGTACGCCACCGCCTTCGAGGTGGAGACGCAGTGGCTGGTGGAAGCCGCGGCCCGCCGCCAGAAGTGGATCGACCAGGCGCAGAGCCTCAACATCTACATGGCCGGTGCCTCGGGCAAGAAGCTCGACGAGACCTACAAGCTCGCTTGGATCCGCGGCCTCAAGACCACCTACTACCTGCGCACCATGGGTGCCACGCATGCGGAGAAGTCGACGGTCAAGGCCGGTGCGATGAACTCGGTGAGCTCGGGTGCCAACAGCTCGCATGGTGCGCATGTGAGCGGTGGCGGCATGTCGGCCATCGATGCCGCTGCAGCCCAGGCCCGTGCCGCACAAGCGGCCGCCGAGCCGGCCACCGACATCAAGTTCTGCAGCATCGACGACCCCGGCTGCGAAGCCTGCCAGTGATGCCGTCTGCGATGCGATGTTGTCGATGCAATGCGGCAACATCGACATCGCATTGATGTCAATAAGTGCTTGGTGTTTGAACACAACACTCGGATAATTTCAACACCTGAGGATGTACATACATGCTGGTCTGGGAAGAAGACAAACCGGTCGAAGCCAAGGCTCCTGAAAGAGCCCCCCACACTGTTGACGCGAAGCCCCAAACGACTCG
This sequence comes from Aquincola sp. J276, assembly GCF_024700035.1. Taxonomy (NCBI): domain Bacteria; kingdom Pseudomonadati; phylum Pseudomonadota; class Betaproteobacteria; order Burkholderiales; family Sphaerotilaceae; genus Aquincola; species Aquincola sp. J276. The sequence goes on from NZ_JAJONC010000001.1 coordinate 3,641,992, forward strand.
CGCGACGACGGCTTCACCGGCCCTGCAAACCGCGCAGTCCATGCCCGCTGCAGCCCCCGCCGTCGCGGCTGCCACCGTCCCCGCAGGCACATCGATTGCCGCCGCTGTTCAACACAGCACGCGCCGCGTCAACGTGGCCGACAAGCGGATCATCAATGGCCAGACGGATGTCAACCAGCTCGTCCCGTTCAAGTACAAGTGGGCTTGGGAGAAGTACCTCGCCACCTGTGCCAACCACTGGATGCCGCAAGAGGTGAACATGTCGCGCGACATCGCGACCTGGAAGGACCCCAACGGCCTGACGGACGACGAGCGCCGCATCATCAAGCGCAACCTCGGCTTCTTCGTGACGGCCGATTCGCTGGCCGCCAACAACATCGTGCTGGGCACCTATCGCCACATCACGGCGCCCGAGTGCCGCCAGTTTCTGCTGCGCCAGGCGTTCGAGGAAGCGATCCACACGCACGCCTACCAGTACATCGTCGAGTCGCTCGGGCTCGACGAGAGCGAGATCTTCAACGCCTACAACGAGGTGAAGTCGATCCGCGACAAGGACGAGTTCCTGATCCCCTTCATCGGCGCGATCATGGACCCCAACTTCCACACCGGCACGCCCGAGAACGACCAGACCCTGCTCAAGAGCCTGATCGTCTTCGCCTGCCTGATGGAGGGCCTGTTCTTCTACGTCGGCTTCACGCAGATCCTTGCGCTGGGCCGGCAGAACAAGATGACGGGCGCGGCCGAGCAGTACCAGTACATCCTTCGCGACGAGTCGATGCACTGCAACTTCGGCATCGACCTCATCAACCAGCTCAAGCTCGAGAACCCGCACCTCTGGACGGCGGAGTTCAAGGCCGAGATCACGGCGCTGTTCCTGAAGGCCGTCGACCTCGAATACCGCTATGCCGAAGACACCATGCCGCGTGGCGTGCTGGGTCTGAACGCGTCCATGTTCAAGGGCTACCTGCGCTACATCGCCAACCGGCGGGCCACGCAGATCGGCCTCGACCCGCTCTTCCCGAACGAGGAGAACCCGTTCCCGTGGATGAGCGAGATGATCGACCTGAAGAAGGAGCGCAACTTTTTCGAAACCCGCGTCATCGAGTACCAATCCGGTGGCGCACTGAGCTGGGACTGAACGCCGCTTTGACGAGCAGCAGACAGCTCCCTGGTGTGAAGAGATCAAGATCCGCGGCACGAGAAGCCAGGCCATAGAAGCCGGGCTCCCGGGTCGCCACCCCGTTCACCGTACCGAGGCAGCCGGCGCTACGCCGGAAGACCACGGACGGTGGGCCACCTTGCTGTAACTCGAGCGGCAGGGTGCTGTTTGCAACTTGATCAAGGAGATTGAAATGGCAACTGCGAAGAAGGCCGCACCGGCCAAGAAGGCCCCGGCGAAGAAGGCCGCGGCACCGGCCAAGAAGGCGGCGCCCGCGAAGAAGGCGGCACCGGCCAAGAAGGCGGCGCCGGCGAAGAAGGCCGCTGCACCGGCGAAGAAGGCTGCCGCCAAGAAGGCAGCGGCGCCGGCCAAGAAGGCGGCAGCTCCGGCGAAGAAGGCCGCGGCGAAGAAGTCGGCGGCACCGGCCAAGAAGGCGGCGGCTCCGGCGAAGAAGGCGGCTGCCAAGAAGGCCGCCGCGCCGGCGAAGAAGGCTTCCGCACCGGCCAAGAAGGCGGCTGCGAAGAAGACCTCGTCGTCCACGCCGGCCAAGAAGGCGGCCGCTGCCCCGGCCAAGAAGGCTGCTGCGAAGAAGGCCGCGAAGAAGGCGCCGACCCCCAGTGCCCCTGCGGCCCCTGCGGCGAAGACGGCGTTGAGCCCGGCGGCAGCCTGGCCCTTCCCGACCGGCAACAAGCCCTGATCGTCTTCTGACGACATGAAGCCCGGCCTGGTGCCGGGCTTTTCTTTTGTGGGGCGCTTCAGCCCTCCAGGATGGCCGGATCCACCTGGTGGTTCTGGCCGCCGCGGCTGGCGATCTTCAGCGCACCCAGGCGGTTGCCCAGCGCCGCGCAGCGGGACAGCTCCCAGCCTCGTTCCAGGCCGTAAAGCAGGCCGCCGCGGAAGGCGTCGCCGCAGCCGGTGGGGTCGAGCACGTCGCTGGCCTTCACGCCGGGCACCAGCGTGCGCTGGCCCTGCTGCCACACCTCGCAGCCCTGGTCGGCCAGCGTGACCACCAAGCCCTTCAGGTGCGAGCGCGAGAGCGCCTCGATGTCGGTGCCCATGCGTTCGCACAGCATGCGGGCTTCGTAGTCGTTGACGGTCACCCAGGTGGCCTGCTCGACGAAGCGGCGCAGCTCGGCGCCGTCGAACATCGGCAGGCCCTGGCCCGGGTCGAACACGAAGGGGATGCCGGCCGCATGCATCTGCTGCGCATGCACCAGCATCGCGTCGCGGCCGTCGGGGGCGATGATGCCGATCTTCAGGTCGCTGCGCGCAGGCACTTCGGTCAGGTGGGCCAGGCTCATCGCACCGGGGTGAAAGGCCCAGATCTGGTTGTTGTCCTGGTCGGTGATGCACATGCCCTGCGCGGTGTAGCTGCCGGCGTCGGTGTGGATGCAGGACACGTCGATGCCCAGGCCTTGCAGCCGCTCCACATAGTCCTTGCCGTCGCTGCCCACCGCGGCCATCACCACAGCGTCGCCACCCAGCGCCCGCAGGGTGTAGCCGATGTTGCCGGCGCAGCCGCCGTACTCCTTGCGCAGCGTGGGCACCAGGAAGCTGACGTTCAGGATGTGGACCTGCTCCGGCAGGATCTGCTGCGCAAAGCGGCCCGGGAAGTTGGTGATCGTGTCGAACGCAAGCGATCCGCAGATGAGGGCGGCCATGGAGGCTCCTGGAGAAGAGAGGGCGAAGGGATCAGGGGTAGAAGATCTCGACGGTGTAGCCGGTGAGCTTGCGCTCGCCGCCAGCCAGCACGCCCTGCAGCTTGAGCGTGCTGCCGGCCGCCAGGGTGTTGCCGCTGGCGCCCATGGCGGCAGCGCTCAGCACCTTGCGGCTGACCACCTGACCCTGCGCATCGGTGAGCGTGAGCTCGAAGGCGGGCAGCATCACCGGCACGCGGTCGTTGTTGCGCAGCGTGGCGTTGAACTCGTAGCTGTTGGCATGGCCTTCCAGCTTGACCAGGCCGCTGCTGTCCACGGCCAGGCTGTCCACCCGGCGCAGCGGCTCCACCTGGCAGCTGGCCAGGCCGCACAGCGCATGCAGCACCGGCGCCGATTCCGGCCAGCGGGCGGCCAGCGCATCGCGCCAGCGCAGGCCGATCTGGGCCAGCAGCAGCAGCGCCAGCAGCACCGCGGCCAGCACCAGCAGCCCGCGCACGCCGGGGCGCTGCCACAGGCCGGCCTGTCGCGGCGACGGGCGGCGCATGAACTCGGGCGTGGCAGGCCGGGCCGGGGCCGCGGCGGCGGCCGCCGGCGGCACCGGCGCCGGATCGGCCCAGGCGGCGGCCGGTCGGGCGGCCGGCGGCGGCACCAGGTCGGGCGGCGATTCGCGCATCGGCAGCGGGGCCGAGCGGGCACGGAAGGGCTCGTCGTCCGGCTCGTCGTCCGAGAATTCCTGCGGCGCCTGCGTGGGCTGGAAGCGCGGGTCCAGGCGGCGGCCGTCGTCGGGTTCGTCGTCGGGCTGGTGCAGCAGCGGACGGTGGTCCAGCCGGGCGGAAGCGGGCAGGTCGTCGCCGGGCAGGTCGGACGGCTCGAATGGCGGCGGCTCCAGGGGGCCCAGCGCGCCGGCACGCGGCGCCGGCAGGGGCTCCTGCGGCGCCTGCGGGGCAGGCGGTTCACCATCGGGCGCGCCCGGCCAGGGCGGGGGCGTCTCCTGTTCGAGGTCGAACAGCGACTCCAGCGCATTGAACACCGCCTCGCAGCGGCCGCAGCGCACCCAGCCCTCGGAGACCTTGAGCTGGTCCTCGACCACGCGGAACACCGTGCCGCACTGGGCGCAGCGGGTGGCCAGGCTCATGGTGCGAAGCGGGCGGTCATGAGCACCCAGCCGTCCTCGCGGTCGTGCACCGCCAGCTCGCACCAGGGTGCGTAGGCGGCCGTCAGTTCCTCGGCCTGGCGTTCCAGGATGCCGGCCAGCACCAGGTCGCCGCCGGGGGCCACATGGCCGCACAGCAGCGGCGCCAGCAGCTTCAGCGGCGTGGCCAGGATGTTGGCCAGCACCAGCGGGTAGTGCCCGCCGGCCGCGTCGGGCAGCCCAGCGTGCAGCGTGACGCCGTTGGCCTGGGCATTGGCCAGGGTGGAAGTGACGGCCGCGGGGTCGATGTCCACCGCGTCGATGGCCTGGCCGCCGTGCAGCGCCGCGCCGATGGCCAGGATGCCGGAGCCGCAGCCGTAGTCCAGCACCCGCGACCAGCCGGCGCCGCGCCCGGCCGCCTGGCGGGCGATCCAGCGCAGGCACATGCGGGTGGTGGGGTGAGTGCCGGTGCCGAAGGCCAGGCCAGGGTCGAGCCGGATGACCTGCCGGGCGGCGGCGGGCGGCTCATGCCAGGTGGGTACGATCCAGAAGTCGGGCGTGATCTCCACCGGCGCGAACTGCGATTGCGTCAGCCGCACCCAGTCCTGCTCCGGCACCGGCTGCAGGCCCTGCATCGCCACATCGGCGGCCCAGTCCTGGGCCAGCAGCAGCGTGGCGGCCTCGGTGGCCTGTGCCTCTTCGGCGAACAGCGCGCGCAGCGTGGAGCGCTGCCAGCCGGCCTTGGGAGCCGGCATGCCCGGTTCGCCGAACAGGGCCTGCTCGGCGTCGCTGTCCGCATCGGCGTCTTCCACCGAGACCGACAGCGCGTCCAGCTCGAGCATCAAGGCATCGGACACCGCCTCGACCAGCGGCTCCGGCGCGCGCAGCACCAGCTCAAACATGCGGGCCTCCGCAGCCGATGCCGAGCCGCCTCGCGGGGCAACGAAGCGGCGAAGCCGTGAGCGTGGGGGCGGACATCATCTCTTGTGTTGGGCGAGCCAGCCTTCGAGGTAATGGATGCTGGTGCCGCCTTCGATGAACTTGGCGTCCACCATCAGCTCGCGGTGCAGCGGGATGTTGGTCTGGATGCCTTCGACCACCGTCTCGTCCAGCGCGGTGCGCATGCGGGCCAGGGCCTGCTCGCGGGTGTCGCCGTGCACGATGATCTTGCCCACCATCGAGTCGTAGTTCGGCGGCACGAAGTAGTTCGAGTAGATGTGCGAGTCCACCCGCACGCCCGGGCCGCCCGGCGGATGCCACATCGTGATGCGGCCCGGCGAGGGCACGAAGGTGTACGGGTTCTCGGCATTCACCCGCACCTCGATCGCATGGCCGCGCTGCTGGATCTGGCGCTGCGCAAAGGGCAGCTTCTCGCCGGCGGCCACGCGGATCTGCATCTGCACGATGTCGATGCCGCTGACCATCTCGGTCACCGGATGCTCCACCTGCACCCGGGTGTTCATCTCGATGAAGTAGAACTCGCCGTTCTCGTACAGGAACTCGAAGGTGCCGGCACCGCGGTAGCCGATCTTCTTGCAGGCGGCGGCGCAGCGGTCGCCGATGCGTTCGATCACCCGGCGCGGGATGCCCGGCGCCGGCGCTTCCTCGATGATCTTCTGGTGGCGGCGCTGCATGGAGCAGTCGCGCTCGCCCAGCCACACCGCATTGCGGTGCGAGTCGGCCATCACCTGGATCTCGATGTGGCGCGGGTTCTGGAGGAACTTCTCCATGTACACCGCCGGGTTGCCGAAGGCGGCACCGGCCTCGGCCTTGGTGGTCTGTACCGCATGCAGCAGCGCTGCCTCGGTGTGCACCACGCGCATGCCGCGGCCACCGCCGCCGCCGGCGGCCTTGATGATCACCGGGTAGCCGATGGCGCGGGCGGTGCGGATGATCTCCTTCGGGTCGTCGGGCAGCGCGCCCTCCGAGCCCGGCACGCAGGGCACGCCCGACTTGATCATGGCCTGCTTGGCCGAGACCTTGTCGCCCATGATGCGGATGGATTCGGGCGTCGGCCCGATGAAGACGAAGCCGCTCTTCTCCACGCGCTCGGCGAAGTCGGCGTTCTCGGACAGGAAGCCGTAGCCGGGGTGGATGGCCTCGGCGTCGGTCACCTCCGCGGTGGAGATGATGGCCGGCATGTTGAGGTAGCTCTGCGCCGACGGCGCCGGGCCGATGCACACCGCCTCGTCGGCCAGCTTCACGTACTTGGCGTCGCGGTCGGCCTCGGAATACACCACGACCGACTTGACGCCCATCTCGCGGCAGGCGCGCTGGATGCGCAGGGCGATCTCGCCGCGGTTGGCGATCAGCAGTTTCTTGAACACGAGGCCGGCCTCACTCGATGATGAACAGCGGCTGGCCGAATTCGACCGCCTGGCCGTTGTCCACCAGGATCTTGGTGACGGTGCCGCTCTTGTCGGCTTCGATCTCGTTCATGATCTTCATCGCCTCGATGATGCACAGCGGCTCGCCTTCCTTGACGGCCTGGCCCACCTCGGCCAGCGGCTTGGCACCCGGGCTGGACGCCGCATAGAACGTGCCCACCATCGGCGACTTGACGATGTGGCCGCTGGGCTCGGCCGGTGCCTCCACCGCCGGCGCGGCTGCCGAGGCGGCAGCGGCCAGCGGCGCCGGTGCCTGCTGCAGCGGCGCGGGAGCCGGTGCGTAGGCCTGCGGCGCGGCCTGGGGATCGGCCTTGACGATGCGCACCTTGCCATCGGCCTCGGTGATCTCGAGCTCGGAGATGTTCGATTCCGACACGAGGTCGATGAGCGTTTTGAGCTTGCGCAGATCCATTGTTCGTTCTCCTGCACACGAAGCGGGCAGCACCCGGCATCACGCGCGATCAAGTCAAGTTTTGCGGCGAAGTGGCCGGCATCACCGGCGTTTCGTCCACCCTGGCGTCGCAGCGGAACAACAGGTCCGCGAATAATTGCGAGCAGGGCGCGGGGAGCGAACTCTACGCGGTTTATCCGCCGTTACCCGGTGTTGACAAAAATTAGAAGGCTGTTAGGGCTTCAGCCCGCGGAGCGGGCCCAGGAGGCCAATTCCTCGTAGCTGGTCTCGCCCAGCTTGCGATGAAGCGGCCGGCCATCGCGGCCAAACACCACGGTGAACGGCAGCGCACCGGCCGTGTTGCCCAGCCGCTTGGACAGGTCGGTGCCTTCCAGCCCCGCCAGCCCGATGGGGAACCCCAGCGGCTGCTTGCGCAGGAACTCGCGCACGGAGGTGGGCCCATCCACCGCCAGGCCCACCACGCGCCAGCCGGCGGCCCGGAAGTCGGTGTGGAAGCGGTCGATCTGCGGCAGCTCCTTCACACATGGCGGGCACCAGGTGGCCCAGAAGTTGAGCACCAGCGGCTGGCCGCGCAGGCCGGCCATCTGGAGCTCGCCGCCGTCCGGCTGGGTGAAGCTGAGCGACCACAGCGCCGCCGCGGCCTGGTCATCCACCGGGCCGGGCGACAGCCGCCACCACGCCAGGCCGGCGCCGGCCATCGCGGCCAGGGCGCCCACGCCGGCGAACAAGGTGCTGCGTCTTTTCATGTGTCGGAAGCCTCGGGGTCGGCCGCATCTTCGGCCATGCGGCGCCGCAAGGCGCCCAGGTCGCCGCGCAGGGTGCGGCCGGTGGCATCGGGCTTGAGGGCGCCGCGCAGGTCGTCCAGGTCGCGGATGGCGAGGAACAGCGTCACGTGATCGTCCAGCTCGGGGCACCAGCTGGCCAGCGAGAGCATGTCCACCGGCTCGCCGCCGCGCGGGGACGGCAGGCTGCCGACGTCGTAGTCGACGCCCTGGTTGATCAGCTCGATCTCGGCCGACTTGGTGTCGTCGCAATACAGGTCCAGGTGCAGGGCCGACAGCCGGGTGGCGGTGCCGCGCCAGGCGGCGCCCGACAGGTGCGGCCGGAACTCGGCCAGCCGCTCCATCCAGCGCAGCGCCAGGCCGCGCAGCGCGGCCAGTTCGGCCGGCTGGGTATCGGCGCAGAACACGCTGATGTACTCGCGCACCGCGTCCTCCACCGCGTCGTTGCCAGGCAGGTCGGCCGGGCGCGAGCGGCCGAGCGAACGGGCGGCCTTGCGCTTGGCCGGGCCGTACTCCATGCCTTCTTCCACCACCAGGCGGGCGGCGGTGGCGGCGATGTCGGCACTCATCGATTCACTCATGCCGGGGATGATACGGATCAGGGCAGTTCCACCGCGCCCATGCGGGCGGCGACGGTGCCGGCGCGGCCCACGATGTAGGGCGAGCCCGGCCGCCGCTCGAAGCGCTTGGGCGCCGGCAGCATCACCGCCAGCCGGGCGGCCTGCGCCGTGCCGAGCTGCGCCGCATCCACCCGGAAGTAGTGCCGCGCGGCCGCCTGCGCGCCGAACACGCCTTCGCCCCATTCCACGTTGTTCAGGTAGATCTCCAGGATGCGCTGCTTGCCCAGCAAGGTCTCCAGCATGTAGGTGATGACCAGTTCCTGCCCCTTGCGCACCGTGGTGCGCTCGGACGAGAGAAACAGGTTCTTGGCCAGCTGCTGGGTGATGGTGGAGCCGCCCACGATGCGCGGCTGCGCCGGCACGGGCGGAGCCTTGGCCGCGGCCTTGCCCTGGCGCTGGGCCAGCAGCTGGTTGCGTTTCTCGGCCTGGGCCTCGGCGCGCAGGTTGCGGTCCCAGGCCTTCTCGATGGCTTCCCAGTCCACGCCGCCGTGGTCCACGAAGCTGGCGTCCTCGCTGGCGATCACGGCGCGCTTCAGGCTGGGCGCGATGCGCTCATAGGGCACCCACTGCTGGCTCCAGCCGGCCTGGCGCCCGGCCTGGCTGCCCAGCAGCCGCCGCGCCTCGCTGCGCTGGAAGGCGGTGGATTGCGGGTCGACCACCACCATCAGCGCCACGCGCAGGCCGAAGTACAGCTGCAGCGCCAGGAAGCACAGCACCGCCAGAGCGATCCAACGGCCCAGCTGCTTCATGGCCGGGCCAGCGCCTCGCGCAGCGCAGCCAGCACCGGCGCCGTCTGCGGCCGCACGCCGCGCCAGAGGAAGAAGGCCTCGGCCGCCTGCTCCACCAGCATGCCCAGGCCGTCGCGGGCCACGGCGCCATGGGCCCGCGCCCACTGCAGGAAGGGCTCGGCCGCCGGGCCGTACATCAGGTCGATGGCCAGCGTGCCCGGCCGCAGCACCGAGGCCGGCACGGGCACGGCCGCGCCTTGCAGGCTGGTGGCGCTGCTGTTGAGCACCACGTCGAACGGGCCTTCGGGCAGGTCCAGCCCGCCGGCCTGCAGCCGCACGCCGTGGCGCCGGGCCCAGTCGGCGTGGCGGTCCGCCAGGGCCTGGGCCTTGGCTGGCGTGCGGTTGGCCACCACGATCTCACGCGGCCGGCCTTCGATCAGCGGCCCCAGTGCGCCGGCGGCCGCCCCGCCTGCGCCCACCAGCAGCACCCGGGTGCCGTCCAGCGGCACGCCGGCGTTGGCGATGTCGCGCGCCAGGCCGATGCCGTCGGTGTTGTCGGCCACCCAGCCGTCGGGCCGCAGGTCCAGCACATTGGCCGCGCCGGCCAGCGCGGCGCGCTCGCTGACGCGGGCGGCCAGGCCGGGGGCTTCGAGCTTGAAGGGCACGGTGACGTTGCAGCCCTTGCCGCCTTCGGCGATGAACTGCCGCAGCGTGTCGGCAAAGCCGTCGAAGGGGCTGAGCACCCGGCTGTAGCGCACCGGCTCGCCGGTCTGGCGGGCGAAGGCGGCGTGGATGAAAGGCGACTGGCTGTGCTGGATCGGGTTGCCGATCACGGCATACAGCTCGTCGGCGGGCGCGGGGGCGGTTGCGGAGGTGCTCATCGTCGGGAGGTGGCGGACAGGCTGGTTTCCAGCCCGTCGTCGCGGGTGAATCTGAAGCGGGAGGTGACCACGATCTGGTCGGCCTCCTGTTGCATGGCCGCATTGAAGCGGCCGAAGGGCGAGGCCGCATGCACGATGGCCACGGCGCGCTGGTCCAGGTGGCGGTTGCCGGAGGAGCGCAGCACCTCGGCCTCCACCACCTGGCCGAGCGCATCCACGGTGACGTTCATCGTCAGCTCGCCGTACAGCTTGCGGCCCTGGAAGCGCGGAAAGTCGCGGGTGCCGCGTTCCTCGATGCGGCGGCGCAGGCGGTCGTAGTAGGTGGCGTAGGTCACCTCGCGGGTGGCCGGGCTGATGTAGCGGCGCCGCGGCTCGGCGTTCTGCTGGTTGATGCGGGTTTCGATCTCGGCCAGCAGGCGCAGCATCTGGCGGCGCTTTTCCTCCTGCGCGTCGCCGTCGGCCGCGCCGGTGTCGCGCCGGGGATCGGGCGGCGGCAGCAGCGCCAGCTCGCGCCGCACCTGGGCCAGCAACTGCTGCTGCTGGGTCTGCATCTGCTCGATGCGGCGCTGGCGGCTGTCGGTGTCCTCGCCGCTGCGCACTTCCAGCGTGGGCGGCAGCGGGGAGGTGGCGCGGCCCTGCGCGGCTTCGCCGCCACCGGCCAGCGCGGCCTGGGCCAGCGCCTGGGCCTGCGGTGGCGGCTCCGCGCCGCGGGCATTCACCAGGATGACTTCCAGCGGTGATTCGCCCATGCGCTGCAGCAGCCCGGCAGGCGAGGCCACCTGCATCGTCAACAGGCCGGCATGCACGCCCACCGAGGCCAGCAGCGCCCACTGCAGCGTGCCCCAGCCGCGCAGGCGCCGCAGCAGGACGGGGCGGCCGGCTGGCCGGCCCCCGCCACCGCGTGCCAGGCGCTGCGCCGCGGCCATCGGCGTCAGGCCGCCGCGGGGGCGGCACCCTCCTGCGGTGCGGCGGCGCCCGCCTCGGGCGCATCGCCCAGGTCGATGGCCAGCGACAGCGGCGCGGCTTCCTGCACTTCCTCGTCCACCTCGGCATCGGTCTCGGCAGCCACCTCGGCCACCGCGTCGTCCAGGCGGGTGACGAGCTGCGCATGCAGGTCCAGCGTCAGCAGGTCCATGCCGGTGATGCGCACCCGCACGTGCGCGCCGCGCGGCAGCTGCTCGCAGCCGTTGGCACGGAACACCAGCGGCAGCGTGTCGGCCCGCACCAGGCCGTCCTTCATCACCGCGGCTTCCAGCTCGGTCACGCCGTTCTGCTCCAGCCAGCGCAGCGTCCAGTAGCGCTCGATGCCGTGCTGGAAGTCGTTGTAGGCGCCGTAGGCGGCGTCGAAGGCCGAGATGATGGAGAACAGCTGCGCATCCTTCGGCTTGAAGGGCGCAGCCAGCGCGGCGGTGCGGCCGTGGCGCGCGCAGGCGATGATCTGCCACTGGTTGACCAGGTCGACGTAGCGGCGCAGCGGCGAGGTGGCCCAGGTGTACTGCGCCACGCCCATGCCCGCATGTGGCAGCGCCTTGGTGCCCATGCGCACCTTGATGCCGGGTGCCAGGCTGGCCTGGCTGCGGTAGATGCCGGGCAGGCCGCATTCGGCCAGCCAGCCGCCCCAGGTGCTGTTGGCCAGGATCATCGCCTCGGCCACGATCAGGTCCAGCGGTGCGCCGCGGCGGCGGGTGCTGATCTGCACCGTCTCGTCGCCCTCGGGCACGCCGGTATTCCCTTCCAGCCGGAAGTTGTAGTCGGGCCGATTGAAGTTCTCCGGCTTGCCGCGCACCACCTCGCGCCGGGCCTTCAGGTGCTGCGCCAGCCGGAAGGCGAAGGCCAGCTCGGGCGCGAAGGCATAGTCCGCCGGCGCCGCGCCGGTGAGCGTGGCCTCGGTCACCACGTCGTCCAGCCGGTCGTGGCGCAGGTTGGCGGCGATGGGCACACGCTCCAGCTTCGTCTCGCTGGCGCGCACTTCCAGCGTGGCCTCGTCCATCGTCACGTACAGGCTGACGGCCGGGCAGTCCTGGCCTTCGGCCAGCGTGTAGCGCTGCACCACCTCGTCGGGCAGCATCGTCAGCTTCCAGCCGGGCATGTAGACGGTGGACAGGCGCTCGCCGGCCACCTTGTCGATGGCGCTGCCCGGCGCAAAGGCCAGGCCGGGCGCGGCGATGTGGATGCCGAACACCACGGTGCCGGTGCCCAGGCCCTGCACCGACAGCGCATCGTCGATCTCGGTGGTCTGCGAATCGTCGATCGAGAAGGCCTGCACCGGCGCCAGCGGCAGCGGCTCGGCAATGTCGGGCGCCTGGAGCGCCGGAAAGCCCGTGCCCTTCGGGAACTGCTCGAACAGGAAGCGCTTCCAGTGGAACTGGTACGGGCTGCGGATGGCGCCCGCGGCCTTCAGCAGGTCCAGCGGCGCGCGCTGCGAGCGCTTGGCCGCCTCCACCACGGCCTTGTACTCGGGCGCGTTCTTGTCGGGCTTGAACAGGATCTTGTAGAGCTGCTCCTGCACCGGCTCGGGGCAGCGGCCCTCGGCCAGCTCGGTGGCCCAGGACTCGATCTGCGCGGCCTGCTGCTTCTTGCGCTCGATGCCCAGCAGCGCGGCCTTGACGGTTTCCTCCGGCGCCTTCTTGAACAGGCCCTTGCCGACGCGGCGGAAGTAATGCGGAGCCTCGTAAAGGCGGAAGAGGGCGGCGGCCTGCTGCGCCAGCCCGGCCTTGGCATCGAAGTAGTCGCGCGCCAGGTCGGCGAAGCCGAACTCCCCTTCGGGGGCGAATTCCCCAGGCCAGGTCGAGGTCGATCTCGGGTGCCAGGCGCTGCCCTTCGGCGATCAGCTCGGCAGGCGACGGCTTGTCGAACTTGAGCAGGACGTTGGCGGCCTTGACCTTGACGCGCTTGCCCGAGTCGAGCTCGATCTGCATCGAGCTCTCGGCCTCGGACATCACGCGGCCGGCCAGGAACTTGCCGGATTCATCGAACAGTGCATACATCGGCCAATTGTCACACCCTGATCAAGCGGAGCCTCTCGCGGCCGCCGACCGGCCGCCCCGAAGGCGGCCGCGTTACCCGCTTGGCGGGTGGGGCCGTGTACGCACGGCACCGGGTGCGCGATTCAGACGGTCATGCCGCCGGACACCTCAATCACGGCGCCGTTCACATAGCTCGCCTCGTCGCTGGCCAGGAACGCATACACGTTGGCGATCTCTTCCGGCTTGCCAAGCCGATGCAGCGGCACCTGCTCGCGCATGTGGTCCAGCACCTTCTCGGGAATGGTGGACAGGATGGGCGTTTCAACGAAGCCCGGCGCCACCGCGTTCACCCGCACACCCTTGGGGCCCAGCTCGCGGCTCCAGGTCTTGGTGAAGCCGATGACGCCGAACTTGCTGGCCGCGTAGTTGGTCTGGCCGAAGTTGCCGTAGATGCCCACCACCGACGATGCGTTCAGGATCACGCCGCCGCCCTGCGCGCTCATGGTCTCGGCCACCGCCTGCGCGCAATGGAACACGCCGCGCAGGTTCACGTCGATCACCGCGTCGAACTGCGCCTCGGTCATCTTCACCAGGCGGGCGTCCTTGGTGATGCCGGCGTTGTTCACCAGCACGTCGATGCGGCCGTGGCGGGCTTTCACCGCGGCCACCATCGCATCCACCTGGGCGCGGTCGGTCACGTCCACCACATGGCCTTCGGCGCGGCCACCGGCCTGCACGCACTGCGTCACCGCGGCATCGATGGCCGCGGGCTTCACGTCGCACACGATCACCACCGCGCCCTCGGCCGCGAACTTGGCGGCGGTGGCCAGGCCGATGCCCTGGGCCGCGCCGGTGACGATGCAGATCTTGTCTTTCAATCTCATGGTTGCTTCAGGGTGTCAGGTGGAGGAAATCGAGCACGAAGGGCAGGTGCACGTCGAAATTGGAGATGGCGTGGTCGCCGCCTTCCAGCAGGCGCACATTGGCGCCGGCATAGCGGCCGCTCATCTCGCGCCAGTCCAGCACCTCGTCGCCCTGGCAGATGACGGCGGCATAACGCTCGGGCCGGGTGATCGCCGGCACCGTCAGCGCCCGCAGCTCGTCGATGAACTCGGGCCGGAAGAAGAAGTGCTGCCCGGGGTCGTGGAAGGCGGTCTGCTCGCCGATGTACTTTTCCAGGTCGCGCGCCGGGTTCACCGCCGGGTTCAGCAGCACGGCGGGGCAGCCGGTGCGCTCGGCCACCGCGGTGGCGTAGAAGCCACCCAGCGAGCTGCCCACCACCGCCATGTGATCGGCCGGCCAGCCGGCGATGCCTTCGGTCAGCAGCTGCATCGCCGCGCGGGGCGAGGGCGGCAGCTGGGGGCACCACCACTGCACACCGGGCCGGTGGGCCTGGATCCAGGCGCCCATGTGGCGGGCCTTGAAGGATTGCGGTGACGACCGGAAGCCGTGCAGGTACAGCAGGTGGGTGGGCGCTTGGTTCACGCAGCCAGTCTATCGGCCACCCCTGAACGCTGGCTTGCGCAGCGTGGGAACATAGGCGCTCCTGCTGCGAACCCGTTGAAAGCCGACATGCGTTCATCCGTCCGACCCGTCCGCCTGAGTGCCGTTGCAGCGGCCTTGTTGATCCTGTCCGGCTGCGCCGCGCTGCAGCGGCCGGCCGCCGGCCCGGCTGCCGCGTCCGGCAGCCCCGCGCCGGCCAGGCCGCCTGCCGCCGTGGGCGGCGGTGCCGCCACCATGGCCGCCGCGGCCGGCGCGGCTGCCGCGCCGGCCGCGGGGGCCTCGGCCCCGGCCGGTGGGTCGGCAGCCGGCGCACCGCCGCCTGGCGCCGCCGCCCGGCCCGACCCCGCCGCGCCGCGCCCCTTCGCCGACGTGATCCGCGAGGCCAAGGTCGACGACGGCTTCTTCCCCGTCTGGCGCAAGGACGAGAAGGTATGGCTGGAGATCCCCTCCGACCGCTTCGGCAAGCCCTTCCTGCTGACGGCGGGCGTGAGCCAGTCGGTGGGCGAGCGTGGCCTGTACGGCGGCCAGATGGCCAACGGCTGGATGGTGGAGCTGCGCCGCATCGGCAACACCGTGCAGCTGGTGGCCAAGAACACCGATTTCGTCGCCTCCGGCGACCCGGCGCTGGCCCGCACCGTGCGCCAGAGCTTCTCCGACAGCCTGCTGGGCGCGGCGCCGGTGGCCAGCGCCGAGCATCCGCAGCGCAAGTCGGTGCTGGTGGACGCGGCCTTCCTGCTGTCGGACATCGTCGGCTACTCCACCCTGCTGGAAGCGGCCTACCGGCTGCCCTACGGGCTGGATCGCGGGAATTCATGGTTCGAGTCGGCCCGCGCCGATGGCAACAGCACCTCGCTGAATGCCAACCTGCACTTCGTCACGCCGCGCATCCCGGCGCCGCCGCTGGTGCGGCCGCCGACGCCCACGCCGATGCCGTCGCCGCCCACCACCACGCCCGACCCGCGCAGCCTGTTCGTCGGCATCGTCTACAGCCTGCAGCAGCTGCCGCAGCAGCCGATGGCACCGCGGGCCGCCGACCCGCGGTTGGGCCATTTCACCGATGCCTTCACCGACTACGGCCAGGAGCTGAAGCCCAACCTGCGCGTGCACCATGTGGCGCGCTGGCGGCTGGAGAAGAAGGAGCCGGACGCCGCGCTGTCGGAGCCGGTGCAGCCCATCACCTACTGGCTGGACCGCAACATCCCGCAGCGCTATCGCGCCTCGGTGGAAGCCGGCGTGCTGGAGTGGAACAAGGCCTTCGAGCGCATCGGCTTCAAGAATGCGGTGGTGGTGAAGCAGCAACCGGACGACGCCACCTTCGACACGCTGGATGCCTCGCATGCCTCCATCCGCTGGTTCGTCGGCAGCGACGTGGGCTTTGCCCGCGGCCCCAGCGTGCGTGACCCGCGTACCGGCGAGATCCTGGATGCCGACATCGCGATGAGCGACGTGTTCGCCCGCGGCGCCCGGCGCTTCGCCACCGAGGACCTGGGCACCTCGCCGGCCAAGCTGCAGTCGTTTGCGCAGCCCTTCGGCCGCCACCAGCACAACGCCTTCTGCGACTACGCCGAACAGAGTTCCGACGAGGCTGCCTTCGCCTTCGACCTGCTGGCGGCCCGCGCCGAGCTGCCGCCCGACAGCCCCGAGGTGGAGGCCATCGTGCAGGCCTACGTGAAGGACGTGATCATGCATGAGGTGGGCCACACGCTCGGCCTCAAGCACAACTTCAAGGCCTCCACCACCGTCAACCGCAACCAGCTGCAGGACAGGAGCTTCACCGAGGCCAATGGCATCGTCAGCTCGGTGATGGACTACACCCCGTTCAACATCGCGCTGGCCAACGAGCGCCAGGGCAACTACGTGACGCCCACGCTCGGCGCCTACGACTACTGGGCCATCGAATACGCGTACAAGCCCATCCCGCGCGAGCAGGAGGCGCAGGAGCTGGGCCGCATCGCCGCGCGCAGCACCGAGCCGCAGCTGGCCTATGCCGACGATGCCGATGCCGACTCCGGCCGCGGCGGCGGCATCGACCCCTACACCAACCGCTTCGACCTGGGCGACGACCCGCTGGCCTGGTACCGCAAGCGCTTCGCGCTCTCCCGCGAGCTGTGGGACCGGGTGCAGGCCCGCGGCGCGCGGCCGGGCGACGACCCGCAGCGCGAACGCCGGGTGCTGGCCAGCGGCTTCCGCCAGTTGCGCGACATCCCGCAGCTCACCGCCAAGTACGTGGGCGGCATGGTGGTGCAGCGCGACCTGCCCGGCACCACCGGACGGCCCACCTACAAACCGGTGGAGCCCGCTCGCCAGCGCGAGGCGCTGCGCTTCCTGGCCGACAGCGTGTTCAGCGTGGACAGCTTCCGCTTCCGCCCCGAGTTCCTGGCCAGCCTGAGCCCCGACTTCAACGAATGGGAGCGCGGCCAGCCGGTGAGCATCCCCACGCTGGTGCTGGGCCTGCAGACCCAGGCGCTGGACCGGCTGATGACCGCCGGCACCGCCCAGCGCGTGCTGGACCTGCCGGCCTACCTGACGGCCCGTGAACGCAACGGCGCGCTCACGCTCAACGAGGTGTACGGCACGCTGCAGTCGTCCATCTGGCGCGAACTGAAGCAGGGCGGCGAGATCGACGGCATGCGGCGCAACCTGCAGCGCGAGCACCTGAAGCGCGTGCAGGCGCTGCTGACGCGGCCCAGCGACCTGCCGGCCGATGCGATGAGCCTGGTGCGCATGCAGGCCACCGAGCTGCAGGCTCAGCTGAAGGCCAGCGCGGGCCGCAGCGGCGTGAGTGCCGAGACGCGGGCCCACCTGCAGGAAAGCCTGAGCACCTTGAACGAGGCACTGCGGGCCACGATGGTCCGCAGCTGAGGCCGGGCCTCATGCCCGGCGGCGCTGCATGGCGGGCTTCAGCCCTTGTGCAGCGCCTTCAGCAGCTTGTCATGCACACCGCCGAAGCCGCCGTTGCTCATGCACAGCACGTGGTCGCCGGGCTTGGCCGCACGCACCACGGCGGCCACCAGCGCATCGATGCTGTCGTGCACCGAGGCCTGCGCGCCCATCGGCGCCAGCGCTTCGCGCGCGTCCCAGCCCAGGCCGCCGCCATGGCAGAAGCTCAGGTCGGCCTCTTCCAGCGACCAGGGCAGCTGCGCCTTCATCGTGCCCAGCTTCATCGTGTTGGAGCGGGGCTCGAACACCGCCAGGATGCGCGCCAGGCCCACCTTGCGGCGCAGGCCGTTGACCGTGGTGCGGATGGCGGTGGGATGGTGCGCGAAGTCGTCGTAGACCTTCACGCCACCGGCCTCGCCGCGCAGCTCCAGGCGGCGCCGCACGTTCTCGAAACTGCCCAGCGCCTTGCCGGCCACCTCGGGATCGACGCCCAGGTGCTCGGCCGCGGCGATGGCGGCCAGCGCATTGAGCTGGTTGTGCTCGCCCAGCAGCGGCCAGTCCACCCGCGCGATCTTCAGGCTGCCGCGCAGTACGTCGAAGGCATGCGGCTCGCCGCGGGCGCGCAGCGCGCCTGGCTCCTCGCGCGGCGGGCCGAAACGCACCGTCTCGCTCCAGCAGCCCATCTGCAGCACGCGCTGCAGCGCCGGCTCCCGCGCATTGACCACCAGGCGGCCGCTGGCCGGCACGGTGCGCACCAGGTGGTGGAACTGGCGTTCGATGTCCTCGATGCGGTCGAAGATGTCGGCGTGGTCGAACTCCAGGTTGTTCAGCACCGCGGTGCGCGGCCGGTAGTGCACGAACTTGCTTCGCTTGTCGAAGAAGGCGGTGTCGTATTCGTCGGCCTCGATGACGAAGGGCGCGCCCTCGCCCAGCCGCGCGGAGACGCCGAAGTTCTGCGGCACGCCGCCCACCAGGAAGCCGGGCTTCAGGCCCGCGGCTTCCAGGATCCAGGCCAGCATGGAGGTGGTGGTGGTCTTGCCATGCGTGCCGGCCACCGCCAGCAACATGGCGGCCCTGCAGCACGTGCTCGGCCAGCCATTGCGGGCCGCTGGTGTAGGGCAGGCCGGCATCGAGGATGGCCTCCATCAGCGCATTGCCGCGGGTGACCACGTTGCCGATGACGAAGAGGTCGGGCTCAAGCTTCAGTTGCGCCGCATCGAAGCCTTCGATCAGTTCGATGCCCAGGCTGCGCAGCTGGTCGCTCATCGGCGGGTAGACGTTGGCGTCGCAGCCGGTGACCCGGTGGCCCGCCTCGCGCGCCAGGGCGGCCAGGCCGCCCATGAACGTGCCGCAGATGCCGAGGATGTGAATATGCATGGCAAAGATTCTAGGAGGCGGTCCATTGCCTGCCCGGGGAGGCCGCGGTGCAAGGATTGACCTGGATTGCGGAGCACGCCTGGCTGTATCCGGCGCTGGAGGTGGTGCACATCGCCGGCATCGCGCTGCTGGTGGGCCCGCTGGTGCTGCTGGAGCTGCGCGTGTGGGGCCTGGCCGCGACTTTGCCCGTGGGGCCGCTGGCGCGGCTGGCGCTGACAGTAACGGTGCTGGGCTTCTGCCTGGTGCTGGGCAGCGGGCTGATGATGTTCGGCAGCCAGCCGGCCGAGCTGCTGGCCAACCGGCTGTTCATCGTCAAGCTGGGGCTGGTGATGCTGGCGGGGCTGAATGCGCTGCTCTTCCACTCCCGCGGCGGCCTGCAGCGGCTGGACGGCTTCGCCCGCGGGCAGACCGCGCTTTCGCTGGGGCTTTGGCTGGCGGTCATCATCTGCGGTC
Source organism: Aquincola sp. J276 (assembly GCF_024700035.1). Lineage (NCBI taxonomy): Bacteria > Pseudomonadati > Pseudomonadota > Betaproteobacteria > Burkholderiales > Sphaerotilaceae > Aquincola > Aquincola sp. J276. The sequence continues at coordinate 3,660,930 of NZ_JAJONC010000001.1, forward strand.
GGTGGCTGGCTTATTGACGCTTGCAAGCAAGGAGTACACATGCAACGCAGACAGGTTCTCGCAATCGCCGTGCCGGGCGCGCTGATGCTGGCGCGCAGCGCCTGGGCGCACCATGGCTGGAGCAGTTTCGACCAGCAGAGGCCGTTGTACCTGGAGGGCAAGGCCGTGCAGGTGGCCTGGCGCAATCCGCATGCGGAGCTGACGCTGGAACGCCCGCCGAACCTGCAGCTGCCGGCCGACCTGGCCCAGCGCCCGGTGCCGGCGCAGGCGTCGCCAGTGGACGGCCCGGCGCTGCTTCAGGCCGCCCGGCTGCCCACGCGCAACGACAGGCGATGGACCATCGAGCTCGCGCCGCTCACCCGGCTGCAGGCCTGGGGCATGCCGCCGATCGCCGAAGGCACCGACGTGGCGGTGCTGGGCTTCACCTTCACCGGCGAAAAGGGCGACCCGGTGCTGCGCGCTGAATACGTGTGGGTGGGCGGCAAGGCTTACGGCCTGAGGTCGTCGCCGGCTTGAGGGCCGGGTGGCATTCGGCGTTGCTCCCGTTGCCTTCGGCCGCACAGGCCGCAGGCGCCGTCTTGTTCGGCCGCCACGCGGGGGGCGGTGCCCGGCGGGGCTCATGCTGGGGTGGTCCGGCCCTGCGGGCCGGACTTCGCTGCGGTGCTCACGCCGAGGTCGCGCGGCCCAACTCGCTCTCGTTCGCTTCGCTCACTGCCGCTCAAACAGTCGGCCGCGAGTCAGTTCACGAAGCGCGCGGCGCGCGCCGACCTCGGCGCTGCGCTCCTCGCCACCCCACAAATCGCCCCGCCGGGCACCGCCCCCGCGCGGCTCTGCTCTGCGGGTGCGAAAAGGCTGCTGCCGCCGCCTCGCCGGCAAGCACGCTCTGCCGTGCCGCGGCCGCGGCCGACGGCGCAGCACGGTAGCGGCAGACCGTGGCGCCGTGCCAAGGCACCTCCATGCGCAGCACCGACCGCGGAAGCTAAGCCCCCGGGCCGGCCCGCACGGCCCTGCGCAAACAGCGCACACCCGGCATGTCACCTCCGCGCATAAGCACGAGCCTCAACCCTCAGCCAGTGCCTCACCCGCCGCCGCCACCGTCGCCGCAATGTCGTCGGCCGTGTGGGCAGCGCTCACGAACCCGGCCTCGTACAACGCAGGCGCCAGGTACACGCCGCGATCGAGCATCGCGTGGAAGAAGCGGTTGAAGCGCTCCTTGTCGGTGGCCAGCACCGCGTTGTAGTGCTGCGGCAGCTCATTCGCGAAGAAGAAGCCGAACATGCCGCCCTGGTGGTCGAACACCATCGGCACGCCGGCCTTCTGCGCGGCGCCCTGCAGGCCCTGCACCAGCTCGCCCGTGCGGGCCGAGAGGGCTTCGAAGAAGCCGGGCTTGCGGATCTCGCGCAGCGTGGCCAGGCCGCAGGCCGTGGCCACCGGGTTGCCCGACAGCGTGCCGGCCTGGTAGACCGGGCCCAGCGGCGCCAGCAGGCTCATCACAGCGCGTGAGGCGCCGAAGGCCGCCAGCGGCATGCCGCCGCCGATCACCTTGCCGAACACGCTGATGTCGGGCTGGAAGCCCGGGATCAGTTGTCCATACAGGCTCTGGGCGCCGCCCAGCGCCACGCGGAAGCCGGTCATCACCTCGTCGAAGGCCAGCAGCGCGCCGTGCTCGGTGCACAGCTCACGCAGGCGCTTGACGAAGGGCACCTGCGCCCGCACGAAGTTCATGTTGCCGGCGATCGGCTCGATCATCACGCAGGCCAGCTGGTCGCCGTGCAGCGCGAAGGCTTCTTCCAGCTGCTCCAGGTTGTTGTACTCCAGCACCAGCGTGTGCTGCACCACCTCGGGCGGCACGCCGGCGCTGGTGGGGTGGCCGAAGGTGGCCATGCCCGAGCCGCCCTTGACCAGCAGCGCATCCGCATGGCCGTGGTAGCAACCCTCGAACTTGATGAGCATCGGCCGGCCGGTGGCGCCCCGCGCCAGGCGGATGGCGCTCATCGCGGCCTCGGTGCCGCTGCTCACCAGCCGCACCTGCTCCACGCTGGGCACCAGGGAGATGATCTCCTCGGCCAGCTCGATCTCGCGCTCGGTGGGCGCGCCGAAGCTGAAGCCCTCCAGCGCGGCCTTCTGCACTGCTTCCAGCACCGCGGGGTGGCCATGGCCCAGGATCATCGGGCCCCAGGAGCCGATGTAGTCGATGTAGCGCTTGCCCTCGGCATCGAAGATGTAGGGCCCCTGCGCGCGCTGGATGAAGCGCGGCGTGCCGCCCACGGCGCGGAAGGCGCGCACCGGCGAATTCACGCCGCCGGGGATCACGCGCTGCGCGCGTTCGAAGAGTTCAGCGTTCTTGTCGGTCATGGGTGCTGCAGGCGAAAGGATCAATGCACTTGTCTAGGCAGGTTGCTGCCGTCGGGCTCGCCCTGCGGGCCGGAGCCGGGGTCTTCGCCGGGCTCGCCTTCCTCCTCCTCGCCGGGCGGCAGGGCCCAGAAGAAGCGGTCGGGGATGACGTTGCCCATGCCGGGGCGGAAGCCCGCGTCCAGGCTGTTGTCCAGGAAGGCCAGGGCCTCGCCCACTGCGGCCTGAAGCTCGCTGCCGGCGGCCAGCAACGAGGCCAGCGCGGCCGACAGCGTGTCGCCGGCGCCCACGAAGCTGGCCTCGAAGCGCTCGAACTTCTCGCCGGTGAGCGCGCCTTGCGGCGAGGCCAGCACGTTGTCCACCCATTGCTCGGTGCCCTTGGCCTTGGCCGGCAGCATCACGCCGGTGACCAGCACGAAGCGCGTGCCGTGCTCGCCGGCGGCCACGGCCAGCTCGCGCGCCGAGGGTGGGCGCTCGTTGTCCCAGTCGGGCAGCAGGAAGTCGGTCAGCGTCTTGTGGTTGCCGACCAGCACCTCGGTCTGCGGCAGGATGAGCTCGCGGTAGGCGTCCACGTAGCTCTGGTGGTCGTCCTCCTCCAGCCAGCCGAGGTTGGGCATGTAGGCCACCAGCGGCACGTCGGGGTAGTCGCTCAGCACCTCGGCCACGGCGCTCACGCCTTCGGCCGAGCCGAGGAAGCCGACCTTCCAGCCGGCGATGGTCACGTCCTCCAGGATGCCGCGGGCCTGCTCGGCCACCACGTCGCCCTCGATCTCGTGGCGGTCGAAGATCTCCGCCGTGTCGCGCATGACGATGGCCGTGACCACCGGCAGCGCATGGGCGCCCATCGCCGCGATGGTGGCGATGTCGCCGGCCAGGCCGCCGGCACCGCTGGCGTCGCTGGCGTTGAAGCTCATCACGCAGGCCGGTGCGACGCCTTCTTCGGCCACTTCGTCGGCCGGGGGCGGTTGGTTTTGGGGGTTCATGGGGTGGGATCCGGTACGTCCTCTCAAGGGCAGCAGCAGGGTGCCGATAACCTCCAGAGGAGTTTCAAGAATGTGTTGCATGTACCTGCACGGTCTCAGCTTTTCGCAAAACCGCGTGGCTACAATGCCCCTTTATTGTAGTGATTGACTGCATAACGTGAGCGAACCCGCAACCTGGATGTGCCTGATCTGCGGCTGGATTTATGACGAATCCGCCGGCGACCCCGAACACGGCATTGCGCCGGGTACCAAGTGGGCCGACGTGCCCATGAACTGGGTATGCCCCGAATGCGGCGCTCGCAAGGAAGACTTCGAGATGGTCCAGATCTGACGGACCGGCCCAGGAGGGCGGCCTTGCAGTCTGCCCGCCCCGCCGCAGCATCGGCGCCGGCGTGCGTGAAGGAGATTCGCCCGTGAGCGACCCGTTTCCCACCCTGTCCGAGACCGCTGCGCCGCCCACGGCGGCCAAGGTGCTCGTGATCGACGACAGCAATACCATCCGCCGGAGCGCAGAGATCTTCCTGCGCCAGGGCGGACACGAGGTGGTGCTGGCCGAGGACGGCTTCGATGCGCTGGCCAAGGTCAACGACCATGAGCCCGAGCTGATCTTCTGCGACATCCTGATGCCGCGGCTGGACGGCTACCAGACCTGCGCCATCATCAAGCGCAACCCCCGCTTCGCCCATGTGCCGGTGATCATGCTGTCGTCCAAGGACGGGCTGTTCGACAAGGCTCGCGGCCGCATGGTGGGCTCGGAGGACTACCTGACCAAGCCGTTCACCAAGGAACAGCTGCTGCGCGCCGTGGCGCAGCACCGGCGCCCCGCCTGACGCCCCGCCCGGCCAAGGAACAACGACATGACGATCCGCAAGATCCTGGTGGTGGACGACTCCAAGACCGAGCTGTACCACCTGTCGGACCTGCTGGGCCGCCGCGGCTATGCGGTGCGCACGGCCGAGAACGGCGACGAGGCGCTGCGCCGCCTGGGCGAGGACCTGCCCGACCTGATCCTGATGGACGTCGTGATGCCGGGCCAGAACGGCTTCCAGCTCACCCGCTCGATCACCCGCGACCCGCGCTTTTCCGGCGTGCCGGTCATCATGTGCACCAGCAAGAACCAGGAGACCGACAAGGTCTGGGGCCTGCGCCAGGGTGCACGCGACTACGTCGTCAAGCCGGTGGATGCGGACGAGCTGATCGCCAAGATCCGCGCCTTCGACTAGCCTGAGCGCGCACCGCACACGATGGCCAACCGCGAAGCCCTGCGCGAACTGCATGCCCGCCTGGCCGATCGCCTGCAGGCGGCCCGCACGCAGCAGCAGGTGGCGTCCTGGCTGGCGGTGGAGTGCCACGGCCATGGGCTGCTGTTCCCCCTGCAGCAGGCGGGCGAGATCTTCCCGCTGGCCACGCTGCTGCCGGTGCCGCATGCCAAGCCCTGGTTCGTCGGCGTGGCCAACCTGCGCGGCGGCCTGCATGGCGTGGTCGACCTGGCCGCCTTCCTGGGCTTGGGCCGCACCGAGACCGCCCGCGAGGGCACGCGCGACCCGGCCCGGCTGGTGGCGCTGAACGCGGCCGGCGGCCTGAACTGCGCGCTGCTGGTGGAGCGCCTGGCCGGCCTGCGCAACGAGAGCCAGCTCAAGCGCGAGAGCGCCGCTGCCGATGAAGCCCAGGGGCCCGTCCGCCCGGCCTTCGCCGGCGCACGCTTCCGGGACGCCGAAGGGCGCGCCTGGCAGGAGATCCTGCTGTCGGCCCTGGCCGACGATCCTCAGTTCCTTGCCATCGCGGGCCAGTAGCGCCCGAGCACACGAGTCAGCCCCGGGGTGAAGCAATGAGTTTTCTCGATCAGTACAAGACCAAGGGCGATGGACAGGCGGCAGACCCGGCAGGCCCGGTGACCCAGGTGGGCGAGGACTTCGGCCGGCCCACGCCGGAGGCGCCCGACATCGACCTGGACATGGACATCGGCGCGCCGTACCCGGCCACGCCGCTGCCCACGCGGCCCGCGCCGCTGGACGACGACGAGCCGTTCGCGGCCACCGCCACCAACTTTCCGCGCACCGGCGCCGGGCTGGCGCCGCCGGTCTCGGCCGGCCCGGTCGTCGCGCCGCGCGCGCCGGTGGCCAGCACCGCGTCGGCCCCGGCCGCGCGGCCCGCGCCGGCGCCTGCTCCCGTGGCCGGCCCGGCGTCGCTGATCGCCGAGAGCCGGCCGTCCGAGCTCGCGGACGACGACCTGGAAAGCCGCTTCAACGAACCGGTGCCCGCGCCCGCGGCCGGCGATGCCGGCAGCGGCCTGCCGCTGATCGGCCGCTGGCCGGTGTCGCGCCAGCGGAACATGCTGGCGCTGCTGATGCTGGGTGGCCTGCTGATGCTGATCGTGGGCGTGGTGCTGGCGCTGGGGTCGGCCAGCCGCGGCAGCCAGCAGCTCAACGCGGTGGGCCAGGCGCTGGCGCATTCGCAACGCCTGGCGCGGGTGCTGCCGCTGGCGGTGGCCGGCCAGGCCGATGCCTTCGCCGCCGCCGAAGCCAGCCGCGACCAGCTGGGCACCACCGTGCGCAGGCTGGCCCAGCCGCTGTCGGCCGAGCAGGCGGCCACGGTGCTGCCGTTGGCCGAGCGCATCGTGCAGAACACCGGCAGCGTGCTGTCGCAGCAGGAAGGCTTGCAGCAGGCCGGCCAGGCGCTGCGCCGCGTGGCGCGCCAGTCGGGCCAGCTGCTGGAAGCCGCGCAGGCGGTGGTCAGCGGCAAGGTGCAGGCCGGTGCCTCGGCTGCCGAGCTGGCAGTGGCCAGCCAGCTGCCGATGCTCACCCAGCGCCTGGGCCGCAATGCCGGCGAATACGCCACGCCCGAAGGCCTGGGTCCCGAGGCGGTGGTGCTGCTGGGCAAGGACCTGCCGGCGCTGCGCGACACCGCCAACCTGCTGCTGGAAGGCAATGCCGAACTGGGCTTGCCCGGCACCCGCGATGCCGCGCTGCGCGAGCGCATCGCCACGCTGCTGGCCGCCTACGAGCCGCTGCGCATGCAGGCCGAGGCGGTGCTGCCGCGGCTGCCGGCGTTGCTGGCCGCGCGCCAGGCCCAGGCCGCCGTGGTGGCCGACGTGGAGCCGCTGCGCCAGGCGCTGGAGGCGCTGCCCGGCGTCAGCGAAGGTGCCGCGGCCGCCGGCCTGGGCGCCGCGCTGCCGCTGATCGGCGGCGGGCTGCTGCTCGCGCTGCTCGGCGGTGGCGGCTTCGTGCGGCTGTATGTGCGCGACCAGGGCGAACAGGCCCGGCTGGCGCAGGCCCAGCGGGCCGAGGCCGAGCGCCAGGAGCAGCAGGCCAAGCGCGTCAACGATGCCAACCAGGCCGCCATCCTGCGCCTGATGAACGAGCTGCAGCTGGTGGCCGAGGGCGACCTGACGCAGCAGGCCACGGTGACGGAGGACATCACCGGCGCCATTGCCGACTCGGTGAACTACACGGTGGAGGAACTGCGCTCGCTGGTGGCCCAGGTGCAGGCCGCCGCCGGCCGCCTGACCGAGACCACGCAGAAGGTGGAGGACACCTCCACCGAGCTGCTGGCCGCATCCACCGAGCAGCTGCGCGAGATCCACGAGACCGGCGAGGCCGTGCTGCAGATGGCCGGCCGCATCAACGAGGTGTCGGCGCAGGCGCAGCAGACCGCCGAGGTGGCAGCCCAGTCGCTGGCGGCGGCCGAATCGGGCCGCGCCGCGGTGCAGGACACCATCGGCGGCATGAACACCATGCGCGACCAGATCCAGGAGACCTCCAAGCGCATCAAGCGGCTGGGCGAAAGCTCGCAGGAGATCGGCGAGATCACCGAGCTGATCTCCGACATCACCGAGCAGACCAACGTGCTGGCGCTGAACGCCGCGATCCAGGCCGCTTCGGCCGGCGAGGCGGGCCGCGGCTTCACCGTGGTGGCCGAGGAAGTGCAGCGGCTGGCCGAGCGCTCGGCCGACGCCACGCGGCAGATCGCCGCGCTGGTGCGCACCATCCAGACCGACACCCAGGATGCGGTGGCCGCGATGGAGCATTCCACCCAGGGCGTGGTGGAAAGCACTCGCCTGTCCGACGCCGCCGGCTCCGCGCTGGCCGACATCGAGCGGGTGACCCGCCGCCTGGCCGAGCTGATCGCCCAGATCTCCGCCCAGGCGCTGAGCGAGGCGCAGGGCGCCAACGTGGTGGCTGCCAACATCCAGCACATCTTCGCGGTGACCGAGCAGACCGGCGAAGGCACCCGTTCCACCTCGCAGATGGTGCGCGAGCTGTCGCGCACCGCCGAGGAGCTGAGCCAGTCCGTGGCCCGGTTCAAGATCAACTGACGCCGCGGGCGCCGAATCCATGTCCGCTGCCATGCCTGCGCACCTGTCGCGCGACCACACCGAAGACCTCACCGCGCTGTCCTGGGTGCATGAAGAACTGCGGCGTTCGCTGGAGCTGGCGCACAAGTCGCTGCGCCGCCACCTGAAGGAGGCCGACGCCGGCACCGACGCCGCTGGCGGCGACCCGGCCCTGCTGCGCCAGGCGCAACAGGCCTTCCACCAGGGCACCGGCGCGCTGGAGCTGATCGGCCTGCCGTCGGCCGCCGTGCTGTTGCGCGCGGCGGAGCAGGCGCTGGCGCAGCAGGTGGGCCAGCGCAAGCTGAACGCCGCGGCGGTGGACACCATCGAGTTCGCTTCCTTCGCGCTGCTGGACTACCTGCAGCGGCTGCTGGCCGGCAAGCCGGTGTCGCCGCTGCTGCTGTTTCCGCAGTACCGCGCGGTGCAGGAACTGGCCGGCGCCGAGCGGGCGCACCCGGCCGACCTGTGGCCGGTGGAATGGCGCTGGCGCGAAATGCCGGCCGACGCCGCGGCCGAGCCGCGGCCGCTGGATGCCGATGCCCGCGCCGCGGTGGAAACCCAGACGCTGGCCATGATGCGCCAGCCCGACGGCCCGGCCGCCCGGCAGCTGAGCGACCTGTTCGCCGGCCTGGGCGCCGGCACCCGCCACCAGCATGCGGCCACGTTGTGGAAGCTGGCCGGCGCCTTCTTCGAGGCACAGGCCGCGCGGCTGCTGCGCACCGACATGCACACCAAGCGCATCGCCGCCCGGCTGATGGCGCAGCTGCGTGCCGGCGAGCGGGATGCCCACGCGCTGGCCGCCAGCCCGGCCACCCAGCGGCTGGCGCACGACCTGCTGTTCTTCTGCGCGCAGGCCCTGCCGGCCGCCGAAGGCACGGCCGCGCCGCGGCTGGCCGCGGTGCGCGAGGCCTGGGGCCTGCCGGTGCTGCCGGCGGTGGACTACGAGACCAGCCGGCTGGGCCGCTTCGATCCCGCCTGGGTGTCGCAGGCGCGCAAGCGCGTGGCGGTGGCGCGGGATGCCTGGTCGGCCGTGGCGGGCGGTGAACTGCACCGGCTCAACGGCATCGGCGAACTGTTCGCGCTGGTGGGGGAATCGCTGCGCCGCCTGTTCCCGGGCGGCGAGCGCCTGGCCGCTGCGCTGCACGACGCCGTGGCCGGCACCGCCGACAGCGGCCAGGCGCCGCCGGCCGGGCTGGCGATGGAGGTGGCGACCAGCGTGCTGTACGTGGACGCCTCGCTGGAGGACGCGGATTTCGACCGCCCCGACGAGATCCAGCGCGTGCAGCGGCTGGCCGAGCGCATCGACGCCGCCCGCGGCGGCGCAGCCGCGCAGCCGCTGGAAGGCTGGATGGAATCGCTGTACCGGCGGGTGTCCGACCGGCAGACCATGGGCAGCGTGGTGCAGGAACTGCGTGCCTCGCTGGCCGAGAGCGAAAAGCAGATCGACCTGTACTTCCGCACGCCGCAGGCGGTGGAGCCGCTGATGCCGGTGCCCGGCCAGCTGCAGGCGATGCGTGGCGTGCTGTCGGTGCTGGGCTTCGACCATGCCAGCCAGGCCGTGCTGCGCATGCGCGACGACGTCGATGCGCTGCTGCATGCCGGCGGCGATGCCGGTGCCGACGTGCAGCGCTTCGACCGCCTGGCCGCCAACCTCGGCATGCTGGGCTTCCTGATCGACATGCTGAGCGTGCAGCCGCAGGTGGCCAAGTCGCTGTTCAGCTTCGATGCCGACAGCGGCCTGCTGCGCTCCAACGTGGGCAGCGGCGCGGCGCACCGCATGGCGGCCCCGGCCGTGGCGGCCATCCCCGACGAGGTCGCAGCGCCGACCCCGACCGAGCCCGAGGCCACGGTGGTGCCACCGCCACCGCCGCCGGTGCTGGAGCCCGCCGTGCCCTGGGCGCCGGAGCCCGCCACCGCGCAGCCGCCGCAGCCCGTGCCCGCCGAGCCGGCCGCATTGCCCGATCTGACGCTGGACTGGCCGGCCGAGCCGGCCGATGCGCCGCTGTTGGCGCTGCAGGCCCCCGCGCCGACGTCGCCCGAGCCCGCCGCCACGCTCGACCTGGACCTGCCCGAGCTGCCGTCGCTTGCGCCGCAACCCGAGCCCGAGCCGGCGCCCGCGCCGGCCGCTGCGCTGCCCGTCACCGAAGGCTTCGGCGACGACGACGCCGAGATGCGCGAGGTCTTCCTGGAAGAGGCGCGCGAGGTGTTCGAGGCGGCCGCCGCCGCGCTGCAGGGCCTGGCGCTGCACCGCGACGACCTCGGCCGCATGACGGTGCTGCGCCGGGCCTTCCACACGCTCAAGGGCAGTGGTCGCATGGTCGGCCTGAACGCGTTCGGCGAGGCCGCCTGGGCCGCCGAACAGCTCTACAACGCCCGCCTGGCCAGCCACCTGCCGGCCGACGACGACCTGCTGGCCGTCACCGCCGAGCTGCTGGACTACCTGGCCGACTGGGTGCAGGCGCTGGCCGAGGGCCGCGCCGGCGGCCATGCGCCGCAGCCGGTGCAGCAGGTGGCCGACGCGATGCGGCTGCAGGGCCGGCGCGAGCCGCTGTTCCTGCCCTCGGTGGCCGCCGCCACCGACGACGGCCTGGCCGACAGCCAGCCCGGCGAGCTGCCCGAGCCGATCACCGGCCCGGTGCCCCTGGTGGATGCGGGCGGCCAGTCGGAATACGGCGCGCTGGAAGCCGTGCTCACCGAGCCGGTGGACCGCACCCCGCCGCTGGTGCTGCCCGAGCCGGCCACGCCGCCGCTGGCCGACACCGCACCGCTGCTGGCCGCGGTGCCCGACCTGCCGTCGGCGGATGCGCTGGACCTGGACTTCGGCTTCGACCTGCCGGACCCGACGCAGGCCGCACGCGCCCCCGAGCTGCAGCCGCTGATGACTTCGCCGATGGCGCTGCTGCCCGACCTGGACCTGCCCGGCGAGCCGGAGCCGCTCGCGCAGCCCGACGCTCCGGTGGCCGAGCCTGCAGTGGAAGCACTGCCCGAGCCCGAGGTGTCCACCCTGGTGGATGCCTGGCCCGACTTCAGCATCACCCCGCTGTCCGAGCCGGCCGCCGAGCCGCCGCCGTCGCTGGCGCTGCCCGGGCTGCCGCCGGTGCCGGCCGACGACTGGCTGGCGCTGGACTTCGGCACGCCCGAGGCCGATGCGCTGCCCGAGCCGCAGCCGGCGGCCCCGCCGGCCGACGACTACAAGATGGTCGGCGACCTGGCGGTGCCGCAGGCGCTGTTCAACATCTTCCTGGCCGAGGCCGACGAGCAGTCGCGTCGCCTGGGCATCGAGCTGGCCGAATGGGCGCTGGAGCTGCACCGCCCGGTGGGCGAGACGGCGGTCTCGCTGGCGCATTCGCTGGCCGGCAATTCGGCCACGGTGGGCTTTGCCGAGCTGTCCCAGCTGGCGCGCCTGCTGGAACACACGCTGGCCCATGCGCAGGCGCTGGGGCAGGGCGATGGCGCCACCTCGCGGCTGTTCAACCAGGTCAGCGACGAGATCCGTCATCTGCTGCACCAGTTCGCCGCCGGCTTCCTGCGCAGCCCGTCGCCGGAGCTGATCCAGCGGCTGCAGGCCTGCGAGCGGCAGCTGGCCGAAGCCGCCGCCCCGCTGGCCGCGGAGCAGGTGCTGGACACCGGCAGCGGCACGCTGCCTGGCCGCCTGGACGACGGCAGCGACTGGCACCACCTGGCCGGCGATGCGGCCGCAGCGCCCGAGCCCGAGCCCGAGCCGGAGCCGGAGCCGGAGCCGGAGCCGGAGCCGGAGCCCGAGCCCGAGCCCCAGCCCGACCTCATCCCGATCGCCGACGCGCTGCCCGGTGTCGAGGTCAAGCCGCTGGCCCCCGAGCCGGTCTTCGAGGCACCGCGTGCCGGCGCGCTGGCGCTGGACGACGAGGACAGCATCGACGCCGTCGACGCGGTGGATGCCGAGCTGTTTCCCATCTTCGAGGAAGAGGCGCAGGAGCTGCTGCCGCAGTTGGCCGCCCGCCTGCGCGACTGGGCGCAGCGCCCCGACGATCCGGCTGGCGCATCGGCCTGCATGCGCACGCTGCACACGCTCAAGGGCGGTGCCCGCCTGGCCGGCGCCATGCGACTGGGCGAGATGGCGCACCGGCTGGAAACCGCCATCGAGCACCTGCTGGCACGCGAGCTGGTGGCCGCGGCCGACGTGGAGGCGCTGCAGGCCCGTGTCGATGCGCTGAACAGCACCTTCGAAGGTCTGCAGCGCGGCGAGCCGGAACCGGCGGTGGACACCGGCTTCGGCTTCACCATCGATGCCTCGCCCGAGCAGGCGCTGCCTGAGCTGCCGCCGCTGCAGCCCGTGCCGCCGGAGCCGCTGCCGACGATGCAGGCGCCCCAGCCGCTGTTCACGTTGCCCGCGCCGCCGCAGGCACAGCCGCAGCCCGAGCCTTCGGCCATCGACTGGTCGCGCTTCGCCGCGCCCGCCCAGCCGGCCGACGTGCCGGCGGCGCCATTGGCCGCGCCGGCACAGCAGGCCCCGGTGCGCGTGCGCGCGCCGCTGCTGGACCGGCTGGTCAACCATGCCGGCGAGGTGTCGATCACCCGCTCGCGCATCGACACCGAGCTGGTGACGATGAAGCATTCGCTGGGCGACCTGACCGAGAACCTGGAGCGCCTGCGCCGCCAGCTGCGTGACCTGGAGCTGCAGGCCGAGACGCAAATCAGCTCGCGCATCGAGGCGGCCAAGGCCGCGCAGAGCTTCGATCCGCTGGAGATGGACCGCTTCACGCGCTTCCAGGAGCTCACGCGGATGATGGCCGAGTCGGTCAACGACGTGGCCACGGTGCAGCGCAGCCTGCAGCGCAGCCTGCAGACCGCCGAGGACGAGCTGGCCGCGCAGGGCCGCCTCACGCGCGACCTGCAGGACGACCTGCTGCGCACCCGCATGGTGGAGTTCGAGGGCATCGCCGATCGCCTCTACCGCGTGGTGCGCCAGGCCAGCAAGGAGACCGGCAAGCAGGTGCGGCTGGACATCGTCGGCGGCGCCATCGAGGTGGACCGTGGCGTGCTGGACCGCATGACGGGTGCCTTCGAGCACCTGCTGCGCAACTGCGTGGTGCACGGCATCGAGCCGGCCGAGCTGCGGGCGCAGCGGGGCAAGGACCCGGTGGGCCGCATCACCGTCTCGCTCAGCCATGCGGGCAACGAGGTGGGCGTGGAGGTGCGCGACGACGGCGGCGGTCTCGACCTGCTGGGCCTGCGCCAGCGCGGCATGGAGCTGGGGCTGATCGGCCCTGACGCGGCGGTGAGCGATGGCGAGCTGGCGCAGCTGGTGTTCGCGCCCGGCCTGACCACCGCCCGCGAAGTGACCGAGCTGGCCGGCCGCGGCGTGGGCATGGACGTGGTGCGCAGCGAGGTCGTGGCCATGGGCGGCCGCATCGAGACCGCGACGAGTTGGGGCCAGGGCACCAGCTTCCGCCTGGTGCTGCCGCTGACCACCGCGGTGACGCAGGTGGTGATGCTGCGTGCCGGCGACCTCACGGTGGCCGTGCCCTCGCCGCTGGTGGAGGCGGTGCGCCGCGTGCCCGCTGCCGAGGTGGCGCAGGCCTATGCCAGCGGGCAATGCCAGGTCGGCGACCAGGGGCTGCCCTTCTTCTGGCTGGGCGCCCTGCTGCACGGCAGCCCGCGCGGCGTGGACGCGTCACGCACGCAGGCGCTGGTGGTCATCCGCAGCGCGCAGCAGCGCGTGGTGCTGCATGTGGACGAGGTGGTCGGCAACCACGAGGTGGTGGTCAAGAACCTGGGCGCGCAGCTCTCGCGGCTGCCGGGCCTGGTGGGCGTCACGCTGCTGGCCTCCGGCGCGCCGACGCTGATCTACAACCCGGTGGCGCTGGCCAGCCTGTACGGCGACGGTGCCCAGGCCGCGGCCCGCGAGGCGGGGCAGGCTGGCCAGCCGGCCGCCTCGGCTGCGGCACCCGTCGCACCGCTGGCGCCTCTGGTGCTGGTGGTGGACGATTCGCTGACGGTGCGCCGCGTGACGCAGCGGCTGCTGCAGCGCGAGGGCTACCGCGTGGCGCTGGCCAAGGACGGGCTGGAAGGCCTGGAGAAGCTGGCCGGCGAGCGCCCCGCGGTGCTGCTGACCGACATCGAGATGCCGCGCATGGACGGCTTCGACCTGGTGCGCAACCTGCGCGCCGACGAGCGCCTGCGCGACCTGCCGGTGGTGATGATCACCTCGCGCATCGCCCAGAAGCACCGCGACGTGGCGGCCGAGCTGGGCGTGGACCACTACCTGGGCAAGCCCTACTCGGAAGAGCAGCTGCTGGCCCTGGTGGCGCGCTACGCGGCCGAGGCTTCGCAGCCCGGGTGACTCGGCCCCGCCCGGCCGCCCCGCTTCATGCGGGGCGTTTCACCACCGAGAAGCGCTCCAGGGTCCTGGCCCGCGCCTCGTTGTGGTCCACCACCGGGCGCGGGTAGTCCTTGCCCAGCGTCACGCCCGCGGCGGCCAGCTCGATCGGCGTGGCCAGCCACGGCGCATGGATCAGCTTGTCGGGCAGCCGCGCCAGTGGCGGCAGGTAGCGGCGGATGAACTTGCCGTCCGCATCGAACTTCTCGCTCTGCGACACCGGGTTGAAGATGCGGAAGTAGGGCTGCGCATCGCAGCCCGTGGAAGCGGCCCACTGCCAGCCGCCGTTGTTGGCGGCCAGGTCGTAGTCGTTCAGGTGCAGCGCGAAGTAGGCCTCGCCGCGGCGCCAGTCGATGCCCAGGTCCTTGCACAGGAAGCTGGCCGTCACCATGCGCAGCCGGTTGTGCATGTAGCCGGTCTGATTCAGCTGGTGCATGGCCGCGTCCACCAGCGGGTAGCCGGTGCGGCCTTCGCACCAGGCGGCGAACAGCGCGTCGGCGGCCTTGCCGTGGTCCCACTTGATGGCGTCGTATTCGGGCTTGTAGGCATGGCCCACCACATGCGGATGGTGGTGCAGGATCTGGTGGTAGAAGTCGCGCCAGATCAGCTCCGACAACCAGGTCGCCGCGCCCCGCGAGCCCTGGCCCGCCAGCGCATGTGCCTCGCGCGCCAGCTGCCGCACCGACACCGTGCCGAAGCGCAGGTGCGGGCCCATGTAGCTCGGCCCCTTCACCGACGGATAGTTGCGGGCGTCGTCGTAGCGGTCCATCCGTTCGCGGAAGTCGGCCATCAGCTCCAGCGCGCCCACCGGCCCGCTGGGCAGCTTGAGTTCATGCAGGTTGGTGCGCTGGAAGCCGATGTCCTCCAGCGAAGGCACCTCGGAGCAATCGCCATCGGGCCGCGGCGCCAGCGCACCCGCATGGCGCGAGACGGGGTAGGCGCTGAGGTAGAAGTCGTCGACCTTCTTCAGCCAGGCGTTCTTGTAGGGCGTGAACACGCTGTACGGGCTGCCGGTGGCGGTCAGCACCTCCGAGCGCTCGAACACCACATGGTCCTTGCTGGTGTGGAAGCTGATGCCCAGGTTGGCCAGCGCGCCGCGCACCTTGGCATCGCGCTCCAGCGCATAGGGCGCGTCGTCGTGGTTGGTGTAGACGGCCTGCACATGCAGCTGGTCGGCCAGCCGCGGCAGCTCCTGCACCGCCACGCCGTGGCGCACGATCAGGCCGGCGCCGTCCACGCCGTGTGCGGCGGCCATCGAGCGCAGCTGGGCGTCCAGGCCCACCAGGCTGTCGCGGATGAACTCCACCCGGCGGTCGGCGCGCGGCAGTTCGTCCAGGATCGTGCTGTCGAAGATGAACACGCAATGCACCTGGCGCGCTGCCTTCAGCGCATGGAAGAGGGCGGCGTTGTCCTCGGCCCGCAGGTCGCGCCGGAACCACATCAGCGCCGCATCCAGCGCCTTCATGCGGGCGTGGCCTCGGGCGCCGGGCTGCGGGCGTCGAGCAGCGTCTCCAGGCAGTGCTCGCGGATGCCGTAGAAGGCCTTGATCTCCGCGATCTGCGCCCGCAGCGCCTGCCGCTTCGCCGCCGGCAGGCCGGGGCGCTTGACCGCCAGGATCATCTTGTTCTTGCTGGTGTGCTCCAGCGAGATGAACTCGAACACCTGCGTGGCATAGCCATGCGCTTCCAGCAGCAGCGCGCGCAGGCTGTCGGTCACCATCTCGGCCTGCTGGCCCAGGTGGATGCCGTGCTGCAGCATCGGCTGCAGCAGCGCCGGGCTCTTCATCTGCGGGCGGATCTGCTTGTGGCAGCAGGGCGCGCTGAGGATGATGGAAGCGCCGGCCGTGATGCCGCGGTGCAGCGCATGGTCGGTGGCGGTGTCGCAGGCATGCAGCGCGATCATCACGTCGGTGGGGCCGGTCTCGATGCTGCCCACGTCGCCGAGCCTGAAGTGCAGCCCGGCCAAATCGAGCTTGCGGGCCGCGCCTTCGCACAGCTGCACCATGTCCTCGCGCAGCTCGACGCCGATGACCTCGGCGGGCCGGCCGCGGGTGTGGCTCAGGTAGTCGTGCACCGCGAAGGTGAGGTAGCCCTTGCCGGAGCCGAAGTCCAGCACCTTCACCGGCGCGCTGCCCTGTGCCAGCGCACTGCCGTCGAAGGCATGGTCCAGCACCTCGACGAACTTGTTGATCTGCTTCCACTTGCGCGACATCGCCGGCACCAGCTTGTGCTGCGCGTCGGTCACACCCAGCTCGCGCAGGAAGGGCCGGCCCAGGTCGAGGAAGCGGTGCTTTTCGCGGTCGTGGGCCACGGCCGCCTCGCGCGGCTGCGCGGTGGGCCGGCGCACCAGTGCGGGCTTGCCCTTGCGGCTGAACAGCAGCTGCACGTCTTCCGCGGTGGTCAGCAGGTGGGCGTGGCCGAAGGCCGGGCCGGCCAGCCCGCGCAGCAGCGCCATCGCCTCGTCCACCGGGTGGTTCTTGGTGATGTCCTTGGTGCGGTGGGTGTAGACGAAGCTCAGGTGCGGCTGGCCGCGCAGCAGCACCGGCCGCGCGGTCAGCCGCTGCAGGTCGGCCTCGGGGCCGTGGTACTTGCCCAGCACCAGCTTGGCCAGCGTGCCCGCGGCCAGGCTCTCGGCCAGCAGCGCGAAGAAGCGGTCGGTGGGTACGGTGTCGGCAGGCGCGGTCATGGGGTGGGCAGCAGGGGCGGGAAGGCCTTGGCGATTATCGGGCCCGCCATAGCACCGGTCGGGCCGCACTAGAATCCCCCGCATGGCCGACAGCGCCCGCATCAATCTCACGAATCAGTTCCTGATCGCCATGCCCGGCATGGCCGACGAGAACTTTGTCGGCGCCGTGGTGTACCTGTGCGAGCACACCGAACGCGGTGCGCTAGGCCTGGTGATCAACAAGCCGATCGACATCAAGCTGCGCAACCTGTTCGAGAAGGTGGAGCTGCCGCTGGAGCGCGAAGACCTGGCCGACGCGCCGGTGTACTTCGGCGGCCCGGTGCAGACCGAGCGCGGCTTCGTGCTGCACGAGAAGCTCTCCGGCAGCGGCGGCCACTACAACTCCACCATGGCCATCCCCGGCGGCGAGCTGGAGATGACCACCAGCAAGGACGTGCTGGAAGCGCTGTCCAACGGTGCCGGCCCGCGCAAGATCCTGGTCACGCTGGGCTACAGCGGCTGGGGCGCCGGCCAGCTCGAGGAAGAGATCGGCCGCAACGGCTGGCTGACCGTCAATGCCACGCCCGAAGTCATCTTCGACACGCCGATCGCGCAGCGCTACGACAAGGCCTTGTCGCTGCTGGGCATCGACCCGCGCATGCTGAGCGGGGAGGCGGGGCACGCGTGAGCGACCAGCCCGACGCCCCCCGCCCTGCGCCGCCCGCCACCCGTTCCTTTCTCGCTTTCGACTACGGCACGCGCCGCGTGGGCGTGGCCAGCGGCAACACGCTGCTGCGCAGTGCCACGCCGCTGAAGACCATCGCGGCCGAGGGCGACGCGCGCTTTGCCGCCATCGAGAAGCTGGTGCGCGAGTGGCAGCCCGATGCGCTGGTGGTGGGCGTGCCGCTGCACCCCGACGGCACGCCGCACGACAATACCCGCCGCGCGCAGCGCTTCGCCCGCCAGCTGCATGGCCGGCTGCGCTTGCCGGTGCACGAGGTGGACGAGCGCTACAGCACCACCGAGGCCCTGGCCGGCGGCGCCGCCGACGTGGATGCGGCCTCGGCCGCGATCATCCTTGACCAGTTTCTGAGAGCCCAACCATGAGTACTCTGTCCCTCGACGCCGAGGCGCTTTATGCCGAGCTGCGCAACGGCGTGCGCGGGCTGCTGCAGCCCGGCGCGGTGCTGGTGGGCGTGTGGTCCGGCGGCGCCTGGCTGGCCGAGCGGCTGCAGGCCGACCTGGGCCTGCCCGGCGAGCACGGCGTGATCTCTAGCGCCCTGCACCGCGACGACTTCGGCCAGCGCGGCATGGCCGCCGGCGTCGACGCCACCCGGCTGCCTTTCGAGATCGACGGCAAGCACATCGTGCTGGTGGACGACGTGCTCTACACCGGCCGCACCATCCGCGCGGTGGTCAACGAGCTGTTCGACTTCGGCCGCCCGGCCAGCGTGACGCTGGCAGTGCTGGTGGACCGCGGCGGGCGCGAGTTGCCTATACAAGCGGCCTATGCCGCCGCGCGGCTCACGCTGCCGGCCACGCAGCGCCTGTCGCTGGCCCGTCACGACGACGGGCGGCTGCGCTTCGCGGTGGAAGCGACCGGGGCCGGGGAGTGACACGCATGAAGAATCCGCAACTCAACAAGCACGGCGAGCTGATCCACCTGCTGTCCATCGAGGGCCTGCCGCGCGACGTCGTCACGCAGATCCTGGACACCGCGGGCACCTTCCTCAGCGTGAACGACCGCGACGTGAAGAAGGTGCCGCTGCTGCGCGGCAAGAGCGTGTTCAACCTGTTCTTCGAGAACAGCACCCGCACCCGCACCACCTTCGAGATCGCGGCCAAGCGGCTGTCGGCCGACGTGCTGAACCTGGACATCGCGCGCAGCAGCACCGCCAAGGGCGAGAGCCTGCTGGACACAATCGCCAACCTGTCGGCCATGCATGCCGACATGTTCGTGGTGCGCCACAGCGAAAGCGGCGCGCCCTACCTGATCGCCCAGCACTGCGCGCCGCACGTGCATGTGGTCAATGCCGGCGACGGCCGCCATGCGCACCCCACGCAGGGCCTGCTGGACATGTACACCATCCGGCACTTCAAGAAGGACTTCCGCAACCTCACGGTGGCGGTGGTGGGCGACATCGTGCACTCGCGCGTGGCCCGCTCCGACATCCATGCACTCACCACCCTGGGCGTGCCCGAGATCCGCGCGGTGGGCCCCAAGACGCTGGTGCCGGCCGACCTGGCGCAGATGGGCGTGCGGGTGTGCCACGACATGGCCGAGGGCATCCGTGATGCCGACGTGATCATCATGCTGCGGCTGCAGAACGAGCGCATGAGCGGCGCGATGCTGCCCAGCGCCGGCGAGTTCTTCAAGAGCTTCGGCCTCACGCCCGAGAAGCTGGCGCTGGCCAAGCCCGACGCCATCGTGATGCACCCGGGGCCGATCAACCGCGGCGTGGAGATCGACTCCACCGTGGCCGACGGCACGCAGAGCGTGATCCTTCCGCAAGTGACCTTCGGCATCGCGGTGCGCATGGCGGTCATGAGCATCATTGCTGGGAACGAGGCATGAAGATCCTGATCCAGAACGGCCGCGTGATCGACCCGGCCTCGGGCCGCGACGAAGTCACCGACATCGCCATCGCCTCCGACCGCATCGTGTCCATCGGCAAGGCCGGCGACTTCGCGGCCGACCGCCGCATCGACGCCACCGGCCGCATCGTCGCGCCCGGCCTGGTCGACCTGGCGGCCCGCCTGCGCGAGCCCGGCCACGAGCACGAAGGCATGCTGGAAAGCGAGCTGGCCGCGGCGGCCGCCGGCGGCGTCACCAGCCTGGTGTGCCCGCCGGACACCGACCCCGCGCTGGACGAGCCCGGCCTGGTCGAGATGCTGAAGTTCCGCGCCCGCAAGCTGAGCCGCTGCCGGCTGTTCCCGCTGGGCGCGCTGACCCGCGGCCTGGCCGGCGAGGTGCTGACCGAGATGGCCGAGCTGACCGAGGCCGGCTGCGTCGGCTTCTCGCAGGCCGAGGTGCCCATCGCCGACACGCTGGTGATGCAGCGCGCGTTGCTCTATGCCGCCACCTACGGCTACACCGTCTGGGTGCGGCCGCAGGATGCGTGGCTGGGCAAGGGCGTGGCCGCCAGCGGTGCCGTGGCCACGCGGCTGGGCCTGGCCGGCGTGCCGGCGATGGCCGAGACCATCGCGCTGCACACGCTGTTCGAGCTGGTGCGCTCCACCGGCGCGCGGGTGCACCTGTGCCGCATTTCCAGTGCGGCGGGCGTGGCCCTGGTGCGCGCGGCCAAGGCCGAGGGCCTGCCGGTCACGGCCGACGTCAGCATCAACTCGCTGCACCTGACCGACGTGGACATCGGCTACTTCAACTCGGCCATGCGCGTGACGCCGCCGCTGCGCCAGGGCCGCGACCGCGACGCGCTGCGCGCCGCGCTGGCCGACGGCACGCTGGACGCGCTGGTCAGCGACCACAACCCGGTGAGCGCGGACGAGAAGACGCTGCCCTTCGCCGAGGCCACGCCCGGCGCCACCGGGCTGGAGCTTCTCCTGCCGCTG
The DNA here is from genome assembly GCF_024700035.1 of Aquincola sp. J276. NCBI lineage: Bacteria > Pseudomonadati > Pseudomonadota > Betaproteobacteria > Burkholderiales > Sphaerotilaceae > Aquincola > Aquincola sp. J276. The sequence continues at coordinate 3,681,190 of NZ_JAJONC010000001.1, forward strand.
GCGCTGAAATGGGGCGACGACAGCGGCGCCGGCCTGCTGCGTGCGCTGGCCACCATCACCAGCGAGCCGGTGCGGGCGCTGGGCGCCTCGCTGGGTTCGCTGTCGGCCAGTGCCGGCCGGCTGGTGGAAGGCGGCGTGGCCGACGTGTGCGTGTTCGACCTCGACGAGCGCTGGCAGGCCAAGCCCTCCGCCCTGAAGAGCCAGGGCAAGCACACGCCGTTCGCGCCCGAGCACACCGGCTTCGAGCTGCCGGGCCGCGTCAAGGCCACATTGGTGGCCGGCACGGTGGCCTACGAAGACAGCACGGCCGCCGCTTGAGCTTCCCGAGGGTGAGTGCGCCACGCGCGGCCTGGCGGCTGCTGCGGGCGCTGCTGCAGCTGCTCAAGGGCGTGGCCATCGTTGCGCTGAAGTTCCCGTCGCTGGACGCGGCTGGGCGGCACCGCGAGATCCAACGCTGGTCAGCCGGCGTGCTGAAGGCGCTGGGCGTCGCGCTGGTGGTGGAAGGCCATCCGCGCGCGGGTGCCGGCCTGGTGGTGGCCAACCATGTGTCCTGGCTGGACATTGCCGCGCTGCATGCCTGCTGCCCGCAGGCCCGCTTCGTCTCCAAGGCCGACGTGCTGGGCTGGCCGGTGGTCGGCTGGCTGGTGCGCAGCGTGGGCACCTTGTTCATCGAGCGTGCCAGCAAGCGGGATGCACTGCGCGTGGTGCACCAGATGGCCGAGGCCTTGCAGGCCGGCCAGTGCGTGGCGGTCTTCCCCGAAGGCACCACCTCCGACGGACAGGGCGTGCTGCCCTTCCATGCCAACCTGCTGCATGCGGCGATCACCACCGCCACGCCGATCCAGCCGGCGGTGCTGCGCTATGCCGACCCGCTGCATGCGGTGAGCCCGGCGGCGGAGTTCGTCGGCAACACCACGCTGCTGCAGAGCGTGTGGAACATCGTGAGTGCTCGCGGCCTCACGGTGCGGGTGCGCTGGCTGCCTTCGCAGGCCAGCGCCCATGCCGACCGGCGGGCGCTGGCGGCGGCGTTGCAGCAGCAGGTCGAGCAGGCGCTGCAGCGCGGCTGAAGATCAGCTCTTCTTGCCTTGTGCGGCCACGGCCGCGGCGGCCTTGGCGGCGGCTTCGGCGTCGCCCAGGTAGTAGCTCTTGATGGGCTTCAGGTCGGCGTCCAGCTCGTACACCAGCGGAATGCCGTTGGGGATGTTGAGGCCCACGATGTCGTCGTCGCTGATGTTGTCCAGGTACTTCACCAGCGCGCGGATGCTGTTGCCGTGCGCCGCGATGACGATGCGCTGGCCGCTCTGGATGGCCGGTGCCAGCGTCTCGTGCCACAGCGGCAGCACGCGGGCCACGGTGTCCTTGAGGCATTCGGTCAGCGGCACCTGGGCGGGGTCGAGCTGCGCGTAGCGCAGGTCGCCGCGCTCGCTGCGCGGATCGCCCGCTTCCAGTGCCGGCGGCGGCGTGTCGTAGCTGCGGCGCCAGACCAGCACCTGCTCGTCGCCGTACTGCTTGGCCGTCTCGGCCTTGTTCAGGCCCTGCAGGCCGCCGTAGTGGCGCTCGTTCAGGCGCCAGTCCTTGACCACCGGCAGCCAGGTGCGGTCCATGCGGTCCAGGCAGTGCCACAGCGTCCAGATGGCGCGCTTGAGCACCGAGGTGTAGGCCACATCGAACTCGTAGCCGGCCTCGCGCAGCAGGTCGCCCGACTGCTGGGCCTGGGCCACGCCGGTGGCGGTCAGCGGCACGTCGGTCCAACCGGTGAAGCGGTTCTCGAGGTTCCAGGTGGATTCGCCGTGGCGGATCAGCACGAGCTTGTACATGGCGCGGTCGGGCCCGAGGGGCAGAGGGAGGAAAGGGGGCGAATTCTATAATTCGCGTCTTTCGCTCCCGCTGGCCCACCCGTGCAATTCCTGATCGCCAATTGGTACCTCGTGCTCGTCGCCATCGTCTCCGGCGGGTTGTTGATGCTGCCCACGCTGAAGCAGGCTGCGGCCGGCGGCGGCCCCAACGCCGTGCCCACCGGTGAGGCGGTACGCCTCATCAACCGCGAGAAGGCCACGCTGATCGACGTCAGCGAAGCCGCGGCCTATGCCGCCGGCCATGCCATCGGCGCGCGCAACGTGCCGCTGTCCACGCTGGAATCCGCGCCCAAGGGCCTGCCGGCCAACAAGACACTGCCGCTACTGGTCATCGGGGGTCCGGGCGTCAACGTCAACCGGGCCGCGGGCATGCTGCGCAAGGCCGGCTATGCCGACGTGCGCACCGTGGTGGGCGGCCTGAACGCCTGGCGCGATGCCAGCCTGCCGATCGAGAAATCGGCCTGAACACCGGCCAGAGCCTGCACGGCGCATGAGGCTTTGGCCGGCGGTGCTGCCCGCGGGGCGGCACTTCATGACAATCGAGTCATGAACACCGTCCGCATGTACACCACCCAGGTCTGCCCTTACTGCATCCGCGCCAAGCAGCTGCTTGCGCAGCGCGGCGTGAAGGAGATCGACGAGATCCGCATCGACCTGCAGCCGGCCGAACGGGACACGATGATCGAGCTCACCGGCCGCCGCACGGTGCCGCAGATCTTCATCGGCGACAAGCACGTGGGTGGCTGCGACGACCTCATCGCGCTGGACCGCGCCGGCGGCCTGCTGCCCCTGCTGGGCGCCTGAGCGGCCCCGCACGGGGCGTCATTCGCGCACGCCATAATCCGCGATCAAGCCCGCAGCCTGCGGGTTTTGTTTTCTTGGATGAACTCACCATGGCCGAGCAAGAACTGACCCCCGTGTTCCAGATCCAGCGCATGTACCTGAAGGACCTGTCGCTGGAGCAACCCAACTCGCCGCAGATCCTGCGCGAGCAGCAGGTCCAGCCACAGGTCGACATCAACCTGGGCGTGTCGGCCGAGCCGATCGCCGAGGGCGTGTTCGAGGTCTGCGTGACGGCCACCGTCACCACCAAGATCGGCGAGAAGACGCTGTTCCTGATCGAGGCCAAGCAAGCCGGCATCTTCGAGATCCGCAACCTGCCGCAGGACCAGATGCAGGCCATCATCGGCATCGCCTGCCCGGGCATGGTGTACCCGTACCTGCGCGCCATCGTCTCCGACGTCTGCACCCGCGCCGGCTTCCCGCCGGTGGTGCTGTCGGAAGTCAATTTCCAGGCCATGTTCGAAGCCCAGCAGCAGCAGCAAGCCGGCGCGAACGGCTCGGGCATCATCACCAGCCTGAACTGAGCCTCGGGTGCGGCGTGAGGGCGCTGCCATGCGCTTGAACATCGCCGTGCTGGGCGCCGGTGCCTGGGGCACCGCGCTGGCCGCACAGGCGGCCGGGCGCCACCGCGTGATGCTGTGGGGCCGCGATGCCGCGCACCTGGCCCAGGTGGCCGCCAGCGGCCGCAACGAGCGCTACCTGCCCGGCATCGCGCTGCCGGCCTCGCTGGAGTACGAAGCCGACATCGACCGCTGCCTGCAGCCGGCCGGCACCGATGGCCTTGTGGTGGTCGCCACGCCCATGGCCAGCCTGCGCGAGATGCTGCAGCGCGTGCCGCCCGGCGCGCGCGTGGTGTGGCTGTGCAAGGGTTTCGAGGCCGGCACCGGGCTGCTCGGCCATGAGGTGGCGCAGGCCTTGCGGCCGGGCGCCGCCTCGGGCGTGTTGTCCGGCCCCAGCTTTGCGGAAGAGGTGGCGCGCGGCCAGCCCACGGCGCTGGTGGCCGCCAGCTTCGACGCCGCCTTGGGCGAGGCGATGGTGCAGGCCTTTCACAGCGACGCGCTGCGGGTGTACACCTCGGCCGACCCCGTGGGCGTGGAAGTGGGCGGCGCGGTGAAGAATGTGCTGGCCATTGCCACCGGCCTGTGCGACGGCCTGGCGGCTGCCGGCTCGCCTGGCGCCCCGGGGCTCAATGCACGGGCCGCGCTCATCACCCGCGGCCTGGCCGAGATGACCCGACTGGGCGTGGCCATGGGCGCGCGGGCCGATACCTTCATGGGCCTGTCCGGGCTGGGCGACCTGGTGCTCACCGCCACCGGCCACCTGTCGCGCAACCGCAAGGTGGGCCTGTTGCTGGCCGAAGGCCTGCCGCTGGCGCGCATCCTGGCCGAGCTGGGCCACGTGGCCGAAGGGGTATACAGCGCGGCAACGGTCTGCCGCCGGGCGGCTGATCTCGGCATCGAGATGCCGATCGCGCAGGCGGTGGTGGCGGTGCTGGAGGGTCGGCTCACGCCGCCCGAAGCGGTGGCCCGCCTGATGGCCCGCGAAGCCCGCCCCGAACAGGAAGGCTGAGCCGCGCCTCAGCCGCCGCCGGCGTAACCGTTCTGCCGCCAGGCTTCGAACACCGCCACCGCCACCGCATTGCTGAGGTTCAGGCTGCGCTGGCCGGGGCGCATCGGCAGGCGCACCCGCTGTGCAGGCGCGAAGCTCTCGCGCAGCGCGGGCGCCAGGCCGGCCGTCTCGCTGCCGAACACCAGCCAGTCGCCCGGCTGCCAGGCCACGTCACCGATGGGCCGGCTGCCATGGGTGGTGAAGGCGAAGCAGCGTGCCGGCTCGGGCTGCTGGTCGGCCACGAAGGCGGCCCAGGAGGCATGCCGGCGCACCTCGGCGTACTCGTGGTAGTCCAGGCCGGCGCGTTGCAGCAGCTTGTCCTCCATCGAGAAGCCCAGTGGCTCCACCAGGTGCAGCTGGCTGCCGGTGTTGGCAGCCAGGCGGATCACGTTGCCGGTGTTGGGCGGAATCTGCGGCTCGACGAGGACGATGCGGAACATGGCCGCATTCTCGGTCAGGCGTCCATGGGCGGCGGCGTGCGGGCGAAGGCCCAGACCTGCACAGCGTGGGCCCCCGCGGCCAGCAAGGTGCGCGCGGCTTCAGCGGCGGTGGCGCCGGTGGTCACCACGTCGTCCACCAGGGCCACCACATGGCCGCGCAGCGGATGGCTGCGGGCCGCATCCACCGCGAAGCAGCCCAGCACCGCCCGCTGCCGATCGGCGCGGCTGAGCAGGGCCTGGTGGGCGGTCTCGGCCACCCGGTGCAGCAACCCGGGCGCATGCGGCAGCGCCAGTCGGCGCGCCACCCGGCGCGACAGCTCGGCCGCCTGGTTGTAGCCCCGCTCACGCAGCCGCTGGTGGCCCAGCGGCATCGGCAGCACAAGGGCCGGCTGCGCCGCGCCATCGGCCTGCACGGCGGCGGCCAGCAGGTCGGCCAGCGCATCGGCCACGTCCAGGCCCTGGTGGTACTTCAGCCGGCCGATCACCGCATGCCAGGGGAAGGCGTAGTCGGCCACCACGGTGCTGCGCACGAAGGGCGGGGGCGTGGCGCTGCAGTCGGCGCACGTGACCACGCCTTCCGGCACGCGGGCGGCGCAGCGGCGGCAGCGCGGCCGCGGCGGGGCGAAGCGGTGGCAGCAGTCCGGGCAGATGCGGGCCTGGGCCCAGGCATGGCACACGCAGCACAGAGTCGGCCAGGGCAGGGCGGGGCGAGGGGTCATCGGCTCAATATACTGAGCCGGACCATGTCCCATGCCCTGCCGAACGAGGCCCCGAAGGCCGCCTCGACCGCCCGCAACGTCGATGCCGCCGCCGTGGCCCGGGTGCTGGGCCGCTGGGCCGCGGCCGCCGAGCCGCCCTGGCTGCATGCCGAGGTGGCCCGCCGCATGGCCGAGCGCCTGCCGGTGATCCGCAGCCAGCCCGAGGCGGTGCTGCAATGGTGGGCCCATGCCGGCGCCAGCGATGCGCTGCTGCGGCAGACCTACCCCAAGGCGCGCCAGCTGCAGGTGGAACCCACGCCCGCGCTGCTGGCGCGCAGCCGCCAGGCCGGCAGCGCACCCTGGTGGAGCGCCCGGCGCTGGGCCGGTGGCGGCGCGCAGGTGCTGGGCGAGGCCGAGGTCCCCGCGGCTGCCGGCGGCCTGCTCTGGGCCAACATGGTGCTGCATGCGGCCATCGATCCGCCGGCGCTGCTGGCGCAGTGGCGGCGGGCGCTGGCGGTGGACGGCTTCCTGATGTTTTCCACGCTGGGCCCCGACACGCTGCGCGAGCTGCATGCGCTGTATGCCGACCTCGGCGCCGGCAGCCCCGGCGCGCCGCTGGTGGACATGCACGACATCGGCGACATGCTGGTGCATGCCGGCTTCGCCGACCCGGTGATGGACCAGGAGCAGCTCACCCTCACCTGGGCCACGCCCGAGGCACTGCTGGCCGAGCTGCGCCAGCTCGGCGGCAATGCCGATCCGGCGCGGGCGCCGGGCCTGCGCACGCCGCGCTGGCACCACCGGCTGAAAGCGGCGCTGGCCGAGCGCGCCGGCGCCGACGGCCGCATCGCGATGCGCTTCGAGGTGGTCTACGGCCATGCGTTCAACCCCGCGCCGCGGCCCGCGGTGGCAGCGCAGACGGCCGTCTCCCTGGACGACATGCGTGCGATGGTGCGCGCCGGTGGAAGGCCACCGCGCAAGCCATCTCCCTGACGGTCTCACGAGACCAACACTTGCCGCTAGAATCCCGCGGCTTTTGGTGAGCGCGCGTCAATCCCTGAAGCACGCCACCCTGCCAGCCTTTTTGCACGCAACCTTGATGTCCGTCACACTTGCTCCAAGCTCCTGGCCGGCCCTGCAGTCGTCGGCCGCGGGCCGTGCACCGTGGCGCTGGGGCAGCGTGCTGGATGTGGACGGCCTGCCGGCGCTGCAGTGGGTGTTGCGGCGCAATTGCTCGCTCTCACCGCGGCAGCTGCTCACCGCCTACCTGTCGGTGTGCGTGGTGTCGCTGGCCGTGGCACTCGGCTTCACCTGGCTGGGCGCGAGCATCGTGCTCGGCTTCGCCGGCCTGGAACTGCTGGTCTTCGGCATTGCGCTGCTGGTGCATGCGCGCCATGCCTCCGACCGCGAGACGATCACCCTGCGGGGCGATGCGCTGAGCGTGGAAACCCGCTGCGGCAACAGCGTGGAACGGATGGATTTTCGGTCGGCGTGGGTGCGCGTCGAACCGGTGCACGGTGAAGGGTCGCTGCTCGAGCTGTCGGGCCAGGGCCGCCGTGTGCGTGTGGGCCGCCACGTGCGGCCGGAATTGCGCGGGTCGCTGGCCCAGGAGCTGCGGCGTGCGCTGCGCTCCGAGGGCCGGGCGCACGGCGGCGAAGACGATCTGGGAATGGAGCTCAAGTGACGATGAAGACGACGATGAAGCACCTCGGCCGATGGGGACAGCGGCTTGCAGGCGCCGGGGTGGCACTGGGCGCCACGCTTGCCACGCATGCGGCGCTGGCCCAGGTGAAAGACCTGCCGGGCGGCCCCGGCGTGAACCAGGTCAACCTGCATCCGCCGGTCACCCGCATCGCGGCGGAGCAGATGTGGCTCCACAACTTCGTGATGATCATCTGCGTGGTGATCTTCATCGCGGTGTTCGGCGTCATGTTCTATTCGGTGTTCAAGCACCGCAAGTCGCGCGGTGCCAAGTCGGCCAACTTCCACGAGAGCGTGGCCGTCGAGGTGGCGTGGACGGTGGCACCGTTCGTCATCGTCATCTTCATGGCGCTGCCCGCCACCAAGGTGGTGGTGGCGATGAAGGACACCACCAATGCCGACCTGACCATCAAGGCCACCGGCTACCAGTGGAAGTGGGGCTACGACTACCTGAAGGGCGAGGGCGAAGGCCTGGGCTTCCTGTCCACGCTGGACACCGCGCAGCGCGAAGCCTCCAACAGCGGCAACCCGCCGCCGATGGACGACTACCTGCTGAAGGTGGACAACCCGCTGGTGGTGCCGGTGGACAAGAAGGTCCGCATCATCACCACCGCCAACGACGTGATCCACGCCTTCATGGTGCCGGCCTTCGGCGTCAAGCAGGACGCCATCCCCGGCTTCGTGCGCGACACCTGGTTCCGCGCCGAGAAGGTGGGCGACTACTATGGCCAGTGCGCCGAGCTGTGCGGCAAGGAACACGCGTACATGCCCATCCACGTGAAGGTGCTCTCGCAGGAGGACTACACCAAGTGGGTGGACGGCAAGCGCAAGGAAGCCGCAGCGGCCGCGGACGATCCGAACAAGGAATGGAAGCTGGAAGAGCTGATCGCGCGCGGCGAGAAGGTCTACAACGCCAACTGCGCCGCCTGCCACAAGCCCGACGGCTCCGGCGCCGGCCCGATCAAGGCGCTGGTCGGCTCGCCCAAGGTGCTGGACGAGAACCACGACGTGCAGATCCAGGTGCTGCTGAAGGGCCAGAACAACGGCGCGATGCCGGCCTGGCCGCAGCTGTCGGACACCGAGCTGGCTGCCGTCGCCACGTACACGAAGAACGCCTGGACCAACAAGACCGGGCAGATCGTTCAGCCGAAGGAAGTACTGGCTGCTCGCGGCAAGTAATCGCCTAGGCGGAACGAACGGGGAAACATCATGAGCGCAGTTCTCGACCATCACGGCCATGCGGGCCACGACGACCACGCGCACGACCATCCGCACGGATGGCGCCGCTGGGTCTTTGCCACCAACCACAAGGACATCGGTACGCTGTACCTGCTGTTCAGCTTCACCATGCTGATGATCGGCGGCGTGCTGGCGCTGATGATCCGGCTGGAGCTGTTCCAGCCCGGGCTGCAGTTCTTCAATCCCGAGCTGTTCAACCAGTTCACCACCATGCACGGCCTGATCATGGTGTTCGGGGCGATCATGCCGGCCTTCGTCGGCTTCGCGAACTGGATGATCCCGCTGCAGATCGGCGCGTCCGACATGGCCTTCGCGCGGATGAACAACTTCAGCTTCTGGCTGATGATCCCCGCGGCCATCATGCTGGTGGCGTCGTTCTTCATGCCCGGTGGCGCCCCCGCCGCCGGCTGGACGCTGTATGCGCCGCTGACGCTGCAGATGGGCCCGTCGATGGACGCCGGCATCTTCGCGATGCACCTGCTGGGCGCCTCGTCCATCATGGGCTCCATCAACATCATCGTCACGGTGCTGAACATGCGCGCGCCCGGCATGACGCTGATGAAGATGCCGCTGTTCTGCTGGACCTGGCTGATCACCGCCTACCTGCTGATCGCGGTGATGCCCGTGCTGGCCGGCGCCATCACGATGACGCTGACCGACCGCCACTTCGGCACGTCGTTCTTCAGCCCCGCCGGCGGTGGCGACCCGATCATGTACCAGCACATCTTCTGGTTCTTCGGGCACCCCGAGGTGTACATCATGATCCTGCCGGCCTTCGGCATCATCAGCGCCATCATCCCGGCCTTCGCCCGCAAGCGCCTGTTCGGCTATACCTCGATGGTGTACGCCACGGCGTCCATCGCCATCCTGTCGTTCATCGTGTGGGCGCACCACATGTTCACCACCGGCATGCCGGTGACGGGCCAGCTGTTCTTCATGTACGCGACCATGCTGATCGCGGTGCCCACGGGCGTGAAGATCTTCAACTGGGTGGCCATGATGTGGCGCGGCTCGATGACCTTCGAGACGCCGATGCTGTTCGCGGTGGGCTTCATCTTCGTGTTCACGATGGGCGGCTTCACCGGCCTGATCCTGTCGACCGCACCGGTGGACATCCAGCTGCAGGACACCTACTACGTGGTGGCGCACTTCCACTACGTGCTGGTGGCCGGCTCGCTGTACGCGCTGTTCGCCGGCGTGTACTACTGGGGCCCGAAGTGGACCGGCGTGATGTACAGCGAGACCCGCGGCAAGATCCACTTCTGGCTGTCGCTGATCTTCTTCAACATCACCTTCTTCCCGATGCACTTCCTGGGTCTGGCCGGCATGCCCCGCCGCTACGCCGACTACCCGATGCAGTTCGCCGACTTCAACATGATCGCGTCGCTGGGCGCGCTCGGTTTCGGCCTGATGCAGGTGTACTTCTTCCTGTTCGTCGTGGTGCCGATGATGCGCGGCAAGGGTGAACCGGCCCCGGCCAAGCCGTGGGACGGTGCCGAAGGCCTGGAGTGGGAAGTGCCGTCGCCGGCCCCGTTCCACACCTTCGAGAACCCGCCCAAGCTCGACGCCACCGCCACGCGCATCCTGGCGTGAACATGATGGCCGGTGGACCGCGTCAGCAGGAGCAACGCAAGGCCAACGTCAGGCTGGGCATCATCCTGGCGTCGGTGGCGATCATCTTCGCGCTGGGCTTCATGGCCCGCATGTGGCTGATCGGGGGCTGAGCCGTGGCTGACCAGAAGCGGCGACTGCTCGCCTCCACCGTGCACGGGGACAACCTGCGCATGGTGGGCAAGCTGGTGGTCATCGCCGGCCTGATGTTCGGCTTCGGCTACGGCCTGGTGCCGATGTACCGCCACATCTGCGCGGCGCTGGGCATCAACGTGCTCTCGCTGTCGGAGCGCCAGGCCACCTCGTACAACGCCGGCTCGTCCGGCCGCACGAGCAAGGCCAACACGCAGGTCGACACCACGCGCACCATCACCATCGAGTTCGACGCGAACTCGCGCGGGCCCTGGGAATTTAAGCCGGCGAAACGGTCGGTGCAGGTGCATCCGGGCGAGCTCACCACGGTGATGTACGACTTCAAGAACGTGCAGAACCGGGTGATGGCCGCGCAGGCCATTCCCAGCTATGCGCCGAAGCAGGCCACCGCCTACTTCAACAAGCTCGAGTGCTTCTGCTTCAACGAGTACACGCTGCAGCCGGGCGAGGTGAAGGCCTGGCCGGTCACCTTCGTGATCGACCCGAAGCTACCGAAGGACGTGACGACGATCACCCTGTCGTACACCTTCTTCGAGGTGCCCGGCAAGCAGGCCGCCGACGTGGTGCAGGCACCTGCCAAGGAGCCGCGCTCGTGAGCCTGAAGGAGGCGGCCGCCCGCAAGGGTTCGTTCCTGCATGCGCTGCGCGCGGTGGCGTGGTCGTTCTTCGGCGTGCGCAAGAACAGTGAATACGAGAAAGACGTGAAGCACCTGAACCCGGTGCACGTCATCGTCGCCGGCCTGCTGGCCGCGGCGGTGTTCGTGACGGCGCTGGTGCTGCTGGTGAAATGGGTGGTGGGCAGCGGCATCGCCGGCTGACCGTCACAAACGATAGAAGGTTCGAGGAGAAGCGAGCATGTCGGCAGCGACACACCAAGGGGCAACGCCTTATTACTTCGTGCCGGGCCCGTCGCGGCATCCGGTGATGGCGGCGATCGGCCTGTTCTTCGTGATCCTGGGCGCAGGCCAGTGGGTCAACGGCCACGGCTGGGGCGCCTATTCGGTGCTGTTCGGCCTGATCTGGTGGGCGGTCACGCTCTTCCAGTGGTTCGGCGATTCCATCCGCGAGAGCGAAGGCGGCATGTACGGCTCGCGCATCGACGTGTCGTACCGCTGGAGCATGGCCTGGTTCATCTTCTCGGAGGTGATGTTCTTCGGTGCCTTCTTCGGCGCCCTGTACTGGGCCCGGGTGCATTCGGTGCCCAGCCTGGGCAGCCTGGAGAATGCGCTGCTGTGGCCCGACTTCAAGGCCGTGTGGCCGAGCGGCGCGCCCGGCGCCACCGCCTCGCCCACCGGCACCGTGGAGCCGTTCAGCACCATGGGCCCGTGGCCCCTGCCCACCATCAACACCGCGCTGCTGCTCACGTCGGGCATCACGCTGACCATCGCCCACCATGCGCTGATCGCCGGCCACCGCGCCAAGACCATCGTGTGGATGTGGGCCACGGTGCTGCTGGGCGTGACCTTCCTGTGCGTGCAGAGCTACGAGTACTTCCACGCCTACCGCGACCTGAACCTGAAGCTCAACTCGGGCGTGTTCGGCTCCACCTTCTTCATGCTCACCGGCTTCCACGGCTTCCATGTGCTGGTGGGCATGCTGATGCTGCTGTTCATCACGCTGCGGCTGCAGAAGGGCCACTTCACGCCGGAGCGCCATTTCGGCTTCGAAGGTGCCGCCTGGTACTGGCACTTCGTGGACGTGGTGTGGCTGGGCCTGTACGTGGTGGTGTACTGGATGTAAGCCGAGGCCGGCCCGATCCCGGGCCTTCCGGCCCCGCATCAAGAGCGCCGCAAGGCGCTCTTTTTCATCGCGGCACGCCGGTGGGCTGGATCCAGCCCATCCAGTAGGAAAACAGGATGAACAGGAACAGCGCCACCGACAGCCCCACCCGCAGCGCCAGCGCGCGGGCCATCTTGTTGCCGCGGCCCACCTGCCCCGGCTTGGGCTTGCGCAGCATGAACAGGCCGGCACTTCCGAGCGCCGCGAGGATGCCCAGAAGGACCACCGCAATGACGATTTTCATGGGTCAGGATTCTGGCACCGCGGCCCCGGCCGCCTTGGCAGCACGGCCATGCTGAGCGCCCGCGGCCGGCGGGTGGTGGTGGCCGTGGCGGCGCTGGTGGTGGGCGCGCTCACCTTCCGGCTGGGCCTGTGGCAGCTGGACCGCGCCGAGCAGAAGACCAGCCTGCAGCGCGCCATCGACGAACGCGCGCTGATGCCGATGCTGGACACCGCGGCGCTGGCCCGCACGCCCGAGCAGGCGCAGGCGCAGTTCCACCGCACGGTGCGGCTGACCGGGCGCTGGCTGCCGGCGGCCACCGTGTACCTGGACAACCGGCAGATGAACGGCCGGCCGGGCTTCTTCGTCATCACGCCGCTGCAGCTGGCCGATGGCAGCGCGGTGGTGGTGCAGCGTGGCTGGCAGCCGCGTGACGCGTTGGACCGCAGCCGTGTGGCCGACACGCCCACGCCGTCGGGCTCGGTGGAGCTGACGGGCCGGGTCGCCCCGCCGCCGGCCCGGTTGTATGAGTTCGAGGCGCCGACTGCGGAACGCATCCGGCAAAATCTGGATCTGGAAGCCTATGCGCGTGAAACGGGCCTGACGCTGCGCCCGTTGTCGGTCTGGCAGACCGGCACCGCGTCCGATGGCCTGGAGCGCGATTGGCTGCCTCCGGCCATCGACGTCGCAAGACACCACGGTTACGCCTTTCAATGGTTTGCACTGAGCGCGCTCGTCGCGGGTTTGTATGTCTGGTTCCAACTCGTCCGTCCCTGGCGGCAAGGCAGTCGGCGTGGCGGGTGATCCGCTGAGCTTCACCGTGCATTCGATGCCCGATCCGGGCGCCGCCGTGGCCGATGCGACGGTGCAGCGCCGCACGGCCATGGGCCGGTTGAAGATGCTGATGGTGCTGCTGGTGTGCGCCTCGCCGGTCATCGCCTCGTACTTCACCTACTTCGTCATCCGCCCCGAGGGCCGTACGAACTACAGCACGCTGATCACGCCGGTGCGTGAGCTGCCGGCGGCGCTGCCGCTGGCCGACCTGGATGGCAAGCCCGTGCCGGCCGCCTCCTTGCGCGGGCAGTGGCTGCTGGTCATCGCGGTGGACGCCGATTGCGACGCCGCCTGCGAGAAGCGCCTGTTCCTGCAGCGCCAGCTGCGCGAGATGATGGGACGCGAGCGCGAGCGGATCGACAAGGTGGTGCTGTTCACCGACCGGGCGCCGCTGCGGCCGGAGCTCACCGCCGCGCTCAACACCACGCCGGCCGCCACCGTGCTGCGCGTGCCGGCCGAGGCCCTGGCCGGCTGGTTGGCGCCGGAGCCCGGCCAGCCACTGGATGCCCACCTGTACATCGTCGATCCGATGGGCAACTGGATGATGCGCGCGCCGGTGGAGCCGGACCCGCTCAAGCTCAAGAAGGACCTGGACCGCCTGCTGCGTGGTTCGTCCAGCTGGGACCAGCCGGGCCGGTGATGGTGATGGACCTCGTCGACTGGTCTCCGGTGCTGCACCTGGCGGTGCTGGGCGTGCTGCTGGCTGCCGGGCCGCTGGTGTGGGTGTGGACGCGCCACCGCGGTGCCACGCCCGCGCAGCGCCTGCGCGCGCTGACGCTGCTCACGCTGTTCTTCACCTTCGACCTGATCGTGATCGGCGCCACCACGCGCCTGACCGACTCGGGCCTGGGCTGCCCCGACTGGCCCGGCTGCTATGGCAGCGCCACGCCGCTGGGCGCACGCGACGAGATCCATGCCGCCCAGACGGCCATGCCCACCGGTCCGGTGACCCACGGCAAGGCCTGGATGGAGATGGTGCACCGCTACTTCGCCATGGGCGTGGGCGTGCTCATCGTCGTCATCGCGGTGATGAGCTGGCTGGACCGGCGGCGCCGTGCCGAGCAGGCGCCATCGCCCTGGTGGGCCACGGTCACGCTGGTGGCGGTGTGCCTGCAGGGCGCCTTCGGCGCGCTCACGGTCACCATGAAGCTGTACCCGGCCATCGTCACCCTGCACCTGCTGTTCGGCCTGGGGCTGCTGGCGCTGCTGGCCCTGCAGGCCGAGGCCTTCCTGCCGCGGCCGCTGAAGCTGTCGCGCGGGCTGCAGTGGGGCGCGCTGGCGGTGGCGGGGCTGTGCGTGCTGCAGATCGCGCTGGGCGGCTGGGTGAGCACCAATTACGCGGTGCTGGCCTGCCGGGACTTTCCCACCTGCCAGGGCAGCTGGTGGCCGCCGATGGACTTCGAACATGCCTTCACCCTGCGCCGTGAACTGGGCCAGACGGGCGCCGGCAGCTATCTGCCGTTTGCCGCACTGACCGCCATCCACATGGCGCACCGGCTGATGGCGGCGGTGGTGCTCACCGCCATGGGGCTGCTGGCCTGGCGGCTGCACGCCAGCGGCCAGCCCGGTGCACGCCGGTTCGCGCTCGGCCTGCTGGGGCTGATGGCCTGGCAACTGGCCAGCGGCCTGTCCAACGTGGTGCTGGGCTGGCCCATCCTGGCCGCGGTGGCCCACACCGCCGGCGCGGCCGCGCTGGTGCTGCTGCTCAGCCGGCTGCTGGCGCGGGCGCTGCAACCGGCCCCTGCACGGGCCGCACCGTCCGCCCGCCGCGCCGCGGCCATGGCCTGAAGCGGCTTCCTACAATCCGGGTTCCCATGTCTGTCTCCTCGTCCACCGCCACGCCTGCCGTCGCAGCGCCTGCGCCGCCCGCTTCCAAGGTCCGGCAGTTCCATGCGCTGACCAAGCCGCGCGTGGTGCAGCTCATCGTGTTCTGCGCCGTCATCGGCATGCTGCTGGCCGTGCCCGGCCTGCCCGACCTGGGCGTGGTGCTGGCGGCCACGGTAGGCATCTGGCTGGTGGCGGCCGCCGCCGCCGCCTTCAACTGCGTGGTGGAACAGCGCATCGACGCCAAGATGGCGCGCACCGCCTGGCGGCCGACGGCCAAGGGCCAGCTCACCAACACCCAGACGCTGCTGTTCTCCGCCGTGCTCTGCGGCCTGGGTGGCGCGGTGCTGTACTTCCTGGTCAATCCGCTGACGATGTGGCTCACGCTGGCCACCTTCGTGGGCTATGCGGTGATCTACACCGTGGTGCTCAAGCCGATGACGCCCCAGAACATCGTCATCGGCGGCGCTTCCGGCGCCATGCCGCCGCTGCTGGGCTGGGCCGCGATGCGCGGGGAGGTGGGTGCCGAGTCCTGGATGCTGGTGCTCATCATCTTCCTGTGGACGCCGCCGCACTTCTGGGCGCTGGCGCTGTACCGGGTGGAGGACTATGCGCGCGCCGGCCTGCCGATGCTGCCGGTGACCCACGGCGCCGAATTCACCCGGCTGCAGGTGCTGCTGTACACGCTGGTGCTGTTCCCGGCCACGCTGCTGCCTTACCTGTACGGCATGAGCGGCCTGATCTACCTGGTGGCCGCGGCCGTGCTGGGCGGGCTGTTCATCGCCTACGCCTTCCGTCTGTGGCGCCACTACAGCGACGCACTGGCGCGCCGCACCTTCCGCTTCTCCATCCTGCACCTGTCGCTGCTGTTCGCCGCGCTGCTGCTGGACCACTACCTGGGCCCATGGCTTTCCATCTGACGTTCTCCCGCCGCGCCTGCCTGGCGGGCGCGGCTGCCGCGGCGCTGCTGCTGGCGGGCTGCGACAAGTTTTCCTCCACGCCCAAGGCCGCCTTCACCGGCGTGGACATCACCGGCGCGGACTATGCGCAGAAGCTGTCGCTGAAGGACCCGGACGGCAAGCAGCGCTCGCTGGATGAGTTCAAGGGCAAGGTGGTGGTGGTGTTCTTCGGCTTCACCCAGTGCCCCGACGTCTGCCCCACCACCATGGCCGAGCTGGCCGAGGTCAAGCGCTCCCTCGGGCCGGACGGCGACAAGGTGCAGGGCATCTTTGTCAGCGTGGATCCGGAGCGCGACACGCCGGAGCTGTTGAAGGCCTACGTCGCCAACTTCGACCCGGGCTTCGTCGCGCTGCGCGGCACGCCGGAGGAAACCAAGGCGGCGGCGCGTGAGTTCAAGGTGTTCTACACCAAGGTGCCGGGCAAGACCGAAGGTGCCTACTCGGTGGATCACACCGCAGGCTCGTACCTGTTCGATCCGCAGGGCAAGGTGAGGCTGTTCACCCGCTACGGCAGCGGGGCGCAGGCGCTGGCCTCGGACATCAAGGCGCTGCTGGCCGGGGCCTGAGGCCCCTGCGCAATGCCCCATGAAAAACGGCCCCTGCAGGGGCCGTTCCGTCGTCTGGCGGGGCAGTGTCGGTCAGCCCGCCACCGGCTCCAGCGCCTTGCGCATCTTCTTCATGGCCGCCACCTCGATCTGGCGGATGCGTTCGGCACTGACGCCGTACTCGGCCGCCAGCTCATGCAGCGTCATGCCGCCGGAGGTGTCGTCGTTGACCTTGAGCCAGCGCTCTTCCACGATGCGGCGGCTGCGCGCGTCCAGCACTTCCAGAGCGCGGCCGATGCCATCGCCCGACAGCTCGTCGCGGCGGCGGTTTTCCAGCACGCGAGTCGGTTCCTGGCTTTCGTCGGCCAGGTAAGCGATCGGGGCGTAGCTTTCCTCGCCGTCGTCGCTGGTCTGCGGCTCCAGCGCCACGTCGCCACCGGACAGCCGGGTTTCCATTTCCAGCACTTCCTCCGGCTTGACGTTCAGCGCCTCGGCCACCGAAGCCACTTCGGCGCTGGTGAGCGTGCTGCGGTGGGTGTCGCCATCGGCCGCGTCGCTCTTCAAGCCCTGCTTCATCGATCGCAGGTTGAAGAAGAGCTTGCGCTGGGCCTTGGTGGTGGCCACCTTGACCATGCGCCAGTTGCGCAGGATGTATTCGTGGATCTCGGCCTTGATCCAGTGCATGGCATAGCTCACCAGCCGCACGCCCTGGTCGGGATCGAAGCGCTTGACGGCCTTCATCAGGCCGACGTTGCCTTCCTGGATCAGGTCGGACTGCGGCAGGCCATAACCCATGTACTGGCGCGACAGCGACACCACCAGGCGCAGATGGCTCATCACCAGCCGGCCGGCGCTTTCGACGTCGCCTTCGTCACGCAACTTGCGGGCGTAGCGAGACTCTTCCTCCTGGGTCAGCAGGGGAATGCGGTTGACCGCGGAGATGTAGGCGTCGAGGTTGCCGATCGGCGGCACCAACGCCCACGGGTCACGCACGGCGATCGCAGAGGCAGTGGTTGAAGTCATGGTCATTCAGACAAGCTGTTCCGCAGAAGGTTCCGGAATATTAGCACTCGCCTCGGTCGAGTGCTGACGGCGCCGGCTATCGGCCGGATAGCCGGGAGCCACCTGAATGCAACACAAGCCTTCGGCGTAAGCATGCGCTCACATAACCATCGTCGACAGCGGCTGTTCAGTGGTTTCGCCGCCCTGTGCGCGGCTGATCAGATCCGCGGCCGCCCGTGCATGCAAGGTGGCAGGCGGTGTGCCTGCCGACGCGGCTTGCGCACCTTCCAGCCGGAAGGTGGCGACGATGGCCGCCAGCGTCCCGGCCTGGGCCTTGAGCGACTCCGCGGCCGCCGCCGATTCCTCCACCAGCGCGGCGTTCTGCTGCGTGACCTGGTCCAGCTCGGTGATGGCGCTGCTGATCTGCGCCAGGTCGTGGCTCTGGGTGCCGGCCACGGCGGTGATGGCGCCGATCATGTCGCGCACCTGCTGCACGCTGCCCACGATCTCCCCCATGGTGCCGCCAGCGGCATGCACCAGCCGGGAACCGGCATCCACCCGTTCGACGCTGGCGCCGATCAGCGTCTTGATTTCCTTGGCGGCCTCGGCGCTGCGCTGGGCCAGGCTGCGCACCTCGCCGGCCACCACCGCGAAGCCGCGGCCCTGTTCACCGGCGCGGGCGGCTTCCACCGCCGCGTTCAGCGCCAGGATGTTGGTCTGGAAGGCGATGCCGTCGATGGTGGCGATGATGTCGGCGATCTTCTGCGAGCTGGCGTGGATCTCGTTCATGGTGCTGACCACGTCGGCCACCACGCTGCCCCCGCGCTGGGCCACGCCGGAGGCGGAGCCGGCCAGCTGGTTGGCGCTGTGGGCCGATTCGGCCGACTGGCGCACCTTGCCGCTCAGCTCCTCCATCGCCGAGGCGGTGCTCTGCAGGTGCTTGGCGGCCTGCTCGGTGCGGTGGCTGAGGTCGAGGTTGCCGCTGGCCACCTCGGACGAGGCGGCCTCGATGCTGGCCGATGCGCCGCGCACCTGGCCCACCAGCGTGCTGAGCGAGGCCTGCATGCCCGCCAGGCCCTGCATCAGGCGCGCCGGTTCGTCGCTGCCGCGGGTGTCGATGCGGCTGGTGAGGTCGCCGCGGGCGATGCGTCCGGTGATTTCCACCGCATGGTCCAGCGGCCCGCAGACGGCACGCAGCGTGGCCGCCATCAGCGGCAGCACCACCAGCAGCGTGGCGGCCACCAGGCCCAGCCGCATCCAGGCCGCCATCGCGGTGCTGGCGGCGATCTCGGCGCGCAGGATGTTGGCATGGTCGTGCTCGGCCTTCAGCAGCGCGGCGCCGTTGGCCTGCAGCGCGTCCATGGTCTCGGTGGCGCGCTGGGCATAGGCCAGCCCGGCGGAGGCGTCCATGCGCGCTTCCTTCAGCTGCACGGCGATCGGCTCGATCACCGCGGCATAGTCGGCCAGCAGCTTGCCCTGGGCGCTCACCAACTCGGCCAGCGCGGGGTTGCCGGGGTTGTCCTCGGCCAGTCGGGCACCGGCCACCTTCAGGCGCTCGATCTGCTGCTTCCATTGCGTGTGCAGCGGCTCCACGTCGGTGGGGTTGGACACCGCGGTGGCGATCATCGCGGCCTCGAAGCGGCGCACCGCCGACAGCGATTCGCGCAGGTCGCCCACCTGGCTGGAGGCGGCCAGCGCCTGGTCGAAGAGGCGGGCCACGGGGCCGTTGGTGGTGCGGCTGTCCAGCAGGCTCCAGCCGCCCAGCACGAGCATCGACAAGCTGACCAGACCCATCACCCAGTAGAAGCGGCTTCGAACGGAAAGCGAACGCAGATCAGGCATGGCGAAGGCAGCGCGGCGGCTGGCGAAGTACAACGATGACCAGCGTTTCGGCGCCTGCGCGGTCAATCTGTAATCCGCACACCGCTGGTGCGGCATGCACTCATCCGAAGCGCGTTTCCATCGGCTCCAGCTGCTCGTCCAGCACGGCCAGGATCTCGCCCACGTTCACCGGCTTGGTGAGGTATTGCGCCGCGCCTGCGGCCATGGCTTCCTGGATGCGCGCCGAGGTGGCGTCGGCCGACACCACCACCACCGGGATGCGGGCCGTGTCGGGGTCGGCCTTGAGGTGGCGCAGCAGTTCCAGGCCGTCGATGTCGGGCAGGTGCATGTCCAGCAGCACCAGGCTGGGGCGTTCGACACGGATGGCCGCCAGGCCGTCCAGACCGGTGGTGAACACCTCCAGCCGGATCTGCGGCCGCTGCGCCAGGATGCCGCGCATCACCTCCGCATTGGTCTCGTTGTCCTCGACGTAGTGCACGGTGCGGCGGCGGTACACCGCCTCGCCGGGCAGCTCGCCCTCGGCCAGGCTGCGCGGCAGGCTGCCGTCGCGGGCCAGCGGCAGCTGCAGCACGAAGGTGGAGCCCTGGCCTTCCACGCTGCGCGCGCGCAGCGTGCCGCCCATCAGCTCGGCCAGGCGCTGGCTGATCACCAGGCCGATGCCGGTGCCTTCCTCGCCGCTGGTCTCGCGGCCCAGGCGGTTGAAGGGCTGGAACAGCTCGGACAGCTGCTGCTCGCTCATGCCCAGGCCGGTGTCATGCACTTCCAGCTGCACCGTCTGCGCATCCACCAGCTGCGTGGTGATGGTGACGCGGCCGCCGCGCTGGTTGTACTTGATGGCGTTGGACAGCAGGTTGGTCATGATCTGCTTGACCCGGGTGAGGTCGCCGGTGACGGCCGCGGCCGCCGGGTCCAGCCGCTCCACCACCGTCACGCCGCGCCGCTGCGCGTTGTGCTCCAGCAGCGAGCGGGTTGCACGCAGCAGGTCGGCCACGTCCAGCGTCTCGGTCTGCAGCTTCAGCGTGCCGGACTCGATGCGCGACAGGTCCAGCGTGTCGTTGATCATGTGCAGCAGGTGCCAGCCGGCCTGTTGGATCTGCGTGGTCCATTCGGTCTGGTGAGGGGCCAGCGGCTGCTGGCGGTCCAGCTCCAGCAGCTGTGCGAAGCCCAGCATCGCGTTCAGCGGCGTGCGCAGCTCATGGCTCATGCGGGAGAGGAACTCGCTCTTGGCCCGGTTGGCGGCCTCGGCGCTCTCGCGCGCGCGCTCGGCCTCGTGCAGGCGCAGGTGCTCGGTGATGTCCTCCACCACGCCCACCAGGCGGTGCGGCTCGCCGGCCGCGTTGCGCAGCACGGTGAGCACCACCGACACCCACACGGTGCGTTGGTCGCGGGTGACGTAGCGCTTCTGGCGCCGCACCATCGGCATCTCGCCGCGCACCAGGCGCTGGCTGAGCTCGCTGTCGAAGGCCCGGTCGTCGGCATGCGTGAGCAGCAGGGCATCCATGCCGTTCAGCTCCTCGGCGCTGTAGCCGGTCATCTCGCGCAGCCGGGGGTTGGATTCGCGGATGCGGCCTTCCAGGTCGGTGTAGATCACGCCGATGGGCACATGGTCCAGCATGTTGCGGAAGCGCTGTTCGCTCTCGCGCAGCGCGGCCTCGGTGCGCTTGCGCTCGGCCACCTCGCGCAGCAGGTCGGCGGTGCGCTCGGCCACCGCCATCTCGATGCGGCGGGCGCGGCCGGTCACCGTCAGCAGCAGCGCGCCCACCATGGCGGTGGCCAGCAGGCCCACCACCGAGAAGGGCCAGGCATTGCCGAACTGGCTGCCCAGCGTGCCGGCGCCGGGCTGGGGGCGCACCTGGATCTCCCAGTGCCGGCCGGCGAAGGTGACCGGCCGCACATGCACCGGCCGCCGCTTGCCGACCACCGGCCGCTCGCAGCCCGGCGCACCGCCCAGGCGGCGCAGCGAGGCATCGGGGTCGGTGTCGACGATGCACAGCGCCAGCGGCGGGCCGGGCGCGGCTTCCACCGCATCCACCTGGTCTTCCAGCCGCAGGGTGACGAAGGCGGTGCCGCGCACCGCGGCGATGCGGTCCACCGGCCCGGCGGGCGTGCCGGCATAGACCGCCTGGTACACCACGATGCCGATGCCACCCTGGGTGAGCATGAAGCCCGGCGTGGCCACCGGCTGGCCGCTGCGCACCGCCTCGGCCACGGTGTCGCGGGCGGCGGCGATCGACAGCACGTTCACGCCCAGCGCGCCGCGGTTGCGGGCCTCGGGCTCGATGTAGCGCATGGCCATCACCTCGGGCTGCGCCGCGGCATCGGGCACGCCGGCGTCCTGGCGGTCGAACACGCGGTAGCCGGCCAGGCCCTCGGCCTGCGCCCGGGCCTCCAGCGCCGGCACGTCGGCACGCCGCGCCCGCTCGTTCCAGCCCAGCGCCTGCAGGCCCAGGGCCGGCTGCAGCCAGGCGGCGGTGGCGCGGCGGAATTCGGCGGCGGTCACGTCCTGCGAGGCGACGAACACGCCGTTGATCGCCTCCAGCGCCCGCAGCGGCTCGCGCAGGCGAGCCTGCATGGCCCCCGACAGGCTGCTGGCCTCGCGCTCGAAGGCGGCGCGCTCGCGCTCCCTGTCCAGCTCCACCATCTGGCGGATGCCCAGGCCCATCAGCACCGTGACCACCACCAGCGGCAGGCCCACCGTGAGGCGGCGCGCCGCCCATTCGGTGCGCGGCTGGCCCAGCAGGGTCAGCGCGATCGGCGCGCCGATCATCACGCCCAGCGTGTCCCCGGCCATCCAGGTCCACCAGGTGATGAAGCGCATGCCCGGCGGCAGCGTGCCCACCGCGGTGAGCGCCGCCACCGCGATGGAGGCGCTGATGAGGCAGCTGAGCAGCGCGCCCAGCAGGTAGAAGCGCAGCAGGTCGCGCGGCTCGGTGAGCACCAGCGGCTGGCTCACGTGGCGCCGCACCAGGGCCGCGCCCGCCAGCGCCTGCAGCATGGCACCGGCACCGGCGCAGGCGGGCATCAGCAGCGCCGCCAGCGCGAACTGGCCACGCGGCGCGCTCAGGTAGAAGTTGATGGTGGCCGAGCCCAGCGCCACCGCCACCGCGGCGGGCATGCGCCAGAACAGCACCGCCACCAGCGCGAAGCCGGCGGCCGGGAACAGCGGCGATGCAAAGCTGGGCGGTATGGAGACCAGCAGCCCCAGCATGCCGGTGGCCACGTAGGCCACCCAGGTGACGATGAGCTTGAGGGCCCAGCCGTTTGCCCGGGACTGCGGCAAGGACATGGGCGCTGGGCCGCTAGACGTTGAACAGGAAGTTCATCACGTCGCCGTCCTTCACCACGTACTCCTTGCCTTCCGCGCGCATCTTGCCGGCGTCCTTCGCGCCCTGTTCACCCTTGTACTGGATGAAGTCGTCGAAGGCGATGGTCTGCGCGCGGATGAAGCCGCGCTCGAAGTCGGTGTGGATCACGCCGGCCGCGTTGGGCGCGGTGTCGCCGATGTGGATGGTCCAGGCGCGCACTTCCTTCACGCCCGCGGTGAAGTAGGTCTGCAGGCCCAGCAGCTTGAAGGCGGCGCGGATCAGGCGGTTCAGGCCGGGTTCGTCCTGGCCCATCTCGGCCAGGAAGAGGGCGCGGTCGTCGTCGGCCATGTCGGCCAGCTCGGCCTCGGTCTTGGCGCAGATGGCCACCACCGGCGCCTTCTGCGCCTCGGCATAGGCCTTCAGCCGGTCCAGCAGGGGGTTGTTCTCGAAGCCGGTCTCCGACACGTTGCCCACGAACATCGCCGGCTTGGCGGTGATCAGGCACAGCGGCTTCAGGATCACCAGCTCTTCCTTGCTGAAGTCGATGCTGCGCACCGGCTGCGCCTGGTCGAGCGCGGCCTGGCACTTCTGCAGCACGGACACCAGCTTGGCGGCTTCCTTGTCGTTGCCCGACTTGGCGGCCTTGATCGAGCGCTGCAGCGTCTTTTCCACCGTGCCCAGGTCGGCCAGGCACAGCTCGGTCTGGATGACCTCGATGTCGGCGATGGGGTCGACCTTGCCCGACACGTGGATGACGTTGTCGTCCTCGAAGCAGCGCACCACGTTCACGATGGCGTCCGTCTCGCGGATGTGCGAGAGGAACTGGTTGCCCAGGCCTTCACCCTTGGAGGCACCGGCCACCAGGCCGGCGATGTCCACGAACTCGACGATCGCCGGCACCACCCGCTCGGGCCTGACGATGTCCGACAGCGCCTGCAGCCGCGGGTCGGGCAGCTCCACGATGCCGACGTTGGGCTCGATGGTGCAGAAGGGATAGTTCTCGGCAGCGATGCCCGCCTTGGTGAGGGCGTTGAACAGGGTGGACTTGCCGACGTTGGGCAGGCCGACGATGCCGCACTTGAGGCTCATAGGGGATTCCGGAGGTGCCGGCACAGGACGCGCCGGGCAGCAGACAAACGAGGGTGAAGTTTAAGTCGCCGGCCGGCGGGTGCCAGATACTGCACGCATCGCTGTACCGGCCCGAGGCTTGACATGACCGCCACCACCCCCCACGGCATCACGCTGATTTCGCCCCACACCAAGGACCTGGGCGGCGGCTTCCTGGTGCGCCGCTCGCTGCCTTCGCTGCCGAAGCCGGCGGTGGGGCCTTTCGTATTCTTCGACCACTTCGGCCCGGTGGAAGCGCATGACACGCAGGACGTGCGGGCCCATCCGCACATCGGCCTGGCCACCGTCACCTACCTGTACCAGGGCGCGATGGTGCACCGCGACTCCACCGGCGCGGTGCAGCGCATCGAGCCCGGGGCGGTCAACCTGATGGTGGCGGGCAGCGGCGTGGCTCATTCCGAGCGCATGCCCGACGAACTGCGTGGCCAGGCCGACCTGCGCCATGGCCTGCAGCTGTGGCTGGCGCTGCCCGAGGCCGACGAGGAGATGCCCGCCTTCTTCTCGCACACCGGCGCCGCCGACATCCCCGAGGTGGTGCCCGCGCCGGGCGTGGTGGCCCGGGTGCTGATGGGCAGCGGATTCGGCGCCACCTCGCCGGTGCCGCAGCGCTCGCCCACGCTGTACATCGACCTGCGGCTGTCGGCCGGCGCCGAACTGGCGCTGCCGCCGCTGGCCGCCGAGCAGGCGCTGTATGCGGTGGAGGGCGGCTTCCTGCTCGATGGCGAGGAGATCGGCGCGCAGACGATGGCGCTGCTGCCCGAAGGCGCCACCTGCACCGTGGCCGCGCCGGCCGGCGCGCGCATCGCGCTGGTGGGCGGGGAGCCGCTGGGCCAGCGCTACATGTGGTGGAACTTCGTCTCCAGCCGCAAGGAGCGCATCGTGCAGGCGGCCGACGACTGGCAGGCGCAACGCTTCGCGGCCGTGCCGGGCGAGACGGAATTCATCCCGCTGCCGCAGAAGCGGCCGACCTGAAGCCTAGAAGGCGATCGTCGCCTCGCCCTTGGCGCCCACCTGCAGCACATGGTCGGTGCCGCTGACGATGATGGCGTTCATGCCAAAGGTGAGCGCCCCGTTGAGCCGCGGGTCGGCCCGGTAGGCCACCAGCGTGTCGGCGATGGCATGGCCGGTCTCGGCGGTGGCCGGGTCCACGTCGGGGATGCTGCAGCGCGAGCAGGGCTTGACCAGCTTCAGCACGATGGGGCCCTGCGGCGACTCGATTACCAGCTCGTCGATGAAGTCCTCGGCATGCGCGTCCTCCAGCCCGTCGAGCACGAGGTTGGGGCGAAAGCGCTCCATGGTCGCGGCGGGCCGCCCCGCTTCGGCCAGCCGCCGGTTCAGCTCGGCCAGCGAGGCGGTGGACGTCACCAGCAGCGGGAAGCCGTCGGCGAAGGCGGTCTGCGCCGGCAGGCCGGCCGTCCACTTCGTGTCGCAGGCGCGGCGGTGCTCGGGGTCGAAGCGCACCAGCCGCGCCGGGCGGCCCAGGTAGTCGCTGAACCACTGCGCGGCCACCTTGCCCATGTCGAAGGCGGCCACCTCGTCGCCCCACACGGTGGCCCGGCAGGGCGCTTCCACCGCGTCGATCGTCAGGTGCAGCGCCAGCATGCCGGGGGCGCGCAGCACCAGGTCGTCCGTGCGCAGCGTGGGCTTGACGAGCTGCATGCGCGGCAGCTCGCGCTGGGTGAGGAATTCGCCGTGCTCGTCCACCACCATCCAGGCGCGGTCCAGCTCCAGGCCGGTCTCGATCAGCAGGCCCTGGCGTACCGCGATGCCGCCGCACGACTTGATGGGATGGATGTGCAGCGAATGCACGGTGACGGAATGGTCGCTCATGCGGCCATTCTGCCCGCCACCACCCCCTGCGGGCGCGCCCATGCGGGCCGCTTCCTGCGGGCGAGGCGGGGCAGGGGCTGCTCCCTACAATGGTTTTCATATGAATTCCGACAGCTCGATCGACGTGTGCATCCGCGGTGCCGGCGCGGTGGGCGCCAGCCTGGCGCTGGCGCTGTCGCGCCAGGGGCTGCGGGTGGTGCTGCAGGCGGCCGCGCCGGCGCCGGCCGGCCAGCCCGACGTGCGTGCCTATGCGCTGAATGCCGCCTCGGTGGCGCTGCTGCGCTCGCTCAAGGTCTGGGAGGCGCTGCCGCCCGATGCGGTGACGCCGGTGCACGACATGCAGATCGCAGGCGATGCCCGGCCCGGGGCGCTGAGCTTCTCGGCCTGGGAGCAGGCGGTGGAGGCGCTGGCCTGGATCGTCGATGCCGCCGCGCTGGAGACCGCGCTGCACACCGCCCTGCGCTTTGCGCCGCATGTGCGCATGGCCGCGCCCGAGGAGTCCATCGCCGCGCCCCTGACCGCGCTGTGCGAAGGCAAGCATTCGGCCACCCGCCAGCGCCTGGGCATCGAGTTCGAGATGCACTGGTACGGCCAGCGGGCCATCGCCGCCCGCCTGACGTCCGACCGGCCGCACCACGGCACCGCGCGCCAGTGGTTCCGCTCGCCCGACGTGCTGGCGCTGCTGCCCTTCGACCGGCCGCAGCCGCACACCAGCTACGGCCTGGTGTGGTCGCTGCCGGAGGCGCGCGCGGGCGAGCTGCTGGCCCTGCCGGCCACCGAGTTCGAGGCAGCCCTGAACGACGCCACCGGCGGCGCTGCGGGCCGCCTTGCGCTGGGCAGCGAGCGGGCGGCCTGGCCGCTGGGCATCGGGCAGGCGCGCCGGGTCACCGGTCCTGGCTGGGCACTGCTGGGCGACAGTGCCCATGTGGTGCATCCGCTGGCCGGCCAGGGCCTGAACCTGGGCCTGGCCGACGTGCAGGTGCTGGCCGAAACCCTGGCCGCGCGCGAGCCCTGGCGCGCCCTGGGCGACGAGCGCCTGCTGTCGCGCTATGCGCGGCGCCGGCTCGGCCCCACCAGCGCGATGGCCACGGTGACCGACGGCCTGCTGCACCTCTTCGCCCCGCCCACGCCAGGGCTGCGGGAACTACGCAACCGCGGATTGAATCTGGTGGATCACCTGCCGCGTGCCAAGCGCTGGCTTGCCGGGCGTGCGCTCGGTCTCTGAAGGACAACCCCATGCTGAACCGAACCCTCGTCGCCGCCGCCGTGCTGGCCGTCGCCGCGCTGCCGCTGGCCGCCCAGGAAGACGTCATCCGCAAGAACCTCGCGGAGCGGCTGCCGCAGATGCCCAAGATCGACGAGGTGAGCAAGACCACCATCCCCGGCCTGTACGAGGTGCGCATGGGCACCGAGGTGATCTACAGCGACGAGACGGGCAACCACCTCATCCAGGGCTCCATCTTCGACACCCGCAGCAAGACCAACCTGACCGATGCCCGCATCCAGAAGCTGACGGCCATCGACTTCGCGGCGCTGCCGCTGAAGGACGCGATGGTGCAGAAGCAGGGCAACGGCTCGCGCAAGCTGGCGGTCTTCGCCGACCCCAACTGCGGCTACTGCAAGCGCTTCGAGCGCGACCTGGCCACGGTGAAGGACGTGACCATCTACACCTTCCTGTACCCGATCCTGGGCGCCGATTCGGACGCCAAGGCCAAGGCCATCTGGTGCGCCAAGGATGCGCAGAAGACCTGGCGCGCCTGGATGCTGGACAACGCCACCATCCCCAAGCAGATGGGCCAGTGCGACGCCGCGGCCATCACCCGCAACGTGGCCTTCGGCCAGAAGCACAAGCTCAACGGCACGCCGGCGCTGGTGTTCCAGGACGGCCGGCGCCTGCCCGGCGCCATTCCGGCGGCGGAGATCGAGAAGCAGCTGGCCGAGGCCTCGGGCAAGTCCTGATCGCGCCGCAGGGCGGGCGGGCGCAGTCACAATGCGCGCGCCATGTCCGCCCCACCTGTCGCCCTTCCTCCTGCCGCCGCGCCGTCGGCGCCTGCCCTGCGCCTCGGTTATGCCGGCCTCATCCCCTTCGTCGCCGGCGCGCTGCTGGTGTGGCTGGTGCGTGCCGACGCCTTGCCCTACGTGACGCTGGCGCTGGCCAGCTATGCCGCAATCATCGTGTCCTTCCTCGGCGGCATCCACTGGGGCATCGGCTTCCGGGACGGCACGCCGGCGCTGTTCGCCTGGGGCGTGGTGCCCTCGCTGGTGGCCTGGGTGGCGCTGATGATGTCGCCCGACGCCGGTCTGGTGATCAGCGGCGCCATGCTGCTGGGCTGCTACCTGGTGGACCGCCGGGTGTATCCGCGCCACGGCCTGGCCGCGTGGCTCACGCTGCGCTTCCGCCTGAGCGCGGTGTCGTCGCTGAGCTGCTTCATCGGCGCCGCGGGCGCATGACCCTTCCCACTGGCTGTCCTCCATGATCACCTACCGCATCGACGTGGCCGACGTCCACGCCCACCTGTACCGCGTCACGCTCACCGTGCCGCAGCCGGCGCCCGAGCAGGTGCTGAGCCTGCCGGTGTGGATCCCGGGCAGCTACATGGTGCGCGAGTTCGGCCGGCACCTCTCCGAGGTGCAGGCCCGCCAGGGGCGCACGCCGGTGCCGCTGCAGCAGCGCGACAAGACCAGCTGGATCGCACGGCCGGAAGGCCGCGGCGCGCTGACGCTGAGCTACCTGGTCTATGCCTTCGACACCTCGGTGCGCACCGCCTTCCTCAATGCCTCGCGCGGCTTCTTCAACAACACCAGCCTGTGCCTGCGTGTCGAAGGCCGCGAGGCCGAGCCGCACCGCATCGAGCTGGGCGCGCTGCCGCGCGGCTGGGAGGTGGCCACGGCCATGCCGGCCGACGGCCCGCGCGCCTTCGTGGCCGCCGACTACGACGAGCTGGTGGACCATCCGTTCGAGCTGGGCAGCTTCTGGCGCGGCCGCTTCGAGGTGGCCGGCGTGCCGCATGAATTCGTGGTGGCCGGCGCCTGGCCCGGCTTCGACGGCGACCGGCTGCTGACCGACACCCGCCGCATCTGCGAGGCGCAGGTGGCCTTCTGGCACGGGCCGCAGGGCCAGCCGCCGTACGAGCGCTACGTGTTCATGCTCAACACGGTGGAAGAAGGCTATGGCGGCCTGGAGCACCGCGCCAGCACCGCGCTGATTGCCAACCGCCGCGACCTGCCGCGCCCCGGCGTGGCGGCCGCCAGCGATGGCTACGTGACGCTGCTGGGCCTGATCAGCCACGAGTTCTTCCACACCTGGAACGTCAAGCGGCTGAAGCCGGCGCCGTTCGCGCAGTTCGACTACACGCGCGAGAACTACACCGAGCTGCTGTGGTTCTTCGAAGGCTTCACCAGCTACTACGACGACCAGTTCCTGCTGCGCGCCGGCCTGATCGACGCGCCGCGCTACCTGAAGCTGATCGGCAAGACCGTCAACGGCGTGCTGGCCGGGCCCGGGCGCAAGGTGCAGAGCGTGGCGCAGGCCAGCTTCGACGCCTGGGTGAAGTACTACCGCGCCGACGAGAACACGCCCAATGCCACGGTGAGCTACTACACCAAGGGCTCACTGGTGGCGATGGCGCTGGACCTGACGCTGCGCGCCGAGGCCCGCGGCTCGCTGGACGACGTGATGCGCGCGCTGTGGGCGGCCAGCGATGGCGGCCCGGTGGACGAGGCCGCCATCCTGGCCGCGCTGCAATCGGTCGGCCGCCGTTCCTATGCCGACGAGCTGGCCGCCTGGGTGCACGGCACCGACGACCTGCCGCTGCAGCCGCTGCTGGAGCGTGCCGGGGTGGCGGTGAAGCCGGAGCCGGCCGGCTGGTCGGCCGCGCTGGGCCTGCGGCTGTCCGAGGGCGCGTTGAGCGGCGTGCAGGTGCGCCAGGTGCTGCGCGGCAGCGCGGCCGAGCGTGCCGGTGTCTCGGCCGGCGACGAACTGCTGGCGGTCGATGGCTGGCGCATCCGCCGGCTGGACGATGCGCAGCAGTGGGTGGGCGCCGGCCTGCCGTTCGAACTGCTGCTGGCACGTGACCAGCGGCTGCACACCGTGCGTGTGGTGCCCGAAGCCACGCCCGCGGCCACGCTGTTGCTGAGCCCGGCCGACAAGCCGGCGAAGTCGGCCGCGGCCTTGCGCCGCGCATGGCTGGGCTGCTGAGTCGCCCGGGCCGCGGCGGCCGCCGCTTGGCGGCGCTGGCCGTGGCGGTGGCGGTGCTGGCCGGCCATCTGTGGCTCAGCAGCCGGCTGTCGGACGCCCTGGTCTCCGCTGGCGGCGGCGACAAGCCGGCGATGCAGCGCATGGACGTGGCCTTCGTGCGCGAACTGCAGCAGGCCGCGCCGCCAGCTGCCGCGCCGGTGCGTGCCGCGCCGCCTGCGCCGGCACGCCGCAAGCCCCAACCCGCGCCGCCGCCGGAGCCCGCGGCTTCGGCCGCCAGCGCGCCCGACACGCCCACCGAGGCCGAGGTGGAGCCGGTGCCGGGCCTGGTGGCACAGGCGCCCGAGCTGCCGCCCGAGCCGGCCTCCGGGCCGGCATCGGAGCCCGTGCCTGACGCCGCTGCGGCCGCTTCCGCGGCGGAGATGGCAGCGGCCCCGGCCCCGACCCCTGCGGCCAGCCCGCCCCTGGCCGCCTTCCAGCCGCTGCAGGTGGCCTCGGCCAGCGCGCCGGCCTTCGAGTGGCCGCCGTCCACCCGGCTGGACTATGTGCTCAACGGCAACTACCGCGGCGAGGTGAACGGCCATGCGCGGGTGCAATGGATCCGCCAGGCGCAGCGCTACCAGGTGCATGTGGACGTGGTGGTCGGTCCCAGCTTCGCGCCGCTGGTGGCGCGCCGCATGACCAGTGAAGGCGCGGTGACGCCCGGCGGCCTGGTGCCGCAGGCCTACGAGGAAGTGACCAGCACGCTGTTCGGCAAGCCGCGGCGCCGCGGGCTGCGCTTCGAGCCCGACCGCATCGTGCTGGACAAGGGCACCGCCGAGCCCTGGCCCGGGGTGCAGGACACGGCCAGCCAGTTCGTGCAGCTCACCTGGCTGTTCACCACCCAGCCGCAGCTGCTCCGGGTGGGCCAGGCGCTGGAGTTTCCGCTGGCACTGCCGCGGCGCATCGACCGCTGGCACTACGACGTGGTGGCCGAGGAAACGCTCTACACCCGCGTCGGCGAGCTGCGCACCTTCCATGTGAAGCCGCGGCGCGAATCCACCCGGCCCGGCGAGCTGACGGCGGAGCTGTGGTTCGCGCCCACGCTGCAGTACCTGCCGGTGCGCATCCTGATCCGCCACGAGGGCGACACCTACGTCGACCTGATGCTGGACGCGCCTCCGCTGCAGACCGAATAGCCGGCCGTGGTGCCCCGCCTATAGTGCCCGCACGACTGTGCCACCGAGGGACCACGCGAATGGACTACGAGAACATCCTCACCGAGCTGCGCGGCGACGGCCCGCTGAAGACCGCGCTCATCACGCTGAACCGGCCCAAGCAGCTCAATGCGCTGAACGATGGCCTGATGAACGACCTGGGCCATGCGCTGCTGGCCTTCGATGCCGACCCGGGCATCGGCTGCATCGTGATCACCGGCAGCGAGAAGGCCTTCGCGGCCGGCGCCGACATCGCGGCGATGGCCAAGTACACCTTCGAGGACACCTACGGCGGCAACTTCATCACCCGCAACTGGGAAACCATCCGCCAGGTGCGCAAGCCGGTGATCGCCGCGGTGGCGGGTTTCGCGCTGGGCGGCGGCTGCGAGCTGGCGATGATGTGCGACTTCATCATCGCCGCCGACACGGCCAAGTTCGGCCAGCCCGAGATCAAGATCGGCATCATGCCGGGCGCCGGCGGCACGCAGCGGCTGCCGCGCGCGGTGGGCAAGAGCAAGGCGATGGACATGATCCTCACCGCCCGCATGATGGACGCGGCCGAGGCGGAGCGGGCCGGGCTGGTGTCGCGCGTGGTGCCGGCCGACAAGCTGATCGACGAGGCCATCGGCGCGGCCACGGTCATCTGCGGCTACGGCATGCCCAGCGTGATGATGGCCAAGGAATGCGTGAACAAGGCCTTCGAGGGCGGGCTGTCGGACGGCGTGTCCTACGAGCGGCGCCTCTTCCACGCGATGTTCGCGACGGAAGACCAGAAGGAAGGCATGGACGCCTTCCTGAGCAAGCGCGCCCCGGTGTTCAAGCACCGGTGACGCGTGCCGGCCGGTGTCAGGCGGGCAGGGCTTCGGCGCGCTGCCAGAGCTCGGCCACCTGGCGGGCCCAGCTCAGGTAGTGGGCGTCGGTGGGCGCGAAGTACGGCACGCCGCGGTCGATCACCTGATGCACGCGCTGGGCCAGCGCCTTCTCTGCAGGGCGGCTGTCGACGAGCTTTTCCAGCTCATGCAGCAGTTGCTGGCGGGCCAGCGGGCTCTGCGCGGCGGTCAGGCGTTCGAAGACGGGATGGGCGGGAGATGGCATGGTGTGGGGACAACTCTCTGACGAGGTCTCCCTATATCGGTTGAGCCGCGTTCCGGTTGACAACCGAAGCCTGCGCAAACGTGTCGAAAAGCGCCGGCTATCCGGCGCAGTTCACGGCTGCGCCCAGGTGGCGTGGTCGGCCGAGAAGATCGCGCGGCGGTGGCCGTCGACATGCAGCTCGGTCCAGTCGATGGACAGCACACGGGCGGTGATCACCGCGAAATGCTCCCGCGCGGCGCGCTCGGGCACCAGCGGCGAGGGCAGCTCGCTGCCCGGCGCGGCGCCGGCCAGGTAGTCGGCCGCCGAGCGCGTGAGCCGCACCTGGGCCCAGCGGGAAGCCACGTCGGGGCCGTCGGTGGCCACGGTCATCGCCACCCGCAGCCGAAGCTGCCAGCTCAGCGCCTTCGACCACATCACCAGCGTGCCCTTGGGCTGTTGCCCGATCTGCCGCACCTTGGCGGCCCGGGCGTCGCTGTAGAACAGCAGCTCCTGCGGGCCGCGGCGCGCTTCGCGCAGCACCACGCTGCGGGCATCGGCCTCATCGCCTTGGACGGTGGCCAGGGTCATCAGCCGCCAGCCGTGGGCGGGGTCGGTGGCGGCTTTCTCCAGCTCCTGCCAGCAGGCCGCCTCCAGGATGTGCAGGGACTCGATGCGGGACGACAACACCGCAGGCCTGCCTTCAGCCTTCGCGCCGCAGCGCCGGGAACAGGATCACGTCGCGGATGCTGGGCGAATCGGTCAGCAGCATCACCAGGCGGTCGATGCCGATGCCGCAGCCGCCGGTGGGCGGCATGCCGTATTCCAGCGCGCGGATGAAGTCGGCGTCGTAGTACATCGCCTCCTCGTCGCCGGCTTCCTTGTTGGCGGCCTGGGCCTGGAAGCGGGCGGCCTGGTCCTCGGCGTCGTTCAGCTCCGAGAAGCCGTTGGCGTATTCGCGCCCGGTGATGAAGAGCTCGAAGCGCTCGGTGATCGACGGGTCGGCATCGGACGCGCGGGCCAGCGGGCTCACTTCCACCGGGTAGTCGATGATGAAGGTGGGCTGCCAGAGCTTTTCTTCCACCACCGCCTCGAACAGGCCGAACTGCAGCTCGGGCAGCTTCCAGTGGGCAGGCGCCTCCTCGCCGGCGGCCTTCAGCCGGGCGCGCAGCACCTCGGCGTCCACGGCCTCCTCGGCGCTGAGGCCGGCATGGGCCACCAGCGAATCGCGCACCGTCAGGCGGGCGAAGGGCTGGTCCAGGTGCACCGGCTTGCCGGCATAGCTGATGGCGGCCGAGCCGGTGGCCTGGCGCGCGGCATGGCGCAGCACTTCCTCGGTGAAGTCCATCAGGTCGTGATGGTTCCAGTAGGCCGCGTAGAACTCCATCATCGTGAATTCCGGGTTGTGCCGGACGCTGATGCCTTCGTTGCGGAAGCTGCGGTTGATCTCGAACACCCGCTCGAAGCCGCCGACAATCAGCCGCTTGAGGTACAGCTCGGGCGCGATGCGCAGGAACATCTCCTGGTCGAGCGCGTTGTGGTGCGTGACGAAGGGCTTGGCGTTGGCGCCGCCCGGGATCGGGTGCAGCATCGGCGTCTCCACTTCCATGAAGCGGTGGTCCACCATGAACTGGCGGATGGCCGAGAGGGTCCTGCTGCGGGCGGTGAAGCGGGCGCGGGCGTCGTCGTCGGTGATCAGGTCGACGTAGCGCTGGCGGTACTTCTGCTCCTGGTCGGCCATGCCGTGGAACTTGTCCGGCAGCGGGCGCAGGCTCTTGGTCAGCAGCCGCAGCGTGGTCACCTTGACCGAAAGTTCACCCGTCTTGGTGCGGAACAACGTGCCCTCGGCGCCCAGGATGTCGCCCAGGTCCCAGTGCTTGAAGGCGGCGTAGACCTGCTCGCCCACGTTGTCCCGCGCCACGAACAGCTGGATGCGGCCGGTGGCGTCCTGCAGCGAGCAGAAGCTGGCCTTGCCCATCACCCGCTTGAGCATCATGCGTCCGGCCAGCGAGACGGCCACGGCCTTCGGCTCCAGCGCCTCGTTGGGCGACTCGCCATGCGCCTGCAGCAGCGCGGCGGCATGGTCGCGTGGCTTGAAGTCGTTGGGGAAGGCAACGCCCTCGCGGCGGATGGCGGCGAGTTTCTCGCGGCGCTCTGCGATCAGCTTGTTGTCGTCGGCGACGGGCGGCGTGGGGGTGGCGTGGTCGGTCATGCGAGGGCAGGCCGCAAAACGGCCGAAGGGGCGCTGGCGGCGCCAGGGGGTCGCGATTCTAGGTGCTGACCCTAGCAAGGCATACTTGCACGGTCAGATTTCCCGGCTCGTTCAGTGGCGGCGCAGTGCCGCGGCGGGGCCTCATCCAACCACCTCGACACCCATGACGATCCTCGTGACAGGCGGCGCCGGCTTCATCGGCAGCAACTTCGTGCTCGACTGGCTGGCCCAGTCGGACGAGAAGGTGATCAACCTCGATCTGCTGACCTATGCCGGCAACCTCGGCAACCTGAAGTCGCTGGAAGGTGACGCCCGCCACGTGTTCGTGCAGGGCGACATCTGCGACCGCAACCTGGTCGACGAGTTGCTGGCCACGCACCAGCCGCGTGCGCTGGTGCACTTCGCCGCCGAAAGTCACGTGGACCGCAGCATCCATGGCCCCGGCGCCTTCATGCGCACCAACATCGACGGCACTTTCGCGCTGCTGGAAGCCGCCCGCGCCTACTGGGGCAAGCTCCAGGGCGACGCCAAGGCGGCCTTCCGCTTCCACCACGTGAGCACCGACGAGGTGTACGGCTCGCTCAAGCCCAGCGACCCGCCGTTCGCCGAGACCAACGCCTACGAGCCGAACAGCCCGTACTCGGCCAGCAAGGCCGCCAGCGACCACCTGGTGCGCGCCTGGCACCACACCTACGGCCTGCCGGTGGTCACCACCAACTGCTCGAACAACTACGGGCCCTATCACTTCCCCGAGAAGCTGATCCCGCTAATGATCGTCAACGCCCTGGCCGGCAAGCCGCTGCCGGTGTACGGTGACGGCCAGCAGATCCGCGACTGGCTGTACGTGAAGGACCACTGCAGCGGCATCCGCGCGGTGCTGGAGCGCGGCACGCTGGGCGAGACCTACAACATCGGCGGCTGGAACGAGCAGGCCAACATCGACATCGTCCAGCGCGTGTGCGCGCTGCTCGACGAGCTGAAGCCCGACCCGGCCGGCCCCTACAGCCGCCTGATCACCTACGTGACCGACCGCCCGGGCCACGACCGCCGCTACGCCATCGACGCCCGCAAGATCGAGCGCGAGCTGGGCTGGCGCCCGGCCGAGACCTTCGAGACCGGCATCCGCAAGACGGTGCAGTGGTACCTGGAGAACACGCAGTGGGTGGCCGACGTGCAGAGCGGCGCCTACAAGGACTGGATCGGCACCAACTACGGCGGCCGCGCATGAAGGTCCTGCTCTTCGGCAAGGGCGGCCAGGTCGGCTGGGAGCTGCAGCGCGCGCTGCGCCCGCTGGGCGAGCTGGTCGCGCTGGACTTCGACAGCACCACGCTGCACGCCGACTTCAGCCGCCCCGAGGGCCTGGCCGAGACGGTGCGCCAGGTGCGGCCCGACGTGATCGTGAATGCCGCCGCCCACACCGCGGTGGACAAGGCCGAGAGCGAACCGGCGCTGGCCGAGGCGCTGAATGCCACCGGTCCGGCGGTGATCGCCCACGAGGCCGCCGCGATCGGCGCGCTGCTGGTGCACTACAGCACGGACTATGTGTTCGACGGCAGCGGCAGCCATGCGCGCGACGAGGATGCGCCCACCGGCCCCTTGAGCGTCTACGGCCGCACCAAGCTGCAGGCCGAGGAGGCCATCCGCGCCAGCGGCTGCCCGCATGTGATCCTGCGCACCAGCTGGGTCTACGGCGCGCGTGGCGGCAACTTCGCCCGCACCATGCTGCGGCTGGCCGGCGAGCGCGAGAAGCTCACCGTGATCGACGACCAGATCGGCGCACCCACCGGTGCCGACCTGCTGGCCGACATCACCGCCCATGCCATCCGCGCCTGCCGCGCCAACCCGGCGCTGTGCGGCACCTACCACGCGGTGGCCGCGGGCGAGACCAGCTGGCACGGCTATGCCAGCTTCGTCATCGACTGGGCGCGTGCCAACAGCCTGCCGCTGAAGGTGGCGCCCGGCGCCATCGAGCCGGTGCCGACCACCAGCTTCCCGACGCCGGCGCAGCGGCCGCTGAATTCGCGGCTGTCCACCGCCCGCCTGCAGCAGGCCTTCGACCTCGTGATGCCGCCGTGGCAAGAGGGTGTCGAACGCATGCTGACCGAAGCCTTCCGCTGATCAACCGACTGCCGTACCCACCATGAGCAATACCACCCGCAAGGGCATCATCCTGGCCGGCGGCTCCGGCACCCGGCTGCACCCGGCCACGCTGGCCATGAGCAAGCAGCTGCTGCCGGTGTTCGACAAGCCGATGGTCTATTACCCGCTGTCCACGCTGATGCTGGCCGGCATCCGCGACGTGCTGATCATCAGCACGCCGCAGGACACGCCGCGCTTCGAATCGCTGCTGGGCGACGGCAGCCGCTGGGGCGTCAACCTCACGTATTGCGTGCAGGAGAAGCCCGACGGCCTGGCGCAGGCCTTCATCCTGGGCAAGCAGCACGTGGGCAGCTGCCCCAGCGCGCTGGTGCTGGGCGACAACATCTTCCACGGCCATGACTTCCAGGGCCTGCTGAAGAACGCCGCCGGCCGCGACCAGGGCGCCACGGTGTTCGCCTACCACGTGCACGATCCCGAGCGTTATGGCGTGGTCGAGTTCGATGGTGGCCAGCGCGCCATCAGCATCGCGGAAAAGCCCGCCCAGCCCAAGAGCAACTACGCGGTCACCGGCCTGTACTTCTACGACCAGCAGGTGTGCGACATCGCCGCCAACATCAAGCCGAGCCCGCGCGGCGAGCTGGAGATCACCGACGTCAATGCCGCCTACCTCGAGCGCGGCCAACTGCAGGTCGAGATCATGGGCCGCGGCTATGCCTGGCTGGACACCGGCACGCACGACAGCCTGCTGGAAGCCGGCCAGTTCATCGCCACGCTGGAAAAGCGCCAGGGCCTGAAGGTGGCCTGCCTGGAAGAAATCGCGTACCGCAGCGGCTGGATCGATGCCGCCGCCGTCGAGAAGCTGGCCGCGCCCATGCTGAAGAACGGTTATGGCCAGTACCTGATGAAGGTGCTGCAGGACAAGGTGTTCTGACGCCATGAGCAAGCTGATCCCCACCCGCCTGCCGGGCGTCGTGATCGTCGAGCCGGCCGTGTTCGGCGACGACCGCGGCTGGTTCTCCGAGAGCTACAACGAGCCGCGCTTCCATGCGCAGCTGGCCGAGCTGGGCCTGCCCGCGCCGCGGCCCTTCGTGCAGGACAACCATTCCGTCAGCGCCGCCTGGGTGCTGCGCGGCCTGCACTACCAGCGCGCGCCGCATGCCCAGGGCAAGCTGGTGCGCGTGGTCAAGGGCTCGGCCTTCGATGTGGCGGTGGACATCCGCCGCGGCTCGCCCACCTTCGGCCAGTGGGTCGGTGAGCTGCTGTCGGCCGACAACAAGCGCCAGCTGTGGGTTCCCGAAGGCTTCGCGCATGCCTTCGTGGCGATGGAGGACGACACCCACTTTCTCTACAAGACCACCGACACCTACGCCAAGGACTGCGAAGGCAGCATCGTCTGGAACGATCCGGCCATCGGCATCGAGTGGCCGCTGCCGGCCGGCGTGCAGCCGCGCCTGGCGCCCAAGGACGCGGCCGCGCCGCTGCTGGCGGACGCTCGGCTGGACTGATGGCCGCAACGCTCACCCCGGTGGCCGGCCGCCGCATCCGCTTCGCCCTGGTGGGCTGCGGCCGCATCGCCCGCAACCACGTGGCGGCGCTAGCCGCCCATGCCGAACGGGCCGAGCTGGTGGCGCTGTGCGACAAGCGGCCCGAGGCGATCGAGTCGCTGGTGGCGCATGCGCCGCACCTGGCCGGCGTGCCGCGCTTCAACACCCTGGCCGCGCTGCTGGCCGGCAGCGAACCCGACATCGTGGTGCTGGCCACGCCCAGCGGCCTGCATTCGCGCCAGGCCATCGAGGTGGCGCATGCGGGCCGCCATGTGCTCAGCGAAAAGCCCATGGCCACCAAGTGGGACGAGGGCATGGCCATGGTGCGCGCCTGCCGCGAGGCGGGCGTCAAGCTGTTCGTGGTCAAGCAGAACCGGCTCAACACCACGCTGCAACTGCTGAAGAAGGCCATCGACGGCGGGCGCTTCGGCCGCATCGCGATGGTCAACGTCAACGTGTTCTGGACCCGCCCGCAGAGCTACTACGACGAAGCCCCCTGGCGCGGCCGCTGGGACATGGACGGCGGCGCCTTCATGAACCAGGCCAGCCACTATGTGGACATGGTCGACTGGCTGGTGGGCCCGGTGGACAACGTGCATGCCTACACCGCCACGCTGGGCCGCGACATCGAAGCGGAAGACACCGGCGTGATGAGCCTGCGCCTGCGCCGCGGCGGCCTGGCCTCCATCAACGTGACGATGCTGACGCACGGCAAGAACTTCGAAGGCAGCATCACCGTGCTGGGCGAGAAGGGCACCGTGCGCATCGGCGGCGTGGCGGTCAACGAGATCCAGCACTGGGCCTTCGAAGACGTGCAGCCGGAGGACGAGGTGGTGAAGTCGGCCAACTACGCGCCGCCTTCGGTCTATGGCCATGGCCACCCGCTGTACTACGCCAACGTGATCGACACGCTGCTCGGCCAGGCCAGCGCCGAGGTCGACGGCTACGAAGGCCTGCGCTCGCTGGAAGTGATCATCGCGGCCTACCGCAGCGCGCGCGACGGCACCCGCGTGGGCCTGCCCCTGGTGTTCTGAAGGAGGCGGCCATGGCGTATTGGGCGCATCCCAGCGCGGTCGTCGACGACGGCGCGCAGATCGGCGACGGCAGCAAGGTGTGGCACTTCAGCCATGTGTGCGCCGGCGCCCGCATCGGCGCCGGCAGCTCGCTGGGGCAGGGCGTGTACGTGGGCAACGACGTGGTGATCGGCGCCAATGCGCGCATCCAGAACAACGTGTCGGTGTACGACGCGGTGACGCTGGAAGACGACGTGTTCTGCGGCCCGAGCATGGTGTTCACCAACGTCTACAACCCGCGCGCGGCCGTCTCCCGCAAGGCCGAGTACCGGCACACCTTGGTCAAGCAGGGCGCCACGCTGGGCGCCAACTGCACCATCGTCTGCGGCGCCACGGTGGGGGCCCATGCCTTCGTCGGCGCCGGCGCGGTGGTCACGGCCGACGTGCCCGACCATGCGCTGGTGGTGGGCGTGCCGGCGCGGCGCATCGGCTGGATGAGCCGGCACGGCGAGCGGCTGCCGCTGCCGGCGTCCGGCCAGGGCACGGCGGCCTGCCCGGCCACGGGAGAAAGCTACCGCCTCGACGGTGACGTGCTGACGCTGCTGTAATCGCGCCATGCAATTCACCGACCTGAAGGCGCAGTACGCGGCGCTGAAGCCCCGCATCGACGCCCGCATCCAGCAGGTGCTGGACCACGGCCAGTACATCATGGGGCCCGAGGTGGCGGAGCTGGAAGCGGCGCTGGCGGCGTTCGCCGGCACACGCCACTGCATCACCGTGGCCAGCGGCACCGAGGCGCTGCTGATTGCGCTGATGGCCGCGGGCATCGGCCCGGGCGATGAGGTGGTCACCACACCTTTCACTTTCGCGGCCACGGCCGAGACCATCGTGCTGCTGGGCGCGGTGCCGGTGTTCGTCGACATCGAGCCCGACACCTGCAACATCGACGCCCGGCTGATCGAAGCGGCCATCACGCCACGCACCAGGGCCATCATGCCGGTGAGCTTGTATGGACAAGTGGCCGACATGGACGAGATCAACGCCATCGCCGCGCGGCATGGCGGGCTGGTCGTGATCGAGGATGCGGCCCAGAGCTTCGGCGCGCGCTACGGCAGCAAGCGCTCCTGCGGCCTGTCGAGCTTCGGTGCCACCAGCTTCTTTCCCAGCAAGCCGCTGGGCTGCTACGGCGACGGCGGCGCGCTGTTCACCGACGACGATGCGCTGGCCCAGGCTGCGCGCGAGATCCGCATCCACGGCCAGAGCGCGCGCTACACCCACACCCGCGTGGGCGTCGGCGGCCGCATGGACACGCTGCAGTGCGCCGTGGTGCTGGCCAAGCTGGAACGCTTCGAGTGGGAACTGGCGCAGCGCGCGCGCCTGGGTGCCGCCTACCGCCAGGCGCTGGCCGACGTGCCCGGCCTGGGCCTGACCAGCGTGCGCCCGGACCGGGATTGCGTGTGGGCGCAGTTCACCGTTTTCATCGATCACGGCCGCGATGCGGTGGCCGCGGCGCTGAAGGAACAGGGCCTTCCCACCGCCGTGCACTATCCACGGCCGCTGCACCGCCAGCCGGCCTACGCGGCCTGGGCGCCCGCCGCCGGCTGCCCGCATGCCGACCGCGCCGCCGCGACCGTGCTGAGCCTGCCGATGAGCGCCGACCTGGCCGAGGCCGACCAGCAGGCGGTGGTCGCCGCGCTGCGCAGCGCGGTGGCTGCGACGCGTTGACCGCACCGGCCGTCGTGGGCCTGAAGCGCGCCACCTTCACGCTGCTGGCGGGCGGGCTGGCGGCCCAGGCCATTCCGCTGGCGCTGGGGCCCTGGCTCACGCGGCTGTACACGCCGGCCGAATTCGGCCTCTATCACCTGTTCGCCGCCGTGGCCGCCAACCTGGCGGTGGTGGCCTGCGCGCGCTATGAATTCGCCTTGCCGATGGCGCGCGACGACGAGGAAGCGACCGCATTGCGCGCGCTGTGCCTGTGGCTGCTGGCCGGCTGCACCCTGCTGTCGACCGTGGGTGGCGTGGCCTGGGCGGTGGGCATCGGCCACCCCTGGCCGCTGTGGCTGCCGCTGGCGGTGGCCGCACTGGGCGCGGTGTCGCTGGCGACGCTGCTGGCCACGCGCGAGCAGCGCTTCAAGGCACTGGCCGCGGGCCGGGTGCTGCAGCATGGCGGGGGTGCGGTCGCCCAGGCCGCCGCGGGCGTGGCGCAACTCGGCATCGCGGGCCTGATCGCCGCGCCGCTGCTGGCCGCGCTGGCCACCGCCGCGCTGCTGCGGCTGCGCTTGCGCGGCTGGCTCGAGGTCGGCCGCCCGCGGCTGCGCGATGCGGCGCGCCGGCACAAGGAATTCCCGCTGCTCAACACGCCGCACGCCTTCGCCGGTGCGCTGCAGGACACGCTGGCCGTCTCGCTGGTGGCGGCCACGCTCGGACCGGCGGCGGCGGGCTTCTGGGGCCTGACGCTGCGCTACCTGAAGGCGCCGGCCACGCTGGTGGGCGGTGCGGTGTCGCAGGCGCTGTACCCGCGGCTGGCTGCGGCTGGCGAGGGCCGGGCCACCGCCGCCGGCCGGGCCGACGTGCGGCGCGTGATGCTGTCGCTGGCCGTCGTTGCCACGCCGCTGGTGCTGGCGCTGTGGGTGGCCGCACCATGGGCTTTTGCGCGGGTGTTCGGGCCGCAGTGGCAGGGCGCGGGCGAGCTGGCGCGGGCGCTGGCGGTGTACATCGGCGTGCATTTCGTGGCCTCGCCGCTGGCGGTGGTCACGATGGCCTGGAACGCGCAGGCCTGGGCCTTAAAGCTGGCGCTGGTCGGGCAGGGCGTGTTCGTGCTGTCGCTGGCGGCGGGCCTGGCCTGGGGCGGCCTGCGCGGCGCCGGCTGGGCGGTGTCGGCCGGCATGGCGCTGTACTTCGGCTGGTACTTCTGGCGGCTGGCCACCTGGCCGGTGGTGTCGGCATGAACATCCGCATGCGCGCGGCCTTCAACCGCTGGCGGCGCCGGCTGCTGCGCCAGCTGCTGGGCCGCATCGTGTTCGGCGAACGCTCGCAGGGCCGCGACCTGCCGTTCACCCGCATCGCGCCCAGCGTGGTCATCGAGCACGAAGACCGGCTGACGCTGGGCGACCACGTCTACATCGGCCCCTTCTGCTACCTGGAAGCCAGCAGCGGCCTGACCATCGGCGAAGGCGTGCAGATCACCAGCCACGTGAGCATCGTCAGCCACAGTTCGCACCGCTCGGCGCGGCTGCTGGGCCGCGCCTTCGTCAGCTGGCAGGGCCCGCGGCCCGGCTGGGTGGGCGGCGAGGTGCACATCGGCCCCTACAGCTTCATCGGCCCGCACACGGTCATCGAGGCGGGCACCCGCCTGGGCCGCGGCACCCTGGTGCGCGCCGGCAGCGCGGTGCGCGGCGTGTTCCCCGACTTCGCGGTGCTGGCCGGCTGCCCCGCCCAGGTGGTGGGCGACACCCGCGACGCCGATACCGCCTTGCTCGAGCGGTACCCCGAAACCGCCCCGCACCGCGCACATTGGGCCGAATGAGTGCCTTGCGAATCGTTTTGCTGGGCGACGGCGACAGCCCGCACCTGCTGAAGTGGGCGCGGGCGCTGGCGGCCGAGGGCGTGGACCTGTGGGCGGCATCGAGCCGTGGCTTCCTGCCCGGCTTCGACGCGGTGCTGCCGCCCGGGCACCGGTTGGCGATGCACACCCGGCCGCGCTTTGGCGGCGGCAACCTGCAGGTGTTGCGCACGCTGCCCCGTCTGGCGCGCTGGCTGCGCGAGGTGCGGCCCGACTGGCTGCATGCCCACTACCTCACCTCGCACGGCACCCTGGGCTGGCTGGCGCAGGCCGGCCTGGGCGTGCCGGGCCGGCTGGTGGGCTCGGCCTGGGGGTCCGACATCCTGGTCACGCCCGACCGCCACCCGGCCCTGCGCTGGCTGACGAGCCGCGTGCTGCGCGCCTGTTCGCTGACCACCAGCGACAGCCTGCACATGGCCGCGCGCATGCAGGCCCTAGGCGCCGCGGAGGTGATGACCTTTCCGTTTGGGCTGGACGCACTGCCCGCGCCGTCCGAAGCCAAGGACGACCGCCTCTTCTTTGCCAACCGCGGCCTGGAGCCGATCTACCAGCCGCAGCGCGTGGTCGAGGCCTTTGCCGCCATCGCCGCCCACTGGCCCGATGCGCGGCTGGTGGTGGCCAACGACGGCAGCCTGCGCCATGCGCTGGAGCGCCAGGTGCAGAACGCCGGCTTGGCCGACCAGGTGCGCTTCACCGGCCGGCTGGATGCAGACGAGCAGGCCCGCTTGTATGGCCAGGCGCGCTGGTACCTGAGCCTGCCGGCCAGCGACTCGGTGTCGGTGTCGGTGCTGGAGGCGATGGCCCACGGCTGCATCCCGCTGCTGTCCGACCTGCCGGCCAACCACGAACTGGTGCGCAGCGGCAGCAACGGCCTGGTGCTGGCCGACGGCGCGTTGCCGGCCGCGCAGACCCTGCAGCCGCTGCTGGCGCGGGGCGGGGCCATCGCCAGCGACAATCGCGCCTGGGTGGCCGAACATGCCTTGTTCGCGCCTTGCGTGCGGCGCTTCCTGGCGCGGCTGCAGGCGCTGGACGATGCAGCCGCCGCCCGCGCAGCGCGATGAACATCCTCTACATCAACCACTACGCCGGCAGCCCCGCGCTGGGCATGGAGTACCGGCCCTACTACCTGGCCCGTGAGTGGGTGCGCGCCGGCCATGCGGTGCAGATGCTGGCGGCCAGCCATTCGCATGTGCGCGCCCGCCAGCCGCAGGAAGTGGGCGACACGCCGCGGGACGAGCAGATCGACGGCATCCGCTACCGCTGGTACCCCACGCCGGCCTACCAGGGCAACGGCCTGGGCCGGGTGCGCAACATCGCCAGCTTCCTGTGGCAGGTGCGGCGCGATGCGCGGCGGCTGGTGGCGCAGCTGCAGC
Source organism: Aquincola sp. J276 (assembly GCF_024700035.1). Classification (NCBI taxonomy): domain Bacteria; kingdom Pseudomonadati; phylum Pseudomonadota; class Betaproteobacteria; order Burkholderiales; family Sphaerotilaceae; genus Aquincola; species Aquincola sp. J276. Next base: position 3,724,872 of record NZ_JAJONC010000001.1, read on the forward strand.
CCGACGTGGTGATCGCTTCCAGCACCTACCCGATGGACATCTGGGTGGCGCGCCACATCGCGCGCCGGGCCAATGCGGTGCTGGTGTACGAGGTGCACGACCTGTGGCCGCTGTCGCCCATCGAGTTGTCGGGCATGTCGCCCTGGCATCCGTTCGCGATGGTGTGCCAGTCGGCCGAGGACGCCGCCTACCGCGATGCCGACGTGGTGGTGTCGATGCTGCCGCGGGTGCACGAGCACATGGCCGAGCATGGGCTGGACCTGAGCAAGCTGGTGATCGTGCCCAACGGCATCTCGCCCGACGACTGGCCCGCGCCTGGCACGCCCGGCCCCGCGCTGCGCGACGACGTGGCCCAGGCCCTGGCCGCCGTGCGCGCCGCGGGCAAGACGGTGGTGGGCTATGCCGGCTCCATGGGCCGCCCCAACGCGCTGGACACGTTGCTGGACGCCGCCCGCCTGGCCGACCCGGCGCTGCACTTCGTGCTGGTGGGCGATGGCCATGAGCGCCCGCGGCTGGCCCGGCGCATCGCCGACGAGTCGCTGGCCAACGTCACGCTGCTGCCGCCCATCCCCAAGGCGCAGATCCCCAGCTTTCTGCAGGCGCTGGACATCGCCTACATCGGCTGGCAGCGGGTGCCCATCTACCGCTTCGGCATCGCGCCCAACAAGCTGATGGACTACCTGATGGCCGGCTGCGTGGTGCTGCATTCGGTGGAGGCTGGCAACGACCCGGTGGCCGAGGCCCGCTGCGGCCTGACGGTGCCGCCGGAAGATGCGCAGGCCGTGGCCGATGGCCTGCGCACGCTGGCTGCGCTGCCGGCCGAGGAACGGGCGGCGATGGGCCGGCGCGGCCGTGCCTTCGTCGAGGCCGAGCACTGCTACCCGGTGCTGGCGCGTCGCTTCCTGGCCGCGGTATCGCGCAACGGCGCGATCGCGATGCATGTGCATGTCGCCTGACGATCTCAGCGACGCGCCCGCCCCGCGCAGCGATCCTGCGCAGCAGGGCGGTGCGCCGTCGTCCGAAGCAGACGGCATCGCGCAGCGCTATGCCCGCCGCACCGGGGCGGACCGCTACAGCCCGCTGCAGCCCGACGTGGCCTGCACGCTGCATGAACGCCAGCGCGCGATGCTGGCCTTGTGGCGCGCCGCGGGCTGGCAGGAGCTGGCCTCGCGCCGCATTGTCGAAGTGGGCAGCGGTGCCGGCGGCAACCTGCTGGAGCTGCTGCGCCTGGGCGCATCGCCCGAGCTGCTCACCGGCATCGAGCTGCTGCACGATCGGCATGCGCAGGCGCAGCGGCTGCTGCCCGCGGCCGTCACGCTGCTGCAGGGCGATGCCACGCAGGCCGACATGGCGCCGGCCAGCGTCGACATGGTGCTGGCCTCCACCGTCTTCTCGTCGCTGCTGCAGCCCGCCACACGCCAGGCCCTGGCCGCGGCCATGTGGCGCTGGCTGCGGCCGGGCGGCGCGGTGCTCTGGTACGACTTCACCGTCGACAATCCCCGCAATGCCGACGTGCGCGGCGTGACGCTGCACGAAGTGCAGGCGCTGTTTCCGCAGGGCCGCATCACCCACCGCCGCGTGACGCTGGCGCCGCCGCTGGCGCGGCCGCTGTGCCGGCTGCATACCTCGCTCTACACCGCCTTCAATGCCGTGCCGCTGCTGCGCACGCATGTGCTGGCCTGGATCGCCAAACCATGACCGCCGACGCCGACAAGCCCCCGTTCCTGCCCTTTGCGCTGCCCGAGATCGGCGACGAGGAAATCGCCGAGGTGGTGGACACGCTGAAGTCCGGCTGGGTGACCACCGGCCCCAAGACGGCCCGCTTCGAGCGCGAGTTCAGCGCCTTCCTGGGCGACGCGGGCCTGCACAGCATCGCGGTGAACTCGGCCACCGCCGGCCTGCACCTGGCGCTGGAAGCGCTGGGCATCGGCCCCGGCGACGAGGTGATCACCACCACCCACACCTTCACCGCCACCGCCGAGGTGGTGCGCTACCTGGGTGCCGACGTGGTGCTGGTGGACGTGGACCCGGCCACCCTCAACATCGACCCGCGGGCGGTGGAAGCCGCCATCACGCCGCGCACCAAGGCCGTGATGCCGGTGCACTTCGGCGGCCTGGCGGCCGACATGCCGGCCATCCTCGACATCGCCCGCCGCCACGGCCTGAAGGTGGTGGAAGACGCCGCCCATGCACTGCCCACCACGGTGGGCGGCCAGCTCGTCGGCACGCTGCGCAGCGACGCCACCGTCTTCAGCTTCTATGCCAACAAGACGATGACGACGGGCGAGGGCGGCATGCTGGTCACGCGCGACGAGGCGCTGGCCAAGCGTGCCAGGACCATGCGCCTGCACGGCATGAGCCGTGATGCCTTCGACCGCTTCACCGCCACCGTGCCCAGCTGGTACTACGAGATCGTGGCGCCCGGCTTCAAGTACAACCTGACCGACATCGCGGCATCGCTGGGCCTGCACCAGCTGCAAAAGGCCCGGCGCTTCCAGCAACGCCGTGCCGAGATCGCCGCGCTGTACCACGCCGGCCTGGCCGGCCTGCCGCTGCGGCTGCCGGCCGACGCACCGGCGGGCGACGAACATGCCTGGCATCTCTACACCGTGCGCCTGGCCGATGACACGCGGGTGAGCCGCGACCAGGCGGTGGAGGCGCTGTTCGAAGCCGGCATCGGTTGCAGCGTGCACTACATCCCGCTGCACCAGCAGCCCTACTGGCGCGAGCGTTATGGCCTGCGGCCCGAGCACTTTCCGCACAGCCAGAAGGCGTATGAGCGGCTGTTCAGCCTGCCGATCTACACCCGCATGACCGACGCCGACGTGCACCGCGTGGTGGCGGTGCTGCGCCGGCTGCTGGGCTGATGCCGGCCGTGGCCAAGCGCTTGTTCGACCTGATCGTGGCCAGCGTGCTGCTGCTGCTGATGGCGCCGGCCGGCCTGGCCGTGGCGCTGTGGATCAAGCTCGACTCCCGCGGGCCGGTGTTCTTCCGCCAGCAGCGCGTGGGCCGGCACGGGCGGCTGTTCCACATCCACAAGTTCCGCACCATGGCCCTCAGCCATGCGGCCGGGCCGTTGCTGACGGTGGGCGACGACCCGCGCATCACCCGCGCCGGCCGCTGGCTGCGCCGGCACCGCATCGACGAGCTGCCGCAGCTGATCGACGTGATCCAGGGCCACATGAGCCTGGTGGGCCCGCGGCCCGAGGTGCCGCGCTACGTGGCGCTGTACCCCGCGGCGCTGCGTGAGCGCGTGCTGAGCGTGCGGCCCGGCATCACCGATCCGGTGTCGCTGGCGCATGCCGACGAAAGCGAGCGCCTGGCCCGCGCCGCCGACCCCGAGCGCGAGTACGTCGACGTCATCCTGCCGGCCAAGCTGCAGGGTGCCGCGGCCTATGCCGAGCGCGCCACGCTGTGGACCGACATCGGCGTGCTGGTGCGCAGCCTGCGCGTGCTGCTGGCGCCCTGACGCGCCCAGGCCCGACCGAACCCATGGACACCCGCACCGTCTGGCACCGCCTCGACCACTTCCTGGCCCGCCTGCGCCCGCGCCGCGAGGCCTTGTCGCTGGCCATCGACGGCGCGGCCGTGGCCGTGTGCTGGAACGTCACCTACCTGTTCCGCCTGGGCTTCGAGCGCTGGATCAGCGCCCGGCCCGACTACGACTTCCTGGTGATGCTGGGCGTGGTGGCGGCCTACCTGGTGGCCTTCACCGTGGCCAAGGTGCCGCAGAGCATCTGGCGCTTCTCGGGCTTCGGTGAGGTCAAGCGGCTGACCGTGGCCTGTTTTGCCGCCGGCGGCGTGTCGGCCGCGGTGGTGGTCGGCCTGGGCCTGTACGGCGTGCCGCGCGCGGTGCTGGCGCTGCACCCGGCGGTGGTGCTGATGGGCGTGTGCCTGCTGCGCATCGCCTACCGCATGCTGTACGAGCACGCGCGCAACCACATCACCGGTGGCGAGGGGGAGATCCGCCGCGCGCTGGTGCTGGGCGCGGGCGAGGCCGCGCGCCGGCTGCTGGCCGGCATCCACCAGCAGGGCTGGACGGTGCTGGGCCTGCTGGACGACGACCCCGCCAAGCAGCGTGCGCGCATCAGCAACCTGCCGGTGGTGGGCACGCTGGACACCGTGCGCGACCGCGCCAAGCGCAGTGCCGCCACGCACCTGATCATCGCCATGCCTTCGGCCACGCCCGCTCAGCGCCGGCGGGCGCTGGACCTGGCGGCCGCCACCGGCCTGCCGGTGCTCACCGTGCCCTCGGCGCAGGAGCTGCTGGACAGCCGCACGGACGCGCTGCGCGTGCGCGACATCGAGCCGGCAGACCTGCTGGGCCGCGAGCCCGTGCAGCTGGACGAAGCCGGCATCGCCGAGACGCTGCGCGGCAAGACGGTGCTGATCACCGGCGCCGGCGGCTCCATCGGCAGCGAGTTGTGCAGGCAGGTGGCCCGCTACAAGCCGGCCCGGCTGGTGCTGTACGAGCAGAGCGAGTTCAACCTCTACACGGTGGAGCAGGAACTCACCGAAGCCTTCCCCGGCCTGCCGCTGGTGCGCCTGATCGGCGACGTGAAGGACCTGGCCCACCTGCGTCACACCTGCGCGCACTGGCGGCCGCAGGTGGTGTTCCATGCCGCGGCCTACAAGCACGTGCCGCTGATGGAGGAAGACAACGCCTGGGCCGCGCTGCGCAACAACACGCTGGGCACCTACCACGCGGCGCTGGCTGCGGCCGAGCACGGCGTGGAGCGCTTTGTGCTCATCAGCACCGACAAGGCGGTGAACCCGACGAACGTGATGGGTGCGACCAAGCGCGCGGCCGAGATGGTGATCAGCAGCCTGGCCGCCGAGCACACCGGCACCCGCTTCATGGCCGTGCGCTTCGGCAACGTGCTGGGCAGCAGCGGCAGCGTGATTCCCAAGTTCAAGGAGCAGATCGCCAAGGGCGGCCCCGTCACCGTCACCCACCCCGACATCATTCGCTACTTCATGACCATCCCCGAAGCCGCCCGCCTGGTGCTGCAGGCCGCCGCCATCGGCGAGAGCGGCCAGGTGCTGGTGCTGGACATGGGCGAGCCGGTGAAGATCGTCGACCTGGCCCGGGACATGATCCGCCTGGCCGGCCGCAGTGAGGCGGAGATCGGCATCACCTTCACCGGCCTGCGTCCGGGGGAGAAGCTCTACGAGGAACTGATCGCCGACGCGGACCACACGCTGCCGACGAAGATTGCGCGGGTGAGGATTGCGGCGTTGGGGAGTTGGCGGCCGATGGTCGCCTGTTGAGCTGGATTCGGCAAATCTGCGACACGCCCGGGTGGGATCGCAGCCGGGTCAGGGCAGAACTGCATGGTTTCGTTCCCGAGTACACCGCCAGATCGGAGAATTGATCGATCAAAACTTCAAAAGTGATCTGCAATGATCCGAGTGGCACTCATCACCGGCGTGACGGGGCAGGACGGCTCGTACCTCGCGGCGTTTCTTCTCGACAAAGGCTACGAAGTCCACGGCATCAAGCGCCGCTCGTCGCTGTTCAACACTGACCGCATCGACCACCTGTACCAGGATCCGCACGTCGACAACCAGCGCTTCACGCTGCACTACGGTGACCTGACCGACTCGACCAACCTGATCCGCATCATCCAGCAGGTGCAGCCCGACGAGATTTACAACCTGGCCGCGATGAGCCACGTGGCCGTTTCGTTCGAAGAGCCCGAGTACACCGCCAATGCTGACGGCATCGGCACCCTGCGCCTGCTGGAGGCCATCCGCATCCTGGGCCTGCAGAAGAAGACCCGCTTCTACCAGGCCAGCACCTCCGAGCTCTATGGCCTGGTGCAGGAGATCCCGCAGAAGGAAACCACGCCCTTCTACCCGCGCAGCCCGTACGCGGTGGCCAAGATGTACGGCTACTGGATCACGGTCAACTACCGCGAGGCCTACGGCATCTACGCCTGCAACGGCGTGCTCTTCAACCACGAGAGCCCGCTGCGCGGCGAGACCTTCGTCACCCGCAAGATCACCCGTGCCATCGCCCGCATTGCGCTGGGCCTGCAGGACTGCCTGTACCTGGGCAACATGAGTGCGCTGCGCGACTGGGGCCACGCGAAAGACTATGTCGAGATGCAGTGGATGATGCTGCAGCAAGACCAGCCCGAAGACTTCGTCATCGCCACCGGCGTGCAGTACAGCGTGCGCCAGTTCGTCGAGTTCGCGGCCAAGGAACTGGGCATCACCCTGGCCTTCAGCGGCGAAGGCGACCAGGAATTGGGCACCGTCACCAAGGTCGAAGCCGTCAACGGTGAGTTGAAGGCCAAGTGCAAGGTGGGTGACGTCATCGTCAAGGTCGACCCGCGCTACTACCGACCCACCGAGGTGGAGACGCTGCTGGGCGACCCCACCAAGGCCAAGCAAAAGCTCGGCTGGGTGCCCAAGATCACGCTGCCCGAGCTGGTCAAGGAAATGGTCGAGGCCGACTACACCGCCGCGCGGCGCGACAGCCTCGTCAAGCTGGCCGGCTTCCAGGCCTACGACTACAACGAGTGAGCATCACGATGGACCGCAACGCCCGCATCTACGTGGCCGGCCACCGCGGCCTCGTCGGCTCGGCCATCGTGCGCAACCTGCAGCGCGCCGGCTACGGCAACCTCATCCAGCGCACGCATGCGGAGCTGGACTTGACCGACGAACGCGCCGTGCGCCAGTTCTTCGAGCAGGAGAAGCCCGAGTACGTCTTCCTGGCTGCGGCCAAGGTGGGTGGCATCGTGGCCAACAACAGCTTCCCGGCCGAGTTCATCCGCGACAACCTGGCCATCCAGACCAACGTCATCCATGCGGCTTACCTGAACCAGGTCGAGCGGTTGCTGTTCCTCGGCTCCAGCTGCATCTACCCCAAGCTGGCGCCGCAGCCGATGAAGGAAAAGGACCTGCTTACGGGCCCACTCGAGCCCACCAACCGGCCCTACGCGCTGGCCAAGATCGCCGGCATCGAGATGTGCTGGAGCTACAACCGCCAGTACGGTACGAAGTACCTGGCGGCCATGCCCACCAACCTGTACGGCCCAGGCGACAACTACCACCCGACCAACAGCCACGTCATCCCGGCGCTGCTGCGCAAGTTCCATGAGGCCAAGCTGGCCGGCGCACAGGAGGTCACCGTCTGGGGCACCGGTACGCCGCGGCGTGAGTTTCTGTACTCCGACGACATGGCCGACGCCTGCGTGTTCCTGATGAACCTGCCGGACGACAAGTACCAGGCGCTGCTGGGCAGTGATGAGAGCAAGACCGGCCGCTTCGAGCCGCCGCTGGTAAACATCGGCGTGGGCGAGGACGTCACCATCGCCGAGCTGGCGGAACTGGTGCGACAGACGGTGGGCTTCGAAGGGCGCATCGTGTATGACACGAGCAAGCCGGACGGGACGCCGAGGAAGTTGATGGATGTGGGGGTGTTAGATTCGACGGGGTGGAAGGCGGGGACGTCCTTGATGGAGGGGCTCAGCCGCGCATACAGTGACTCCCTCGAGTTTGGCCGCCGCCGGAATTAGCGTTCGTCCGCCTTGTCGCCATAATTGGCCGGACCTCCGTGGCCAAGATCGGACGGTGGTGCGCCGATCCAGATGGGTTCATGGCTTCAAGTGCCGCACACGTGGCGCCTTATCGCAGTGTGTTGGCCGTAGCGGATCAAAGGTTGGAGCGCTTTGCGCTAGTCAGCACCGACAAGGCAGTGAACCCGACCAACGTAATGCGTGCTCCGATGCGGGCCGCCGAGAGCGTGATCAGCGCGACAGTCGCCGGACACCCGGGGAACTTGCTGCAAGGCGATGCGCTTCGGCAACCTGCTCCGCACCGGCGGCAGCGAGATCCCGGAGTCTCAGGAGCAGATCGCCAAGTGCGGGCTTATCGCCGTGACCCACCTACATATCATCCGCTACTTGATGACGATCCGCGCGGCGGCGTGTCTGGTGCTGCAGGCCGCGACAATCGCCGAGAGCAGGCAGGTGCGGGTGCTGGACAGGGCGAGCCGGTGCACATCGCCGATCCTGGCGCGGGACATGATCCGGCTGACAGGGCGCTGTGAGGGAGCGGTGGGGATCGTGTTCACTGGGTTGAGGTCAGGGGAGGAGTTTGAGGAGCTGATGGCTGATGCGGACCAGACGCTGCCGACCCACGTCGAGCGTCCTCGGATCGCTGGGCTGGGGCAGGCGGGTGCTGATGGGGCACTGATCGACTGGGTCACCAGTGCGGCGAGTCAGACGCTGTCCGCAAGGAAGCGCGTCGTCAGCGGCTTCGAGCGCTGCATTGCCGAATACGAGATGCCAAACGTCGGGCCCCGCGAAGAATCGGCGCCGCAAGGGAGTGCCGTTTGAGTCCCGTCCGCTGGAGCGCTCTGACGGCGTCGATCGCGCTGGCCGCCAGCGTGGTCAGCGCCACGATCGGTTTGGCTGCTACCGCGGGTGGGCGCCAATGGCTGCATCGCGTCGATGCGTCGGTGTTGGGCGAGCGCGCGATGGACACGATGGCACGTCTGCGCTCGAACGAAGATTGGTCCACAGCCGAGGCGCTGCGGCCCGGCCAGGACTACGATTGGATGCGCGCCGGCGGCACGCCGATGCGCGTAGCACATGCACTCGGGGAGTCGGGCTCAGTCACCGCCAACACGTTGGCTGCCGCGAGCCGCGCATACGCGGCTGGCTTTCGCCTGCTCGAAGTCGATCTCGTCGACGACAACGGCGAACTGCGTTGCCAGCACGATCCGGGGCCGCAGGGGGATCTCGTCCAGGACGGCTGCACATTCGACGCGTTGATTGCGGCTGTGCCGCCGGACGCCTGGCTGGTGCTGGACATCAAGACAGATTTCGCGACTGTCGGACAGCAGATCGTGGATCGCGTGTTGGCCACCGGTGACGCCCGCCGGATCGTGTTCCAGCTATACCGGCCCGACGATGTGGCGCTGTTCAATCGCTGGCAGGCGCGGATGAGTGCGCAAGCCCCTTTGCCGGGTCCAATCCTGACCGCATACCTCGCGCATCGGCGCATCGATCATGTCGCCAAGCACGCGGCACGTATCGGCGTGAAGGCGTTCACCTTGCCGTTGGACCGGCTGCCGGCGCTGTCCCAAAAGGCGGCCAGCGGGGTCGTGCTTGTGCACCCAGTTCACAATTGCACCACCTGGGCGCAGGCGCTGCTCCGTGCTGACGGTGCCTACACGCTTTCGTCGCTGCATTGCGGCTTGCCTTCCTCGATCAGGTCTCCATGAGTTTCGGTTTCCAGGCCCGCCGAGCGACGAGTGCACACCCCGCGGCGCGCATGTCATCGCGATCATGGCTCGCCGTCCGGTTCTTGTGCATCGTCGTGGTTTTGCATGCGCCGTCGTGGCTCACGGCATGGATCTTCCACGCGCCGTTCGCTGAGGAGCGGCCACTGTTCAATCTCGACTTGTTGGCAGCTGCGGCGCTGGCTTGCGTGTCGACGCTGGCGGGCGGCGCCGCGCTGCTGCTGGCTTGGGCGGCAGACTTCATCCGGTTGGCGGCGAAGAACTATCACTTCATGTCGGCGCTGGACTTCGTCGATGCGGCGCGCTTCGCCGACATGCTGAACCTGCAGACATTCCTGTCCGCATCGGTGCTCGGACTGGTACTCGGTTTCCTAGCGTGCGTGTGCCTGGTACTGCGGCTGGCGCGGCGCTCGACGCGGCTGGCTTGGCCGCTCTTGTGCCTGTCGGTGCTGGCTGCGGGGTGCGACATCGCCAATGGGTCCTTCCATGTCTTTGGTCTGGACAAGGACAGCCGCATCGTCAGCATGAATTTCGCCGGCAGCCCGGTGTGGAACGTGTGGCGTTCGGAGCGGCAGAGCCTGATGGCCGGTGGGCCGCTTACGGCGATGCAGGACCCGGCGACGTTCCGCGCATTGCAGGACTGGCAGGGGGCCCATCCGGGGCGTACCTCGATGCTGGTGCTGGTTGAATCGATGGGGCTGCCGCGCGCCCCGGGACTGCAGGCATGGCTGACGCAGCGGCTGGCGACGCCGCGCATGACGGCTCGCTGGGACATCCAGTTGAGGAACGAGCAATTCGTCGGATCGACCACCTCCGGCGAACTGCGCACGCTGTGCGGGCTGCAGGGGCACTACACACGACTGGATGAGGAAACCGCCTCTGGATGCCTGCCGCGGCAACTGGCGACCCGGGGAGTGATCGGCATCGGCATTCACGGATTCGGGCTTCGGATGTTTGATCGCGCTGAGTGGTGGCCCAAGATCGGGCTGACACCTTGGCATTGGCCCATTGGCGACGCGACGGTGCCGATGAATTGCAACCAGGCCTTTCCGGGCGTTTGCGACAGTGAAGTGCTGGAGCAGGCCGTGAAGCAGGCGCAAACGCCGGGGCGGTTCGTCTATGCATTGACCCTCGACACGCACCTGCCGCTGGATCTACGCGCAGCGGCACCGTTGCCTCCGGCGTTACGCAGCGCGTGCGCCGTGTCAGCGACGCCGGAGCAGGCCTGCCAACTAGTGAATAAGCTGGGCGACCTACTGGCACACTTGGAGTCCACGTTGGCCGCATCGGACGCGACGCCGTTTCTGGTCGTCGTTGGCGATCACATGCCCCCATTCGGCGAGGTGACCAACCGGGAGGCCTTTATCGCGCACCGCGTGCCGATGTTCGTAATAACGCCTCGTTGAAAGCAGGCCTTTTAAGCGCCAGCGCTTCAGCGATCGCATTCGTAGATCGCCGTGATCCTGTTCATGCGGGCTGACAGCGTGTAGTTGGCCAGTATCTTGGACCGGGCCTTGACAGAGAAGCGAGAGCGCTTGCCGGCGTCGTCGACGAGATCGATCAGCGCCGCCGCTAGGGCCTCGTCATCGTCCACCGCGAATAGCCGCCCGTCGCTTCCGTCCTCAACAAGGTGCTGATTGCCGGGAATGTCGCTGGCGACGACGGGCACGGCGGACGACATGGCCTCTAGGATCGCCAGTGGCATTCCCTCCCAACGCGACGGCAGCACCATCACATCGAGCGCCTTCAGGAGTTCGGGCACGTCGCTGCGCCAGCCGAGGATGCGGATGCGGTCCGCGTGGCCGGAGGCCTCGATCGATGCGACCAGTTCGGAGCGGAATTCGCCGTCGCCGACCATGAAGAAGCTGACGTTGCGCCGCTGCGCAGTCACGCGGATCGCGGCGCGGACGAAGCATTGCGGATTCTTCTGGAGCCACAGGCGGCCAACCATGCCGACAATGACGTGCTCCGGCGCTTGGATTCCAAAAGCCGATTGCCGCAATGCTTGGCGTCGCTCGGGCGTCGCCGGCGCGTAGGTGTCGACATCCACGCCGTTTGGAAGCAACGCCAGTCGATGCTCGGGCACGCCAAGCAGGTTCCGGGCGATGGCCGCGTCAGCATCGTTGAGCACGATCATTCGGTCTGTGACGCGCCCTGCGCGCCTTTCCAGGAACTTAAAGATGGCTTTGATCGCCCGGCGAGGCTCGGCGGGAAACGCGTAGCCGTGGACGGTGTGGACGATGATGGGAACCCGCGCAGCGCTCGCGGCAAGGCGCCCCAAGATGCCGGTCTTGGACGAGTGCGTGTGGACTATGTCGGGGTGTTCAGCGCGAAAGAAGTCGCGCAGGGCGACGTAGGCTTGCACGTCGCGCTTGGGGGGAAATGGCGCGTTCGAGCTCGGGGATCAGGTGCACGCGCACGCCGATCTTGCGAAGTCGCTCGGTGAACTCGCCCTCGCACTTGCAAACGGCAACCCGGTCATATCGCGTCGGATCCAGCTGCGCCAGTTCATCGAGCGACACCTTCTGCACGCCACTCATCAGAGGCAGCAATTGCAGATGGACGATTTTTTTGCGAGCAGTCATGAGGGAGGTATTCATTGCAGGCATGCGAGTGCAATGCGCGTCGCGGCCGTTGACCGGCATAGGGTCGGGCAGTTTCAGGCGCGAGTCGGCCGTGGCAGCATCACGCCGGCCTCGGTCAATACGCGGACGAGGCTCAACGCCGCGTTGTGCCACGTAAAAGTCTCCGCGCGCACGCCGCCGGCACGGCGAAGGTCCTCAAGCCAGGCGTCGTCATGCAGCGCACGCTGCATGGAGGCGCGGATGTCTGCTACTGAGTGCGGATCAAAAAGGCGGCACCGCTGCCGCATATCTCTGGAATGGACGCGGCGCGCGCAGCGAGGACGGGGCAGTCACAAAACATCGCCTCCACGGGCGGCAAGCCAAAGCCCTCGTAGATGGACGGAAAGATATAGACGCGCGCGTTGCTATACAGCGCCTTGATCTCGGCGTCGGTGAGACGCCCAGCGCGCACGATGCGGGGGTCTTCACGGGCTGCGTCAGAGCTGTCGGCGAAAACAGTGGCATTGCTACCCCCCACAACGACGAGTCTTGCATCCGACTCTTGCAACCCGGCGAAGGCCTCGATGAGGCGTGCGAAGTTCTTGTTGGGGTTGGCGCTGCCGACGGCCAGAAAGTACCGACCGGACTCGACTCCGAGCTTGCCGAGCACCGTGGAATCGGCAGGCTGGCGGCGCATGTGGTCGGCTCCGCAATGGACGACGTCGATCTTGTCGGCGTCGATGCCCAGGTGGTGAACGAGCCGTTCCTTTGAAAACCGTGAGACCGTGAGCACGCGGCGGCTAAGGCGGCCCTGCGCATAGAACAGCAGGCGGTACCAGCGAACGAAGTTGGCGCTGAACGAAGTCGGCACGTCGAAGACGGCGGTGTCGTGAAAGGTGCAGACCTGGCCGAACTTGATCAGCGGGGTACTACCGGCGAGGTTGATCAGCAGTGCACCGCGTGCGGCCCAGGGCAGGTGAACTTGTTCCCAGAGATGCAGGTTGCCCGAGGGAATCTCGCGTATCCGGATTCGGCGCAGCGTGGGCAGCGGCTGGATGCGCTGGGACGGCACGAGCAGGACGACTGGGCTGGGCACAACGCAGGAGCCGTCTGCTAGCAAAGCATCGAAGGCCTGCAGCAGTTCAATCGCGTAGCGTTGCACGCCTGTCAAGGATTGGGCGAGGAATTTGCCGTTGATGTACACAATCTGGTGGATGGCTCTAGTAGTCGATCGGTGCAATGTCTTAGGGACGGGCGAGGCGCTTAGCTACCGCGGCCCCCATGACGGCCCGGCTAGCTAGTAGCCAGAGTCCGAAGATCGCCGCGACGTAGAGCAGCGAGCCTAGGATGTTGCTGTGGATACCCTCGTTGACAAGTTGCATTGGAAACGTAAACGCCATCAGTGCAAGGGCTTGGGCGCGTAGAGATCCGCGCAGCAAGGCCTGCTCATACAGTCGAGAAAGGCCGGCCAGTGCCGTGCCGATCAGGAATACCCCGGCCCAACGGAGATTCATATAGGCCTCTAACATAGCGGAGGAGTAGACGTTGACGCCGTCTGCGAACGCATACGGCTTGACCAGTTCGGTCACATAGGCGGCCGTTAGCGGAGGTTTATCCGGCCAAATGTTCCGCGGTACGGCATGCAGAAACGCATAGACGTAGGACATGCCGCCCTCAAACTTCAAACGTCCCAGGCGGGCCAGTTCAAAGCCGTCCGCCATCTGGGGCAGCATATCCATTCGGCCCATGAAAACTTTGAAGATCAATTCTCGGTCTTCTACAAGGGTGATCAACGTTTCACTATAGACATTGAGGCTGCCGACCTGGATGTCACGCACTAGCCCAAAGAACGCTACGATAAAGATGAGCAGCGGGCCCAATAGCACAAGATAGAGCATGCGGACCCGGCGCACATATAAGTGGCACAGCAAAAGGTGAATTAGTGCAGTGGAAACCAGCGTGAAGCGGGCCGCGCCCACCACGGCCTCGAGGATGACGATCAAGGTTAATGTTGTGGCCGTGCGTCGGTACAGACGATGCTTGTAGGCCAGCAGAAGCACGAGAAAATAGCTGGCAGTCGCCAGGGTCGGGATTTTAAAGAGGTATGACGCGCCCGCGTTCTGCGTGGTTTGGGCTAGCTCTAGCGCTGTCTCGCCACCCCCCACTGCCATCAGCAGCAAAATATTGAGCGCCTTAAACGCGAAGAACGACGTTACCAACCAGATGTACAGCCCACGTGATCCCGGTAACTTTGGGCTAGGGGTCACATGTAGCAGCCTTTGTGTAGGCCACAGAAGCTGTCCGGCGACATAACCAAGCAAGAATACTAGCGACGAGAGCAGTGCCATTTGCATTGGCCGTGCGGGAGCCTCATCGAACACGGCTAGCGCCTTCAAGACGATGTAGAAGAGAAAGTCGACCGTTACCCAGAAGGCACATGAAAACAGGAAGCGATGAGAACTGCCGGTGTTCGATGCGATCACACTCAAGAGCCCTACGATTGCCCAAAGCAGCGCCTCCGTCAGTCGGTCGTCACCTCCGTTGATGCCAAAGTCGAGCAGTGCGTAGCCACAGCCGGTGAACAGCGCCGCTGCCAGCCAGAGCATTCGAGTAAAGAACGGGTCGCGCCCGGCCAGCGCCCGCTGCCGCCTCTGTGGGGCAGCGTCAGAGCGAAGTGCGGCGCCAGTCATTGGGCAGGCTTCACGTCAAAGGCCAAGTTTCCGGCGAACACGACTCCACCATTCGTGAGCGTTCAAGTAAGTCGTCCATCGAGGGCCCGCATTGGTGGGTACCACGCAACCTACCTCACCAATCGCGCCCGAGAGCCTGTGTTCAAAGTAAATAGTTCGGGCTTTGCTCGACAATTGTTCCGGCGTGAATGTCGCTTCGCGCAAGCGATACCAGAGGTATGGGGAGGCAGCGTAGGCCAGGTTCGCTTTTAGAAACTGCCGAAATGCCGAGGGTAGGCCGGCTCCCCATGCTGGACTATCGACCCGGCGGTTCTGGGTCACACCGTCCCTCTCGGCCATCTCGCGCAATTGCAGCATGAGCCCTAGGGCTTGGCGGTTCAGCGCAAAACAAAACGTCGTTACGTATCGGTCGAGCCCGCTCCACGGACTGCGCAGGCAGATCGTTGTGTACAGGTCGGCCTTGCCGGCGATTGCCGGCAGTTCCAGTGCCTTCATCAATCCGATCTGACGCCACAGTGCGCGGAAATTGGCGGCGGCGGCATGGTTGGTGAACAGCGTGTCGTTTACGAACACGACGGCTCTCGCTCCAGGATGCTCACGGCTCACCTTTTCGGCGCCAGTAAGGTAGGCGGAAAAGTCGAAATCGAGGTTGTCAGTCGGCAGGAGTATCCACCCGTCGTCCATTGCGCACTCGCTCGACGCGGAGGCCGAGACCACATAGCCCCTAACGCCGGCATCTGCATTCATCACCCCTTCGAGGCGGCTCCGCATTTCCTCTGGCGTGAGGCGGTAACTGCAGGCGACGATGACAACTTCGTCTTCCATCATGGCGCCGAGGGCGCAGTTCGAAGGCATCGATTCAGGCGGCATCAACCAGACGTCGCTGCAGGCGATCCTGATTGGCTCGCGCCGAAGCGGAGATTGTCATCACCGTCCGCTGGTTGTGTGCACGCATAGCTGCGCGTGTCGCCGCGTCAGGGAACTCGCCACGCTTGAATTGCTCTAGGGTGATGCCGCGGAGGGTCTCGGCAGTAAAGTCGCCGATACGCGGAGTGACGATAACGGGCAGGACGCCCCAGTACAGGTATTCCACTAACTTGGTCGGGCATGCGACCGAGTTCACGAGTACTTCGTCGCGCAGGATGAAGCCGTATTCGTGCGTGAGGTAGAAGTCTTTCACTGCTTCTGGCGCGACCGAACGGCATGTGACGTCCGCCAGGCCGAGTCCGGACAGGCGAGCCTCGAAGCGCTGAAGATCGCCGGTAAGGAAGGTGTACCGCAGGTTGGACCGGGCCCGTGCGGCATCGAGCATCTTGTCGATGTTCTGCCACGCCTGCATGCCGCCCGCGTAGATGACCGCGTGTGAATCGCGCGTCGCCTGCAGCGCCCGAACTGCGTCGTCCTCCTGACCAAGGCGCGGCAGGATTGGAAGGACGATCTCTTCGCGGCCGGGGCGGTCACCGTGCTTGGCTTTGAAGTGCGCCAGCATGGAACGCGTCACGCAGACGAGCGTGTTGCAACGGTAGAGCACACATCGCTCGGCGAAAGCGAAGACACGCGCGGAGCGCGTGTGACCCTCCTGTGCAAGCTCCTCAGGCACGATGCCATGAGCGTCGAAGACGACGTGGGCCCTCGTCGGAAATACCATTGCCTTGAGCGCGTTGTAGGCCGAATGGATGTACACCACATCGGCCTGTTTGAGTAATTGTGCTATTACGAAAATATGTTTGAACAGGTTCAGTCGATAAATGGACACGCAGCCTTCAGTCAGCACTTCCTTGCGGACAAAGCGGCGAAAGGATAGATCCAGGTAGACGCGCGGCGACGACGCCATCAGCGCATCAATATGGGCTACGCGTTGGATCATGCCGTCCTTTTGATTCTCGGTCGAAGGATGCGGGGCGACGACGACGATCATGCGTTGTGTACGACGAACGCTTCAACACGGCGCGCGATGCGCATCGAGGCGCAGCCGTCCCCATAGGGATTTGCGCGGTTGGACATCGCCATGTAGGCGGTGTTGTCGTCCAGCAGCTCCTCGATGCCACCGACGATGTTGGCGGCAACTGCGCCCACCAGGCGGGCGGTACCCGCGTCGACGGCCTCTGGGCGCTCCGTCGTGTCACGCATCACCAGCACAGGTTTGCCCAACGACGGTGCCTCCTCCTGAATGCCGCCGCTATCGGTGAGGATGATGTGGCTGCGCATCATCAGATAGACGAATGAGAGGTAATCCTGGGGGGGATAAGGTGGATGTTGGGCAAGTTGCCGAGGCTTGCCTCGACGGGACCCTTTACGTTCGGGTTGAGATGCACCGCGTAGACGATCTGCACATCGTCCCGCTTCGAAAGTTGGAGCAGTGCGTCGCAAATCTCCCGCATGCCATCGCCAAAGTTCTCGCGGCGATGACCGGTGACCAGCACGAGCTTCTTGTCACAGTGCAAAAACGCAAAACGGTGGTCCAGCGGCGCCCGCAGTGCCTCGTCCTGCGTCAAGCGCCCCGAAACTTGCAGCAGGGCGTCGATTACCGTGTTGCCGGTGACTTCGACGGTTGTTGCGTCGACCTTTTCGGTTAGGAGGTTGACTCGCGACGCCTCGGTGGGCGCGAAATGCAGATGCGCCACGAGGCCGGTGAGACGGCGGTTGAGCTCTTCAGGCCAAGGCGAGTATAGATTTCCAGTCCGCAGGCCCGCTTCCACGTGAGCCACCGGAATGCGCTTGTAGAAGCAGGCAAGCGACGCCATCGAGGTCGTGGTCGTGTCGCCATGGACCAGCACGAGGTCTGGACGATAGCTGTCCAATACCGCCGACAACGATTCGAGGATGCGCGCGGATATGCCTTCCAGCGTTTGCGACGTGGACATCAGGTTGAGGTCGAAGTTCGGAACGATTTCGAACAACGACAGCACTTGGTCCAGCATCGACCGGTGCTGCGCGGTCACGCACACCTGGGTCTCGAACGCATCGTGGCTGGCCAGCGCGCGCACCACGGGCGCCATCTTGATCGCTTCGGGACGGGTGCCGAAGACAACCAGTACTCTCTTGTTCATGCGGGTGAACCTTGCGATTTGATTTTCTTGAGCGCTCGACGACGCGAGTCGAGCAGCCATTTGACGGTAGAGAGAAGCTTGAGTCGTTCTAGCAGCACCAGCCCGTGCAACAGTGTCTTCGAGTGGCCGAGTCGAATCAGGGCTTCATGGCTCTCCTTTAAGTAGTTGAGTCCACCATTGGCCGCCACGTGTACTAGGGCCTTGGCAGGATAAGACCTTCGGAAGGGCTTGCCGATTGCTTGCCAGAGCGCCGGGCGATCGTCGTAAACCTCCCGTATCAATCTCGTCATGGTGCGAGCGTCGAGGGCGATGAATCGACCCGGAATCACGTTGAATTCGTTCGGGTTGCCGCCCCGCGCCACGACAAGGCAATCCCCGATGGTAGCCAGCGATGCGCCTGCCGCCAGCGCGGAATGCATCGCAAACATCTGGATGTAGTACGTCCCGATCCAGGTCCGAACGAGTTCCTGGCGGGCCATCCAGACGGTTCGACGGAAGGCATACGCTGAGATGAACGTGAACAGCAGGCTCATGTTCGGTTGCGCGGCCAGATGTGCAGAAAACGCCTCCGATGTTGCGCCGACGCGTCCTGGCGGGGGGAAAGCGCGGTGCAGCGGGCGCAGATGCAGATCGCCCTGGACGTAGCCGAACTGGACGATGTCCGTGCGCAGTGACGTCAGCGCCGCGACCAGCTTCCGGATGCCGCCGGGTTTGACCACGTCGTCGCTGCCCAGCAACCAGCAGTATTCGCCTTGTGCCGACGCGACGACTGCATCGAAATTGCGATCCGGCCCCAAGTTCTCGGACTGCACGAAGTAGCGCAGGGGCAGCGCAGCCTTGAATTCGTCCAGCACGGCCAAAGTGGTATCGGTGGACGCGTTGTCACTGACGACGACCTCGACGCTGCCGTCCAGTTCTGCCGGATCAAGGGACGACAGACACTCGCGCAGAAATCCCGCCCGGTTGTAGGTCGGAATGCATATGGACAGGATGGGCCGTGGGTTCATGAGGTCCTGGAACGATACTTTGCGTAGAGCAGCGCGCACCACGGTAGCGAAACAAACAGCGTTGCCGCCGAGTAAGCCGCGACGGTGGCCTGCAGACTGTGATGAGCTCCCGCGAAGACGCCGACCCCGATTAGCGCGGCGGTAACCATAGATTGAAGCAGCAGCGGCTCCTCCTTATGCGCGCGCATATACGCGGCCATCGCGAAAACCACCGCGTTCGCAACTGTGACGATGGCGAGCATGAGCAGAATGCTCAGCGGAGGCAGACGTTCCAGAATCGTCGGCGCGAAATTGCCTGCCACGAATGCACCAGCAGTCACGGCGAGCGAGCACACGAGCGTAGCGCCGACAGAGCGTCGAAGTTGATGATCAAACAGAGTGTTCAGCGCCGAGCGCTCATGCCGGGCGATATGCGCGGCGAAGGTCGGGATCTTCGCCGCGATCCAGCTGATTCCTACCGTGGAGACGGCGGAGAAAATCGTGAGCGCCAGACCGAGCCGCCCCGCCGCGACCGGCCCTTGCAACGCGAAGACGACCGGTGTCAGGAAACTGAAAATAAAATAGCCGCTGGCCCAGCTAAGCGCAATCTTCCACTGCAACGGGAAGATGTCGCGCCGCCATTCAAACTCCTCGGTGCCGACGCGGGGCTCCTGTGCGACCTCCGCGCACAACACGCGCAGGTTCGGGTGGTGCCAAAGCCACCAAGCGGTGGAAATGGCCGAAGTCAGCGGCACGGCAATCACGGCCGATAGGCCCTGCCCCGAGAGCAGCAACGCCCAGAGGAGCAGGTATCCCACCATGGACTGGCGCAGCCGCAGCTTCGCGACGTCCGCGACTTCACCGATGCCTTCGCAGATGGCTAGACGGGCGCTCAGCGCGAGATTGATGGCGGCCGCCGAAATGAGCGTGATCCACGGGCCGATCCAGTCTTGGACTGGCAGCGTGCCGCGGCGATCGAAGAAGTAAACACCCCCCGTTAGCAGAGCGATAGCGAAGAGGGTGGCCATGATGGCGTTCCACTTCTGCGAGAGCGCGAGCAGCGACGCGACGGCTCGACGCCACCTCAAGTCGCCTTCGAGCCGACCGCCTTGTCCCCGCCGCAAGTGCGCCGCCGAGTGGCCAGCCAACTGCGTTAGCACGTGATTGAGGCCCAGCTCGAAGAACACTTGCAGGGCCAGCACGCCGCCGAAGGTGTAGTAAAACCCTTGCTCGGTCGGCGAGAGGAAGAGCGGCAGCAAGATGGTGGTCGCCGCGCCCGCGACGATACCCCACCCGCGGAAGATCACCGTCGCCAGCACATGGATGTCGAGACCCGCGAAGGTTAACAAGCGTGCCAGCACGGTCGGTTCTTTGAGTGCCATCATGCTGGGCTCTTCCCGGCCTCGGACAATCCGCGAGCAGCATGCCACCGAGCGGTGCGGATGATCGCCTGATCGAGTGGTAGGGGAGCCTCAAGCCCTAATTCATGCCGGGCCCGGGTGATGTCCGGCACGTAGTGCGACGGAAACGTGCCGGGCTGAGGCTGCTTCTGCACGACGACTCGGGGCGAACGCCCCAAAGCACGACATACACGATCTGCGAGGGCGGCGATCGAAAGGCTTTCGTCGGCGCCCACGTTGTAGGCTCGGCCCGAATGTCCACGCAGCAGTACGGCCCAGAGCCAAGCTGCCATGTCGGCCGAATGGAGGTAGCTTCGATGCGGCGTGCCGTCGCCCTGGATGACGATCTCGTCGCCCGCCATGGCAGCACGCAGGAAGTTGCCGATCGCGAAATGCTTGTCCAGCGGGAGATGCGGGCCCACGAGGGAGAAGATTCGGGCGATTTTTACCGCTAGGCCATTGTTGGCCGCCAGGGCAGCCAGCCATTCGGAAACTCGCTTTCCCTCGCCATAGGCCGATCCGCTCAGCAGCGGATCAGGTCCGCCTAAATGGCTTTCGGGCACATGTGTCATGCCAACGGGCAATGGGCCATACACCGCGCCCGAGCTCACAAGTAGCAGTTGGCCCGCGCCGCAATGGCGAGCCAGTGTCAGCACCCGTCGAGTGCCGTCAAGGCAAGTCGAGAACACATCTTCGGGCGAAGCGTGCGCGATCACATCCGTGGCCGCATGGATGATCACGTCGAATCGGTCGGTGCCGATGGAGAAGTCGCGCACGTCACCAGTCACCCAATCGACACGGCCGGCTATGGCAGGCCAGCTGCGTTGGAACGCGGAAGGGTCCCGGCTCAACACCGTGACGCGGCAATCCAGTCCGAGCTTCTCGTCAGCGTTGAGCAGTGTTGCTAATAGCCACTTGCCCACGAAGCCGGTGCCACCGGTCACGAAGAGGCGTCGACCGGCGAGCGCGTGCCACGATGCAAGGTTGAGCAGATCATGGCAGCGCTCTAGGTCTTCCGCTGGGATATGCAGCGGCGATTGCCGTTCCAGCAGCTCATCGTTCATGACGATGCAGTAGGCAGCGCCCGCGGCTGCAACGACTTGCAGAACGCCGAGATGCGCTCGTACGCCGACTCCGTATCCAACCGATGTTCGCGCAGCAGATAAGCATGCGTGCCACAGTGCTCCGAGAACCGGTCAGGTACGCCAATGCGCAGCACATGCACTGGTTCATGCTCGCTGGTGATCTCCGCAACCGCAGCGCCTAAGCCGCCTAGCACCGAATGCTCCTCCAGCGTAACTAGTCCCGACGTCGCACGCGCCACTGCGCATACGTCCTCGGCCCGTAGAGGTTTGAGCACTGGTGCACTCCACACCGTCAGGTCTAGCGCCTGCGCGACATCTGCGGCGGTGCGGACCATCGAGCCGGTCGCGATCAGCCCCGGCCGGTCGGCGCGGCCGGCGCGTACCGGTAGCAAACCGCCCGCCTGCAGTTGATCTACCGGCCCTGCATGCACATCGCCGCGGTCCGATTTACCCATACGCAGATAAACCGGGCCATTCGCCGCATAGGCGTAGTCCATGCTGGCCGTCATCTCGAAGCGGTCTGCAGGCGACAACACCTGCAGCCCCGGAATCGCCCGCGTACAGGCAATATCCTCGGTGGACTGGTGGCTGGTGCCTAGGTGGCTGTACACAAAGCCCGCGCCATCACCCAGCAGCACGACTGGCAGGTCGTCGTGCGCAATGTCGAGTTTGATCTGCTCCACCGTGCGAATCGGCACGAACGCCGCCAGGGCGTACACAAACGGTCGGAAGCCTACGCGCGCCAACCCGGCCGCCATGCCGACCATGTTCTGCTCGGCTATGCCTGCGTTGATGTACTGGTCGGGGCAGCGCTTGCGGAAGTCGTCGAACAGCGCGTACCCGTGATCACCGGTCAGCAGCAGGACCTTGGAGTCCGCCAGCGCCAAGCGCACCAGCGCGTTGGAAAAGGCCTCTCTCACTTCGATGCTCCCGGGAGGCAGAGCGCATCTATGGCCTGGGCGAAGGTCTGCGGGTTCAGGCGCATGTAGTGCCAACGGTTGTCAGACTCCATAAACGGCACGCCCTTGCCTTTGACCGTCAGCGCGATCAACGCCTTAGGTTTGCCTGTACCGCTGGCCCACAGCCGGCGGATGGCGACGTCGACTGCCGATTCATCGTGTCCATCAACATCGAGAGTCTCGAAACCGAAGCTTGAGAACTTCGCCGCTAGATCGCCCAACGCCAGCACGTCGTCGGTGGTGCCCATCGCCTGAAAACCATTCTTGTCGACGATGAGCATCAAGTTATCTATCCGATGATGGGCGGCAACGAGCGCACCTTCCCAGATCGGGCCCTCGTTCAACTCTCCGTCGCCGACGATGGCGTAAACCTTCTGGTCGGTGCCCTTGCGCTGTAGGCCCATCGCGATGCCAACCGCCACGGAAAACCCGTGACCCAGCGAACCCGAGGTCACCTCTAGGCCCGGCACCCGTGAGTCGGACAAGCCCTTCAGTTCGCTCCCATCCGCGAAGTAGCCTTGGACGTGAGAGTCGGTCAGCCAGCCCAATTCCCGCATGCAGGCGTACTGCGCCATAACGCCATGACCTTTGCTCAGCACGAGATAGTCGCGACCCTCGGCGCGCGGATCGTTGCCTGGATACCGAAGATGGTTGCGGTACAAAACCGTCAGCAACTCAATGATCGAGAACGCACAGGCAATGTGCACCGTCGAGCCGGCGTAAGCCATTTCCAAGACAGTGCGGCGCATGCGGGCCGGCGCAAACCTTCCGTCTGCGTCGGCATCCGCGATAGGGGTCGCAAGGCTGCTCATCAGAAATTCACTCCAAAGAACTCTTCAAGCTTCTCCGCGATGTAGTCAAGCTGTTCCTCACCCAGCGCCGGGAACGTGCCCAGCCAAAACGTCTGGTTCATCACGATGTCGGTGTTGGTCAGCTCACCGCTCACGCGGAAGTTGCGCCCCGCCATGTACGGCTGCTTGGTCAGGTTGCCGGCAAACAGCAGACGCGTGCCGATTTTGCTCTGGTCCAGGAAGTTGATCAGATCGCTGCGCTGCACGCCGGCCGTGTCCTTCAGCACCAGCGGAAAGCCGAACCATGACGGTTCGCTGTCGGGCGTGGCTTCGGGCAGATGCAGGAACTCGGCGACGCTGGCCAGGCGGTTCTTCAGGTAAGTGAAGTTGGCGCGCCGCTTGGCGATGAACTCGTCCACCCGGTCCATCTGCGCCAGCGCGCAGGCGGCCTGCATGTCGCTGATCTTCAGGTTGTAGCCCAGGTGGCTGTAGGTGTACTTGTGGTCGTAGCCGTCAGGCAGGTCGCCGCCCAGCTCCTTCTTGTTCCAGCAGAAGCGCTTGTTGCAGGTGTTGTCCTTGCCGGGCGGGCAGTAGCAGTCGCGGCCCCAGTCGCGGAACGACTCGGCGATCAGCTTCAGCTCGGGGTTGTTGGTGAACACCGCGCCGCCTTCACCCATGGTGATGTGGTGGGCGGGGTAGAAGCTCAGCGTGCCGATGTCACCGAAGGTGCCGACCAGCTGGCCGTTGTAGGTCGCACCCAAGGCGTCGCAGCAGTCTTCCACCAGCCACAGCTTGTGCTTCTTGCACAGCGCCGTCACCACATCCAGGTTGAACGGGTTGCCCAGGCTGTGCGCCAGCATGATGGCCTTGGTCTTGGGCGTGATGGCCGCTTCGATCAGGCTGGCGTCGATGTTGTGCGTGGCCAGGTCAACGTCCACGAACACCGGCACGGCGCCGAACTGCAGGATCGGGTTGACCGTGGTCGGGAAGCCCGCGGCCACGCCGATCACTTCATCGCCCTGCTTGATGGCACGGTCGCCCAGGCGCGGCGAGGTGAGGGTGGAGAAGGCCACCAGGTTGGCCGACGAGCCCGAGTTCACCGTGATCAGGTACTGCACGCCCAGGAACTTGGCCAGGCGCTGCTCGAACATGGCGTTGAAACGGCCGGTGGTCAGCCAACCGTCCAGCGAGGCCTCGACCATCAGCTGGAGTTCCTTCGCGCCAATCACCTTGCCCGACACAGGCACCGGCGTTTCACCGGGCACGAAGGGCTTGGGTGCCAGCGTCAGGTCGGCGTACTGCTTCACCAGCTCGGAGATCTGGCGGCGCAGCGCGTCGGCCGGGGTGAGGATGGGAGCGATGACGCTGCTCATGCAATTTCCTTGGTCTTCGTGTTCATGTATTGCGCAATCTGCTGCAGGCAGACATCGCGCACGTCCTGCTTGTCTAGCCAACTTTGGTGCCAGTCGACGATCTTCGCGAGCGCCGTGTCCAGCGACCAGCCGGGCTGCCAGCCCAGGCGGCTGCCGGCCTTGGATATGTCCAGCTTGAGGTAGTGCGCCTCGTGCGGGTGGTCGCCCTCGTCCACCGCCCAGCGGGCACCGCGGCCCCAGCGCTTGACGAGGTTTTCCACGATCCACTGCACCGGCTTGGCGTCGTCGTCATGCGGGCCGAAGTTCCAGGCTTCCGCGGCCGTGGTGCCTTTTGCGTACAGGGTCTGCGCCAGCACCAGGTAGCCCGACAGCGGTTCCAGCACATGCTGCCAGGGGCGGATCGAATGCGGATTGCGGATGCGCACGGGCGCATCGCGCTCGAAGGCACGCAGCACGTCGGGCACCAGCCGGTCGAGCGCCCAGTCGCCGCCGCCGATCACGTTGCCGGCGCGGGCGGAGGCCAACGCCACGCCGCGGCTGCTGAAGAAAGACTTGCGGTAGGCGGCCGTCACCAACTCGGAGCAGCCCTTGCTGTTGCTGTAGGGGTCGTGGCCGCCCATCGGCTCGTCTTCACGGTAGCCCCACACCCATTCCTTGTTCTCGTAGCACTTGTCCGTCGTCACGTTGACGATGGCGCGCACGCTATCGGTCTGCCGGGCGGCGTCGAGCACATGCACCGTGCCCATCACGTTGGTGGCGTAGGTTTCCACCGGCTGGTCATACGACAGGCGCACCAGCGGCTGGGCCGCCATGTGGATGACGATCTCGGGCTTGAAGGCCCTGAACGTGGCCAGCACGGCCTCGCGGTCACGCACGTCGGCGATGGTCGACGCCATGCCGTTGGCCACCTGTGCTTCTTCGAACAGGGCAGGTTGCGTGGGCGGTTGCAGGGCAAAGCCCTGCAGCTCGGCGCCCATGCTCTGCAGCCACAGCGACAGCCAGCTGCCCTTGAAGCCGGTGTGGCCGGTGAGCAGCACGCGCTTGCCGCGCCAGAAGGCGGTGTCGACGTTCATGGTGCTCAGTCCCAGCGCTTCCAGGGGGCCTTGCCGCTGGCCCACAGTTCTTCCAGGTGGTGCTTGTCGCGCAGGGTGTCCATGGGTTGCCAGAAACCTTCGTGCTGGAAGGCCATGAGCTGGCCTTCGGCGGCGAGCTGCATCAGCGGCTCTTGTTCCCAGACGGTGCTGTCGTCCTTCAAGTGGCTCAGCACGGATGGATTGAGCACGAAGAAGCCGCCGTTGATCATGGCGCCGTCGCCCTTGGGCTTTTCCTTGAACGAGCGCACTTGCCCTTCATGCATGTCCAGCGCGCCGAAACGGCCGGGGGGCAGGGCGGCGGTCAGGGTTGCCTGCTTGCCGTGCGAGCGGTGAAAGGCGATGGAGGCGCTGATGTCGACGTCACTCACGCCGTCACCATAGGTGAAGCAGAACTCCGTCTCGTTCTTGACATGCTCCGCCACGCGCTTCAGGCGGCCGCCCGTCATAGATTCGTCGCCGGTGTCTACGAGGGTGACCTGCCAAGGCTCGGCGCGACGCTCATGCACATGCATGCGGTTTTCGCGCATGTCGAAGGTGACGTCCGACATGTGCAGGAAGTAGTTGGCGAAGTACTCTTTGATCACATAGCCCTTGTAGCCGCAGCAGATGATGAAGTCGTTGACGCCATGCGCTGAATACATCTTCATGATGTGCCACAGGATCGGCTTGCCACCGATCTCCACCATGGGCTTGGGCCGCAACGCGGTTTCTTCACTCAAACGAGTACCCAGGCCGCCGGCCAGGATGACAGCTTTCATTGCTTGCTTTCGAAGGGGAGGGCGTCAGCCGGAAACGACGAACGCGTCGGAGTGGAAGCGGCGGGCAGGCAGCCCGGCGGCCAGCAACTGGTGCTGGGCGCTTTCGATCATGTCGTTGGAGCCGCAGGCGTAGACCCAGGTGCGGGCAAGGTCAGGCGCATCGGCCATGAACACGGTCTGCACATGGCCGCGAGCGCCGGGCCACTTTTCCTGCGGACGTGAGGCCACCGGGACGAACCGGACGGAAAGCCGGTCGTCGGTAGGCGTCCAGTAGTGTTCTTCGGGGTGACGGCAGCCCCAGTAAACAGTGACCGAAGCTGGGCGTTTGTCTTCAGGGGTGGCAGCCAGCTGTTCGAGCATCGCCTTCACGGGCGCAATGCCGGTGCCGGTGGCGAGGAACACCACGTGATCACCCACTGCCTCACGAAGAAAGAAGGTGCCGAACGGGCCATGCAGCCGCAGCAGGTCGTTGGCCTGGGCGCGGCCGAACCAGTAGGCGCTCATGGCGCCGCCTTCCACCGCACGGATGTGCAGTTCCACCGGCCCCGCGGTGCCAGGCGTCGCGTTAGCGATGGAGTAGGCGCGCTTGAGGCCATCCGGGCCCAGCACGTTGATGTACTGGCCCGGCAGGTAGCGCAGCTTGGCAGTCGGCGGCAGGCGAAGGGTGACCTTCACCACGTCGTGAAGCACGCGCTCGATCTGCTGGATGCGAGCGGGCCAGGTGCGGGCAGGGTAGTCGGCGAGGTCGCCCAGGTCTTCGATGTCGAGCGTTACATTGTCGAGCGCGGCGCGGGCGCAGGTGAGGATCCACCCTTGCTCGGCGTCAACGGTCCCAAGCACTTCCTCAGGCCGCAGGCGCTCGGTGTGTCCGCTGACTACGCGGGCCTTGCAGGAACTGCAACGGCCGGTCTTGCAACTGTGCTCCAGCACCAGGCCGGCGGACAAGGCGGCGTCAAGCAACGAAGTACCAAGCGCGGCTTCGTACTGCTTGCTGTTGGCCAGGGTGATGATCGGCACGATTCAGGCTCAGGTGGACCGCAGCGACGCCTTGAGAGCAGCCAAACGTTCGGCCCGTTGGGGCGAGATGGGGGTCAGGCGCGAAATGTGGCGAATGATCAAAGCCATGGCCAGCAAGAGGCCGACGATCACAAAGGTGCTCGCGGCAATCATGCTGCGCTTGGGCTTGCTGCGACGCTCGGGTGGTGTTGCGGTGTCCACCACCTGCACGAGAGCGCCTTCACGACTTTCATCCACTCGAGCCAGTTCGTACTGACGCGCGAACAGCTCGAACAATGTTTCCTGGTACTTGAATTCGCGGTACTTGCCGACGTAGTCGCCGTCGTCACCGTTGCTGCGGACTTTCTCGGTACGGGCCAGTTGGCCCCGAAGTGCAGCGAGCCTGTCCTGTGCGGTACGAAATTCAGGCGCGTTCTCGTTGTAGGCGCCGCGCATCGTCTGCAACCGGACTTCCGCTGCAGTCACTTCCGCTTGCAGGCGTGCGTAGGCTTCAGCCGCCGACTTGGGCTCCGA
Source organism: Aquincola sp. J276 (assembly GCF_024700035.1). NCBI lineage: Bacteria > Pseudomonadati > Pseudomonadota > Betaproteobacteria > Burkholderiales > Sphaerotilaceae > Aquincola > Aquincola sp. J276. The sequence continues at coordinate 3,752,411 of NZ_JAJONC010000001.1, forward strand.
ACGCAAGGCGCCTTCAGAAAATCCGCTGGCTTCCAGCGCTCTCTGCGCCGTGGTCAGACGCTCTTTGGTCTGTGTCAGCTGCTGCTCAAAAAACACCCGGCGTTGCTGCGCTTCGGTCACCGCCAATGAGGAAGACAGGCGCCGCAACTCGTCGATATAGGCGTTTGCGATTTCGGCCGCTCGTTTCGGCTCCTCGTCATCGACTGTGACAGAGATCAGGCCATCCTTCTTGCCAATGCTCACGTTCACGTTTTGAGCCAAAGTCTTCCGTGCGTCCATCCGGAGCTTCGACTCATACACCTTCATCAGCTCGAAGCGATCGATGATGCGATCAGACACCGTTGCGCTCTGCATGAACGCCACGTACTGGTCCGCTGGTGTCTTGACCCCTGCGCCGCCAGCCAGTCCCGCCAGCGCGCCCAACGACGCCAAGGCCGAAGCTGCCGAACTCTGCTGCTGCTGCGGGGGCAGAAAGGTAGTGGTCGCAGTAAAGGTGGGCGGGATCAGAAAAGCCGCGCCATACGCCAGCACACCCGCCAGCAAGGGCACACCAACCAACATCTTCCAGCGCGACTTCAGGATCACGCCGAGTTCAAGCAGGCCGATGCCTTCGCTGTCGTCGTCAAGATCGTCACTCTGCGGCACGGCGCGGGCGTCTTGTGATTGCATCTTTTCGCCCATCAGTTCTTCAACGTCTGCAACGCAGCCGCACCCAAACCGAACTGGTAAAGGATCTGCGTCCATTCCTTCGCCGATTGAAGGAACGTCGTCTTGTTCAGCTCTTCAGGTACAAACACCGTGTCACCGGGCAGCGCCGGCACGTCCAGATTGCCACCTGAAAAGAACCCGCTGCTCTGGCGTGCGCTGACCACGCTGCCGTTGGCGCGCAGCACAAAGGCGCTGCCGTCGTCTGCGCCCCGGGTCGTACCGCCCGCCAGCCGCACGTAGTCGGTCACCTTCCGGTCGTTGCTGTACAGGTAGCTGCCGCCGTTGAAAACGCTGCCGAACACACCGACGGACGTCGGGATGGACGGGATGTAGATCCGGTCGCCGCTTTCGATCACCAGGTCAGGCAACTGGGCGGCGACTGGATCGAGCTGCAGAACGATCCGCCCGGTCGGCCGCACGGCTCGCAGCCGTTCGATCAGCCGTGTGGCGCCTGACCCCTGACTCGCCTGAATGGCCGCCTCGTCCGCCGTCAACGCCCTCTGCGTACTCGTCCTCTTCGCAAACTCCGTCTCCAGATCCCGCAGCGCCCGCTCGTAGTTCTCCTGCTGCGTCATCCTCACGCTTTCCCGCGAGAACTCCGTGCCGAACACATACGCATTCGGCGTCAGCCCGCCCGCCACACGGATGGCGTCGCCAATGGAGCTGTTGGGCGGCAGGATGTAGTCGCCCGGGCGTGCCACTTCGCCTTCGATGCGCACCCGCTTGTTCTGCTTGTCCTGCGGCAGCGTGGCTTCCACCGCGCTGAAGGCGCGCAGCACGTCGCCGCTGGAGGGGGTCTGGTTCAGGTCTTCGGGCAGGCGCAGCTGCGACACGCGGGCGCCGATGCGCTCGTCCAGCCGCTCGACCGACAGGCGCCCGCGGTCGGCCACGGCCGTCAGGCCGCCGGCCATGCGCAGCACGTCGTCCACCGTCTCGCCCTTCTTCAGCTCGAAGATGGCCGGCTTGTTGACGCTGCCGATCACGGCCGTCTGCGTGCCCACGGCACCGATGTGGATGACGTCCTCGGGCTGCAGCACGCGGTCGCCGCTGCGGTCGCCCTTGATCAGCAGGTCGTACAGGTCGAGCCGGCTCACCAGCTTGCCGGCGCGGCGCAGCTCGATGTTGCGGAAGGTGCCGGCCGCCGAGGGGCCGCCAGCGCGCATCAGGCCGTTGACCACGGTCGACAGGCTGCTGACGGTGTACGAGCCCGGCTTGGCGGTGAAGCCGGTGACGTAGATGCGGATGCTGCGCAGCTGCCCCAGCGACACGCTGAGCTGGAAGTTGCGAAACACCTGCGCCACGCGCTGGTTCAGCAGCGAGGGCAGGTCGCCATACCGCACGCCCGACACCAGCACCGAGCCCACGCGCGGGATGTTCAGGCGGCCGGCACGGTCCACCACCAGGCGCAGGTCGGCGTCCACCGAACCCCAGATGGTCAGCGCGATCTCATCGCCCGGCGTGATGAGGTAGTCCGCCGGCACCTGCGGCATGAAGTCGGCGCCTTGCTCGCCGGCCAATTCGGGCGTCACCAGCTCGGCGCCGAATCGTCGCACCGAGGTGTCGTCCAGCGTGATCTTGCCGTCCGGCGCCAGCACCGGCAGCGTGCCGGCCAGCTTGTTGACGAACAGCTCGAACTCGCCGGGCCGGTAGGGCAGGCGCGGCTCGCGCAGGTAGCCGTTGGCATCGGGGCCCACGCCGTTGCGAGTGTTGTTGTTTTGCGACGCGCCTTGCTGGCGCAGCCGCACCGGGCCGCCCGTTTCCTGGCCGTAGGCGTCGCCGCCGGTGGTGATCTGCTGCTGTTGCGACTGCTGCTGTTGTTGCTGCTGCAGCGTGCCCTGGCCGCCTTGGTAGTTCTGCAGCATCTGCGCCGTCTGCACCTGCGCATGGCTGCCCACCCAGGGCATCGTCAGGGAGATGGCCGCCACCAGGGCGCCCATCGGCGCACGCCAAACAGGCTGGCGGCGCGGGATCAATTCGGTCATGAAAGGCCTTCGTGTCTCGGTGCCCAAAAGGGCGGCAGCACGCTTGCAGACGGCTGCGGCGCGGAATTCTAACGGTGGCCTCCCGCAGCTCCGGGGTGGTGCGAGGTGCATTTTCTCCTTGCGTCCGCGCAAGGAAACGGTGCATGGCCTCGCTACACTCGCGCGCCATGTTGATCCTGCTCTTGGGCTTTGCTGTCTCGGGCCTCGTGACGCTGCTCGTGATTCGCTCCGCTCACCGGCATGCCCACCTGACCGCCGACTCCGATCTGTCGGGCCCCCAGAAATTCCATGCCAAGTCGGTGCCGCGCATTGGCGGCGTCGGCATCTTCGCCGCCGTGGTGGCTGGCGTGGCCACCGTGGCAGCCACCGCGCCGGAGTACCTTTGGCTCAGCGTGTTGCTGGTGTCGTGCGGCCTGCCGGCCTTCATCGCCGGCCTGGTGGAAGACCTCACCAAGCGGGTATCGCCGCGCAACCGGCTCATCGCCACGGCCATCTCGGCCGCGCTGGCGGTGTATTTCGTCAATGCGGTGATCGTGCGCACCGACCTGCCGGGGCTGGACTGGATCGTCGGCTTTCCGCTGGGCGCGGCGCTGGTCACCGTGTTCGTGGTGGCCGGGGTGGCCAACTCGGTCAACATCATCGACGGCTTCAACGGCCTGTCGTCCATGTGCGTGGTAATGATGCTGATGGCGGTGGGCTACGTAGCCTTCCAGGTGGGCGACCGCTTCGTGATGCTCTGGGCCCTGGCCACGGTGGGCGCGGTGCTGGGCTTCTTCATCTGGAATTTCCCGGCCGGCTTGATCTTCCTGGGCGACGGCGGCGCGTATTTCCTGGGTTTCATGGTGTCGGAGCTGGCGATCATGTTGCTTTTCCGCAACCCGACCGTCTCGCCCATGTTCCCGCTGCTGATCTGCATCTACCCGGTGTTCGAGACGCTCTTCTCCATCTACCGGCGCCGCTTCCTGAAGGAGGTGTCGCCCGGCCTGCCCGATGGCATCCACCTGCATTCGCTGATCTACCGCCGGGTGATCCGCTGGGCCGTCGGCAGCCGCAGCGCCCGGGAGATCACCCGCCGCAACTCGATGACCTCGCCCTATCTGTGGATGCTGTGCATGATGTCGCTGGTGCCCTCCGTGCTGTGGTGGAACAGCACGCCGGTGCTGGGCTTCTTCATCCTGCTGTTCGCGGTCAGCTACGTCAGCCTGTACTGGCGGATCGTGCGCTTCCGGTCGCCACGTTGGCTGGTTTTGCGACGTTAAGCACGCAATTCGAGGCAAGCGGGGATAATGCTGAGTGATGACAGACACCCCCGCCGTAACCGAAGCCCCGGCGCGCTTCGACACTCTCCCGCTCGACCCCAAGCTTTTGCGTGCCGTGGCCGACCAGGGCTACGCCACGATGACGCCCATCCAGGCCAAGGCGATTCCCATCGTCCTGGAAGGCCGCGACGTGATGGGCGCGGCACAGACGGGCACGGGCAAGACGGCGGCCTTCTCCATCCCGCTGCTGCAGAAGATGCTGCGGCACGAAAACGCCTCCATGTCGCCGGCCCGCCATCCGGTGCGGGCGCTGGTGCTGGCCCCCACGCGGGAGCTGGCCGACCAGGTGGCGGCCAACGTCAAGTCGTATGCGCAACACACCAACCTGCGTTCGGCAGTGGTGTTCGGCGGCATCGACATGAAGCCTCAGACGCTGCAGCTCAAGGCGGGCGTGGAAATCCTGATTGCCACGCCTGGCCGGCTGCTTGACCACATCGAGGCCAAGAACTGCGTGCTCAACCAAGTCGAGTACGTGGTGCTCGACGAAGCCGACCGCATGCTAGACATCGGCTTCCTGCCCGACCTGCAGCGCATCCTCAGCTACCTGCCCAAGCAGCGGCAGACGCTGCTCTTCTCGGCCACCTTCTCGCCCGAGATCAAGAAGCTCTCGCAAAGCTACCTGCAGGAGCCGGTGCTGGTGGAGGTGGCGCGGCCGAATGCGACCGCCACCAACGTGGAGCAGCGCTTCTACAGCGTGACGGACGACGACAAACGCCGCGTGGTGCGCCAGATCCTGCGCGACCGGCAGCTTTCGCAGGCCATCGTGTTCGTCAACTCCAAGCTGGGTGCGGCCCGGCTGGCCCGCTCGTTCGAGCGCGACGACCTCAAGACCGCCGCACTGCACGGCGACAAGTCGCAGGATGAGCGCCTGAAGTCGCTGGAAGCCTTCAAGCGGGGCGAAGTGGATGTGCTGGTGGCCACCGACGTGGCCGCACGCGGCCTGGACATCGCCGATCTGCCGGCCGTCTTCAACTTCGACGTGCCGTTCAATGCGGAAGACTACGTGCACCGCATCGGCCGCACCGGCCGTGCCGGCGCATCGGGCATCGCCATCACGCTGGTGACGCGCGACGACGCGCGCCTGGTGGGCGACATCGAGAAGCTGATCAAGAAGAAGATCGAGCTCGAGCCCTTCGAGCTGGAAGACGACCGCCCCCGCCGCTTCCGGCCGCGGGAGGCCGAGGAAGCCGCTCCGGTGGCCCGTGAGCGCGAGCGTCCGGCCTACGAGCGCAGCGCCCCCGCGCCGCGGCGCTATGGCGCCACCCCGCCGGCGGACCCGTTCTTCGACCGGCCGTACGAGCCCAGCGCCACCGCCTCCGAGTCGCCACCGGCCTGGGAAAAGGGCGTGGCCGCGGCTCCGGCGGCACGGGGGCTCACGCCCAACATCCGCAGCAAGCGCAAGGTGGCGGCCCTGCTCGGCGGCGGCCAGAAGGCCTGAGGCGCGGCGCCGCGGCCGGCCTCAGCTGGCCAGCAGGCAGAACACTGCGGGCACGCGGTCAGGCAGGGCAGGGGTGTCACGCCGCCATTGCGCCACCGTCAGCGTACGGGTCCAGCCACCGGCCAGCGTGAGCCCCACGCTCACCGACACCCGCGTGGCGGGTGCCAGCGCCGCCAGCATGGCCGACAGCAACGCGGCATTGCGATAAGGCGTTTCGATCATCAGCTGCGTCTGCTGCTGGCGACGCGACAGCGCTTCCAGTTCCTTCAGCCGTGCGCTGCGTGCCGCAGCCTCTACCGGCAGGTAGCCCACGAAGGCGAAGCTCTGGCCGTTCAACCCACTGGCCGAGAGCGCCAGCAGCAGCGAACTGGGCCCGGACAAGGGCCGCACCGCCAGGCCCGCCGCATGGGCCGCGGCCACCAGCAGCGCACCCGGATCGGCCACCGCGGGCAAGCCCGCCTCGGAGATCAGCCCCATGTCCTGCCCGGCCAGCGCGGGTGCCAGCAGCGGCGCCAGCGCGGGCGAGGCCGTGGCGGCGCCACCCTTGGGCGGGCGCGGCAGCTCGACGATGCCGATCTCCTGCAGCGGCCGGGCCAGCGGCACCCGCTGGTCCACCCGCTTGAGAAAGGCGCGCGTGGTCTTGGCGTTTTCCGCCACCAATGGGGCAGGGCGGCAGCGACCCGCAGCGCGCCCATTGGCAGGGTGTCCTCGATGTCGGGCGGCGCACTGGCGTCGCCGGTGCCCAGGTCCAGCGTGTTGGGCACGAGGTAGAGCGTGCCCGTCATGGCAGCTGCAGCCCGGCTTCGCGCAGCAGCTGGCAGGTGCGTATCAGCGGCAGGCCGATCAGCGCGGTGGGATCGTCGGATTCGATGGCGTCCAGCAGCGTGATGCCCAGGGCCTCGGCCTTGGCGCTGCCGGCGCAGTCATAGGGCTGCTCGGCCGCCAGGTAGCGTTCGATCTCCGCGTCCGACAGTCTGCGGAACTGCACCGTCACCGACGCCAGCAGCGTGCGGGCATGGCCGGCACGAGGCCGCAGCACCGTCACCGCGGTGTGGAACTGCACGCGCTGGCCGCGCATGGCGCGCAATTGCTCGGACGCCCGGGCGTGGCTGCCGGGCTTGCCCAGCGGCTGGCCGTGCAGGTCGGCCACCTGGTCGGAGCCGATCACCACCACATCGGCATCGCGCCGGCTGTCGGCCACTGCCGCGGCCTTGGCCTGCGAGAGCCGCTGCGCCAGCCCGTCGGGCGCCTCCCGCGGGCCCGGTGTTTCATCGACGTCGGGTGCCTGCACCTCAAAGGGAAGGCGCAGGCGCTGCAGCAGCTCGCGCCGGTAGGGCGAGGTGGAGGCCAGGATCAGCGTGGGGCGGGGTTCGTCCATGAGGCATTGTCCCATCGGGCCCCGAATACACTGGCCGCATGAAGCCCGGAGAACAAGATCCTCGCCGCCTCGATGTCGCCACGTTCGCGACGCAGGGCGGTGAACTGCAAGGCCGCTGGCCGCTGGCCGACTTGCCTCGCCTGGCCGAGGATGCGCCGGCCACCGACGACGCGCCCGCGCTGTCCGATGTGAGCTGGGCGGCACACGCCGAGCGCAGGCCGGTCAAGGGAGGTGAGCCGGAGCTTTGGCTGCACCTGGAGGCCTCGGCCGATGTGCCGCGCGAATGCCAGCGCTGCCTGGCGCCGGTGGCGCTGCCTGTGGCCATCGACCGCTGGCTGCGCTTCGTGCCGGACGAGGAGCTGGCTGCCGCATTGGACGCCGACAGCGAGGACGACGTGCTGGCCTTGCCGCGTTGGCTCGACCTGCAGGAGCTGGTCGAGGACGAGCTGCTGCTGGCCCTGCCGTTGGTGCCGCGCCACGACGTATGCCCTGCGCCCTTGCCGATGGCGGCGGAGCCTTCCGCCGACGAGATGCCGGAGCCTGAGAAGGCCAACCCCTTCGCCGCACTGGCCCAACTCAAACGCCGGCCCGACCAGAGCTGACGCCTTGCCGGCGTCGTGCTATGATCATCGGCTTTTCGCGAAGGCGCCCGTAACTTGTCTGGCGCCACCAGGAGAACCCCATGGCCGTCCAGCAAAACAAGAAGTCGCCCTCCAAGCGGGGCATGCACCGTTCGCACAACGCCCTGCCCGTGCCGGGCGTGGCGATCGAGTCCACCACCGGTGAAACGCATCTGCGTCACCACATCAGCCCGACCGGCTTCTACCGCGGCCGCAAGGTGCTGCGCACCAAGTCGGACACCTGATCGATGGCGGCGCCGGGCTTGCCTAGCTTGTCCGGTGCAGGGCTCGAACGGCCGGCGCCTCGCTTGTGAGCCCGGTTGGCGGTAGGCATCGGCCCGTGGGCCGCCGTGTCGCCGCGAGCCCGCAGCCCAGCCGGCGATGTCTTTGACCCACTCTTCTTTGACGCCGCTGCCGCGGGTACGCGTTGCCGTCGATTGCATGGGCGGCGACCACGGCCCGGCCGTCACCTTGCCGGCCTGCCAGGCCTTCCTGGCCAAGCATCCCGATGCGGAACTGGTGCTGGTCGGCACGCCGGAAGCACTGGCGCAGGCGGCAGGCTGGGCGCGTGTCACCTGCGTGCACGCCAGCGAAACCGTGCTGATGGACGACACAGTGGAGGTGGCGTTGCGCCGCAAGCGCGACTCCTCCATGCGCGTGGCGATCAACCAGCTCAAGGCTCCGCAGGGCGAGCCGGCGCACGTCTGCGTCTCGGCTGGCAACACCGGGGCCCTGATGGCCGTGGCGCGCTACGTGCTGAAGACGCTGGACGGCATCGACCGTCCCGCCATCGCCACCGTCATGCCTAACCGGCTGGACGGGTTCACCACTGTGCTGGATCTGGGCGCCAACGTCGATTGCAGCGCCGAGCATCTGCTTCAGTTCGCGGTGATGGGCAGTGCGCTGGTCGCGGCGGTCAGCGGCAAGGCGGAGCCGAGCGTGGGGCTGCTCAACATCGGCGAAGAAGTCATCAAGGGCAGCGACACCATCAAGCGCGCCGGCGAACTGCTGCGCGAGGCGGCGGCGCAGGGGCACCTGAACTTCCATGGCAACGTGGAAGGCGACGACATCTTCAAGGGCACCACCGACATCGTGGTGTGCGACGGTTTTGTCGGCAACGTGGCGCTGAAGACGGCCGAAGGGCTGGCCTCGATGCTGGGCGACATGATCCGGCAGGAGTTCACCCGCACGCCGTTCGCCAAGTTCGCCGCGCTGGTCGCCTTGCCTGTGCTGCGCCACTTCAAGACCCGCGTCGACCCCCGCCGCCTGAACGGCGCGGCCCTGCTGGGCCTTCGCGGGCTGGTGTTCAAGAGCCACGGCTCTGCCGATGCCTTCGGTTTCGAGCAAGCCCTCACCCGGGCGTATGATGCCGCCCGCAACCGACTGCTGGACAGGGTCCACGACCGCATCCTCGACACGCTGCAGGCGCTGAACGCCCAGCCCGTGGCCGACGGTCCCGACGACACGGTCCAAGCCGCATGAATCTTTCCACACCCCGGTACTCCCGCATCGCCGGCACCGGCAGTCATCTGCCGCCGCGCCGCGTGACCAACGACGATCTGGCCGCCCAGCTCGCTCAACGCGGACTGGAAACGTCGGACGCGTGGATCGTCGAGCGCACCGGCATCCGCGCGCGCCACTTCGCCGAAGCCGAGGTGGGTGCCAGCGACCTGGCGCTGCCTGCCTGCCTGGCGGCGCTGCAAGCTGCCGGCTGCACCGCCGCCGACATCGACCTGATCATCGTCGCCACGTCCACGCCGGACATGGTCTTCCCGTCCACCGCCACCATCCTGCAGAACAAGCTGGGCGTGCATGGCTGCCCCGCCTTCGACGTGCAGGCGGTGTGCTCCGGTTTCGTCTATGCGCTGACGGTGGCGGATTCGATGATCCGCACCGGTGCGGCCACCAAGGCGCTGGTGGTGGGCTCCGAAGTGTTCTCGCGCATCCTCGACTTCAACGACCGCACCACCTGCGTGCTGTTTGGCGACGGCGCCGGCGCCGTGGTGCTGGAAGGCAGCGACGAGCCGGGTCTGCTGGCCAGCGAGCTGCATGCCGATGGCCGCCACGTGGGCATCCTCTGCACGCCGGGCCACGTGGCGGGCGGCGCCATCCTAGGCGATCCGCTGCTCAAGATGGACGGTCCGGCCGTCTTCAAGCTGGCCGTGGGCGTGCTGGAGGACGTCGCGCGCTCGGTGCTGGCCAAGGCCGGCCGTGAGGCGTCCGACATCGACTTCCTGATCCCGCATCAGGCCAACATCCGCATCATGCAGAGCACGGCGCGCAAGCTGAAGCTCTCGGCCGACAAGCTGGTCGTCACCGTCGACGAGCACGGCAACACCTCCGCCGCGTCGATCCCGCTGGCGCTGGACAGCGCCGTGCGCTCCGGCCGCATCCGCCGCGGCGACACGCTGATGCTGGAAGGCGTTGGCGGTGGCTTCACCTGGGGCGCCGTGCTGCTCGACTTCTGAGCGCCGCTTCCATTCCTTTCAAGAGTCACGCGATGACATCGTTTGCGTTCGTCTTTCCTGGCCAGGGCTCGCAGGCCGTCGGCATGCTCGACGCCTGGGGCGACCATCCGGCCGTGCGCCAGACGCTGCAGGAAGCGTCCGATGCGCTGGGCGAGGACATCGCCCGCCTGATCCAGGCCGGTCCCAAGGACCAGCTCGACCTCACCACCAACACCCAGCCGGTGATGCTGGCGGCTGGCATCGCCTGCCACCGCGCCTGGCTGGCCGAGACCGGCCTGCAGCCCGCCTGGGTGGCCGGCCATTCGCTGGGCGAATACAGCGCCTTGGTGGCCGCCGGCGCGCTGACGCTGGCCGATGCGCTGCCCCTGGTGCGCTTCCGTGCCCAGGCGATGCAGGATGCCGTGCCCGTGGGCACCGGCGCGATGGCCGCCATCCTGGGGCTGGACGCCGCCGCGGTGCGTGAAGGTTGTGCCGAGGCCGCCCAGGCCAGTGGCGAAGTGGTCGAAGCCGTCAACTTCAACGACCCAAAGCAGACCGTGATTGCCGGCAGCAAGGCCGGCGTGGACAAGGGCTGCGAGCTGCTGAAGGCCAAAGGCGCCAAGCGGGCGCTGCTGCTGCCGGTGTCCGCGCCGTTCCATTCCAGCCTGATGAAGCCGGCGGCCGAGCGGCTGAAGGAGCGTCTGGCCGGCACGACGGTGCTGTCGCCGCGCATCCCGGTGGTCAACAACATCCGTGTGGCGGTGGAAACCGATCCTCAGGCCATCCGCCAGGCGCTGTACGAGCAGGCCTTCGGCCCGGTGCGCTGGGTGGAGGTGGTGCAGGCGCTGCGCGCGAACGGCGCGGGCGTGATCATCGAATGCGGGCCCGGCAAGGTGCTGGCCGGCATGGTCAAGCGCATCGAGCCCGAGGTGCAGGCCACCACCGTGTTCGATCCTGCATCGCTGGAAGAAGCCAAGAGGCTGGTGGCATGAATACCTTTGACGGACAAGTCGCGCTGGTGACCGGCGCTTCGCGCGGCATTGGCCGCGGCATCGCGCAGGCGCTGGCCGCGCAGGGCGTGAAGGTGATCGGCACGGCCACCACCGAAGCCGGCGCCGCCGCCATCAGCGAGGCCTTGGCCGCTTCCGGCGGCCAGGGCCTGGCGCTCAACGTCAACGACGCCGCGGCCGTGGAAGCGGCCATCGACGCGCTGGTGAAGTCACACGGCGGCCTGCACATCCTCGTCAACAACGCCGGCATCACCCGCGACACGCTGGCCATGCGCATGAAGGACGAGGACTGGGACGCGGTGCTGGACACCAACCTGAAGGCGGTATTCCGCACCAGCCGAGCGGTCATGCGCACGATGATGAAGCAGCGTTACGGCCGCATCGTCAACATCACCTCCGTGGTGGGCGCGTCGGGCAATGCGGGGCAGGCCAACTACGCGGCGGCCAAGGCCGGCGTGGCCGGCATGACGCGTGCCCTGGCCCGGGAGCTGGGCAGCCGCGGCATCACCGTGAACTGCGTCGCCCCTGGTTTCATCGCCACCGACATGACCGAAGTGCTGCCCGAGGCGCAGAAGGCTGCGCTGCTGTCGCAGATTCCGCTCGGCCGGCTGGGCGAAGTGCAGGAAGTGGCGGACGCGGTGGTGTTCCTTGCCTCGCCTGCGGCCGGCTACGTCACCGGCAGCGAGCTGCACGTCAACGGCGGCATGTACATGAACTGAAGGACCGGGTCGGCCCGACCGGATGTGCCCTGCAGGCTCGGCCTGCGCGGGCGCGTAAACTCCGGGCCGTTTTTGTATTGTTCCAGGAGGAGCGAATGAGCGATATCGAAGCCCGTGTCAAGAAAATCATCGCCGAACAACTCGGCGTTCCCGAGTCGGACGTCACGAACGAAAAGGCCTTCGTGGCCGACCTCGGTGCCGATTCGCTCGACACGGTGGAGCTGGTGATGGCCCTCGAAGACGAGTTCGGCATCGAGATCCCGGACGAAGAGGCCGAGAAGATCACCACGGTGCAGCTGGCGATCGACTACGCGGTCAATCACCAGAAGGCCTGAGTCGGTTTCCATGACTCGTCGTCGCGTCGTCGTCACGGGCCTGGGGCTGGTCAGCCCGGTGGGCAACAGCGTGGCCGAAGGGTGGGCCAACCTGGTGGCCGGCCGTTCGGGCATCGCCAACATCACCAAGTTCGATGCGTCGGCCATGGCCTGCCGCTTCGCGGGTGAGGTCAAGGGCTTCAACATCGAGGATTACATCCCCGGCAAGGAAGCCCGGCACATGGACACGTTCATCCATTACGGGATGGCCGCTTCCATGCAGGCCGTGCAGGACTCGGGCATCCCCACCGGGGAAGCGCTCGACGAGCAGACGGCCGAGCGCATCGGTGTGCTCGTCGGGTCGGGCATCGGCGGCCTGCCGATGATCGAGCAGACCCACAAGGAATACACCGAACGCGGTCCGCGCCGGATTTCCCCGTTCTTCGTGCCCGCCTCGATCATCAACATGATCTCGGGCCATGTGTCCATCAAGTACGGCTTCACCGGCCCGAACCTGGCCATCGTCACCGCCTGCACCACCGGCCTGCACTGCATCGGCGAGGCCGCCCGCATGATCGAGTACGGCGACGTGGACGTGATGGTGGCCGGCGGTGCCGAATCCACCGTCTCGCCGCTGGGCATCGGCGGCTTCGCGGCCGCACGCGCGCTGTCCACCCGCAATGACGATCCCGCCGCCGCCTCGCGTCCCTGGGACAAGGGTCGCGACGGCTTCGTGCTGGGCGAAGGCGCCGGCGCGCTGGTGCTGGAAGAGTACGAACATGCCAAGGCCCGGGGCGCCAAGATCTACGCCGAACTGGTCGGCTACGGCATGGGTGCCGATGCCTTCCACATGACCGCGCCGAACGTGGACGGCCCCAAGCGCTCGATGCTGGCCGCGCTGCGCAATGCGAAGCTCGATCCGTCCGCTGTGCAGTACCTGAATGCGCACGGCACCTCCACGCCGCTGGGCGACGTGAACGAGACCAACGCGATCAAGAAGGCCTTCGGCGACCACGCGAAGGACCTGGTGGTGAGTTCCACCAAGTCGATGACCGGCCACCTCCTGGGCGGCGCCGGCGGCATCGAGTCGGTGTTCACCGTGCTGTCGCTGCATCACCAGGTGGTGCCGCCGACGATCAACCTCGTCGATCCGGATCCGGAGTGCGACCTCGACTACTGCCCGAATGAAGCGCGGGAGATGAAGATCGACGTCGCGGTGAAGAACAACTTCGGCTTCGGCGGCACGAACGGCACGCTGGTGTTCCGCCGCGCCTGAGGGCGCGGCCGCGCAGGAAGGCGTGCACCATGCGATCGGCACCTGCGGTGCAGGTCGATCTGGGCGACGACCTGGTGTGGCGCGGGGCCGTGGCGATCTGCTGCGGTTCCGCGCTGGCGGCTCTGGCTGCCTGGGCGGCGGGTTGGGCTGAGCTTCCTGTCCGGTGGACCGCCGCTGCGGCGCTGCTGGCTGCCGGTGCGGGCGCCTGCCTGGGGCGTTTCTGGCTGCCGGCCCCGGCCGGCGTGCTGTGCTGGGACGGCCAGCAGTGGCTGTGGGACGGCCGTCCCGGCGACTTGCGGGTCGTGTTCGACCTCGGCCCCTGGCTGCTGATGTGTTTTTCGCCGGCCGGGCAGGGGCGGGCGGCCCATTTGCCCCTGTCCCGTGCTGCCGCCCGTGCGGGCTGGCACGGATTGCGCGCTGCGGTATATTCCCGCCGCCCTGAACCCCGGACCCCTTCCGCGCCGCGGATGTAGGCCACCCAAGAGCCTGAATGACCAACGCAGCGGACGCCGACGCCCTCTTGATCGACCGTGTGAAGAACGGCGATGTCAAGGCGTTCGAGATGCTGGTGGTCAAGTACCAGCGGCGCATCGAGCGCCTGATCGGCCGCATGGTGCGCGACGTGGACCTGGTTCCCGACATCGCCCAGGAAACCTTCATCCGGGCCTACCGCGCCATCCCGCAGTTCCGCGGCGAGAGCGCGTTCTACACCTGGCTCTACCGCATCGCCGTCAATACCGCCAAGAAGGCGCTGGTCGACCTGAAGCGCGACCCGCTGGTCTCGGAGAATGCCCTCTCCGGCCGGGAAGACGATGACGAAACTTCACGCGTCGAGAACGAACTAACCGACGGCGAGACGCCTGAAGCGGTGCTGGCGACAAAAGAAATCGCCGCGACAGTGAACGGTGCCATCGAAGCCTTGTCTGAAGACTTGCGGCAGGCGATCACGCTGCGCGAGATCGAAGGCCTCAGCTACGAGGAAATCGCTGAAGTGATGAATTGCCCGATCGGCACCGTGCGTTCACGCATCTTCCGTGCGCGCGAGGCGATCGCGGAGCGTCTGCGCCCGCTGTTGGGCACCCGCGAGGGCGAGCGCTGGTAGCGCCGCCTGTACAGAGATCATCTGGAGCTCGAAATGGTGGATCGGCTGGATCAACAAGCGCGGCGGCAAGCGCTGTCGGACCTGATGGATGGTGCGGTGGACGCGGGCGGCGCGGCGCGGGCGTGCGCCGCCTGGCGCGAGGACGGCGCCTCGCGCGCCGACTGGTATGCCTACCACCTGATAGGTGACGTGCTGCGATCGGACGACCTGGCGCACCGGCCGCTGCGCGACGAGGCTTTCCTGGCCTCGTTGCGCAGCCGCCTGGCGTCGGAGCCGGTGGTGCTGGCCCCGCAGCCGGCGCCGCCGTCCGCCCCCCGGCAGGAAGCGCCGCGCCGCGTCGCCAATGGCGCCTCGGTCGGCCGCCGCAGCCTGTGGCGCCGCGCCTGGGCCGCCCCCTCGGCCGTCGCCGCGGGCTTCATGGCCGTGGCCGGCGTGCTGGTGGTGACCCGCGTGGCCGAGGTGCCGGTGAGTCCGTCTTCCAGCGTCATTGCCGGCGGCACCGCGGTGCCGGGCGTCGGCACGCCGGGCATCCAGCCGGTGAGCACGGTGTCGCAGCCGCTGGTGGCGGCGTCGCCGGCGCCGGTGGCCGTGCCGGTGGCCAACGGCAAGCTGATCCGCGACGCGCGTCTCGACCAATACCTCGCCGCGCACAAGCAGTACGGCGGCTCGGTGCTGGCGATGCCGGTGGTATCGGTGCGCAGCGCGGCTCCGGCGGCGCCTGATCGCTGAGCGTGTCCGTGGTTCGCCGTCGAGTCGTTCACGCCGTCCTTGCCCTGCTGACCGTTTCGGTCGGCCCCGTGTGGTCCGCCTCCCAGGCGGCGCCGGCCCCGGCCGTGGATGCACGCGCCTGGCTCTCGCGCATCCATGCCGCCGCCAGCCAGCGCAACTACCAGGGCACCATGGTGGTGACGGCCGGCGGCGCAGTGAGCAGCTCGCGCATCGTCCACTATGGTGACGGCGCGCACACCTATGAGCGGATCGACGGCCTGGACGGCGAGCGCCGCCAGGTCTTGCGCCATAACGAGGTGGTGCAGACGATGTGGCCCGGCAGCCGCCTGGCCGCGATCGAGCAGCGTGATCCGCTGGCGCCGTTCCCGTCGCTGCTCAAGACGAGCGAAGAGCAGATCTTCGACCGCTACGAGCTCATCACCGAGGGCGAGGACCGCGTGGCGGGCCACGATGCCCTGGTGCTGCTGCTGCGCCCGAAGGACCATGAGCGCTTCGCCCAACGCCTGTGGGCGGACAAGGCCACCGGCCTGCTGTTGCGCACCGACGTCATTGGGCCGGAGGATCGTGTGCTGGAGAGCGCCGCCTTCACGGACGTGACCATCGGCGTGCGCCCGCAGCCGGAGGCGGTGCTCAAGGCCATGAAGAAGCTCGACGGCTACCGCGTGCTCAAGCCGGTGCTCACGCCGGCACGGCTGGAGGCCGAGGGCTGGACGCTGACCAGTCCGGTCAAGGGCTTTCGCCAGATCCGCTGCATCAAGCGCTCCCTGGACAGCGCGGGCGCGGTCGATTCGGCCAGCAACGGGGCCGAGATGCTGCAGGCCGTGTATTCCGACGGCCTCACGCATGTGTCGGTGTTCATCGAGCCTTACAGTGCCCAGCGGCACCGCCAGGCGGTCGAGACCTCCATCGGAGCCACCCACACGCTGATGCAGCGCCACGGCGACTGGTGGGTGACCGCGATGGGGACGTGCCGCTGGCCACGCTCAAGAAGTTCGGCAAGGCCCTGGAGCGCCGCTGAGCGGTCGCTCCGCCAATCAAGAACCGGGAGTTTCGATGGGATTGAACATTGCAGTCCGGGCGCCGGCGTGGCGCTCGATGGTGGCCGCGGGCCTGTGCGCCCTGTCGCTGGCCGGCATGCCGTTGGCGGGGCAGGCGCAATCCGCGCGTGAACTGCCGGACTTCACCGAGCTGGCCGAACGCATGAGCCCGACGGTGGTGAACATCCGCACCACCGAGCGGGTGCGCACCGCCCCCGGCGGCGGCGGCGAGATGGACGAGCAGATGCGCGAGTTCTTCCGCCGCTTCGGCATCCCGATGCCCAACACCCCGCGCCGCAACGGTCCGCCGGGCACCGAGGAAGAACCGGCACCGCAGCAGCGCGGCGTGGGCTCGGGCTTCATCCTGAGCAACGACGGCTATGTGATGACCAATGCCCACGTGGTCGAGGGCGCCGACGAGGTGATCGTCACGCTGACCGACCAGCGCGAGTTCAAGGCCAAGATCATCGGCGCCGACAAGCGCACCGACGTGGCCGTGGTGAAGATCGACGGCAGCGGCTTTCCCTTCGTGAAGGTGGGCGATGCCAACAGGCTGCGGGTGGGCGAATGGGTGATCGCCATCGGCTCGCCGTTCGGGCTGGAGAACACCGTCACCGCCGGCATCGTCAGTGCCAAGCAGCGCGACACCGGCGACTACCTGCCGCTGATCCAGACCGACGTGGCCATCAACCCGGGCAACTCGGGCGGTCCGTTGCTCAACCTGCGCGGCGAGGTGGTGGGCATCAACTCCCAGATCTACAGCCGCTCGGGCATGTTCGCCGGCATTTCGTTCGCCATCCCGATCGACGAGGCCATCCGCGTGTCTGACCAGCTGCGTGCCACCGGCCGCGTGGTGCGGGGACGCATCGGCGTGACCATCGCGCCGGTAACCAAGGACGTGGCCGAATCCATCGGCCTGGGCCGCCCTGCGGGTGCCTTGGTGCAGGGCGTGGAAGACGGTGGCCCGGCGCAGAAGGCCGGGATAGAGGCGGGCGACATCATCACCAAGGTGGACGGGCGGGCCGTCGACAAGTCGGGCGACCTGCCGCGCATCATCGGCAATACCAAGCCAGGCGCCAAGGCGTCGCTGCAGGTGTTCCGCCGCGGCGCCACGCGCGACCTGGTGGTGACGGTGGCCGAGCTGGAGCCCGACCAGGTCCGCCGCGTGAGCAAGGCGGAATCGCCGGCGTCCGCGCCCAAGACGGCCATCGGCCTGACGGTGGCCGATCTGTCGGAGGCGCAGCGCAAGGAGCTGAAAGTGCGCGGCGGCGTGCGGGTGGAACTGGCGGAGGGCGCCGCGGCCCGCGCTGGCCTGCGCGAGGGCGACGTGATCCTCTCCGTGGACAACGTGGAGGTGGTGGACGCCAAGCAGTTCAACGCCGCCGTCGCCAAGCTGGATCGTGCCAAGGCCATCAGCGTGCTGGTGCGCCGGGGCGAATGGACGAACTACGCCGTGATCCGGCCGAGCAAATAGGCTGCGGCAACCGACTTGCGCGGCGGGGCTTTTCGGGATGCGGGACGCACGGCGGCCGGCGTCCCGACCTTCTACCCTGTTACAGGCAGGCTCAGTTTGCACTCGCTAACTTCCATGGCTGCGCCGGTCCGGATTGCTCTGCGTGGAAGCTACAATGCCGCGTTGTTGGCGCCCTTTGTGGGCTGTTCGGCGCACGAGTCACTGCCCTGAAAACTGTCCCCAGCACATCCACAGCCATCTGTGGATAACCTGTGAATGGAATTGCGCTGTTGGCGACGTGCAACGAAGAAATCCAGCAACGGCGCGGTTTCCAGCCAAGTCCTTTTGGCTACAATGAAGGCCCAACAAGCAGTTGCCATACGTTTTGTTGGAAGGCGCGTCTCCTCTTTGGACGTGCCTTTTTTTATGTGCGGCTCGGCGCCCGGCGCCCGCATGGCAGGCCTTTGCCGTGACCAGCAGCCGCCAACTTTGTGTCCATGGACCACATCCGGAACTTCTCCATCATTGCCCACATCGACCACGGCAAGAGCACGTTGGCCGATCGCATCATCCAGCGCTGTGGGGGGCTGAGCGACCGCGAGATGGAAGCGCAGGTGCTCGACTCGATGGACATCGAGCGTGAGCGCGGCATCACCATCAAGGCGCAGACCGCCGCTTTGCAATACAAGGCGCGCAATGGGCAGGTCTACAACCTGAACCTGATCGACACGCCGGGCCACGTCGACTTCTCGTACGAAGTGAGCCGCTCGCTGTCCGCCTGCGAAGGTGCATTGCTGGTGGTCGATGCATCGCAGGGTGTCGAGGCGCAGACGGTGGCCAATTGCTACACCGCGCTCGACCTGGGCGTTGAAGTGGTGCCGGTGCTCAACAAGATGGACCTGCCGCAGGCCGATCCGGAGCGCGCCAAGGAAGAGATCGAGGACGTCATCGGCATCGATGCCACCGACGCCATCCCCTGCTCGGCCAAGACCGGCGAAGGCGTCGAGGACATCATCGAGGCGGTGATCGCCCGCATGCCCGCGCCGCGCGGCAACCCGACGGCCGCACCGCGCGCGATGATCATCGATGCCTGGTTCGACAACTACGTGGGCGTCGTGATGCTGGCCCGCGTGGTGGACGGCGTGCTGCGCCGCGGCGACCGCATCCGCATGATGGCCACCAACGCCGTCTACAACATCGAGCAGATCGGCGTCTTCACGCCCAAGTCGCTGCCGCGCGAGGCGCTGAACGCCGGCGAGGTGGGCTTCATCATCTGCGGCATCAAGGAGCTGCAGGCGGCGAAGGTGGGCGACACCATCACGCTGGAAAAGAAGTTGCCGAACAACGCCGGCCCGGCCAGCGAGGCGCTGCCCGGCTTCAAGGAGATCCAGCCGCAGGTGTTCGCCGGCCTGTACCCGACCGAGGCCAGCGAATACGACCAGCTGCGCGACGCGCTGGAGAAGCTCAAGCTCAACGATTCCTCGCTGCGCTACGAGCCCGAGGTGAGCCAGGCGCTGGGCTTCGGCTTCCGCTGCGGCTTCCTGGGGCTGCTGCACATGGAAATCGTGCAGGAGCGGCTGGAGCGTGAGTTCGACCAGGACCTGATCACCACCGCGCCCAGCGTGATTTATCAGGTGGAGCTGGGCGACGGCTCGGTCATCGAGGTCGAGAACCCCTCCAAGATGCCGGACCCGGGCCGCATCCAGGAGATCCGCGAGCCCATCGTCACCGTGCACCTGTACATGCCGCAGGACTACGTGGGCCCGGTGATGACGCTGGCCAACCAGAAGCGCGGCGTGCAGCTCAACATGGCCTACCACGGCCGCCAGGTGATGCTGACCTATGAGTTGCCCCTGGCGGAGATCGTGCTGGACTTCTTCGACAAGCTGAAGAGCGTGTCGCGCGGCTACGCCTCCATGGACTACGAGTTCAAGGAGTACCGCGCCTCCGACGTGGTGAAGGTCGACCTGCTGATCAACGGCGACCGGGTGGATGCGCTGTCCATCATCGTGCACCGTGCGCAGAGCCAGTACCGTGGCCGTGCGGTGGCCGCCAAGATGCGCGAGCAGATCCCGCGGCAGATGTACGACGTGGCGATCCAGGCGGCCATCGGCGCCAACATCATCGCGCGCGAGAACATCAAGGCGCTGCGCAAAAACGTGCTGGCAAAATGTTATGGCGGGGACATCTCCCGCAAGCGCAAGCTGCTCGAAAAACAAAAGGCCGGCAAGAAGCGCATGAAGCAGATCGGCTCCGTCGAGGTGCCGCAGGAAGCGTTTCTGGCCATCCTACAAGTGGACGATTGATGGGACCTCTGACCGGTTTGTTGTACGGCTTGCTCGCGATCTACCTCGGGGGCTGGTTCCTTGGGTTCTGGGTCGGCAACTTCGCGCTGCTGCTGTTCGTGCTGACGGTGGTGACGCTGGGCTACTGGCTGGCCGAGCGCCTGCGCTTCCAGCCGGCGCGGGCGGCCGCCGCTGCCGCGCTGACCGAGCAGGACGCCACCCGCCGCGCCGAGCTCAAGCGCATGGGCATCGACAAGGTGGA
The DNA here is from genome assembly GCF_024700035.1 of Aquincola sp. J276. Lineage (NCBI taxonomy): Bacteria > Pseudomonadati > Pseudomonadota > Betaproteobacteria > Burkholderiales > Sphaerotilaceae > Aquincola > Aquincola sp. J276. The sequence continues at coordinate 3,772,490 of NZ_JAJONC010000001.1, forward strand.
CGGCGACGTCTCCGAAGCCCGCCGCAAGCTGCTGATGCAGCCGTGGTGGCTCGACTGGACCGCCGGCCTGTTCCCGGTGATCCTGGCGGTGTTCCTGCTGCGCTCGTTCCTCTTCGAGCCGTTCAAGATCCCCTCGGGCTCGATGATCCCGACGCTGCTGGTGGGCGACCTGATCCTGGTGAACAAGTTTCACTATGGCATCCGGCTGCCGGTCATCAACAAGAAGATCGTGCCGATCAACGACCCGCAGCGTGGCGACGTGGTGGTGTTCCGCTACCCGGTGGACACCCGCGTGGACTACATCAAGCGCGTGGTGGGCGTGCCGGGTGACGAGGTGGCCTACATCAACAAGCGGCTGACGATCAACGGCCAGCCGGTGCCGCTGACGCCGCTGCCCGACTTCTACGACGAGGACAGCCGCCGCTATGCGCAGCACTTCTCCGAGAAGCTGGGCGAGGTGGAGCACCAGGTGCTGAACGACAAGGACCGGCCGGCGTTCATCCCGGGCTCGCACTCGTTTCCCTACAGCGACCAGTGCAGCTACACCGCCGAAGGCGTCACCTGCAAGGTGCCCGCCGGCCACTACTTCATGATGGGCGACAACCGCGACAACTCGCAGGACTCGCGCTACTGGGGCTTCGTGCCGGACGAGAACATCGTCGGCCGCGCCTTCTTCGTATGGATGAACTTCGGGAACCTGGGCCGCATCGGCGCGTTCCACTGACCATGCCGACCACCACCCCTCACCGTGCAGGCCAGCGTGGCATCACGCTGATCGGTTTGCTGTTCTGGGCTATCGTGATCGGCTTCGGCGCGTTGGTCGTCATGCGGGTGTTCCCGACGGTCAACGAGTACTGGACCATCAAGAAGGCCGTCAACAAGATCGTCGACAGCGGCGCCACCACCGTGCCCGAGCTGCGCGCCGCTTTCGACAAGCAGAAGGAGATCGAGTACTCCATCTCCACGATCAGTGGCAAGGACCTCGACATCACGAAGGAAAACGAGCGCATCGTAATCCGGTTTGCCTACGACAAGCAGATCGAACTGGTGGAGCCCGTGTACCTGCTGATCAAGTACGAGGGCCGCTCGAACTGAGGACGCCATATGGGCGATGCACGATTCGACGCGCTGCAGCAGCGCCTGGGATATCGCTTCACGCAGCAGAAGCTGCTGAGCCGTGCGCTCACGCACCGCAGCGCCGGGGCCGACCACAACGAACGCCTGGAGTTCCTGGGTGACGCGGTGCTGAGCACGGCGGTGTCGGCCATGCTCTACGAGCGTTTCGGCGATTCCGATGAGGGCGACCTGACCCGCGTGCGGGCTCACCTGGTGCGCGAGGAAAGCCTGCACCGCGTGGCCCTGTCGCTCGGCCTGCCCGACGTGATCCGCTTGTCCGACGGCGAAGCCCGCGGCGGCGGCGCCCAGCGCGCCTCCATCCTGGCCGACGCGCTGGAGGCGGTGATCGGTGCCTCGTTCCTGGACGGCGGCTTCGAGCCGGCGCAGGCGCTGGTGCGCCGGCTGTTCGGCGACGTCATCGCCAACACCGAGATCGACAGCTGGAGCAAGGACGCCAAGACCGAGCTCCAGGAATGGCTGCAGGCGCGCAAGCTGCCCGTGCCGGCCTACCGCATCGTCGCCACCCGCGGGCAGGCGCATGCACAAACCTTCGAGGTCGAGTGCGGCGTGCCCGCGCTGGGCCTCACCGAGCAGGGCGAGGGCAAGTCGCGCCGCACCGCCGAGCAGGAAGCGGCGCGCCGCATGCTCGAGGCCCTGAAAGCGTCCGACCGCCCCGGCGGTCCGCTCCGATCCTAGAAAGACATGATGAACGACACCGCTGCAACGCCTGAAGGCGCATCCGAAGGCGAGGGCGGCGAACAACGCGACCCGGCGGGTCAACGCTGCGGCCTCGTCGCCATCGTCGGCCGCCCCAACGTGGGCAAGAGCACGCTGATGAACGCGCTGGTGGGCCAAAAGGTGAGCATCACCTCCAAGAAGGCGCAGACCACCCGCCACCGCATCACCGGCATCCGCACGGTGGACGAGGCGCAGTTCGTGTTCGTCGACACGCCCGGCTTCCAGACGCGGCACAGCACGGCGCTCAACCGCACGCTCAACCGCACGGTGCAGGGCGCGCTGTCCGACGTGGACGTGGTGCTGTTCGTGGTGGAGGCGGGCCGGTTCGGGCTGGACGATGCCAAGGTGCTGGCCCTGCTGCCCGAGGACAAGCCGGTGCTGCTGATCGCTAACAAGCTCGATGCCGTCACCCGCCGCGCCGAGATGATGCCGTGGCTGAAGGGCATGCAGGAGCGGCGCAACTTCGCCGAGTTCGTGCCCATGACGGCGCAGAAGATGCCCGACGTGGAGCGCCTGCTGGGCATCGTGCGGCCCTACCTGCCCGAGCAGCCTTGGTTCTACGAAGAGGATGCGCTCACCGACCGCACCGACCGCTTCCTGGCCGCCGAACTCATCCGCGAGAAGCTGTTCCGCCTGACCGGGGACGAGCTGCCCTACACCTCCACCGTCGTGATCGACAAGTTCGAGGAAGAGGGCCACCTGCGCCGCATCGCTGCCACCATCATCGTGGAGCGCGATGCGCACAAGGGCATGATCATCGGCGACGGTGGCGAGCGCCTGAAGCGCATCGGCAGCGAAGCGCGGCAGGAGCTGGAACGGCTGATGGACTGCAAGGTGTTCCTGGAGCTGTGGGTGAAGGTGCGCTCCGGCTGGGCCGACAGCGAGGAACACCTGCGCTCCTACGGCTACGAGTGAGCGTGTCGGCCGCAGTTTGAAAACCCACGCCGCCTACGTCCTGCACCAGTACGACTGGAGCGAATCCAGCCTGATCGTGGACCTGTTCACCCGCGACCTCGGCCGCGTGGTGGTGGCGGCCAAGGGCGCCAAGCGGCCGTATTCGCAGCTGCGGCCCGTGCTGCTGCCCTTCCAGCGGCTGAACATCGGCCTGGGCAAGCCGCCAAAGAACGAAGAGGCGTCCGACATCCAGAACCTGCGCGGCGCCGAATGGGCCGGCCCGGCTGCGGTGCTGCGCGGCGACGCGCTGTTCAGCGGGTTCTACCTGAATGAGCTGCTGCTGAAGCTGCTGGCCCGCCATGATCCGCATCCGCGGCTGTTCGACGCCTATGCCGAAACGCTGCAGGCCGTGGCCGGCCCGGACGACCAGCGCGCACAGGCTGCGCTGCGGGCCTTCGAGCTGACGCTGCTGCAGCAGATCGGCCTGCTGCCCGACCTGGCGCTGGTCACGCACACCCAGGCCGCCGTACAGGCCGCTGAGCGTTATGCCCTGCAGCCCGAGGCCGGCGTGATCGCGCTGGCCGACGGGCCCTTCCGCGGGCCACAGCTCATCGGCCTGCAGGCCGCGCTGGAGCACGGCAGCCTGCAGGCGCTGCAGCAGGCCTGCGCTGCGCCCCTGGGGCCGCTGCGTACCGCGTTGCGCGGCCTGCTTCACTATCATCTGGGCACACCTCAACTCCGCACGCGCCAGGTGATGCTCGATGTGCAGAAGCTCGTCGACAGCACCCGCGCCCCACGATGAATCCGCTGATCGCCCCTGACGCCGCCGGCCGACACGCCCATACCGCGCTGTCGGTCAACCTGAACAAGGTGGCCCTGCTGCGCAACACGCGGCACCTGGGCATTCCCAGCGTGACCAAGGCGGCCGGCATCGTGCTGCAGGCGGGTGCCAACGGCATCACCGTGCACCCGCGGCCGGACGAGCGCCACATCCGCGGCACCGACGTGCACGAGCTGGCCGAGCTGCTCAGGCGCGACTGGCCGCACATCGAATACAACATTGAAGGCAACCCGTTCCACAACCTGATGGACTTCGTGCGGGCGGTGCGGCCGCACCAGGCCACCTTCGTGCCGGACGCGGAGGGCCAGTTCACCTCCGACCACGGCTGGCAGCTGCCGGCCGACATCGAGCGCCTGGCGCCGGTGATCGCCGAGACGAAGGCGCTGGGCGTGCGCGTCAGCCTGTTCATGGACCCGATTCCCGAAGCCATGCGCCTGGCGCGCGAGGTGGGTGCCGACCGGGTGGAGCTGTATACCGAGACCTATGCCAGCGCCTGGGGCACGCCGCGCCAGGCCGAGGTGCTGGCCGCCTTCACCGCCACGGCCGAGGCCGCACTGGCGGTGGGCCTGGGCCTCAACGCCGGCCATGACCTGAATCGCGACAACCTGGCCGACTTCCTGCGCGCCGTGCCCGGCGTGCAGGAGGTGTCGATCGGCCATGCGCTGATCGCCGATGCGCTGGAGCTGGGCTACACCGCCACCATCCGCGACTACCAACGCTGCATCCAGCAGGCGTACAGCCGGTGATCTACGGCATCGGCACCGACATCTGCGATGTGCGCCGCATCGCCCGCACGCTTGACCGCAAGAGCCAGCGCTTTGCCGAGAAGGTGCTTGGCCCGCACGAGATCGAGGTGTTCCGCAGCCGCTTTGCCCGGGTGGAGGCCCGTGGCATCAGCTACCTGGCCACGCGCTTCTCGGCCAAGGAGGCCTTCTCCAAGGCCATCGGCCTGGGCATGCGCATGCCGATGACCTGGCGTGCCTGCGAGGTGGTGAAGGCCCCCAGCGGCAAGCCGGAGATCCGGCTGCACGGCGAACTGGCCGCCTGGTTCGCGGCGCGTGGCCTGAGGGCGCACGTGAGCATCACCGACGAAACCGACTACGCAGCCGCCTTCGTGGTGGTGGAGCGCTCGGGCGGCTGAAAACGCCGGGCGGCTCCCCGACAATCGTCGGATGCACAGTCCTCAACTCCATGCACCGGTCATCCTCGACGTGGCCGGCACCGAACTCACCGCCGACGACCGCCGCCGGCTGCAGCATCCGCTGACCGGCGGGCTGATCTTTTCGGCCGCAACTGGCAGGACCGCCGCCAGCTCACCGCCATGGCCACCGAGGCCAAGTCCATCCGGCCCGACCTGCTGATCGCGGTGGACCATGAAGGCGGCCGCGTGCAGCGTTTCCGCACCGATGGCTTCACCCACCTGCCGCCGATGCGCGCGCTGGGCGAGCTGTGGATGCGCGATGCCATGCGCGCCACCGATGCGGCCACCGCCTGCGGCTACGTGCTGGGCGCCGAGTTGCGCGCCTGCGGCGTCGACCTCAGCTTCACGCCCGTGCTCGACCTGGACCACGGCCAGAGCGCCGTCATCGGCGACCGCGCCTTCCACCGCGACCCGCGTGTGGTGGCGCTGCTGGCCAAGAGCCTGATGCACGGCCTGCTGCGCGCCGGCATGGCCAACTGCGGCAAGCACTTTCCGGCGCACGGTTATGCCCAGGCCGATTCGCACCTGTCGGCGGCCATCGACAAGCGCTCGCTCAAGGCCATCCTGGCCGACGACGCCAAGCCGTACGACTGGCTGTCCACCAGCCTGAGCAGCGTGATGCCGGCGCACGTCACCTTCCCGAAGGTGGACAGCCAGCCGGCCGGCTTTTCGCGCCGCTGGCTGCAGGACATCTTGCGCGGGCAGCTGGGCTTCCAGGGCGCGATCTGCTGTGACGACCTGAGCATGGAAGGCGCCCGCATCGCCGGCAGCGCGCTGGAAGGTGGTATCGCCGCGCTGAACGCCGGCTGCGACCTGCTGCTGCTGTGCAACCAGAGCATCGTCGACGGCGGCGCGCCGGTGGATGCGCTGCTGGACGGCCTGCTCGACGCGCAGGAACAGGGCCGCTGGGAGCCCGATGCCGCCAGCGACGACCGCCGCCTGGCCCTGCTGGCGCAGACCGCGCCCATGCCCTGGGACGAGCTGATGCACTGGCCCGACTACCTGCATGCGTTGACGCGGCTGCCCTGAGCCACCGGCTTTCCCAATGAACAACGCGCCTTTCGGCGCGTTGTGTCTTTCAGGGGGTCAGGCGATCAGCCCGCGTTGTCGAACGGCATGCGCACCTGCGAGAGGTCCTTGCGCGTCTCGACCAGCACCAGCGGGCCTTCGTCGATCACCACCGCCGGCTTGGGCTGGCGCGGCACATGCAAAGGCTTCGGTTCATTGGCCATCGCCTCCTGGGCCGCGCGCACCTTGTCGGCGTCGGAGTTGACCCATTCCAGCCCGGCACCCTGGGCCAGCTCGGCGAGCGAACGGGTGGGCAGCTCATAGGCCTCGGCAGCAGGCACGGGGGCCGGCGCAGGCGCCTCGACCGGTGCTGCAACGGCGGGCGCTGCCGCAGGCACCTGCCCAGGCGCTTCCTCGGCCACGGGCGCAGCGGCGAAAGCGGGAGCCGGGCGCGCATCGTCCACCCGGGCTTCGGCAGCCACAGGCACCGGGTCCGCGTCGGCGGCCGGCATGTACGCCATCACCGGGGCGTTGTCGGGCTCGACGCTGTCGGCCGGCTGCACGCCACCGCTGCTGGGCAGCGGCGGTTCGGCCGCCACGCCGGCTTCCAGCGTCTCGTCCCGCTCGTCACGGCGGCTGCGATCGCCGCGGCCACGGCGGCGGCGGCCTTCACCGCTCAGCGGCTCGGCGGTGGCCACGTCGCCCACCACGTCCGCGGCGGCGACGACCACCGGCTCGGTGATGGCGTCGGCAGCCTCGACATTGCCTTCGCCCTCCGCGGCCTGCGCACCTTCGGGCAGCTCGGCACCTTCCTCGCGGCCTCGGCCGCCACGGCGGCGGCGGCGGCGGCGGCCGTCGCGCTCGGCGTTCTCCGCCTCGGTGCCTTCGCCGGCCGGCTGGCTGTCGACGAAGCCCTGCGTTGCCGGTTGCAGCTCGGCGGCATCGGCCGGGGCCAGGCTCACCTCGCGCTCGGCACGCGGTCCCCGGCGGCCTTCGCCACGCTCGCCGCGTTCGCCCCGTTCGGCACGCGGCGGGCGGGCGGCGGCTTCGGCGCCTTCACCGGCCACGAAGGTCTGCACGGCCTCGGTGCTGCGCGGTGCGTCGCCCTCGGCACGTTCACCACGGCGGCCGTCACGGCGACCCTCGCGGCGGCCTTCGCCACGCGCTTCCCCATTGCGCGGTTCGCGCTCGGCGCGTTCCTCGCGCCCACCGCGGGCGCTGGCCCCTTCACCGGCGGGCTTGCCCTCGCGGCGCTCGCCACGTTGGCCGCCACGCTCGCTGCGTTCTCCGCGTTCTCCGCGTTCACCACGCTCGCCGCGGCCACCGCGGCGGCCATCGCGGCCTTCGCGCTTGTCGCCGGCCGGCGTGGCGGTGGCGGGTGCGGCCACGGGCGCGGCCACCGGCGCGGGCGCCGGGGCGGGTTCCGGTGCACCGAACAGCTTCTTGATGAAGGAGAAGAAACCACCGCCGGCCGGGGCTGGCGCGGGTGCGGCCACCACCGGTGCCGGGGCGGGTGCGGGCGCGGCCACCGGGGCCGGCGCCGGCGCGGGCTTGGGCGGCGAGATCGGCGCGGGTGTCTCGGGCAGGATGCCCTTGATCACCGGCTCCTGCTTGGCCTTCTTCTCGTTGGCGTCGCGACGGCGGGTGATGCCCACCTCGTCGTCCGGCTCCTCGACCATGGTGTAGCTGGCCTGCAGGCCTTCCAGGCGCGGGTCGTCGTGGCGCAGGCGCTCCAGACGGTAGTTCGGGGTGTCCAGGTGCTTGTTGGGCACCAGCAGCACGGTGATGCGCTGCTTCAGCTCGATCTTGGTGATCTCGGTGCGCTTCTCGTTGAGCAGGAAGCTGGTCACCTCCACCGGCACCTGCACATGCACGGCGGCGGTGTTCTCCTTCATCGACTCCTCCTGCACCATGCGCAGGATCTGCAGCGCGGAGCTTTCGGTGTCGCGGATGTGGCCGGTGCCGTTGCAGCGCGGGCAGGTGATGTGGCTGCCTTCGCTCAGGGCCGGGCGCAGGCGCTGGCGGCTGAGCTCGAGCAGGCCGAACTTGCTGATCGAGCTGAGTTGCACCCGCGCGCGGTCGAAGCGCAGCGCATCGCGCAGCCGCTGCTCCACCTCGCGGCGGTTCTTGCTCTCCTCCATGTCGATGAAGTCGACCACGATCAGGCCGCCCAGGTCGCGCAGCCGCATCTGGCGCGCGATCTCGTCGGCGGCTTCCAGGTTGGTGCGGGTGGCGGTCTCCTCGATGTCGCTGCCACGGGTGGCACGCGCCGAGTTGACGTCGATCGACACCAGCGCCTCGGTGTGGTCGATCACGATGGCGCCGCCCGAGGGCAGGTTCACCGTGCGGCTGAAGGCCGTCTCGATCTGGTGCTCGATCTGGAAACGGCTGAACAGCGGCGCGTCGTCACGGTAGCGCTTCACGCGATTGGCCGTCTCCGGCATCACGTGGTTCATGAACTGCTGCGCCTGATCGTAGATGTCGTCGGTATCGATCAGGATCTCGCCAATATCCGACGTGAAGTAGTCGCGGATCGCGCGGATCACCAGCGACGACTCCTGGTAGATCAGGAACGCGCCCTTGCCGGCCTGCGAAGCGCCGTCGATGGCGGTCCACAGCTTGAGCATGTAGTTGAGGTCCCACTGCAGCTCGGCGGCGGAGCGGCCGATGCCGGCGGTGCGGGCGATCAGGCTCATGCCCTTGGGGTACTCGAGCTGCTCGAGGTTTTCCTTCAGCTCTTCGCGGTCTTCGCCCTCGATGCGGCGGCTGACGCCACCGCCGCGTGGGTTGTTGGGCATCAGCACCAGGTAGCGGCCGGCGAGCGACACGAAGGTGGTGAGTGCGGCGCCCTTGTTGCCGCGCTCTTCCTTTTCCACCTGGACCAGCAGTTCCTGGCCTTCCTTGATGACCTCGTTGATGCGGGCGTTCTTGACGTCCGCGCCTTCCTTGAAATAGCTGCGCGAGATTTCCTTGAAGGGCAGAAAACCGTGGCGGTCCTCGCCGTAATCAACGAAACAGGCTTCCAGCGAAGGCTCGACGCGGGTGACGACGGCCTTGTAGATATTGCCCTTGCGCTGTTCGCGCCCTTCGAGTTCGGTTTCGAAGTCGAGCAGTTTCTGCCCGTCGACGATGGCCAGCCGCCGCTCTTCCGGCTGCGTGGCGTTGATCAGCATGCGCTTCATGTGCACTCCAAACGTGACACGTCCCCTTCCGCGAGGAAGGCGACTCACCGATGCACGAGCACTCGTTTGGAACCGGAAGGAATCGCCCTGGACTGCGGTGGTGATCGCGGAAAAACGATCAGCGGTGCAGCGTTGGCGCGTGCGTCGCAGGCTCCGGCGAAGGTGCTGGCGGCGCAAGTTCCCGGGCGCGCCGTGCAATGCACGGCGGCAGCATGGCACGGGCCCCGGCCGGATAGGGCACAGGGCCGCGGGCGGCGGCTGGAGGGGAATGACGGCGACAGCATGCGCTGGGTCACTGGACGCGTGGGCCTGGCCGTTGAGGGCCAGGCACCGGGAAACCTTGTTCTTGCCGTTGCGACGACCTACTTCGGCCGCGCGCGGGTGGGTTCTTCGACGGTGTCTCTGCCGCGGAACCCCCGGGGCTGCCGGGTCACTTGGGGACCGGGCCCGCCGCGGGCGCACTACGTTGCATCACCTGGTTTTCGGGCTTTCGCCCACTGGCCGCGTTGGTGGTGGGGCGCCCGGGTAAACTTTTACGACTCAAGCACTTGCAGCACCAACGTGGTCGCGCGGATTATAGAAACAAAAGCCGACGCGCCTGCCGTGCAACGGCTGGTCATCGACGAAAACTCGGCCGGGCAGCGGCTGGACAATTTCCTCCTGCGGGTGTTGAAGGGGGTTCCCAAGACCCACGTCTACCGCGTGATCCGTTCCGGCGAAGTGCGCATCAACAAGGGCCGCGCGGGCGCCGACACCCGGCTGGAGCTGGGGGACGAAGTGCGTGTGCCGCCGGTGCGCCTGCCCGACCGCAGCGAAGCGCCGCCGGCGCCGGCGCGCGAATTTCCGCTGCTGTACGAGGACGAGCACCTGCTGGCCATCGACAAGCCGGCCGGCGTGGCGGTGCACGGCGGCAGTGGCGTGAGCTTCGGCGTGATCGAGCAGCTGCGCCGCGCCCGGCCGCAGGCCAGATTCCTGGAGCTGGTGCACCGTCTGGACAAGGAAACCTCCGGCATCTTGCTGCTGGCCAAGAAGCGCAGCGCGCTCACCGCGCTGCAGGACCAGTTCCGTGCCCGCGACACCGGCAAGACCTATGCGGCGCTGGTGATCGGCAGCTGGCCCGCCAGCCGCAAGGTGATCGACGTGCCGCTGCACAAGTTTCTCGATGCCGCCGGCGAGCGCCGGGTGCGCACTGCCGAGGGCGAGGACGAAGGCAAGCGCTCAATCACGCTGGTGAAGGTGGCGGCCAGCTACGCCCAGTTCACGCTGCTGGACGTGACCATCAAGACCGGCCGCACGCACCAGATCCGCGTGCACCTTCAGCACGAAGGGCATCCGATCGTCGGCGATCCGAAGTACGGCGATTTCGAGCTGAACCGTGAGATGGCGCGGGGGCCGCTGCGTTTTTCGCGCATGTTCCTGCATGCGCGTCGCCTGGCCTTCGACCATCCCGCCAGCGGCCAGCGCATCGAGCTGGCCGCCGACCTGCCCACCGAATGCCAGCAGTTGCTGGCGGAGTTATGACCTTGAATGCCCCCCGACCCCGACGTTTCGACCTGATTGCCTTCGATTGGGACGGCACGCTGTTCGATTCCACCGCGCTGATCGTGCAGTGCATCCAGGGCGCGGCGCGCGACATCGGCGCGGTGGTGCCGAGCGACGCCGACGCGGCCTACGTGATCGGCCTTGGCCTGAACGACGCCCTGCAGCACTGCGTGCCCGGCCTGCCGACCGAGCGCTACCCCGAGCTGGGCGCGCGCTACCGCCACCACTGGTTCGCCCGCCAGCACGAGGTGGTGCTGTTTCCCGGCACGCTGGAGATGCTGCGTGACCTGAAGGCCCGTCACCATTGGCTGACGGTTGCCACCGGCAAGGGCAAGCGGGGGTTGGACGAGGCGCTGGCACATTCCGGCCTGGTGGAGATGTTCGACGGCACCCGCACCGCCGACCGCACCGCCTCCAAGCCCGATCCGCTGATGCTGCACGAGCTGATGCGCGAGTTCGGCACCGAGCCGCAGCGCACGCTGATGATCGGCGACACCACCCACGACCTGCAGATGGCGGCCAACGCCGGCACGCCCAGCGTGGCGGTGAGCTACGGCGCGCATGAACGCGAGGCCTTCGAGGCCTTCGACCCGCTGTTCGTGGCCCATTCGACAAAAGAGCTGCACGACTGGCTGCTGCAACATGCCTGAAAACGCGGCAACGCCGCCCAACGAGGCGCAACTGCTGTGCGATGCGGCCGAGCTGCAGGAGCGCGGGCAGGCCCGGGTGTTCGACCTGCTGCTGCATGGCGCCCCGGCGCGCGGCTTCGCGATGCGCTTCGACGGCCGGGTGGTGGGCTACGTGAACCGTTGCGTGCATGTGCCCACCGAGATGGACTGGCAGGAGGGTCACTTCCTGGACATGGACAAGCGCTGGATCCTGTGCTCCATCCACGGCGCCGCCTATGAACCGGCCGACGGCCACTGCGTGGGCGGCCCCTGCGGCCGCGGCCGGCTGACACCCATCCGCACCGAGGAGTCGGACGGCAAGGTGTATTGGTATCCTTCACGCGACATCCGGCCCGTTGCCTTCGACGCGCCGACATCCGAAAGCGCCTCCTGATGAATCCCCACGACGACGCACCGGCCGCCTCTGGGCTGCCGCCGCATGACGCCGCCCCTCACCGCCCCGCCGCGCCCGCCGTTGCCACCTTGCGTGCCGCCGGGCTGGAGTCGGCGGTGGAACAACTGGCCGATGGCCTGCTGCGGGAGCGCCGCAGCGAGCGCCGCTGGCGCGTGTTCTTCCGCATCGTGTGGCTGGCGATCACGCTGGCGGTGCTGTATGCGCTGTTCGTGCAGCGTGTGCAGCATGTGGCGCCGGCAGGCCCGCACACCGCGCTGGTGGAAGTGCGCGGCGAGATCGCGGCCGACGCCGAGGCCAGCGCCGAGAACATCAACGCCGCGCTCAAGTCGGCGTTCGAGGACGCCAATGCGCAGGCCGTGGTGCTGCGCATCAACTCGCCCGGCGGCAGCCCGGTGCAGGCCGGCATGGTGTACGACGAGATCCGCCGCCTGAAGGCCAAGCACGGCAAGAAGGTGTATGCGGTGGTGGAGGAGATCTGCGCCTCCGGCGCCTACTACATCGCCGTGGCGGCGGACGAGGTGTACGTGGACAAGGCCTCCATCGTCGGCTCCATCGGCGTGCTAATGGACGGCTTCGGCTTCACCGGGCTGATGGAGAAGCTGGGCGTGGAGCGCCGGCTGATCACGGCCGGGGAGAACAAGGGCATGCTCGATCCGTTCTCGCCGCTGTCCGAGCGCCAGCGCGCGCTGGCGCAGTCGATGATCGACCAGATCCACCAGCAGTTCATCGCGGTGGTCAAGGAAGGCCGCGGCCAGCGCCTGAAGGAAACGCCGGACATCTTCTCGGGCCTGTTCTGGAACGGCGAGCAGTCCGTCCAGCTGGGCCTGGCCGACCACATGGGCACGCTGGACTACGTGGCGCGCGAGGTGGTCAAGGCCGAGGAGGTGGTGGACTACACGCCCAAGGACAACGTGGCCGAGCGCCTGGCCAAGCGCTTCGGCGCGGCGATGGGCGAAGGCGCCGTGAAGGCGCTGCGCGCCTTCGGCCCGCTGCGCTGAGCGCCTGCCCCCAGCGGTGGCTGGGGGCCATCGGTTCCGCCCGGCCGCCCCAAGGAACCTGCGCCCCCCTCGGGGGCCACCAGCGCAGTGAGCTTGGGGGCTGGCTCAGAACTGCAGGAAGGTGACGCCCAGGCCCACGCTGGTCTGGCGGAAGTTGTAGTCGGTCAGCGTCTCGCCGTAGCCGCTGAACACCTGCATGTACCAGCGCAGCCCGTTGGGCTGCTCCTTCAGTACCGGGTAGGTGTACTCGAACTGCAGCGCGCCATAGTGGCCGTTCTTCAGCGTCGTGCGGTACAGCAGCGAGGCGGTGGACAGGCCCGGCGCCCAGTTGACCTGGAATTCCCCCCGGCCACGGTAGTCCACCAGGTCGGGATTGTTGTCGGTGTCGATCGACTCCTTGATGCGCTTGAGGAAGCGGGTGGTGAACGACCAGTCGCCCCGTTCGAAGCCGGCGCCCAGGTACACCCGGTTCCAGCTGCGCGACAGCGGATCGGACTGGCCGTTGGACTGGTGCGCGATGCCCAGCTGCGTGTAGCGCCACTGCCAGCCGAAGGGCAGGCTGCGCAGGCCGGGGGAGGTGGCCAGCACATAGGTGGCCTCGGGCTCGTAGTCGGTGTTGCGGAAGGGCTTGGAGTCCGCGCCGTTGTACACCTGCCAGGTGGCCTGCTGGGTGAAGGCCAGCCACAGGTCCGCATTGGGGAACACCAGCCCCTGGGCCGCCTTGGTGCGCAGCGAGACCTGGAACTTGGCCTCGATGCGGCGCGCATTGGGCTGGCTCACCGCCGCCTGCGTGGGCGAGCTGGGATTGCGGTTGATGTTGTTGGTGAAGCGCACCGGCAGCACGTAGTTGGGCCGGTAGCCCACGAAGTTGAAGGTGCCGCGCTTGTCCTGCGGGTCCAGTTCCCAGTACTTGGACAGCAGGCTGCGCTCGCCGTCCGGGCTGTTGGCCGGCGCCAGGGGTGCATCCTTCGGCGCCAGCGTGGAGGTCGCGGGCACCGCCTCGGCCGCGGCCGGCGGCGGCGGCGGGCTGGCGGGCGTGGGATCGGCCGGTGCACGGCCGGCCAGGCCGTCGTAGCAGGCCAGGCGGTCCGCCGCGGGGCCGATGGCCGCGCAGTCGGCCAGCGTCAGCCGCTGGGCGGAGACGGCCGGCGCGGTGCTGGCCGCGGTGGCGGGCACCTGCTGCGCCAGGGCGGGCGATGCGGCGCCGGCCAGGCTTCCGGCCAGCAAGCCGGCCTGGAGGGTGAAGCTGCGGCGCTGGGAGGAGGGGTCGGCGTTTGGCAAGGGCGTGTGGGGTGAAGGCGGAAGTCGGAGGCGCGGCGGGGCGCCGGCGCGCAGTGTAGGGGCGTCACCGGCCGGGCCGTGCAAGCTCAGAGCCAGCCCGCGCGGCGGAAGCGCCAGGCCACGAAGCCGCAGGCGCTGACGATCACGCCCAGCGCCACGGGATAGCCGTACTGCCACTTCAGCTCGGGCATGTGCTCGAAGTTCATGCCCCAGACGCCGACGAAGGCGGTGGCCACCGCGAAGATGCCGGCCCAGGCCGCCAGGCGCTTGGTCACCTCGGACTCCTCGATCGTCACCATCGACAGGTTCACCTGGATGGCGGTGGCGATGGTGTCGCGCAGCGTGTCCAGCGTGGTGTTGATGCGGGTGAGGTGGTCGTACACGTCCCGGAAGTATTCGCGGGTGTTGTCGCACACCCGCGGCACGCGGCCGCTGCTGAGCTTGCCGGTGGCCTCCATCAGCGGCGCCACCGCATGCTTGACCATCAGGATGCGCTGCTTGAGGCCGTACAGCCGCTCGATGTTGGCGCGCCCGCGGCCGCGGTCGAAGATGCGGCTCTCGATCTCCTCCAGCTCGGTCTCCAGCTGGTCGATCACCGGGAAGTAGCGGTCCACCACCGCGTCCATCAGCGCATAGAAGACGAAGCCCGCACCGTGGCGCAGCAGATGCGCTTCCCGCTCGGCACGGCCGCGCACCCCGAGGAAGCCCTGCGTGCTGCGGTTGCGCACCGACAGCACGAAGTTGGGCCCGACGAACACGTTGATCTCGCCCACCTGCAGGCTGCCCTCGTTGTCGATCTCCACCGTGTGCATCACGGCGAACACCATGTCGCCGTATTCCTCCACCTTGGGCCGCTGGTGGCCGTGGCGGGCGTCTTCCACCGCCAGTTCATGCAGGCCGAATTCCTTCTGCATCTGGCGCAGCTCGGCATCGGTGGCATTCAGCAGTGCGACCCAGACGAAACAGTCCTCCCGCTCCACGTAATCGCTGATGTCGTCGACGGTGATGTCCGCCAGTTTCCTGCCGTCCTGGTAGACGACACAGTTGATGAGCATGGGTGCTGTCTCCTCGAGTGGCGGGGACTTTAGCGCCGCGCCCGGGGTGCGGCCCTGCAAATGATTCGCAGCAAGACCGCGACCCGGGGGGAATGACCGCTTGCAGGGGCTGCTGGCGCGCACAATCGTTCCTTGCGCCCACAAGGAGAACATGCATGCAAGGCGACCCCAAGGTCCTCGAATACCTCAATGCCCAGCTGAAGAACGAGCTCACCGCCATCAACCAGTACTTCCTGCACTACCGCATGCTGAAGAACTGGGGCTTCGAGAAGCTGGCCAAGAAGGAGTACGAGGAATCCATCGAGGAAATGAAGCACGCCGACCGGCTGATGGATCGCATCCTGGTGCTGGAGGGGCTGCCGAACCTGCAGGACCTGGGCAAGCTGCTGATCGGCGAGAACGTGGTGGAGGTGCTGCGCTGCGACCTGCAGATCGAGAAGGGCTCGCACGGGCTGCTGAAGGACGCCATCGCCTATTGCGAATCGGTGCGCGACTACGTTTCGCGCGAGCTGCTGGAGGACATCCTGTCGGACACCGAGGAGCACATCGACCACATCGAGACCCAGCTGGAACTGGTGGACAAGATCGGCGAGCCCAACTACCTGCAGCTGGCCGTCGGTGAACTCAGCTGAAGCCGGCTGAATCGTAGGTTTTTACAAACGAGAAGGATTCGCATTCCTGTAGACTGGCGGTCAGCTCACTGCTGTTGCCGCCATGATCGTTTGCCTGTGCCACCGAATTTCCGACCGCGACATCCAGCGCGCCGTGCGTGAGGGCGTCGCCGACTTCGAGATGCTGCAGGACGACACCTGCATCGCACGCAACTGCGGCTGCTGCGAGGATTGCGCCCGCCAGGTGTTCGATGAGGCGGTGGCGGCTGCGGCGCCCTCCCAGGCGCCGGCGCATGTGATCCACATCCACCGCCAGGCCGTGACGGCCTGACGGCGCCTGCCGCTCAGGCCGCGGGCGGGATGCGCAGCATCTGCCCCGGATAGATCTTGTCGGGGTGGCTGAGCATCGGCTTGTTGGCCTCGAAGATCACCGGGTACTTGTTCGGGTTGCCGTAGAACTGCTTGGCGATCTTCGACAGGTTGTCGCCGGACACCACGGTGTACCACTGCGATGCCGGCTCGGCGGCCTGGGCCACCACCAGCATGTCGTTCACGCCGGCCACGTACTGCACGTTGCCGCAGCACAGCAGCAGCTTTTCCTTGGTGGCCTGGTCGGGCACCGTGCCGCTGACCGTGACGGTGCCGCTGGCGCCATCGAACTTGATGTCGATGCCTTCGGTCGGCAAGTTCTGCGACTTCACATAGTTGGTGATGGCCGCGCCGGCCTTCTCGTTCAACGCGGCCACGTCCACCGCGGGGGCGGCGGGTGCGGCGCCTGCCGCGGGTGCCGCGGTCGGCGTGGCTGCCTTGGCTTCGCCGATGTGGAACAGCTTCTCGCCGGCTTCCTTGATGAAGGACATCAGACCCATGGGGTTCTCCTCGTGATTGGTTGGCTGGTGATGCTAGGCACCGGCCATGCCCGGTGGCCCCCACGGATACACCCGGCGGCGTATGTCACGAAGCGCGCACAGGCGTCATGCCCCGCGCAACAGCCCCTTGGTCTCGATGAAGTCCACCACCTCAGCCAGGCCGGCGTGGGTGCGCAGGTTGGTCATCACGAAGGGGCGGTTGGGGCGCATGCGGCGGGTGTCCGCCTCCATCACGCCCAGGTCGGCGCCCACGTAGGGTGCGAGGTCGGTCTTGTTGATGACGAACAGGTCGCTCTTGGTGATGCCGGGGCCGCCCTTGCGCGGGATCTTCTCGCCGGCGGCCACGTCGATCACGTAGATCGTCAGGTCGCTCAGCTCCGGGCTGAAGGTGGCGGCCAGGTTGTCGCCGCCGGACTCGATGAAGACGATGTCGGCATCCGGGAACTTGTCGAGCATGCGGTCCACCGCCTCGAGATTGATCGACGCGTCCTCGCGGATGGCGGTGTGCGGGCAGCCGCCGGTTTCCACGCCCATGATGCGCTCGGGCTCCAGCGCGCCGGCCACGGTCAGCAGGCGCTGGTCTTCCTTGGTGTAGATGTCGTTGGTGACGACCACCAGGTCCCAGCGCTCGCGCATGGTCTTGCAGAGCATTTCGACCAGCGTGGTCTTGCCGGAGCCGACCGGGCCGCCCACGCCCACGCGCAGCGGCGGCAGCTTCTTGGTTCGGCGCGGGATGTGGTGCAGGGCGGTGCTCATGGTGGGCGTGTCTTGGTCAGGAACGGAAGAGGCGGGAGTACTGGGTCTCGTGCCGGGCAGAGAGGATGGCCAGCATCGGCGTGAAGGCCTGGCGCTGGTCGTCGGTGCAAGCCAGCGCGGCTTCCACCACGGCCGGGATGCGCTCGAGCAGCGACTGCAGGATGCGCTGGCCGGCGCTCTGGCCCAGCGGCACCGCCTTCAGCGCGGCCTGCACCATGTTCTCGGCCCAGCCGAAGGCATGGGCCTGCAGCGCGGCGTCCGCCGGGGCGCCGCTGCGCGCGGCGGCCAGCGCGAAGGCCACCGGCCAGGTGGGCGCAGGCTGCAATGCGGCCAGCGTGGCCAGCCGCGGGTCGTTACGGGCGGCGCCGTTGCGCAGCCATTCCACCAGCGAGCGGCCCATCTGCTCGGCCTGCTGGCGCAGCTCCTGGCTTTCGCGGGTGTGGCGTACCCAGTCGTTGAGTTCGGCGATGCGGATGCCGTCGTGCGATTGCCAGGCGGCGAAGGCCTGCGCCAGCACCGGCAGGTCGGCGCGGCCGAGGGCCAGCGCCAGCTGGTCCAGCAGCCAGCCGCGGGCCGTGGCTTCGTTGGTGACGAGGCCGGCGTCGACCGCGGCTTCCAGGCCCTCGGAATAACTGAAGCCGCCCACCGGCAGGGCGGGCGAGGCCAGCCAGATCAGCTGCAGCAGCGCAGGGGCGGGCAGGGCGGCGGTGCTCAATGCGAGTGGCCGTGGTCGTGGTCGTGGCCGCAGCCCGGGCCGTGCACATGCGGGGCCGGGGCAGCCACGGCGATGGGGATGGCGATTGGCTTGCGAGCGGGCTGCGCGGCCACCGGGGTGGCGGGATCGTGGCCGTGGCCGTGTTCGCCGTGCCCATGGTCGTGACCATGCGCATGATCGTGTTCGTGGCCGTGCGCGTCGCCGTGCGCATGCCCGTGCCCGTGCCCGTGCCCATGCCCGCCGGCCGCATATGCGCCGCCTTCCGGCTCGAAGCCCTCGTTCGCTTCCGTCACGATCAGGTGCATGGCCCGCAGCATGTCGGCCAGCACATGGTCGGGCTCCAGCTTCAGGTGGTCGGCCTTCAACTCCAGCTGCACATGCCGGTTGCCCAGGTGGTAGGCGGCGCGCAGCAGGTCGAAGGCGCTGCCGTGGTCTGCGCAGTGGCGCACCACCAGCACCGGCTGCGGCGCGGCTTCCACGCGGATGAGCGAACCGTCCTCGGCCACCAGCACGTCACCGCCGCGCACCACCGTGCCGCGCGGCAGGAACACGCCCAGCCCGCGGCCGGTGGAATCGGTGGCGTCGAAGCGACTTTTCTGCCGCACGTCCCAGTCGAGCGACACGCCGGCCGCACGCTTGAGCAGCACGGCGGCCAGGCCGCGGCCCTGGGGCATCAGTTTGTTGACGGTGAGCATGCTTGTGAGGTGGAGGGCAAAGCAGGATAATAACAACCGTTATAACAAACCCCGGAGCCATCGATGTCGGCACTCAAGCTCACCCAGATCGGCAATTCGGTCGGCGTCATCCTGCCCAAGGAGGTGCTGGCGCGGTTGAAGTTGGAGAAGGGCGATACCGTCTACCTCACCGAGGCCGAGAACGGCGTCACCCTCACACCGTACAGCACCGAGTTCGAACGCCAGATGACCGAGGCGCGCCGGGTGATGAAGAAGCGGCGCGACGTTCTGCGCGAGCTGGCCAAGTAGGCGGGGGCGACGATGCAAGACTGGATCTGGCTCGACCCTGCGGTGATGGCGGCTGTGCATGCGGAGCAGTTGGCTGAGCACGGGGGCGCGCCGGGTACGCGCGACGAGGGTCTGTTGGCCTCGGCACTGGCCCGGCCGCGCAACCAGGCCAACGACGGCGACCCCGACATCGCCGACCTGGCCGCTGCCTACGGCTACGGCTTGGCGCGCAACCACCCGTTCATCGACGGCAACAAGCGCACGGCCTTCGTGACGGTGGAGCTGTTCCTGGCGCTCAACGGCGCCGAGCTGTGGGCCACCGACGCCGACTGCGTGCTCACCATGCTCGACGTCGCCGCCGGTGCCATCGAGGAGCCGGCCTTCGCCGCCTGGATCCGCACGCACAGCCGGCCCCGCTGACTGCCGCCGGGCGGTCAGAACAGGAAGTAGCGCTGCGCCATCGGCAGCACCTTGGCGGGCTCGCAGGTCAGCAGTTCGCCGTCGGCGCGCACGGTGTAGGTCTGGGCGTCGATCTCCATCGCGGGTGTCAGCGCGTTGTGCACCATGTCGGCCTTCGTGATGCCGCGGCAGCCCCTCACCGCGACCAGCGGCTTGTGCAGCCCATAGCTTTCGGCCGCGCCGCTGGCCAGTGAGGCCGCGCTGACAAAGGTGAGCGACGTGTGCTGCACCGCGCCGCCGTAGCTGCCGAACATCGGCCGGTAGTGCACCGGCTGCGGCGTGGGGATGGAGGCGTTGGGGTCGCCCATCGCCGCCGCGGCGATGAAGCCGCCCTTCAGGATCAGGCTGGGCTTGACGCCGAAAAACGCCGGCCGCCACAGCACCAGATCGGCCCACTTGCCCACCTCGATCGAGCCCACCTCATGGCTCATGCCGTGGGCGATGGCCGGGTTGATCGTCAGCTTGGCGATGTAGCGCTTGACCCGCGTGTTGTCGTTGCGCTCGCTGTCGCCGGGCAGCGTGCCGCGCTGCTGCTTCATCTTGTGCGCGGTCTGCCAGCAGCGCAGCGGCACCTCGCCCACCCGGCCCATGGCCTGGCTGTCGGAGCTGAACATGCTGATCGCGCCCAGGTCGTGCAGGATGTCCTCGGCGGCGATGGTCTCGCGGCGGATGCGGCTCTCGGCGAAGGCCAGGTCCTCGGCGATGGACGCATCGAGGTGGTGGCACACCATCAACATGTCCAGGTGCTCGTCGATGGTGTTGACCGTGTACGGCATCGTCGGGTTGGTCGACGAAGGCAGGAAGTTGGCCTCGCCCACGACGCGCAGGATGTCGGGCGCATGCCCGCCGCCGGCGCCTTCGGTATGGAAGGCACACAGCGTGCGGCCCTGGGTGGCGGCGATGGTGTTCTCGACGAAGCCCGATTCGTTCAGCGTGTCGGAGTGGATCGCCACCTGGATGTCGTGCTCTTCGGCCACGCCCAGGCAGCAATCGATGGCCGAGGGCGTGGTGCCCCAGTCCTCGTGCAGCTTCAGGCCCACCGCGCCGGCTTCGGCCTGCTGGCGCAGGGCCTCGGGCCGGCTGGCGTTGCCCTTGCCGAAGAAGCCGATGTTCATCGGGAAGGCGTCGGCCGCCTGCAGCATGCGCTCCATGTTCGCGGGGCCGGGCGTGCAGGTGGTGGCCAGCGTGCCGGTGGCCGGGCCGGTGCCGCCGCCGATCATCGTGGTCACGCCGCTCATCAGCGCTTCTTCGATCTGCTGCGGGCAGATGAAGTGGATGTGGCTGTCGATGGCGCCGGCCGTCACCACCATGCCTTCGCCGGCGATGATCTCGGTGCCCGGGCCGATGACGATGTCCACGCCCGGCTGCACGTCGGGGTTGCCGGCCTTGCCGATGGCCGCGATGCGGCAGCCCTTGATGCCGATGTCGGCCTTGACGATGCCCCAGTGGTCGACGATGAGCGCGTTGGTGATCACGCAGTCCATCGCCTCGTGGGCGCCAGGCCCGTTGGGCACCTGGCTTTGCCCCATGCCGTCGCGGATCACCTTGCCGCCGCCGAACTTCACTTCCTCCCCATGGCCGCCTGCGGCCAGGGTGTAGTCCTTCTCCACCTCGATGATGAGGTCGGTGTCTGCCAGCCGCAGGCGGTCGCCCACCGTGGGGCCGAACATCTCCGCATAGGCGCGTCGTCCGATTCTTGCCATGTCGCGCCGCCTTTTCAGAGTTGGCCTTGCACCAGCCCACGGAAGCCGTGGACGGTGCGGTTGCCGGCGTAGTCCACCAGTTCCACCGTGCGCTGCTGGCCCGGCTCAAAGCGCACCGCGGTGCCCGGCGCGATGTTCAGCCGCATGCCGCGCGCGGCGTCGCGGTCGAAAGTCAGCGCGCCGTTGGATTCGGCGAAGTGGTAGTGCGAGCCGACCTGGATCGGCCGGTCGCCCGCGTTCTCGACCACCAGCGTGATCGTGCGGCGGCCGGGGTTGAGTTCATGCTCGCCGTCGTCGGTGAACAGTTCGCCGGGGATCATGCGCGGCTCCTGGTCAGGCAAAGAACAGCAGGCCGGCGCCGAACAGCGCGGTGCCGCCGCCGGCCAGCCGCGCCATCCATGCGGCGCGGCCGCGCCAGGCGAAGCCCAGCGCCAGCCCGGCCGCATGCAGCAGCGCGGTGGCCATCACCATGCCGGCCAGCGCCGCAGCACCGCCCAGCTCCGTGCCATGCGCTGCACCATGAAAGAGCGCGAAGCCGCCGACCAGCGCCGAGGCCGCCGCCGCCGGCAGTGGGCTGCGCAGCGCCACGAGCAGGCCGAGCACCAGCAGCGAGGCGGCGATCACCGGCTCGACGGCAGGCAGCCGCAGGCCGGCCGCCGCCGCCAGCGCACCGGCCAGCAGCAGCGCGGCGAAGACCAGCGGCAGCCGGGCCGCAGCCGCGACGCGGCCGCCCGGCGACGTCGCCTGCGCATCGGCCGCCGGCAGCGCCGTCGCGCCCCAGGCGCCCACCGCCAGCATCGCCAGCAGGTGGTCCAGCCCGGTGAACGGATGCAGCAGCCCGGCCAGCAGGCCGTGGTGCGCGGCGCCGTCGCTGCCGCCATGGGCCGAGGCGATCAACGGGAAGGCGGCGGCCAGGCCCAGCAGGGCGGCGCGGCAGGGGCGAGGGGTCATCGGCGGTCCTTCATCAACGTATGGGAACGGGCAGGCCGGCAGCGCCACAACGGTGCGCCGCCTGGCCGGCTCATGCAATGGGTTGGTGCACCGTCACCAACTTGGTGCCATCCGGAAAGGTGGCTTCCACCTGGATCTCCGGGATCATCTCGGCGATGCCGTCCATCACGTCGGCGCGCGACAGCACGGTCTTGCCTTCGCTCATCAGCGCGGCCACGGTCTTGCCGTCGCGGGCGCCTTCCATGATGGCGGCGCTGATCAGCGCCACCGCCTCGGGGTAATTGAGCTTGAGGCCGCGGGCCTTGCGGCGCTCGGCCAGCAGGGCGGCGGTGAAGATCAGGAGCTTGTCCTTCTCGCGGGGCGTGAGTTCCATGCACCGGCCGTCAGCAGGATGGATGCCAGTGCCGCGGCTTGGTGCGGTTCTTGATCCGTTCCCGGCATGGTGGAAGACAGTACGGCGCCGCAACAGCGCATGGGCGACGCGCCGCAACGGGTGGTCAAGGTCCGGCGCGACTACAACAGCTGGGTCGGCAGCGAGACCATGGAGGACTATGCGCTGCGCTTCACCGCGCGCTCGTTCCGCAAGTGGTCGGAATGGCGGGTGGCCAACACCGCCTTCGGCGCCGCCTCCTTCCTGGTGCTGGAGGCGGTGGGCGCCACGCTGCTGGTGCAGTACGGCTTTGCCAGCGCCTTCTGGGCCATCCTGTGCACGGGGCTCATCATCTTCGCGGCCGGCCTGCCCATCAGCATCTACGCCGCCCGCTACGGCGTGGACATGGACCTGCTGACCCGCGGCGCCGGCTTCGGCTACATCGGCAGCACCATCACCTCGCTGATCTACGCCAGCTTCACCTTCATCTTCTTCGCGCTCGAGGCGGCGGTGATGGCCTATGCGCTGGACCTGGCCTTCGACATCCCGCCGGCCTGGGGCTACCTGATCTGCGCGCTGGTGGTCATTCCGCTGGTGACGCACGGCGTGACGATGATCAGCCGGCTGCAGGTGTGGACGCAGCCGCTGTGGCTGCTGATGCTGGTGCTGCCCTTCGTCTACGTGTTCCATGCCTATCCCGGCGTGCTGAGCGAGCTGTCGGGCTACGGCGGCAGCCACGACACGCCGCACTTCAACCTGCTGGGCTTCGGCGCCGCGCTCACGGTGGGCATCGCGCTCATCACGCAGATGGGCGAGCAGGCCGACTACCTGCGCTTCATGCCCGAGCCCACCACGCCGCGCTCACGCATGCGCTGGTGGGCGGGCGTGCTGGTGGGCGGGCCGGGTTGGGTGGTGCTGGGCGTGGTGAAGATGCTGGCCGGCACGCTGCTGGCGTACATCGCCATCTCGCACATGGTGCCGGCCGAGCGGGCGGTGGACCCCAACCAGATGTACGTCAACGCGTGGAACCTTGTGTTCCCGCACTACGGCTGGGCGGTGGCGGCCACGGCGCTGTTCGTCGTCATCTCGCAGCTCAAGATCAACGTCACCAACGCCTATGCCGGCTCGCTGGCCTGGAGCAACTTCTTCGCGCGGCTGACGCACAGCCACCCGGGGCGCGTGGTGTGGGTGGTGTTCAACACGCTGATCGCGCTGATGCTGATGGAGCTGGACGTGTTCCAGGCGCTCGGCCACGTGCTGGGCCTGTACTCCAACCTGGCCATCAGCTGGATGATGGCGGTGGTGGCCGACCTGGTGGTCAACAAGCCGATGGGCTGGAGCCCCAAGGGCATCGAGTTCAAGCGCGCATTCCTGTACGACGTGAACCCGGTGGGCGTCGGTGCGATGGGCATCGCCTCGGTGCTGTCAGTGGCGGCGCACATGGGCGCCTTCGGCGAGCTGGCGCAGGCCTTCTCGGCGGTGATCGCGATGGTCACGGCCTTCGTCGCCTCGCCGCTGATCGCCTGGGCCACTGGCGGGCGCTACTACCTGGCACGCCACGACGGCGCCGGCCCCCCACCGCCGGTGGTGCCGGGGCGGCGCATCTTCCGGCTGGTGCCCGAGGGCAGCAGCGCCGGGTCGCGGCCGGCGGCGCTGGCCGCCTACGGCCTGCAGCGCTGCTGCATCTGCGAGCGCGAATACGAGCACCCCGATATGGCGCAGTGCCCCGCCTACCAGGGGCCGATCTGCTCGCTGTGCTGCTCGCTCGACGCCCGCTGCGACGACCTGTGCAAGCCCGATGCGCGGCTGTCGGCGCAATGGGCGGCGCTGCTGCGCAAGCTCATGCCGCGGGCACTGTGGCCTTCGATCGACTCCGGCCTGGGCCACTACCTGATGGTCATGCTGATGGTGGTGCCGGTGCTGGCGCTGCTGTTCGGCGCGCTCTATGCACATGAACTGCGGCTGCTGGGCGAGGCCGGCGTGGCGGTGCAGCCGGCGCTGCGGCTGGGCTTCGTCAAGGCCTTCGCGGCGCTGCTGCTGGTCTCGGGCATCGTGGCCTGGTGGCTGGTGCTCACGCACAAGAGCCGGCAGGTGGCGCAGGAGGAATCCAATCGCCAGACGCAGGCGCTGCACGAGCAGACGCAGGCCCTGCAGCGCGAAGCCGAATCCCACCGCCGCACCGACGCCGCGCTGCAGGAGGCCAAGCGCGCGGCCGACGCGGCCAACCAGGCCAAGAGCCGCTACATCACCACCATCAGCCATGAGCTGCGCACGCCGCTCAACAGCATCCTGGGCTATGCGCAGCTGCTGGAGGAGGACGAGGCCATGCCCGAGCACCGCAAGCGTGCGGTGAGCGTGATCCGCCGCGGCGGCGACCACCTGCTGAGCCTGATCGAGGGCACGCTGGACATCGCGCGCATCGAGGGCGGCAAGTTCAACCTCAGCCCGCAGCCGATGCGCTTCCGCGAGTGCGTGCACGAGCTGTCGCGCCTGTTCGAGCTGCAGGCCGCCGGCAAGGGCATCGCCTTCGAGCCGCAGATCGCCGACAGCCTGCCCGACGTGGTGCGCGCCGACGAGAAGCGGCTGCGGCAGATCCTGATCAACGTGCTGGGCAATGCGGTGAAGTTCACCGCGCAGGGCCGCGTGGCCTTCCGCGTGACCTGGGCGCGGGAGCTGGCGCGCTTCGAGATCGAGGACTCCGGCCCCGGCATGAGCGACGCCGAGCTGGAGCGGGTGTTCGAGCCCTTCATGCGCGGCTCGGCCGCCGGCATGTCCGCCAGCGGCGGCACCGGCCTGGGCCTGACCATCGCCAAGATGCTGACCGACCTGATGGGCGGCGAGATGACCGTCAAGAGCCAGCTGGGCGCGGGCAGCAAGTTCACCATCCGCCTGTTCCTGCCGGAGATGCGCGCCGCGCTGGCGATGCCGGCCATCGTGCAGCAGCGCCGCACCGGCTACGTCGGGCCGCGCCGCAAGGTGCTGGTGGTGGACAACGAGGAGCTGGACCGCGGCTTCCTGGCCAGCGTGCTGGAGCCGCTGGGCTTCGAGGTGGCGCAGGCCGCCTCGGGCGAGGAAGCGCTGGCTCGGGTGGAAGGCCTGGCGCCCGACGTCATCCTGATGGACCTGGCCATGCCCGGCATCGACGGCTGGGAGACCCTGCGCCGGCTGCGCGCGCAGGGCCTGAGCGCGGCGCCGGCGGCCATCGTCTCGGCCAATGCCTTCGACAAGGGGCTGGAGAACGACGTGGGCATCACGCCCGAGGACTTCATGGTCAAGCCGGTGCGGGTGGGCGAGCTGCTGGACTGGCTGGGCCGGCGGCTGCAGCTGCAGTGGATCGACGTGTCGGCGGCCTCTTCGGTGCCGCGGGTGCTGGAGGCCGCGCCGGCCGCGCCGCCGCCCGACGACGGTGGCAGCGTGCCCCTGCCGCCGCGTGCGCAGCTGGAGGAACTCGACAAGCTGGTGAGCCTGGGCTACGTGCGCGGCATCGTGCGCAAGCTCGACGAGATCGAGGCCGCGCATGCCGGCTCGGCCCGCTTCGTCGCGCGCATGCGTGCGCTGGCGCAAGGTTTCCAGCTGGATGCCATGCACACTGCGGTGCGGGAGGGCTTGGCGATGGAAGTTTCTGAGCGGCCGGGTGCCCGGCCCGCGGACGTGTCATGACAGTGCAGACGAGTGCCTTCGACCGGGCCGCCGGCGACGTGGTGCTGATCGTCGACGACCAGCCCGACAACCTGTCGATGCTGCACGACGCGCTGGACGAGAGCGGCTACACCGTGCTGGTGGCCACCCATGGCGAAGGCGCGCTGCAGCGCGCGGCGCAGGCGCAGCCCGACATCGTGCTGCTCGACGCGATGATGCCGGGCATGGACGGCTTCGAGGTGGCGCGCCGCCTCAAGGCCGACCCGGCCACGGCGGCCATCCCCATCGTCTTCATGACCGGCCTGACCGAGACCGAGCATGTGCTGGCCGCCTTTGCCGCCGGCGGGGTGGACTACGTCACCAAGCCCATCCGCCCGCGCGAGGTGCTGGCCCGGCTGGCGGCCCATGTGAACAACGCGCGGCAGGCGCACCAGGCCCGCAGTGCGCTCGATGCCTTCGGCCATGCCACGCTGGTGGTGCGCGCGGGCGACGGCCGGCTGGTGTGGCAGACCGCGCTGGCGCGGCAGATGCTGCAGCAATGGTTCGGCGGCGACAGCCCCTGGACACCGCCGCCGCTGCTGGACTGGGTGCGCCAGCAGGTAGCCGCCGGCGCGGTGGGCAGCGCCTCGCAGGCCGGCTCGCTGGTGCAGGGCGCGCGGCGGCTGCACTTCACGCTGCACGAGAGCACCGGCGAGGACGAATGGCTGATCGTGCTGCGCGAGGCCAACGACGCCGCGATGCTGGAAGGCATGATGCTCGCCTTCAAGCTCACCGCACGGGAGGCCGAGGTGCTGTACTGGGTCGTCAAGGGCAAGACCAACCGCGACGTGGGCGATATCCTCGGCGCCAGCGCCGCCACGGTGAAGAAGCACCTGGAACGGGTGTACGAGAAGCTGGGCGTCGAGACCCGCACCGCCGCCGCCGCGCTGGCCATCCAGCGCGTGCGGCAGCTGGGGCGCTGAGGCGGGCATCGGCGCACACACGCATGCGGCTCAAGCACATCGAGGTCTTCAACGCCATCATGCTCACCGGCAGTGCCAGCGCCGCGGCGCGGCTGCTGCACGTGACGCAGCCGGCCATCACCCAGGCGCTGCAGCATGCCGAGCTGCAGCTGGGCTATTCGCTCTTCACCCGCCAGCGCAACCGGCTGGTGCCCACGCACGAGGCGCAGTCGCTGTACCCGGAGGTGCAGCGGCTGATGTCGCAGCTGGAATCGGTGCGGCGCATCGCCACCGCGCTGGGCAGCGGCGAGGACAGCGAGCTGCGCATCCTGATCGTCCCTTCGCTGGCGGTGCATGTGCTGCCGGCGGCGCTCAAGCGCTTCAGGCGCCGGCACCCGAAGCGGCCGGTGTCGATCCAGACGCTGCACACCCGCGAGATCGCCCGCGCCATCGCGCTGCAGGAGGGCGACGTCGGCATCGTCTACGGCAGCCTGGGCCACCCGGCGGTGCATGAGGAGCGGGTGGCCACCGGCCGGCTGGTGTGCGTCACGCCGCAGGGCGAGCGCGCCGACCGCCGCACCACGGTGGCGCTGGAGGACGTGGTGCGCACGCCCTTCATCCGCATCGACGAGCGCGACCCGGTGGGCGCCATGCTGGCCGACCAGTGGAACCGGCTGGGCCACACGCCGGCGCCGGGCATCACGGTGCAGACGCACCACATCGCGATGCTGCTGGCCGAGCAGGGCTTCGGACCGGCCATCATCGATTCCTTCACCGCGCACGACAGCCGCAGCCGCAGCCTGCATGTGCGCACGCTGCTGCCCGAGGTACCGGTGGAGGTGCGTGCGCTGCTGCCGCAGGGCCTGCGCTCGCCGCAGCCGGTGGCGGATTTCATCGAGGCCTTCGGTGCCGCGGCGGGCGCGGCGGCCTGATTCAGCGGGGCGGTTTCAGGCGCGGTCGGTGGGCTGCACTTCGGCCAGGCTGTCGCAGCCGCTGCCGGCGGCAATCCAGCGCAGGGCCATGTGCCGGGCCACCGGTGCCAGCCAGCGCAGCGGCCGGAGGCAGGTGGCGTGCGGTGTGCGACACCATGCCGCAGCGGTAGCGGCCCTGTTGCCACACCAGCGCCCGGCAGCGGCCGGTGCGGCGGCGGCTCACCAGCATGCCGACCGGGCAGGGCTCGGCCGCGCAGCACACGCCGCAGCCGTTGCAGGGCTGGCCGGCGGCGGGCTTGGTCGGTGCATCGCTGCGCAGCATGAACACGCGGGTCATGGTGCGCATCATCGGCCGCCCGTGGCCGGGCCGGCGGGCGGAAAAGCGGGCTGCGCCAGGGCCTGCTCCGGCGGCTGGGCCGACAATGCGGCCCATGAATGCCGACGCCATCGTCCATCTGCTACGCCAGCGCCTGCCCAACCTGATGGCGGTGTACGCCTTCGGCAGCCGCATCCAGGGCACCGCCGATGCGGACAGCGACCTCGACCTGGCCGTGCTGGTGCCGGGTTATGCCGAGCCGGTGGCCTTGTGGTCGCTGGCCAGCGAGGTGGCGGACGTGGCGGGCTGCCATGTCGACCTGCTGGACATGCGTGCTGCCTCCACCGTGATGCAGCACCAGGTGCTGACCACGGGCGTGACCTGGTGGCGGCGCGACGACGACGTCATGATGTGGGAGGCGGCCATGCTGAACGAGATGCTGGCGCTGGACGAAGCGCGCGCGCCGCTGATGGCAGACATCCTTCGTCGGGGCAGCGTCTATGGCCAATGAGGTCCTGCTGAACAAGGCTGCTGCGATCGAGCGCTGCGTGCGCCGTGCGCGGGAGGAATACGAGCGCGGCCCAGACAGCTTCGCCACCGATTTCACCCGCCAGGACGCCGCCATCCTGAACATCCAGCGCGCTTGCGAGGCCGCGCTGGACATGGGGCAGCACCTGGTCCGGCGCGACCAACTTGGCCTGCCGCAGAGTGCGCGTCAGGTCTTCGACCTGCTGGCTCGGGCCGGCCATATCGATGTGGCGCTGGCGGACGCGATGAAGCGCATGGTCGGCTTCCGCAACATCGCGGTGCACGAGTACCAGAAGCTTCAGTTGCCGATCACGGTGGCCATCATCCGCGACCACCTCGACGAATTTCTCCGGTACAGCCGGGCGCTGATCCAGCGCGACGAGCCGGCCGCCTGAGCACGGCGCTCAGCCCGTCACCCGGAACGCTGTCGGATCCACCGCCGGCTCGCGGCCCTCCATCAAATCGGCCAGCAGGCTGGCGCTGCCGCAGGACAGGGTAAGGCCCAGCGCGCCATGGCCGGCGTTGACCCACAGCCCGGGCCAGCGGGTGGCGCCCACCTGCGGCCGGCCGCTCGGCGTGGCCGGCCGCAGGCCGGTCCAGGGCTGCGGATCGTCGAAGCTGCAGGCGCCGGGGAAGGTCTCCCGCACCGACTGGCACAGCGCCTCGATGCGCGCTGGCGGCAGCACGCGGCTCATGCCGATCAGCTCGGCAAAGCCCGCCACGCGCAGCCGGTCGCCCAGCCGGGCATGGACGAGCTTTCGGCCGTTGTCGGTGATGCTCACGCGCGGCGCGGCGGCGTCGTCCACGATCGGCAATGAGACGCTGTAGCCCTTGATCGGCTCGATGGGCGGCCGTGCGCCCAGCGGCTTGAGCAATTGCACCGTGGCCGGGCCGGCCGCCATCACGATGGCGTCGGCCTCGATGCGCTCGCCGCCCGCCAGCTCGGCCGCCACCACGCGGCCGGCGGCATCACGCACCAGCCGCTGCACCGGGCGGCCCAGCCGCAGCGTGGCACCGCTGGCCTGGGCCAGCAGCACGGCCAGCCGGGCGGCGTCGATCACTTCCTCGGTGGCCGTCCACACGCCGAAGGCGATGGGCCCGCCGCCGGTGGCCGCGAGTGCGGGCTCCAACCGCCGCACTTCGTCGGCGCCGACGATGGCCTGCGCGCAGCCCCAGGCACGCTGCCACTCGATCTGCCGCTGCACGCCGGCCAGCGCCTCGGGCTTGCGGTAGATCACCAGCTTGCCGGTCTGCGTATGGCGCGTGGCCTCGGCGCTGCCCGGCAAGGCGGCCAGCCAGCGGTGCAGCGTGCGGCGGCTCTCCTCGGCCAGCGACAGCAGCTGCTCGCTGGTGCGGCGCACGGTGGGCCACTGGCAGGCCGCGACGAACTCGCTCAGCCAGCGGGCATGGCTGAAGCGCGGCTGCGGCCGCCAGCGCAGCGGGCTGTCCGGCAGCAGCAACCACTTGGGCAGGTTCTTCAGTGCGTCGGGCGTGGCCAGCGGCTCCACATAGCTGTAGCTCAGCTGCGCCCCGTTGCCCAGGCTTTCGCCGCGGCCGGGCTGGGCATGGGCGTCCACCAGCGTCACGCGCCAGCCGCGCTCGGCCAGGGCATGGGCGGTGGCCGCGCCCACGATGCCGGCGCCGATGACGCAGGCATGGCGCGGCCCCGCCAGGGCGGTCGGGCTTGTCATCGCAGGGCTCCTCAGGCGGTCATGGCGACGCGCTGGGCCATCGACCAGGCCATGGCCTGGCGGGCCAGCGCGTCGGTGGCGTCGATCACCGGCACCGGTGCCGAGCGTTCGTCCACCACGAGCGGGATCTCGGTGCAGCCCAGCACCAGCGCCTGCGCACCGCGACGCGCCAGGGCCTCGGCCACCGGCTGCAGCAGCGCGCGGGCTTCGGGCAGCCGGCCCGACTTGACCGCGCCGATGCCGGGCATCACGCCCTGCAGCATCTCGGCTGCGGTGGGCATCAGCCACTGCAGGCCGCTGCCCTCGGGCGTGCGGTTGGGATAGAGGCCGGAGGCGATGGTGGCGTCGGTGGCCAGCAGGCCGATGCGCGCGCCGCGGCCGATGCGCTGCACGCATTCGGCCAGCGCCGCATCCACCAGGTGCAGCATCGGCAGGCCCAGTGCGGGCGCCAGCGCCTCCCACCACAGGTGGGCGGTGTTGCAGGGCATCACCACCAGGCCGGCACCGGCATCCACCAGGCGGCGCCCGCTGGCCACCATCGCGGCCAGCGGTGAATCGCCCTCGCCGCGGAAGGCGGCGGTGCGGTCGGCCACCTGCGGGATGCTGCTCACCACCACCGGCACATGCTCCTGGTCGGTGGTGGCGGGCGTGGCCTCGATCATCTTGCGCATGAAGTCGATGGTGGCCAGCGGCCCCATGCCGCCCAGCACCCCCACCACGCCCAGGCCTTCGCTCATCACGCGCTCACAGGGCCGGCTTGTCCAACAGGGCCTTGAGGTTGTCGGCCAGCTCCTTGCTCATCGGGGCGGCCAGGTTGATGCCCTTCGGCGGGATCGGCGACTGGAACCACTTCTTGTAGAGCGTCTCGAATTCGCCGCTCTTCATCATGCCGGCCAGGGTGTCGTCCACCAGCTTCTTGAAGGGCGCGTCGTCCTTGCGCACCATGATGGCGTAGGGCTCCACCTGCAGCGCCTCGCCCACCACGGCCAGCTCGGCCGGGTTCTGCGCGCCGGCACGCAGGCCGTACAGCAGGATGTCGTCCATGCCGAAGGCCTCGGCGCGGCCGCTCTGCACCATCAGCGCGGACTCGGCATGGTCCTTGGCGGCCAGCAGCTCGAAGCCCAGGTTCTGCTCGGTATTGAGCCGGCGCAGCAACTGGTAGTTGGTGGTGCCGGTGGTGGACACCACCTTCTTGCCCTTCAGGTCGGCGATGGACTTGATGCCCGAATCCGCCTTCACCAGGAATCGCGTGCCGGTGTAGAAGTAGTTGATGGCGAAGGCCACCTGCTTGCCGCGGTCCGAATTGTTGGTGGTGGAGCCACACTCGATGTCGATGGTGCCGTTGGCCAGCAGCGGAATGCGGTTCTGCGAGGTCACGGCCTGGGTGTTGACCTTCAGGTCGGCACGGCCGGTGGCCTTCTTCACCTCGGCCACCACGCGCTGGCAAATCTCCCAGCCGAAGCCTACCGGCTGCGTGTCGCCGCCGAGGTAGGAGAAGGGGATCGACGACTCGCGGTACGACACCGTCATGGCGCCGCTGGCCTTGATCTTGTCGAGCGTGAGCGGGGTCTGGGCACCGGCGGTGCCGCACAACGCGGCGGCGGTGGCGATGGCAAGGGCCAGGCGGGACGAAGTGCGCATGCGGGAGATCCTTTCGGTGCCGACAGGGGCGGGTGAACAACGAGCCCCGATGCTAGGGACCCCGTTCCACCTGCGGCATCGTGAATTGCCCGCAGGGCATAAGCCCCGCTTATGGCGCGGCGCGGCGGCGCCGGCTCAGGGCTGTGCGGCGGTGCGGATCTTCTGCAGCCGCGGCGACGGCTGCGTCACCCGTGCGTCGAACGGATGGGCCAGCGCGCCCACCACGCCCAGCACCCGCTTCACATAGGCGCGGGTCTCGTTGTAGGGCGGCACGCCCTGGTAGCGCTCGACCGTGCCTTCGCCAGCGTTGTAGGCGGCGGCCACCAGGCTCACGTCGCCCTCGAAGTAGGCCAGCAGCCAGCGCAGGTACGCCAGCCCGCCGCGGATGTTCTGCTTGGGGTCGAAGGCGTTCTTCACCCGGAAGCGCTCGGCGGTCTCGGGGATCAGCTGCATCAGGCCCATCGCGTTCTTGGGCGACAGCGCCTGCGCATCGAAGTTGGACTCCGCCTTGATGATGGCCAGCGCCAGCCCTGGGTTGACGTCGAACTCGGGCGCCATCTTCATCACCATCTCGACGATGGGCTGGGGCGAGCTGGCCTTTAGGCGCTCGATGGCGGCGGCGGAGGCCGCGGCCGCTTCCGCCGCGGCGGCCACGGCGGGATCGACCATCGGCGGCGGCGGGTCCTTCAGGCACTCGGGCTGCACCGGCGCGGCGCCGCCCAGCAGCCGCAGCTGGTTGGGGGCCTGCGGAATGCCCTGTGCGGCGGCGGCCTCGAACAGCCAGGCGGCCCAGCCGTCCTGGCGCTCCACGCCGCGGCCGTGGGCGTACATCCAGCCGAGGTGGAACTGCGATTCGGCATCGCCCAGCTTGGCGGCGCGGCAGTACAGCGCGGCGGCGAAGCCGGGATCGCGCGGCAGGCCGTTGCCGGTCTCGTGGCGCTGGGCGTCGGCACGCAGCATGGCCACCAGCTCCTCGTCGGCGCCCGGCGCCGCCGCCTGCCCAGACGCGGCCATGGCCTGCGCCGCCGCGGCCGCGACCAGCAGCACGGTGCCGGCCAGCACGCGCAGCGCCGCACCGCGGCCAGCGGCACGGACGGGGAGGCGTGGAATGACGTACTTCACGTGAGGCGGCGGTTTCGGCAGCGGACCCGCGATTGAAGGCCATGCGAACCGGGGCGTCGACCCCGACCTTGAGGGGATTGCCTTCTGCCGCGCACCGCGGCGGTGCATGTGCGAAGCGTCTCAAGCGCCGGCCTGGCCGCGCCGAAGTAACAGGCCACCCTGCCGTCTTCGGGATCGTTGTCATGAATGTCCGACTGCCGCCGCTCGACCTGTTCTGGTCCCAGGCCTGGAACGCCTTCGGCCCCTACCTGGTGCCCACGCTGATCGCGGCGGCCTTGCTGGTGTTGCTGTTGCTGCTGGGCCGCAAGGACGGCGCCGACGGCCATGCGCCGCCGAGCGCCGGCTCGCGCACCGAGGGCATCGCCCGGCGGGCACGCCCGGCGGAGGTGATTCCCCATGCCGCCGCGCCGGCCGCCAGCCGCGCGCCACTCGTGGCGACCCCGCGCCCCGCGCCGGCAGCCCCGCCCGCACCGGCCCCCGCGCTGCTCGTCGTCGACGATTCCGCCGTGGTGCGCGCCAAGCTGCGCAAGCTGCTGGAAGGCGCCGGCTACCGCGTGGTGCTGGCCCATGACGGACAGCAGGCCTTGGCAGCCTTGCCGGGCGAGTTCTTCTCGCTGCTGATCACCGACCTGGAGATGCCGAACATGGGCGGTCTGGAGCTGATCGCCAGCGTGCAGGGCAGCCTGGAGACCGAGGACCTGCCCATCATCGCCATCACCGGCCATGACGAGCTGCAGGCCCATGTGCGAGACTGCCAGGGCCTCTACGGCCTGTTCCGCAAGCCCTGGAACGACCGCGAGCTGCTGCGCCGGGTGGAGGCGCTGGTGGCCCTGCGGGCCCGGCCGGCGCAGCCCCGCGCAGTGCCCGAGCCGGCCCTGCACTGAAGCCGCCAACCGCGGCGGGCTTCAGCCGGCGTGCCGCACACGCAGCAGGCTGAGCAGTCCCGCCGCGGCCGCGAAGCCGGCCGCCAGGGTTAGCGCAACCACTGCCCCGCGGCCGTCCTGCGCGCCCAGCAGGCTGAAGATGCCAGCCAGCAGCACCGCGCCCAGCGTCTGCCCCGTCAGCCGCGCGGTGCCCAGCATGCCGCTGGCCGCGCCCGAGCGCCGCGGCGGCGCCGAGGTGACGATGGTGTGGTTGTTGGGTGACTGGAACAGCCCGGAAGCCCGCGCCGCACAGCAGCATGCGCCAGACGATGTCGGCATCCGACGGGACGGCCGGCAGCGCCGCCAGCAGCCCCAGGCCCAGGGCCATCAGCGCCAGGCCGATGCCGCCCAGCAGCCCGTTGTGGAAGCGGCCGATCAGCCGCCCGGCAATGGGTGCCACCACCACAATGGCCAGCGGCCAGGCGGTGATGAGCAGCCCGGCCGCCAGGTGGCTGCGGCCCAGGCCGTCCAGCAGCAGGAAGGGCAGCGCGATGAAGGCCAGCATCTGCGCCGCGAATGCGCACACCGAGGTGCCGATGGACAGCCTGAACAGCGGGATGCGCAGCAGGTCGATGGGCATCAGCGGCGCCGGCTGGTGCCATTGCCGGCGCAGGTAGAAGGCGCCCAGCAACAGCCCGGCCCCCAGCAGCCCCAGGCCCTGCGCCAGGCTGCCGCCGGCAGCGCCGTGGCGGGCGCCCAGCAGGTCGGCGCCCAGGAACACCAGGCTGAACATCGCGATGTTGAGCAGCACGTCCAGCGGCGCGGGCGCGGCCGGCGCGGGATGTTCCGGCGTGGGCGCCGGGTTGTGCGGCAGCACCCGGTAGCCCAGGAAGATGACCAGCAGCCCCAGCGGGATGTTCAGCACGAACAGCGCCGGCCAGGGCGCCACCGAGAGGATGGCCGCCGCCACCGTCGGCCCGGCCACCGAGGCGCCGGCCACCGTCAGCGAGTTGATGGCCACGCCGCGGCCCAGCATCGCCTTGGGGTAAATCTGCCGCACCAGCGCGGTGTTGACGCTCATGATCCCGGCCGCGCCCATGCCCTGCACCACGCGCGCCAGCGCCAGCGCCCACAGGCTGCCGCTAAGCAGGCAGGCCAGCGATGCGGCGGTGAACACCGCCACGCCGGCGAAGTACACGCGGCGGTAGCCGATGCGGTCGCCCAGCGTGGCCAGCGGCAGCAGCAGCGCCAGCGTGGCCAGCTGGTAGCCGTTGACCACCCACACCGCCTGCGCGGCGGTGGCGTTCAGGTCGCGGGCGATGCCGGGCAGCGCGAGGTTGACGATGGTGCCGTCCAGCACCGCCAGCACCAGCCCCAGGATGATGGCGGCCATGGCATGGGTGCGGGCGGGCGGGGGCAGACCATCCGATACGAGCATGTAACCTGCGTGGCGGCCAGGAAGGCGGCATGGAAAGGGGCACCGATCCTAGCCGCCGCACCATGCCGCTGCCCGCGCACGGGCTTGCCGTTTGCTCAAGCCAGGCTTCGCCGGGCGGCCCCCTCACAATCGACGACACCGGACGCCACGCAGTCCATTCCAGGCCCGGGTCCAGGAGCTTCCATGACCATCGTCACCCACACCACCCAACCATTCGACGGACAGAAACCGGGCACCTCCCGGGCTGCGCAGAAGGTCACCGTCTTCCAGCAGCCGCGTTATCTCGAGAACTTCGTGCAGGCGCTGTTCGACGGCCTGGAGGGGGCGCAGGGCAGCACGCTGGTGCTGGGGGTGACGGCCGCTTCCACAACCGCCAGGCGGTGCAGGTCATCCTGCGCATGGCGGCGGCCCATGGCTTCGGGCGCGTGCTGCTGGGGCAGGGCGGCATCCTGTCCACGCCCGCGGCCAGCTGCGTGATCCGCGCCCGCGGTGCCTATGGCGGCATCGTGCTGTCGGCCAGCCACAACCCGGGCGGCGCCGATGGCGACTTCGGCATCAAGTACAACGTGGGCAACGGCGGCCCGGCGCCCGAGAAGATCACCGACGGCATCCACGCCCGCACGCAGCAGATCACGCAGTACCGCATCAGCGACGCGGCCGACATCGACATCGACACCCTGGGCGAGCGGCGCATCGAAGGCATGGTGGTGGAGGTCATCGACCCGGTGGCCGACTATGCCGCGCTGATGGCCGAGTGCTTCGACTTCGATGCCATCCGCAAGCTGTTTGCCGGCGGCTTCCGCATGCGCTACGACGCCATGTGGGCGGTGGGCGGCCCCTATGCCAGGGCGCTGATCGAAGGCGTGCTGGGCGCGCCCGCCGGCACGGTGGTGAACGCCGAGCCGAAGGAGGACTTCGGCGGCCTGCATCCCGACCCCAACCCGGTGAATGCCGAGGACCTGATCGCCCACATGGCGGCGGCCGACGCGCCCGACTTCGGCGCTGCGTCGGACGGCGATGCCGACCGCAACATGATCGTGGGCCGCAACTTCCCCGTGGCGCCGTCGGACAGCCTGGCCCTGCTGGCCGCGCATGCCACGGTGGCGCCGCGTTATGCCGAGGGCATCGCCGGCATCGCCCGCTCCATGCCCACCTCGATGGCCGCCGACCGCGTGGCCGCGGCGCTGGGCGTGCCCTGCTACGAGACGCCCTCCGGCTGGAAGTTCTTCGGCAACCTGCTGGACGCCGGCAAGGTGACGCTGTGCGGCGAGGAGAGCTACGGCACCGGCTCCGACCACGTGCGCGAGAAGGACGGCCTGTGGGCGGTGCTGTTCTGGCTCAACGTGCTGGCGGCCACCGGCCAGTCGGTGGAGCAGCTGGTGCGGTCGCACTGGGCGCAGTACGGCCGCAACTACTACTCCCGCCACGACTACGAAGGCATCGACACCGCCGCGGCCGACAAGCTGATGAGCGGCCTGCGCGCGCAACCCTGCCGCAGTTGGCCGGCCAGGTGCTGGAAGGCCGGCGGGTGAGGCAGGCCGACGACTTCGGCTACGTCGATCCGGTGGACGGCAGCAAGTCGGCCAAGCAGGGCGTGCGCATCCTGTTCGACGATGGCTCGCGGGTGGTGGTGCGCCCTGTCGGGCACCGGCACCGAAGGCGCCACGCTGCGGGTGTACCTGGAGCGCTACGAGGCCGACGTGGCCCGGCAGGGCGAGGACACCCAGGCCGCGCTGGCGCCGCTGATCGCAGTGGCGCGCAACGTGGCCCGCATCGCCGAGATCACCGGCCGCAAGACGCCGACGGTGGTCACCTGACCGGTTGGACGCCGGCCTGCAAGCCGGCCTGCGCATCGGCCACCAGCAGCCGGTGGTAGAAGGCCACCAGCTCGGCCAGGTTGCTGGTGGAGATGCGCTCGTTAATGCCGTGGAAGCGCGGCGGGTCCTCGGCCCGGGCACGCACCGGCGAGAAGCGGTAGACCTGGTCCGCCAGACCTAGCAGGTGGCGTGAGTCGGTGGCGCCGATCATCAGCCCTGGCGCCACCACCGTGCCCGGAAACAGCTCGCGCACGGTGCGTTCGATCCAGCCGGTAGCTCGGTGACTCGACGGGCGAGACCGGCGAGGCTTCCGACTGCATGCCCGGCGCCGTCGCCACCTCCACCGCCGGATTCGCCACCACCTGGCGCGCATGGTCCACCGCCGCGGCCACGGTGTCGCCCGGCAGCAGCCGCACGTTGACGTTGGCGGTGGCCTCGCCCGGCAGCACATTGGCCTTGTTGCCGGCGGCCACCGCCGT
The DNA here is from genome assembly GCF_024700035.1 of Aquincola sp. J276. Classification (NCBI taxonomy): domain Bacteria; kingdom Pseudomonadati; phylum Pseudomonadota; class Betaproteobacteria; order Burkholderiales; family Sphaerotilaceae; genus Aquincola; species Aquincola sp. J276. The sequence goes on from NZ_JAJONC010000001.1 coordinate 3,810,232, forward strand.
CAGCGCGCTGGTGCTGCGCAGCATCGCATTGGTGCTGGGGCCCCTGCTCCAGCTGGTGGCGCACCAGCGGGCCGAACAGCCCTGGGTTGGACAGCACCACCCGCATCGGCGCCGACATCTCCGGCGCGATGCGCGCGAATATCTCCGCCGCCACGCCGCGGATGCCGGCCGGCATCGGCTGCGATTCGATGCGCTGCAGCGCCTGCGCCAGCGTGCCGATGGCCGTGGCCGGCGGCGGCATCGACGCATGCCCGGGCGTGCCATGCGTGGTCAGCTGCAGGTTGACGTAGCCCTTCTCCGCCACGCCCACCAGCGCCAGCGGGCATCCAGGCCCTTGAGCACGCCGTCGGTGATGAGCAGGCCTTCGTCGATGACGAAGTCCAGCCGCACGCCGCGCGACTTCAGCAGCGCGGCGATCTGCGCGGCACCCCCGCTCGCCGCCGGTCTCCTCGTCATGGCCGAAGGCCAGGTACAGCGTGTAGCGCGGGCGGAAGCCCTGGCGTGCCAGCAGCTCCACCGCTTCCATCATCGCCACCAGGTTGCCCTTGTCGTCCCAGGCGCCGCGGCCCGCGAAGCCGTCGCGGACCGTGCCGGCGAAGGGCTCGGCCTGCCAGTCGCGCTCGGTGTTGGGTGCGATGGGCACCACGTCCTGGTGGGCCATCAGCATCATCGGCCGCGCGCCGGCATCGGTGCCCGTCAGGTGTAGAGCAGGCTGTAGCCGCCCACGGTCTCCCGGCGCAGCGCGGCGTGGGCCTGCGGATAGCTGGCGGCCAGCCAGTCGTGCAGCTTCAGGAACTCGGCCGCGGCTGCATCGGGCTGGCCGTCGACGGACACGGTGCGCAGCCGCACCGCGGCGGCCAGGCGGCCGGCCACGGCCTACGCATCCACCGCCACCAGCGCCACGGCCAGCACCGCCACCTGGCGCGAGGGCTGGCGCCAGGTGTTCAGGGCCAGGATCAAGGCCAGCAGCCCGAGGGCCCCGGCCAGCGCGGCGGCGGCTCGGGCCAACGGGCGGCGTCGCATCGGTGGCGGCTTCAGTGGTCGGCCGCGGCCGCCGAGGCGGCGGTGGCAGGCGTGGGGCCGGTGCGGTCGATGTAGCGGTCGATCAGCGCGAAGAAGCGCTCGTAGAACCACCGCGTCGGCGATGGTCTGGCTGGCCACCTTCACCATCGAGTCGTCGCTGGCGGAAAACGGCAGCGACAGCGGGCCGATGGCGCCCACGCCCAGGCTGGCCGAGGTGCTGCTCTTCTTCAGCGTGTAGCGGTCCTGCAGCGCGCTGACGAACACCACCGCCGTCGTGTTGTCGCCGCCCTCGGGGTGCACACCACCCGCAGGTCGATCTCCCATGCGTCTCGCGCTCGGGCTGGAAGTTCTTGCGGCCGTTGACGAAGTCGTTCTTCGCCTGGCCCAGCAGGTAGCCCTGGCTGAGCAGCGCGCGCCGCGCAGCCTCGCGGGCCTGCGCATCGCTGACGTCGAAACGGCGTGCATGCGTGTCGTCCGACTGGAAGGTCTCGTAGGTGGTGTGGCGCTGCTTCTGCGTGGCGGCGCAGCCGCTGGCCAGCAGCGCCACGGCCAGCAGGGCCGCGACCAGGGGACGACTGCAACGGACGGACGCGCAATGAGGCGGTGCGGAACATGGGCGAAATGCTAAGCCAAGCCGGAAACGCCGAGGTTGGCGCGGTGTAAAGCACCGCCCGCGCCGCGCGTGGCCTTCAACCGCCCGTGCCCTCCCCGCCAGCCGCCGCCCAGCACCCGGTACAGCGTGAGCCGGTTGGCCTGCTCGGCCAGCCGCAGCGTGATCAGCGCCTGCTGCGCGGTGTAGAGCGAACGCTGCGCATCCAGCACTTCCAGGAAGCTGTAGGCACCGCTGCGGAACAGCGCCTGAGACAAAGCAGCGTGCGGCCGGTGGCCTCGGTGAGCGACTGCTGCGAGGCCAGCCGCTCGGCCAGCGTGCTGCGCTGGGCCAGCGCATCGGCAACCCTCGCGGAAGGCCACCTGCAGCGTCTTCTCGTAGGTGGCCAGCTGGATGTCGCGCTGGGCGGTGGCCACGTCCAGGTTGGCCTGGTTGCTGCCGGCATTGAAGATGGGCAGGCTGATCGAGGGCACGAAGCTCCAAGCGCCGTTGCCGCCACCGAACAGCGCCGACAGCTCGTCGCTGGCCACGCCGGCCGCCGCCGTGAGCGTGATACGCGGGAAGAAGGCCGCCCGTGCCGCGCCGATGCTGGCCTGGGTGCCACGCAGCAGGCTCTCGGCGGCCATCACGTCGGGCCGCTGCTGCAGCACGCTGGAGGGCAGCGCGGCCGGCAGCTCCACGAGGGCGGCCACCGGGCGCTCGATGGCGCCGTCGGGCAGCAGCGCCGTCGGCACCGGGCCCGCGGCCAGCAGCTCCAGCGCATTGCGGGACTGCTGCACCTGCGTGGTGAGAGGCGGCCACGTCCACCCGGGCGCTGTCCACCGTGGTCTGCGCCTGTGCCAGCGTCAGGCCCGACTGGCCGCCCAGCTCGTAGGCGCGGCGCGTCAGGTCGTAGGCGTCCTGCCGGGCCTTCAGCGTCTGGCGGGCCAGCAGCAGCCGCTGCTGGTCGGCGGCCAGGTTGAGCCAGGCGGTGGCGGTGTCGGCCACCAGCGCGATCTGCGTGGTGCGGCGGTTGTGCTCGGTGGAAAGAAGGTCTGCAGCGCCGCGTCGCTGAGGTTGCGCACGCGGCCGAAGAAGTCCAGCTCGTAGGCCGAGATGGCCAGCTGCGCGCTGTAGGTGCTGGTGGTGCGCGCCTCGCCGCTCGCTGACACGCTGGCCGGCTGGCGCTGGTTGTTGCCGCTGCCGGTGGCATTGACGGCGGGCAGGCCGGCCGCCTCCTGGATGCGGAACTGCGCGCGCGCCCGCTCGATGTTGAGCGCGGCCACCCGCAGGTCGCGGTTGTTGGCCAGCGCCAGCTCGATGGTGCTGCGCAGCCGCGGCTCGGTGAAGAACTCGCGCCAGGCGAGCGCGGCGGCGGCATCGGCCGCCACGGTCGGCCCCGGCGCATTGGCCTGGTTGGGCGCAGCGGGTGATGTGGGGGCCGATGCGGCAGGCACGTCCTGCGGCGCTGGCCGCCGGCACGGTGCCCGGCGCACCGCGGCCGACCAGTCGGCTGGACTTAGGCGGTGCCGCGGGCCGGCTGTAGGGCGGCGCCAGGTTGGCGCAGCCGCTGGCCAGCAGCGCGGCGGCCAGGGCCGCGGGGAGCAGGGTCAGCCGATCCATGCGTGGCTCCCTTCCAGCTTGGCCGGCGGCGTGGCTTCGGCACGGGCAGCCGCTCTGGCGAAGAAGCTGCGGATGCACACGAAGAACAGCGGCACGAAGAAGATGCCCAGCGCCGTGCCCACCGCCATGCCGCCCAGCACCGCGGTGCCGATGGACTGGCGGCCTCCGCGCGCCGGCGCCGGTGCCGATGGCCAGCGGCGGGCGCCGAAGCCGAAGGCCAGCGAGGTCATCAGGATGGGCCGCAGCCGCAGCCGCACCGCGGCCAGCGTGGCTTCCACCACCGACTTGCCCTGCTCCTGCAGCTGCTTGGCAAATTCCACGATCAGGATCGCGTTCTTGCACGACAAGCCCACCGCGTGGTGAGCAGGCCCACCTGGAAGTACACGTCGTTGGTCAGCCCGCGGGCGGAGGTGAACAGCAGCGCCCCCAGCACGCCCGAGCGGCACCACCAGGATCACCGAGAAAGGCACCGACCAGCTCTCGTACAGCGCCGCCAGGCACAGGAATCACGAACAGGATGGACACCGCGGCCAGCAGCGGCGCCTGCGTACTCGACAGCCGCTCCTGGAAGGAGGCGCCGGTCCAGTCCAGCGCGATGCCGGGCGGCAGCTCCTTCACCAGGTCCTCGACGATGTTCATCGCGGTGCCCGAGCTCACGCCCACCGCTGCGTCGCCCACCATCTCCTCGGCCGGGCTGCCGTTGTGAGCGCTGCAGCTGCGGCGAGCCGAAGCCCCAGCGGTGGCTGGCGAAGGCGCTGAAGGGCACCATGCGGCCCTCGTTGTTGCGCACCGTCCATTGGCGGTAGTCGTCGGGTGCCATGCGGAAGGGTGCATCGCCCTGCATGTACACGCGCTTGACGCGGCCGTTCTCCAGGAAGTCGTTGATGTAGGTGCCGCCCATGGCGCTGGACAGGGTGCTGTTGATGTTGGCGGTGGCCAGGCTCAGCGCGCCGGCCTTGCGGTCGTCGATGTCCACCACGAACTCGGCGGTGTCGTCCAGGCCGTTGGCGCGGGTGCGCGAGCTCGCTGCGCTGCGCCGCCAGGTCGACGAACTGCTGGCGTGCGCGCTGCAGCGCCTCGTGCCCCAGGCCGTTGACGTCCTTCAGGAAGAAGTTGAAGCCGGCGTTGGAAACGGGCCGCGCACCGCCGGCGGCAGCACCACGAGGATCTGCGCATCGCGGATGCGCGACAGGTCGCTGCTAGGCCTTGCGGGCGATGGCCGAGGCGCTCTGCTCGGGCTTGGGCCGCTCGCTCCAGTCCTTCAGGCGCAGGAAGGCGCAGGCCGGAGCCTGGTCGCCATCCAGGCCGCTGACCGAGCCGAAGGTGAGTACGTCGGGCTGCTGCGCGAAATAGGCCTCCACCTCGCGCAGCACGGCCTGCGCACGCGCTCGGCGGTGGCGCCGGGCGGCAGCGCGATCTGCGCCCGCGGGATGCCCTGGTCCTCGTCGGGCAGGAAGGAGTGGGCAGCCGCGCGAACAGCAGTGCCATGCCGGCGGCGATGGCCAGGTACACCACCAGCATGCGCTTGGGCCGCTTGATGATGCCGCCGATGCCGCGCTGGTAGCTGTCGGCGGTGCGGTCGAAGCCACGGTTGAAGCGCGCAAACAGGCGGTCCAGCAGGCCCAGCGGGCCGCGGCGCGGCGTGCCTTCGCCACCCTCGCCATGCGGATGCGGCTTGAGGAAGGTGGCGCACAGCGCCGGCGTGAGCGTGAGCGCCACCAGCACCGACAGCACCATGGACGACACGATGGTGATGGAGAACTGGCGGTAGATCACGCCGGTGGAGCCGCCGAAGAAGGCCATCGGGATGAACACCGCCGACAGCACCAGCGCAATGCCCACCAGCGCCGGCGTGATCTCTTCCATCGACTTGCGCGTGGCCTCCAGCGCGGGCGGCGCCTCCTCGCGCATCACCCGCTCGACGTTTTCTACCACCACGATGGCGTCGTCCACCAGCAGGCCGATGGCCAGCACCAGGCCGAACATCGTCAGCGTGTTGATCGAGTAGCCGAAGGCCGCCAGCACGCCGAAGGTGCCCAGCAGCACCACCGGCACCGCGATCGCCGGGATCAGCGTGGCCCGCAGGTTCTGCAGGAACACGAACATCACCAGCACCACCAGCAGCATGGCCTCGAACAGCGCCTTGACCACCTCGTCGATGGAAGCGCTGATGAAGGGCGTGGTGTCGTAGTTGAGCACCGGCGTCAGGCCGGGCGGGAAGTTGGGCCCGCAGCTCCTCGATCATGGCCTTGACCGCCTCGGCCACGTCCAGCACATTGGCGCCGCTGGACAAGGATGACGCGGAAGCCGGCGGGCGGCTGGCCATTGAGCCGCGTGGTGATGGTGAGGTTCTCGGCGCCCAACTCCACCGGGCCACGTCCTTCATCAGCACCAGCGCGCCGTCAGGGCTGCTCTTGAGCACCGTTCTGGAACTGCTCCACCGTCTGCAGCTTGCGCGCGGTGATGGTGGCGATGAGCATCTGGCCCGGCGTGGCGGGCAGCGCGCCCAGCTGGCCGGCCGAGACCTGCGCGTTCTGCGCATTGATGGCGGTAGCCACGTCGGACGGCATCAGGCCGTACTTCTCCAGCTTGG